>NZ_CP137630.1:782500-3495000 GCF_033348475.1 Aeromonas sp. XH | reverse complement strand
CGTACAAGCAGTGGGAGCCCTTCGGGGTGACTGCGTACCTTTTGTATAATGGGTCAGCGACTTACATTTTGTAGCGAGGTTAACCGTATAGGGGAGCCGTAGGGAAACCGAGTCTTAACTGGGCGTCTAGTTGCAAGGTGTAGACCCGAAACCGGGTGATCTAGCCATGGGCAGGTTGAAGGTTGAGTAACATCAACTGGAGGACCGAACCCACTAACGTTGCAAAGTTAGGGGATGACCTGTGGCTGGGGGTGAAAGGCCAATCAAACTCGGAGATAGCTGGTTCTCCCCGAAAGCTATTTAGGTAGCGCCTCGGACGAATACTACTGGGGGTAGAGCACTGTTTGGGCTAGGGGGTCATCCCGACTTACCAACCCCATGCAAACTCCGAATACCAGTAAGTACTATCCGGGAGACACACGGCGGGTGCTAACGTCCGTCGTGAAGAGGGAAACAACCCAGACCGCCGGCTAAGGTCCCAAAGTTCTGGTTAAGTGGGAAACGATGTGGGAAGGCTCAGACAGCTAGGATGTTGGCTTAGAAGCAGCCATCATTTAAAGAAAGCGTAATAGCTCACTAGTCGAGTCGGCCTGCGCGGAAGATGTAACGGGGCTCAAACCAGGCACCGAAGCCGCGGATTCACACTAAGTGTGAGTGGTAGGGGAGCGTTCTGTAAGTCTGCGAAGGTGTGTCGAGAGGCATGCTGGAGATATCAGAAGTGCGAATGCTGACGTAAGTAACGATAAAGGGGGTGAAAAGCCTCCTCGCCGGAAGACCAAGGGTTCCTGTCCAACGTTAATCGGGGCAGGGTGAGTCGACCCCTAAGGCGAGGCCGAAAGGCGTAGTCGATGGGAAGCAGGTTAATATTCCTGCACGACTTGTAATTGCGATGGGGGGACGGAGAAGGCTAGGTGGGCCAGGCGACGGTTGTCCTGGTGAAAGTGCGTAGGTGGTGTTTCTAGGCAAATCCGGAGACACAACACTGAGACACGAGACGAACGCACCACGGTGCGGAAGCCATTGATGCCCTGCTTCCAGGAAAAGCCTCTAAGCTTCAGATTACAAGTCATCGTACCCCAAACCGACACAGGTGGTCGGGTAGAGAATACCAAGGCGCTTGAGAGAACTCGGGTGAAGGAACTAGGCAAAATAGAACCGTAACTTCGGGAGAAGGTTCGCTCTTGTTGGTGAAGTCCCTTGCGGATGGAGCTGACGGGAGTCGCAGTGACCAGATGGCTGGGACTGTTTATCAAAAACACAGCACTCTGCAAACACGAAAGTGGACGTATAGGGTGTGACACCTGCCCGGTGCCGGAAGGTTAATTGATGGGGTTAGCGCAAGCGAAGCTCTTGATCGAAGCCCCGGTAAACGGCGGCCGTAACTATAACGGTCCTAAGGTAGCGAAATTCCTTGTCGGGTAAGTTCCGACCTGCACGAATGGTGTAACCATGGCCATGCTGTCTCCACCCGAGACTCAGTGAAATCGAATTCGCCGTGAAGATGCGGTGTACCCGCGGCTAGACGGAAAGACCCCGTGAACCTTTACTACAGCTTGGCACTGAACATTGAACCTACATGTGTAGGATAGGTGGGAGGCTTTGAAGGCGTGACGCCAGTTGCGCTGGAGCCGTCCTTGAAATACCACCCTTGTATGTTTGATGTTCTAACGCAGGGCCCTGAATCGGGCTCGCGGACAGTGCCTGGTGGGTAGTTTGACTGGGGCGGTCTCCTCCCAAAGAGTAACGGAGGAGCACGAAGGTTGGCTAATCCTGGTCGGACATCAGGAGGTTAGTGCAATGGCATAAGCCAGCTTAACTGCGAGACGGACAGGTCGAGCAGGTACGAAAGTAGGTCATAGTGATCCGGTGGTTCTGAATGGAAGGGCCATCGCTCAACGGATAAAAGGTACTCCGGGGATAACAGGCTGATACCGCCCAAGAGTTCATATCGACGGCGGTGTTTGGCACCTCGATGTCGGCTCATCACATCCTGGGGCTGAAGTCGGTCCCAAGGGTATGGCTGTTCGCCATTTAAAGTGGTACGCGAGCTGGGTTCAGAACGTCGTGAGACAGTTCGGTCCCTATCTGCCGTGGGCGTTGGATGATTGAAGGGAGTTGCTCCTAGTACGAGAGGACCGGAGTGAACGAACCTCTGGTGTTCGGGTTGTCACGCCAGTGGCACTGCCCGGTAGCTAAGTTCGGAATCGATAACCGCTGAAAGCATCTAAGCGGGAAGCGAGCCCTGAGATGAGTCATCCCTGACCCCTTGAGGGTCCTAAAGGGCCGTTGGAGACCACAACGTTGATAGGTGGGGTGTGTAAGCGCGGCGACGTGTTGAGCTAACCCATACTAATTACCCGTGAGGCTTAACCATACAACACCCAAGAAGTGTTCGAAGACTTGTAGCAAGTGCATGAACTACTTACAAATTCAGTGGTAATGACAAAGCAAACTAGCCGAGTTGTTATTCACGTCAGCTTTCTGGATTGAAGAATTTGCCTGGCGGCAATAGCGCAGTGGAACCACCTGACCCCATGCCGAACTCAGAAGTGAAACGCTGTAGCGCCGATGGTAGTGTGGCATTCGCCATGCGAGAGTAGGACACTGCCAGGCACCCAACACGAAAAACCCCGCTCATTTGAGCGGGGTTTTTTATTGTTTCAGAATCAGCCAGATTGGCTGGTCTTGGCCCTTCGCACTCCCCATCACTCTTGCTGCGTACCATCTGCGATCCAATAACCTACCTGGTTTTCTGTTCGATATTTATCCATTGACGCCGTGTGCTGGATATAAAAAGCACAGAATGTGATACCCCTACCTTTCTTGCCGGTCCCGCTCTGCTTTAATTCGTCTGCCCACATTCGATTGGGCCAAGGAATCACAATAATATGAGGAATGGACACATGTTCAAAAGAACAGTAACGATGATGCTGGCGGCGGGAACCCTGGTATTAGGCGGTTGCGCATCCAATGGTGGTGCAGAGCAGGCAGCGGCGGACAACAGCGACTTCGGCGGCAAGTCCATCTACCTTCGTGGTGAGATGAACGACTGGATGGCGACCGATGAGAGCAAGGTGGTCAAGGTTGCCGACAAGCTCTACATGGCCAAGGGCACACTCAAGAAAGAGTGGGCTCCTTACAAGTTCAAGTTTGCCGACTCCGGCTGGAGCTGCGGCACCAACTTCGGTTACAAGAGCCCGAGCGATGGCGTTGCCGTGCTCGGCGGGGAACCTGTACCGGTCAACCCGTGCTCCAAGTATGAGGACATGAAGTTCTCACCGGATGCGGATGGCGTCTACGAGTTCTATCTGAATATGGCTGGTGAGACACCGAGCGTATACGTCAAGAAACCCTGAGATAGCCCTTCGCGTTAAATCTCTCGGGAATTGAACCGGTTGAATGCCCTGGCCCAGAAATCTGCTGGCCGGGGCATTTTTTTAGGATAGAATCTGCGCCCTTATCACGACAGAATTACTATATATTGTGTTTGTGGTGTAAATGTTCACTATTAGTAGTGTTTTTGACATCGAGATGCTGCTGCATTCATATGAGGTTGATTGAACATGGCCAAATCCATCCCTGTGCTGGAGGGGGTCACCGCCGCCCGCCAGATCCCCCTGCAGGAGACGTCCCTCGAGATCTGGGACAGCAAGTATCGCCTCAAGAGCAAGGACGGTACGCCCATCGACGGCTCCATCGACGAGACCTACCAGCGGGTCGCCCGTGCCTTGGCGGCGCAAGAGCGTGAACCTGACGCCTGGTATGAGCCCTTTCTCTGGGCCCTGCGCAACGGCGCCATCCCGGCGGGCCGCATCACCTCCAACGCCGGCGCCTTCGAGCACAAGCCGGCGACCTCCACCATCAACTGCACCGTGTCCGGCACCATTGAAGATTCGATGGACGATATTCTCGGCAAGGTGCACGAGGCGGGGCTGACCCTGAAGGCGGGTTGCGGCATCGGTTACGACTTCTCGACCCTGCGACCGCGCGGAGCCTTCGTCTCGGGAGCGGGGGCCTATACCTCGGGGCCGCTCTCCTTCATGGATATCTACGACAAGATGTGTTTCACCGTCTCCTCTGCCGGTGGTCGTCGTGGCGCCCAGATGGGCACCATGGATATCCGTCATCCCGACGTGGTCGAATTCATCCAGGCCAAGCGGGAGGATGGTCGCCTGCGCCAGTTCAACCTCTCCCTGCTCATCACCGAAGAGTTCGTGAACGCGGTGAAGGCGGATGCCCCCTGGCAACTGATCTTCCCCTACACCGCCAAGGAGGTGGAGCAGGACGGCATCGCGCTGGATGACCCCGCGAGAGTGATCTGGGCGGACTGGCCCAACAAGGAGGGGGTGGTCATCAACGAGCTGGGCCAGGTGGCCTGCAAGGTCTACAAGACCCTGCCTGCGCGCAAGCTCTGGAACGTCATCATGACCTCCACCTACGACTATGCGGAGCCCGGCTTCATCCTGATCGACAAGGTCAACGAGATGAACAACAACTGGTTCTGCGAGGAGATCCGTGCCACCAACCCCTGCGGCGAACAGCCCCTGCCGCCCTATGGCGCCTGTCTGCTCGGCTCGGTCAATCTGACCACCTTCGTGCGTGACCCCTTTACCGAACAGGCAGCCTTCGACTGGCCCGCGTTTCGCAAGGTGGTGGCCATCTTCACCCGCATGCTCGACAACGTGGTGGAGATCAACCAGCTGCCCTTGCCTCAGCAACGCGAGGAGATCCTCAGCAAGCGCCGCCATGGCATGGGCTTCCTCGGCCTGGGCTCGACCCTCACCATGCTGCGGCTCACATACGGCTCCGCGGCTTCCATCGCCTTCACCGAGCAGGTCTCCCAGGAGCTGGCCATGACCGGCTGGCAGGAGTCTCTGCGTCTGGCGAAGGAGAAGGGCCCGGCGCCCATCATGGAGCAGGAGTTCGAGGTGACCGGCAAGATGCTGCGCCTGCGCCCCGAGATGGCGGCGGACGGCATCAAGCTCGGCGACAAGGTGAAGGGCAAGGTGCTGCACGCCCGCTACAGCCGCTACATGCAGCAGGTGGCCGAGGTGGATCCCGCCCTGGTGGCCGAGCTGGCCGAGGTGGGCGGGCGTTTCACCCACCACAGCAGCATAGCGCCGACCGGAACCATTTCCCTGTCGCTGGCCAACAACGCCAGCAACGGCATAGAGCCGAGCTTCGCCCACCACTACAGCCGCAACGTCATCAAGCCGGGCAAGAAGAGCAAGGAGAGTGTGGACGTCTACTCCTTTGAGCTGCTCGCCTATCGCGAGCTGGTGAACCCGGGGGCCATGCCCTATGGGGAGGATGAGGGGAGCCGGTTGCCGGATTACTTCATCACCGCCGACGACATCAGCCCGACCGGGCACGTGGACATCCAGGCCGCCGCCCAGCGCTGGATTGACTCCTCCATCTCCAAGACCGCCAACGTGCCGACCGATTTCCCGTTCGAGCAGTTCAAGGATATCTATCTCTATGCCTCGGACTCGGGCCTCAAGGGCTGCACCACCTTCCGCTTCAACCCCGAGGCCTTCCAGGGGGTGCTGGTGAAGGAGCAGGATCTGGAGAACACTCAGTACGAGTTCACCCTGGAGGATGGCTCCGTCATCACGGCGAAAGGGAACGAAGAGATCGAATACGATGGCGAGCTGCACACCGCCGCCAACCTCTACGACGCCTTGAAAGAAGGCTATTACGGCAAATTCTGAGAACGACACATGGTCAAGAAGATCGACAGGAAAATCGTCGCCTACAAGGTGAAAACCAGGGATGAGCCGCAAGAAGCGCCGGCCCCCAAGGATGACGTGGTGCATATGCACGAGACGGTGCTGCGCCCTGAGCGGCTGATGGGCACCACCTACAAGCTGAAGACGCCGGAGCATGTCTCCGAGCACTCGCTGTTCATCACCATCAACGACATCATTCTCAACGAGGGCACGGTGCACGAGACGCGCCGTCCGTTCGAGATCTTCATCAACTCCAAGAGCCTGGAACACTACCAGTGGATAGTGGCGCTGACCCGCATCATCTCGGCGGTGTTTCGCAAGGGGGGGGATGTCACCTTCCTGGTGGAGGAGCTGAGGTCCGTGTTCGATCCCAAGGGGGGCTACTGGAACAAGGGCAAGTACGTGCCGTCGCTGATTGCCGAGATTGGCAACGTGATCGAAACCCACCTCACCGAGATCGGCATGCTCAAGGTGCCCGGGCTGGACGAGCACCAGCAGGCGTTTCTGGCCGAGAAGCAGGCGGAACTGCAGGCACAGCAACAGGCAGAAGAACAGCAGGCGGGCAGCGGTTTCCCGCCCGGTGCGGCGCTCTGCTACAAGTGCCACACCAAGGCGCTGGTGCTGAAGGATGGCTGCATGACCTGCCTCAACTGCGGCGATTCCAAGTGCGGTTGAGCCGCTGACAGCGAGAGAAGGCCGGCGCAATGCCGGCCTTTTCATTGCCGCTTTTATGTTCGAACGACGCCTATGGCGGCAGCGATTTGTTGCGTGCTGGTAAATTCGGGCGTAGCGTTGGGGGTAATAAAACTGTCACGGCCGTGTGGTTTCAATGACATCTGAGATTCACACACGTGGCACCTTCAGTGCCAAGGAGGATGCTTATGGACAACACGGACCGAAAGCTGTTTATCCTGGATACCAACGTTCTGCTTCACGAACCCCTCGCCATCTACTCCTTCAAAGAGCACGACGTGCTCATCCCCATGACGGTGCTGGAAGAGCTCGACAACATAAAGGATCGCCACAAGGACGTCAGCCGCGATGCCCGCATCGCCATCCGCGCGCTGGAGGACGTATTCCGTGACGCGACCCCCGAGCAAATAGTGCAAGGGGTAGCGCTGGCCGGTGAGGCGAGCGGCCATATCTCCATCTTCAGCGATCACCATCTGCCCCAGGATGCCGAGGTGTTCACCGACAAGGAGGCGGACAACCGCATCATCAACGCCGCCCTCTACCTGCAAAAACACGAGATGAAGCGCCAGGTGGTGCTGGTCACCAAAGACATCAACATGCGCCTCAAGGCCAAGGGGGCGGGACTTGCCCATGTGGAGGACTATCGCAGCGACCAGCTGATCGATGACATCCGTCTGCTGGCCAAGGGCTTCCAGGTGGTGCCCGGCAGCTTCTGGGAGCGGGTCGGCGAGTGCGACAGCGAGACCCATGGTCGCGATACGGTCCACGTCATCGACGCCAATCTGCTGGAGGGCGTGCACGTCAACCAGTACCTGCTGGACGAGGAGAACTTCTTTGCAGCCAGGGTGCTGAGCCACGACGGCAACAAGATCCGCCTGAAAGATCTCGGCCGCGAGCGGTTGATGTCCCGCAAGGCCTGGGGGGTGCACCCCAAGAACGTCTATCAGGGCATGGCGCTGGATGCCCTGCTGGATCCGCACATCGACCTGGTGATCCTGACCGGCCCGGCAGGCTGCGGCAAGACCCTGCTCGCCATGGCGGCGGCCCTTGAGCTGGTGATCGAGAAGGGGATCTACGAGAAGGTGATCGTCACCCGCAATACCCCGGAGATCGCCGAGAGTATCGGCTTCCTGCCCGGCACCGAGGAGGAGAAGATGATGCCCTGGCTGGCGGCGGTGACCGACACCCTGGAAGTGCTGCACAAGCAGGACGAGAACATGAGCGGGTCCCTGAGTTACATCATGGAGAAGGCCAATATCCAGTTCAAATCGGTCAACTTCATGCGCGGGCGCAGCATCCAGAACACCTTCGTGCTGCTGGACGAGTGCCAGAACCTGACCGCGTCCCAGATCAAGACCATCATCACCCGCTGCGGCGAGGGGACCAAGATCGTCTGCTCCGGCAACCTGGCCCAGATCGACTCCAACTACCTGAGCCCGGTGACCTCGGGTCTCACCTACATAGTCGAGCGTTTCAAGGACTTCGACGGCAGTGCCAACATCTTCCTGAACGGGGTGGTGCGCAGCCGGCTCGCCTCCTTCGCCGAGGAAAATCTCTGATTTAACGTAATCTCTGCATGAGAAAGGGGAAGCCGTCCGGCTTCCCCTTTTTTGATCCCCTTGGCCTCGTTATCCCTGCGCGCGACCTAGGTAGCGCAGCAGCCCCGGGTGATCGCTGTTTTGCAGTATGTCTGGAGTCCCCTGCAAGGCGATGCGCCCCTCGTCCACGAACAGTACCTGATCGGCAATCAGCTGGGCATCCTCAGGGTTGTGGGACACCATCAGCACCGTGATGCCCTGCTCGCAGGCGAGACGGGCGACTTCCGCCAGCATCTCCCGGCGCAGGGCGGGATCGAGCGCCGAGAAGGGCTCGTCCAGCAGCAGCAGGGGCTTGCCCCGCACCAGGGCGCGGGCAAGCCCGACCCGCTGCTGCTGGCCGCCGGAGAGCTGCTCAGGCAGGCGGCTCAGCATCTCGCCAAGACCGACCCGTCCGGCCGCATCGATCACCTGTGCCCGCTGGGCGGCACTCAGCCGCAGGCCGGGGTGCAGGCCGATAGCGATATTGTCGAATACCGACAGGTGCAGGAAGAGGTTGTGATCCTGGAACAGGGTGGTGACCGGGCGCTCGGCGGGGCCGAGCGGCAGCAGATCCTGGCCATCGAAGGCGAGGGTGCCGGACTCCACCGGGACGAAGCCCGCTATCATACCGAGCAGGGTGGACTTGCCGGCGCCGCTCGGACCGATGAGGGCGGTGATCTCTCCCCTGGGCAGGGTGGCGGTAAAGCTGACCCGCCAATCCGGGTAGCTGGTGATCAGCTCGTCAATGATCAGCATGCTTTCCTCCCGTCTTTCGTTCCACCAGCCAGAACGTAAGACATGGGAACACGGGACTGGGTATCAATGATCGACATTTCTTCCTCCTAGCCCCCGCTCCACCAGCCAGAACAGGGAGAAGCAGAGGGTGAGCAGCAGCAGGGCGGTGGCGGCCGCCTCGGTCAGCCGGTAGCTGCCGAGCTGCTGGTAGAGCAGCCAGGGCAGGGTGGTGAGGGTCTGGCTGCCGAACATGGCGATGGCGCCTAGATCCCCGAGGGACAGTATCATCGAGAGGGCCATGGCGAGCGCCAGCGGACGGCGCAGCAGGGGCCACTCCACCAGACGCAGGCGATGCAGGCCGCGCACCCCCAGGCTGTCCGCCAGCCGATCGTACTGGCGCACCACCAGCTGCATGGGGGCGCTCAAGGTACGCAGCACATAGGGCAGCGCCATCAGGGCGTTGACCAGCACCACCAGCCAGGGTCCCAGGGCGAAGACATCGGTGAACGGCATAAACAGGATAAAGAGGCCCGTGGAGAGCACCACCGCCGGGATCATCAGGATCATGGAGCCGCTGGCCTCCCACAGGGCGGCGGCCCGCCGCTTGCGATCCCGCACCCTCAGGTGACGGCTGGTGATCAGCAGGCCGGCGCCGAGCAGGGTCGCCAGGGAGCCGGCGGCGAGGGCGAGCATGAGCGACTGGCCCCCCGCCTGCCACAGCTGGTGTGACCCCAGCGCCGTCAGCAGGCCGGGATTGAACCCGGCGACGACGATGGCCAGCAGCGGCGGCAGGAAGATGGCAAGGCCGAGGCCGAGCGCGGCCAGATCCACCCAGAGGGTGCCCGCCTGGTGGCGATCCGGCCTCAGGCAGGGGCGGCGACTCTCGCTCCGGCTGGCCGGGGTGGTCTGCAACTTGTGCTGCAGCAGGAGCAGGACCAGGGTCAGCAGCAGCTGCACCAGGGCGAGTCCGCCGGCGGTGGCGAGATCGAAGTCAAAGCGCAGGGCCTGGTAGACGGCCACCTCCAGGGTGGTGGACTTGGGACCGCCGCCGAGGGCCAGCACTGTGGTGAAGCTGGTGAAGCAGAGCATGAAGATGAGGCTGGCCAGCCCCGGCAGTATGGCGCGGATGAGCGGCCACTCCAGCAGGCGGAAGATATGTGAGGAGCGCATGCCGAGCTGGCTGGCGAGGCGCCAGGATGACTCGGGGATGCTCTCTATGCTCTGCAGGATGAGACGTGCGGCCAGCGGCATGTTGAAGAAAACGTGGGCCAGCAGTATGCCGAACAGGCCGTACAGATAGTTGCCTGGATCCAGGCCCAGGCCCTGCAGCAGTTGCGGCAGCCACCCCTGGCGGCCGTGTACCGCCACCATGCCGAAGATGGCGATGATGACGGGCAGCACCAGGGAGAGGCCGAACAATTTCAGCAGCAGGCGGCGGCCGCGAAAACGGCGCCGCGCCAGGGCTCGCGCCACCGGGATGGCGATACCTAAGCTCAGCAGGGTGGAGAGCAGGGCCTGCCAGAGGCTGAAGCCCAGCACGTGGCGCAGGTAGGGATCGGCCATCAGGGTGCGGGGCGACAGGGTGCCGGCCTGCCACAGCAGGGCCACGAGCGGCCCCAGAGACAACAGCAGGATCAGGCTGGTGGCCGCACTGCCGGGCAGCCACCAGAGCGGGCGAGCGTGAGGTCTCACTGGGTGACGGCTTGCAGCCATTCGCGGATCCACCCCTTGCGGTTGGCGGCCACCTCATCGGCAGTGAAGGCGAGCGGCCTGGTAACGGTGATCATTTGCTCGAAACCCTTGGGCAGCGCCACGTCTGTCACCGGATACATCCAGTTGCCGGAGGGGATCTCGTTCTGGAAGGCGGGGCTGACCATGAACTGCAGGAACTGGTCCGCCAGCTTGTCCTGTTTGGTGCCCTTGAGCTTGGCGGCTACCTCCACCTGGCGATAGTGCCCCTCCTCGAACGCGGCAGCCCGGTACTGGGGCTTGTTCTCGGCGATCAGGTGATAGGCGGGGGAGGTGGTGTAGGAGAGCACCATGTCCGCCTCGCCATCGAGGAACATGCCGTAGGCCTCGGACCACCCCTTGGTGACGGTGACTGTCTTCTTGGCCAGCTGCGCCCAGGCGGCGGGTGCCTGGTCGCCATAGACGGACTTCATCCACAGCATCAGCCCCTGACCCGGGGTGGAGGTGCGGGGATCCTGGTAGATCACCTTGAGATCGGGGCGCTCCACCAGCTCCTTCAGGCTCTTGGGAGGCTGCTTGAGCTTGCCGCCGTCGTAGACGAAGGCGAAGTAGCCGTAGTCATAGGGGACGAAGATGTCGTCCTGCCAGCCACCGGGCACCTTGAGGGTGGCGAGTTCGGTCTTGTGGGGGGCGAACAGGCCGCTCTGCTTGGCTTCGCTGATGAGGGCATCGTCCAGCCCCAGCACCAGGTCGGCCTTGCTGTGCTGCCCTTCCAGCCGCAGCCGGTTGAGGATGGCGACGCCGTCTTCCAGCGCCACCAGGTTGAGGGTACAGCCGCACTCCTTCTCGAACGCTGGCTTGATCTTGGGACCCGGTCCCCATTCGGCGGCGAAGGAGCCGTAGGTGTAGACGGTGAGGGTGTCGGCGGCAAACGCCTGGGCAGAGAGCAGGCCGGTGGCGAGCAACAGCAAGGTCTTCATCAATGGCACTCCTGTGGGTCCTGAGGTGCCATGGGCAGCGGGCTGCTCATCGATGGCACGTCTCGTGTGGTGAGGGCCAGCGGATGAGGGCGCAAAAACGCGCGCCATGCCTCAAATTCCTCCGCCAGCATTATCTGGATCAGGTTCACGGGTATAATCTCAGCGGTAAACCGCACCCCGTTTGAGCAACACTCCGCATTGTATTGGCGTTCCTGGGGGGAGGCCAGCACTATGTTTCACGGGCCGCATCGTGCGCGCCACCACCGAGGAGGAAGCCCCAAGTGATTACCAGCACCAAGGAAAGACGAGCCTTCCAGCGCATGGTCATCAATGCCCCCGTCACCCTGTTCCAGCATGAACAGGTGCTGGAGGGGATCTGCCGGGATCTCAGCGCCAACGGCATGGGCGTCGAGGTGAATGAACACGGGTTCGATCCGGAGCAGCCCATCCGGGTGAGCCTGGCCACCAGCAGCAACCTGCTGCCCCCCTTCGAGGCCCAGGCCCGCATCGTGCGGGTGCTGGAGGAGGAGGATGGCCTCCTGCTGGCCCTGGAGTTCCAATCCCTGGCCTGAGGCGCCTGCCTCATCCTGCCCCCGTCATCGGCCAACCCCGTGCTGGCCGGTTTCCCCTGTTAACGTCAATGCCCGCGGGCAGATGCCTCACTGGCTGGCCAGCACCGGCTGTACGCTCAGCTGCCCGCTGTCGACCAGAACCCGGCTGGCGGGGGCGAGCTGGCCCATGGGGAGCTGGGCCGGGCCGGTCGGCTCCATCAGCAGATAGGTTTCACCCTCGTGGCTCAGGGTGGCATCCCCGGGCCCGGCCGGCAGGGCCACCCCCAGCAGGGCATGACCCGGCACGAACACCATGGCCTGCTTCAGTTCGGGGAAGAGCTGGGCAAGCAGGGCGGCCATCAGGGTCACCTTGCTGTCGCAATCCCCCCGGTTCTGCTCCAGCACCTGGCGCGGGCTTAAAAAGCCCTTGCCCGAGCGCCCCGACTGGCTGTCGAGCAGCTGATAGGGAATGGCCTGGATGAAGTCGAGGATGTACACCACCGTCTTCTGGCGCGCCTCGGTCTCCGTGGTGCCCTGCTGCTTGAGCTGATCGGCGAGCGGCGCCAGCTCGGACCGGCTCTCCAGGGCGATGCGCACATGATCCTGCTTGATGGCGGGGGCGCCGTCGGGAGTGGTGAACGGCTGGAAATAGTGTTGCTTGAGCCACTCCTGCTCCAGCCTGGCCTGCTCCGGCTTGACCCATTGGGAGGCTTCCCTCGCCTTGTCGGCGTTGCGGCTCTTGAGGCTCAGGGTCATGCCGGGGCGGACGAGGGAGAACTGCACCTCGGGAAATTCGGTGGCGGCCTGTTGCAGCAGGCGCTGCAACACTTCCTCCTGCATGCGGGCCGGGCGATAGGCGATGAGGGGTGGCAGCTTGCCCGGCTCCAGCCGGTAACCGAGCTGCTGCGCCTGGCCCTCCCTGTCCTGCCAGTCGACGCTGAGCAGGCCCCCATTGTTGCCAAAATGGGTCTGTCCTGCTCTGGCCGGCAGGGCAAGCAGCAGGCTGAGCAGCAGGGGGAGGGGGCGTCTCTTCATCATGCCTTCCTGAGCGGTGAACCCCAGTGGCGGGGTGGAAAATAGAACAGGGAGCCTGGGCTCCCTGTGGATTCTACTCGTTTTATGGCACCGGGTGCGTCAGGTCCCGTTCGGTTGTCTCACCTTGTCACGAAGGCACTTATGCCGGTCTTGAGCCCGTCAGATCCAGCTCGGCTGCTTCGCCTCGAAGGCACTGATGGCGGCCTCGTGCTGCAGGGTCAGGCCGATGGCATCCAGCCCGTTGAGCAGGCAGTAGCGGCGGAACTCGTCGATCTCGAAGCCGAACGTGAGGCTGCCTGCGCGCACCTGGTTGGCCTCCAGATCCACTTCGATCTCGATGCCCGGTTGGGCGGCGACGAGCTGGAACAGGGCCTCGACCTCCTCCTCCTTCAGACGCACCGGCACCATGCCGTTGTTGATGGCGTTGCCGTAGAAGATGTCGGCAAAGCTCGGGGCGATCATGGTCTTGAAGCCGTAGTCCGCCAGCGCCCAGGGGGCGTGCTCGCGGCTCGAGCCGCAGCCGAAGTTCTCGCGGGCCAGCAGGATGCTGGCACCGGCGAATTGCGGCTGGTTCAGCACGAACTCGGGGTTGGGCTGCTCCCCTGCATCGTCCAGGAAGCGCCAGTCGTGGAACAGGTGCTTGCCAAAGCCGATGCGGTTCACCTTCTGCAGGAACTGCTTGGGAATGATGGCGTCGGTGTCGACGTTGGCGCTGTCGAGGGGGACGACGATCCCTTTATGCTGTTTGAAACCTGTCATGTACGTTCCCTCTTACAGTGCACGAATGTCGGCGAAGATGATGTCGGTGACGGCGAAGGGCCGTCCGTGTTGTTTGAATGCTTTCATCCTCAACCCCTCTTACAGCGCGCGAATGTCGGCGAAACGGCCGGTGACGGCGGCGGCGGCAGCCATGGCCGGGCTCACCAGGTGGGTGCGGCCGGCGCGGCCCTGGCGCCCTTCGAAGTTGCGGTTGCTGGTGGAGGCGCAGCGCTCCCCCGGTTGCAGCCGGTCGTTGTTCATGGCCAGACACATGGAGCAGCCGGGCAAACGCCACTCAAAGCCTGCCTCGATGAAGATCTTGTCCAGCCCCTCGGCTTCGGCCTGGGCCTTCACCTGCTCGGAGCCCGGCACCACCAGGGCCTGTACCCCGGCGGCGACCTTGCGGCCACGGGCGATGGCGGCGGCAGCGCGCAGATCCTCGATGCGGCTGTTGGTGCACGAACCGATGAACACCTTGTCGATGGCGACGTCGGAGAGCTTCTGGCCTGGTTGCAGGTCCATGTAGGCGAGGGCCTTGCGGGCGGACTGCTGCTCTACCGGGTCGGTGAAGGATTCCGGCGCCGGGATGGGCTCATTGACGGCGATGACCTGGCCCGGGTTGGTGCCCCAGGTGACCTGAGGGGCGATGTCGGCGGCGTCCAGCACCACTTCGGCGTCGAACTTGGCATCGGCATCGCTCTTGAGGGTTTGCCAGTAGGCGATGGCCTGCTCCAGCACCTCGCCCTTGGGAGCGAACTCCTTGCCGCGGATGTAGTCGATGGTGGTCTGGTCGGGGGCAATCATCCCTGCCTTGGCGCCGAGCTCGATGGCCATGTTGCACACCGTCATGCGCCCTTCCATGGTGAGCCCTTCGATGGCCTCACCGGCGAACTCCACCACATAGCCGGTCCCGCCAGCGTGGCCGACCTTGCCGATAATGGCCAGCACCACATCCTTGGCGCTGATGCCTTCGGCCAGCTTGCCGTTGACCGAGATCCGCATGGTCCTGGCGCGACCCTGTTTCAGGGTCTGGGTGGCCATCACGTGCTCCACTTCGGAGGTGCCGATGCCGAACGCGAGCGACCCGAAGGCGCCGTGGGTGGCGGTGTGGGAGTCACCGCAGACGATGGTGGTGCCGGGCAAGGTGATGCCGAGCTCGGGACCCATCACGTGGACTATGCCCTGGTATTTGTGGTTCAGGTCATAGAGCCGGACCCCGAACTCCTTGCAGTTGGCGGCCAAGGTCTCCATCTGGATGCGGGCCATCTCGCCGGAGGCGGCGATGTCCTTGGTGGTGGTGGAGACGTTGTGATCCATGGTGGCCCAGGTCAGATCCGGGCGACGCAGCCGGCGGTTCATGGCCCGCAGGCCGTCGAACGCCTGCGGGCTGGTCACTTCATGCACCAGGTGGCGGTCGATGTAGATGAGGGGGGTTTCCCCTTCCACTTCCCGCACCACGTGGGCGTCGAACACTTTCTGATAGAGGGTCTTGGACATTGCTCTCTTCCTTGTTATCTGGTGGCGTCAGATGCGCGCGGCGATCTGGCTGCCCATGTCGGCGGTGCTCTGCACCGGGTGCTTGGCGCTCGCCTGGTGCAGGTCGGCGGTGAAGTAACCTTCTGCCAGCGTCTGGGCCACGGCCTGCTCGATGGCCTGGGCGGCGGCCTCCTGGCCGAGGCTGTAGCGCAGCATCAGGGCGGCGGAGAGGATCTGGGCGATGGGGTTTGCGATCCCCTTGCCGGCGATGTCCGGGGCGGAGCCGCCGGCCGGCTCGAACAGGCCGAAGCCGGATTCGTTCAGGCTGGCGGAGGGGAGCAGGCCCATGGAGCCGGTGATCATGGCGCACTCGTCGGAGAGGATGTCACCGAACAGGTTGGAGCAGAGCAGCACGTCGAACTGGGACGGATCCTTGATGAGCTGCATGGTGGCGTTGTCGATATACATATGGTTCAGTTCGACGTCGGGATAACCCTTGGCGACCTCGTTTACCACCTCGCGCCACAGGATGGAGGAGGCGAGCACGTTGGCCTTGTCGATGGAGGTGACCCTGGCCTTGCGCACCCGGGCCGATTCAAACGCTATCTTGGCGATGCGCTCGATCTCGAAGCGGTGGTACACCTCGGTGTCGAAGGCTTTCTCGGTGGCCCCTTCACCCTCGCGCCCCTTGGGCTGGCCGAAGTAGATGCCGCCGGTCAGCTCGCGCACGCAGGCGATGTCGAAGCCGCGATCCGAGATGTCGGCACGCAGGGGGGAGAACTGCTCCAGACCTGTGTAGATGCGGGCCGGGCGCAGGTTGCAGAACAGTTTGAAGTGGGCACGCAGGGGCAGCAGGGCACCGCGCTCCGGCTGATCGTTGGGGGGCAGGTGCTCCCACTTGGGGCCGCCCACCGACCCGAACAGCACCGCATCGGCCGCTTCGCAGCCTTTGATCGTGCTCTGGGGCAGCGGTGTGCCGTGATTGTCGATGGCGATGCCACCCACGTCGTGACGGTCATAGTCGAGGGAGAAGCCGAATTTGGTCTGCACCTTTCCCAGTACCTTGATGGCCTCTGCCATCACTTCCGGGCCAATGCCGTCACCCGGCAATACCGCGATCCGATAACTGCTCATACTCTCTCCGTCTTGATAGTGTTATTCCATTTCATCTGCGAGGCCCGGATGCTGCCCGGGCGGCTGTCGCTTTGATGTTGTGCTGTCATCTCGTCCGGCGGCGGGCTCAGACGGTTTCCGATCTGATGGTGTGGTTGCGTTCCATCTGCTCGGCCACCTGATCCGCGCGCCAGATGCTGTTGATCACGTGGACCAAGGCCTGGGCCGAGGATTCGATGATGTCGGTGGCCAGCCCCATGCCGTGGAACTTGCGCCCCTTGTACTCGGCGACTATGTCCACCTGGCCGAGGGCGTTCTTGCCCTCGCCCTTGCCCTTGAGTTCGTATTTGTCGATGCGGATGTCGTAGCCGGTGATGCGATTGATGCACTGGTAGACCGCATCCACCGGGCCGTTGCCGGTGGCCGCCTCGCACACCAGATCCTGGCCTACCTTCAGTTTCACCGAGGCGGTGGCCAGCACCGAGCTGCCGCTCTGCACCCCGAGGTACTCCAGCTTGAAGTGCTCGGGCTCCTCGTGGATCTGGCTGAAGAAGGCCAGCGCCTCGAGATCGTAATCGAACACCTGGCCCTTCTTGTCCGCCAGCACCAGGAACTTGCCGTAGAGATCATCGAGGTCGTAGCTGCTCTCGGCGTAGCCCATGGACTCCATGCGGTGCTTGATCACGTGGCGGCCGGAGCGGGAGGTCATGTTGAGGTTGTTCTGGGTGAGACCGATGCTCTCGGGGGTGATGATTTCGTAGGTGTTCTTTGCTTTGAGCACCCCATCCTGATGGATGCCGGAGCTGTGGGAGAAGGCGTTGGCGCCGACGATGGCCTTGTTGGGCTGCACCGGCATGTTGCAAATTTGACTGACGAGCGTGCTGGTGCGGTGGATCTCGCTGTGGCGGATGTTGGTGTGGACCCCGAGCAGGTCGGCGCGGGTCTTCAGGATCATCGCCACCTCTTCCAGGGAGCAGTTGCCCGCCCGCTCGCCGATGCCGTTGATGGTGCACTCGATCTGGCGGGCCCCCATCTGCACGGCGCCGATGGAGTTCGCCACCGAGAGGCCCAGATCGTCGTGGCAGTGCACCGAGATGATGGCCTTGTCGATGTTGGGTACCCGGTTGAACAGGGTGTGGATGATGCCGGAAAATTCGGTCGGCACCGTGTAGCCCACGGTGTCCGGAATGTTGATGGTGCGGGCGCCGGCCTTGATGGCGGCCTCCACCATGCGGCAGAGGTTGTCAATCGGTGTACGACCCGCATCCTCGCAGGAGAACTCCACGTCGTCGGTGTAGCGCAGGGCGTGCTTGATGGCGCCGACCCCCATCTCCAGCACGTCCTCGAAGCTCTTCTTCAGCTTGCTCTCCACGTGGATGGAGGAGGTGGAGATAAAGGTGTGGATGCGAAACGCCTCGGCCACTTTCAAGGCCTCGCCGGCGGCGTCGATGTCTTTTTGCAGGGCGCGAGCCAGGGCGCAGACCCGGCTGTTCTTGATGTGGCGGGCTATGGTTTGCACCGATTGAAAATCGCCGGGGGAGGAGACGGGGAAACCCACTTCCATGATGTCGACACCGAGCCGTTCCAGCGCCTGGGCAATCTGCAGCTTCTCCTTGACCGTCAAGCTGGCCGACAGCGCCTGCTCGCCATCACGCAAGGTGGTATCGAATATGATGACTCGATCTGACATGTGACTTCCCTCTTCCTAAGTTCGGTGCGTGCATCCTGCATGGCATAAAAAAACCCGTGCGGGGTGCACGGGTTTCTGTAAATTCCGGCTATGCCTTAGCCCGGCTACAAGGATCCCGCGCGAGGAGTCGCGATTAGGGAGAGCAGTAGTAGCGGGGCGGCAATACGCATGATGACTCAATCCTTCCAGTCGATAACGCTACTACCAATATCGAGATTTTTATGCTGTGTCAACCTGAACGGACAGGTTCAATTCACTGGGTTATTTAATCGGATTGTAAAGGAGTGCAAATTCTCTTGTCCCATATTCGGTTCATGCCTGATTATCTGGTCATTCCTGCTGTACTCGATCACCCGCACAATCAGATCGACTTATCAGCCCTTGCTGAATTATCTGAGGTATTCCATGGAAAAACGCAGACCTGGCCGTCCGGTCGGACGTTCCGACATTCGTGACAAGCTGCTTGCCGCCGCACGCGAACGTTTTCTCAACACCCCTTACAGCAAGGTGACGACCCGCGAGATTGCCGAGTTGGCCGGTTCCAATCTGGCGATGATCCACTACTACTTCGGCAGCAAGGAAGGCCTCTACAAGGCGGTGCTGGGGGATGTGGCCGAGCCGCTGGATCAGGCCTGGCACGACGAGAGCAGCAATCGCAGCCTGACCGATCTGCTCAACACCTATTACCAGGTGATGGCGCCGAACAGCGAGCTGACCTCCGCCATCTCCAGCGCATTGTCGACCGAGAAGAGCCCGGGGCGGGATTTTGTGCTGAACCGTCTACTGGAACGCCAGCTTCCCCAGTTCGATGCCCTGCTCGATACCATGCGTTCCAACGGCCAGCTGGCGGACAACCTGGATCCCGAGATGCTGAAGATCTCCTTCCTCAGCATGATGTGGCAGCCGTTCGTGATGAAGGATCTCTACGAGCAGGTGTTCGGTCTGACCGTGGACGAGAGCTTCATGAGCCGCTTGGCGGCCCACAACTGCCAGTTGATGGAGAACGGTCTGCGCGGTTCCCTGAACTGAGGTGTGCCGGAAATCGATGAAAACAGGGCCGCAGGGCCCTTTTTTCATCGATCTGTTATTTGAACGTCAATGAAGTGTCACGCCGCTCCCCTAGTCTGCATCCAAGACTCAAGGGAAGGGGGCGTGATGAACAAGATCCAGCAATGGGACCTGCGGGTGTGCCGTGTCTGCCTGCTCCATCCCTACAACCGGCCGCAGGCCAGTATCAGCCGGTTCGTCTCCCGTACCGGCGACGGTCCCCTCTATGGGGTACTGGCGGCCCTGCTCTGGTGGCAGGGAGAGAGCGGGCGAGCCGTGGTGCAGACGGCGCTGTGGGCCTTTGCCCTCGAGCTGCCGCTCTACCTGCTGCTCAAGAATGCCCTGAGGCGCCAGCGCCCGGCGGGCCTGCCTGTCTTCATCACTCCCTCCGATCGCTACAGCCTGCCATCCGGTCACACGGCGGCGGCCTTCCTGATGGCGACCGTGCTGGCCGCGGGCTTCCCAGGCTGGGCTCCATGGCTGTTCGTCTGGGCGACGCTGGTGGGCGCCTCCCGCCTGCTGCTCGGGGTGCATTATCTCAGCGATCTGGTGGCCGGTGCCCTGCTCGGCGGCGGTTGCGCCCTCTGGGCGCTCGGCTGGAGCCAGGGATGAGAATACTGTTCGGGGTGCAGGGGACCGGCAACGGCCACATCAGTCGCAGCCGTACGCTGGCCAGGGCGCTGAAAGCCAGGGGGATCGAGGTCGACTACCTGTTCAGCGGCCGTGCCGCCGACGGCTACTTCGAGATGGGGGAATTCGGGGACTATCGCACCTTTCCCGGTATCACCTTCGCCAGCCATCAGGGGCGCATCTCGGGCTGGCGTACCCTCAAGGGTCTCTCGCCCCTGCGTTTCTGGCAGGATCTGCACGCCCTCGACTGCCGCGACTACGATCTCGTCATCAGCGACTTCGAGCCGATCACGGCCCATGCCGCCCGGCGTTGGGGCAAGCCCAGCCTCACCATCAGCCATCAGGCCAGCTTCGACTGGCCCATTCCGCGTTGGGGAGAGAGCCGCTTCAATCACCAGCTGATGCGTCATTTCGCACCGGTGAGCCGGTCACTCGGCCTGCACTGGTTTCACTTCGGCCAGCCCCTGCTGCCGCCCATCATAGATCCTCTGGCGCCGACCCCAGACAACCAGCAGATCCTGGTCTATCTGCCGTTCGAGCAGACCGAGGCCATCGCGGCCCTGCTGTCGCGTTTCAGCCAGCAGCGCTTCGTCTGCTTTCATCCGGCCATTCGCAGTGCCAGCCAGTGGCGCAACATCCGCTTCGAGCCCCAGGCGAGGGAGGGGTTCAAACAGGCGCTGGCGGGTTGCCGCGGCGTCATCAGCAATGCGGGGTTCGAGCTGGCGTCCGAAGCCTTGTCGCTGGGCAAGAAACTGCTGGTCAAACCCCTGGTCGGCCAGTTCGAGCAGTTGACCAACGGCAGGACCCTGGAACTGATGGGGCTGGCCCAGCTGATGGAGGCGCTGGATGCCAATGGGGTGAGAGCCTGGCTGGATGCGCCAGCCCCCGGCAGGGTGTGCTATCCCGATGTGGCGGGGGAGCTGGCCGACTGGTTGGCCGCAGGGGCGGTGGAAGAAACCGAGTCACTCTCCCGCCGGTTGTGGGCCCGCACCCTCTTCCCGGAGGAGGTGTGCGATCGGCTCAGCGAATTGGCGGGCAACCCCCTGGCGCGACCCTGGTTATCCCAACTCAGCGCCTTTGACTAAACTGAGTTGATCCCATCACGGAGAGGACGGACAACATGCGCTTTACCAATGAAAACGGCGACACCATGACCCTGGCGGACAATCTGACGCTGCACGAGCTGATCGACATGGGCGTCAGCATCTCGGTCTGCGAAGAGACGGACCCAGATCAGCAGATCTGGCTGGCGGAGCCCGAAGACGAGCAGTGAAACTGACCTGTCTTTGACGGCCCACCCCCTGGGGGGGGGCCGTTTCTTTTGGTCTCTTCGCAGATTGGCAGCATGATCCTCTGGTTTGCTCCCCATACACCCCTCTTTGTTGCAGGTCGTCTGACCAAGTCACTGAATGTTAATGGCTGTTTGAAATTTCTGACTGTTCTCGCCAGACAAAGCCGTGGACAAGCGTTCACGGGCGGGTTAAGTTGGTTTTTCACCCGCTTTTCGGGTGAATGATGGAAAACCCCTACTTTTCTACTATCGACGGCTCCGAACTCGCCAGATCTGCCTGCAGACAACAACAAGACTCGGATCGGCGCTGCCGGGAAGCAGCGGACTGTCGATAGCTTTCGCTTAACGGAGCAAAGCCTGGAGGGCTTTATCATGGAGATGTTATCAGGCGCCCAGATGGTGGTTAGAGCGCTGGAAGATCAGGGAGTTGAGCACGTATTCGGCTACCCTGGTGGCTCAGTGCTCGACATCTATGACGCTCTCTTCGAAAACGGCAAGATGGAGCACGTCCTGGTGCGGCACGAGCAGGCCGCGGTACACATGGCGGACGGTTACGCCCGCTCCACCGGCAAGGTGGGCACTGTGCTGGTGACCTCGGGTCCCGGCGCCACCAACTGCATCACGGGCATCGCGACCGCCTACATGGACTCCATTCCCCTGGTGATCCTGTCCGGCCAGGTGCCGACCAGCATGATCGGGGAGGATGCGTTCCAGGAGACCGACATGATCGGGATCTCCCGCCCGGTGGTGAAGCACAGCTTCCTGTGCAAGAAAGCCAGCGACATTCCCGAGGCCATCAAGAAGGCCTACTACATCGCCGCCAGTGGCCGCCCGGGGCCCGTGGTGGTGGATCTGCCCAAAGACGTGCAGAATCCGAAAGAGAAGTTCCCCTATCAGTATCCCGAGTCCGTTTCCCTGCGTTCCTACAACCCGACCAAGGCCGGACACAAGGGCCAGATCAAGCGTGCCGCCAAGCTGCTGACCGAGGCGAGCCGTCCGGTGATGTACGTGGGCGGCGGCGCCATCAACGCCAATGCGGATCACCTGGTGACCAAGCTGGCGGAGCAGCTGAACCTGCCGGTGACCACCACCCTGATGGGGCTTGGCGCCTTCCCCGGTACCCACCCGCAGTTCATCGGCATGCTCGGCATGCACGGCACCTTCGAAGCGAACAAGAGTATGCACAACGCAGACCTCATCTTCGCCGTGGGAGCCCGCTTCGACGACCGCGTCACCAACAACGTGGCCAAGTTCTGCCCCAATGCCACCGTGGTGCACATCGACATCGATCCCACCTCCATCTCCAAGACGGTGCAGGCCCACGTGCCCATCGTCGGCTCGGTGGATACCGTGCTGGAGCAGATGCTGGAAGTGATCCGCGAGTGCGGCTTCGACAACGACAAGCAGGTGCTGGCGGACTGGTGGAGCCAGATCGATCAGTGGCGTTCCCGCCACTGCCTGGCCTACGAGACCCATCCCACCCTGATCAAGCCGCAGCAGGTCATCGAGGCGCTCTACAAGGTGACCAAGGGGGAGGCCTTCGTCGCCTCCGACGTGGGCCAGCACCAGATGTTCGCCGCCCTCTACTACCCGTTTGCCAAGCCGCGCCAGTGGATCAACTCAGGGGGCCTCGGCACCATGGGCTTCGGCATCCCGGCCGCCATGGGCGCCCAGTTTGCCAATCCGGATGCGGTGGTCTGCTGCGTCACCGGCGACGGCTCGGTGCAGATGAACATCCAGGAGCTCTCCACCTGCATGCAGTACGGGGTGCCCATCAAGATCATCTCCATCAACAACCGTGCGCTGGGCATGGTCAAGCAGTGGCAGAAGATGTTCTACGGCGGCCGTCACAGCCACTCCTACATGGAATCCCTGCCGGACTTCGTCAAGCTGGCGGAAGCCTATGGTCACGTCGGCATGGCGGTGAGCGATCCCGCCGAGCTGGAGAGTGCCATGGAGAAGGCCTTCGCCATGAAGGACAGGCTGGTGTTCATGGATATCTCGGTTGACCCGGACGAGCACGTCTATCCAATGCAGATAAAGTTCGGCGCCATGGACGAGATGTGGCTGAGCAAGACGGAGAGAACCTGATGAGACACATCATTTCAGTACTGCTGGAGAACGAATCCGGCGCCCTGAGCCGCGTGGTGGGCCTCTTCTCCCAGCGCGGCTACAACATCGAGACCCTGACGGTGGCCCCCACCGAGGATCCCACCCTGTCTCGCATGACCATCGTCACCATGGGGGACGAGCGGGTGCTGGAGCAGATCCAGAAGCAGTTGCACAAGCTGGTGGACGTGCTCAAGGTGTGCGACTTGAGCGAAGGGGAGCACATCGAGCGGGAGATCGCCCTGGTGAAAGCCCGCGCCGCCGGCGGGGCCCGTGACGAGCTGAAACGGCTGGCGGACATCTTCCGCGGCCAGATCGTGGACGTCACCCCCGAGCTCTACACGGTGCAGCTCGTCGGAACCAGCGAGAAGCTGGACGCCTTCATCAAGACCGCCGCCCAGACCAACGAGATCATCGAAGTGGTGCGTTCCGGCGTCTGCGGCATCTCCCGGGCGGACAAGTCACTGCGCCCCTGATCGGGAATCCGGTCCGATAGTATTCCAAAGGGCTCCTCGGAGCCCTTTGTCATGTCTGCCCCGGGCGTATCCTTCGGCCTGGCGAGTCCTCCCTGTTGCCCGAGAGGGGCATGCCTCGGCGTCATGCCCAAGAGGGGGCTGAGCGAATCTGTCATTTTCTTTCAAATGATCGGTAAACTATCCACAAAAGCTGTGGAAAACTCTGTAGATTAGCGGTGTTTCTGGCGTTAGTAGCTTGATCTTAAAGAGGTATTTCAAGTTGATCCCGGCTGGATCGCATTTGCGCAATCCTCTGGCGAGGGTGTGAGTGTTTGCTTATCGTCCGCGCCTTGCGGCAGGGGCTATGGGGATCCGCCCTTGGATCCCGGCGGGATCCTTTCCTGATCTTGCCGATCAACAGATCTTCCACCAGACATAAAAAAACCCGCCTCTCGGCGGGTTTTTCACGGGACAGGCAGAAAAGGCGATTACTCGGCCTGGGCTGCCTGGATACCGGTCAGGGCGATGGTGTAGACGATGTCGTCCACCAGGGCACCGCGGGAGAGGTCGTTGACCGGCTTGCGCATGCCTTGCAGCATGGGGCCGATGGAGACCAGCTCGGCGGAGCGCTGTACCGCCTTGTAGGTGGTGTTGCCGGTGTTCAGGTCCGGGAACACGAACACGGTGGCCTTGCCCGCTACCGGGGAGTTCGGGGCCTTGGACTTGGCGACGTTCTCCATGATGGCCGCATCGTACTGCAGCGGACCGTCGATGATGAGGTCGGGACGCTTGGCCTTGGCCAGCTCGGTCGCTTCACGCACCTTCTCCACGTCCGCGCCGGCGCCTGAGGTACCGGTGGAGTAGGAGATCATGGCCACGCGCGGCTCGATGCCGAAGGCGGCAGCGGAGTCAGCGGACTGGATGGCGATCTCGGCCAGCTGCTCGGCAGTGGGATCCGGGTTGATGGCGCAGTCACCGTAGACCAGCACCTGATCCGGCAGCAGCATGAAGAAGATGGAGGAGATCAGGGACGAGCCCGGTGCTGTCTTGATGATCTGCATCGGCGGACGGATGGTGTTGGCGGTGGTGTGCACCGCGCCGGAGACCAGGCCGTCGACCTCGTTGCGCTCCAGCATCATGGTGCCCAGCACCACGTTGTCTTCCAGCTGTTCGCGGGCCACTACTTCGGTCATGCCCTTGTTCTTGCGCAGCTCGACCAGACGGGCCACGTAGCGCTCGCGCACGGCCACCGGATCGATGATCTCGACGCGGTCGGTCAGGATCACACCCTGCTGTTCGGCGACGCGGCGGATCTCGTCCGGGTTGCCCAGCAGCACCGGACGGGCGATGCCACGCTCGGCACAGATGGCGGCGGCCTTAATGGTGCGCGGCTCTTCCCCTTCCGGCAGCACGACGCGCTTGTTGGCCTGGCGGGCCAGCTCGGTCAGCTGATAACGGAAGGCCGGCGGGCTCAGGCGACGGGAGCGGGTGGACTTGGCAGAGAGAGACTCGATCCAGTGCTTGTCGATGTGGCCAGCCACGTAGTCTTGCACCAGCTCGATCCGCTCGCGGTCATCTTCCGGGATATCGACGTTGAAGTTCTGCAGGCTGACGGCGGTCTGCCAGGTGTTGGTGCCGGTGATCATGATCGGCAGGCCGGTGGCCATGGCCTGTTGGCACAGGGCCATCACCTGGGGTTCCGGATGATAGTTGCCGGTCAGCAGCAGGGCTCCCAGCTTGACGCCGTTCATGGCGGACAGGCAGGCGGAGACGATGACGTCGGAACGGTCGCCGGAGGTGACCAGCAGGCTGCCCGGACGGAAGTGCTCGATCATGTTGTGGATGGAGCGGGCGCAGAAGGTCACGGTCTGCAGGCGGCGGCTCTCCAGCTCACCCTTGTTGATGATCTTGGCGGCCAGGTGCTTGGCGAGATCCTTGGCGCGGGGGGCGATCAGCTGGGTGTTCCAGGGGATGCAGCCCAGGATGCGCAGCGGGCTCTTGCCGAACACCTGCAACACTTCCAGGTTGTGGCCGGTGTCGGCGCCGTGGTGGTGCGCCTCGAACATCTCGGTCAGGTCGGGACGGGTCACGCCGTGCTCGTCAACCGGGGCACCCACCTTGTTGATGACGCAGCCCACGATGCGCGGGTTGCTGACGCCACCGAAGTTGGAGCAGGCCAGCTCGATGCGCTCTTTGAGCTTCTGGCTGGAGTCGTTGCCCGGATGAGTCACGAACACCATGTCGGCGTCCAGCGCCTTGGCGACGTCGTAGTTCAGCTTGTTGGCAAAGGGTTGCTTGTCGGTCGGCACCAGGCCCTCGATCACCACCACTTCGGCACCGCTGCTCTTCACGTGCTCTTCGAAGCGGGCCACGATCTCTTCCAGCAGGATGTCGGTGTTGCTGGAGGTGATCATGTTCTCGGCGTAGGAGAGGGCGAACGGCTCGGGCGGGTTGATGTTGGCGGCGGCGCGGATCACGGCGGTGGAGCGCTCGGTACCGGTTTCACCCGGACGCGGCTGAGCGACCGGTTTGAAGAAGCTGACATTGACACCGTGACGTTCCATGGCGCGAACGACGCCAAGACTCACGGAAGTTACGCCGACACCAGTGCCGACCGGGATGAGCATAATAGTGCGTGCCACTTATTACCCCTTGTTCATTTTTTGGGATCAGGAAAAGGCCGCCCTGGGGCGGCCTTGCTCTACAGCTAATTTATGCGCCGACCAGTTCCAGCGCGTCGTGGGCGATGACCCACTCTTCGTTGGTCGGGATGACCAGGGCCTTGGTGGAACCAGCCTTGGTGATCTCGCCGCCCTTGCCGAAGCGTGCTTTCAGGTTGGCGTCGTGGTCGACGTCAAAGCCCAGCAGGCCCAGCTTGTTCAGGGTGATCTCACGGATCGGGGCGGAATTCTCGCCGATGCCACCGGTGAAGACCACGGCATCCAGACGACCGTCCATGGCGGCGGCGTAGGCACCGATGTACTTGGCCAGACGGTAGCAGTACACGTCCATGGCGCGCTTGGCTTCTTCCTTGCTGTCGTAGTTGTCTTCAACGAAACGGCAGTCGGAGGTGACTTCGGTCAGACCCTGCAGGCCGGACTCCTTGGTCAGCATGGTGTTGATCTCGGCGACGCTCATGCCCAGCTTGTCGTGCAGGAAGAAGATGATGGCCGGATCGATGTCACCGGAACGGGTCCCCATCACCAGGCCTTCCAGCGGGGTCAGGCCCATGGAGGTGTCGACGGACTGGCCATTCTTGATGGCGCAGACGGAGCCGCCGTTGCCCAGGTGGCAGTTGATGATGTTCAGCTCGGAAACCGGCTTGTTCAGCTGCTTGGCCGCTTCCAGGCTGATGTAGTAGTGGCTGGTGCCGTGGGCGCCGTAGCGACGGATGCCGTTCTCCTTGTAGAGCTTGTACGGCAGGGCGTACAGGAAGGCTTCTTCCGGCATGGTCTGGTGGAAGGCGGTGTCGAACACGGCCACGTTCTTCTCGGCCAGCTCCGGGAAGACCTTCAGGGCGGCACGGATACCGATCAGGTGAGCCGGGTTGTGCAGCGGCGCGTAGGGGATGGCGGCTTCGATGCCGGCGATCACGTCGTCGCAGATCCGCACGGAAGAGGTGAAGCGCTCGCCGCCGTGTACCACGCGGTGACCGATGGCGATCAGGTTCTTGGATAATTCAGGGTTGAGCGGCAGGATCTTGTGGACGATGAAGTCCAGCGCCTCCTGGTG
The DNA here is from genome assembly GCF_033348475.1 of Aeromonas sp. XH. Lineage (NCBI taxonomy): Bacteria > Pseudomonadati > Pseudomonadota > Gammaproteobacteria > Aeromonadales > Aeromonadaceae > Aeromonas > Aeromonas sp. XH. Next base: position 3,467,709 of record NZ_CP137630.1, on the reverse strand, counting down.
AGCGGCACCGGCACCCAGATCGGCGTTGCCTTTCTCACCGTTCAGCTTCCACTTGATGCGGGCATCGTCGAGGTTGAAGCATTCGGCCAGGCCAGACAGCAGATCATCACCGGTGGTTGCGTCAATGACAGCAAACTTCAGGGACGAGCTGCCACAGTTAAGAACAAGAACCAGCTTACTCATGAATAAATCCTATCGCAGATTGGGTTGGGTTGGAGGATGCGCCGGACGCGGTGCGTCCAAAAACAATCAACTTATCCTTATGAGGGTTGGCAATCTGTTGCTTGCCCCTTGTATAGTGATACAAGACCCGAAACTCAGACGTCCCTGACTGGCCGGCGGCGATGCGCCAGCGTAAAAATGGGCGTACAAAGGATAACCTGATTGTTGAAAAATAACAAAGTCATCCTCAACCTTTGTTATTGCTTCTCAAATATTGTCGAGGTTTTGCCGTTAATGCGTTCGAAAAGAGCTCGGAGGTAGCATGAGCATGAACATTTTTGGAACTAAATTACAGCAAGGCCGTCATTATATGACTCTTTGGCCGCGCCGTCCCGAGCTTAATTCCATGTTCCCGGAAAACCGGGTGATCAGGGCGACCGAGTTCGCCCTCAAGGTGATCCCGGCCCTGGCCGTGCTCAGCGTCATGGTGCAGTTCCAGTTCGGCGAACTGCATTACTGGCCCTCCGTCATGGCATCCGTCCTCTTCCTGCTCAGCCTGCCGCTGCAGGGCTATTACTGGCTCGGCCAGCGCGCCGACACCCGGTTGCCCCCTTCCCTCGCAAACTGGTACCGGGAGATCAACGGCAAGATGAACGAGCAGGGTGGCCAGCGTCAGCTGGTGGCTCGTCCCCGTTACGAGGAGCTGGCCGATACCCTCAACGCCGCCTTCAAGCAGCTGGACAAATCCTTCCTCTACGAGTGACCCTGGTTGCTCATTCGACAAAGGCGCCCCGGGGCGCCTTTTTCATGGTCAGGCCGCCAGCACCTTGCTGATCTCCTGGATGGAGAGCTTGTACTGACGGGGGCACTGGCGCCAGAGCGCCAGCATGCGCTGGTACTTGTCGCGCATGGCGATGTCGCTGGAGAGCTCGTCGCAGGGGCAGGGCAGTTCGGGGAAACGCTTGTCCACCTCCAGCAGGAAGCAGACATAGTCCGCTAGCTCCCGCTCCTGACTGCGGCTGTAGCCGTTGAAGGCCAGACGGCTTTCATTCACCTCGGCCCGGGCGCCGGCGTCCAGATTGCCCCAGGAGATGGCCAGCGCGTGGTGCATCTCCAGGGTGTCTATCACCTCCTGGCAGGTGGCGAGATCCAGGTGGCCGAAGCTCTTCTCCAGCTCGAGGATCTGCAGGCAGTAGCCGCGCTCGACTATGGTGCTGGCCCGCTGGTAAAACGCCGCCTTTTCCGGATTGAGTTTGGCCAGGATCTCGTACTGGTTGCTCAGGATCAGGCGTTCGGTGTGGCTCATGTTCATGGGCTTTCTCACTGGAAAATGAAACTGGGGTCACGTTAACCCATATCCAGGATGAATTTTTTGATCTGGCAGGGGAGGTTGGCGAGAAAATGGAGGGGAGACATGCTGGCAAGCCGTCCTGGATGGCCACCCGATGCCGCGCCGAGACGGGCAGGGCCCGCGATGGCGGGCCCTGCTGCAGCGTCGAGGTGACGGCGTTACCCCTTGACGAGGTCGAGCACCACCTGATGGTGATCGCTGGTCTTGAACTTGTCGAAGCGATGGGCCACCTTGCCCTCCTCGTCGATAAGGAAGCTCAGGCGGTGGATGCCGTCATACTCCTTGCCCATGAACTTCTTCGGGCCCCAGACGCCGAACGCATCGGCCACCGCGTGATCCTCATCGGCCAGCAGGCGGAAGTTGAGGCTGTCGCGCTCCTCGAACTTTTTCAGGCGCTTGGCGCTGTCCGGGCTGATGCCGAGCACCACCACGTTCAGAGCCGCCAGTTCGGCGTTGACATCGCGCAGGCCGCAGGCCTGGGTGGTGCAGCCCGGGGTCATCGCCTTGGGGTAGAAGTAGACTAGCACCTTCTTGCCGCGCAAATCGGCGAGGCGCACCTGGTTGCCATCCTGGTCGGAGAGGGAAAAATCGGGGGCCTGGGTACCAGCTTCTAGTGGTGACATGGGGTCTCCAAACGCCATCAGGCGTACTTGTGATTGACGATGAATTCGAAGGACTCTGCGCCCAGCTCGCGACAGAAGCCGGCGAAGGCGGCCTTGGAGCCACTCTCTTCTCCCTGCTTGGAAAGATTCAACTGGAAGTTTGCCTTGAGCAGGTTGAACGGCTGTTGTTCCAGGGTCATGGTCTGCATGGCCTGGATGTCCCAGCCGTGATCGCTGAAGAACTGGGTACACTGGCTTACGATGCCGGGCTGATCCCGGATCAGCACCTCTGCGCTGGCGCTGATGTCATATTGCAGCGACTGGTGGCGCTCGGTGCGCTTCATCATGGTGATGAGATCCCACTCCTGACTGCGCAGGGGGAGGCTGATTTCAAGCTGCATCAGGCTGTTCCAGTCACCGGACAGCAGCATGATGAAGGTGAATTCGTTGCCGAAAATGCCAAGACGGCTGTCGACAATGTTGCAACCGCAGCCACTGACGTGACGGGTCACCTCATTGACGATGCCAGGCCTGTCCGTGCCGATGGCCGTTACGACCAGGTAGTGAGTCATAAATCGTCTCTCGTCCATTATTGTGAATGCGGTGACAGCGGGCGCCGCTGACGGGCATGGCGCCCTGCTTCGGGCCCTGTCCTGCCCTGGTGCATCCATACGTTTTGTGGCGGATGGTAACACGGCTTGTCCCTTGCCTCCCTTGTTTTTCAAAAGGGGCAGCTTTACCATTACGCCCCTGAAAATCGGGAGAATTATCCATGTTACGCGGTAGTATTGTTGCGCTCGTTACCCCCATGCTGGCCTCGGGTGACATCGATTGGAGCAGTCTGGCTGAGCTGGTCGAGTATCATGTGGATGCCGGCACCAGCGCCATCGTCGCGGTGGGCACCACGGGGGAGTCGGTCACCCTGAGCGAGCAGGAACATATCGCCGTCGTCGAAAAAACGGTGGAATATGCCGCAGGGCGCATCCCGGTCATCGCGGGGTGCGGCTCCAACAACACGGCGCATGCCATCGCCCTCTCCAGGCGTCTCGCCAGCACCGGCGTGGTGGCGGGTCTCTCGGTCACCCCCTATTACAACAAACCCACCCAGGAAGGCCTCTATCGTCACTATTGTGCGATCGCCGAGGCTAGTGGTCTGCCTCAAATTCTCTATAATGTGCCCGGTCGCACCTGCTGTGACCTCAAACCGGAGACGGTGGCCCGTCTGGCCAAGGTGCCCGGCATTATCGGTTTGAAAGAGGCAACCGGCGATCTCGGCCGCACCCCGCTGCTGCGCGAGCTGTGCGGGCCGGATTTTGCGCTTTATAGTGGCGATGACGCCAGCGGATGTGATTTCATGCTGCAAGGGGGTGATGGTGTCATTTCGGTCACCACCAATATTGCGGCGCCCCAGATGGCCGACATGTGTCGTGCTGCGCTGGCCGGAGATGCCGGACGGGCGCATGACATCAACAATCGATTGATGCCGTTGCATCAGACTCTGTTCTGTGAACCGAGTCCCATCCCGGTGAAGTGGGCCTGTGCCCGGCTGGGACTGATGGCGACGGCGACCTTGCGCCTGCCCCTGACCGACCTCACCCCAGAGGGAGAGCAGGCGATGGCGCGAGCACTGACGACTGCGGAGTTGATGGCGAGTGTTTAAAGCAAATGGAAAGGGAAATGCAGGGCGCCTGGTGCTGAGTGTCGCGACGGTTGCCGTGCTGGCAGCCTGCAGCTCACCCCAGGACCGCAAGATGGCCAACCGTGGCTTCGAGTATGAAGAGAGCCGCCTCGAAGGCCGTGCCTTCCTTGTGCCCGCCGGGTTGAGTACCCCCGCCTTTAACAACGGTTTCGACATTCCGGCCCTGCCAGAGAGCAGCCGCGAGGGCGCCATCGGCGCCAAGGTGGATGTGCGTCCGCCCGCCCAGCTGCTGACCGTGGTCCCGGGCAGCCAGGTGGTGGCCAATGCCGAGGAGCCGACCATCGCCTTCTATGCCCTGAGCACCAGCCAGAGCGTGGAGCGCGACACCTGGGCCTTCCTGATGAACTTCCTGGCCGAGCACAAGGTGACCACCGAGAAGCTGGATCAGCAGGCTGGGGTATTGCAGACCGGCTGGTTTGACAACACCGCAGTGCTCGATGGCTGGGCGGAAGAAGACGATGACTTCAAGATCCGTCAGCGTTACCAGTTCGTCTTGAAGAATGATGTGCAGCGCCACGCCACCATGATGTCGGTCCGGGTGCTGGAGCACGAAGAGACCATCGACGGCGAGACCAGCACGGCGCTGACGCCGGCCGATGCCCAGCGCTACGCGACCCGTGCCCTGAACCAGTTCTCCCTCTATTACGACAAGCAGCTCAAGGCCCGCGAGCAGCACAAGTCCAGCGATGGCATGGGGCTGGAACTGGGGCTGGACAACAACGAGCTGAGCGCCTGGATTGCCGAGGGGTCGTTTGACCAGGTCTGGCGCCGCCTCAACCAGGTGCTGCCGGCCTATGGCTTCACCATCAAGGACACCCAGCAGTCCCTGGGCTGGATCGACGTGGAGTACGACGAGCCGGATGCCGAATTCTGGAAGGCCAAGGGGGCCGAGCCGTTCAAGCTGGAGGAAGACCAGTACCGCTTCCAGCTCGGCGAGATGGCGGGAGGCAAGACCTCCATCACCCTGTTTGACAAGGACAAGAAGCCTGTCTCATCCGGCGTCATTTCCCAGATGTACATCAGCCTGTCCGAGGCATTCGCCAAGGGTCTGGCTGACCGAGCTGCAAACACAGAATAGAAACAGGGGCCTCGTGCCCCTGTTTTGTTATGCCCGACCCGCCGCTGCCCCTGTCGGCCCGGCAGCACGGGTGTCTGGCGAGCTGAATCCCCACAGACAGGGGCCTGTGCGCCTGTCCAACTAGTCCCACAACAGGAAGTGTTATTAGCCATGAGTCTTGCAGATCAAGTATTGGCGGTGAACGACGATTTGCCGATCCGTACCGATAAACCTGTCCATTCCGGCAAAGTGCGCAGCGTCTACTGGTTGACCCCGGCAGACAGTGCCCGGCTCATCAGAGAGAAAGGCTATGATGTGCCGGCCGACACGCCGCTCGCCCTCATGGTGATCAGTGATCGCATCTCGGCCTTCGACTGCATCTGGCAAGGGGTGGACGGCCTGAACGGCGTCCCCGGCAAGGGGGCGGCGCTCAACGCCATCTCCAGCCACTGGTTCAAGTTGTTCAAGGAGAAGGGGCTGGCGGACAGCCACATCCTGGACATCCCGCACCCCTTCGTCTGGATAGTGCAAAAAGCCCGTCCCGTGATGATCGAGGCCATCGCCCGTCAATACATCACCGGCTCCATGTGGCGTGCCTACAAGGACGGTGAGCGCGAGTTCTGCGGCATCACCTTGCCGGAAGGGCTGAAGAAGGATCAGAAGCTGCCCGAGATCCTCATCACCCCGTCCACCAAGGGGATCCTCAAGGGGCTGGACGGCGTGCCGGAGGCGGACGACGTCAATGTCTCCCGCGCCGACATCGCGCGCCACCATCAGGCCTTCGGCTTCCGCTCCGCGGCGGACATCGACCGCTACGAGACGCTGCTCAAGGAGGGCTTCAACGTCATCAGCGAGGCGCTGGCCGCGCTGGATCAGGTCTTCGTCGACACCAAGTTCGAGTTCGGTTACGTGACCGACGCCGCCGGCCGCGAGAAGCTCATCTACATGGATGAGGTCGGTACCCCCGACAGCTCCCGCATCTGGGACGGTGCCGCCCTGCGCCGTGGCGAGATCGTCGAGAAGTCCAAAGAGGGCTTCCGCCAGTGGCTGCTGAACCACTTCCCGGATCCGGACATCCTGCTCAACAAGAACCGCATGCCGGAACGTTTCGCCCTGGCCCGGGACAACAAGCTGCCCACCGAGGTGATGATGGACATCTCCCACACCTATGTGGGGATCGCCGAGAAGATCATCGGCCAGCCGCTGGTACGCAGCGCCAACCCGAAGCAGGAGATCATCGAGGTGCTGCGCGAGCAGTACGGCCTGATCGACTGAGGCTGACCGCCTTTTTTGCCGCCCGGGAACAAACGTTTGCCGGCGGTGAAAACCGCAGACCGACAAAGACGCGGGCCCCATGACGGGGCCCGCTTTTTATTGCTCTGTCTGCCGGGCTCAGCCGTTGACCCTGAATACCTGGCCGGTCTGCACCCCCAGCACCGACTTCCTGTAGGCCTGCGCCACCCGGGCGGCGGGTACCGGCACAAAGCCCGGGAAGAAGTCGGCGTACTTGTCCATGGACTCTGCCAGCACGGTGGGGCTCACCACGTTGATGCGAAGTCCTCTGGGCAGCTCGCAGGCGGCCGCCTTCACGAAGTGCTCGATGGCGCCGTTGATGGTGCTGGCGCTCACCCCCCAGTTGATGGGCTCCTCGCTCAGGATGCCGCTGATGAGGGTGATGGAGCCCCGATCGCTCAGGTGGGGGATGGCGGCCCGGGTCAGGTTGATCTGGCCCATCAGCTTGCTCTGGAGCCCCAGCTGCCACTGCTCGTCGCTCATCTCGGTCAGGGCGTTGAAGGCGACGCTGCCGCTGGCGACCACCAGGGCGTCGAAGGGCCCGATCTGGGCGAACAGCGCCTCGATGGAGGCCTTGTCCCGCATGTCGACCCTGGCGTCCCCCCGGCTATGGCCGACCCGGATCACCTGGTGGTCCTGGGCGAGCAGGTCGCTGACGGCGGAACCTATGGTGCCGGAGGCACCCACGATCACGATTTTCATCTTGGTCACTCCTGTTTGGGATATTGATGATTCTAGTCGTCTCCGACAGGAGAAAAAGCGCTTATGATGAACCCATTGTTTCCGTTTTGGAGCTAATGAATGGACATCGCCCATCTGGCCAGTTTCTACGAGGTGGTGCTGCGGGGCAGTTTCTCCGCCGCCGCCGATGCCCTGGGGGTGAGCAAGGGGATGCTGAGCCGCCACGTCGGCGCCCTGGAGTCGTCCCTCAACGCCCAGCTGCTGCAGCGCACGACCCGCCGCCTCAGCCTGACCGAGGCGGGCAAGACCCTCTATCAGCAGGCGGGGGAGATCTTCGCCCTGGCCCGCCAGGCGGAGCAGGACATCCAGGCCCTGACCGAGGAGGACAGCGGCCGGCTGAGGTTCACCTGCCCGGTCAGCACGGGGGACCGCATGGTGAGCGAGCTGATCGCCCGCTTTGCCGAGCTCTGTCCCGGTGTCCAGGTGGAGCTCAACTTCACCAACGCCACGATCGACATGAGCCAGGGGGAGCACGACATCGCCCTGCGGGCCATGAGCCAGATCCCTGACAACCTGGTGGCGCTGCCTCTCGGGCGATTGAAGGACGTGGTGGTGGCCAGCCCAACCCTGCTGGCCCGGGAGGGGAGCCCCGCCACCCCCTATGAGCTGGGGGGGCGCCCCTGCCTGCTGCAGGGCCACAATCCGGCCTGGGAACAGTGGCATTTTCGCAGGGGAGAGGAGGAGGCGCACATCCTGGTGCAGGGCAGGGTGCGGGCCAATCACTACAGCACAGTGCTGCAGCTGGCCCGGGCTGGCATGGGCTTTGCCAAGTGCCCGCTGATGCTGGTGGAGGCCAGCCTGGCCAGGGGAGAGCTGGTGGTCGTGCTGGACGAGTGGCAAACGGGGCTGCATCCGCTGCACGTGCTGCACGCCCAGCAGCGGCGGGTGCCGCGCAAGATCCGGCTGTTCAAGCAGGTGCTGGCCCAGTGGTTCGCCGAGCGGCCCCATTATCTGCTGCGGTGAGTCAGAGTCCCGTTATTTTTCTGTCATCTGGGGTTGCTACCCTGCCCCATCATCGCGAACGCAAGAGAGGCAGGGAATGAAGGGTCATCAGGGTTGGGTCGGAGTCATGTCGTTGTGTGCCGGCTTGTTGTGTGCCGGCTCGGTGCAGGCCGAGGTCAGGGTCGAGGTGCCCCGGGATTTCCAGATCCTGGCGGTGAGCGCCGGCAAGGTGCAGGACGAGCAGCACGCCCTGCTGGCGGACGGGGAGCAGCAACTGCTGGTGCGTTATGAGGGGGTGATCCCGAGCCGCAGCAGCAGCGACAACGATCGCCTGGTTCGCTCCGAGCCCCAGGTGATCCGCTATGAGGCCCGCGGGCAGTCGGTCCGCCTGCAGGCCGCCGTACCCACCGATGAGGCAGGCATGGAGCGTTATGCCAAGGCGCCCACCCTGAGCCTGCTGGCGGGAGGGCAGCCCCTCGAGGTGCGGCAGGAGCCGCTGGTGGTGCAGGGGATGCAGATCGGCATGGACTGGCATGCCAGGCTGGCGGAATACAACCGCGGCGCCGGACAGGCGGTGCCGGCGGCCGGTGCGGTGGCGGCCACGGCTGCGGCGACGCCGGCTCAGGCCCTTCCCGCCAGCGAGCTGGAGGGGCAGTTGCAGCAACTCTTCCTGAAGGCGGACCCCGAACTTCGCAAGCGCTTCATCGGCTGGGCCGTGCCCCGTCTTTAAGTTTGTCCCTGGTTGCAGTAACGTGGGCACTCTCATCTCCCGAGTGCCCAAGTTGACCAGCGAGGCCCCCATGTTCGAATTGCATCCCCGCCTGCAGGCGGATACCCGGATTCTCGGGGATCTGCCCCTGTGCCGCGTCCTGCTTGCCAAAGACAGCCAGTATCCCTGGCTCATCCTGGTGCCCAGGGTCGCCAACCTGCGGGAGATCCACCACCTGCTCCCCGAACAGCAGCAACAGCTGATGCAGGAGTCCTGCGCCGTCGCCACCCTGATGGAGCAGGTGCTGCGCCCGGACAAGATCAACGTGGCGGCGCTCGGCAACCTGGTGCCCCAGCTGCATCTGCATCACGTGGCCCGTTTCAGCTCCGATGCCGCCTGGCCCGGCCCCATCTGGGGAGCCTGTCCCGCCATTCCCCATGAGGCGCAAGCATTGCAAGCGGCGGCCGATAACTGGCGTGCCCGCTTGGCCACCCTGGATGGATTCCAGCCCTGGCTGACTGATAATCCAGTCAAGTGAGAGGTGGCTCGCGCTTTGCGCACAGGGATAGCGCAATCTGTTAGCGTCTCGCGCCCGTGCGTGATGACATGGGCGCTGAGACAGACCCGTCTATTTTTTTCGATCAGCAGGAAGGTTCCATGATAGTGACAAGATCCGAGGATGATGCCGTATTGACCACAGAGGATGTGCTGCTGAGCCTGTGCAATTCGGTGACGAGCGTATTGAGTGCGGCGACCCAGACCCAGGTGCGCTTCTCCGGCATGGTGCAACGGATCAGCAAGACCTGCCTCAAGCCGGACATCGGCTGCTTCGTGCTGTTTGACGGCGGCTTCTCCGGGCTGGTGGTGATCAACTTCTCCGCCGCCGCGGCCATGGAGCTCTACGAGCGCTACATGCTGAGCATGGGGCTCTCCAAGGAGGATCTCGCCATCTCCCACACCTCGGACGAGGTGAGCAACGTCATGGGCGAGCTGATGAACCAGATCGTCGGCAGCTTCACCACCAAGGTGGGGCGCGAGTTGCAGACCCACATCACCCAGAACCAGCCCAAGATGCTGGCCCTGAACAAGCAGGTGATGCTGAGCGTCGATACCAACCTGGACAACCCCGAGACCCGCAGGGTCACCTTCTTCACCGCCAGCAACAACATCTTCTATCTGGAGCTGGCCATGGACAAGACGGAGTTCATCCGGATTCATGATGGCGGCGTGCAGGAGGAGGTGGATCCGGACGAGCTGATCGCCCAGGCCAAGCTGGCAGCCAAGCCGGCCCAGGCCATCGCCCCGGCGAGCAACGAGCACGACGATCTGCTGGACTCCCTCGGCATCTGATGGCGACGGGCACCACGAATGAAGAGGCCACCCCCGGGGTGGCCTCCTTGTTTGCGGGGGACCGCGTTAGAAGTTGTAGAGCAGGCCGGTGCTGAAGCGGCTGGCCTGGCTGTCGTAGAAGTCGATGTCGGAGTCGGCGCTGGAATAGGCCAGGGTGAAGGTGGCGGAGAGCGGCTTGACCCCGAACAGGTTGTGCCAGAAGAAGGTGCCGTTGAGGGCGAACTCGCTGGCGTCGGCATGCCGGCCGAACAGGGGGTTCGCCTCGTCATACTTGCGCTTGCCGGCATAGAGGTTGCTCACGATGGACCACTGGGACGCGCGCCTGGCGTAGGTCAGTTGCAGGCCGGTGTTCTTGAAACTCTCGGCGCTGCCATCGAGGTCGGCCTGTCGGTAGAGGAGCGCGGGCTCCAGCAGCTGGTTGTCGGCGAAATGGAACTGGTAGGAGAGCTCCATGGCGTGGACCTTGCCGTTGCGATCCAGCATGGGGGCATACTGGGTGCCGTGGGTCTGGTCGTATTGCTGGCCGCTGCGCTCCTCGTCGAGCTCCACTTCCCGGCTGGTGAGGCTGCCGTAGAAGTTGCTGCCCCAGATCCTGTCCCAGGCGAACCGCACCCCTTTCGACTCGAGATCGGTGGAGCTGCGATCCACCCCGGTGGCGAAGGGATCGCTCCACAGCTCCACCGGCATGACGTTGAACACCAGGGAAGTGGCGACTATGCCCTTGTCGCCCATCTCCTGGCGCAGGCCGAGCTGCTGGGTGAAGTCGAAGCGCACCGCGTCCTGGATCAGGTTGCCGAGGAACACCTGGGTGCGGGTGTCGGCGAAGGTGTAGCGGATGTCGGCGTTGATGAGCGGGCTCAGGCCGCTCTCGCTGTCGGGGGAGCCGAGATCCTGGATGCGGCTGTCGCTGTCATCGCCGGCGTAGAAGTTGGACTTGTGGCTGCCGACATTGACCCCGCCCAGCAGGAATCCGGACCAGCCGGATTGGCGGGGGATCTCCCCCAGATCGGCGTGGGCGACGTTGGCGACCAGCAGGCCAAGACTCAACAGAACATGATTGCGCATCGGGAGTGCTCCTGACATAACGGATGACATGGGTGGCAGCGGGGTCCGGCCTGGTTGGCTGAACCGGAGCTGACTGACTCATGGCAGGCATGCTACCCCAGCCGGAGTGTGACGTTAATCAATAATTTAAGATGCGGCGGGCAAGAGTTCAGGGCGCCGTACTGGTATTCTGTTTGCGCAATCGAGAGGGGAAAGCAACGAGATGAAGCAGATCAAATCCTGGGCGCAATATTACGTCGACCTGATGACCAAGCTGGGACTGGTGCGCTTCAGCATGTTCCTGGCGACCGCCATCATAGTGCTGGCGGTCTCCATCCAGATGGGGGTGACCCTGTTTCTGCGCGGCACGGTGGACGTTGTCGACCTGGTGCGTTCGGTCTTCTTCGGCCTGCTGGTAACCCCCTGGGCCGTCTACTTCCTCTCCATCGTGGTGGATCAGCTGGAGGACTCCCGTCAGCGGCTGACCCGCATGGTGCGCAAGCTGCAGGACATGCGCGAGCGGGACCTCGAGCTCAACAGCCAGCTGCAGGAGAACATCAGCCGCCTCAACGCCCAGATCGCCGAGACCAACCGGGCCGAGACCCTGCGTCAGCAGGCCATAGAGGATCTGGAGAACGAGGTGTTCCAGCGGGAGAAGGCCCAGCTGCACCTGGGGGAGCGCACCGCCCTGCTGCGCTCCTTCATCGACTGCTCGCCGGATCTGGTCTACTACCGCAACGAGGACGAGCAGTTCTCCGGCTGCAACCGCGCCATGGAGGAGCTGACCGGCAAGGTGGAGGCGGAGCTCATCGGGCTGACGCCGTTCGACGTCTACAAGCACGACATCGCCAGCAAGGTGGTGGAGACCGACAAGCAGGTCTTCGCCAGCAACGAGCCGCTCACCTATGAGCAGTGGCTGGAGTACCCGGATGGCCGCAAGGCCTACTTCGAGCTGCGCAAGGTGCCCTTCTTCGATCGCTTCGGCAAGCGCCTCGGCCTGCTCGGCTTTGGCCGCGACATCACAGAGCGCAAGCAGTACCAGGACAAGCTGGAGAAGGCGAGCCGGGACAAGACCACCTTCATCTCCACCATCAGCCACGAGCTGCGTACCCCCCTCAACGGCATAGTGGGCTTGAGCCGGATGCTGATGGACACGCCCCTCGATGCCAAGCAGCAGCAGCAGCTCAAGACCATCCACCTGAGCGCGGTGACGCTCGGCAACATCTTCAACGACATCATCGATCTCGACAAGCTCGACCGGCGCCGGCTGGAAATCGCGCCGGCCCCCCTGGATCTGCCCGCCTTCCTCGACGAGCTGGAGACGCTGTCGCGCATCCAGGCGGAGCAGAAGGGGCTCTATCTGCACTTCGACCGGGATGGCGACATGCCGCAATTCGTGATGGCGGACGGCACCCGGTTGCGCCAGGTGCTGTGGAACCTGGTGGGCAACGCGGTCAAGTTCACCGACGAGGGGGGGGTGACCATACGCTGCCTCGCCCACGCCGCCGAGGTGCCGGGCAAGCTGGCGCTGCACTTCGAGGTGGAGGACACCGGGGTGGGCATTCCCCGAGCCCAGCAGGAGAAGATCTTCGCCATGTACTACCAGGTGCAGGGCAAGAAGCACGCCACCGGCACCGGCATCGGCCTCGCGGTCTCCCGCCAGCTGGTGCAGGCCATGGGGGGGCAGCTCTATGTGGACAGCGATCCGGGCGAAGGCGCCTGCTTCACCGCCGAGCTGGAGGTGGAGTGCGTCGAGCCCCAGGCCGCGGCCGCGGAGCCGGAGATGCCCTCCCTCGACATCCTGCTGGTGGAGGATGTGGAGCTCAACGTGACCGTGGCCTGCGCCCTGCTGAACAAGCTCGGCCATCAGGTCAAGGTGGCGCGGGACGGCGCCCAGGCGCTGGCCATGGCCAATCCCGATGACTTCGACCTCATCCTGCTCGACATCCAGCTGCCGGATATGACCGGATTCGACGTGGCGGAGCAGCTGCTGGCGCGCTACGGCGACAGCCTGCCCCCCATGGTGGCACTCACCGCCAACGCCACCGGGGATCGTCAGTACTACCGGGATCACGGCATGCAGGACGTGATCAACAAGCCGCTCGGCTCCAGGGCAGTGCGGGAGGTGATAGGCCACCTGTTTGCGGATCTCGCCGACGACGAGGCGGACGAGCAGGACGATGCCCACCACCAGGATGCCCTGCTGGACCTGCCCTTCCTCACCGATTACGCCAGCACGGTCGGAAAACCGGTGCTGATCTCCAGCGTGGATCTGTTCGAGAAGATGATGCCGGACTACATGGCTGTGCTCGACTCCAACATGATTGCCCGGGATCAGGCCGGCGTGGTGGAGGAGGCGCACAAGATAAAAGGGGCGGCGGGCTCCATCGGCCTGCGCCGGCTGCAGCAGACGGCCCAGCTGATCCAGAGCCCGGATCACCCGGCCTGGTGGGAGAACGTGGAAGACTGGATTGAGACGCTGCGCCGGGAATACCCGGGCGACATCGCCCGCCTGCGGCGCTGGTTGCTGTCGTGAGGCGGGCAAAAAAACCGGGCAAGGAGCCACAAGATGTATAGCCGTTTGATTACCCCGGAGCGGATCCACCCCTGGGGCGATGACGACCTGCTGGAGGCGACCGAGCAGGATCGCGCCCGCATCGTGCAGGCGGCACCGGTGCGCCGGCTGCAGCAGAAGACCCAGGTCTTCCCCCTCGACGTGAAGGCCTCGGTGCGCAGCCGCCTCACCCACTCCCTGGAGGTGCAGGAGACCGGCCGCCAGATCAGCCGGCGCATCCTGGCGGCCCTGCCCCCGGGGTCGGTTTGCGAGGGGGCCTTTATCAATCTGGTGGAGATGTCCTGCCTGCTGCACGACGTCGGCAACCCGCCGTTTGGCCACTTCGGGGAGCAGGTGATGAGCCAGTGGCTGGCGCAGGAGCTGGACAGTCTCTTTGCCCGTGCCCACGACCAGTTGCCGAGTGCCCAGTGGGCAACGCTTCGCCAGGATCTGCTGGTGTTTGACGGCAACGCCCAGAGCCTGCGGCTGGTGCACAGCCTGCACGAGCTGAACCTCACCCTGGGCCAGCTGGCGGCCCTGTGCAAATACCCGCAGCAACCCCAACCCGGGCTGCACAGCCCCCAGGGCTATGGCCAGCATCACGGCTGGGCCAGCAAACGCGGCATCTTCTTCAGCGAGCAGCCCCTCTACCGGGCCCTGGGCGAGAGTCTGGGGCTGGCGCCGGGATGCCGCCATCCGCTGGTCTACATCATGGAGGCGGCGGACGACATCTCCTACTGCATCGCCGATCTGGAGGATGCGGTGGACAGGCGCATCCTCACCCAGGGCGAGCTGCTGGCGGCGCTGAGGGCCGCCGATGAGAGCGACTACATGACCACCCTGCTCGATGAGGCCCTCGCCTCTGGCCGCGGCTTCTTCCCCCATTTCCGCCATCGGCTGACCCGGGATCTGGTGGCGCTGGCGGCCCACACCTATGTGAGCGAGCACGACGAGATCCTGAGCGGTGCCTACCCCAGGGCGCTGCTGCACGGCCAGGCCCCGGCGGCCAGGGTGCTGGATGTGCTCAAACAAGTCGCGAAGGCGCAGGTGTTCATGCGCCCCGAGGTGGAGGCGCTGGAGCTGGAGGGCTATGCCGCCCTGCGCGGCGTGCTCTCCACCTATGCCTGCCTGCTGGCCCTGCCCGCCAGCCAGTTCGAGCGGCTGCTGGCCGGCGACGGCGGGAGCGAGCTCTTCTTCGCCCGCCGCCTGTATCACAGGCTCTCCGCCCGCCACCTCAAGGCATACCGGCTGGCGGTGGCGAGCCGGGATCCGCGCTTTCACGAAGGGGCCGAGCAGGAGTGGTACTACCGGGTGCGGCTGCTGCTCGACTATGTGAGCGGCATGACGGATACCTATGCGCTGGAGGAGTTCCGCCTGCTGTCCGGGATATGAGGGGGCCTCGCCCGGACGGCCCCCACCCATATGGGTGGGGGAGAGATTGCGTAAAATTCGGTGTTTTTTTACACTGTGGCAACTTGTTCAACTTTCACACGGTAAGGAGACGAATATGCAACATTCCATGTTCAACGTTGCGTTCGATCGCTGCTCTGGCAGCGCGAAGACTCGTGCTCTTTATTCGCCGCGTGGAGGGAACAGGTAACACCTGCTTTTCCATCACCCGCGGTTGTCCCGCAGGGTGATCACCTCTCTCCGGGGGAACCGCACGTTCAACTGGAGAATATCATGTCTATCGAACTCACCCTGCTGCGCCACGTCGAGACCCTGGTTCAAAAACGGATCACCCGGTTGGAGCGTCGCGTCAGCTATCTGCATCTCTCCCCGGCCCTGCTCAAAGACATCGGGCTGGAGGGGCAAAACGTGCAGATCGCCCACATCCGTGAGCGGGAGTTTCAAACCGGTTTCCGGCTCGGGAATCGAATAACCTGAGGGGAGGGGGCCCGGCCCCCGACCTCGCGGATGGCAGGCCTGGGCCTGCCATTTTTCTTTTCTGCCGTGAATGGCCTCAAATTATGTGTCGCACACAGGGCCAAACACTCTATGATCCCCCTCCAGTCTGTAAGGGAGCTGATTATGTTCTGCCGCTGCTGTCGCCTCATCCTGTTGTGCTGGTTGACCTGCTGGAGCCTGGTGGCGACGGCCCATTCGTCGCAGCTGGACGCAAGCGCCTTCACGCCGGCGGAGCAGGCCTGGCTCGCAACCCACCACGAGCTGGTGATCGGCATGCCGGCGACGGCCTGGCCCCCTTATGTCTATACCGATGGCCGTGGCAACTTCACCGGCCCCCTGAATGAGTTCGCCTCCCAGATTGCAGGCAGGTTGGGGCTGGGGGTGCGCTACCGGGCCTATGCCAACAATGCGGGGCTCCAGCAGGCCTTGATGGACGGCGAGGTCGACATGCTGATCGGCGTGGCGCCTAGCCCGACCCGCACACTGCGGATGCGGTTCACCTCCGAGCTGATGGCGCTGCCTCGCGCCATCCTGCTGACGGGAGGGCGGGAGAGCCTCTCCCTGGAGGAGGCCTACGGCGTGCGCTGGGTCTGCGTCTTCGGCGTCAGCGCCTGCGACGAGTTGCAGCGCCTCGGCATCTCGAATCTGGTCACGGTCGACAGTCGGGACGAGGCGGTCTTCCTGCTCAAGGAGGGAAAGGCGGACGCCTATCTGGCCGAGTTGCCCATGCTGAGCCGTCTGCAGGTCATGGCGGGCATGACGCTGGTCACGGTGGACTGGATGAGGGATACCTCCCTCGCCATGGCGGTCGCGCCGGAGGGAGACGTCCTGCAGGGATTGCTGGAGCGGGCCCTCGACGACATCTCTGCACTGGAGCGGCGCAGCATCCTGGAGGCGGGGGGCATCCTGGATTACGCCCTGGTCAAAGGAAACAGGGAGATCGTCTTCAGCCCGCAGGAGCAGGCGTGGTTGCAGGCGCACCCGGTGATCCGGTACGGGGTCGCCCCCAACTGGTCCGGCATGAGCGAGATCGACGAGCGGGGGCGTCTCAAGGGGTTTATTGCCGAGCTGCTGGCGATGATGAGTCAGCGTGCCGGGCTCCAGTTTACCCTGGTGCCGACCGAAAGCTGGACCCAGAGCCTGGCGCTGTTCCAGGCCCGCAAGCTGGATCTCATCCCGGCCATGACGCCGACCGCTGAGCGTCAGCAGTTTGCCCGCTTCACCCCCAATTATGCCTCCCTCAACCGGGTGGTTGTGGCCAGGAAGGGGATGGAAGAGTTGACCAGCCCCAAGGATTTGAAAGGGCACCCCGTGGGCATGGTGGGGGGCTCGGTGGAAAAAATGCTGCTGACCGAGGTGGGGGCCGTCTCCGTCCCGGTGGCCAGCGATCCCGAGCTGCTGCCGCTGCTGGATCGGCAACAGGTCGACTATGTGCTGATGGGGATGACCACCCTGGAGCAGTCGTTGAAGAAGGGATTCAGCGATCGCTATCAGGTGGTGTATTCCGGCAACGATCTGCGGGTGCCCGTCGCCATGGCGACCCAGCGGCAGGATCCCATGCTGCAGCAGATCCTGACCAAGGTGTTGCTCGCCATCCCTCCGGAGGAGCTGACCGCCCTGGAGAAGAAGTGGCTCTCCCTGACCATACAGACGGGGCTGGATCCGCAGAAGGTGCTGCTCTGGTCTTCCCTCGGTGGCGGACTCTTCCTGCTCAGCCTCCTGCTGTTCCTGGGGTGGAACCGGACGCTGCGCCGTCAGGTCAGCCAGCGACGGGAGGTGGAGCGGCGGCTCGAGGAGCAGCTTGCGTTCGTCCAGATGATGCTCGACGCCCTGCCAAACCTGGTGGTGCTGACCAACGAGCACTACGAGGTCGCGATGACGAACCGGGCATACCGGCAGATGTTCCTGGGCGGGGAAAACCTGATGGGCTCCTATGAGCGGCTGCTCAAGGATCGGCTGCCGGAGGCGATCCGGGCCCGGGTCGTGGAGGAAGATGCCAGGGTGTGGGAGAGCGGGGAGGAGTTTCATGGCCGTGGTGAGCTCCTGCGGGATGACGGCAGCCTGCACCAGATGATCTACACCAAGCGGCTGTTCGTGGGGCCGGACGGCAAGCGGCTCGGGATCCTGACCGTGCTGACCGATGTGACCGAGCTGGAGCAGGCGCGGTTCGCGGCCCAGGAGGCGCAGACCCGGCTCACCCAGATCACCGACAGCATGCCGGGGCTGGTCTACCAATACCACTGGTTGGGGCCGGGCAACGGGCGCTTCCTCTACACCTCGCAGGGGCTGAAGGAGATGGTGGGTTATGACATGGATCCCGTCGGGGAGAAGGTGACCGGGGCCGCCATCCTGGGGTTGACGGGGCAGGCCCATCAGGAGTTCGTGGCCACAGTGGAGCGCCATGCCAGGGCCATGGAGCCGCTGGATCTCGAGGTGGAGATCCAGCGCCAGGGACAATCGGGCTATCTGCAGATCCGGGGGCACTTCGTGCACCAGGAGGGGCTCGAAGGGGTGGTGCTGAACGGGGTGGTGCAGGACATCACCAAGTTGAAGCGCCAGGAGCTGGAGCTGCGCCAGGCCAGGCGGGTGGCGGAGGAGGCGACCCAGGCGCGCAGCCGCTTCCTCGCCACCATGAGCCATGAGCTGCGTACCCCCATCTCCGGCATGCACGGCATGCTGGAGCTGCTGCAGATGAGCGCCCTCGACGACGACCAGCGCTACATGCTGCGCAACATCTCGACCTCCACCAACCACCTGCTCTACCTGGTCAACGATATCCTGGACTTCTCCAAGATGGAGGCGGGGCAGTTGCAGCTGCATCCCCATCGCTGCCGGCTGACCTCGGTGATCTGCGACGTCATCCGGGGGCATGCCGCCCATGCCTATGGCAAGGGGCTCAATGTGACGCTGGCATGGGGGCGGGAGGTGCCGGATCAGGCCTGCATCGATGGGGTGCGGGTGGGGCAGGTTGTCTCCAACCTGCTGAGCAATGCGGTGAAGTTCACCGAGGCGGGAGGGGTGGCCATCCAGGTGGCCTACCAGGATCACAGGCTGACCCTGAGGGTGCGGGACACGGGGATCGGCATCGCGAGGGAGAAGCAGGACAACCTCTTCATCCCGTTCAGGCAGGTGGAGTCAGACATCAACCGGCGCTTCGGCGGGACCGGGCTCGGACTCGCCATCTGTCATCAGCTGACCCAGAAGATGGGGGGCAGCCTGACCCTGGAGAGCGAGCCCGGGGTGGGGACCACGGTGACTTTTGCCATTCCGCTGGTCGACTGCCAGTGGGACGCGCCGCCGCTGGCCGAGCAGGCGTGGTGGTGGTTCGGTGAGGACGAGGCGCTGCCGGCCATGATGGAGCGCTTCGGTGCCCGGCTGCACCGGCTGACGGCCAGCCAGTGGCAGCAGCCCCTCGAGGGCTACCTGCTGGCCCAGGAACGCACTCTGGAGCAGGCCCTGGGCAGCGACTGGCTGGCGCATTTGCAGCGCTCTTCGCTCAAGGGCATAGTACTCTCGCACCATGAGGCGCTGCGCGGACGCATGGGGAGCGACGCCTGGTGGCGACTCGGCCAGTCTCCCCTCTATCCCGACCTGCTGCTGGAGACCTGCCATCAGCTGTCGAGCCAACGGCCCAGCGAGGCGGCCAGGGTTCAGGGGGAGGCGCTCAGGGGGCGGGTGCTGGTGGCGGACGATCACCCCGTCAACCGGGCGCTGCTGACCCGCCAGCTCGCCATCCTGGGGCTCGAGTCCGAGGTGGTGGAGGACGGGGAGCAGGCGCTGCTCGCCTGGCAGGGGCAGGGGTTTGCCCTGCTGCTGACGGACTGCCACATGCCGGTGATGGATGGCTATGCATTGGCACGCTCCTTGCGAGAGTCTGGTGACCAGACGCCCATCATAGGCATCACCGCCGATACGTCGGAGGAGGCCAGCCAGCAGATGCGGGAGGCGGGCATGAACGATATGCTGTTCAAGCCCTACAGCCTGGATGCGTTGCGCCAGATCCTGGTGCGCTGGCTGCCGGCCCGGGAGCCCCGGCCAATGGCCTCCCGGCAAGCCAGGGTTCAGGTGCCGGGCATAAGCTGGTTGACCCTGTTCGGGGACGAGGAGGTGGCCCGCAGCATGGCTGCCGAATACCTGGAAGCCAATGAGCAGGACAGCGAGGACATGAGGCAGGCCCTGGCCAGGCAGGATAGCCAGGCGCTGGTGGAGACGGCCCATCGCATCAAGGGCGCCGCCCGCATGGTGGGGCAGCAGGCATTGGCAGAGGAGGCCGCCCGGCTGGAGGCGGCGGCCAGGTTGAAGCAGTGGGACAGACTCGACGAGCTGGCCCTGGCAGTACAGGCATTGATGAACGGGATCAGAGGTGAAACGGGGTTATGGCTAGATGAATAGTGCACGGCAAGAGTGGGTGATCATGGTGGTGGAAGATCACAACTTCCAGCGCAAGGCCCTGATGCACCAGATCCGCGGGCTTGGCTACCCCCACCTGCTGGAGGCCCAGGACGGGGAGGAGGCGCTGGCCCAGTGCCAGCATCACCAGGTGGACATCCTGTTCTGCGATCTGCGCATGCCCGGCATGGATGGCATGGCCCTGCTGCGTCGCCTCTCCCTCGGCGGGTTTCGCGGCGGCATAGTGCTGTGCAGCGCCCTGGAGGATGACGTGGTGGATGCGGTGCTGCGCATGAGCCGGGCCTATGGCCTGCAGGTGCTGGGGCGCATCGACAAGCCCGCCTCCGATCAGCAGATCGCGCAGATGATCGGCGCCTGGCGCCCCCAGCAGGTGCGCAGTCAGGAGGAAGACGGCTTCCAGCTCACCCTGGACGATCTGGGCCGCGCCCTGGAGCAGGATCAGCTGCTGCCCTGGTATCAGCCCAAGGTGAGCTTCGACAACGGGCGCTGGACCGGCATGGAGGCGCTCGCCCGCTGGCAGCACCCCCTCTACGGCCTCATCTCCCCGGCCCGTTTCATTCCGCTGGCGGAACACAACGGGCTCATCGACCCGCTCACCGAGGTGATCATCGGCAAGGCGCTGCGCGATGGTCACCTCTGGGAGCAGACCGGACTCTCGCTGAACCTGTCGATGAACCTCTCCACCACCTCGCTGATCGAGGGGGATCTGTGCAACACCCTGCTCAGCCACTGCCAGCGCTGGAGCATCAACCCCGAGCTCATCACCCTGGAGGTGACCGAGAGCGCCTTCGTCAAGGATCTCGGCAAGTCGCTGGAGGTGCTGACGCGCCTGCGCATGCACGGCTTTGGCCTCTCCATCGACGACTTCGGCACAGGCTACTCCTCCATGCAGCAGCTCGCCCTGCTGCCCTTCACCGAGTTGAAGCTGGACAGATCCTTCGTCGATCGCTGCTACGAGGATCCCTCCCGCCTTGCCATCATCGAATCCAGCATCGAGCTGGCGCGCAAGCTGGGGTTGAAATCGGTGGCCGAAGGGGTCGAGGACGAGGCCACCTGGCAACTGCTGGCGAGGCTCGGATGCGATCAGTGCCAGGGGTTCTTCTCCGCCCGTCCCATGCCCCGCGAGGAGCTGAGCGTCTGGCATGAGAGCTGGCTGGCACGGCTACCCACGCTGATCAGGCGCTAATTCAGGGCAGGATGCCCGCAGTCACACAAGGATGGCCATGAAACTATCAAGCAAGCTGTTGTTGAGCTTCTGTTTTATCAATCTGCTCATCATTCTCTCGTCGACCCTCGTCTACCATCAGCTCGGCCGGATTGAGGGCTCGCAGGATGCCTTGCTGGCCCAGGCCCTGCCCGCCCTGCAGCGGGACGAGGCGAGCCAGAAGGCGCTGATCGCCACCGTCTCCTCCCTGCGTGGCTACCTCATCCTCGGCAAGGACCCAGCCCAGTCGGCGCGCCTGAAACAGGAGTGGGAAGGGGCCTGGCGGCTCATCGAGCGGCAGTCGTTCACCCCGGATCTGACCCGCTCCCTGAGGGGCTTCAAGGAGGCGCAGGAGAAGGTCTGGGCCCTGGCCCATACCGAGGATAACCTGCCTGCCCACACCCTGATGCTGCTGGAGGCGGGCCCCCTGGCGGAGGCCGCCCTGGACCAGCTGCAATCCATTGCCAACGAAGAGGTGGTGACCCCGCAGGATCAGCTGCCGGGGGATCGCCGCCTGCTGCTCAAGCAGGTGGGGGATGCCTACAACGGCCTGGCCAATGCCCTCTCCGCCCTGCGGGACTTTCTCATCTCGGGGGAGAAGGCGTATCGCGACAAGTACCAGGACTACTACCAGTTCCATCTGCAGCGGGTGGCCGAGATCAAGCAGCAACAGGCCAGCTTCACCGAGGCGCAGAAGGGGCTGTGGACGCTGTTCGAGGAGATGTCCGCCCCCTTCGCCGAGCTGGTCGGCCAGGTGATCGAGAAGCGCCAGGCGCCGGACTGGGACAGGGCCAACCACCTGATGGCCACAGAGATAGAGCCCGCCCTGACCCGGCTCGCCGACCAGCTGGCGGCCCAGGTGACCCATACCCGGGGGGATGTGGACAAGATGGCCGGCGAGATGACCGCGGCCGGCCAGACCATTCATCGCACCCTGCTGCTGGCGACCACCAGCGTCATCCTGCTCGGCACCCTGGTGGCCCTGCTGTTCAGCCGGCGTCTGACCCGGGAGATTGCCAGCCTGGTGAACCGGGCCGGTCAGGTGGCCGATGGCCGCCTGCCGCTCGCCCCCCTGCCGGTGCTGCGCCAGGATGAACTGGGCGGCCTGACGGGCTCCATCAATCGGATGTCGGCCCAGTTGCGCGAGCTGGTGGGGGAGATCCAGGGGGCGGTCGGCCAGGTGGAGGGGGCTGGTCGCGAGGTCGGCCAGACCACCAACGCCATCGTGGACGACCTGGCGAGCCAGAGCCAGAGGCTGGATTCGGTGGCCGCCGCCATCGAGCAGATGTCGGTCAGCACCCGGGATGTGGCCGGCAACATTGCCGACGCCGCCGGGGCGGCCCGCCAGACCGAACAGCAGGCCAGGCAGGGTGAGCAGGTGCTGGGACGCATGGGGGACACCATGGCGCAGATCGCCGCCATGATCACCCAGGCGGATCAGGCGATGGAGAAACTCAGCAGCCAGAGCGAACAGGTGGGGCGCGTCACCGAGGTGATCGCCACCATCGCCGAGCAGACCAACCTGCTGGCCCTCAACGCCGCCATCGAGGCGGCGCGGGCCGGTGAACAGGGGCGCGGCTTTGCGGTGGTGGCCGATGAGGTGAGGCAGCTGGCGAGTCGTACCAGCGCATCGACCATGGAGATCAACCAGACCATCGCCAGCATCCAGCAGCAGACCCGGGAGACCGCCGATACCGTGGGCGACGGCACCCGGCTGGTGGCGCAGGGACGGGGGGCCCTGGCCTCGGTGACCGAGACCCTGGAGGCGATGACGGCGCTGGTGCAGGACCTCAGCGGCCGGCTCGCGGCCATCGCGGCGGCGACCGAGCAGCAGTCCAGGGTGGCACAGTCGGTCGCCGGCACGGTGGAAGAGATCGCCGGGCTCAGCCATCAGTCCAGAGAACACAGTCAGCAGGGGGAGCAGATCGCCGCCAGGTTGACGCGGGAGACGGGCAGGCTGACCTCGGCCATCAGCCGCTTCGCGCTGGATGCCTGACGCCGACCGGGCGGCAACAAAACGGGGCAGACCGGCGGGTCTGTCCCGTTTTTTTCAGCCCCAAGGCCGGCATGTCAGGTGGTCGATGCCGCCAGTGTTCTCCTGATTGAGCAGGGTGACCCGCGGGGAAGTTGATCACCGTGGGACGCGGTCACTCCAGACGGCGGAAGGTCTGGTTCTCGAAGCTGCTGCAGGTCTCCTGATTGAGCAGGGTGACCAGCAGGCGAAGGGGGCGCTTCTCGCCGCGAATCAGACGCTGCGCAGTCACTCCAGACGGCGGAAGGTCTGGTTCTCGACGCTGCTGCAGGTCTCCTGATTGAGTGGGTGACCAGCAGGCGAAGGGGGCGCTTCTCGCCGCGAATCAGACGCTGCGCAGTCACTCCAGACGGCGGAAGGTCTGGTTCTCGACGCTGCTGCAGGTCTCCTGATTGAGTGGGTGACCCGCAGGCGAAGGGGGCGCTTCTCGCCACGAATCAGACGCTGCGCGGTCACTCCAGACGGCGGAAGGTCTGGTTCTCAAAGCTGCTGCAGGTCTCCTGATTGAGCAGGGTGACCAGAAGGATGGCCCGTTTCTCCCCATCCGGCTCCAGATAGATGGCCTCGAAGCCGGCGAGGGGGCCGGATTCGATAAGCACCTTGTCTCCCTGGGTCGGCAAACGGGCATAGCTGGCGCGGGCCTCGTCGCTGTCGTCCCGGCTCATCAACTGGTAGATCAGCTGGCTGCTGACGGGGGTCCACTCCTTGCCGAAGTGGATGATGCGGCTGATGCCGCGGGTCGACTTCAGGGTGACCGGGGTCACCTCCTCCAGATCCACATAGATGAAGAGGTAGTTGGGAAACATGGGCTCCCGCACCGGCACCCGTTTGCCCCGTTTCAGTTTCTCGATCTCGACCATGGGGTAATAGGATTCGACGCCCTGGGCTGCCAGATGTGCGCGGGCGCGGGCCTCTTCCTTGGGCTTGCAGTAGGCCAGATACCATTTCTTCATTGTTGTTCTGTTTTTCGTGTTGCCGTGCTTCCGACTATGATAACGGGGGCAAAAAAAAAGGCCACGCTTGGCGTGGCCTTTTTTACAGAGTGAGTGATTACCAACCTTTCACCAGACCGCCCTTGAACAGCTCGGTTCCCTTCTTGTAGACCTCGTCGGTCTGGAAGGACTGGACGAACTCCTTGACCTTCTCGTCGTCCTTGTTGTTCTCGCGGGCGACGATCAGGTTGACGTAGGGGGACTCCTTGTCTTCGACAAACAGGCCGTTCTCGGTCGGGGTCAGCCCGATCTGACCGGCGAAGGTGTTGTTGATGATGGCCAGATCCACGTCTTCCAGGGAGCGCGGCAGCTGGGCGGCTTCCAGCTCGACGATCTTGAAGTTGCGCGGGTTGTCGACGATGTCCAGCACGGTGGCTTCCAGACCGGCGCCTTCCTTCAGCTTCAGCAGGCCCTGCTTCTCCAGCAGGATCAGGGAGCGACCCAGGTTGGTCGGATCGTTCGGCACCGCGATCTGGGCGCCGTCCTTGATCTCGGACAGCGCCTTGAGCTTCTTGGAATAACCGGCGATCGGGTAGACGAAGGTGTTGCCGACCGGCACCAGCTTGAAGCCGCGATCACGGATCTGGGCGTCCAGGTAAGGCTTGTGCTGGAAGGCGTTGACGTCGACGCTGCCGTCGTTCAGGGCCACGTTCGGGGTGACGTAGTCGGAGAAGGTGACCACTTCGACGGTCAGACCGTATTTCTCCTTGGCCACCTTGGCCGCGGTCTCCACCAGCTCGGTCTCGGGGCCGGCGATGGCGCCCACCTTCAGGGTCTTGTTCTCTTCCTTCTGGCCGCAGCCGACCAGTACCAGGGTTGCCAGCAGCGCGGCTGCCGCGGATTTAATGCCCAATTTCATAAAAACCTCCTGTCAGAAATCGACGATTAACGATGATCACATTGTTTGACCAGGCGCTCACCCGCGCTCTGGATGAGTTGAACCAGCACCACCAGAATGACCACGGTGACCAGCATGACGGTGGGATCGAAACGCTGATAGCCGTAGCGAATGCCCACATCCCCCAGACCTCCCCCCCCGATGGCGCCGGCCATGGCGGAGTAGTTCACCAGGGTGACGAGGGTGATGATGATGCTGTTGAGGATCCCCGGCAGGGCCTCGGGCAGCAGCACCTTGGCGATGATTTGCAGGGGCTTGGCCCCCATGGCCTTGGCCGCCTCCAGCAGGCCGTCCGGCACCTCCATCAGGGCCCCTTCCACCAGACGGGCGATGAAGGGGATGCAGCCGACGGTCAGCGGCACTATGGCGGCTATGGTGCCGATACTGGTGCCGACGATGAATCGGGTCAGCGGTATGATGGCCACCAGCAGGATGATGAAGGGCACGGAGCGTCCCACGTTGACGATGACGCCGAGGATCTTGTTCAGCAGCGGGTTGGCCAGGATCTGGCCCGCCTTGGTCACGTGCAGCGCCACGCCGAGCGGCAGGCCGAGCAGGCAGCCGAACAGGGCGGAGGCAAACACCATGATCAGGGTGTCGCCGAGGGCCGAGACCAGCAGATTGATCATTGCTTCGGACATGAGTCATTACCTCCAGCTGGATAGGATGGCTGAGTCGCCGAGGATGGGGCGCAGCAGATTAGTCATTGCTTCGGACATAGCCCATTACCTCCAGCTGAATGTGGTTGTCGATGAAGAACTGCTGGGACGCCTCGCACTGGGCCTCGTCCCCGAACAGCTCGGCCAGCAGGAAGCCGAACTTGACGCCGCCGGCGTATTCGATATCCGCACTCAGTATGCTGATGTCGATGTTGAAACGGCGGCTCACCTCGGAAATCAGCGGCGAATCGACGGTGGCACCGGTGAAACCCAGCTTGACCAATGGGTAGCTGCCGGGCACACGCTCCGCACTCATCCGCTCCTGATACTCCTGGGGTACTTCCAGGTGGATGGTGGAGTGGATGAAATCCCGAGCCAGCTGGGTCTTGGCGTTGCTGAAGAACCAGGCGACCTCGCCCTGCTCGATCAGACGGCCGTCGCTGATGATGGCCACTTCGTCACAGATCCCCTTCACCACGTCCATCTCGTGGGTGATGAGCAGTATGGTGAGCCCCAGCTTGACGTTGATCTCCTTGAGCAGGCTCAGGATGGAGCGGGTGGTCTGCGGGTCCAGGGCCGAAGTGGCCTCGTCGCACAGCAGTACCTTGGGGGCCGGCGCCAGGGCGCGGGCGATGGCGACGCGCTGCTTCTGGCCGCCGGAGAGCTCGGACGGATAAGCGTGGGCACGGGCTTCCAGCCCGACCAGGGCCAGCAGTTCGCTGACCCGGCTCTGGATCTGCGCCTTGCTCCAGCCCGCGAGCTCCAGGGGGAAGGCGATGTTGGCGGAGACGGTGCGGGAGGCCAGCAGGTTGAAGTGCTGGAAGATCATGCCGATCTGGCGGCGGGCCTGGGTCAGATCCCGCTCGCTCAGGGCGACCAGATCCTGGCCATCGACGATGACCTGGCCCTCGGTGGGGCGCTCCAGCAGGTTGACGCAACGAATGAGGGTGCTCTTGCCGGCACCGGAGGCGCCGATCACCCCGAAGATCTTGCCTTGCGGCACATGCAGGCTCACGTCACGCAGGGCGTGCACGGCATCACTGCCTTTACCGTAGACTTTGTTGAGACCGATCAACTTAATCATGGATTCTTCCGTGCTAACAGCCTTAAAGCACAGGGCGCTACAGGCGGGTAAATTGGGCAGAGGTTTCACTGGGTAGCTCTGTCATCATGGAGGATGATGCTAAGATGTCCGGATGGCTGTGTCAACGCATGTTTTTACGTCTAGACGTCTAAAAAATGGATAAGGATTTCCGTCCACCGACTATGGCGGCGAGGGGGGCTCGGGAGTCTCAAGATTAGATTCTGACTTGATGATTCATGACCGAATATAACCTGGAAAATTAACCACAACTTGTCTATTCGATGCTTTTCTCAGAGCCCGCCTGTGATAGACCGGCCCCTCGCCCCCCCGGCGCCGCCTCTCGCCCACTGCGCATCCCGCGGCTTTTTTTCTTCACCATCCCCTTGATGCAGAACAATAAATGACCATTTTTCGATCGGGACCAGGCGCCACCTCCTTATACTGGCAGAAGGTGGATGCCAGGAGGAGGGAGAGATGCGATTTCAACAGATCAAGGATCTGATGCTCTATCTCGAGCAGCTTCATCATCAGCAGGGGCTCAGCTACGGGCGCCAGATCCCCAGGGTGGACGGGGAGCGCAGCCGGATGCTGCTGGCCTATCTGCAGGGACGGGAAGACGCGGCGGCGGCTCATCTGCACGACTATCGCGAGCAGATGGGGAAGGCGGTCAAGGAGACCTGGCTGGATCAGGGATTCGGCGAGGATCTGCTGGTGGAGTGCGAGCGCCTGGCGCTGGCGGCCGGCACTCAGCCGGAGGAGATAGTGGCCCTGGTGTCGCAGCAGGAGGAGAGGCTCATCGCCGAGCTGGAGCGCCTTGCCCGGGAGTGCCCCACGCCTGACACGGGGGCACTGCTGAAGGCCCTGGCCTCGATGGCGCGATCCCGGTTGACCCGGCTGGTGCACGGGGCTCATCGGCTCGACGACATCTGAACCAAGGGACCCGACAGGGGCCGGATCTGTCGGGGGCATGACGGGGAGGGATCAGCCCTTCTGCCGGGCGGCGCCGTAGAGGGCGGCTCCTATGATGCCGGCCTGGTTGAGGTTTGCCGCCGCGACCAGCGGGGCCCGGGTCTCTATTCGGTCGATGAACTTGTCGAGCTTGGCGGCGCTGCCGCCTCCCAGGATGAAGAGGTCGGGGGAGAAGAGGAATTCCAGGCGGGCCAGGTACTTGTTGAAGCGCTTGCCCCAGCGGCTCCAGGAGAGATCCTCGCGCTTGCGCACGGCGTCGGAGCAGTAGTGCTCGGCCACCATGCCTTCCAGGATGAGGTGGCCCAGCTCGGTGTTGGGCAGCAGCTGGCCGTTGACGAATACCGCGGTGCCGATGCCGGTGCCCACCGTGATGAGGATGATCACCCCCTGGCGATCCCGCCCGGTGCCAAAGCGCATCTCGGCGAGGCCCGCCGCATCGGCATCATTCAGTACATAGCAAGGCAGGCCGGTCACGTCGGCGAACAGGTGGGCGGCATCGGTCTCGATCCAGCTCTTGTCGATGTTGGAGGCGTTCTTGGCGATGCCGTTGTGGATGGTGGCGGGAAAGCCGCATCCCACCGGGCCCTTCCACTGGAAATGCTCGACCAGCGCCTTGAGGGTGTGCGCCACGGCGGCCGGGGTGGCCGGTTGCGGCGTGGCGATGCGGTGGCGCTCGCCAATCAGCTCCCCGGTCTCGGTGTCGACCAGGCAGCCCTTGATCCCGGATCCGCCAATATCTACTCCCAACATCTGCATCCGAATCTTCCTTTTATTGTGCCGATGGTCAATGGTCGGCAGAGCATGAAAAAATGCCTGCGATCCGGCAAGGGCCAGATCGCCTATGCGTGATCCGGCAGACCTTTTTCGATGCAGCGGATCAGCAGGCGGGTCTTCTTGTGGTCTTCCTGCTGGCGGTTGGCCAGGGTCGCCAGCGCCCACTCGATATGTTCGGCCACCATAGGCTCGGCCTCGCCGAGCGCCTGCTGCAGGGCTTCGATGACCTGCGGGCTGGCGGGACCGTTGCCAAGAGCCACCGCCAGGTTGCGGCGCCAGCGCCGGTAGCCGATGCGGCGGATCGGGCTGCCCTCGGTGTGCTTGAGAAAATCGCTCTCGCTCCAGCCCCACAGATCAAGCAGGGGCGGGCGGTGCAGAGTGGGGCGCGGGCTGAAGTCGGGCTCTGGGCTCGCATCCACATAGCGGTTCCAGGGGCAGATGAGCTGGCAGTCGTCGCAGCCATAGATGCGGTTGCCCATCAGCGGCCTGAACTCCTCGGGGATGGGGCCGTCGTTCTCTATGGTGAGATAGGAGATGCAGCGACGGCCGTCCACCACATAGGGGGCGATGATGGCACCGGTCGGGCATATGTTGATGCAGGCCACGCACTTGCCGCACTGCTCCTTCTCCACCGGGGCGTCCAGGCGCAGCGGCAGGCCGACCAGCAGCTCCCCCAGGAAGAAGAAGGAGCCCGCCGACTCGTTGAGCAGCAGCGAGTGCTTGCCCACCCAGCCGAGCCCCGCCTTGGCCGCCAGCGGGCGCTCCAGGATGGGAGCGGAATCGACGAAGGGACGCCACTCGCCCAGGGTCTCCTGTGAACCTTGCAACAGCGCCTCGCAGCGCCGCTCGATGCGCTCCCCCAGCTGCTTGAGCCGGTTGCGCAGCACCTTGTGGTAGTCGCGGCCGAGGGCGTAGCGGCTGATATAGCCGAGCGTGGGGTCGCGCAGGGTTGCGGCGAAGCCCGCCTCGAACGGGAGGTAATTCATCCGCACCGACAGCACCCGCAGGGTGCCCGGCAGCAGCTCGTGGGGGCGGGCCCGCATCATGCCGTGGCGCGCCATGTAGTCCATGGTGCCGTGGTGGCCGGCGTCCAGCCAGGCCTGCAGTCTGGGCTCCTCCAGGGCGAGATCCGTGTCTGTGATGCCGACCTGGTCAAATCCTAGCTCCCGTGCCCAGAGCTTGATATCGTGGGTCAGCTGTGCGAGTTCGGCGGCCGTCATGCTGCGTTGCCCCTCTGCCGACAGGGCTGTGGCAGGCGCAGGGTGGCAATATGGCGTGCCAGTTGCCGGGTCATGGGATGATGAAGCTTGGGGGCCGTCATGGTACAGGTGTTCGAGGACGCTATCCGCAGGAAAGAGGGCGACAGTCTAGCACAACCCCTGTGGCGGGCCGAACAGATCCGCCGCCTGGAGCGGCGCTGGGCCGAGCGCGAGGGGCTGCCCCTCTATGTGCTGATGGAGCGGGCGGGGGCCGCCCTGTGCAACTATGCCCGTCATCATTGGCCCGAGAGCAGCCGCTGGTGGATCTTCGTCGGCCCGGGCAACAACGGCGGGGATGGCTATGTGCTGGCCCGCCTCGCCAGGCGCCTCGGCCTCGAGCC
Source organism: Aeromonas sp. XH (assembly GCF_033348475.1). Lineage (NCBI taxonomy): Bacteria > Pseudomonadati > Pseudomonadota > Gammaproteobacteria > Aeromonadales > Aeromonadaceae > Aeromonas > Aeromonas sp. XH. Next base: position 3,437,675 of record NZ_CP137630.1, on the reverse strand, counting down.
CCTGGTGATCGCCGCCCGGGCCCCCGGCCTGCTCAAGGGGGACGCCAGGCGGGCCGCCGAGGAGTGGCTGGCCTCGGGAGGCAGCTTGATGATGGCCGATGAGCTGGCACACTCGGCACTGCCGTTGCCGGAGTTGGTGATAGACGCGCTGCTCGGCACCGGTGTCCAGTTCTCCCTCTCCCCTTCCATGGCAAAGATCGTCGCAACCATGAACGGCCTGGGGGTTCCCGTGCTGGCGGTGGATCTGCCCTCCGGGCTCAATGCCGATACAGGTCGCGCCATGGGCGCCCTGGTGCACGCCACCCGCACCCTCACCTTCATCGGCATCAAGCAGGGTATGCTCACCGCGGAGGGGGTGGACGGGGTCGGCCACCTCGACTGGGATCCCCTGGGGGTGGGGCCCGAGGATGGTGTCATCCCCGCCGCCGAGCGGATCGATTATCCCCGCCTCAAGGGACTCTTGGTCCCGCGTGCGCGCTCGGCCCACAAGGGACGCTGCGGCCGGGTGCTGCTGACGGGCGGCAACCTGGGGATGCAGGGAGCCATCTTGCTGGCGGGTCAGGCCTGCCTGCGGGCGGGGGCGGGCCTGGTGCGCCTGTGCCAGCATCCGGACGCCCCCCCTGCCAGCCTGGTACAGCCCGAGCTGATGGGGTGCCCGGCCGGCATGGACGAGGCCTGGGCCTCGGTGCATGTGCTGGGGCCCGGACTCGGTCAGGATGAGTGGGCCCGGGCCCGGTTCGAGCACCGCCTCGCGGCCCCGGAGCCACTGGTATTGGACGCCGATGGATTGAATTGGCTGGCGCAGGCCCCCCGTCATCGGGATAATTGGGTGCTTACCCCCCACCCCGGGGAGGCCGCCCGCCTGCTGGGCTGCACCATCGACGAGGTCGAGGCGGATCGTTTCGCCGCCGTTTCGCGGCTGCAGCGGCGCTACGGTGGCGTGGTGCTGCTCAAGGGGGCCGGGTCGCTCATCTGCGATGGCCCGACCATCGCCCTCTGCGACGAGGGCAATCCGGGCATGGCCAGCGGCGGCATGGGCGACCTCTTGTCTGGTATAATCGCCGCCCTCCTGGCCCAGGGCTGGCCTGCGGGGATGGCCGCCCGACTCGGGGCCGTGATCCACGGCGAGGCGGCCGACCTGGCTGCGGCCGAGGGGGAGAGGGGCATGCTGGCATCGGATCTGCTGCCCTGGATCCGCCGTCTGGTCAATCCGACACAGTAACAAGTTAAAAGAAGAACATGGCAAAAACGTTGATGATGACACTGCCGGACGAGGCAGCAACAGTGGCCCTGGGCGGCCGGCTGGCGCAGGCGTGCCAGCAGGCGACCACGGTCTTTCTGCACGGCGCCCTCGGGGCCGGCAAAACCACCCTGACCCGAGGCTGGGTGCAGGGGCTCGGCCATCAAGGCAAGGTCAAGAGTCCGACCTATACCCTGGTGGAGCCCTATGAACTGGCCAGGTGGCAGGTCTATCACTTCGATCTCTATCGACTGGCCGACCCGGAAGAGCTGGAGTTCATGGGGATTCGCGACTACTTCGGTGCCGATACCCTCTGTCTGGTGGAGTGGCCGGAGAAAGGGGAGGGCTGGCTGCCCGCCCCGGATCTCGAGATCACCCTGACCTATGTTAACGAGCAGCGCGAGGCCCAGATCGTGGCCCGCACTGCTATCGGCGAAGCCATTCTGGAACGGTTGTCATCTCAGTGCGCTTGATCCTCGTCTTTGTTCTCTCCTTGATGGCCTTACCCACCTGGGCGAATCAGCTCAAGAGTGTGCGGGTGTGGCCGTCGCCGGACAACACCCGGGTGGTGCTCGACATGAGCAGTGCCCCCAATTTCAACTACTTCACCCTGACCGGCCCGAGCCGCCTGGTGATCGACCTGAAGGGCGCCAGCAATGCCGCCAACCTGGCCCGCATCGAGAACAAGAGCGAGCTGGTGCGCAAGATCCGCGAGAGCACGCCCCTTGAACAAGGCAGCCTGCGCCTGGTGCTGGATCTCAGCTCTTCCATCAAGCCAGTGGTCTTCCCGCTGGCGCCGGCCGGTCCCTATGGCCACCGGCTGGTGATCGATCTGCCCTACGAAGAGAAGGGCAGCGCCACGGCACAACCCGCGCCCGTCGGGGGACAGGGCAAGGCCATCGTCATCGCCATCGATCCCGGCCACGGCGGGGAAGACCCGGGCTCCATCGGCCCGCGCCGCACCTACGAGAAGCGGGTGACCCTGTCGGTGTCGCAGAAGCTGGCGGCCCTCATCGATCGCGAGCCCGGCATGCGTGCCGTGCTGACCCGGCGCGGCGACTACTTCGTCGACCTGAACAAGCGCTCCGAGATCGCCCGCAAGGCCAAGGCGGATCTGCTGGTGTCGGTGCACGCCGACAGCTTCCACAACTCGACGCCGCGCGGCGCGTCCGTGTGGGTGCTGTCGACCAACCGTGCCAACCGCGAGATGGGCAGCTGGCTCGAGAAGCAGGAGAAGCAGGGGGAACTGCTCGGCGGCGTCGGCAAGGTATTGGCCGAATCCGATCCCAACCCCTATCTGGCACAGACCTTCCTGGATCTCTCCATGGACAAGTCCAGGGCCGAAGGTTATGAGGTGAGCCGCCAGATCCTGCGCTCCATGGGCAGGGTGGCCCGGTTGCACAAGAAGGCGCCGGAGCACGCCAGTCTGGCGGTGCTGAAGGCGCCGGACATTCCCTCGGTGCTGGTGGAGACGGGCTTCATCTCCAACCACGCGGAAGAGAAGCTGCTGGCCACCGCCAGCTATCAGGATCAGCTGGCCCGCGCCATCTTCGAGGGGATCCGCGCCTATTACCGCAGCCATCCGACCAAGGGCCCCATGCTGACCGGCAAGGGACAACAGGTGGCCAGCAAGCAGGCGACGAGTCGTCCTGCCCCCGCGAGCAGGCCCGTGGCCGCCAGCAAACCGGCGACACAACCGGTGCAGCAGGTGGTGACCAACCGGATGCCGGCGACCGAGCCGTATCGCGTCGGCGACGGCGGTGCCCCGGTCAGCAGCGTCGGCAGCGCCTCCGGCGCCGGGGTGATCAAGCCCTACAAGGTGGCGGCGAAGGAGCCGAGCGCCCCGGTCAGCAGCGTGCAGAGCAACGACAAGTCCAGGATGATCCGCCACGTGGTCACCCGCGGCCAGAGCCTCTCCCGCCTCGCCGAGAAGCACGGGGTGAGCCAGGCGCGGCTGGTGGAGATCAACAAGCTCAAGTCACGGGAAATCCAGATAGGGCAGGTGCTCTACATCCCGCAGGACTAGTGCCGGATGAACGCCGCGCCCGTCCCTCTGCCGGTGGCAAGGACGGATGCGGCGAATGTTCATGGTGTCAAGCCCATCCCCTCACACCCTCAACCTTCAGGAGTACGCGATGCCAATCCGTATATTGCCGCCGATTCTGGCCAACCAGATTGCTGCCGGTGAGGTGGTGGAGCGGCCCTCCTCCGTGGTGAAGGAGCTGGTGGAGAACAGCCTGGATGCGGGGGCCGACCGGGTCGAGATCGACATCGACAAGGGGGGCGCCAAGCTCATCCGCATCCGTGACAACGGCTGTGGCGTCGCCAGGGATGAGCTGGTGCTGGCGCTGTCGCGCCACGCCACCTCCAAGGTCGCCACCCTGGACGATCTGGAAGGGATCAACAGCCTGGGGTTTCGCGGCGAGGCGCTCGCCTCCATCAGCTCGGTGGCTCGCCTCACCTTTACCTCCCGCACGGCGGAGCAGGCCGAAGCCTGGCAGGCCCAGGCGGAAGGGCGCGAGATGAGCGTCACCGTCAAGCCGGCGGCCCACCCGGTGGGCACCACTGTGGAGGTGGTGGACCTCTTCTTCAACACCCCGGCGCGGCGCAAGTTCATGCGCAGCGAAAAGACCGAGTTTGCCCACATCGACGAGCTGGTGCGGCGCATCGCGCTCTCCCGTTTCGACGTCACCCTGATCCTGCGCCACAACGGCAAGGTGGTGCGCCAGTACAAGGCCGCGAACACGGTGGCGGAGCAGGAGCGCCGGCTCGCCGCCGTCTGCGGCTCTCCCTTCATGCACCACGCCCTGGCGGTGTCGAGCGAACATAGCGACGTGCGGCTCTGGGGCTGGCTGGCCACGCCCGCCGGCGCCAGGCCGCAAAACGATCTGCAATACACCTATGTCAACGGCCGCATGATGCGCGACAAGCTCATCAACCACGCCATCCGGCAGGCCTATGACGAATTGCTGCCGACCGACCGGTTCGCGGCCTATGTGCTCTACATCGAGCTGGATCCCCGTCAGGTGGACGTGAACGTCCACCCCGCCAAGCACGAGGTGCGCTTCCATCAGGCGCGCCTCATCCATGACTTCATCTTCCAGGCGCTCTTTACCGCCCTGCGCCGTGAAGGGGTTGGCGCGGCCACCGAGGAGCCGCTGGCCGAAACCCTGGTCGAGCTGCCTGGCAGCCCGGAGGTCACTTATCCCGGTCAGGCGCCGCGCACCGAGTGGTATGGCGCCGAGCACAGTTACCGGCCCCCCGCCCAGACGAGGGACGAGGGCGCCGTGCGGGAAGGCGGTGGCGGCAGAGGCGGAAACTACCAGCCCCCCGAGCCCCCGAGTCGGGCGGCGATGCGGGGCATGGGGGCCCTGCTCACCACCCTGCCGGAGGTGGCGACGCCGGAACCCCTGTCCGGAACCGAGAGCCCCGCTATGTCTCCCGTGGCCGCACGCTCTGGGGAGTGGCGCGCCCTGACCCTAGTGGAACAGGCCTATCTGCTGCTGGAGCGCAGCGGCCAGCTGGCGCTGCTCTCCCTGGTACGGGCGGAGCGCCTGCTGCTGCGCCACTGGTTGCTGGACGCCTGGGGCCAGGGGCTGGCAGCCCAGCCTCTGCTGCTGCCGGTCTCCTTCAAGCTGCCGAAACACCTCGTCGCCCTGGTGGAGGCGCGGGAGCGCCTGCTCAAACGCATGGGGCTGGAGTTGAAAAGCGGCGGACGCGACACCATGATCCTGACTCGGGTGCCCGCCCTGCTGCGCCAGACCGATCTGGTGCGCCTCTTACCCGAATTGCTGCAATTGATCGAGAGCGGATCTGACAGTGATGCCGGCGAGCAGGCTGGGGTACTATGCCAATGGCTGGTGGAGCAAGGCATAAGTGCCGATAAAATATACGATTTTGCCACCGCCAACCGGCTGCTGACGGAACTTGTTGCCGATTTCAGTGACCAACTGGCAGACGTGCGCCTGGTGCGCCCGCTGTCGCTGGCGAGCGTGCTGGCCGCCTTTACCGAAGGCGATTGAGGATTAGCCCGCCGTCGCTTGCATTTATTGACCAGTTTTTTGCCGGTGCGCCTTCGATGGGGCGACCGTGCCAGGGGAGTGTTTCACGTGGCTGACTTGCCGACTGCAATTTTTCTGATGGGGCCCACGGCCTCCGGCAAGACGGATCTCGCCATCGAACTGTGCCAGGCGCTGCCCTGCGACATCATCAGCGTGGACTCCGCGCTCATCTATCGCGGCATGGATATCGGCACCGCCAAACCGAGCGCCGCCGAGCTGGCCCTGGCGCCGCACCGGCTGATCGACATCCTGGATCCCGCCGTGAGCTATTCGGCGGCGGATTTTTGCCGCGATGCGCTGCGGGAGATGAAAGAGATCGCCGACCGCGGCCGCATTCCGCTGCTGGTGGGCGGCACCATGCTCTACTTCAAGGCGTTGCTGGAGGGACTTTCTCCGCTGCCGTCAGCCGATCCGACCGTGCGGGCCGGCATCGAGGAGGAGGCGGCCCGCCTCGGCTGGCAGGCGCTCCACGACGAGCTGGTGCGCATCGATCCGGTGGCGGGGGCCCGCATCCACCCCAATGACCCACAGCGGCTCAGTCGGGCGCTCGAGGTGTACCGCATCAGCGGCAAGACCCTCACCGAGCTGACCCGGGTGCAGGGGGAGGGGCTGCCCTACCGGGTGGCACAGTTTGCCATCGCCCCGAAGGATCGCGCCGTGCTGCACCAGCGCATCGAACAGCGTTTCGACAAGATGCTGCAGAGCGGTTTCGAGCAGGAGGTGAGGGCGCTGTACGAGCGGGGGGATCTCACCCCGGATCTTCCCTCCATCCGCTGTGTGGGCTACCGCCAAATGTGGGACTACCTGGCGGGGGAAGTAGAGTATGATGAGATGCGCTATCGCGGCATTGTTGCCACCCGCCAGTTGGCCAAGCGTCAGATGACCTGGTTGCGCGGTTGGTCTGATGTGACCTGGTTGGAATCTGGTGAGTCTGACAATCTGGCAAGGGTCGTCGCCCGAGCTGGTCCGGCTTGACACTCCTGTATAATCAGGTTGTTATATTGAATATCCGGTGTTTAAAAACAACAAACTATAAGGAAAAGAAAGATGGCTAAGGGGCAATCTCTCCAAGACCCGTTTTTGAATGCGCTGCGCCGTGAGCGGATTCCTGTTTCTATCTATTTGGTGAACGGCATCAAACTGCAGGGTCAGATCGAATCGTTTGACCAGTTTGTCATTCTGCTGAAGAACACCGTGAGCCAGATGGTCTACAAGCACGCCATTTCCACCGTGGTGCCGGCCCGTGCCGTCAACCACCACCAGCACGCCCAGGGCGCCGCCGGTGAAGAGCAGGGTGAAGCCGAGGCGTGATATCCCGCGGCGAGCCCACTCGCCAACTCAGATCCATCATGATACCTGTCAAGGAGCAAGCGCTTGTTTGACCGTTACGAAGCTGGTGAACAGGCCGTTCTGGTACATGTCAACTTCAGCGATGAGGGGGAGCGGGAGGATCTGGACGAGCTCAAGATGCTGGTGAGCTCGGCCGGGGTCAATGCGCTGGCGGTGATCACCACCAGTCGCAGCGCACCCAGCGCCAAATTTTTTGTCGGCAGTGGCAAGGCGGAAGAGATCGCGTCCCAGGTCCAGATGCTGGATGCGGACGTGGTCATCTTCAACCATGCCCTGACCCCCGCCCAGGAACGCAACCTGGAGCGTCTGTTCCAGTGCCGGGTGGTGGACAGGACCGGCCTGATCCTCGATATCTTCGCCCAGCGCGCCCGCACTCACGAAGGCAAGTTGCAGGTCGAACTGGCCCAGTTGCGCCATCTTTCCACTCGCCTGGTGCGAGGCTGGACCCACCTCGAACGACAGAAGGGCGGGATTGGTCTGCGCGGCCCGGGTGAAACCCAGCTTGAAACCGACCGCCGCCTGCTGCGCGAGCGCATCAAGGCGATTCTGCGCCGACTCGACAAGGTGGCCAAGCAGCGGGAACAGGGGCGACGCGCCCGCAACCGCAACGAAGTGCCGACCGTTTCCCTGGTGGGTTACACCAACGCCGGAAAATCCACTTTGTTCAACCAACTTACAGATGCCAGCGTGTATGCTGCCGACCAATTGTTCGCAACCCTGGATCCCACCCTGCGCAAATTGGTGATCCAGGATGTGGGTGATGTGATCCTGGCGGATACAGTTGGATTTATTCGGCACTTGCCCCATGATCTGGTCGCGGCCTTCAAGGCGACGCTGCAGGAGACCCGCGAGGCGGACCTGCTGCTGCACGTGGTGGACTGCGCCGATGAGCAGATGCAGGAGAATATCGACTCAGTCCAGCGAGTCCTGGCCGAGATCGAGGCGGACGACCGTCCCCAGCTGATGATCTGCAACAAGATCGACAAGCTGAGCGATCGCCCGGCCGGTCTTGAGCGGGATGAGGCAGGGCGTCCGGTGCGGGTCTGGCTGTCGGCCCAGACCGGGGAAGGCAGCGAATGCCTGTTCCAGGCCCTGACCGAACTGCTGGCCGGCTCCATGGTCCATCACACCCTGCAGTTGCCGCCGTCGGCCGCGAGATTGCGCAGTGCGCTCTATCGGCTCAAGGGCATCGAGCAGGAAGGTTTCAGCGAGGAGGGGGATTTTGTCTTGGAGGTGCGCCTGCAACTGGCCGACTGGAACCGCCTCATGAAACAAGAAGGTGAGAGTTTACAACGCTTTATCAGGCATTGATGGGTCGATGAACATAAATGGTTTGCTGATTTCATCGCCCCTCTGTGGCCCGATAGAGATGATATCCATCCGCATGTATTAATGGAGACGCTGATGGCTTGGAATGAGCCTGGTAACAATGGCAAAGACCGTGACCCCTGGGGGAACAACGGCAAGAATCAGGGGCCCCCTGATCTGGACGAGATGCTGCGCAAGGTGAGCCGTCGTTTCGGCGGCCTGCTCGGTGGCGGCAAATCCGGTGGTGGTGACGTGGGCAAATTTGGCCTCTCCATCGCGCTGGTGGTGGCCGTGGTGGTGTGGGTCGTCAGCGGCTTCTACACCATTCGCGAAGCCGAGCGGGGCGTGGTGCTGCGCTTTGGCGAGTACTCCCACAACGTGGATCCGGGCCTGCGCTGGAAGCCGACCTTCATCGATCGGGTGATCCCGGTGGACGTGGAGTCCGTCCGTTCCCTGCCGGCCTCCGGCTTCATGCTGACCCAGGACGAGAACGTGGTGCGGGTCGAGATGGACGTGCAGTATCGCGTGGTCGATCCCGAGCAGTACCTGTTCAGCGTGACCAACGCCGACGAGAGCCTGAGTCAGGCCACCGACAGCGCCCTGCGCTACGTGGTGGGCCACACCCGGATGGACGACGTGCTGACCACCGGCCGTGAGAAGGTGCGCCAGGAGACTTGGCAGGTGATCGACAGCATCATCGAGCCCTATCACATGGGCCTGCAGATCGTCGACGTCAACTTCCTGCCGGCGCGTCCGCCGGAAGAGGTGAAGGACGCCTTCGATGACGCCATCTCTGCCCAGGAAGATGAACAGCGTTTCATCCGTGAAGCGGAAGCCTATGCCCGCGAAGTGGAGCCGAAGGCCCGCGGCCAGGTCAAGCGTCTGGAGCAGGAGGCCGAAGCCTACAAGTCCCAGATCGTGCTGAAGGCTCAGGGTGAAGTGGCCCGCTTCAACGAGCTGCTGCCCCAGTATCAGGCTGCCCCCGAGCTGACCCGTGATCGTATCTACCTGGAAACCATGGAAGAGCTGTATCAACAGACCAGCAAGGTGGTGGTGGACATGCCGGCCGGCAACAACAGCATGATCTATCTGCCGCTCGACAAGCTCTCTGGCAAGGCCAATGCCGTGCAACCGGCGCGTCCGGCCGGCACCCCGGCAGTCGAGCCGACCCCGCCGTCCAACGAAGGGGCCAACTCCACGCCGACCCCGCTCCGTGGCGGTGACCGTTTCAGCTCAGGGAGAAACTGATAGATGAAGAAAATAGCTATTGGTGTCATCGCTGTGGCCGCCATGGTCTGCTTCTCTTCCGTCTTCATCGTCGATGAAGGCCAGAAAGGCATAGTGGTGCAGTTTGGCAAGGTGAAGCGGGTCGACTCCGGTGAGCCGCGACTCTATGAACCGGGCCTGCACTTCAAGGTGCCGCTCATCGACCAGGTGCGCAAGATGGATGCCCGCATCCAGACCCTGGAAGGCCAGGCGGACCGCTTCGTCACTTCCGAGAAGAAAGACCTCATCATCGACTCCTACGTGAAGTGGAAGATCGAGGACTTCTCCAAGTACTACCTGGCGACCGGCGGTGGCAACAAGATCCAGGCCGAAGACCTGCTCAAGCGCAAGATCAACAACGGTCTGCGTTCCGAGATCGGTAACCGCACCATCAAGGACATCGTCTCCGGCGAGCGCAGTACCGTGATGGAAGATGCCCTGATGAAGATGGCGCGCTCCTCCGAGCTCGGCATCAAGGTGGTGGATGTGCGCATCAAGCAGATCAACCTGCCGGTGGAAGTCTCCAGCTCCATTTATCAGCGGATGCGGGCCGAGCGGACCGCAGTCGCCCGTGAACACCGTTCACAGGGCCGCGAGCAGGCCGAGATACTGCGCGCCGACATCGACCGCAAGGTGACCGTCATGATCGCGGATGCCGAGAGCAACGCCCGCCAGCTGCGCGGTGAAGGGGATGCCGAGGCCGCCAGGATTTACGCCGACAGCTACAAGAAGGACCCGGAGTTCTTCAGCTTCGTGCGCAGCATGGAGGCCTATCGCAAGAGCTTCGCCGGTGGCAACGACCTCATGGTGTTGAAGCCGGACAGCGAGTTCTTCCGCTACCTCAAGTCGCCGCACGGTGACAAGCAGTAAGCACCGAGTGGTGATCGCAAAGGGCCTGAGCATTCAGGCCCTTTTCCATGGTGAGGCTATTTCATGAGGAGGAGGGATGCTGACATCCATCCTGATGGGTCTGGGCTTGTTGCTGTTGTTCGAAGGGCTTGGCCCCTTGCTGGCGCCTAAGGCCTGGCAGCAGATGCTGCGGCTGCTGAGCGATCAGCCGCCTGAACAGTTGCGCCGCATCGGCGGCTGTCTGGTGGTGGCGGGGGCCGTCATCCTCTGGGCGCTGGGCCACTAGCCGCCCCGACGATAGAGCATGAAAAAAGAGGCCAATGGCCTCTTTTTTCATGGATGCGCAACACGACTCAGGCGCTGCGCTGTACCGCCATGTGGGCCAGAGTGGCCAGGGCCTGCTTGTGCTGCGAATCCGGCAGGATGGCGAGGGCGGCGATGGCCTTGTCGGCCTCTTCCCGGGCCCGCTCGCGGGAGTACTCCAGGGCGCCGGTGCGATCAAGGATGGCCAGGATGCGCTCCAGGTGATCCATGCCGTTGCGGTGCTCAATGGCGTCGCGCACCAGCTGGCGCTCTTCCGGGGTGCCCACTTCCATGGCGCGCAGCAGCGGCAGGGTCGGCTTGCCTTCGGCCAGATCGTCGCCCACGTTCTTGCCCATCTCGTCGCTCTGGGAGCAGTAGTCCATGACGTCGTCGATGATCTGGAAGGCGGTGCCGAGATACTTGCCGTAGTCGGTCATGGCCTGTTCGATGGGGGCGGGCTGATGGGTCAGCACGGCGGCGAGGCGGGTGGCTGCCTCGAACAGCTTGGCGGTCTTGCAGTAGATGACCGTCATATAGCTCTCTTCCGTGGTGTCCGGATCGTTGCAGTTCATCAACTGCAGCACTTCCCCTTCGGCGATGGTGTTGGTGGCATCCGACAGGATCTCCATCACCTTCAGATTGGAGAGCTCGCTCATCATCTGGAAGGAGCGGCTATAGAGGTAGTCGCCCACCAAGACGCTGGCGGCGTTGCCAAACAGGGCGTTGGCGGTCTCCCGGCCGCGGCGCAGGTCGGACTCGTCGACCACGTCATCGTGCAGCAGGGTGGAAGTGTGGATGAATTCGATGATGGCGGCCAGTTTCAGGTGGTCTTCACCCTCGTAGCCCAGGGCGCGGGCGGCCATCACGGTCAGCATGGGGCGCATCCGTTTGCCGCCGGCACTGACAATATAGAAACCCAGCTGGTTGATCAGGCTGACATCGGACTGGAGCCTCGCCAGGATCAGTTCATTGACCGCCGTCATGTCGGCGGCACAGAGCGCACGGATAGTCTGTTGGTCCATAAGTCTCGTAACGTGACGGCAGCATTTACTGCGTTTTTAGCAATGGCGGGGATTCTACACGATTTCACAATGGGTTACAGTTAGGCGTTTATTCACGGCGGCAGATATGCGCACAAAATAAACTTTTTGCTAAATTGGCCTTGCCTCGGCAAATCGTTCTGCGTAGAATGCCCGCCCATTGTTATAGGTTTTTGCGCGTGTCTGGCCTTGAGCAAAAGACACGCCTTTACGGAGTTAATCAAATGTACGCGGTATTCCAAAGCGGCGGAAAACAACACCGTGTGGCCGAAGGTCAAATCGTTCGTCTGGAAAAGCTGAACGTTGAGACTGGCGCTACCATCGACTTCAACGAAGTGCTGATGGTTGCTGCAGGCGACACTTTCAAAGTAGGTGCTCCTTTCGTTGAAGGTGGCAAGGTTGTAGCTGAAGTTGTGGCTCATGGTCGTGGCGAGAAAGTGACTATCGTCAAGTTCCGTCGTCGTAAGCACCACCGTAAGCAAGCGGGCCACCGTCAGTGGTTCACTGAAGTCAAAATCACTGGCATCAGCGCTTAATTAGAGGAGTCCGATAGATGGCACACAAAAAAGCTGGCGGTTCATCCCGCAACGGTCGCGATTCTGAAGCTAAACGCCTGGGCGTGAAGCGTTTCGGCGGCGAAACAGTTCTGGCTGGCAGCATCATCGTTCGTCAGCGCGGCACCAAGTTCCACGCTGGTGAGAACGTTGGTCTGGGCAAGGACCACACTCTGTTCGCTACCGCGAACGGTAAAGTGCAGTTCGAAGTTAAAGGTCCGCAGAATCGTAAGTACGTCAGCATCGTTGCTGAGTAATTACGGACCGCAAGGATCCGAAGCCCCGCCAACCTGGCGGGGCTTTTGTTTTTCTGATGAGTTTGACGAAAAAACGGCACGCGGATGAGCCGGCGCAGACGGGCCTCATCGGCCAGATGCGCCTCGCCCGAAGGGGCCCGTATCACTATAATTGCGTATCGGTTTTTCGAATTAAGGTGACGGTTACCTATGAAGTTTGTTGATGAAGTCCAGATTCGAGTCGATGCCGGTGACGGTGGTAACGGTTGTGTGAGCTTCCGCCGCGAGAAGTACATCCCGAACGGTGGCCCGGATGGCGGTGACGGCGGTGACGGCGGTGACGTCTATCTGGTTGCCGATGAAAACCTGAACACCCTGATCGACTACCGCTTCGAGCGTTTCCACGCCGCCGAGCGGGGCGAGAATGGCCAGAGCGCCAACTGTACCGGCCGTCGCGGCAAGGACAAGATCCTGCGCGTGCCTGTGGGGACCCGCGCCACCGACGAGGATACCGGCGAGCTGCTGGGGGATCTGACCAGCCATGATCAGAAGCTGCTGGTCGCCAAGGGCGGCTTCCACGGCCTTGGCAACACCCGCTTCAAGAGCTCGGTCAACCGGGCGCCGCGCCAGAAGAGCAATGGCACTCCGGGTGAAGTGCGCACCCTGAGGCTGGAACTGCTGCTGCTGGCGGACGTCGGCATGCTGGGCCTGCCCAATGCGGGCAAGTCCACCTTTATCCGCGCCGTTTCCGCGGCCCGTCCGAAAGTGGCCGACTACCCCTTCACCACGCTAGTGCCAAACCTCGGCGTGGTGCGTGGCGAGAACTCCCGCTCCTTCGTCATCGCCGACATTCCGGGTCTGATCGAGGGGGCCGCCGAAGGCGCCGGCCTCGGGATCCGCTTCCTCAAGCACCTGGAGCGCTGCCGCGTGCTGATCCACCTGGTGGACATCTGCCCGGTGGATGGCTCCGATCCTGCTGAGAACGCCGTCACCATAGTCCGGGAGCTGGAGAAATACAGCCCCGAGCTGGCGGGCAAGCCGCGCTGGCTGGTGTTCAACAAGATGGATCTCATCCTGGAGGAAGAGGCGGGCGAGGTGATGGAGCGCGTCAAGACCGCCCTGAACCACGAAGGCCCTGTCTACGCCATCACCGCCATCAGCAAGGAAGGCACCAAGAAGGTGTGCTACGACATCCTGGATCTGCTGGACACCATGCCCCGTCAGCTGGCGGAGGATGCCAGGGAGGCCATCGAGAAGGTGGAGTTCAAGTGGGACGACTACCACAAGAACCAGCTGGCCAAGGCGGAAGCCGACGCCCTGGCGGCTTCAAAGGCCTTTGATGACAGCCTGGATGACGATGACTGGGACGATGAGGACGACGACGGGGTCGAAGTGATCTACGTCCGCGACTGAGCCTCTCTCTCGTGACAAGACCGGAGCCCTGACAGGCTCCGGTTTTTTTATGGGAGGATCGACGGGATCACCCTATAGATATATTTCTCATGTCATTTATTGCCTGCCAGCCGCAACCCATTATACTGCGCACCTGAACTTAACCTGTATGAAACATTATGCTAACCATCAAAAATGAATTGATATGCATGACTGTTTTGGTTTGTTCTTATGGATGGTTCACCTGATAAAATATTTATGCTTGAAATAATGTATTAAAAGCTTGTTTGTGCAGTTTTTTGCGTTATTCTTGCGCCCGTTTGCCGGGTGAGGGCATGGATATGCAGGTGGCCTGGCTGAAGGAAAAGTCACATTTAAGGTTGTCTATCATGTTGGAAAAGACCCTGGAGGCACCGGCGATCCGTACTCGCCGCAACGTGCTGATGTTTTTGATCCCGTCGCTCATCGGGATCCTGCTGTTCATGACCCCGGTCATCTATGACGGCAATGTCACCATCCCCGTGGCCGTGCTGGCGAAGCTGGTGCAGACGGTGTTTGCCGACCACCTGGTCGCCATGGTCAGCGCCATCATCACCACCACCATGCTGATGACCCTGGTCGCCTGGCTGTTCAAGCCGGCGATCCTGGTGAGGCGCCCCTTCCTCAACAGCCTGTTCAACGTCTCCCCCTTCTGGGCCTGCGTGCGGGTGCTGGGGGGCATCTTCGTCTTGCTGACCTTCTTCGAGGCCGGTCCCGAGGCGTTGCGCTCCGGGGCGACCGGTGGCCTGGTGCTGCACGACCTGCTGCCCGTGCTGTTCTCGGTGTTCATCTTCGCCGGCCTGCTGCTGCCGCTGCTGCTGGACTTCGGCCTGCTGGAGTTCGTCGGCACCATGATGACCCGCATCATGCGCCCTGTGTTCCGCCTGCCGGGGCGTTCCGCGGTGGACTGCTTCGCCTCCTGGCTCGGGGACGGCAGCGTCGGCATCCTGCTCACCAGCAAGCAGTATGAAGGCAAGTTCTATACCCAGCGGGAAGCCGCCGTCATCGGCACCACCTTCTCCGCGGTCTCCATCACCTTCTGCCTGGTGGTGATCTCCCAGGTGAAGCTGGAGCACATGTTCGTGCCCTTCTACCTCACCGTCTGCCTGGCCGGCGTGGTGGCGGCCATCGTGGTACCGCGCCTGCCGCCGCTCTCCTGGAAGAAGGATGTCTACAGCGACGGCACCCCGCTGTGCCGCAAGCAGGAGGCGATCCCCCACCAGCACAGCGTGCTGAGCTATGGCTATCAGCGCGCCCTGGCCAAGGCCGACAGCATGACCGACATGGGCGCCGTGGCGCGGGAAGGGGTGAAGAATGCCCTGGACATGGTGTTCGGCGTGCTGCCTGTGGTGATGGCGATCGGCACCTGTGCCCTGATGCTGGCGGAGCATACCCCCATCTTCAACTGGCTGGGGGCGCCGTTTGTTCCCTTGCTGGAACTGCTGCAACTGCCGGAGGCAGAAGCCGCGTCCAAGACCATCATGGTGGGCTTCGCCGACATGTTCATCCCGGCGGTGCTGGCGTCCACCATAGAGAGCGACATCACCCGCTTCGTGATCGCCGCCATGTCGGTCACCCAGCTTATCTATATGTCGGAAGTGGGAGCCCTGCTGCTGGGCAGCAAGATCCCGGTCAAGCTGTGGGAGCTGTTCGTCATCTTCCTGCTGCGCACCCTGATCACCCTGCCGGTGATCGCCGGCGTCGCCCACCTGCTGTTCTAAGAGGCGGCCCCACACGAAAAACGGTCAACCTGGGTTGACCGTTTTTTTATGGGCTTATGCGGGCAGGGGCGGCTCAGTGCGCCTCCGCCAGCAGGGCCTGACAGGCCGCCTCGTCCAGCTGCTGGGGGGCGAGGAAGCGCTTCGCATAGTCCCGCCAGATGCCGCTCTCGATGAAGAGGGCAAACAGGGCCGGGTCTATGTGATGCTCCTGCACCATCTTCTGCATGATGGCCAGGGACTGGGAGACCGTCTTGCCCGACTTGTAGGGGCGGTCGCTCGCAGTCAGCGCCTCGAAGATGTCGGCGATGGCCATGATGCGAGCGGGGATGCTCATCTGCCCCCCCTGCAACTGGCGCGGATAACCGGTGCCATCCATCCGCTCGTGATGGCCTCCCGCTATCTCCGGCACCTTGCGAAGGTGCTGGGGGAAGGGGAGCCGCTCCAGCATGCGGATGGTCTGGATGATGTGCTCGTTGATCTTGTAGCGCTCCTCCTCGGTGAGCGTACCTCGGCCGATGGCGAGATTGTAGTGCTCGCCCCTGTTGTAGAGGTGGGCGGGCACCCGCACCTTGAAGCCCCAGGGGTTGTGGCGGGCGAGGTTGTCCTGGGCGGGGCGGGGGATCAGGTGAACCGGCTTGTCGGCGAGCAGCGTCTCGCGGCAGGGCAGGGGGGAGGGGCCGGGGTGGCGCCTGAGCTCCTCCTGGCTGATGCCGAGGCGATCGTCCAGGGTGCGCAGCCAGGTGCGGTTGGCGATGGTGGCGAGTCGCTCCAGCTTCTCCGGTGCCATCCACTCCCCACCCAGATTGCATTCGGCGACGAAGGCGAACTCCTCGTCCAGGGCGTGCCAGCGCGGGCCGGCCTCCTCCTCGGCCGCCTGCCGCTCCGAGGCCGGCAGCCGGGCCGCCAGCGCGTCGATATGGGCGTCGCGCTTGAGCACCTCGAAGCGGGTGCGGATCTCGTGGATCCTGTCGTAGATGGTCTCCAGCTTGGTGGCCTTGTCCACCACGAACTCCGGGGTGGTGACCTTGCCGCAGTCGTGCAGCCAGCTCGCGATATGGATGGCCTCCCACTCCTCGTCGTCGAGGCGAAAGTCCTTGAAGGGGCCTTGCTGCTGGTCGCAGGCGGCCTGTGTCAGCATCCGGGCCAGCTCGGGCACGCGCTGGCAGTGGCCGCCGGTATAGGGGCTCTTGGCGTCGATGGCCCCCGCGATCAGTTCGATGAAGGCCTCCAGCAGCTGCTTCTGCTCCTCCAGCAGGCGCTGGTTTTCGATGGCGGAGGCCGACATGCCGGCCAGCGCCTCGATGAGGCTGATGCGCGATGCCAGCTCCCGGGGGGCACAGTCCGGCAGCACCAGCAACAGGCAGCCGATCAGCTCCTGGCGATGGTTGTACAGGGGCTCGGCCAGCAGTTGGCGTGGGCCGGGGAAGGGACCCCAGTCGGCGAGGTAACGGGACCACTGCTCCTCATCGAGGGGCAGGCTGAGGCGATCCGTGTGGTAGAGTCCGCCGAGCAGCGCCGTCTGCCAGTGCACCCGTTCACAGGCCAGCGGCTGCGACTGCCAGATGGCCTGCACGGCCTGCATCTGTTTCTCCTTCGCCAGGTAGAGACAACCCCCTTCTGCCTGGGCCGCCGCCACCGTCTCTTGCAGGATGCGGTTGAGCAGGGAGTCGAAGCGGTGTTCAGCCGTCAGCGCCCGCCCCATGTTCATGAAGTTGCCCAGGGTCAGGCGCATGCTGGACATGGCGCGGGCCAGGTCGTCTATCTCCCGGATCGCCGAGTCCGGGCCCTCGCTCTCGCCGAAGTCGAAATGCTGGATCCGCTCGGCCTCCTGGGTCAGTGCCAGCAGGGGGGTGGCCGTGCGCCGCGCCGCCAGCCAGATGACGGGCAGCAGCAGGAGCAAGCCGGCACATGCCCAGGCCAGGTTGCGCAGGGCATCCTGACGGGCCGGCGCGGTCAGCACCTCCGCCGGCACCAGCAGGGCGAGGTAGAAGGGAGATCCCTCCCCGAGGGCCGAGAGGTTGACGAGCCAGTCGGAGCCATTGCCATCGTTCAGCGTCAGCTCGGCGGGCTGGTGCAGCAGGGTGGGCTGGGTGGCCATCTCCTGTTGCAGCTTGGCGAGGATCGGGTGCTGGAGCGCCGACAGCATGGGCAGGCGGCTCAGCTGGTCGAAGCTGGGCAACCGCTCGGGATCCGTTGCCAACAGGGTGCCGGCCTCGTCGAACAGCACCAGCTGGCTGTGGCTGGGAAGAGGCAGCTCACCGATGAGGGAGGAGAGCTCCTCCACGCCGGCGTCCAGCCCGATCACCGCCCGGCGATCGTCGCTCTCCACCGCCAGCGTCATGCCCGGCTCCCGGGTGGTGAAGAAGAGATAGGGATGGGTCACTATGATGCCGGTGCTCCAGCGTGCCTGCTTGTACCAGCCACGGTCGCGGGGATCGAAACGGTAGTCCGGCATGGGACGCCGCTCCAGCAGCCGCTGCCGCTGGTCAAAATAGAGAAACTCCCCCCGGCCCTGGCTCAGGCTCTGGACCAGCAGGCGGCTCTCGGGCGGCGGGTTGTCCAGCGCCCCCTTTGCCCGCTCGGTCAGCTTGCGCACCAGGAAGAAGTCGCCGTTCTCGTAACCGGCATAGATGGCGCCATAGCTGGCGCTGTTTGCCAGCACTTCGGCCAGTTGGGGCAGATAGGCGAGCCGCTCCTCCAGGCGGGTCATGGCGGCCAGCTGGCCGCTGCGCAGGAGGCTCAGTGACATGTGCGCCGGGCGCTGGTTCAGCTTGAAGGCGAGCGCCAGCTGCTCCCGGTAGTGCTGGAAGCTCTGTCGTTCGTGCTCCAGCCCCTGCCGCATGCCCTGCTGGAACTGCAGCACGATGAGGGCCCCTCCCAGCAGGGAGAAGAGCAGAATGAAGAGGGTGGCAATGTGTACGTAAAAGGGTTTTCGACTGAGGCGTGCTGTTGTCATGGACCTGTCCTTGTCCCGGCGATCGCCGTGATGATCTCCTGAGAGTGTGCTCGTATGATGACAAAAAGCATAGGGCCTTATCGGGTGGTGTGTGAGGACGGCGTGCATCCTGAGTCTGAGCTTGGGACGGGAGAGGGCGCCCAGTCCGGCACACTCCTGTGGTCACGTGATTCATTCAGATATCTCGTGCTACATTGCTCCACTGGCAAATGGCCTGTGAATCAATGGAGTGTCCCATGTCTGTCGTTCCCTATTCCGTGCTGGATCTGGTGCCCGTGCCCGAAGGCACCTTGCCGGCCGAGTCGTTCCGCCATTCGCTGGATCTGGCCCGCCATGCGGAGCGCTGGGGCTATCACCGCTACTGGCTGGCGGAGCATCACAACATGCCGGGGATCGCCAGCGCCGCCACCGCCGTGCTCATCGGCCACCTGGCCGGCGGCACCAACACCCTGCGGCTCGGGGCGGGCGGCATCATGCTGCCAAACCACTCGCCGCTGGTCATCGCCGAGCAGTTTGGCACGCTAAGTTCCCTCTATCCGGATCGGATCGAGCTCGGGCTGGGGCGGGCCCCCGGCACCGATCAGCGCACCATGCAGGCGCTGCGCCGCCAGCGCAGCGGCGAGGTGGACGATTTCCCGGCGGATGTGCGCGAGTTGATGGGCTACTTTGGGGACGAGATTGGCGCCGTGCAGGCGGTGCCCGGTCAGGGGCTGCACGTGCCGATCTGGCTGCTGGGCTCCAGCCTCTATAGCGCCCAGCTGGCGGCGGCCATGGGGCTGCCGTTCGGCTTCGCCTCCCACTTCGCGCCCGGCTTGCTGCTGCAGGCGCTGGAGCTCTACCGCACCCAGTACCGCCCCTCGGCGCGCTGGCCCAGGCCTTATGCCGTGGTCTGCGTCAACCTGATCGCCGCCGACAGCGATCGGGAGGCGCGCTTCCTGTTCACCACCTTGCAGCAGCAGTTCCTGCGGCTCTATCGCGGCGATGCCGGCAAGCTGCCGCTGCCGGTGCAGGATCTGGGGGAGCAGTGGTCGCCGCGCGAGCTGATGGCCATGGAGCAGACCCTGGCCCGCTCCCTGGTGGGGGATCCGGATCGGGTGCGCCACGGTCTCAAGGCCCTGCTGGCCGAGACCGGTGCCGACGAGCTGATGTTCAACGGCCCCATCGTCGATCACCAGGCGAGGCTGCGCTCGTTCGAGCTCGGCGCCGAGCTGATGCAGAGCCTCTGAACCAAACGGCGGGATGATATATAAGCCATTGGTTTAAAACGATAGTCAGATTGCTGTCAGGCCTCTGTCGTGTCGCCTGTTGCCACTCGACCCTATGCTGGCCCTGTCCAATATCACGAGGAGCCGATGATGATAGTCAGGAAATTGAGATTGCAGCGGGGCTGGTCACAGGAGCAGTTGGCCGCCTTTACCGGCCTGAGCGTTCGCACCATTCAGCGGATCGAGCAGGGACAGCAACCCGGACTGGAATCCCTCAAGGCCCTGGCCTCCGTCTTTGAGCTCGATGTGACTCAACTGCAGGAGAGCGAGATGAAAGGGAATGAGAGAGAGGGTGGGGTGAACCTGGCCAGGGATGAGCGGGAGGCGATGAAGTTTGTCGAGGGGCTTAAGGGCTTCTACGGCCACCTCATCAGCTATGTGCTGGTGATGACGGGCCTGTTCGTCATCAACTACCTGAGCAACCCGGACCATATCTGGGCCTGGTGGCCCATGCTGGGCTGGGGCCTGGGGCTGATGTCCCATGCCATCAACCTGTTCCAGCCGTTCAGGCTGCTCGGGCCGGAATGGGAGCGACGTCAGGTGGAGAAACGGCTGGGGCGCAGGCTGTGAGGTGTTTCTCTATTCCATAAAGAGCGGGCCCGGCAATGCCGGGCCCGTTTTATTTCCCATCCCTGTTCCTTGCCTCACTTGGCATAGGCGGGGCAGGGGGTCGCTATCAGGGCGTCATCCTCGTAGCGCCACATCGTGAGGCTGTTGCCCCAGACGCAGCCGGTGTCCAGCCCCTTGATGTCGTCCTTGCCGGTCTTGCCCATCAGCGCCGCCCAGTGGCCGAACACCAGTATGGGGTCGTCGTCGTGGTGCTCGCGTTGCTCGAACCAGGGGCGCAGGCCTGGTGTGGACTCCTTGGGGCCCTTCTTGCACTTGAAGTCGAGCCGGCCATCGAAGTAGCAGAACCGCATGCGGGTGAAGCTGTTGATGATGTAACGGTAACGCTCTATCCCCACCAGACTGTCGTTCCAGCTGTCCGGCAGATCGCCATACATGTTGTGCAGCAGCCAGCTGTACTGATCCCCGCGCAGCAGGGTTTCCACTTCCCGGGCACAGCTGCGGGCGGTGTGGGCATCCCAGGCGGGGGAGAGGCCGGCGTGGATCATCATGATGGGCAGATCCGGGTGCTCCGCCAGCAGCGGGCGGTGGCGCAGCCATTCCAGCAGATCTTCCCGATCCGGCGCCTCCATCAGCTCCTGCAGCTTGTCCTTCTTCTTGAGCGGGGCGACCCCGTGGGCGACCGCCAGCAGGTGCAGGTCATGGTTGCCGAGCACGGTCACGGCCTGCTGTCCCAGTGATTTGACGAAACGCAGGGTGTTGAGAGAGTCCGGTCCGCGGGCGACGAGATCGCCGCACAGCCAGAGCGTGTCGTTATCGAAGTCGAACTCGGCAAGATCCAGCAGACGGCGCAAATCGTCGTAGCAGCCCTGGATATCACCGACGAAACAGTTCGCCATGAAACCTCAGTTGATAATGTTGGGAATGGCCAGCGTGAAGGGGGCTATGGGGGCCTCGAATCGTTGCCCCGATTCATCCTGCAGGATATAGCTGCCTTCCATCACGCCGAGCGGAGTGGCGAGGGGGACGCCACTCTGGTAGGTGAAGGTCTCGCCGGGGGCGATCAGGGGTTGTTCACCGACGACCCCGGGCCCCTCTACTTCCTGCATCTTGCCATTGGCATCTGTGATGAGCCAGCGTCGATGCAGCAGCTGCACGGTCCCCGGCCCCAGATTCTCTATCTCGATGAGGTAGAGAAAATGGTAGGGATCCTGGGTGCCCGCCACATAGCTGGGGTGCGGGCGAACCACTATCCGGGGTGTGGCCATGGGATCAGGCCTGCTGCTGATCGGCCAGCCAGTTGGCGATCGTGACGAACTGCTCGAGGGAGAGGTTCTCCGGGCGCAGGTTGCCATCGATCCCGAGCTCGGTCAGCTGGGCGTCGGTGATGAAGTTGGCGAAGCTGTTGCGAATGGTCTTGCGACGCTGGCCGAAGCCCTCGGTGCAGACCCGGTTCAGGCAGCGGATGTCCTTGGCGACGATGGTCGGGTTCTTGTGCGGCACCAGGCGCACCACGGCGGAGTCCACCTTGGGGGCCGGCTTGAAGGCGCCCGGGCCGACTTCCAGCACAGGGATCACCTGGCAGTAGTACTGGGTCATCACGCTCAGACGGCCATAGGCCTTGCTGCCGGGACCTGCGGCCAGACGCAGCACCACTTCCTTCTGCAGCATGAAGTGCATGTCTTCGACCCGATCGGCGAACTCGCACAGGTGGAAGATGAGCGGGGTGGAGATGTTGTAGGGCAGGTTGCCGAAGATGCGAAGCGGCCCCTTGCCTTCTCCCATCAGGGTCGCGAAGTCGAAGCGCATGGCGTCGGCCTCGATCACGGTTAATTTGTCTTTAAGAGTGGGATGCTCGCGCAGGCGCGCCGCCAGATCCCGGTCCAGCTCGACCACCGTCATCTTGTCCATCTGGGCGGCGACCGGCTCGGTCAGCGCCGCCAGACCCGGCCCGATCTCCACCAGGTTCTGGCCCGGCTGCGGGTTGATGGCGGCCACTATCTGGTCGATCACGTAACGGTCGTGCAAGAAGTTCTGACCGAAACGCTTACGGGCCGTGTGGCCCATGTGCACCTTACTGCTCATATCTTTTTTTCTCTACCATCTGGATGGCGTGGTTGATCGCGGTGATCAGGCTACCGGGATCGGCGAGGCCCTTGCCTGCCAGATCCAGCGCGGTGCCGTGATCCACCGAGGTACGGATGAAGGGAAGTCCGAGGGTGATGTTGACCGAGTTGCCAAAGCCCTTGTATTTGAGCACGGGCAACCCCTGGTCGTGGTACATGGCGAGTACCGCATCCGCATCCTTGAGGTATTTGTCCTGGAACAGGGTATCGGCGGGCAGCGGACCGACCAGATCGATCCCCTCCTGGCGCAGGCCGGCCAGGGCGGGTTCGATCACGTCGATCTCCTCCCGGCCGAGATGGCCCCCTTCCCCGGCGTGGGGATTGAGGCCGCAGACGTAGATCCGGGGGTGTTCTATGCCGAACTTGCCCTTGAGATCCGCATCCAGGATGCGGATCACCTTGCCGAGGCGCTCCTCTGTGATGGCCATGGCCACGTAGGCCAGCGGGATATGGGTGGTCGCGAGCGCCACCCGCAGCCCTTCGGTGGCCAGCAGCATCACCACGTCGGCGGTGTCGGACTGCTGGGCGAAGAATTCGGTGTGGCCGCTGAACGACACCCCTGCCTGGTTGATGATCCCCTTGTGCACCGGCCCGGTCACCACGGCGGCAAACTCGCCGCTCAGGTTGCCGTCGCAGGCGCGCTGCAGGGTGGCCAGCACATAGGCGCCGTTGCCCTCATCGAGGGTGCCCGGCACCACGGGGGCACCGAGGGAAACCGGACAGACCGTCAGGGTGCCCGCCCGCTGCGGGCGGGCTGGGGCGCAGGGATCGTAGGGTTCCAGCTCGATGGAGAGCCCCAGCAATCCGGCCCGCTCGCGCAGCAGGGCCGGGTCGGCGATCACCACCAGCTGGTGGGGCCACGCCCGCTGGGCGATGTGCAGCACCAGATCCGGGCCTATGCCCGCCGGTTCACCCGGGGTGATGGCAAGACGATGGCAGGCCATCAGTTCGGTTCTATCTGGATGTAGGCTTCGTCGCGCAGTTCATCCAGCCAGGCCTGGGACTCTTCGGTGAAGCGGCGGTTGAAGATGAGCTGGTAGGCGCGCTGCTCCTGGGCCTTGCCGGTGGCGTCCTGGCTGCGACGATCCTCGAGCTGCACTATGTGCCAGCCGTGGGTGGTGCGGAAGGGTTCGCTGATCTGGCCTGGTTGCAGGCGATTGACCATGTCGCGGAACTCCGGCACATAGACGTTGGGATCGGACCAGCCCAGTTCGCCGCCCTGCACCGCGGAGCCCGGATCCTCGGAGTACTTCTCCGCCATGCTGGCGAAGCTGGCCTTGCCGCTCTTGATGTCGTGCAGTATGCCGTCCAGGGTGCCCTTGGCCTTCTCCTCGCTCAGGATGATGGAGGGCTTGATCAGGATGTGGCGCGCCTTCACCTCGGTCTGCATCACCTGCTGCTGACCCTTGGTGTCGAAGATCTTGACGATGTGCAGACCGGCGCCGGAGCGCAGCGGGCCGACGATGTCGCCCTTCTTGGCGCCCTGTACCGCCTCCGCCATCAGGGTGGGCATCTCCTGCTGGCTCATCCAGCCCCAGTCACCCCCTTCCAGGGCCTTGGGACCGTTACTCTCGGCGATGGCCAGCTTGCGGAAGTCCGCCCCCTCTTTCAGGGCGGCCAGGATGCGTTCAATCTTGGCCTTGGCGGCGTTGAGCTGCTCGGCGCTCGGGTTGTCCGGCAGGGCGACCTGGATGTGGCCGATGTGGTATTCGGTCTGCTGCTGGCCCTGCTTGCCCAGCGCCTCGACCACCTGCTTCACCTCCTGCTCGGAGATGTTGATGCGGCGGCGCACCTGGCTGCGGCGCACCTCGTTCATCAGGATCTCGCGGCGTACCTCTTCCCGGTACTGGGCATAGGTCAGCCCCTCCCGTTCGAGCTGGGCACGCAGCTGCTCCAGGGTCATCTTGTTGTCGGCGGCGATGCTCTGGATGGCCTGCTCCAGCTGGGTGTCACTGATCTTGAGCCCCTGGCGCTCCGCCAGTTGCAGTTGCAGGCTCTCCTGGATCAGGCGATCCAGCGCCTGCTTGCGCAGGGTGACGTCATCGGGCAGGGACTGGCCGCTCTCCTGGGCGGAGGCCTTCACCTTCTGCACCAGGGCCTCCTGCTGACTGGCCAGCACCACGTCCTTGTTGACCACGGCCAGCACCTTGTCCACCAGCTCGGGCGCGGCGAGGGCGCCCTGGCTCATGACACCGAACAGGCCTGCGGTCAGCAGGGAAATCAACGTCTTCTTCATATCCATCTCTCAAGGCGTTTGCCAGACCCGTTACTGGTCTCGCAGGTTAAACGGACGAATGTAAGGCAGTGCTTCGGTGTCCAGGGACGTGCCCTTGGAGCCGGTACCCACGCTACCCAATCCTTTCATTTCAAATTGAATGCCGAGGCTGCGCTCGGACGTCGGGGCCAGGTTCACGTTGTCTGGCGTATTGACCCACTCCAGGTTGAAGTTGATGCTCCAGCAGCAGGAGTCGTACTTCAGGCCCACCTTGCGGTCCACTTTGACGTTCTGGTCGAGCTCCTGATAGTAGCCTCCGTAGAGATGCCACTGGTTGTTCAGCGGCGTGGTCAGCAGCAGGCCTATCTGGTTGAGATCCGTCACCTGGCCCTTGTGGTCCAGGTCGTAGTTGGCGTCCCGCACGAAGCGGTGGTTCAACTGGCTGATCAGCTTCTCGTGGCGATATTCCAGGGCGCTGTTGGCGGAGCTTATCTGGCGCTGCTCCACATCATATTGCGCCCCGGCATGGGCATACCACTGCTCGTTGATCTTGGCGTCCCCCTCGAACGACAGCGGCGAGCGGGTATTGGTGCTCAGCTCGTCGCTGCTGTAGAGCTTGACCCTGGGGGCCACGAAGTCGAAGGCTTGGGCAACGGCCAGCCGGATTCGTTCATCCCCGGCCGGATCATAGATGCGGGTGGTGACCCCCACTGAGAGCCGGTTGGAGTCGCTGATCCGGTCAAGACCGGCGTAGCGGCGATCGCTGAACAGGCTGTAGTAGTCCTGGCGCATGGTGGTGGAGTCATAGACGCCTATGTTGTCCTGATCCTTGTAGGGCACGTAGAGGTACTGGAACTCCGGCTCCAGGGTCTGGTTGGCCCCTTCCCCGAACCACTGCTGGTCGCGCTCGAAGGTCATGCCGCCCTTGAGGCGGAACGAGGGCAGCACCCGGGTGATGACGCCTTCTTCCAGGGTGACGTCTCCCCCTTCTCGCGGGGTAAAGCGGTTTGTGAAGGTGCTGCTCATGTTGTCAGGCACCGTCTGATCGTAACGGGTGTACATCAGCTTGTACTGGCTGTCGAGGAAGTAACCGGCTTCGTCCACCAGGGGGATGGTCAGGGTCGGGGCCGTGTAGAAGCGGGTGCCGGTGTAGGCCTCCCCCTTGTTCTGCTCGACGGCCTGGTCGTTGTTGTAACCGAAGTTGGTGAGCTCGGTGTTCCAGGCCAGATCGTACCAGTTGCCCTGCTGGTAGTAGTTGTGGTTGATGCGCGGCATCAGCTCGTGGGGCTGCTGGGCGCTGGCCAGCAGGATCTGGTAGGTCCGCACCTCGGCGTTGAGGTTCCAGTTCTGCTGGAAGTAGCCGGCTTTCAGGGACTGCTGCAGCTGGTTGTCGACCTGGGTCCCCACCTTGGGGGAGAAGTCGTTGAAGTAGTTGTAATCCTGATCCCGCACCTTGGTGTAGTCCACCGACACCTGCAGGGCGTTGTCCAGGAACCTGGAGGTGTGGCGGGCGTTCAGCAGGTAGCGGTGCCCATCGGACAGGTAGTCGTTGAGGCTGTCCGTCTCGTCGTACTGCTTGTCGTCCGCCAGGTTCTCGAAGTAGAGGCTGCCGGTATGGGCCGGATCCGGCATGTAGCGGAACTCGACCTGTTCCATCAGGCCCCGTCTGTCCATGAAGCGGGAGGTGATGGTGGCATCGTAGTTCGGCGCTATGTTCCAGTAGAACGGCTGGGTGATGTCCATGCCGTTCTTGGAGCTCTGGGTATAGCCGGGGTAGAGCAGACCGGTCTTGCGCTCGTCCTTGATGGGGAAGTTGATGTAGGGGAAATAGAAGACCGGGTAGTCATAGAGCCAGAGGCTGGCATTCCAGGCTTCCCCGAATACCTCCGACTGGTCGATGTCGATGCTGCCGGCCTTGAGGGTCCAGGCTTCCTGACCTGGCGGGCAGGTGGTGTACTGGGCGCCCTCCAGGGTGATGTTCTGGTTGTTGTTGGTCATGGTCACCTTCTCGGCGAAGCCGCGTACCGGTGAGCCATGAACCTGATACTTGCCCTCCTCCAGTTCGGAGTTCTTGGTGTCCAGGTTGGACTTGAGGGTCTTGTCGCTGGTGACCGTGATCTGGCCGTCATTGTAATAGATGTTGCCGATGGCGATGACATCCCGGCTCTTCTGGTCCAGCTGGGCATAATCGGAGTCGAATTTGCGCACGCCCTGGCGAACCTTGACGTCACCCTCGTAGACGGCGGTCTCGCCCTGCTTGGCTTCCAGGCGATCGGCATCCACCTCGACGGGCAGGGCGTTGGCGTCCTCGTTTGCGCTGGGTTTCTCTATCTTGGGCACATAGTCATAGCAGAGGCTGTCGAGGATCCCGGTGGCGGGTGGCGCATTGAGTGGCGCTGCCTGGACCATGAGCGGACTCAGGGCAGGAACAAGGCTGATGGTCAGGGCGATGGGACAGGAATACCCCAGTGTCCATTTTGTCATGTGAAAGGCTCGCGCAATCCGTAGTAAAAACGGTTGATTCAGGGCATGCATTTTATGTCAGGATCCATCGAGTTGACATTGCATGTCATTGCTTTATGTTAGCCGGCAATGATAAAGCATTATTGCGGCCAGGGCTAACAACCAAGTGCTGCTTTCCAATTTGGTTCCCGACTCATGCACGATCGCGCTTCCCTGCTTTTGCAATGGGCACGCCGGATTTCCGGTGACGCCAACCTCCCGTTGACCCTCATTTCCGGTGACGCCAGTTTTCGCCGCTACTTCCGCGGCGGCGGTCTGGTGTGGGTGGATGCTAATCCGAAAACTGAAAAAAATCATGAATTCGTTCGCAATGCGGCCGCCCTGCATGCCGTTGGGCTGCTGGCGCCAGAGGTGCGGGCGGTGGATTACGAGCAGGGGCTGCTGGTGGTGACGGATCTCGGGGATACCCAGCTCATCGGCTGCCTGAACGATGACAGCGTATTGGCCTGGTACGGCAAGGCCATCGCACTGCTGCCGAGGCTGGGGGCGGTCGAGCTGGCGCTCGAGCCCTTCGATGAGGCCTTCATGGCACGGGAGAACAGCATTTTCCCCGAGTGGCTGCTGGGCCACCACCTGCAGTTGACGCTGAGCGCCGAGGAAGAGCAACTGCTGGCGGAGACCTTCGCCTGTCTCACCGAGAACAACCTGGCCCAGCCCCAGGGGGTGATGCACCGGGACTTCCACAGCCGCAACCTGATGGTGTGTGGTGGGCAGACCCCGGGCGAGAGCGAACTCGCCATCATCGACTTCCAGGACATGGTCACGGGGCCGCTCAGCTACGACCTGGTCTCCCTGCTGAAAGACTGCTACGTGCGCTGGCCGGACGCGGTGATTGAGCAGGGCATGAGTCATGGCTTCGAGGTGCTGAGCCAGGCGGGGCTGCTCGACGGGCTCGACTATGCCAGCTTCCGCCGCCACGCCGACCTCACCGGCATGCAGCGCCACCTCAAGGCGGCGGGGATCTTCACCCGCCTCTGCCATCGCGACGGCAAATCCGGCTACCTCAAGGACATCCCCCGTACCCTGGGCTATGTGGTGGATGTCTGCCGCAGCCATGGCGCGACTTACCCGGTGCTGGCCCGCTTCGACGCCTGGTTGCAGCAGGCGGTGCTGCCGGGTCTGGCCCGTGTCGATGGGGCATCGTCATGAAGGCGATGATCCTGGCCGCCGGTCGCGGCGAGCGGATGCGCCCGCTCACCGACAGCCTGCCCAAACCGCTGCTGGCGGTGGGGGGCAAGCCGCTCATCGTGCACCATATCGAGAAGCTCAAGAGCGCCGGGGTAAGCGAGCTCGTCATCAACCACGCCTGGCTCGGCCACAAGCTGGTGGAAGCCCTCGGCGATGGCAGTCAGTACGGCGTGGCTATCCGCTGGTCGGCAGAGGAGAGCGCGCTCGAGACCGCAGGCGGCATAGTGCAGGCGCTGCCGTTGCTCGGCAGCGACCCCTTCCTGGTGATCAACGGCGACACCTGGATAGATGTCGACTATGCCACCCTGGTGCGCCAGCCCCTGGGAGAGGAGCTGGCCCACCTCTGGCTGGTGCCCAATCCACCCCAGCACCCGCAGGGGGACTTCTCCTTGCAAGGGGGGAGAGTGCTGGACGCACCTGCCCTCACCTTCAGCGGCGTGGGCCTCTACCACCCCTCTGCCTTTGCCGGCCTCCCCTCTGGCGCCCGCAAGCTGGCGCCCCTGCTACGCGACTGGATGGCGCAAGGCCGGGTCGGCGGCAGCCTGCTCGCCGGCGAGTGGCGCGACATCGGCACAGTGGAGCGGCTGCGCGCGCTGGATGAGCAACTGCTTGCCGGCACTCACTAACATCACGAGGTCTTGAACCATGCGTATTTGGGGTAAGGTGCTTGGCGCCTTCTTCGGTTTTCTGCTCGGCAACATCTTCGGTGCCCTGCTCGGCCTCTGGATAGGCCACCGTTTCGATCGGGGCATGGGCATGAGTTTCCGCCGCGCCCCCAGCCAGCAGCAACAGGCGGTCTTCTTCCACGCCACCTTCGCCGTCATGGGCCACATCGCCAAGGCGAGCGGCCAGGTCACGGAGCACGAGATCCGGGTCGCCTCCAACCTGATGGACAGGATGCGCCTTTCTGGCGAGCAGCGGGTGCGGGCCCAGGAGTCCTTCCGTCAGGGCAAGGAGAGCGACTTCCCGCTGCGGGACACCCTGGCGGAGTTTCGCCAGGCGAGCCAGGGGCAGCGGGACATCCTGCGCTTCTTCCTCGAGGTGCAGCTGCAGGCCGCCTTTGCCGATGGCAAGGTGGAGGCCAACGAGCGCGCCATCCTGCAGACCATAGCCGACGAGCTGGGCTTCAGCCGCATCGAGCTGGCACGGATCCTGGCGATGGCCGAGGCCCAGATGAACTTCTTCCATCGCCAGCAGCAGGGCGGCGGGCAGGGGCAGCAATACCGGCAGGAGCCCCCTTCCCGGGACCGCCTCAAGGACGCCTACCAGCTGCTGGGGGTGAGCGAGAGCGACAGCGATCAGGAGATCAAGCGCGCCTATCGCAAGGAGATGAGCAAGCACCACCCGGACAAGTTGGCCGCCAAGGGGCTGCCGCCGGAGATGATGGAGATGGCCAAGGAGAAGGCCCAGGAGATCCAGCAGGCCTGGGAATGGATCCGAGAGGCCCGCGGCATCCGTTGAGTCCTCGCCGACTCCAGTCCATAAAAAAATGCCCGTCGATGACGGGCATTTTTGTCTGCGCGGGTCGGGATCAGTGGCTGTCGACCCAGACGAACTTGAGCACGAACAGCAGGGCGACCACCAGCACGCAGGGGTTGATCTCGCGCCAGCGGCCGGTGCCCGCCTTCATCACGCAGTAGGAGATGAAGCCCACGGCGATCCCCTCGGTGATGGAGAAGCTGAACGGCATCATGACGGCGGTCATGAAGGCCGGCACCGCCTCGGTCAGATCTTCCCACTTCACCCGGGTCAGCTCGGAGCACATCAGCACGCCTACGTAGATAAGGGCGCCGGCGGCGGCGTAGGCAGGCACCATGGCGGCGACCGGGGAGAAGAAGATGGCCAGCAGGAACAGCACGCCGACCACGATGGCGGTCAGACCGGTGCGACCGCCGACGGCGACGCCTGAGCTGCTCTCGATGTAAGCCGTGACAGATGAGGTGCCCATAAAGGCGCCACCGACGGAGCTCACGCTGTCCACCACCAGGGCCTGCTTCATGCGCGGGAAGTGGCCCCTGTCATCGGCCAGCTTGGCGCGGTTGGTAACGCCGATCAGGGTGCCGGAAGAGTCGAACAGGTTGACCAGCATAAAGGAGAAGATGATCCCGGCGAGGCTGATGTCCAGCGACCCCATCAGATCCAGCTGGCCGAAGACGGGGGCAATGCTGGGCGGCACCGAGACGAACCCCTTGAAGGTGACATCCCCGAACAGCCAGCCCAGCGCCGTGGTGACCACGATGGCGATCAGCACGGCGGAGTGGACGCCGCGGGCGGAGAAGATGCAGATCAGGAAGAAGCCGAGCAGCCCCAGCAGGCAGGGCAGGGAGGTGAGGTCCCCCACGGTCACCATGGTCGCGGGGCTTGCGACCACGATGCCGGCATTGTGCAGGCCGAGCAGGGCGATCAGCAGGCCGATGCCGGCGGTGATGCCGACCCGCAGGGTGAGCGGTATGTTGGCGATGAGCCAGTAGCGCACCCGCAGCAGGGTGAGGATCAAGAGCCCCAGGGCGCCCCAGAAGATGGTGCCCATGCCGACCTGCCAGGAGTAGCCCATGCCGGCCACCACCACGAAGGCGAAGAAGGCGTTCAGGCCCATGGCGGGTGCCAGGGCGATGGGCAGATTGGCCAGCAGGCCCATCAGGATGCTGCCGATGCCGGCGATGAGGCAGGTGGTGACGAACACGGCCTGTGTGTCCATGCCCGCGGCAGAGAGGATCTGCGGGTTGACGAACACGATATAGACCATGGTCAGGAAGGTGGTGATGCCAGCGATGACCTCGGTGCGGGCCGTGGTGCCGTGGCCTTTCAGGGCAAACAGACGCTCGAGCAATCCTTGCCCGGCAGCCGGGCTGGCGGTCTGCCCGGTAGCGTGATGTGGTTGATTCATGTTGGATTCCAATGGGTAACGTGAAATAAGCAGCAGGGGGCCGCACCCATCCATGCGGGGTGAAGGGCCCTGTCTCTGGCGATGAAGTGACCAGACTCGTCCTGATACCGTGACAGCGCGCACATTTTCACACAGGCGGCGGCGTTTACAAACCCCGGATCTGCGAGGCGGATCAATGAATAGAGCAAAAATTCAAACGTTTGCCCTTGGAGGGGTAAAAACGGGGCTCGATAGAACCTTCTCTGTGGGGGCCATCAACGGCTCTTCAGGTAGCGCTCGATAAGCTGGCTCAGCACGGCATCGCTCTGCTCCAGCAAGGGAGCCAGACTCGCTCCCATGCGCTGCAGCAACAGGCCGGCTTGCGCCTCGCTCAACTTGCGCCCCTCGATGAGGAACTCCTGCTCCGGCAACTGCTTGTCGTGGCGGGGGAGCAGCACCCAGCTGACCCGCCCGGGTTCGATGGCGGCAAAGACCCGGCTGGCCGCGGTGCAGAAGGTGTCGATGTGCTGCTTGCCATCCGGACCCAGACAGCCGGGTTCGATCCGGATCTGGATGGTGAGTCTGGTCGTGGTGGGTTGGGTCATGGTTCTATGCTGCCAGGGTAGGGAGGGGAATTGTAAGCCAGGAGGCGATAAAAAGGGGAGCCCGGGCTCCCCTTGTCCGCATATGCAGCTCGCTTGTTGCAATGGACGCGGTGCGGCTGGCCGCACCAATCGTTCCCTTTACTTGGCGATGCGCTTGTTGCAATGGACGCGGTGCGGCTGGCCGCACCGATCGTTCCCTTTACTTGGCGATGCGCTTGTTGCAATGGACGCGGTGCGGCTGGCCGCACCAATCGCTCCCTTTACTTGGCGATACGCTTGTTGCAATGGACGTGGTGCGGCTGGCCGCACCAATCGCTCCCTTTACTTGGCGATGCGCTGGTTGCAATGGACGCGGTGCGGCTGACTGTACCAATCGTTCCCTCTACTTGGCGATGCGCTTGTACTTGGCACGGTGCGGCTGGACGGCCTCGGCGCCATAGGTCTTCTTCTTCCACTCTTCGTATTCGGTGAAGTTGCCCTCGAAGAACTCGATCTTGCCCTCGTCCTGGTAGTCCAGGATGTGGGTGGCGATGCGGTCGAGGAACCAGCGGTCGTGGGAGATGACCATGGCACAGCCGGGGAACTCCAGCAGAGCGTTCTCCAGGGCGCGCAGGGTTTCGATGTCCAGATCGTTGGTCGGTTCGTCCAGCAGCAGCACGTTGCCGCCGGTCTGCAGCAGCTTGGCCAGGTGCAGACGACCGCGCTCGCCACCGGAGAGCTCGCCAACCCGCTTCTGCTGGTCGGAACCCTTGAAGTTGAAGCGGCCGATATAGGCACGGCTCGGGAACTCGTAGTTGCCGATGCGCAGGATATCCTGGCCGTCGGCGACTTCCTCGAACACCGTCTTCTTGTCGTTCATCTGGTCGCGGAACTGATCCACCGAGGCCAGCACCACGGTGTCACCCAGGGTGATGGAACCGGAGTCCGGCTGCTCCTGACCCGACATCATGCGGAACAGGGTCGATTTACCGGCACCGTTCGGGCCAATGATGCCGACGATGGCGCCCTTCGGAATGGAGAAGGAGAGATCGTCGATCAGCTGGCGGTCGCCATAGGACTTGCAGAGGTTGGCCACCTCGACCACCTTGTCGCCGAGGCGGGGTCCGGGCGGAATGAACAGCTCGTTGGTCTCGTTGCGCTTCTGGTAGTCGTTGGTGTTGAGCTCCTCGAAGCGAGCCATACGGGCCTTGGACTTGGCCTGACGGCCCTTGGGGTTCTGGCGAACCCACTCCAGTTCCTTCTCGATGGACTTGCGACGGGCCGCTTCGGAACTCGCTTCCTGGGCCAGACGGGCGTCTTTCTGCTCCAGCCAGGAGGAGTAGTTGCCTTCCCAGGGGATGCCCTCGCCACGGTCCAGCTCCAGGATCCAGCCCGCCACGTTGTCGAGGAAGTAGCGGTCGTGGGTGATGGCCACGACAGTGCCCTCGTAGTCGTGCAGGAAGCGCTCCAGCCAGGCCACGGATTCCGCATCCAGGTGGTTGGTCGGTTCGTCCAGCAGCAGCATGTCAGGCTTTTCCAGCAACAGGCGGCACAGGGCCACGCGGCGGCGTTCACCCCCGGAGAGGTGCTTGATCTGGGCATCCCAGGCCGGCAGGCGCAGGGCGTCGGCAGCGCGCTCCAGCTGGTTTTCCATGTTGTGGCCGCCCTGGGCGGCGATGATGGCCTCCAGCTCGCCCTGCTCGCGGGCCAGCTTGTCGAAGTCGGCGTCCGGATCGGCGTAGGCCGCATAGACCTCGTCGAGGCGCGCCATGGCGCGTTTCACCTCGCCCACCGCCTCTTCGACCGCCTCGCGCACCGTCTGCTCAGGATCCAGCTTGGGCTCCTGGGGCAGGTAGCCGATCTTGATGCCGGGCTGCGGGCGGGCTTCCCCTTCGATCTCGGTGTCGATCCCGGCCATGATGCGCAGTAGGGTGGATTTACCGGCGCCGTTCAGACCCAGCACGCCTATCTTGGCGCCCGGGAAGAAGGAGAGGGAGATGTTCTTGAGAATATGACGCTTGGGCGGCACTACCTTGCCGACCCTGTTCATGGTGTAAATAAATTGAGCCATTGGCTAATTCTCTTCCTTTTCAGCAGTTTAATGTCGTGACATTAACAGACTGATGTCGTGGTGGGGCCGGGTCGACGGGCCGTCAACCCGGTTCCAAAAAACCAGTCGATTGTAAACCAATGGGGAGGGGGCGGCAAAGCCGGGGAGCGGGGAGCCAGGGGGCTGGCGAGCGGCCGAGAGGCGGCAGCGAACAGGAGCGTGCCGGGCCCTGTCTTAAGATTTCCTTAAGCCTGGCCCGATAGGATTCGTGCGGATGAGACGGCCGTCGGGTGGTGCTCAGCGTGGCAGCCGGCGCTCCTTGGCCGGATCCTGCCCCGAGTAGTAGAGCACCCGCTGCACGTACTCCTGGGTCTCCCGATAGGGGGGCACGCCGCCGTGGCGCAGGACGGCCTGCTCCCCGGCGTTGTAGGCGGCGCTGATCCTGACCCAGTCCGGGCCAAACTGCTTCTCCAGCCACTTCAGGTAGATCATGGCGCCACGGATGTTCTGCCGGGCGTCGAACGGCCGGGTCACGCCGAAACGGGCCTGGGTTTCGGGGATGAGCTGCATGACCCCTTGCGCCTGCTTGGGGGAGACGGCGGCACTGTTCAGATTGGACTCGGCGATGGCGATGGCCAGCGCCAGCTGGGGGTTGACTCTGTGGCGCTTGGCCGCCTGGCGGATCATGCTGGCCAGCTGCTGCTTGCTCGTGGATTGCCGGGCCAGGTAGCTGTCCTGATCGAAGGGGGTGCTGGGCCGCACCCAGGGGGTGCCGCCTCCGCTGCCACCGACGCCACAGGTGCCGAGGGGGGCGTTGCCGACCCGCTCGTTGTAGTAGCGGGCGGCCTGCTGATTGCCGAGGCGCATGGCCATGGCCAGGTAGGCGTTCGCGTGGCGGGCGTTGCGTATCCCCTGGGGGCCGCGGGCCAGCAGGCGACCGATGCGGTAGTAGGCTTCCGGGTTGCCCAGGCTGGCGGCGGTGCAGTAGTGGGCGATGGCCTGCCTCGGGTTGCCGCGCTCCATGGCGGCGCCCTGGCGCAGGGCGCTCATCGCCTTGGGGGCCTGGCGAAATGCATCGGCATGGGCCGATGCCGTGGTCAACAGCAGGAGCAGCCCCCAGCCCCAGGCGCAGAGTCTCTGCATGATGGTTACCTCGTTGGCTTGTCCGGAAGATATAGGTTCTCCACGGGGTGGCTGCCAGCCAGACGATGGAACATGTGGTTATGTGTCAGATCATCAGAGACGAAAACGGTATGGAACTTTTAGGCGGGAGAAGATTCTGCTGGTGGTGACGACCTGAGGTGCGGGCAGGGCCGCGCTGTTGTGCTGCCCCTCTTAGTTGATGCGATTGTTAGTTGTCGGGTGATAGACGGCGATCATCATGATGTAATACCTTGTATTT
The DNA here is from genome assembly GCF_033348475.1 of Aeromonas sp. XH. Taxonomy (NCBI): domain Bacteria; kingdom Pseudomonadati; phylum Pseudomonadota; class Gammaproteobacteria; order Aeromonadales; family Aeromonadaceae; genus Aeromonas; species Aeromonas sp. XH. The sequence goes on along the minus strand of NZ_CP137630.1, from coordinate 3,402,574 downwards.
GTGCGGGTTCTGGCGCTCAGTCCACCTTCTTCATGATGTGCGCAACAGGATCCCTTGGATTATTTTCTTTGTCGGGAAGCTCATATGGGTGATTCAGTCGATGTGTCAGTCGTAGTACCAGCCAAGGATGAACGGGACAATCTGGCTCCCCTCATCAGTGAAATAGACGCCGCTCTGGGGGGCGGATACGAGTACGAATTGATCTACGTGGATGATGGCAGCGAGGATGACAGTTATGCCCTGCTGTGCGAGCTGAAGTCCCGCTTCACCAGGCTGCGGGTGGTGCGCCACGCCAGGGCCGTCGGCCAGAGCATGGCGGTGCTGAGCGGGGTGCGCCAGGGGCGCGGCGACTGGCTGGTGGTGCTGGACGGCGACGGCCAGAACGATCCGGCGGACATTCCCGCCATGCTGGAGGAGGCCAAGCGCCGTTTCGCGGCGGACAGGAATCAGGTCGGGCTCATCGGCCACCGTGTCACTCGCCGGGATGACTGGGTGAAACGCCTCTCGTCCAGGCTGGCGAACGGCTTTCGCGATCTGCTGCTGCGGGACGGCATCCCGGATACCGGCTGCGGCCTCAAGGTGGTGCGCCGCGACTGGTATCTGCGCCTGCCCGGCTTCAACCACATGCACCGCTACATCCCGGCCCTGATCCAGGCCCAGGGGGGCCGCATGTCCCCCTGGCCGGTCAACCACAGGCCGCGGCAGGCGGGCGTTTCCAAGTACGGCGTCTGGAACCGGCTCTGGGTCGGGCTGGTGGACGTGGTCGGCGTCTGGTGGTTGCAGCGCCGCTCCAAGGTGGTCGAGATCCGGGAGATGCTGGAGTGATGGACACCCTGCTTTCGTTGTCATCGGTCTGGCCGGACCGGGATGAGGTCGCCCCCCATGTCGGCGGTTTGAACCGGGGAGGGCGGCGATGATCGATGCCCTGCTTTCCATGGAGCTGACCTGGTTTGACTGGACGGGTCTGCATGTCACCGGCTGGAAGCTCATCGGCTACACGGGGGCGCTCATGTTCGGCGGGCGCTGGCTGGTGCAGTTCCTGGCCTCGAAGCGGGCCGGCCGGCCCGTCATTCCCCGCCTGTTCTGGTACATGAGCGTGCTCGGCAGCCTGATGACGCTCAGCTACTTCATCTTCTCCCCCAAGCAGGACTCCGTCGGCGTGCTGCAGAACCTCTTCCCCACCTTTACCGCCCTCTACAGCCTCTATCTGGACATCCAGCACAGAGGGTGGAAGCGGGACAAGGTCGTCGACGACTATGAGGTTCGTCATGGTAAATGATCGTTATCTGCTCAGGCAGGAGTCGCTGGGCTGGCTGCTGCTGATCGCCCTGGTGGTGCTGGGGGCGGGCCTCGGCCTGCGGGATCCCTGGCCTGCCGACGAGCCGCGCTTCGCCCTGATCGCCAAGGAGATGGTGGAGAGCGGCCAGTGGCTCTTCCCCATGCGCGGCGGCGAGATCTACCCGGACAAGCCCCCTCTCTTTATGTGGGGGATAGCGATAGGGTATCTGCTGACCGGCTCCATCAAGGTGGCCTTCCTGCTGCCCTCCCTGCTGGCGGGCCTGCTGACCATCGCGCTGGTGTGGGATCTGGGGCGCCGGCTGTGGAGCGCACAGGTCGGCTTCATGGCCGGTCTGCTGCTGCTCTTTACGGTCCAGTTCACCCTGCAAGCCAAGACGGCGCAGATCGATGCGCTGGTCACCTTCTTCATCACCTTGGGGGTCTATGGCTTCGTCCGCTTCCTGCTCTGTGGTGGCGGTTGGCGCTGGTACTGGCTCGGCTGGTTCGCCGCCGGGCTCGGCATCATCACCAAGGGGGTGGGGCTGCTGGCCCTGCTGATCTTGATCCCGGCCGTCTGGACCCACAGGGAGAAGATCCGCGCCGCCACCAGGGGCGATTGGCTCAAGGGGCTGGCGGGGCCGCTCTTTATGGTGCTGGCCATCGCTCTCTGGCTGGTGCCCATGTTGCTCGCCGTGGCCCAGAGCGGGGATCCCGTGCTGCAGGCCTACCGGGACAACATACTGCTGCGCCAGACGGTGACCCGCTATGCCAACGCCTGGCATCACGTCAAACCCTTCTGGTACTACCTCACCTCGGTGATCCCGCCATTCTGGCTGCCGCTCTCCCTGCTGCTGCCCTGGCTGGTGGTGGCCTGGCGCAAGGCCATCCAGGGGCAGGACAGGCGCATCATATTGCTGCTCGGTTACCTGGTGCTGGTGATCCTCTTCTTCTCGGCCTCGCCGGGCAAGCGGGGCGTCTATGTCACGCCGGGTACGCCGGCGCTGGCCCTGCTGACGGCTCCCTTCGTCGCCGATCTGCTGGCGCGGGTCTGGCCCGCACGCCTGCTGGGTGGACTCGGCTGGCTGCTGGGGATCATCTGTGTGGGCGGGGCGGGGGCGCTGGCCTTCAGCGCCGGGCTGGCGAGCAGACTGGAGGATCTGGGCCCGGCCCCCTGGCTGCCCCTGCTGGCGATGGGAGGGGCGCTGCTGCTGGTCAATGCGCTGCTGCGCCGGGCGCCGCTCAGTGCCCTCCTCTGTTCGCTGGCGGTGGGGTGGCTCATCTACTCCAGCTGGATCTGCGTGAGGCTCAACGACATGCGCACCCCGGAGGGGGTGATGGCGCTGGCGGCGGAGCGGGTGCCTGCGGGGAACGAGCTGCTACTGGCCGGTTTCAAGGAGCAGCACCTGCTGTTCAGCCAACGGCCCCTGCGACATTACCCTTATCTGATGGGGGATGGGGAGCAGGCGCGCGAGGCGGCGGCCTGGATTGCGGCCGCTCCCGGTCGCTGGGTGCTGGGCGCAGCCGATCTGATGGCGGTCTGTTTCGACGCAGATCGCATGGAGAGTCTCGGTAACCGCCACCGCACCGACTGGCTGCTGGCCGGGCCTGAGGCCCTCAAGCCGGCCTGTCGCGGTCTGAGCCCACAGATAGCGCCCTTCAGCTATGCCCCCGGGCCCTGAGCCCGGACGGCAGGAGAGTAAGCCGGATAAACAGAGGGGCTGCCATTGGCAGCCCCTTTCTATTTGGATGATCCTGTGCGGTCAGATCCTGTAGTACTCCCTGTACCACTTCACAAAGCTCTCGACCCCTTCGGTCAACCCTACCTTGGGGCGATAGCCGGTTGCCTCGAACAGCGCCTCTGTGTCGGCCCAGGTGGCGAGCACGTCGCCGGGCTGCATGGGCAGCATGTTGCGGATCGCCCGTTTGCCGAGCGCCGTCTCTATGGCCTCCACGAAGTCCAGCAGCCGCACCGGGCTGCCGTTGCCGATGTTGAAGAGGCGGTAGGGGGCCGGGCTGGCATCCGTCTGCCCCCGCCAGTTGGCATCGCCGACCGGTGGCCTGTCCGCGATGCGCACTATCCCCTCCACGATGTCGTCCACATGGGTGAAATCCCGGCTGAGCTGGCCCTGGTTGTAGATGTCGATAGGCTCGCCCTTGAGGATGGCGCGCACGAACTTGAACAGCGCCATGTCGGGGCGACCCCAGGGACCGTAGACGGTGAAGAAGCGCAGGCCCGTGGTGGGAAGGCCGTAGAGGTGGGAGTAGGAGTGGGCCATCAGCTCGTTGGCCTTCTTGCTCGCCGCGTAGAGAGAGACAGGGTGATCCACTCCGTCCGAGGTCTTGAACGGCATCTGCTCGTTGAGGCCATAGACCGAGCTGGACGAGGCGTAGACCAGGTGCTGTACCCCGTGATGGCGGCATCCCTCCAGCACGGTCAGGGTGCCAGTGAGGTTGCTGTCGGCGTAGGCAAAGGGGTTGTCCAGGGAGTAGCGGACCCCGGCCTGGGCGCCGAGGTGGATCACCCGCTCGAATTGCTCCCGGGCGAACAGCTCGGCCATGGCGGTGCGATCGGCGAGATCGAGGCGCTCGAAGCGAAAACCGGGCAGGGGGCCGAGCCGCGCGAGGCGCGCCTCCTTCAGGCTCACCTCGTAGTAGTCGTTGAGGTTGTCGATGCCGACCACCTCGTGGCCCTCGGCGCACAGCCGTCCAGCCAGGTGAAAGCCGATGAAACCGGCGGCGCCGGTGACGAGATACTTCATCGCGGCTGCCCCAGACCGTGCGCCTGTTCCAGGCTGTCGCCTCGGCCGATGGCGTAATAGGTGAAGCCGCGCTGGCGCAGGCGGGCCGGATCGTAGAGGTTGCGACCATCGATGATGACGGCCTGCTTCAGGGTGCGCTGGATCAGCTCGAAGTCGGGGGCGCGGAACTGCTGCCACTCGGTGCAGATGAGCAGGGCATCGGCGCCCTTGAGGGCCGCCTCCTGGGTGCCGCACAGGGTCAGGTCGTCCCGCAGGCCGTAGAGGTGCTGGGCCTCTTTCATGGCCTCGGGGTCGTACGCCTGCACCTTGCCGCCGGCGGCCCAGATGGCGTCCATCAGCACCCGGCTCGGGGCCTCCCGCATGTCGTCTGTGTTGGGCTTGAAGGCGAGCCCCCAGAGCGCGAAAGTGCGGCCGCTCAAGTCGGCACCGAAGTGCTGGTGCAGCCGCTCGGCGAGCCTGTGTTTCTGCCTGTCGTTGACCTGCTCCACCGAGCGCAGCAGCGGCGCCTCGCAGCCCGCCTCCTTGGCGGTGTGGATCAGCGCCTTCACGTCCTTCGGGAAGCAGGATCCGCCGTAGCCGCAGCCCGGATAGATGAAGTGGTAGCCGATGCGCGGATCGGCGCCTATGCCCTTGCGCACCGCCTCGATATCGGCCCCCAGCTTCTCCGCCAGATTGGCCATCTCGTTCATGAAGGAGATCTTGGTGGCCAGCATGGCGTTGGCGGCGTACTTGGTCAGCTCGGCGCTGCGCTCATCCATCTGGATGATGCGATCATGCTGGCGGTTGAAGGGGGCATAGAGCTCCTCCAGCAAGGCGAAGGCATGGGACGAGCCGGTGCCGATGATGATGCGATCCGGTCGCAGACAGTCACTGACGGCGGCCCCCTCCTTGAGAAACTCGGGGTTGGAGACCACCTCGAGCGGCAGCGAGACGCCGCGCTCGTGCAGGATGGTCTCGATGTGCCGACGCACCCTGGTCGCGGTGCCGACCGGTACCGTGCTCTTGTTGACCACCACCTTGCCCGTTTCCATCAGGCGGCCTATGGTGCCCGCCACCGCCAGCACGTGCTGCAGATCGGCTGAGCCGTCCTCATCCGGCGGGGTGCCGACCGCGATGAAGATGAGCTCGGCGAAGCCCACCCCCTCGGCCACGTCCGTGGTGAAGTGCAGGCGACCGGCCTGGTGGTTGGCCTGCACCATGGGGGCCAGGCCGGGTTCGAAGATGGGGATGATGCCTTCTTTCAGCCGGCCGACCTTGGCGGCATCCACATCCACACAGGTCACCTGGTGGCCCATCTCGGCCAGCACGGCGGCCTGGACCAGACCCACATAACCTATTCCGAATACGGCGACTCTCATCTGCGGCGACTCCTTGGGGGCAGAGATTTGCGAGGCCCCATTCTAGAACGATTCATTGTCGGTAACAGCGGGATCCGTCCGGTTTTTCAGCCTGGGGCCAGGGTGGCGCGGGGGAGAGTGGCTGATCTTGGTGCAGGGGTTGTAACGCAGGGCTGACGAGCACCATTTTGGTGCGTATTGTCACCGTCTTGTGATCCGGCTCACTGAAATCGGACACTGTGGTCATAAACTAAGTCCCGATCCACGGGGCTCGCCACCGCCAGTGCTGGCGGCAGACACTCTTTTCACTCCGCATGGACACCCGGTTATGGACAACACCCCCCGCTCTGCACACCCGCTCTATGAGGATGTGCTCGCCCTGCTGACCGCGGCAGGCTTCGTCTCCCTCGGCATCTTCCTGTTCCACCAGGTCGGCCTGCTCACCGGCGGCACCGCCGGGCTGGCGCTGTTGCTGCAGCAGGTGACCGGCATCAGCTTCGGCCTGCTGTTCTTCGCCATGAACCTGCCGTTCTACGCTCTGGCCTGGCTCAGGATGGGGCCGCGCTTCACCCTCAATACCTTTGCCGCCGTGGGCACCGTCTCCTTCATGACGGATCACCTCAACGCCGTGCTGCAGATAGGCAAGATCGAGCCCGTCTACGCGGCGCTCATCGGCGGCACCCTGATCGGCATGGGGTTGCTCATCATGTTTCGCCACAAGGCGAGCCTGGGTGGCTTCAATATCCTGGCGCTCTTCATCCAGGACAGGTTCGGCATCCGGGCAGGCAAGCTGCAGATGGGACTGGATTGCGCCATCGTCGTCGCCTCCTTCTTCGTGGTCTCTCCCTGGCTGCTGGTACTCTCCGTGGTGGCCGCCATCATCTGTAACCTGGTGTTGACACTCAATCACAAGCCGGGCCGCTACCAGATCGCCTGACCAATCCCGCAGACAAAAACAAACAGAGCGCCCGAGGGCGCTCTGTTTGTTTCTGAATCTCACCAATATGCCGGCCAATCACACCACCATGGGTTGTTCCATGTCGGGGTGGTGGATGGCTGGTACGGGATGGTCGTGGACTGAGAGGGCGATGCGCCCGCCATCACACCGCCATGGCGGACTGCCCCGTCTCGGGATGGTGGATGAACGGCATCACACCACCATGGGTTGTCCGGTCTCGGGGTGGTGGATCACCTCGGCCGGGTAGTCGTAGAGCCGAGCGATGAGCGCCGGGGTGAGCACCTCGGCCGGGGGGCCGTCCGCCATCAGGCGACCGCGCTCCAGCATCACCAGCCGATCGGCGTAACGGGCCGCCAGATTGAGGTCGTGCAGCACCACCAGCACGGCGGTGTTGCGACCGGCCAGGGCGCGGGCCATGGTAAGCAGCTGGTGCTGGTACTTGAGGTCGAGGGCCGAGGTGGGTTCGTCGAGCAGCAGCAGCCGCGCTTGCTGCGGTTCGTCCGGGGCCTGCCAGATCTGGGCCAGCACCCGGGCGAACTGCACCCGCTGGCGCTCCCCGCCGGAGAGGCCGGGGTAGAGGCGGCCCGTCAGGTGATCCACCCCGGCGTGGGTCATGGCGGCACGCACAATCTCGTCGCGTCGGCTGGCGGGCTCGCTGTGGGGCAGTCGCCCCATGGCCACCACCTCCTCGCACAGGAAGGGGAAACTCAGGGACGAGCTTTGCGGCAGCACCCCGAGCCTGTGGGCCAGCGCGTTGCCGGCCCACTCCTGGCGTTTCTGGCCGAACAGGGCGATGGTTCCCTCATGTGCCAGCTCGCCGGTCAGGCATTTGAGCAGCGAGCTTTTTCCGGCGCCATTCGGGCCGAGCAGGGCGGTCAGACTGCCGGCCTGCAGCTCGAGATCCAGGCGGTTCAGAATGAGGCGGTTGCCTAGGTGGAGGCTGAGCTCCCGGCAGACAAGCAGGGGGGGGGATCCGGGCAAGGTGACGTTCTCCTGTTACAGCGTCCGGCGGCTCTTGACCAAGAGCCAGATGAAGAAGGGCGCCCCCATCAGGGCGGTGATGATGCCCACCGGCAGCTCGGCCGGCGCCAGCAGGGTGCGGGCCAGCATGTCGGCCCCCAGCAGCAGGCCTGCCCCCAGCAGGGCCGACAACGGCAGCAGGCGGACATGGTTGGGCCCCGCCAGCAGCCGCACCAGGTGAGGTACCACCAGGCCGACGAAGCCGATCATGCCCGCCACCGCCACCGCCACGCCGACCCCGGCGGCGGTGAGCAGGATCAGCCGCCGCTTGAGGGACTGCACCTGAATGCCGAGGTGGCGCGCCTCCCCTTCACCCAGCAGCAGGGCGTTGAGGGGGTTGGCATCGCGCAAGAACAGAATGAGCAGGGCAGCCAGGGTCAGCAGCGCCAGCGCCACGTCCACCGGCTTGCCCGCCGCCAGTGACCCCATCTGCCACAGACTCAGGTTGCGCAGCATCTGATCGTCGGCGAGATAGGTGAGCAGGCCGATCACGGCGCCGGACAGCGCTGTGACGGCCACCCCGGCCAGCAGCATGACGGTGACCGAGGTGCCCCCCTCCCGGGTGCCGAGCAGATAGACCAGGGTGGTGGTCAGCGCTCCGCCGAGGAAGGCGAGCAGGGGCAGCAGGCCGATGCCGAGCAGGCTCTGCCACTGTTGGCCGAGGGGGGCCAGCAGCACAATGGCCAGCGCCGCGCCGAGCGCCGCGCCGCCGGAGACCCCTATGATGCCGGGGTCGGCCAGCGGATTGCGAAACAGCCCCTGCATCACGGCGCCGCAGAGGCCGAGAATGGCCCCCACCGCGATGCACAGCAGGGTGCGTGGCAGACGGATCTCCTGCACGATCAGCATCTTGTGTGCCTCAATCCCGCTCTGTTTGCCGGCGAACAGGGCCTGCAGGCTCTCGCCGAAGGAGAGCGACATGGGACCGGTGGCGAGGGAGCCGACCAGCAGCAGGGCAAGCGTGCAGCCGGTGAGCGCGAGCAGCCAGGGCAGCGGCAGACGCATCATGAACCCTGCTTGATCCACTGGGCTATCTGGTTGGCCTGCTGCAAGGATCTCAGGCTGAGCCCCCCTTGCAGGGCGTGACCGTCGATGGCATGGATGGCCCTGTTCTTGCCTGCCGGGGTGGCGGCCAGGGCCGGCACCTGGGCCAGCACGCTGTCGATATTCTGGAATTGCTGCCAGTCGCGACCGCTCACCAGCACCAGATCCGGTTGCAGCTCGATAAGGGATTCGGTGGAGACGGGCTTGTAGTCGTGCAATTGGACGACCGGGTTGACGCCGCCCGCCAGAGTCACCAGGGCGCTGGCGGTGGTATTGCCGCCGGCGATGCTGGTGGGTTGGCCCTTGTGCAGCAGCAGGAAGGCGACCTTGAGGGGCTTGTTCTGCTTCGCCTGGGCCGCCAGCTTGTCGCTCTGGGCGGCGATCTCCGCCTTCAGTCGGGTGCCGGCGGCTTGATTGCCCAGCAAGCCGGCCAGGGTGTCGATCCGCTCGTTGAGGTTGGCCAGGGTGGGCGCCGTCGGCAGCACGTTCACCTCGACGCCGGCTCGGCGCAGCTGCTCCAGAGCCGGTGGCGGCCCCATCTCGTCGCTGCCGACCAGCCGGGTCGGGGCCAGACTGAGGATCCCTTCGGCCGCCAGGGCGCGGTGGTAGCCGACTCTCGGCAGCCCCTTGGGTTCTGGGCTGCTGACATCGGTGGCGACTAGGCTCTGCTCGCCCCCCAGGGCCAGAATGAGTTCCGTGGTGGCCGGGCCTATGCTGACGATACGTTCCTGCGCCATGGCAGGCAGGGAAAGGGCACAGCCGAGCAGGCTGAGTGCGAGGGCAAAACGACGGCCCATGCGAACCTCCGAAGGGTGTATGAGAGTGGGATTGCCGCCGAGAATATCAAGCCGGTGAAGAAAATGCACTGATAATGAAAGCGATTATCAATTGCGTTAAGCGGGCCGCTTTATTACAGTATTCGCCGCGAGACTGAGCACCATCGCCAGATCATCCAGGGAGAACCGATGAGCATTGCACAACGCATTCATGCGCTGCTGGAACAAGACCCCAGCGCCCATCCTTCCAGCATCGCCACCGAGCTGGCCGTCAGCGAATGGGAGGTGGTGCGCCACCTGCCCGCCGAGCTGATGACCCAAGTGCCGAGCGATCAGGCCGAGGCCCTGCTGGCGGATCTGGCCAATTGGGGTCAGGTGACCACCATTGTGGAGTCCGACGGCTCCATCTTCGAGGTGAAGGCCCCCTTCCCCAAGGGCAAGACGGCCCGCGGTTACTACAACCTGATGGGGCGGGACGGCGAGCTGCACGGCCACCTCAAGCTCGACAACGTGGTCGGCATCGCCCTGGTCAGCAAGCTGTTCATGGGCAAGGAGGGGCACTCCTTCCAGTTCTTCGGCCACAGCGGTCGCTGCATTTTCAAGATCTACCTGGGCCGGGACGAGCAGCGTCAGCTGCTGCCTGACCAGGTGGAGCGTTTCAAGGCCCTGCGCCACCAGTATCAAGAGGAAGTGAAAGCATGAGTGAACGTCAGGAGCGTCTGCAGAACCGTCTGCAACCGGAGATCCGCGAATTTCGTGACGGTTGCCGCACCCTGCAGCTCGCGACCGTGGATGGCGAAGGCAACCCCAATGCCAGCTACGCCCCCTTCGTGCTGCAGGAGGATGGCTACTATGTGCTGATCTCCGAGATAGCCCGCCATGCCCGCAACCTGCAGCAGGTGCCCAAGGTGTCGCTGATGCTGATCGAGGACGAGACCGGCGCCCGCGAACTGTTCGCCCGCAAGCGCCTCACCTTTGACGCCGTGGCCGAGGTAGTGGCCCGCGACGACGTGCGCTGGGAGAAGGCCATTACGGCGCTGGAAGGGCGCTTCGGCGACATAGTCCGGGGGCTCTCCAACCTCAAGGACTTCGTGCTGTTTCGCCTCAAGCCCGAGCAGGGACTGTTCGTCAAGGGTTTCGGCCAGGCGTTCCGGGTCTCCGGCGACGAGCTGGTGGATTTCGTTCACCTGGTGGAAGGGCACCGTCCCATCGACAACAAGCGCATGAACAACGGTGCCGAGTTGACCAGCGAGACGGATGCACCTGTCTGACGAGCGGGACATGAGATGAAAAACGGGCAGCCTGGGCTGCCCGTTTTGTTGTCCGGATGACCCGGATCACTCCTGCCAAGAGGCCTTGTTGGGAAAGGCATCGCGATCGGCCTGGGTGGCGGTCTCGTTGCACTCCCCCCGGATCTTCCAGGAGGTCTGGCTGAGGACTATGTAGCCGGTGCGGCAATAGTTGCGCGCCGCCAGCGTCTCGGTCAGTTGCTGGTCCTGCAGGGCCTCGCGGCGCTCCAGCAGGCTCTTGCTGTTGCGGCTCAGCCGGTTGTCATCCTCCTGCAACCGACTCGGCAGGACGTCGAGGGGAGCGGCCTCGAAGGTGAAGCGCTTGCTCCCCTCTTCGTTGATGTTGGTATGAAACAGGGGGGCCGGGCCGTCGGGCGTGGTGCCCGGCATGCCGGAGCAGGCCGTGATCGCCGGTAACAACAGCACAAGGGCAACGGCAGAGAATAGACGCACGCAAGACTCCAATCAGGTGATGACTTCAAGGCGGGCAGATTAGCACGCCAGCGCGGGTTGAGCCGCCTCGAGCAGCTGATCCGTGGTGAGCAGGGTTATGCTTCTGCCCTGTGGCAGGCTGAGGTGCCGCCACATGAAGTGGTGGTGCTCGATGATCTTCTCGGCGCTCAGATGGGGTCTGTCCGCCGTGGTGTGGGCATCCGTCACCGCAAAGACGTCAAACCCATGGGCGGCGGCACTGCGCAATGTGGTGTCGACGCAAAAGTCGGTGGCACAGCCACAGATCAGCAGCCTGTCCACCGGCTGTTCCGCCAGCAGGAAGCCGAGCTCGGTGTCGAGGAAGCTGTCACAGGCGGTCTTGCGCACCCGGCTGTCGTGGGGAGACGGGGTCAGATCGGCGTGCAGTTGCCAGCCAGCACTGCCAGGTTCCAGCTCGGAACCCGGTTCGTCGTGTTGCACATAGATGACACGCCCGTGCCCGCCCCGCACGCCGTCAGCCAGGCGATTGACGTTGGCGATGACCTGGGCATCCTGATGGCGAGGGTTATCAAACAACCCCTGTTGCATGTCGATGACGAGTAACACATCCATATGAAATCCTTGGGCTATTTTGAGGGTTGCAGCCACTGGCTGCAGTCACGGCTTCGGGATTGATGCAGTGCGCCCATATCTTGCTTCATTTCCTCCGTATTTAGCCAGCGCTCTGGCAGGGGAGCTATGTGCACCCGCACGTCGGCGCTCCGTCCGGGGGCGGCCTTGCCATCCTGGGAGCCAGTCTCAGGCACCACCAGGGCGACTTTCAGCGCCGGATTGCGGCTGGCGATGCGGCTCGCGATACCCAGCCCCCCCTCCACGTGGAAGTTGCCGGCGATGTGCATGATGCGTCGGCCGGGATGCTGCTCGAGGTAATCGACCATGCTCTCGGCCATGGTGTCATCCCAGCTGGTCTGGGCGGCGAAGCGGCGGGCATTTCCGTCCGCATCCCCATGATGCAGGGAGGCCATGAACTTCTGGCGATAGGGGTCATCCCCCAGGGTGAGCTCGCGGGCGAGCTGGCTGCGGCGGCTGGCAGGCAGCTTGTCGAGCCACTCGGGCCCTTCCTGGCCGACGCAGCTCACCAGTGGCTTGGGGGCGTTGGCGGCGATCACCGTCAGCTGCTGCGCCTTGGCAAACTCCACCAGGGGGCGGTAGTCGCTCGGGTAATTGGGCCAGGCATGGCCGTCCCGGATCAGCGCCGCCTCGCCGATGCGCCCGGCCAGGTAGGCATCCAGCACGGGTTGATCGGCGCGGCTGAACTGCTCCATGGAGAGCACCAGCGCCCGGCCATCGAGGCGCGACATACCGGCCAGCTCCGCCAGCAGGTTGGCTTGCAGCAGGTGCACGGCCGGGTGGCTGTGCAGCTCGCCCACCAGCACTATGTCCGCATCCTTCACCCTGTCCATTGCCTGGGCGAGGCTGAGGGGGCTGTCGTCCGTCCCCTCGCCAAGCTGGTAGTGATAGAGGGTCTGGGGAGGCTGGCTCTGCGGCGGGGTGGCGCAGGCTGCCAGCAGCAGGGGCAGGGCGAGCAGGGGGAGTCGTCGAGTCATGGCATCTCACTCACAAGGGCAGAGTTTGGCAAAGGCACTGCACCATACGATGGCAGCATGGCGAGCAGGAAAAAAGAGGCGCTAGTGTAAAACCGTCCAGAAGCAAAAGAAAATGAGAATGATTCACTTTATTATTGATCTTTGTCGCTGACTGGGTAAGATGCCGCTAGATTGATAATAATTCTCAACAAGGACTTTGCAGTGGCGCACAACAACCCCCCCTCACTGATTGCCCTCGCCGTGGCGGCAGGGCTGGTTTCCCCCGCTTTCGCCGCAGACAGGAAAACGGATGAAGTCATGGTGGTCAGCGGCTCCCGCATGGAGCAGAAGCTGGAAGACGTCTCCGGCCCCATCGCCGTCATCACCTCGGAGCAGATAGAAGAGCAGGTGGTCAGCAACGTGGCCGACCTGTTCCGCTACGAGCCCGGCGTGAGCGTGCAGGGGGGGGCTGGGGATGCCCAGACCTTCACCATCCGCGGCATGAGCGAGAACCGGGTCAAGGTGGTGCAGGACGGCGTGCGCCAGAACGACGCCTACAAGAACGGCGGTGTGGGTCAGACCTACTTTGACACCGACATGATCAAGCAGGTGGAGGTGGCCAAGGGGCCGGCGTCCGCCGCCTACGGCTCCGATGCCCTGGGGGGCGTCATCGCCATCACCACCAAGGATGCCGGCGATTTCCTGAAGGGCCGCGACAGCTACCTGGACGCGACCACGGGCTATGCCTCCAGCAGCCACCAGAAGATGGGGGGCATCACGGGGGCGCTGCGCACCGGGGAGTTCGAAAACCTGCTGCGCTACACCTGGCGCGACGGCGGGGTCACCCAGAACCATGACGGCGACAAGGAGGAGTTCGACATCGTCAGCCAGGCGGTGCTGTTCAAGAGCAAGTGGAATCTCAGCGACGATCAGTTCCTGAAGCTGGCGGTCGACTACTTCACCGAGGGGCAGGATCCGCACGCGGTCGACCTGACCAAGGCGGGTTCCGTCTTCAACCAGCCGATCACCGACAAGGAGACCGACAACCTCTCCCTGGTGCTGGATCACGGCCTCGCCCTGAACGCCCCCTGGGCGGATCGGGTAGACAGCAAGATTTACTACAGCCGCGCCAAGCAGACCCTGGATCAGTACGCCTCCTCCAAGTATCCGGTCATGCCTGGCAACCCCTATGTGACCAAGAACTCCCTGGATCACAACGGTTTCGAGCAGGAGAGCCTGGGTGCCCAGGTGAAGTTCAGCAAGGCGCTCGTCAATCAGCGTCTGGCCTGGGGCCTGGAGTATGAGCACACCGACAACGAGCGTACCCGCTTCAAGGCACCGACAGTGCCGGGGGACTTCGTCGGCTACAGCGAGCTGAGCTTCCCGTCCACCACCAGCGAGCGCAGCGCGCTCTGGGCCTTCGACGAGATCAAGTTCGGCGAGCGCTGGGTGCTGACCCCGGGCGCCCGTTACGACTACTACAAGATGACCCCGGACGAGGATCCCGCCTACACCGGCGAGAACATGCAGAAGATCTCCGAAGGGGAGTTCTCCCCCAAGCTGGGGCTGGTGTTCAAGGCTCACGAGGCAGCGAATCTGTTCGCCCAGTACAGCCACGGCTTCAAGGCACCCATGTATGACAACGCCTTCTCCACCCTGAACCACCAGGCGTACGGTTATCGCATCGAGCCGAACCCTAACCTCAAGCCAGAGAGCAGCGACGGCATCGATCTCGGCGTGCGTGGCAGCCGCGGCGGCTTCAGCTATGAGGTGGCCACCTTCTACAACAAGTTCGACGACTTCATCGAGCTGACGGGGGTGGGCACAGAGGGGCGCACCGCCATCTATCAGTACCAGAACCTGGACAAGGCGACCACCAAGGGGGCCGAGGTCAAGGCGGACTACTGGCTCAGCGATCTGGTCAACGTCTGGGGCAACCTGGCCTACATCGAGGGCAAGGATGGCGAGGGCAACTACATCAACAGCCTGAGCCCCCTCAACGGCAGTGTCGGGGTGCGTCTGGAGCAGCCGAACTGGAACATCAACACCGCCCTGCGCTTCGCCGACGACATGGACAAGGTGGGCAAGGATTCCCGCGGCAACGACAACATCAAGAGCGCAGGCTGGGGCGTGGTGGATCTCTACGCCCAGTTCAAGCCGATGCAGGATCTGCAGCTCAACGTCGGGGTCTTCAACCTGTTTGACAAGGAGTACGTGAGCTACGAGAGCATCACCGGCCTTGCCGCCAGCGCGGACACCAGCGGCCAGACCGAACCGGGTCGCAATCTGAGCGCACGGGTCAAGTACGTGTTCTGATATGTGTCGATGATGAAGGGGCCCCGGGGCCCCTTCTCTGTTTCTGGCGGCCCAAACCGACCCCCCAAAAAGAAACCCGCCAGGGGCGGGTGGAAGGATTGCAACACTCATCAGGAAGCGGTGTTATCCAGATAGACAGGGGGATGTGACAAAGGTTCAACTTTATTGATATTTCTGGTTTTTACCCTGGGTGATGCCTGGGGATCCCCGCCCCGAAATCGGTTATCATTTGTGCCCCTTGTCCCGCAGCCGAGCCCCTATGCCCGCGTTCTCCTGGTTAGCCCTGTTCTTTGGCGCCTTCTATTTCGTCTATGGCGCCTACCTGCCGTTCTGGTCCCTCTGGCTGGAAGGCATAGGAGTGAGCGCCGAACAGATAGGCCTGCTGCTGGGGATCGGCATGGCCATCCGCTTTGCCGGCAACCTGATGGTGATGGGACGGGTCAAGGGGGCGGGCCAGTTGCTGCCCGTCACCCGGCTGCTCTGCCTGCTGAGCCTGCTGGCGTTTCTGGGCTTCTATCTCGACCACAGCCTCTGGTGGCTGGTGGTGCTGACCCTGGCGGCCAACTTCATCTACCCGACCCTGATGCCCATGGGAGAGGCGCTTGCCACCCGCATGGTGGTGCAGACCCACCTCGACTACGGCAAGGTGCGGCTGTGCGGCTCCTTTGCTTTTATCGTCGCCTCCACCCTGGTGGGGGCCCTGGTGGGCAACTTTGGCAGCGACTGGGTGCTGCACACCATGGTGGCCGGGCTGCTGATCATGCTGGGGCTCAGCCTGCTGCCGCTGCGACCCGCCCCCCGGGAGCTGCAAGGGGAGCGGGCCAAGGCCTCCCTGAAGGAGACGCTCAAGTCCGCGTCGGTGCGGCGCTTTCTGCTGATCACCGCCCTGCTGCAGGGGAGCCACGCGGCCTACTACGGCTTCAGCGCCATCTACTGGAAGGCCGAGGGCTACGGCGGCACCCTGATCGGCTATCTGTGGGCCCTGGGGGTGGTGGCGGAGATCGCCATGTTCGCCGCGGACAAGCGCTTCCTCCAGCGCTTCGGCGCCCAGACCCTGTTCCTGGTGGGGGCCCTGGGCTGCGTGGTGCGCTGGGTGCTGCTCGGCAGCTCCACCGAGCTTTGGGTGCTGGTGCTGGGCCAGCTGCTGCACGGGGTCACCTTCTGCATCAGCCACCTCGGCGCCATCCGCTTCATGACCCGGCAACTGCCTGCGGAGCAGCAGATCCCCACCCAGGCGCTCTATGCGGCCCTGGGCCTCGGCATGACGGTGGCCGCCCTGATGGCGGTCTGCGGCTTGCTGTTCGAACCCCTGGGCGGCGGCATCTTCTTCATCATGGTGCTGGTGGTGCTGCCGGTCTTCGTGCTGCGGCTGCGCGAAGAGAGCTCTGAACCGGGCCGATGACACCGGCCTGCCGGTCTCTGGCCCGGCAGGCTCCTGACTTATCTGGACAAGGGAAGTAGAGAGATGCACCAAGGATGGCTGCTGATCGGGTTGTCGCTCGCCTATCTGGGCTTGCTGTTCCTCATCGCCTACGTGGCGGACAAGAACAAGCGCCGCCGCCCCAAGGGGCAGCCCCTGCTCTACAGCCTGTCGCTGGCGGTCTACTGCACCTCCTGGACCTTCTTCGGCACCGTGGGCCAGGCCAGCGAGTCCCCCTGGTCGCCGGTGCCCATCTACCTGGGCCCCATGCTGGTGTTCCTGTTCGGCTGGCGCCTGCTGGCCCGCCTCATCCTGGTGGCCAAGCGCGAGCACATCACCTCCATTGCCGACTTCATCGCCGCCCGTTACGGCAAGTCCCAGCGCCTGGCCATGGTGATCAGCCTCATCGCCGTCATGGGGATACTTCCCTACCTGGTGCTGCAGCTCAAGGCGATCGTCACCGGGCTTGACCTGCTGATGGCCAACAGCGCGGGGGCCAGCCCCACCAGCAACATGGCGGAGCTGGCGCTGGGCGTCACCCTGCTGCTGGCCCTGTTCAGCATACTGTTCGGCACCCGCAACCTGGACGCCACCGAACACCACAGGGGCATGGTGGTGGCCATCGCCTTCGAGTCCGTGGTCAAGCTGCTCGCCTTCATGGCGGTGGGGGGCTTCGCGCTCTGGCTCATCGTCGCCAGGCCGAGCGAGGCCCGCACCCTGGTGGCCAGCGACTTCCTCGAGGCTGTGGTGGCGGTGACGCCGGGCAGTCTGTTGGAGCTCGCCATCTACACCCTGATCGCCATGTGCGCCGTCATCTGTCTGCCGCGCCAGTTCCACGTGACTGTGGTGGAGAACAACCAGGGGCAGGATCTGCACTGGGCGCGCTGGATCTTCCCCCTCTACCTCTTCCTGATGGGGCTCTTCATCTGGCCGCTGGCGCTGGCGGGCAAGCAGTGGGTGGGGGCCGACATGGCCTCCGACACCTATGTGATCAGCCTCCCCATGTCCCTCGGATTCGATGGCATGGCCATGCTGGCCTTCCTCGGCGGCACCTCGGCGGCCACCGGCATGGTGATCGTCTGCACCATCGCCCTGGCCATCATGGTGAGCAACGATCTGGTGCTGCCGGTGCTGCTGCGCCGCGTCTGGCAGCAGGGGCGGGACGAGCGCCTGATGCGGCTACTGCTGCAGGTGCGCCGGGGCGCCATCCTGCTCATCCTGCTGGCGGCCTGGGCGCTCTACCTCTGGCTCGGGGATCTCACCAGCCTGTCGCGCATCGGCTACCTGTCGTTCGGCGCCGTGGCCCAGTTCGCGCCGGCCCTGCTGCTCGGCCTCTACTGGCGCCATGGCAACCGCAAGGGGGTCTACCTCGGCCTGGCGCTCGGGGTCAGCCTCTGGTTCCTCACCCTGCTGGCGGAGAGCGGCCTGCTGGCGGGCTCGCCCCTGGAGGCCCTGCTGGCGCCCCCAAACTGGCCCGCGTTCCGGGAGCTGAGCCTGGGGGCCTGGTGCCTCTTCCTGAGCCTCTTGCTCAACCTGGTCGGCTATGTGGCGGGCTCCCTGCTCTCCCGGGCGGCGGTGAGCGAGCGGCTGCAGGCGGCGAACTTCGTCGGCAAGCCGAGCCGGGACACCACGGCGCTCTACCAGGCGCGGGTCTCGGTCAAGGAGCTGGAGATGCTGGCGGCCCGCTTCGTCGGGTCGAACCGGGTCAAGCGCGCCTTCGGCCGCTTCGCCGGCGAGCACGGCGGCACCCTGGCGCCCCAGATGCAGGCCTCCGCGGATCTCATCGCCCACACCGAGCGGCTGTTGGCCGGGGTGTTCGGCACCTCGTCCGCCCGTCTGGTGCTGGCCTCGGCCCTGCAGGGGCGCAACATGCAGCTCGAGGAGATCGCCACCATAGTGGACGAGGCCTCGGACGTGTTCCGCTTCAACCGCGGCCTGCTGCAGGGTGCCATCGAGCACATGGGGCAGGGGATCTCGGTGGTGGACAGGGAGCTCAGGCTGGTGGCCTGGAACCGACGCTACATCGAGCTGTTCTCCTATCCCCCCGGCCTCATCCAGGTGGGGCGCCCCATCGAGGAGATCATCCGCTACAACGCTGGGCAGGGGCTGTGCGGCGCGGGGGACGTGGAGGCCCAGGTGGCGCGTCGGGTCGCCTTCATGAAGCGCGGCAGCCCCCACATCTCGGCCCGGGAGCGCCCGGATGGCCGGGTGATCGAGATGCAGGGCAACCCCATGCCGGCGGGGGGCTTCGTCATGACCTTCACCGACATCACCCCGTTCCGGGCGGCGGAGCGGGTACTGCGCGAGGCCAACGAGCACCTGGAGGCGCGGGTGGCCGAGCGTACCCACGAGCTCTCCGAGCTCAACCGCCAGCTGCTGCTGGTAAACCAGCAGGTGGAGCGGGCCAACCAGTCCAAGAGCCGTTTCCTCGCGGCGGTGAGCCACGACCTGACCCAGCCGCTCAACGCGGCCAAACTCTTCACCTCCTCCCTGCTGGAGATGCTGCCCCCGGAGGACGAACCGGCCCGCATCGCCCGTCACATCGACGATGCCCTGGGGGCGACCGAGGATCTCATCACGGATCTGCTGGACATCTCGCGCCTCGAGGCGGGCAAGTTCAAGGCCAAGAAGCTCGACTTCGCCCTGAGCGACGTGCTGGGCAACCTCAAGGCGGAGTTCGGGGTGCTGGCCCAGGCCGGGGGGATCCAGTTCTCCGTGGTGGAGAGCAGCCTCGCCGTCTACAGCGACGTGCGTCTGCTGCGCCGGGTGCTGCAGAACTTCCTTACCAACGCGTTTCGCTACAACCCGGGGGGCCGGGTGCTGCTCGGCTGTCGCCGCATGGGGGACAAGGTGCGCATCGAGGTGTGGGACAACGGCCCCGGCATCCCGGAGGGCAAGCAGGAGGCGATCTTCGACGAATTTTCCCGCCTCGATCACTCCCGCACCGCCAGGGAGCAGGGGCTCGGCCTCGGACTCGCCATCGCCCGCGGCATCTCCCAGGTCCTGGGTCACCAGCTCTCCCTGCGCAGCTGGCCCGGGGCGGGATCCGTCTTTGCCATCACCCTGAACCTCGCGACCCGGCCGGTGACGCCGAGCCAGGTGACGACCCCCGCCCAGCGGGACAGCCAGCTGGAGGGGGTGAGGATCCTCTGCATCGACAACGAGGAGGACATCCTCATCGCCATGGCGTCCCTGCTGGGGCGCTGGGGTTGCGAGGTGCGCTGTGCCCAGAGCCTAGCCCAGGCAGAGGAGATCATCGGCGACGGCTTCCTGCCCGCCCTGGTGCTGTCTGACTATCACCTGGACGACGGCAAGACGGGGTTGCAGGCGCTGCATATGATCCGGCTGGCATATGGCAACGAGATAGGCGGCATCATCATCAGCGCGGATCGCAAGAGCGAGCTGCAGGCGCAGATCCGCGAACACGGCTTCGGTTATGTGAGCAAACCGGTCAAACCCCTCAAGCTCCGGGCCCTGATGAACAGCCTGTTGCTGCCGGTACAGTGACGGCATTCACATTATCGCGCATTGGATGGTGATTTTTTAAAGGCGGTTTCGGCGCCATGAATGGGGTTTTTATCGCCATGTTGCCGGCCTTTTCCCCACCATGTCGGACAAATGAGTCCCTGTTGATGTCACTTCTGTCAGGTGGCGCGAAGGCGTCTCTCCTTTATAGTCATTCGGCGATTATTTTCATCGCAAACCAAGTTGTGCAAAAAAGGCAAACCGGGCGAAAGCCCGGGACGCAAAGCTTCCGGTCTAAGGGTCAGCGAACCTAGGATAGCGGGGCCACCACAGGTTGTATCGTCCATGGGCCAAGCCATGGTGGCGATGTTGTCTGCGTTACCTGTCAGGTTGCGTTGCCTTTTTCGTTGTTCATTCCAATAACGAAATAAGGAAATTCAATGATGTTCAGTCCAAAACATTCCCTGCTGGCGCTCCTGGTCGGGGGCCTCTGTGCCGCTCCCGCCTTCGCCGCCGCCCCGGGCAAACCCACCATAGGCTCGGGCCCCACCAAGTTCGCCATCGTCGAAGTCAATCAGTCCGCCTCGGCCTACAACCAGCTGGTGACCGTCCACAAGGACGGTGCCCCGGTCAGCGTGACCTGGAACCTCTGGTCCGGCGACGTGGGCCAGACCGCCAAGGTGCTGCTCGACGGCAATGAGGTGTGGTCGGGCCCGGCGTCCGCCGCAGGCACCGCCAACTTCAAGGTCACCAAGGGGGGGCGCTACCAGATGCAGGTGGCCCTGTGCAACGCCGACGGCTGCACCCTCTCCGACAAGAAGGAGCTGGTGGTGGCCGACACGGACGGCAGCCACCTGGCGCCGCTCAATGCGCCCCTCAAGGAGAACAACAAGCCCTATGCCAACAAGTCCGGCAAGGTAGTGGGGGCCTACTACGTGGAGTGGGGTGTCTATGGTCGCAAGTTCACCGTGGACAAGATCCCGGCCCAGAACCTGACCCACATCCTCTACGGCTTCACCCCCATCTGCGGCGGCAACGGCATCAACGACAGCCTGAAAGAGATCTCCGGCAGCTTCGAGGCCCTGCAGCGCTCTTGCGCCGGTCGCGAAGACTTCAAGGTCTCCATCCACGATCCCTGGGCGGCGATCCAGATGTCCCAGGGCAACCTCAGCGCCTGGGACGAGCCCTACAAGGGCAACTTCGGCAACCTGATGGCGCTCAAGCAGGCCCGTCCGGACCTCAAGATCCTGCCCTCCGTCGGGGGATGGACCCTCTCCGATCCCTTCTACTTCCTGGGTGACAAGACCAAGCGCGATACCTTCGTCGCCTCGGTCAAGGAGTTCCTGCAGACCTGGAAGTTCTTCGACGGCGTGGACATCGACTGGGAGTTCCCGGGCGGCCAGGGGGCCAACCCCAACCTGGGCGGCCCGAACGATGGCGCCACCTATGTGGTGCTGATGCAGGAGCTGCGCGCCATGCTCGACGAGCTGGAAGCCGAGACCGGTCGCCAGTATGAGCTCACCTCGGCCATCAGCGCCGGCGGCGACAAGATTGCCAAGGTGGATTATCAGGCGGCCCAGCAGTACATGGACCACATCTTCCTGATGAGCTACGACTTCAGCGGCGCCTTCGACCTGAAGAATCTGGCCCACCAGACCAACCTCTTTGCCTCCAGCTGGGATCCGGCCACCAAGTACACCACAGACAAGGGCGTCAAGGCGCTGCTGGGTCAGGGGGTGGCGCCGGGCAAGATAGTGGTCGGTGCAGCCATGTACGGCCGCGGCTGGACCGGGGTGAGCGGCTACCAGGCCGGCAACCCCTTCACCGGCACCGCCACCGGACCTGTGACCGGCACCTGGGAAAATGGCGTGGTGGATTACCGCGACATCGTCAACAACCGCATGGGCGCAGGCTGGGTGCAGGGCTATGACGAGGCGGCCGAGGCCCCCTATGTCTTCAAGGCCGGCACTGGGGATCTCATCAGCTTCGACAACGATCGCTCGGTCAAGGCCAAGGGACAGTACGTGCTGGCGAACCAGCTCGGCGGTCTGTTCGCCTGGGAGATAGACGCGGACAACGGCGACATCCTCAACGCCATGCACGAGGGGCTGGGCCACGGCGAGGGCAGCCTGCCGCCGGTCAACAAGCCGCCGGTGGCCAATGCCGGCAGCGATCTGAGCGCCACCGGCCCGGCCGAGGTGACCCTCAACGGCAGCGCCTCCCACGATCCGGAAAACGGCGTGCTGACCTACGGCTGGAGGCAGGTCTCCGGGCCCCAGGCGACCCTGCTCGATGCCACCCAGGCCAGGGGCCGCGTGGTGCTGGACGCCGTCAGCGCCGACATCAACCTGGTGTTCGAGCTGACCGTGACCGACGATCAGGGCCTGACCGCCAAGGATCAGGTGGTGGTGACCAACAAGGCACCGCAGCCGAACCTGGCCCCCGTGGTGACGGTTCCGGCCACCGCAACCGTCGAGTCCGGCAAGCAGGTGAGCATCCAGGCCAGTGCCTCCGATCCCAACGGCGACACCCTGAGCTATCAGTGGAGCCTGCCTGCGGGTCTCACCGCCACCGGTCAGAACAGCGCGACCCTGGTGGTCACGGGCCCGAGCGTCACCAGCGACACCGCCTATGACCTGACCCTGGTGGTCACCGACGGGGCGCTGGATGCCAGTGCCACCACCCGCCTGACCGTCAAGCCGGCCAGCACCGGAGGCGGCTGCAACGCGACCGATCCGGATGCGGCCAACCATCCGGCCTGGAACGCCAGCACCGTCTACGTTTCCCCCAATACGGTGAGCCATAACCAGCTGGTGTGGGAAGCCAAGTACTGGACCCAGGGCAATGAGCCGAGCCGCACCGCCGATCAGTGGAAGCTGATAAGCCAGGTACAGCTTGGATGGGATGCAGGGGTTGCCTACAACGGCGGTGATTTCACCAACCACAATGGCCGCAAGTGGCAGGCACAGTACTGGACCAAGGGCGACGAGCCCGGCAAGGCCGCGGTCTGGGTCGACAAGGGGGCAGCCAGCTGTAACTGATTGCCATCGTAACGGGAATGGGGCCTGGGCCCCATTCTTCCCGCCGACGCTGTACCGGCAGGGGCCATCCGCCCCTGCCATTGCAACCAGAGTGTCCGAGCACTCATTCCCTATGAAGGACAGATCCCATGAAGAATCAACACCCCCTGTTGCGGGCGGGCGCCCCCCTGCTCGGCTGTGCGCTGCTGGCACCGCTCGCGATGGCGCAGCAGAGCAGCACGACGGGCGCGTTTCGCAAGGACAACAGCGCCCCCCAGATCTACAGCCAGGAGGGGCTGGTCAACCATTTCGCCCAGCAGCTGCCCTTGGGGGCGACCTTCGCCCCGCGGCTGATCGCCCGGGACGCCGAGAATGGGGATCTCAGTGCCCGCATCAGCCAGAAGAGCGGGGTCAATACCCAGGTGCCTGGCAACTATGTGGTCCAGTATCAGGTCAAGGACGATGGCCTGCCCGCGGTGGATGGCTTCAAGGGATGGGGGAGCACCACCACCACCTTCTCGCTGCCGGTCACCGTCTATGACCCGGAGCGGGAGCATCCCGTCAACCAGCTTGCCCTGGGGGCGCTCTGGGACGAGGGGCCCGTCATCAACAACAGCCTCCTCATGGCGGTGGGGGGCGAGCTGAGCCGTACCCTGTGGATCCCGGGTTCGAACCTGCCGCTGCTGGGGGATCGGCTGTCCATCCGGACCTTCCAGGTGAAGGAGGGGGTCTGGGGTGGCAGCAACCGCCAGTTTGCGCTGCGCCTCACCGATCCCGACAGCGGCGAGGTGCTTTATGACGGGCCCCTGGCCTTCAGCAGCGGGACCACCTTCACCCCCAGCGCCCCCATCCCGGTGCTGGCGGGACGGGATTACCACGTCACCCTGCGCTATCTGGCCGGTACCGGTCAGCAGGGCTTCAAGCGCAACGAGGCGGGGCAGTTCTGGCTCGGTGCCGAGGGGATACAGGAGCAGGGGGTCCATCCCTATGCCCAGGTGCTGGCCGATCCCGCCAACCGGCTCGCGTTCGACCCGGGTTTGAGCCGCCCGCTCAAGGAGAAGCTGCTGAGCAGCGCGGGGGGCGAGGAGGTGCTCCACATCCGCAAACTGCCGGGGGCCGAGGCCAGGGTGTTGAGCTACGCCATCGCGGATCCGGCGCTGGCGACGCTCCAGATCCAGCCGGGAGAGGAAGAGGACAGGCTGGTGCTGAGCGGGCTGCAGGAGGGGGAGACCAACCTGGCGATCCTGGCCAACGGCGAACCGGTCGATCTGGTGCGCCTCGTCGTCACGGCCCCCAAGGCGGTGAGGCTTTCCTACAGCTATATCGCCTTCCCCGGAGAGACCCAGACCCACCTCTGGGATGACGGTGCCCTGATCCAGCGCGACATCAGCCGCCGCTACGCTCCCTACAACATCCGGCTCAGCTGGGTCGACAACGGCGTGCTGGTGCACGAGTGGGACAGGGACGGTGATGGCGACTCGTACGAAGGGGATCGCTCCGAACAGGAGGCCCCCTTCTCCGAGGGCTGGATCCCGAACCAGGGGCAGGTCTTCTCCAACCTCTATGTGATCCGAAGATACAAGGATCCGGCGCGGGCATGTGGCGGGGCCGGGGCAGGGTCGTCCATGGGCATGGGGCCGGACGACGCGCCTCCCCGCGCCGGTTATCGCGCCGCCTGTCCCGGCAACGCCACCGAGCTGGGCCAGTCCCTGACCCTGGCCCACGAGCTGGGCCACAACCTGGGGCTCTGGCACGCCAAGGACACCGATCCCAATGGCGCCACCAACCTCATGTATGTCGGTCGTCAGGAGGGGATCTTCTTCGCCCCCCAATGGCGGGTGATCCACCAGACCCTGAGCCGCCGAATCGCCGCGGGGGATCCCGGAGTGAGCGAAGACGGGGCCCCTGGCCAGAACCGATGAGCGTCATGGGGCGATGACAGGTTCTGGATGGACCTTTCCTCCCCGGCACCGCGACTCACCTCCGAAGAGGGGGGCAAGGCCAAGGCGTTGCCACCCGCTTCATCAGGCTTACCACAACAGGGCATGTGGACATGCCCGCCACAATGAGAACCATAACAATGAAAAAAACACAGCTAGCCAGCCTGATCCTGACCGCCCTGGCGAGCGGCCCCCTGTTGGCCGCCGTCCAGGCTCCCGCGTCCTTGCCCTTCAATACCCAGCCACCGGTAAACGACCTGCAAGGCTCCCTGGCGGCGCAGGTGCAATTCGCCCAGAGCCAGATCCTGCCGGCCCATGTCGCCGAGGGAGACAACCAGCCCAGGCTGACCGCCCTGCGCAAGAGCCTGTTGCTGGTCAGGCCCCTGCAAGCCGAAGCCGGCGTGCCGATGACGGTGACGGCGCGAGATGGCGCCGGGCAGACGCTCGGGACGCTCACCCTCAACCCCCCCGGGCAGTTGCCGAAGACGGCCTATTACCTCGAGGGGTCGCCGGAGGAGGGGGTCGACTTCACCCCGGGGCCGGGCACCAGTGGCCTCATCGACAGCAGCAGCGAGCTGGCCAGACTCAGCGACCCCGCCGGAGCCTTCCTGCAGAGCAAGTTGCAGCCCCACGCCCTGGTCACCATCCAGACCGCGGATGGCCGCTGGGTGCGGGATATTCATCTGCCGGTCGGGGCCGAGCTGGCGGGCAAGATGGTGCGGCTGGCCTCCAACGCCGGTTACAACTCGACCATTTATTACAGTGGCCGCCAGGTGACCCTCTCCCGCGGCCAGAGCCTGCAGTTCAAATTCGTGGCCGGCCAGTGGATCCGTGACGGGGAGCTGGAGAACAACGGCATCCGCTACGCGACCGATGCCTGGAGCGCCGTGCTGCCGGCGGACTGGATCCGGCCTGGCCTGGCGCTGCAACTCAGCCAGGGCGGGCTCAGCGGCGAGCTGACGGATCTGCAGGTCGGCGCCCCGAGCGAGCTGCTCATCCACACCATCGACATCGGCATGCTGACCACCCCCCGGGATCAGTTTGCCTTCGCCAGGGATCCCGAGGCCCACCGTGAATATTTCCAGACGGTGCCGACCAGCCGGCTCATCGTCAGCCAGTACGCCCCCCTGTCGCTGTCGGAGGTGATGCTGCCAAACGGCACCCTGCTCACCGACTTCGATCCCAGCCAGGGCGGCTGGCACGAGGGCACCATGCGCCAGCGAATCGGTAAGGAGCTGATCTCCCACGGCATCGACAACGCGAACTACGGCATCAACAGCACGGCCGGCGAGGGGGAGGGCAGCCATCCCTATGTGGTGGCCCAGCTGGCGGCCCACAACAGCCGGGGCAAGTACGCCAACGGCATCCAGGTGCACGGGGGCTCGGGTGGCGGCGGCATCGTCACCCTCGACAGCTCCCTCGGCAACGAGTTCAGCCACGAGGTGGGCCACAACTATGGCCTGGGGCACTATGTCGGCGGTTTCACCGGCTCGGTGCACCGCAGCGCCGAGGCGATCAACTCGACCTGGGGCTGGGACGGGGATCGCAATCGCTTCATTCCCAACTTCGGCCCCGCCCGCACCGGCCAGAGCGCCTGTCTCGACGGCCAGTGCCAGGCACCGTTCGAGGGCCACGCGTTCGGTTTCGATGCCATGGCGGGCGGCGCGCCCTTCTCCGGCTTCAACCGCTTCACCCTCTACACCCCGAACTCGGCCGCCATCATCCAGCGTTTCCTCGAGAGCAAGGCGGTGTTCGATGCCGCTTCCCCGACCGGATTTCGCAAATGGGATGCCGCCACCGCCACCATGGTGCCCTACCAGCACAGGGTCGAGCGGCTGGAGCAGATCAGCGCCCCGGTCAATGACCTGAGTGAAGCCAGGCTGGCGGCCCTGCTGGCGGAGTATGACCTGGTCAAGGTAGCCATGTGGGACGGCAACTGGACGCGCAACATCCAGGCGCCGCCTGCCGGAGCCGGGAATGCGGGGCGCATCCTGACCGTGGAGCACGGTGCCGGCTACAACAGCATCCTCTTCATCAACGGCCAGCAGATCACCGTCTCCCGTGGCTTCAAGAAGAGCTACACCTCGGATGGCAGCCGCTGGCACGAAGGGCCTGTGGTGGATACTCGGGTGGTGCGCAAGCCGCAGGCATTCGGGGTGCCGGTGACGACCCTGGTGGGCTATTACGATCCTCGCGGGTTGTTGCCGAGCTACCTCTATCCGGCCTTGCACGGCGCTTACGGTTTCGGCTATGGGGATGACGGCGAGGGGATCGGGGCGGGGGATTGCCAGCTGCAGGTGGAGACCCGGGATGGCTTGCTGCACTTCCGGCTCGCCAATCACCGGCTCAATGCCGGCGTGATGAACAAGTTCCATGTCAACGTGCCCACGGCCAGCGAACCACGGAGCGCCGCCGTGATCTGTGCCGCCCGTACCCTGGATCAGAGGCCTGTCCCGGCGCCGGGGGCGGCGCTCTCCTTCACCGTCAACGGGCGTCCGCTCGAGTAGGTGGCCTCCCCGTCAGACCAGGGGCGAGCTCGGCCATACAGACAAAAATGCCAAAAAAAGGCCCATACGGGCCTTTTTTTCATCCGGAATGGCGCGCTCAGAGCGGCTTCTGCCACAGGCTCAGCAGCAGATCCTGCTCGAGCTCGTCAGGCCCCTGGTGGGTGAAGGCGTGGCGCTGCTCGCCGCTGGCGCGCCAGCCGAGGCGGCTGGTCTCCAGAATGTGTTCGCGCAAACCTTGATCCAGCGCCGTGCTGAACTGGCTGCGCTGCCGGGCAACCGGGGTGAGCCCGGCGAGGCTCGGCCAGCTCAGGGGATGTTCCATGCTCACCGGGTTCAGGCTGACGCGCAATTGCCACTGGTGGCGAGGGCCCGGCTGCACATGGAGCAGGTAGCCGCCCGGCGCCAGCCAGTTGACCAGCTGCTCTGTCTTGACCTTGAGGTCGTTGACCAGCAACACATGGGCCTTGCCCGGTTGCAGCGGGGCGCGCACCGGATCGGCGATGACGAACTGAGCCTCAGGCTGCGCCTTGTTGGCGGCGAAGATGGCGTTCTTGGCGATGTCGAACCCGGCGAATTGCCAGCCAGGGAGGCGCTCGGCCAGGGCGCGGCAGTAGTAGCCTTCGCCACAGCCGAGGTGGATCAGCTCATGCTCCCCGAGTGGCGCAAGCAGCTCGACCATGGCCTCCACCAGGGGCAGCTGGTGGCCCTGCTCCAGGAAGCGGCGCCTGGCGCGCAGCAGGGCCCGGCTGTCGCTGTCCTTGGGGTTCTTGGTGCCGGGGATCAGGTCCAGATAACCTTCAGGAGCGGGATCGAAGTGGTGCTTGTTGGCGCAGTAGCGGCCCTTGGAGGCGTCATGCAACTGGAGGGGGCTGCGGCAAAGGGGGCATTGAAGGTGCATAGGTGTTCTCTTGGCGAAGGCCATGTCGGCGGGGGCGTTCGGGATTATAGGGGAGAGGATCAGAAAAGGCTGCCGTGGCAGCCTTTTTATCCAACGGCGCTGTGCGGGCGCCGTCGGGGAACCCGATCAGCGGGTACCAAACACCACTATGGTCTTGCCGTGGGCGGAGATGAGCTCCTGCTCTTCCAGCATCTTGAGGATGCGGCCGACGGTTTCGCGAGAGCAGCCGACGATCTGGCCGATCTCCTGACGGGTGATCTTGATCTGCATACCATCCGGGTGGGTCATGGCATCCGGCTGTCTGGCCAGGTTGAGCAGGGTCTGGGCAATGCGGCCGGTCACGTCCAGGAAGGCGAGGTTGCCGACCTTCTGGCTGGTGTGCTGCAGGCGCTTGGCCATCTGGCCGGAGAGACGCATCAGGATGTCCGGGTTGACCTGGATCAGCTGGCGGAACTTCTTGTAGGAGATCTCGGCGACTTCACAGGCGCCTTTGGCACGTACCCAGGCGGAACGCTCCGGATTCTCGTTCTCTTCGAACATCCCCATCTCGCCCAGGAAATCCCCCTGATTCAGGTAGGAGAGGATCATCTCCTTGCCTTCGTCATCCTTGATCAGGACGGCGACGGTACCCTTGACGATGTAGTAGAGGGTTTCCGCTTTCTCACCGGCGTGGATCAGGGTGCTCTTGGCGGGATACTTATGAATGTGGCAATGCGACAAGAACCACTCGAGGGTGGGATCGCTTTGCGGTTTGCCAATGATCATGAGACTTCCTCTGTAGTGTCATTTTTATGGACTGTGCGTCCAGGCAAGTTGCCAAGCTTGCCATTCCTTACTCTTTGGTCGCAGTAGAATAAGAGCCTTTGCCTGTGCTGACAAGGCTTTGGGGCATTGCCATCCGTCAGTGAGCCGCGATCTGCTGCGTCGTTCGGGGCATTCTAGGCAAGAAGAGGAGGGCAGATGTTGATTTCGATCTATTTCCCCCCGGGTCTGCGGCAGTTTCGCAAGGTGCGGCCGGGACGGCACGGGCGGGTCGGGATCCCGCGACGATGCAGGATGACGAGTCATGTGCCACTCGACCCCTGCTTGAGGTATGCTATGGGCGTCAGAACCGTCGTCATTGAGAGGAAGTGAGAGATGAAAGCCAAGGTCAGCTGGGTCGAAGGCATGAAGTTTGTGGGCGAGAGCGAGTCCGGTCATCAGGTGACCCTGGACGGCGCCAACCCGGGGGAAGGTGCCAGCCCGATGGAGATGATCCTGCTGGCGGTTGGCGGGTGCAGCTCCATCGACGTGGTCTCCATCCTGGAGAAGGCCCGTCAGACCGTGACCGCCTGCCATGTGGAGCTGGAAGGGGAGCGCGCCGACTCCGTGCCCCGGGTATTCCAGAAGATCCACCTCAAGTTCGTCGTGACCGGCAAGGGTCTGGCCGAGAAGCAGGTGGCCCGTGCGGTGGACCTGTCCATGGAGAAATATTGTTCCGTTTCCCTGATGTTGGAAAAAGCGGTAGAAATTACCCATAGTTATCAAATTCTTGAAGCTTGACAGTCGTAGTTTGTCCCGTCGATAACGCCATGACATAAGGAAAGTGCGATGAAAAAAATGATGATGTTGCTTCCCCTGTTCGGGCTTGCCGCCTGCAGTGCGCCGCAGCCGACCCAGTATCAATACAGCCAGTATCAGTGCGGGGAAGAGTTGCTGGGGATCACCTATGATGCCCAGGCCGACATGGTGCAGTTCCCTTATGCCGGCGTGTATCACAAGCTGGGGCGCATCGAGTCGCCCAAAGAGATCGCCAGCTATTCCGACGGGGTGACCACCTTCTCCCAACAGGACAAGCAGGCTACCCTGGTCAAGAGTGGCGTGACCCAGCTCACCTGCGAGCTGAAATGATCCTCATGCCGTCACGGCGTGTATGCAAAACGGCCTGCTTGAAGCAGGCCGTTTTGTTCTGGGGCGGGTTTATCGGGCGGGCAGGGCGCCCAGCAGCTGGGCGGCGAGCTGCTGGCTGAGCTGGCCGCGGGCCTCCTCGGCGACGGGCACGTCGCTGGCGAGCTGGATGGCGCTGCTCCACACCGTCTGCTGGGTGCGTCTGTCGAGCAGCAGTATGGCCAGGGTGCCCTTGCGAGCATCGGCGGCGGCATTCAGACCCGGGGTCATGCCGAGGCGGGAAAAGACCTCCCCGTCGCTCATGTCCTGGCTGCCCGCCACCCCGATGGCGACCCAGACGTCGGCGTCATCCAGGGGCACGCTGCGCCAGCCCTTGCCGTCGAGTTCCCGGGTCACGGCCTGCTGTACCGGCTCCAGCCAGGGCGCGGCGCTGTTGCCCGCATACTGGAACTGCTCGGCGAGTGCATAGCGTGGCGTCGCCCCATAGGGCCAGTTGTCTGCCGGACGCACCACCATGGTGCCCGTTTCGACGGTGGGGGCCGCGGGGCCCGTGCTGCAGCCGCCCAGCAGGGCAGCCAGTGTGAATGAGAGAAGTGCACCGCGCATCGATAAGCTCCTTGGCTCAGGTGATCTTGCCCGTTTCGATCAGTTGCTGGATCAGGGGGCGCAGGATCAGCTCCATCGCGAAACCCATCTTGCCGCCCGGCACGACTATGGTGTTCATCCTGGACATGAAGGCGCCGTCTATCATCGACAGCAGGTAGGGGAAGTCCACCTGCTTGATGCCCCGAAACCGTATCACCAGCATACTCTCGTCCAGGCTGGGTATCACTTTGGCGCTGAAGGGGTTGGAGGTGTCGACGGTCGGTACCCGCTGGAAGTTGATGTGGGTGCGGGAGAACTGGGGCGTGATGAAGTTGATGTAGTCGTCCATGGAGCGGACGATGGAGTCGGTCACCGCCTCCCGGGAGTGGCCGCGCTCCGAGGTGTCGCGAATGAGCTTCTGGATCCACTCCAGGTTGACGATGGGCACCACGCCGATGAGAAAGTCCACGTGCCGTGCCACGTTGTGCTCGTCGGTGACCACGCCCCCATGGAGCCCCTCGTAGAACAGCAGGTCCGTCTCGCCCGGCAGATCCTGCCAGGGGGTGAAGGTGCCCGGCATCTGGTTGAAGGGCACCGCCTCGTCGAAGCTGTGCAGGTAGCGCCGGTACTGGCCGGTGCCGCTCTGGCCGTACTCCTGGAAGAAGGACTCCAGCAGCCCGAAGTCGTTGGCCTCGGGGCCGAAGTAGCTGATGTGCCGTCCCTGCTCCCGGGCCTTGCGGATGGCGACATCCATCTCGGGCCTGGTATAGCGGTGGAAACTGTCCCCCTCGACCACGGCTGCCTTGTACCCGAGCTGGTGGAACATGGAGCGAAAGGCGTTGGTGGAGGTGGAGGTGCCGGCACCGGATGAACCGGTGACCGCGATGATGGGATGCTTGGCCGACATAGAATTCTCTCTTCCTTGGGAGTTCCGTTATAAGGGCTGGCCCAAAGTGCGGTCAAGTGCGCCGTCTTGCCGCACTATCCTCCGGCCGGCTCTGCCAGCCTGGCGCACAGTGTGCCTCCCACCGGGGAGAAGGCGGCCCACGGGCGGCCTTCCCGGCGGGCGCCGCGCCCCGGCCGAACGCCGGATGGCCAGAGGAACAGGGAAAAACGGATGAAGATTCTTCAGCCCGGGTCCCCCATCCTGTGTCATTCTTGCTGGAAGTCGTCAGTCGACGCCTTGCTTAAATGAGTCTTGTGCACGACATTGACGCTCTCGTGCAACTCGCTGTAAACGAGCACGGCGCTGCCTTGTTGTAATTGTTGCCGGACCTCTTCGACCTTGTCGGCCAGGCTGACATCCTGCTCGCCATACTCGGTGCCCTCTTGCAGGACAAAGTGCTCGAGCAGGTTGGTGAGGGTGTCGGGATCCAGTTCTTGCCAGGGGATAATCATGGTTTCATCTTCAGTCAGTGGAGTGCGGATATTGTCGGTGTCTCGCCGGCCAGCGCAAGGGGTTTGTCACGGACCGGGCGAGGGGTGGTATGTCTCCTTCTGAAGCCCGCCGCCCCTCGGGTCAGTTCGAACAGCACCTGTTCGATGCCCGCCGCCACGCCCTCTGCGCCGGACTGCGCTGGTTCTGGGCCATCAACCTGATCGCCATCCTGTTCCTGCTGACCCGCTTCCACATCTACCAGGAGGCGCACCTGGTGCTCGTGGACCGCCTGCCCTGGTCCTACGAGTGGCAGCTCCTCGCCATGGCCGGCGTCTGCCTGCTGTTTCCGCTCGGTTGGCGCTGGCTCGCCCGCCAGCCCCACGTCCTCTGGCAGATCTCCCTGTGGGCCTGCGCCCTCGGCTGGGGCCTGGCCTGGGCTCTGGCGGGCTACACCATCTCGATCGTCGATCTGAAGGGAGGCTTCAGCTTCATCTTCAACATGGTCAGCCTGCTGCTGCTGACCGGCCTGATCGCGGCTTATTGCGACGTGCGGCTGTTTTACGCGCTGGTGTTCGCCCCTTTGCTGTTTCTGCTGCTGAGGGCCTCGTGGAGCCCTGAGCCCTTTGTGCTGGTCAACATCATAGTGGTCTGCATGCTGCTGGTCGTGCTGGAAACTGGGCGGCGCATGCTCAACGGCTGGTTCGAGCTGGCCGTGTCGAGGGAGTATGACAACCTGATGCTGGCGCACAAGATGAATGCCATGGCTCACCGGGATCCCCTGACCGGCCTGGCCAACCGTCGGCACTTCGATCAGGTATGCAAGCGCGCCATCGCGCAGGGCACGACCCTGGAACTGCCGCTCACGGTGATCCTGCTCGATGTGGACTTCTTCAAGCGCTACAACGATCGCTACGGCCATCAGGCGGGGGATGCGTGCCTGATCCTGGTGGCCGAGTGCCTGGAGGAGAGCGTGCGCGAGCCCGGCGATCTGGTGGCCCGATACGGCGGGGAGGAGTTCGTGGTGCTGCTGCAGGAGACGACGCTGGCCGGTGGCCAGGAGGTGGCGGAGCGCATTCGTGCCACCCTGGCGGCCCGGGCGCTGCCCCACGAGGACTCCGACGTGTCGCCCTACCTCACCCTGAGCCAGGGCATAGCCCAGTGGCGTCCGGGGGAGAGCCTCGTCATGCTGCTCGAGCGGGTCGACGGCGCCCTCTATCGGGCCAAGGAGGAGGGGCGCAACGGTTATCGCATCGCGCCCTGAGTCTGCTCCTGCAGCCACAGGCTGATGCGCTCATCCAGCCAGAATCGGGGCCGCCAGGGGGAGCCGTGCAGGAAGCCCACGTGGCCGCCCCGTCGACTCAGCTCGTAGCGCACCTGGGGGGAGAGCTGCTCTGGCCCCGGGATGACGGCGCCAGTCATGAAGGGATCGTCGGCGGCGTGGATGACCAGGGTCGGGATGGGAATGCGGGCCAGCAGACCCAGACCGGAGCAGGTCTGATAGTAGTGATCGGCGCTGGCGAAGCCGTGGAGTGGTGCCGTCACCTGCTCGTCGAACTCCCGCAGGGTGGCGATGCGCGCGATCTGCGCCGGTTGCCAGCGGGCCCGGGCGGTGGCCAGATGCCGGATCTTGCTCTGCAGATTGGCCCGCATGGTGCGCAGCAGATAGCGCTGATAGACCCGTGAGAACCCCTGATTGACCCGATCGGCACAGCTTGCCAGTTGCAGCGGGGCCGAGATCACCACTGCGGCCTTCAGTTCGGCCGGGCAGGCGCGCGCCAGCAGGTTGACCAGCATGTTGCCCCCCAGGGAATAACCGATGGCGATGAGCGGCTTGCCGGGGAAGCGCCGACCCAGCTCGGCGATCACCGCCTCTGCATCCTCGATGGCGCCGGAGTGGTAGGCCCGCAGCAACCGGTTCGGCTCGCCGCTGCAGCCCCGAAAATGCATCAGCACCGCCTCCTGCCCCTGCCGTTGCAGATGGGCGAACAGCCCCTTGGCATAGTGGGAGTGAATGCTCCCCTCCAGCCCGTGAAACAGCACGATCAGCGGCCCCGGGCCCTGGCTGACGTCGCCGCTCCAGGCGAGATCGACGAAGTCGCCATCCGCCAGCTCGAAGCGCTCCTGAATGAAGCGGGCCGGCGAGCGGCGCAGCCACTTGGGCAAGATGGTCTGCAGGTGGGCATTGCGGGCCCACCAGGGGGCGTGGAAGTGGCTTTCTGTCAGCATGGGATGACTCGGAACGACGGGAAGAGATAGAGGCGGCGAGCCAAGGCCCGCCGCAACATCAGGCCGGCAGGTGATCGTGGTGCTCGGCACCGCGCAGCATGGCCTGGATCAGCTCGTTGGCTTCAAACTTGGTGAGCGCCTCGTGGGCCCCGACCTGGTGGGCCCGCTCCACGCTGATCTCGCTGGAGAGGGAGGTGTGCAGGATGATGTAGGCCTCCGCCAGCCTGGGGTCGCTCTGCACCTCGAAGGCCAGCTCGTACCCGTCCAGCCCCGGCATCTCGATGTCGCTCACCAGGATGTCGATCCGCTTGCCCTGGGTGGCCCTGGCCTGCATCAGGGCGAGGGCGTCGCGGCCGTTGGTGCAGACCTCGTAGGGAATGTTGATGTAATCCAGCGCCGCCATCAGCTGGCGGCGGGCGACGGAGGAGTCGTCCACCAGCAGGATCCGCATCGGCTTGAGCCGCTCGCGCTGCACGTCGGTCAGCACGGGGTAGAGGTGGCTGGGATCGTCCGGATAGACCCGCGACAGGATGAGCTCCACGTCCAGCAGCTGGATCAGCTGCTCCCCCACCCGGGTCACGCCGGTGACGAACACGTTCTGCCCGAGGGAGGGGGGCGGCGGCTCGATGTCACGCCAGTTGCACTCGGTGATCTTGTCGATGCCCCGCACCAGGAAACCCACCAGGGTGCGGCGGCAATCCGTGATGATGATGAAGCAGTGGGGCATCTCCTCCCTGCTGATGGGGCGATAGCCCACCGCCATGGCCATGTCGATCACGGGGATGGTGGTGCCCCGCATGCTGGCGGCCCCGAGCACGGTCGGATGCGACTGCGGCAGGGCGGTGAGCTGGGTGTAGGGCACTATCTCCTTCACCTTGAGGGTGCCGATGGCGAAGGATTGTCTGGCAGAGAGGTGGAACAGCAACATGCCCTGGGATTGGTTGGCCTTGCTCGTCATGGCGGATGTCCTGTTGATCTAGTCGGTGACGGTCAATCTGGTGTTCAGCATAGAGGATGGTGACAAGGATGACTCCTTCGTTGTTAGCGACCGCACGCCGCAAAACTGGATCCCTTCCACCATCTTTTATTTTGTCGTCCGGCTCAGCGGGAGGGCGAGGGCTCGGCGTCGAGGGCGTGACCCAGCCACCGCAGGGAGGCCTCGGCCAGCGCCGCGTCATCCCGGTAGCCCAGCCTGGCCACCACCTGGGCCGGCGTGCTGCCGCTTCGACGCAGGCGAACCCCCTGCAGCAGTCGCCACTGTTCCTGCAGGGCCTGGGCGTCTGGCCCACCGAGACCGCGCTCGGCAAGCAGGGCCTGCCAGGCCGTGTCGCTGCCCGGTTGCTGGCTGGCCAGCGCCTGCCAGGCGGTTTGCAGCGCGGTGTCCGGCTGCGGCGCCAGGACGCATGCCTGCAGCTCGTCCCCCAGAATGCGCAGGCGCTCGCCAAAGGGGCCCTGCCAGTCGCGGGGGCGCAACCAGGTGGCCAGGTTGTCCAGCAGGGCATCCATCAGCGGGCTCGCCTGCAACCAGCCGGCCTGGGCCGGCTGCGCCACCCGCACGGAGCAGGCCAGCAGATCGTATTGGCAACCCGCAAGGGGCGTCAGGGCGGCGAGGGCATCGGCGCAGAGCCAGAAGTGGCTGCCCTCGGTCAGCAGCAGCTCGTGGGCGCCGAGTCTCAGCAGTGCCGCCCCCCGGGTGACGCGCAGCAACTGGCCCATGGGGGAGCGTTTGCGGGGGCCGACCTGGAGGCTGGGAGTGGAAAAATGCTGATACTCGATGGCGTGATGCATGTAAAAACCCTGATATGATGCTGCCCGGAGGTAACAAAAATGGAAACCAGACGTAAAAAGCGCTTCATTGCCGGGGCAGTGTGCCCGGCGTGCGGCAAGATGGACACCATGATGCTGTATATGGAGCATGGAGTCGAGAAGGTGACCTGTGTCGACTGCGGGGATACCCAGGTGCAGACCCAGGCCGAGGTGGACAAGGCGACCCGCGAGGCGGAGCAGGTCATCGGGGTGTTTCGTCCCGAATGATGGGCTGCCGGATGGGGGCATTGAGCGAAGGCATGCACGATGCAGGGTGTGCGTTTGTCGCGCCTCGCCGCGAGTGAGGGCCTCTCGGGAATAGCCGGGGTGAGATCAGACCCGTGCCGGACTGCCGACTTTTTCAGCACGACGGGGCGGGGCAGATCATATGCTTGGCCACCTTTTTAAGGTATTCTGGGCCCGTTTTTTTCTATCCGCAGGATCCCTGACATGAAAGTAGCTCCCCTGAGCGTGGTTACGCTGGAATACACGGTCACCGACGAACACGGTGAAGTCATCGACACCACAGTCGGTAAAGAGCCGCTGGTGTATCTGCACGGCACCCGTTACCTGGTCTCCGGCCTCGAAGCCGAGCTGGAAGGTCGCAGCGTGGGCGAGGCATTCGACGTCACCCTGACGCCGAGCCAGGCCTATGGCGAGTATGACGAGAACCTGGTGCAGGAAGTGCCCGGCGAGTTGTTCGATGGCATGGAAGTGTCTGAAGGGGATACTTTTGTGGCCGAGACCGACGATGGCCACCGTCCGGTGACCGTCATCGAGGTGTCCGAGGAGTTCGTCAAGGTGGATGGCAACCATCCCCTGGCCGGCGTGACCCTGGGCTTCAAGGTCGAGATCAAGGACGTGCGTGCCGCCACCGCCGAAGAGCTGGCCCACGGCCACGTACACGGTGCCGGTGGTTGCGGTCACGACCATGGTCATGACCACGACCACGATCATGATCACGACCATGGCCACGGCGGTTGCTGTGGTGGTCACGGCCACGATCACGGTCACGACCACGGTGATGACCATGGTCATGGCGGCTGCTGCGGTGGCGGCGGTTGCGGTGGCAAGGGCCATCACCACTGATTTCGGCCTGGCCGATGATGAAAAAACCCGCCTAGTGCGGGTTTTTTCATGGCTGCGCACTCAGTAGTGCGGGGGCGGGGTCTCTTCGGCCATGCTGGCAATCTGGCTCGGCTGCACGCTCTGCAGCTTCTCCACCAGCAGATGGATCTGGTGCTTGAGCCGATCCAGCTCGCGGCCCTGGGTGGTGACTTCGTCGTTGAGCTGCTCCACCGTGTATTCGGCATAGGCGAGGCGGCTTTCCAGGGTTTCGAGGCGATCGTTTAGTTGCTGACTCATGGGCCTTTGGGTCCTTACTTGATAGTCCAGATTTCGGCCAGGCCGCTGGAGCTGGCGCTGACGAGGTGGCCATTGTCGCGCAAAGCCACGCCGTAGACCACAGCGCTCGGCGGTTTCACCCTGGGGTGGGGCGAGACCCGCCAGCTCTGCAACTGGTGGCCGTCGCTCACCCGCCACAGGGAGAGCTGGCGGGAGGGGGCGCCGGTGATGAGCCAGTTGCCGTCGTTGGCAAAGCGCGCGCTGGTGTAGACCTCGAAGCGGTGGTCGAACCGCAGCCTGCTGTGTTCCTTGCCGGTTTTCAGATCCCAGATGCTGGCTTGGCGGCTGTCGGCGGTGAAGGCGAAACGCCCGCCGGGGTCTAGCCTCGCCAGCACCACCCGACTGCCATGGTTGAAGCGCCATATCACCTGGCCGCTGCGAGTATCCCACAGATAGGCGCTGTAGTCGTTGCCGCCGGTGAGGGCGTAGCGGCCGTTGGCGGAGAGATCCACGGTATTGACCTGCTCGGTGTGACCGAGGAACTGCAGCCGGCGGCCGGTCTGGGTGTCCACCAGCTCCGCCTTGCCGTCGGCACGGCCGATCAGCACCTGGCGGCCATCCGCCGAGAGCGCCGCAT
Organism: Aeromonas sp. XH; assembly: GCF_033348475.1. Taxonomy (NCBI): domain Bacteria; kingdom Pseudomonadati; phylum Pseudomonadota; class Gammaproteobacteria; order Aeromonadales; family Aeromonadaceae; genus Aeromonas; species Aeromonas sp. XH. The sequence continues at coordinate 3,364,666 of NZ_CP137630.1, read as the reverse complement.
CGCGCAGGCTGGACTCGGGCAGGGAGTAGTAGCCCTGGGAGCGACCATCCTGCAGGCGCCAGATGGCAAAGGTGCCCTGGGTGGCTGTGATGGCGTGGCTGTCGTCAGGGGAGAAGCGGGTCAGGGTGACGAACTCTTCCCGATCGTCGCTCTGGCGCCAGCGCCAGCGCTCCTTGCCCTGGTCCAGATCCCACACCACAGTGCCCTGACCCAGGCTGGAGACCAGGGCCAGCTTGCCGGAGCCCGCGAGATCCGCGCTCAGCAGGCCCTGTTCGGCGAGGCGGATCTGCCGACCGGGCTGCGAGCCCTGTTCGCATCCCGCCAGCATCAGGCAGATACCGATGAGATAAATGGCACTTTTGATCATTTTTCCTGTCTCATGCTTTCGTTACCTGCGATCACGGCGTTAGTATAAGGCGCTTATCACGATAAACCTCTCATTTCACGAAGGAACCGAGAGCGGTATTTAGAGTTTTGGAGAAACTGATGAACAATTTTCTGAAGGTGTCCCTGTTGGCTGCGGCGGTTGCCGTCGGTCTGACTGCTTGCCAAAAAGACGAGAAGCCTGCTGCGAATACCGCAGAGGTCAAGGCAGAAGCCAGCAAGTCGGCAGAGGCCCCCAAGGCAGAAGCCAAGAGCTTTGAAGAGCAATCCGGCTATGCGATCGGCCTCTCCATGGGTCGTTATATCGCCAATACCCTGGAGCGTCAGCAGGAGCTCGGCATCAAGCTGGACAATACCGTGATCCTTCAGGGGGTCACCGACGGTCTGGGCAAGAAGGCCAGCATGACCGACGAGGAGATCCAGAAGGTTCTGCAGGAATATGACGCCAAGATCAACGAGCTGACCAAGGCCAAGGCCGACAAGGACGCCGTGGAAAACCTGAAGAAGGGCGAAGAGTACCTGGCAGCCAACGCCAAGAAAGAGGGCGTGAAGAGCACCGAGTCCGGTCTGCAATACCTGGTGGAGAAGATGGGTGACGGCGCCAAGCCGAAGGCCACCGACATCGTCAAGGTACACTACACCGGCACCCTGACCGATGGCACCAAGTTCGACAGCTCCGTCGATCGCGGCGAGCCGGCCACCTTCCCGCTGAACCAGGTGATCCCGGGCTGGACCGAAGGCGTGCAGCTGATGCCCGTCGGTTCCAAGTTCAAGTTCTTCCTGCCCTCCAAGCTGGCCTACGGCGAGCACGGTGCCGGCTCCATCCCGGCCAACGCCGTGCTGGTATTCGACGTCGAGCTGCTGGCCATCGAGAAGCCCGCCGCCAATGGCGACGACAGCAAGAAATAAGCTGACCATGCGATGAAAACGGCTCCCCAGGGAGCCGTTTTTGCTTGTGTGGCGTCGAGGGCGGTGGGAGAAAGCCGCGAGCCCGTCTTGAGTGTGCGGCGGCTAGCCCCCAGAATAGATAACAAAATCAAGCGCAAGGATGGATCTCGTGGCTGAAAGCAAACCCCGTGTCCTGCTGGTGGAAGATACCCGCAGTCTGGCCGTCGTCTATGAGCAGTACCTGGCCCAGGATGGCTATGAGGTACAGCTGGCCGATTGCGGCCAGCAGGCGCTGGCGCAGCTGCTGGCGAGCCCTCCACCCGTGGTGCTGCTGGATCTGGAGTTGCCCGACATGTCCGGCATGGACATTCTGCAGCAGATCACCGAGCGGCAACTGCCCTGCTCCGTGGTGGTGATCACCGCCCACGGCTCGGTGGACGTGGCGGTGGAGGCGATGCGATTCGGCGCCTTCGACTTCCTGACCAAGCCGTTCGACGGCAAGCGGCTGTGCGCCACGGCCCGCAATGCCCTCAAGCACCAGCAGCTCAGCTCGCTGGTGGCCCAGTATAGGGAAAACTTCGAGCGCAGCTCCTTTGCCGGCTTCATCGGCGCCTCCATGGCGATGCAGGCGGTCTACCGCATCATCGAGAGCGCGGCGCCAAGCAAGGCGACCGTCTTCATCACCGGCGAGAGCGGCACCGGCAAGGAGGTGTGCGCCGAGGCCATCCACCAGTGCAGCCCGCGTCGTGAGCAGCCCTTCATCGCGCTGAACTGCGCCGCCATTCCCCACGATCTGATGGAGAGCGAGATCTTCGGCCACGTGAAGGGTTCCTTTACCGGTGCCCAGGGGGATCGCAAGGGGGCGGCCAGCCTGGCGGACGGTGGCACTCTCTTCCTCGACGAGATCTGCGAGATGGATCTCGACCTGCAGAGCAAGCTGCTGCGCTTCATCCAGACCGGCACCCTGCAGCGGGTCGGCAGCGGCAAGCTGGAGACGGTGGACGTGCGCTTCGTCTGCGCCACCAACCGGGATCCCCTGGTGGAGGTGAAGGCGGGGCGTTTTCGCGAGGACCTCTATTATCGCCTGCACGTGATCCCGCTCCCCCTGCCACCCCTGCGCGAGCGCGGTGAAGACATCCTGCTGCTGGCCCGCGACCTCCTGCTGCGATATGCCAGGGAGGAGAACAAGCGCTTCAAGGATTTCGATGCTGACGCCGTGCGGGTGCTGCTCGACTACCCCTGGCCAGGCAACGTACGCGAGCTGCAGAACGTGGTGCGCAACATAGTGGTGCTCAACGACCGCGAGCTGGTGAGCCCGGAGATACTGCCGCCCCCGCTCAATGGTGGACGCGTGCTCGCGGTGCCGGCCCCGGCGCCCGAGACGTCGGACGTCCCGGTCGTGCCCGTGCAGGCCCGCCTTCCCGTTCGCCCGCTCTGGCTGGTGGAGAAGGAGGCCATCGAGCAGGCCATCGCCAGTTGTGATGGCAACATCCCCAAGGCGGCGGCCCTGCTGGAGATCAGTCCCTCCACCATCTATCGCAAGAAGCAGAGCTGGGAAGAGGCGAGCCTGGCCTGAAGCGGGATGACATCCGTTCTCCTGGGCGGATGCGCTCGTGTGCGGGGCGGCCAATTGGCCGCCCCGCTGTTGTCTTGCTAGAGCTTGGCGAGGCGCTTGAGCCTGGCCAGCCGCTCTGCCTCGTTGGCCTTGAACCACTCATCCTGTGACAGCAGAAACCAGGCGCGGGCAAAGTATTCGGCCGCTGCCGTATCCTCCAGTATCAGGGCATTCTCCCCCAGCTCTTCAAACAGATAACCGTCCTCGGGAGCTCCGGCGGCGGCCATGTCGGCCCGCAACTGAGCCAGTGCCGCCATGGCCTGCTCGTGCAACCCCTGGGCCCGGCTCAGGCGCGCCAGGCTCCAGCGGGCGATAAAGGCCTTGCCCTGATTGTTGTGCCGCTCGTGCCAGGCCAGGCATTTTTGCTGACAGGCGATGGCCTCGTCGAGGCGCCCCAGCTCGAACAGGGTCCAGCCCTGATTGTTGTAGAGGGTGGCGAGCCAGCCGCGCGCCTTTGTATCGGTACTGCGCTCGGCCAGTTCCATCGCCAGCAGGTGCCAGCGGCTCTGCTCCTCCAGCGGGGCGGCGATGGCGATCATGTGGGCGGCGTCGATGGCAAGATACAACTCCTTGTGCTTGAGCCCCTGCTGCCAGGCCTGTTCAAACAGGGCTCTGGCGCTGGCCTTGTCGCCGGCGGAGTTGAAGGTGCGACCGCGCTCCAGCAGGACGCGCAGGCGGGCCCTCGGGGTGGTCTCGGTGAGGCGGGGTTCTATCTCGTCGAGCAGTTGGTGCGCCTGTGCAAACTGGCGTTGCAGGGAGTGGGTGCGGGCTATCTGGGTGAGCAGTTCCAGTTCGCACTGCAGGCCGGCGGCGCGCGTCTCGGGCAGCAGGGCATGAAAACGCAGGGCGCTGGCGGCGGGATCCTGGTAATCCCACTGCGCCATGAAATCGGGCGGACTGTCCATCTGGCCTCCTTGCCGGTTATCCACTCACCAAGATGCCTGCCGGCCATTGTTTGTACAAGGGGCGCCCGTCACAGAGCGCCCCTTGAGTCATGTCCATATGGCTGAGTCAGTAGACCATGGCCAGGCTCATCAGCATCAGGCCGAGGGCGGCGAAGGCCCCCTCCTTGATGGCCAGGCGCGGCACCAGCGCCTTGGGCAGGGCCGGGAACAGGCTGAGGGCGAAGCCCAGCCCCGGCATCAGCCAGTGGAAGGCCGGGTTGCGCGAGGCGGGATCGGCCGCCCCGTTGATGATGATGAGCAGGATGAAGAGGGTGAACGCGGGCAGGATAAACCAGCGGGCGTGCCCGGCGGCGACCGCCCGCAGCGGGGAGATGCGATAGAGCACCAGGGTCACGAGGAAGAGGGCAAGGGGAGCCAGCAGGTAGAGCGGGGCCGGATTCATGATGAGGGGTCTCCAGACAAGGGGGGCAGAGTGTAAGCAGTCCGGGCGAGGGATGACCAGCTCCCCGCTCCCGGGCTGTGAGGCCGATCCCAGGGCAAAGGTTTGCCCAAGACGGGATCAGCGCAGCCAGAACCAGAGGCAGGCAAACGCCAGCCAGCTCAGTCCCAGCAAGACCCAGGGCAGCGGATGCTGGCGGGGGATCTCGATCACCTCGACCTCGCTCTCCTCCTCCTGTGCCTCTCGGGGGGCCTGCTTCGCCCTGGCTTGCAGCTTCTTCTGGCGGCTGGCCTCCCGGGCCTTGGCCTTCATCTGTTTCTTGTATTCGTCTATGCCCTTCTGGATCCCCTGGGCGATCAGCTGGGTCTGCTCCTTGGTCTGCCCCGGCTTCTGGTTGGCGCGGGCGATCTTCATCGCCTCCTGCTGGGTCTCGGGGGAAATTTTGTCGTACTTGGCCATTCCAGGCACTCCTTGGCATTGATTGGCGGGCAGTATGCCATAACTGTTTCCGGCGGGCTGCCATGTCGCGGCGAAATGCGCGGCTGGCACAGCGGTGGCTGAGCCAAATAGGGGAAACAGGTTGCGCGAATGATCACATTTGGCGGAATTTGTGAGTCGCCGATGAAAAACCGTCACATGTTGTTTGTTATATTACCGCCCGACCCAAGAAGGGGTCATCCAATAACAAAATAACAAGGTGATATGGAAATGAATTATAAATTGGTCAAAGGAAGTATCGCACTGGCAGTGCTCGCCGCCTTGAGCGGCTGTAATACCTCACAAAATGAAAGTGTCGCCCCCTGTACCGAAAATGTCTGCAAACTGACCGTCCTCCACACCAACGATACCCACGGCCGTTTCTGGCACAACGCCGATGGTGAATATGGCATGGCGGCGCAGAAGACCCTGGTCGAGCGCCTGCGCGCGGAGGCCAAGGCGGCGGGCAGCGAAGTGCTGGTGCTCTCCGGCGGTGACGTGAACACCGGGGTACCCGAGTCCGACCTGCAAGACGCCGAGCCCGATTTCATCGGCATGAACAGCATTCGCTACGATGCCATGGCGGTGGGCAACCACGAGTTCGACAACCCCTTGAGCGTCCTTGAGAAACAGCGTGACTGGGCCCAGTTCCCCATGCTGTCCGCCAACATCTATGACAAGACCAGCGGTCAGCGCTACTTCGATCCCTACAAGGTGTTCAAGCTGGACAACGGCCTCAAGGTGGCCGTGCTGGGCCTGACCACGGAAGACACCGCCCAGCTGGTGGATCCCAACAACGTCAAGACCCTGGAGTTCCGCGATCCGACCACGGAGGCGGGCAAGCTGGGCAAGGAGATCCGCGACAGCAAGGAGGCGAACCTGGTCTTCGCCATCACCCACATGGGCCACTATGCGGATGGCCAGCACGGCAGCAACGCGCCCGGGGATGTGGAGATGGCCCGCGCACTGCCGGCCGGCACCCTGGATGCCATCATCGGCGGCCACTCCCAGAACCCGGTCTGCATGGAGCCGGGCACGCCGGACCAGTATGCGGACTTCAAGCCGGGCGACGACTGTCAGCCGGATCAGCAGAACGGTACCTGGATCATGCAGGCCCACGAGTGGGGGAAATATGTGGGGCGTGCCCAGTTTGATTATCAGAATGGCAAGCTGACATTGACAGGCTACGAGCTTATTCCGGTCAATCTGGTGCAGCGCGATGGGAAAAACAACGCCATTAAAGATGACAACGGAAATGTTCAGTTCATTCAGGACGAAATAATCAAGGATCCCGAGCTGAACGCGACCTTGCAAGTATTCCAGGAAAAGGGAGAGGCCGAATTGGGCGTGAAAATTGCCTCCACGGATGATCTCCTGATGGGGGAACGCAAGACGGTCCGTTATATGCAGACCAATCTGGGACGCCTTATTACCACGGCCACGGCGCAAAAGCTGAGCGCTGATTTTGGCATCGTGAACTCGGGCGGGGTGCGTGCCTCCATCCAGACCGGCGATATTGCCTATCGTGACGTGCTGACCGTCCACCCGTTTGGCAATACGGTCAACAAGGCCACCATGAAGGGCAGCGATCTCGTGGACTATCTCGGCAAGGTGGCCACCCTGACCGGCGGCGGCTATCCCCAGTTTGGCGGCATCAGCATGGAGGTCAACTGCAGCGCCCAGAGCGTCACCATCAGCACCATAGGCGGCAAGGCGTTCGATGCCAATGCCACTTACAGCTTCGCCATTCCGAGCTTCAGCGCCGCTGGCGGGGACAAGTATCCCGTCATCAACACCATCAATGCTGGTCTGGTCGATGCGGGGGTGCTGAAGGAGTACATGGAGTCCAAGCAGGTGATCCACGCTGCCGACTATCAACCGGCAGGGGAAGTGACCTTCATCAACAACAGCGTCAACCCGGCCAATGCCAACAACTGTGGTCCGGATGTGACTGGCAATTGATGCCCGGTTGAGGTCAGGGACGATGGCGTGAACGCCGCTCAGGCGCTGTCTGATGCGATATGCGCCTGGGCGCGGTCACGGGGGAGGGAGGCGCACCGCCTCAGCTCCTGACCTGACTGGCAACCAATGACAAGAGGGAGGCATGATGCCTCCCTCTTTTTTTGACCTTCGCAACCTGGGTGCCGGGGTGGAAGCCTCCCGACTGAGCTGTGGGTGTGCCATCAACATCGGCACGCTTCATCGCGCTGACTGGCGGTGCTCGTCGGCCAGGCACCAGCGCGATGGGCCGGACAGAATAAAAAAGGCGACCCCAGGGTCGCCTTGTTGATGTCACCGGAGGGGCTGCTGTTACAGCTGCTCGATGCCGACGATGTGCCAGGGGGCATTGTCCTTGGCCAGGTTGCGCTCGAGGTGCCACACCTCCTTGATGTCCTCCTCGACCTGCTCCTGACGGTCCATGTAGCGGCCGCTGAAGCGCACGCTGACCTGGGCCCAGTCGCTGCCGTAGTCGGCGCGCACCAGCTGGGTGTCCACGTACATCACCTCGGTGTGCTGATCGCCCACCAGTTCGGCGCGCTCGGCCTTGAGGTGTTCGAACAGTTCCGGGCTCACGTACTCCCGTACCTTCTCCAGATCGTTCTTGTTCCAGGCTTCTTGCAGGGTGCGATAGTGATCGCGGGCGCCGGCCAGGAAGCCGTTCATGTCAAAGCCCGGCGGCAGGCGGAAGGGCACGTCGCTGTCGGCAAAGCCGGTGGCCTGCGGGGCGCCGTGGCTCTGCTCGAACTGCTGCGGCGCTGCGCTCTGGGGCGGCTGGTAGCCGGCATAGGCCGTCTGTGGCTGGGCCGTCGCCGCCTTGTTCTTGCGCAGGGCGCGGAAAAGGAAGACGCCGCCCAGGGCCAGCAGGGCGATCAGCAGGAAGTCCATGCCCTGCATGCCTTCAAAGGCACCGCTGCCCAGCAGGTAGGCGAACAGGCCGCCGGCCAGCAGACCGCCAAGCAGGCCGCCCATCATGCCGCCCTTCTTGGGTGCCTGGGCGCCCATGGTCGGGTTCTGGGTGTCCACCGGCTTGGCCGCAGGCTGGGCCGGGGCCGTCTTGTAGCTCTTGCCGAAGGATTTGCCGCCGCCAAACTTCTTGGCCTCGGCGATGGGGGCCCCGAGGCCGATGGCCAGGATCAGGGCAAACAGGGTCAGCATCTTTTTCATTTTTGACTCTTTCACTCTCATGTAGGTGGGGGCATGCTCTGCTTGTGCAAGCTCAGCGAGGCGCATGGCAGGCTGCCTGTCCCTTTTTGTGTTGCAGCTTGCGGTTATGATTAACATGGATGGCATGAATTATTCATGAACAGATTGACCCGTCCGCCATAGGAGGCGCCCATGAGAAACAGACGGCCGAGCCGCTCGGTGCGCAGGTTGCGCAACAAGCAAAGAGCCAAGGTGAAAGACCAGACCCTGGTATGGCCCTTTCTCGTACTGTGAACTACAACAGGAGCCCGGGAGTCCGTGAATCCGATTGCACCTGCGTCCTGGCTTGTCACCGGATGAGGTGAATACGCGCATTAGCGCTCGCGATGGCGGGGTTTCTTTTGTAAAATTCCCGTCCCCTTCCCGCTGCGGTTTTTATGTGTATGGCAGAGCAAGTGACGGCGAAAAAAGACGCCAAGACACAACAGCTGAAAGTCCCCCCCCACTCCTTCGAGGCCGAACAGTCCGTACTGGGCGGCCTGATGCTGGACAACGAGGCCTGGGATAGGGTCGCCGAGCGGGTGATCGACAAGGATTTCTACAGCCGCCCGCACCGCCTCATCTTCCAGGCCATGACCCGCCTCTCCAACGCGGGCAACCCCATCGACCTCATCACCCTGCAGGAGGAGCTGGAGCGCTCCGAACAGCTGGAAGAGGCCGGTGGCTTCGCCTATCTGGTGGAGATCGCCAAGAACACCCCGAGTGCCGCTAACATCAGCGCCTACGCCGAGATCGTGCGCGAGCGTGCCGTGGTTCGGGAGATGATTGCGGTCGCCAACGAGATAGTCGAAGCGGGCTACGAGCCCCAGGGTCGCACCTCCAACGATCTGCTGGATCTCGCCGAGAGCAAGGTGTTCCAGATCGCCGAGCAGCGCACCAGCGCCAACGAGGGCCCCCAGCCCCTGAAGCTCATTCTGGAGCAGACCGTCGACAAGATTGAGGAGCTGTTCAAGACCCCTCACAACGGGGTGACCGGCGTCTCCTCGGGCTACAACGATCTGGACAAGATGACCGCCGGCCTGCAGCGCTCGGATCTCGTCATCGTCGCGGCTCGTCCCTCCATGGGCAAGACCACCTTTGCCATGAACCTGTGCGAGCACGCGGCCCTCACCGCCGACAAGCCGGTGCTCATCTTCTCCCTGGAGATGCCCTCGGAGCAGATCATCATGCGTATGCTCGCCTCGGTGGGGCGCATCGACCAGACCAAGGTGCGGACCGGTCAGCTCGACGACGAGGACTGGGCGCGGCTCTCCTCCACCATGGGGCTGCTGCTGGAGAAGGGCAAGATGTACATCGACGACTCCTCCGGCCTGACCCCGACCGAAGTGCGCTCGCGCGCCCGCCGGGTGGCGCGGGACAATGGCGGCATCAGCATGATCATGGTGGACTACCTGCAGCTGATGCGGGTGCCCAGCCTCTCCGACAACCGTACCCTGGAGATCGGTGAAATCTCCCGCTCCCTCAAGGCGCTGGCGAAAGAGCTGCAGTGCCCCGTGGTGGCGCTCTCCCAGCTCAACCGAAGCCTGGAACAGCGGGCCGACAAGCGCCCGGTCAATTCGGACCTTCGTGAATCCGGCTCCATCGAGCAGGATGCGGACTTGATCATGTTCATCTACCGCGACGAGGTCTATCACGACGACAGCCCCGACAAGGGGATCGCCGAGATCATCATCGGCAAGCAGCGTAACGGCCCCATCGGTCGTGTGCGGCTTACCTTCCAGGGGCAGTTCTCGCGCTTTGACAACTACGCGGGTCCGGCGTTTGACGATGACTACTAAGCCGGGAGCCTGCTCCCGGCTTCCAGACACAGTTTTCCCGGTTCGACAATTCTGCCGGTCCGGCCTTAGACGATGAGATTTGAGGGCTGACACCCCCCGGTGCCTGAATATCATGCCCTCGTAAGGGAAAACAGATGAAAGCGGCTATCGCCCAGATCAATACAGCGGCCCTGCGCCACAACCTCGCCGTGGTGAAACGCCACGCCCCCCAATGCAAGATCATCGCCGTGGTCAAGGCCAACGCCTATGGCCATGGGCTGCTGCCGGTGGCCCGCACCCTGGTGGATGCGGACGCCTACGCGGTGGCCCGCATCGAGGAGGCGCTGATGCTGCGCTCCTGCGCCGTGGTCAAGCCCATAGTGCTGCTGGAAGGCTTCTTCAGCGCCGCCGATCTGCCGGTGCTGGCGGCCAACAACCTGCAGACCGCGGTGCACACCTGGGAGCAGCTCGAGGCGCTGGAGCAGGCCGAGCTGCCTGCCCCCGTGGTGGCCTGGCTCAAGCTCGACACCGGCATGCACCGGCTCGGGGTGCGGGCCGACGAGATGCCCGCCTTTATCGAGCGGCTCGCCAGGTGCGAGAACGTGGTGCAGCCGTTCAACATCATGACCCACTTCAGCCGCTCCGATGAGCTGGAGCAACCTACCACCCGCGAGCAGATCGACCTGTTCTGCCAGCTGACTGCGCCGCTCGCGGGCGAGCGGGCCATGGCCAACTCGGCGGGCATCCTGGCCTGGCCGGACTCCCACTGCGACTGGATCCGCCCCGGCGTGATCCTCTACGGCGTCTCCCCCTTCCCCAATACGGTGGCGGCGGATTACGACCTCAAGCCGGTGATGACCCTCAAGACCCAGCTGATTGCCGTGCGGGATCACAAGGCGGGCGAACCGGTGGGCTATGGCGCCAACTGGGTGTCGGATCGCGATACTCGGCTCGGGGTGATCGCCATCGGCTACGGCGACGGCTATCCGCGCATGGCCCCCAACGGCACGCCGGTGCTGATCAACGGCCGCATCGTGCCCCTGGTGGGACGGGTCTCCATGGACATGACCACGGTGGATCTCGGTCCCGGCGCCACCGACAAGGCCGGCGACGAGGCGGTGCTCTGGGGTGAAGGGCTGCCGGTGGAGCAGGTGGCCGACCGGATCGGGACCATTCCCTATGAGCTCATCACCAAGCTCACCTCCCGGGTGTTTATGGAGTACGTGTAGACGAGTCGCTCCACATCCCCGACTCCTCTCCCTCAAGGGGAGAAGGGGAAACAAAGAGGCCGCCCCAACAGGGCGGCCTCTTTGTTTCTGCGCGCAAGGGACTGAAAAGAACAAGCCCCGCATGGACGGGGCTTGAGTCAGTGTCGTGGGCGCTTAGCCTATGGTCATCAGGCTGGCGTTGCCACCCGCGGCGGCGGTGTTGACCGAGAGGGCGTGCTCGATGAGCAGCCGCTCCAGCGGGATGTCGGTCTCGCCGCGATGCAGGCCGTGCACGCCTATGATGGCGCAGTTACGCGCCGTCTGGCGGGCGGCGGCGAGCTTGCTCACCTCGCTCAGCTGATCCGAATCGCCGTGGTGCAGCAGGGCATCGAAGTCAGCCTCGCCCGTGGCCCAGTTTGCCACCAGCGCGATGCGATCCCTTACCTCGGTCGGCAGGGAAGAGAGCAGGGTGCGGTTCTGGGCGTGGTCCTGCCACAGCACCCGGCTGCCCACCGCCAGACAGGCGGCCAGCTGGGCCAGCAGATCCGCTTTCTCTTCGGCGAGGCAGAGCACTGTCTCCCGGGGCAGCAGGCTGTAGCTGTTGCGCTCGCCGGTGGGGCCGGCCAGCAGCTGGGTACGGCCGCTCTGGGAGAGCGTGGCGTAGCGATCGCACAGGGCGGCGAGAGCCGGATCCTGCTTGCTCGCCCAGTTGCGCAGGGCCAGCAGGGGGGCCTTCGCCTCGGCCCGCAGGGCGCCGGACTCCTGGTTCAGCTGGTTGGCCACCGCCTCCTGGGGACGGGCGCCGAGCAGGCGGTACATGTAGAGCGGGCCGCCCGCCTTGGGGCCGGTGCCGGAGAGCCCTTCGCCGCCGAACGGCTGCACCCCGACCACGGCGCCCACGATGTTGCGGTTCACGTAGAGGTTGCCCACCTTGGCGGTGTTGACCACCTGGGCGATGGTCTCGTCGATCCGGGTATGGACCCCGAGCGTCAGGCCGTAGCCGCTGTCGTTGATCTGGGCGAGCAGCTCGCCGAGCCGGGCGCGGGGGTAGCGCACCAGGTGCAGCACGGGGCCGAACACCTCGCGGCCCAGTTCGTCCAGGCTGTCGAGCTCGATCAGGGTCGGCAGCACGAAGGTGCCACGGCTGCAGGCCTCCCCCTGGACGCGGGCGATCTGGTGCACCTTGCGCCCCTTGTCGCCCATGGCCTTGATGTGCCGCTCGATGTTGGCCTTGGCCTCGGCGTCGATGACCGGGCCGATATCGGTGGAGAGATGCTCGGGGCTGCCGACCCTGTACTCGGCCATGGCGCCCTTGAGCATGGTGGTGACCCGCTCCGCCACGTCGTCCTGCACGCACAGCACCCGCAGGGCGGAACAGCGCTGGCCGGCGCTGTCGAACGCCGAGGAGATGACGTCCATCACCACCTGCTCGGTGAGGGCGGAGGAGTCGACGATCATGGCGTTCTGGCCGCCGGTCTCGGCGATGAGGGGAATGGTGCGCCCCTGGGCGTCGAGGCGACCGGCCAGGTTGCGGGAGATGATGCCCGCCACCTCGGTGGAGCCGGTGAACATGACCCCGCGGATACGTTCGTCCGCGATCAGCGCCGCCCCCACGGTCTCGCCGCGTCCCGGCAGCAGTTGCACCGCACCGGCGGGCACGCCCGCCTCCAGCAGGATGCGCACCGCTTGTGCCGCGATGAGGGGGGTCTGCTCGGCAGGCTTGGCCAGCACAGTATTGCCGGCGGCGAGCGCGGCGCACACCTGGCCGCTGAAGATGGCCAGCGGGAAGTTCCAGGGGCTGATGCAGACCACGGGGCCGAGCGGCCTGTGGCTGTCGTTGGCGAAGTGGTTGCGCGCCTGGGCGGCGTAGTAGCGCAGGAAGTCCACCGCCTCGCGCACCTCGGCGATGGCATTGCTGAAGGTCTTGCCGGATTCACGGACCAGCAGTCCCATCAGGGGTTGCAGTTCTGACTCCATCAGATCGGCGGCGCGCTCCAGCACGGCGGCGCGCTCGGCGGGCGGGGTGGACTGCCAGATCTGGCCGCTGGCCAGGGCGCAGGCGAGGGCCTGATCGACCAGATCGGTGGTGGCTTCGCTCACCTGACCGACGATGTCGCGGTGATCCGCCGGGTTGACCACGTGCTGGAACTGGGTCGGCGCCTCGGTGTCGCAACCCAGCATGGGCAGCGCCTGATAGGCGGTGTTGGTGCTGGCGAGCAGGGCGGCGGAGAGCGACCCCAGGCGGTGTTCGTTCGCGAGATCCAGGCCGGCGGAGTTCGGGCGGGCTTGGCCGTAGAGATCCCGGGGCAGGGGGATGCGCGGGTGGGGCAGGCCCAGGGCCCCTTCACGGGCGGCCATCTGCTCGATCTGCTGCACCGGATCCTGCACCAGATCCGGGAGGGAGATGCTGTTGTCCGCGATGCGGTTGACGAAGGAGGTGTTGGCCCCGTTCTCCAGCAGGCGACGCACCAGGTAGGCGAGCAGGGTCTCGTGGCTGCCGACCGGCGCATAGATGCGGCAGGGGCGACCGAGCTTGCCGTCGGCGACCTTGCCGACCACCTGCTCGTAGAGCGGCTCACCCATGCCGTGCAGGCACTGGAACTCGTACTGGCCAGGGTAGTAGTTCTGACCGGCGAGTTGGTAAATCGCCGACAGGGAGTGGGCGTTGTGGGTGGCGAATTGCGGGTAGATAGCTTCCGGCACCGCCAGCAGCTTGCGGGCGCAGGCGAGATAGGAGACATCCGTGTAGGGCTTGCGGGTGTAGACGGGGTAGCCTTCCAGGCCATCCTGCTGGGCGCGTTTGATCTCACTGTCCCAGTAGGCCCCCTTCACCAGCCGGATCATCAGGCGGTGGCGGCTGCGCTTGGCGAGATCGATCACATAGTCGATCACATAGGGGCAGCGCTTCTGGTAGGCCTGGATGACGAAGCCGATGCCGTTCCAATCGCTGAGGCTCGGATCGAAGCAGAGCTTCTCCAGCAGATCCAGCGAGATCTCCAGGCGATCGGCCTCCTCGGCGTCGATGTTGATGCCGATGTCGTACTGCTTGGCGAGCTGGGTCAGACCCAGCAGGGTGGGGTAGAGCTCCTCCATGACGCGATCGTACTGGGCGCGGCTGTAGCGCGGGTGCAGGGCGGAGAGCTTGATGGAGATGCCCGGGCCCTCGTAGATGCCGCGGCCGTGGGAGGCCTTGCCGATGGCGTGGATGGCCTGCTCGTAGGAGGCGAGATAGCGCTTGGCATCCTCTTCGGTCAGGGCCGCCTCCCCCAGCATGTCGTAGGAGTAGCGGAAGCCCTTGGTCTCCATGGCGCCTGCATTGGCCAGCGCCTCGGCGATGGTCTCGCCGGTGACGAACTGCTCCCCCATCAGCCGCATCGCCATGTCCACGCCCTTGCGGATCAGCGGCTCACCGCCCTTGCCGATCAGCCCCTTGAGGGAGCTGTTGAGCCCCGCCTCGTTGTGGGTGGCCACCAGCTTGCCGGTGATGAGCAGGCCCCAGGAGGCGGCGTTGACGAACAGTGAGGTGCTCTGGCCCAGGTGCTGGCTCCAGTTGCCGCCGCTGATCTTGTCGCGAATGAGGGCGTCGCGGGTCGCCTTGTCGGGGATGCGCAGCAGCGCCTCCGCCAGGCACATCAGGGCCACCCCTTCCTGGGAGGAGAGGGAGAACTCCTGCAGCAGCCCCTGCACCAGGCCCTGACGGCCGCTGGCGCTCTTCTGGTTGCGCAGCTTCTCGGCGATGCTCATGGCGAGCTTCTGGGTGGCGTCGGCCTTCTCCTTGGGCAGGCGGGCCTGCTCCAGCAACATGGGGACGGCCTCGGTCTCGGGGCGACGATAGGCCCCCGTGATGGCGGCGCGCAGCACGGACTGGGGCAGAATGCTCTCGGCGAACTCGAGGAAGACCTGGATCCCCTGCTCGGTCAGGGCCTCGACCGGCTCGTCCCCTGCGGCGGCGGCCAGTCCGGAGTGTTCGGGCGGGGTCAGGCCGCGATCCAGCTGCTCCAGATAGGTGAAGATGGCCTGCTTGATCAGCCAGTGGGGGGTGCGATCCAGGGTCTGCGCCGCCTGCTTGAGGCGGTCGCGGGTCGCTTCATCGAGTTTGACGCCGAGGGTGGTAGTGGCCATGGGACTTCCTGTGTCTAGAAGGTAACAATATTACCGGATGGTTAAATTTTGCCGATAATGGTGCAACCAGGTGCAACCTTCAAGCAAGAAATTTTAATGTACTGGCTACATTGTTGAATTTATCCATCACGCCCATTTCCGTAAGACTCCCTTCAACATCGCTACTCGCCATTTTTTCACTGCATTATTAATGGCTTGGAGATATATCTTATGAGCGGGGAGGGAGGTGCAACCCACCTTGGGGCGGGTTGCTCTTTTTGCGGGTGAGACCGACTCTGTACCGATGAGGGAGCCGACGCCCTCTGCCCCATATAGAGGGGGACAAGCGGATCTGGGCCTGGCAATGACCGGGCTCTTCTATGCTGATAGCTGGCCAAAGGGGCCAGCTATCGGTGACAAGGAGAAACCCATGGCGCGTGTCAGTACCTATCTCAATTTTGCCCGGGAGACGGAGGCGGCCTTCCTCTTCTATCGCGAGGTGTTCGGCGGCGATTTCGCCGGTCCCATCCACCGCTTCAAGGATGCCCCCGGCTGCCCGGACCAGCCCCCTCTGTCTGAGGAAGACGGGGAGCTGGTGATGCACGTGGCGCTGCCCATCCTCGGCGGCCACGTGCTGATGGGCACCGATGCCCCGGCCAGCATGGGCTTCACCCTGGTGCAGGGCAACAACAGCTACCTCAACCTGGAGCCGGACAGCCGGGCCGAGACCGATCGCCTGTTTGCGGCCCTGGCCGAAGGGGGCAAGGTGGAGATGCCGCTGGCGGAGATGTTCTGGGGGGCCTATTTCGGATCCTTGGTGGACAAGTTCGGCACCCACTGGATGTTCAACTGCGAGAGCAAGAGCTGAATCTCTGCCGGTGAATGGGAAGGGGCGCCGCGGCGCCCCTTCTGCTTATTCGCGCTCCCGCTATCCGTGCTCTCGAATAAGCGCCTTATTTGCCCTTCCCCACCATGTCGGCGGGCACCACCCAGGCGTCGAACTGCTGGGCCGTGAGGTGGCCGGAGGCGATGGCCGCCTCCCGCAGACTCACGCCTTCGTGGTGCGCCCGCTTGGCGATCTCCGCCGCCTTGTCGTAGCCGATGTGGGGGTTGAGGGCCGTCACCAGCATCAGGGAGCGGGTCAGCAGCTCGTCGATGCGCGCCCGGTTCGCCGTGATGCCGAGGGCGCAGTGCTCGTGGAAGCTCTGCATGCCGTCCGCCAGCAGCCGCACGCTCTGCAGGAAGTTGTAAGCGATCATCGGCCTGAACACGTTGAGCTCGAAGTTGCCGCTGGCGCCGCCGAGGTTGATGGCCACGTCGTTGCCCATCACCTGGGCGCACAGCATGGTGAGCGCCTCGCACTGGGTCGGGTTGACCTTGCCGGGCATGATGGAGGAGCCGGGCTCGTTTTCCGGAATGATGAGTTCCCCCAGTCCGCTGCGGGGGCCGCTCGCGAGCCAGCGCACGTCGTTGGCGATCTTCATGAGGGAGGCCGCCAGCGTCTTGAGGGCGCCGTGGGCATGGACCTGGGCATCGCTCGCCGCCAGGGCCTCGAACTTGTTGGGAGCGCTCACCAGCGGCAGACCGGTCTGCTCGGCCAGGGTCCTGGCCACCGCGTCGGCGAAACCTGGGGGGCAGTTGAGGCCGGTACCCACCGCCGTGCCCCCCAGCGCCAGCTCGCACAGATGGGGCAGGGCGGCCCGGATATGGCGCTCCCCCTGACTGAGCTGGGCGACCCAGCCGGAGATCTCCTGCCCCAGGGTGAGGGGCGTGGCGTCCTGCAGGTGGGTGCGGCCTATCTTGACGATGTCGTCGAAGGCGGCGGCCTTGCTCGCCAGGGTCTCTTTCAGGGGGACGAGCGCCGGCAGCAGCCGGCCCGTGATGGCGGTGACGGCGGCCAGGTTCATGGCGCTCGGGAAGACGTCGTTGCTGGACTGGCTCTTGTTCACCTCGTCGTTGGGGTGCACCAGCCGCCCCTCGCCACGGGGGCCGCCGAGCAGCTCGCTGGCCCGGTTCGCCAGCACCTCGTTGAGGTTCATGTTGGTCTGGGTGCCGGAGCCGGTCTGCCACACCATCAGGGGAAACTCGGCGTCGTGCTGGCCGCACAGGATCTCGTCGGCGGCCGCCATGATGGCCTGGGCCTTGCGCGCGGGCAGCAGTCCCAGGGCGTGATTGACCCGGGCGCAGGCGGACTTGATGCGGGCCAGGGCATGAATGATCTCCCTGGGCTGGCGCTCCCCCGAGATGTTGAAGTGGTGCAGGGAGCGCTGGGTCTGGGCGCCCCAGAGCCGATCGACCGGGACGGCGATCTCCCCGAGGCTGTCGTGTTCAATCCTGGTGGTCATGGTGCCTCCCGCCGGCAGGAAAAGGGGCGAGGGAAGATCCCTTGCTCCTCACAGCATGGCAAATCCCGCAGGCGGACGCTCAGGTCGCCGCGGTCGTCATGGCCCCGGCCAGGGGGTGAAACGGTGTCAGCCCGGCCAGGGGGGCGGCCGTGATGAACTCCTGGGTGGTCTCACCGTGCTTGAAGATCTTGAAGCCCTCGCCCCGGGCGCTCCAGTATTCGATGCTCTCGCCGCCGTGCTCGCCGCTTACCTGAAGCAGGCTCCCTTCGCGCAGGGCCACCACGGACTCGCTCGGGTTGATGGCGCAGAACTCGGCGAGCCGCTCGTCCCGGGTCTCCCCCATGTGGCCGCTGATGCCGGCATCCAGGTAGTGGGGGTTGATCTGCACGGGGAACAGGCCCAGCGCCGGCAGCACGGCGGCGCTGCACACCGGCATGTCGTTGGTGGTGCGGATGCTGGGGGTAGCCACGTTGCAGCCGGCGCTCCAGCCCACATAGGGCACGCCCCGCTCGCGCACGGCACGCTGGATGGGCACCACCAGGCCGTATTCGTGCAGCAGCTGGTTCAGGCGCCAGGTGTTGCCGCCGCTGATGAAGATGGCGTCGGCCCGCTGGATGGCATCCACCGGATCGTCGAACTGGTGGATGCTGATGGCCTTCACCCCCAGGCTCTCGCTGAGTTCGAAGGCGCGGGCGTCCCAGTCGCTGCGGATCACCGCGTAGGGGATGAGCAGGATGCGCTTGACCTGTTTGCGGGCGAGCAGGGTTTGTACCCGCTCCCGGGCCCAGCCGAGCAGGCCGGGGTGTTCTGTGGTTTTGCCGTTGCTGAGCAGAAGCAGTTCCATGAAAGCTGTCCTCAAAGGGTGAAAGCGGAGGAGGGAGGATCACTTGGGCCGGTGCGGCCAAGTGGCCGTCGGGGCATGCTAGCACCCCGGGCCGGGCGGTTCTGTGATCCGGGGACCCATTCAACCACAGCGAAGGGGCGGGTCAATGCCAATGGATGAATGCGCAGCGCCAATGAAAGACCCCGCCGAGGCGGGGTCCGAGGAGGGCTGGACGGATCAGGAGGCGGTCGCCTCGGCCACCCGGAACTCGGGCTGCTGGCGCAGCTTCCACAGCTCGCTCCACTTGCGCAGGGCGGAGATCAGGATCAGCGCCCCCAGCACCAGCATGATGAGGGAGATGGCGCCGTTCATCGGGTTGTAGCCCTTGGCGGCCGAGTTGAAGTAGACGTTGCGCATCATCCAGTAACCGGCGTAGTTGACGGTCACGAACAGGTAGGCCAGCGGGATCAGGCAGGTCAGCATGTAGCGGCGCTTGTGGGCCAGTCGCAAGATGATGGTGGCGCCTATGATGAGGCCCACCGAGGCCATCAGCTGGTTCGAGACCCCGAACAGCGCCCACACAGATCCGATATCGCCGGACATCAGCAGATACCCCCACATCACGCAGGCGAGCACGCTGGCCCCGATGGCGCCCGGCATCCAGTCGATGCGCTTGAGGGGCGGGTAGAACTCGCCGAAGAAGTCCTGGATCAGGTAGCGGGAGACCCGGGTGCCGGAGTCGACGGCGGTCAGGATGAAGACCGCTTCAAACATCACCACGAACTGGAAGAAGTAGGAGGCGAGGTTACTGAACCAGGGCACCTTGGTGAAGATGTAGGACATGCCCACCGCCAGGGTGACGGCGCCGCCGGTGCGACCGTTCAGATCCATGCCGATCTCCTGGGAGAGGAAGGGCAGGTCCACCACCTGCATCCCCAGCTTGGCGAAGGCCTCCGGGGTGGCGTTGATGGCGAAGTAGTCCGCCGGGTGCAGGGCGGTGGCGGCGATCAGCGCCATCACGCCCACCACGCACTCGGCCAGCATGGCACCGAAGGCGACCGGCAGGATGTCGTTCCACTTGTCCACCAGTTTCGGGGTGGTGCCCGAGCCGATGAAGGCGTGGAAGCCGGAGATGGCGCCACAGGCGATGGTGATGGAGATGAAGGGCCAGACCGGGCCGCCCAGTACCGGGCCGCCGCCGTGGACGAACTGGGTCATGGCGGGGAACTGGATCTCGGGGTTGATGCAGATGACGCCGATCACCAGGGCGCCGAACACGCCGATCTTCATGAAGCTGGAGATGTAGCCGCGCGGGGTGAGCAGCAGCCAGACCGGCAGGGCGGTGGCGAAGAAGGCATAGATGGGCAGCGCCAGACTGATGGTCTCGGCGCGCAGGGTCAGCCAGGCACCGAAGGCGCTCTCCTGCACGTAGGGGCCGAAGAAGACGCAGGCCAGCACGGCGATGAAGCCCACCCAGGAGGCGGCTTGCAGGTTGCCGGTCAGCTTGTGCCAGATCCCCACCACCATGGAGATGGGGATGGTCATGAAGACCGCAAACACGCCCCAGGCGTTACGCTCCAGCGCGTGCACCACCACCATGGAGAGACCCGCCATGGTGATGGTGATGATGAACAGCATGGCGAGCCCCGTGCACCAGCCGGCGATGGGGCCGAGCTCGGCCTTGGCCACCTCGGAGAGGGACTTGCCCTGATGCTTCATGGAGGCGAACAGCACCACGGTGTCGTGCACCGCGCCGCCGATGACGCAGCCGATCAGCAGCCAGAGGAAGCTCGGCAGGTAGCCGTACTGGGCGGCCAGGACCGGGCCCACCAGGGGGCCGGCGGCGGCGATGGCCGCGAAGTGCTGGCCGAAGTTGACCCACTTGTTGGTTGGCACATAGTTTTTGCCATCTTCCAGTTGGTGGGAGGGGGTGACCAGCTTGTCGTCGGCCATCAGCACCTTGCGCACAAAGAACACGCCGTAGAGGCGATAGGCGATGGCGAGGATGCAGAGGGCCGCAATGACGAAGGTGATTGCGTGTTGCATGACGGAGTTTCCTTTTCCTGCGGCCAATCTGGCCGGGCTCAGGCTGCACTCTACGCAGGCGGCAGGGAAAGGGGAGCGCAGAAAGGGTCAGTGGCAGAGGGCTGCCCGCGAGCGGCAGAAAAGCGGCCCCGAGCGGTTTGAGGGATGAGCCGGCGGGCGCGGGAAGCGGGTGAGCGGTAACGGGCAGGGGACGGGGCGAGTGGCCCGCCCCTCAGGGGATCTCCAGCAGCTCCTTGAGGGGCTTGAGGTAGCGCCGGCTCACCGGCACCTTGTGACCGCCCTGGGTCACCACCTCCGCCAGGCCGCCGTCCAGCAGCAGGATTTCACGGATCTGGCCGGGGTTGAGCAGGTATTGGCGGTGACAGCGCACGAAGCCGGTCTTCTCCTCCAGGGTGCGCAGGGTCAGCTCTGTGGTGCCCTGCTGCTGGGCGCTCACCACCTTGTTGCCGGTGAGATCGCTGTGGACGAACTCCACCTCGCCAAGGGGCAATAACAGAATGCGGTTGTGGCCGCTGCAGGGGATGCTGCGCAGGGGCTGGGCGATGCGGGTCGGATCCGGCCGCGGCTGGCCCGCCAGCTCACCCTTTGGCGAAAGCAGCCGCTGGATGCGCTCCAGCGCCTTGTTCATCCGCTCTGCCGTGACCGGCTTGAGCAGGTAGTCGAGGGCATTCTCCTCGAACGCGCGCAGGGCAAAGTCGTCGTAGGCGGTGATGAAGACGATGTGGGGGCGGACATCGGGGTCCAGCATGCTCACCAGCTCCAGCCCGCTGATGCGCGGCATCTGGATGTCGAGAAACAGCAGGTCGGGTTTCAGGCGATGGATGGCGGGCAGCGCCTCCATGGCGTGGGCACACTCCCCCAACAGGCGGATGTTGCCCGCCTGCTCCAGCAGCAGCCTCAGCTCCTCGCGGGCGAGGGGTTCATCGTCGACGATCAGGGCGGTCAGCATGGGCTCTCCTGCAGGGGAAGGGTGATCCTCACCCGGGTGGATTGATGGGGCTCGCAGTGAATGGTGACCCCGTACTCGGCGCCGTAACGGGCCTTGATGCGCCGGTCCACTATGTTCATGCCAAGGCCGCTCTCCTCCCGGTTGGCCTGATAGAGGCCGGCGTTGTCACAGACCTCCAGCTCCAGTTGCTCGCCCTCCTGCCGCGCCGTCAGGGTCAGTTTGCCGGGCTCGAACATCTGGGAAATGCCGTGCTTGATGGCGTTCTCGACGATGGGCTGCAGGGAGAAGGTGGGCAGCCGGCTCTCCAGCAGCGGTTCGGGGATCTGGATCTGCACGCTCAGGTGCTCGGCGAAGCGGGCCTGCTCGATGTGCAGGTAGGCGTTCACGTGCTCCAGCTCGTCGGCCAGGGTCACCTCGTCCCCTTGCCGCTTGAGGTTCTTGCGAAAGAAGGTAGAGAGGTGGTGCACCAGGGTGCGGGCATCCTCGGGGTCGCGCCGGATCACCGCCGCCAGGGTGTTGAGGGCGTTGAACAGGAAGTGCGGGTTGATCTGCGCCTGCAACAGCTTGATCTCCGACTGGGCCAGCAGCCGCTTCTGCTCGTTGTACTTGCTGGCCAGGATCTGGCCGGAGAGCAACCGGGCAATCCCTTCCCCCAGGGTGCGGTTGATGGAGGAGAAGAACTTGCGCTTGGGCTCGTAGAGCTTGATGGTGCCCACCACCGACCCCTCTTCCCCCCGCAGCGGAATGACCAGGGAGGAGCCGAGCCGGCACTGGGGATGCAGGTTGCAGCTGTAGGGAATGAGGTTGCCGTCGGCATAGACCACCTCGTTGTGCTGGATCGCCTTGAAGGTGTGGGCCGAGTTGATGGCGGTGCCCGGCAGGTGGTGATCCTCGCCGATGCCGATAAAGGCGAGCAGCTTCTCCCGATCCGTGATGGCCACCGCGCCCACCCCGGTCTCCTCGTAGAGGATGCGCGCCATCTGCTGGCACGCCTGCTGGGTGAAGCCCTTGTCCAGCACCCGCATCGCCCGTTCGGCGATCTTGAGGGCGCGGGCGGAGAAGGCGACCGAGTACTTCTCCAGCATGGCGCGGTGATCGAGGATCATCCGCATGAACATGGCGGCCCCCAGGGTATTGGCCACCAGCATGGGGGCGATGATGTTCTCGATGAGGTGGATGGCGTCGTCATACGGACGGGCCACCAGCAAGATGATCCCCATCTGCATCAGCTCGGCGATGAGGGCTACCGAGCCCACCACCCAGGGGCTGAACAGCAGATCGAGCCGGTGGCGGGCGACGAAGTGGCGGTGCACCAGGCCGCCGAGCAGCCCCTCGGCGATGGTGGAGAAGGTGCAGGCCAGGGCGGTGAAACCCCCCAGCGAGTAGCGATGGATGCCGCCGGTGAGCCCCACCAGGAGGCCCACCACAGGGCCGCCGACGATGCCGCCGAGCACGGCGCCGATGGCGCGGGTGTTGGCGATGGAGTCCTCGACCCTGAGGCCAAAGTAGGTGCCCATGACGCAGAAGCCGGAGAAGATGAGGTAGCAGAGGATCTTGTGGGGCCAGCTCAGGGTCACCTGAGTGAGCGGCATGAAGAGCGGCGTCTTGGAGAGCAGCCAGGCGATCACCAGATAGACGCAGAGCTGCTGGAAGAGAGATATCACGAGCGCGAATTGTTCGAAAGCCACGGCACACTATCTCGAAAGGGATGCTCATCCAATGGACGCGGAGTATTAGCAAACCCCGATTTGCGCCGCAAGCCGCGGGCGCCGGAATAGCGCGCCAGCGCACAGATTTGCCGGCACCCTGAGCCAAAGGCATCCCTTCGCCCTGTCTGCCGGTCAATCGAGCGCGACGTCGACCCATACCAGGCGGTGATCCGAGCTGACTCCCTTGGCGATGCCGAGCTTGGCGTCATACACCAGGTGGTGGCCAGGCTCGAAGCTGGCCGGCCAGAACACGCCGGAGGCGACCGCGTTCAGGTTGGCGGAGGGCAGCACGTGGTCGAGCTGCAGGCCGCTGCTGCTGGTGATGCGCTCTGGGGTGGGGCGGTTGTTGTTGCGCTTGCACTGATCCGGCTGGCTGGCGAGGCACTCGGGGCCGCCCTGGCTGACCGGGATCAGGGCGCCCTTGGTGACGGCCTGATTGACCAGCACATGGTTGTGCAGATCCTGAATGGCGGTGAGATCCCCATCGCCAATCTGGGGATCGGCATTGAGATCCCCGGCGATGACGAACTTGGCGCCCGCGGGCAGGCCACCGGCCTTGCCGGCGTCATCCACCATGTAGCTTGCCCCTTCCACATAGTCCTGCCAGAAGGCGACCTCGGCGCGGTTGCGCCTGACGTTGTGGCGCGCCGCGTTGCCGAAGATGGGCGGGGTCGGGTGGGAGATGAGGAAGTGGATCACCTCCTCCCTGTCTCCCGGCCTGATGCGCACCGGCACGTCGGCGTGGTTCTTGGATGAGAGCGGGAAGGCCTGCCAGGCGGCGTCGTCATACCAGGTATCGCCACACTGGCGGCCAGCCGGGATCGGCGCCCTGGCATTGTTGCAGTCGTCGATGACGGGGTTCTTCTCGCCCGGCATATCCTTCCACTTGAATTTCTGGAAGGTGCGGATCTGCCTGGTATCGATGGGATACCGGGACATGACGGCGAAGGCGTACTGGCCGTGGTAGTTGCCAAAGCCCCAGGCGTCGTCCGGCCCGTTGTTGCGCTTTCCGTCCAGGTTGAGGTCATGGCCGCTCATCAGGCCGGTGTTGGTGGCGAAGTTCTGCAGCACCGGGTAGCCGATGGCCTTCACCTCGTCGTGCTGGGCGTGGGCCAGGTAGTTCGCGTTGAAGGCTTTGAGGTCCGTGGTGTCGCTGCCCTTGCCATCATTGTCGAATTCGCTCAGCAGCAACACGTCCGGCCGGGTGCGCTGGATGATTTCGGCGACGTTGCGGATCTGCTGCACGTCGAGGGCCCTGGTCTTCTCGGCGCCGCTCAGGGTGCCGTCGGCGAGGCGGGCCAGCAGGGCATCCTGCTCGGTGCGGCTCAGGGCCAGTTCACCGGCGAGCATGCCGGGGGCGGTGCGATCGAAGGCGAGGTTGAAGGTGGCAAAGCGGATCATGGCTGGTCTCGGCGTCATGGTGGCCGGGACAGCCTGCCATCTTTGGCAGAAAAATGGCAGCACCCTGCCGGATTTCCAGGGGAATGTGCCCCTGTTTCTCTCTTGAGGGTCAAGCGCTCCGCTCAGGCCCAGCGGGAGAGGGGGGAGGGCATGGCGTAGGCGTAGCCTTGCTGATAGTCGCAGTCGAGCCGGTTCGCCACCTGGATATGGGCCTGGGTCTCCACCCCCTCGCACACCACGGCCATGCCGAGCCGCTGCAGGTACTTCACCAGTCCGGTCAGCATGTTGAGGGCGTGGGTGCTGAGCGCAGCCTGAAGCAGCAGGGAGCGATCCAGTTTCACTATCTCGTAGGGGAGCATCATCAGACGCTGGAAGTTGCACGCCTGGGAGCCGAAGTCGTCGCAGGCGATGTGGGCGCCATGGGCCCGCAACACCTCGATCATCTCCCTGTGCTGGCGCTTGATCCTGACGTGCTCCAGCACCTCGAACCAGATGGCTATCCCCAGCTTGCGGGCCTGGAGCAGCACCAGCAACAGCAGGTTGCGGTAGGTGGGGCTGGAGAGCGCCGGATTGAGGTTGATGGAGAGCGCATAGGGGCCTTTTTGCGCGAGCACGGGCAGATCGCGCAGTATGGCCCTCAGCATGACGATATCCAGGTGCAGGGTGTCGTCCTCGCCGAGCGCGGCGAAGTCGATGCCCAGATAGCGCTGCTGCCCGACATCCCAGCGCCTAGCCAGCGCCTCATACCCCTTGACCTGACGATCCCGGCCTATGATGGGCTGATAAAAGGGGACGGCGATATCCGCCATGTTGGCCATGGCACTCACGGGATACTCTTCTTTGAACGCAAACATGGCTCTCACCTGACCGGAACATGGCTGCGCATCATACAGGGAAGACCTAAACGGGAGCTGTAGGAAGAGTCTGATAATCAGGCTGCCACCAGAACAGGGCGGGGGCGGGCCGCAAGCGAGGTGGAGAGCGCTCTGCTCAGATCAAGGCATTCGTCTGCTGGCGGCTTTCGGCCTTCTGGAGTGGCGTACCGTGCATGGCCTGGGCCAGCCACTCCCAATCCAGTGGCGGTGTACCCGCCTTGAAGCGCTGGTAGGCCTGGCCCTGATGGATGGTCAGGAACAGGGTCGTCGACAGGCCGAGGCGGTTGAGATAGCGCACCATGACGTCACCCTGATAGTTGTGCAGGCGTTGCTGCAGTTGGGGCAGGCTCAAGCCCTGCTCCTGGCCGGTTTCATCCCAGATTGCAAACATGCGAGGTGGCTCCTGACGGTGAGGAGTCCACTGTTTCGAAAAATGCGGAGCGGGACAATTGTCAGATCTGACAGCTCCATATGGAGTCTGTCCTGAAAGGCGAAAACCCGGCGCAAGGCCGGGCTTTCTGAAGGATGGTGGAGGGAGAAGGATTCGAACCTTCGAAGGCAGAGCCGTCAGATTTACAGTCTGATCCCTTTGGCCGCTCGGGAACCCCTCCACAGGGGCATTGCAGATTGTGCTCAGGAAGATGGTGGAGGGAGAAGGATTCGAACCTTCGAAGGCAGAGCCGTCAGATTTACAGTCTGATCCCTTTGGCCGCTCGGGAACCCCTCCACGGGGTATTTTCCTGATTTTTTACTTACTTGGCGCACTTGAATGGTGGAGGGAGAAGGATTCGAACCTTCGAAGGCAGAGCCGTCAGATTTACAGTCTGATCCCTTTGGCCGCTCGGGAACCCCTCCCCAAGTGCGAGGCCGCATACTACCAGATCCGGCAAGGTTGTGAACCCCTTGGCCGCATTCTGACGACAAAAAAGTGCCGAGCGGTCATTTTTTGATACGTTTCGCTCAAAATTCACGCTTTTCAATGACTTTTATGCCGGGTCAGGGGGCGCAGTCCGGCATGGGGCGGGCTTGGCACGGGCATAAACACGGGCATAAAAAGAGGAGCCGCACCGGGCTCCCCCTTCATAGACCACTTTGGCAGGGCATCAGGCGTCCGGGTTGCGGGCCCGCTGGCAGCCTTGCACCGCATGGGCGATGAGTTCCAGGGCGCTCTGCTGGCTGGGGGGCAGCTCCTCGTCGCATTGGCCGAGCGGGGTGATGCGAGGGCCCCATTTGATGAGGGCGGCGCCCCAGGTCAGACCGGCTCCGAAGGCGGCGGTCAGCAGATAGCTGTCCGGCTTGACCCGGCCCTGCTCCAGCGCCTCGCACAGGGCGATGGGCACGGTGGCGGCGGAGGTGTTGCCGTACTGCTCGATGTTGACCATCACCTTCTCCATGGGGGCGTTCATCCGCTTGGCCAGGGTCTCGATGATGCGCACGTTGGCCTGGTGCGGGACTATGAGATCGATCTGCTCGGGGGCTATGCCAGCCTGGGTCAGCACGGCGCCGGTGGCCTCGCCCATGCCGCGCACGGCGCGCTTGAAGATCTCCTGCCCCTCGAAGTTGAAGGTGAAGAGGCCGTCGATGTCGGCGAAACGCACCCGATCCGTCCCGAAGTTCGGCACGTGCAGTATCTCGCGTGCCTCGCTGTCACAGCCGAGCTTGCTGGCAATCAGGCCGCTCTTCTGCTCGTTCGCCTCTATCACCACGGCGCCGGCGCCATCGCCGAACAGCACGGCGGTGTCGCGCTTGGCCCAGTCCAGCAACTGGGTCAGCCGTTCGGCGCCGATCACCAGCACTCGCTGCATCATGCCGGTCTGCACCAGGGAGGTGGCGACGGAGAGGGCATAGACGAAACCGGTGCAGGCGGCATTGAGGTCGAACACCGCCGCCTTGTGGGCGCCGAGGGCCTGCTGCACGGCGGAGGCGCCATTGGGTACGAGCGTGCCCGGGGTGGCGGTCGCGAGTATGATGCCATCGAGGGCGTCCGCCTCGAGGCCCGCGCAGGCCAGGGCGCGGCGGGCGGCCAGGGTGGCGAGCGCCGTGGTGCTGACGTGGGAGACCCGACGGGCCTTGATGCCGGTGCGCGGGTAGATCCACTCGTCCGAGGTATCCATGATGGTGCTGAGGTCATCATTGGTCAGCGCTGCGGGGGGCAGGCATTTTCCCCAACCGGTGATATTGGCGTATTTCATCTTGTCGTCGCTTGTCGTGATGGCCGCCCGGGGGCGGAAAATTGCGCAATTATGCCGCACGGGGCCGCCACTGTCATCCTGCGGCCTGACCAGTGTAAGGGGAGTGGCGGGAGCAAGACCGTGATTTTGCTTAAATTTCCGCTTCTCCTTGTCTTAATATGAACTCCCGATCCGGCCCGCCCCACCCGAGGTGATCCCAGTGCACAAAGCGAATCTCAACCTCCTGCCCACCCTCAAGGTGCTGCTGGAGACCCGCAACATCAGCCGGGCGGCGGAGCTGCTGCACCTGAGCCAGCCCTCCATCAGCAAGCAGCTGACCCAGCTGCGCAGCGAGTTTGGCGACGAGCTGCTGGTGCGGGAGGGGCAGCGCTGGCTGCTGACCCCGAGGGCCGAGGCGCTGGCGGTCCAGCTTGCCGATTCCCTCGGTGCCCTGGAGCGGCTCTACGCGGCGCCGGAGTTTGTCCCCGAGCGCTGCGAGCGGGTGTTCCGGCTCGCTTCCTCCGACTACGTGGCCCAGCACATCCTGCCCGACATCTGCGCGGCCCTGGCGAAGGCCGCCCCCCGGGCGGCGCTGGAGTACAGCCTGTGGGACAAGCGCCTGCTGCCGCAGCTCTGGCAATCCGAGCTGGATCTGGTCTCCACCATCACGGATCTGGTGCCGGACCAGATCCGCGGCCTGCATCAGGGGGAGGACAGGCTGGTGATGCTGATGGGGCGTCAGCACCCGCTCGCGGGCACGGCGCCCAGCCTGGAGGAG
Source organism: Aeromonas sp. XH (assembly GCF_033348475.1). Lineage (NCBI taxonomy): Bacteria > Pseudomonadati > Pseudomonadota > Gammaproteobacteria > Aeromonadales > Aeromonadaceae > Aeromonas > Aeromonas sp. XH. Next base: position 3,336,591 of record NZ_CP137630.1, on the reverse strand, counting down.
TACCTCGCCTGGCCCCACCTGCAGGTGAGCGGCGGCGGCGACAAGGACAGCCCGGTGGAGCAGGTGCTGGCTCCCCTGGGGCGATCCCGTCGCTGGTTTGCCCGGGTGCCCTTCTTCCAGGCCGCGGTGGAGGTGCTGCTGCGCACCGACTGCCTGATGACCACCCCGGCCCACATCGCCTGGCAGCTCTCCCGGGAGCACGCCCTGAGTTTCTGCGATCTCCCCTTCGCCACCCGGGTCCAGCAGTATCATCTGCTGTGGCACCAGCGCCATCACCTGGATCCGGCCCACCGCTGGTTTCGCGAGCTGGCCTATCCCTTCCTGCGGGATCACCTGCAGTTCACCCTGGGGGAGAGCCACAAGCAACTGGCCCCGGGGCCGGGCAAGCGCAGCTAGTGACAGCGGTTTGTGCCACTCTATAGCCAACGGCTATGGACTCTATTCATAACTTTCACTTCTGGCATAGCCGGGCGCCCCCTACCCTGAGCACATCAACCGACACTGGATTCGAAGAGAGGAGAGGGTATGGAACTGACGAGTTGGCTGGCGCTGGCCGCCATTTGCGTGATGGGGGCCATCAGCCCGGGGCCCAGCCTGGCGCTGATCATCCGCAACACGGTGCAGGGAGGGCAAGGCCACGGGGTGGCGACGGCGCTCGGCCACGGCCTGGGGGTGGGGATCTACGCCTTGATCACGGCGCTCGGCCTCTCCCTGCTGATCACCCAGACTCCGCTGCTGTTCGACCTCATCCGTTACGGTGGTGCGGCCTTCCTCGCCTGGCTCGGGGTCAAGGCGCTGCTGGCCAGGCCCGCTGGCGGCGAGTCCGGTAGCGAGGAGGGACATCCGCCACGTGGCCGTCAGGGGGCGTTCGAGGGCTTTATGGTGGCCTTCTTGAACCCCCAGCTCGCCATCTTCTTCATCGCCCTGTTCAGCCAGTTCGTGCACGCCGACACCGGCTGGCGCGAGGGGGGCATCATGATGCTGACCGCAGGGGGCATAGACGCGCTCTGGTATGTGCTGGTGGCCCTGGTGCTGTCTCGCGGGCCCGTACTCGCCTGGCTCAAGGCCAAGTCATTCGTGATCGACAAGGTCAGCGGCCTGGTGCTGCTGGGATTGGCGCTCAAGGTGGTGATCTAGATCCGCGTCGGGTGCCAGCGTAGTCGGCACTCTCTCAGGGCCGGGGGGATAAGGGGGCAGCCAGATGACCTTGTACCGGGTCAATCCTGCATTCTGCGGTGATCTTAAGCGGGATCAAGGCGGGGGGCGCCTGGTCTCGCTAGAGTGACGGGCATTTCTCGTCCGCCTTCAGACCAGACCCATGCAGGATCACACCCAGACTCAGCGCCTTGTACAGAATCGCCTCGAACTGCTGGCCCCGGCCAGGAACCTCGCCTATGGCATCGAGGCCATCAACCACGGCGCCGATGCCGTCTACATAGGGGGCCCCGCCTTCGGTGCCCGCAGTGCGGCGGGCAACAGCATCGAGGATATCGAAGCGCTGGCGCGCCACGCCCACCGCTTCGGCGCCCAGGTGTTCGTCGCCTTCAACACCCTGCTGCACGGCCACGAGCTGGAGCAGGCCCGGCGCCTGACCCATCAGATCTACGAGGCGGGGGCCGATGCGCTGATCGTGCAGGACATGGGGCTGCTGGCGCTCGATCTGCCCCCCATAGCGCTGCACGCCAGCACCCAGACCGACAACCGCACGCCGGAAAAGGTGAAGTTCTTGCAGGACGTGGGCTTCTCCCAGGTGGTGCTGGCGCGCGAACTCTCGCTCGAGCAGATCCGTGCCATCAGCGCCCAGACCCAGGTGCAGCTGGAGTTCTTTATCCACGGCGCGCTCTGCGTCTCCTACAGCGGCCAGTGCAACATCAGTCACGCCCGCACCGGCCGCAGCGCGAACCGCGGCGAGTGCGCCCAGCTCTGCCGGCTGCCCTGCTCCCTGCAGACCCCGGGCGGGGAGGTGCTGGTGGAAAACAGCCACCTGCTCTCCTTGAAAGACATGGATCAGACCGACAACCTGGAGGCGCTGATCGCCGCGGGCATCCGCTCCTTCAAGATCGAGGGGCGCCTCAAGGGGCTCGACTACGTCAAGAACGTCACCGCCTGGTATCGCCAGAAGCTGGATGCCATTCTGGAGAGCCGCTCCGATCTGGTGGCCGCTTCCGCCGGTCGCTGTAGCTATGGTTTCACGCCGGATCCGAAGAAGAGCTTCAACCGGGGCAGCACCGACTACTTCCTCCGTGGCCGAAAGCCGGGGATCGACTCGCCGCGCAGCCCGAAATACGTGGGTGAACCGCTGGGCCGCGTCAGCAGGGTGACCCGAGACGGCATCGAGATAGACGGGCAGCCCGTCACCCTCAACAACGGCGATGGCCTCGGCTTCTTCAAGCCGGGGGGCGAGCTGGTGGGGATGCGCCTGAACAAGGTGGACGGCAAGCAATTGCTGCTGTCAGAGCCCGTACCCGGGCTCAAGGTCGGTGCCGAAATTTACCGCAACCACGATCAGGCCTTCAGCAAGCAGCTCGAAAAGGGGAGCGCGGATCGCCGCATCCGGGTCGATATGCGGCTATCGGAGTGCGACGAGGGACTGCGGCTCGAACTTGTGGACGAGCAGGGCATTGGCGCCGCCGTCACGCTCCCCTGCGACAAGCAGCCGGCCGACAACCCGGCACGGGCGCTGCAACAGGCGAGGGATCAGCTTGGCAAACTCGGCAACACCCTGTTTGTGGCTCGCCAGATTGAGCTGGCATTCACCACTCCCCTGTTTATTGCCGCCTCACAACTCAACGGCCTGCGCCGGGACGCCATCGCCGCCCTGGAGGCGGCGCGTCTTGCCGCCTACCGGCGACCCGAGCGACGCATCCCCCTGCGTGACGTCCCCTATCCCCAACACCGCCTCTCCTACCTTGGCAACGTGCTGAACAAGGCCGCCGAGCAGTTCTTCCGCGAACACGGGGTGGAACGCATCGCCCCCGCCTATGAGGCGAACCAGGAACAGGGGGAGGTGGTGCTGATGACAACGAAACACTGCATCCGCTACAGCCAGAATCTCTGCCCCAAGGAAGTGCCAGGCCTGAAGCCAGAGCCGCTGGAGCTCAAGATGGGCAAGGAGAGTTTCCGCCTGCGCTTTGACTGCCGCCGCTGCGAGATGCAGGTGATGGGGAGCCTCAAGCGCTGACAGCTGCCCGTGTGGGGATAGGGCGGCAGCGGATTAGATGGCAGTATGGGGCGGCGCTGCCCAAGGGGCTTGTCTCTCTAAGCAGCCCCATACCGTCAGCTGACAAAGGAACCGTCATGAAGATCGATGCATTGCCGTTTTGCACGACCCGCTGGGCCGATATAACGCCGACCGAGCACAAGGGGGAACGCGGCGTCGCCCGCTGGTACAGCCAGCAGTTCGGGGATCTGCGGGTGCGGATGGTGGAGTACTCACCCGGGTATCTGGCGGATCACTGGTGCCGCAAGGGCCATGTGCTGCTCTGCCTCGAGGGGGAGCTGCACACCGAGCTGCAGGATGGCCGCGTCTTCACCCTGACGCCGGGTATGAGCTATCAGGTGGCCGATGACGCCGAGCCCCATCGCTCCTACACCGAACCGGGCGCCCGCCTCTTTATCGTCGACTGAGCCGCCCCCTTTCCCGCTTCCCCTTTTGCTTCAGGATCTTGCCCATGCTTGAACTCAGACCCAACTGTGAGTGCTGTGACCGGGATCTGCCCGCCGACACGGCGACGGCCTATATCTGCTCCTTCGAGTGCACCTTCTGCGCCGAGTGCAACGATCAGTATCTGCACCTGACCTGCCCCAACTGCGGCGGCGAGCTGGTCAGGCGCCCGCGTCGCCCGGCGGCCAAGCTGGTGAACCATCCCGCCTCCCTCCAGCGCATCTTCAATCCGGACCTCAAGGCGACCCTGGGCAAGGGGCGCTAGGGCCGCCGTCCCCATGGAGGAATACCTGCCGGCAAGGGGCGCCACTATCCTGCCCGTGTCTCCAGCCATCAGGGGAAGCGGTACGGCAGTGGAACCATGACGGGGTGGACAAGACCGGGCTGCTGGGGGGCTGTGCCGGTGGGCGAGCGCCCACCGGAAGGTTCGCGCGCAACCCTGGCGGGTTGCCGACGACACACTATGGCTTGGCGAACTGATCGGCGCTCAGCACCTCGATGCCAACGAAGGGCTGATCCCCCTCGACCCAGGCATCGTGCCCCGGCGGTATGGTGTAGGACTCGCCGGCGTTGATGGTCTTGAGGGTGCCATCTGCCAGGCGCACCGTGAGCGACCCCGAGACGGCGTAACCCAGGTGCGAGAGCTGGCATTGCTCCGTCTTGACGACAGGTTTTATGCAGTCAGACCAGCGCCAGCCGGGGGCGAAGTTGAACCGCCCTATGGTGTAGCCATCGAGTTTGACGACCTCGACCCGGGTCTTGTCGGGGGTGCGCACCTCGTCGGGGGCGCCGTGGGATCGCACCTGAAATTGAGTGACGGTGACTGGAGTTAACATGTTGCCTCCTCATTTCAAACGGATCGCAGCCCAGGGCCGCGACCGGATCGCCAGGAACACGCCGTGATCTCTCTGGTCAACACGTTGGCAAGGCACAGCGTCATCCCGGTAGGTGAAGTATTCGCCCAAACGGGCGCAGGCGCAGGGGAGGGAGGACCGTCACGGGCAAGTATTCGAGCCAGGGGCGGCGTCCCGGTTTTTTCCAGGTTGACGCCGTCGGTATAAACGCTGTTTTTTCAATCCCTTGTCTTGATAGTGCCAGGCGACGTGCCCCTGACAGTGCAGACCGGATGGATTGGGTGCCTGGGACCGAATGGCCCCTGGCCGGGGAGAGGATGCGGCGGATCAGCGCGGGATCCCCTCGAGGTGCAGCAGCGCCTGCTTGATGGGCAGGCCTCCCGCATAGCCGGTGAGGCTGCCGCTTTGGCCGATCACGCGATGGCAGGGGATGATGATGGAGAGCGGATTGCGGCCGTTCGCGGCCCCCACGGCGCGGCTCGCACTCGGCTTGCCGATGGCGCGGGCGATGTCGCCATAGCTGCGGGTCTCCCCGTAGGGGATGTCGCACAGCGCCTGCCACACCGCTTGCTGAAACGCCGTGCCCCGCGCCGCGAGCGGCAGCGTGAAGCGCTGCAGCCGGCCCGCGAAGTAGGCGTCAAACTCGGCGAGGCAGGGGGCGAGCGCCTCGCCGTCCTGCCGCCAGCCGCTCATGTCGGGCAAGGGGCGCAGCCCTGCCACAAAGTCCACGTGCACCAGGCCGCGATCGTCGATGGCGATCAGCAGCCGACCGCACAGGGTCTCCAGAAAGTCGTAACGGATCATGATGTCGTCTCCTCGTCCTGTTCAGGTCCGGGCTGCGTGAGCAGCGCCGGTTGTTCACTCATGGCGTGCCACAGCCAGCTCGCGGCATAGGCGCGCCACGGCTGCCAGGGGGCGCTGCGCACTGTCATCTGTTTAACCGGCAGCTTGTCACCGCCCCCGAGCGCCTTTTGCAGCACGAGATCCGAGGCGGGGAAGGCATCCGTGTCCAGCCCGCAGCGCAGCCGCCAGTAGGCGACCGTCCAGGGGCCTATGCCCGGCAGCGCGAGCAGTTGCTCGTCGCTCGCGCTGCCCAGGATGAGCGCGCCGCTCGCGAGCGCCGAGGCCAGCCCCTGCAGTGTGCGGATGCGGCTGCCCGGCATGCCGATGCCGTCGAGATCCAGCTCGCACAGCTGCGCCGGGGTGGGCAGCTGTGCTACCCCAAACTGCGCCAGGGTACGCGCCACCAGGCGCCCCATGATGGTGATGGCGCCCTTGACCGACACCTGCTGGCCGACGATGGCGCGCAGCATCACCTCGTATTCATCCCAGCCGCCCGGCAGCCGTACCCCTGGCCAGCGTGCCTGTATCCGCGCCAGCAGCGGATCTTGCCCGAGCAGCTCGCCGATGCGGCCCATGTCCGCGTCGAGATCCCACATGCGGCGCACGCGGTACAGGATGTCCGGCAGCGCGCCCGGCGGCAGATCCTGCACCGTCAGCCTGAGCTTCTCCCCCTCGACGGGTTCGATGCGGATGAGCCCCTCCTGATCGCCGACCCGGTGACGCCGCTCGTAACCGTGCTCATCCACCCGCTCCAGCCCCGGAATGGCGCGCAGCCGGTAGAACGCGAGCATGGCCCGGGCGTCGAACGGCGGGCGATACAAGAGATGCAGTTGCAGGCTCGATTGCGGCGCCGCCTCGCCAGTCCCCCCTTCCTGCTTGCGCAGGGCGCTCGGTGCGAGGCCATACGCCTGGTGCCAGGCGTCGTTGAAGCGACGAATGCTCGCAAAGCCAGATGCGAACGCCACGTCCGTGATCGGCAGCCTAGTCTCCGTCAGCAGCCGCTTCGCGAGCAGCAGGCGGCGCGTCTGCTCCACCTGTTTCGGCGACGCACCGAGGTGCTGCTCGAACTGGCGCCGCAGCGTGCGCTCCGTGAGCCCGGCCTGCGCCGCGAGCGTGCCCAGGCTGTGATCCGCGAGCTCGCCGCGCTCGATGCGTGCCAGCACCTGGGCGACGAGTGGCGGCAGATCCCCGCTCTGCGCCGGCGCGAGCTCGGGGCGACAGCGCAGACAGGGTCGCAACCCGTGCTGCTCCGCCGCCGCCGCGAAGCGAAAATACTGCACGTTGTGCTCGTGCGGTGCGCGCGCCGGGCACACGGGGCGGCAATAGATGCCGGTGGACAGCACCCCGGTGAAGAAGCGGCCGTCGAACCGCGCGTCTCGCGCGAGCCGCGCGGCGTGGCATTGCTCCCGGGTGAGGCCCGGGATGATCTCGTCCCTTTGGGATGAATGCGGGGGCACTGTGGTCATGACATGACTCGGATTGCTGTGGGCATGTCCCAGAGACTAAGCGGGTGCGAGGGGGGTGACTAGCCAGAAACGGACAGGGATAGCAAAAATAGTCGGGCAGGGGGAAAGCGGGCGCGAGATGAGTCGCGCCCGGGAGCGGTTATTTCAGGTAGCGCTGTTCGAGGTGCTTGCGCAGCCACTGCGGATTGAGCGCCTCGCCGGTCGCGCGGCGAATCAGCTCGTCCGTGCCGTGCAGGCTGCCCTGGGACCAGATGTGGCGGCCGAGCCAGTCGAAGATCTCCGGCAGGCGGCCGGACTCTACGAGCGTGCCCATGTCGCCGAGTTCACGCTCCAGCGCGAAGCGCAGCTGCGCCGCGTACATGGCGCCGAGCGTGTAGCTCGGGAAGTAGCCAAACGAGCCGTCCGTCCAGTGGATGTCCTGCATGCAGCCGTCCCGGTAGTTGCCGTTCGTGGACAGGCCGAGCCACTGCTGCATCTTCGCATCCCACAGCTCGGGGATGTCCGCGACCTCGATGCGCCCTTCCATCAAGTCCCGCTCCAGCTCGTAGCGCAGGATGACGTGCGCCGGGTACGTCACCTCGTCCGCATCGACGCGGATGAAGCCGGGCTCGACCCTGTTGTACAGCTTATCGAGGTTCGCCGGCGCGAGCGCGGCCTGCTCGCCGAAGTGCGCGCGGATGCGCGGCGCTATCAGCGAAAGGAACGCGGGGTGATGGCCGAGCTGCATCTCGCAGAACAGGCTCTGGCTCTCGTGAATGCCCATGGAACGCGCCTCGGCCACCGGCTGGCCGAGCAGTGTGCGCGGCAGGCCCTGCTCGTAGCGCGCGTGGCCCGTCTCGTGCACTATGCCCATCAGGCTGGAGACGAATTCGTCCTCGTTGTAGCGCGTGGTGATGCGCACGTCCGTCGGCACGCCGCCGCAGAACGGGTGGCTGCTCACGTCGAGCCGGCCGTGCGCGAAATCAAAGCCGAGCAGCCCCATCACCTCCTGGCCGAGCGCCTGCTGCGTCGCGACCGGGAACGGGCCTTGTGGCGTCAGGATCACGTCGCGCTTCTGCCGCTCGCTCACGGTCTGGATGAGGCCGGGCAGCCAGCTCGTGAGATCGCCGAAGATCTGGTCCAGCCTCGCGCTCGTCATGCCGGGTTCGTACAGCGCCAGCATGGCGTCATAGGGGCGCACCCCGAGCGCCTCGGCGCGCAGGCGTGCCACCTCCCGCGACAGGCGCACCACCTCTTTCAGGTTCGGGGCGAAGCCTGCCCAGTCGTTCTCCTTGCGCTGGCGGCGCCAGGCGTGCTCGCACTTGCTGCCGGTCAGGGAGAGCGCCTCCACCAGATCGCTTGGCAGCAGGCTCGCATCCTGCCAGTGGCGCTTGATCTCCGCGAGGTTCGCACGCTGGGTCGCATCCAGTGGTTCTTCTTCGGCCGCCGCTATCCAGTCGCCGAGTTCCGGGGCGGTGCGCTTGCCGTGGATCAGCACGCCGAGCTCCGCCATCGCCTCGGCGCGGGCCTCGTTGCCCCCCTCCGGCATCATGGCGGCTTGATCCCAGCCGCAGATGGCGGACAGGTGGGAGAGGCGGTGCAGTTGTTGCTGATGTTGTTCGAGTTTCTGATATGACATGGGATTGTCCTTGTTATCGTCCCTGATGGTATGCACCCCGTACCTGGCATGATCGGGGCCGTCCGATGCTAGCACTGTGCCGCGGGCGGGGGCCACCCTCAGGCAGTCAGCCTAGGCGCTTCTGGTGCCGTTCGCGGTTTTCCGCCTTCTTGCGCTCGCTCTTGCGCAGCAATACGTAGAGCGCGCCGCTGCCGCCGTGGCGGCGCTCGGCGCTGTGCATGGCCATCACGGCAGGCAGCTGTGGCAACCAGGCGCTGACATGGCTCTTGAGCAGGGCGCGCGGCGTGCTGCGCTCCCCCTTGCCGTGCAGGATCAGCAGGCAGCGGATGTCCCGCACTTCGCACTCCGCAATGAACTGCACCAGGGCGGTTCGCGCCTCGTTGAGCGTCTTGTGGTGCAGGTCGAGGGAGCCCTGCAACTCGTACTTGCCGAGGCGCAGCTTCTTGTAGACCCCCTCCTGCACGCCGTCACGCTTGAAGCCGATGATGGCATGGGGGTCCAGCATCTCGACAGCCTCAGTGCCGAGGTGATCCAGGGTGAGTTGCTCGGCGGTGGCGGCCTCCCGGCGCGCGAGCTGCGCCTCGGTCGGCTGGCCGTTGCCCGCAACGGGGGCGATGTGGTCGCTGCGCAGCGGCCGCACGTCGGCCACTTCCTGCAGGAACAGTGAGAGTTCGTCGTCATGAGACACGGCAGGCTCCCCGCATGAGAATGAGGGAGCCATTATAGCGGGCCTGGCCTGTGCTTAGAATGGCGGGGCGGGCGAGTGGGGGCCTTGCCCGGCGGGACGCCGTCTGCATCCCCCTTGATGGCAGGCCCCTGGGGGTTATTGTCCTTCTTTCGGCGGCTCGGCGTGCATCACCTTGTAGATGAAATAGACCGCATAGGCGCTGATGAGCAGGAAGGTGCCGATAATCACCAGCATGGACATCAGCCCCACGCTGTTGCCGAACATCAGGTTCATCCAGAATTCCATCTCGTTCACTCCTGTCATTGCGCGATGACAGGCATGATAAATACCCCTTTGGGAGGGTGGAGATGATCTCGATCAACTCCCTCCCTGGTTATTTAATCGGCATCGGATTCTGTGAGCAGGCTCCCATCCGGCACCCTCGTCGGGGGCAGGGGGGCCGAAAAGGCACTATTTGGCTCTCTCTGGCGCGGGGTCGGTGAGCGGCGTGATGCGCCAGCCCTGCTGCTCCAGCAGGGCGAGCAGCCCGTGCTCGCCGTAAAGATGCAGGGCCCCTACCACGATAAAGCTCTCGTTTGGCAGGCTCGGCCACTTCTTGACCCAGTTGCGGTTGCGCTCCGCCAGCAGGGTCTGCTCCAGCCAGGCCTGCAGCTTGGGTGGTGCCATCTCTTCTTTGAGCAGGTTGATCAGGGTGGCCTGATCCCCGTTCTGCCAGGCCGCCATGACCTCGGCGAACCCCTTCTCGAGCTCAGGCAGCTCGTCCAGGGTGCTCTCCAGCATCAGGGTCTGGTTGTCGCCGACGCTCGCGAGATAGCCGAGCTGCTCCAGCAGGGTCTCCAGCCCGATGATGGGCTTGCCGCCGTCGTTCGCCCGCTTGGCGAAGTGCTGATCCACCCCGAACTCGCCGCGAAAGCCGGTACGCTCCAGGGCCGCCTGGGTCAGGGTGATGGCCGCAAACCAGGGGCGCAGCGGGGCCAGCATGCTCTCGTTCAGACCGTTCTGGCCGGCGGCGATCAGGGTGCGACGGTAGAGGTCGATGGGCAGGTGATCCTTGAGGGTCTTGCCGTCCACGAGCCGGGTGATGGCGCCCATCTCCTGCCACTGCGCCTGGCTGATGTGGGTCATGTCCACCTCCATCACCAGGGCGCGGCTCTGCTGCCAGGCGCGCTCGACGGGGTCCGGCAGGGGGTAGAGAGAGGGTTTGCCCGCGTGGATGGACCCCAGCAGCCAGTGCTGCTCGCTGCCCTTGTTGATGCGGTAGAAGGCCGGATCGGCCATGGCATGGAGCGGCAGCAGCAGGCAGAGCAGGAAGGAGAGCAGCGTGGGATGGAATCTCATGAGGCACCTTATGTGAGCGGGATGAGTGCTCTATGATAAGTCCTCATTTGTCACAGCCAAGAGGTTTCCCATGCCCCACCTTCGTTTTCGGGCAGTTTCTGTCGACACCCTGCAGCGGATAAGCGGGCCCCTGATGGCGGATCTCTGCGCCCTGACCGGCGGCAAGCCGGAGTTCGTCACCCTGGAGTGCGTGCCGAGCCAGTGGGTACGAGATGGCCAGCCCGAGGCCGGTTTCCCCTTCGTGGAACTGGTCTGGTTCGAGCGCCCGCAAGAGATGCAGGATGCCGCCGCCGCCCTCATCACCCGACACCTGAAAGCGGTGCTGGGGGAGCAGACCTATGTGGTGGTGCAGGTGCTGCCCATAGTGAAATCCCACTACTACAGCAATGGCCAGCACTACTGAAAAATGCCGCCCCGTGGCCTCAGGCAGCGGGGCGGCATTTGTCTGGCGTCAGGCGGATTTGATCAGCAGCCGGTCCAGCCAGCGGCTTGGCAGCAGACGACGCAGCACGGCAAACAATTTGGTCGGGAAGGTGACGGGGTAGCGGTGCTTCGGACGCTTGCTCCTGAGCGCGTGCAGCAGCGGGGGTACGCAGGCCTCGCTCGGCAGGGTGTAGCCCCGGGCCCCCCCTTCGCGCTCCAGCCTCGCCAGCGTCTGGGCATAGGCGGCCTGATGGCGGCTCGCACTCGGGTCTATGTGGCGCAGGAAGGCGTCGCGGGCATTGGCGCGAAACCGGGTGTCGATGGGGCCGGGTTCAATCAGGCTGACGTGCACGCCGCTGCCCGTGAGCTCGAGGCGAAGGGTGTCGGTATAGCCTTCCAGCGCGAACTTGCTGGCGTTGTAGGCGCCGCGATACTTCATGGCCACCAGGCCAAGCACGGAGCTGTTCTGCACGATGCGCCCCTCGCCCGCAGTCAGCATGGGGGGCAGGATCTGGCGAATGAGGTGGTGCCAGCCGAACAGGTTGGTCTCGAACTGCTCGCGCAGCGCCTCGGTGGGCAGATCCTCCAGGGCGCCGGGCTGGCCGTAGGCGCCGTTGTTGAACAGGCCATAGAGGCGGCCCCCGGCCAGGGCCAGCGCCTCTGCCGCCCCCCGCTCTATGCTGGCGGTATCCGCCAGATCCAGCTGCACCGCCAAGAGACCCTGTTGCTGCAACAGGGCCACGTCCCCGGCCTTGCGGGCGGAGGCGATGACGGTGAAGCCGTGGGCGCCGAGCTTTCTTGCGGCGGCGAGGCCGATGCCGCTGGAGCAGCCTGTGATCAGAACGAAGCGGGACATGGTCGCATCCTTGTGGTGACGGGGCGGGCAAAAGTGCCAGCGGCTTTGCATGTTAACCCGCTGATCAGAAAAAAGAAAACCGGGCCAATCGGCCCGGTTTGCTGAAGTTCAACCCCCTGCTTACAGGATGGTGAACGGCATGATGATGTGGAACTTGACGTCATGCTCGGAGCTGAACATGTTCGGGTAGTACCAGCTGCCCTTGTCGTCCTGTTCGTTGTTGTAGTCGGTGTAGTGCAGCTTGAACAGGGTGCCCTTCAGCTTGCCATCCTGCACCGTGTACATGACGTCGAAGTTCGCCGCCCACTCTTTGCCGCCTTCCAGGGAGCTGTCGCCGTTGTTGGCATCCCAGCCGTAGGCACCGGAGATACCGGCGGCCCAGCCAGGGGCGCCCACCAGATCGTCCAGGGAACGGGTCACGCCGAAGAACACGGCCTTCTCGTCGTTGTGGTTCCAGTCAGAGCGGGAATCCCACCAGATCTCGTTCGCGCCCTGGGAGTTGCCGTAGCCGCGGGTCAGACGGGGCAGGTAGTTGCCCTGGTCACCCTCGGCCTTGGTCCACAGCCCTTCCAGACGGAAGCCATACTGGGCGTAGTTCCAGGAGGCGGTCAGCGCTTGCTGCCAGGCCAGGCCGTCGTAATCGTTGTTGTCGGTCTCGGAGCCGTAGAACTGGTAGCTGGTGTTCAGGCCACCCAGTACGTCGAACTTGTGGGCCAGCTTGAAGTGGTAGCTGTCCATGTAGCCTTCGGACTGACCGAAAGCACCCGTGATGGCGGTGCCGTTCTCGAAGGTGTAGCGCGCGGCCAGACCGTGGATGTAGTCGATCTTGTTCTCGTCGCTGAAGGGATCGCTGGCATAGGGGCTGCTCTTGGAGAAGCCGGCGGTGTTCTTGAACCAGGGCGCCTTGTATTCGTCGGCGATGGCGTAGGTCAGGTAGAGGCCGCCGAAGGTGCCTTCGATCTGGCCGCCGCGGTAGGTACCGGGTTGATAGGACCAGTTGACCCCCAGGATGCCGGGTACGTAGAGCTGGGTATAACCCCCCTTGGCGGTGACATGCTCACCGAACTTGAATTTCAGGGCGGCGTTGGAGAGGCTGAAGCCGTTCTCGGGGACGCCGTCACCACCTGAACCCCACTGGTCGCCCCAGAAGGAGAATTCGTTCTCTTCGTTGACGCCGTTGCTCTCGTCGACGGCCAGGTCATAGGCGCCGAAGCCGCCCAGGTCGATACCCACCACGTCCCAGGCATAGCCGGAGTTGAAGTTCAGGGCCGCCTGGGTGGTGGCATGGCTCAGGTTGGAGTGGTATTTGCCATCTTGGCCGGGGCCGGCCTGCTTGCGGTCACGCTCGCGCTGGAAGTAGAAGAGACCGCCGGTGACTTTGGCATCCTCGGTGAACGCCTCGTAGGACTTGCCGTACTCGGGGCTCATCATGTCCTGGGCTGCGAGCGCCATTCCCGGGGCGACCAGCGCCGCGACCACGGCGGCACTCAAGGCGGCGCGCTTGAAGATCACTTTTTCCATTTGTTATTGCTCCTGATTTTATGGACTTAGCTTTTTTATCCGGCAGTCGGACGCAGGCCCGCCGCTCGGTATTGGCATTGCAATCAAGGCCCCGCAGGGCAAAAAAACGTCTGTCTGTGCTGTGGCCCTTTCCCGGATGCCTTGGCGCATCTGTGATGGGCGGTCTGTATCGTGACAGTCTTTATTTTGTGTGTGCCGACCCTTGGCGATCGGACAACTCAAGAGTACGTTCGCGGTGCGAAATATCAACATGAAGTTCCCGCCAAGTTTCAAAAATATGACCGAGTGCAAATAATCATGATTCTTGATGTGGGCACTCCAAGCCCACGTACATCGGCAATGATAACGCTTTCATGTGGTGTTCACCGTTATCCTGTGCGGATCTTGTCGGGAAGGCAGAACTTTCTTTGTTAACTTTGCGGCAACATATAATTTTGTGTCACAAAAAAAGATTCGGCCTGCTCCGGATGCGCATCGCCGACGCAGGCAGGGGAGCCTTGTCTGCAACCCGGGTGCCGGCATGGGGGGAAGAGTCGCGAAGGATTGTTCCGGCCTCGCCGGCCTGTGGGCCCGGACTGGAGATCCCGGGGGCGAGTATGGGAGGAAACGCAGGCCCGGCACGGTGCCGGGCCCGGGATCAGGCCTGGCTCAGGATCCGGGGGATCTGCTGGGCCTGGTGGTGGATGTGCTCGGACACCTGCACCGAGAGGCGGCTACCCTGGCGGGCGTGCTGGCTGATGCGGCCGATGAGGGCGGCGAAGCTGGCGAGCCTGTGCTCCTGGCTGCGGGCGTTGTCGGCCCCCTGCAGCGCGATGACGGCGGTGCTGCGCGCCATCTCCCGCACCGTCTGGGTGGTCTGGCGCAGCTGTTCGGCCTGCTGGCGCTGATCGGCGGCCTCCGCGGTGATGCGGGACAGCACGGTGGCGAGCTGATCCCCCGCCTGGGTGAGGCTGGCCAGGATCTCGGTGATCTGGCCGAGGGAGCGCTGGGTGTCGGCGGAGAGGTGGCGCACCTCGTCGGCCACCACCGCAAAGCCGCGTCCCTGCTCCCCGGCGCGGGCCGCTTCGATGGCGGCGTTGAGCGCCAGCAGGTTGGTCTGCTGGGAGATGTGGCCGATGACGTCGACGATGGCGGTCACGTCCTCCACCGAGCGGGTCAGCTGGGCCAGGGCCGCGCTGCTCTCGTCGATGGCGAGCCCGGTCTGGGCGGTGGCCGTCAGCATGCCACCCACCAGCTGCTCGCTCTGGGTCATGGAGTGTTCGTTGTGCTGGGCGTGCTGGGCGATTTCGGCGGCGACCTGGTGCACCTCGCTGGCGAGCTGGTTGAGCTCCTGCATCATGGTGTCGCTCTCGTCCACCGCCTGCTCCGTGGTGCGGGTACTGTGATGGATCTCCTGCACCTGGGCCACCATCTCCTGCAGGCTGGAGGAGACGCTGGAGAGCTGCCCCGCCTTCTGCTGCTGATCCTGTTGCAGCCGCTCAATGAGGCGGTTGTAGCTCGCGACTATGTCCGCCAGCTCGTTGCGCTCGTGCCCCTGGGCCAGCAGTTGTGCCTGACCCGTGGCATCGAGCTGCAGGAAGGCGGCCCGCAGCCGCAGCAGGGGCCTGACCAGCCAGCGGCGTTGCACCAGGGCGAACAGCAGGGCGATCACCACCAGGCAGAGCGCCAGCACGCCGAGCACGGTGGCCAGTTCCCGGTTCACCGTCTGGCGGGCGGCAGCGAGCCGCTCTCCCAGCTGTTCCCCGGCCTGCAGTAGCTGGCTGATGTCCTGCTGCACCATCTGACGCGCGGCCTGCTGCTGTTGCAGCGCCTTGCGGCTGTTCTCCAGCTCCTGGGGATAGCGTTTGAGCAGCGAGATCAGCTCGGCTTTGGGCTGCTCCCCGAGCTCCTTGCGCTGCGGCTCCCCCAGGGTGAACTCGTCGGCCGGGGACTCCTCGAAGAGATCCAGGCTCGGCAAGGCCGCCAGGGAGTCCGCCTGCCTTTGCAGGGCGGCGAGCTCGAACTGCAGCCCTTCGAGGCGCTTGGCGCTCGCCTGCTCCATGTAGTTCTGGCGCTGGTGGGCGAGGGCGGGGAGGGCGGCCAGTATGTCGACGGCCCCCTGACGATACTGCTCGGCGAGCGCCGGATCCCGCCCGGCGGCGGCCCCCTGCTGGCCATAGCGCAGCAGGGCGCGGGCCTGGGTGGTCAACTCGTTCTCGGCATTTTGCAGCAACCACTGGCTGTTGCCGGAGAGCTTGCCCGCCGCCAGGTAGTCGCCGTCGATACGTGCCCCCATCTGTTCGAGCCGGGCCCGCAGCGGGCCGGTCAGGGTGTCGTCCTGGCTGGATAGCAGCGCCAGCGCCTGCTGGCGTACGCCCTGGGCCTGGGCCAGCAGCAGGGGATCCCCGCTGCCGAGGTAGTCGCGAAGCGCCCCTTGCAGGGAGCCGCTCAGCTGCCGCTGCAGTTGCTCCTGCTGGCGCTGGGCCTGCTCGGCCCGGTTGAACTGCTGCCAGCCCTGATAGAGGGCGGCGGCCTGAACACCGGCCACCAGCAACAAGACGAGGGAGGAGAGGGAGGCAAAATGGGCAATTTTCACTTTTCAGTCCTGCTTGAACCACGCAATGGGCGTGAGCTTAAGCAGGCCTGATGGCGTTTTTATGACAGAGGCTCTGCAACTGGCTGAGTCTTCGGTGTTTTCACCAGCAGGCCCAGCAGGGCGCCGCCCATGATAAGGGCCCCCGCCAGCAGATGGCGCGGGGTGAGCGCCTCGCCGTTGAGCCAGACCAGCAGCAGGGTGCTCAGCAAGGGGGTGAGGTAGGCGAGTGCGCCGATGCGGCGCGGATCCCCGTCCCGGAGCGCCAGATACCAGGTGACGAAGGCCGCCCCCATGGGGCCGAGGGCGAGCCCGGCGATGAGCAGCCAGTCACCCTGGGGGATCCGGGCGAATGGCAAGGGGCCTTCCAGCATCCATGCCAGCAGCAGGGCCAGGAGCCCTGCGGGCAGGCAGGCGGCGGCCGTGATCACGGCGGGAGCGGGAGGCAGGCGGCGGGAGAGCACGGAATAGGCGCCCCAGACGATGGCGGCGCCGAGCGCCAGCAGGTAGCCGGGCAAGTGGGCCTGTTGCAGTTGCAGGTGACCATCGACCATCACCAGCACCGACCCCGCGAGACCAAGGGCCCCGGCCAGCAGGTGGTGCAGGCTCAAGGGGTGGCCCGGCAGCAGCAAGGGGGTGAACAGGATGATGCACAGCGGCCACAGGTAGTTGATGAGGTTCGCCTCCAGCACGGGGGCGTGGCGAAAGCTTGTGAACAGCAGCAGGTGATAGAGCAGCAGGGCCGTGATGGTCACCAGCCAGGTGAGGGGGCTGGCGCGCCACTGGCGCCAGAATGGCAGGGTGCCCGCCCCGCAGAACAGCAGCACCAGCCCGACCAGCACCAGCGGCGAGACGCTGGTGATCCGGGAGGTGAGCGCGGCGAGGGAGGCCCACAACAAGATGGTGAGCAGGGCAAAACCGGTGGACTTGTCCCACCAGGAAGACGCAGGCATCCAACACTCCTTTGCAAGATGAATGAACGAAAAAGAGGGCCAGTCTAGCAGACTGGCCCTCGTCACACAGCGTTGCCGTGACGGTGCGGGTCAGGACTCCCGACTCGGGACGACCCCTGCCGCCGGGGCCAGGGACTGCCCCTTGACGTACCAGACGATGAGCGCCAGCACCAGCAGCGGCAGCACGGGGTCGAACCAGGTGCCGCCGGAGCCGAACATCAGGTTCAGCAGGGCGACGCCGGTGCCGCCGATGGCCCAGGCGATGGTGGTCGGGATGGACCAGACGATCATCTGCTGCTTGACGTCGGAGATCCCCATCATGCGGTTGACCACCCAGAACAGGCTGTCGTTGAAGTAACCGAAGAAGAGCGACCCCATGGTGGCGGCCTGGGCGGCCAGCAGCATGTTGACTCCGGGGATCTGCGCCAGGATGGGGGCGGAGATGGAGGCCGCCGTCACCATGGCCACGGTGCCGGACCCCTGGATGAGGCGCACCAGGGTCGCTACTATGAAGGGGATCAGGATGGGGGAGATGGGCAGCTGGGCGATCTGCTCGGCCAGTTGCTGACCCGCACCGCTGTCGCGCAGCACGGCCCCCAGCGCCCCGCCGGCACCGGTCACCAGCAGTATGATGCCGGCGGATTGCAGCCCCTCTTCCAGGCGGGCTGCGGTGGCGTGCCTGTCCATGTGCGGGACCAGGGTATAGACCGCCAGCAGCACGCTGATGGCGAGCGCTATGATGGGGGTGCCGATGAAGTTGATGCCCTGCACCAGGGGGTTCGCCATCAGGCCGTCCATGCCCTCCAGGGTGGCCAGGGTGGTGAAGATGGCCTTGACGAAGATGAGCACTATGGGCACCAGGATCGGCAGCAGCGACAGGGTCAGGCTCGGCAGGGTCTTGCCCTCCTTCTCCTTGAGGTACTGCTCATAGGTGGCTTGCAGCTCGTCCGGGGTCTGGGCGGCCTGGGCACCGAACTCGGGGTACTTCTTGTCGAGCCACTGGGCGTAGAAGACGATGCCGAGCACGCAGGGGATGGCCAGGGCCATGCCGGTCAGCAGCATGGCGCCGATGTCCACGCCAAACAGGCCGGCAACCCCCAGCGGGCCCGGGGTCGGCGGTACGGTATGGTGGGTGACCACCAGGCCGCCCGCGAGCGCCACCCCCAGGGTGAGCAGGGAGCGCTTGCCGCTTTTCGCCAGCGCCTTGGCCACCGGATAGAGGATGACGAAGGCGGAGTCCACGAAGATGGGGATGCTGACGATGTAGCCCGTGATGGCCAGGGCCCACTCCTCGCGGCGCTTGCCGAGCCACTTGATGAAGCTGTAGGCGATCTGTTCGGCGGCGCCCGACACCTCAAGCAGGCGACCCATCATGACCCCGAGGCCAATGACGATGCCGATGCTGCCGAGGGTGGAGCCAAAGCCCTGGGTGATCACGGTGAGGGTCTTGTCGATGCTCATGCCGCCGGTGATCCCGGCGATGCAGGCCGCCGCCAGCATGGCGATCAGGGCATGCACCCGGGTACGGATGACCAGGAACACCAGCACGAAGACCGCGATGATGAGACCGATGATGGGGGTTGGGATGTCGCTCATGATGCCTCCTGCATGTCATGGGTGATGAAACTGTCGATGATGTCGGCAAACGTCCTGTCTGCCGCGAAGCCGAGGGCGCTGGCCCGCTGGTTGTCGATGCGTCCCGGCCAGCTCGCCACGATGCGCTCGATGGCCGGATCGGCGGCAAACTGCACCCGATCCCGGGCCGCCTGGCCACCGGCCCGGGCGAGGGCCTCCAGCATTTCGCCGACGGTCACGCTGATGCCGGGCAGGTTGATGCTGCGGGCGTCACCGGTGGCGGGAAGTCTGGCCGCCAGCAGGAAGTTCGCGACCACGGTGGCGGGGCTGGAGAGCCAGAGGCGCAGATCCGGGCTCACCGGGCAGATGGCGCTCTCCCCTTGCAGCGGCTCGCGGATGATGCTGCTGACAAAGGAGGAGGCGGCGCGGTTCGGCTTGCCCGGCCGCACGCAGATGGTGGGCAGGCGCAATACCAGACCGTCGACGAAGCCCTTGCGGCTGTAGTCGTTGACCAGCAGTTCCCCCATGGCCTTCTGGGCGCCGTAGGAGGAGGTGGGGGTCAGGGCGGTACCGTCGTTTACCAGCTCCGGCAGCAGGCCGCCATAGACGGCGAGCGAGCTGGTGAAGACGAAGCGGATGCCGGGCCGGGCATGGCGGCACGCCTCCAGCAGGGTGCGGGTGGTGTCCAGGTTGACCTGCCAGCCCAGATCGAAGTCCTGCTCCGCGTGGCTGCTGACGATGGCGGCCAGGTGGTAGACCACGGCGGTCCGCTCGCTGATGAGGGACTCGGCGACACCGGGTTCGGTGAGGTCGGCCCGCAGACAGCGAACCCTGGGGTCCGGCAGGGGGGATTGCGGCTGCTGGATGTCCACCAGCAGCAGCTCGGTGAAGGGGTGGGGGCCTTGCAGCAGGGCCCGGGCCAGTTTCTGGCCCAGGAAGCCACCGCCGCCGGTGATGATGATCTGCATCTTGTTATCCTCAGACTCGTTCATGTTCAGGGTCGTTATTGTTGTGTCAGCCAGCCCAGCCCTTCCCGGGTGCCGGCTCTGGGGTTGTACTCGCAGCCTATCCAGTCGTGGTAGCCCGCCTGCGCCAGCACCTTGAACAGGTGGGGGTAGGCGATCTCCCCCTCGTCCGGCTCGTGGCGATCCGGCACCGAGGCGATCTGGACGTGGCCGATGGCCGGGCCCAGCTTGCCGATGAGACGGGTGAGATCCCCGTCCATGATCTGGGCGTGATAGAGGTCGAGCTGCACTCCCACGTTGGGTCTGTCTATCTCCTGCACCAGGGCCAGGGCGTCGAGCTGGTGGGCCAGGAAGTAGCCGGGCACATCCCGATCGTTGAGTGGCTCGAGCAGTACCTTGATGCCGTCTTCGGCCAGGAAGTCGGCGGCGAAGCGGATGTTGTCGATCAGGGTCTGGCGGTGGGCCGAGAGGCTGTGTGCCGGGTCCACGATGCCGCTCATGGCGTGCACCTTGGTGCAGCCGAGCGCCAGGGCATAGTCACGCACGTTTGGCAGGTGGCCGCGAAACTCCGCTTCCCGCCCCGGGATGGCGGCCATGCCGCGCTCCCCCGCGCCCCAGTTGCCCGGCGGCATGTTGAACAGGGCCTGGGAGAGTCCCTGCTCGCGCAAGCGGCGGCCCAGCTCTGCGGCCGGCCACTCGTAGGGGAAGAGGAACTCCACCGCCTCGAAGCCTGCGTCGCGGGCGGCGGCGAAGCGCTCCAGGAAAGGCAGCTCGGTAAACAGCATGGTGAGATTGGCGGCAAACTTGCTCATGGTTTCATCCTCCTCAATTCATCAATTTCGGGTTCGCTCAGGTAGCGGATGGAGTGGCCATGAAGCATCAGTGCCAGGCGCGCCGTCTCCTCCAGCTCTTCCATGTTGTTGACCGCATCCACCAGATCCTTGCCCGTCACCACGGGGCCGTGGTTGGCAAGCAGGAAGGCGTTGCCTTCGGGGGCGCGGCGCCCCAGCTCCTCGGCGATGCGGGCATCCCCCGGTTTGTAGTAGGGGATGAGCGGCAACTGGCCGACCCGCATCACGTAGTAAGGGGTGAAGGGGCGGATGACGTTGGCCGGATCCAGCCCCTCCAGACAGGAGAGGGCGGTCAGGTGGGTGCAGTGCAGGTGCACCACGGCCCGGCAGTCCGGATTGTTGTGGTAGATGGCGAGGTGGAAGGCCACCTCCTTGGAGGGGCGATCTCCCCCCAGGTGTTCCCCCTGCAGGTTGACGTGAGAGAGCCTGTCGGCGCTGAGCCGTCCCAGGCAGGAGCCGGTCGGGGTGGCGATCAGGGTGCCGTCCGGCAGCAGGGCGGAGAGGTTGCCGGCGCCCCCGGTGGCATAACCGCGCTGGAAGAGGGAAGCCCCCAGCATCACCATGGTGTCGCGCAGTGCCTGTTCAGTCATGGAAGTACTCCTGAGCCTTGTCGAAGAAGTCGTCGCGCCCGAAATTGCCGGATTTGAGGGCCAGCGACAGGGGGGCGTCGATGGCCCGCACCCAGGGCACACCGGGGGCGATCTGCGGTCCTATGTGGAACGCCTTGACGCCGAGGGCCTGGGTGACCCGGCTCGAGGTCTCGCCACCGGCGATGATGAAGCGGTCCACGCCGGCGCCTTGCAGCAGTTGGGCGAGGCGGGCAAAGCAGTGTTCCACCGCGTCGCTGGCCGCCTGCTGGCCGTGGGTTTCCTGAATGCGGGCCAGCTCCACCGGGCTGGTGGTGGCGTAGACCAGCGGCGCCGGGGTCCGGGGCTGGTCCAGTACCCAGTGCGCCAGCTCGGCCGGGTAGTCGGCATCCTCGAGGCAGCGCACCACATCCAGCGCCAGGGCAGGGGCGTGCTGGCGATAGCGGGCCACCTGACGGTTGGTCATCTCGGAGCAGGAGCCCGACAGCACCGCGGCGCGGGTGCCTCTGGGCCAGCCCGCTTCGCGGGCACCCTGCAGATCGCCGCTGCCAAGCTGACGGGCCAGGCCGATGGCGAGACCGGAGCCGCCGGTCACCAGGGGTATGTCGAGGGCGGCGGTGGCGATGTCCAGCAGGTGCTGCTCGGTCAGGGTGTCGACCACGGCGTAGCGCACACCAGCTTGCGTTAGCTGCTCAAAGGCGTCGGCAATGGCGCCGGGACCTTGTGCGATGGTATTGAACGGTACCAGACCGGCGCGGCCCTGGGCTTGCCCCTCCATCAGCCGCAGCAGGTTGCTGTCGGTCATGGGGGTGATGGGGTGGTGGCGCATGCCGGACTCGGCCAGCGGCTGGTTCCCCACGAAGAGGTTGCCCTGATAGACGGTGCGACCATTCACCGGCAGGGCCGGACAGATCAGGGTGAACTTGCTCTCCAGCGCCGCCAGCAGGGCGTCGGTGACGGGGCCGATGTTGCCCGCTGCCGTGCTGTCGAAGGTGGAGCAGTACTTCTGGTAGATGCGCGGGCAGCCGCGGGCCTTGAGCCAGTCGAGGGCCGCCAGGGAGTCGCGCACCGCTTCGCCCGCGGGGCAGGAACGGCTCTTGAGGCTGATCACCACGGCATCGACCGGGGGCAGATCCCCATCATGCTCCGGCACGCCGGCGAGTTGCAGGGTGGAGAGGCCGTTCTCCACCAGGAAACCGGCGATGTCGGTGGCGCCGGTGAAGTCGTCTGCGATGACACCGAGTTTCATAGCAGTTCCTCCTGACCCGGCAGCTGGATGCCGGAGAAGATCTTGATGACGGCGCTGTCATCTTCCTGGCCGTGCCCTGCGTTGCTGGCGCCGAGGAACATGTTCAGCGCCGTGCTCGCGAGCGGCAGCGGGAAGCGCAGCGCCTTGGCGGTGTCCGCTACCAGGGTGAGATCCTTGACGAAGATGTCCACTGCGGAGCGGGCCTGGTAGTCACCGGCCAGCACCCGGGGCATGCGGTTTTCAAACATCCAGGAGTTGCCGGCGGCATGGGTCACCACGTCATACATGAGATCCAGGGATACGCCTGCCCGGCTGGCCAACGCCATGGCCTCGGCGGCCACCGCGATGTGCACCCCGGCCAGCAGCTGGTGGATGATCTTGACCGTGCTGCCCTGGCCCGGCTCGCTGCCGACCCGGTAGACCTTGCCGGCCACCGCATCCAGCACCGGGGCCAGCTTGTCGAAGGCGGCGTCTGAGCCTGCGGCCATCACCGTCATCTCGCCGGCATCGGCCTTGATGGCACCACCGGAAACCGGCGCATCCAGCATCGGCAATCCCATCAGCGCCAGCTCGGCGGCCAGGGCGCTCGCCTCCTCGGCGGCTATGGTGGAAGAGACCATGATGGCGGTGCCCGGTTTGAGGTGGTGGGCCAGCCCCTCGTTGCCGAGCAGGATGCGGCGCACCTGGGTGGCGTTGACCACCAGCAGCAGCACCGCATCGAGCGTCTCCGCCAGGGGGCGGGCATCGGCCATGACGGCGGTGGCACCGGCCTGTTGCAGCTGGTTGCGCGCCTCTTCATTGAGATCGATGCCGTAGGTGGTGAGCCCGGCCCGCAGGCAGGAGCGGGCGGCGCCCATGCCCATGGCGCCCAGGCCGATGACCGCAACATGATAGGGAGTGCTCATCTCGTGATTCCTCGATTACGACTGATGAGCCGATAGTAGAGGCTTGCGGCGATGAAATATCAGGCAGTCGTCACAAAAAATAACTTATTTTGTGTTAATTTTTGTTATTCATGAGGGTTGAGATTCTTTTGAATCAATAAATGGCGCTATTTGTGTGAATAAATGTGATTTGTGAGCCCGTTTCAGGTTATTTATCATTTTTTCCCAGGTCGCTGGGGTAGAATGGCGCCTTCCCTTCCCCGAGGTGCGAGGCAAGATGATTCCCGTAGAGCGACAGCAACGTATCCTGCAACTGCTGGCAGAGCGCGGCGTGGTCAGCATAGTGGAGCTGACCGACTGGCTGCAGGTCTCCCACATGACCATCAGGCGCGACATCCAGAAGCTGGAGGAGCAGGGGCGGGTACTCTCCGTCTCCGGCGGGGTCAGCCTCTCCCAGCGGATCAAGAGCGAGCCCTCCCACGCCGCCAAGCGCAGCCTGATGCAGGGGGCCAAGCTGGCCATTGCGCGGCTCGCCGCTGCCCAGGTGAGCGAGGGGAGCACCGTCTATCTGGATGCCGGTACCACCTCCCTGGAGTTGGCCCGGGAGTTGGCGCTGCGGGAAGACCTGATGATAGTGACCAACGACTTCATGGTGTGCGCCTACCTCATCGAGCACGGCCGCTGCCGCCTCTATCACACCGGGGGCCAGGTCATTCGCGAGAACCAGTCCTGCGCCGGGGAGGCCACCGCCCACTTCCTGCGCAACCTCCATCTGGACGTTGCCTTCCTGTCAGCCTCCTCCTGGGACAGTCAGGGGATCTCCACCCCGAGCGAACAGAAGGTGCCGGTGAAGCGGGCCGTGGTGGAGTCGGCGGCGACCCGCATCCTCATCTGCGACTCGTCCAAATATGGCAAGGTGGGGACCTTCAACGTGGTGAGCTGGGATGCGATCGATCAGGTGATCACCGACGAGCAACTGCCCCAGAGCGCCCGCGAGGCGCTGGCCCAGCACGGGGTCAGGGTGACCATGGCACCGCTGGCCAGTCTGGCGGTCAGCGGCGAGTGAGGGGGCATCGTCCCTGAGACTGGTCAGGGACGGGCCCTGGGTCAGCGGCTGCCTGCCGCCGGCTCCTCCGCCAGGTTGGCTGAGCCCTGGATCACCTCCCCCGCCTTCTCGATGTCCCGCCCCATCCCGTGAATGGTGTTGCAACCCAGCAACCAGAGGCTGGCGCAGAGCACCAGCAGCATGCGATTCGCGTTCATCCTTCCTCCTTGCATCCTATGGGGTCAGCTTGAGCAGGCGCCCCTGACCCGAGTCCGTCAGCAGATAGAGCGCGCCGTCGGGGCTCTCCTTGACGGTACGGATCCGCTCCCCCAGATCGGTCAGCAACCGCTCCTGTGACACTATGGTGTCCCCGTCCAGGCGCAGGCGCAACAGGGCCTGGCCTCGCAGGGCGCCGACCAGCAGATCTCCCCGCCACTCCTTGAACAGGGCGCCCTGATAGAACGCCATGCCCGAGGGGGCGATGGAGGGCACCCAGATCCAGCGCGGCGCCGTCAGGCCCGGCGCGCTCTGGCCCACGCCAATCTTGCCGCCACCGTACTCCTCGCCGAAGGTCACTCTGGGCCAGCCGTAGTTGTGGCCTGGCAGGATGAGGTTGACCTCGTCGCCACCCTGGGGGCCGTGCTCGTGGGCCCAGAATTGCCGGCTGCCGGGGCGCAGCGCCGCCCCCTGCATGTTGCGATGGCCCAGGCTCCAGATCTCCGGCAGGGCCCCCGGCGTCGTCACGAAGGGGTTGTCGGCGGGCACCCGGCCATCCTTGTGCAGGCGTACCGTCTTGCCGAGATGGTTGTCGAGCGTCTGGGCCCGCCCCCGCTCGGTGTAACGGTCGCCGAGGGTGATAAAGAGATAGCCATCCTCCGTCAGCACCAGACGGGAGCCGAAGTGGGCGCCGCCGGCCACCTTGGGCTGCTGGCGAAACAGCAGTTGCCAGTCGACCAACGCATCTTTTTGCAGCCGGGCCCGGGCCACGGCGGTGCCGGCGCCGCCGTCCCCCGGCTCGCTGTAGCTGAGATACACCCAGCCCTCGCCGTCCAGGGCGAGATCGAGCAGCCCCCCCTGACCCGCGGCGGCGAGGGGGGGCAGGCCCGAGATAAGGTGGCGCTCGCCACCGGCGTCGATGCGCAGCAGGCGGCCCGGCCGCTCGCTGACGAGGTAGCCGCCATCGGGGAGAAACGCGAGCCCCCAGGGATGGCGCAGCTCCCCCGCCACTTGGGTCAGGGTCAGCGCCCGCACCGGGAGCGCCAGGCAGACAAGCAGCAGGGCAAGCAGTCGCAACATGGGGGATATCCTCTCTCTGGCCAGGCCTGAACGTCGCTGAAGTATAGGGGAAGGGAGCGGGAAAACGTGAGACACAACAAGCTATTGCATCACTTCGCCGCCTACACTTCACACTGTCATCAAGGCGAATAGTGCGCCAGCCCGGGCCCGGGATAATGGAGGATTCAGATGTCATCACTTGCGTCGGCGCCTGGGCGCCTCCTGTCCGATCTGCTGGCCGGCGTCACCGCGGCGGCCGTGGTGCTGCCCAAGGCCATGGCCTATGCCACGGTGGCGGGGCTGCCGGTGGCGATCGGTCTCTACACCGCGTTCGTGCCCATGGTGATCTACGCCCTGCTGGGCTCCTCCCGGGTGCTCAGCGTCAGCTCCACCAGCACCCTGGCTATCCTGACAGCCACCCAGCTCGGACTGGTGGTACCGGACGGCGACCCCGGCCGGCTGCTCACGGTGACGGCTACCCTGACCCTGATGGTGGGGGCCATGCTGATGCTGGCGGCCGCGCTGCGGCTCGGCTTCATCGCCAACTTCATCTCCCTGCCGGTGCTGGTGGGGTTCAAGAGCGGCATAGGGCTGGTGATCATCCTCGACCAGCTGCCCAAGCTGTTCGGGGTGCACCTCCAGAAGGAGAACTTCTTCCTGGATCTCTACCACCTCGGCCAGGCGCTGCCCCAGACCTCCTGGCTGACCCTGGGAGTCGCCCTCGCCACCCTGGTGGTGCTGGTGTTCATGGAGTGGCGCTTTCCCCACTCCCCCGCCCCCCTGCTGGGGGTGGGGGTCGGTATCGCGCTGGTGTGGGGCCTCGGCCTGAACGAGGCGGGCGTCGCCATCGTCGGGACCATCCCCACCGGCCTGCCCGGCCTGACGATGCCGGATCCGACCCTGGTGTTGCAGCTGCTGCCGGGGGCGGCGGGCATAGCGCTGATGAGCTTCACCGAGACCATAGCCGCAGGCCGGGCCTTCGTGGGGAAGGAGGAGCCCGAGATCAATGCAAACCGGGAACTGGTGGCCACCGGGCTGGCCAACCTGGGGGGCGCCTTCTGCGGCAGCATGCCGGCGGGGGGCGGCACCTCCCAGACGGCGGTAGTGCGCTCCGTCGGGGGCCTGAGCCAGCGGGCCTCCGCGGTCACCGCCGCGATGGCGCTGGCCACCATGATCTTCCTCGCCCCGCTGCTCTCCTGGCTGCCGAGCGCCACCCTGGCGATGGTGGTCATCGTCTACTCGGTGGGGCTCATCCAGCCGGGGGAGTTTCGCAAGATAGGGCAGATCCGCATGATGGAGTTTCGCTGGGCCGTCATCGCCTGCCTGGGGGTGCTGCTGTTCGGCACCCTGGAGGGCATAGTGGTCGCCATCCTCGCCTCCCTGCTGGGGCTGGCGAGCCAGACGGCGCACCCCAGGGTCTATGTGATCGGCCGCAAGCCCGGGGAGGATGTGCTGCGCCCGCTCAGCGAGCAGCATCCCGATGACGAGACTATCCCGGGCCTGCTGATCCTGCGCCCGGAGGGGCGCCTCTTCTTCATCAACGCGCAACACGTGGCGGCCCAGGTCCGGCAGCTGACCGAGACGCACAGGCCCGAGGTGGTGGTGCTCGACATGAGCCGGGTGCAGGACGTGGAATACTCGGCCCTGATGATGCTGATGGAGGGGGAGCGGCAGGTGCGTGACAAGGGGGTCACGCTCTGGCTGGCCGGGCTCAACCCTGGGGTGCTCGAGAACGTGCGCCGCAGCGGGCTGGCCAGCCAGCTGGGGGAGGGTCGCATGCTGTTCAATGCCCGGGCGGCCATCCGCCAGTATCGGCAGGGCAGGGGTGAGCCCGGGCTCACCCCGCTTGCCTAGAAACGCTCCGGAATGATGCGCAGGGGGTGTTCCGAGGGGGTGACCTTGCCTATCTTGCGCCTGGGCAGCTTGACCGGCTCGGCCGGCAGCGCCTCGTAGGGGATGTGCGACAGCAGGTGGGAGATGATGTTGAGGCGCACCCGCTTCTTGTCCTCGGAGCGGGCCACGAACCAGGGGGCCCAGGCGGTGTCGGTGGCGATGAACATGGCATCCCGCGCCCGGGTGTAGTCATCCCAGCGGTTGAAGGACTTGATGTCCATGGGGGAGAGCTTCCAGATCTTGCGACCGTCGTCGATGCGATCCCGCAGCCGCCGCTCCTGCTCCTCTGGGGTCACCTCCAGCCAGTACTTCAGCAGTATGATGCCCGAATCGACCATGGCCTTCTCCACCATGGGGGTGCCTGCCAGGAATTTGTCGCTCGCCTCCTCGCTGCAAAAGCCCATGATGCGTTCCACGCCGGCCCTGTTGTACCAGCTGCGATCGAAGATGACGATCTCGCCCGCCGCCGGCAGGTGGGGGATATAGCGCTGGAAGTAGAGCTGGCTCTTCTCCCGCTCCGTGGGGGCGGGCAGAGCGACGACGCGAAAGACCCGGGGGCTGACCCGCTCGGTGATCGCCTTGATGGTGCCCCCCTTGCCGGCCCCGTCGCGCCCCTCGAACACGATGCAGACCTTGAGCCCCTTGTGCACCACCCACTGCTGCAGCTTCACCAGCTCCACGTGCAGGCGGCGCAGCTCCTTCTCGTACTCCTTGTTGCCGAGGGGCTTCTGCTCCTCGACCACGACCGGCTGTTCAGCCCTGGATTTTTTTTTGCTGCCCATGATGTCCTTCTTGTGTCTCAAACGGATGGAGAGTGGCCGTCATCCCGGACGGCGCCCTTCAAGCGTAGATGACGGCGCCGGCTCGCCGTTGGCGGCGAGGGCAGAGGGTGATCGGGATCATGGGTGGGCAGGTGGACGGCGAGCCCTTGCCCCGGTTGTCGCCATCCCCACGGGGCTGGGGCCGCACTGCGCACAGCGCTGGCGGGGGATGATGAAGGGGCCAAGAACGACCAAGGGGTTGGCATCTTGCGATGCCAACCCCTTGTTTTGTATGGCGTTCCCGACTGGAGTCGAACCAGTGGCCTGTCCCTTAGGAGGGGACCGCTCTATCCTGCTGAGCTACGGGAACCTTGTGGCGAGCATTATACAAGAAGCATTGTGCTTTTAAACCCTTGATTCCTATTCCAATACGGCCAAATCACCGATTTGGACATTGAATGGCGAATATTTGTTCTGACTGCTGATGACGGCACCGTCCTCGAACACCTGCACCACCTCGAACAGGCCGTCGGCGGGATTGCGCATCACCCTGGACTTGCCGTAGGGGTCGACGAAGTCGGCGCTGTGCTGGACGCGGAACTGATCCCCGAGCTTGACGCCGTTGCGACGGCCCAGATTGATGTGGGGACCGCGCTCGTGCTGGGCCACGATCCGGGCGGTGACGGGGGCGCAGGCAAGCTCGGCGACGATGTCCTGGGCCGCCTCCTTCAACTGGTAGCCCACCTCCTGGCCATAACTCGACTGCCAGAACCGGCCGCCGCTGCTGCCGACCTGTTCCCGCTTGGAGAAGGTCCAGTTGGCGCGCCCCTGGTACTCCTTGCGACCGAGCAGGGTGCCGTTGATGCCGTCAAACAGGTAGAGCTGCATACGGAAATTGCGCACGGGATCCTCATACCAGCTGGTCAGGGCGTTGCCCTGAGGCTCGAGGGAGAGATCGTCGATGCTGCCGAGCACCAGGTACTGGCTGTCGGTGCGCAGGCTCAGGGCCTTGATCTCCTCGAGGGCGCTGCGATCCCCCTGCTGCAGGTGGAGCGGATCGATGCGCAGGTTCTCATCGAGCCACTGGCGGGCGACCACCCCCTGGGGGGCTGCCGCCAAGGTCTCGAACAGGCGGCGGGAGAGATCGGCGGGCATGTCGTCCAGGGCGCCGGTGCTCGCCTGATCCGGGTAGCGCATGCGCAGGCGTACCAGCGTCAAATCCTTGGCGTAGTGCTGGGTCTGGCAGATCTGGCGCTCGGCCTGGATGTCGGCTACCAGCGTGATGTACATGCGGCCGTTGCGCACCTCTTCGCGCTTGAGACGGTACTGACGGATGTCGCCGCCGGAACGGATCTGGATCTGCTCCGAGCGCAGGCTGCCATTTTCCAGGCGCTGGATGCTGGAGACGGACGCCCCGCTGGCCAGCAGGGCCTGGCGCAGCGCATCCCGGGTTGCCTGCTCGCGGGCATAGACCTCGTCACCCCCCAGGATGGCGGCACTGCCCTGGGCCTCGATGAGCTCGGCCCGGGCCGACAGGCTGGCCAGCAGCAGGGTTAACAGCAGCGAAACTTTCATGACGGACACCTTGAATGGGTGACCCCGTGGCCGCCGGCAAGGCGGGCCAGGGGCCTGGACACTGACCCGATCCACACCGGGCAGCCAAATAAAAGCAAGATCCATGCCTTGTCCCCGGGGCCGGGGATCCTCGTTGCGCCGGCTGGTACCGTCCGGCGCGGCCGGCCCCTGTGCGGATCGTCGGGGGATCCTGGGTGCATTCCCGGCTCAAGTGTTGGCGTTTGCGACCGATAACAGGTCAGGTGCAGATGCAGGAAAAGTATCCATGAAGAGAGTTATCACGGTGCTGGCGGTGGCGCTGGCATTGGCCGGTTGCGGGTCGACCGACCCCATCAACCGGGATCAGGGGGATCCTCGCCAGGCGGCGAAGGGGATGGAGCTGAACTGGCTGGTGGCCCGCATGACGGATCAGCTGATGGAGCGCAAGTCCCTCACCACCCTGAGCGAGCCCATCGCGGTCGCGTCCTTCGTCGATCTCGACACCCTGAAGGACACCAACTGGATGGGGCAGCAGATCGAGGAGAGCTTCATCTACGAGTTGAACCGGCGCGGCGAGGTGGTGGTGGACTTCAAGACCACGGGCAGCATCCAGGTGACCCCGCAGGGGGACTTCGTGATGAGCCGCAACTACAAGGATCTCTCGTCCCGTCTGCCCATCTCCCGCATCCTGACCGGCACCTTCAGCCGCAACCAGCAGGGGATCCTGGTCAACGCCCGCATCATCGATCTGCGGACCAAGATGGTGGAGACCACGGCCCAGAGCCTGATCCCGAAACAGTATCTGTCCGGCGCCAGCAACTCCTTTGGCCGGGCCTCCATCAACCGCGGTTACCTGATGCGGGGCGGCCAGAGCCCGTCCGGCCATCTGGTCAACCTGACCCCCTGAGGAGTAAACGGCGATGAAAATCTTGTTGGGTTGCCTGATGGCCATGTTGCTGACGGCGTGCAGCGGAAAATCTGGTGTGGTGAACTGCGAGACGGGGAAACTGCGATGAAAATCTTGTTGGGTTGCCTGATGGCAATGTTGCTGACGGCGTGCAGCGGCAACCGGGTGGTGAACTACGACGTGGGCGAGAAGCCCGATGATTTCCCGGTGCTCAAGGCGGTGGGCTATGCGGTGATCGACATCCAGCCCGGCCCCTCCCAGTCCGAGAAGATGTTGCAGGCGATCCGGGCCTCCAAGATGGATGCCTACCGGGAGCTGGCCGAGCAGCTCAACGGCCAGCAGGTGCGCGGCCAGAGCAGCTACAAGGACCTGACCCAGACCTCCAACTCCCTGGACGTGTCGGTGGCCGGCATGGTGCGCGGTGCCCGCGTGGTGGCGACCTACCCCCGCGGCAACACCTATGCCACCGAACTGGAGCTCGATACCCGCAACCTCTACCACCTGAACCAGCTGATGGCGGGCCAGTTCTGAGGCGCCTGACAGTCAGGTGGGCACAAGCGGCGCCAGGCACAGAAGGCGAACCCCAGGGTTCGCCTTCTGCTTATCTTGCTTGTCTCGGGGCGGTAGCCCCAGGGCTCACTGGTTGCCCATCAGCACCGGCGGCACGGCGGTCGGCTTGACGTCTTCGCTCGGGTAGCAGCCCAGCACCTTGATGTAGCGGGTGATCTTGGTCAGCTCCAGCAGGGCGGCCTGCATCTCGGGATTTTGCAGGTTGGCGGAGACATCCAGATAGAACATCTCTTCCCAGGGGTTGCCCTGCACCGGGCGTGATTCGAGCTTGGTCATGTTGATCTCGTGGCTGCGCAGCACCAGCAGCGCCTCCACCAGGGAGCCCGGCTTCTGGGAGGTGGACATGATGAGGGTGGTCTTGGCCGGGATCTGGGGCGCCACGTCGATGGGCTTGCGCGCCACAACTATGAAGCGGCTGTAGTTCTCCTTCTGGTTCGCGAGCTGCTCGGCCAGCACGTCCAGGCCATAGAGCTCGCCGCCGGCGGCGCTGCCGATGGCCGCCGCCTCCGGGCTCGCCAGCTCCTTCACCTTCATCATGGCGCTGGAGGAGGAGTCGCAGATCTCGTGGCGCGCCCCTTCCAGCTTGCTCAGATAGTGGGAGCACTGCTGGAACACCTGGGGGTGGGCGTAGAAGGTCTTGATGCGAGAGAGCTCGGTGGGCACGGCGGTGAGGATGCAGTGCTCTATGGGGTAGGTGAGCTCACCGACGATGGAGAGGGTGGTGTGCTGCATCACGTCATACACCTCGTTGATGGAGCCCGAGCTGGTGTTCTCGATGGGCAGCACCCCGAAGGCGGCGCGGCCCGACTCCACGGTGTCCAGCACCTCGCGGAAGTTCTGGCAGTTCACCTCGATCACCTGATCCTTGTAGCGGGCCAGGTATTTGCGGGCCGCCAGGCTGGAGTAAGAGCCGCGCGGGCCCAGGTAGGCGACGCTGGTCATGGGCTCCTGCTGCTGGGGGTTCAGCAGGCTCTGCAGGTAGGCCTGCTGGGAGAGCACGGAGTCCTCGATGATGGTGTGATAGATGCGGGTGATGTACTGGGCGTCCAGCCCGAGCGCGCGCCCCTTCTGGATCAGGGCGACCAGCAGATCCTGCTCGCGCTGGTGGTCACGGATGGGACGGGGGTTGGCCTGCTTGGCGCGGGCAACCTCGATGCTGAGGGTCTTGCGCTTGGCCAGCAGGGCGAGCAGCTCCTGATCCAACTGGGTGATGTCGTGTCTGATCTCGTCGAGCGTAGCCATGGTGGTTCCCTATCCAAATCTTCTGTGGTGGTTGGTGCAAAAAAAAGCCTCCGCTGGGGAGGCTCGATTCGTCTTTGGTTTCTGTTTACGCGAATGGTTCACGTGACGACGGGCCTTCCCTCATGTGGGCCGGGTAAACGAGAAAACAAAGAAGAATGCTGTGTGCATGGGCGTGTCCTGAATGTAACGCCATAACCATTAAGGGATTTGGCGGTGCGATGCAAGTAAAACTTGCCCGGGGGCGTTGAACGGGGCAGGGTAGTGGCTCGGGCTGCCAGGGGGAGTGAGCGCCGTTTTGGCCCGATCTGTGACAACGAAAAAGAGGAGGCGAGGCGATGGCGATTATCTTCGATCTGGGTCGGGTGGTGGTGAGCTGGGATCCGGTCGGCATAGTGAGTGCGGTGCGAGGACCCCAGGGGGCGGCGGAGCTGGCGGAGCGGCTGTTCAACCACCCGGACTGGCTGGAGGTGGACAGGGGCACCCTCTCCCTTCACACCATGGCCCGCCAGGCGCAGGCGCGCACCGGCCTGAGCGCGGCGGACAACCTCGCCATCCTGCAGGCGGTTCCCGCCTCCCTGCTGCCGGATCCCGCCATGGTGGCCCTCATCGAGGAGCTTCATGGCGCCGGCCACGCCCTCTACGCCCTCTCCAACATGGGCCACGCCAGCATCGACTGGCTGGAGCGGCAGGATTTCTGGCGCTTCTTCAGCGGCAAGGTGGTGTCGGCCCGGGTGCGGATGATGAAGCCGGAGCCCGACATCTACCGCTACCTGCTGGTGTCGTTTGACTTGCAGGCCGAGGAGTGCCTCTTTATCGACGACAGCCCGGCCAACGTGGCGGCGGCCGAGGCGCTCGGCCTGCGGGGGCTGGTCTTCACCGATGCGCCCCGGTGCCGCCAGCACCTGGTGGAGCAGGGCCTGCTGCCCGCCTGAGGGGGTGGAGAACCCAGGATGGGTGGCGAAGAAAGCGAGTCAAGCGTTGCCATAGAGCAAATAACGTTCAGATTTAACCATGTCATTTAAGGGTATATTCAGCTTGGTACGCGCAAAATGGTATCCAATTCATCATCCGGAGTTGTTGTTATGGATGCCAATGTAGTCGCGCTGAATCGGGGATACGATCAGACCTTCCAAGCCAGGGAACAGAGGCTCATCAATACCCTGGCCGGTTACGGCGAACTGCTTGTCTCCTTCTCCGGTCGACTGGAATCCTGCTACAGCATGGATCTTTGCCGGGCCAGCGGGGTCCGCTTTCGCGCCATCACCCTGGACAACCCCACCCTCAGCCGTCAGTCGGTGGCCAGGGCCAGGCGCTATTGCCGGCACTACGGCATCCCCCACCAGGTGCTCAAGACGGACGAGATGATCTTCAGCGTGCACCTCGGCCACCTCGACGAGGTGACGGATCCGGTGCGCTATCTGTGCCGGCAGCTCGAGCATGACGACGGTCCGCCGCTGCTGATGTCGGCCTCCGTCGAGGAGATGCGGGAGTATCTGCGCCGGTTTCACAGCCTGCCAGCCAACACCCTCTGGCTGTTTGCCGAGCAGGGCATGACCCAGCGGGACTTTCGCTACGGTTTCCACAAGCGGCAGCTGGATCTCTGGGGCAAGGGAGGGGAGGCCTGCCTGAGCCGGCGCTTCTCCGACATCGAGTCTCTGGATCGGCGGAATCTGCGCATGGTCGACATGGCCGAGCAGATGCTGTTCGACATGGGGCTGGATGGTGCCCAGGTCTTCTTCCATACCCTGGCGGACAGGGTCACCACCCTGGCGAGGATCCAGGTTCCCCAGCGCATGCGGGCCCTGGTGTTCGACATGCAGCCGAGCATCCAGAAGGCGCTCAAGAGCGCCCAGTTCGATCTGGTGACCCTGGATATGGCCGCGGGGGAGGATCCCCAGTCCCTGGTCATCTGATCCCGCGCCGGGGTCGCAACGTGAGTC
Source organism: Aeromonas sp. XH (assembly GCF_033348475.1). Taxonomy (NCBI): domain Bacteria; kingdom Pseudomonadati; phylum Pseudomonadota; class Gammaproteobacteria; order Aeromonadales; family Aeromonadaceae; genus Aeromonas; species Aeromonas sp. XH. Next base: position 3,302,497 of record NZ_CP137630.1, on the reverse strand, counting down.
GGGTCATAGGCAAGGGGGGCCCGACTCTTTATACTGCTGCTTCTCCGTCCCTTACCGAGTCTTTGCCCATGAAGCCCCTCTCCCGACTGCTGGTTGCCCTCTGCCTCTTCCCTCTGCTGGCCGAGGCCGCCCCCCTGCACCAGATCACCCTGCCCGACGGCCGCCAGGTACAGCTCAACGATGACTTCACCTGGGAATACCTGCTGGTCAAGCCCGCCGAGGCGAGCCCCGGCAAGACGGTGACGGCAAGCGTGGCGGCCCCGGTGCTGACCGAGCAGGCCCTGGCCCATCCCGATCTGCTCTCCCAGGCGACCCGGGACGGCATCACGGTGAAGCTGGACCAGGTAACGGGCGAGGATCCCCTGAGCCTGCAGTTTCTGGTGAGCAACACCGGCAGCCGCAACGTGGTGCGGGTGAACGGCAGCCTGACCCTGTTCAGTGCCGAGGGCGTGCAGCTCTCGAGCCAGCCCGTGCGTTTCTGGGTCGGGGAGAACCGCTTGCCCGAGTCCTATCTGCGCAAGGGGGAGGCGAGAGCGTCCCGGGCCATCGAGCTGGCTAGACCGGCCAGTCTGACCGGCAAGCCGCTGGTGCGGGTGCAGATCGACGAGGTGGAGTTCCGCTAGGATGACGGCGGGGGAGCCCTCGCTCCCCCGCAGAGTGTTGCACCGGTAACCGCCAGCAATATCCGCTTACATCTGCCATGGTTTGGCAACAGCTTGCCGCTCGGCGCCTCCCCGTTTGCCCGTCACAATGACTCCATTCCAGTGAGGTCCCCTCACTCAACCCATGGAGTCAACAAAATGCAAAAGATCGCACTGTCTGTTCTGGTTCTGGCCGGTCTCTCTTCCACCTCCGTCCTAGCACAGGATGCCTTCAGCTACGCCAAGGGCTCTGCCACCTGGGCGCACACCAAGTCGGACTACATCGGTGGCAAGGACAGCGACAACCGCGATTTCGGCGGTCTGAGCCTGGATCTCTCCAAGAGCTTTGGCAGCAACGTCTACGGTCGGGTCGGTACCGAATACACCTCCCGCAGCAGCGGCAACGACAGCATGGCCATCTCCAGCCTGGGGGTGGGGGTCTTCACTCCCCTCAGCACCGGCCTGAACCTGTACGGCGAAACCGGTCTGATGGGCTACAGCCTGGAGCGCGAGCTCGCCTCCAACGTGAACGACAGCGGCTGGGACGACATCACCCGCAAGCAGAGTGGCAGCCTGTACGGGGAAGTGGGCCTGCGCTACGACATCGGCGCCGTCGAGCTCTCCACCGGTTACCGCTACGCCAACATGACCGACGACATGCACGACTTCAAGGCGGGGGCGGCCTACAAGCTGACCCAGAACCTGGCCCTCACCGCCGACTACACCTATCGCAACTGGGATCTGCAAAAAGGCTCCATCTCCAGCCTGGGCGTGAAATACAGCTTCTGATCTTCCTGCCTGTAGTGTCTTCCTTTTTACCCATGACCCCGGTCATGGGTTTTTTTGTCTGTGGTTGATCCTGTCGTCGCTCTCCTGTCGTATCAGTCCGCAATAGTTATACAACTTCCATTTTCTTGTATAACTGCTATAACGGATTCAATACTTATACAAGGGGTGTTTCCATGTACAAGATAAAGGTCGGTATCAGCGCCTGTCTGCTCGGACAGGAGGTTCGCTTCGACGGTGGACACAAGCGCTCCAGCTTCTGCGAGCGGGATCTCGGCGCCCATTTCGACTATCACCCCGTCTGCCCGGAGATGGCCATCGGCCTCGGCGCCCCCCGTGCCGCCATCCGGCTGGTGAAGCGCCACGGCGAGATCCGCGCCGAGGCGAGCAACGGCAGCTTCGACGTCACCGACAAGCTCATCGCTTTTAGTGAGCAGAAGGCGCGCCAGCTCGACTTCATCTCCGGTTATATCCTCTGTGCCAAGTCCCCCAGCTGCGGCATGGAGCGGGTGCGCATCTATGGCGCCAACAACGAGGGCAGCGCCAAGGAGGGGGTCGGCCTGTTCGCCAGGGCGCTGATGGAAGCCAACCCCCTGCTGCCGGTGGAGGAGGACGGCCGACTGTGCGACCCCATATTGCGGGAGAACTTCGTGCTGAGGGTCTTCGCCTATCACGACTGGCAGCAGCTCTGCGCCCGGGGGATCACCGCCTCCGCCCTCATCCGCTTCCATTCACGCTACAAGTACCTGGTGCTCTCCCATGCCACCAGCCACTACCGCGCCCTGGGTCGGCTGCTCGGCAACCTCGGCAAGGCCAATCTGCAGGAGGTGGCCGACAGCTACATCCAGGGGCTGATGGCGGCGCTGACGATCCGCGCCAACCGCCGCAGCCACACCAATGTGCTGATGCACCTGCAGGGTTACTTCAAGCGGATGCTGACCCCGGCCCAGAAACAGGAGCTGTGCGAGGCCATCGACAAGTACCGTACCGGTGTCTTCCCGCTGCTGGTGCCGCTCACCCTGATCCGCCACTACCTGCGCGAGCACCCCAACCCCTATCTCTCGGATCAGGTCTATCTCAATCCCCATCCCGATACGTTGAAACTGCGTTACGGGCTCTAAAAACGTGGTGCCATATGGTCGAGCAGCGCTATCCCGACCCTCATCCCGATACGCTGACACTGCGTTACGGGCTCTGAACACCCTGTGCAGGCCCCGGTGGATAGCCGGGGTCTCTCCCGCAACCCTTGATGGATGTCGTTATGTCTGATTTACCCCATGCCCCTTCGCCGGAGGAGGGGATCTACCCCATCCGCGAGGTCTCCCGCCTCACCGGGGTCAACGCCGTCACCCTGCGCGCCTGGCAGCGCCGCTACGGGCTGGTGCAGCCGGCCCGTACCGAGAAGGGGCACCGCCTCTACAGCGAGCAGGACATCCGCCAGATCGGCGAGATCCTGAGCTGGCTGGAGCGGGGAGTGAGCATAGGCCAGGTCAAGGGGCTCCTGAGCGAATCCCAGATCGCGCCGGTGAGCGATCACTGGCAGCAGACCCTGGAGCAGTTTGGTCAGACGCTGCTCGCCTTCAACCAGCGCAGGGCGGAGGCCCTGCTCGGCGAGCTGTTGGCGAGCTATCCGTTCGAGCTGGTGCGCAGCCGGGTGTTGCAACCCCTGGTGGAGCGGCTGCTGGGGCTCTGGCGCGAGCGCCCTGACGGCGAGCTGCTGCACCAGGTGTGGCTCGGCTGGCTGCATACCCGCTTCGCCCGCCACCTCATCGAGCAGGAGAAGGGCATCCCCGTCACCCTGGCAAGCTGGGGGCAGGTGGGGCCCCTGGATCTGGTCTGGGCCGCTTATGAGCTCATCGGTCAGGGTTATGAGGTGCAGCTGCTGGGGGCGGTGGAGCCGCGCCATGCCTCCCTGCTGGAGGGACGCGCCACTCCCCCCTGGCTGATACTGCTGGGAGCCGGGCTCGGCAAGCAGGATCTGGCCGCCGAGTGGCCTGCCGGCACCCGCTTCTTTGGCGAGCTGGGACGCCTCTACGACGAGGAGTGGCGGCAAGCCCGGGACTGGCACGCCACCCTGGCCGAGGTCAGTGCGACGCATCGCACCACCAAGACGAGGGGCAAGGGCGGGAGAAAACAATCATGAGGCTGGTCTGGTTTCGAAACGATCTGCGCCTGGCCGACAACCCGGCCCTGCGGCACGCCTGCGCCGGGGAAGAGCCGGTCGCGGCGCTCTTCATCCTCTCGCCGACCCAGTGGCGGCAGCACAAGTTGGCCCCGGTCCGCCAGCGCTTCATCCTGGCGCAGCTCGATGCGCTGGGCCGCGAGCTGGCGGCCCTCGGCATTCCGCTCCATCTGCTGCGGGTCGAGACCTTTGCCGAGGTGCCGGCGGCGCTGGCTGACTTAAGCCGCGAGCTCGGGGTGAGCGAGCTCTATGCCAACCAGGCCATCGAGATAGACGAGCTGCGCCGCGACCAGGCGGTCACCGCCGCGCTGGCGGAGCAGGGCATGACCAGCCACTGGTTCAACGGCTGCTGTGTGCTGCCGCCTGGGCGGGTGCTGACCGGTTCGGGGGAGATGTTCAAGGTGTTCACTCCCTTCAGCCGCGCCTGGCTCAAGGCCCTCGAGGAGGATGGCTTCGTCATTCACCGGGACCCCGCACCGCGCGGCGAGCCGTTGCCGTGGCTGCCCCTGGCCGAGCGGGAGTGGGTGGACGACGCGCTGGGGGAGCTGACGGCGGACGCCCGCTGGCCGGTGGGGGAGGCCGAGGCGAGCCGCCGGTTGCACGCCTTTCTGGATCAGGCGGTGCTGGACTACGGCGAGACCCGGGACTTTCCGGCGCAGGCCGGCACGTCCGTGCTCTCCCCCTATCTGGCGGCGGGCATCATCAGCCCGCGCCAGTGCGTGGGGGCGCTGCAGCAGCGCCTCGGCTACCGGCCCCAGTCGAAGGCGCAGCCCGGTTTCGTCTGGCTCAACGAGCTCATCTGGCGCGAGTTCTACCGCCACCTGCTGGTGCTGATCCCGACCCTCTCCATGAACCGCCCCTTCAAGCCCGAGACGGCGGCCCTGCCCTGGAGCTGGGATCCGGAGGCCTTCGCCACCTGGTGCGAGGGGCGCACCGGCTACCCCGTGGTCGATGCGGCCATGCGCTGCCTCAACGCCACCGGCTGGATGCACAACCGGCTGCGGATGATAGTGGCGAGCTTCCTCACCAAGGATCTGCACATCCACTGGCGGCTCGGGGAGGACTACTTCATGAGCCGGCTCATCGACGGGGATCTGGCGGCCAACAACGGCGGCTGGCAGTGGGCAGCGGGCACCGGGGCCGATGCGGCACCCTATTTCAGGGTCTTCAACCCCACCACCCAGGGGCAACGATTTGATCCGCAAGGGGAGTTCATTCGTATCTGGGTCACTGAGCTGGCCGATGTGCCTGCCGCCTATGTGCACGAGCCCCACGACTGGTTGCGGCTCAAGGGGCGGCGGGATTACCCGGCGCCCATGGTGGACCATGCCGTTGCCCGGGTGAAAGCCATCGAGATGTTCCGCGAACTGGAGAAATAACATGGATGAGTCGCTGGCCCGCTTTGTCGCCCTCTATCAGCAGCTGAGCAGCGCAGAGCTGCACCGTCTGCCCGAGATCTATGGGAAAGAGGTGATCTTCATCGACCCGGCCCACCGCATCGAGGGGCTGGCGGCGCTTACCGACTATTTTGCCGTCCTCTATCGGCGCCTTGCTTACTGCCGCTTCGACATCACCAGCCAGCTGCTGCAGGGACGCCAGGCCTGGCTCGGCTGGACCATGACCTTCTCCCACCCAAGGCTGCGCGGCGGTGCACCTGTGACGGTGGAGGGGGCCACCCGCCTCGCATTCGACGAGGAAGGCAAGGTGTGCCTGCACCGGGACTACTTCGATCTCGGGGCCATGCTCTACGAGCAGTTGCCGCTGCTGGGCGCCGTGGTGCGCACCCTCAAGGGGAGGCTAGGCGCATGAGCGGCCGGGTGCTGATCACCGGCGCGACCTCCGGCATCGGCCGCCAGCTGGCGCTGGATTACCGGCGCGCTGGCTGGCAGGTGTGGGGCTGTGGTCGCGATGGCGAACGGCTGCAGGCGCTGGGGCTGGATGGTGTCACGCCGCTGCAGTTCGATGCCCGTGATCTGGCCGCAATGAGCGGGGTGGCGGCTACGCTGCCATCCCTCGATCTGCTGATCCTCAACGCCGGCAACTGCGAATACATGGACCTGACAGAGGGCTTTGACGGCGCCCTCTTTGCCCGGGTCATCGAGACCAACCTCATCGCCACGGGTCATGCGCTGGCCGCCTTCTTGCCGCTGCTGGGGCCAGGGGCGCGCCTTGCCATCGTCAGCTCCTCGGTGAGCTGGCTGCCGCTGCCCAGGGCCGAGGCCTATGGCGCCTCCAAGGCGGCCCTCGACTACCTGGCCGATACCCTGCGCCTCGAACTGGCGGGCAAGAGGATAGGGGTGACCCTGATCCGCCCCGGCTTCGTGCAGACGCCGCTCACCGACAAGAATGATTTTCCCATGCCCTGCCTGGTGACGGTGGAGCAGGCTGCCCGCGCCATCATGACGGGGCTCGCCGCCGGTCGCCACCAGATCCACTTCCCCCGCCGCTTCACCTGGCTGCTGCGCCTGCTGGGGGCTCTGCCGACGGGGCTCTGGCTGCGCCTCGGCCGCACACTTGTTTCGAAAGGACGCCCTTCATGAAGAAAAAGATCGCCATCGTCGGCTCAGGTATCTCGGGACTCACCGCCGGTTTCCTGCTCCACAAACTCCATGACATTACCCTGTTCGAGGCGGCGCCGACCCTGGGGGGCCACACCGCCACCGTCGACGTGGAGCTGGGCGGGCGCAGCCATGCCATCGACACAGGCTTCATCGTCTTCAATGACCGCACCTACCCCCACTTCCTGAAGTTGCTTGAGCGGATCGGGGTCGGGCGGCAACCGGCCGAGATGAGCTTCTCGGTCAGAAGCCCCGAGGGGCTGGAGTACAACGGCCACAACCTCGACACCCTGTTTGCCCAGCGCTGCAACCTGCTGAGCCCGCGCTTCTACCGCTTCGTCGCCGAGATCCTGCGCTTCAACCGGGAGGCTCGGGCCTGGCTTGCACAGCACCGGCAGCAGGAGGCGGAGCCCGGACTGACCCTGGGGGCCTTCCTGCAGGCGGGCGGTTTCAGCGACTACTTCGCCCGCCACTACATCCTGCCCATGGGGGCGGCCATCTGGTCATCGACGCTGGCGGACATGCGGGCCTTCCCCCTCGGCTTCTTCCTGCGCTTCTTCGCCAACCATGGCTTGCTGGAGGTGGCCAACCGGCCCCAGTGGTACGTCATTCCCGGCGGCTCGCGGGAATACATAGGGCCGCTCACGGTGGGCTGGCTGCCGCGGATCCGCCTCGCCTGCCCGGTGCTGAGGATCCGCCGGGAGGCGGACGGGGTCCTGCTCCAGAGCAGTTATGGCGAGGAGCGGTTCGACGAGGTGATCCTCGCCTGCCACAGCGATCAGGCGCTGGCCCTGCTGACGGATGCGAGCGAAGGAGAGCGGACCATCCTCGGCGCCATGCCCTACCAGGCCAACGACGTCTGGCTGCACACGGATGCGGGCTGCCTGCCCGTGCGCCGTAAGGCCTGGGCCAGCTGGAACTATCGGCTCGGCGAGGATGACGGGGCGCGCCCCCTGGTGACTTACAACATGAACATACTGCAGGGGCTGAGCTCGCCGCAGCCCTTCTGCGTCAGCCTCAATCCAGAGGGGCGGGTGGATGAGCGCAAGGTGCTGCGCCGCTTCCTCTATCACCACCCCGTATTCAATCAGGGCTCCATCGCCGCCCAGGGCCGACGCGCCGAGATCTGCGGCCGGCAGCATACCCACTTCTGCGGTGCCTACTGGTACAACGGCTTTCACGAGGACGGGGTGCGCAGCGCCCTGGACGTGGCCAGCCGCTTCGGGGCCAGCCTGTGAACGCCGCCATCAGCGCCATCTGGCAGGGCTCGGTGCGCCACCGCCGCTTCGCGCCGAGTCCCCACGCCTTCTCCTACAGCCTCTTCATGCTGGGGCTGGATCTGGACGAACTGCCCGGGCTTGAGCAGGGGCGCTGGTTCGCCGTGGAGCGGGCGGGGTTGCTCGCCTTTCGCCGCGACGACTACCTGAGAGGCAGCGAGGGGCCCCTCAAACAGGCAGTGTGGGACAAGGTGGCCGAACTGGGTGGCGATGCCGAACCCGGGGGGCGGGTACTGCTGCTCGGCAACGTGCGCTGCCTCGGCTTCTACTTCAGCCCGGTCAACTTCTACTTCTGCGAGCGGCAGGGGGAAGCCCGCTACCTGCTGGCCGAGGTGTCGAACACCCCCTGGAACCAGCGCCACTACTACCTGCTGGATCTGGCGGCGCTCGCCCCCCACGACAAGGATTTTCACGTCTCCCCCTTCATGGGGCTGGCCATGCGCTACCACTGGCGCATTCGGCCGCCGAAGGAGGAGGCATTGATCCACATCGAGAGCCATCCCGTATCCGGTGAGGCCAAGCTGTTCGACGCCACCCTGGCCCTGCGCCGGGCACCGCTGTCGCGCAGGGGGCTGGCGGCGCTGCTGGCCCGCTGGCCCTGGATGACCATGAGGGTGCTGCTCGGGATCTACTGGCAGGCCTTGCGCCTTTTTATCAAACGAACGCCCATCTTCACCCACCCGGAGAGCCGCTAATGGAACTTGCTCAATCAACCCTCTCTGCCTCTTTCATCGACAAGGGGGCCAGGCAATTGCTGCTCAGGCTGCTGGGGCGCCTCGAACATGGCCAGCTGCTGCTGCGCGATGGCGGCGAGCGTCACAGCTTCGGCGCCGCGGGCAGCGACCTGCACGCCGAGCTGGTGGTGCTGGATCCGGCCTTCTATCGCCGCCTGCTGCAGGGGGGCAGCATCGCCGCCGGGGAAACCTGGGTGGAAGGGCTCTGGACCAGCCCGGATCCGGTGGCCCTGGTGCGGTTGCTGGCCAGGAACCTGGCGCTGCTCGACAGCCTGGAGCGGCGCCTCGGCTGGCTCAGCTTCCCGTTCAACAAGGTGCGCCACTGGCTCAATCGCAATACCCTGACCGGGTCGAGATCCAACATCGCCGCCCACTACGATCTCGGCAACGCCCTCTATCAGGGCTTTCTCGACAGCCACATGCAGTATTCGAGCGCCATCTACCCGAGTGCCGATGCCAGTCTCGAGGAGGGGCAGCAGGCCAAGCTGCGCACCATCTGCGAACGGCTGGCACTGGGGCCTGACGATCATCTGCTGGAGATAGGCACCGGCTGGGGTGGCCTCGCCGTCTATGCCGCCCGTCACCATGGCTGCCGGGTCACCACCACCACCATCTCCCGGGCCCAGCACGACTACGCCAAGGCGTGGATCGAGCGGGAGGGGCTGGAGGATCGCATTACCTTGCTGCTGGAGGATTACCGCAAGCTGGAGGGCACCTACGACAAGCTGGTCTCCATCGAGATGATCGAGGCGGTGGGGCACGCCTTTCTGCCCGACTATTTCCGTCAGCTGTCACGCCTGCTCAAGCCCGGCGGTCGTCTGCTGATCCAGGCCATCACCATCGCCGATCAGCGCCACGCCCAGTATCTGCGCGGGGTGGACTTCATCCAGCGCTACATCTTCCCGGGTGGTTGCCTGCCCTGCGTCTCCCAGATGGCGGGGCTGCTGGCGCGGGAGACCGACATGCAGCTGGTGCGGCTGCACGATCACGGCCATCACTATGCCCGTACCCTGGCCCACTGGTGCGAGCGCTTCCTGGCGTTGGCCCCCGAGCTGCCGAGGCTCGGCTACAGCCAGGATTTCATCCGGCTGTGGCACTTCTACTTCGCCTATTGCGAAGGGGGCTTCTGGGAGCGGGCCATCAGCCTGGTGCAGCTGGAGGCGGCCAAGCCGGGCCCCCATGGCTGGGCGGGAGACCTGCCGGTAAGCGGTCACTGACCATGTGGCAGTGGGCCCACCTGCTGGGATTCAACCTCTACTGGGTGCTGGCGGTGAAATGGCAGCAACCGGGCCCGCTGCTGGCGCTGTTGCTGCTCCATTTTCTCTTCTCCCCCCGTCGCCGGCAGGACTGGCGGCTCATTCCCGTCGCCCTGGCTGGCTGCCTGCTCGACCTCCTGCTCTGGTGGCTCGGCCTGTTTCACTTTTCGTCCGGTTTTCCGCTCTGGCTGGTGCTGCTCTGGTGCGGTTTTGCCCTGACCCTCTCCCACGGCCTGCGCTGGCTGCGGCCCCTGCCGCGCTGGCAGCAGGGGCTGTTCGGCATGCTGGGGGGCGCCTCCTCCTATGTGGCGGGGGCCGCCATGGGGGCAGTAAACTTACCCTGGGGCATCTGGATCAGCACGGCACTGCTGGCGGTGATCTGGATGTGGTGGTTACCCGTACTCCTGTGGGTAACGGTCAAGCTGGAGGGTGATGCGAGATGAACACCTTTTCGACCGACGCCTTGTTGTTTTCCAAGTGGACCAGGGATGGCCAGTGCGAGCTGGCCGAGCGTTTCTATCTGGTGGTGGCCTGCCAGCGGGACGCCCAGGGCCACCTGGCGAGCGTGGTGATGCAGGATATCAATACCCTGCAGGAACAGGAGATGGACTGGCATGAACTGGAGGATCCCGCCCGTTGGCACATGGGGTGGAACTAGCCTGCTGCTGGCGGCCTTGAGCCTGCCGCTGTTTGCGACCGCCCAGACCTTAGCCGCACCCTGGCAGGGACTGCGCACCGTGGGGCAGGGGGAGATGCGCTGGCTCTGGTTCAAGCTCTATGACGCCACCCTCTACAGCGAGAGCGGCCGCTATCAGCCGGGACGCTATCCCCAGGCCCTCAGCCTCACCTATGCCAGGGCCATCGAACGCCAGGATCTGCTGGAGGCGACCGCCGCCGAGTGGCAACGGCTCGGCCTTGGCAGCGAGAGTGAGCGCCAACGCTGGCTGGCAAAACTGGCCGCCCTCTGGCCGGATGTGGCCCCCGGTGACAAACTGGTTTTCTATGTGGACGAGCAGGGCATGGGCCACTTCTGGTTGCGTGATCGCCTGCTCGGCTCTCTCGATGATCCCGCCTTCGCCCCTGCATTTCTTGCCATCTGGCTGACCGACGACAGCCGGGATCCCGCCCTTACCCGCCGCCTGCGCGGCCAATCCTGATGGAGTATTCCATGAAGCTCTCTTCCTGGTGGCGTCTTGCCTGGTTGTTGCCCCTGCTGTGGCTCTCTGGCTGCGGCGCCAGTCTGGACGATTATCGCGGCTCCCGGCCGGGTTGGGATCTGGCCCGTTTCTTCAATGGCAAGCTGGTGGCTCACGGCCTGGTGACGGACCGTAGCGGCGAAGTGACCAGTCGCTTTCGGGTCGAGATGCAGGGGCACTGGCAGGATGGCAAGGGGGAGCTGTTCGAGCAGTTCTACTTCGACGATGGCCGCAGGCAGACCCGCACCTGGTTTTTGAGCAAGGGGGCGGATGGTCACTGGCGCGGCACCGCCGCCGACGTGGTGGGGGAGGCCGTGGGCAAGACGGCAGGCTTTGCACTCAACTGGCGTTATCAGCTGGATCTGGCGCTACCGGACGGGGAGGTGGTGCGGGTGAGCTTCGACGACTGGATGTACCTGCTGGATGAAGATCGCCTGATCAACCGCGCCGAGATCAGCAAGTTCGGCATTCACCTCGGCGAGGTGATCCTATATATCGAGCGGCTCGAGCGATGAAAGGGAGGCTTTTGCCCATCGGCGATAGCCGTTCACTATGGATCGGCAAGGCAGAGCCGATTGTCCTTTGAGTCTGTGCGGGGATATGCTGACCCTGTTCCCGATAATGCTTACCACCTGGAGGTGAATCATGAAGAGCCCCATCGGTCTTGATACCGTTCAATCCCAAGCCCTGGCCGCCGAGCTGAACAGGCTGCTGGCCAGCTACCAGATCCTCTACATGAACGTTCGCGGCTTCCACTGGAACATCCGTGGCAACCAGTTCTTCGAACTGCACCTGAAGTTCGAGGAGATCTACAACGATCTGCTGCTGAAGGTCGATGCCCTGGCCGAGCGCATCCTGACCCTGGATGGGGTGCCTCTGCACAGCTTCAGCGACTACATCCAGGTGTCCGCCATCCCCGAGCAGAAGGGGTTGCACGACGGCCGTGCCTGCGTCGAATCTCTGCTGGAGAGCTTCCGCGAGCTGCTGGTGGCCCAGCGCCGCATCCTGGGGCAGGCCGCCGAGGCTGGCGACGAGGGGACAGCATCCATCCTCTCCGACTATGTGCAGCAGCAGGAGAAGCTGGTCTGGATGCTGCGCGCCTACCTGGCCTGATGACCCTGGGGCCGATGCCCATGCCCCGGCCCGTATCATTGCCCTGTTGTTGTAAACCCGAGTTGTCTCTCCTTTTATCCACCCGCTTGCCGCCCTGTTTGGGCGGCTTTTTTGTTTTTGATCTGCATCAATGAAAAGTTAATTGGTAAATTGAATGCCTATTAAGTTTTGAGTCGGAGGAATAGAATCGCCACAAAACAAACAACTGAAATGTCCAATTAGGAGAGGCATGATGTTTTGTGTGCAATGTGAACAGACAATTCGTACCCCGGCAGGCAATGGCTGCGCTTACGCACAAGGCATGTGCGGCAAGACGGCGGAAACCTCGGATCTGCAGGATGTGCTGATCTACACCCTGCAGGGTCTCAGCGCCTGGGCCCTGGCCGCTCGCGAGCACGGCATGATCGACAGCGAGATCGACGCCTTCGTGCCCAAGGCCTTCTTCGCCACCCTCACCAACGTCAACTTCGACTCCGCCCGCATCGTGGCCTATGTCAACCAGGCGTTGGCCTATCGCCGGCAGCTGGCCGCCAGGCTGGCTCACCTTGCCGTACAGGCCGATTCACTGCCCTCCGCCGCCCGCTTCGAGCCGGGTGCCGATCTGCTGACCCAGCTGGCGCAGGCGCCGCAGACCGCGGTCAACCGCGGCAAGAACGAGGTCAACGAAGACATCATGGGGCTGCGCCTGCTCTGCCTCTACGGCCTCAAGGGGGCCGCCGCCTACATGGAACACGCCCGGGTACTGGATCAGCAGGATGCCGGGGTGGCCGCCGAATTCCATCGCATCATGAGCTGGCTCGGCACGGATCCGAGCGATCTGGAACCGCTGTTCAAGTGCGCCATGGACATCGGCCTGCTGAACTTCAAGATCATGGAGATGCTGGATCTTGGTGAAACCACCGCCTTTGGCCATCCGGAGCCGACCCAGGTACGCGTCACTCCGGTACCGGGCAAGTGCATTCTGGTTTCCGGTCACGACATGGTGGATCTCAAGCTCATCCTGGAGCAGACCAAGGGCACCGGCATCAATGTCTACACCCACGGCGAGATGCTGCCGGCGCTGGCCTACCCCTTCTTCAAGCAGTACCCGCACCTGGTGGGCAACTACGGCTCCGCCTGGCAGAACCAGCAGAAGGAGTTCGCGAACTTCCCGGGCGCCGTGGTGATGACCTCCAACTGCATCATCGACCCGAACGTGGGCAACTACTCGGATCGCATTTTCACCCGCTCCATCGTCGGCTGGCCCGGCGTGACCCATCTGGAGGGGGAAGATTTCTCTGCAGTCATCGCCAAGGCGCAGGCGCTGGAAGGCTTCAAGCACGTTGAGCTCGAGCACTTCATCACCATCGGCTTTGCCCGCAACGCCCTGATGCAGGCCGCTCCCGCGGTGATCGACAAGGTGAAGGCCGGCGAAATCAGCCACTTCTTCCTGGTGGGTGGCTGTGACGGTGACCGTGCCGAGCGCGCCTACTACACCGAGTTTGCCAAGGCGATCCCGCAGGACAGCCTGCTGCTGACCCTGGGCTGCGGCAAGTACAAGTTCAACAAGCTCGATTTCGGCGACATCGGCGGCATTCCGCGCCTGCTGGACGTGGGTCAGTGCAACGACGCCTACTCCGCCATCCAGCTGGCGCTGGCGCTGTCCGAAGCGTTCGAGTGCGGCGTCAACGATCTGCCCCTGACCCTGGTGCTCTCCTGGTTCGAGCAAAAAGCCATCGTCATCCTGCTCACCCTGCTGGCACTGGGTGTGAAGGATATCCGCACCGGCCCGACCGCCCCTGCCTTCCTCACCCCGGCCCTGCTCAAGGTGCTGGAGGAGCAGTTCGGTCTGAAAGGTACCACTACCGCAGAAGCCGATCTCGCCGAGATCCTGGCGGCCTGACCCGAGACACAGCCTGACACGCTCAGCATGTTGTAAGCCTTTGGCGAGCCTGATGGCTCGCCTTTTTTTAACGACCCCTTTCCAACATTTTTCAACAATGAGGAGCCTTGCGATGACCTCCACCTCTCTCACCCTCAGGTGCATCGGCCGCCGGGCGGATACCCACGACGTGGCGAGCTGGCAGTTTGCCCCGCTGGCGGGCGAACTGCCCCCGGTGCTGGCCGGTCAGTGCGTCACCCTGCACACCGAGATTGACGGCAAGCCCCAGTGCCGCGCCTATACCCTCTCCTCCAGCCCGCAGGATCCTTTCTGGCAGGTCACCATCAAGGACGTGGGGCTGGTCTCCCACCACCTGCACCAGAGTCTGCAGGTAGGGGACGAGATCCGGGTCGACGGCCCCTTCGGCGACTTCCACCTGACGGTGCTCCCCTGCGAGCGGCCACTGCTGCTCAGCGCCGGCTCCGGCATCACCCCCATGTGGGCCATGCTGCGGGACGAGCTCGCCAAGCGGCCCGAGGCGGATATCCGCTTCATCCACAGCGCCAGATCCCCCGAGGATGTGATCTTCGCAGACGAGCTGGCCGCGCTGGCAGAGGCCCATGCCGGTGTGCGCCATGCCCTGATACTGGAAGAAGCCCCTTCAGAGTACCCCTGGGTAGGCAGGCTCACGCCGGAGATGCTGAGGGAATTGGCGCCGGATCTCTTGAGCCGCCACGTCTATCTGTGCGGACCCGCCCCCTACATGGCCGCGGTGAGCGAGATGCTGGCCGGGCTCGGCCTGCCCGCCGGGCAGTTGCACCAGGAGTCTTTCGGTCTGCCTGCTGTGACATCGAGCGCAGCGCCAGTGGAAACCGGCAGCGACCACTTCTGGCTGACCCTGAAAAAGAGCGGCAAGAAGGTGAAGATACTGCCGGGCCAGACCCTGCTGGCGGCGCTGGAGGGGGCGGGGGAGAGCATGATGGCGGCCTGTCGTGCCGGGGTGTGCGGGGCCTGTCGCTGTACCACGGAAGGGGAGATCGAGCGCCAGAGCGTGATGACATTGAGCGCGCAGGATCTCGAGAGCGGGGTGGCACTGGCCTGTTCCTGCACCGCCAGCGGGGATGTCAGCGTCGACTATTGAGGGGAGCATTGACATCCCGGCCTTTTCCCGGGCGGGTCAGGGGGGTAGACTCTGACCCAGTTTCAGCAAAGCACGGGATACACAATGACAATTCTGGTGACGGGGGGAGCCGGTTACATCGGTTCCCACACCCTGGTCGAGCTGCTCGGCACCGGGCAGCAGGTGGTAGTTCTGGACAACCTCTCCAACTCATCGCCTGAGTCCCTCAGGCGAGTGGAGCGGATCACCGGCAAGCCGGTCACCTTCGTGGAGGGGGACATTCTGGACAGGGCCTGCCTGCAGCGGCTGTTTGCCGAGCACAGGATCGAATCCGTGATCCACTTCGCCGGCCTCAAGGCGGTGGGGGAGTCCAGCCAGATCCCGCTCACCTACTATCAGAACAACATCACAGGCACCCTGGTGCTGTGCGAGGAGATGGCCAGGGCCGGCGTGTTCCGCCTGGTGTTCAGCTCCTCGGCCACCGTCTATGGAGATCCCGCGTCTGTGCCCCTGCGGGAAGACTTCCCCACCGGCGCCACCAACCCTTATGGCCGCTCCAAGCTGATGGTGGAAGAGATACTGAGGGATCTGTCCAAATCCGACCCCCGCTGGGCCATCGTCCTGCTGCGCTACTTCAACCCGGTCGGTGCCCACGAGAGCGGCCTCATCGGGGAAGATCCCAACGGCATTCCCAACAACCTGCTGCCCTATATCAGCCAGGTTGGGGTGGGCAAGCTCAAGGAGCTGGGGGTATTCGGCAACGACTACCCGACTCCGGATGGCACCGGGGTGCGCGACTACATCCACGTCGTGGATCTCGCCATCGGTCACCTCAAGGCGCTGGCCCGCATCCAGGGCGACACCGGGGTCTTCACCTACAACCTCGGCACCGGCCAGGGCTATTCCGTGCTGGAGATGGTCAAGGCGTTCGAGGCGGCCAGCGGCCGCGCCATCCCCTATCAGATCAAGCCCCGCCGCCCTGGCGACATCGCTGAGTGCTGGGCCGAACCCACCCTGGCCCGTGACGAGCTGGGCTGGCAGGCCGAGCGGGGACTCGCGCAGATGATGGCGGATACCTGGCGCTGGCAAAGCCAGAACCCCGACGGCTATCAGGCCTGAGTGTTAAAGCCTGAATAGCAAAACGCCCCGGCATGCCGGGGCGTTTTTCATGTGCCAATGGCAGAGTTACTGAATGCTCTTGCCTGCCCGCACATCCTTGACGATGGCCTTGAGGCTCGCCAGATCCCGCGGCGCGCCGCGCAGGATCTGGTCGCCGATGATGAACCCCGGGGTACCGGAGATGCTCATGGCCTCGGCCAGGGCGCGGTTGGTTCCCAGGTTCTGATCGATGCTGCCATCCTTGATCTTCGCCTCGACCTTGCTCCAGTCCACCCCGGCGGACTTGGCGACGGCCTGCACCTGGGCCTCGTCGGCCAGCGATCCCTGATGGGCGTACAGCTTGTCGTGGAAGGCCTGGTACTTGTCGGGCTGACCGAGCTGCACCGCCAGCGCCGCGCGGGCGGCGTAGTAGGAGGTCTCGCTCAGGATGGGGAACTGCTTGTAGATATAGCGGATGTCCTTGTCTTCATCGAGCAGTTGCTGGACGAGGGGATGGGCGCGTTTGCAATAACCGCAGTTGTAGTCGAAGAACTCGATCACGGTCAGGCTGCCCTTGGGATTGCCGCTCTCGGGATCCTGGTTGGAATAGAGCTGCTTGGCATGGGCCTGGATCAGCGTCTTGTCGTTCTCGGCCTGCTGGCTCTCCTGCTTGGCACGCAGGGCGTTGGACATCTCGACCAGGATCTCAGGATTTTTGACCAGATAGTCGCGCACTATCTGCTCGACATCGCTTTTGGTCAGCTCGCTCGCCTGTACCGGCGCCATGAGCAGGGTCGCGCCGGTGAGGGCGGCGAACAGGGCATGTGTGATTTTCATAAGTCCATCTTGCTGGGAATATCGTAGTGGTCACTATAGTGGGTGAGTCTGTTTTCAAGTCAAGCCATCTGCTTTAAAAAGCGGGGCTGGGGGCGAGTTTGCAGCCCTTGTGCGCCAGATAGCCCAATAAATGGGCAAACAAACTGGGTGGGGATTTACAAGGGCGGGGGGCATGGGTAATATGCGTCGCACTGCTGCGGAGGGGTGGCAGAGCGGCTGAATGCACCGGTCTTGAAAACCGGCGATGGGCGACCATCCGTGGGTTCAAATCCCACCCCCTCCGCCACATATTTAAACCCATCTCATTGAATGAGATGGGTTTTTTCGTTTATGGCCTGTCTCCTTTTCTTCCGCCTGCTGTCCTATGGGCTCCTCTGTCGGCCCCTTGCCACCAAGGTTCTTGGAGACTGGTCGCCTGCCGGGAAACCGGTATTGCCCAGGGCCGCGACCGGCCAGGCGGGGCGGGGGTCGTTGTGGCCGCGCATTGAGGCAGGGGGTCTATCGGAGTGCCGCCGCGTTGATCATTTCAATATTTCTTGTATAGTTGATTTATTGAAGTGAATGAAAGGCCTTGTCATGAACAAAGAGATCGCCACCAAGGTGTTTGAATCCCTCGCCTCCGGCATTCGCCTCGATGTGTGGCGCCTGCTGGTCAAGGCGGGGCTGGAGGGGCTGGTCGCCGGTCAGCTTGCCAGCGAGCTCGACATCGCCCCCAACACCCTCTCGTTTCACCTGAAGGCCATGCTGCACGCGGGCCTGCTCTCGGTGGAGCAGGAGGGGCGCTTCCTGCGCTATCGCGCCAACATTCCCCTGATGCTGAACCTTATCGGTTACCTCACCGAGGAGTGCTGCGCCGGTCATCCGGAAGCCTGCGGGGTGATGAGAGCCGAGTCCGGCTGCTCGCCCCATGTATTGCCTGCGCAGCCCTGCTGCAACAAGGAGTAATGCCATGTCCGTCATTCAAGTGTTCGATCCGGCACTGTGCTGTGCCAGTGGTGTGTGTGGCACCGAGGTAGAACAGCGCCTGGTGAGTTTTGCCGCCGATGTCGCCTGGGTCAGATCGCAGGGGGTGGCCATCGAGCGTTTCAATCTGGCTCAGCAGCCCATGCAGTTTGCCGAGACGCCTGCGGTCAGCGCTTTCCTGACTCATGCGGGAGAGGAGGGGCTGCCCCTGGTGCTGGTGGATGGCCAGGTGGTGCTCACCGGTCGTTACCCCGGCCGCGCTGAACTGGCCCGTTATGCCGGTCTGCCCGCCCCGCAGGCCGCCATCAAGGGGATCGTCAAGAGTGGATGCTGCTCCGGCAGCAGTGGTTGCTGCTAAATCGCCATCTCGCCAATCCTAGCCGTTGCCCAGAGAGGAGTCTCGTATGTCCCTATTGCTGGCCTGCCCGTGTCTGAACCATGCGTTTCTGACTGATGCGCCCCCGTTTCTCTTCTTCACCGGCAAGGGAGGAGTGGGCAAGACCTCGCTGGCCTGCGCCAGTGCGGTTGCCCTGTGTGACAGTGGCAAGCGGGTGCTGCTGGTGAGCACGGATCCGGCCTCAAACGTAGGCCAGGTGTTCGATACCCGGATCGGGAACCAGGTAACCCGGATCCCCCAGGTCGATGGGCTGTCGGCTCTGGAGATTGACCCGCAAGCCGCCGCGCAGGCCTATCGGGAGCGGATCGTCGGCCCGGTGCGTGGCAAGCTGCCCCCGAGCGTGGTGCGCAGCATCGAGGAGCAGCTCTCCGGTGCCTGCACCACCGAGATCGCCGCCTTTGACGAGTTCACCGGCCTCTTGACCGACAGCCGCCTGGTTGGGGAGTACGACCACATCGTCTTCGATACGGCCCCCACGGGTCACACCCTTCGTCTGTTGCAACTGCCGGGGGCGTGGAGCGAGTTCCTGGCCCAAGGCAAGGGGGATGCGTCCTGCCTGGGACCGCTGGCCGGACTGGAAAAACAGCGAAGCCAATACGCAGAGGCCGTCGCGGCCCTGTCGGATGCAAAGCGAACCCGGCTCATCCTGGTGGCCCGTGCGCAGGCCTCGACCCTGCGGGAAGTGGCGCGTACCCACGACGAGCTGGCGGCCATCGGCCTTGCCAATCAGCAGCTGGTCATCAATGGCATCTTCCCGCAAAGCGAGCTGGCCGAGGATCCCCTGGCCCGCGCCCTGTGGCAGCGAGAGCAAGAGGCGATGGCGCAGATGCCACCGTTGCTGACCAGTCTGCCGCAAGACAGAGTGCCGCTCCTGGCGACCAATCTGGTGGGGGTGGAGAGCCTGCGTCAGTTACTGGGGGCAGCGCCTGTCACTGAGACTGATGAGGTTGAGAGCGCAACCACTGAACCACACCCCGGATTGAAGCAACTGGTCGATGAGCTGGCCCGCGATGGGCACGGGCTCATCATGCTGATGGGCAAGGGCGGTGTGGGTAAAACCACTCTGGCGGCCGCGGTGGCGGTGGAGCTCGCCAGTCGCGGGTTGCCGGTGCATCTCACCACGTCCGATCCTGCCGCCCATCTGGGGGAGACCCTGGCAGGAGCACTGCCAAACCTGGCGGTGAGCCGCATCGATCCTCACGCCGAGACCGAGCGTTACCGTGCCCAGGTGCTGGCCACCAAGGGGGCGAGTCTGGATGCCCAGGGGCGCGCCCTGCTGGAAGAAGATCTGCGCTCCCCCTGTACCGAAGAGATCGCCGTGTTTCAGGCCTTCTCGCGGATCATTCGCGAGGCGGGCAGGCGCTTCGTGGTGATGGACACGGCGCCGACCGGCCACACCCTGCTGCTGCTCGATGCGACCGGTGCCTATCACAGGGAGATCGCCCGCCAGATGGGGGGCAAGGGGATGCACTTCACCACCCCCATGATGCAGCTGCAAGACCCGAAACAGACCAAGGTGGTGATAGTCACTCTGCCCGAGCCGACTCCGGTGCAGGAGGCCGCCAACCTGCAAGCCGACCTGCGCCGCGCCGGCATCGAGCCCTGGGCCTGGGTGGTCAATCATGTGCTCTCCCCGGCCGTCGTCACGTCCCCCCTGCTGGCCCAGCGCGCCCTTCGCCAGCAGCCCCATATCGCCGCGGTCAAGGAGGAGCATGGAAAGCGCTATGCCGTGGTGCCCTTGCAGGCCGTCGAGCCGGTGGGACTGAAGGCGCTGCAAGGGTTGTGTCACCCCACCCCGAAGAAGGGGTGAGCGAGTGGCAAGGTGCGGCGTGCATGGCCGCCTTCTCGTGCCCACGCGCGCCAGCCATCCCCGATTTTTCATCAATCTGACGTTCTCAACGAGACATGGAGTCGCTGTTTATCATGCACCCCTTTGACATTCTGAAGCTGGATAATGGCGCCCGCCTTATCTTCACTCCCTGCCCTGGCACCAAGGAGGCTTCCCTGCAAGCCTCCCTGAAGACCCTGCAAGCCGCCGGGGCTGATGCGGTAGTCACCATGATGCCTGATGCCGAGCTTGGCGAATTCAAGGCTGATGCCTTGCCCGCCGAATGCGCCGCCTTGGGGCTGGCCTGGTTCCACCTGCCGGTGGAGGACGACTGTGCACCCGAGGCGCCGTTCGCCGCGGCCTTTGCCAGCCACAAGGCGGATCTGCTGGCGCGGCTGGCGGCGGGTCAGACCCTGGCCATCCATTGCCGTGGCGGTTCGGGTCGTACCGGGTTGATGGCGGCCATCCTGCTGCTGGAGTCGGGTTATCCGCCCGCCGAGGTGAAGGCACTGGTACAGGGGCTGCGTCCCAAGGCGCTGACCCTGACCCCTCACGTCGACTACCTCAACACCCACTACGCATTCGCCGGTTAAGGAAAACAGCATGACTATCAAGGTTGGTATCAACGGTTTTGGCCGCATGGGCCGTCTCTCGCTTCGCGCCGCCTTCGACTGGGCGGATGTGGAGTTTGTGCGCATCAATGACCCGGCTGGCGATGCCGCCTCGCTGGCACACCTCATCACCTTCGATTCGGTCCATGGCCGCTGGCATCATGAAGCCAGCAGCGAGGGGGACGAGATGGTGATAGGCACCCACCGCATCCTCTGCACCCGCAACAAGGAGATAGGCCAGACCGACTGGTCCGGCTGTGACGTGGTGATCGAGGCCTCCGGCAAGATGAAGACCAAGGCGCTGCTTGACGCCTATCTGGCGCAGGGAGTGAAGCGGGTCGTGGTGACTGCGCCGGTCAAGGAAGAGGGGGTCCTCAACGTCGTCATGGGGGTCAACCACCATCTTTATGACAAGGCGCAGCACCCCATAGTGACGGCGGCCTCCTGCACCACCAACTGCCTGGCACCCGTGGTAAAGGTGATCCACGAGCAGCTCGGCATCAGGCACGGCTCCATGACCACCATCCACGACATCACCAACACCCAGACCATTCTGGATGCACCCCATAGCGATCTACGCCGTGCCCGCGCCTGCGGCCTGAGCCTGATCCCCACCACCACGGGTTCTGCAACAGCTATCACCCACATCTTCCCCGAGCTCAAGGGCAAGCTGAACGGTCATGCGGTGCGGGTGCCGCTCGCCAACGCCTCCCTCACCGACTGCGTGTTCGAGGTGAGCCGCCCCACCACGGAGGCCGAGGTCAATGGCCTGCTCAAGGCGGCCGCCATGAACGAGCTCGAGGGGATCATGGGCTATGAGGAGCGCCCCCTGGTGTCGGTGGATTACAGGACGGATCCGCGCTCCTGCACCATAGATGCGCTTTCCACCATGGTGGTCAATGACACCCAGGTGAAGATCTACGCCTGGTATGACAACGAGTGGGGCTATGCCAACCGCACCGCCGAGCTGATGTGCATGGTCGGCCGGATGGACAAGGCGCAAGGATAACCCGGCCATGGCAGCGACCCGCCTCTCCCCCGAGATCCGCCAGTATCTGCTGGTGACTGGCAACTACTGGGCCTTCACCCTGACCGACGGCGCCCTGCGCATGCTGGTGGTGCTCTACTTCCACGGGCTGGGCTACAGCCCCTTGGCCATCGCCTCCCTGTTCCTCTTCTACGAGATCTTCGGGGTGGTGACCAATCTGGTGGGGGGCTGGATTGGCGCTCGCCTCGGGCTCAACCGCACCATGAACATAGGCCTCGCCCTCCAGGTGCTGGCGCTGGGCATGCTGCTGGTGCCACCGCTCTGGCTGACGGTGCCCTGGGTGATGGGCGCGCAGGCGCTCTCGGGGATAGCAAAAGATCTCAACAAGATGAGTGCCAAAAGCGCCATCAAGTTGCTGGTGCCGGGAGAGGCGCAGGGTCAGCTCTACCAGTGGGTGGCACTCCTGACCGGCTCGAAGAATGCCCTGAAGGGGATGGGCTTCTTCCTCGGCGGCGCCCTGCTGACCCTGCTCGGGTTTCGGGGGGCCGTGCTGGTCATGGCCCTGGCCCTGGCGCTGGTGTGGTGCATCAGCCTGCTGACCCTGACACGGGATCTCGGCAAGGCCAGGAACAAGCCCAAGTTCAGCGAGATCTTCTCCAAGAGCCGGGCCATCAACTATCTGTCGGCGGCCCGCCTTTTCCTGTTTGGTGCCCGGGATGTCTGGTTTGTGGTGGCGCTGCCTGTCTACCTCGCCTCCAGCTTTGGCTGGGATCACGGGTATGTGGGGGGCTTCCTGGCGTTCTGGATCATCGCCTACGGGGTGGTACAGACCCAGGCCCCCCGCTTTACCGGCAAGCGCGAGGGGCGGGTGCCTGATGGCAAGGCCGCCATGGGCTGGGCACTGTCGCTGGCTCTGGTCCCGGCCCTGATTGCCCTGGCGCTCCACTATGAGGTGCATCCGGCCATCAGCCTGGTGGGCGGCCTGATGGTGTTCGGTGCCCTGTTTGCCATCAACTCCTCCCTGCACAGCTACCTCATCGTCAGCTATGCCGGGTCTGACGGGGTATCGCTGGATGTGGGCTTCTACTACATGGCCAATGCCCTGGGGCGCCTGCTCGGCACCCTGCTCTCCGGGCTGGTGTTCCAGCTTTATGGTCTCGAGGCCTGCCTCTGGATCTCCACTCTCTTTATTCTGCTGGCGGCGTTGATCTCCCTGGGTCTGCCGCGCCATCAGTTGAATGTTGGTAACGAGGGTCGCTGACCCTCGTCTGTTTGATGGGTCTGTGACCCTTTGGAGTCGTCATGTCAGCACAATGCAAGGCAGCCGAAGCGCCTGCCATCGGTTTTTTTGAACGCTATCTGACCGCATGGGTGGCAATCTGCATCCTGGTCGGGATCACCTTGGGGCAGGTATTTCCCAGCCTGTTCAAGGCGATTGGCGCCATGGAAATTGCGCAGGTCAATCTGCCTGTCGGTCTGCTGATCTGGGTCATGATCATCCCCATGCTGCTCAAGATCGACTTCTCTGCGCTGCATCAAGTGAAGGGGCATGTAAAAGGGATTGGTGTGACCCTGTTTATCAACTGGTTGGTCAAGCCCTTCTCCATGGCCTTCCTTGGGTGGTTGTTCATTCGTGTACTGTTTGCCGACATGCTTCCTGGCGATCAGTTGGATAGCTATATTGCCGGACTCATTTTGCTAGCCGCAGCGCCATGTACAGCCATGGTCTTTGTCTGGAGCAGACTGACGAACGGAGATCCCTACTTCACCTTGTCTCAGGTGGCCTTGAACGACCTCATCATGGTGTTTGCGTTTGCGCCCGTTGTGGGTCTCTTGCTGGGCGTGTCCAGCATTACCGTGCCATGGGACACCCTGCTTATCTCTGTGGTGCTCTACATCGTTATCCCGGTCATCATGGCTCAGCTTATCCGCAAAGCCTTGTTGCGCCACGGACAAGCCAGCTTTGATGAGGCGATGCACAAGATCCAGCCTTGGTCCGTGGCAGCGCTGCTGCTGACCCTGGTACTGCTGTTTGCCTTCCAGGGCAATGCCATCATTGAGCAACCCCTGGTCATTGCCCTGCTGGCCGTGCCCATCCTGATCCAGGTCATCTTCAATGCCAGCCTGGCCTACTGGCTCAACAAAAAAGTGGGAGAAAAGCATTCGGTGGCCTGTCCGTCAGCCCTCATAGGTGCATCCAACTTCTTTGAACTCGCCGTCGCGGCGGCCATCAGCTTGTTCGGTTTCCACTCGGGCGCCGCATTGGCAACCGTGGTTGGGGTATTGATCGAGGTGCCTATCATGCTGCTGGTCGTGAAGGTCGTGAATGCCACCAAGCCGTGGTACGAAGGCAAGACGGCGTAAGGCTCTGACTGCATACGCAATAAAGGGAACCATATGACTGCAATAACCATCTACCACAACCCTGCCTGCGGCACCTCCCGCAATACGCTGGCGCTTATCCGCAACTCAGGGGTTGAACCGACCGTTATCCACTATCTGGAGACACCGCCGAGCCGTGAAACCCTGATCGCACTCATTGCCGCCATGGCCATGCCGGTGCGCGAGCTGCTACGCCGGAACGTGCCCCCTTACGAGGCATTGGGGCTGGCCGAGGAGAGGTTCAGCGACGATGAACTGATCGACGCCATGCTGGCCCATCCCATCCTGATCAACCGCCCCATCGTCGTCACCCCGCTGGGCGTCCGGCTGTGCCGCCCGTCCGAAGTGGTGCTGGACATACTGCCCAACCCCCAGCGAGGGGCCTTCACCAAGGAGGATGGTGAACCGGTGGTGGACGCCCAGGGCAAGCGCATCCTGTGACCCTGATGCCCTGATCGGGGCTGCACTGGCGATATGACGACGCCGATGGCGGCCAGAGTCAGCTGGCTGGTCCCCGGGGCTGCCCTGGCATGGCGGCGCGTCGCCGCTCGCAGAGAGGGGGATGTGGCATCGTCTCCCCTCATCGTCAAGAGGATGCTCGATGAGCCCGGGTGTGTGGCAAGGTCTCGGGACTGCCTCTGGCTGTCAGGTGATATCGATCTCATTTGAGTAGCATGATGGGCTGCTTTCCCACCGCATTGTTATATGATCCCCAGGCAACACCCACAGTCTCATGCCTGCTGCCCAATCTCCATGAATGGCGTTTCTCTGCTGGCAGCTCCGGTTCTGATGACGAGGGGTTACCCCTTTGCCGCCATCGGGCGGTGCACGCGTCAAGCCCGGGCGACCTCCCGTCGCCACTTGTTGGCAGGCGATTCAGCTCCCATTGGGATTCATGCTGAACAATGTGGTTACCTTTTTTAAGCAATTCGATCACATGGAAACAACCTACGCATTAGACCTCATCTCCCGGTTCGAACGGGCTTGCGATGAGCACACCATAGTGGCGTTGCTGCGCCAGTTGACGGCACAGACGGGGTTTGACTATTTCCGGATGGCCCTGCTGTTTCCGAGCACCATACAGCGACCGGATGTGATCATCTTCAATGGCTGCCCGCAGGAGTGGGTAGACGCCTATACCCGGGCCAACTTCTTCGCCATCGATCCCGTCGTCAAGCGCGGCATGGAGCAGAGCACGCCCATCCTGTGGGCGGATCTCATGGTGTTGGGGGCCTGTGACGAGCAGAGCCTGGCCGTGATGACGCTCGCGCAGGAGGCGGGGTTGCGCGATGGCATCACCTTCCCCTGGCACGGTGCCAACGGACACGTGGGCCTGCTCTCCCTGATCAGCCGTGAACCTCGCAGTGAACAGGAGTGGCTGGCGGTCGTGCCCTCGCTGACCTGGCTCTCCATGCACATCTTCGAGGCGGTGGTGCGTGTCTGCCTGGTGGGGAATTCTCCCCACGATACCCTGAGCCTGCGCGAGCTGGAGGTGTGTCGCTGGGCGGCGGAGGGAAAGCAGACGAGCGACATTGCCCAGATCCTGGGGATCACCCCGCGCACCGTGACCTTTCATCTGAACAACGTGGTCACCAAGCTGGGTGCCAGCAGCAAGTGTCAGGCCATCTCCTGGGCTCTGAAGCAGGGTGTCGTGAGACTGAATGTGGAGTTGGCATCCGTCGCCAATGTGGATGAGCCACAGTGATCTTGTCCGCATGGCGCAAATAGTTGCGCAGGAATCGGAAGATTGAACTGCCAGGGCAATGATTGATGGTTTAAAAAGTTGAAAAGCACAATTTATTGCGCCGTGCATGCTGATGTGTGAGTGTTCATGATGCTAAGTTATTGAAATTTATCTATTAAAAAGAGTGGCATGGACGCTGCTAACAGGTTTGGGCGAGTGTCATTACCGTTCAACCCATCAGGAGCAATTCCATGCCAACTCCATGTTATATCAGCATCGAAGGTAAAACCCAGGGCAACATCACCGCAGGTGCCTTCACCTCCGATTCCGTCGGCAACATCTTCGTGCAGGGTCACGAAGACGAGATGCTGGTGCAAGAGTTCCAGCACGTCGTCACCGTGCCGACCGATCCCCAGTCCGGTCAGCCTGCTGGTCAGCGTGTCCACAAGCCGTTCAAGTTCACCGTTGCCCTGAACAAGGCCGTGCCGCTGATGTACAACTCCCTGGCATCCGGCGAGATGCTGCCGACGGTGACCCTGAAGTGGTACCGCACCTCCGTCGAGGGCAAGCAGGAGCACTTCTTCAGCACTGTGCTGACCGACGCCACCATAGTCGACATCGACTGCCAGATGCCCCACTGCCAGGATCCGGCGAAGTCTGACTTCACCCAGCTGATCCAGGTCTCCATGGCCTACCGCAAGATCGACTGGGAACACACCGTGGCCGGCACTTCCGGTGCGGACGACTGGCGCGCGCCCATCGAGGCGTGATCTTCGTCCGATTGTTGCCGTTATTCCTGTAGTGAACCCCAAAGGCCTGGTGCCGCCGTGTCAGCGGTTACCAGGTCAGTGCAAGCTTTCTCCGACCCGTTCGACCGGATGCGGTCGGAGCTTTTGTGCTTTGCCATATGGCCGCAGGGCGACCTTATGGCAAAGCACAACGTAGGCCAGCCCCGCTCGCTGTTCCGATGACAAGTCTGGGGCATGGCAGAGTTCATTGGTCGCGACCTAGCGCCAAGTCCCATCACAAGCCCCATTCGTGCAGCGCCTCTGGCTGCGGGCAGACAGGTTAAGGAGCCCTCATGGCAGACAGCACAGGATTACAATTCACCGTCAAGGTGGGAGCCCTGCCCGAGGGCACCTTGGTGGTGGCCGAATTTGCGCTGGATGAAGGGCTCAACCGGCCGTTCAGCCTGCGCCTGGAGCTGGCAAGTGCTCAGCCCGATATCGACTTTGGCGCCGTGCTGGACCAGCCGTGCGAGCTGATGGTGTGGTACAACGGCGAGCTGCAGCGCCGGGTGTGCGGGGTGGTGAGCGAGTTTGCGCAAGGGGACAGCGGCTTTCGGCGCACCCGTTACACCCTGGAGGTGAAACCGGCGCTATGGCGGCTCTCCTTGCGCCAGAACTCCCGCATCTTCCAGGCACAAAAGCCCGATGAAATCCTCTCAATTATCCTGCAAGAGCACGGCATCACCGACTATGCCTTTGCGCTCAAGAACGAGCATGCCAAGCGGGAGTACTGCGTCCAGTATCGGGAGAGCGACCTTGATTTCGTGAACCGCCTCGCCGCCGAAGAGGGGATGTTCTATTTCCACGAGTTTGAAGCGGGCAAACACCGTATCGTGTTTGCCGACGACGCGGCGGCATTGACCCAAGGCCCCGATCTCTTCTTCAACCTCGGCAACCGCTCGCTGGAGCAGGGTCCCTATGTCCGTCAGTTCCACTACCGCGAGGCGGTGCGCCCGAGCGATGTGGAGCTCAAAGACTACAGCTTCAAGACGCCGGCCTATGGCCTCTCCCACAAGAAGGTGGGAGCAGAGCTTGCGCACCAGCGCGATACCTACCAGCACTTCGATTTCCCGGGCCGCTACAAGCAGGACGGCAGCGGCAAGGCCTTTGTCCAGCACCGGCTGGATGCGCTTCGCAATGACGCCGTGGCCGGCAGTGGCAAGTCCAACTGCGCGGCTCTGCTGCCGGGGCAGACCTTCTCGCTGACCGAACACCCCAACGGCAGCCTCAATACCGACTGGCAAATAGTCCATATCCGCCATACCGGCGAACAGCCGCAGGCGTTGGAAGAGGAGGGGGGCAGCGGCCCCACCGTCTATCACAACGAATTTGGGGTGGTGAAAGCCAGCACCACCTGGCGGGCGCGTATCGGCAGCCCGGAGGCCCCTCACAAGCCCATGGTGGATGGCCCGCAAATCGCCATGGTGGTGGGTCCCGACGGGGAGGAGATTTACTGCGACGAGCACGGCCGGGTGAAGCTGCAATTCCCGTGGGACCGCTATGGCTCGAGCAACGACCAGAGCTCCTGCTGGGTGCGGGTCTCGCAAGGCTGGGCCGGCGGTCAATACGGCATGATGGCCATCCCGCGCATCGGCCACGAGGTCATCGTGAGCTTTTTGGAAGGGGACCCCGACCAGCCCATCGTGACGGGTCGCACCTATCACGCCACCAATCGGCCGCCGTACGAATTGCCGGCCAACAAGACCCGCACCGTGCTGCGCACCGAGACCCACCAGGGTGAGGGCTTCAACGAGCTGCGCTTCGAAGACCAGGCGGGGCAGGAAGAGATTTACATCCACGGTCAGAAAGACCTGAACGTGCTTATCGAAAATGATGCCGCCTGGCACATCAAGCACGACGAGCATCGGGATATCGACAACGAGCGGGTGACCCGCATCAAGGCCAATGACCACCTGACGGTGGAGGGTGAGAAGCGCGACCAGATAAAGGCCGACTACTCGCTGACGGTGGATGCCAGCTTGCACCAGAAGCTGGGTCAATCCCTGCTGGTGGAGGTGGGGAGCGAGGTACACCACAAGGCGGGCATGAAGATAGTGATGGAGGCGGGGGCCGAGCTGACGCTCAAGGTAGGAGGCAGTTTTGTGAAGCTGGATGCCGGTGGTGTCACGCTAAGTGGTGGCTCCATCAAGATGAACTCCGGCGGCAGCCCCGGAACTGGTTCCGGCTGGGGTGGCAAAGCTCCCGTTCTACCAGGCAATGTCGAGGTGCCAACACCACCACCAGCAAGGTTGCCAACCCCGGCTATCCACAAGAGCATGGAGTCCATGGCACCGCTGGCCAAGCCTTGTCCAGCAGCTCCACCACCTGTACCACCTCCGCCTGCCGGGAGCCCACCAGCTCCACCGCCTGTCCCACCCCAGCTTGCCGGAGGCCCAATGATGCCACCGCCACCGCCACCGCCACCTGTTGCGGCCACAGGGGAAGGCAAAAAGCCGGCAAAGAAGTGGGCGACGGTAGAGATATCCAAAGCGGATGAAGCACTTAGATACTATTCGGCGCAAGGGTACACATTGCTCAATAACTATTTGCGTGATCGCCCCTACAAGCAGCGAGAGGCCATCGATACCCTGCTTAGTCGCAGTTATTTGAATGATGAGCCGACATCTGCGAGTGAGTTTGACCAGGCAATGAAGGCCTATGTTGCCGATGTGGAGGCTGGTCTGGCGAAATTGCCGGCCTCACCTGAGTTGTCTTTCGTCTACCGGGGATTGGCGCTGGACAAGCCGGAGCTTGCAGCCCTGAAAGATCAGTTCACAGGGGTGGGCAATATCGTTGTTGAGCCAGGATTTATGAGTACCTCACCGGACAAGGCCTGGGTCAACGATACCTTGTTGAAGATCCGATTGCCTGCCGGTCATGGTGGTCGTCTGCTGGGAGACGCAGCGCACTTCAAGGGGGAAGCTGAGATGCTGTTTCCGACGCAGACCAGGCTAAGGGTCGATCGAGTAGTTTCCTCCATGAGCGGTGAGTTCGATACCTTGCTCAATACGATTCCAACTTCTGACAATGCATCGGATAACCGCAGCAGGATCAAGCGACTGATCGAGGTTTCCGTATTATGACGTTATCTGATTGGCTTGCTGGCGAGCAAGCGGGTGAGAGGTATGCCGTCATCGATGGAGCCCAGGCAGAGTCAGCCGTGGCGGATTTTTATACCTATGATGGAGAGAATGCCAATCCACTTTTTGCCGGTACCGCTTTCGATGAGCACTCTGCGTTGGGGCCTTGGTTGCTGCCTGCCCCTTCCACTGAGTTCATGATGGCCAATCCCGCTCTGAGCGGCTTCTACCTGATCAGCGACCAATCAGTGGAGCTGATCCGCCGCCATTGGCAGAGTCTGATAGAAGCGATACGCGAGGGAGAAGCAGTCTGGTTTCGTTTCTCTGACCCACGCATTTTCCTGCCCATGCTCAGTGCCATGACCCCTGATGAACGCGATAGTGTGCTGGGGCCCTGTTCCGGGCTCTGGATTCAGGGCAAGGTCTTCTCTCGCACGCCTCATGCCCGGTTCCAACCCGCATTGCAAACCCCCTGGTTTCATATCCGGTCTCATCATCTGGCTGGACTATACGACGAGAACCGTCATGCCTACATCTTGCGGCGGCGGTTATGGCAGACCATGACGGCTATGATGGAGCGCCATCCTGACCCGGCCGGGGCTATTTTACCCACACTCAAACAGGCCAATCAGGATGGGCTGCAAGAGGATGTGCGCGATGGTGTGGTGGCTGGCGTCTTGACCTTGCAAGCCAATTTGCCTCTTGAAGAGATACGGGGGCCTTTGATGCTGACCGACGATGAGCTGGTTCAGGTAGCCAACTGGCTGAACAAACATCACGAATTGACAGGAGCATCCTGATGGCGGCAGATCCCCACTGTATCCCTTGCGAACGTTATGATAACTGGATAGAGGTAGACATTCGCGATGAGCACAACCGTTCGTTCAAGGGGCTCAAGGCCACTTTGACTGACGAAACCGGCAAGTCAGAGACGGTCACCCTGCAGGATGGACCCACTCTGGTGCGAGGGTTTGCAGTTGGTCCGGTGGCAGTAAAAATCGAGACGCCAGCCTGGCTCAAGGCGGCGCAGTCCCGTGAGGTCCTCAAGGAGGGTGAGACCACACAAGTACCCGCCTATACAGACAAGTTACTCGGGCACTGTGACGTGAAGCGCGAGCATGTCAAGGTGACCACAGGCGACCTCTGCCTCACTGACCCAGAACAGCCGCTACCGAAAGGACATCAGTCAGGACAGGCCCAGCCTACTCGCTTTTTCACCAAGCACTCCTACGTGATTGAGGTGAAGGGATATCAGCTCACCACCCTGCGCATCGGGGTGTTTTTTGATGGCACCTCCAACAACACCTTCAATCATGAAAAGGGGAAAAATGCACTGGAGGCGGCACTGGCCAAGTGCAGCCCGCAAGAGCAGGCGGCGTTACTGGAGCAATGCTTTGAGGGAACGCTGCCGGGTGGTCTCAATAACAGCGAGAAAAACGACGTCACCAATATTGGCAAGGCCAGTGACTTATATTTGCTCAGTGACAAAGCACCATTGTTGAGCATCCCTGTCTATGTCGAAGGTATTGGCACAGCCAAAGGGCAGGATGACACCAAGGCTGGGGCGGGGGCCGACAAGGGCGAGACTTCCAGCACCTCGCGGGTTGAGCAAGCGTGCCGCACCCAGATCGTGGCGAAGATAAAAGAACAACTGAGTGAGATTCTGCCCAGTATCGAGTGCATCCACAAAGTCGAGTTCGATGTGTTTGGTTTTAGCCGGGGGGCCTCAGCCGCCCGCCAGTTTGTAAACCGTATCGATAAGAAAGGGGACCACCCACTGGTGGAGGCGATGGCCAATGCCCCCGATATCCCCCTGAAAGCGGGCTTTGACTGGAGCAGCCGCGACGATGTGCGAATCCAGTTTGTCGGGCTGTTTGATACTGTGGTCAGCTCCTATCTGTGGGGCAAACGCAGTGTGACGCTGGCCCCTGACTGCGCCGAGCGGGTGGTGCATATTATCGCGGCCGATGAGTGGCGCTATCACTTTGACCTGACCCGGATTAAGAATATGGCCAGCGAGCTGCCCGCCACCTTTACCGAAGTGATCATCCCCGGTGCTCACTCCGATATTGGCGGTGGTTATTACAGTCGTTGGAGTCTACGTGATCCCAACTACGCGTCCCCCGTCATCAACGAAACCAAGGTGATCGCCACCTTCAAGTCAACCGAATCGCGCTACAGCACGGCAAAAGACTCACATGCATATAGCCAGGCAACCGCCTATGCCAAAATGCGCGCAGCGCAGGGGTGGGCGAAGGGCGTTGAGCTGCTCTCCTCCTATAACAGCACAACGGTATCGGGCTACCTCAATGTGCGCCCCCAACGACCAGGAACCGTGAGCAAAGATGCGTCAGAGCAGGAAGTGAAGGTCGATGTGGTGCTGCACCGGGTGGTGGAGGGGGAGTATTCACGCATTCCGCTCCATATGATGGTGGAAGCAGCACGGGATGCCGGTGTGCCATTTATTAAGTGGGACCCTACTCGACGGGACTTGATGATGAACAGCGCCCTTTCATACCCCACCTTAAACCTGGCTGCGCTTGATGCACGTTGGGTCGATGCTGCCAAACGGCGCGGAGAGGTGGTTGATTTGACTCGCACCCTCTCGCCACAGGAGTATCAAGCTCTGCGGCTCGGTTATTTGCACTACAGCGCAGATACCGGGATGGTCAATAAACCCAATCGAGTTGGCGACCAAGAGGTGCGCCAAGTCACAGACAATCAAAAGGGAGGTTATTAATGTGCAGGATATTGTTGTTGCTGCTGTTACCGTTTATCACCGCCTGCCAGGCCGCCCCCTCAGCCCCCCACGACTTGGATTGGGGGCATATGGTGGGCACCAATGCTGATCAGATCTGGGTGACAGAGGTGCACTTTTATCGTCAGGGCGAGTTGGTGGATGCCTCAACCAATGGGGCTATCAGGTCAGTTAGCGACCAATCTCTCAAAGGGAAAGATTATCGCTGGAGCATAGGCAAGGGCCGCCGTGATATCCACCCAGCTCCCGATCGGGTTGAGGTGGAATGGGTGTCGTATCACGACAAGAAACGCTATCGCATCAGCCTTGACTTACCC
The DNA here is from genome assembly GCF_033348475.1 of Aeromonas sp. XH. Taxonomy (NCBI): domain Bacteria; kingdom Pseudomonadati; phylum Pseudomonadota; class Gammaproteobacteria; order Aeromonadales; family Aeromonadaceae; genus Aeromonas; species Aeromonas sp. XH. The sequence continues at coordinate 3,270,042 of NZ_CP137630.1, read as the reverse complement.
GCCGCGCAGCTGGAAAGGATGATAGCGCAGCGTTACCGGGTAAAAGTAGGCAAGGAGTGGCGCGAAGATCGCCGCGATAATATTGGGTTGGGCATGGCAACCGGGGGCTATGTCGAGGCGTTTTTGAGAGACCCTCGTGTTACTCCCGATATCTTGCTAGCCCGAGGGATCGCAAAAGAGGTAACGGATGATCCCTATGATCAACGTTTCCCTCTCTCCAGCCAGTTTGAAAACTCTTGGGCTGACTTTGATGCCAACTATCGTCATCTCTATCAACAGTACCCCGTTCCAAGCGGCATGGCCTGGGCTCCCATCATGGATGCCTATCGTGCCGCGCAACCCAAGACGGATACTGACCCCGTGCAATGATGACTTGTACGCGCTGGATTCTCTTATTGCTGCTGTTGCCGTTAGTCACTGCCTGCCAAGCAGCCCCCACAGGCCTCAAGCAACTGGACTGGCGCCATATGGTGGGTTCGAACGCTGATGAGTTATGGGTGACGGAGGTACTCTTTTATCGTCAGGGCCAATTGGTAGATGCCTCAACCAACGGATCGTCGAGTCGCGTTGATGCAGAATCACTTCGTGCAAGGGACTATCGCTGGTTGATAACTGCCGGTCGCCGAGATATTCACCCCGCCCCCGATCGGGTAGAAGTGGAGTGGATTTCATTCCACGATAAAAAGCGCTATCGCATTAGCCTGGCCTTGCCAGCAGAGCTGGAAAGCATGATTGCGCAACCTTATCGCATCAAGGTGAGGGATGAGTGGCGTGAAGTACGCCGAGATAACATTGGCTTAGGTATGGCCACCGGCGGCTATGTGGAAGCATTTTTAACCAACGCGAAAGTGAAGCCTGATATCTTGCTGGCCAGGGGGATTGCTAACGAAATTCAAACCTCGCAAGACAAGGAAAATCCCGTCACCAAAGTTTACAAAGAGTGGTTTGACGATTTTGACAAAGCATACGGTAATGCCTACAAGCAATATCCTACCCCCAGTGGTATGGACTGGGCACCTATCATGGATGCATATCGCACTGCCCAACCCAAGACGGATACTGACCCAGTAAGGTGATACCTACGGAGCTTGAAAATGTCGATCAAAAGTGCCAGATATCCTCCCTCGACAGCTCACGCCAGAGGAAAATGAAGCTCTGCACCTGCCTGCACATTGATAATATGAAGGTGCTAGAAACCATGGACCTCTCCCATCTCGAGCAGGAAGTACCAACACAGAGATGAAATATATCGTCGCATTGCTGGGGTTCTACCTGTCATTGATGGCCTGTGCAGCGCCCCAATCTCTGCCTAAATTTGCTTGGCGTTATGGTACAGGTAGCAATATAGACCTTACTAAGAACACCAAGACCGAGTTCTATCTTGGAGGGAAACTGGTTTATGCCGACAGCTTGGCTGGAGGCGGGGCTGGAGGTTTACTTGCCGACAGAATCAAGGGACAGCGTTACTATTGGGCGGGCGGTGGAGGCCTGCCTACCGATGGCGTTTCCATCCCCGATAAAGCTGTGATTGAGTTGGTTTCCTTCCATGATCGCAAGCGCTACCGCATCAAAGTGGATTTACCTACCGATCTAGAGCAAAAAATGCGTCAGGTGTATTTAGTCGAAGGACGTTACGATAGACGAAATCGCCTCTATTTTGGTTTGGCTCCTGGTGGTTATTTCGAAGTCATGTTAACCGGGGGGGGATTACAACTCAGCCCTGATCTACTGCTCGCCCGTGGTATCGCCGAAGAGGTGACCGATGATTGGTATGACCAGAGAGTACCGATAGCACGCCAATATGGTATGGATGATTTCGACAAGAAATATGGTGAGCTATTCAAGCAATTCCCAGTTCCTAGCGGGATGGACTGGGCTCCCATCATGGATGCCTACCGCGCCAAACAGCCCAAGACAGATGTGGTGCCGGTTGACTAGCGCAGGCACGATTTGCCGACAGGATGGATAACGAGCATATCCTGTTGGATTGCAACGCTCTTGTCGCGAAATGAATAGTTCAACAGCGAAGTATTAGCGGAAGAGCAGATCTTAAGATGCAGGTTGTCGTTTGATAACCCCCCATCGAGATGGCGTCGATGGGGGGATCTTTCTTGGGGTGGCACAAGAGCGGCTGAAAGATAATTGGCCGCCCGACAACCTGAGCCTATGGCAACACCATGGGCCCGGCTACCGCACGGGCGGTTTCATCGCCGCGCAGCACCCGCACCAGTTCGAGGGCGAACTCGATGGCGGTGCCCGGGCCCTGACTGGTGATCAGGTGATGGGCGTCGTCCCGTACCACCCGTGCCGCGCTCAGCTGCGCCGCAGGCAGGCGGGCCTGAAAGCCGGGATGGCAGGTGACGCTGGCATCCCCCAGCAAGCCGTGATGGTGCAGCACCACGGCGGGGGCGGCGCAGATGGCCGCACGCCAGCGGCCGAGCTGGGCCTGTTCTCTCAGCAGGTCGATGGCGAGGGGGGTGTCGCGGATCACTTCGCTGCCGGGCAGCCCGCCGGGCACGACCATGGCTTCGAAGTCACGGCTGGTCAGCTCGTCGAGGTGGCAATCCGCCACCAGCTGCACGCCGCGAGAGGCGCGGATCTGGCGCTGCCCCGCCGGACAGCAGGAGGCCAGCACCACCTCCATTCCCCCGCGCACCAGGGTGTCGACGATGGCGACCGTCTCTATCTCTTCCGACCCGGGGGCCACCAATACCAGTACGCTCATCCTGCACTCCTCCGCCGCCCGCACTCCCGGGCTCAGCATTTCTCTTTGACGGCCTGATAGAGGCCCTGGTTGACCGGTACCGCGATGCCGTGCGCCGCGGCCTTGCCGAGCAGGAAGCCGGTGATGGTCTCGATCTCGGTCTCTCGGCCCTGCTCCATGTCCTGATACATGGAAGAGTAATTGTCGGCGGTGAGCTCCACCACCGTCATGACCCGGCGCAGCAGCTCATCGCTGCCGGTCGGCTGGCCTTCGGCCTGCATCACGTCCGCCACTTCCACGCAGATCTGCTGCAAGACGTCGGCAAAGCGCGGGCCCGCCAGCTCGCCATTCTTGAGTCGATACAGGGCGGTGAGCGGATTGATGGCGCAGTTGACGGCGAGTTTCTGCCACTGGCGGGTCAGGATCTGCTCATCCCAGCCGGCCTGGCCGAGGGCGCGAGCGAGTTCGTCCGCCAGATGGGCACAGGAGCGGGCCGCCTCATTGACGGGGCCGAGCCAGGTTTCCCCCTTGCCGGTGTGACGGAACACGAAGTGGCCGCTCTGCATGGCGCCGTGGCTGGTGACGCCGGCGATGACAGGATTGTGGGGGAAAAGGGCCGCCACCCGTTCGGCGACCCCCATGCCGTTGTGCAGCAGTACGATGGGAACCCCTGCGGCCAGTTGCCCGACCAGGGGGGTGAGGGCCGAAATGACTTGCCCCGCCTTGGTCATCACCAGCAGGCGTCTGATGGGGCCTGGCTTGTCGATGAAGGCGCGCTCGATGGCAAGGAGCTGGGTATGGCTGTCGAGGGAGGTGAAGTCGATGCCGGGGTGCAGGGTGGCACGGTGCCGCTCGCGCAGCAGGATGCGCGTCGGTTGGCCGCTTAGGGTCAACAGGGAGGCGAAGACGCCACCCAGGGCGCCGCAGCCCAGCAAGGTCCACTCGGGAGAGACGGGGTGACGGCGGGTTTTCAGGTTGTTGTCGCGTAATCCGCTTGGCATGGAGAGGCTCGATCAGGGTAAGGGCTGCAATCCGGTCAACCGCCTACCGGGATAAGGGAAGATGTCGCTGGTGGACACCAAGAACCGGTTCATGATCTTGCTGAGAGGTTGTGTTCAAGGCTCATGCGCGGCCCGCTTATGTGAAACCGGAGGCTCATGCATTCATATACACTCCGGTTCCTGCGGCGCTCTTCACCGAGTTTCCCGATCTCTCGCGACAGATCCTGAAAGGGTTCTAACGGGTCTCACCATTCCTGTGCGCAGGGGATTCTAGCAGAGCAGTCCCATCGAAATCAGCAAATTTGCCCGTTTTCTGGTAGATTTGCCCACCGATAAGCACAACCTGAAGCACAGCATGAGGAGCCCGGCTATGCCGTCATTCGATATTGTCTCTGAAGTCAAAATGAACGAGGTGTTGAACGCCGTCGATAACGCCAATCGTGAACTGGCGACCCGTTTCGATTTTCGTGGCGTGGAAGCCAGCTTCGAATTGAACAAGGAAGAGGTGAAGCTGGAGGCCGACGCCGACTTCCAGCTCAAGCAGATGGTCGAGATCCTGCGCGGCGCCCTGCTCAAGCGCAACATCGAGAACAGCTCCATGGACGTGGGTGACAGCGTTCACTCCGGCAAGCGTTTCCACCTGACCGTGAAATTCAAGCAGGGGATCGACAAGGAAGTCGCCAAGAAGCTGGTGAAGCTCATCAAGGACTCCAAGATCAAGGTGCAGGCCGCGATCCAGGGCGACGAGGTGCGGGTCACCGGCAAGAAGCGCGACGATCTGCAGGAGACCATGGCCCTGGTGCGTGGCGCCGAGCTGGGTCAGCCGATGCAGTTCCAGAACTTCCGCGACTAATGGCGGACGGGGAGGGCTCGGTCCTCCCCATTGTCACGGCAAAGAGGTCGGCGAAGGCGCCATAAAAAAACCGGAGCGACTGCTCCGGTTTTTTGTTTCTGCGTAACCCGTTCGATTAGAACTTGTAGGTCACGGAGAAGTAGTGGCCAAAACCAGTGGTCTTCAAACCGTAGGAACCATTCTGGATACCGTAGATGTCGTTGAAGTACTTCAGGCCGTAACCGACGGCGTAGCGGTCGGAGTGCCAGTACAGGCCGTTGAACATGGCGGTACCGTCGGTGGAAGTGTCCTTGGCATCAAACAGGTGATCCAGGTAACCCTGATAGGCTACGAAGCTGCCGTTGGAGAAGGTGTAGAAAGGCTTAAACCAGTTCATGGAGAACTGATAGCCGTTCCAGCCCTGCTCGCCACCGCCTTCGTTGACGTGACGGGCATACAGGTTCATGCCAACCTTGCCGAACCAGGGCACTTGTACGTCTGCACCCAGACCGGTCATTGCTTCAAACAGACCATCCGGACCCCCCACGTTGATCAGGTTGGCGATGTAGACTTCCTGCACCGGGCCGAAGGAGAGATCTTTGCCGGTCATGGCATCGATGGAGATACGCGGTGCGAACTTGATGAACAGGTTGTCCTGGTTGTGCTTGTCGTCGTGACGGTTCTGGAAGATGTCGAACACGTCGACGTAACCGTACAGATCGAAGATACCGGAACGGCCACCAAACTCCATTTCGAAGTAGGTATCGTTGTAGCCACCTTCGGACTCAGCGTAGGGCAGCTGGTCGATGGTGTGCATCACGTTGAACTGGAACCACTTGTAGTCGTTCTTGTGGATGTCGCCGCTGTAATCGGCAGCCAGGGCCGGAGTGGCGGAGGCAGCCAGCAGACCGGCAGCGATCAGAGTCTTGGTAAATTTGGCCATTTTATTGGTCTCTTGTGCGTTAGTTGAGGTTTTCCGTAGCCTGCCCACAAGGAGCGGAAGGGATTCTAGCCAAATAAATTCAACGGATAAACAAGAGCCAGGGAACTTTGTCAGGATTTGTGAATCTAATCACCCCCAAAAATCCGCAAACGCTTGCTATTTGTTCGTTTCTGGTGACAAAGCACTGCCTCGTTTGGCAACCATAATGATCAGTATCATCACCGGAATGCCGAGCAGGCTGGTGCCGATGAAGAAGTGGCTGTAGCCGATCAGCTCGACCACCCGACCGGAGAAACCCGCAAGCAGCTTGGGCAGCAGCAGCATGATGGAGCTGAACAGCGCGTACTGGGTGGCCGAGAAGGCCACGTTGGTGAGGCTCGACAGATAGGTCACAAACGCAGCCGTCGCGATGCCGGCGCTGAGGTTGTCCAGCGAGATGATGAGGGTCAGCAGCTCCAGGTTGTGGCCCACCTCGTTGAGCAGGGCGAACAGCAGGTTGGTGCTGGCGGTCAGCACGGCGCCGAGGAACAGGATGCGCAGGGTGCCGAAGCGCATCACCAGCACCCCACCGAGCGCCGCCCCCACCAGCGTCATGATGACGCCGTACACCTTGGTGATGGTGGCCACTTCCGTCTTGCTGAATTGCAGGTCCACGTAGAAGCTGTTGGACATCACCCCCATCACCACGTCCGAGATGCGATAGCAGGCGATAAGCCCGAGGATCAGCAGGGCCGAGGAGCCGTAGCGGCGGAAGAAGTCGGCGAAGGGACACCAGATGGCCTCGTAGGTCCAGGCGCCCAGCCCGGCCAGCGTGGGCGCCCAGCCCCGCTCCAGCAGCAACGCCTTGCGTGCCATCTGCTGCTCGTCCTGACCCTTGAGATCGATATCCGGCTCGTGACTGACCAGGGTGGTGATGACGCCGAGGGACATCAGGCCCCCCATCAGCAGATAGGTAAGCTGCCAGCCGCGATAGTCATAGCCGCTGTTGCTGCCGAGCCAGGCGGCCAGCGCCAGGGCCCCGGCACCGGCCATGATCATGGCGAGCCGGTAACCCGTCATGTAGGAGGCCGCCATGGCCGCCTGCAGCCGCTCCGGTGCAGACTCTATACGATAGGCGTCGATGACGATGTCCTGGGTGGCGGAGGCGAAGGCCACCAGCAGGGCGAACAGGGCGAGCTGGGCGAGCTGGGTCTTGGGATCGCAATAGGCCATGCCGACCAGGGAGAGTGCGATCAGCACCTGGGAGAGCAGCATCCAGCTGCGCCGCCGCCCCAGCAGCCGTGAAAGCAGGGGCAGGGGCAGTCGATCCACCAGGGGTGACCATAGCCATTTGAAGCCATAGGCCAGCGCCACCCAGCTCATGTAGCCGATGTCGGTCAGGCTGACATCCGCCTCGCGCAACCAGAACGACAGGGTGCCAAAGACCAGCAGCAGCGGCAGGCCGGAGGAAAATCCCATGGCAAACAGGATGAGCACCCGCGCTTCCAGATAGACGGCGAGGGCATCTCGCCAGCTGGTGGCACGGCCCGGGGTATGGCTGGGCGGGCTGAGATTGTTCAACTGCCTGACTCCTCTGGGAAAAGGGGGTCATTTTGTCAGGTTCGCGCGGCCTAGCCAAGGCAAGCCGAACGGGACGGGCAGGATTCAGGGGCGCGAGCCGATGCAGTGGCCCGGGCAGGGCCCCTCGGCGACGAGAAAATTGGCGCAGGCCATCAGCTGCAGGCGCAGCCAGGTCTCGCTGACGAGTTGCTGTTCATCCCACAGGTGCAGGCTGTGCAGCAGGTGCCAGAATACCCCCTCCTGTTCGCTGGCGGGGGCCTTGTCCAGGGGGATGGCGGGGAGGGCCTGCCAGAGGGAGAGGAGCTGCCAGCTCAAGTCTTCCAGCTGGTGATAGGGGATTTCCCGTGCCAGGAAATGACGGACCGCCTGGGCCAGCGGGCCGGCGTGTTGGGCTATGTAATCGTGACAGGTCACCGGTTCCTCCTGGCTCAGTCGCTGCATCTCCCGCAAACCTCGGGCAAGGGCTGAGTATAGAAAAAGAGACCGGTGACCCGTTCATGGGGGGCGGCGGAGTGTGATCCGGCGCGCGTTATTTGTCCGCCAGCAGCACCACTTTTTTCAGGATGATGGGGCTGGTGGGCACGTCGTTGGCGCGCAGGATGGAGCTGTAGCCCGTCTGGACCTGGGCCAGCTTATCCAGCACCTCCATGCCCTGCACCACCTGGCCGAACACGGTGTAACCGGCGCCGGCATTGGCGTTGAGGTTGTCGTTGTCCACCAGGTTGAAGTAGAACTGGCGAGTGGCGCTGTCGACTGCCTGGGTGCGGGCCATGGCGATGCTGCCGCGCTTGTTGGGCAGGCCGCCCCTGGACTCGTTGACCACGGGATCGAAGGTCGGCAGCGGCTGGAACTGCTGATTGTAGCCCCCGCCCTGTACCACGAAGTTCTGGATCACCCGGTGGAAGAGGCTGCCGTCATAGCTGCCGTCCGCCACGTAGCGCAGGAAGTTCTTCACCGTCTGCGGCGCCTGCTTGGGAGCCAGCTCGACCACTATGGTGCCATGATTGGTCTCCATCTGGACCTTTTGGCCGGCAAAGGCCAGGGGGGCGATCAGGGTGATCAGTAACCAGAGTTTCTTCATCTATATGTCCTCGCTCAGCTCGGCTGACCCTTGAGATAGCCGCGCAGCGCCTCGTCGGCCATGATCTGCTGCAGCACGCTGCCCAGTTGCTGGTTCAGGGTGGACTCCAGATCCGCCATGCTCGGCTCACCCGGGCCTTCCTTGCTGGAGGACATGTTGAACTGCTTGGTCAGCTTGCTGCCCTGGAAGTCGGCGATCACCTGCAGGCTGACGCGGGACTTGGTGACATAGGTGAAGGTCTTCTCTTCCACGGTGACGGCGGCGGTGGAGATGGCCAGGGTCAGGTTGGTGGTGCCGCTGTTGCCCACTTCCAGCCCCTGGCTGCGCAGCCCTTCCGCCAGTTTTTCCGCCAGCAGGCTGTTGAGGGGCTGGCTGCTGTTGACCAGCACGGGGGCCTTCTCTTTCTTCTTGATGGAGAAGACGTAGGCGGCCTCGCGCTTGTCCACCCCTTCCATGGTGATGCGGTTGCCTGAGTAGTACTGCTGGTTGGAGGGGATGATTTGCGGGTTGAGCAGGGCGCTCTCCGGCCAGTGGGTGGCACAACCACCCAGCACCAGGGCGGCCAGCAGCAAGAGTGACTTTTTCATCATGGGTTTCCTTTGGCTTTAGCTTCAGCGTTTGATGGCTTTCAAAATAACGAATTTGCTGTTCGACGCAACGACTTGTGCGTTGCCAAACAGGCGCTTGAGTTTGTTGTGATAGTCCAGGTGACGGTTGCCTACTATCCAGAGTTCCCCCCCCTGAGGCAACACCCGGTGCGCATCGGTGAACATCTGCCAGGCGATGTGATCGGTGATCGCCTGCAACTGATGGAACGGCGGGTTGCAGAGGATGCGATCCGCCGAGCCGGCCGGCACGCCGTCGAGACAGTTGTTGACCAGGAAGTGGGCGCGGGGCAGGGCATCCGGCAGGTTGTGCTCGACGTTCAGCCGCGCCGAGGCGACCGCCATATAGGACTCGTCGATGAAGGTCACCTCTACCTCGCTGTCCTTGGCCAATAGCGAAAGCCCGAGCACGCCGTTGCCACAGCCCAGATCGATCACCCTGCGGGCACTGTGGGTGGGCAGGTTGTCCAGCATGAAGCGGGCACCGATATCCAGACTGGTGCGGGAAAACACGTTGGCATGGTTGTGGATCAGCATGCCGCTGCCCTCCAGCGGCCAGACGGTCGGGAAGGGGTTGGGCAGGGGCGGGCGCTCGGCGGCCGGCGTGCAGTGGATGAGCCGTGCCTTCTTCCAGGCGAGCGAGGTGCGGGTCTCGCCCAGATACTTCTCGAACAGCTTGAGGGTGGAGGTGTGAATGTCCTTGGCCTTGCCGGCGGCCAGGATGCGGGTCGCCGGCGTGACCACCTGGCGCAGCGCCAGGAGTTGCTGCTCCAGCAGCGCCTGGTACTTGGAAACCTTGATCACCACCAGAGCCGGGGCATCGGGCAGTGGTGCCAGGGCATCCTGCAGGCGGATGGCATCGGGATCCAGGCCATTTTCCGCCAGGTTGGCCAGGGTCGCCCGCTCGCTGACATGGGAATCGGTCACGCAGACGGGGGCGTGGGCGTGCAGGAAGGCCGCCAGGGCGCCGAAGCCGTCGTTCATGATGATGACGGGACCATCAGGTGCTTGCTGCGATTCGGCAAGCTCATTGATCAGATACTCGTCCGCCGCATCCCAGGCCTGCAGGGGATCCTGGTTCTGCCGCGGGTAACGGTACAGGGTCAGGCGGCAGTGGGCCGTGTCGAGCAGGGTTTGCATAGGCAGGAGTCCAACATTGTGGTTGATGAATGGCGACCGTCTGCCCCGTATTGCCCGGCAGCGGTGAAAGTGGCGCTATTCTAGCGGCGACGGAGAAATTCACCAGCCCGGTGCGACCGGGGGATGGCCAAATCCCTCACGCCTGATGCATCCGGCAGGCAACCCTGGCTACAATGGCGGGACATTAATGGCCGGACATTCGACGAGGAGTCTTCACCGTGAGCATGCAACAGCAGATAGAGGCCAAGCTGGCCGCCGCCCTCTCCCCCAGCCACCTGGAGGTGATCAACGAGAGCTACATGCACAGGGTAGCACCTGGGTCTGAAAGCCACTTCAAGGTGGTGGTGGTGAGCCAGGCGTTCGAGGGGCAGCGCCTGCTGGGGCGCCATCGCCAGGTCAATGCCGTGCTGGCCGAGGAGCTGGCGGGCGCCATCCATGCGCTGGCGTTGCATACCTATACACAAGCCGAGTGGCTGGCCCGGGAGCAGGCCCCCAAGACGCCGGGCTGTGTCAGCAAATCCCCCTTTGCGTGAGTCATTGACCTTTTGATTACTCAATCCTCGACCAATTAACAGAATCATCACGAGCGGATCGCCCCAGGCGGGCAAGAGGAGGATTATTTTTTCTAATCCTTCTCCGCACACCCCAAAAAATACCCCTATAGGGTTAGCTTTGCGAAAAATCCTTTAAAACCACGGGTTGCAGGGGCGGAGGGAAAATATTCATTGAAGGTTAATTTTGTGATAGGGCGGGGATTTTCCCCATTTGGCGTGGCGGCAAACTTGCCTAAGGTGGTAAACTCAGGCGCTTTTGAATGATCCTGTATGTTGCTGATTTGTTTGTTTTCTCGACAGTTTGTCGCGATATGGACGGGCTCATTCAACAACTCGTCGTGATGTATTTCTCGGCGCTAACCAACCTGTCTTCCCTTAACGGTAGTGCAAGTGAGTATGATTACAATTAAAAGAGGACTGGACATCCCCGTGCTGGGTGCTCCGGAGCAAGTAATCTACGATGGCCCGGCCATCACCCGTGTTGCTACACTCGGCGAAGAGTTCGTGGGGATGCGTCCTACTATGTTTGTCAAAGTAGGTGATCGCGTCATTAAAGGTCAGGAGCTCTTCGAAGATAAGAAGAATCCCGGCGTTAAATTCACGGCCCCTGCCACCGGTGTGGTTTCTGAGATCAACCGTGGTGCCAAGCGTGTTCTGCAATCCGTTGTCATCGACATCGATGGCTCTGACGAGCAGGTGACCTTCGAGCACTTTGCCTCCGCCGAGCTGCCCAAGCTCGAGCGCAGCAAGGTGCAGGAGATCCTGGTCGCATCGGGCCAATGGACCGCGCTGCGTACCCGTCCGTTCAGCAAGGTGCCGGCCCTGGGCTCAGCCCCGCGCGCCATCTTCGTCACCGCCATGGACACCAACCCGCTGGCCGCCAGTGCGGAGCTGATCATCAAGGAACAGGCCCAGGCCTTCCTCGACGGTCTGGCCGTGCTGAGCCGATTGACCGACGGCACAGTCCACGTCTGCAAGGGCGAAGGCAGCCTGCCGCACTCCTCCCTGGCCCAGGTCAAGGAAGCCGTGTTCGTCGGCCCACACCCCGCCGGTCTGCCGGGCACCCATATCCACTTCCTGGATCCGGTCGGTGCCAACAAGGTGCAGTGGCACATCAACTACCAGGACGTGATCGCCTACGGCAAGCTGTTCACCTCCGGCCAGATCTTCACCGACAAGGTGATCTCCCTGGCCGGCCCGAACGTGATCAAGCCGCGCCTGCTGCGCACCCGCCTCGGTGCCTGCCTCAGCCAGCTCACCAACAACGAGCTGCGCGCCGATGAAAACCGCGTCATCTCCGGTTCCCTGCTGAGCGGTGCCAAGGCCGAAGGGGTCCATGACTACCTGGGTCGCTTCCACAACCAGGTGAGCGTGCTGGGCGAAGGTCGCGAGAAAGAGTTCCTGGGCTGGGTCAAACCCAGTGCCAGCAAGTTCTCCATCACCCGTACCACCCTCTCTCACCTGATGAAGGGCAAACTCATCAACTTCACTACCACCACCAACGGTAGTGATCGCTCCATGGTGCCTATCGGCAACTATGAGCGCGTGATGCCGCTCGACATCCTGCCGACCCTGCTGCTGCGGGATCTGATCTCCGGCGACACCGACAGCGCGCAGGCGCTCGGCTGCCTGGAGCTGGATGAGGAAGATCTGGCGCTCTGTACCTTCGTCTGCCCCGGCAAGACAGAGTACGGCCCGGTCTTGCGTGAGTGCCTGACCAAGATAGAACTGGAAGGTTAAGCGATGAGTTTCAAGCAACTTCTTGAAAATATGGAACATCACTTCGAGCCGGGTGGCAAGTACGCCAAGTACTATGCCCTGTTCGAAGCGGCGTACACCCTGTTTTATACCCCGGGTTCCGTGACCCGCAATGCCGCCCACGTCCGTGACGCCATCGATCTGAAGCGCATGATGATCATGGTGTGGCTGGCCGTGTTCCCGGCCATGTTCTGGGGCATGTACAACGTCGGCAACCAGGCCATCGCCGCCATCGCCCACCTGGGCACGGCAGCCGGTGCCGATTCCTGGCAATACGCCCTGGCTACCCTGTTCGGTGCCTCGCTGGATCCGGCCGTGGCCGGCATCGGCAGCAAGATGCTGATCGGTGCTGCGCACTTCTTCCCGATCTACATCACCGTCTTCATCGTCGGTGGTTTCTGGGAAGTGCTGTTCGCCATGGTGCGCAAGCACGAGATCAACGAAGGCTTCTTCGTGACCTCCATCCTGTTTGCCCTGATCGTGCCGCCCGAGCTGCCCCTGTGGCAAGCCGCCCTCGGCATCACCTTCGGTGTGGTGCTGGCGAAGGAAGTGTTCGGTGGTACCGGCAAGAACTTCCTGAACCCGGCGCTGGCGGGTCGTGCCTTCCTGTTCTTCGCCTACCCGGGTCAGATCTCCGGTGATGCGGTCTGGGTCGCCGTCGACGGCTTCTCCGGCGCCACCGCGCTGAGCCAGTGGGCACAGGGTGGCCAGATGGCGCTGATCAACGGTGCCACCGGCGAGGCCATCAGCTGGATGGACGCCTTCCTCGGCAACCTGCCGGGTTCCATCGGTGAAGTCTCCACCCTGATGATCCTCATCGGCGCGGCCATGATCGTCTACATGCGCATTGCCTCCTGGCGCATCATCGCCGGCGTCATGGTGGGCATGGTAGCGACCTCCCTGCTGTTCAACGTCATCGGCTCCGATACCAACCCCATGTTCAACATGCCGTGGCACTGGCACCTGGTGCTGGGTGGCTTCGCGTTCGGCATGGCCTTCATGGCGACCGATCCGGTCTCTGCTGCCTTCACCAACAAGGGCAAGTGGTGGTATGGCGCCCTGATCGGGGTGATGGTGGTGCTGATCCGGGTCGTGAACCCCGCGTTCCCGGAAGGCATGATGCTGGCCATTCTGTTTGCCAACCTGTTTGCCCCCCTGTTTGACCATTTCGTGGCGCAGGCGAACATCAAGCGGAGGATCGCACGTGGCGTTTAATAAAGACTCTACTACCGGCACTCTCGCCGTAGTGACCGGTCTGTGTCTGGTCTGCTCCATCGTGGTCTCCGTGGCCGCCGTGGGTCTGCGTCCGGCCCAGCTGGAAAACAAGGCGCTGGACAAGCAAAGCAACATCCTGTCCGTCGCCGGCGTCGACATCAGCGCCGTGGCCAAGCGTGACCTGGCCAAGCTGTACGGCGACAAGATTGAGGCGCGTCTGGTCGATCTGGCCACCGGCGAGTTCGTCGACGGCGATGCCGACAACTTCGACACCAAGCTGGCGGCGAAAGACCCGGCCAAGAGCATTCGTCTGGCCCCGGCCGACGACAAGGCCGGCCTGCGTCAAATCTCCAAGCTGGTCCCCGTGTTCTTCGCGAAAGACGCCGAAGGCAAGGTCGACAACATCATCCTGCCGATCTACGGCCAGGGTCTGTGGTCCACCATGTATGCCTTCGTGGCGGTCGCGGCCGACGGCCAGACCATCAAGGGCATCACCTACTATGACCACGGCGAGACCCCGGGTCTGGGGGGCGAAATCGAGAACCCGGCCTGGCGCGAGCTGTTCGTCGGCAAGAAGCTGTTCGATCAGGATGGCCAGCCGGCGCTGCGGGTGATCAAGGGCCATGCTCCGGCTGGCTCCGAGCATGAAATCGACGGCCTGTCTGGTGCAACCCTGACCGGCAATGGTGTACAGCACACCTTCGACTTCTGGATGGGCCCCAAGGCCTTCGGTCCCTTCCTGGCCAAGGTACGTGCAGGAGAAATCAACAATGGCTGACAAGAGCGAAATGAAAAAGTTGCTGTTGACGCCTGTGCTCGGCAACAACCCCATCGCACTGCAGGTGCTGGGTGTCTGTTCCGCGCTGGCCGTTACCAGCCAGATGAAGACGGCGTTCGTGATGACGCTGGCGGTGACCGCGGTCACCGCCTTCTCGAACCTGTTCATCTCCCTGATCCGCAACCAGATCCCGAACAGCGTGCGGATCATCGCCCAGATGGCGGTGATCGCGTCCCTGGTTATCGTGGTTGACCAGGTGCTCAAGGCGTATGCCTACGACATCTCCAAGCAACTGTCGGTATTCGTCGGCCTCATCATCACCAACTGTATCGTGATGGGCCGTGCCGAAGCCTACGCCATGAAGAGTGCCCCGCTGCCCTCCTTCCTGGACGGCATCGGCAACGGTCTGGGTTATGGCGCCGTGCTGCTGACCGTGGCCACAGTGCGCGAGATCCTGGGTTCCGGCACCTGGTTCGGCATCGAGCTGCTGCCGCTGGTGAACAATGGTGGCTGGTATGTGCCCAACGGCCTGCTGCTGCTGCCGCCGAGTGCGTTCTTCATCATTGGTCTGATCATATGGGGCGTGCGCACCAAGGATCCCAAGCAGGTGGAGGCGAAGGATTAAGGTATGGAACACTATATCAGTCTGTTGATTCGCTCGATCTTCATCGAGAACCTGGCGCTCTCCTTCTTCCTGGGGATGTGTACCTTCCTGGCGGTGTCCAAGAAGGTCAAGACCGCCATGGGCCTGGGGATCGCCGTTATCGTGGTTCAGACCGTGGCCGTCCCGGCCAACAACCTGATCTACAACTACGTGCTCAAAGACGGCGCCCTGGTGTCCGGTCTGGATCTCAGCTTCCTGAGCTTCATCACCTTCATCGGGGTGATCGCGGCCTTGGTGCAGATCCTGGAGATGGCGCTGGACAAGTATTTCCCGGCCCTCTACAACGCGCTCGGTATCTTCCTGCCGCTCATCACCGTGAACTGCGCCATCTTCGGCGGCGTCTCCTTCATGGTGCAGCGTGACTACAACTTCGTGGAGTCCGTGGTCTATGGCGTGGGATCGGGTGCAGGCTGGATGCTGGCCATCGTCGCGATGGCGGGGATCCGCGAGAAGATGAAGTATTCCGATGTTCCGGAAGGCCTGCGCGGCCTCGGCATCACCTTCATCACCGCGGGTCTGATGGCGCTGGGCTTCATGTCCTTCTCTGGTATTTCCCTGTAATCGGAAAGGAAATATAGATGGAAATTATTTTGGGTGTGGTCATGTTCACCGTGATCCTGCTGGCCTTGGTGGCAGTCATTCTGTTCGCCAAGTCCAAGCTGGTGACCGCCGGTGACGTGACAATCAGCATCAACGGCGACCCGGCCAAGGCTGTGACCAGCCCGGCGGGTGGCAAGCTGCTCGGCGTGCTGGCCGGCAGCGGTATCTTCGTCTCCTCCGCCTGCGGCGGCGGCGGCTCCTGTGGTCAGTGCAAGGTGCGGGTGAAATCCGGCGGCGGCGACATCCTGCCGACCGAGCTGGATCACATCAGCAAGGGTGAAGCCCGTCACGGCGAGCGTCTGGCCTGCCAGGTCACCGTGCGCTCCGACATGGACATCGAGCTGCCGGAAGAGATCTTCGGCGTGAAGAAGTGGGACTGTACCGTCATCTCCAATGACAACAAGGCCACCTTCATCAAGGAGCTCAAGCTGCAGATCCCCGATGGGGAGAGCGTGCCGTTCCGCGCCGGTGGTTATATCCAGATCGAAGCCCCTGCCCACCACGTGCAGTACAAGAACTTCGACATTCCCGAGGAGTATCGCGGCGACTGGGATCGCTTCAAGATCTTCGAGCTGGAGTCCAAGGTCAACGAGCCGATCATCCGTGCCTACTCCATGGCGAACTATCCGGAAGAGTTCGGCATCATCATGCTGAACGTGCGGATCGCGACCCCGCCGCCCAGCAACTGGACCGCTCCTCCCGGCCAGATGTCCTCCTACATCTTCAGCCTGAAGGCGGGGGACAAGGTGACCATCTCCGGTCCGTTCGGCGAGTTCTTCGCCAAGGACACCGATGCCGAGATGGTGTTCATCGGCGGTGGTGCGGGCATGGCGCCGATGCGTTCCCACATCTTCGACCAGCTGCGCCGTCTGAAGACCAAGCGCAAGATGAGCTTCTGGTACGGTGCCCGTTCCAAGCGCGAGATGTTCTATGTCGAGGACTTCGACATGCTGCAGGCCGAGAACGACAACTTCCAGTGGCACGTCGCCCTGTCGGATCCGCAACCGGAAGACAACTGGGACGGCTACACCGGCTTCATCCACAACGTGCTCTATGAGAACTACCTCAAGAACCACGAGGCGCCGGAAGATTGCGAGTTCTACATGTGCGGGCCTCCCGTGATGAACGCGGCCGTCATCAACATGCTGAAAAATCTCGGCGTTGAAGACGAAAACATCCTGCTGGATGACTTCGGTGGTTGATACATGCACAGCGTTGTAAAGACCTGGCTAGCCTTCGGGCTAGCCTTTTTCTTGACGGGGTGCGGTCAGGAAACGGTTCAATCCAAGCCGGAGATCCACATCACCGGCAGCACCATGGGGACCTACTACTCCATCAAGGTGGCGGATGACGCCGTCAAGGATGGGGCCAAGTTGCAGGCGGAGGTCGACGTCCTGCTGGAGCGGGTCAACGATCAGATGTCCACCTACAGACCCGATTCCGAGTTGTCGCGCTTCAACCAGCACAGGGACAATACCCCTGTGGTGGTCTCCCGCGACACCGCACGGGTGGTGACCGAGGCCATACACATCGGCCGCGAGAGCCGCGGCGCGCTGGACGTGACCGTGGGCCCCCTGGTCAATCTGTGGGGCTTTGGCCCGGATGCCAAGCCGACCAAGGTGCCGTCCGACGAGCTGATTAGCCAGACCCGTCAGAAGACCGGGCTCGGCAATCTGCACGTGATCACCTCGGTAGACGCGGACACCCTGCAGAAGGACATCCCGGATCTCTACGTGGACCTCTCCGCCATCGCCAAGGGCTTCGGGGTGGACAAGGTGGCCGAGTATCTGGAATCCTTGGGGGCGCGCAACTACCTGGTGGAGATCGGCGGCGAGCTGCGCATCAACGGGGTCAACGGCAAGGGGCATCCCTGGCGGGTGGCCATCGAGAAGCCGACTCTCAACGCCGGCTCGGTGCAGGAGGTGATAGTGCCGGGCGACAATGGCGTGGCCACCTCGGGGGACTATCGCAACTACTACGAGATGGACGGCAAGCGCTTCTCCCACACCATAGATCCGCTGACGGGCAAGCCTATCCAGCATCGCATGGTGTCGGTGACCGTGATCCACCCCTCCTGCATGACGGCGGACGGGTTGGCCACGGCGCTGACCGTCATGGGCCCGGAGAAGAGCCTGGCCTATGCCAGGGAGCGGGGCCTGGCGATCTTCGTGATCACCAAGACGGACGACGGCTTCGAGGAGACCTACTCGGAGGCCTTCAAACCCTATCTGGTCAAGAAGTAAGGGGTAACTACATGCAGATTTTTCTGATCACCTTCGGGGTGTTTCTGGCGGTGGTGGTGGCCATGGCCATCGGCTACATCTTCCAGAAGAAGAGCATCTCCGGCTCCTGTGGCGGCCTTGGTACCATAGGCATCGAGAAGGAGTGCGACTGCCCCGAGCCCTGCGACAACCGCAAGAAGAAGATGGCCAAGGAAGAGGCCCGTCGCAAGATGCTGGTGGACAACCGCATCATCTAACGGCGGATATCGCTCTGAAGGCAGCCTTGCAACGAAACGAGCCGCCCCCTGGGTCGGCTCGTTTTTTATGTGGCATGGGGTCAGTAGTCATATTGGCTGCATGCCTTTGCTTTGAACTCTTTCTTTCGCTTTGCCAGCTCTTCCCTGGTGCCCAGTTCATCCCCCTGCCTGATGGCGGTTTCCAGTATCTCGATGCGCTTGTATAGCCAGCTGCATTCGGCTGTCGGGTGATCCTTGGCCATGGTCGCTAGCGGCAACAGCAGCAGGCAGAGCCCCGCCCGGATGATGCTCATGCTTCTCCTCCTTGAGTCTCGTGTGGATGTGGCCTTGAGAGTCTATGCCGCCGCGCCCGCGCGCAGACTGGCAGAAATGACAGGCTTGGGGTAGCATGGGTCACCAAACTGGTTATATATACAGTATTTTTGTCGTTCGACACGCCTCCTAGCCGGAGGCCCAGGGTCTATCCCTATGATCTGTCCGGGAGGCTGTCGACACAGCAACAGACACGGCCATGCGCAAGATCATTCACATCGACATGGACTGCTTCTTCGCCGCGGTGGAGATGCGGGACAACCCGGCCCTCAGGGAGGTGCCGCTCGCCATTGGTGGCGCCGCCGACCGACGCGGGGTCATCTCCACCTGCAACTACGTGGCGCGCCGCTTCGGGGTGCGCTCCGCCATGCCGAGCGCCCTGGCCAGAAAGCTCTGTCCGCCATTGGTGCTGATCCCCGGGCGGATGGCCGTCTACAAGGAGACCTCCCGCCAGTTGCGCGCCATCTTCCTGCGCTACACCGAGCGGGTGGAGCCCCTGTCGCTGGATGAGGCCTACCTCGACGTCACCGACAGCCCCCACTGCGGCGGCAGCGCCACCCTGATGGCGATGGAGATCCGTGCCGCCATCCTGGCCGAGCTGGGGTTGACCGCCTCCGCCGGGGTGGCGCCGAACAAGTTCCTGGCCAAGCTCGCCTCCGAGCAGCGCAAGCCGGACGGCCTGTTCGTCATCCACCCCCGGGAGGTGGACGAGTTCGTGCGCCAGCTGCCTTTGGCCAAGCTGCCCGGGGTCGGGCGCAAGACGGCGGAGCGGCTGGAGTCGCAAGGCCTCTACTCCTGCGAGGATGCGCGCCAGCTCGGCAACGAGGAGCTGATCGCCCGTTTCGGCAAGCTCGGGGAGATGCTGGCCGGGCGGATCTGGGGTCACGACGAGCAGCCGGTGCAGCCCCAGCGGGTGCGCAAGACGGTCGGCGTGGAGACGACCCTGGCCAGCGACGTGCTGGACGAGGCGGCCTGCTGGGAAGTGCTCAGCCGGCTCATTCCCGAGCTGGAGCTGCGTTTCGCCAAGTCCTGCCCCGCCGAGGCGCTGATGGGGCAGGGGATCAAGCTGAAATTCGCCGACTTTCACCAGACCACCGTCTATCGCAAGGGCAGCTATCAGGCGACCCGCTTCCACGATCTGCTGCACGAGGGCCTGCAACGGGCTCAAGGAAAGCCCATTCGTCTGCTCGGCCTGGTGGTCGGTCTGCCCGGCAGCGATGAAATCAACCAACTGAGCCTGGATCTGAGTTGATTTAGTTAAGTTTTTGTTTCCAAATCCGATACAGTGTCTACCTCTGTAGAAGTCAGGAAATCATACATGAGTGCTTTTTCTGTTCAGGGACGGATCACCCTGATCGCCGGTTGTTGCCTGTTGGCCAGTGCCGCCGCCCTGGTCGCCTCTTCCCTCTTCAACGCGGCCCGCATGCAGGAGCAGGTGCTCACCTCCACCACGCTGGAGGGGCAGCACGCGGCAGAAAACTGGATGCAGGCCATGGGGGCCACCCAGGCGGCCCGGGTCACCAGCTACCTCGACGAAGCCTATTTCAGGGCCACCCTGCTGGCCGAAGGCATATTGTTCCAGCGCAAGAATGCGGCCGACAACTTCGTCCACTCCGAGGCGCTGCGCAATGCGGTCAACCAGCAGTTGCAGGATGCGGCGGAGTCTTCCGCCAACCTGATCGGGGTCTACGGGGTGTTCGAGCCGAACCAGCTCGACGGCGAAGACGCCAACTATCAGGGCTCGACCGCGCTCGGGGCCAACGACAAGGGACGTTTCTCCAGCTACTGGGCCAGGGTCGATGGCAAGGTGACCCTGGAGGTGATGGACGAGGCCATGCTGGCCAATGACAAACCGTCAGAGCACGGTGGCCTGGAGAACGACTGGTACAGCTGCAGCATTCGCAGCAAGGCCCTCTGCCTGCTCGAACCCTATGTGGACGAGGTGGGGGGCAAGCCGGTGCTGATGACCTCGGTGACGGCTCCCCTGCTGGAGGAGGGCAATCTGCTCGGCATGGTCGGGGTCGACATCTCGCTGGCCACCTTGCAAAACCTGGTGGAGGAGATGGACAAGACCCTCTACGGGGGGCAGGGCAAGGTGCTGCTGCTCAGCCACGAGGGACGGGTCGCCGGCGTGGAGGGATTCCAGGTCGCCCCTGGCAACCGCCTGGCGCAATCGCCGTTGGCGCAGGATCTCGACGGCTGGCTCGCCAAGGGGGACGTGGCCACCCGTTGGAGCCCGGACGGCGCCCTGTTGCAGACCTTCGTGCCGGTCAGCATGCGCGGCACGGATCGCAAGTGGGGCATCTACATCGAGCTGCCCCGCGCCGTGGTGCTCGCCTCCGCCCTGCAACTGCAGGGGCAGCTTGAGGAGCAGGCCCAGCACAGCGTGGCCGCCCAGCTGCTGATCGGTGGAGGGATCTCGGTGATCGCCCTGTTCTGCATCTGGCTGATGGCGCAGCGCATCGTTGCGCCCATCCGGACCGTGGTGGCTCGTCTCAAGGACATCGCCAGCGGCGAGGGGGATCTGACCCAGCGTATCGTGCTGCAGCGGGACGACGAGATAGGCGAGCTGGCCAAGTGGTTCAACAACTTCCTGGACAAGCTGCAATCTACCATCAGCCAGGTGATCGACACCGTCTCGGGTACCCGGGCCAGCGCGGCCCTGGCGGCCCAGGGCGCTGCCCGGACCAGTGCCGGCATGCAGGCCCAGTATCAGGAGGTGGACCTGGTGGCGACGGCGTTCGAGGAGCTGAGCGCCACCGCCCTGCAGGTGGCCGGCAACGCGAATTCGGCGGTGAGTGCGGCGGACCAGGCCGACCGGGCGGCCCAGGAGGGCAAGTCCGTGGTGGCACAGACACAGGAGGCCATGTCCAGGCTGATGACGGTGATCAGCGACGCCAAGCCGGTGGTGGAGCATTTGGCCGCCAACAGCGACAACATCAACGACATCCTGGTGGTGATCCAGGGAATAGCCGAACAGACCAACTTGCTGGCGCTCAACGCCGCCATCGAGGCGGCGCGGGCCGGCGAGCAGGGGCGCGGGTTCGCCGTGGTGGCGGACGAGGTGCGCAATCTGGCGGGTCGCACCCAGAACGCCATCGTCGAGATCCAGACGCTGATCACCGAGCTGCAGTCCGGCACCGAGGCGGTGGTGAAGGCGATCCTGACCGGCCACAGCCAGGCGGACGTGACCCTCGGCAAGGTGGAGCTGTCGGTCAGCGTGCTGGAGCAGATCATCCAGTCGGTCGGCACCATCCACCAGATGAACGAGCAGATCGCGAGGGCGGCGCAGGAGCAGAGCGGGGTGGCGGACGAGATCAACCGCAACGTCAGCAACATCCGCGACGTGAGCCACAGCATCCGGGCCGAGGCGGCCAACTCCGCCGACAACGGACGGGAGCTGTCGCAACTGGCGGACAAGCAGCAGCAACTGGTGGGGCAGTTCCGGGTGTAGTGACGCGTGCAGGGATAAGAAAAAAGGCGCCATCCAGGGGAGGCGCCAAACACATTCAGATGACAGACTGGGTTAAATCGACCTGATTTAGCCCCTTCTTCCCGCAGAGGAAGAAACACAACACCACAATCTTTGTCAGCCCACCCACAAAAACCACATGTAAACCAACATGGAAGAGAAGGTGTGAGCCATATGACAACGAATTGCAGGGCGAATTATGTTTATTCACTGGTCGACCCGCAACCGACAATTTATAATGCGCCCCATTAGAAAAATTCATCGTCGGCCGATCCCATGTCTCGTCGTTTACCTCCGCTCAATGCACTGAAGGCGTTTGAAGCCGCGGCTCGTCACTTGAGCTTTACCCGCGCAGCAGAAGAGCTGTTCGTGACCCAGGCCGCCATCAGCCACCAGATAAAGGCGCTGGAGGAGTACCTCGGCATCAAGCTGTTTCGCCGCAAGAACCGCTCTCTGCTGTTGACCGAGGAGGGGCAGAGCTACTTCCTCGACATCAAGGACATCTTCGCCTCCATCTCGGAGGCGACCGACAAGCTGCTGGCGCGCAGCGCCAAGGGGGCGCTCACCGTTTCCCTGCAGCCGAGTTTCGCCATCCAGTGGCTGGTGCCCAGGCTGGTGAAGTTCAGCGAGCGCCACCCGGATATCGACGTGCGGATCAAGGCGGTGGACATGGACGAGGGCTCGCTCACCGACGACGTGGACGTGGCCATCTACTACGGTCGCGGCAACTGGCCTGGGTTGCGCTCTGACAAGCTGCACACCGAGTACCTGATCCCGGTCTGTTCGCCGCTCTTGCTGAGCGGCCCCAAGCCCCTGCGCACCCCGGAGGATCTGATCCGGCACACCCTGCTGCACGACACCTCCCGACGCGACTGGAAGGCCTGGTTCCGCCAGCTCGACATCGACGCGCCAAACGTCAACCAGGGGCCCATCTTCAGCCACTCCACCATGGTGATCCAGGCGGCGATCCACGGTCAGGGGGTGGCGCTCGGCCACAGCGTGCTGGCCCAGCCGGAGATCGAGGCGGGGCGCCTCATCTGCCCGTTCGAGCAGGTGCTGGTGAGCAAGAACGCCTTCTACCTGGTGTGCCAGGAGCAGCAGTCCGATCAGGGCAAGATAGTGGCCTTCCGCGACTGGATGCTGGAGCTGGTGGAGCAGGAGGAGGCCCGTCGCCGGGCCCGGCTCGCCGATGGCTGAGGCGCTGGACGTGATCCGGGAGGGGGCGCACGACGCCCCGGTTCGCATTCTGCTGGCCCACGGCGCGGGTGCCGACATGGAGCACGACTTCCTCGCCCGGCTCTCGGCTCTGCTGGCCGGGTCTGACATCGAAGTGGTGCGCTTCAACTTCCCCTACATGACCAAGCGGGCCCAGGACGGCAAGCGCAGGCCGCCGGACCGGCAGCCGGTGCTGCTCGCCCACTGGCGCCAGGTGGTGAAGGATTTTGCCCATCCCCGGCTGTTTCTGGCGGGCAAGTCCATGGGCGGGCGCATGGCGGCAGAACTCTATCAGGACGGTGAGGACGAGATGGATGCTGCAGGATTGATCGTTCTCGGGTATCCTTTCCACCCCCCGGCCAGGCCCGACCGCTGGCGAGGCGAGGTGCTCAAGCAGATCACCACGCCCACCCTGCTGCTGCAGGGGGAGCGCGATACCTTCGGCAGCCGCGCCGAGCTGGCCGACTTCCCCTTCTCACCCGTCGTATCGGTCCACTGGCTGACCGACGGGGATCATGGTTTCAAGCCGAGAAAGGCGAGCGGTCTTGGCGAGCAGGACAACCTGCGGGAGGCGGCGGAGCGGATCCGGGCCTTTGTCGCCGACAGGCTGGCGCACGCCTGAGGGGCGCGAATGCAAGGAGAGAGGATGCAGATCCAACGACACTGGCTGGTGCTTGCCGGTTTCTTCGGCCTGACGGCCACCCTGCTGGGGGCCTATGGCGCCCACGGGCTGGCGGCGACCGGTATCACGCCCGAGCGCCTGGCGGCGTTCAACACCGCCGTGCAGTATCAGTTTTTCCACGCCCTGGCCCTGATGGTGCTGGGGCTCTGCGACGTGCGCAGCAAGGTGATCACCTTCGCGGGCACGGCCTTTGTGCTGGGGATCCTGGGATTCTCCGGCAGTATTTACGCCATGGTGCTGCTTGGCAGCAAGGGGCTGGGGCTCATCACCCCTGCCGGTGGCCTCTGTTTTATGTTGGGATGGGCGGCTCTGATATGGGCCGGCTGTCGTCTTGGAGGAAAGAATGAATAATCTGCTGCTTTATTGCCGCCCGGGTTTTGAGAAAGAGGCGGCGGCAGAGATCACCGAGCGTGCCAGCAACATGCAGTGCTACGGTTTCGCCCGGGTCAAGGACGACAGCGGTTACGTGCTCTTCGAGCTGTATGACGAGGAGCAGGCCGACCTGCTGGCCCGCAAGCTGCCGTTCCGGGAGCTCATCTTCATCCGCCAGATGCTGGTGGTGACCCACGAGCTGAAGGAGCTGGATCTCTCCGATCGGGTCACTCCCATCGTCGAGGCGACCCGGGGCTACGCCATCTGCGGTGATCTGCGGGTGGAGACGGCCGACACCAACGAGGCGAAGGAGCTCTCCGCCTTCTGCCGCAAGTTCACCGTGCCCCTGCGCCAGGCCCTGCGCGGCAACGAGATCCTGACCAAGAAGGAGACGCCCCACCGTCCGGTGTTCCACGCCTTCTTCCTGGCCAACGATCACCTGATGCTGGGTTACTCCTACTCCTTCAACAACTCCGCGTTCCACATGGGGATCCCGCGCCTGCGCTTCCCGGCCGATGCGCCGAGCCGCTCCAGCCTCAAGCTGGAAGAGGCCTTCTACGTCTTCGTGCCGCGGGAAGAGTGGGACTTGCGCCTGTGCTCCGGCCTGAAGGCGGTGGATCTCGGCGCCTGCCCGGGGGGCTGGACCTATCAGCTGGTGCGTCGCGGCATGATGGTGACCGCGGTGGACAACGGCATGATGGCGCAGTCCCTGATGGATACCGGTCAGGTCAAGCACATCCGCGATGACGGCTTCGTCTGGCGTCCGAGCAAGAAGAACACCTACTGGCTGGTGTGCGACATGGTGGACAAGCCGGCGCGGGTGACCCACATGATCGCCGACTGGTTCCGGGAGAACGACTGCCAGGAGGCGATGTTCAACCTCAAGCTGCCGATGAAGAAGCGCTACGCCGAGGCGGTGCACAACATCGAGGTGCTGCGGGAGCTGCTCAGGGAGATCGACAACAGCTTCGTGATCCAGGCCAAGCAGCTCTACCACGATCGGGAAGAGATCACGGTACACGTCTACAACAAGTTCTGGGTCTCCAAGCTGTCGCCCAAGACCTGATCGCCGGTCAGAAAGCCAGTTCGATTGGCGAGACGTAATCGGACGATCACGACCATAGTGATGGCAAGAGTGATGGCAAAAAAAACCGGACGGGGTAACCCGTCCGGTTTTTTTGTTCCCTGACCCCGTTAGAAACGGTAGTCGAAGGTAACCTTGGATTCGTCGTCCGTGACCTTGATCTCCACCTGCAGGGGGATGCTCTTGTCGGTCGGGGTGAACTGCATCTTGACGCCGTCTCCGCGCAGCTTGACCGCGGTGTTGAGTCCCCCGGCGTTGAACTTGATCCTGGGTTTGTGCTTCTCGAAGGAGAGGCTCACGCTCTTCTCGGCGGTCAGGTTCAGTTTCTGATAGGGGGTCACCTGGCTGTTGCCGTTGCTGTCGGTCACGATGTCCAGGCCGAAGGAGAGGGGTTTGGGGGCCTTGAGCAGGTCGTTGGTATCCAAGTTCGACGTCCAGACCTGCTTGGCAGGCGGCTCGTGCTGGGGAGGTTTTGTCAGCCAGGCATTGTCGATGGGCCTGTCCAGGGCCAGGGCACTGCTGCTGACGATCAGCAAGATGAAAGTGGCACGCATGGTGGATCTCCTTATCCTCCATATGAACATAGTATTCATCTGACGAGGGAGGTAGGGGGATCCGGCATGAAATGAAGGGAGCCTAAGCTCCCTTTTTAGATCAATCGGTTAGACAGGATTCACAGACGATCTATGATGGCCTGGGTGAATTCGCTGGTGGAGGCGGAGCCCCCCAGGTCCCGGGTCACCCGATCGCCGGACTCGATGGTCGAGCGCACGGCCTCGCGAATGCGCTCCGCCTTGTCCTGCATGCCCAGGTACTCCAGCATCTGGATGGAGGCGAGGATCACCGAGGTGGGGTTGGCGATGTTCTTGCCGGCAATGTCCGGCGCAGAGCCGTGCACCGCTTCGAAGATGGCGGCCCCTTCACCTATGTTGGCGCCCGGCGCCATGCCTAAGCCCCCCACCAGACCGGCGCACAGATCCGAGAGGATGTCGCCGAACAGGTTGGTGGTGACCATGACATCGAACCGCTCCGGGTACATCACCAGGTTCATGCAGGCGGCGTCGACGATCATCTCCTCGTTCTGGATGTCCGGGTAGCGGGCGGCCACCTGGCGGGCCACTTCCAGGAACAGGCCGGAGGTGGACTTGAGGATGTTGGCCTTGTGGATGATGGTGACCTTCTTGCGCCCTTCCTGACGCGCCAGCTCGAAGGCGAAGGTGACGATTCGCTCGGCCCCTTCCCGGGTGATGATGCTCATCGCCTCGGCGCTCTGGTTGTCATCGCTGCGCTTCTGGCCCGCGCCCGAGTACATGCCCTCGGTGTTCTCGCGCACCGTGATGATGTCGATGTTGTCGTAGCGGCTCCTGGTGCCCTTGAAGGAGAGCACGGGGCGCACGTTGGCGTAGAGGTTGAACTTCTTGCGCAGGGAGACGTTGATGGAGGTAAAGCCGCCGCCGACCGGGGTGGTGAGCGGGCCCTTCAGGGTGACCTTGTTCTTCTCGATGAGATCCAGCGTGGACTGGGGCAGCAGCTCGCCGTGTTTCTCCAGCGCGACCAGGCCTGCGTCTGCATATTCGTAGTCGAAATCACACCCCGCGTGGGTCAGGATCTGGATGGCGGATTCGATGATGCTGGGGCCTATGCCGTCGCCCGGGATGACGGTAATTTTTCTTTTTGACATGAGACGTATCCACTTCTAGGGAACAGAGGGGGAGGATTCGGCGGTTTTATACCATTTTTGCACCACTTTCTCCATGTTTCTTTACATATATCCCATTTATGTCAACAGGTACGGCCTGTCTGGGGGAAGGGGGTGCTGGTGATCAGGCCCCTGCTTCCTGTGCGGGCGGGTAGCGGATCTCCCTGAGGTTGAAGCCGAGGGGAATGTCCAGCTGCAGCCGTACCAGCCGCTGGGCCAGCAGGGCGTCATCCCTGTGCTGGCGCAGCTTGAGCAGGGGCTTGGCCGCGCTCTCCTGCTCGCAGGCATCGAGCAGGGCGGCCAGGGTCCCGTATTGCTGCAGCAACTGGGTGGCGGTCTTGGGACCTATGCCGGGCACCCCCTTGATGTTGGAGCCGCCTATCCCGGTCAGGGCCCAGAAGTCCACCAGCTGCGACGGCGCAACGCCGTACTGCTGCTGGACGAAGGCGGCATCCAGCCAGCGCTTGTTGAAGTAGTCCCGTACCCGGATCTGCGGGCAGATGAGCTGGCAGAACCCCTTGTCGGTGGAGATGATGGTGGCCCGCGCCCCGCGCCTGGCCATGCCGTCGGCCAGGGTGGCGATGAGATCGTCCGCCTCGTCGGTCTGGGAGAGCAGGGCATCGACGCCGCACTCCCAGAAGGCATCCTGCAGCTCGGCGAGCCCCTCTCTCAGCTCCTGGGGCATGGGGGTTCGCCCCTCCTTGTAGGCCGGATAAATCTCCTTGCGCCAGCTGTGCACCTCGCCGTCGAATACCGCGATGGCATGGGTCGGCTCGCTGTTGGCCAGCAGCTTCTTGCTGGTGTTGATGAGGTTGGCACGGGTGGCGATCAGGGCCTGGGCCGGAGTCAACCCCTGCTGGGCCTGGACCGCGTGCAGCCGGCGGATCAGGTTGAGGGCATCGATGATAAGCAGGTGAGGCCTGAGGTTTGGCATGGAAGGGGCACTCTTGGCGGTCGGGACGGCCCATTGTAACAAGGGATGAACGCCTTGCTAACCCTGAAGGGGCGTGACGGCAAGATGCGAAGAAGGGGCCTGTCGGCCCCTTGGGTCACTCGGGGGCATGCCCCTCATTTCACGATTTCGTAGCAGGGGATGTACTGGCTGCCCGGCAGCTTCATGCGCTGCTGCCTGACGAAGCTCTCCAGCAGCCTGTCCATCAGGTGCATCAGCTCCTTGTCGCCGTGCAGCTTGAAGGGGCCCTTCTTCTCGATGGCCCGGATGCCCCCTTCCTTGACGTTGCCGGCGACGATGCCGGAGAAGGCGCGGCGCAGGTTGGCCGCCAGCAACTGGGGCGGCTGGTTGCGGTGCAGATCCAGGCTGGCCATGCTGGCGTGATCCGGCTCGAACGGCAGCTGGAACTCCGGCTCTATCCGCAATGACCAGTTGAAGGAGTAGGCATCCCCCACCGACTTGCGATACTCGCGGATCTTCGGCATCGCCTCCTTCATGACGCGGGCCACCTCGGGCGCATCGCCGATGATGATCCGGTAGAGGCTGGTGGCGGTTTCCCCCAGGGTCGCCTTGACGAAGTCGTCGATGGCGCGGAAGTAGTCGGCGCTCTCCTTGGGGCCGGTTAGCACTATGGGGATGGGTTGGCGCTCGTTGGCCGGGTGCATCATGATGCCGAGCAGGTAGAGCAGTTCCTCGGCGGTGCCCACCCCGCCCGGGAAGATGATGATGCCGTGGCCCAGGCGCACGAAGGCCTCCAGCCGCTTCTCGATGTCCGGCAGGATCACCAGTTCGTTGACGATGGGGTTCGGCGGCTCGGCGGCGATGATGGAGGGTTCGGTCAGGCCGATGTAGCGGCCGTTGCGCACCCGCTGCTTGGCGTGGCCGACGGCGGCTCCCTTCATGGGGCCCTCCATGGCACCCGGGCCGCAGCCGGTGCAGATGTTGAGCTCCCGCAGCCCCAGCTCGCTCCCCACCGCGCGGGTGTACTGGTACTCCACCTCGTTGATGGAGTGGCCGCCCCAGCAGACCACCAGGTTGGGGTCGGCGCCGGGCAGGATCGCCTTGGCGTTGCGCAGGATGGCGAACACCACGTTGGAGATGTGGGTGGAGCTGGTCAGGTTGACCAGTCGGTTGGACTCGAGCTGGGTCGACACATAGAGGATGTCCCGCAGCACGGAGAAGAGGTGCTCCTGGATGCCGCGGATGATCTCGCCATCGACGAAGGCGTGCTCGGGGGCGTTGAACAGCTCGAGCTTGACCCCGCGCTCGCGCCGGATCACGTGAATATCGAAGGACTTGAAGCGTTCCAGTATCTCTTTGGAACTGTCGGTGTGGCTGCCGGAGTTGAGCACCGCCAGCGAGCAGTTGCGAAACAGTTGATAGATATCGCTGGAGGCGGTCTGCTTGAGGCGATCCACCTCGAGCTGGGACAGCAGGTCCATGCTGCCCACGGGATTGATGTGTGTAATCATAATTTCCCCTTTCACTCGCTTGTTATCGTTGTGCTTTCCCTGGGGAGAAAACGGGATGCCTTGGCATCCCTCGGTTCGATAGTAGAGGCAAGGGGGTGGGCAGGGGAATAGGGGGAAAGTGCGTTTGCCGGTTTTTTAGCCGCGGTCAAGTCCGGATTCAGGCGAGATTGACCTGATCCCGGCCCGAGTGCTTGGAGCTGTAGAGCGCCTTGTCGGCGCGCTCGAAGACGTCCGTGGTATGGTCGCCCGGGCGGAACAGGGTGGCCCCGATGGAGATGGTGATCTCGACCCTGGCATCGCGGAAGCGGAACGGGATGCTCTTGACCGTCTGGCGCAGGTTCTCCAGGGGCTTCTGGTACTTGTCCGGGTTGATGTTCGGCAGCAATACCACGAACTCCTCCCCGCCGAAGCGGGCGATGAAGTCGGTGTCGCGCAAGGCGTTCTGCAGGGCCTTGGCCACCACTTTCAGGGCCTTGTCGCCGGCCATGTGGCCGTAGTTGTCGTTGATGTGCTTGAAGTGATCGATGTCGATGATGGCCAGGCACAGTGGGGTGCCGTAACGCAGCCAGCGCTTGTATTCGAGTTCCAGCCGTTCGTCGAGGGCCGCCCGGTTGTGCACCTGGGTCAGGCTGTCGAGGAACAGCTTGTGCTTCTGGATGGTGAGCCGCTTCTTGTACTCGGCCGTTTCCTCCTTCATCAGCCGCAGCTTGGCTTCCATGTTGGAGAGGTGGGTGAGCAGATGGCGTTCGCGGCTGACCATCTCCTCCCGTTCCTGCTGCAGGCGGCGGATGGTGTCCAGGTGACCGCCGATGGCTCCCTTGAGCCGTGCGGGGGAGTCATGGGTGATCAGGGCCCGATCGATGGCGGCCAGTTCCCGTTCCAGCGCCTGGCCGCTGAGGTGGGCGGCATCCTGCAGGGCGCGCCCCTCGTCCAGGGTCTCGGTGAAGCTGAAATGGACCGCGGAGAGGCTCTCGTTCAGGGTGCTGAGGAAGGCCTGGGAGGCTTTGCGCTCCTCCCGGGTGCCTTCGATGATGAGCTCGATGATCTGCAGGCAGACTTCGGCCAGCAGGGCAGGGGTGATGCCCCCGAGCAACTGGCGGCGGATGTCGGCCAGGCTCTCGCCCACGGCGCCGGCAAAATCCAGCTCTGTGATGAGGCGCTGCAACTCATCGGAGATCTGGGCGTGCGCCTTGACATCGAATGAATCTGAAGGGGACGGACTGGAGAGCTCGGTGGGGATCTCCGCCGAAGGCGGGATCAGCGGCTGGCGTGGCAGCAGCTGGATCTTGATGGCCTGCTGGTAGAACTCCAGCAGGCGGATCACCTTCTTTTGGTGATCCCCGATGCCGTAGCTCTCCGGGCTGGCGAGAAACTCCTTGAGCGCTCGCCGGGTCTCTTCCGGGAAGCCCTTGATGGTCTTGAGCTGCTTGCTGCCCAGATCGATGGCGGCCCGGGTCAGGCTGATGGACTCCTCCATGGCGTGGCTGTGCTGCTGCAACAGCTTCTCGATGGCGGCGAGTTCGGCATCGATGGAGGTGAGCGGGGGGGAGCCGTCCAGCTTCTGCTTGAGCTTGGCCAGCCGGTTGTCCAGCTCGCGATCGTGGCCACGGCAGGCCTGCATCAGCTTGCCGATGAACTGGATGCTGCGGGCACGTTCGGTTTCGGAGAACGTGGCCATGCCATCGAGTTCCTGCTGTTTTTGCTGGAGGGATTCCCTGAGTCTTGCCAGTTGTCCGGTTACGGCAGCCATATCATTCATTGTTCAGGTCGCCCTGTTGTCATTATCGTTTTTGTATCGTCCAGCAACAGTCAGCCAATGAAAGACCCCGTTGAGTACCTTTTTGTCACGCATGGTCCGGCGCTTTCGTCCGTGAAAGAGCAAGCCAGTTAACCCATTGCTTTTCATGAGAAGAATTTACTTTTACCAGTCCCTTGTCAATTGCCATCAAGCAGCATTGCCACACATCCCCATTAAAAAATGCGGCCTGCTGGCAGTCGATGGCCGCGAGTTCGAGCCAGACGTTTTGCTGGTATTTGTCGCTGAGCTGCATGGCCCCCGACAGCGCCAGGTAGCAGAGGTCGAACAGGCCGTGGTGGTCGAGTGCCATGGCCGCCTTGGGCAGGAAGGGGTGGCTGACGATGCCGAGGCTGATGTGCCTGTCCAGCGGGTGTTCGCAGGGGAAGGCGGCCAGGGTGTCCAGCAGCTCCTGCGCCAGCTGGTGCAGCTGGGCCACGTGGCGCTGGGGCACCACATAGAGCAGATGTCCCTCGCGCAGGTCGTAGATGCGGCCATCCTTCGGGGTCAGTTTGGCGACGTAGTGGCCGAAGGCCTGCTCAATCTCGCGGCTGACCTGATAGCCATGCTGCTCTAGGCTGTTGACCAGGAAGGGCACCCGGAACAGCAGGTAGTGAAGCTTGTCGTCAAACTCGCTGGTGGGGCGCTCGCTCAGGTACCAGCGCTCGGACTTCTGCTGGCGCTTGGCCATCTCCCTCGGCCAGCGGCTCATCAGCCGCTGCCAGTTGGCCAGGCCGCTGCGCGGCTCCACCAGCAGGGCTTCCCCCAGCTGCTTGGCATTCAGGCGGGCGACCCTCAGCTTGAGCCAGAGGGTGAAGAACAGGTAGATGAAGAGCGCCAGCAGCAGCCCGGTGCTGACGCTGGACCAGAGGTAGCGCTCCTGCTGGTGCTGGCTCTGGTCGAGCTGCTGCTCCAGCTCCTTGACCTGCTGGGCCCGCTCCACCTGGGCATAGTTGTCGCGCACCGCCTCCTGCTCCAGCGCGATCTGCTGCTGGCGCACCAGCTCGCTGCGCTGATGAAAATTCTTGTAGCTCTCGAGGGCCTGCTGCAGGTAGCCCTTCTGCTCGTAGGCGATGGAGAGCAGGCGGAAGATCTCCAGCTGGCGCCGGATGTCGCCAATCCGGTTCGCCAGGGTCAGGGCGTTCTCCAGCTGCAGGATGGCGATCCCCGCCTCCTGCTGCTTGAGGTGGAGATCCCCGAGCAGCAGCAGGGTATCGATCAGGGACTCCTTGTCGTCCCCCAGCTCGTGGGACTGGCGCGCGGCATTCAGGTAGTTGCGGGCCAGGTTCAGGTTGCCGGTCTGCAGATAGGTCTTGCCAATCTCGAACTTGAGGTGGGCGATGCGGATGCGGTTGCTGTTCTCGTCCAGCAGATCCAGGGCATTGAAGAAATAGACCAGCGCCATGTTCATCTCCCCCAGATCGCGGTTGAGACGGGCGAGCACGATCAGGGCGTCGCTGAGCAGGGAGGGGTTGCCTAGGGCATGGAAGTAATTGGCCGCCTCGTTGGCGTATTGCAGCGCCTTCTGTGGCTCCTGTTCCGCTTGATAAAGGCTGACCATCTGGTTGGAGAGCAGGCCGAGGAACAGGGGATCCTGCAGATCCCTGGCCTGCTGCTGGGCATCGATATACTCCCCGAGGGCGAGCTGGGGCTGGCCCAGGGCCTGATAGAGATCGCCCCCCACGGCGCTGGTCCAGGCCCTGGCCAGGGGGTTCTTGGCCTGCTCGGCCCACTGGCGCGCCTCCGCCAGCTGGCGTTTGGCCAGATCGAACTGTCGCTCTTCCATGCTGGCGTTGACATGTAGCAGACGGGCGTAGACCTGCAATTGGCTCTCTTTGAGCGGGGGGCTGGCGAGCAGCTTGTCCAGCTTGTCGAGCTGGGCGGCGCCGGCACCGTGGGCGTGCAGCTGCAGGGTCTGGCTGCGGATCTGGAGGTAGAGGCCATGGGCGTGCAGCTCGAACTGCTGCTCCTTCTCGGCCATGGCGATGCCCTTCGCGAAGGACTCCTGGGCCGGTTTGAATTGCCCCAGCTGCTGCAGGCACTCTCCCTTGAGCAGGTAGGCCCCCGTGGTCTGGGTGGCGGAGCCGTAGTTCAGCATGGGCTCCCGATAACCGTACTCCTGGCGATTGCTGATGATCTGCTTGGGGTTGCTGGCCGTGCGTTCCAGAAAGGCGGTGGCGATCTGGACACATCTGGCGGGATCGGTCAGCACCAGGGTCTGGGCCTGCTGCAGATCGATGGACAACTGCTCCTTCGCCAGATCCAGATCCGGAGCCGACAGGGAGGACATCATCATTGCCAGAAAAAACAGTTGATTCATTGGATTAAGGACGGCACGGAGGTGCAGGCATGTTATCCAAGCCCACCCCCGCCCGTCCAGAGTTCATTGATGAGATGCGTGATGGGCCGGATGTGTCGGAACCCGAGTGCCCGGCTTACTGGCGGATGAGGCGCAGATTCGCGGGAACCGGCTCCCAGTCGCTGCGGAAGGGGTTGATGTCCAGTCCGCCGCGGCGGGTGTAGCGGGCGTGGACGGTCAGCTGTGTCGGGGCGCAGAAGTGCTTGAGATCGGTGAAGATGCGCTCGATGCACTGCTCGTGGAACTCGTTGTGCTGGCGGAACGAGATGAGGTAGCGCAAGAGCTTCTCCCGGTCGAGGCGCGAGCCGCGATAGCGGATCACCACGGAACCCCAGTCCGGCTGGCTGGTGACCAGGCAGTTGGACTTGAGCAGGTGGCTGTGCAGGGTCTCCTCCACGATCTCGGTGCCGGCGGCCCCTTGCAACAGGGTCTCGTCAAACTCGTAGCCGTCCACCTCGATATCCAGATCGTCGATGCATTCACCGGGCAGCTGCACTATCTGGTGGGGGGCCTCATCGAGGGTAAAGAGGGCGACGCTCACGGGGGCGCCGGCGCAGGCGCTCAGATCCTGAACCAGCAGCGCCTGTACCGCTTCCAGGGAGTCGCAGCGCGTCTGGTTGAAAGAGTTGAGGTAGAGCTTGAAGGATTTTGATTCGATGAGGTTCGGGCTGGCGGCGGGCACGGCCACCTCGCCGAGGGCGACCACGGGCTTGCCCTTGGCATTGAGCCAGGAGAGTTCGTACAGGG
This sequence comes from Aeromonas sp. XH, assembly GCF_033348475.1. Taxonomy (NCBI): domain Bacteria; kingdom Pseudomonadati; phylum Pseudomonadota; class Gammaproteobacteria; order Aeromonadales; family Aeromonadaceae; genus Aeromonas; species Aeromonas sp. XH. The sequence continues at coordinate 3,235,967 of NZ_CP137630.1, read as the reverse complement.
TCCAGACGTCGCAGCCCTCGAACGGCAGGGTCTCGCCAAGGCCCAGATCGTCGCGGTTCAGGCTGCGTGGCACAGGTTGCAGCAGACTCGGGGTGTACTGGCTGATGTAGGTGGACTGCTGCCCCAGGCTCAGGCCCTGCAGCGCACTGGCGCCGGCGTATCTCTCTTGTTTGCTCATGCTGGTTTGCTCACGCTTGTCTGACAAAGGGTTTGATGGTGCAATGGCCGGATTTTTCGGTCACTGTCTTGCGGCGATCAGAGGCCGCTATTGTGGGGAATATCGATGACGGATCAAGTCCTGTCTGCTCTGGAGCAGTTCTTTTTACGCTGGCAGCGCGATGGCGAGGCGAGACGGGGGCTGCCCCTGTGCGAGTGGGAGGCCGGGTGGCGCTCTCCCTGCGAGCTGGATGAGCCCAAAGAGGGGCGGGTGGCCTGGCGCCCCCACAGGCGCGACCAGCCTGCCGACTTCGCGGCCATGGCCGATGCCCTCGAGCTGACCCTGCATCCGAGCGCCCTTGCCCTGTTTGGTCACTGGTTCAGCCGCCCCCTTCCCTGTTCCTACAAGGGACTGCGCATCGAGCTGATCCTGCCGTGGAACGAGGACGATCTGGACCTGCTCAAGGAGAACCTCATCGGTCACCTGCTGATGCTGCGCAAGCTGCAGCGTTCCCCCTCGCTCTTCATCGCCACCACCCGCAACGAGATGACGCTGGTGTCGCTCGACAACGAGAGCGGCCAGGTATGGCTGGAGTGGCTGGACTCAGGTCGCCGCCTGGCGCTGGCCCCCTCGCTGCCGGCATTTCTGGCGCGGCTGGAGACCCTGCCCCATTGAGACGGGCAGGATGAGCAGGATGAGAGAGGGCCTTGCCATCTGGCAAGGCCCTCTCTTTTTATGGGGGCCGCGCCGGCGGCCCTAGTCCTTGAAGTCCCAGGAGAGGTTGGACACCAGGCGGCAGGGATCGCACTTGAAGTCGAAGATCTCGTGCAGGGGGGCGGCCAGCGCCCAGTCGCCGCCACAGCCGGGGCAGGGGCGGGCCCGCTCTTCGGCGGCGCTCAGGCCGCCGACCCGGTAGAGATAGTAATAGGTAGGGATGCCGCTCAGGGCCTCCAGTCGACTGACGAGATCGCTGCCCCGGCGTTGCAGCCGGCTGCCCACCTCGCCGATTTCGTGCAGGGCGGCGTGCTCGGCGATGGAGCCGTTCATCTGCAGCTGATCGCAGGCCTCCCAATCCTCCTGCCACTTGATGATCTGCTTGTGGTCGCCGTTGGCGACGGCAGGCAGCCGATAGAGCGGAATGGGGGCGAAATGGTCGCCGCAGCGCAGGGGAGAGCAGCTGTGCAGGAAGCTGGTATAGAGCAGCATCCAGCTCGGGCGCTCGCCCTCCTGGCCGCACGGATCCGTGCTGTCGGACAGCAGATCCATGCCCTGAAGCTGGAGTTTGGGAGCCAGCAGCCCGGCCTGGTGCAGGCCCTGTTCGGCCAGGGCCACCAGTTCGCTCTGATTGTCCGGGTGCAGGCTGTCCTGCTCCGGGCAGACCACCCGGCTGATGAAATGGCCTGGGTGCATGCTGGTGGGAAACTCCCGCCCCAGGATCTGCCCCTGGTAGCGCAGCATGTCGAGGTAGTGGACTATGGCCCGCTCGGCCTCCCCGAGGGAGGTATCGCGGTAGCACTCAAAGGTGAGTTCGAGGATGTACATGGTGACGCGTCAATCCCGCTTGTGGTCGAGCAGCAGGTCGGTGAGGCGATCAACCTTCTGCTCGAGCCGGGCGAGTTGTTCGCTCAGTTGCAGCAGGCTGACGGTTTCCGGGGCCGCAGGGGGCGTCGCGGGGACGCTGGCTGGCGCGGGCTCAGCCGACTGGGGCTGCTGCTTCCACTGGCTCAGCACCTTGAGCAGCTCGGCCATGGGCACGGGATGGCTGAGGCGGGCCTTGACCATGGCGGTGGAGGGGGTGATCCCCCTGGCACTGAGTTCGTTGGCTATCTGGATGATCTCTTGGGCTGACATCTTGGCTCCTGCGCGGCCGTCTTGCTGCTTGCGGATGGTGGCACAGAGCTTAATCAAAGCCTGCCCATCAGGAAAGCGGCGCGAGGGGGACTGGCTCAGCTGATTGACGTGGGGGGACGCCAGGGCGATTGAGATGTGACTGGGGGCTCTGCGCTAACCCAGAGCCCGGCTGCCGGGAAAGCGGGAGCGTCAGTGGGTCTGGCGCAGCATCACGTCCAGCTGATCGATGGCTTCCGCCCAGTCTGAGTCATTCCAGAGCGCATCGCGCAGGAAGCCCGCCTGGGAAGGGGTCCAGAACGGGGCCTCGGGCAGCAGGGTCTGGTTGTCCAGGGGGTGCTCGCGGATGAAGCGGTGCAGGCTGGTCTCGTCATTGGCCAGTCCCAGCTGGGCAAACAGGGCTGTCATGTCATGGGTCAGCAATTCCATCTCGGCGCTCCTTGCAGGGGGGGTGTCGAGAATTATAGCCAGCCCCCGGGGCCTTGACCCGGCCTAGGAGGGCAGACGATGGGGTGGCAGCTCGACCCCGGCGACGTGCAGCCCCTGCATGCACAGCTGGCCATGGTAATGGCTCTCGCCGTCGCTGGAGAACTCGAACTGGTAGTAGGTCAGCAGGCGCAGGGGCTTGTGCCCCAGCGCGCGATGGGTGCGTGCCAGCGACAGCAGTTGCAGGTCGTGGTGCTGGCAGTAGCGGCGCATGTATTGCCAGGCCAGCTCCGCCTGACGGCGCTGTTGCCAGAAGGCCCAGCCAACGAGGCCGAGCAGCAAGATCCCAAGCATTTCTCCCATCAACGGGTTCCTTCTGTGATGTCGGTGGGGCCCGGCTCCAGGAGGGGGGCGGGCCAGCAAGCGTTCCTACGCCGAGGCGAACAGGCGACCTATGGCCTGGCCGAGGGCCTCGCTGCGTGCGGGGTCGCGCAGTCTCGCCAGCATATCATTGCGCAGGGCCGGTAAAGTGACGAGCTCGGCAAATACCTGGTTGAAGAACTGGGTGGGTTGCAGGGCGAGCTGCTCGAGGAACAGGCCGAGCAGCGCCGGGCTTTTCAGATCGGGCCAGAGGCGGCCCGCGATGGCGAGCAGCAGGGAGGGGCTGGGACGGGTCTGCAGCAGGGTCAGCAGCTTGTTGCTGCGCAGCTCGTTGCCCGGGCAGGAGGCCAGGGCCCGGCACAGATAGGCCAGGGTCTCGGCATCGGGCTCGGCGCACTCCTGCTCCTTGCCGATGCGCTCCAGCAGCGCGCCTTGTAGGGCGGGGGGGAGGGGCGCGTTCTCCAGGCTCTGGCACAGGGCGTAGAGCGGTGCCTGCGGGAGCTTCGGCAACGCCTTGCACACCAGGGCCAGGTTGCGCTCATCCTGCAGCCGCTCCGCCAGATCGGCAAAGCCCTGCAGCCCCAGGTGCTGCCACCCCTCTTCCCCCGGCGCCGCCAGATAGTGGCAGAGCGCCTCGTAGTAGGCGGAAGGGGCCTGCTCCAGCTGGCGGGCCAGCTTGGCGTGCAGGCTGGCCATCTTGGCCTCGGCCGGACGGAAGGTGTAGGGGTTGTCGGCCAGACGCTGCGCCTTCTCCTCATCCAGCTCCCCGGTGAGCTTGTAACCCAGGGTCTCGACCACCTGGTCCATGAAGTGCTTGGGGCCGCTGGAGATGAGCAGGCCACGCTCATCGAGGGCAAACTTGAGGAACCAGAGGTAGTGTCTTGACTCGGCGGGCTGGAAGAAGTGCACGCCGAGCCAGGCATGTTGCTGCAACGGCCAGGGGTAGGGCTCCTGCTGCTGCTCGATGCGCACGAAGAGGTCGCTCGCCAGCGGGCGCACCTGGCGGCCCATGTCGAACAGCTGGAACTGGGTATCGGCCTGGGTCAGAAATTCGGTCAGCGTATTGATGGAAGACATGAGGAGATCCGGCTTGAAGGTGATGCCGGGGATTATAAGGAGGCTGCACCAGATAGCCAGTGGCGGTCGCAGCGGGCGAGAGGGCGACGGCAGCATGGCAGCCGTCCCGGGGGCGGTGTATAGTAACGCCCCTTTTTGATGGCTCTGTTGAGTGGGGCGCCGACAACTGTCGGCCGCACGATGAGGAAGTGAGATGAATCAATATCTGCTGGTCGCCGGCCTGCTGGGAGAGTTGACCGCCGAGTTGCAACGCCTGGAACGCTGGCAAGCCGAGCATCCGGGCAGCGAGGCGCTGGCAAGCGAGCTGCCGTTCTGCGTCGATACCCTGAGTTTCGATCAGTGGCTGCAATTCGTGCTGATCCCCCGCATGGAGCAGCTGGTGCTGCTGCAGGCGCCGTTGCCGACCAGCGTCTCCCTCTACCCCATGGCGAGCGAAGTCTACAAGGAAGAGCTGGCCGAGGTGGAAGCCCTGCTGCGTCTGATCGCCCGCTTCGATCTGCTGCTCTCCGGCAAAGTGGTCGAGCAATGATGGGTGAGCCGGTCAGCGCAGAGAACGCCTTGGTACCGACCCTGCTCTATCAGGATGACTGGCTGGTGGCGGTCAACAAGCCGTCGGGTCTCCTGGTGCACCGCAGCTGGCTCGACAAGGGGGAGACCCGCTTCGCCATGCAGATGACCCGGGATCTCATCGGCGGTCGCCATGTCTATCCGGTACACAGGCTCGACAGGCCCACTTCTGGGGTGCTGCTGTTTGCGCTGGATCCGGCGGTGGCCCGCACCCTGACCGAGGCCTTTGCTGCCCGTCAGGTCCACAAGGAGTACCTGGCACTGGTGCGGGGATGGGCCCCCGAGGAGGGGCTCATCGATTACCCGCTCAAGGAGCAGCTGGACAAGATAGCCGACGCCATGAGCGACCCGGATCGCCCCGCCCAGGAGGCGGTGACCGCGTTTCGCCGCCTGCACAGGGTCGAGCTGCCCCATGCGGTCTCCAAGAAGCATCCCACCAGCCGCTACAGCCTGGTACGGCTCTTCCCCAAGACGGGGCGCAAGCACCAGCTGCGCCGCCACCTGGATCACCTGTTCCATCCCATCGTCGGCGACACCACCCATGGCGATGGCCGGCATAACCGCTTCTTTCGCGAGCACTACGGCTGCGACAGGCTGCTGCTGATCGCCCACCGCTTGAGCTTCGAGCATCCCGTACTCAAGGTGCCGATGCGGATCCAGGCGCCGTTGGGGTCCCAGGTGCTGCAGCTGTTCGCCGAACTGGGCTGGCCCGCCAGCGAGAGCGACTACGGCGTCTGAGTCAGTCTTCATCTGTTTCCTCTGACCGGGCTGTGGCATGCTGTAGGCCAGGTCCGTCAGAGGAATGACTTATGGCTCAACGAGATACTTCTCCCTTCACCGCGTGTCATCATGTCCAGCCTGGGGGAAATCCCCCGAGCATCCCGCCCGAAGCGGGCCAGCCTCTTCCCCTGAGGAGTCGCTGATGGCCGAGATCGACATCCTGGTCGGCACAGTCTATGGCGCCGCCATGCTGGTGGCCGAGACCCTGAGCGACCACCTGCAAGCCAGCGGCCATGTCTGCCGTATCTTCGACGAGGCCGAACTGGAGGACATCGATGCCTCCCGTTTTCTGCTGATCGTCAGCGCCACCACGGGGCAGGGCGATATTCCCCCCAACTTGCAACCCTTTGCCAGCGCCCTGGCCGATCGTGCTCCTTATATGAAGGGGTGGCGCTATGCCCTCATCGCCATGGGGGACAGCAGCTATGAGCATTTCTGCGGGGCGGGGCGAAGGCTGGATGAGTTGTTGCAGGAGCTGGCGGCCGTTCCCCTGATACCGCGTCTGGAGATAGACGCGACTGTGGTGGATGAGCCAGAGGTGGCGGCGCTGGCCTGGCTGAAAACCTGGGAAAATAGGCTGTAGCCGGATTGGCGCATATTTTAAATGTCTCCCCCGTGAGCCTGCTGACGGGGGAGCATTATTTTGGGACTCATTGCTTCTGCTCTCAAATATTATCCTGTCTGACTGCCGGTTATTTTTCTCTCGAACAGAGTGCACCGACAGACCCATATTCATCAAAAACGCGACAAACCAGAAAATTAAAAGTTCCCCATTGAAAGCGATTTCAATCATGTTTTTGCCACTGAATGACTGGTTTTTAACTTAACTCTCATCGCAAATTAATGTTTGAATGCATTTTTAATGGTCTGTTGTTGCTGTGATTGGCTCTTTCTGGGTGATTTGTTGTTCTTGTTCTGCTTTTCTTGACTAACTCTCTCTCCTGTGGATTGAGGGGGGCGATTTGTCACCATTTTGTGAATCAGCTCATGTTTGTGGCGAAACCGGGTACATATAATCGACCTCGGTTATCACCAAAACGTTTTTCCGGTGATAAGAACTTGAATATCAGGATCACACTCCTCTCAGCGGGAATAAGGAAAATGAAAATGAAAGCAAAGTGGCTCCCGATCGCTGCAGCAGTTACCGCAGCCCTGGCTTCCCAAGCCGCCTTCGCCGTTGATTTCCACGGCTACTTCCGTTCAGGTGTCGGTGTTTCCGGTGACGGGGACATGGTCAAATACAACGTCAACAAGGTCGGTCGTCTGGGTAACGAAAACGACACCTACGGCGAAGTACAACTCGGTCAGGAAGTCTTCAACAAAGACGGCAAGACTTTCTATGTAGACTCCATGTTTGCAATGACTTCCAACGGTTCCAACGACTGGGAAGGTACCGGTACCGTCTGCAACTTCGACGCCAAGCAGTGCAACGGCGACTCCGAATTCGCTCTGCGTCAGTTCAACGTGCAAGCCAAGGGCCTGCTGGGCTTCGCGCCGGAAGCCACCCTCTGGGCTGGCAAGCGCTTCTACCAGCGTCACGACATCCATATCTCTGACTTCTACTACTGGAACATCTCTGGTCCGGGTGCCGGTATCGAAGGTATCCAGGCTGGTCCGGGCAAGCTCTCCCTGGCTTGGGTCCGCAACGACCGCAGCGCTGCTGACGTATTCGGCCAGTACACCGAAACCAGCCCCGGCGTCTTCCAGAAGAACGAAGATCTGAACGTCAACACCCTGGACGTGCGTTATGCCGGCATCCCGCTGTGGCAAGACGGCTCCCTGGAAGTGGGCGCCATGTATGCTCTGGTCAATGAGACCGAAGCCCAGAAAGATCTGAAAAACGACAACATGAAAGACGGTCTCATGCTGACCGCCGAACTGACCCAGGGCATCTTCGGTGGCTTCAACAAGACCGTGCTGCAGTACGGTACCGAAGGCTACTCCAAGACCATGGCTTACTACGGTGATGGTTCCTGGTACGGTGCCGAGGCCAAAGACGGTGCCGACGGCTACCGCTTCATCAACTGGGGCGTCATCCCGATGGGTAACTCCTGGGAGATGGGCCACCAGCTGGTCTACGGTGTAGGCAACGAGATGTGGAGCGGCCACGACAAGACCGAAACCCTGTCTGCCGTTATCCGTCCGATGTACAAGTGGGATGACTTCAACAAGACCATCTTCGAGGGTGGTGTGTTCAAGGACAAGACCAGCTACAACAACGGCGGCAGCGACAAGGATGGTGGTTACAAGCTGACCCTGGCTCAGGCCTGGTCTGCCGGCTCCAGCTTCTGGGCCCGTCCGGAAATCCGTGTGTTCGCCTCCTACCTGGCTGACACCGAAGCCGATTCCAGCGGTAGCAAGAACAGCTTCGAAGGCGGCACTTCCGATGACACCTGGCAAGTGGGTGTACAAGCAGAAGCTTGGTGGTAAGCAGTATCTTCAGTTAAGTTAGTCACTGCCCCCTTATGGGGGCAGTTTTGTTTCGCTGGATTTGGCAACCGGGTTATGGAGATAAGAAGAATGAAACTGGTAAAGATGTCTATCGCGGCCGTGGTTACCGCGCTGTTGGCCGGCTGTTCCGGTAGCATGGTCGTGCCCGTGCAGGAGCACGCCTCCATCCTGAGCAATGCCGACCAGGCCAAGCAGGCGCTCTCCCAGACGACGAGCTGCTGCCAGGATTTCAACGAATTCAATTATGTTTCTCTGCCGGAAGGCGAGACGCTGCTGACCATAGATGGCAAGCAGCCCAGTTATCAGTTCGACGAGGGGATGAGCTACTTTGCCGCCTATCGCCTGCCCGTCAATACCGGCAACCTGGCCATCACGCTGGCGTCCCAGGTGAGCAAGACGGTGATGATTCCCAAGGTGATCATGCTGGATGCCCAGTTCAAGGTGACTCGCGTATTGGGTGAGTCCGTATTCAGTTATCAACCCGCCCACCTGCTCGACAATGACAGGATCGAAGGCAAGGTGTTCGTGGACCGCAGCATGCCGGGCAATCCCGCCAGCGAAACCTATATGGTCATATATGCCCCGGGGAATGAGCTGTCCGGCAGCACTACCATCTTGCACCCGGCCAAGGCCTTTGCCCGTGCCAATGGCACGGTCGAGCCGGATATCAAGGATCCCGTGATCCCGCATTCACCCTGGGGCCTGGTGCAGATCAAGGCTGTCGACATGGCCAAGGGGCAGGGTATCGAGGCCGTCTTCAAGCCCGAATATTCGGACAAGGTGGCGATGAGTCAGGCCAAGCCGGCCACAACAGCCGTGGCTGCCTCGGCCGTCACCACGGCGGCAGTGGCCGCAGCACCGAGTACGCCGGCTCCCGCCATGCTGAGCGAGACCGAGAGCTTCTACAACGCCCAGATCGAGAAGGCGGTGAAGGCCGGGGATATCGACAAGGCGATGCAACTGGTGAATGAAGCGGAACGTGCCGGGTCAACCAAGGCGAAATCCGTCTTTATTGATGCGGTGAAACGGTCACAAAAGAACTAAATATCCTGACTTATTTAAATTGCTATTTGTTGGAGGCCTCCCTTGTTGGAGGCCTTTTTAATCGGTAGACTTGATAATATAAAGCAGCGCTTGGTTACGTTTAGTTACATTGGGTTTCTCTGTGTATTATTTTGTTTCTCCTTGATTTATTTTGAAGTGGTTTTTTTCTTTTTGCGGTATTGCTATAACAACGCGAAATAATATTCAAGATTACACCCTTCCTGCTTATTTATTATCTTGTGATCTCTCCTCCAAATTTATTATTCCCTTGTCCTCGGTAGAGGCAATTCCATATCTGCTGGGTTATATTCTGGTGGTCAAAATAAGCAACCCGGGAAACGCTCCAGTACAATCGCGGATGAAGCAGGTGGTCATCCATAAACTGTACGGGGTCGTTGTCGGAAAAAAAATCCATTCAGGAGCGCACACATGTTAAAAAATGCATTCTCTAATCTGCAAAAGGTCGGTAAGGCGCTGATGCTGCCTGTATCGGTCTTGCCCGTAGCAGGTATTCTGCTGGGGGTGGGGGCTGCCCACTTCAGCTGGCTGCCGGAAATCGTCTCCCAACTGATGGAGCAGGCCGGTGGTTCCGTCTTCGGCCAGATGGCTCTGCTGTTTGCCGTGGGCGTCGCTCTCGGCTTCACCAATAACGACGGTGTATCCGGCCTGTCCGCCATCGTCGGCTACGGCATCATGGTCGCCACCCTGAAGGTGATGGCCCCTGTGATGGGCGTCGAGAGCATCGATACCGGTGTGCTGGGCGGTATCCTCGCCGGTGGTGTTGCCGCCTGGGCGTTCAACCGCTTCTACAAGATCCAGCTGCCCGAGTACCTCGGCTTCTTCGCAGGCAAGCGTGCCGTGCCCATCATCACCGGTTTCGTCTCCATCGGTCTGGGTGTGGTCCTCTCCTTCATCTGGCCGCCGATCGGTGGTGCCATCGGTGCCTTCTCCGACTGGGCTGCCAACCAGAACCCGGTTCTGGCCTTCGGTATCTACGGCGTGGTTGAGCGCTCCCTGATCCCGTTCGGTCTGCACCACATCTGGAACGTGCCTTTCTTCTACCAGGCGGGTACCTGTGTTAACGCCGCCGGTGAAACCGTGCACGGCATCATGACCTGCTTCCTGACCGCGGACGATGCGTCCCGCGCTGCCGGTAACGGCTTCGGTCAGCTGGCCGGTGGTTACCTGTTCAAGATGTTCGGTCTGCCTGCCGCTGCGTTTGCCATCGCACACGCTGCCAAGCCGGAAAACCGTGCCAAGATCGTCGGTATCATGGCCTCTGCCGCCCTGACCTCCTTCCTGACCGGTATTACCGAACCTATCGAGTTTTCCTTCCTGTTCGTGGCTCCGGTGCTGTACGCCATTCACGCGCTGCTGGCGGGTCTGGCCTATGTCCTGACCAACACGCTGGGTGTCGTGCACGGTCACACCTTCTCCAACGGCTTCATCGACTTCGTGGTGCAATCACCCCGTGCCGACAACATGCTGCTGCTGGTGGGTCTGGGTCTGGTTTACGCCGTCATCTACTACGTGGTCTTCACCGTGGTGATCCGTGCCATGAACCTGAAGACGCCGGGTCGCGAAGATGAGAGCGCACAAGAGTCCTCTGCCGGTCAGAGCAAGGATGAGATGTCTGCCGCTCTGGTCTCCGCCTTCGGTGGCAAAGAGAACATCGCCTCCCTGGACGCCTGCATCACCCGTCTGCGTGTCGGTGTGAAGGACGTGGCCAAGGTTGACCAGGCTGGTCTGAAGAAGCTGGGCGCTGCCGGTGTGGTGGTTGCCGGTTCCGGTGTACAGGCCATCTTCGGCACCAAGTCCGACAACCTGAAAACCGACATGGACATCTGGATGAAGAGCAACTAATCCCTGCTTTCATACCGAGTTCCGAAAGGGGAGGCACAAGCCTCCCTTTTTGCTGCCCGCCGTTCAGGAGTCGGCATCATCGCGCAGGGTCCCGGGCCTGGCTTGTGGCGTAGGGCTGGCCAGCGGCCATAAAAAAGGCGCCTGATGGCGCCTTTTTGAATGGAATGGGGTCAGAGTTTCTCCAGATCCCGCTCAATCTCGCTGATCTTGTTCTGTACCACCTTCTCCAGATGGCGCAGGTCCCGCAGTATCTTCTGCTTGATGTCCGGATCGGCCTGGGTCTGTCCGCCCTGGGTCAGGCTGTCGAGTTCATCCACCACGTACTTGAGGTTGGCGTTGATCTCGGTGACGTCCTTGTATTCATGGGTACCCGAGTTGACCAGCATGGTCTTGCGCTGGCGGGGATACTTGAACTTGACGCTCTTGGCGAAGAACTCGCCCTTCTGCTTCTTGAAATAGATCTTGAGAATGTCGTGGTTGGCCTCCTGGCGCAGGGTGTAGCTGTCCACTGAGGTGGGTTCCTGGATCCCCAGGCTCTTCAGATTCTCGTACATCGGGCTTCCTTGGTTTGAAACGATCCTGACCTGTTTATCTTACCCGAGTCGGGCCCGCTTGCCTGTGACAGGTGCGCCAAATTCAGGAGGGGCTCAAAGGAGTGCTGTGTTCAGGGGATGGATCATGGGAAGAGCCCCTTGCCGCTATCGCCGCCTGGCGAAGTGATGAAGAGACTCTCGTTGGTGTATTGGAAAAACGGGTGCGGGCGGGACAAGAGCAACAAAAAAGGCGCCATCAGGCGCCCTTTTAATCACGGCCAAGAGGATTACTCGTCGATGGAACGCAGCAGGGCGTTGATGCCGACCTTGGCGCGGGTCTTGGCATCCACCTTCTTGACGATGACGGCGGCGTACAGGCTGTACTTGCCGCACTTGGAGGGCAGGGAGCCGGAGACGACCACGGAGCCGGCCGGGACGCGGCCATAGTGGATCTCGCCGGTTTCACGGTCATAGATACGGGTGGACTGGCCGATGAAGACACCCATGGAGATGACGGAGCCCTCCTCGACGATCACCCCTTCCACCACCTCGGAACGGGCACCGATGAAGCAGTTGTCTTCGATGATGGTCGGGTTGGCCTGCAGCGGCTCCAGCACGCCACCGATGCCGACGCCGCCGGAGAGGTGCACGTTCTTGCCGATCTGGGCGCAGGAGCCCACGGTGGCCCAGGTGTCGACCATGGTGCCTTCATCCACGAAGGCGCCGATGTTGACGTAGGAGGGCATCAGCACGGTATTGGGGGCGATGAAGGAGCCCTTGCGCGCGGTGGCCGGCGGCACTACGCGTACACCGGCGGCCTTGAACTGTTCGGCGCTGTAGTCGGAGAACTTGAGGGGAACCTTGTCGTAGTACTGGGCGTCGTCGCCCTTGATGATGCCGTTGTCATTGATGCGGAAATAGAGCAGCACCGCCTTCTTCAGCCACTGGTGGACGACCCACTCGCCGGCGATCTTCTCGGCGACGCGGGCCTTGCCGGAGTCCAGCAGATCGATGGCCTCCAGGATGGCGGCCTTGGTGGCGGCATCGACGGAGCCGGGGGTGATGGAGTCACGGCGCTCGAAGGCCGCTTCTATGGTCTGTTGCAACTGGGTCATGACAAGTTTCCTCTAAAAAATTCTGTTTGTTGTATCACACTTTTCCAATTGTTTTTAAGGGCTCTCGCCGATTTCTTGAGAAGAAAGGCGATTTATTGTGCTTGAGTGGCCCAACCACTTGTTATGATTGAAAAATTAATACGAGATAAAGGCTCTTATGGGGCCTTCCTCCGGCCTGTTCAGCCCTCCGCCTCGCCGGATTCCTGCGGGTTGAGCTGATTGACCAACCGCTCTTCCAGCGCCTGCTGCTCGGCCTGGTTCAGGGGCTCCCCGGCCAGGGTGGTGAGGCTGAAGAAGTCTTCCACCCGCTCGCCTATGGTGGTGATCTTGGCGGCGTGCAGCGACAGGCCGCATTGCTGGAACACGGCACCGATGCGGGCCAGCAGGCCAGGGGTATCCAGTGCCGTCAGCTCCAGCAGGGTGTGACGGTTTTCGCCCCTGTGGGGCAGAAACACCACCCGGGTCGGCACGCTGAACTGGCGGTGGCGCCGTGACAGGGGCTTGCTGCGCAGCACCAGCTTGCCCGGCTCCTGCAGCGCCTTCTCCAGCGCCTTCTTGATGGTGGCGGTGCGGTTGGGGCTGATGGGTTCGCCGCTCGGTTCCAGCACGATGAAGGTGTCCAGCACATAGTCGTTGCGCGAGTTCATGATCTGGGCGTCGTGGATGCTCAGGTTCTTCTGATCCAGTGCCGAGGCCACGGTGGCGAACAGGTTGGGCATGTCGCGGCAATAGATGAACACCTCGCTGCCGCCCCGGATGGGGTGCTTGCCGATGAGCACCAGGGGCGCCGGGTTGTCGCCGTGGGCGATGATCTTGCGGCAGTGCCAGGCGATCTGCTCCGGACTGTGGCGCAGGAAGTAGTCGGCCTTGAAGTCGTTCCAGAGGGCGTTGACCGCATCCAGGGATACCTCGCGCTGGGCCAGGATCTGCCGTGCCTGACGCTGGTTCTCGCGGATCTTGAGCCGCATGTCCGGCGGGTTCTCCAGACCCTGGCGCAGGGCCTTCTGGGTGGCGAAGTAGAGCTCCCGCAGCAGGGTCCCCTTCCAGTCGTTCCACAGGGTGTCGTTGGTGGCGCAGATGTCCGCCACGGTCAGGCAATAGAGCAGATCGAGGTGTAATTCGTCGCGCACCTTCTGGGCAAAGTCGGTGACCACGTCCGGATCGTAGATGTCGCGGCGCTGGGCGGTGACCGACATCAGCAGGTGGTGGCGCACCAGCCAGGCGACCAGCCGGCTCTCGTAGCGATCCAGCCCGTGCAACTGGCAGAACTCCAGCGCATCCACGGCGCCGAGTTCGGAGTGATCCCCCCGCCGCCCCTTGGCGATGTCGTGGAACAGGGCCGCGATGCTGAGCAGCTCGGGCTTGCGCAGCTGGGTGAATACCTCGTGGCAGAGCGGGTGGGTCTGGCGGCTGGCCGGGTTGGGGAAGCGATGGATGTTCTGGAGCAGCCTGTGGGTGTGTTCGTCCACCGTGTAGGCGTGGAACATGTCGAACTGCATCTGGCCGACGATGAGGTTCCACTGGGGCAGGTAGGCCGCGAGGATCCCGTACTTGTGCATGAGCGTGAGCGGCTGGCCGATGCCGTTGGGGTGGCGCAGCAGCGCCATGAAGAGGCGGCGGCACTCGGGCAGATCCTGCAGCCAGCAGCTCAGGGTGCGCCTGGCCTCGCGCAACTGGCGCAGGGTGGCGGAGTGGATGCCGGCGATCTCCGGGTGCTGGGCTATCTGGTAGAAGAGCCGCAGGATGGCGGCCGGATCCCGGCCGAACAGTTCGGAATCCACCGCATCGATGAGGCGACCGCGCAGCTGGAACTCGTCGCTGATGCGGCGCACGTCCATGGCGGTGTTGCCGAGGATCGCCTCGTCAAACAGTTGCAGCAGCATCTCGTTGAGCTCGGCCACCCGCCGCACCGTCTGGTAGAAGCGCTTCATCATCTGCTCGACCGGGGTATTGCCTTCCCCCTCGAAGCCCAGCATCTGGGCCACGGTGCGCTGGCGGTCGAACAGCAGGCGGTTGTCCCCCTTGTTGATGGCCATGTGCAGGGCGAAGCGCACCTTCCAGAGGAAGTTCTGGCAGTCGAGCAGTTCGCGGTACTCGGCCCGGTTGAGGAAACCGTGACTGGTCATCTCGAACAGGGTGGTGGCGCCGAAGTGGCGGCGGGCGACCCAGGCCAGGGTCTGGATGTCGCGCAGGCCCCCCGGATTGTTCTTGAGATCCGGCTCCAGCTTGTAGGCGGTGCCGAGGAACTGCTGGTGGCGCAGGGCCTGCTCTTCGCGCTTGGCGCGGAAGAAAGCCTCGCTCGGCCAGAAATGCTGGGGCTGGGTGGCGGCCTGCAACTGTTCGAACCCCGCCAGGCGACCCGTGATGTAGCGCGCCTCGATGAGGTTGGTGGCGACCGTGATGTCGGCGCGCCCCTGCTCGATGCACTCGGCCACGTTGCGCACCGATTGCCCCACTTCCAGCTTGAGATCCCACAAGAGGGTGATGAACTCGCCGATGCGCAGCCCCAGCACCTCGTCCAGTTCATCCCCTTCGTAGAGCAGCAGCAGGTCGATGTCGGAGTGGGGGTGCAGCTCGCCCCGGCCATAGCCACCCACCGCAATGAGGGTGAGTTCCGTCTTGTCGAAGCCGAACTTGTGCCACAGCCTCGTCAGCAGCGCGTCCATGTATTCGGAGCGGGTGGCCACCAGTTCGATGATGTTGTCACCGGCATCGAAGCGCTCGTGCAACCAGGCGAGGAAGCGGCTCAGGTACTCCTTGCAGTTGTCGCGGGTGAGCTGATCGTCGGGCAACAGGTGGGGGGAAAGCAGGCTGGCATCCATGGCATCTCGCACTCTCGGTCTGGCCGGATAAAGAGCAACCCCGGCGTGCGGCCGGGGTTGAATGTCAAACGTGGCGGATAACGCGCTCGATGGTGTCGTCGGGGCGCAGGGTCAGCACCTCGCAGCCGTCCTCGGTCACCAGCAGGGTGTGTTCCCACTGGGCTGAGTCGCCGCCATCCTTGGTGGTGACGGTCCAGCCATCCTTCGGGTTGACCTTGCAGTGGTACTTCTTGCTGTTGACCATGGGCTCGATGGTGAAGCACATGCCAGGTTTCAGCTCCAGCTTGCCTCCGTTGCGGTAGTGCAGGATCTGCGGCTCCTCGTGGAATTCGGCGCCGATGCCGTGGCCGCAGTAGTCGCGCACCACGGAGAAGCCGGCCTGCTCGACGATGGGCTGGATCACGGCGCCGATCTCGGTGATGCACATGCCGGGGCGTACCCGCTTGATGGCGGCGTAGAGGCTATCCTGGGCCACTTTGCACAGCTGGCGGCGCAGGGGAGTGGTCTGGCCCACGATGAACATGGCGGAGGTGTCGCCGTGATAGCCGTCCTTGATGACGGTGATGTCCAGGTTGATGATGTCCCCTTCCCGCAGTTTCTTGTGGTTGGGGATGCCGTGGCAGATGACATCGTTCACCGAAGTGCAGATGGACTTGGGGAAGCCGTGGTAATTCAGCGGCGCGGGGATGGCCTGCTGTACGTCGACGATGTGGTTGTGGCACAGGGTGTTCAGTTCGTCGGTGGTGACGCCCGCCTTGACGTGGGGGGCGATCATGACCAGCACGTCGGCGGCCAGCTGGCCGGCAACGCGCATTTTTTCAATCTCTTCCGGTGTCTTGATTTTAATGGACATGGGATCTCTCTTGGGGCCCGATCGCGCATCCGTTGATGTCCGGCAATCGGGTAATGAAAAATAGATGCGTTTGCAATCAGGGCGAAATTTTATCCCCAACCCCCGTTTACTTCCAGTGTGATCGTCATCGCAACGTCATCAGGCGGTCGCACCCTGGTTCGGGATCCATTTTTAGCGCCCTGGCTGGTGGTGTCGTGACCAAACTTATGGTATAAAGCGCGCCGGAATGGGGAACTTGTCTTCCCATACCATCACCCTTACTCAAACAACACACACACATCGACACCTGTACCGGGGTGCCCCTCTGGGGTCGGTTACATGGGATGTGTGGAGGCCTAACCCCAATACAGAGGTATAAAATGGCTAAAGTTTCTATGCGCGACATGCTGCAAGCCGGCGTTCACTTCGGTCACCAGACCCGTTACTGGAACCCGAAAATGAAGTCCTACATCTTCGGCGCCCGCAGCAAGGTTCACATCATCAACCTGGAAAAAACCGTTCCGATGTTTGACGATGCCATGAACTTCATCAGCTCCGTAGCTGCCAAGAAAGGCAAGGTACTGTTCGTTGGTACCAAGCGTGCCGCGTCTGAAGCCGTTAAAGAAGCCGCTGAGCGTTGCGACCAGTTCTATGTTAACCACCGCTGGCTGGGCGGCATGCTGACCAACTGGAAAACCGTTCGTCAGTCCATCAAGCGCCTGAAAGATCTGGAAACCCAGAGCCAGGACGGTACCTTCGACAAGCTGACCAAGAAAGAGGCGCTGATGCGTACTCGCGAAATGGACAAGCTGGAGAAGAGCCTGGGTGGTATCAAGAACATGGGCGGCCTGCCTGACGTTCTGTTCGTTGTCGACGCCGACCACGAGCACATCGCTATCAAAGAAGCCAACAACCTGGGTATCCCGGTAGTTTCCATCGTTGATACCAACTCCAACCCGGACGGCGTTGACTATGTCATCCCGGGTAACGACGACGCTATCCGTGCCGTACAGCTGTACCTGAACGCTGCTGCTGACACCGTTCTGGAAGCCCGTGAGCAGGACATCGTTGTTCAAGCCGAACAAGATGGCTTCGTTGAAGCTGAGTAATTGATAAGGACTGCAAAGCCCTTATTAACCAAGCTGATGTAATTGGTTAGCAGGGGCCCTTGTGGCCCCTGTTTCTTGTCAATTCAAGACCGAGGATACTGGACATGGCAAACATTTCTGCCGCCCTGGTAAAAGAACTGCGCGAGCGCACCGCCGCTGGCATGATGGATTGCAAAAAAGCGCTGGAAGAAGCCAACGGTGACATCGAACTGGCTATCGAGAACATGCGTAAATCCGGTCAGGCCAAGGCCGCCAAGAAAGCGGGCCGTATCGCCGCCGAAGGCGTGATCTTCGCCCGTACCGAAGGCAACGTTGCCGTCATGATCGAGCTGAACTGCGAGACTGACTTCGTTTCCAAGGATGCCGGTTTCCTGGCCATGGGTCAGAAGATCGTCGAGATCGCCGCTACCCAGAAAATCGCTGACGTTGACGCGCTGAAAGCCGCCGACTTCGGCAACGGTGAGTCCGTCGAGCTGACCATCACCAACCTGATCGCCAAGATCGGTGAGAACATGAACCTGCGTCGCGTGATGCTGGTTGAAGGTGACAACCTGGGCACCTACGTTCACGGCTCCCGCATCGGTGTTATCACCAAGCTGGCCGGTGGCTCCGAAGAGCTGGCCAAAGATCTGGCCATGCACGTCGCTGCCAACAGCCCGCAATTCGTCAAGCCGGAAGACGTGTCTGCCGAAGTCGTTGCCAAAGAGCGCGAAATCCAGATCGACATCGCCATCAACTCCGGCAAGCCGAAAGAAATCGCCGAGAAGATGGTTGAAGGCCGCATGAAGAAGTTCACCGGTGAGGTTTCCCTGACTGGTCAGCCGTTCGTGAAGGATCCTTCCATGACCGTTGCCGAGCTGCTGAAGAAAGAAGGCGCTGACGTTGTTTCCTTCACCCGTTTCGAAGTGGGCGAAGGCATCGAGAAGCAAGAGACCGACTTCGCTGCTGAAGTAGCAGCCCAGATCGCGGCCGCTCAGAAGGCCTAATCGAACCGGTTTTTCCGTTTCCCCAGACCGCGACTTATGTCGCGGTCTTTATATGACCAGGAATCAGTGACATGAGTACCAATCCCAAGCCTGCATACAGACGTGTTCTTCTGAAGTTGAGTGGTGAAGCCCTGCAAGGATCCGAGGGTTTCGGCATTGATCCGGCGGTGCTGGAACGGATGGCCCAAGAGATCAAAGAGCTGGTTGAGCTGGGTGTTCAGGTCGGTCTGGTCATCGGTGGCGGCAACCTGTTCCGTGGTGCCGGCCTCGCCAAGGCGGGCATGAACCGCGTGGTGGGTGACCACATGGGCATGCTGGCGACCGTCATGAACGGCCTGGCCATGCGTGATGCCCTGCATCGTGCTTATGTGAATGCTCGCCTGATGTCGGCCATCTCCCTGCAGGGGGTCTGCGACTCCTACAGCTGGGCAGAGGCCATCAGCCAGCTGCGCGCCGGCAAGGTGGTGATCTTCTCCGCCGGTACCGGCAACCCCTTCTTTACCACCGACTCGGCAGCCTGCCTGCGCGGCATCGAGATCGAAGCCGACGTCGTGCTCAAGGCCACCAAGGTCGATGGTGTGTTCACCGACGATCCGGTCAAGAACCCGGATGCCGTGCTCTATCAGGAACTGAGTTATGATGAAGTTCTTGAAAAAGAACTCAAAGTGATGGATCTTGCTGCTTTTACCCTGGCCCGCGACCACGATCTGCCGATCCGGGTGTTCAACATGAACAAACCGGGCGCGCTGCGCCGCGTGATCATGGGTGAGCCGGAAGGTACCCTGATCCACCAGGCCAGCAAGTAAGGCAAGTGTGAGCCCCAGGCTCGCTTGTCCATTACGCCAGTCAACAAGATAGATATGGGCCGCCCGCCGGCTCGTTCGCCAAAAGGAAAACCACTGTGATCAACGAGATTAAAAACGACGCCAAGGACCGCATGGGCAAAAGCGTAGAGTCGCTCAAGACCCAGATGTCCAAGATCCGTACCGGTCGTGCTCACCCGAGCCTGCTCGACGGCATCCAGGTGGAGTATTACGGTGCTGCCACTCCTCTGAAGCAGTTGGCCAACGTGGTGGCAGAAGATGCCCGTACCCTCTCCATCTCCATCTTCGATCGCTCCATGATCCAGGCGGTGGAAAAAGCCATCCTGACCTCCGATCTGGGCCTGAATCCGTCCAGCAACGGCCAGACCCTGCGCGTGCCGCTGCCGCCGCTGACCGAGGAGCGTCGTCGCGATCTGACCAAGATCGTCCGTGCCGAGGCCGAAGGCGCCCGGGTTGCCATTCGCAACATCCGCCGCGATGCCAACGCCGACCTGAAAGCCCTGCTGAAAGACAAAGAGATCTCCGAGGATGACGACCGTCGCGCCCAGGAAGAGATCCAGAAGCTGACCGATACCTTCATCAAGCTGGTGGATGACGCCCTGGTTGTGAAGGAAAAGGAGCTAATGGAAATCTAAGCCTCCGACAGGTATATTACGAGCGCCGTGTAGTGCCCCTGCACGGCGCTTTTGTCTTTGTGGGAGAAATGAATGTCGCTTTTGGCAGCGCTGGGCGATAGCGCCAGCTCGTCCTTGCCCCGTCACGTCGCCATCATCATGGATGGCAACGGTCGCTGGGCTCAGAACCGTGGCAAGATGCGGGTCTCTGGCCACAAGGCGGGCGTGAAATCCGTGCGTGAGGCCGTCTCCTTTGCCGCCCGTGCCAAGATGGAGGCGCTGACCCTGTTTGCGTTCTCCAGTGAAAACTGGCGCCGCCCCGAGGGGGAGGTCAATGCGCTCATGGAGCTCTTCATGACGGTGTTGGGGCGCGAGGTGAGCAAGCTGCACAGCAACGGCATCCGTCTCAAGGTCATTGGCGATACCGCCCGTTTCAGCGAGCGGCTGCAGGCCAGGATCGCCAAGGCCGAGGCCCTGACCGCCAACAACCGGGGGATGACCCTCAACATCGCCGCCAACTATGGCGGCCAGTGGGACATCGCCCAGGCGGCCCGCAAGCTGGCTCGTGCCGTGGCCGCCGGCGAGCTGGATGCCGAGGCGGTCGATGAGGCCGCGCTGGCGCGCGAGGTCTGCATGGCCGACCTGCCGCCGGTGGATCTGCTGATCCGCACCGGCGGGGACCATCGCATCAGCAACTTCGTGCTGTGGCAGCTTGCCTATGCTGAACTCTATTTTACCCCGGTCCTGTGGCCCGATTTCGACGAGGCCGAGTTCAGTGGGGCGGTTGCCTCCTTCGTTGCTCGCGAGCGTCGCTTCGGCTGTACGGGCGAACAGATCCGGGAACTGATCGCCGCGCAACAGACCGGCTAAACCCCGCTCCCAAGAGAGAGGTTTCTTTTGCTAAAACAACGAATTATTACCGCATTACTGTTAGTGCCCCTGGTGTTGGGGGCGCTGTTTTTCCTGCCATTGAAATTCTTTGCCCTGCTCGCCGCCCTGGTCTTTCTGCTGGCCAGCCGCGAGTGGAGCGCCTTCGTGACCGCCCAGCCGCAGCAATGGCTGCCGGTGGTGTTCTGCCTGCTGCTGGGGGCCAGCCTGTTCTGGGTGCCGGTAGAGCAGCTCTGGATCCCTCAACTGCACCCACTGGTGATGGGCGTGCTCTGGACCGCGGTCAGCTGGTGGCTGCTGGGGCTGCTGCTGGTGCTGCGCTACCCGCAGAGCGCCAAGTTGTGGCGAGAGTCCATCTGGCTCAAGTCCCTGTTCGGCCTGGTGACCCTGGTGCCCTTCTTCTGGTCCCTGGTGGCCATCCGGGGCTACAACTTCTACCACGACCCCATGATGGGGGCCTGGATACTGCTGTTCGTGATGGGACTGGTCTGGGCGGCAGATTCTGGCGCGTATTTTTTCGGCAAGGCGTTCGGCAAACACAAGCTGGCGCCGGCGGTCAGCCCGGGCAAGACCATAGAGGGCATGCTGGGCGGCCTGTTCACTGCGAGCCTTCTTGCCATCGGCGTCACCTGGTTCATGGGCTTCGTGCCGGCCAAGATGGCGGCCGTGCTGATCTGCTCCCTGCTGGCGGTGCTCGCCTCCGTACTCGGAGATCTCACCGAGAGCATGTTCAAGCGCGAAGCGGGCATCAAGGATTCCGGCACCCTGCTGCCGGGCCACGGTGGCATCCTCGATCGCATCGACAGCCTGACGGCGGCCCTGCCCGTGTTCCTGCTCAGTTACCTGTTGCTCGGTCAGGAGTTTTGATGCCCCGCGCGCTGATGATCCCGGGAGCGTCCCGCTCCATCAGTCTGTTACCCATTCAGGAGTCTTGATGCATAACCTGGTGATCCTGGGAGCGTCCGGCTCCATCGGTCAGAGCACCCTCAAGGTACTGCGGCACAATCCTGGGCGCTGGCAGGTGCTGGCGCTGACGGCGGCTCGCAGCGTGGATGCCATGCTGCGCGACTGTCTCGAATTCTCCCCCCGTTTCGCCGTCATGGTGGACGAAGGCGCCGCCAGCGATCTGGCGGGCAGGCTCAAGGCCCATGGCTCTGCGACCCGGGTGCTCAGTGGCCAGGCGGCCCTGTGCGAGGTGGCGTCCCATCCCGAGGCCCACAGCGTGATGGCGGCCATCGTCGGCGCGGCGGGTCTGGCGCCTACCATGGCCGCGGTGCGGGCCGGCAAGCGTATTCTGCTGGCCAACAAGGAGGCGCTGGTCATGTCGGGCGCCTTCTTTATGGAGGCGGTGCGCGAGCACGGTGCCGAGCTGCTGCCCATCGACAGCGAGCACAATGCCATCTTCCAGTGTCTGCCCGAGACCATCCAGCGCCAGCCGGGCTTCTGCGATCTGGCTGCCGCCGGCATCAGCAAGATCCTGCTGACCGGCTCCGGCGGTCCGTTCCGCTACACCGAGATCGGTGCGCTGGCCAAGGTCACCCCTGCCCAGGCGGTGGCCCATCCCAACTGGTCCATGGGGGCCAAGATCTCGGTGGATTCCGCCACCATGATCAACAAGGGGCTGGAATACATAGAGGCGCGCTGGCTGTTCAACGCGGCGCCCGAGCAGATCCAGGTGGTGATCCACCCCCAGTCGGTCATCCACTCCATGGTGCAGTACAAGGACGGTTCCGTGCTGGCCCAGCTCGGCAATCCCGACATGTGTACCCCCATCGCCCATGCCCTGGCCTATCCGGCTCGTATCGAGTCCGGGGTGGAACCTTTGGATTTCTTCAGTGTCGGAGAATTCAGCTTCATTCGCCCCGACTACGAGCGCTATCCTTGCTTGCGGCTGGCCATCGCGGCCTGCCAGCAGGGGCAGGGGGCGACCACCTCCCTCAATGCCGCCAACGAGGAGGCCGTCGCGGCTTTTCTTGCAGAGCGGATTGGATTTATGGATATTGCCAGAGTCAACGAATCCGTCATGAGCGCGCTGGGCACGAGTGCCGCTGGCTCCCTGGAGGATCTCATTGCCCTGGATGGTGCGGCCCGTGTCCGTGCCCAGCAGCTGATAAAGGAGCTTGCCGTATGAACGGACTGTGGTGGCCAGGTGCCTCTCTCCATGCTCTGCGCAGGACTGGTCATGACCTCGAGGTGCGTGGCTGATGGGAACCCTGCTGTGGAACATAGGCGCCTTCATCGTCGCCCTCGGGCTCCTGGTAGCGGTCCATGAATTCGGCCACTTCTGGGTCGCCCGTCGCTGTGGCGTCAAGGTGGAGCGTTTCTCCATCGGCTTTGGCAAGGCGATCTGGCGCCGGCTCGGCAAGGATGGCACCGAATACGTGCTGGCGCTCATTCCCCTGGGTGGCTACGTCAAGATGCTGGACGGCCGGGTCGACGATCTCAAGCCGGGCGAGGAGCAGTACGCCTTCAACCACAAGAGCGTCTGGGCACGGATGGCCATAGTCGCGGCCGGGCCCATGGCCAACTTCGTGTTTGCCCTGTTCGCCTTCTGGCTGATGTTCATGATCGGCGTCCCGAGCGTCAAACCTGTGGTGGGCGAGGTGCGCCCCGCCTCCATCGTCGCCCAGGCCGGCATCGAGCCCGGCATGGAGATAGTCGGCGTCGGTGGCGAGGAGACCGGTGACTGGGAGAGCGTGACCTATGCCCTCATCAGCCACCTGGGGGACGATTCGGTCCAGCTCAAGCTCAAGGCGGCCCACACCAGCTATGCGGTGGACAAGACCCTGCAGCTCGCCGGCTGGCAGTTCGATCCGGACAAGGAGTCCCCCATCGGCAGCCTGGGGATAGTTCCGCTGGGTGGCAAGGTGCTGCCCGTGGTCGAGGCCGTGGTGCCATCGAGCGCCAGCGAGAAGGCCGGCCTGCTGGTTGGGGATCGCATCAAGGGCGTCGATGGCCAAGTCATCACCGAATGGGCCCAGTTTGTCGAGCGGGTGCAGCAATCCCCTGAGCAGCCGCTGCAGGTGACGGTGGAGCGGGCGGGCAGCGATCTGACCCTGACCCTGACCCCGGATGTGAAGAAGGTGAGAGGCCAGTTGGTCGGTTTCGTCGGCCTGTCGCCGCAACTGGTTCCATTACCGGATGAGTATCGAACTCTGTTACAGTATGGGCCTTTGCAAGCCCTGTGGCATGGGGTCCAGAAGACCTGGAGCCTGATCACCCTGACCTTCGACATGATTGGCAAGCTGATCGGTGGCATCGTCTCCCTGGACAATCTGAGCGGCCCCATCTCCATCGCCAAGGGGGCCGGCAGCAGCGCCGATTACGGGTTGGTCTATTTCCTGGGGTTCCTGGCGCTCATCAGCGTCAACCTGGGGATCATCAATCTGTTCCCCCTGCCGGTTCTCGATGGTGGCCACCTGGTCTATTTCCTCATCGAGGCGATCACCGGCAAGCCGGTACCGGAAAAAATTCAGGAAGTTGGGTTCAGGATAGGCGCCGCCATTCTGATGTTACTGATGGGCATTGCGCTGTTTAATGATTTCGCTCGCCTCTGAGGCCAGAGCATCAACAAGGACACATAAGAACAAAATGGCTGTTAAAAAAGCATTGGTGTTGAGTTGCCTGCTGGGGGCCAGCTTCCTGGCTCAGGCTGCCCCGGCCTCTTTTGTGGTGCAAGACATTCAGGTCGAGGGTCTGCAGCGGGTGACCCTGGGCGCCGCCCTGTTGAATCTGCCGGTACGGGTCGGTGACTCCGTCGACTCCGTGGCCCTAGCGAACGCCATCAAGAAGCTCTATGCCTCCGGCAACTTCGAGGACGTCAAGGTCTATCGTGACGGCCAGGTGTTGCAGGTCGTGGTGAAGGAACGCCCGACCATCTCCAGCATCGAGTTCTCCGGCAACAAGGACATCAAGGAGGAGCAGCTGACCCAGAGCCTGGAGTCCTCCGGCATCCGGGTCGGTGACCCCCTGGATCGCACCGTGCTGAGTTCCCTCGAGAAGGGACTGGAAGATTTCTACTACGGCGTGGGCAAGTACTCCGCCAAGGTCAAGGCCATCGTCACTCCGCTGCCGCGCAACCGGGTCGACCTCAAGTTCACCTTCGTGGAAGGGGAAGCGGCGAAGATCCAGCAGATCAACATCGTCGGCAACCAGGTGTTCCCGGAAGAGAAGCTGCTGGCCCAGCTCTCCCTCAAGGACGACGTGCCCTGGTGGAACTTCACCGGCGATCAGCGCTATCAGAAGCAGAAGCTGGCCGGCGACATCGAAGTGCTGCGCTCCTACTACATGGACCGCGGCTACATCCGCTTCGCCCAGGAGTCCACCCAGGTCTCCATGACCCCGGACAAGAAGGGGGTCTACGTCACCCTCAACATCAAGGAAGGGGACCAGTACAAGGTCTCAGGCGTCCAGCTCAAGGGCGACCTCATCGATCGCGGCGGCGAGATGAAGGGGCTGATCCCCATCGAGGCCGGCAGCGTCTATTCCGCGAGCCAGGTGACCCACACCGAAGAGGTGCTCTCCAAGTTCCTCGGCCGTTACGGCTATGCCTATCCCAAAGTCGTCACCTTCCCCCAGATCAATGACGAGACCAAGGAAGTCGAGCTCATCGTCAACGTGGAGCCGGGCCCCCGGGTCTACGTGCGCAACATCAACTTCAGCGGCAACGTCACCACCAAGGACGAAGTGCTGCGTCGCGAGATGCGCCAGATGGAGGGCACCTGGCTCTCCTCCGACAACGTCGAGCAGTCCAAGACCCGTCTCAACCGCCTCGGCTTCTTCGAAACCGCAGAGGTTGACACCAAGCGGGTGCCCGGCAGCGACGACCAGGTCGATCTCGACTTCAAGGTGAAGGAGCAGCCCGCGGGGTCCATCAACGCCGGTATTGGCTATGGCACCGAATCGGGTCTGAGCCTGCAGGCGGGTCTGCAGCAGGACAACTTCATGGGGACCGGCAAGAAGATCGGCATCAACGCCAGCACCAACGACTACTCGAAGAACATCGATCTGAGCTACAACGATCCCTACTTCACCGTCGATGGGGTCAGCCTGGGCGGCCGTCTCTACTACAACAAGTTCAGCGCGGCCGACGCCAACATCGTCGACTACGAGAACACCACCATCGGCTTCCGTCTCTCCAGCGGCTTCCCGGTCAACGAGAACAACCGTCTCGACTTCAGCCTGGGCTACGAGAACAACAAGCTCTCCCAGCCCAACCCCTATGTGCAGGTGGACGAGTTCTGGAAGGTCTATCAGGCCAACCTGGACGGCGACAACCGCATGGTGTTCAACACCGTCGACGTCACCGCCGGCTGGACCCGTTCCACCCTCAACAAGGGCCAGTTCCCGACCGCCGGTGACCGTCAGCGGGTGAACGCCAAGGTGACGGTACCTGGCATGGATCTGCAGTACTTCAAGCTCAACGCCGAAGACTCCCACTACTTCCCGTTCGATGCGGATCACCAGTGGGTGATGCTGGCCAAGGCCCGCGCCTCCTATGGCAACGGCTACGGCAGCAACGGCGACTACGACCACGTGCTGCCGTTCTTCGAGAACTACTATGCCGGTGGCTTCGACACCCTGCGCGGCTTCAAGAGCAACACCGTGGGTCCGAAGGCGCTCTATTACTACAACCTGGGCGGCAACGACGTCATCCAGGGCACCGACAGCTCGGTGGGCGGCAATGCCCTGGCGGTGGCGTCCCTCGAGATGATAGTGCCGACGCCGTTCGCCTCGGAAAGCTACCAGCCCCAGCTGCGGACCAGCTTCTTCGTCGATGCGGGCACCGTGTGGGACACCACCTTCGAATATGGCCAGTACCAGAACCGTTGCTTCAGCGGCTGCAACTATCTGATGGACTACTCCGACCCCACCAACATCCGGGTGTCGACCGGTCTGTCGCTGCAGTGGCTCTCTCCCATGGGGCCCCTGGTGTTCGTGCTGGCGAAACCGATCAAGAAATACGAAGGGGACGACACCGAAGTCTTCTCCTTCAACATCGGCCGTACCTTCTAATCGGGTCGGACGACCCCCGCTGCGGCGGGGGAGAAGCATGATGGGTCGCGCGGTTTGCGTGCCTCACCAGGTAACAAGACGGTCTTGTGGATCGCTTGCACAATCAGGTAAATCAGGTAGCCCTCGACCGAGGGACCAAGGAGTAAGTGTGAATAAAGCGTTGAAAGTAGCTGGTTTGAGTTTTGCACTGATGGCTGCCGGCATGGGCTCCGCCTGGGCTGAGACCAAGATTGCCGTGGTCGACATGGGCGAAGTCTTCCAGAAGCTGCCCCAGCGTGAAGCCGTTGCCAAGAAGCTGAAAGGTGAATTCGAGCCGCGCATGCGCGAGCTGCAGAAGCTGGAGTCCGATGGTCAGGCGCTGGTCGAGAAGTTCAAGAAGGACGAAGCCTTCATGAGCGCCGAGCAGAAGAAGCAGAGCCAGGAGAAGCTGGCCAAGCTGCAGATGGAGTTCAACCAGAAGCGTCAGGCGTTTGAGCAGGACAACGGCCGTCGTCAGGCGGAAGAGCGCAACAAGATCCTGACCAAGGTACAGGCTGCCATCGATGCCATCGCCAAGAGCAATGGCTACGATCTGGTGCTGGAGCGCAACGCCGCGCCCTATGCCGCCAGCAAGCTGGACATCTCCGGCCAGGTTATCTCTCAGGTTAGCAAGAGCAACTAATTGATGGCATTCACTCTCGCACAGCTGGCCCAGCAACTGGGGGCCGAGGTCCATGGGGATGGGACCCGGGAAATTCGCAAGGTCGCGACACTGGAAAAAGCCGGGGAGGGGGAGATCGCCTTCCTGTCCAACAAGAAGTACCGGCATTTCCTGGAGCAGAGCAAGGCGACCGCCGTGCTCATCACCGAAGCGGACCTGCCGTTTTGTCCCACCAATGCCCTGGTGCTCAAGGACCCCTACGTGGGCTTTGCCCGGGTAGCCCAACTGCTGGACACCACGCCGCAGCCGGCCATGGATATCCATCCGAGCGCCGTCATCGCGGCGGACGTGCAACTGGGCGAGAGAGTGGCCATCGGCGCCAATGCGGTCATCGAATCCGGCGTGGTGCTGGGGGATGATGTCCGCATCGGTCCTGGCTGTTTCGTTGGCCAGAACACCCGACTGGGAGCACGCTCCCGGTTGTGGGCCAACGTCACCCTCTATCACAACGTGACCCTGGGCACGGACTGTCTGGTGCAAGCCGGGACCGTGATCGGGGCCGACGGTTTCGGTTATGCCAACGAGCGTGGCGAGTGGATCAAGATCCCCCAGCTCGGTGGCGTGACCATAGGCAACCGGGTCGAGATCGGTGCCTGCACCACCATCGACCGCGGTGCGCTGGAAGATACCCGCATCGCCGACAACGTCATCATCGACAACCAGTGCCAGATCGCCCACAACGTCGAGATCGGCTACGGCACCGCCGTGGCGGGCTCCACCGTGATGGCCGGTAGTCTCAAGGTCGGCAAATACTGTATCATTGGCGGCGCCTCCGTCTTCAACGGGCACATGGAGATCTGCGACCAGGCCACCGTCACCGGCATGGCCATGGTGATGCGACCCATCACAGAGCCCGGTATCTACTCTTCCGGCATCCCCCTGCAAACCAATAAAGAGTGGCGCAAGACCGCCGCCCGGGTGATGCGTATCGAAGAGATGCACAAGCGGTTGAGCCGACTTGAGAAAAAGCTGGATCAAGAATAATCACGATTGGTATAGGGTACTGTTTTGACTACTGAAAAGAAGAGCCTGGGCATCCAGGAAATCATGGATCTGCTGCCCCACCGTTATCCCTTCCTGATGGTGGACAAGGTGGAAAACTACGAGATCAGCGATGAGCGCAAGACCCTGCGCGCCATCAAGAACGTCTCGTTCAACGAGCCGATCTTCCAGGGCCACTTCCCGGCCAAGCCGGTGTTCCCCGGCGTGCTGATCCTAGAGGCCATGGCCCAGGCGACCGGTATCCTGGCCTTTACCATGGTGGGCAAGCCGTCCCCCAACGAGCTCTACTATTTCGCCTCCATCGACAACGCCCGCTTCAAACGCCCGGTCGGCCCTGGCGATCAGCTGGTGCTGGACGTAGAGTTTCTGAAGGAGCGCCGCGGCATTGCCAAGTTCACCGGTGTCGCCACCGTCGACGGTGAAGTGGTCTGTACCGCCGAACTGATGTGCGCCAAACGCGAGGTGTAACCGTGATCGACCAGACTGCCATCATCCACGACAGCGCCATCGTCCATGAGTCTGCCGTCATCGGCAAAGGGGTCGAGATCGGTCCCTTCACCGTCATCGGTGCCGACGTGGAAATCGGCGACAACACCTGGGTGAGCTCCCATGTGGTGATCAAGGGGCCGACCAGGATAGGTCGCGGCAACAAGATCTTCCAGCACACCTCCATCGGTGAGGATTGCCAGGACAAGAAGTACGCCGGCGAGCGCACCTTCCTCGAGATCGGCGACAACAACGTGTTTCGCGAGAACTGCACCGTGCACCGCGGCACCACCCAGGATCAGAGCCTGACCAAGGTGGGCAGCGGCAACCTGTTCATGGTCAACGTCCACGTGGCCCACGACTGCATCATCGGTGACAACTGCATCTTCGCCAACAACGCCACCCTGGCGGGCCACGTGCACATCGGTGACTTCGTGATCTTCGGCGGTCTGTCTGCCATTCACCAGTTCGGTCGTGTCGGCTCCCACGCCTTCGTCGGTGGCTGCGCCGCCCTGAACAAGGACGTGCCCCCCTACGTGATGGCGGCCGGCAACTATGCCAAGCCGTTCGGGGTCAACTCCGAGGGGCTGCGTCGTCGCGGCTTCAGCGCCGAGGCGATCTCCGCCGTCAAGCGTGCCTACAAGGAGATCTTCCGCTCCGGCAAGACCATCGAAGAGGTGCTGCCGGTGCTGAGCGAGATGGCCCAGGCCGAGCCTGCCATCCAGCTCTATGTGGATTTCCTCAAGGACAACGAGCGCGGGATCATCCGTGCCTAAGCCCATCCGCATCGGCATAGTCGCCGGAGAGACCTCCGGCGACATCCTGGCCGCAGGGCTGGTGCGCGAGCTGCAGCGTCGCTACCCCGACGCGCAGTTTGAAGGGATCGCCGGGCCGCGCATGCAGGCTCTCGGCGTCAAGGCGCTGTTCGAGATGGAGGAGCTCTCCGTCATGGGCATCGCCGAGGTACTGGGACGTCTGCCCCGCATCCTGCAGGTGCGCCGCGAGCTGCTGCGTCACTTCATTGCCAATCCCCCCGACATCTTCGTCGGTGTGGATGCGCCGGATTTCAATATCGGGGTGGAGCTGAAACTGCGCCGCGCCGGTATCAAGACGGTCCACTACGTCAGCCCCTCGGTCTGGGCCTGGCGTCAGGGCCGCATTCACAAGATCAAGGCCGCCACCGACATGGTGCTCGCCTTCCTGCCGTTCGAGAAAGCCTTCTACGACCGTTTCGATGCCCCTTGCCGGTTCGTCGGCCACACCATGGCGGACGACATCCCGCTGGTACCGGATCAGGCCGCCGTGCGCAAGGAGCTCGGCATCGATCCCGCCCGCCGCTGGCTGGCGGTGCTGCCTGGCAGCCGGCATGCGGAGGTGGCCTTCATGGCGCCGGTCTTCCTCGAGGCGTGCAAGCACCTGACGGTGCACAACCCGGATCTCGGCTTCATCGTGCCCCTGGTCAACCAGAAGCGGCGCGAGCAGTTCCTGGCCATCAAGGCCGAGGTGGCGCCGGATCTCGACATGGTGCTGCTGGACGGCCAGGGCCGCGAGGCCATGATCGCCGCCGATGTGGTGATGCTCGCCTCCGGCACAGCCGCGCTGGAAGCCATGCTGGTGAAGAAACCCATGGTGGTGGGCTACAAGCTCAAACCCTTCAGCTACTGGCTGGCCCAGTGGCTGGTGAAGACGGAATACGTCTCCCTGCCCAATCTGCTGGCGGACAGGATGCTGGTGCCCGAACTCATCCAGCACGAGTGCACCCCCTGCAATCTGGTGGAAGAGGTCAGCAAACTGCTGGAGCACGACAACAGCGAGCTCATCGCGACCTTCACCAAGCTGCACGAGAAGATCCGCTGCAATGCCGACGTGCAGGCCGCCGAGGCGGTGGTGGCGCTGCTTGACCGCTAGTTGGGCTGGAATGTGCGCTTTTGGCGTGATGTTGTGCTGATACTGGCCCTGCGGGGCCGGTTTTGATTCAAGGCTGTGAGATGACGATCGATATTCCTCAAGACAAGCTGATTGCCGGGGTGGACGAGGTGGGTCGCGGCCCCCTGGTGGGTGACGTGGTCACCGCCGCGGTGATCCTGGATCCCGCCAACCCGATCGAAGGCCTGGCCGACTCCAAGAAGCTCTCCGAGAAGAAGCGCCTGGCCCTCCATGACGAGATCAAGGCGAAGGCCCTGGCCTGGGCCATCGGTCGCGCCAGCCCGGCGGAGATCGACGAGCTCAACATACTGCACGCCACCATGCTGGCGATGCAGCGCGCCGTGGCGGGGCTCTCCGTCCAGCCGGAGCTGGTGTTTATCGACGGCAACCGCTGCCCAAGCTTGGCCGTGGAGGCCCGTGCCGTGGTCAAGGGGGACAGCCTGGTGGCCGCCATCAGCGCCGCCTCCATCCTCGCCAAGGTGACCCGCGACGCCGAGATGACCGAGCTGGATGCCCGCCATCCCGAGTACGGCTTCGCCCGCCACAAGGGCTATCCCACCGCCGAGCACCTCGCCATTTTGGCCTCGCGCGGGCCCCTGCCCGAGTACCGGCAGAGCTTCAAACCGGTGCGCCGCGCCCTGGGGATCGCATAACTCATGCCGATCTGTCTGAACGATTTCTGCTTGCGCAATGAGAGGGCGTGACCATGGCTGATCCCCGCTTCATCCACCTGAGGGTGCACTCCGACTTCTCCATGGTCGACGGCCTGCAGAAGATCGGTCCCATCGTCTCCGCTGCCGCCGCCAACAACATGCCGGCCCTGGCCCTAACGGACCAGATGAACATGTGCGGCCTAGTGCGCTTCTACGGCTCTGCCCACGGCAAGGGGATCAAGCCCATCGTCGGTGCCGACTTCTGGGTGCAGAGCGATGAGCTCGGGGACGAGCAGTTCCGCCTCACCCTGCTCGCCATGGACAACGACGGCTACCAGAACATCACCCTGCTCATCTCCCGGGGCTATCAGCGTGGCCACGTGCAGGGCCGCCCGGTCATCGACAAGGCCTGGCTGGGCGAGCACGCCAAGGGGGTGATCGTCCTCTCCGGCGGGCGCGAGGGGGACGTGGGCAAGTTCCTGCTCAAGGGCAACCGCCAGATGGTGGAGCAGTGCCTCGCCTTCTACCAGCACCACTTCCCGGATGCCTACTACCTGGAGCTGCTGCGTACCGGTCGCCCGGACGAGGAGGTCTACCTCCATATGGCGGTCGCCCTGGCGACCGAGTTCGAGGTGCCCGTGGTGGCCACGAACGAGGTGGTGTTCCTCGGTGCCGACGACTTCGACGCCCACGAGATCCGGGTTGCCATCCACGACGGCTACACCCTGATGGACAAGCGCCGTCCGCGCCGCTACAGCCCGCAGCAGTACCTGCGCAGCCAGGAGGAGATGTGCGAGCTGTTCGCCGACATCCCGGAGGCCCTGGAGAACACGGTGGAAATCGCCAAGCGCTGCAACGTGACGGTGCGCCTGGGCGAATATTTCCTGCCGAACTTCCCCACCGGTGACATGACCACCGAAGACTTCCTGGTGATGAAGTCAAAAGAGGGCTTGGAGGACAGGCTCGCCTTCCTGTTCCCGGATCCCGCGGTGCGGGCCGAGCGCCGCCCCGAGTATGACGAGCGTCTCGACATCGAGCTCAAGGTGATCAACCAGATGGGCTTCCCGGGTTACTTCCTCATCGTGATGGAGTTTATCCAGTGGTCCAAGGACAACGGCATCCCGGTCGGCCCCGGCCGGGGTTCGGGGGCAGGGTCGCTCGTAGCCTACGCCCTCAAGATCACCGATCTGGACCCGCTGGAATTTGATCTGCTGTTCGAACGCTTCCTGAACCCCGAGCGGGTCTCCATGCCCGACTTCGACGTCGACTTCTGCATGGACCGGCGGGACGAGGTGATCGAGCACGTCTCCGAGATGTACGGCCGGGAGGCTGTCTCCCAGATCATCACCTTCGGCAGCATGGCGGCCAAGGCGGTGGTGCGGGATGTAGGAAGGGTGCTGGGCCACGCCTACGGTTTCGTGGATCGCATCTCCAAGCTCATTCCGCCCGACCCCGGCATGACGCTCGCCAAGGCGTTCGAGGTCGAGCCCAAGCTGCCGGAGCTCTACGAGCAGGACGAGGAGGTCAAGGACCTCATCGACATGGCGAAGAGGCTGGAAGGGGTGGTGCGCAACGCCGGCAAGCACGCCGGTGGCGTGGTCATCGCCCCCACCAGGATCACCGACTTCGCGCCGCTGTATTGCGATGACGAGGGTCACCACCCGGTCACCCAGTTCGACAAGAACGACGTGGAATACGCGGGTCTGGTGAAGTTCGACTTCCTGGGGCTGCGCACCCTGACCATCATCGACTGGGCGCTCGGCATGATTAACCCGCGTCTCGCCAAAGAGGGCAAGCCGCCGGTTGACATCGCCGCCATCCCCATCGACGACAAGAAGTCGTTCGCGCTCTTGCAGCGCTACGAGACGACGGCGGTGTTCCAGCTCGAATCCCGCGGCATGAAGGACCTCATCAAGCGGCTGCAGCCCGACTGTTTCGAAGACATGATCGCCCTGGTGGCCCTGTTCCGTCCGGGCCCGCTCCAGTCCGGCATGGTGGACAACTTCATCGACCGCAAGCACGGCAACGAGGCCATCTCCTACCCGGACGAGAAGTGGCAGCACGAGAGCCTCAAACCCATACTCGAGCCCACCTACGGCATCATCCTCTATCAGGAGCAGGTGATGCAGATCGCCCAGACCCTGGCGGGCTACACGCTCGGCGGCGCGGACATGCTGCGCCGGGCCATGGGCAAGAAGAAACCCGAGGAGATGGCCAAGCAGCGGGCCGGCTTCGAGGAGGGGGCCGTCAAGAACGGGGTCGACGGCGAGCTGGCGATGAAGATCTTCGATCTGGTGGAGAAGTTCGCGGGCTATGGCTTCAACAAGTCCCACTCCGCCGCCTATGCGCTGGTCTCCTACCAGACGCTCTGGCTCAAGACCCACTTCCCGGCGGAGTTCATGGCGGCGGTGATGACCGCGGACATGGACAACACCGACAAGATAGTGACCCTGGTGGACGAGTGTCAGCGCATGGGGCTGACCGTGATACCGCCGGACGTCAACACCGGTCGCTACCGCTTCAGCGTCAACGAGGACGGCCACATCGTCTACGGCATCGGCGCGGTGAAGGGGGTGGGCGAGGGCCCCATCGAGGCGATCCTGGAGGCGCGGGATCGGGACGGCCCCTTCCGGGATCTGTTCGACTTCTGCAACCGGGTCGACATCAAGAAGCTCAACAAGCGGGTGATGGAGAAGCTGATCCTCTCCGGCGCCATGGACCGCCTCGGCCCCCACCGCGCCGCCCTGATGGCGACCCTGGAGGAGGCGATGCGCGCCGCCGAGCAGCACGCCAAGGCGCAGGCGGTGGGCCAGGTCGACATGTTCGGCGTGCTCACCGAGGAGATCGACGACGTCAAGAAGGCGTTCGCCAACGTGCCCCACTGGCCCGACAAGGTGTGGCTGGAAGGGGAGCGGGAGACCCTCGGGCTCTACCTGACCGGTCACCCCATCAACCAGTACAGCAGCGAACTGCGGCGCTACACCTCGGGCCGGCTGTGCGATCTGCATCCCACCTCCCGCGATACCGTGACCACGGCGGCGGGGCTGGTGATCGCGGCGCGCAGCATGGTGACCAAGCGCGGCAACAAGATGGGGATCTTCACCCTGGACGACAGATCCGGCCGTCTGGATGTGACCCTCTTCAGTGAAGCGCTGGAAAAATACGAAGAATTGATGCAAAAAGACCGTATTTTAGTGGTTTCTGGACAGGTCAGCTTTGATGACTTCTCCGGTGGCCTTAAAATGTCGGCCCGCGAATTGCTGGATATCAACGATGCGAGGGAGCGTTTCGCCAGGGCGATCCGGATTTCCCTCGATGAACAACGCATTGACGAGCGCTTTTTCCCGCGTTTGTGCGAGATTTTGGAGCCCGCCCGTGCCGGAGTCTGTCCGGTTCAGGTAAACTATCGTCGCCCCGGCTCCCGGGTGCGATTGACGCTCGGTACCGAGTGGCGGGTGACGCCCACCGATCAACTGATAGATGACTTGCGAGTCCTGCTTGGACGAGAGCGGGTTGAATTGGTTTTTGATTAGAGGATCTATTGTCCCTATGAGTCTTTTTCTGGATTTTGAACAGCCGATCGCCGAATTGCAGGCACAGATCGATGAACTTCGCCATGTGAGCGAGCACAACAGTGCCGTGGATCTCAGCGAGGATATCCGTCGGCTGGAGAAGAAAAACGAAGAGCTGACCAAGAAGATCTTCGGCGATCTGGGGGCCTGGCAGGTGTCCCAGATGGCGCGTCATCCCCAGCGCCCCTACACCCTCGACTACATCGAGCACATCTTCACCGACTTCGACGAGCTGGCCGGCGATCGCGCCTATGCGGATGACAAGGCCATCGTCGGCGGCATCGCCCGCCTCGACGGCGAGCCCGTGATGATCATCGGCCACCAGAAGGGCCGCGAGACCAAGGAGAAGATCAAGCGCAACTTCGGCATGCCGCGCCCGGAAGGGTACCGCAAGGCCCTGCGCCTGATGGAGATGGCCGAGCGCTTCAAGATGCCGATCATCACCTTCATCGACACCCCGGGCGCCTATCCGGGTGTGGGGGCCGAGGAGCGTGGCCAGTCCGAGGCCATCGCCCGCAACCTGAAAGTCATGGCCGGCCTGACCGTGCCCGTGGTCTGCACCGTGATCGGTGAAGGCGGCTCCGGCGGCGCCCTGGCCA
Source organism: Aeromonas sp. XH (assembly GCF_033348475.1). Lineage (NCBI taxonomy): Bacteria > Pseudomonadati > Pseudomonadota > Gammaproteobacteria > Aeromonadales > Aeromonadaceae > Aeromonas > Aeromonas sp. XH. The sequence goes on along the minus strand of NZ_CP137630.1, from coordinate 3,200,697 downwards.
TCGGTGTGGGCGACCGCGTCAACATGCTGCAGTACTCCACCTACTCCGTCATCTCGCCGGAAGGCTGCGCCTCCATCCTGTGGAAGAGCGCCGACAAGGCGCCGGTGGCCGCGGACGCCATGGGCATCACCGCCCAGCGCCTGAAGGAGCTGAAGCTCATCGATTCCATCGTGGAAGAGCCGCTCGGCGGCGCCCACCGGGATCTGGAGAAGATGGCGAAGAACCTCAAGACCCGCATCAAGCAGGACCTCGACGCCCTGCGCCCGCTGGACAGCGAGCAGCTGCTGGAGCAGCGCTACCAGCGTCTGCTGGGTTACGGCTACTGCTAAGCCGTTTCTTCCCGAACGAGACCAAGAGGCCCCCGCTCCGTCGGGGGCCTTTTTGTTGCCGGCAATCCAGGCTCATAGGACTACCGCCTCGGCGGTGAGCCCACCAAAAACCCCTGCGGGATCAAGGCCGCGGCGATTAATCGGCGAAAAAAGTGGGATCCGGCTCCCGTTTTGCTTACAGTGCCCTCCTTTCGCTCCCCGGAGCGAAATGCCCGCAAGGATGCGCCCCAGACGTCGGCAGGCTGGCCCCGCCAGGCTGACTCGCAGAACGCATCATCGCCCCGGCTGTATCGCTTCCCCGTGTCTCTGCGTCCTCGGCTCCTGCCCGTCACTCTCATCGTCACCGTCTTCATCTGCAGTGAGTGAAACATGAGCGAATCGGTTTTTGAGATCCATGACTGGACCCTGAGGGTCGACGACAACATGCTGTGTCGCCCCGAGCGCGAGGTCTACCTCGAGCCCAGGCTGGTCAACCTGCTGCACTTCCTGGCGAGCCACGCCGGCACAGTATTCTGTCGCGACACCCTGATCGACGAGGTGTGGGACGGCGCCGAGGTGACCGATCAGGTGGTCACCCAGTCCATCTTCGAGCTGCGCAAGATCCTGAAAGATGGCCGTCCCGATGCGGCCGACTACATCGCCACCGTCCCCAAGCGCGGCTACAAGCTGGTGGCGCCGGTGCGCCCGTTGCAGGCGGAGTCGGTGCAGTCCGCGTCCGAGGCGGAGGCCCCCGAGGCCGAACCACCGGTGGAGGCAGACACTCTGGCCCCCGGTGCGGCCCCCTTCCCGGCGGGCCCCCTGACCCGCGCCATCTCGACCCGGGCCAGGGACGGGCACAGCCGCCGGCGGATGATCGGGTTCGACATCTTCGTGGCCCTGCTGCTGGTGACCCTGGTCAGCCTGCTCGGCTACCAGCACACCAGCCCCAGCGTGCACGGCATGCTGGATCCCGAGCTGCTGGTGTTTCGCTTCCACACCGGCATGGACGGCAGCAACGAGAACGTGCGCCTCGCCGACGGCATCACCCGCGCCCTGATGGGGGAGGTGGCCGCCGCCACGCCGCTGCGGGTGCAGTACGGCGCCAATACCCTGGTGGGGGGGATACGGCCAGGCAAGGAGCTGAGCGTGCGGGTCTCCCGCCAGCCGGGGGGCACCTACCTGGATCTGGAATACCGCAACATCAACACCAGCCGGGTGCTGTTCAGCCACCAGTACCGGCTCAGCCGCCACAACGTGCACGAGGTGCTGCAGGCCAGCAGCCTGGATCTGCTGCGGGTGCTGGAGCGGCCGGACGCCACGCCCGGGGTGGGCTGGCCCACGGATGACGGGGCACTGATGGCGCTGATGGAGGCCCACTACTACACCAACAAGCAGGATCAGGTGGCCCTCAGACGCGGCGTCGAGCTGCTCGACGGGTCGCTGGCGGCCCAGCCGGATCAGCCGCTGCTGCTGGCGGAGCGCTACCTGGCGGGGGAGGCGCTGGCCACCCTGGCCGGGAAGCCCCAGAGCGAGCGGGTGCAGGCGATCGGCACCCATCTGGCCCGGATCGCGGGGGAGCAGGCCGGCTTGCCGGCCCGGGTATGGGAGGCCCTGGCCCTGCAGGCCATTCTGGGTGGCCAGCCGCAGGAGGCACAGCGTCAGCTGGCCCGGGCCGCCGAGCGGGGGCGCACCGTGCTCTATCACATCTTGCGCGGCAAGCTGGCGGAGCTGGACGGCCGCCCCGAGGCGGCGGGAGACGCCTACAGCCAGGCCTTCCTGATGGAGGCGACCGAGCAGACCTATCTGCTCTGCCAGCGCCTCGGCTTCTACAGCAATATGGAGGCCCTGGCGCCGGCGCTGTTCAACAGCCTGGGTCAGAGCAAGGTGAAGCTGTTCTAGCTGGAGCCAACGCCAGCGCCTCGGTTTCTACGACAGGATGGAGGCCCTGGTGCCGGCGCTGTTCAACAGCCTGGGTCAGAGCAAGGTGAAGCTGTTCTAGCTGGGGGCCAACGCCAGCGCCTCGGCTTCTACAGCAATATGGAGGCCCTGGCGCCGGCGCTGTTCAACAGCCTGGGCCAGAGCAAGGTGAAGCTGTTCTAGCTGGGGCCAACGCCAGCGTCTTGCCGAACGCTGGGCTGCCTGCGGGCAGCCCCGGCGACATCCGGCTTCTCCCTGCCGACTCGCTCCCACCAAAGGCATCTTCCCTCCTTCTCTTCCAGATCCGCTCAATCCCTCCAACCTTCCCGACCGCCATGTCCCCCCGCTTTTGCCAGTCCCGCCGACTCACCGGTTTTGCCTCGGTGCGCGGGTCAAGGCCGGAGACTGGGGCCCGAGCGAGGCAGGTTGGGGACAAAAGGAGGCGGATCCGGGCAGAGAGGGGCCGAAAAGATATCAAGGGATGTTCAGGGGCTCTGGCAAGGAGTATCAGGGCGCCATAGGGGTGGGGTGGGGATATCAGGGTTTTATCAAGGCGGCCGGGCTGCATGTCGTCAATGTGCTGTTTTTAAAAAGGTTTTAAGTCAATCTCCTGGAGGGGAAAGAAATTTCCCTCATGATTTTATCCCTGAGCGGGTCCTTATGTTTTCCGGGGCGCGGGGGCCTAGTCTGTGGCCATTCGCTGGCGGCCTGTCCGCCATTGTCACGACTCGCCCCTTTATCGACCCGGAGAGCTTATGCCCCTAGATTCGAGCAAGAAGATCGGCCTCATCGCCTGTACAGGTGTGGTGGCCGGCAACATGATGGGGAGCGGCATCGCGCTGCTGCCCTCGGCCCTGGCCACCATCGGCTCCATCTCCCTGTTCAGCTGGGCCATCTGCCTGGTGGGCGCCATGGGGCTGGCCTTCGTGTTCGCCCGCCTCGCCACCAAGAACCCGCAGGAGGGCGGCCCCATCGCCTACGCCGGCGAGATCTCCCCCGTGTTCGGCTTCCAGACCGGCGTGCTCTACTACCACGCGAACTGGATAGGCAACCTGGCCATCGCCATCACCGGCGTCTCCTACCTCTCGGTCTTCTTCCCCATCCTCAACGACCCCATTCCGGCGGCCCTGGCCACCATAGCGGCGGTCTGGATCTTCACCTTCGTCAACCTGCTGGGCGGCAGCTGGGTGAGCCGGCTCTGTACTCTGGGACTGGTGCTGATCCTGCTGCCGGTCGTCGGTACTGCCGTGATGGGGTGGGGCCATTTTGATGCCGCCGTCTACAGCCAGAACTGGAACACCACCAGCGGCAGCGATCTGCATGCGGTCATCAGCGCCGTGCTGATCTGCCTCTGGTCCTTCGTCGGTGTTGAATCTGCCGCCGTCTCCTCCGGCATGGTGAAGAACCCCAAGCGCACCGTACCGCTCGCCACCATGCTGGGTACCGCCATCGCCGGCGTCATCTACATCCTCTCCACCCAGGTGATCGGCGGCATGTTCCCGGCCGGTGAAGTGGCTGCCTCAGGCGCGCCCTTCGCCATGGCGTCGTCCGCCATCTTCGGCGATTGGTCCGCCCCCTTCGTCTCCGCCTTCACCGCCCTGGCCTGCTTCACCTCCCTGGGCTCCTGGATGATGCTGGTGGGCGAGGCGGGCAAGCGCGCCGCCCAGGACGGCAACTTCCCGAAAATCTACGGCGAAGTGGACGAGAACGGCGTCGCCAAGAAGGGGCTGATACTCGGCTCCCTCAAGATGACCGCGCTGATGATCGGCCTGACCGCCTTCACCTCCCAGTCCGCCCACGCCGCCGACTTGTTCAACGTGCTGACCACGGATGCGGTGCTGCTGACCATGCTGCCCTACTTCTACTCCAGCATTAACCTCATTCGCTTCGAGGGCATGACCTCCCGCAGCGCGGGCGCGATGATCTTCTCCGGCGTGGCCTGCGTGTTCTGCCTGGTGGCGCTGATGGGGGCCAAGGGCTCCAACCTCACCGCTACCTTCGTGGTGTCGCTCATCATCCTGATGTTCTACGCCAAGAAACAGGGTCTGCGTCAGCACGACTCCCTGCTGAGCGAACAGGCCAGCCACTAATCCTCCCTTTTCCATTCCTGCGCTCTCCACTCCCCATCCCCGATGGAGAGCGCCCCCTTATGTGTGGAGCATCAAGATGAACATCATTGCCATCCTCAACCACCTGGGTGTCTTCTTCAAAGAAGAACCGATTCGCCAGCTGCAAGCCTCCCTCGAGCGCAAGGGCTTCGAGGTTGTCTACCCGGTCGACGTGGCCGATCTGCTGAAACTCATCGAGAAGAACCCCCGCGTCTGCGGCGCCATCTTCGACTGGGACAAATACTCCCTGGGCCTGTGCAAGGAGATCCACGATCGCAACGAGAAGCTGCCGATCTTCGCCTTCGCCAACGACCAGTCCACCCTGGACATTCACCTGACCGACCTGCGTCTGAACGTGCACTTCTTCGAGTACCGTCTCGGCATGGCCGACGACATCGCCCTCAAGATGGGTCAGGCCACGAGTGAGTATCAGGACGCCATCCTGCCGCCGTTCACCAAGGCACTGTTCAAGTACGTGGAAGAGGGCAAGTACACCTTCTGTACTCCGGGTCACATGGGCGGTACCGCCTTCCAGATGAGCCCGGCCGGCAGCCTCTTCTATGACTTCTATGGCCCGAACGCGTTCAAGGCTGACGTCTCCATCTCCATGCCGGAGCTGGGCTCCTTGCTGGATCACTCGGGCCCTCACAAGGAAGCCGAAGAGTACATCGCCCGTACCTTCAACGCGGATCGCTCCTACATCGTCACCAACGGGACCTCCACCGCCAACAAGATCGTCGGCATGTACTCCGCGCCGGCCGGCAGCACAGTGCTGGTGGATCGCAACTGCCACAAGTCGCTCACTCACCTGATGATGATGAACGACGTGACTCCGATTTACTTCCGTCCGACCCGCAACGCCTACGGCATTCTGGGGGGTATCCCGCAGAGCGAATTCAGCCGTGAGACCATAGCTGCCAAGGTCGCCGCCACCCCGGGTGCCCAGGCGCCACGCTACGCCGTGATCACCAACTCCACCTACGACGGCCTGCTCTACAACACCGGCTTCATCAAGGAGGCGCTGGACACCCCTTACATCCACTTCGACAGTGCCTGGGTGCCCTACACCAACTTCAGCCCGATCTACGAAGGCAAGTGCGGCATGAGCGGCGAAGCCATGCCGGGCAAGGTGTTCTACGAAACCCAGTCCACCCACAAGCTGCTGGCGGCCTTCTCCCAGGCCTCGATGATCCACATCAAGGGTGACGTGGAGGAAGAGACCTTCAACGAAGCCTTCATGATGCACACCTCCACCTCGCCACAGTACGGCATAGTAGCGTCCACCGAGATCTCCGCTGCCATGATGCGTGGCAACACCGGCAAGCGGCTGATCAAGGACTCCATCGATCGCGCCATCTCCTTCCGCAAAGAGATCAAGCGTCTGCGCGAGCAGAGCGAAGGCTGGTTCTTCGACATATGGCAGCCGGACAACATCGACACCGTCGAGTGCTGGAAGCTGGATCCGAAAGATGACTGGCACGGCTTCAAGGAGATCGACGACAACCACATGTACCTGGATCCCATCAAGGTCACCCTGCTGACTCCGGGGATGGGTCGTGACGGCCAGCTGCTGGAGAGCGGCATCCCGGCCTCTCTGGTCTCCAAGTTCCTGGACGAGCGCGGCATAGTGGTGGAGAAGACAGGCCCCTACAACCTGCTGTTCCTCTTCTCCATCGGTATCGATCAGTCCAAGGCGATGCAGCTGCTGCGCGCCCTGACCGAGTTCAAGCGCGGCTACGACCTGAACCTGACCATCAAGAGCATACTGCCGAGCCTCTACCGCGAAGACCCGAGCTTCTACGAAGGGATGCGCATTCAGGAGCTGGCGCAGCGCATTCACGAGCTGACCAGCAAGTACCGCCTGCCGGAGCTGATGTTCAAGGCGTTCGACGTGCTGCCGGAGATGAAGATGACCCCGCACGCCGCCTGGCAGCAGGAGCTGGCCGGCAAGGTGGTGGAAGTGCCGCTGCGCGACATGGTGGACCGCATCAGCGCCAACATGATACTGCCCTACCCGCCGGGAGTACCCCTGGTGCTGCCGGGCGAGATGGTGACCCAGAACTCCCTGCCGGTGCTCGAGTTCCTCGAGATGCTGTGCGAGATCGGGGCCCACTACCCGGGCTTCGAGACCGACATCCACGGCCTCTATCGTCAGGCCGATGGCAGCTACACCGTCAAGGTGCTGCGCTGATCGAGAGAGATGAAAACGGGCCGCGAGGCCCGTTTTTCTATTGGATTCCAGCCATTTGCGATCAGGGACGGATCACCCGGCGAGGGCGCTCGCGGCGCTAGCTCGTGTGGCGCGCCAGGGTCCCCTCCCGGCGGGCGGGCTGCGACCGGCGACGCCGGCTCAGGGGGGCGCACGCCAGCCTGAGGCGATGCCACTCCCGCCACAGCAGCCAGCACAGGGGCAGGGTCAGCAGCAGCACCGTGGTGGGCTGGGCCAGCAGCACCCCGTCCCGTCCCCATTTCAGCGGCAGCAGGAAGATGAGCGGCAGCAGCAGCACCGTCTTGGCGACCGAGATCAGCAGCGCCTGGCGGGTACGGGCCATGGCTTGCAGCAGCACTATGCCGAACATGACTATCCCCTCCAGCGGGATGGCGGCGAGGTTGAGGGTCAGGCTGCGCATGGCCGCGGCCAGCAGCTCGACATCCTGGCTGCCGGTGTAGAGCATGGCGACAGGTTGCGGCAGCAGCTGGATCAGCAGCCAGACCGCCAGACCGTAGAGGAGCGTGATCCTGATCCCCATCTCCATCAGGAATTTCAGATCGCGGTGGCGACGGGCGCCCGCCGCCTGGCTGACCAGGGGCTGGATGCCAAACGCCAACCCCTGCAGCACCACGATGAACACCGCCTCTGTGTAGCCGGCCACGGTGAAACCCGCCAGATCCTTGACCGAGCCGTGCACCATCAGCTGGCTGTTGTGCAGCATCAGCAAGAGCCCCAGATTGAACTGGGCGATGAGGCTCGGCAGCCCGGTGAACAGCAGGTTCGGCATGGCCGGGAAGCTGGGGCGCAGCTGGCGCCAGGAGAGGCGCAGGCGGGCATAAGGGGTGAAGAAGTAGCCCAGGCCCAGCAGGCAGACCATCCCCTCGGCCATCAGGGTCGCCTGGGCCGTGCCCGTCAGGCCGAGCCCGAGCCGGCCGACCATGATGTAGTTGAGCAGGATGTTGAGCAGGGCGCCGCCGCTCACCAGCACCATGGCGAGGCGGGGGCGGCCGTCGTTGCGCAGCAGATAGGGCACGGCGAGGTTGCCCGCCAGCAGCAGGGTGCCGCCGCCGATCCAGCCGAGATAGTCGCTGGCCTGCTGCCAGGTGTCGCTGCCCTGCTCAAGGCCGAGGGCCAGCAGGATGTCGATGTGCCAGCGGTGCAGCAGCAGCGGGGCCAGGGCCCCCAGCAGTGCCAGCAGCCAGAGTCCGTTGACCAGCCCCTGACGGGCGAGCGCCGTGTTTCTGGCACCCTGCTGGAAGGAGATGAGGGTGGCCGCCCCCATGGCGATCATGGCGGCCAGGCCTATCAGCACCATGATGACCGGGTAGACCAGGTTGATGCCGGCGAGGCCCGCGGCCCCCACGTAGTGGCCGACGAAGATGCCGTCCACCAGGTAGTAGGCGCCGGAGACCAGCATGGCGAGGACGGAGGGGAGGGCGTAGCCCCAGAAGCGGCGGGTCATGGCCCGCTGGCGCAGATGGAAGTAGGCGGACATATCTGTTCTCTCGGGGAGTTCGATGCTCGGACAGACAGTCTAAATTATTCTATTTTTACCGATAATCAGGATTTTCCTTGATGGATTGCTGAGTATTTTTCAGTAATCAGTCCGTCCGATGGTGGGCCTTCAGCATGTCGATCAGGGCGCGCAGGCCGCTGCCCAGCTGGTGGCGGCCGGGATAGAAGAGGTTGAAGCCGGCGAAGCTGGGGCTCCAGTCGTCCAGCACGCTCACCAGCCGCCCCGCGGCCAGCGCCTCCCTCACCTCCTCCTCCTGGCAGTAGGCCAGCCCCAGCCCCGCCTCGGCCGCCCCCAGGTAGAGCGCCGGGGTGCTGGTGGTGAGCGGGCCGCTCACCTCTATCTCCAGCAACTTGTCGTCGGCGGCGAAGGCCCAGCGATAGTGGTGGTGCGGGGTGAGGCGATAGCCGATGCAGTCGTGCTGGCTCAGCTCGCTCGGGTGCCGGGGGATGCCCCTGGCCGCCAGATAGGCGGGGGCGCCCACCACCAGGTAGCGCTGCTGGGCCCCGAGGGGCACGGCGATCATCTCCTTGGGCAGCAGATCCCCGTAGAAGAGGGCGGCGTCGAATCCATCCTCGATGAGGCGCGGCATCAGCTCCAGCTCCACCACCTCCACCTGCATGCGCGGGTAGCGCACCAGATAGTCGATCAGTACCGGGGCCAGCAGCTCCTGGATGGCGGCCCTGGGTCCGCAGATCTTGAGGCGGCCGACCGGTTCGTCGCCGTGGCGGGTCAGCTCCTCCAGCGCCCCCTCCAGCTGGGTCAGGGTGGGCAGCAACTGGGCCAGCAGCCGCTGGCCCGCATCGGTGGCCACCACGGCCCGGGTGCTGCGGTTGAGCAGCCGCACCCCCAACCGGTTCTCCAGCCCCTTCAGGCTGTGGCTGAGCGCCGAGGCCGAGACTCCTAGCTCGAGGGCGGCCTTGCTGAAACTCTGGTGGCGGGCGACGGCGGCAAACACCGCCAGTTCGGCGAGATCGGTGCGGGTGATGGTCATCATGGCTCGGCAGGAAGAGGGCGAGTCACAAGGGTACGCCAAGGCGCCGACCCAGACAATCGACCCCGGAGCCGGGCCTTGTAGCGAACTTGTGATCGCGGTAAGTATTGGAATCTATTGAAACAAATTTGAATTGTTAAAAAATACTAACAATCCGGCGCTAAAAATGTGAGCTGACACGATCGAAAGGCGACCAGAGTCAAACTTTGGTTGATTAATTCAAAAAAACACTGTGATTAATTGGGTCATTTAATTAGAGTCAGCGCATCGGATGAGGCGGTCGTTGTCAGTTTGTTAACGACAGAGGGCGCCGCCATCAGGTTCAGGATTTCATGCCGCAGTATGTTGCAATTCGGTTGTCGCGGGACGTGATGGCCCGGTTGCCCTGGCGTGAGAACACAAGAGCAGGGATGAACAGCAGCAGTTCCAGGGATGCGGAACCGGCCAGGTGGCCAAATAAGCAACGAGATTCCACTTTCCTTGATGACAGGATTACCCCTATGTCTGACATGAACATTGCAGTTGAAGGCAGCTTAAGCAACGCCTCCTCCCGTGGCATCAACAAGGCCGACGTGGTCTGGATGCTGGGTCTGTACGGTACCGCCATCGGTGCCGGTGTCCTCTTCCTGCCGATCAACGCAGGCGTCGGTGGTCTGTGGCCGCTGGTGGCCATGCTGATCCTGGCCCTGCCGCTGACCTTCTTCGCCCACCGTGGCCTGACCCGCTTCGTGCTGTCCGGCGCCACCCGTGACGGCGACATCACCGAGGTAGTGGAGGAGCACTTCGGCAAGACCGCGGGCAAGTTCATCACCCTGCTCTACTTCTTCGCCATCTACCCCATCCTGCTGATGTACTCCGTGGCCATCACCAACACGGTCGAGAGCCTGATGGTGCACCAGCTGGGCATGACTGCGCCCCCCCGTGCCATCCTCTCCCTGGTGCTGATCCTGGGTCTGATGGCGATCGTTCGCCTCGGCGGCCAGGTCATCGTCAAGGCGATGAGCGTGCTGGTCTTCCCCTTCGTGATCACCCTGATGGGCCTGGCGGTCTACCTGATCCCGCACTGGAACGGCGCCATCATCACCGAAGCCCCGGCGCTGTCCGACGCCTTCAACGGTGACTTCATCAAGACCCTGTGGCTGGCCATTCCGGTGATGGTGTTCTCCTTCAACCACTCCCCGATCATCTCCTCCTTCGCGGTGGACAACAAAGGCCGCTACGGCGCCAACGCCGAGAAGAAGTGCAGCAACATCCTGCTGGGCGCCCACGTCATGATGGTGATGACAGTGATGTTCTTCGTGTTCAGCTGCGTGCTGAGCCTCTCCCCGGCTGACCTGGCGGCGGCCAAGGAGCAGAACATCTCCATCCTCTCCTACCTGGCCAACCACTTCGACAACCCGGTGATCGCCACCGTGGCACCGCTCATCGCCATGGTCGCCATCAGCAAGTCCTTCCTGGGTCACTACCTGGGGGCGCAAGAGGGCATGAACGGCCTGATGGCCAAGTCCCTGCGCGAGAAGGGCAAGAACGTCGACGTCAAGCAGCTGAACAAGGTGACCGCGATCTTCATGATCCTGACCACCTGGGCCATCGCCACCATCAACCCGAGCATCCTCGGCATGATCGAAGACCTGGGCGGCCCCATCATCGCGATGCTGCTGTTCCTGATGCCGATGTACGCCATCGCCAAGGTGCCCGCCATGCGCAAATACGCCGGCAACCTGAGCAACGGCTTCGTGACTCTCATCGGCCTCATCGCCATGTCCGGCATCATCTACAAGCTGATTGCCTGACGACTCCGGTCAGTCTCGGTGAAAAGGCCGCCTCGATTGAGGCGGCCTTTTTATATGCGCGAAAGCTTAACAAAGCCGCGGCAGCGGCCTAACATGGCGGGATGTTTTTCTAGACAGGACAAAAGGATATGTCTGGGTTGAAAAAGGAGCTCGGGCTCTGGCAGGGGATGGGGCTGCTCGCCACCTCGTTGCTCGGTACCGGGATCTTCGTGGTACCGGCGACGGCGGCATCGCTGGCGGGCGGGGCGTCGCTCTGGGCCTGGCTGCTGCTCATCGCGCTGGTGCTGCCCATCGCCTTCACCTTCGCGCGGCTCGGGCGCCGCTATCCCCACGCCGGCGGGGCGCCCCACCTCATCGGGCTCGCCTTTGGCAACGGCGCCGAGCGCTTCTCCGCCTTCCTGTTTCTGGCGGTGCTGCCGGTGGGGCTGCCCGCCGCCCTCACCATAGCCGCCGGTTTCTGGCACGCCCTGTTCGACATGGGGGAGTGGACCCTCTGGGCCATCCAGCTGCTCACCCTGCTCGGGGTCTTCCTGCTGGGGCTGCGGGGGGCGCGCTCCTCCGGCAACCTGCAACTGTTGATCGCCCTGGCGATCCTGGGGCTGACCCTGCTCATCTGGTTCAAGGGGGAGCTCGGCTGGCGCGACGCGGCCCAGCCGTTGCCGGCGGCGAGCGAATGGCCCGCCATGGGCTCGGCGCTGGCGGTGATGTTCTGGTGTTTCGTCGGGCTCGAGGCCTTCGCCCACATGGGGGAGGAGTTCAAGCGGCCGCAGCGGGACTACCCGCTCGCCCTGCTCGGCGGCGTGCTGCTGGCCGGGCTCATCTACTGGATCCACTCCCTGGTGGTGCTGAAGTACGGCCTCTACGGGGACGAGGCGACCAACGCCACCGCCATCCCGGCCCTGCTCTCGCTCTTGTTCGGCCCCACCGCCAAGTGGCTGGTGGCGGTGCTCGGCTACCTCTCCTGCTTCGCCAGCATCAACATTTATCTGCAGGGCTTCGCGCGCCTTATCTGGAGCATGGCGCGGGAGGGCAAGCTGCCCGCCTCCCTCTCCCGGCTCTCGGCCCGCGGCGCCCCCCTCAATGCCCTGTGCTGGGTGCTCGCCATCTGCCTCGTCTCCATCACCCTGATCCTCTGGCTGAAGCTGCCGCTCGACGCTCTCATCCGCTACGCCAACGGCAACTTCGTGCTGGTCTACCTGCTCTGCATGGCGGCAGGCTGGCGCCTGCTCGGCGGCCTGGGCAAGGGGCTGGCGGGGGTGAGCGCCCTGCTCTGCCTCGCCGTGCTGGTGGCGCTCTCCTCCCAGGTGCTCTATGCGGTGCTGCTGAGCGCAGGCTACGGCGTTTTCTCCCTGTGGCGGCGCCGGCGCCGCCGTACCCCGGGGAGCGATTCGCCCTGCGCCATCAAGTGATGGCCCCAAAGAGAACAAACCCCGCATGGCGGGGTTTGTTCTCTTTGCTGTGGTGCGCGTTCAGTCGCGGGGGGCCTTGAGCGCCTGGATCACATCTTCATCGGGGGCCAGCCCCTCCACGTGGTTGAAGCTCTCCAGCCCCTCCTGGGGATGGATGGTGAAGGCGTCGGCGCTCAGGTAGCTGCCGCTGCCGGCACTCTCGACGATGACGATGAGTTCGGGCTGCTTGTCACCGTTGAGATCCAGCAGTTTCAGCGCCTTGACACTGCCGTCTCGCGGCAGCACCTTGCCGTCGATGAACTGATCCAGCGGGAACTGGGGGTTGGCACCCGAGTAGAGGCGCACGTCGTAGCTGCCGGTGGAGGCGGGCTCGCCGCGCCCCTCGCTGACGGTGATGACCTGGCCTGCCGGCAGGGTCTGCTGCTGGAAGAACCCGTCTGCCGCCTGGCTGGCCAGGGGCAGGGTGAGCAGACCGAGAGTAAGGTATAAGGCTTTCATGGAGATGACCCTTGTTGCTGCTTGTCTTGCTGTGTCGACGGGCAGGGGCTGGCCCCCGCCACATCGGAATGCGGTCCGGGGCCGCCTGTCGGCAACCCCTGAGCGCCCTGTGATCACCATATCTTGACCCGTTTGGCCGGGTCCAGATAGAGCTTGTCACCCGGCTGGATCTTGAACGCCTCGTAGAAGGCGGGGATGTTCGGCACCACGCCGTTGACCCTGTATTCGGGCGGGGAGTGGGGATCCGAGGCGAGCAGCATCTGCATCAGCTCGGGGCGATACATGCCCTTCCACACCTGGGCCCAGCCGAGGAAGAAGCGCTGCTCCCCGGTGAAGCCGTCCAGCACCGGCGCCTCCTTGCCATCCAGCGACAGCAGATAGGCCTTGTGGGCTATGGTGAGGCCGCCCAGATCGCCGATGTTTTCCCCCAGGGTGAACTGGCCGTTGACATACTGCCCCTTGATGGGCTCGAAGCGGTTGTACTGGGCCACCAGCCGGCTGGTGCGGAAGCGAAACTCCTTGAGATCCTGAGGCGTCCACCAGTCGCGCATCACGCCGTCACCGTCGGATTTGGCCCCCTGATCATCAAAACCGTGGCCCATCTCGTGGCCGATGACCCCGCCGATGGCGCCGTAGTTGACCGCGTCATCCGCCGTCATGTCGAAGAAGGGGGGCTGCAAGATGGCAGCCGGGAAGACGATCTCGTTGTTGCTCGGGTTGTAGTAGGCGTTCACCGTCTGGGGCGACATGTGCCACTCGTCCCTGTCCACCGGCTTGCCGAGGCGCGCCAGGTTGTCGGCGTATTCGAAGGCGCGGGCCCGTTGCAGGTTGCCCACCAGATCATCGGCACGGATGGCGATGGCGCCGTAGTCCTTCCACTTGTCCGGGTAGCCTATCTTGGGCCTGAACTTGGCGAGCTTCTCGAGGGCTTGGGCTTTGGTGGCCGGCGACATCCAGTCCAGCTCCTGAATGCTCTGGCCGTAGGCGGTGCGCAGGTTCTCCACCAGCTGCTCCATGCGGGCCTTGGCCTCTGGCGGGAAGTAGCGTTCCACGTAGAGCTTGCCCACCGCCTCCCCCAGGTTGTTGTCCAGCACCCCGAGCGCCCGCTCCCAGGGGGCGCGCTGCTTGGGCGTGCCGCTCAGGGCGGTGCCGAAGAAGGCGAAGTTCAGGGCATCGGTCTGGCTGTCGAGGTAGGGGGCGTAGTCCGTGATGAGCTGCCACTTGAGGTAGGCCTGCCAGTCGCCGACCGGGGTCGTCGTCATCAGCTCGTTCAGGGCCGAGAGGTAGGTCGGCTGGCCGATGACGAGGCTGCTCTGGCCCGCGAGGCCGGCCTGGCCGAGATAGGCGTCCCAGTCGATGGCGGGGGCGAGGCGCCCCAGCTCGCTCACCGGCCCCTTGTTGTAGTTCTTCTCTCTGTCCCGCAGGGCCACGTTGTCCCACTGGATCCGGGCGATCCGGGTCTCGAGGGCCAGGATGCGCTTGGCCTTGGCCCCCGCGTCTGTCTCGCCGAAACGGGCCAGCATGGCGGCGATGTGCTGCTCGTACTTGTGCAGCAGCGCCTGGCTGGCGGCATCCGTCTTGAGGTAATAGTCCCTGTCCGGCAGGTTGAGTCCGGCCTGGTAGAGGTAGACCGCATAGCTGTCCGGCGCCTTGGCGTCCGCGTCTATCCAGAAGCCGAAGGGGGCGCCGCCACCGGTGCGGCCGCTCTGGGCGAAGGCGCGGGCGAGATCACTCGGGGTCCGGATCTGCTCGATCTCGCTCAGCATCGGTAGCAGGGGCGTGGTGCCCTTGGCGTTGCGGGTCGTCTGATCCAGATAGCTCTGGTAAAGGTCGTGGATCTGCTGGGCCGGGGTGCCGGCGGCGGCCTTGCCGTCCAGTCCTTCCACCAGCACCCGCACGTCCGCCAGGGATTTGTCCCGCAGCAGGTAGAAGGCGCCGTCGGCGGGCCTGTCGTCCGGGATCTTGGCGGTGGCGAGCCAGTGGCCGTTCACGTAGCGGAAGAAGTCGTCGCCGGGTTTGACGCTGGTGTCCATGTTGGCCAGCGCGAGGCCGGAGTGCTTGTCTGAGCCGTCCGGTGCCTGACTGCAACCGGCCAGCAGGGCCAGCCCGACGAGGGCGGCCAGCAGGTTTTTCTTGTTGTTCATTATGTTGTATTCCAATTCGGGTTAGGTGGCTTCCTTGCCCACGCAGGGAGCGTCTCACTCTAGCAGCCGGGTTAGCGCTTGATAAGCCCGACTCTGCTAAGATCGCCCTGGTCGTATTGGGGAAGCCTATGATTTCTCGTATTTATTCTTGTTTTTGTCAGACTCTGCCCGCGCCGGAAGGTTCCCGCGGCCTGCTGGTGGCCTTCAGCGGCGGGCTCGACTCCACCGTGCTGCTGGTGCTGGCGGCCCGCTTTGCCCGTGAACAGGGCCTGGCCTTGCGCGCCCTGCACGTCCATCACGGCCTGAGCCCCCACGCCGACGACTGGGTGGCCCATTGCGAGGGGGTATGCCGGCAGCTGGCGGTGCCCCTCGTGGTGGAGCGGGTGCGCCTCGCCCGGGGCAACGGCGATAGCCTGGAGGCCCAGGCGCGGGAGGCCCGCTATCAGCGCCTCGCCGCCCACCTGGGGGAGGGGGAGTGGCTGCTCACCGCCCATCATCAGGACGATCAGCTGGAGACCCTGCTGCTGGCGCTCAAACGTGGCGCCGGGCTGCGCGGGCTGGCGGGCATGGTGCCAGACCAGCCCTTTGCCGGCGGCCGCTTGCTGCGCCCCTTGCTGGAGATCAGCCGGGCCGAGCTGGCCGACGTGGCCGCTACCCTGCCCTATGGCTGGGTGGAGGACGAGAGCAACGAGGACCCGAGCTATGACCGCAACTTCCTGCGCCAGCAGCTCATCCCCCAGCTCAAGGCGCGCTGGCCCGCCATGGCCCAGACGGCGGCGCGCAGCATGGCCCTGTGCGCCGAGCAGGAGGCGCTCATCGGCGAGCTGGCCGAAGCGGACTGGCTACGGGCCGGGGAGGGAGAGGCGCTGCGCATCGCGCCTCTGCACGGGTTGTCCGAGGTGCGGCGCAACAACCTGCTGCGCCACTGGATCCGCCGCCAGGGGGGGGAGATGCCGTCCCGGGCGCAGCTGGGCCTGCTGTGGCAGGAGGTGGCGCTGGCGCGCGAGGACGCCAACCCCAGGCTGAATCTGCAGGGACTGGAGTGTCGCCGCTTTCAGGGACGGCTGTATCTGGTGGCGCCGGGTCTGGCGCCCCGCGAGGAGGTGCTGCCCATCGGGGTGGGGGAGGCGCTCACCCTGCCGGACGGCTTGGGGCAGTTCAGGCTGTGGTCATCGGGTGGCGAGGGGCTGAGGGCGCCGCGGGAGGACGAACCGCTCTCGGTACGCTTCCAGGTGGCGCCCGGTATCATGCTCAAGCCGGTGGGACGGGTTGGTAGCCGGCGGCTCAAGAAGCTGCTGCAGGAGCATGGGGTGCCCTCCTGGCAGCGGGGACGCATTCCCATCCTCCATTACGGCGAGCAGGCGGCCCTGGTGGCCGGGCTCTTCGTCTGCGACGGATTTCTGGCGCCCGAAGGGGGAATGGCCTGGGAGTGGCGGCGTGCCGTCACCCCGGATGCCGATTGACGGCGCCCTATTCGGGGATGCCCGCTTCGCCGGCCTTCTTGCGGGCGTAGAGGTGGGCATCTGCCGTTGCGTAGAGCCGCTCCACGTCCATGCCCGAGTGCCAGCTCGCGGCCCCCAGGCTGCACCCCACCGAGAAGGCGCTGAGCTCCTTGTGGCTGTGCAGCACATGTTGCAGCCGCAGCCAGACCGGGCGCCAGGCCTCGGGGTCGGCGGGTTGCAGCAGCAGGGCAAACTCGTCCCCGCCGAGGCGAAACGCCTGATCCGTGCCGCGAATGCAGCCCTGCAGCAGCTGGGCGAAGCGGCTCAGCACCAGATCCCCCACAGGGTGGCCCCAGGTGTCGTTGACCTGCTTGAAGCGATCGAGATCCAGCAGCACCAGTACCAGGCCGTGGGGCTCCCGGCTGTGCTGCTCCACCGCCCGGCCGATGGCCTCGTCGAAGTAGGCGCGATTGCCGAGCCCGGTCAGGTGGTCGAGCCGCACCTGCTGCTCCAGCCGATCCAGCCGCAGATAGAGGGGCAGGGGGAGGCTGAACAGCTGATGGTACTGCTCCAGCAGCCGGCGCTGGCCGTCGCCCAGGGGCTGCTCCAGCTCGTAGTGCAGCTGGCCGAGCAACTGGTCGTGCTGGCCCCGCAGCTCGAAGCGATAACCGTGCAGCACCTGCCTGGCCTGGGGCGGGTGGGAGATGAGGGGGTGGGGCTGGCCACAGTCGAAGTGGAGGGCGTGGATCCGGACAATCTTTGCCACCCGCTCGGCAAAGATTGCCAGCAGGGCGTCAAGATCCCGCTGCCCCAGCAACTGCTCCAGCTGCTGATAACGGTCCTGCCCGCTCAGGGGCGCAAGGCGCTCCATCTGCTGCACCCACTGCTCTATGCCATGTCCGAAGCCGTTCAATGACGATGTGTTTTCCACGTTACAGCCCTTACACCTCTCCACTCATTGCGTGGGTTCTTGCAATCCTTGTGCCCAAAATATGTC
Source organism: Aeromonas sp. XH (assembly GCF_033348475.1). Classification (NCBI taxonomy): domain Bacteria; kingdom Pseudomonadati; phylum Pseudomonadota; class Gammaproteobacteria; order Aeromonadales; family Aeromonadaceae; genus Aeromonas; species Aeromonas sp. XH. Next base: position 3,183,362 of record NZ_CP137630.1, on the reverse strand, counting down.
CGATGAAAAACAAAGGGGCTGGCTAGGCTTAACGGGATGAAACGGGAGGGAAAAAGGGGAGCCTAGCCCCTTCCCGGGCCGGCCTGGCAGGGCACCGCAGCGGCGAGTTGGCAGGCCACGAAGAGGAAAGGGGAGGAGTGCGTGTACGCCGATGTGTTGATCCTGCTGCTGTTCGCCGTCCTGCTGGTGGCCATTTTTCGCCGCCTCGGCCAGCCGGTGATCCTCGCCTATCTGTTCGTCGGCATGCTGCTCGGCCCCCACGGGATGGCCATCGTCACGGGGCAGGCCATGATGCAGACCATAGGGGAGCTTGGCATCGTCTTCCTGATGTTCTCCCTCGGCCTCGAGTTCTCGCTGCCGCGCCTGCTCGCCATGCGCAAGCTGGTGCTGGGGGTCGGCGGCCTGCAGGTGCTGCTCACCTCCTTGCTGTTTTTCTGGCTCGCCTGGTGGTGGGGGCTGAGCCTCTCCCAGGCGCTGGTGGTGTCGGGCACCCTGGCGCTCTCCTCCACCGCCGTGGTGATCAAGCAGCTCGGCGAGCTCAAGCAACTGCATACCCGGCGGGCCCAGCTCGGGGTGAGCGTGCTCTTGTTCCAGGATCTCGCCGTGGTGCCCCTGCTGGTGATGATCCCCATCCTGGCCCAACCCGAGGTGCAGGGCAGCGCCCTGCTGGCGGAGGTCGCCTGGGCCTCCCTCAAGGGGCTGTTCGCCCTGTCGGTGCTGCTGGCGGTGGGCAAGTGGCTGCTGCCCATGGTGTTTCACGAGGTGGCGCGGGCGCGATCCGACGAGCTGTTCGTGCTCTGCACCCTGCTGGTGGCCCTGCTGGCGGCCTCCCTCACCCAGTGGATGGGGCTCTCCATGGCCCTCGGTGCCTTCCTGGCGGGCATGATGCTGGGGGAGTCCCACTACCGCCACCAGCTGGAGGTGGACATCAAGCCGTTTCGGGACGTGCTGATGGGGCTCTTCTTCATCACCATCGGCATGACCATGGACTGGGCCCTGGTGGCGAGCGCCTGGTGGCAGGTGCTGCTGTGCGTGGCCGGCCTCATCCTGTGCAAGTCGCTGCTGGTGCTGCTGGCGGGCCGGCTGATGGGGGAGCGCAAGCGCGACGCCATGGCGGCCGGCATCATGCTGAGCCAGGTGGGGGAGTTCGGCTTCGTGCTGCTGGCGCTGGCGAGTCACCACGGCCTGCTCGACCACCGGCTGGTCTCCCTGCTCATCGGCATCGGCGTCATCTCCATCGCCCTCACCCCCTGGCTGGTGTTGCGGGCCCTGGGACTGGCCCGCTCCCTCACCGACAGCGCCCTGCTCTCCCGCGCCGAGGTCGCCCAGTCGGGCCTCGGCAAGCATCAGCACGTCATCATCGCCGGATTCGGCCGCGCCGGGCAGACCTGCGCCCGCTTTCTCAAGCTCGAGGAGATCCCCTTTCTGGCGCTGGATCTCGACCCCGAGCGGGTGAGCGAGGCCAAGCTGGCGGGGGAGCAGGTGGCGTTCGGCGATGCCAGCCGCCGCGACATCCTGCTGGCCGCCGGCCTGCTGCGGGCCAGGCTGGTGATCATCACCTTCGACGACATCAAGCGGGTCGACGCCATGCTGACGCTGATCCGGGAGCTGGCGGGGGAGCTCAAGGTGCTGGTGCGCACCCGGGACGACAGCTTCCTCGAGCACTACAAGCAGGCCGGCGCCTTCGAGGTGATCCCCGAGTCCCAGGAGGGGGCCCTGATGCTGGTCTCCCACCTGCTGCTCAACTGCGACGTTCCCATCGGCCGGGTGATCCGGCGCATGGAGCACGAGCGCAGCAGCCAGTACCGCTTCCTGCACGGCTTCTACTGGGGGGGACAGAGCGCCGGCAATCTGGAGACGGACCAGCTGCTGGAGCGGCTGCACCCCGTGCTGCTGCACGATCAGGCCTGGGCGGTGGGGCACAGGGTGCGGGAGCTCGCCCTGGGAGAGGTGCGCATCAAGGCGGTACAGCGCGGGGAGCGCAGCCTGGAGCCGAGGGCGGAGCTGCGGCTGGCGGCGGGAGATACCCTGGTGCTCTTCGGCACCGCCGTCGCCATGGAGCAGGCGGAGCAGCGCCTGCTGGAGGGGCGCTAGGCTCAGGCCTCCTCGCGAAGGCGCTCCTCCCTTAGGCCAGGCAAGTCCAGAAATGCCTCTATGCGCTGGCGCTGCGCCATCGCATCCTGATACCCCAGCTTGAGCAGGCGCTGGCAGTAACCCGGATCAAACATCAGGAAGCTGGCCAGGCTGCTGCTCTCCTCGCCGTTCACCCCGAGCACCCGCAGCAGGCGGCGCACCTGGGTCGGCAGTCTGGCCAGGTAGTCGAGGGCGATGAGGTCGAGATCCTGGCTAGGCCGGATGACGCAGGTCTCCACCTGGCGCAGCTTCAGACGGCTGCGCTCCCGCGCCGGGATGAGCGACAGGGTCTGGTTGATGCGCCCGAGCCGCTCCAGATCCGAGTTCAGGGTGTCGGAGAAGACGGTGTTGAGCAGGTGGCTCGCGATGTTGGAGCTGGTCAGATGGCGTTGGCGGGGGGCCGCGCTCCCCTGGTGGGGGGAGTCCAGGGTGACCAGCAGGATCCGCTCCGCCCCCAGGTGGATGGCGGGGCTGAGCGGGCTCAGCTGGTGGATGGAGCCGTCCCCGTAGAAGCGATCGCCTATGGGGGTGGCGGGAAAGACGAAGGGCAGCGCCGACGAGGCCAGCAGGTGATCCGAGGTGAGCAGGGTGCGCAGGCCGCGCCGCCTGGCCCGCTCCCAGGGCTGATGCTCGGCCCGTCCCTGGAAGAAGGTGGTGGAGAGGCCGTCGTCGTAGTCGGAGGCCGTGATGGCGATGGCCTCCAGGCTGCCGTAGAGGATGTTGTCGTCGATGCGGTGATAGTCGATGAGCTGGTCCAGCAGGCGGCGCAGGGGGGCGTTGTCGAACAGGTGGAAGGCGTGGTTGCTCTGGGGCGTGATGAGACCGGCCGACCCCTGATAGAGGGTGCGCCATAGCAGCTGGCAGGGATGAAAGTCGAAGATGTGGTGGGTCTCGAAGCGTCGCCAGACCCACTCCAGCTTGCGCACCCCCAGGTGGAAGCAGGAGGCGTAGCAGGCCAGCGCCGTGATGTTGAGGGCCCCCGCCGAGGTGCCGCACAAAATGGGGAAGGGGATGCCGATGTTGCGGGGGTAGAGCTCGGCCACCGCCTTGAGGACGCCGACCTGATAGGCGGCGCGGGCACCGCCACCGGTCAACAGAAGCGCTGTATTGGGTCTGGCCATGCTGCTGTCCCTTGTTGTGATGGCGTCACGGCTGATAAAAGGAGGTCGGTCATAGGGGACGCCTTATGGTGATCGCCAGGGCGGGTTGCCACCGCGCAATTTAACTATAAGACGTTGTATCGCGGATAAAAACGGGCCCCGCACGCATTTTTTGCGACCCGTTTTCCGGGCTCAGGCCCGAGGGGGCGTCTGGCTCAGCCGATCGAAGGCGGCGAACACGGGGGGGCTCGCCAGGATGCGGCCATGGCCGAGACCCCGGGTACTCACCAGCCGGGTGCGGCCATCCTGGGTCGCGCGCAGGGAGTCGCCATGGGGAGCAAATCTGTCCTCTTCGTCGTGCACTATGATGGCCTCGCCCGTCCGGCTGGCGAGCCGGCCCAGCGGGTCGACCGTGCTGAGAGGGTGCTGGTATTCGTGTTCAATCTCCTTGACCACAGCATCGAACAGCCGGATGGAGTAGCCGGAGCGCGCCACCATACCGTAGAGCTGGGGCACGTAGTCGAGCACGGGGGAGATGAGCAGCAGCGGCAGCGCATCCATGGCCGGGTGACGGCTGCTGAGGATGACGGCACCCCCCATGCTGTGGGTGATGACCCCCTGGACGGGACCGACCCGTTCGAGGATCTCGTCGAAGGCGCGCACGAAGCGGGGCAGGTGGCCCGTGCTCCCCTCGCTCAGGCCATGGGCGGGGTGATCATAGGCCAGCGCCGTGAAGCCCTGGGCGGCGATATGGCTCATCAGCGGATAGAACTGGCTGGCGCTGCCGGACCAGCCGTGCATCAGCAACCAGACCGGCCCCTGGCCGAGCCGGTAGCTCATCAGAGTGCCTTCGCCGGTGTGCATGGCCTGCTGCACCAGGCCGGCTGGCGTGGCGACCTCCCGGGTGAGCCGCTGCGGGGTGAGCAGCAGTTTGCTGGCGGTGCGTTTGGCGTGAGCGGGGGCCAGCGCGTGATGCAACCGGGTGCCGAGGCCCAGCAGCAACTTGCTCGGGCTGAAGCGGCGGGTGTTGAAGTAGATCTTGCTGCTCATGATGGTCCTGTGGTTTGTGTGTTCGAACGATCGTGCTTTTTTGTGAGTTTTTAAAAAGAAGGGCCGATCGGCTCAGCGCCAACTGGCCAGCAGGGCGGTCACCTCCGGCCAGAAGTGGCGGGCCGGATCCTCGCAGAGCGCCAGGGCGTGGAACACCTGATCCCCGAGGTAGAGGCCGTAGAGCCGATAGACGGCGCGCCAGGGATCGAGATCGCTGCGCCACTCCCCCCTGGCCTGTCCCTGCACCACCTGGCGGGCCAGGTAGTCGAGCCAGAAGCGCACCAGCTGGCGTGCCGCCTGCTGCACCTCCCCCTCCTGGGCCGAGGTCCAGGCATCGAGGAACATGCAGCGGCCGGCGAAGCTCTGGTTCCAGGCCAGCCAGGCCTGCAGCAGGGCGATCAGCTTTTCCTGCTGGGTCTGGTGCTGCTGCTGGCGCACCGGCTGGATCACCCGCTCCCGGAACACCTCGGCGGAGTAGGTGAGCACGGCGATCTGCAGGTTGTCGCGGGACTGGAAGTGGGCGAACAGACCGCTCTTGGACATCTCGCAGGTCGTGGCGAGCGAGCCTATGGTGAGGCTCTCCAGCCCCTGCCGGCTCGCCTGCTCGAAGGCGGTCTGCAAAATCGTGTCGCGGGTCTGGCGTCCCTTGCTCATCCTGGTCTCCTCTGATGGCTGCGGCCAGCATAAAGTACGACCGTGCTAATTGTCGAGTCACAAACCACCATAGTGGTGTGGACAAGGGGCTGGTCAGCTGTCCTTGATATCCATCTGCTGCAGGGCGATCACCGCCTGGGTGCGGTTCTTGACGCCAAGTTTGCGGAAGGTGGAGTGATATGGGCCCTGATGGTGGCAGGGGCTCAACTGTCCTTGATATCCATCTGCTGCAGGGCGATCACCGCCTGGGTGCGATTCTTGACGCCGAGTTTGCGGAAGGCGGAGTGATATGGGCCCTGATGGTGGCAAGGGGCTGGTCAGCTGTCCTTGATATCCATCTGCTGCAGGGCGATCACCGCCTGGGTACGGTTCTTGACGCCAAGTTTGCGGAAGATGGCGGTGATATGGGCCTTGATGGTGGCCTCGGAGACGTTGAGCTCCCAGGCGATCTGCTTGTTGAGGCTGCCGTCCCGCAGCATGATCAGCACCTTGTACTGCTGGGGAGTGAGGCTGGCCAGCTTGCTGGCGAAATCCGGGCCGTCGACGGGCTCGGAATGGAGGGAGACCCCTTCCGGCACCCAGTTGTCCCCCCCGATCACCGTATTGAGGGCGCTGACCAGCTCCTTCATGGGGGCGGACTTGGGGATGAAGCCCAGGGCCCCGAGCCGCAGCACCTGCTGGATGATGGCGGCATCCTCCGACGCCGAGACCACGACGATGGGCAGATCCGGATGGTGGCCGCGCAGATAGGCGAGCCCTTCGAAGCCATTGGCCCCGGGCATCTTGAGGTCCAGCAGCAGCAGGTCGACTTCGGGGTGCTCGGCGAGCAGGTGGGTCAGGCTGTCGATGGAATCTGCTTCCAGCAGCCTGGCGTCGTCGATGGCCATGTGCACCGCTTGATAGAGGGCTCCCCGAAACAGGGGGTGGTCATCTGCGATGACGATGGTAAATTGGCTGTCCATTGCTCACATTGTTGCTAACTGATTGTTTTGAAAAATCAAACTAGCACCGCTCCCCAAGAGGGTCAAACCCGCGGGTGCGCAAATGTGAGGCGACCGTCGGATGTCGTGCCGTTGGGGCAGATGGGATGGTCGTGAACAACCCACGCAGGAGGCAATCGATGGGATCCCTGGTATTGACGGTAGGCACAGGTTCCACCTGGGCAATGAGGGCGACGCTGGTGCTCGCCATGAGCGGGCTGGAGTGGCAGGAGCAGGTGTTCGATCTGGAGGATGCCAGGTCGCTGCAGCGGCTCAAGCGGGTGGCGCCGGCCGGCCTGGTGCCCTGGCTCGACGACGGTGAGCTGCGCATCCACGACTCCCTGGCCATCGCCGAGTACCTGCACGAGCTGTGCCCGGGGCGCCACCTCTATCCGGCGGATCGGGCCGAGCGGGCGTTGGCGCGCAGCCTGTGTGCCGAGCTGCACGCCGGTTTTCGCCAGATCCGCACCCTGCTGCCCTTCTTCCTCGGCGCGCCGACCCAGAGCGAGCCGCCGGTGGAGGTCATCGACGAGCTGGCCCGGTTGCAGACCCTCTGGTCCCAGGCGCGGGGGCCCTTCTACTTCGACGAGGCGGGCATTCTGGACGCCTTCTATGCGGTGATGGCCTATCGGCTGGCGAGCTACGGCATCCTGCTGCCCGCTCAGGCCGGCGCCTATCAGCAGGCCCTGCTGGCCTGGCCCCTGTGGCAGCAGACCCTGCTCAGGGCGCGCCTGCAGTGGCCGGTGGTGGCCCGCCAACCCGATTGACTCTGAGTGGCAAGACGACAGAGGGGAGCCATGGGCTCCCCTCTGTTCGCTTGATCTGCCGTTATTGCTGTCGGCCGGCGAAGACCACCACCACCTTGTCTTCCCCCTTCTCCCGCACGAAGCCGTAGGGGGCATCGGACAGCTTCTTGTGGCTGCCCGCCGCAATGGCCGGATGGGCGGCGCGGAACTGGCCTAGCCGTTGCCAGTGTTTGACCAGCTCGGCCTTCTCGCCGCTCCCCAGCTCCTGCCAGTTCATGTCCGAGCGCACGCTCTGATCGAACACGCCGCCATCCTTGGCGAGCCCGCGTCCCGACTCGTCCCCGTAGTAGATCTGGATGCCACCTGGCAGCATCATGAAGCTGCTCGCGACCCGGCGCTGCAGCGCCACGTCCTGGTAGTCGCCGAAGAAGAGCTTGGTGTCGTGGGAGCTGATGTAGCTCAGCACGTTGAACTCGGGATCCTGGTTGATGCGGCTGGCGTAGCCGGCATAGGTGGGTTCGGCCCCCGCCATGCACTGGGCCTGGGGCAGGGCGAATTCACGCTGATAGTCGAAGTTGATCAGGGAATCGAAGCCGTTCTGGTACCAGAAATCCTTGGCGACCCCGTGATCCCACACCTCGCCCACCATGTAGAAGGGGAGGTCGTCGAGCTTCTTGGTCGGGTTGGCAGCCTTCCACTCCTTGAGCGCCGTCGTCCCCGCCTCCTTGAGCTTGGCCCAGACGGCGGGCTCCAGGTGCTTGACGGTGTCGGCCCGGAAGCCGTCGATACCAAAGCGACGCACCCAGTCGGTGTGCCAGGCGATGAGATAGTCGCTCACGGTGGCGTCGGGCAGGGCCTTGGCCCTGGTGTCTTTTTTCGCGGCCAGCAGCGGCGGCAGGCCCACCGGTTTGGTGGATTCGGTCAGGAAGTCCGGCAGTCCGGCCACCGAGCCGGTGACGTCGTCGGTGCCGGGCTGGGGATAGCCGGGCAGACCGGCCCGAACCCAGTCGGGCCCCCACCACTTGCTCCACTCGCTGGACTGGTAGTCGATAAACTGGTTGTAGCCATGCCAGTTGAGGCCGCCGCTCGGGCGCCATTCGTTCCAGCGGGTCGGCAGCTTGCCGGTGTTCTGGGTGAGATCGGAGAGCCCCAGATCCTGCAGATCCGCCAGGGTGGCGTAGCCCGCGTGGTTCATCACCACGTCCAGGATGATCCGCATGCCGCGCTTGTGGGCCTCGTCCACCAGGGTCTTCAGGCTCTCCTCGTCGCCGTAGTTGGGATCAATCCTGGTGAAGTCCAGCGCCCAGTAGCCGTGGTAGGCATAGAAGGGGAAGTTGCCCTGCTCGCCACCGCCGATGAAACCGTGGACCTGCTCCACCATGGGGGTGATCCAGATGGCGTTGATGCCGAGCTGCTTGATGTAGTCGAGCTTCTCGGTCAGCCCCTTGAAGTCGCCGCCATGCCAGGTGGCGACTTCGTCCTGGCCATCCTTCTGGCGGCCGAAGCTGTGATCGTTGCTCGGATCGCCGTTGTGGAAGCGGTCGGTCAGGAGGAAATAGACGCTCGCCTGATCCCAGCTGAAGGGCTCGGCCTTGGCGGCCTTGACCGGCTCGATCAGCAGCAGGCCGCCGCTCTCCTTGCTCGGCGTCAGGGTCAGCTTGCCCCCCTTGACCACCCCTTCATGGCCGGAGTAGGCGTCCCGCAGCCGGGTGCCGTCTGGCCAGACCCCCTTGAGTGAGGTCGTCACCGGGCCGCCATCCCAGCTGATGCAGGGCTCTGTCGGGGGCTGGCGTTTGAACTCGCTCTTTTTGGTCGCCCGCAGCACCTTGAGGCTGGGGGTGTCCGGGTTGAAGGTGAACTCGTAGTCCCCCGCCAGCATCACCCTCAGATTGAAGCTCGCCCCCTTGCTGCACTTGTCCATGGGCTGGGCGGTGCCGAAGGGGAGCGGCTTGGCCTCGGTCGGCCCGAAGCTGGTGCCGCAGCTGTTGCCGGCATCGCTGATGCGGATCTGGTGGCTGCCCTTGTCCAGCCTGTGGGTCAGGGTGACGGTGCCCTTGTCCAGCGCCAGCGCCTCGGCCACCGGTTTGCCATCCACATGGAGATAGACCTCGGGGGCGGCCAGCGCCTGGCCGGCGAACAGTGGCGTGGCCAGCACGGCGAGCCACAGGGCTGATGGACGGAGATCGAGACGAGACGAGGAGCGCATAGGCCATTCCTTGAGCTGAGTGGGGTCCGTTGAGGCACTCATTCTAGGGGCCATGATGCCGGGCTTGGACCGGCAAAATGCCGATTTGTGACGTCAGTTCAAATGGTTACGTTTTCAAGAATGGAAAAGTGTGAAGCGGGTGTGGCGCCCATGAAAAAAGCCGGTCAGTTGACCGGCTCGTTGGCGTTAGGGGCTCGTCACACGGTGAAGAACTTGAAGTTGACGAAGGCCACCGCGATGAAGGAGGCGACCATGCCGCTGATGCAGAGCACCGCCGGACGGATGGCGGGCCAGCGATGGGCCAGCAAGATGATGGCCAGCAGGGTCGGGTAGAGGCCGAACATGTAGCGCGGCATGGCGTTGAGGCCGGTCATCAGCGGTATGGTGGTACAGATGAACATCAGGGTCGCCTCGGCCCAGCGTTTCTGGCTGAACAGGTAGCCGTTCAGACACCAGCCGAAGATCACCATGATGGAGAGGTAGGCCTTGCGACCGCCCAGCTCGAAGCCGCTCAGCCACCAGTCCAGGGGGCTGTCCATGTAGCGGCCCCAGGCGACCTGGATGTGCTTGAAGGCGAGCGCATCCCCGGTCAGGTGGTAGAGGTAGACCATGTAGGAGAAGAGGCCGAGGGGGATGAGCCAGAGGGTGAACACCACCTTGAAGGCCCGTTCGGTGAAGCGGAAGAACTCGCGCCAGCCGTAGGCCTGCAGGGCCAGGATCAGCACGGGGAACACCATCATGACCCCCAGATTGCGGGTCGCCGAGATGAAGATGCCGAGGAAGGCGACCATCAGCCACTGCTCGCGATAGGCGAACAGGAACATCCCCAGCATCAGCGCCATGAACATGGGCTCGGTGTAGCCGGAGACGAAGTAGGCGGAGAAGGGGGAGAAGGCCAGCAGCCAGACCCCGAAGCGGGCGGTCTCATCCCCCAGCTTGAGCTGGCGCAACACCAGCAGCATCAGGGGCAGGCTGATGAAGAAGGCGACGTTGGCCACCAGCATCAGGCCGATGAGGCTCTCGATGTTGAGCAGGCTGGAGAGCCCGCCGGCGAGCATGGGATAGAGCGGCATGAAGGCCCAGTTCGCCGCATTGCCCTTGCTGAGCCAGCGCGGATAGAGGTCGTAGCCGTTCTCTATGATGCGCTGGAACCAGACGCAGTCGAACTGGCAGTAGGCCTGCAGCGGGCCTATGTCGGTGGTGCCGTAGAGCTGGACGCCGAAATAGCCCATGCCGTACAGCGCCACCCGGCTCAGCACGAAGGCGGCGACGATCATCAGCCAGTCGCGGCCGCTGATGCGCAGTGACGGGCGATAGGGGAGTGCAGCCCCGGTTGACGGGGCAGTATTGGTCATATCATTCATCAGGCAAAAACCCAGATACGGGAGAGAACGTAGGTGAGCACGGTGACGGTCAGGGTGGCGATCACCACCGGCAGCAGGCCGGAGAGACCGGCAAACAGCAGACCGCTCAGGATCAGGTTACGCACTGCCAGGGAGAAGAGGGCCACCAGCAGGAACTTGCTGGCGGCACCCTGTTTCTGGAAGGTGATGTAGCGGTGGCCGAAAAACGAGAACCAGAACGCCACGGCAAAGGCCAGGGTCGTGACCAGGTGCTCGGAGATGGCGGGCCAGGTATGGAACAGGGCGACTGAGGTGCCCAGATCGACGAGGGTGGCCCCCCCGCCGACGAAACCGAAGCGCACCAGCCGCCAGAATTCCTCGCGGGAGATCATTGGGGCGTCGGCTCCTGGTCATTCTGCTGGCCGTCGGCAGCCTGCGGTTTGTCCGCCTCGGGCCGGGCATACTGGCCGTAGACTCCCTCGATGAGGTAGACGGGGCGCTGCTTCACCTCGACGAACATGCGGCCTATGTACTCCCCGATGATGCCGAGCGACAGCAGCTGGATGCCGCCGAGGAACAGCATCACCGACATCAGGGAGGCGTAGCCCGGCACGTCGATGCCGAAGAACAGCACCTGGGTGATGATCTTGAGGATGTAGAGGAAGGCGATCAGGGAGACGCCGACCCCCACGTAGCTCCACACCCGCAGCGGCCAGCTGGAGAAGCTCATCAGGCCGTCGAGGGCGAAGTTCCACAGCTTCCAGTAGTTGAACTTGGTCTCGCCGGCGTGGCGGGCGGGGCGCTCGTAAGGGACTCCGACGGCGCGGAAACCGGCCCAGGCAAACAGCCCCTTCATGAAGCGGTTGCGCTCGGGCAGCAGCTTGAGGGCCTCGACCACCTTGCGATCGATGAGGCGGAAGTCGCCGGCGTTCTCCGGCAGCTTGGTGCTGGTGGAGAGCGCGTTGAAGAAGCGGTAGAAGCCGCCGGCGGTCAGGCGCTTCATGGGGGTGTCGGCGCTGCGATCCACCCGGATGCCGTAGACGGTGTCATAGTCACCGGTCTGCCACAGCTTGACGAACTCCAGGATGAGGGCCGGGGGATCCTGCAGATCCACGTCCATGGGGACGATGGCGTCGCCCTTGGCCTGGTGCAGGCCGGCGGTCATGGCCGCCTCCTTGCCGAAGTTGCGGGCCAGGTTGACCAGGGTGACGCGGGGATCGCGGGTGATGGCCTGCTCGACCACTTCGCGGGTGCGGTCACGGCTGCCGTCGTTGACGAACACGATCTCAAGCCGGTCTTTGAGGGGGGCCAGTTCGTTGTCTATCGCGCTGATGAAGGCGTCTATGCTCTCTTCCTCGTTGTAAACGGGCACGACCAGAGAGAGTCGAAAATCGGCATGCGACATGTGAACTTCCTTATTGAAAGAATTATTTTATAAAACAGCTTGTTGAGTCTTCAGCTTCACTGAGCGACGGTCAGGCGCACCGACTGGACGTTGAGCGGTGTCGGGGCGGAGAGCGCCAGGAAGTTGGGGTGCTTGGGATCGGCGGTCAGGGAGTCTCCCGGCAGGCTGAGGCGGATCTCGTTGATGCCCGCCTTGGCCAGCTTGACCGTGGTGGTGAAGTCATGACCCAGGGCCACCTTGAGCAGGGCGCCGGCTTCGGGGCTGTTGATCCTGGCCTGGATGGTGAGCTGCTCCGGTTGAGCCTGCTGCTTGGGCAGCACGAAATAGAGCCCGCCCTGACCGCTCAGCTCGGTGCCTTGCTCGCTCGGCTTCTTGGCCCAGCCTTCGCTGGAGAGGAAGCGGCTCGGCTTGGTCAGGTTGAGTTCGTTGCCCGGCTGGTAGGTCATGCTGGAGTTGTGCTCCCAGAAGCGGGTCTTGCCTTCCAGGTAATAGAGCTTGTAAGCCAAGCTCACGTTGGGGTGAGCGGCCAGGTAGAGGGTGTACAGGTAAAAACCGCTCAGTGCCAGGATGGCAGCCAGAAAACCGAACTTTTTGTAGGTCATATCACTCACTCGACGCCCGACAGATTGGTAGGCAGATTTCGCGCATATGCTAATCCAATTGCAAAAAAAGCATAGTGGATCACAAAAATATATTTGCTCACATATTAACCCTTGATTTCCCTGCTCTCCAAGCGGTTTTGGGCTCGTTCGTCACCGCTGTTTTCCGGGGGGGGCCTTTGCACCGCCGCCTGGCTGCCCTGGCCGTTCTCCTCTCAGGCAAACGGCTGATATTTATCATCCTTGTGGCAGGATCTGTCGCCATTTCGCCCAGGCACCGTTAAGATGACTTGTCCCGCCGTCAAGGATGACTCATGAGACTGCTATCTCTATGCGTGCTCTGCTGCCTGCCCCTGCAACCCCTGTGGGCGCAATCCCTCTGTCCTTCCCCGCTGCGCGTCGGTTTCGACGACTGGCCCCCCTATCACTATTACCAGCAGGATGGCGACAAACGACGGCTGCGCGGCTTCGCGATCGACTATCTCAACGCCATCTCGGCCCGGCTGGGATGCCGCCTCCTCTATGTTGAGCGACCCTGGAAACGGGGGCTGCACGATCTGGAGCTGGGGCGGCAGGACATCGCCATGGAGGCCTACTTCTCCGAGGACAGGGCGCGTTATGCCTGGTTCTCCATCCCCTACAATCCCGGCAGGACGGCGCTCTGGGTGCGCAAGGCCGGCACCGGCGATGAAGCAGATCTGGAGAGCTGGCTGGCCCGGGGGCACCGACTGGGGGTCACCCGGGACTACTACTATGGCGCCGAGATCACCGAGCTGCTGCGCCGCTACCCTGATCAGGTGAGCGCGGTCAACGATGTGCAGAATTACCGCAAGCTGGTGCTGGGCCGGATAGACGGTTTTCTCGGGGATAGTTTGGCCACGCCCTGGGGTCTGAAGAAAGAGGGGCTGTCGGAGGAGGTGGTCCCTCATGTGATGGGGATCTACGAGACGCCGACCTCTTTCATGTTGAGCAAGAAGACGGTATCGAGCGAATTCGTGCAGCGATTCAATCAGGCGATCCTGGCCGTCGGCAAGAGCGGGGAGCATGCACTCATCTGGCGACGCTACACATCCGCCCGCTAGCAAAGTCGCCGCCATTCCCGCATCATGGGCACCTGACCGTGGCGCCTGACAGGCCGAAGTGAACCGATTTGAGGCAAGCGTGGTAAGAAGCATGGGTAAGAAGTATTGGTTGGCGTTGGCGAATCTGATCTGGCTCGGCTGCTGGCCGGCTGGCATGGTCCATGCCAACACTGAGCAAGCTGTGGTGGCCAGTCCCAGCATCCAGCATGACTGGTATCAGAACAGCACCGCAGAGCTGGCGCGCCAGGAGCTGGAGCAGCAACTGCAGGAGGCGGTGCTGGCCCAGCTGCACCCGGACTTCTACCGGCTCTGGCAACGGCTGCAGAAGACTCCGGCCGATCGGCGCGGCGCCCTCTATGACGAAGCCTTCGCCAAGCTGGCCCGCTTCCAGCAGGCCTGGCGGGCCATGGATCTGGTCGCTCGCGAACAGATGCAGACCCAGAAGCTCGATCTGAACCAGCCCCTGGCCCATGAGCCGGTCGGTGACAACCTGCTGGATCGGGTCAGGCAGCTCAGGCCCCAGGTGGCGGAATACGACGCCGTGCGCGAGGAAGTGCGCAAGTTGCTGGCCATGCCCATGGCCAAGCGCTGGCCCAATCTGGAGATGCCGACCCTGAGGGCCGGCGAGAGTTCGGCCGAGCTCGGCCAGATCCGCTCCATCCTGAACGAGCTGGGGGATGGCGCCCCCAACCACCAGGACAGCACCTATGATCCCGAGACTGAGCAGGCCATCAAGCAGTTCCAGCGTCGCCACGGCCTGACCGCCGACGGCATCATAGGCCGCCAGACCCGCTCCTGGCTCAATACCGGGCCCGAGGTGCGCGCCAGCCTGCTGGTTCGCAACCTGTGGCGCCGGGATCTGGTGGATCACCTCGCCGGTCGCTACGTGCTGGTCAACATCCCGGATTACCGCCTTAGCGTGGTGGAGTCCGGCAGCGAGGTCTTCACCAGCCGGGTCATCGTCGGCAAGGAGCAGCGGGCCACCCCCATACTCGCGAGCGAAATCCGCTCCATCGTGCTCAACCCTGCCTGGCATGTGCCGCGCTCCATCCTGAGCAAGGACATTCTGCCGAAACTCGGGCGCGATCCCGCCTACCTGGATCGCGAGCAGTTCGAGGTGATCGACGGCGAGGGCAATCCGGTGCAGTTCAGCGAAGACGGCTGGCACCACGCGCTGGCATCCGGCTTCCCCTACCGGCTGCGGCAAAAGCCGGGGGACCACAATGCCCTGGGCCGCTACAAGTTCTACCTGCCGAACAACGACGCCATCTACCTGCACTCGACGCCGCGCAAGTCGCTGTTCGAGCAGGGGGCCCGCGCCTTCAGCTCGGGTTGCATCCGGGTGGAGCACGCCGACGATCTGGCCGAGCTGCTGCTGGCGGACTCCCGCTATCAGCCGGACAAGGTGGCCAGCATCCTGAAAGAGACCCAGACCAAGTGGCTGCCGCTCAGCACCCCGATACCGGTGTTCACCGTCTACTGGAGCAGCTGGATCGACGAGGAGGGGCGCCAGCAACTGCGCAACGACATCTACGGATTCGACAGGGTCAGCTATCAAAGCCGCTTGTTGTGATCCTCGCCACAGAGTGAAGAGCCCGGCCTGTGCCGGGCTTTTTCATGGGCGTTTGCGGTTTGACAGCGCTTTTCCCGGCAGGTAGTTTCGGCCTCTGTATGACATTCATTCACCATGAGATGGACGGACAACGGATGCTGGAACAAGGGATAAGCCGACGCCGTCTGCTGCTGGGAGCCGGTTGCCTGATGGGCACCAGCCTGCTGTCGTTTCCGGCGGTGGCGAGCCGCAGCACCTCGGGGCGTGAGCTCAGCTTCTTCAACCTCAACACCGGCGAGCGGGTGCGTGCCAGCTACTGGGAAGATGGCCACTACCTGAGCGACGGTCTGGCGGAGCTCAACCACATCTTCCGCGACTACCGCCGCAACGAAGTGTTCAATATCGACAGGAGGCTGTTCGATCAGCTGTTCCTGCTGCAGCACAAGCTGGGCCGCAAGGGGGAGATCCAGCTCATCTCGGGCTACCGCTCCCCGGCCACCAACCGGCAGAAGCGGCGCAAGAGCCGCGGCGTCGCCAAGCAAAGCTACCACACCCTGGGCCAGGCTGTGGACGTGCGCCTGCCAGGCGTGCAGCTGGCCCATTTGCGCAGGGCCGCCCTGGATCTCAGCGTCGGCGGGGTGGGGTATTACCCGTCCGACAACTTCGTGCACCTGGATACCGGGCCCGTTCGCAGCTGGTGACAGGTGCGCAGTGGTGTCGTATGTCGCCGCTGAACGCTGGCAATGAGTGGGGGGCGGCTGCTAGGCTCTGGACTCCAGCCAGAGGAGAGAAAGATGAAGCAGATTTTGATCGGGGGAATGATCGCCCTGCTGCTGACCGGTTGCAGCAAGCTCAACCGGGAGAACTACGACAAGCTGAAAGTGGGGATCAGCTATGCCGAGGCGAGCGCCATCCTCGGCAAGGCCGAGCGTTGCGACGATGCCCTCGGCACCACCAGCTGCGTCTGGGGAGGAGAGGGCAAGAACATCAAGATCCGTTTCATCGCCGACAAGGCGACCTTCTTCAGCTCTGAAGGGATCAACTGAGTCAGATTCATCGGTTCATTGCCAGCAAAAAAGCGCCGTCCGGCGCTTTTTTGTTGTTCGCGATCCGCCCAGGGCGGCCAGAAACTGGCGCACTCAGTGGGTCGCGTACTGGTAGTTGAAGGTGGGCAGCCCCCACTTGAAGCGCACCGCCAGCAACCGCAGCACGAAGCCGATGCCGATGGCGCCGAAGGCGGCCCAGTCGTTGGGCAGTCCCTGATCCAGGGCGAGGCAGTAGAGGGCGGCCGTCACCAGGGAGACGGCGGCATAGAGCTCGCGCTTGAACACCAGGGGGATGCGCTGGCACAAGAGATCCCGCAGCACGCCGCCGAAGACGCCGGTCACCACGGCCATGATGCAGGCGATGCCGGCCCCGTGCCCCATCTCCAGTGCCCGGGCGGCCCCGAAGATGGAGAAGACCACCAGCCCCAGGGCATCGAGGGCCAGGAACAGCTTGCCGAGGTAGCGCATCAGGGGGGCTGAGATGACCCCCGCCATGGCGGCGCCCGCCACCAGCAGCACGTATTCGGGGTGCTCCACCCAGAGCAGGGGGTAGTGTCCCAGCAGCACGTCCCGGATGGTGCCACCCCCGATGGCCGTCGCCGAGGCGATGATGACCACGCCGAACAGATCCATCCGCCGCCGGCCCGCCGCCAGCGCGCCCGTCATTCCTTCGGCCACCAGGCCCAGCAAGAAGAGTGCATGTAACATGAGTTATCCCAGGGTGCGAGAAAGGCCCGCATCCTAACAATCCAGCGCTGGTGCGACAAGCACTCTTGCCAGTGCATTAGATTAAGTAATGAAAAGGGGGCTTTCGCCCCCAGTTTTGATCATGGCTTTCCGGCTCAGCGGCGCAGCTGCTCGGCTCTGTACTGATCCACCCACATGGCGGTGGCGCCGCAGATGGCGACCGGCATCACGAACAGGTTCACCACCGGGATGGCGGAGAAGAGGGTGACCAGGGCGCCGAAGCTCAGGCACTTGCCGCGGCGCTGCTTGAGGGCGTCGCGCATGGTGATGAAGTCGATCTTGTGGTTGTCGAACGGATAGTCGACGTACTGGATCGCCATCATCCAGGCGCTGAGGAGGAACCAGAGCACGGGGGCCAGGGTCTGTCCCACCACGGGGATGAGGAAGAGGATCAGGCAGCCGATGGCCTTGGGCAGGTAGTATTTCAGCTTGGTCCATTCGCGGCCGAAGGTGCGCGGTACATCCTTGACCACGTCCAGCATGCCGGTGTCGTTCATGGTCTCGCCGGTGAGGACCTGTTCCACCTTCTCCGCCAGCAGGCCGTTGAAGGGGGCGGCTATCCAGTTGGCCACCGAGCTGAAGATGAAGGAGAAGACCACCAGTATGGTGATCAGGGCGATGGGCCAGAGCAGGTAGTCGAGCCAGGAGAGCCAGCTCGGGATCTGCTGGTGCAGCCAGGCGAACAGGCCGTCCAGCTGCAGCAGCAGGGCGTAGAAGGCCCCGGCAAACAGCACGAAGTTGACCAGCAGGGGGATCATCACGAAGGTGCGGATGCCGGGCTGGCGCAGGAGGGAGAAGCCGCGCAGGAAGTAGTCTGCGCCGCTGACCGAATCTTTGACCATGTGGGGTGATTGGCTCATGTGAGCTCCATCAGTGAATGGGGAAAGTGCCAGCATATTACAAACAAGCCCTTGATTTGGTAAAGTCGCCGACTATTCCTTGTCTCTTGCCCGTTGCGACTGGCCGCCGGGCCTTGGGATGCTGCCTGCATCTGACAAGCAAAGCCGGGCTTGGCTCTTTGCCCGCCTCCTCCTTAATTTTCGTTACCGACATAGGCCGCCATGCGTCTGAAATTGATCAAACTCGCCGGTTTCAAGTCGTTTGTCGAGCCGACCCGCATCGAGCTCAACGCCGACATGACCGCCGTGGTGGGACCCAACGGTTGCGGCAAGTCCAACGTCATCGACGCCGTGCGCTGGGTGCTGGGGGAGAGCTCCGCCCGCCACCTGCGTGGCGAGAACATGACGGACGTCATCTTCAACGGCTCCGTCAACCGCAGCGCCCACGGTCGCGCCTCGGTGGAGCTGGTGTTCGACAACCCCCACAACCGGGTGCCCGGCGAGTTCGGCCGCTTCACCGAGATCTCGGTGCGCCGCGAGGTGCTGCGCGACGGCTCCAACCACTATCTGATCAACGGCCAGAAGTGCCGCCGCAAGGACGTCACCGACCTCTTCCTCGGCACCGGCCTCGGGCCGCGCAGCTACGCCATCATAGAGCAGGGCACCGTCAGCCGGCTGGTGGAGTCCCGCCCTGCCGATCTCAAGCTGTTCATGGAGGAGGCCGCCGGGGTCTCCCGTTACAAGGAGCGGCGCCGCGAGACAGAGCAGCGCATCCGCCACACCCAGGAGAATCTGGAGCGCCTCGGCGACATCCGCTCCGAGCTGGGGTCGCGCCTCGAACACCTCAAGGCCCAGGCCGAGACCGCCGAGCGTTACAAGCAGCTCAAGAGCCGCACCCGCGCCGCCAAGGCCGAGCTGATCGGCTCCGAGCTGTGGGCGCTGGAGACGCGCCTCGGCGAGGCCAAGAGCGAGCTGGCCCAGGCCGAGCAGGCGCTGGCGGCCCTCGATGCCAAGCGCACCGCAGACGAGGGCCGCCACGTCACGCTGTCGGTGGCCCGCCAGGAGGCCCAGGCCGAGCAGGCGAGCCGCCAGCAGCAGATCTTCCTCGGCGGCCAGGCCATCGCCCGCCTCGAGCAGCAACAGCTTCATCAGACCGAGCTGGGCCGCGACTGGCAGGCCAGGCGCCAGGCCCTCGGCGAGCGCATCGACGGGTTCAAGGCCCAGCTGACCAGCCAGCAGGAACAGCAGGCCGAGGGCGCCCTCCAGGCTGAGGTGGCGTTGGCACGCCTCGAGCAGTGTGAGCAGTTGCTCGCCGACCAGCAGGGCGTGCGTGCGGCGGCCGGCGAAGGGCTCGAGCAGGCGCGTCAGCGCCAGCAGCAGTGGCAGCAGCAGCTGGGCCAGTTGCAGGGGCGGCTCAACCAGACCCGGGCCGAGGTGAACGGGCTGCAGGAGCTGCAGGCCAAGACCCGGCTGGCCCGTCTCAAGCTGGAGGATGAGCAGGCCGGCCCCCTCGGCGGGGAAGGGGAGAACCTGCAACCCGAGCTCGACGCCCTGGCGGAGGCGCTCGCGCTCTCCCGCGCCCGCCATGAGGAATCCGAAGAGGCCTGGCAGGCCGGCGTGGCCCGCCATGAAGCACTCAAGGCAGAGCAGAGTCGCCAGCAGGGTTTGCTGCGGGAGCTGGAGGCCCGCCTCGCCACCCTGGATCAGATCCTGGGGGATCAGATGGCGGGCGCCACCCTGGCGGATCGGCTGCAGGTTCCCCCCGAGTGGGCCCGGGGACTGGACAAGGTACTCGGCCGCTGGCTCACCGCGACGCCTGCGGATGAGTGCCATTCAGAACAGCATGGGCTCTGGATCGGTCCGTCCAGGCCCGCGGTGCCGGGGACCCTGGCGGCCCAGATCGGGGGGGCGCACATCCCCGCCTTCCTCAACGCCATCTGGCTGGTGGGGAACCGGGAGGAGGCGCTGGCCCGCCAGCACCGCCTCTCTGCCGGTGAGTCGCTGCTCACTCCCGCCGGCGACTGGTTTGGCCCGAACTGGGCGGATCTCGGCGAGGGCAAGGCCCTCGGCACCCTGGCGCTGCTCGGCGAGCGTGAGCGGTTGCACACCGAGCAGGCCGCGGGCCGGGAGGCTCAGCGCCGGCTCGATGAGCAGCTGGCCGAGGCCGACGGGACTCGGGCCCAGCTGCACGGCGCCGTTGAGCTGGCTCAGCGCACCCTGCGCGAGCAGGAGCAGCGGTGGCAGCAGCTGCGCGAGGCCTGGAGCCTGCGCGAGGGGCAGCGCCAGGAGCGGTTGCAGCGCCTCGGTCAGCTGGGGGAAGAGCTGGCCCGGCTGGCGCAAGAACAGGCAGAGGAGGCCGAGCGGCTGGACGTAGCCAGGACCCGGCTCGAGCAGGACGAGGCGGCCCTAAGCGAGCTGCAGGAACAGGGGGAGGCGCTGGCCGAGGCGCTGCAGCTCGCCCAGGAGACGGTGAGCGCGGCGGAGCGGGGACTGGAAGAGGCCCGTGCACGGCGGGAGCAGCAGCAGGCCGCCTGTCAGCGGCTGCTGCTGGAGCAGCAGAATCTGTCCCAGCTCATCGCCCTGCGGGAGCAGGAGCTCTCGCGCCTCGGGCTGGAGCTGGCCGAGCTCAAGGAGCCGGGGGCTGCGCCGGATCAGGATCTGACCCCCCTGCTGGTGGAACAGCGCAACCTGGAGGCGCAGCAACTGGCCTGCCATCAGCGGCTGGCGGAGCTGGAGCGTCAGCTGACCGAGCTGGAGCAGGCCAGGAGCGCCGACCACAAGCAGCTGGTGCAGCTCCAGGAGAGGCTCGCAACCCTGCGCCTCGAGCGCGAGCGCAACCTCACCCGGCGGCAGGGGCTGCACGAGCAGTTCGAGGAGCTGGGGGTGAGGCTGGTGGATCTCGATCAGGCGCGGCTCATCGCCGCCGATCGCGGCAAGCTGCGCCAGGAGATCCAGACCCTGGAGGCTCAGGTGGAGGCGCTTGGCGCCATCAACCTGGCGGCGCTTGAGGAGTATGAAGAGGCGAAAACCCGCGCCAGCTACCTGGAAAACCAGTGCCAGGATCTGGAGCAGGCGCTCGAAACCCTGAGCCAAGCCATTAAAAGAATTGATAAAGAAACACAAATACGCTTCCGCGACACTTTCGATAAGGTCAATGAAGATTTAAAATCCCTGTTTCCGAAAGTGTTCGGGGGGGGCAGTGCCTGGCTTGAACTCACCTCCGACGATCTTTTGGAGGCCGGGGTGAGCATCATGGCGAGACCTCCGGGCAAGAAGAATGCTACCATTGCCCTGCTTTCCGGGGGGGAGAAGGCGCTAACCGCCCTTGCGCTGGTTTTTGCCATCTTCAGACTCAATCCAGCACCATTTTGTCTGCTGGATGAGGTGGATGCACCGCTCGATGAAGTGAACGTGGGTCGCTTCTGTTCTCTTGTCAAAGAGATGTCGAGCACAGTACAGTTCGTCTACATCAGTCATAATAAGGTCTCCATGGAGATGGCAGAGCAGTTGGTCGGCGTCACGATGCAAGAGCCCGGGGTTTCGCGCATAGTGTCGGTCGATATCGGCGAAGCCGTCGCTTTGGCTGAGCAAAACTAGAAAGAGAAGCAGCTAATGCAGGAATTGCGTTACATCTTGGTTGCCCTGGGCGGTATTGCCATCGCGGCATTGCTCATTCACGGGTTGTGGAGCAACAGAAAGAACCGTCAGGCACCGATCAAGGAGAAACCCCTGGGTCGGATGGAATCCAAGTCGCGGGAACGCGACAGCGATGCGTTTGACAGCGATGGTATCGGTCAGGTGCGCGTGGTCAGCGGTGGCCGCCGTGCCGAGCCCAAGCTCCACCACGATGAACCCCGCCAGCCGGACGTCAGCCGCCGTGCCGCCGCGCCCGCCTTCGATGATGAAGATGACGATGTCGATCTGCCGCCCCCCGTGGTGCGCAAGCCCGCCGCCCGCCCGGTGGCGCCTCAGCCCGTCTATCAAGAAGAAGAGGACGAGTATGAGGAGCCGAGCGCAGAGCCCGTGGAAGAGGCGCCTGCCGCGCCTGTGCGCAAGCCTGCCCAGGTGATCCGCCGTACCCCGGTACACCGTTCCCGCCCGCAGCGCGAACCCATGATGCAGCCGCTGGACGAAGAGCCGCTGGTGGAGCCCGCCTACGCCCAGGCGCCGACCTTTGGTGCCCGCGAGGCCGCTCCGCAGCAGGCGCCCCGTTATGCCCAGCCGGCACCGGCCTATGAAGAACCTGCCTATGATGACGAGCCCGCCTATCAGGAGCCGGTTCATGCGACCGAGCCTGAACCCGCCCCGGCCCCGGTCGAGAAGATCTGGCAGGATGTCTATG
Organism: Aeromonas sp. XH; assembly: GCF_033348475.1. Lineage (NCBI taxonomy): Bacteria > Pseudomonadati > Pseudomonadota > Gammaproteobacteria > Aeromonadales > Aeromonadaceae > Aeromonas > Aeromonas sp. XH. The sequence goes on along the minus strand of NZ_CP137630.1, from coordinate 3,161,538 downwards.
TCATCAACCTGATGGCGCGTCCCGGTCACGACCTGCAAGGGGCCACCCTGCTCTCCTCCCTGCTGGCGCTCGGCTTCAAGTTTGGCGAGATGGACATCTTCCACCGCCACGAGGATCTGGGCGGCAAGGGCGAGGTGCTCTTCTCCATGATCAACATGGTCAAGCCGGGCACCTTCAACCCCTATCGCATGGAGCAGTTCAGCACCCCGGGTGTGTCGCTCTTCATGCAGCTGCCGCTGCGCAGCAATGCCGCCTTCGCGTTCGAGCACATGTTGCAGGCGGCGGATCAGCTGGCCAGCGATCTCGACGCCATGCTGACCGACGCCTCGCGCAGCCCGCTGAGCGACGATACCATCGCCCGCTACCGCCACGAGCTGGCGGCCTACGAGGCGAGCCGCGACTAATACGCCATGCGGGTCGAATGAATGAAAAGTGCGGTACCCAGGTACCGCATTTTTGTTTGTATTCTTACCCTGCCTACTTCAATCACAGTCCGAGACTTCCCCATGAGCGATATCCTTTCCCGCCACCGTCAACTGTGTGAGCTGCTGACCGAGTACGGTCATCAGTACTATGTGCTGGACGATCCGACCGTGCCGGACGCCGAATACGACCGCCTGATGCGCGAGCTGATCGCGCTGGAGGCCGAGCATCCCGAGCTGAAGACCCCGACCTCGCCGAGCGTGCGGGTGGGGGGCCAGCCGCTGACCGCCTTCAAGCAGGTGCGCCACGAGATCCCCATGCTGAGCCTGGACAACGTGTTCAGCGACGAGGAGCTGCTGGCCTTCGAGCAGCGCATGCGGGATCGCCTCAAGCGGGAGCTGAGCTTCACCTTCTGCTGCGAGCCCAAGCTGGACGGTCTGGCGGTGAGCCTACTCTACGTGGACGGCCAGCTGGTGCAGGCCGCCACCCGGGGAGATGGCACCACGGGGGAGGAGATCACCGAGAACGTGCGCACCATCAAGGCCATACCGCTCGCCCTGCGGGGCTCGGGCTGGCCTGCCAGATTAGAGGTCAGGGGGGAGGTGTTCATGCCCAGGGCCGGGTTCGAGGCGATGAATGCCAAGGCGCTGGCGGCGGGGGAGAAGGTGTTCGTCAACCCGCGCAACGCCGCCGCCGGCAGCCTGCGCCAGCTCGACTCGCGCATCACCGCGAGCCGCCCCCTGAGCTTCTATTCCTATGGCGTCGGGGTAGGCGGCGAGCAACTGGGGGACTCCCACTTCGAGCGCCTCAACCAGCTGAAAGCCTGGGGCCTGCCACTCAGCCCCGAGGTGAAGCTCAAGGAGGGGGCAGCCGGCTGCCAGGCGTTCCACGACGACATCCTGGCCCGCCGTGGCGATCTGCCCTACGAAATCGACGGCGTGGTCTACAAGGTGGATGCCATCCCCCTGCAGGAGGAGCTCGGCTTCGTGGCGCGGGCCCCGCGCTGGGCCACCGCCCACAAGTTCCCGGCCCAGGAGGAGATGACGGAGCTTGAGAACGTCGAGTTCCAGGTCGGCCGCACCGGCGCCGTGACTCCGGTGGCCAAGCTCAGACCCGTGTTTGTCGGCGGCGTCACCGTCTCCAACGCCACCCTGCACAATGCCGACGAGATCGAGCGCCTCGGCGTCATGATCGGCGACACCGTGATCGTGCGCCGGGCCGGGGACGTGATCCCGCAGATCGTGGCGGTGGTGGAGGCGCAGCGCCCGGCGGATGCCCGCGCTATCCTCTTCCCCAGCCAGTGCCCTGTGTGCGGCTCCGCCCTGGAGCGGCTGGAGGGGGAGGCGGTGACCCGTTGCTCCGGCGGCCTGTTCTGCGAGGCCCAGCGCAAGGAGGCGATCAAGCACTTCGCGGCGCGGCGCGCCATGGACGTGGACGGCCTCGGCGACAAGATAGTGGAGCAGCTGGTGGACAAGGGGCTGGTGAAGACCCCGGCCGACCTGTTCGGCCTCAACGCCATCCAGCTGGCCGGTCTGGAGCGAATGGGGCAAAAGTCCGCCCTCAACCTGGTGGCGGCCATCGACAAGGCGCGCAGCACCACGCTGCCGCGCTTCCTGTTCGCCCTGGGGATCCGCGAGGTGGGGGAGGCGACGGCGCTCAACCTCGCCAACCACTTCCTCACCCTGGAAGCCCTGCGCGCCGCCTCGGTGGAGCAGCTGCTCGAGGTACCCGACGTGGGGGACATAGTGGCCAAGCACGTCTACTACTTCCTGCGCCAGCCCCACAACATAGAGGTGCTGGAGGCCCTGCTGGCCGCCGGCATCCACTGGCCGGTCATCGAGAAGAAAGCCGCCACCGAGCAGCCCTTTGCCGGCAAGACCTTCGTGCTGACCGGCACCCTCACCACCCTGTCCCGCAATGACGCCAAGTCGGCGCTGCAGGCCCTGGGGGCCAAGGTGGCGGGCTCGGTGTCGGCCAAGACCGATGTGCTGGTGGCCGGCGAGGCGGCGGGATCCAAGCTCGCCAAGGCCCAGGAGCTCGGCATCACCGTCTGGAGCGAAGCGGAGCTGCAGCAGGCACTGCAGGGCTGACGGGCCCTGCCTTCACGCCAAACGAAGAACCCGGCCTGGTGCCGGGTTCTTCTTCTTTGGGTCATCACTCGCGCCAGAGGGTCTTGTAGCGCCACTTGTCGGGCAGGGTGAGCCGCCAGCGGGTCAGCTCGCTCTCGCTGAAGACATATTCGCCGCGCAGGGCGGCGCGCGGTGCCAGGGTTCCGGGTTGGGCGCCCGCCAGGATGGCGCCGATCAGCTCGGCCGCCCTGGCCCCCTGATCGCGGCCATCCAGCACCAGGCCGCCGATGGCCCTGCCCTGGCCCACCGAAAACTCCCAGAAGCAGAACAGCGGCACCGGGCTGTGGGCGCTGGCCCACGCCAGTACCTCCTGCTCGTTCACATGCCGGCCCTGATCGTCGGTGAGGGTGTGGTAGAGGCCGATAAAGATGGCCTGATAGCCGTTCTGCTTGGCATGGAGCACGGCCTCCTGCCACAGGCCGTAGTCGCCGATCAGCTGGCTGTTGATCAGGGTCTGGCCGACCCGCAGCTCGGTCTGGATCTTGAACTCGTCCTCGATGGCGGTGAGCGACACCTGGCTGGAATCAAACAGTACCAGCGCCTTCTTGATCCCCCCCATCAACTGGCTCATCTCGCTGATGTTGCGCTTGAGCAGGGGGCGCTCCAGCACACCGGTGATCATGGGATGGCCCACCAGCCCCTTGTGGCGCGGATTCTCGTTCATGCCGAGGAACACCACGGGCGTGCCCAGGGCGGCTATCTCGCCGGCCAGGTAGTTGATGGCGTTGTCATCGCCGAGCACCACCAGCTCCGGCCTGACCTGCCGGTAGAAGGCCAGGGCCTGTTCGGCGATCCGGTCGAACTCCTCGGGGGGACGGCGCTTGGTGTCCATGTAGAAGTGGCTGATGCGGTGGGCGCTGCCCAGATGGGCCTCCAGGCTGGCGTTGTAGCTTCGATCCCACAGGTATTCGGGGTGATAGCTGCTGATCACCAGGATTTCGGCCCCCCACAGCCGCAGCGGCAGGGCACACAGCAGCAGTAGCAGTCGCCGCAGTAGAGGCTTGGTCATGTCGCGTCCCATCGGACAGGCAGAGAATCGTCACTCATTATGTCCATTTTGGTGCAGGCCTGTCCCGGTCAATTACTGTCGGAGGTAAAATCTTTTTCCAGTTGGCCGGATGACGCGCCAGCCCGCCCCCCGTCTGGGATGCACAAGGAAAGCCTCTTTTGGCGCTGGTTGTGAACTGCCCCACCCCTCCGAAAACCTGTTCTGGATCAAGAAACGAGGTACCGCTTTGGTGCCTAATAGACCCCACATATAGGGGTAAGCATAAAAAAAACACCCATATATAGTGTTATCAAGCTGTGCATAAGTCGTCACCCTCTCAGTGTCAGCCCGGGTTGTCCAAGCCTTGGCTGAATTTGTTTGCGCCGGGGACGGGCGTGGAGAAGGGGACTCAACAAGGGTGAGCCGAGGGCGAGAGCCAGGCCTTTAACGCGGGGAAAATCGATGAAACCGGTAGTGATCAAACGCGATGGATGTCGTGCACCATTCAATGGCCAGCTGATCGCCGAGGCGGTGAGCCGGGCGGCGGAAGCGGTCAATCAAGCCAATCCGGCGCTGGCCGAGCGCATCGCCGGCGCCGTCAGCCAGGAGCTGGAGGGGCGAGGCGAGGTGGACATCCACGAGATCCAGAACCGGGTCGAGAACCACCTGATGGCTTCCGACGACAAGGCTATCGCCCGCGCCTACATCGAGTACCGGCATGACAGGGATCAGGCCCGCGAGGCTCGTGGCCGGCTGGCCCAGGAGATCCGCGGCCTGGTGGAGCAGACCAACGCGGCCCTGCTCAACGAGAACGCCAACAAGGATTCCAAGGTGATCCCGACCCAGCGCGACCTGCTGGCGGGCATCGTCGCCAAGCACTACGCCATCAGCCACATGCTGCCCCGCGACGTGGTGCAGGCCCACGAGAGCGGCGATCTGCACTTCCACGATCTCGACTACTCCCCCTTCTTCCCCATGTTCAACTGCATGCTGATCGATCTGCAGGGGATGCTGACCCACGGCTTCAAGATGGGCAATGCGGAGATAGACACCCCGAAATCCATCAGCACCGCCACCGCGGTCACCGCCCAGATCATCGCCCAGGTGGCGAGCCACATCTACGGTGGCACCACCATCAACCGCATCGACGAGGTGCTGGCTCCCTATGTGACCATCAGCTGGCACAAGCACCGGGAGGTGGCCGAGGAGTGGGGGATCCAGGATGTGGACGCCTACGCCATGGCTCGCACCGAGAAGGAGTGCCACGACGCCTTCCAGTCCCTGGAGTACGAGGTCAATACCCTGCACACCGCCAACGGTCAGACGCCGTTCGTCACCTTCGGTTTCGGCCTGGGGGACAGCTGGGAGTCGCGCATGATCCAGCGCGCCATCCTCGGCAACCGCATCGCGGGCCTCGGCAAGAACAGAAAGACCGCGGTGTTCCCGAAGCTGGTGTTCGCCATCAAGGATGGCCTCAACCACAAGCCGGGGGATCCCAACTACGACATCAAGCGCCTGGCGCTGGAGTGCGCCTCCAAGCGGATGTACCCGGACATCCTCAACCACGATCAGGTGGTCAAGGTGACCGGCTCCTTCAAGACCCCCATGGGGTGCCGCTCCTTCCTCGGTGCCTACGAGGAGCACGGCGAGCTCATCCACGAGGGACGCAACAACTTAGGGGTGGTGAGCCTCAACCTGCCGCGCATTGCGCTGAAATCCCGTGACGAGGCGGATTTCTGGGACCGGCTGGATGCCGCCCTGCGGGTGGCCAGGATGGCGCTCATGTACCGCATCGAGCGCCTCGACGGGGTCAAGGCCCGGGTCGCCCCCATCCTCTACATGGAGGGGGCCTGCGGGGTGCGCCTCAAGGCCGATGACAACATCAGCGAGATCTTCAAACGTGGCCGAGCCTCCATTTCCCTGGGCTACATAGGGGTGCACGAGACCATCAACGCCCTCTATGGCACCGATGTCCACCTGTTCGACAGCGAGACCCTGCGCCAGAAGGCCATCGCCATCATAGCGCGGCTCAAGGCGGCCACCGACGAGTGGAAGGAGGAGACAGGCTACGGCTTCAGCCTCTACTCCACCCCGAGCGAGAACCTCTGCACCCGCTTCTGCCGCATCGACGCCAAGGAGTTCGGCGTGGTGCCCGGGGTGACCGACAAGGGCTACTACACCAACAGCTTCCACCTGGACGTGGAGAAGCGGGTGAACCCCTATGACAAGCTGGACTTCGAGGCGCCCTATCCGCCCATCGCCAGCGGCGGCTTCATCTGCTACGGCGAGTACCCCAATATCCAGCACAACCTGGAGGCGCTGGAGAACGTCTGGGACTACAGCTATGACAAGGTGCCCTACTACGGCACCAACACCCCCATCGACGAGTGCTACGACTGCGGCTTCACCGGCGAGTTCGAGTGCACCTCCAAGGGCTTTACCTGCCCGCGCTGCGGCAACCACGACCCCGCCAAGGTGTCGGTGACCCGCCGGGTGTGCGGCTACCTCGGCAGCCCGGATGCGCGCCCCTTCAACGCGGGCAAGCAGGAAGAGGTCAAGCGCCGGGTCAAGCATATGTAAGCGAGCAGACCCCACCCCAGCCCTCCCCTTGGCAGGGGAGGGGGCAAAGAAGCTCCTCCCCCTTTCGAAGGGGGAGGTTGGGAGGGGGTTGGCCGTTAACCCAGAGAACTCGAATGCACTACCACCAGTACTACCCGGTCGATGTGATCAACGGCCCAGGCACCCGCGCCACCTTGTTCGTGTCGGGTTGCGAGCACCAGTGCCCTGGCTGCTACAACCAGAGCACCTGGCGCCTCGATGGCGGCAGGCCGTTCGATGCGGCCATGAGCGATCGCATCATCCAGGATCTCAACGACAGCCGCATCAAACGGCGTGGTCTGTCGCTCTCCGGCGGCGATCCGCTCCACCCGGCCAACGTGCCCCACGTGCTGGCGCTGGTGAAACGGGTGCGGGCTGAGTGTCCCGGCAAGGACATCTGGTGCTGGACCGGCTATCGCCTGGATAAGCTTTCGCCGGCCCAGCGCGAGCTGGTGGCCTTGCTGGATGTGCTGGTGGATGGCAAGTTTGAGAAGGCCCTGGCGGATCCCGGCCTGCTGTGGCGTGGCAGCAGCAATCAGCAGATCCACGACCTCAACGCCTGGCGGGAAGGAGGGGAGCGGACCCCCTGTCTGGTTTGCAGTTGAGGCCTTGGGTGTTTATGGTTAGGCCAACCCCAAGACATCTTTCACGAGGAGCCCCATGAACAATCTGCTCAAGATCCTGCTGGCCATCTTCCTGCCCCCGGTCTGCGCCTTTATCCAGGTGGGTTTGAGCCTGCATTTTTTCATCAACATAGTGCTGACCCTGCTCGGCGGCCTGCCCGGCATGGTCCATGCGCTCTGGCTGGTGGTGAGCGACAAGCGCGGCTGATCCGCCCGATTGAAAAAGGCCAACCCCGGGGTTGGCCTTTTTCATTGCGCGCCAGATGGGGACTTTCCGGATGAGCCCCTTTACCTGACACTGGCAATCCGCTCAAGGAGCCGAGCGGTACAACGAAGAGGGAGTGTCAGTGCGTTTGAAACTGTTGTTGCTGTGGGCCAGCCTGGCCCTGCTGGGGGGCTGTGCCAGCCCCACCGCCAAGCTGAATCAGCCTCCGGTGGATGTCACCTGGGAAGAGCTGCCCGAATACTGGGTGCTGGTGGGGGATATAGGCACCTTTAACCCGGTCGGGGGGCTGCCGGAGAAGAGGCCGGTCAAGGGGTATGTGACCCTTCGCTATCTCATCGATTCCAATGGCACGCTGTTCAGCCCCGAGGTGCTGGAATCCCATCCACCCGGCGTGTTGGATCTCATCGCCATCTCCGGGCTGGCGCAGATGCGCTACCGGCCATCCGAGCAGAATCCACAAGCCATTCCGGCTCGGGTGGAGGTCCGATTCGAAGTGGAAGTGAAATGACAAACACCCCGGCCTGGCCGGGGTGTTGCGTTGCTGCAATGCGCCATGGCGGCGCCAGGCTTACTGCTCCTTGCAGTCGTTGTAGCGGCTCTGCCACTCCCCGGTCTCATCGCGCATCTCGACGAACCCTTCCTTGCCCTTGTTCCACCAGACCACCTGATGATCGTCCGTGTAGCGGGCGCCGGAGGCGGAGACCGCCTGGGGCAGGGTGTAGTCCTTGCCATCGGGCAGGGCGAGCTTGACGAAGTTCAGGCTCTCGTCCGAGAGGGAGAAGTAGCGCACCTGCACCTTCTGGTTCTGTTCGCACAGGTAGGTGACGGGATCCCCGCCGGTGACGCCCAGCTTGCCGGCGCCCAGATCGCAGCCGCCGAGCAGGGTCAGGGCCCCGGTTCCCAGTAGAAAGAGCTTGGCGTGTTTCATGTCGCATCCTTTGAACGGTGTCATATGGCATTGAGCCTAACAGGATGAGGATCAACTGCAACCTCATCATGGGCCCCCTGCGTCGGGATGCGTCCTGCCGACGGGCAGGAGGGCCGCCGCCTCGGCCGCGCGGCGGACAAAAAAACGCCCCGGCAGGCAAGCGGGGCGAAAGGGAGCCGTCCGATGGCAACAGAAAAAGGGTCAATGGCCGAATCGCGTCGCCTCGAAGTGGTTGAGCAGGCGGTGGATGAGGTAGCAGGCGAGCAGGGTGGCCACTATGGCCACCAGGATGCTGCTCACCCGGTAGAGGGCGCTGAACACCAGATCGTTGCCGGGCGTCAGGTACTGGCCGAACAGGATGCCGAGGGTGGTGAGGGCGCCGAACCCGACCCCGGAGCCGCTCGCCTCCTTCACATGGGCGTAGCTGAACAGCATGGCGCCGAGCCAGAGCACCGGGGTCACCAGCAGCAGCAACCCGGACCAGTCGTAGAGCACCAGTTGTCCGAGTATGCCGAAGCTCACCCCGAGCAAAGTGCCCATGGCCCGCTTGCGGGCATAGCCGAGGGCGCCGTTCCAGTGCATGGGGAAGAGCAGCAGCAGGGTGGTGGCCTGGGCCGACATGGAGTCGCGCAGATCGAGGGTCTGGAACACCAGGAACGACAGGGTGGCGATGCTGGCACCCAGCAGGGCCTCGTGACGCATCCGGTGCGGTGCCTTGGGGGAGGGGGCCGGGATGGGCCTGGCCTCCACGTCCGGGATCAGGGCCGTCATCAGATAGGCGATGAGCACCGACAGGACGCTGGCCCAGAGGTTGCTGAAGATGAGGTCGTTCAGATCGGTGCCGGGGTAGCTGGCAAAGTGCAGCATGATGCTGAGGCTGAGCACGCCATTGGCGCCGAACAGGAACAGGCTGCCCCTGGACATGGCGGCGAAGCGGTAGAGGAACAGCAGGAAGACCAGGGGGGTCATGAGCCCGGGGTGGCTGCCGAACAGGCCCCCCAGCAGGCCCACCTCCAGCCCGCATATGGCGGCGGAGGCGATGAGCTGGCGGGCGGCGTGGCCGTTCATCACCGGTACCATGCCGAGCAGCAGCACCGGAGTGACGGTGAAGAAGACCCCGTTGCTCCAGCCGAAGATCTTGCACAGCACAAACCCCAGGGTGCAGCCGAAGGCGATGCGCAGACACTGGCGCAGCTCGTTGGCGGTGAGGGGTCTGTGCCACAGGTTCATGGTGGTCATCTCAGTAGATGTAGTGCAGCAGGCTGAGCAGGCGGATCTGGCCGCGGGCCAGCAACCCGGTCAGGGTGTTGTCCGGCAGCAGCTGCACCGTGGCGCGGGCCCCGGCCGGCAGGTGGGCGGGCAACTGCTCCAGGGTCAGGTGCAGGCGCAGGCGCTGGGCATCGCGCACCCAGCGATCGGACTCGACAGGATTCGCGAGCTGGCCGTTGGCGTCGAACTGGCCGGCGCTGACCCCGGCGTCCAGGCTGGCGACATGGGCCGGATAGAGGCGGCCTGGCTCGCCGTCGAAGGCGACGAGGGCCTGGCTGCCCGGGCTGACGTGGCGCAGGCTCTTCTCGCGAAAATCGGCGATCACGTCCACCTGCTCGGATACCAGGGCCAGCAGGGGGGAGCCCGCGTTGGCCACACTGCCCGGCTTGAGCTGCAGGTTGGTGATGATGCCGTCCTGGCTTGCATGGACCCGGCTGTAGGCGAGGTTGAGCTCGGCCTGGGCGAGGCGGTTGCGGGCCTGGCGCAGCAGCAGGTTGTCGTCGCCGGGCAGCCCCCGGCTGACGCGAGCCTGCTCTACCCGGGCCTGGCTGCCGAGCAGGTTGGCCCGGGCGGTGCGGGCGGCGCTGTCGGCGTCGTCCTTCTGCTGCTCCGACACCATGTGACGGCGATAGAGGGCGTCGATGCGGGCCGCTTCCCGCTGCTTCTGGTCGGCCTGGGTCCGCAGTGAGCTGTACTCCGCCTCATAGGCGGTCAGGGTCGCGTCCAGCTGGCGGTTCTGCTGCTCGGCCTGATCCAGGGCCAGCCTGGCCTGCTCGACCGCGAGTTCGAAGGGGACGGGGTCGAGGGCGAACAGCAGGTCCCCCTGTCTGACGTGCTGGTTGTTGGTCACGGCGACCTCGGTCACCTTGCCGCTGACCTGGGGCGCCATCCGGGTGACGACCCGGGTCGCCATGGCCTGGGGCGTCAGGGGCATCTTGATGTCGGCCAGCAGAAAGTAGCCAAACACCAGGATGAAGCAGGCGATGGCCCACTTTATCCAGCGCTTGAATTGTTGATCCGGAGTCATCTCATTCTCTCTCTTCGTGCTGTGCGGCTATCTTGCCGAGGGCGTTGGCGGAGATGCGGTGCACAATGTCTTCAAACTGGGCCAGCTCCTGCTGGCTGATGCCGACGAGCAGCTCACGGCGTACCTCCATGATGCGATCCTCGATCTGGTCGAGCAGCGCCTTGCCGGCCGGGGTCAGGGTGACGATGCGGGCCCGCTTGTCCTGGCTGCAGCAGTGGCGTTCCACCAGACCCTGCTCCTCCAGCTGGCCCAGGGTGCGCATCAGGGAGGGCAGCTCTATCTCCAGCGCCTCGGCCAGGGTCTTCTGGCTGAGGTGGCCACCGAGCCGGCTCAGTTTCCACAGGGCGGTCCAGCGGGGATGGGTGAGCCCGAGGGGCGCCAGCTCGAGGTCGGCCACGGTGCGCCACAGCCGGTGCAGTCGCCCCAGCTGCTCGGCGAGGGAGAGCTCACGCAACATCTCCAGATCCTTTCCCATGACGGGCTCCTTATTTAGTTAGCTTGCGAAGCATTATAGTTATTTCGCAGGCTAAGTAAATAGTGTGATGCAGGTCACGTTCAGATTCGGGGCTGCCGTGGTGTTTAAGTTTTTATATGGCTTTGCGGGCCAGCTAACCGACAGTGGCGCACCGGGGCGCTAGAGTGACGCCATGCCCGGCGCCGGCCCTGCTCATTGCTCCCGCCAGGCTGTGTCCGCACCCCGGGCCTTCTCCTGACGTTGCAAGGTAACAAGATGAAACTGCGCCACCAGCTGGTCACCCTCTCCCTCGGCCTGTCGCTGCTGCTGATCCTGATCCTGGGGGGATTGCTCGCCCTCTTCATCCGCCACCTGCTGGAGAGCAACCTGGAGGAGAAGGGGAGCGATCTGGCGCGGGTGCTGGCGGCGGACAACCGGGTGGTGCAGGCCCTGCAACTGGGCAGCGATCCCGGCCTTAGGGACTATGTGCAGGGGATCTGCAAGCGCACCGACGCCGCCTACATGGTGGTGACCGACGAGCACGCCCGGCGCCTGAGCCACCCCTCGCCCGAGCTGGTGGGCCAGACCTTCCGGGGGGAGGACATCTGGCCGGCGATCCACGAGCGCCGGAGCTACTGCTCCCGGGACGTGGGCACCCTGGGCCCCGCCATCCGCTGCTTCTCCCCGGTGATCGGGGCGGACGGAAGCGCCATCGGCGTGGTGGTGGTGGGGTATCTGATGCGGACGGTGGAGGGCATCTACCTGGATCGCATTGCCCTGCTCCTCGGTGCCATCGGCGCGGTGCTGGGCTGCGGCCTGCTGCTGGCGCTCTGGCTGCAGCACCGGCTGAAACGCACCCTGCTGGATCTGGAGCCTGAGACCATCGCCAACCGCTTCGCCCGGCAGGATCTGGTGCTGGAGGGGATCTCTGAGGGGATAGTGGCCCTCGACAGCCAGCACGGGATCACCATGCTCAACAGCGCCGCCTTCTACCAGCTGCGGCTGCCCGGCACCGGTCGCCACGCCCTGCTGGGTCACTCCCTGGCACAGCTGGCCCCCGCGCTGCTGCCGATCCTGACCCAGGAGGGCAGGGTACGCTTCACCGTGCAGGGGGAGGACTTCGTCGGTCACTGGCAGGAGCTCGGCGGCCGCGAGCCCGGCCGCATGCTGATCTTCAGCCGGCCGGACGGCACCGGCAGCCTCGGCATGCAGGTGACCCACCTGCGCCAGTACGCCGAGATGCTGCGCATCCAGACCCACGAGTTCGCCAACAAGCTCGGCAGCCTCTCCGGCCTGCTGCAGCTCGGTCACGTGGAGGAGGCGGTGGAGCTGATCCAGCAGGAGAACGAGGCCTGCCAGACCATGCTGCAAGGGGTGCTGCGGGCCATCGAGAACAAGCCGGTGGCCGGGCTTATCCTCGGCAAGTTCAGCCGGGCGCGGGAGCTGGGGGTGGAGCTGGTGCTGGACACCGGCTCGTCCCTCGGGGAGTACCCGGCGGAGGTGTCGGCAGATCTCATCACCTGCATCGGCAACCTGCTGGACAACGGCCTGCGCGCCGCCTGGGGGAACCGCGAGCACACCGCGCCCCGGGTGCTGCTCTCCCTGGATGACCTTGGCCGGCGGCTGGTGATCGAGGTGGAGGACAGCGGCGAGGGGGTGGACGAGGCGCTGGCGGATCATCTGTTCGACTATGGGGTGAGTCGCCAGACCGGCGATCACGGGGTGGGCCTCTTCCTGGTCCAGAAGACCGTGGCCCGCCGCGGGGGTGTGATAGAATGGCGGCGCACCACCGAGCAGACGACACTGTTCGGTATCTATTTGAATAAAAACCAATTGGTGTAAGTCATGAAGCCAATTTTCACGCTGATTATCGAGGATGACGAGCGGATAGGCGCCATGTTGGCGGAGCTGATCGCCTCGACCCCGGGGTATGCCTTGCCGGGGCGGGCCGGGAGCCTGGCCGAGGCCGATCACATGCTGCGTGCCACCGAGCCCCAGCTGCTGCTGGTGGACATCTCCCTGCCCGACGGCTCGGGGCTGGAGTGGGTCAGCCGGCTGCGCAGCCACAACCGGGAGGTATTCGTGATCATGGTCACCGCCTCCTGTGACGTGGAGACCATACAGCAGGCCCTGAACTTGGGGGTGCAGGACTACATCATCAAGCCCCTGCGGCTGTCCCGCATCCAGCAGAGCCTGGACGAGGTCCTCGTCCTGCACCGCCGCCTGTGCGAGCGCGGTTCGCTGGCCCAGAGCGATCTCGATCGGCTGCTGGGCAAGGGGCGGGGGCAGCCGCGGGAGGTACGCGAGACCCCCAAGGGGATCGACGCCATCACCCTGCGCCAGGTGCTGGAACTGCTGGCCGGCGAGCCGGATACCACCTTCTCCACCGACACGGTGGCGCTGCGTCTCTCCCTGAGCCGCACCACGGCGCGCCGCTACCTGGAGTTTCTGGAGTCCGAAGACAAGCTGGACGTGGAGCTCAACTACGGCCAGCGCGGCCGCCCGGAGCGCCGCTACCACTGGCGGCGGGAGCACTGACCCGGCGCCGGTGGCTGGCCGTTCAGACGGGCAGCGCAGAGTCGCAGCGCAGACAGAAAGGGAGCCAGGGGCTCCCTTTCTGCTGTCCGGTCCTTGCCCTGTTTTTTATGTCGTCTGGCCCGCTCTATCTGGGATCACCCGAGAAGGGGTGCAGGACGGTGCGGGCGCGCTCGAACAGGGCGATGAGGTGATCCGCCACGGCCCGCACCCGCCGGGAGTGGGCGAGATCGCTGTGGATCACCAGCCAGATGGGCTGATCCACCCCGAGCTCCGGCAGGAGGCAGACCAGATCCGTCTGGCGGGCGAGAAAGTGGGGCAGCACCGCGAGCCCGAGGCCGGCTTTGGCGGCGGCGAGCTGGGCCGCCAGGGTACCTGTCTCCACCCGGCAGGGGCGGCCGCGCAGCATGCGGGTCATCCATCTGGCGGCGGGCAGGTGGCTTTGGGTTTCGTTCCAGCCGATGAAGTCATCCCGATCGAAGCTGGCGGCATCCCCCCCGGGGCTGCGGGCATCCAGGTAGGTGCCGCTCCCGTAGAGACCGAACCCCAGGGTCCCCAGGCGCCGGATAGTGAGGTTGCCGGCGTCGGGCTTGACCATGCGCACCGCGAGATCGGCGTCGCGCCTGTGCAGGTTCACCGTCTGCACCCCGGTGACCAGCTCGACCCTAAGTTCGGGGTGGCGGGCAAAGAGCGTCGGTAGGGAGGGGATGATGAGGGGATTGGCCAGGTTCTCGGCGGTGGCGAGGCGCACTGTGCCTGCCACCTGTCCCTGCTGCTGCCCCGCCTCGCCAAAGGCCAGGGCCGCATGCTCCAGCGCCTCGGCCCGCTCCAGCAGGGCCTCACCGTCGTCGGTCAGGCGATAGCCCTGCTGGTGGCGGCTGAACAGGGGCAGGCCGAGGGCCGCCTCCAGCCTGTCCAGGCGCCGGGAGACGGTGGCCACCCCCATGCGAAGGGTGTGGGCGGCACCGCTCAGGGTGCCGCTGCGGGCGATGGCCAGGAAGACGCGGGCGTCGTCCCAGAGCAGGGTGTCGTGCATAGGGTTTCCATCATCGGAAAATAGGTTGCCAGTTATCTCTATATCTCATTCATTTTCGGAAGACCATACTGCCCTGCAACTTGTCAGGGAGAACACACGATGCAACGACGAACTCTGGGTACCAGCCTGCATGTCTCCGCCCTGGGGCTGGGCTGCATGGGGATGAGCGAATTCTACGGGCCGAGGGACGACGAACAGTCCCTGCGGGTGCTGGCGGAGGCGGTGGAGCGGGGCATCGACCTGCTCGACACCGCCGATATGTACGGCCCCCACCACAACGAGGCGCTGATCGGGCGCTTTCTCGCGACCCGGCGGGGGGAGGTGAAGGTGGCCACCAAGTTTGGCATAGTGCGCCAGCCCGGGGAGTACAGGCGCACCCTCGACAACAGCGCCCGCTATGCGCGCCAGAGCTGCGAGGGTTCCCTGCGCCGCCTCGGCATCGAGCAGATCGATCTCTACTATGTGCACCGTCTCGATCCGGCCCATCCCGTCGAGGAGACCATGGCCGGGCTGGCGCAGCTGGTGCAGGAGGGCAAGATAGCCCGCATCGGCCTGTGCGAGGTGAGCGAGGCCACCCTGAGGCGCGCCCATGCCGTGCACCCGGTGGCCGCGGTGCAGACGGAATATTCCCTCTGGACCCGGGAGGTGGAGACGGCGGTGCTGCCCGCCTGCCGCGAGCTGGGGATAGGTCTCGTGGCCTACTCCCCCCTGGGGCGCGGTTTTCTGACCGGGCGCTACCAGCAGGAGGCGGTGTTCGAGGAGGGGGATTTTCGGGCCAGTCTGCCGCGTTTTCAGGGGGACAACCTCGCCACCAACCGCACCCTGGTGCAGGCGGTCATGGCCCTGGCCCGGCAGAAGGGATGCTCGGCGGCGCAGGTAGCCCTGGCCTGGCTGCTGGCGCAGGGGGAGGACATTGTGCCCATCCCCGGTACCCGGCGCCTGACCCATCTGGAGGATAACCTCGGCGCCCTGTCGGTACGCCTCACGCCTGCGGAGCTCGGGGCCCTGGGTCAGGTCATCCGGACCCTGCCGGTGGCGGGGGAGCGCTATACCGCTGAGGGGATGAAGGGGGTGAACGCATGAGCGTTTCGCACTCCGCTCGCCGTGGGGTGGTCAGCTCGCCCCGTTGAGGGGCACCACCGGGGCGGGAAAACGACAAAGGGAGCCTGGGCTCCCTTTTTGCGTGTGTGGCGCCGGCTATGCCCCTTCCAGCAGGGGGCGGCGGGTTCGCGGCTTGAACTGGGAGAGCATGACCCCGGTCAGGATGAGGCCGCCCCCCAGCAGGTGATAGCCGTGGATGGGCTCCCCCAGGGTGAGGACGGCGATGAGGGCCGTGCACAGGGGCATCAGGTTCATGAAGACCGAGGTGCGCTCCGCCCCCAGGGTGGCGAGGCCGCGCATCCAGCAGTAGGCGGCGAAGATGGAGGAGGCGAGCCCGGCGAACAGCACCATGCTCCAGCCCTGGGCGGGAATGGCCAGGGAGTCGGCAGAGAGGGCCACCGGGATCAGCAGCAGCACCGCCAGCAGGATCTGCAGGTAGAGGTTGAGCCAGGGGCCGAACGGCAGCTGCCAGCGGCGGATCAGCAGGCCATAGAGGGCATAGCTGGCCGCCCCCAGCAGCATCATGCCATCGCCCGGGTTGATGCCGCTGTGCAGCAGCGCCAGGGGATCCCCCTGACCCAGCAGCCAGAGCACCCCGAACAGGGAGAGGCTCATGCCGAGCAGCGCCTGCTTGCCCGGCTTCTGGCCGAAGCAGCAGGCCCCGATCAGCAGGGTGAGCAGGGGCAGCAGGGAGCCGATGACCCCCATGTTGGTGGCCGAGGTGCTGTGGGCGGCGTAGTAGGCGAGGCACTGGTAGAGCACCATGCCGAGCAGGGAGAGCACCAGCAGCTTGCCGAGCCAGGGGCGGATGTCGGCCCGGCGGCGCCAGAGCTGCGGCAGGCAGAAGGGGGAGAGCGCGAGGGCGGCGATCACCCAGCGATAGAAGGAGATGGCGGCGGGATCCAGCACGCCGGCGGCGGCCTTGGAGACCACGGTATTGGCGGCCCAGATCAGGATGGCGAGCAGGGGAAAGAGAAAAGGCATAGGCACTCCTTGGTACGATGGGGAGAGTCTAGCCTTGTCTTGAACGAGGTAAGTAGCGTAAATAAGACATGTCATAACCGCTTTGGGACAATCTGCATGGGCACCCTCACCCTGGCCGAGCAGGATCGCCTGCTGGCCGACCCCAACCCCCTCTACTTTCGCTACAGCCAGATCCAGGGGGGCAACGCCTGCGCCGAGCACGCCCACCCCTGGGGCCAGCTCAGCCTCATCAGTCTGGGGGTCATGGTGGTGGAGGTGGGGGGAGAGCGGCTGGTGGCCCCCCCGGACTACCTCATCTGGGTGCCGGCGGACCTGCCCCACACCGCCTTCAACGAGCAGACCCTGGATTACACCTCCATCTACGTGAGCCACGAACTGGCCCCGCGCCTGCCACGGGAACCCCAGCTGCTGGCCCTGACCCCCTTGCTGCGGGCCCTGCTGGAGGATTTCACCCAGCGCCGGGTCGGCCACATGGAGGATGAGTGGGATGCCCGTCAGGGGGCGCTCTTCATCGAGAAACTGGCTCGCACCCGCTGTCAGCCGAGTTACCTGCCCCAGAGCCGGGATCGCCTGCTCGCCCCCCTGCTGGCGGCGCTGCAGGCGACGCCGGAGGACAACCGCACCCTGGCCCAGTGGGCCAAGGTGTTGCACAGCACCGAGCGCACCCTGGCGCGGCGCTGCCAGAAGGAGCTCGGCATGAGCCTCGGCCAGTGGCGCACCCGGCTGCGGCTGGTGAAGGCGCTGGACTGGCTGCGCGGCGAGATGCCGGTGCAGGAGATCGCCTGGCGCCTCGGTTACGCCTCGACCTCGGCCTTTATCGCCATGTTCCAGCGCGAGCAGGGCTGCGCCCCCCAGCGTTATCGCCAGCAACTGGGCCAACCCGGGGCCTGATCCAAACGGCGGGAGCCGGAATGAAGCAAGGGCGCCATGGGCGCCCTTGTTGATGGCAGGAGTGGCTTAGAAGAAGCCGAGGGGATTGATGTCGTGGCTCACCAGCAGGTTCTTGGTGTTCTGGTAGTGGTCCAGCATCATCTTGTGGGTCTCGCGGCCTATCCCCGACTTCTTGTAGCCGCCGAAGGCGGCGTGGGCCGGGTAGGCGTGGTAGCAGTTGACCCAGACCCGGCCGGCCTGGATGCCACGCCCCATGCGCCAGGCCAGGTTGCTGTCGCGGGTCCAGAGGCCCGCCCCCAGGCCGTACTGGGTGTCGTTGGCAATCGCCAACGCCTCCGCCTCGTCCTTGAAGGTGGTGACCCCGAGCGCCGGCCCGAAGATCTCCTCCTGGAACACCCGCATCTTGTTCTGGCCCGAGAAGATGGTGGGCTGGATGTAGAAGCCCCCCTCCAGCCCGCTCACCTTGGCCGGGCCGCCGCCGATCAGCATCTTGGCCCCCTCGCCGCGGCCTATTTCCATGTAGCTCAGGATCTTGTCGAACTGCTCGCGGGACGCCTGGGCACCCACCTGGGTGGCGGTGTCGAGGGGGTTGCCCTGCACTATGGTGCGGGCGCGGGCCAGCACCCTGTCCATGAAGTCGTCGTAGATGCACTCCTGCACCAGGGCGCGGGAGGGGCAGGTGCACACCTCGCCCTGGTTGAAGAAGGTCATCAGCATCCCTTCCACCGCCTTGTCGATGTAGCTGCTCTCGTGCTGCATCACGTCGGCGAAGTAGATGTTGGGGGACTTGCCCCCCAGCTCCACGGTGGAGGGGATCAGCTTGTCGGCGGCGCAGCGCAGGATATGGGCGCCCACCTCGGTGGAGCCGGTGAAGGCGAGCTTCTGGATCCGGTTGCTGGTGGCGAGTGCCTGGCCCGCCTCGGCGCCGAAGCCGTTGACCACGTTGACCACGCCGGGGGGCAGGATGTCCTTGATGAGATCCATCATCAGCATGATGGTGACCGGGGTCTGCTCGGCGGGCTTGAGCACGCTGCAGCAGCCGGCCGCCAGCACAGGGGCCAGCTTCCAGGCGGCCATCAGCAGCGGGAAGTTCCACGGGATGATCTGGCCGACCACCCCGATGGGCTCCTTGAAGTGGTAGCTGACGGTGTTCTGGTCCAGCTCGGCGGCCGAGCCCTCCTGGGCGCGGATGCAGCCGGCGAAGTAGCGGAAGTGATCCACCACCAGGGGCAGGTCGGCGGCCAGGGTCTCGCGCACCGCCTTGCCGTTCTCCCAGGTCTCGGCGACGGCGAGCCGCTCGATGTTCTGCTCGATGCGATCGGCGATGCGCAGCAGCAGGTTGCTGCGCTCGGTGACGCTGGTCTTGCTCCAGCTGGCGAACGCCTTGTGGGCAGCGTCCAGGGCGAGCTCGATGTCGGCGGCGTCGGAGCGGGCCACCTCGCAGAACACCTTGCCGTCTACCGGCGAGATGTTTTCAAAGTAGCGGCCGGCGCGCGGCGCCACCCAGTCGCCACCGATGAAGTTGTCGTAGCGGGACTTGAAGCTGACCAGGGCACCTGCCTGACCGGGAGCGGTATAAATCATCTCATCATCCTTATGTGTGTGGTCCTGACCGGCCTGGCGGGCAGTCCGGTTGCGTTGGGTATCGCAAGGGACGTGCCAGAGGAGCTGACCAGCAGATGAAAAGTTACAAAAACGTTATCAAATGGGGTGCAGCGGCGTATCTTGATTAACCAGTGATCCCGGTCGTGGCGACGAGGCTGTGCCGTTTCTGGACAGTGGCCGCGACACTGTGCCCTTTGTGAACAGGAGGCGTGATGAGCGAACTTCCCCAATCCAGCCCGAGCCCAATCCAGCGCTCCTGGGAGCGCTGCCTGCACCAGGGGCTCAGCCGCCAGCAGAGCGCCGAGCTGGACCTGCTGCCCCAGGGGGAGCTGTCGGCCCGCCAGGAGCAGCACAGAACCCTTATCACCTGCTTCCAGCGCTTCGTGCTGCCGCTCTTTGCCCAGCTGCTGGCGGGCAGGCCCTGCCGGTTGCTGCTGTGCGACGCCGAGGGGGCCATCCTGGCGGTGAGCGGTGACGACGGCTTTGCCCGCCATGCCGAGCGGATCTTCCTGCGCAGCGGCGCCCGCTGGGGGGAGGCGAGCAAGGGCACCAACGCCATCGGTACCGCGCTGGCCGAGCAGAGCGAGGTGCAGGTGCTGGGGGCGCAGCACTTCTTCGCCCAGCACAGCTTTCTCAGTTGCAGCGCCTGCCCATTGCTCGGGCCGGACGGGCAACTGCTCGGCGTGCTCGACATCTCCACCGATGCGGCCCACCACGGCGGCGATATGCTGGGCACGGTGCGACTGCTGGCCATGACCCTGGAAAACGCCCTGCTGGCCCGCCAGCCGGGCTGGCTGGTGGATCTCGATCCCCAGAGCCTCTGGTCCGCCCGCCTGCTGCTGGGGGAGGGGGGCGAGCTGCTCGGGGCCAACCGGGCCGGTCGGCTCTGGCTCGGCCAGCACCCCTTCGACGGCCCTCAGCTGCTGCGGGATCACCGCGGCCTGCGGCTGGTGCCTGAGCCGACGACGCTCCCGTCCCTGCCGGCCGCACCGCCCGCCACCGCCGGAGTCCCTCTCAAGATGCTGGAGCGGGGCATCTCATTGCTTATCGAGGGGGAGACCGGCAGCGGCAAGGAACATCTGGTGCGCGCCCTGCACGCCCAGTCGAGCCGTCGGGAGCGCCCCCTGGTGTGCGTCAACTGCGGCGCCCTGCCGGCGGAGCTGGTGGAGGCCGAGCTGTTCGGCTATGTCGGCGGGGCCTTCAGCGGCGCCCGCAGCCAGGGCAGCCAGGGTTATCTGCGTGCCGCCCACGGCGGCACCCTGATGCTGGACGAGATCGGCGAGCTGCCGCTCCAGGCCCAGACCCGGTTGCTGCGGGTGCTGCAGGAGCGCGCCGTCACTCCGGTTGGCAGCCACAAGCCCGAGGCGGTGGATTTCTGGCTGGTCAGCGCCAGTCATCGGGATCTGGCGGCCATGGTGGCGGCCGGGACGTTCAGGGAAGATCTCTACTACCGGATCTGCGGCTGGCGCCAGCAACTGGCGCCGCTGCGGGCCTGGTCGGCGCGCGAGCGGCAGGCGCTGATCTCGCGCCTGCTCGCCGAGATGGATCCCGCCCTGCGCCTGACCGATGAGGCCGAGGGACAGTTGCTGGCTCACCCGCTGCCCGGCAACGTGCGCCAGCTCAAGCAGGCGCTGGAGGTGGCCTGCGTGCTGGCGGAGGGTCAGGGCTGGATTGAGCCTGCTCACCTGCATCTGCCGGAGGCGGCGGGCGTGCAGGTCCCATCCCATGGGGCCATCACCCTGCGCCAGCAGAACCGGCAGCGGGTGCAGCAGACCCTGGCCGAGTGCGGAGGCAACGTGAGCGAGGCGGCGCGCCGGCTCGGCATCAGCCGTACCACCCTCTACCGGGCACTGCGAAAGGAGGGGTGAAGGGTGTTGCGACGCCCTGCGCTTGTGTAGACTGCCGATGGAAGGATCTTTTCTCTTTATTTTTCCATCGCATGGAGTGCGCAATGACCAAGATCATGACTGACGGGGCGGCCCGTCTCTCCCCCGGCTCTGGACAGACGATCTCCGTTTTCATGCCGGTGGTCGCCAGCCCGGTGCGTGTCGGCTGAGCCGGCACCGGCCTGCGCCCGGCGCGTGTCACAACCTTGGATCTGGATCAGCGCGGTCCGTAGCCACAAGGTGTAGGGTTAAAGCCCCTTTTCAGGTGTGATGTCGATGATCCCTTCCTATTCCCGCATGACGACGCTGTTGTTCTGGTGCCTGCTGGCGGCGAGCCTGCTGGCCATGGTGATATTTGAATTCGGTCCCGAGCGACGGGTCGATATCCTGAGCCAGGCCGGGATAGCCGTCCGCGCGCAGGATGACAGGGTCCATGACGGCTCCTCGGTCGCGACCCTGAGCGAGGGCGCTGGCCGGCCCGCCATCGACTGCACCCTGCGCCGCCAGTATGAGTACCCCTTTTGCGAGCTGATCCTGACACTGACCGACCCCGAGCAGGGGCTGGATCTCTCCCGGTTCACCGGGGTGCGGGTGAAGCTGGATGCCAAAGGGCAGGGAGAGCAGGCCTGGCGCCTTTATCTGCGCAACTATGACCCCGCCTACTCGACGCCGACGGATGAGAGCTCCCACAAGTTCAACGAAGTGCTCTTCACCTCTGATGATTTTGGCAGCGAGCAGGATGTGCCTCTGAACGTGTTTGCGCCCAGCTCCTGGTGGGTGCAGCAATACAATATTCCGCTGGCCCAGCAGGGGCCGGATCTGCACCATGTCTATGCCATCGAGATCGCCTCAGATGACAAGATGCAGCCGGGGAATTACCAGCTGCGGCTGGACCGGCTGGAGTTTTATGGTCGCTGGGTGCGCCCGGGGGACTTTTACCGCGGCCTGCTGCTGAGCTGGCTGGCGTACGGGATCCTGCTGTTTCTGATCCAGAATCTGCTGTTCGGGGACAAGCTGCGCAAGGCCCGCGAGGCGCGCCTGGCGGCGGAGGCCCTGAGCGAGAGCCTGTGCGAGCAGCATCGCCGCACCGAGGAGGAGGCCCGCTACGATCCGCTCACCGGGGCCCTCAACCGGCTCGGCGGCGAGAAGCTCTTGAGCGAGCTCGGCGAGATGCCGCTCTCCTTCATCTATATCGACATCGATCACTTCAAGCGGGTCAACGACGGCCACGGCCACCCCATGGGGGACGAGGTGCTCAAGCACATGGTGAGCGAGCTGTTGCGCCACTGTGACTCCCTTTGCCGCCTGGTTCGCTGGGGCGGGGAGGAGTTTGTGCTGGTCTGCCTCCATTACGAAGAGGCCAGGGCCGCCGCCCTGGCGGAGCGGCTGCGGGGGGCGCTGGAGGCCTATGCCCAGTGGCCGGAGGGGCTGGCCATCACGGCGTCGTTCGGGGTGGCCGAGCGGCGCGGCGAGCCGCTGGAACACGTTCTCAAGCGGGCAGACGAGGCGCTCTATCAGGCCAAGAAGCGGGGCCGCAACCGGGTCGAGAGGGGATGAGCCGGTTCGGGATGGCTGGAGCCCGGGCTACCTCCCCGCTATGATGCGCCCCGTCCATTCATCTCTGGAGGCATACCCATGGCACAACATTTCGGCGCTCTGACCCTGCTGGTGGCCGACTACGACCAGGCCATCACCTTCTTCACCCGGGGGCTGGGGTTCGAACTGCTGGAGGACACGCCCCTCAAGGAGCCGGGCAAACCGGGCAAGCGCTGGGTGCGGGTCGCCCCCAGGGGCGCCTGCGGCTCGGCCCTGCTGCTGGCCCAGGCTGCCAGCGAGGAGCAGCGGGCCGCCATCGGCCGGCAGGGAGGCGGCCGGGTCTTCCTCTTCCTCGAGACCGACGACTTCTGGGGGGACTACGAACGCATGCGGGAGTACGGCGTCCATTTCTGTGAAGAACCCAGGGGCGAGCCTTACGGTACCGTGGTGGTGTTCGAGGACATCAGCGGCAACCGCTGGGACCTGCTGCAACGCACTGCTGCCAACTGAATCTGAAAACGTTTATCATCCCGCCCGTCATAAAGTCATAAAAGTGTCACAGAAAGTTCTAATAATTGGCGCACCCATCTTCACAGAGGAGAGAGAAGGGATATGGCTAAGCGAATTCTGGTGGTCGAGGACGAGGCACCGATCCGCGAAATGCTCTGCTTCGTGCTCGAGCAGAAGGGATATGAGACGATTGAAGCTGAAGATTACGCCGACGGACTGGCGAAGGTGCGCGAACCCTACCCCGAACTCATCGTGCTGGACTGGATGATGCCGGGCGGCAGCGGCATCCAGTTCATCAAGCAGCTCAAGCAGGATGAGGTGACCCGCCAGATCCCGGTGGTGATGCTGACCGCCCGCGGCGAGGAAGAGGACAAGGTGCGCGGGCTGGAGGCGGGGGCCGACGACTACATCACCAAGCCCTTCTCCCCCAAGGAGCTGACCGCCCGCCTGCACGCGGTGATGCGCCGGGTTTCCCCCACCTCGGTGGACGAGGTGATCGAGGTGCAGGGGCTCAAGCTGGATCCGGTTTCCCACCGGGTCAGCGCCGAGGAGAAGGCGCTGGACATGGGGCCGACCGAATTCAAGCTGCTACATTTCTTCATGACCCATCCCGAGCGGGTCTACAGCCGTGAACAACTGCTCAACAACGTCTGGGGTACCAATGTGTACGTGGAGGACAGGACGGTGGACGTCCAC
Organism: Aeromonas sp. XH; assembly: GCF_033348475.1. Classification (NCBI taxonomy): domain Bacteria; kingdom Pseudomonadati; phylum Pseudomonadota; class Gammaproteobacteria; order Aeromonadales; family Aeromonadaceae; genus Aeromonas; species Aeromonas sp. XH. Next base: position 3,138,093 of record NZ_CP137630.1, on the reverse strand, counting down.
ATCCGCCGCCTGCGCAAGGCCATCGAGGAGACGGGGCACGACAGGCTGATCCAGACGGTGCGCGGAGCCGGTTACCGCTTCTCGACCCGTCTCTAGGGACTCCATGCCGGCCACGCCCGCCGGCTGATCCTCGCTCTTTGCCGTCTCTAGGAGACCTGAATGTTGCAACCTTACGCCTGGCGGCGACAGTTGTGGCGAATGGCGTTCTTCTACGCCCCTTTCGTCTTGGTAGGTTGGTTAATCGATTATCTCGCGCTCTGTCTGCTGGTGGCGACCGTGCTGCACCTGGGCTGGCACTACCGTTTCCAGAAGCGGCTGTCGGACTGGCTGTGGCACGATCGCAGCCTGGTCCCCCCCCACGGCAGCGGCAGCTGGGAATACATCTTCAACGGCATCTACAAGCTGCAGCAGCGCCACCGGGCACGGCGGCGCGAGCTGGCGGGGCTCATCCGCCGCTTTAGGGAAGGGGCCGAGGCGCTGCCCGACGCGGCCGTGGTGTTTCGCACCGACGGCAGCATCCTCTGGTGCAACCGGCTGGCGGAGCAGCTGCTCGGTTTTCGCTGGCCGGAGGACGCCGGCCAGCACATCGGCAACCTCATCCGCCATCCCGCCTTCGTCGCCTACCTCGGCAAGGGGCAGTATGACGAGCCGTTCGAGATGGCGTCCCCCATCAACGAGGAGAAGTTCCTCGAATTTCGCATCATGCCCTACGCCGAGGATCAGGCCATGCTGGTGGTGCGTGACGTGACCCGGCTGCGCAGCCTGGAGAAGACCCGCAAGCACTTCGTCTCCAACGTCTCCCACGAGCTGCGCACCCCGCTCACCGTGCTCAAGGGTTATCTGGAGATGACCGAGGAGCCACCCCCTCCCGCCATGTGGGCCAAGGCCCACAGGGTGATGATGGAGCAGACCATTCGCATGGACAACCTGGTCAACCAGCTGCTCACCCTGTCGCGCATCGAGGCCGCCCCCACGGTGGATCTCTCCCATCTGGTGGACATGCCCGCCATGCTGGGGCTGCTGGAGCAGGAGGCGCGGGCGCTCTCCGGCGAGCGGGGGCACCAGATCGTGTTCAACGTGCAGTCGAACCTCTTCGTGCGCGGGGATCAGGATCAGCTGCGCAGCGCCGTCTCCAACCTGGTCTACAACGCCATCCACTACACCCCGGCGGGGCGCAAGATCACCGTGGAGTGGCGCCAGCAGGGAGCCATGGCGCTGTTCGTGGTGCAGGACGAGGGGGAGGGGATTGCACCCGAGCACCTGGCGCGTCTCACCGAGCGCTTCTACCGGGTCGACAAGGCCCGCTCCCGCCACACCGGGGGCTCCGGGCTTGGCCTTGCCATCGTCAAGCATGCCCTGAGCCATCACGATGCCCAGCTCGAGATAGAGAGCCGGGTCGGGGCGGGCAGCCGCTTCAGCTTCCTCATCCCCGCCCGGATGGTGGTGGTTAAATAGTCTTTTCCGGCAATGAGTTAGAACGAAAGGAGGGCTGCGTCTGCAGCCCTCCTTGCTTGTGGGCAATTCCCTGGCCATGTCATCAAAGTGTCACATTAAATCCATAAATTTGTCACTGCCAGGTCAGATACTGGCGCCGTTTCAAGAACGGACCTTCTGTAACTTTGGAGAGGGTGATCGGGTTTGAACCACGTATCAACGTCATGCTGACGATTGCCTTCTGCAACCTTGGACTTGGAGAGATTGGATGAAACTCAACAAACTGGCTGGTGTCATCGGATTCACCGCAGCAACCCTGTTTTCTGTCAGCGCCCTGGCTGCCGGTGTGGATAAAGACCTGCCGGAATATGCACCGACCAGCGGCATCTCGGGCAACCTGTCCTCTGTCGGCTCGGACACCCTGGCCAACATGATGACCCTGTGGGCCGAAGAATTTAAGCGCATGTACCCCAACGTCAACGTGCAGATCCAGGCCGCCGGTTCCTCTACCGCGCCCACTGCCCTGACCGAAGGCGTCGCCCAGTTTGGCCCCATGAGCCGCGCCATGAAGGCCGGTGAAGAGGAGGCATTCGAGAAGCGCTACGGCTACAAGCCGACCGCCATCCGCGTCGCGGTCGACGCCCTGGCCGTGTTCGTCAACAAGGACAACCCCATCAAGGGGCTGACCATGTCGCAAATCGACTCCATCTTCTCCAGCACCCTGAAGTGCGGCGAAGCCAAGGCCGCCACCAAGTGGTCCGATCTGGGTCTGGATGGCAGCTGGTCCGGCAAGGACCTGCAACTGTTCGGTCGCAACTCGGTGTCCGGTACCTACGGTTACTTCAAGGAACACGCCCTGTGCAACGGTGACTTCAAGAGCGGCGTGAACGAGCAGCCGGGCTCCGCCTCCGTGGTGCAGTCCGTCTCCTCCTCCCTGAACGGCATCGGCTACTCCGGCATCGGCTACGTCACCTCAGGCGTGCGTGCCGTGCCGCTCTCCAAGGATGGCAAGACCTTCATCGAAGCGACCTCGGACAACGCCATCACCGGCAAGTACCCGCTCTCCCGCTTCCTGTACGTCTACGTGAACAAGCATCCGAACAAGCCGCTCTCCCCCATGGAGCAGGAGTTCGTGAAGATGATGCTCTCCAAGGCGGGCCAGAACATCGTTGCCAAGGACGGCTATGTACCTGTGCCGGCCAAGGTAGTGCAGGCCGACCTGAAGAAGCTGGGCATCATGTAATCCCCCGTCTCCTTCAGAAAAAAAACGAGCCCCAAGCGGGCTCGTTTTCATTGGTGCGCCCTGGGATCTTTTTGGTCGCAGGGCGCAGCGCCTGGCTTGCGCCGGACGGCGGCATTTCCGAGAATAGGGCAATTTCATGGTAAAGGACTTTCTCATGCGCGCCTCCTCTCTCTCCCAATTCATCCTGTCGGCCCTGTGCGGCGCCTTGCTAGCCGGTTGTGCCCAGTCACCGACGGGCCGCAACCAGATGCTGCTCTTCTCCCCCCAGCAGATGAACCAGCTGGGGGCCGACTCCTTTGCGCAGATGAAGCAGCAGGAGAAGGTGAGCAAGGATGCCAGGATGAATGCCTATGTGGCCTGCGTGGCCAAGGCGGTGACCGCCCAGGTCCCCGCCAGCTACGGCATCACCAGCTGGGAGGTGGTGGTGTTCGATTCCAAGGAGGTCAACGCTTTCGCCCTGCCCGGCGGCAAGATCGGGGTCTACAGCGGCTTGCTGAAAGTCGCCAAGAATCAGGATCAGCTCGCCACCGTCATCGGTCACGAGCTGACCCACGTGCTGGCACAGCACTCCAACGAGCGCCTCTCCCGGGATCAGCTGACCGGCATCGGCCTCGCGGTGGCCGACGCCGCCATCGGCAGCAGTGACAGCCTCGGGGGCGCGGCCACCATGGCTGCCCTGGGGCTGGGGGTTCAGGTGGGGATAGCCCTGCCCTACGGCAGAACCCAGGAGAGCGAGGCCGACAGGCTGGGTCTGGAGCTGATGGCCCGTGCCGGCTTCGATCCGGCGCAGGCCATTCCCCTGTGGCAGAACATGAGCGCCGCCGCCGGCGGCAAGGCGCCGCCCCAGCTGCTCTCCACCCACCCAAGCGATCAGAGCCGGATCGCCAATCTGCAGGCCCAGCAAGCCGAAGTGCTGCCCCTGTATCAACAGGCGAGAGCCTCAGGTCTGGTGCCCCAGTGCAAGGCATAAGCCTGCGCCTGGCCCGTCCTGCCGATGCCGCCGCCATGACGGTGATGCAGCGGGCCAGTTGGCTGGCGGCCTACGGCGGCGTGCTCGGCAGCGACATGCTGGCCCAGCTGGCCGTCACCGACCACCTGCAGATCTGGCGTCGCCGGCTGGCAGAGCCAGGCCCCGTCCCCATGCTGATCTGCCGGGACGAGGTCGTGATCGGCCTGCTCTACTGGCAGGCGTCCGTGGAAGAGGGGCTCATGACGGCGCGCATCCGGGCGCTCTATCTGCACCCGGATCACTGGCGTCAGGGGCACGGCAAGCGGCTGTGGCAGGCGGTGGCGGTGCAGATGCGCCGGGCCGGCTGCGAGTGCGCCAGACTCTGGCTGCTGGATGGCAATCACATCGGCGAGGGGTTCTACCTACGCCGTGGCTTCGTGTTCGACGGTCAGGAACGCACCCTGACGAGCCTGGGACAGGCCTGTCAGCAGCGACAAATGTTCCGTTTGCTTTGATCTCTCTCCCGTTTTTCGCCCTCGGTCACTTTATTTTTTTTGCGAATTAATACAATGTGCCCCATCTGGACAGACTGGGTGGACGGCTCCACCGCAAGGGAGTGTGGCATGTATTACGGATTTGATATCGGCGGCACCAAGATTGCGTTCGCGGTGTATGACGGCGCCCTGACCCTCTGCCATGAGGAGCGCATGAGTACCCCGGGCAAGGATTACCAGGCGCTCAAGCAGGCGATCCGCGAGCGGGTCGAAGCGGCCGATGTGCGTTTTGGGGCGAAAGGAGCCGTGGGGATCGGGTTTCCTGGCATCCTCAATCGAGACGATGGGAGCATAGTGGCGGCGAACCTGCCCGCCATCCACGGCCGCCACCTGGGGGCCGATCTGGCCGAGCTGCTGGACCGCCCGGTCAGGGTGGACAACGATGCGAACTGCTTCCTCTGGTCCGAAGTGCACCAGGGTGCCGCGGAGGGGGCCGTCAGTGCGCTGGCCGTCACCATAGGGACGGGGATCGGCGGCGCCGTCTATCTGGCGGGTCGGCTCATCCAGGGTCGCAACTGGCTGGCCGGCGAGATCGGGCACTATCCGCTGCCCGCCACCATCCTGATGAAATACCCGGATTTGCCCCGTCCCCGCTGCGGCTGCGGCCGCTTGGTCTGTTTCGAAACCTATGCCTCCGGCACCGGGCTGGAGCGGCTCTATCACCACTTTCGGGGAGAGCGTGCCAGCGGGCACCAGATCGTTGAGCGTGCCGAGGCCCGGGAGCCGGCGGCGCTCTCCACCCTCGACTGCTGGCTGGAGATCCTGGCGGCGGGCCTTGCCACCGCCATCTCGGTGATCGATCCCGATGTGGTGGTGCTGGGGGGCGGTCTCAGCGGATTGCCCGCCCTGTATGACGAGCTGCCCAAGCGCCTGCCCGGCCACCTGCTGCCCGGTGTCGCCCTGCCCGAGATCCGCGAGGCCCGCTTCGGCGGTGCCGGCGGTGTGCGCGGGGCGGCCCTGCTCAATCTGTGAGATCGGACCTAGGGTCTGATCTCCCCGAATCAAGGAGTCATCATGACCCGTCTTGAAATCTGTATCGACAACCTGGAATCCCTGTTCACCGCCCAAGAGGCCGGCGCGGATCGCATCGAGCTCTGCTCCGCCCTGGGCCTCGGCGGTCTGACCCCCTCCCACGGCTTCATGCAGCAGGCCGCGCGCCATGCCACCGTCCCCGTCTACGCCATGATCCGCCCCCGCGCCGGGGATTTCTGCTTTGGTGACGGCGAGTTCGAGATCATGCTGCAGGACATCGCCGCCGCCCGTGCCGCCGGCCTGCAAGGGGTGGTGGTCGGTCTGCTGGATCAGGCGGGGCGGGTACCCGCCGCCAGGCTCAAGAAACTGGTCGAGGCGGCGGGCCCCCTTGGCGTCACCTTCCATCGCGCCATCGATCTCAGCTCAGACTGGCGCGCCGATCTGGAAGTGATCCTGGCCGCCGGTTGCGAGCGCATCCTGAGTTCGGGTCACGCGCCGACCGCGCTGGCGGGGCTCGAGACCCTGCAGGCGATGCAGCAGGCGCTGGCGGGTCGCGCCAGCCTGATGCCCGGCGCCGGGGTCAATGCGGACAACGTGCGCACCATCATCGAATTTACCGGGGTGAGCGAGGTGCACATGTCCGGCATGGGCTGGCGCGGCGGCATGGTGCCCCATGGCGTCAACATGGGCACCTCGGACGACGGCCGGGTCAATATCACCGACGGTGCCAAGGTCGCGGCGGTGCGGGTCCTGCTGGATCAGGCCTGAGGGTGAATTGACGCGGCGGCGTGGTGACCCTCCCTGCGGGGTCAACATGAGGACCTCGGACGATGGCCGGGTCAATCTCACCGACGGCGCCAAGGTCGCGGCGGTGAGGGCCCTGCTTCAGGCCTGAGGAGGGATTGGCGCAGCCGTTTCTTCCCCCTTCGCCCCTCGCGGGAGAAGGGCCCGGGGATGAGGGGCGGATGTGAACTCCCTCCCAGAGGCTGGGAAATCAGGACCGTCGCCCGCAGCACCTCGCGAAAAAGTCTGATATCATCCCGACTCTTTTACCCTCAGGACCCGGAGCAACTTCTCAATGTCCCAATACGACTCTATCGAACAGAAGGCCAGCTATGGCATCGGCCGCAACATGGGTGATCAGCTGGCGCAGCAAGCCTTCGCCGGCCTGGATATCCCGGCCCTGCAACAAGGTCTGGCAGATGCCCTGAACGGTCTGGAGTTCGCGGTCAGCCGTGACGATATCAACGAGGCCTTCCAGGTCATCACTGCCCGCATGCAGGAAGAGCAGGAAGCCGCCGCCAAGGCCGCTGCCGCCGAAGGCGAAGCCTTCCTGGCCGACAACGCCAAGCGTGCGGGCGTGAAGGTGACCGATTCCGGTCTGCAATACGAAGTCATGGTCGAAGGCAATGGCGCCATCCCGGTGGCCGGCCAGTCCGTGCGTGTGCACTACCACGGCACCTTCACCCACGGCGGCGTGTTCGACAGCTCCGTCGCCCGCGGCCAGCCGGCCGAATTCCCGGTGACCGGCGTGATCGCCGGCTGGGTGGAAGCCCTGCAGCTGATGCCGGTTGGTTCCAAGTGGAAGCTCTACATTCCGCAGGATCTGGCCTACGGTGCCCGTGGCGCCGGCTCCATCCCGCCGTACTCCGCCCTGGTCTTCGAAGTGGAGCTGCTGGACATCCTGTGATCCGGCTGGCGTGATGCAAACGGCGACCTCAGGGTCGCCGTTTGTTTTGGTGGCGCGCAGACGGGCCATGGGCCTTCACCCGGGATTTGGATATAGTCAGAGCGTCGTCCATGCCGGTCGGGAGGAGAGGTGCCATGTCAGCCATCATCGAGGTCGTCGATCTCGTCAAGCACTTCCCCGGGGTAAAGGCGGTGGACGGGCTCAACTTTGCCATTCCCGCCGGCAGCTGCTTCGGCCTGCTCGGTCCGAACGGGGCGGGCAAGACCACCACCATAGAGCTGCTGGAGGGGATCCTCACCCCGGACAGCGGCGAGATCCTGTTTCACGGCGCGCCACGCGGCCCCGACTATCGTTCCCGCATCGGCATCCAGTTCCAGCACACCGCGCTGCAGGATTTTCTGACGGTGCGCGATACCCTGCGCCTGTTCGCCAGCCTCTATCCCAACCCCCTGCCGCGGGAGCTGCTCATCGAGCTGTGCGCCCTCGGCGAGTTCATCGACAGGGACAGTCGCAAGCTCTCCGGCGGCCAGCGCCAACGCCTGCTGCTGGCCCTGGCCCTGCTCGGGGATCCCGAGCTGCTGTTTCTGGACGAGCCCACCACCGGGCTGGATCCCCAGGCGCGCCATCACTTCTGGCAGCGCATCGAGGCGATCAAGGCCCAGGGCAAGACGGTGGTGCTCACCACCCACTACATGGACGAGGCCCAGCAGCTGTGCGATCGGATTGCCATCGTCGATCACGGTCACCTGCTCAGCCTGGATACCCCTGCCGCCCTGCTGGCCCACCACTTCGACGGCGTGTTGGTGCGCCTCGGGGATCACCCGGCCCTCGCCGGGCTCGGCTATGCGCTGCGCCCCTGCGGCGATCAGGTGGAGCTGAGCTGTCCCGACGTGGCGGCCCTGCTGCCAAGGCTGCTGAGTCTGGGCGTGCCGCTCACCGGCATGCAGGTGCGCTCCCCCAACCTGGAGGATCTCTTTTTGCACCTGACCGGCCACAGCCTGCGGAGCGGCGCATGAACGCCGCCTCATGGTGGCGCCCTATGGCGCCTGCCAGCATGTTACCGACGCCAGCCTGTTCAAGGAGCGGAAGATGACGGGATCCCTCAGGCGCATAGGTGCGCTCTTCTATGCCCGCAACCTGGAGTTCGTGCGCGATCGGGCCGCCCTGGTGTGGAACCTGGTCTTTCCACTCCTGCTGGTCATCGGCTTCTCCCTCATCTTCTCTGGCCCGCCCAGGCCGCTGGTGCAGATCGGCGTGCTGGGGGAGCTGCCCGCCACTTACGCCCCGCTGCGCGCCGTCCCGCTGCTCAAGATCATCCCCTATGACGAGGAAGCCAGGGGTCGGCTCAGGGTGCGCCACCACCAGCTGGACCTGCTGCTCTCACCAGAGGCGGGCCGCTACTGGGTCAACCCTGACGCCCCCCAGGGGGCCATGGCCGAATACCTGCTGCGCCAGGCGGTGCAGGCCCCCTTGCAAAGGGAGACTCTGAGCGGCCGGGCCATCCGCTACGGCGACTGGCTGCTGCCCGGGGTGATCGGCATGAACCTGATGTTCTCTGGCCTGTTCGGGGTCGGCTTCGTCATCGTGCGCTATCGCAAGAACGGGGTGCTCAAGCGGCTGCGGGCCACCCCGCTCTCGGCCGCCGAGTTTCTCTGTGCCCAGCTGCTGTCACGGGTGCTGATCACCCTGGTGGTGAGCCTGCTGGTCTTTCTGGTGGCCCATTGGTTGCTGGATGTACCCCTGCTCGGGTCGGGCTGGCTGTTGCTGCTGATCGCCCTGGTCGGCGGCACGGCCATGGCCTCCCTCGGGCTGCTTATCGCCGCCCGGATCCAGAACGAGGAGCTGGCGAGCGGTTTGCTCAATCTCATCAGCTTGCCCATGATGTTCTTATCCGGCGTCTGGTTCTCGCTGGAAGGCTCTCCTCCCTGGCTGCAGGCCCTGGGGGCGCGCTTGCCGCTCAGCCAGATCATCGAGGCCGCCCGTGCCGTGATGCTGGAAGGGGCCGGGTGGCAGGCGGTGGCGGGGACCCTGGGTCAAGTCATGGTGTTTGCCCTGGTGTGCGTCACGCTGGGGGCGGTGCTGTTCAAATGGAGCGCAAAATGAAGCCAATTCTGTGGTTGCTGCTGGTGGCAGCCTTACCGGTGCATGCCGGCACCCTGCGCTGCAAGAGCGCCCTGCTGACCGAGGGGGACACCACGGCCGAACTGCTGATCCGCTGCGGTCAGCCGCTGCTCAAGGAGGATCTCACCCGCTACGAGGAGAACGGCTTCGGGGCGAGGATGACGGTCAAATATGCCGAGCGCTGGACCTACAACTTCGGCAGGAGCGAGTTCATGCAGTTTGTCACCGTCGAGAACGGCGTCATCACCGAGATCGAAGACGGCCCCCGCGGCGGCTGAGTCCCCGGCCGGGATCTCACCCCATATTCTGTCCTGTGGCTCCCGGCTTCATCCCCCCTCTATCCCTCGGTTTCAATGCAAGAGAGCGTGGCTGCCCGATATTGGTTCATCCCACCCAATAGCGGGCCTGCCGGCAGAAAAACGAGTCTGATGAGTGAGTTATCAGCAGATTTCTCTGCCCCATCACGGTGCATTCGACATTTTTGCGAAAAAAAATCCTCATAGGATGGAAGGCTTTTGACAGCAGGCTATTTGGCAAATAAGGGTCTACTTTTGATTCTAAGAGTGCATATCACCTCGTTCTCATATTTTGTGCTGTTGCACCATGCTTGGGCCGGGTTGCACCGATTGACAGGTTTTTGAGCCGCTGGATAAGCTGCGAAAACGCAGGGAAGTGACGGCATCTTGCTTGGTTTGGGTGCCTGTTCGAATCAAACCACAGGGAAGAGTGACATGAAGCAGATACACAAGGCAGGTATGGTAGTGGTGCTGTCGCTGGTGGCAGCCAATGTGTGGGCAGAGGGGACTCTGGACTCGGTCAAGAAGAAGGGCTTCGTGCAGTGCGGGGTCGGCGATGGTCTGCCCGGCTTCTCCAACCCGGATGCCAAGGGGGTCTGGACCGGCCTGGACGTGGACGTGTGCCGCGCCGTCGCCGCCGCCGTGCTGGGGGATGCCGGCAAGGTGAAGTATGTCTCCCTGACCGCCAAGGAGCGTTTCACCGCCCTGCAATCCGGTGAGGTGGATCTGCTGTCGCGCAACACCACCTGGACCCTGACCCGGGATGGCTCCCTCGGCCTCACCTTTGCCGGGGTGAACTACTACGATGGCCAGGGTTTCCTGGTGAACAAGGCCCTCGGGGTCAAGAGCGCCAAGGAGCTGGACGGCGCCGCCGTCTGCATCCAGTCCGGCACCACAACCGAGCTCAACCTGGCCGACTACTTCCGTGCCAACGGCGGCATGAAATACACCCCTGTGGTGTTCGACACCTCGGATCAGACCGTCAAGGGATTCGAAGCAGGCCGCTGCGACGTGCTGACCTCGGATCAGTCTCAGCTTTACTCCCTCAAGATCAAGCTGACCAAGCCGGACGAGGCCCTGGTGCTGCCAGAAGTCATCTCCAAGGAGCCGCTGGGCCCGGCGGTGCGTCAGGGGGATGAACAGTGGTTCAAGGTGGTGCGCTGGAGTCTGAATGCCATGCTCAACGCCGAGGAGGCCGGGGTCACCAGCGCCAATGTGGACGAGATGCTCAAGTCCACCAACCCGGATATCCGCCGTCTGCTGGGGCTGGAAGAACCCAAGGGCAGCGTGCTGGGCCTGGATGACAAATGGGCCTACAACATAGTCAAACAGGTCGGCAACTATGGCGAATCCTTCGATCGCAACGTCGGTGCCGGCTCCCCCCTCAAGATCGATCGCGGCATCAATGCGCTCTGGAACAAGGGCGGCCTGATGTACGCGCCGCCCATCCGCTGAGTTGACTGCAGTCGGGGGGCCTTGCCCCCCATTTCCCCTGGCTTTGTCGGAGTCATCCTCATGGCGCTACAAGCATCAAACCATAGGAAGGAACAGGGCCGCTGGTGGTATGACGCCAAGGTGCGGGCGCTGCTCTTCCAGTGCCTGGCCGTGGCGGCCGTTATCGCGTTCCTGTTCTACATCGTCAACAATGCCCTGACCAATCTGGCCACCCGTGGCATCACCACCGGCTTCGATTTCCTGGGCAACACGGCCGGCTTCGGCATCTTGCAGAGCCTGATCCCCTATGACGAGACTTATACCTTCGGCCGCACCTTCCTGGTGGGTCTGCTCAACACCCTGCTGGTCTCGGTGCTCGGCATCCTATTTGCCACCCTGCTCGGCTTCGTGCTCGGGGTGGCGCGCCTGTCGCGCAACTGGCTGGTGGCGCGGATTGCGGCCGTCTACATAGAGACGTTTCGCAACATTCCGTTGCTGCTGCAGATCTTCTTCTGGTATTTCTCGGTGCTGCGCACCCTGCCTTCCCCCCGCGAGAGCGTGGAGCTGGGAGGGCTCGCCTTTCTCAACGTGCGGGGCTTCTATCTGCCCAAGCCCTTGTTTGAAGAGGGATTTGGTTATGTGCTCTGGGCCCTGTTGCTGGCCGTCGTGCTGAGCTGGGGACTGAGCCGCTGGGCGCGGCGCCGCCAGGCGCTGACCGGCAGGATCTTCCCGTTCTGGCGCACGACAGCCGGTCTGGTCATTCTGCTCCCGGCCGTCACCTTCCTGCTGGCGGGCAGCCCGCTCACCTGGAGCGTGCCGACCCTGCAGGGGTTCAACTTCCGGGGGGGGCTGACGGTACTGCCTGAGCTTGCGGCCCTGTTGCTGGCGCTGACCATCTACACGGCGGCCTTCATCGCCGAGATAGTGCGATCCGGCATCCTGGCCATCAGCAAGGGACAGACGGAGGCGGCCTCCGCCCTCGGGCTGTCGCCCACCAAGACGTTGCGGCTGGTGGTCATCCCCCAGGCGATGCGAGTCATCATTCCTCCCCTGACCAGCCAGTACCTGAACCTCACCAAGAACTCCTCGCTGGCCACGGCTATCGGCTACCCGGATCTCGTCTCTGTGTTCATGGGTACCACCCTCAACCAGACCGGGCAGGCCATCGAGGTCATCGCCATGACCATGGGGGTCTATCTCATCATCAGTATCACCACCTCGGTGTTGATGAACATCTACAACCGCAGGATGACGCTGGTCGAGCGCTAGGGAGCTGTCATGTTCGTGAATGAATTGCAGGAGGCACTGCCGCCTCCCAGCCATCGCCGGGGGCTGGTCGCCTGGCTCAGGCAGAATCTCTTTCCCAACTGGTGGAACGGCCTGCTGACCCTGGTGCTGGCCTGGCTGTTGCTGCCGCTGCTCTGGTCGGCACTGGACTGGGCGCTGTTTTCCGCCACCTGGCAGGGCAGCAGCCGTGCGGACTGCAGCCAGGGCGGGGCATGCTGGGTCTTTATCGAGAGCCGTCTGGGGCAATACCTCTATGGCTTCTACCCGGTCGATCAGTACTGGCGCATCAATCTGGTCTTCGCCGGCCTGGCGGTGCTGCTGGCCTTGCTGATCTGGCCGCGCACCCCGCGCAAGGGGTGGCTGGCGCTGTTTACGCTGCTGGTATTCCCCGTCATCGCCTTCTTCCTGATCCATGGCGGGGCCGGCCTCACCGTGGTGGAGACGAACCGCTGGGGCGGCCTGATGCTGACCCTGGTACTGGCGGTGGTGGGCATAGTGGTGGCCCTGCCGTTCGGCATCCTGCTGGCGCTGGGGCGTCGCTCCCACATGCCGGTCATCTCCAGCCTCTCCACCGTCTACATCGAGTTCTGGCGGGCGGTGCCGCTCATCACAGTACTCTTCATGGCGTCCGTCATGCTGCCGCTCTTCATGAGTACCGAGGTGGAGCTCGACAAGCTGCTGCGGGCGCTCATCGGCATCATCCTGTTCCAGGCGGCCTATGTGGCAGAGGTGGTGAGAGGGGGGCTGCAGGCGATCCCCAAGGGACAGTACGAGGCGGGGGATGCGCTGGGGCTCTCCTACTGGAAGGTGATGGGGCTCATCATCATGCCCCAGGCCCTCAAGATCACCATTCCCTCCCTGGTGAACACCTTCATCTCATTGTTCAAGGACACCAGCCTGGTGCTGATCATCGGCCTGTTCGATCTGCTGGCCATCTCCAAGGTGGCGCTGGCGGATCCGGCCTGGCTGGGCTTTTCCACCGAGGCTTATGTCTTCATTGCCATGATCTTCTGGATGTTCTGTTTTGGCATGTCCCGCTACTCCATCTATCTGGAGCGCAAACTCAACACGGGCCACAAGCATTAGGAGCAGTTTCGATATGAAAACGGACGCGGTAGTAGAACTGAAAGCCGTCAACAAGTGGTACGGTGAGTTTCATGTGTTGCGCAACATCAATCTGCAGGTGGGCAGAGGGGAGAAGATCGTCATCTGTGGGCCATCGGGGTCGGGCAAGTCCACCATGATCCGCTGCATCAACCGGCTGGAGGAGCACCAGAGCGGGGACATCCTGGTCAAGGGCACGGCGCTCACCTCGGATCTCAAGAACATAGAGACGGTGCGCCGTGAGGTGGGCATGGTGTTCCAGCACTTCAACCTCTTCCCCCACCTGACGGTGCTGGAGAACTGCTGCCTGGCCCCCATCTGGGTCAAGCAGTTGCCGCGCAAGGAGGCCGAGGAGATCGCCATGACCTTCCTGCGCCGGGTCAGGATCCCGGAGCAGGCCCTCAAGTACCCGGGCCAGCTCTCCGGCGGCCAGCAGCAGCGCGTCGCCATCGCCCGCAGCCTCTGCATGAACCCCCAGGTGATGCTGTTTGATGAGCCAACCTCGGCGCTCGACCCCGAGATGGTGCGCGAGGTGCTGGATGTCATGGTGGAGCTGGCCCACGAGGGGATGACCATGCTCTGTGTCACCCACGAGATGGGCTTTGCCAAGCAGGTGGCGGATCGGGTGATCTTCATGGACCGCGGCCAGATCATCGAGGAGAACGTGCCGGATCAGTTCTTCGACCATCCCCAGTCGGAGCGGACCAAGCTGTTCCTCTCCCAGATCCTGCAGCACTGAAACCGAGTCGCCGCCATAAAAACGGCCCGCACGCTCCAGTGAGCGGCGGGCAAAGACGTGCATGGAAGCAGACTACAGACGGAAAGGAGTATGTCAGCCCGGCAACGGGGTACTGATGCGCAGGTCGCGCACCGCCAGGTTGATCTGCCGGGCCAGGCTCAACGCCTGACGGCAGCTCAGCGTCCTCACATCGATGATTCCCCCTTGAAACTCAAACCGCCCCAGCGCCTCCACCATGAAGCTTCCATGATGAAAGCTCTTGATATAGCGAGCAATTCGACGGGGAGACCACTGCTTGAACACCTTCATGGCAAGAGACCCTGTTGTTTGGACAGGGCACACTATGCCGATGGACAGTGACACTGATGTGACAGTTTGAGAAAGGTTTGTATGAATCCACATCTCATCAGGGAAGGATCCACGCTGGGGCCGAAAAAGTAGTGCCGTCCCCGACCCCGGCCCCGATATACTGCGGCCATCTCAGGAATGACAAAGGTGCCGCACGTGGAGTGGGTGGACATAGTAGACGAGCAGGACAGGGTGATAGGAGTTGCCGAGCGCGCCAGGGTTCGGCGGGAAAACCTGCGCCATCGCGCCAGCTACATCCTAGTGCTGGACGAACAGGAGCGCGTGCTGGTGCAGCGGCGCACCCTCGGCAAGGACTTCTGTCCCGGCATGCTGGATGCCTGCGCCGGCGGCGTGGTCACCCAGGGTGAGGCGATGGAGCCCTCCGCCCGGCGCGAGCTGGCGGAGGAGCTGGGGATCCACGGCGTGCCCCTCCAGGATTTCGGCACCTTCTACGCAGAAGGGGAGGCGAGCGGCGGTGGCTACCGGGTCTGGGGCGGCCTCTTCAGTTGCCATTATCAGGGGCCGGTGCAACTTCAGGCGGAGGAGGTGAGCGAGGTGCACTGGATGAGCCTGGGCGAGATCGCCGAGCGGGCCGCCGAATTCACGCCGGACTCCCTGCTGGCGATCGCCACCTGGCAGGCGCGACGCTCGCAATCAGGTCAAGGGTAGCCGCCGGAAGTGCTCGTAGGGCATCCCCTTTGTTATCCCGGACGGGAGCCTGTTCGCCCTTTTGCGGATTGAGGTAGACTGGGCCTCTTTGAACCACATAAGGACGAGTCATCATGATCACGGTCGGTCAGACCCTGCCCGCAGGGGAATTTACCTTTATCACCGCCGAGGGCAAGCAGGTGAAGGATACCCAGACCCTGTTCGCGGGCAAGCGGGTGGTGCTGTTTGCGGTGCCCGGCGCCTTCACCCCCACCTGCTCCAACGCCCACCTGCCCGGCTATGTGGTGTTGGCGGACAAGTTCAAGGAGAAGGGGGTCGATACCCTCTGCTGCCTGTCGGTCAACGACGCCTTCGTGATGAGGGCCTGGCAGGACGCCCAGAACGCGGAGGCCATCACCATGCTGGCGGATGGGGACGGCAGCTGGACCCGGGCCCTGGGCCTTGCCAAGGAGACCGGTGCCTTTGGCGGCCTGCGCGCCCAGCGCTTTGCCCTCATCGCCAACGACGGGGTGGTGGAGCGGCTGTTTGTGGAGGCCCCCGGCAAGTTCGAGGTCTCGGATGCCCAGAGCCTGCTGGCGGCGCTGTGAAAGATTAATCGCCGTTTGATTTTCCCTTGAAATGGAAAGTCGGCCCGTTACACTGGGCCCACTTCTGGAGAGAGCCGGGCCATCGCCTGGCTCTCGCGTTTGCTGGCGATGGAATGGAGATGTTATGACCCTGGCTTTTGTTGCCCTGATAGCCGGACTGGCACTGCTGGTCTGGAGTGCGGACAAGTTCGTGGACGGCGCCGCCGCGACCGCCCGTTATGCCGGCATGCCGCCGCTGCTCATCGGCATGGTGATCATCGGTTTTGGCACCTCGGCCCCGGAAATGGTGGTGTCGGCCCTGGCGGCCTCCCAGGGCAACCCCGGGCTCGCGCTCGGCAACGCCTATGGCTCCAACATCACCAATATCGCGTTGATCCTGGGGTTGACCGCCCTGATCAGCCCCATCGCGGTGGCCTCCCAGGTGGTGCGCAAGGAGATCCCCATCCTGCTCGGCATCACCTTGCTGTCCGGTGCCCTGTTGCTGGACGGCCAGCTGGATCGCACGGATGCCGCCATCCTCGGCGTGGTCTTCGTCGGCCTGATGGGCTGGTCCATCCGGGCCGGGCTCGCGGGCAAGGGGGACGCGCTGGATGTGGAGACCGAGGAAGACATCGAGAGCGAAGGCATGTCCCTCAAGAGCGCCATCCTCTGGCTCATCGTCGGCCTGGTGCTGCTGATCGCGGCATCCCGCCTGCTGGTCTGGGGCGCGGTCTCCATCGCCCAGGCGCTCGGCATCAGCGATCTGGTGATTGGCCTCACCATAGTGGCGGTGGGCACCTCGCTGCCGGAGCTCGCCTCTTCCCTCATCGCCATTCGCAAGAACGAGCACGATCTGGCCCTCGGCAACGTGCTCGGTTCCAACCTGTTCAATGCCCTGGCCGTGGTGGGCATCGCCGCCGGCATCCATCCGCTCGCGGTGGCGCCGGAAGTGCTCAGCCGTGACTGGAGCCTGATGATGGGGCTGACCCTGTTGCTGCTGGTGATGTGTCTGGGCCGCAAGGGGCCGGGGCGGATCAACCGGCTGGAGGGGGGCGCGCTGCTCGCCATCTTCGTCGCCTACACGAGCTGGCTGCTGACGAGCCAGTTCATCTAGGCCGGATGAAATGAGAGAGGGGGAAGCATCGGCTTCCCCCTCTCGTTTCTGGTGCTGGCAACCCGTCAGGCCACGGCGACCAGCTTCTGCTTCTGGGCGCTGTCCAGGATCAGGATGTTCGCCTTGGGGAAGAAGTTGAAGGTGGAGGCGGAGGCCCAGGTGTAGGCCCCCATCACCCGGCCCACCACCAGCTCGCCGATGGCCAGATCCGGCAGCATGATGTCGTCGCGAATGACGTCCACGCTGTCGCAGGTGGGGCCGGAGAGCACCGCATTGTGCAGCGGGCCCTGGGCATAGGGGGTGCTCACCGGGTAGGTGACATGGTCGTAGAGCTGGCCGTTGTAGCTGCCGTAGAGGCCGTCATCCAGGTAGTACCAGATCTTGTCGCCGCGGTGGGCCTTGCCCATCACGCTGGCGACCGAGGTCATGGCCGGCGCGCTGATGAAGCGGCCCGGCTCGGCAATCTTCTGCACCGTGGCCGGCAGCTTCGCCAGCGCCTCGCGAATGGGGGCGCAGAAGCCGTCGATGTCGAACTCGCCGCCGTCATAGTCCACCGGGAAGCCGCCACCGATGTCCAGCACCCAGGGCTTGAGGCCGAGCGCCCAGGCCTGCTCCATGATCTCGCGGCAGGCCTCGATGGCCTGCACGTGGCGACGGGCGTGGGGCACCTGGGAGCCGACGTGGAACGACAGCCCCATCACCTTGATCCCCTTGGCCTGGGCCAGCTGCAGCAGCGGCAGCGCCTGTTCCGGGGTGCAGCCGAACTTCTTGGAGAGATCGACCTTGGTCTCGGGGTTCGGGAAGCTGACCCGCAGCAGCAGTTTCACCTCGTCCTTGTAGGGCAGGAACTTCTCCAGCTCCAGCGGGTTGTCATAGACAAATACGGTGCAGCCGAATTCCAGGGCATAACGGATGTCGCTGTCGCGCTTGATGGGATGGGTATGGATGCAGCGCCCCGGGCGAACCCCTTGGCTGCGCACCAGATCCACTTCGCCATTGGTGGCCAGATCGAAACAGGCCCCCTCTTCCTTCAAGACAGAGACCACCGCCTCGTGGGGAAGGGGCTTGAGTGCATAATGCAAGCGCACATCGGGCAGGGCGGCTGCCAGGGCCCGATACTGTTTGCGGACGGCTGCCTTGTCGAGCAGCAGCAGGGGAGAGCCGAATTGTTCAACCAACTGACGGTAATCTTGTGCGACCAGGGTCTCGTTCATTCTCTTTTGAAAATCCTTAGGGGGCGTGATATGCCCAAGCCATATGCGATTGAACCGGCGACGGCCGGCTCAGGCGAGCGGTCCGGAGGGACCAA
Organism: Aeromonas sp. XH; assembly: GCF_033348475.1. Lineage (NCBI taxonomy): Bacteria > Pseudomonadati > Pseudomonadota > Gammaproteobacteria > Aeromonadales > Aeromonadaceae > Aeromonas > Aeromonas sp. XH. The sequence continues at coordinate 3,120,264 of NZ_CP137630.1, read as the reverse complement.
CCAGGCACAATGCATAACTCCCTTGCGAAGTGCTTAGTTATGCGCGGGATTATCGGCTTATTGAGTTTGTGTGCAAGCATTTTGATTGGATATGTTGGCAAGTTTTTCTGGTCGAGACGAAACAGGCTCTTGATACGGGGAGCGTTCAGGGCCGTGATGGGGATCGCCCCCGAAGGGAGCTTGATAAGCTGTTGATAGTTAACGAACTAATAACATCAGGCCTGGGTGTTGCGGCCATGTAAAAAGGGGGCGCCGGGACCAGGGAGTGCGAGACAGCTCACAGTTTTTGGATTACCATGCCCGCTTCCTAATCCAAACTAGTTCGGATGAAGGTAGCAGGAGAGCGATGGGCAACCATCCACCGAAGAAGTGAATCTTTCAGGTACCGGGCAACCGGTGTGGACTGCTACTGGACGATACTCTGGAGAGACCCGTTAGATCGGGCGCCGAAGGAGCAAGGCACCACGATTGCATCGCAATCTGGCGCCGGAAACTCTCAGGCAAAAGGACAGAGGGGATGGGATGGTTGTACCTGAGCTTGGAACTGTTCACGATCTGTCACGAGAGGTCGTCAGCAAGGTAAAGCGCCTCGCAGGAACCGGAGTGTATGTGAATACATGAGCCTCTCGGTCCCACATAAGCGAGCTGCGCATGAGCCTTGATCACTGCCTCGCAGTAAGAGTGTGAACACGTTCCTGGCCTGCATCCGATCGCCTCTGGCCGATCGCGACACCTATGGGAAGATCATCCTTCTCCTCCTTAATCGTTGTTTTTTTAAGGAGGATGCATGTCATCAATTCAATCGGCGCTCGCCGCCATCGATAGCTTTGTCTGGGGTCCGCCCCTGCTGATCCTGCTGGTCGGGACCGGCGTCTACCTCACCCTGCGTCTGGGTCTGCTTCAGATTGTGCGTTTGCCGCTCGCCCTCAAGCTGGTCTTTGGTCGCGATCAGGGCCAGGGCAAGCAGGGGGATGTCTCCAGCTTCGGCGCGCTCTGCACCGCCCTCTCCGCCACCATAGGCACCGGCAACATCGTCGGGGTCGCCACCGCCATCAAGCTCGGCGGCCCCGGCGCCCTGTTCTGGATGTGGATGGCCGCCCTGTTCGGCATGGCCACCAAGTACGCCGAGTGTCTGTTGGCGGTGAAGTATCGCCAACAGGACGCCAACGGCCAGATGGCCGGCGGTCCTATGTACTATCTGGAGAAGGGGCTCGGCTCCAGGCCGCTCGCCAGGCTGTTCGCCCTGTTCGGCATCGGCGTCGCCTTCTTCGGCATCGGTACCTTCCCCCAGGTCAACGCCATCTCCGACGCCATGAGCCTCTCCTTCTCGGTGCCCCGCGAGGCGACCGCCGTGGTGCTGACCCTGATCGTGGCGCTGGTGACCCTGGGGGGCATCCAGTCCATCTCCAGCGTGTCGAGCAAGGTGGTGCCTTTCATGGCCATCTTCTACATCCTAGCCTGTGCCGGGGTGCTGGTGAACAACGCCGGCGCCCTGCCGGATGCCGTCATGCTGGTGATCGAGAGCGCCTTCACCGGCCATGCGGCCACCGGCGGCTTCGTCGGCGCCGGCATCATGCTGGCGATCCAGTCCGGGGTGGCCCGCGGGGTCTTCTCCAACGAGTCCGGGCTGGGCTCGGCCCCCATCGCCGCGGCGGCGGCCAAGACCGATTCCTGCGTGGAGCAGGGGCTGGTCTCCATGACAGGTACCTTCATCGACACCATCATCATCTGCACCATGACCGGCCTGACGCTGGTGGTGACCGGGGTGTGGAGCGGCGATGCGAGCGGTGCGGCCATGACCAGTCTGGCCTTTGCCCAGGGGCTGGATGCCCATGTCGGCCAGTATCTGGTGAGCATAGGCCTGCTGTTCTTCGCCTTCACCACCATCCTTGGCTGGAACTACTACGGCGAGCGCTGCACCGAGTACCTGTTCGGGGTGAAGGCGATCAAACCTTACCGCCTCATCTATCTGGTACTGGTGGCGAGCGGGGCCTTCCTGCATCTGGACCTGATCTGGCTCTTGGCCGACATCGTCAACGGCCTGATGGCGGTGCCCAACCTCATCGGCCTCATCGGCCTGCGTCACGTGGTGATCGCCGAGACCCGGGCCTACTTCAGCCGGGATCGGGATATGGAGTCCGAGCCCGAGCCGCAGACGGCCTGACCCTGCACCACGCAGAAATGAAAAAGCCACGACCCAAGTCGTGGCTTTTTATGCGCTTCGCTATTTGCATGAACGGACGCTTTCCCTCTACCTCCGGGAGAGGGTCAGGGTGAGGGGGACGGCCCCTCGCTCAGCAGGCTCTCCAGCCGTGTTCGTACCTTGTCCACCAGCCTTTCATCGCTCTCCTGCCAACCAATGCAGCGCGCCAGCGTGGTGGAGGTGCCGGGCAAGAAACGCAGCTCCCCGCCCGCCAGCTCGTAGAAGCGGCTCGCCATCCGGGTGCCTTCGTCCACGTCGCCGGCCACCAGCAGCATGGCTTGCGCCAGCACGGCGCCGCCGTGATCCTGCCCCGGCGTCAGCCAGCGCTGGGCGGTGCCGGTCACCTTGCGTCCCCCGATCACCAGATTGTACTGGCCGTCGCAAAACGAGCCGGGCACGAAGTCGTAGTTTCCCGCGAGACCGTACTCGCCCAACAGGCCGAGCAGCGGCGTCCCCAGCAGCCGGTAGTAGTGGGCGAGATCCGTGGTGGTGCGAGGCAGCATGAGCGACAGGTTGAGGATGCCGGCGCCATGAGGTACGGCGGTGCCGCCGCTGTCGCGCACGAACACCGGCCAGCCCTCGGCGGCAAGCTGCTCGCAGGCGGCCTGATAGCGGGGCAAGCGGGTGTCCTTGCGGGTGACGATGAGGCATTGGGGGGCCTGCCAGAGGTGGGCGCGGGGCTGGCGGTCATGGGCACACTCCCGCAGCCGGCGCTGCTCCTCGGCCAGGATCTGGTCCGGGGTGTGGCTGCTGGGCAGGGGGGGAAGCAGGGTATAGGGCATGAAAGGCATCCTGAGCAGAGGCTGCCCAGCACAGTACCCGTGGTGGTAAACAAGGTAAAGCCCCGCACTGCGGGGCTTTACCTGTGACATGGCGGGGCGTCAGGCCTGGCGGGCGCGCTTGGGCAGCAGCAGGTTCATGATGATGGCGGTGAGGCCGCCGGTGGCGACGCCGTAGGAGAGCACGCTCCTGGCGAGCTCCGGCAGGTGCTGCAACACCTCGGGCACCTGGGCTACCCCGAGACCCATGGCGAGCGATACCGCCAGTATCATCAGGGAGCGTCTGTCCAGCTCCTCCCGGGAGATGATGCGCACGCCGGCAGCGGCGATGGTGCCGAACATGACGATGGTGGCGCCGCCGAGCACGGGCTCGGGGATCTGCTGCACCAGGCTCGCTACTGCCGGGAACAGGCCGAGCAGGGCCAGCATGGCGGCGATGAAGAGGCCGACGTGGCGGCTGGCCACCCCGGTCAGCTGGATGACGCCGTTGTTCTGGGCGAAGGTGGACATGGGGAAGGTGGAGAAGATCGCCGCCAGCATGGAGTTGGCGCCATCGGCCAGCACGCCCCCCTTGATCCGCTCCATGTAGACGGGCCCTTCCAGCGGCTCGCCGGAGATGTCGGAGGTGGCGGTCATGTCGCCGATGGCCTCCAGTGCCGTCACCACGAAGATGATGGCGAGCGGCACGAACAGCTGCCAGTCAAAGCCGAGCCCGTAGTGGAGCGGGATCGGCACCATCACCAGGGGACCCTCGAAGGTGGGGGCGCTCACCTTGCCCAGCAGCAGCGCCACCGCATAGCCGGCCAGCATGGCGATCATGATGGCGGAGAGGCGCAGCCAGGGGTTGCGGCTGCGCTGCAGCAGCACGATGAGACCGAGCACCAGCAGGGAGAGGAAGAGGTTGGTGTGGCTGGCGAAGCTGCCATCCGAGAGGGCGCCGTAGCCGCCACCCATACTGATGAGACCCACCTTGATGAGGGTCAGGCCGATCAGCAGCACGACTATGCCGGTCACCAGGGGGGTGATGATCCGTTTGACCAGGTGCAGGAAGCGGCTCATCACCACGATGGTGAGGGCGGCGGCCAGCATGGTGCCAAACAGGGTGCCCAGCAGATCCTCGGTGGGCATGGCCGCCTGCTTGAGGGCGAGGCCGGAGGCGATGATGGGGCCGAGAAAGTTGAAGCTGGTGCCCTGTACCGAGAGCAGGCCGGAACCGAGGGGGCCGAAACGGCGGGTCTGGATGAAGGAGGCGATGCCGGACATGACCAGCGACATGGAGACGATGTAGCGAGTGTCGTCGGCGGGGAGGCCGAGGGCATTGGCGATGATGAGGGGCGGGGTGATGATGGCGACAAACATGGCGAGCATATGCTGCAGGGCGGCGAACAGGGTCTGGGGCAGGGGCGGGACATCCTCTATGCCGTAGACCAGTTCGCTGTGGGGTCGCCTGGGGGGATGGGCCTCGACGGGGGCGCGCGCGACGGCTGCCTGTTCCATAAATACCTCGGATATTGTGGGGGAGGGGGAGAAAATTGGGCGCCATTGTAGTGATTGAAACGAGGCTTTCCAGCGTTAATTGAGCGGGAAAAGGTTTATTTTTTGATAGGTTGAAACGTTTTCCTGTGGCGTTTATGATCCGCCGGTTTGCGTGGGACCGATACCGTCATAAACCGGAGGCGTGCTGATGCATCCCGGCGGGGACGGTGTAGAATGAGCCCTCAGTTGGAAGATGGAGGCTCTGGATGCTGAAGCTGTCGGAGTTCTGGAGTGCCCGTGCCCACTCCGAAGATTTTACCCTGACCCGCATGGGCTTTATGACGGTGCGCCTGAGGCTGCTCATCTGCGTGCTGATGGTGGGGCTGCCCGCCTGGGCGCTGGTGGACTGGCTGACCCTGCCCGCCACCCAGTTCGAGGCACTGCTCCAGGCGCGCGTCTTCTGCCTGTTGGCCCTCTCCCCCCTGATCCCGCTCTCCTATCTCATCCACTTCAGGCGTGAGCGCATGAAGCTGGCGCTGGGCTATCTGATGGGGGTGATGATGCTCTTCTCCCTCATCTGTCTGCACAGCTTCGGCGCGGATCAGGAGTTGCAGGCAGGCTACATGGCCTTTCCCTATCTGCTGATCAGCCTGTTCGCCATCTTCCCCATTCCGCTCTCCCTCAGCCTGCAACTGTCGGGTGGCATACTGGTGACCATGTTGGCCGGCAACTGGCTGCTGGTGGGGCAGTCGCTCTGGAGCGTGCAGACCCTCAACCAGATCTGGCTGCTCGGGCTCTTTGCCGTCGCCAGCGCCTGGGTGCAGTGCGGCCAGCTCAACATGCTGCTGCAGCTCTACCGGGAGTCCACCACGGACGAGCTGACTGGCATGATGAACCGTCGCCTGCTGATGAAGCAGCTCGAAAAGGCCAGGGCCGCCATGATCCGCAAGCAGGCACCGTTCGCGGTGCTGCTGCTGGATCTGGATCGCTTCAAACGCATCAATGACACCTTCGGCCATCTGGCGGGGGATGCGGTATTGCGGGAGGTGGCGACGACCCTGGTGGAGCAGCTGGAGCCCGGCATGGTGCTGGGGCGTTATGGCGGCGAGGAGTTTGCCATCCTGCTGCCCCGTTGCCCGGAACTGGCCCAGGCGAAGCGGGTGGCGGAGCGGCTGCGGGTGGCGGTGGAGGCACGCCTGGTGAAGAGCCCCACCTCGGACGAGCTGCTGGAGGTGACGGTGAGCATAGGCCTGACCCTGGCGAGGCGCGGGGAGGGAATAGAGGCGCTGCTCAACCGGGCCGACGAGTGTCTCTATCGCGCCAAGATGGCGGGGCGAAACTGCGTGGTGGGCGAACTGGCGAAGACGTCGGAACAATCCGGGCCCACTAGGACGGATGCCGCCTGAAGGCGGCATCTTGTCGGAGGGATTGCGATCTCAGCTCAGGCGATACTTGCCGGAGAGTTGCTGGGCCAGCAGCTTGAACATGTTGAAGACCGCCATGGTCTTGCCGGTCGGGGTGCCATCTTCCGCCAGGAAGAACTCCCCCTTGAACACCAGGATGTCCCCCTTCTGCTCCACCGAGTCGGCGCGCATGCCGTGGATGAAGTCCTCGTGTTCCCGGATGATCCTGTTGGCCATCTCCAGCAGGGCCGTCTCGGTGATCGCCTCTTTCTGTGGTTGCATGTGCATCTCCTTTAACGACTGCTGACGGAGCAAAATGCGCCCCGTCGCTGATTGAAGAGGGGGCCAGCATACTGCAAGGGGGGATTTTCTGTCATTGATATGACCCCGCCTCGCCCCTCTTTTATCCCAGCACCAGGTTTCGGAGCCAGTGGCGCTGACGGATGCGGCGCTGCACCAGCAGCACCTTGGCGAGCTCCTCCAGCAGCACCACGGCGACCACCCAGGAGAGGTGCCAGCCGAGCAGGCTGACCGCCACCCAGGCGAGCGGCAGGCCGATGCACCACATGCCGACGATGTCGATGAAGATGCTGTAGTTCACGTCGCCCCCCGAGCGCAGCACCCCGACGATGCCCACCATGTTGAACACCTTGAGCAGCATGCCGAGGCACATGATGGCGAGCACCTGGCCCGCCTCCCCCATGAGCTCGCCGGGCAGGTTGCCGACCCACTGCAGCAGGCTGCCCTGCATCAGCCAGACCGCGATCCCCACCAGCAGGGCGCCGACGGGGGCGAGCAGCAGGAACAGCTGGGAGTGCTGCCAGGCCTCGTCATACTCCTCGGCCCCGAGCCGATGGCCGAGCAGGGTGGAGCAGGCCACCGCCAGCCCGAAGAAGAGGGAGATGAGGATGCTCTCGAGCGTCCCCAGGGTGGTCATGATGGCCAGGGAATCCGTGCCGAGGTGGGCGTAGAGGAAGCCGTAGAGCAGCATGCCGAAGGCCCAGAGCCCGTCGTGCAGCAGCAGCGGCAGGGCGATCAGGGTGAAGCGCACCACCTCCCTGCGCTTGAAGGCCGCCAGCCAGTCCGCCAGGCGCGGCACCAGCCGGGGCTCCTGGCGCAGCACATAGACGAGCAGCAGCGCGGTCTGCAGCAGGCGCGACAGCGTGGTGCCCCAGGCCGAGCCCGCCACCCCCATGGCCTCGAAGCCGAAGTGGCCGAAGATGAGGGCATAGTTGAGGATGACGTTGGCGATGATGGCGACGATGCCGATCCGGGTCGGTGCCGCCGCGTTGCCCACCGAGCGCAGCGCCGCCTCCAGGGGCACCACCACGGCGGTGCAGAGGATAGTGGCGCCGGTGATCATCAGGAACTCGTCGGCCAGGGGACGCAGTTCGGGATCCTGGCTGGCGAAGCCCAGCACACTGCCCGGCGAGAGCACATAGATGAGGGCAAACGGCAGGCTCACCAGCAGGGCACCCACCAGGGCCAGCGCCAGGGAGCGGCGCACCCCGGCGAGATCCCCCCGGCCGTAATACTGTGCCGCCAACACCGAGACGCCACCCGAGAGCCCCGCTATCACCAGCAGATTGAAGAAGAAGACCCGGTTACCCAAGCCGACCGCCGCCACAGCCGTGGTGCCGAGCTGGCTCACCATCATGATGTCGATGAGGCCGAGCAGGGAAAACATCATGGACTGCAGCGACACCGGCAGGGCCAGCCGCCACAGTCTGGTCATGAACTCACGATCGGTGGTTTGTTTTAAAATCGCTTGCCAATAATTCATTTATGTTAACCGGGTATGTGAAAATCAAGGTTTGTCTTGGGTATGATAGGGGAGGCAAGGGGCTGTTCCACTGTGAGCCTCTCTCGGCTTTCTTGTGTAAAACTATCCTGTTGAGGTGCTATGCCATTTGTCAGCGAGTGTCTGGAGATTGCCCCGGCCTGCGAGGAGCGGATGCTGGGGCGCGAAGGTCTGCCCCTGCTCGGGGAGGCGGGGATCTTCCTGACCGGGCTCTCCCAGCTGCGGGATCACTATCTGATCCGTCGCAACAGGCCCGAATTCCACATCCTGATGGTGAGTCACGACGAGGGGGGCATGCTGCTGACCGAGGCAGGGGAGCAGCCGATCCCGGCCGGGGCCCTGGTATTCCTGCCGGCGGCCGTGCCGGGGGGGCTACGCCTCGCCGGGGAGCGCTGGCAGATCAGCTGGATCCTGCTGGACGACGTGCCGCGCTGGCACCACTTGCATCGGCTCGGCCATCGCATCTGGCAGGGGGAGGAAGGGGATCGGCTCTATCACCTGCTCAGTCTGATGCAGGGGGAGGGGGTCCGCTCGCCCCTGCAACCCCAGCTGCTGAGCCTGCTGCTGGCCCTGCTGGACCGCACCCTGCAAGGGGAGGTGCGCGGCACCCCGGAGCTGCGGCTGCAGGCGCTGTTTCGCCGGGTGGAGGCGCGCTTGGACGAGCCCTGGAGCGTGGCCCTGCTCGCCGAGCAGATGGCCTGCTCCGTGCCCCACCTGCACCGCCTCTGTCAGCAGGCGTTTGGCATGGGCCCCATGGCCTGGCTGACCCAGCTTCGCATGAACAAGGCGCGCCAGCTGCTGCTCTACACCAACTGGCCCCTCGGCGAGCTCGCCAGCCGGGTCGGTTACAGCGACGGAGCCAACTTCGCGAACCGCTTCCGGCGCCTGACTGGTCAGACCCCTGGGGCCTTTCGCCGCCTGGGTCGCAAACCTTTCGCAACAGACATGCAAACCCTTTGAAATTGTTGGCTCAAGCCCATAGGATCGGCGGGCCACACAGTCAAGGTACAGATCCATGTTTGAAGACAATAATCAGAAACGTCCCCTCTACATCCCCTACGCAGGCCCGGCCCTGCTGGAGACGCCCCTGCTCAACAAGGGCAGCGCCTTCACCAGCGAAGAGCGCAGCAGCTTCAATCTGGAAGGCCTGCTGCCCCAGAACATCGAGACCATCGAAGAGCAGGCCGAGCGCGCCTACCGCCAGTTCATGGCGTTCGGCAACGACATGGACAAGCACATCTATTTGCGCAACATCCAGGATACCAACGAGACCCTGTTCTACCGCCTGCTGAACAACCACCTGACCGAGATGCTGCCGGTCATCTACACCCCGACCGTGGGCAAGGCGTGCGAGGAGTTCTCCAACATCTATCGCCGTGCCCGTGGGCTGTTCATCTCCTATCCGGACAAGGACAGGATCGATGACATGCTGCAGAACGCCACCAAGCAGAACGTCAAGGTGATCGTGGTCACGGACGGCGAACGGATCCTGGGTCTCGGGGATCAGGGCATCGGCGGCATGGGCATTCCCATCGGCAAGCTGTCCCTCTACACCGCCTGCGGCGGCATCTCGCCCGCCTACTGCCTCCCGGTGGTGCTGGACGTGGGCACCAACAACCAGCAGCTGCTGAACGACCCCTTCTACATGGGGTGGCGCCATCCGCGCATCTCCGGCGAAGAGTACGACGAGTTCGTCGATGCCTTCATCCAGGCGGTCAAGCGCCGCTGGCCGGACATCCTGCTGCAGTTCGAGGACTTCGCCCAAATGCCACCCCGCTGCTCAACCGCTACAAGGACGAGCTGTGCTGCTTCAACGATGACATTCAGGGGACCGCCGCCGTGACCCTGGGCAGCCTCATCGCCGCCTGCAAGGCCTCCGGTGCCAAGCTCTCCGAGAAGCGGGTCGCCTTCCTCGGGGCGGGCAGCGCGGGCTGCGGCATCGCCGAGCAGATAGTGGCGCAGATGAAGGCCGAAGGGCTTACGGATGCCGAGGCGCGGGGCCGGGTCTTCATGGTGGACCGATTTGGTCTCATCACCGACAAGATCCCGAACCAGCTCGACTTCCAGCGCAAGCTCTCCCAGCCGCTGGAGCGGATCAAGGAGTGGCCGGTGGGGGACAACATCTCCCTGCTGGAGGTGATGGAGCACGGTCGCCCGGATATCCTGATCGGGGTCTCCGGCCAGCCCGGCCTCTTCACCGAGGAGGTGGTCAAGACCATGCACAAGCACTGTGCCCGCCCCATCATCTTCCCGCTCTCCAACCCCACCTCCCGGGTGGAGGCCACCCCGGCGGATCTCATCCGCTGGACCGACGGCCAGGTGCTGGTGGCCACCGGCAGCCCGTTCGCACCGGTGGAGTACAAGGGCAAGCGCTATGTCATCGCCCAATGCAACAACTCCTTCATCTTCCCGGGAATTGGCCTTGGCGTCATCGCCTCCGGCGCCAACCGGGTGACCGATGCCATGCTGATGTCGGCCAGCCGCGCCCTGGCGGACTGCTCGCCCCTGGTGAAGGGGGAGGAGGGCTCCCTGCTGCCGGATCTGGCGGACATTCACCGGGTCTCCCGCTACATCGCCAAGATGGTGGCCAAGACCGCCATGCTGCAGGGCAAGGCGGTGCAGACCCCGGATGATGTGATCGATCAGGCCATAGAGGCGAACTTCTGGCGTCCGGAATACCGCCGCTATCGCCGCACCTCGTTCTGAGCGGGGGAGCCACCGAAAAACAGAAGGGATGCATCAGCATCCCTTTTTTGTGCACGGTGGCCGAGGGAGGGGTTATTGGGCCGGCTGCTCGGCGGCCGGCTCGGTGACGGCTTCTTCAGGGGCGGGTTCGGCAGCAGGTTCGGCGGCCGGCACGGACTGCACGCCGGTGACCCGCACCTCGACCCGGCGATCCGGGGCCAGGCAGTCGATGAGGGCGGCCCTGGCCTTGACGGCATCACACTGGGTGCCGGTGACCGGGTTGCTCTCGCCATTGCCCTGGATGCTGACCTTGTCGGCAGGCAGGCCCTTGCCGATGAGGAAATCGGCCACGGTGCGCGCACGAGCTTCGGACAGCGCCTGGTTGTTGGCGTCGGAGCCGATGCGGTCGGTATAGCCCATCACCAGGGCGTTGCCGTCCTTGGGTTTGACGTCGACGATCTGCTGGTAGAGATCGTCCAGGGCGGCCATGCCTTCCGGCTTGAGCTCCGCCTTGCCGAAGGCAAACAGCACGTCAGAGCTCAGGTTGAAGGTCTGATCCACCGGTTCGGGGGCCGGCGGGGGGGTCACCACCATGGGGGCCGCCACCGGCACGGCGGCGACGGTGCGGTTGGGGTGCAGCACCAGCTCTATGGTGGCGGTGCTGATGTCGCTGACCCAGCGCTGGGTACCGCTGCCCACCTTGTCGTTGTCCGAGTCATCTCCCACCCGCACCATGTAGCGATAGCGGGCCTGGATGTCGATCCAGTCGTGCAGCCTGGCGGTCATGCCGAGTCCGGCCAGCGGCGCCAGGTTGTCCTCGCTGCCGTTGATGGACTTGACGCTGTAGAGGTAGCCGCCACCCTCGGCAAACACCGAGAAGATGTCGTTCAATGGCAGGCGGCCCAGGATCGACAGGGTCGCCCCCTGGTTGCTGAATTCGTGACCATTGACGTCCCAGTCCCCGCCCGAGAGATAACCCAGTTCGGCCCCCAGGTTTTCGGTGAAGTTGTAGCCGGCGAAGGCGTTGTACGCGGTGTCATCGTTGCTGACATCCTTGCTGAAGTCATCGAGATCATGGGCCCATGCCCAGCCTGCCCCCGCGCCTATATACCAGTCGTGAACAGGTACCGCCTGTGCCGCTCCCGTCGCCAATACCAGTGCAATCCATACCGGTTTCAGTCTAATGTTCATCGCGTTTCCTCGTCGATGTTGGGTGTTATAGGGCTCCCAGCCCTTTGTTATGTATAACCAACATTATGTATAGGCCATATGAGACGTTTAACCACTTAAGTGGCGACCCCGTATGGAAAATTTGTGAGGAAGGTGACAACTGTTTCGCCCCAGAACGGGGGTGGGAAGGGCTGGCTGATGAATAAAAAAGGGGCCGAGTGGCCCCTTGTTTGGTTGCGGGTTGCCCGCTTACTGCTGGACTTCCTGCACGCCGGTGACGCGCACTTCGACGCGGCGATCCGGCGCCAGGCAGGAGATCAGCTGGTTCTTGCCCTTGACGCCGTCACACTGGGTGCCGGTGACCGGATTGGCTTCACCACGGCCCTCGATGGAGACCTTGCCCGCCGGCAGACCCTTGCCGACCAGGAAGTCGGCCACGGTGCGGGCACGGGCTTCGGACAGCTTCAGGTTATAGGCGTCGGAGCCGATGCGGTCGGTGTAACCCACCACCACGGCGCTGCCGTCTTTCGGCTGGACGTCGACGATCTGCTGATACAGGGTGTTGAGCGCCGTGGTTCCTTCCGGCTTCAGGGTGGACTTGCCGAAGGCAAACAGCACGTCTGAGCTCAGGGCGAAGCTCTTGTCGACCATGACGGGTTCGGGAGCCGGCTCGGGAGCCGGTGCGGCCACAGGTGCTACATAGGCTTTGCGGTTCGGGTGCATCACCAGCTCCAGGGTGGCGACGCTCATGTCGGTCTTCCAAGTCTTCTGATCGTCGCCCAGATCCCAGATGTAGCGATAGCGAGCCTGCAGATCGAGCAGATCGGTGAGCTTGGCGCTCAGGCCCAGACCGGCCAGCGGCGAGGTGCCGTTGTCGCTGTCACCGTTGCCGTTGACGTGATTGAAGTAGGCACCGCCTTCGGCGAACACGGAGAAGATGTCGTTCATGGGCAGGCGGGCGATACCGGACAGGGTCCCACCCTGGGTCTTGAAGTCGACGCCGTCGACGCCACCCTTGCCGGCATAGAGATAGCCCAGCTCGGCGGCAAAGTTTTCGGTGAAGTTGTAGCCGCCGAACAGGGAGATCGCGGTGGCGTCCTTGTCGGCATCCAGGCCGAAGGAGTCCAGGTCGTGGCCATATGCCCAACCTGCCCCCATGCCTGTGTACCAGTCGTCAGCCGCCTGGGCCGTGGTGGTTCCCATGGCTGCAATAGCCAGAGCAATCAGGGTTGGTGCCATTTTCATTTTCATCGTTTTATCCTCGTTGAGTTGCCGTGCTAAGGGCGTACTGCGCACTCTTTGTTATACCGGTCGCAGATGACACTTCATGTGCGACACCGTGAACGCGTCACGGACGGCTTGAATAAAAAAATGGATGGTAACCTGGATTCTCATGAAGCTTATTCTCCATGGACAACGCACCGGGCATTCAGCACTTTTAATAGTTCATCCAATGTCTTACAAGCGCAGCTACTGTATTCTTTTGAATCAGCTTGATCAAGTTTCCGGTCAGATATGCAGCGCTGGCGCCGGTACCATGGGGCTACCGCCAGAGCGGGAAGAGGGGGAGAGGTGAGACAGGGGATGTCGCCGGGGAAAACGCCAGACAAGCAAAAGGGGATGCCGTGGCATCCCCTTTTCGCATTATCTGAGCGAGGTCAGATTACTGCTGAACTTCCTGTACGCCGGATACGCGTACTTCTACGCGACGGTCCGGAGCCAGGCAGGAGATCAGCTGAGCCTTGGCCTTGACGCCGTCACACTTGGTGCCGGTGACAGGGTTGGCTTCGCCACGACCTTCGATGGCAACCTTGCTGGCAGCCATGCCCTTGCTGACCAGGAAGTTGGCAACGGTACGGGCACGGGCTTCAGACAGCTTCTGGTTGTAAGCGTCGGAACCGATGCGGTCGGTGTAACCAACGACAACGGCGTTGCCGTCTTTCGGCTGGAACTCGACGATCTGCTGGTACAGGGCGTTCAGGGCTTCCACGCCTTCGGCCTTCAGGCTGTCTTTGCCAAAGGCAAACAGCACGTCGGAGTTCAGGGCGAAGTTCTTCTCAACGATTTGCGGAGCAGGAGCCGGAGCTTCTTCAACAACCGGAGCCGGAGCCGGCGCTACGTAGGAAGTGCGGAACGGGTGGTAAACGGCTTCCAGGGTCGCAACGCTCTGGTTGGACTTGTAGCGTACGTCGTCGGCGTGCAGGTCAGCCACGTCCCACATGTAGCGGTAACGAGCTTGCAGATCCAGCGCGTCGTTGACCTTGTAGGTCACACCGGCACCGGCCAGCGGGGATACCTTGGTATCGCTGGTGCCCAGACCGTCGGTGTGGCCCCAGTAGGCGCCAGCTTCACCGAACAGGGAGAAATCGTTGCCCAGCGGCAGACGAGCGATACCGGACAGGGTGGCACCCTGGCTCTCGTAACGGTTGCCGTTGGTGTTGCCACGGCCGGTGTACTGGTAGCCCAGCTCGGAACCGAAGTATTCGTTGAAGTTGTAACCAACGAAGGCATTGGCGGCAGCCGCGTCTTCTTCACCAGCGTTCACGCCTTCGATCTTGTTCAGACCGTTGAAGTGAGTCGCACCAACACCGGCACCGAAGTAGATGTCGTCAGCGGCGTGCGCTGCAGTTGCACCCATGGCAGCCATGGCGATGGCGATCAGGGAAGGAGCCATTTTCATCATAAAATAATCCTCGTTGAGATGGCACGTTGTCCACGTGCTTCGCACTTTGTAATTTATGTAAGCTGCTGGCTCTGTCGACCAACGACCGTTGGCGCGAACAGGGATCCTAGATCCATCCAGGAGGCACGCATCTGGGTGCACAAGTGAGCGGGTTGCACTGTCGACAATGCACGAACTCCGCCACGAACAGCCGATGTCATTCCGATGACGTGGCGCACTTTATGCCCATTTCAAAACATGATCAAGCTCACAGATAACCCATGGGGCAAATTGTGTCGTATGGATAACTGGCTGTTTCTTCGAATTTATTAGTGATCCAAGTAGGCGCGGTGCAGTTTTTTCTCAAGCTTCATATAGGCCTGAGCCCAGGCGTGCTGCGGGCTTGCGCCTGCCACCCTGGCCGAGAAGACCGCGAGATAATCGGCCTCGGTTGCTTCGCATAGCAAGGGGGTGAAGCTGAGCAAAAAATGGCGGGCGAGATAGGGGTCGAGGGGCCAGATATTGAGGATGGCCCGCGCCACAGGCTGAACGGCGGCTGAACAGATGAAATGGAGGTGACCGGCAGCCAGCCAGGCTTCCATCTCGTGCAGACCCAGCTCGGGCACTATGCCGCCATCCCCTTTGGCCTTCGCGAGCGCCATCCGGTTACCATTTTCCAGCCTCAGGGTGCCATCTTCCTGCAGGACTCCGTCGTGGCTGCGCAGCCCCGACGCCGCCGGGCATTCGAGATAGAGGCTGCACTTGTCCGAGAGGGCCGCCAGCACGGTGGCCGCGTCGTGCTGCATGGCCGCGGGCAACCAGAATGCCTCGGCCCGGGTCTGCTGGCCCTGGCTGAGTTGACGGGGGAGGGATGCGGGATCCGAATCCGGGTGGAGACGGGAGATGATGCCGGGAAATGCCATGCTGATGACTCTCTTGGAAATAATCGGCGAATTATACGAGCGATGGCCGGGCAACCAGAAAGGTTTCTTTTCGAGACTGTTTACCTGAAGCGGCTCTGCGATTACCATCCCCGAGGTTTGTTAGGGTTGTCGTCGAAAGACGCTGATTATAGATAGAGGCTCGACCATAACGAGTCCGTTCAAAACTGATACACTTGACTACGAGTCGTCGCGAAAAATAAAGGTGGAGTCAATCCGCCGAACGGAGTATGGAACACATGAATTCAAATATCGTAACTGTTGGCAAGAAGATCCGTCAGATCCGCGAAGCGGTAGGCCTGAGCCGTCCCAAGTTTGCCGATCTGCTGGGCGTCCCCCCAACCACCCTGAAGAACTATGAACTGGGTTACCGTGAAGTCGGAGGCGCCTTCCTGGTCGCCCTGGCTCATCACCCGGATCTGCACAAGTTCACCCTCTGGCTGCTGGCCGACAAGAAAGTCGCCGAAATCGGCCAGATCGGTCCGGACGATATTGCCAAGGCTTGATGGCCTGAGCCTTGATAAAAATGCCGCCCTGGAGGCGGCATTTTTTATTTTTCAAAACAGAGACTTGTTTAAATAAATACGGCGTTATGTGCGATGTGTGGCGATTTCAGCGAAATCAGCTTGTGGAACTGGATTAATCCCCGGAATATTCCGACCCTTTGAATTCAGGCCACTGCTGCGCACAACGAGACAAACATGAGTCAAACCACATCCAAGGCCAGAGATGGCTTTACCAGTACCTTTGGCGTGCTGGCCGCGACCCTGGGGTCGGCCGTCGGGCTTGGCAACATCTGGAAGTTCCCCTACCTGACCGGGGAGAACGGCGGCGCCGGCTTCCTGCTGGTCTATGTCATCGCCACCCTGCTGGTGGGGCTGCCGGTGATGATCTCCGAGATCATGCTGGGGCGTCAGGCCAAATCCGATGCGGTGAGCGGGCTCATCAAGCTGGCGCCGAAGGGACAACCCTGGTGGCTGATCGCGGCCATGGGGGTGAGCGCGGCCTTCCTCATCATGTCGTTCTACTCCGAGGTGGCGGCCTGGGTGTTTGCCTACATCTTCAAGGCGGCCAGCGGGGATATCCTCTCGACCGATCCCGCCGTGACGGGGGCGGCCTTCAACGCGCTCATCACCAATCCGCTGCAGAGCCTGCTGTGGCAGTGGCTGGTGCTGGCCCTGATGGGGGGCATACTGCTGATGGGGGTGGCCAAGGGGATTGAGGCGGTCACCAAGCGGCTGATGCCGCTGCTCTTCATCCTGCTGCTGGTGATCGGCATCCGCAGCCTGACCCTGCCCGGGGCGAGCGAGGGGCTGGACTTCCTGTTCTCCCCCGATTTCTCCAAGGTGACCGCAGGCGTCGTGCTGACGGCCATGGGACTGGCGTTCTTCAAGCTCTCCATCGGCATGGGCTGCATGATGACCTATGGCAGCTACTTTCGGGATGACCAGCACATTCCCCTGACCACGGTCCGGGTGATGTGCGCCGATCTCTTCGTCTCCATGCTGGCGGGGATCGCCATCTTCCCGGCGGTGTTCGCCTTCGGCTTCGAGCCGAGCGCCGGCCCCTCCCTGCTGTTCATCACCATACCCGCGGTGTTTGCCAGCATTCCGTTTGGTCACCTGTTCATGGTGCTGTTCTTCGTGCTCTCCGCCATCGCGGCCACGGGGGCCATGCTCTCCATCCTGGAGGTGCCGGTCTCCGTGCTCTCCGAGCGTTTTCACATGAGCCGCAGAAGGGCCACCCTGATCAACCTCTTGGTGCTGGGGGCGGTCGGGTCGACCTGTGCGCTCTCCAACAGCACCCTGGCGGACGTGCAGATCGCCGGCAAGACCTTCTTCGATCTGTTCGATTTCGTCTCCTCCAACGTGCTGATGCCCCTTGGCGGCATCTTCCTCTGCCTGTTCGTCGGCTGGGTCTGGGGCTTCGAGCGGATGAAGACGGCGCTGAACAATGGCGGCGAGCTGGAGCTGCCCATCCTCAAGCCCCTGTTCTTCATCATCCGTTACGTGTCGCCCCTGCTTATCCTGATCGTGATGCTCAAGGGGCTGGGGCTGTTCTGACCCCGAGGCCCGGACAGCAAAAGAGCGCCTGATGGCGCTCTTTTCATTGGCATCCCTGGGCGTCAGAGCAGGCCGAGCCGGGAGAGTTCCTCCTTGAGCTGATCCAGGCTGCGCTCGACACAGGCTTCCCCCTCGTTGATGGCGTCGCTGGCGCGGTGGAAGTCCATGATGGAGAGGTTGCCGAGGCGAGGGCAGAGCTGGATCTCGGGGGGATCGCCGGCCATCCGGGCCCGGGTGATGCGCTCCTGCATGATGTTGATGGAGCCGGTCATCACCCCCCACATGCCGGGGGTACTGGGTTCGGTGCGGCCGAGCCACTGGCTGAACAGCCCCCCCGGGGCGGGTTCGTCCGGCTCGTCCGTCCAGGGCTGGTGCAGGTCGGTGTTGAGGTTGACGGCGATCACCACCTCGGCCCCCATGGCGCGGGCGAGCGAGATGGGCACTGGGTTGACCACGGCACCGTCCACCAGCCAGCGGTCATCGATCCGGGTCGGGGTCAGGATGCCGGGCATGCCGCAGGAGGCGCGCACGCATTGGCGCAGGGGGCCCTGCTGCAACCAGATCTCGCGGCCGGTATCGAGTTCGGTGGCGACGCAGGCGAAGGGCAGCGGCAGGCTCTCGATGGCGGGATCCCCCAGATGGCCGGCGGCGATGCCGAACACCTTGTCACCGCGGAACAGGCCGCCGGAGAGGGCGGGGTCGAGCAGCCCCATCACCTGCAACCGGTTGAAACCGCGCACCCAGTTCTCCAGTTTGTCCAGTTCGCCGGCGGCGTAGGCGGCGCCGACGAAGCTGCCGATGGAGCAGCCAGCCACCAGATCCGGCTTGACGCCGAGGCGCTCCAGCGCCCGTATGATGCCGATGTGTGCCCATCCTCGGGCAGCGCCGCTGCCCAGGGCCAGACCCAGGCGGGGTTTTCGTGCCACAGTGCGTCTCCTGATGTGAATTGGGGTTCCAGCTTACCCCGGCTTCTCCTGCCCGTCATCCTGCCAACTTTCGTGGCGATTGCGACCGTTGCCCTTGGCCTGATAGAGGGCGAGATCGGCGCGGCGAATGGTCTCCAACAGTGTGCACGAAGGGGGCTGGCGGCAATGGCCCAGGCTGAGCATGAGGCGCAAATCGGCCATCAGTGCAGGGCAGAACCCTCGTCATCGTCCCGGGAAGATGGCTTTTGATGATCTTCTCGCCAGACTGTTACGTTTTGTCACATTTATACATAGTCGCGGCATAGTCAGGGGGTAACATGGTGCCATCCTTGATGAAGCTCTTTCCCTTTCTCTCTTTGACTGCATGGATCCTGTGATGAAAACGCGCGTGTGGCTGTGGCTTTTCCCTCTTCTTCTGTTGCTGGCGGCGGGGGCCTGGCATCTGCGGCAGGCTGAACCCGCCAGCAAGCCTGCACCAAGAGAGATCAACATCAGGGCCGAAACCGTCAGGCAGAGCCTGGCCGAGCCCTCCATCAAGCTGGTCAGCAAGCTGGCGGCCAATCGCTCCGTGGTGGTGAGTCCCGAGGTGACCGGCCGCATCGTCAACATCGCGGTGCGATCCGGCCAGCAGGTGGAGCAGGGGCAGACCCTGATCGCCCTGGACGCGGGCAAGCAGCAGGCGGAGCTCGCCGAGCAGAGCGCCAGCGTGCGCGACGAGGCGCGCAAGCTGCGGGACATGCGCCGCCTGGTGGCGCGCGGCGCCATCACCACCTCCGAGCTGGAGGGGCAGGAGGCCACCGTCGCCCAGGCCCAGGCCCGGGTGGACGCGGCCCGTTACGAGCTCTCCCTGCGCACCCTGGCCGCCCCCTTCGACGGCACCGTCAGCCTCATCGACTTGAGCGAAGGGGCCCTGGTCAACAGCGGTGACGTGCTGCTGCATCTGGACGAGCTGGCGAAGCTGCGGCTCGATCTGGCAGTGCCCGAGCGCTACCTCTCCCTGCTGCGTCCCGGCATGGCGGTGACGGCGACCAGCTCCGCCTGGCCGGATCAATCCTTCTCCGGGGTGCTGGAGACCCTCGACAGCCGGATCTCCAGCGACACCCAGAACATTAAGGCGCGGGTCATCCTGCCCAACCCCGGCGGCCAGTTGCGCCCCGGCATGCTGATGAACGTGGAGCTCTCCCTGCCGGCCCAGAAGATGACCCTGATCCCGGCCCAGTCGGTGGAATACGCCGGCGAGCAGCGCTTCGTCTATCGCCTGGAGGCGGACGGCCGGGTGAAGCGTGTGCCGGTGGAGCTTGGCGACACCCATGGCGAAGAAGTGTGGGTGCTCAAGGGGCTGAACGTCGGCGATCGCATCGCGGTGGAGGGGCTGGTGAATCTGCGCGACGGCGCCCTGGTACGGGATCTGGGCGAGGTGAAAGGCTGATGTGGCTCTCCGATATCTCAGTGCGCCGCCCCCTGGTGGCGGTGGTCATCAGCGCCCTGCTCACCGTGTTCGGCCTGGTGGCCTTTTCCAAGCTGACGGTGCGGGAGATGCCGGACGTGCAGACCCCGTCCGTCTCCATCACCACCACCTATGAGGGGGCGGCCCCCGAGGTGATGGAGAGCCAGGTCACCAAGCCGATCGAGGACCAGCTCTCCGGCATCAGCGGCATCAAGAACATCAACTCGGTGACCCGCAAGGGGCGCTCCTCCATCACGGTGGAGTTCAAGCTCGGCTGGAACATGCTGGAGGGCACCTCGGACGTGCGCGACGCCATCTCCCGCGCCCGGCCCAGGCTCCCGGACGACGCGGACGAGCCCATGGTGACCAAGGACAACGGCAACGGCGACGTGGCCATCTGGCTGAACTTCAGCAGCACCCAGATGGACCGCACCGCCCTGACCGACTACGCCAATCGCATGCTGGTGGATCCCCTGAGCCTGGTGGACGGGGTGAGCGAGGTGCAACTCTCCGGCGATCTGACCCAGGTGATGTACGTGCGGTTGCGCCCGGCCGACATGGCGGCCCGCGGCATCACTGTGGCCGACGTGCAGGATGCCCTCAAGCGGGAGAACATCGAGCTGCCGGGGGGGGAGATCCGCAACAATACCATGACCATGGCGGTGCAGATCGCCCGCCTCTACCACAGCGCCGAGGATTTCCGCTCCCTGCCGGTGACGACCGCCGCGAACGGCCAGAGCATCTACCTGGCGGACATCGCGGATGTGGAGGTGGGGGCCAAGAACGAAGACAGCGCCTACCAGCGCAACGGCCGCGAGAGCCTGGGGATTGGCATAGTCGCCCAGTCCACCGCCAACCCCCTGGCGGTGGCCCAGGGCATCGAGAAGAAGCTGGTCGAGATGCAGCGCTTCCTGCCGGAAGGGGCAAAGCTCGAGGTCGACTACGACTCCACCATCTTCATCAAGCAGGCCATCGACGAGGTGTACGAGACCCTGGCCATCTGTGCCCTGCTGGTGGTCGCCGTGCTCTATCTCTTCCTCGGGCAGGGGCGTACCACCCTGATCCCCGCCATCACGGTGCCGGTCTCCCTCATATCGGCCTTCATCGGCGCCTGGTATCTGGGCTTTTCCATCAACCTCATCACCTTGCTGGCGCTCATCCTCGCCATCGGCCTGGTGGTGGACGACGCCATCGTGGTGGTGGAGAACATCCACCACCACCTGCAGCGGGGGGAATCCCCATTGATGGCGGCCTGGCACGGCACCCGGGAGGTGGGGTTTGCGGTCATCGCTACCACCGCCGTGCTGGTGATGGTGTTCGTGCCCATCGCTTTCATGGAGGGCATGGTGGGGCGGCTCTTCACCGAGTTCGCCATCCTGCTCTCCTTGGCGGTGCTCTTCTCCTCCCTGGTGGCGCTCACCCTGACTCCGGCCATGGGCTCCTGGCTGATGCGTGCCGTGGACAAACCCAACGCCCTGACCGCCACGCTGGATAAAAGCCTCGGCTGGGTGGAGCGGCGCTATCGCGCCCTGCTGGGGGCCGTGCTGCGCCACGCCGTCTGGATGCCCCTGGTGCTGCTGCTCTGCCTCGGCGGCATCGGCGCCCTCTTTGGCAAGCTGCCCGCGAGCCTCACTCCCACAGAGGACAGGGGCGTGCTCTATGTGTTCGTGAAGGGGGCCGAGGGCACCAGCATAGAGCGGATGAAGCGCAACATGCAGCAGGTGGAGGCCGCCGTCCTGCCGCTGCTCGGCAAGGGCGTGGTGCAGGCGGTGAGTTTCAGCACCCCGGCCTTCGGCCGCGGCGGCGATCAGACCGGCATGGCCATCATCCAGCTCAGCGACTGGGCGGTGCGGGAGCAGACGGCCACCGAGTTCGGCCGCTCCCTGAGCGGGCTGCTCGCCGACATTCCGGACGTGATGATCCGCACCTTCCAGCCGGGCTTTCGCGGTGGCTCCACCGCCGCCGTGCAGTTCGTGCTGCAGGGCTCCGATTACGGCGAGCTATACCAGCAGGGGCTCATCTTGCAGCAGGCGGCGCGTCAGAGCGGGCTGATGCAGAGCCCGGATCTCGACTATGCCGAGAAGACCCCGGAGCTGCAGGTGACCATAGAGCGGGAGCGAGCCAGCCAGCTCGGCATCCCGGTCTCCACCATCGCAAGCTCCCTGCAGGCCCTGCTCGGGGGCGTCAGCCAGACCACCTATGTGGACAGGGGGGAGGAGTACGACGTCTATCTGAGGGCCAACCAGACCCAGTTCAACGGCATCTCGGATGTGAGCCGTATCTACCTCAAGGCCGCCAGCGGCGAGATGGTGAGCCTCTCCACCCTGGCCACCGTCACTCAGGTGGCGAGTCCCCAGCGCCTCAACCACTATCAGCGCCAGAAGGCGGTCACCCTCACCGCGGACCTGGCCCCCGACCACACCCTGGGGGAGGCGCTGGACTTCCTGGATGGCTGGGCCGCGGATCATCTGCCCATCGGCATGTCGGTGGATTACGCCGGCGAGTCCAAGGATTATCGCGACAACCAGGGGGAGATGGCGCTGGTGTTCGGCCTGGCCCTGCTGGTGGTCTACCTGGTGCTGGTGGCCCAGTTCGAGAGCCTGCTGACTCCGGCGGTGGTGATGATGACGGTGCCGCTCGGCATCTTCGGCGGCCTGCTCGGCCTCTGGCTCACGGGGCAGGAGCTCAGCATCTACAGTCAGATCGGCATGATCATGCTGATCGGCATGGTGACCAAGAACGGCATCCTCATCGTGGAGTTCATCAACCAGTTGCGCCAGCGGGGTGAAGGGTTCGAGGAGGCGATCATCAAGGGCTCGGTGCGCCGTCTGCGCCCCATATTGATGACGTCGCTCACTGCCATCATAGGTGCCGTGCCCCTGATGCTCTCCATGGGGGCGGGCTACGAGAGCCGGATGGCCGTGGGGACAGTGGTCTTCTTCGGGTTGTCGCTCGCGACCCTGGTCACCCTGCTGGTGGTGCCCGCCATCTATCACCTGATCGCCAGACGCGCGGGGATGACGGGGGCGCGGGACAGGCTGGTGGACGAGGTGCTGGCCACGGCAGCCCCGGCCAGCCCGTCCCCAGTGCAGGGGGAGGACGCCCCCGAGGGGCGGGACAAACCGGCGGCCTAGCGTGCCGACCCGCCATGACAACAAGCAGGGCGCCCATGGGTGCCCTGCTTGTTGATGAACACCGAGTCTGTCACGCCGACCCGCGGCACCCGCTCGAAGCAGCCCTTTCCCCTCGCGTTCTGTGGGGGCAAAAAGCCGTCGCCCCCGCCTGGCTCTGCCGGTATAATGCGCGACCCGAATTGTTCCAGGTGGTCAAAATGCAGCCGGTTACCAACCTCTTCTCCTATCCCCGTTACTGGGCCGAGTGCTACGGCACGGCGCCCTTCCTGCCCATGTCCCGCGCGGAGATGGACAAGCTCGGCTGGGACAGCTGCGACATCGTGCTGGTGACCGGCGACGCCTACGTGGATCACCCGAGCTTCGGCATGGCGGTGATCGGCCGCATGCTCGAATCCCAGGGTTTTCGGGTCGGCATCATCGCCCAGCCGGACTGGTCATCGAAGGATGACTTTATGCGCCTGGGCAAGCCGAACCTCTTCTACGGGGTGACCGCGGGCAACATGGACTCCATGATCAACCGCTACACCGCCGACAAGAAGCTGCGCCACGACGACGCCTACACCCCGGGGGACGTGGGCGGCAAGCGGCCGGACCGCGCCACCCTGGTCTACACCCAGCGCTGCAAGGAGGCCTATAAAGAGGTGCCCGTGGTCATCGGCGGCATCGAGGCATCCCTGCGCCGTATCGCCCACTACGACTACTGGTCCGAGACCATCCGCCGCTCCATCCTGATCGACGCCAAGGCCGACATCCTCATCTATGGCAACGCCGAGCGCCCCCTGGTGGAGGTGGCTCACCGCATCGCAGGCGGCGAGACCATCGACACCATGCAGGACATTCGCGGCACCGCCGTCATCCGCAAGGAGCCGCTGCCGGGCTGGCGCGGGGTGGATTCGAGCAAGCTCGACCAGATTGGCCGCATCGATCCCATCCCCAACCCCTATATGGAAGGGGCCCCCTGCTCTGATGACGAGGGCACTGCGCCGGTGGAGCAGGAGGCCAAGCCCATCCTGGTGCAGCCGCCCAAGCAAAAGCCCTGGGAGAAGACCTACGTCAAGCTGCCGGCGTTCGAGCGGGTGAAGGAGGACAAGGTGCTCTACGCCCATGCGTCCCGCATCCTGCACCACGAGACCAACCCGGGCTGCGCCCGCGCGCTTTCCCAGGCCCACGGCGATCGCATCATCTGGGTCAACCCGCCCGCCTTCCCGCTCGAAACCGACGAGATGGACGGGGTGTTCGGTCTGCCTTACCAGCGGGTGCCGCACCCGGCCTATGGCAACGAGAAGATCCCGGCCTACGACATGATCAAGACCTCGGTCAACATCATGCGCGGCTGCTTTGGCGGCTGCTCCTTCTGCTCCATCACAGAGCACGAGGGGCGCATCATCCAGAGCCGCTCGGAAGAGTCGATCCTCAAAGAAATCGAAGAGATCCGCGACAAGGTGCCGGGCTTTACCGGCGTCATCTCGGATCTGGGCGGCCCTACCGCCAACATGTACCGCTTACGCTGCAAGAGCCCCAAGGCCGAGCAGACCTGTCGGCGCGCCTCCTGCGTCTGGCCGACCATCTGCCCGCACATGGATACCGACCACAGCCCGACCATCAACCTCTATCGCAAGGCGCGCGACCTCAAGGGCATCAAGAAGATCCTGATCGCCTCCGGGGTGCGTTACGACATCGCGGTGGAAGATCCGCGCTACATCAAGGAGCTGGCCAAGTACCACGTCGGCGGCTACCTCAAGATCGCGCCGGAACACACCGAGGAGGGCCCGCTCTCCAAGATGATGAAGCCGGGCATGGGCAGCTACTACAGCTTCAAGGAGCTGTTCGACAAGTATTCCAAAGAGGCGGGCAAGCAGCAGTACCTGATCCCCTACTTCATCTCCGCCCACCCGGGCACCACGGATGAAGACATGGTGAACATGGCGCTCTGGATCAAGTCCAACCGCTTCAAGCTGGATCAGGTGCAGAACTTCTACCCGTCGCCGCTCGCCAACGCCACCACCATGTATTACACCGAGAAAAACCCGCTCAACAAGGTGAGCCGCCAGGGCGGGGACGTGTTCGTGGTGAAAGGGGAGCGTCGCCGTCGCCTGCACAAGGCGCTGCTGCGCTACCACGATCCGGCCGGCTGGCCGATGATCCGCGAAGCCCTGCTGGAGATGGGCAAGGGTCACCTGATCGGCAACGGCCCCGACTGCCTGGTGCCGCCGGAAGGCCGTGGCGAAGCCAAGGCCGAGCGCAGCCGCGGCAAGGGCCTCAAGCCCGCGTTGACCCGCCACAGTGCCATCACCCATCAGCGCAGCAATGGGGCTAACAAGGCCGCCCGCAGCGAGGCCGGTGCAGTTAATGCTCCGACAGCCAGCAGAAATGGCGGCAAGGCGGGCAATGGCAAACCGGTCGGCTCTCAGCTCCAGAAAGGCTCGGGTAACGGCAAGCTCAGTTCGCAAGGTACAGGTCAGGGCGCAGGTCAGAGTGCTGGTAAGAGCAAACCCGCACCCAAAGGCAAGGCGCCGACCCGCGCCGGCTCCGCCAAGCCGGGTGCCAAACCTGCCACTCAAGGCGGCAAGGCTGCGGCCAAAGGGAATGGCGCCAAGCGACCGGCTCGGTGATATACCTGATTGGAAAGCGATAAAAATAAAAAGGCGACCGGATGGTCGCCTTTTTAGTATTTAATAAACAAGTAGAAGTCAGAAGAAGATATAGAGTCAAATAAAGCTCACAGGCCTGCATCTCTTAATTCAGCTAATATTATTTCTTCACCAACTCCTATAATCATATTGTGAATGATTTTTCCTCGTCTAATCCTATTTATTCTATCATTTGAAGCTTGTAATGCTGCCTTATAGTATACAGAGTGAAGAGTATCACCATCTAATCCTATCTGGTCTACTTGATCATAAAAATATTCTAACCTGCCTACAGTATCAGCAGGGGATAAAGTTCTCTGCTCAATATTTATCAACTGGTCTAGCTCTATTATTAAGGTAAATAGGTCACCTTTTTTCCAAACTCTTGATTTAGGATTAAATCCACACTCGTCAACATATGCAAGAGTTCTCTCAAGACGACCTTTTATTTCATCTTTGCCGTTAAAGTCATCATTATACCTGCTCAATAGCTCCTCAAATATATCATCCCTATTAAAATAGCCTTGAATCATTGTACCAACGATTGTGAGTGCATAACGAAGATCGCCCATTCTTTTATAGTCACTAGCTCTAAAAGTAGAGTGCCTTTCGAAGAACTCATATTCTGCAACGGTTTCGCAAAAAGACTTTAGAGCTCCAGCATAAAGAGCATTATTGACCTCAATATCCAGTAATGAATATTTTGTTGCATTTAGCCTCTTGAATACCTCTATAACTTCTTCTCTTGTAAGAGCACCTAAGTCACGAACAGCAACATCATATTGAAGATAGCTACGTTTTTGGTCTTCAGTTAAATCTCGGTATGCAGGGACGGTTAATAATCTTAAGTCTGGGTCTGCATCAAAGTATTGTATGATTGTACTTACTCTTTGTAAGCCATCAACTAGCAATTGAGATCCTTGCCCTGTTTCTAAATCTACATCACCATCGGCAAAGTAAATCTCAGGAAAAGGGTAACCACGTAAGATGCTGTCTATAAAATGATCTTTATCTTCTCTAGACCAAACAAGCCTTCTTTGAAATTCTGGTCTAGGAATTAGTTTTCCTTCCCTAACCAACTGAATAAGCTCACGAACCTTTTTATTGCTTGCTGCTGTTTTCATGGAATAATTAACTCCTTTCGGCAGTGAGATATGCCTCTAACTTGGTATTTTTTGAGGAAGGTAAGATCACGATAGATAGCTCCGCTAATCTTCCTTCTCATTAACTGAGGTGTTCTAGATAGCTGCATTAAGCGATCTTTAAACGAATCAAGTGTTCTTAGTCTAGCTTCAAAGGGAATTTGATCTGGACGTAGCCAACCATACACAAGATAGTCTCCAGTTTTGTTCATCTTGTGTGGCATCCAAGGTTTTGCTAACGCATAATCAGATAGCTCATTCCACACTGTATCAAATAATTGTGGTGAACAAACTGCAACATCTATATCTGACTCTGGACCAAATGGACGAAATGCAGGTAAAGGAGCTTGATCACGTTTCTTTTTGTTAAAAAGTCCAAAGCCTAATTTTGCAGAACCCACAATGACAATTTCTGATGGTGCGATATCTATTCCAACAGCCTCACTAATACGAACCCTGATGAACTCTATTTGTTCTTCAGTAACATGGAGTGAGGCTGCATTAACTATGTGTTCATTGACAAAATCATCTGGTTCTAGCTCGACAAGACAGCGTTTTAGAGTATTTAAGTCCATAATTTACTCTATTAAATGTAACCATGAAAATATAGGAAACCCATTTGTGGATCAAGGCATAATGCCACAGAATCTCACGCTACCGCCCGTGGATTACAGCTTCCAATATGCTCCCTTGACCCGCGTTGGCAGCAACCCATCGCAGTTCAACAGGTTCCAGATAGCCACTGTAAGCCAAACGAGGCCGCCTGTGCGAGCATCGGCAGCGATATCACCAGCAGAACGTTGCGGTTTTTTGAACCCCGTCATCAAAGCGCTCAAACACAACCGATAAAGGCAGTCAGGCGGGGGCGGTTTTGCTATCTTGGCGGCCGATTAATTTTGCGCGGAGGCGGCACGGCATTCCCCGCACAAGCACCGACAAAGAGACCTGCACAGGAGCAGTGAGATGGCAGTAAAGAGCAGATCCAGAAGAGAAAAGATAGGAAGCGGGCTCGGGCTGGTGCTGGGGATCATCGGCTTCAACCTTATGGTGCCCCTGCTGTTTGAGAAGCAGGCGAACTTTGATTTCAACCAGTTGCTCTGGGCTGTGGTCAGCGCCATGGTGAGCTCCGAGCTGGGGGGCAGAGTGGGCAAGTGGCTGGATGCCAAAGAGCAGGCCAAATCGGCAGAGTAGCGAGAGCGGGAAGTGGCAGGCCCTAAAACACCATGGGGCGGACGGCTATCTATGCAGGTCACACAAGAAGGGCGACATCCGCCGCCCGCGCTCATTTTGGGATCAGCCGCCCCGTCGCCCGGGTTCGCTGCGATGCAGGAAGGCGGTCAGGGTATCCCGTGGCGGCGTGATGCCGCACTGCACCAGAATCCGCCCTATGGCCCCCCTGTGATAACCGCCGTGGGTCACCAGATGCAGCAGCATCTCGGCGCGGTTCATCTGCCCCTTGTCGCCATCCACGAAGTTGAACGAGAGCACGGCCTCGCCATCTGCCTGGCTCAGGCTGGCAACGTAATCCAGATACCAGGCATCCAGCTTGCCGATGGCACTGCGCAGCGCCGCCAGGGTCGGTGTCTCCGGGGTATTGGTGGCACTGAAGCCGTGGGGTTCCCCCAGCAGATTGCCCTTGAAGATGGCATCGACCACATGGATATGGTTGAAGATGCGCAGGGCCGTGTGGTGAGCCTCGCCATATTGCGCGGCATCCAGGGTGGCGAGGGCATCCAGCAGTTCGCCATCGGCCCAGGCCTTGTAGCGAAACAGCGAGAGCAGGGTTGAGCTTGGCATGGCACTCCTTGGCGCTTCTATGTCCAAAAGTGGGCATCTTAGCCAGATGGAGCCAAAAATGACACTCCCCGGCAGAGGGGAGCAGTTGGGCCAGCCATCGGCTGTGTCCGGGTCGGCGGGGATGCTACCCTGTCAGCCGTTGCCGGATAAAACGGCGCCCATAACCCGCCGCCACAAGGAGTCCCCATGCGTATTGCCCTCGTAGGTCTTGGCGATATCGCCCAGAAGGCCTATCTGCCGCTGCTCGCGAGCGACGAGCGAGTCACCCCGCTGCTCTGTACCCGCAATCCAGCGGTATTGGCTAAGCTGGCCCGCCAGTACCGGATATCCGAGTGCTTTACCGAGGTGGAGGCGTTGCTGGCTAGCCGCCCGGATGCGGTGATGATCCACGCCGCCACCGCGGTGCACCTTGAGCTGGCTGCCCAGTGCTTGCGCGCCGGCATCCCCACCTTTGTCGACAAGCCGCTGTGCTTTGATTACGCCGAGGCGGAGGCGCTCGCCAATCTGGCCATGGCGCAGGATTGCCCGCTGTTTGTGGGCTTCAACCGCCGCTATCTGCCCGCCATGGGCGCCGCCCGTGCCCAGCCGCTCACCGAGCTTCACTGGCAGAAGCACAGACACTATCTGCCTGGGGCGCCACGCCAGTTTCTGTTCGACGACTTTATCCATGTGCTCGACAGCCTCTGCTGCTACGGCGGCGTGCCGGACGGGGATCTTCATGCCGTGCTGCGGCGCAGTGCGCAGGATCCGGACATGCTGGTGAGCGCGAGCGTGGCCTGGCAGAGCGGGCAGGTGGCGGTGAGCGGCAGCATGAACCGCAGCGCCGGCATCACGGAGGAGCGCATCGACGCCTATGGCGACAACCTCTCCCTGCATATCGAAAACTGCACCCGGGGCACGTGCGCGCGGGACAAGGCCGTGCAGACCCTGGTACCGGACGACTGGCAGCCGGTGCTGGCGAGCCGGGGTTTCGTGGCGATGCTCGATCACTGGTATGGGCAGGTTGAGCTGGGTCGGGCCGACGGGGCGTTGATTGAGAGCTATCTGCACGGCCACCGGCTGGCAGAGCAACTGGTAGCCCTGGCGGGGGAGTGAGGCTGATCGCCGCGCCGGTTTGTTCGGGTCAGGGGCGGAGCGGCGGGCGAAAAAATCGCCGGACCACTGTATGAGATGGCGCATCCCTGCGCAGTCAGGCGACCTGGGCGCTGCCGCGCGAGCCAAGCGGGGGCGAGTTTGCTATCTTGGCCGCCATGAACAGCCTTCAACACAGCAGAGTCTCATGAGCATTATCTTGGGGATCGACCCCGGCTCCCGGATCACCGGTTACGGCGTCATCCGCATCGTCTCCGGCAAGGCGCAGTACCTGGGGTCGGGCTGCATTCGTACCGATCTGGGCGAACTGCCGTCCCGCCTCAAGCAGGTTTACGACGGGGTGAGCGAGATCATCACCCAGTTCAAGCCGGACGAGTTTGCCATCGAGCGGGTCTTTATGGCCCGCAACGCGGATTCGGCCCTGAAACTCGGCCAGGCCCGTGGCAGCGCCATAGTCGCGGCGGTCAATGCCAGCTTGCCGGTGAGCGAGTACTCGGCGACCCAGATCAAGCAGGCGGTGGTGGGCACCGGCGGCGCGGGCAAGGAGCAGGTGCAGCACATGGTGATGCACCTGCTCAAGCTCTCGGCCACCCCCCAGGCGGATGCGGCGGACGCCCTCGGGGTGGCGCTCTGCCACTTCCATACCCGCCAGAGCCTGATCCGGATGGCGGGCCAGGCCAGCGGCTCGGTGCGCGGACGTTATCGCTGAGCCCGGTGCTCCGCCTTGGCAGAGTGCGAGAGAAGGGTGAGCCAGATGCCGGAGCCTGTTGGCAAAAGCGCTGATTGAGTCACGATTTGTCGCACCTCCTCAGGGGACTCCCATGAGAAAGCCCCATGGGGCGGGACTGGTTCTTTCTACCTAATCAACAACTTGTGATTAAGATCACACATTTCCCCCGGTGCGGGCCGGCTTCGCCTTGTGCCGCCACACTCCCATAATATGGCGCCTGTTTAATAACAGTGTTCGTATGAGCCTTTTCTGGCTCCTGTATTAGTCATCATGGGGAGAGACAAGAGTGAAACCTTTTGCTGCTGAATTTATGGGGACCTTCTGGCTGGTGCTGGGGGGCTGCGGCAGCGCCGTGCTGGCCGCCGCGTTTCCGAACGTGGGGATAGGTCTGCTGGGCGTGGCCCTGGCGTTCGGCCTGACCGTGCTGACCATGGCCTATGCCATCGGTCATATCTCCGGCTGCCACCTGAACCCGGCCGTGACCGTCGGGCTCTGGGCCGGTGGTCGTTTCCCGGCTTCCAACGTGCTGCCCTACATAGTGGCTCAGGTGCTTGGCGGGATCGCGGCGGGTGGCGTGCTCTATGTCATTGCCAGCGGGCAAGCGGGTTTTGATGTGAGCGCCGGTTTTGCCTCCAACGGTTATGGCGAGCACTCCCCCGGCGGCTACAGCCTGCTGGCGGCCCTGGTGTGTGAAGTGGTGATGACCGGCTTCTTCCTGTTCGTCATCATGGGCGCCACCGACAGCCGTGCCCCGGCCGGGTTCGCGCCCATCGCCATCGGCCTGTGCCTGACCCTCATTCACCTCATCAGCATTCCGGTGACCAACACCTCGGTCAACCCGGCGCGCAGCACGGGTGTGGCGCTGTTCGTGGGTGACTGGGCCATCGGCCAGCTCTGGCTGTTCTGGGTTGCCCCCATCGTCGGTGCCATTCTGGGTGCATTGGCCTATCGTGTGATCGCCACGAAAGAGTGATGTGTTGCTAAACAACGTGTGGTATCGACACGCCCCCGGGCGTGTTTTTTGTTTCTGGCGGGCACGAAAACGGGCCACCAAGGGCCCGCAGTATTGTTCAGCCGGCTGTAAAGAGGGAAGGGGTTACAGACCGCGGGCGCTCAGCATCTCCTTGTAGCGCTGGTGCAGCAGCTTGACCCGCTCCACATAGGCGCGGGTCTCGGTATGACGGATGGGAAGGGATGACGCCGGGCTTGTGTCTTGCCAGGGGCTTACAGGCCCCGGGCACGCAACATATCCCGATAGCGCTGATGCAGCAGTTTGACCCGCTCCACATAGGCGCGGGTTTCGGCATGACGGATGGGAGGGGATGACGCCGGGCTTGTGTCTTGCCAGGGGCTTACAGGCCCCGGGCACGCAACATATCCCGATAGCGCTGGTGCAGCAGCTTGACCCGCTCCACATAGGCGCGGGTCTCGGCATGACGGATGGGAAGGGATGACGCCGGGCTTGTGTCTTGCCAGGGGCTTACAGGCCCCGGGCGCTCAGCATCTCCTTGTAGCGCTGATGCAGCAGTTTGACTCGCTCCACATAGGCGCGGGTCTCGGCGTAGGGCGGGATGCCGCCATGCTTTTGCACCGCGCCGGCCCCTGCGTTGTAGGCCGCGGTGGCCAGGGCGACATTGCCGTCGTACTGCTTGAGCAGCCCCGCCAGGTACTTCACCCCGCCGAAGATGTTCTGCTCCGCCAGCAGGGCGTTGCCGACCCCCAGCTCGCGGGCGGTGGCCGGCATCAGCTGGGTCAGCCCCATGGCCCCCTTGCGGGAGACCGCCAGGGGGTTGAAGGCGGATTCGGCGTGGATCAGCGCCCGAATGAGGGCGGGCTCGACCTGATACGCCTTGGCTGCCGCCTTGATGGTGCTGGCGTAGTCATAGAGGAAGAGGTCTGTGGTGCGCCAGTTGACCTTGGAGGCGGGATCGCAGGCATAGCAGTCGTTGAACAGCAGCAACTCGTAGTGGCCCTGCTCCGGCATCATGTCGGAGTAGCGGATGACCCCGTTCTTCTGCACCGACTTGTAGACCTGGATCTGGCGGCTGGCGGGCGTGGCGGACCCGGGGGGCGGCGAGGAGAGGGGGGCCGTGGCGGCGGCCACTGTCTGGGGCTTGGGAGCCGGGGCTATCGACTCCGGCGTCAGGATCACCACCTCGGCCGGTGGCGGCATCTGGCCCCAGGCAAGGTGGGAAAACAGCGGGATCATGCCCAGCAACATCCATGCTTTCAACGGCTTGCTCCTTAAGCCTCGTTAGCCACGTTGAGTAAAGCATCCGGGGCGAGACAGAACAAGTCCGCCGGCGGAGCGTCGCAGGAAAAGTTCAGGAAAGAGGGGGGCCGGATGGCTGCAAAGGGCAGGGGAATGGCCGATGTCCGGCACGGCATCGTGCCCACAGCGTCGTGTTTTCCATCAGGCTATTGGCTTTTTTGTAAGTTAAAGCCGTGTTATCTTGCTGTGGCTCCACTCTGGTCAGATCTCTTCGTGGGGCCGGATGATGGGTCAGGAGAGGGCGGGGTGGCCAGAGCGACATGGGTATGACAAGCAGGCGGGCGATGGAGCTCAGATTCGAAGAGTACTGTGATGCGGATCTTTCCCTGATCAGGGACTATTACGAAACGACTTTTTCCCACTATGTGCCGGACCTGGCCGAGCGGATCTTCGTGGTGCGCGACGCCCACTGGCTGGTGGGTGCGGTGCGTCTGCGCGACGAGCAGGAGTACTACCATCTGTGCGGTTTCCGGCTGCTGCCCCATTACCAGTCCCTGGGCCTGGGCTCCCGGCTGTTGCAGCATGCCTGCCGCGGTCTGCTGGACAAGCCCGTGATCTGCCATGCCCTGCCCTTCGAGAAGCCCTTCTACCTCAAGGCCGGCTTCGACCACCTTCCCCTGCACGAACTCGACGGGCCGCTTCATGCCCTCTACCACCAGCAGCGCGAACAGGGTTACCAGATCGAGCTGCTGGTGCGTCAGGCGAGGGCTCCCGTCTTCAACTGAGGCGTCACTGTGGCTTGGTCAGCAGGTGGATCTTGCCCGGTGACAGCTCCAGCCCCAGCAGATTCTCCTTGAGCCAGGCCTGATTGGGATCCTTGTCGTCGAGCCTGTAGACGGGCTGGGTCTCCAGCCGCTTCTCCATGCTCTGCAGCAGCATGCGCAACATGAAACCGAACTTCTGCTCGGCCGCCGCCGGCTCCAGCTTGTAGTCGACGAGCTTCATGTTGTCGAGAAAGAGCGCGCTCTGGGCCTTGTCGTAGCGGGGCCTCGCCTCATAGGTCATGTTCAGCAGGGCGTCGTACTCGGTCTGGTCCGGCAGCGCTATCTTCAGCTTGCCCTTGCCAAACACCCTGGCGGTGTCCGGGCTCTGGCGGCCGATCTGCACATCGCTCTGCTCAAGCTTCACATGGGCCTTGATGATGCCGGGCAGTTCCAGCTGTTTGTCCACTTGCACCTGGGATTGCAGGTACTGATTTATCTGCTGCTCATTGATGTCATATGAGCCTTGACCTAGCATGGCCAGACTCAGCAGCATAGATTGCAGGATCATGCTAACGACCTGATAGAATGGGTTTGTCCTACAGCATACCATTCCGGCCTTGTGGGATCTGCCCATGCCACTTGTTCAACACACCAAGGAGTCGCCTTGCTCGACGGTCTGGAATACGACATTCAGTTGCTGTTTTCCCGCTTTCTCGGCTGGTTGTTGCTGCTGTTTCACACCGTGATCGTGGCGGGGATCTCCCTGCGGGTGGTGATGAAGCGGCGTCCCATCGGGGTGTCGCTGGCCTGGCTGGCCCTCATCTATGCCATCCCCTTCGCCGGGGTCGGCTTCTATGTGCTGTTCGGCGAGATCCGGCTCGGCCGCAAGCGGGCGGAGCGCGCCCAGGCCATGTACCGCCCTTACGCCATCTGGATCCGCCAGCTGGCTCGCCTCTTCCCGCAGCACTGCTGCGAGGTGGGGAGCAAGGCCCGTCCGCTCCATGATCTGATCCAGGGCCGGCTGGCCATGCCCATGCTCTCCGGCAACCGGATGACGCTGCTGCACAAGCCCGACACCATCATCCAGGAGATAGTGCGCGACATCCGGGGCTCCTCCCAATCCTGCTACCTGGAGTTCTACATCTGGCATCCCGGCGGGGATGTGGACGCGGTGTGCGAGGCGCTGATGGAGGTGGCGGCACGCGGCGTGGATTGTCGTGTGTTGCTCGATTCCGTCGGCAGCAAGACCTTCTTCCGCTCCCATTGGCCGAACACCCTGGGCGCGGCCGGCGTCAAGGTGGTGGAGGTGCTGCCGGTCGGCGCCTGGCGCATCCCCTTCCAGCGCCAGGACTTGCGCATGCACCGCAAGCTGGTGGTGATCGACGACAGGGTCGGTTACACCGGCTCCATGAACATGGTGGATCCGCGTTTCTTCAAGCAGGATGCCGGGGTCGGCCAGTGGGTCGACATCATGATCCGGGTGCAGGGGCCCGTGGTGCCGCTGATGTGGTCCACCTTCGTCTGGGACTGGGAGATGGAGACCGGCGAGCGCCTGCTCGACAGCCTGCAGCACGAGCCCGAGGCCTGGCCGCAAACCAACTACCGGGCCCAGCTCATCCCCTCAGGCCCCTTCGTCGGGGGAGACTGCATCCAGCAGAGCCTGCTGCTGGCCATCTATCAGGCCCGCCACCATCTGGTGCTGACCACCCCCTATTTCGTGCCCGATGACCCGTTGGCGGCCGCGCTCTCCTCGGCGGCGGCCCGGGGCGTACTGGTGCAACTGGTGTTGCCGGCGCGCAACGACTCCCTGATGGCCAACCACGCCAGCAACTCCTTCATGGAGGATCTGCTGGCGGCCGGAGTCGAGATCTACCGCTACGACGCCGGTCTGCTGCACACCAAGAGCGTGCTGGTGGACGATGACTTCGCCCTGGTGGGCACGGTCAACCTGGACAGACGCAGCCTCTGGCTCAATTTCGAAGTCACCCTGCTCATCGACAACCCGGTGTTTGTCGCCGAGATGAACCAGCTGGTGCAGGGCTACATGCTGGAGGCGACCCCCATGTCCCTGACCAGGTGGCGTGCGAGGCCCTGGTACAAAAAATTGCTTGAGAACATCTTCTACCTGTTCAGCCCCCTGCTGTGACAATGGAGCGTGGACCCGGCGGCCTCATCCGGCTTGCGTGGCCTCCCATCCTCCCCGTAGAGTGCGCCCATGCACCCGCCATCGAATAATGTGGAGAAACAGAACAGATGAAGAAAAAAGTGGCCTTGGCCGTTGGGGCCGTATTGGTGGTCGGGGGGCTTGGCGCCTGCTGGTACACGGGCAATACGTTCGACCGGATCCTGGCCGAACAGATCGCCAGGGCGCAGCAGGAGAGCGGGATCGAGATCACCTGGCACCCTACCACGGAGCACCTGTTCGCCCGTGACGGCATGCTCAAGGTGGTGGTGCCGCCAGAGACGCTGGCGAGCCTGGACCCCCAGCTGGCGGGGAGCGAGCCCATCGAGATGCAGTTCGCGTTCAACAGCCGCATGCTGCCGCTCTATATCAAGAGCCACCTGCTGCTGGATACTGCACAGGGCACCCTGGCGCCGATATTCAGCTCCCTTGGCATGCAGCAGTGGCAGCTGGGAGCGGAGTCGGCCAGCAGCCTCTGGACCATGAGCAACAGCTCCCGTTTCTGGGTCGGTGACTTCAAGGTCAGAGAGGGGATGAACGAGTTCAACTTCCTGCCCCTGAGCGGCGACTATCGCGGGGATCTCGACGGCAACGGCCACATGACGGTCCAGTGGCTGGGCATGACGGTCCACGATGCGCAGAGCAAGATGGATCTGGCCCTGGCCGATCTCAAGGGCAGTGCCGACATGGCCGAGATCAGCGGCCTCTGGCTCTCCCCCCGCAGCGATGCGACCCTGTCCGCCTTCACCCTGACGCAGCCGGGGAACATCAGGATCTCCCTGCAGGGGCTCTCCACGGCCACCCAGCTGGCGGGGGACGACGCCCAGACCCTCTCCAGCCGTTACCAGATGAAGGTGGAAACCCTCAATCTGGAGAGCGAGGAGGACAGCCTGACGCTGACCGAAGGCAACCTGGACCTGGCGCTCAACGGGCTGGATCTGGAGGGGTATCAGACACTGCAGGAGGTGAGCGGTCAGCGGGTGGATGAGTCTGCCATCCAGGAGGCGCTGGACAAGATGCTCCAGCGGGGCGTTACGCTGCAGCTGACGGATTTCAGCGCCCGGCTCAACGGTGAACCCGTCAGCCTGCAAGGGGAGGCCAGGCTGGCGTCAACGACCCTGGCACAGCTGATGGGTAGCGAGGAGGGGATGCAGGCCCTGTCGGGGCTGCTCCATGCCCACCTGGGTGACAAGCTGGGTCAGGCGGTTCCCCAGCTGGCCCCCATGCTGGCGCAGTTCACCGCCCTGGGGTATCTGAAGGCGGAGCAGGCGCAGCTCCAGGCCGAGCTCAAGCTCGACAAGGGGCAGCTCACCGTCAACGGTCTGCCGCTGCAGCCATGAGTGCCGCGCAATGAAAAAAGGCTCCCTCGGGAGCCTTTTTGCTGGATGCCTGGCGGCGGCTTACTTGAACACCACCGTCTTGTTGCCGTAGACGAACACCCGTTCGTTCAGTACCAGCTCCAGGGCGCGGCTCAGCACGGACTTCTCCACGTCGCGGCCGGCCTTGGCCATGTCGTCGGCGCTGAAAGTGTGGTCGACGTGGATCACGTCCTGCTCGACGATGGGGCCCTCATCCAGATCGTCGGTGACGAAGTGGGCGGTGGCGCCGATCAGCTTGACCCCGCGATCGAAGGCCTGGCGATAGGGGCGGGCGCCGATGAAGGCGGGCAGGAAGGAGTGGTGGATGTTGAGGATCTTGCGGGGATAGGCCGCCACGAAGCTCGGGGTGAGCACCCGCATGTACTTGGCGAGGATCACGTAATCCGGCTGGTAGCCGTCGATGAGGGTGCGCACCTGCTCTTCGTGCTCGGTACGGCTGAGATCCTCGTGGCTCACGCAGTGGAAGGGGATGTCGAACTTGCCCGTCAGCTCGGCGAGGGTGTCGTAGTTGCCGATCACCGCCACTATGTCCATGTCCAGGGCGCCGGCATAGTTCTTCATCAGGATGTCGCCCAGGCAGTGGGTCTCCTTGGTCACCAGGATGACGATGCGCTTCTTGCCCGCCTTGACCAGGCGGCGCTGGGCGCCCGCCGGCAGGGCGTCGTCGAGATCCGCCAGCAGGGTCTCGTCGTTGAAGCGTCCTTCCAGCTCGGTACGCATGAAGAAGCGGCCGTTTTCGTGGTCCACGAATTCGTCGTTCTTGTTGATGTTGAGCTGGTGCTTGTAGCAGATGTTGGTGATCTTGGCGATGAGCCCCTTGGCGTCGGGGCAATCGGTCAGCAGTATTTTCTTTTCCATCTCTGTCATGATTCCGTTTGTGTTGTTGGCGCCCGAGTCTGCGCGGGCTGCACGTTTTTGCTGGCACTATGCCACAAACAAAATCAGAAAGGACAGCGCGCCGTGAATCGGAGTGGCAGGTGGGTGGGCCGGTTCGCCGCCTGTGCCCCTTGGTCTTTGATGGGTTTTGGGCTGGCATCCTGCGCCTTTTTTCTTTAGGCTGTCTGCGCTTATTCTCAGGGCGGGGTGAAATTCCCCACCGGCGGTATCCCGATGTGACTCGGGGAGCCCGCGAGCGCCCGACCCGGTCTTGGACCGGTTCGGGGTCAGCAGATCCGGTGAGATGCCGGAGCCGACGGTCATAGTCCGGATGAAAGAGGATAAGACAGATAATGCTGGCGAGCCCCCCGTGGGTTGGCCGCCGCATGCCTGCCTCTGTCTGCCTTTCCATGCCCTGATTCTGGTCCTTGTCTTTTTTAGGAGTCTTACCATGAATCAGTCTCTGCTCAGTGAATTCGGTGATCCCATTGCTCGCGTCGAGGCCGCGCTGGCCGTACTGCGTGCCGGCCAGGGTGTGCTGGTGGCCGACGACGAAGATCGGGAAAATGAGGGGGACCTCATCTTCGCCGCAGAATCCATGACCAACGAACAGATGGCCATGATGATCCGCGAGTGCTCCGGCATCGTCTGCCTCTGTCTGACCGATGAGCGGGTCCGCCAGCTCGAACTGCCCATGATGGTGGAGGCGAACTCCAGCCACTACCAAACCGCCTTCACCGTGACCATAGAAGCGGCGCAGGGGGTGACCACCGGGGTGTCCGCCGCCGACCGCATCACCACTATCCGCGCGGCCATTGCAGACGGTGCCAGACCATCCGACCTGCATCGCCCTGGCCACGTCTTCCCGCTGCGCGCCCGCACGGGGGGCGTGCTGACCCGGCGCGGTCACACCGAAGCCACGGTCGACCTGATGCAACTCGCCGGTCTCAAGCCCTACGGGGTGCTGTGCGAGCTGACCAAGGAGGATGGCTCCATGGCCAGACTGCCCGACCTGGTGGCCTTCGGTCGTCAGCATCGGATGCCGGTGCTGACCATCGAGGATCTGGTGCAATATCGTCAATTGCTGTCAGAGCGTTCGGCCTGAGCCTCATACGAAATTGTAATAAGCCGAAAATTTGGTTACGCTTTGCACGAACCTCATCCAGGGACACTTATTTTTGCTTAAAGTTTGCGCATAAAGTGTGCAACTAAAAAAAAATGAGGGTTTTAACGCATTTATCTGTGATGGGGCCTATCCAAACTATGATTTTTTTGTGCCATAATCACGCCGCTTGCTAAACGTCTGGCGAGTTAAAGGGAGCTTTTAAAAATGAAAAAAATGTTGTTGGTAGGTGTTGTTGGTCTGTCCGCTCTGCTGGGCGGTTGTGCAAACACCAGCGAACTGGAAACTTCCGTTCAGAATCTGTCTAACAAAGTTGACCAACTGGCTCAAGATGTTAGCGCTGTTCGTGCTGATCAGTCCAAGATCGCTGCTGATGTTGCAGAAGCCAAGCAAGAAGCTATGCGTGCTAACCAGCGCATCGACAACATGGCTACTTCCTACAAGAAGTAATCCATGCGAAAAAATGGCGCATTTCAATGCGCCATTTTTTTTTGCCTGAAATTTGGTTATTCCCCGCGTTTCACTCCGCCTGAACAAGGCAATGCCGACTGATCGGCATTCCCCGTCCTGATTTCCCATTCGATCAATAGAGCAGGCTGTAGAGCTTGCGGCGGTAATTCTGTGCCGCCGGGTGTGCGCCCATGGTGGCCAGCACGTCGAGGTAGATCTTCTTGGCATCCCCAAAGGCCAGATCCCGCTTGAGGATAGTGAACAGCAAGGCCAGGGCCTCCTCCTGGCGGCCAACCTGGCTGTAGAGCACCGCCAGCTCCTGGGCGATGGCAGCGTCGTCCGGCTGTTCGGCGTGACGCAGCTCCAGTGCGCGCAGCTCCGGACTGTCGCTGGCCTGCTGCGCGAGAGAGAGGCGGGAGCTCAGGGTCTGATAGTGATCGTCCTGCGCCACCATGGGGATGGCGGCGAGCAGGGACTGGGCTTCATCCAGCAGGTTCAGATCCAGCGCGGCCTGTGCCAGCCAGAGGCTGATGTCGTGGCGCTCGGGGGCGAGGCGATGGGCCTTGCTCAGATGACTGTGCGCCACATCGGCCTGCTCCGCGGCCAGTGCCTGCTTTGCCTGTTCGAGCAGCAGCTCTTCTTCCTTGGGGGCAAAGGCGGCGAAGTACTGGCGCAGGGTGGCTTCATCCTGCGGACCTTCGAGGATGGCCTGTTCGTCCGGGCGCCCCTGATGGAACAGCACCAGTGCCGGCAAGGCACGCAGGGCAAGCTGGCTGGCCAGCGGCTGCAGTTGGGGATCGTTCATGTCGACCTTGGCCAGGGTGACGCCGGGATTGGCCGGGCCGACCAGGGCTTCCACCAGGGGGGTCATGCCCTGGCATTCCGGCATCTGCGGCGCGTGGAAATAGATGACGACCGGCTTCTTCAGGGATGCATCGATCAGTTCGGCGTGAAAATTCTGGGGAGTGATGTCGACGATCATGAGGCTGACTCTCGGAAAATGGTGTGGATCAACATGGGGTCCAACGGGGTGGATTTCAAGCGCGCATCCAGCAGATGGGCGCTGACCTGGCGGGTCGGGGCGGCGAGGCTGAGCCAGCCGTTGCCGACCCGCCAGTCGCTCACTTCATAGTTGCGGGCATCGAGGCGATTCTCCAGCCGCCATCCCTGCGCCGGGATGAAACAGATCTTGTCCAGTCCGGCGGCAATGCCGGCGCCATGGGCCTTGAGTACCGCCTCCTTGCGTGCCCACAGCCGGTAGAAGGCGGACGCCTGCTCCTGTGGCGGCAAGCTGCACAGCCACCTGTGTTCGCCCGGGGCATAGAAGCGCTCAGCCAGCGGCAGTACGGGTCGGCGGCGCAACCCCATCTCGATGTCCACGCCGAGGGGCCCCTCCCGACAGAGGGCGAGCACCAGCCACTCCCCGCTGTGACTCAGGTTGAACTGCCAGGAGTGGCTGCGCAGTGCAGGCTTGCCATGCTCGCCGATGGAAAATGCCAGCGCATCGGGCGGGCAGTGGAGTCGCTCTGCCAGCAGACGGCGCAGCAGCACCCGGCCGAGCAGGTATTCCCGCCGGCGGCCGGGCTGACGGATCTCGTGCCAGTGGCCCTGTTCCTGTGGGGAGAGCTCGGACGGCAGACTGAGCCACTGCCCTGCATCGACACACGCCGTATTTAACAAATAGAGATCCGCAGAGAGCATAATATTTCACTTAAAAATGGGGGCGAAGTAGCGATAACAGTCGGTTTGACGAGGGCAAAACCGGTACTTCCCAGATTGTATATTGTTTGGTCATGATCACATAAATTGCGCTAAACAGAGCATTTCCTTGCAAAAATGTGAGATCGATTGGGATTTTCGCTTGCCTCGATAGAATTCTTGGATATAGTCGGGTGCTGTTGCCTTATAAATTGCCCTCTCGGGCTGCATTTTAACAAGTTTCACTCTTTTGCGGGGATAAAGGATTGCGCCACCTGATGCTACTGCTGGTCGCGCTCGGAATGGTGGGTTGTGCCTCGGCACCCCAACCCGAGGTCGCGAGCAAGATCGAGGTTTCCATGATGGAGCCCGTGATTGAACCCGAAGTTTCCACCACCCCTGATGTCAACGAAATCCTGACCGTATACAAAGAGTGGCGTGGCGTTCCTTACCGCATGGGGGGCAGCAGCCAGCGAGGCATCGATTGCTCCGCCTTCGCCCGTGAAGTGTTCCGCAACGCCGTCGGCATCGAATTGCCCCGCGATACCCGCTCCCAGGTACACGAGGGGACCCGGGTCTCCAAACAGGAGCTGGTCGAAGGGGATCTGGTCTTCTTCAAAATCAATCCCCGTCTCAATCACGTCGGCATCTATGTCGGCAACGGCGAATTCATCCATGCCTCCACCCGCGCCGGGGTGACGCGCTCCAAGCTCGACAGCTCTTACTGGCGCAGCAAGTTCTGGCAGGCACGCCGGATCGATATCTGAGTCAGGCTGGACAAACGGCTCGCAGTACGGACTGTTTTTCCAACCTCACTTGAACCGGGCCCCGAAGGGCCCGGTTTTTTATGACCCTCGTTTAGACTTTCCCTGGCCGACTCTCTATAGTGTGGCCCCCTTGATCCTCGGCAGGTCCAGCATGAAGCCCCAGCACAAATCCGGATTGCACCCGCGCAACCGCCATCAGGCCCCCTACGACTTCGATGCGCTCTGTCAGCGCACCCCCGAGCTGCTGCCCTTCGTGTTCATCAACGAACACGGCACCCGGACCCTGGATTTCGCCGATCCGGCCGCCGTCAAGGCGCTGAACAGGGCGCTGCTTGCGCTGCACTACGGCATTGCGCATTGGGATCTGCCGCCGGGCTACCTCTGTCCGCCCATTCCGGGCCGGGTCGATTACCTGCACCGGGTGGCGGATCTGCTGGCGGAGAGTGCCGGCAAGGTGCCGACCGGCAAGGGGGTGAGGGTGCTGGACATAGGCGTCGGGGCCAACTGCATCTATCCCCTGCTGGGGGCCCGGGAGTATGGCTGGCGTTTCGTGGGGTCTGACATCGATCCCGTGTCGGTCAAGGCGGCGGCCCTGCTGGCCGCGAGCAATGGCCTGGGCAGCCAGATCGCGTGCCGTCATCAGGGCAACCCCGGACATATCTTTCGCGGCATCCTGGAGCCGAAGGAGCACTTCGCCCTGACCCTGTGCAACCCGCCGTTCCACGCCTCGTTGGCGGAGGCGAGCAAGGGGACGGAGCGCAAGCTGCGCAACCTAGGCAAGGGTCAGGACAAGGCGGTGACCGGGGCCCCCGTGCTCAACTTCGGCGGTCAGAAGGCCGAGCTCTGGTGCGAGGGGGGCGAGGCGGCGTTTCTGGCGGCCATGATAGAGCAGAGCCG
This sequence comes from Aeromonas sp. XH, assembly GCF_033348475.1. Lineage (NCBI taxonomy): Bacteria > Pseudomonadati > Pseudomonadota > Gammaproteobacteria > Aeromonadales > Aeromonadaceae > Aeromonas > Aeromonas sp. XH. The sequence continues at coordinate 3,077,835 of NZ_CP137630.1, read as the reverse complement.
GGAGTTTGCCGCCCAATGCCTCTGGTTCAGCTCGCTGGTCTCGAAGAAGGAGAACTTGCCGGCCGCCCGCAAGGCGCTGACCCGGGCGGGGGCACGGGAGGTTCGGGTGATCGACATGGCGCAGGGCAACAAGGTGAGCCGGATCCTGGCCTGGAGTTTCCTGGACGAGGAGCACCGCACCGCCTGGTGGTCTGCCCGCGGGCGATAACGGCGGCGGGGCGTTGCGATGGCAAGGGCCCCGCCTGTTTCCCCTTTTTCGGCCCCGATGTTTTCTCATTTGCGACCCTTATCTCAATCGTTTTCCTGCCCGTTTTCCCCCGCATGTTAGTGACCACTCCCGCGCCTGGTACAGTTGTACGCCGAGATTTTTTTGTACTTGCGGATGAAACTTTCATAAAATGGGACTGGTTAGACCTCTTTACAGGCTGTTAATCGAATAGGGATCGGTAAATGAAAGTTGTCGATTTTCTGAAGCACAAGCGCGAAATCCTGGCGCAACACCCCTTTGAGCTCAAGGATTGGCTCTCCCCGGCTATCCGCGACTACTGGCGTGAGTTTCAGCAAAAGGCACACCTTCACCCCTTGCTGGGGCGAGTGCTGGATCTGCAGGGGGAGTCCCAGAACGCCCGGCAGCAGGACTCCGCCAGGGTGTCGCAGGTGGCGAACGGCCAGCCTGCCATGACGCAGGATCCCGTCGTCGAACTCGAGGGGGAAGCCGCCGCACTCTATGCGGCGCTGCAGACCCGCATCGGGGAGGAGACCCACGTCGGCGAGTGGCTGTCTATTACCCAGGGGCTGATCGATCAGTTCGCGGCCGTGACCGGTGATCATCAATGGATCCACACCGACCCCGAGCGCGCGGCGGCCGAGTCGCCGTTCAAGACCACCATAGCCCACGGCTTCCTGACCCTGGCCCTGCTGCCGCAGCTGACCGGTTCGGTGGATGAGGCGACCCCTGAGTTCCCGACCGCCCGCATGGTGGTGAACTTCGGCCTGGAGCAGGTTCGCTTTCCCTATCCCATCAAGGTGGACAGCAACATCCGTGCGCGCACCAGGCTGTCGCGCGTCACTCCCATCAAGGGCGGGATAGAGCTGCTCAAGGAGATCAAGATAGAGATCGAAGGGATCCGCCGCCCTGGCTGCGTCATCGAGTCGGTGACCCGGATCTACTTCTGACGCCCGCTCGCGGCGATGAACGCAGGCCCACTTCGGTGGGCCTGCGTCGTTTCCGGGCTAGAAGCTCGCGCCCAGGGTGATGAGGTGGCGCCACTCCTTCTCGCTCAAGTCCAACTGGACGTCGTGGTAGTCGAGCCAGGCATCGTCCCAGTCCAGCTCGCTGGACCAGGAGAGGCGCAGGTGGTCGTTGAAGTAGTACCTGAGCCCCAGGCTGCCGCTGATGGACTGTTTCCTGGTCAGGTAGGGGGAGGGTTGATCGATGAACTTCTCGTAGCTCCCCTTGCTGAACAGCTCCAGCTTCTCCTCCCACAGGGAGAAGGGGTGCCGGTAGTCCCAGCCCAGGTTGACGAAGGGATAATTGATGATCCTCTCGTCAAACAGGTCCGAATTGCTCCACACCTCCGGCCTGAAGTAGGCCCGCTCCAGGCCGAGTTGGCTGATAAGCTCCATCCGGCGCTTCTTGTCATTCCAGAAGCGGTATCCCGGGCCAGAGGCATAGTCTATTTCCAGATAGCCCGCCTCTATCATGTTGTAATCGATGTCGACGGAGGAGCGCAGGAACCAGTGGTCGTCGAAGAAGAAGTCGAGCTTGGGCTTGAGCTTGTATTCGTGGCTGTCGGTGATGTTGTTCGCCGTCTCGTAGATGTATTCGCCATCCAGGCTGTAACGCCAGTCCAGATTGGCAAGCTCGGTGGAGACCTTGAGATTGACGTTGTTGGTCTTCTTGTCGCTCTCTTTCAACTTGATGTTCAGATCTCCGGTCCCGGTCAGCAGCCAGGCATGGGCGTCGTCAGGGGAATCCAGCAGGGGGATCCCCGTCTTGGTCAGGGGCCTGGGCTTCTCCTGCTTGTCCAGGCGCCAGCGCTTGATGGCCTGACGCTGGACAGTCATGGCCTGGCTGTAGGCGGGCTTGATGCGGATCTGCTCGTCCGTGATCTCCTCTATGGTCCCGGTCAGGCGATCGCCGTTGTGCATCCAGAGGATGTCGGCCATGGCGGCGGAGCCCGGCAGCAGAAGCAGCAGGCAAAGTGCGTATCGCATCCTGTTCATCATCGCCCTGGCCTCAGCCGCTCACGGGCGCCGGCAGGCCGTTCCGGCTGTCGAGCAGGGCCGTCACCCTGGCATTGTCTATCTCAGGGTCGGCGATGAATTGCTCGGCCTCGGGGGAGAGCACCAGAGGCGCACCGTCGGCCATCTCCGCTTCGGTGCGGGAGAGGGGGGAGTGGACCTCCAGCCAGCGGCGGCCATCGGGTTCCACCGCCATCTTGACCGGCTGATTGATCACCCGCACCTGGGTGCCGACGGGGACCAGGCCGAACAGGGTCTCGATGTCGTCCGGGCGCAGCCGGATGCAGCCGGCGCTGACTCGCAGGCCGACCCCGAAGTCCTTGTTGGTGCCGTGAATGAGGTAGTCCCTGTTGCCATAGCCGAGGCGCATGGCGAACTTGCCGAGGGGATTGTCCGGGCCGGGGGGGACCACGGCGGGCAGGTCGATGCCTTTCTGCTCCAGCCAGGACTTGCGCACCATGGGGCCGGGCACCCAGGTCGGGTTCGGGTTCTTGGCGATGACGGTGGTGGTCATCTCCGGCGTCTCGCGCCCGATGTCCCCGATGCCGATGGGCAGCACCATCACCTCCGCCTTGTCCTTGGGGAAGTAATAGAGCCGCAGCTCCGGCAGGTTGATGACGATGCCCTCCCGCGGCACGTCGGGCAGCAGCATCTGGGTGGGCAGGGTCAGCCGGGTACCTGGGGTGGGCAGATAGGGATCGACACCAGGATTGGCCTCGAGCAGCGCCAGAAAGCCGATCTGGGTATGCTTGCCAACCAGCTCCAGATGATCGCCCGGTTGTACTATGTAGTCCTCCAGCTCGCCGATGAGACGGCTGTTGGCTGGCGGCAGGGGATAGGTTTTGGACCAGACCGGCGCGGCCCAGAGGCTGGCGGCGGCCAGCAGCAGTGAGACGATACGTGTGTTCAACATGGTTTTTCCTATCGACTGTGGGTGAGGGATGCGCGTCCCTCCCAAAAAATGAGCAGCGATTGTCAACCAATCGTTCGGGGATTACCAGCGTCAGCCCAGGTCCTTCCTGCCCGGATGGCGGCAGGTTGAGCCGGTTTTCGGCACAAAGGTCCTCGTCGCCGGGCAAGGGGTCATTATGCCCCCGTCCCGCCCGGTGACAGCTGCTGGCATGGCTGGGCTGGCTCGCCGTTAAGCCTTGGAGGCATCCGAGGCGCGCACTGGGTCACGAGATGGCGGTTTTATCGCCAGCCGTCTGATCTGCAACGAGATTTACGTTGATTTCCCAGCCGGGGTTGAGTCAATATGAGGGCCCGCGGAGAGATGCCGGAGTGGCCGAACGGGATTGACTCGAAATCAATTGTGGCAGCAATGCCACCCAGGGTTCGAATCCCTGTCTCTCCGCCACATACCAAGCCCGACCTATTGATTAGGTTGGGCTTTTTCATTTTTCCAGTGTGTTGGTATGCCATGAGATGTTGGCAGGTATGCATGTCTACCAAATGAACGCGTTGGACGGTTTCTATTTTTAGTTACTGTACGGAGATGGTATTCACCGCCAGTTGCCCACAAAAGGGAGTGGTCATACGGCTTCAAACCGGTTCCCCTACCATGGGACGGACGACTTGGTATGAGTCGGTGGAGCAGATTCAGACAGACCTAGACAGCTACCTGCAGCACTACAACACCCAGCGGCCACATCAAGGCAGGGTGATGGAGAGGCAGACCCCCCCTACAGCATGTTCAAACAGGGTCTGAAATTGATACCGAAGGACGTGCGCTCTAAAGTAGCGTAAGCAAGACACCGGTTTGAGGCCGGTGTCAGGTGATAACTAGATCTGTACACACATTGCCATCGTTCCATCAGAAGTACATGCTTTCTGGGGGGGGGGCTCTAATTGCATAAATATTTAATTCAGCACCCTGCAACGCTCATTAAAAATACATGATAAATTCATCTTTATGTTTTTCTTTTCGTATTCATTACAAAATTAATTATTTATAAGTTCTTAAGAGAGTAAAGATTGATTTTCATTTTTTAACGCTATTTTCAGGCAATACATTCCGCCCTATCCTTCCTATTGACTAGTAATTAAATTACATTTCGGTTGAAACTGTTTTAAAATTCGTCTATTATGCCGCTTTTCCACTCATGAAAGCGCACTCTAAATGAATATGCATTCTTTGATTTTAGATATTCATTCTGGCGATATCATTCTCGATGGCCAAAAAGTCGCGCGCCTGAGTGTCAGTGAGACATGTGTACTTGCGTTGTTGGCGAGCAATGAGGGGAGGTTGCTCTCAAAAGAGCAATTGCTAGATGAGGGTTGGCCGGGAAAAGTGGTGTCACCCAGTTCATTGACAGTCGCAATAAAAAATATCAGAAAGGCACTTTGTGCAAAGGATACGCCGACCTATATCGAAACAGTCCACCGCAAGGGCTATATCTATCATGGTGAAGGGGCTAAATTTTCGATAAAGGAAAAAGATACGCTCAGCAACGAGAGCAAAGGCATCGACATCCAATCCCCAGAGGATAATGGAGGCAGCATGGCGGTGGCCCAGGCTGCGATCAATCCCGAGATCAATCAGGAACTATACGCATCGGAGTACTCTCTAAAAAAGTCGGAGTGCTCTCTGAAACATAGGAGAGTACCAGGAAAGCCACGTATACATTATGGCCGTATCATCGGTTGGGGGGCGTTTTCCATCGTATATATATTTTTCTTATGTCTGGCCATATTCGTTTTTTTATCCAAGAAGGATCTTGTTTGTTATCAAGTTGAGCAAGCTACGGTGTGTGGCCGCTTCAAACTTGATGATGCCGCCATTAATGAAATTAAAAGCAAGCTGAACGATAAAACTGGAGACTACCTGTATGGGTACACCAAGAATCTTGATGGTATTGAAATATACCAGCGTCATTAGCCTTATTTTTATCGCTGCTTATGCGTTATATCCCTTTATAAATGGTGTAGGTTGTGATTTTAGATCTCGAGTTGAAGATAACGCTGGTAGCTTTTATACAACATGTAAGCTTGGATTTGTGACTACGATTGCTAGAAACAAGGCCTCCAATGAGGTCATTAAATACCATGGAATTTATGGCAAGACTGGAAATACAATATTATTTTTGGCTTATGATATATCATGGTTAGAAAATGGAATTGATAAAGAACAATCACTTGTAAGCAAACTTCATAATAGCCCACTCTATGTATCTAAAGTGATTGTTGAAGAAGGCCATGACTGGGTCATTGTTGGGTTTCCATATTCTAGAATTCATAAAACAAAGCGTATAGGGTCATTAGGATTTTGGTGATGCCTAACTGTGTTTTGTTATGCTTTTTGTGAAAAATAGCTGAAATGGCCATATTCATAGTTTTTTGATACATCAATCACGACTTGAACTCCGAGCGAGCAGGATAATCGGGTCACGATTGTTGAATCTGGTAAACATGGTGGGTCATTATGAGTAGGAGCGATAGCTTTTTCGGGCAAGTCATAACACTTTCACTTATGGTGGAAATGACTGAGTCAGGTATCAACGATGAATTATCCGTATTGCAAAGGCAACTGGAGAAGTATCAGAAGTATTGCACCCAACATCCAGAGTTATATGATGACATTAGTTTGAATATAGTGATTTCACCGGCACTACTAAGAACATGTAACCTATATTTCTATTTTATCCCTTTTCATTTTTTATTTAACATATCTGTGATGATCAATGCAAAAAGCGTCTGCTGTTACAAGAGTTTGCATAATATCAGAGAACTAATGGAAAATAATATCACTGTCAGCACCCTGATCAGCCACTAACACTGGTTCTTTTATCATTTTACCATCAGCGAGCCAGCTGTATTCTTCATATACTCCTCTGGTGTTCATACACGTCAATGCAATGCTGGGAATAAAGATAAGCAATCTACTCAGCATTCTTCACATGGCTCATATGTCTTGAAAGGCTTATGGGATCGCTATGCAACGTCTACTGGTGTTCAGTAGCACGAATTTATCATCTTCACATCCATTTCGCAGCAATGTCATAACATCCGTGCGTGACTTTTGATAAAAACGCTATGAGCAAATCGTGAAAGGCTCATAAAGTAGTCTTGAGCATGTGTTTTTAGGTTTTTTTTTTCATGCTTTCATGATCTAGCTTATGTGAAAAGGGATAGTTGAATAACGTAGCAAGGCATGCTCCCCATGGACTGTTACCAGACGTGATATCAAAATAGACAAGCAATTAAAATTAGATTAAGACACTGACTTATCCTGGTTCTTGACGGCTAGTTTATTGACAATCCAAACCTGATTATCTAGTTAGTGCTATAAGCCAAGAAGGGTAATTTTTTTGTTATTGCCATTATATGTGGCGTGATTGTGTTGGAGTAAAAATAAATGAAAGCAGGGCATGCGTTGATGGTGCTATTGAGTATGGGATTGAGTGCATGTGGTGGTGGGGGGGGTGAAGAAACGCCACCTGTGCAGCCTCCCACTCCCATTCCCGATACCACGCCTTATCGCATTCAAGGCAATATTGCCAAGGTGCAAGGCAGCCAGGTGTTTATTAATGGCAAGTGGTTGGATACCCAAGGCGCTAATATACGCTATGCAGAACAGCCTTGGGCAGAGCCCTTGCAGGCAGGGATGGATGTCAACATCATGGCCAAGGCTGGTAAAGCAACTCAGGTAACTCTCAACCCTATTATGACTGGCCAGCTTGCCACAACGACGACTCAACGCCAGAGTAATTGGCAGGTGAATAGCGTGCGGCTCGATCAGGTAGGGACGGGCCTGCAGGCGGGCGACTGGGTCATGGTTTTTGGTGAATATACCCAACAAGGCCAGATCAATGTCAAAAAAGTGGTCGGTCTGCTCGGCGAGCCCCAGTGGCTTGAAGTAGAGAACCGGATCAGCGAGCTGGACGAGCTCCGCCAGAGCTTCAAGTTGGGTAATATCACGGTCAGCTACAAGGATGCGCTGCTGGAGGATGGCCAACTGCGTGAGGGGCGTTGGGTTGAGGCGTTCGGCTTGATGCGAGGTAATCTGATGGATGCCAGGGAGATCGAAATAGAGGATGAGGCTGATTTCCCGGACAGAAGCGAGTTGGAAGGGATAGTCAATTACTACGACCCCGTGAGCGGCCTGCTGGAGTTGAGTCGGCAGCGCCAGGTTTGGGTGACCAATACCACAAGATTCAAGCATGGCTCTCGCCAGGATCTCAAGCCGGGAGTTGCGCTGGATGTCTATATGATGGCCAGCCCCCGAGGCCCTGTGGCAACAGAAATTGAGTTTGATCATGACAACGATCAGCTCGAGTCTTACCCAAGCCAGCAATTCAAACTCTCTGGCTGGGGAAAATGGGACGGCAGTCAGCTTACGGTCGGTGGTATACCGTTTGAGATCGATGGTCTCACCCGCTTTAAAGATGGCCTCAACAGGAACAATCTTGATGGCCGCTGGCTGGAGCTGGACGGTATGGTTCAGAATGGACTGAACCTGGTACGAGAAATCGAGCCGGACGACTTGGATAACAGCATGGAACTGATGGGGCCTGTTAGCAAAGGTTCATTGTGGAACTACCGCGCGTCCGATCAGTCTCTCTCCCCGTTTGAGGGGCGTTGGATTGAGTTGGATTGTTACTTTGATGGCAATTATTTGAGTAATTGTCGCATCGATGACTGACGCATAATTTTTTAAGTTGTTGCAAAAGGCATTCTGGCGATCCGTCATGAATGCCTTTCTTTTAATACCCAACGTACATGGATTGCTGGAAAATTTATGAGTACCCTGTTTCGCTCTTCGCTCTCCTTGTGCTATTTCATCATGATTTTGGGATGTACATTGCCCATCGTTTTTTTTGAATTCAGCACAAGCCGGATTGAAAGTTATATCGGAAATTATCTCTTGAATGAGAAGCGAAAATCGCTCTCAGCGTTTTTTCTAAAACGGCGGCTTGAGCTAGATGATAATATGAGGGGCCTGCTTGACAAGGCTCAGTTCAACTGTGGTGTTGATGATAAAAATCTTCTTGCATCACTAAATAAAGGTAATGATGCCATCTCGATATATGGAATGGTCACGGCTCAGGGGGAACTGTGTTCAAATGTCGGTGATATTAGAATATCCGGGCTGGATGAAAATGTAGAGGGGCATTCCTATTCCATCAATGGTGAGCGTGTCAATATGAGTGAAGTAAATGAAGGGGATACTCTGGTACGACTTTCCAAAGAGCAGGGAGATCTGTTCTGGTTGATTAGGTCAGCAAAATTAGACACGTTACTGAATTCACCTTGTAAAGACTGTTTCTCTCTCAATGGATTTTTTCCTTGGGCTCAGACAGGGCTAAATCTTGGTAACCGAAATATTCTGAGCGAGCGTGAGATAAAGACGGTTCCCGTGCTGCAAGAACCAGCTCCCATGGAAATTGTCTTGTCTGCCGGTGAACATTTTCAAACTCATGTCAAAGAATTAACGCTACGAGTGGCATATTTAGTGCTGGCCGTATATTACACGATTTATTTGAGCATGGTATTTTACTTTTTTTTACGGCGAAATAGTTTGTATGGGAAAATTAAGGGTGCATTACTGCACATGGAATTTATCCCCTATTATCAACCGATCCTGGATGTAAATACTCATACCTTGGTGGGGGTTGAGGCTCTGGTGCGCTGGCAGAAAAAAGATGGCACCATAATCCCACCTTCTGCCTTCATGGGCTGTGTTGAAGGTTCCGATCTGATGCTTGAGATGACATCTCAGCTATTACAGAAAGTGATCAAGGATATGGAAAACCTGGCAGATGACATCTGGGTGAGCATCAATATATGCAGTGAACAGTTGGAGAGTGGCGCACTATATGATTTGTTAGGAACACTTGACTGGCCATATCAGAATAGACTGTGTTTTGAGCTGACCGAGCGCTTGCCAATATGCAATGTTGACAATGCCCAGCGTCAGATAGAGAAGCTGGGCCAGCGAGGTTATCACATCAAAATAGATGATTTTGGTGCAGGGTATGGAGGTTTTGCCTACCTGAATGACTTTCATATTCAGCATATCAAGATTGACAAGATGTTCGTCGATGCCATCGGTCGTTGTAACAGACAGGAGAGCATTGTCGATGGAATCATTTTATCTGCTCAGCGATGCGGGTTGCACATTATCGCAGAAGGGGTTGAGCATCCGGTTCAATCAAACTATTTATTGGCACGTGGTGTGGCCATTCAGCAAGGCTACCTGTTTTATAAGCCGATGGCATTTGATGAGTTACTTCAGCTAAGCGATAAACCTGAGCTTGTTGCGAATTGAGTCATTTTGAATCTGAGATAGTGCAATTACTTGCGATTGCGAATTGCTTAGTGCATTGCCACTCGACGTGTAGGCTGTGTTTCTAAAACGGTTGAAAAATGGTCTCCTTATTCTAGCTTCATCCTCCCAGAAAGACGGCATTCATTCTCTTCAAAACTACCTAAATTGGCCTCTTTAGAGGCCCTTTCTATGATTGAAAAATGAAGCGTCTGAATTTGAAGTCTTTGAGAACACTGCCTGGATGCATCTTGGTTGAGGCGTATCAGGAGATCGCGGGATCTGCATACGCAAGCAAAAGATGGATGTTCGCTCGTCTTTCATGCATTTTTTGTTTGCTTTTTACTCTTTTCACTGTGATTTCATGGTTTTTTTATTACTTCGACATGGTGAGGGTGGTGAAATTGCTTCACTTGCTCAGGGTTGCACGACTTCAGCAACAAGTGGCAAGGATAAGCAATCGACAACTGAACAAATACGATGAATGTGGCGCGACAAATAGCGCTACAGCGCTGCTGAAAATAACGAGGTATTGAATGAATATTAAATTGGCTGTAACCGCTGTGACCGCAGCTGTGGTGGGGGCTTTCTCCTTTGGTGTCAATGCTGTGCAAGAGACTCAAACCATACAGATGGCTGCTAACATCAAAGCGCCAAATGCTAGTATGGTCATTAGCCCCACTGCAGGTAGCTGGCCCACCCAAGCCCAGAACATCTCGTGGAATGGTTCTGTCTTCACCAATCCAGCCCCCATTGGTTTTACCGTCAAATCAACGAATGATGTGACCCTGGCACTGACATCGACTGCAGCGCTTGTCGATGGTCAGGCACAGATTCCACTTGCCGTGGCAGTCAAAGGAACTAGTAGTAATGCAACCTCAGTTCCGACGCTGAGCATGACACCGTCAAAGATTTATGATGCCACTACCAATGTATCCTCCGCAGTATCTACGTACACCCTCGGTATAACGGCGACTACTACTGGTATGGTGGGTGCCGATGGTAGCGCAGTCTCTGCGCCCGCACCGGGCAACTATACAGGAAACGTTTCATTGGTGTTTGAGTCCAACCCATAATATCTCCTCCCCCCCCCCTTTTTATCTCTCCGTAGCCCCTTTAAAAAGGGGGGGGGCAATCATGGTTGATATCAGGTATTAGATGGCAATGTTAAAAAAATTAATTGTTCTTCTGGCAATTATCCCGATGTCTATTGGATGGGCGGACAATGCACGCGTGTTTTTTATGGAACCGTCGAGCCTGACAGAGCAATATGTGCCTATCGTGTTGGTAGAGAACGGAGATAGAAAAAACAAAGCCGTTTATCTCTCGTTTGAAGAGGCATTATCTTTTATTTTTACAAAGGAGTCGGCGCTGAATCTCGATATCGCCAAAGCATTGGAGTTGACCCCACCCGGCTTTACCATGAATTTTTCTTGCGAGAAAAACCAGGCGGCGTTTTGTGGCAACTATTCCCAGTTTGAACTTTACTATGATTTTTACCGTAGTGAGCTGCAGATCTCCTATCACAGACCGGACATTTATGACCTGGACCTGTTGGATACAGATCCACTCTTTGTCTTGGCCAACGGGTTGACTTATAGCTATAGCGCATCGCGTGATGGCAATGGGGATGACGTCGTTTATGGGCAATGGTTGGCCTCGGCAGATTATGGCCTTACAAACAGTGTGTCGCTTCACTCTGGCTTGCAATACGACTTTTCTGCCAAACAGCTCACGCCAAATGTGATCAGTCTCAATGCCTATGAAGAGGGCAATGATCTGAGCATCTTCTATAGCAAGCAGACCAATAATCTGTCCAAGCTAGGCAGCGATGGCCTCTACGGCCTTTCTTATGGAAAAAGCAAAGGCACTGGTGTTGATAATACAGGTAATTTTGTGACACTGCTTATTACGACTAACACAGATGGCAACGCCAATCTTGTGAATAAGTTTGGTGAACTAAAGCAGGTTGTGAGAGTTACGCGTGGTATCAATAACTTGAATGTCAATTCACAGGATTTTATTGATGGCATTGTGACCATCAATATTATCGAGAATGGCGTGCTGGTGGATAGTTATGAGCGAGTGTTGGATATGGGGGGTAACTCCAGTGGCTATTCACTGGCCAACATGGCGCTGGGCTATGCAAAGATAAAAAGCGATGACAATACCACCTCACCATACAAGGTATTTGCAGAAGCGACGATGGGTTATATGGGGCTGAGCGCTAAAGTCGGGAGTATCGATGCTCAGGGAAGCTACGTAGATTTACACTACCGCTCCGATCAGGCATGGCAATGGAGCGGCAGCCTATACCACCAGGCCGATGAGCAGACAACGGAATATGATACTCGACTGAGTTACAACAAAAATATCCAGGGCTGGAATTTTTCGCCATCAGTGATGTACCAGAAAAATGAGAGTGGTCAATCGATATATGGTTATATGTCAGTGTTTGGCAGCATCAAAGATTATACGATCAATGGCACCTATAGCCATCGTGAGAATTTTGGCACTTCTTCCGCCCCTCAAAGCCAAGACCGCCTGGATCTCAGTGTTGCATCAACCTTGCACACCAATTGGGCAAAAATAAGGTGGTCAACCTATATGACGACCTCATTTGATGACCAGTATGGTGTTGGCCTGAGCTTGACTTTTACGCCTAATTTGGAGAGGGCAACTTATACTCCCACGGTGAACGTCAATTACTCCGGGGGGGAGTTTAATGCCAGAGCGGCCAGCGAATTCGAGGTCAACGACAATATGAAACTCACCCCTGAGGTCACGTTAGGGGGGAGTGGAATGAGCGGGTATGGGCTTTCGGCATCCTTCAATAATGAGCTGTTACGCTCAGATGTCGGTTTGTATAGGACAAATAGTACAAACGCTATCAACGCAAATCTGCAGAGCAATATCTATATCAGTCCAAATGCAATGTCCATCAGCGCAGAAAACAAGAGTTCTCAGTTTGTCTTTGTTAATCAGGTGGCGAACGAGATGGTGGAGAACCAATCAGAAGTCAGCATCAACGGCGTCAAACGGAAGATAGTGTCAGGGGATAGTCAGCTTGTTCACGTTGATGGAGTGAGGACGCTCTCCAGTGTGTATCCTCTCACTGATAACACCGCAATAAGCGACGAGTACCAGCGTTTTGTCATGCCAAGATTCCGGAGCAAGAAGATCGAGTATCGCTCCTATACTGACCGATGGTTTGTACGTGGCCGAGTGATAAAGCAAGGAAAACCGGTGAAAGGTGCCATGGTAGTGAACCATGTCGATAAGGTGATGTCAGATGAAGAAGGGTATTTCGAGCTTAATGTCAGCCGCAAAACTCCCACGATCACCATATTCGATGGCGGTAATAAATGCGGGGAGACGATGATATCCAACCGCAGCCTGAAAATAGACAATGAGGTATTCGTGGGGAGGCTGGAATGCGCAACCTTGTAATGGCGGTATTGCTATTGTATGCAGGAGGTACTGCAGCTATTGATTTGGAAACATCAGGTAATGCCGCTGGATTTAAGGTGTTTGAAAAGGGTGTATCGAATGGTTCAGGCATACCAGTAATAAAGGCGGATAATTTCGATTCTCATTATCCTAATTGGGGGGATGTTTGTCAGTCAAATTGGGGTAATGCGCTCTGTTGGGTCGATGGCCCCAGACATACCGTTAATATTGAGGATGGTTCTGCCAAGGTGACGCTCAATTTTACTACTGGGAATGGTTATGGGACTGCCAGCACGGTTCTTCCGAGTGGAGAGGAGGTAAGTACAGCCCTGCACGCATACTCAACTCTGATGGCGAGAGAGTATAGAATACAGGTCTCTGAGCCCGTCACTGTGCTGAGCAATACTTGCACCCGCTTTATAAAAGCCCCTCCAAGTGCGGGCGAGGGGGATGCGGCAGAGGTATATGTCTTGGGACATCAGACTCGTTACAGTGCTTGTTCGGTTGAGCTTGATACGAGTGCATGGCAGGGCAAAAATAGAACCCTATCGGTCAGTTTCTCTGCTGCACTCCTTAGATATGATAATGACATTTATCAGCGACTCACCGGCGGAAACTGGCCGCTGACTTCTTATTGGGGCGATAACTTATCCGTAGAGCGATTTGATCAAAACGGCCACTCAATCGCCTCCTCGCGGTTGTTCGACCGCTTGGTGATGCGTTTAAACCTTAACCTGGAAGGTTTTTTTCGTTATACCCTGATGTCAGATAGCAATCAGACAGTGTCGTTTGATTCTGGCAAAGAGAGGGTCAAATCCTTTGTGTTTAATGGTCGTCTCGAAACCAATAGTAAGGATGTCAAGGTGACCGTGTTGTGCAATGAGAAGTTGGGTGATGCTTGTGCATTGAAGAATAAAGAGGGGCAGTTGTTGCCACTCACCATTGGATATCGTCACGATCATCTGGGCGGCCCCAATGTTACGGGGGATATGACGGAGGGCGCTCCATACTTATGGGCAATATCGTCGCGCAATCTCTTGTTTGGGATTATATTCAGGTTGTATCAGCAGGATGTGCTGAACTTGTTGAATACACAACCACTACAGTCATATGAGTTTACTGGCTCGGCAACTATTCTACTGGAAAGCTCTTTTTAAAGGAGGCGCAGTGAAAAAATATTGGTTTTGGTTTGCGTTTATGGTGTGTTCATCATCTTTGCAAGCGATGGGGAATAATGACTTGTTATCCATCACCTTGGACAAGCATTTCTACTTCAGTGATGTCGCTGAGATGAAGTTTGATGTGAGCGTGAAGAATAACGGCTCTGGACTCGCATTTGCTGACATCCAACTGTATAGAGGTGGAATGGTCAAAGATGCCGGCGGCCAACAGGACGTTGTTTTTGAAATTGAAAGTAAGTTGCTGGATTATGACGTTTATCCCAGTTCTGTGATCATTCCTCCTGGGCAGGAAAAAATAATAAAAATAGTCAAGGCAAAGACAGGTGATGAAGCTAAAGAGCAGTTCTATAGACTGAGAGTCATTCCTATTTCACCAGCGGAACTGATTAAGCGAAATGATGCGCTGTGGAAAAGTATGAGCCAGGCTCAGCAGAAAGAGTTGCTGGATGAGGCTGGCACGTCAACCGCAACCTTCAGCCTGTCTATTGGTGCCGGCTCAGTGTTGACGGTGCAACCTAAGAGCAAAGTGGATTTCCAGGCTTTGACATTGTCATCTAACAAAGGTGGGCTGTCTGTCTCCAACAATGGGCAATATACGGTGATGCTGAATGAACCTAAAGTATTTTCTGCCAATGGTGAGTTCGTTTCATTTGAACAAGTGATATTGAAACCAGGTGATAAAAAAGCCTTGGTTGTTGCAGAGCATGACCGTGTAAGAATGGACAGGATAGTTAATAATAAAACCCGACTGACCTATATGAATCAATATGATGAAAAAATAACGGTTTCACTATAAGTATGTACAGATCTAGTTATCACCTGACACCGGCCTCAAACCGGTGTCTTGTTTACGCTACTTTAGAGCGCACTTCCTTCGGTATCCGTTTCTGGCCCGACTTGAACATGCTGTAGGGAGCCTGTCCTTCCATCATCCTGTCCTGATGTCGCCTGGGGGGGAGTGCGTCAGGTCGCTGTCCAGATCTGTCTGCATCTGCTCCACCGATTCATACCAGGTCGTCCGCCCTTTGATGCGGATATGTTCATCCTGCAGGGTGCGATGCGCCGCTCGATAAAACCGTTGCTCTGCTACCTGCGCACCTTGGTTGCCCGGTGCCCAATCCCCTCCGGTTGCAGGAACCGCTCGTAGGGATGATGTCAGGGTAGGGATACTGTCTTGTTATTCGGTCTGAAGCCGTATGACCCCCCTTTGTGGGCAACTGTCAGGTGAATACCCGCCCATGCATCGGCCGGTGAGCTTGCCCGTGCTGGTCGCCTGCACATGCCCCCTCCGGGTTTGCCCCTCCTCCCTCTGACCGAGACAAAAAACAGCCGCAAGGCGGCTGAAAGAGCGAGTCATCATTCGTGACCCGGCCGTAGGCATTCGAGTGCCCCCCTAGAGCGGTTTCGACAGCGGCATGGTGCGCCTTCATTTCACGACCCGATGTTGAAGGGGGGCGCGTCATTTGACGGCGTCGATGGTGAGGGTGCCAGAGGGCTGGGTGGTCA
The DNA here is from genome assembly GCF_033348475.1 of Aeromonas sp. XH. Lineage (NCBI taxonomy): Bacteria > Pseudomonadati > Pseudomonadota > Gammaproteobacteria > Aeromonadales > Aeromonadaceae > Aeromonas > Aeromonas sp. XH. The sequence continues at coordinate 3,062,190 of NZ_CP137630.1, read as the reverse complement.
AGGCATCCAGACCCGATTCAATGCGTCCCAGCTTGATGAGCCCGGTTGAATAGCCAAAGTCCCGATAGAAGATCGCCAGATTGCCCCAGGGGGCGTAATAGCTGATATCCCCCACGTCCGGGTCCATGCCCTTGGGCGCACCCTGGGTGGTCAATTGGCGCGGTAGATAGGCAATCTTTTCGGTCTCGGCATAGTCCTCGAACGGCAATGTCAGGGGGAGCATGGCGACAAAGTCCCGGGCGCTGTCACTCTCTTCCAGGGTGGCCGTGATGATCTGGCCGGCGATGGTGATCTTGATGTTCATCTCTCTTGTACTCCGGTTGGCGGCCGATGCGCAGGTGACCGCCAGGAGCAGGGCTGTCGCACAGGGGAACTTGCCTCTGATCATCATTCGTCTCCCGACATGGGCACGGTGCCGTCATCGATGAGAAAACACGGCGAAACGGGGCCGCCGTGTTTTCGGCACTCACTTCAGGTTGGTCTTGAAGAACTGTTCAATCCTGTCAAATGGGATCTGGTCCACTCGATCGTAGAGATCGACGTGGCTGGCACCTTTGACGATGTACAGCTCCTTGGGCTCATTGGCTGCCGCGTAAGCCGCCTCGCTGAAGTAGCGTGAATGGGCCTTCTCGCCGTGGATCAGCAGCAGCGGACGTGGCGAGATCTCCTTGATGTAACTCAAGAGCGGCATATTCATAAACGAGAGGGGGGTGGTCTGTGTCCATGCGTGACCGGAGTTGACCGCCCTCGCGTGATAGCCGCGCTTGGTCATGTAGTAGTCGTGATAGTCCACCAGAAACTGCGCCTCGCCCCCCTTGAGCGTGTTGTAAGCGGCTTGGTAGGCTGGCGCGCCGTTTGCCGCATCCTGCCAACGCTGCTGGCTCAGTTGCTCCAGTATCTTGGTTCGTTGCGCAAGGGTCATGCTGTCGTTGTAGCCCCTGGACATGACGCGGGTCATGTCGTACATGGTACTGGCAACCACGGCCTTGACCCGCTTGTCCACTGCGGTCGCATTGAGGGCCATGCCGCCCCAACCACAGATGCCTATGATGCCGATGCGGTTGCGGTCGACTTCCTTTTGCAGGCCGAGGAAATCGATGGCGGCGCTGAAATCCTCGGTGTTGATGTCAGGCGAGGCCACATCCCGCGGTTGGCCGCCGCTCTCGCCGGTAAAGGAGGGGTCAAACGCCAGGGTGATGAAACCTTGCTCGGCCAGGGTCTGGGCATAGAGGCCGCTCGATTGCTCCTTCACCGCGCCGAAGGGGCCGCTCACGGCAATGGCCGCCAGCTTGCCATCCCCCCGGTTCTTCGGCAGGTAGAGGTCGGCGACCAGGGTGAGGCCGTAGCGGTTCTTGAAGGTCACCTTGCGATGATCGACCTTGTCGCTCTGGGCAAAGGTCTTGTCCCACAGTGTCACCATGGAGACGGGTTCAGTGGGATTGGTAGTTTGTGCATGGCTCATGGTGGAGACTCCGGTCAATGCGACGCCCAGCAGCAGGGCAGACGCGATGGTGCTCAGTTTCTTGGGAAGAACATTCATGGCAAGGCTCCTTGAAAACAGATTCCCGATCCCTGGCATCAGGGAGGTGGTGGCGTGACCCACGGCAGCATTCTAGTTAGAACCATTCGTGATGATTAGGCCGGGATTTTTGATAACATTAATGCGTATTTGTTATTAATCTGGGCGTGCATTGGGCCCTGAACGGACCATGGCGGGCTGAGAGAGGGGAGTGGAACCAAGATGACAAGCCGAGAGAATTACAACGATCTCCACGTCTTCATGCTGGTTGCCCGGGAAGGCAGTTTTACCCGGGCGGCTGCCAGGCTGGGGCTGGCCCAGTCGGGAGTCAGCCGCACCATCCGGGAGCTCGAAGCCAGGCTTGGGGTTCAGCTGTTGGTGCGCACGACCCGCAGCCTGTCGCTGACCCAGGCCGGCGAGCAGCTGTACCGCACGACGCAGGGCAGCTTTCAGGCCCTGGATGCGGGGCTGGCCACGCTCGCCCACTTTCGCGACACCCCGTCAGGCACGGTGCGGATCAACGCCAGTCAGCACGCCATCGACAAGGTGCTGCTGCCCAAGTTGGCCCTCTTCAGACAACGTTATCCCGACATTCGGCTGGAGCTCATCAGCGAGAACCGCTTCGTGAACATCATCGACGAGCGCTTCGATGCCGGTGTGCGGCTGGGGGGCGAGGTGGACGAGGGAATGGTGGCCGTGCGCATCACCCCGGACATGGAGATGGTGATGGTGGCGACGCCGGATCACCTTCTGCAGTACGGTTTTCCGCAGGCACCTGCCGATCTGGCGGGGCATCCCTGCATCGCCTACCAGTTTGCCGATGGCAGCCTCTATTCGTGGGAGCTGTGGCAGGAGGGCAAGCCCGTCAGACACAGGCCCCGGGGGCAGTGGGTCTTCTCCGACAGCTACATGGAGGCGGCGGCGGCAAGAAGGGGGCTGGGGCTGGCCTATGTGCCGGAGGAGCTGGTCACCGATGAGCTGGAGCGCGGAACCCTGATCCGGGTGCTACAGCGCTTCAGCCACCGCCTGGATGGCCTCTTTCTTTACTACCCCCATCGCAACGTGTCACCAGCCCTGAGGGCCGTCATCGACACGCTGAAACTGTAAAGACAGACGACTGAGGCCTTGGCATATGGCGCCGACTGGGTGAACGCCATGATGCCTCAACCGTGTTTGCAGGGGGGACTCGGGCATGTCGGCCTGCCGGGTGCCGATGGTGGCATCGCCCATCGGCGCGACACGGGGTAGATACCAGAGGAAACAGGCGTCAGGAGGCGGATTGGCCCCCTGGATGGGCACAGGATTCAGGCCAAGTTCAGCGCGCCCCCGGTATGGTGCTCAGCGCCGATGCGATGCAACGAATGGCAAGCGAGGCGGCTGCCGGCGCAGGCCTGCCCGTCGACCGTCCGAGACGCCAGGAGCCGCGACCCGGAGTGACTCCCAGGGCTTGTTCTCACGGGCGATATCCATTTCCTGCCCCTGCCCTATGAGCCGCCGGGAGCCGCCGGTTCCGATGCCGACCATGATGCCTTTCTGCCACACCGGCGGCCCCCCCATTCTCATGCCGTCCAGGAGGACATATGACCGGATGCCATCTGCACAAGTGCCACCCCGCCTCTCTCATTCGCCAGACAGGGATCGGTCTGGCCGCCGGCATCTTGTGCTTCCTGGTGCTGAGTTATTCAGATCCTTCTGCCCGAAAGGACGAGCCCGAGGTGGGGGAGGTTGCTCCTGCACCGGCGGAGGCCAGTCTGTCTGCTGCTGGCCCGGATGGGGCCAGTGGCGCCGCAGCGACGTTGAGCCCACCGGCTGAGACCGGGTTCCCCCTGCCTTCCGCGCCCGAGTCGATCAAGGGGCAGGCAGACGGCGCGGCCGGCAGGCTGACCCCCATGCTGGATGCGCCGGTCAGCGGCGCCCTGTCCATCGTGGCCGAAGAGGTCGTGCCGTCTGAGCCGCCAATGGCTGCCGCCCCCTCGGCGCCCCTGGTTGCGGCCGAGCCTGCCGCGATCCCCGAGCCCGTGTCCACGCCTGCCCCGGAGCCCGTGTCCAAGCCGGCAGCGACATCGGTGTCCAAACCGGCCCCCGCGCCGCAAGGCAAGGCGTCCGGCAAGGTCAGCCTGACGCCCGCCAGTGTCCTGCACCAGAAGAACATCAACCACCTCAGCATCCAACTGATGGGCGCGAGCAGTCTGGATGCCGTCGCGCAGTTCGTGCGCGTCAATCGGCTCGTCGGTCAGGTGTGGATCTATCAGACCCGGTTCCACGGCAGCCCCTGGTACGTGGTGCTGAAGGGGGAGTATGCCGGCCTGAGCCAGGCCCAGGCCGCCATTCGCCAGCTGTCGCCAGCCCTGCAGAAGGCGGAGCCCTGGCCCAAGTCCTTTGCCCAGGTGAATCGAGAATTGAAGTCATAAGCCAGCTGGAAGGGGATGGGCCTGAGTGAACAGGCCTGATCCCATGGGGCTTGGGTTGCCGGCGCCCTTGTGGGATAGGCAAGGGGAGGCTGACATGGGGTAGGCGGTATGCCCTTGTCTCCTGGTCGCTTGCGCAATAGTGCAGCGCTGGAGGCGTTCCCCCTTCGTCCTCGATGAGACAGTCCTAATGCAACACACCCGCGTCATTCGCGGGTGTGTTGTTTCTGGCATGCCATCAGCTCCATGTCTCAGGCTCATTCCGTCAACGGGATAAACGCCATCCGAGAGCGTGCCGACTCATCAGCCCTTGCGGCTGGCGAGCTGGCGCAGGCGCTGGGTGCTCTGGAGCAGGCTCTGCTGCTGCACCTCGTTCAAGGGGCACTGCTTGAGCACGTACTCGGCGCTGGCCACCACCGTCTTCCAGCGCGGCGCCTTGGGCAGGGTGTCCAGGCTCAGGTACTTGTCGAGGGTGCGGGTCTGGGGGCTGGATCTGTCCATGTAGACGCGCCACAGCTTGCTCTTCTCCGCCAGCACTATCTTGCCCTTGCCGGTGCTCTGCTGCCAGGCATCCAGGGTGAGGCGCATGGTGTCCACCAGGGCCCGGCGCAGGGGCTCGTCATCCTGCTGGCGGATGAGGTTGTCGGCGAGCGATCTGAATTCGCCGCCGAGCCGGCTCAGTTCCCCCAGCAGATGACCATCCTCGATGATGGCCTGGCGCGACAGGCTCTTGAGGGCGTTCTCCAGCGCCATCACCCGGTTGTCGTCGGGCCGCTGCTCGGTGCTGAGGGTCAGCGCATAGGCGTGCTGCCCCCCAAGGTTGATGGGCAGGGCGCGGGCATTGAGGGCATCCCTCTGGCCCGCCACCAGGAAGCTCAAATCCTGCTCCGGGTGCGCCGCCATGTCGGGCCACTGGCTGGCCAGCGGGCTGGCCAGCCACTCGTCCAGCGGCAGCCCCTCCATGGCTTCCGGCTCCTGGCCCAGCAGGCGGGCCAGTGCCCGGGAGGCGAACAGCACCACTCCCTGACCGTCGATGAAGACGATGGGGTCGGCCCCCTCGCCGAGCAGGGCCAGCAGCCGCTCCTGATCCTGATGCAGCTGTTCCTGCAGCAGCAGGCGGTGCTCTATCTCCTGCTTGAGCAGGCGGTTCTCCACCAGGGAGGCGCGCCCGGCGATCGCTTCCAGCAGCGCCTTGACCCGGGCGAACAGCTCCTCCTTGCAGAAGGGTTTCACCAGATAGTCGTTGGCCCCGGCGTTGAAGCCCTCCTCGATCTCCTTGGGCTGGTTGAGGGCGGTGAGCAGCAGCACCGGCAGTTTGTCCTTGGGGTGCTGCTGGCGCAGGCGGCGGCAGACGTCGAAGCCGGAGAGGGTGGGCATCATCACGTCAAGCAGGATGAGATCCACCGGCTCCTGGGCCAGCTTGGCCAGCGCATCGTGGCCGTCGCTGCTCGGCAGGATGCGATAACCACAGGGCTGCAGCAGGTGGCGCAGTATGTGCAGATTGATGGGCTCGTCATCCACCACCAGGATGAGGGGCGCATCCTCGGGGGGAGGGGGCAGATCCTCGCTCTCCCAGTCCGGCAGGATCAGCGGCTGCTGGCGCACCAGCTGGTGCTCTATCTGGCGGCTGTCGAGGGTCAGGCTGCCGGCCTTGCCACTCGCCAGCGGCAGGGTGAAGGCGAAGGTGGAGCCGACGCTCGGCTCGCTCTCCACGAACAGCTCGCCCCCCATGAGATGTACCAGCTGGCGGGTGATGGAGAGGCCGAGACCGGCCCCCTGCTTGCTCACTTCAGGGCTCATCTGCACCAGGGGCTCGAAGATGTGCTCCAGATGATCCGGGGCTATGCCGATGCCGGTGTCGGTCACTCTGATGCGCAGGAAGTTGCCCTCCACCAGGGCGCTCAGCACTACCTTGCCCTGCGGCGTGTACTTGATGGCATTGCCCACCAGGTTGTAGAGCACCTGTTCGAGGCGCTGCTCGTCGGCCAGTACCGGCGGCAGCTCGGCGGGGCTGATGTCCACCAGGGTGAGGGGCTTGGCCTGCACCAGGTGCTGGCAGAGATCCAGCACCAGCCGGATGACGCCCTTGGAGGAGACCGGCTGGGGGTGGATCTCCAGCTGGCCGTAGCGCATCTGGTGGTAGTCGAGCAGATCGTCCACCAGGCGGGCCAGACCGTCGGCGCTCTTGATGATGAGGCCGAGCTGTTTCTGTTGCCCCTCGGTGAGATCCTGCTGGCTGGCGAGCATGGATTCGGCCATCCCCTTGATGCCGTGGATGGGGGTGCGCAGCTCGTGGGAGGTGTTGGCCAGGAGCTCGTCTTTCAGCTTGTCCGCCTGCTGCAGGCTGAGGTTCTGCTTGTGGGTCAGCTTGACCTGCTGCTGCAGCTCCTGGGTCTGGCGTTCGATGAGCTCTATCTTGTCCTTCACCGAACGCTGCATGTGTCGAAACGCCTGGGCGAGGCGGTCTATGTCGTCGTCGGTGCGCGGTATGGTGATGGGGTGATCCAGGGCGCCGTCGGCCACCTGCTCGGCGGCAGCGGTGAGGGATCGCAGGGGCGCCGTGATGGAGTGGGAGAGCCAGCGGGAGAAGAGGATCAGCAGCAGCAATGAGCCTGCCCCGAGGGCGATGACCAGGGTCTCCAGCTGGCGTATGGGGGCATAGGCCTCGCGGGTGGAGATCTCGGCGATGAAGGCCCACTCGGTGTCGAACACCTTGACCTGGGTGTAGGCGGCCAGCACCTCGTCATCGTGGTAGGAGAGGAAGGGGCCCACCCCCTGCTCCCCGGAGAGCGCCTTGATGACCAGCGGGGTCTGCAGCGGCCGGAAGTCGGGGCCGAAGCTCTTCTCCACGCTGAACTCGGGGGCCAGGGAGGCGTTGGCGCGCATCCGTTTGTCCGGGCCGATGAGGATGGTCTCGCCGGTCTCGCCGAGTCCCTCCCGCTCGGCCATGATCTGGTTCAGCTTGTCCGGCAGCAGCTCGAAGATCACCACGCCGCGCACATAGTCGTACTGCATCACGGGGGCCGCCATATAGGCGACCACCTGGCCGGTCAGCTCGTTGCGGCCGAAATCGGTGAACTCGAAGATCTGCTGGGGCTTCTGGCCACCGTCGAGGCGGCGCTTGATCTTGGCGAAGGTGTTGCCAAGGCCGCTGGTCTGATAGGGGCCGGAGAGCAGGTTGGTGGCGAAGTTGGCGTGCTTGGTGACCGAATAGACCACGTCGCCGTTGAGATCCACCAGGAAGATGTCGCTGTAGTTGGACTTGCGCACCATGTCGGCATAGCCGCGGTGGAAGCGCTGGTGGACCCGGCCATACATCTCGTCCGCCAGGATGAGGGCGCTGATGGAGGGCTCGATGTCGCTGGTGCTGTCGGGTTTTTGCAGCTGATCCCAGGAGCCGGGCACATAGCGGGCCTGGGCGCGGGCGCGGGCCTCCTGGGGGGTGGTGCCGAGCTTTTCGAAGGCGCCGGTGAAGCCGTAGAAACGGCCGATACTGTTGCCGGCAAAGTCCTGCTGGGAGAAGTTGATGATCTGCTCCCTGAGGTTGTCGAAGTAGTCTTCCAGCTGGCTCTTCTTGATGTTGCGCACCGACACCAGGTGATTGGAGGTCTGGGTGGTGAGATCCTTGCCGTGGCTATAGAGGAAAAACAGGGTGACGACCAGGAAGGGCACCAGGCCCAACATGAAGAAAGCCAGCATCAGCTGGGGTCTGAGCCCACGAGGCCTGAAGATCCATTTCATCGCGCGATTTTCAATTGAGAATCCGGTTACTAAGCGCGACGAGTTTCTGACTAAAGGCTAACTATTTCAATGGCTTTATCTGAAATTCGTTCGCCGGGTCACAGGGAATGGAGGGATTTTCGACCAAGGCGTTCAAAGCCTGAGCAAACGCTCCGAAAAAGCGCGCAAAGTCATAAAAAAGGGTTGTGCCCGGGCTCGGGGTACGTATAATGCGCCTCGTTGTCAGGCAACTGGCACGCAAGCAGTCATGCGGGAATAGCTCAGTTGGTAGAGCACGACCTTGCCAAGGTCGGGGTCGCGAGTTCGAGTCTCGTTTCCCGCTCCAATTCTCCATCGCACCAACGATGGATATCACTCTCAAGGCAATGCCTTGTCAGCATGGCGCGTTAGCAAAGCGGTTATGCAGCGGATTGCAAATCCGTTTAGTCCGGTTCGACTCCGGAACGTGCCTCCATCTTCCCCCTGTTTTCCCAGTAAGCAGCAAGCTGAAGCAATAGATTGCACATCCCGTGTGCCAAGATCATGGCTGCTCGGCGAGTCGATCGCACCCATGTCGTTGCCACTCCTTGTGCAGATGGTGTTCCATCTCGATCAGCGCCTCCCCCCGGAACCTGAACGCCAGTTCACCGCCGTGCTCGGCCAGGGCGGTCATGCGCTGGGTCAGGATCGCGCACTGCCACAGGCTGACGGTGGGCACGCCGTGATAGGCGATGTCGATGGCGTCGGCGCGATTGAGCCGCCACTCCTGCCACTGGCTCCAGGCGAGCAGTCCCAGCACGCTCAGGAGCGCCACATCCGCGAGTCTCATCCTCTTCTCTCCCCGTCGTTCCCATCCCCCCGTTAACTCTGGTCCAGTCGTCGCTTTTTGCCACGCTTGTTGTTTTTTGGTTAAAAAATGTAACCCAATTTCATTTTATGGCTTTTTAGCCATTTTTTTACAAAAAAATGGCCATTACGGTGTAGTAATCCTACAGCTTGTGGAGTAATCTTTGCTCAGTGGTCTTACCAGTGAGGCGTTATATCATGTTTCATCCCTTCTCCCTGACTCAGATAATCCTTCGCCGCATCTTCGTCCTGGTGGCGGGTCTGCTCGCCTTCCCGGTGATGCTGTTTCGCCGCGATCGCGCCCGTTTTTACAGCTACCTGCACCGCATCTGGAACAAGACCAGCACCAAGCCGGTGTGGCTCAAGATGAGCGAGCGAGGGGAGCGGATCTTCTACTGACTCCGCTTCAGCAGTGAAAAAAGACAGCCTTGGCTGTCTTTTTTATTGGGCGAGTTTCCAGACTCAGGGCCAAGGCCCCGGTGCCCTGGGGGACGGCATGCCCGTCAGGGCGAGGGCTCCAGCCCGGCCAGCGCCGCCCGCAGGCGGGCGAGGCCGATGGGCTTGAACAGGCAGTCGTTCATGCCGGCGGCGAGGCAGAGTTCCCGCTCCCTGGGCTGGGCATGGGCGGTGAAGCCCCAGACGGGCAGCTCATGGCCGCGGGCACGCAGGTTGCGCGTCAGCTCGAAGCCGTCCATGACCGGCATCTGGCAGTCGGTGATGACGAGATCGAAGGGGTGGCTGGCGACGGCGCGCAGGGCCTCCAGCCCGTTGCTGCGCACGCTGACGTCGTGCCCCAGGTGCTTGAGCTGCTGGCGCAGCAGGGTCTGGTTGGCGTGGTTGTCATCCACCACCAGGATGCGCAGCCGGGTCGGCGGCGCCTTGGGGAGGGCGGGTACCAGGTCCGGCGCCGGGAGGGGCTCATGCTCCGCCAGCGTCAGGGGTAGCCTGATCTCGAGGCGGGTGCCCTCGCCGACCCGGCTGTGGACGCCTATCTCTCCCCCCATCATCTGGCACAGGATGCGGGCGATGTTCAGACCCAGGCCGCTGCCCGGGAAGTGGCCCTGGCCGTGGGCGCGGTAGAAGGGGGTGAAGAGTTGGGGCAGCTTGTCTGCCGCAATGCCGACCCCGGTGTCGGTGATGGTCAGGTGCAGCACCGGGGGCTGGTGTGCGCCATCGTTCAGGGTTGCCGTGATGCTGACCCGGCCCTGTTCGGTGAACTTGATGGCGTTGCCGATGAGGTTGAAGAGGATCTGGCGCAGGCGAAGGGGATCGATCAGCACCTGCGGCAGGGGAGAGTCGGGCAGCCTGACGTCATAGGCCAGCCCCTTCTGCTCGGCCATGCCCCTGAACACCCGGGTCACCGACACCAGCAGCGGCGTGAGCGCGCAGGGCACGGGCGTCAGGGCCATCTGACCCGCCTCTATGCTGGCGATATCCAGGCTGTCCCCGAGCAGATCCAGCAGGCCGTGCGCCGAGTCCGCGGCGATGCGCAGCCACTCGCCGCTGTGGCGGCTGAGGGCGGGATCCTCGGTGGCCAGCTCCAGCATGCCGAGGATGGCGTTCATGGGGGTGCGGATCTCGTGGCTCATGGTGGCGAGGAAATCGCTCTTGGCCCGGCTGGCGCTGTCGGCCTGCAGCTTGGCCTGACGCAGGGCCTCTTCCAGCCGCTTGCGCTCCGTGATGTCGATCCAGCCGTCGATCACCCCGCTGATGGTCCCGTCACCATCGAAGTAGGGCACCATCCAGTGGTAGATGTCGGTCTGCTCCCCCTGCCGGTGGAAGAGGCGATCGGCAAAGACGGGCTGACCCTCCCGCAGCACCCTGGCGAAATCCTGCTCCAGCACCGCGATGCTCTGGTCATCGATCAGCCCCGCCAGCCCCCGGGCGAAGGGCTGGCCCATGACGGCTTCCGGCCGGGCACCGAGCTGGCTCAGGTACTTGCTGTTGCACAGCAATACCTTGCCACCCTTGTCCCGCACGACGATGGGGTGGGGCAGGCTCTCCCCCAGTGCCCGGATGAACCTGACGTGGGCCTCCAGCTGCTGGCGGGAGGCCTGCTCCGAGCTGGCGAGCCGCTTGAGCATGAGGTTGCGGTAGAGCAGCACCAGCGCCAGGGCGAACAGCACGGCAAACAGCAGGTAGAAGGCGTGGGCGTGGCGCTCCATGAAGCCGGGCACCGGCAGTTTGCGGTTGCGCCACTCGTAGCTCATCATGGCCAGCTCGTTGGGGGGGATGGCGAGAATGGTCTTGTCGAGGATCCCCATCAGCATCCCCTGGTCGCGCAGGCTGGCAAATCCCATCCGGATCGGCTCCTCGTCGGCGGGACCGGCGATGCGCAGCCGGGTCTGCGGATCGTTCTCCAGCGCGTGGCGGGCAAAGTAGAGCGGCACTATGGCGGCGTCCAGCCTGCCCCGCTCGACCGCCTGCATCGCCTCTTCGGCGTTCTCCACAATGGTGATACGGCTGCGACCTAGCCGCCCGGCGAGGGGGGTATGGCGGGTCATCCCCACCGTCTTTCCTGCCAGGCTCTGCAGGGTGTCGATGGCGGATACCTCCTGGCGGGTGAGGATCACGTAGATGTCGTCGGCGGCATAGGGAGCCGAGGGACGCAGGCCGTAGCCCTCGGCCACGGGCCGCGAGATGGCGCCGATAAGGTCGATGGCGCCTGACTGCATGGCCTTCGCCAGCTGGCGCTCGGAGTCTGCGCTCACGAACTCGAAGCGAAGGCCGGAGCGTTTGCCCACCCTGGCCAGCATGTCGACCGTCATGCCGGTGAGCTGGCCGTCGTGATCCAGGGCGCCATAGGGGTAGAGGTTGTCCATCAGCCACACCCTGATGGGGGGCGAGCGCCGGATCCAGGCCCGCTCGGCGGCGTCATAGAGATCGCTCGCCCTGTCGTTCATGTCGCGAATGGGCCCGTTCCACTGGGTGAAGACGGCATTGCGGGTGCCTTCGCCGATCGCCTTCAGGCTCTTGTCGACCAGGCTCGACAGCGCGAGGGGGTGGGCCGGCATGGCGAAGCGGAAATCCGCAGGCGCCAGCTCGGGCGGGGCCTCGCCGCGCTGGCGCAGGTAGTCGAAGCGCTCGCTGTTGAGGTAGTGCATGGAGTGGGCATCCCCCAAGAGCACGTCCTGGCGGCCGAAGAAGACGGCGTCGAAGGCCTCCGCGTTGGAGGGGTAGGTCGCCAGGGTGAGGGTGGGGTAGTAGCGCTTGAACCTCTGCACGTCGATCTGCCCCTGGACGGCGGCGACGCGCTGCCCCGGTGTCAGCAGAGGCCCCTGATGGGCTTTGGGGGTCGAGAAGATGAGGGGGGCACTGAAGTAGGGGACACTCAGGCGGATGCCGCTGCTGTCCGTGTCCGCCAGGGTCAGGTTGCCGAGGCTGGCGAGGTGGATCTCCCCCTGGCGCAGGGCGCGCAGCAGGTGCGCCTTGTCCGGAAAGGTGCGCAGCTCCAGGGGTTTTTGCAGGGTCCTTGCCAGGAGATCGAGATAATCGGCGCAGAGGCCCTCGAAACGCTGCTGCGCGATGATCATGCTGAACGGGCGATAGTCGTGCTGCAGGAGGCCGACCCGCAGTTGCGGGGTCTGCCGCAGCCACGCCAGCTCGGCGTCTGTCCAGCGGGGCGGGAGGATCTCGGGAGCGTGGCGGCTGTAGAGGGTCAAGGCCTGCACCGGTTGCAGGCACAGCAGACAGAGCAGGATCAGTGATCGATAGAGGTTCATCATGCCACCCGACGCGACAGTCATCCCTGCCCGGTCTTGTTCAAAGGCGGCCATTCTACCGGAAAACGGCTATAACGAGTCCCTTATTTGGGCTCATCCCCCCCATAAAAAGGCGCCCGGTCGACGGCCTGGCCACCCGCCGGACACCCCCGTCGCGTCCCTCGCTCACCCGAACCTGTAGGCCCCCATGTAGAGGCTGCCGTAGTCCCAGCTGTCGTGCAGCTTCCGGGGCCTGTCGGTGCCGGCGGCCCCCAGCGCCACGAACAGCGGGCGCAGGTGATCGTCGTGGGGGTGGGACTCCACCGCCCCGGGGGCGCGGGCGCGGTAATCCTCCAGCGCCTCCCTGTCCCCCTCCTCCATGGCCTGCTCCAGCCAGCGGGCGAACTGGCTCGCCCACAGGGGGACGGGAGCGCCGTCCGGCCCGAGGGCGCGCAGGTTGTGGGTGATGGCACCGGAGGCGAGGATGCCGATCCCCTGCTCGCGCAGGCTCTGCAGCGCCTCTCCCAGCCGCCACAGCTGGCCGGGGCCGAAGCCGGCGGGCAGGGAGAGCTGCACCAGGGGGATCTCGCTGTGGGGATCCATCAGGGAGAGCGGCGACCAGACCCCGTGATCCAGTTCGCGCCTGATCGGGGTGGCGGGCAGGCCGGCCAGCAGCAGCTGATCGCTCACCGCCTCTTGCAGCCACTGGGGGCTCCTGGCGGGCCAGCGGATCCGGTAGAGAGGCTCGGGGAAGCCGTAGAAGTCGTACATCAAGGCCGGGCTGGGCTCGACGTTGATCTGCGGCTCGCTTCGGCTGAACCAGTGGGCCGAGAGCACCACCAGCCCCTTGATATCCCCAAGGCGCAGGGTCTTGAGAAATTGGGTCGCAGGCTGGTCGCGCAGGACCAGATCCGGGGCGCCGTGAGAGATGAACCAGACGGGGGCGATAGCCATGGCGAAACTCCTTGTTGGCGGTGTGGGCCCGCTTGGCCGGCACCGCGATAAACGGGTCAGGGGCTGGGCCGCTGACGATGAGGTCATTATCTGCCCCGGGAGTGGAGTTAACAATCTAGTGCAATGTGTAAGCACTGTTCACCTTGGGTTGATAGTCATGGGGCTGAGATGGCGGGCGGCAACGACAGGAACAGAAACAACAAGGCCGGCGCAATGCGCCGGCCTTGTTGCCGTGACGAAGGGGGGTTACTGAATGCCCAGCAGCTCCACGTCGAAGATGAGTACTGTACCCAGTGGGATCTTGCCGGAGGGCGTCACTGAATGCCCAGCAGTTCCACGTCGAAGATGAGTACTGTACCCAGTGGGATCTTGCCGGAGGGCGTCACTGAATGCCCAGCAGCTCCACATCGAAGATCAGCACGGATCCCGGCGGTATCTTGCCGGCGGTGCGATCGCCGTAGGCCAGGCTGGCGGGGATGTAGAAGCGGGTCTTCTCCCCTTCCACCATCAGCTGCACCCCTTCGGTCCAGCCCTTGATCACCTGGTTCAGGCTGAACTCGATGGGCTCGCCACGGGCGATGGAGCTGTCGAACACTGTGCCGTCCAGCAGCTTGCCCTCGTAGTGCACCTTCACCTTGCTGGTGGCGGTGGGGTGGACGGTGCCGGTGCCCGGGGTCAGCACCTCGTACTGCAGGCCGGAAGCCGTGGTGGTCACCAGGGGCTTCTCCTTGTTGCCGGCGAGGAACTCGGCGCCCTTGCGCACGTTCTCTTCCGCCAGCTTCCGGTTGTTGCTGCTCGAATAGAAGTAGTAGGCGACGCCGGCAACCAGCAGCGCGATCAGAATGAATTTCATCGGGTTTTCCTTACATGCCATGAAGGGCGCATCTTATCCCAGCCGGGGAGGGAGGGCGAGGGGGGATGCCGGGGGATGTGACCGGGCGGGCAATGTGCCGGGGGCTGCGGCGTCTCCCCCGGCCGTCGTGCCGTTACTTGACCGCCACCATCATCAGGGCGGGCAGGGCGAAGAAGAGCCCGCCCACGTAACCCAGCGCCAGCAGCTTGTTCTCGCTGCCGACCCGGGCCAGGGTCTCGGCGGCCCGGATGGGCAGCTCCCGAAGGAAGGGCACCCCGTAGATGAGCACCACGGCAAACAGGTTGAACAGCACGTGCACCAAAGCGATGGTCAGGGCCAGCTGGGCTCCGGCGCCGCTGATGGCGGTGGCGGCCAGCAGGGCCGTGATGGTGGTGCCGATGTTGGCCCCCAGGGTGAAGGGGTAGAGCTGGCGGGTGTTGAACACGCCGCCGCCCGCCAGGGGGATCATCAGGCTGGTGGTGGTGGAGGAGGATTGCACCATGACGGTGACCAGGGTGCCGGAGGCGATGCCGGTCAGCGGACCGCGGCCCAGGGCCTTGTGCAGCAGCTCCTTGGCGCGGCCCACCATGACCCGTTGCAGCACCTTGCCGAGGGCGGTGACGCAGAACAGGATCAGCAGGATGCCGATGACGATGGTGGCGATGGGTGCCCCCTTGCCCGGCAGGAAGGCGACGGCACCGTCGATGAGATCCTGGGACGGGGAGATGAGGGGCTTCATAAAGTCCATCCCCTTCATGGACAGGTCGGCAGAGCCCAGCAGCAGGCCGGCGATCCCTTCCGCGCTCTTTTGCAGCAGGCCGAACATCAGCTCCAGCGGCAGGAAGATGAAGACCGCCAGCAGGTTGAAGAAGTCGTGCACCGTGGCGGCGGCGAAGGCGCGGCGAAACTCGCCTCTGTCCCGGATGTGGCCGAGGGAGACGATGGTGTTGGTGATGGTGGTGCCGAGGTTGGCCCCCATCACCATGGGGATGGCCATGCCCATGGGCAGGCCGCCGGCCACCAGGCCGACGATCACCGAGGTGACCGTGCTGGAGGACTGCACCAGGGCCGTGGCCAGGATGCCGAGCAGCAGGGCCACGAAGGGGTTGTTGGCAAATGCGAAGATCTGGGCCGCGCCCTCGGCGCCACCGGAGAAGCCCTTGAAGCCGTGGGAGACGGCGCCGACGGCGACCAGGATCAGGTAGACGAGGGTGATCACCGCCAGCCAGTTGAACAATGGACTGGTCGCGCGGGACTCGTGCGGTGTGGAAGAAGCGGTGCTGTGCATGTGGCCTCTTGGGACGTGCTGCGTTGAATGGGACGGGCGCATTAGAGCAGTGCTCCATGACAGAAATATGACAAAGTGACACTTTTATGATGGTTTGATGACATCTCTCAGGGCAGTGCCTGCGGCCGGGTGCTGACAGAAAGTGTCGGAGCCAGCCGGATTAGGGCGCCATCCGGCCCACAACCCGTCGGGCGCCTTGCACCGTGCGCCCAGGGTTATATGCTGACCCTTTCCTTCAACGAGAGTGGTGCTGTTATGAAAGCATGGGTGTTGTGTCTTTCCCTGGGTCTGCTGTCTGCCGGTGCGCAGGCTGGCGTGTTCAAGTCCGAATGCAACCTCGACAAGGCGGTCAGGAACGAGGCGATGAACGCCACCCTGGGGGTCAAGGGCAACTGCGATGCCGACAAGCTGGTGCGCCAGCAGAAGGAGAAGGCGGCCACCGAGGTGAAGAAGAGCACCTCGGCGGTGGTGGACAAGCAGACGGCCGGGCTGAAAGAGGCGAAGAAGAGTGCCACGGACACGCTGGACAAGAAGACCTCCGGCCTCAAGGAGACCAACGAGGAACTGAAAGCGACCCGGCAGAAGGTCAACCAGACCGAGAAGAACGTGAAGGCCGTGGCCAAGGATCCGGTCAAGGCCGCCGCCACCGCGGTCATCAATCAGGGCTGATTGTCCGCGCGGCGGATGTCTGGATGCAAGAAGGGGAGCCATGGGCTCCCCTTCTGTTTGGCCGATCGCCGCGGCTTACTGGCCGTCGGCCGCCTCCTCGTACTGACGGAAGGGGATGCGCAGCACCGCGATCCGCAGGAAGAGGTAGGCCACCCCGATCCCCGCCCAGATGAGGCCCAGTTCCAGGGAGCTCTGCTCCAGATTGATCCAGAGCGCCCCTATGGTGGCGGCGCCGAGCAGCGGCAGCACCAGGAACAGCAGGTTGTCCTTCAGGCTCTTGTTGCGCTGCTCGCGCACCCAGAACTGGCCGATCACCGACAGGTTGACGAAGGTGAAGGCCACCAGGGCGCCGAAGTTCACCAGGGCCAGCGCCATGTCCAGATCGAAGGAGACCGCGGAGAGCGCCAGGGCCCCCACCAGCAGCACGTTGATGGCCGGGGTGCGCCAGGTGGGGTGGATGTAGCCGAACACCCGCTCCGGGATCATGCGATCGCGCCCCATCACGTAGAGGATGCGCGACACCCCGGCGTGGGCCGCCATGCCGGAGGCGAGTACCGCTACCGTGGTGCAGACCAGCACCACGCTCTGGAACAGGGTGCCACCCACGTAGAGCGCGATCTCAGGCAGCACGGCATCCGGCTCCTTGAAGCGGGCCAGATCCGGGAAGAACAGCTGCAGGCTGTAGGAGACGGTGACGAAGATGATGCCGCCGATCAGCGCCGTCAGCACGATGGCGCGCGGGATCACCTTGCCGGCGTTCGGGGTCTCCTCCGACAGCGAACTCAGTCCGTCGAAGCCGAGGAAGGAGAAGCACAAGATGGTGGCGCCGGTGAACAGCGGCAGCATGCTGGCGGACTCCACGTGGAACGGACGGCTGCTCACCAGGGTGCCGGCCCCCTCGCCATGGCTCAGGCCCCAGGCGATGAGGCCGAGGAAGGTGACGATGATGGCGATCTGGATGAAGACGATGACGCCGTTGAAGTTCGCCACCAGCTTGATGCCGCGCAGGTTCAGGAAGGTCATCACGGTCACCAGGCCGAAGATGAAGATCCAGGGCTCCACGTTCGGGAACATGGCGGTCAGGTAGATCTTGGCCAGCAGGATGTTGATCATCGGCATGAACATGTAGTCCAGCAGGGAGGACCAGCCCACCATGAAGCCCACATAGGGGTTGAACACCTTCTGGGCATAGGTATAGGCGGAGCCCGCCGAGGGGAACTTGCGCACCAGGTGGCCGTAGCTGAAGGCGGTGAGCAGGATGCCGCCGAGCGCCAGCAGGTAGGCGGTGGCCACGCGGCCATCGGTGATGTCGCCGACGATGGCGAAGGTATCGAACACCGCCATGGGCGTGAGGTAAGCCAGACCCATCACCACCACCTGGAACAGGGTGAGCGTCTTGAGCAGCTTGGCGCCGGCCATCACGCTTTCTCCTCTGCGAACGCCCGGGAGGCGAAGGGGGACGGGATCAGGGACGCGGCAGCGCGCTCCTGGACACAGGGGGCGCCTGTCTGTGACACAGATGCGTGGCGCACGCCGGCGGGGACCGGCAGGAAAGCAGTGAAATGCCCCATGTTTTTCCTCACAACGTCGGGAGATTGCCCGGCAATCTCGGTATCAATTCCGGCACAAGGTCCGGCCTCTTGGTGGATGGTGGTGTGCCCCAAAAAAGCAAAGAACCGATGTCGTAACAACATCGGCTCTCAAGGGGCGCCGTATTGTGCCCTCAGGGTGGGACGGAGACAAGGGAAAAAGGCCGCAAACGGGGATTTTGTTGACCGGAGTCAACCCCGTCATCGGGTGTGCGCAGCGGTCGTGGCCGAAGGGGTGGGGCGGGGGGACAGTGGCCCGGATTATCCGGAAAAGAGCCCGCACCGGGCGGGCTCGTTGGGGGGAAGGGCGCTATCAGGAGAGATCGGTCTCCGGCCGGCCGAGGGGAACCCGGAACACCGTCAGGCGCAGCAGCAGGTAGAGGGCGCCGAGGGCGGCCCAGATCAGCCCCAGCTCGAAGGAGGAGGGTTCGAGGTTGAGCCAGAGCACCCCGATGCAGGCGGCGCCGCACAGCGGCAGGGCCAGGAACACCAGGTGATCCCGCAGCGTCTTGTTGTGGCCGAGCTTGACGTAGAAGTGGGCGATCACCGCCAGGTTGACGAAGGTGAAGGCCACCAGGGCGCCGAAGTTGATCAGGGCCAGCGCCATCTCCAGGTCGAACGACACGGCGGAGAGCGCCAGGGCCCCCACCAGCAGCACGTTCAGGGCCGGGGTCTGCCACCTGGGGTGGATGTAGGAGAAGAAGCGGCTCGGCAGGGCGCGATCCCGCCCCATCACGTAGAGCAGGCGCGACACCCCGGCGTGGGAGGCGAGCCCGGAGGCGAGCACCGCCACGGTCGTGCAGACCAGCACCACCGCCTGGAACAGCTTGCCGCCGACGTAGAGCGCGATCTCCGGCAGCACCGCATCCGGCTGCTGGAAGCGGGAGATGTCCGGGAAAAACAGCTGCAGGAAGTAGGAGACCGAGATGAAGAGCACGCCGCCGATGAGCGCGGTCAGCACGATGGCGCGGGGGATCACCCGGTCCGCGTTCGGGGTCTCCTCGCACAATGTGCTGATGGCGTCGAAGCCCAGGAACGACAGGCAGAGGATGGAGGCGCCGGTGAACAGGGGCACCAGGGCCATCTGATCCGAGAAGAAGGGACGGCTGCTCGCCACTGTGCCGAGCCCCTCGCCATGGGCAACACCCCAGGCGATGAGGCCGATGAAGACGGCGATGATGCTGAACTGCATGATGACGATCAGGCTGTTGAAGTTCGCCACCAGCTTGATGCCGCGCAGGTTCAGGAAGGTCATGACGGCGGTCAGGGCCAGGATGTAGGTCCAGGGCTCCAGGTTCGGGAACAGGGCCTCCATGTAGATCTTGGCCAGCAGCATGTTGATCATCGGCATGAACATGTAGTCGAGCAGGGAGACCCAGCCCACCATGAAGCCCACATAGGGGTGAAACACCTTCTGGGCATAGGTGTAGGCGGAGCCTGCCGAGGGGAACTTGCGCACCAGGTGGCCGTAGCTCATGGCGGTGAACAGCATGCCGACCAGGGCGAACAGATAGGCGGTGGGCACATGGCCTTCGGTGATCTCGGTGACGATGCCGAAGGTGTCGAACACGGCCATGGGGGTCAGATAGGCCAGACCCATGATGACCACGTGCCAGAGTTTCAGGCTCTTTTTCAGGCCGACGGGGTGGGCATTCATCATGCGTTCTCCCCTGTCCGGACCGAGGGGATCAGGCTGACGGCGGCGTCATCCTGTGCAGTGGGGGCGCCGGTCTGTTGCACAGACGAGTGGCGCAGACCGGCGCAGGCCGGCAGGAAAGCGGTGAAATGCCCCATGGTGTTCCTCATCGAAGAAGCGGTGTCGTGAGATGGCTGTCCATCTCGCTATCATTTCCGGTCGGTTCCGGCCTCGTTATGGATTTGTTTGCCGCAAAAAAAGAACCGGGCTGCGATGAGCGGACGGTCCTTTGAAGCGGAGGCGCATTGTGCATTCGTGCTGCCCCCTTGACAAGCATATCAAGGAGGCAAAAACGCATTTTTTTGCACTCAGGCGCGGCGCTCTCTCCCTGGCTAATCCAGGGCGGTGAGCAGGGCCTGCTCGAGCAGGTCCAGCCCCTCGTCGACGATGGCCGCCGGGGCGGTCAGGGGGGCCAGGAAGCGGATCACGTTGCCGCGCACGCCGCAGGCCAGCAGCACCAGACCGCGCTTGCCCGCCTCGGCCACCAGTCTCCTGGTGAGGTCGGGATCCGGCCGGCCGGCGTCGCCTCCCTTGATCAGCTCCATGGCCACCATGGCGCCGGGACCGCGGATGTCGCCGATGCAGTCGAACCGCGCCGCCAGCTTGTGCAGGCGCGCCTTGATCTGCTCGCCCTGGGCCAGGGCCTGCTGGTTCAGACGCTCCTCCTCGATGACCTCGAGCACCGCCAGGGCGGCGGCGCAGGCGATGGGGGAGCCGGCATAGGTGCCGCCGAGGCCGCCCGGCTTGGCGGCGTTCATGATGTCGCTCTTGCCCACCACGGCGGAGAGGGGGAAGCCGCCGGCCAGGCTCTTGGCGAGTGTCATGATGTCCGGCTCTATGCCGGCATATTCGGTGGCGAAGGTCTTGCCGGTGCGACAGAAGCCGCTCTGGATCTCGTCGCAGATGAGCAGGATGCCGTGCTGATCGCACACGCTGCGCAGCTTCTGCAGGAAGCTCGGGGAGGCGACGTAGAAGCCCCCCTCGCCCTGCACCGGCTCTATGATGATGGCGGCCACCCGGCTCGGCTCGATGTCGGCGCTGAAGCAGAGCTCAAGGGCGGCCAGGGCGTCCGCCTCGCTCACCCCCAGGTAGTCGGCGGGGAAGGGCAGGTGATAGACCTCGCCCGGGAAGGGGCCGAAGCCGGTCTTGTAGGGCACCACCTTGCCGGTGAGCGCCATCCCCATCATGGTGCGGCCGTGGAAGCCCCCCTTGAAGGCGATGGTGCCGCTGCGACCGGTGTGGGCGCGGGCGATCTTGATGGCGTTCTCCACCGCCTCGGCGCCGGTGGAGAGGAAGAGGGTGCGCTTGGGGGTCGGCCCCGGCACCAGGGCATTCAATTTTTCCGCCAGCTCGATGTAGCCGGGGTAGGGGGTGACCTGGAAGCAGGTGTGGCTGAACTTCTCCAGCTGGGCGCGCACCGCCGCCACCACCTTGGGGTGGTTGTGGCCGGTGTTGAGCACGGCGATGCCGGAGGCGAAGTCGATGTAGCGGTTGCCCTCCACGTCCCACAGCTCGGCGTTGTGCGCCCGGTCGATGAAGACCGGCAGCAGGGTGCCGACCCCCTGTACCACGGCCGCTTCGCGGCGGGCCTGCCAGCCCTGGTTGTTGCTTGAATGACTCATCTTT
This sequence comes from Aeromonas sp. XH, assembly GCF_033348475.1. Taxonomy (NCBI): domain Bacteria; kingdom Pseudomonadati; phylum Pseudomonadota; class Gammaproteobacteria; order Aeromonadales; family Aeromonadaceae; genus Aeromonas; species Aeromonas sp. XH. Next base: position 3,041,321 of record NZ_CP137630.1, on the reverse strand, counting down.
CCTCCCTGAGGGGCACGGGCCCCTGTCTCAATGTGGCGAGGCCCCCTTGGGAGCACTCACTTCGTCCTTGTTGACCGATATGGCTGCGCCGGCGGATAGCGGGCCTGATGCAGGGGCCCGGCCGCCGGCGCAAGGTGTGGCTGCCTAGCGGATGCCGCCGAAGCAGAGGTATTTGGTCTCGAGGTACTCCTCCAGCCCCTCGGCCGCCCCTTCCCGGCCCAGCCCCGACTCCTTGATGCCGCCGAAGGGGGCCAGCTCGGTCGAGATGATCCCCTCGTTGATGCCCACCATGCCGTATTCCAGCCGCTCGGCCACCCGCCAGACGCGGGCGATGTCGCGGCCATAGAAGTAGGCGGCCAGGCCATAGGGGGTGTCGTTGGCGAGCGCGATGGCCTCATCCTCGGTCTCGAAGCGCACCAGGGGGGCGACGGGCCCGAAGATCTCCTCGTCCAGGATGGGGTTGCCCTTGCCGACCCCGGTCAGGATAGTGGGGCGGTAGAAGAGCGGGCCGGCGGGGTGGGCTTCGCCGCCCACCAGCACCCGGGCACCGGCGGCGGTGGCCTCCCTGACCAGGCTCGCCACCTTGTCGGCGGCGGCCGGGTTGATGAGGGGCCCGATCTGGACGCCCTCGCCCATGCCGTCGCCCACCTTGAAGTCCCGCACCGCGGCCGCCAGCTTGTCGGCGAAGGCGTCATAGACCCCGGCCTGTACCAGGATGCGGTTGGCGCAGACGCAGGTCTGGCCCGCGTTGCGGTACTTGGAGGCCAGGGCCCCGGCCACGGCGGCGTCGAGATCCGCGTCGTCAAACACGATGAAGGGGGCGTTGCCGCCGAGCTCGAGGGAGAGCCGCTTCATGGTGTCGGCGCACTGGCGCATCAAGAGCTTGCCGATGCGGGTGGAGCCGGTGAAGGAGAGCTTGCGCACCGTCTTGTTGCTGCACAGCTCGTCGCCCACCGCGCTCGCCTGATGGCTGGTGACGATGTTGATGACCCCGGCGGGGATGCCCGCCTGCTCCGCCAGGGCCGCCAGGGCCAGGGCGCAGAGCGGGGTCTCGGCGGCGGGCTTGATGACGATGGTGCAGCCGGCGGCCAGGGCCGGTCCCGCCTTGCGGGTGATCATGGCGATGGGGAAGTTCCAGGGGGTGATGGCGGCGACCACGCCCACCGGCTGTTTGATGGTGGCCAGGCGCCGATCGGCGGAGAAGCCGGGTATGGTGCGGCCATAGGCACGCTTGCCCTCTTCCGCGAACCACTGGATGAAGCTGGCGCCGTAGGCCACCTCCCCTTTGGCCTCCGCCAGCGGCTTGCCCTGCTCGCAGGTCATGATGCGGGCCAGCTCCTCCTGGTTGGCCATGATGAGCTCGAACCAGGCCTGGAGCCGGCTGCTGCGCTCCTTGGCGGTGAGGGCCGCCCAGGCGGGCTGGGCCGCGTGGGCCGCTTCGATGGCGAGCCGGGTGTCCTCCCCGTCCATGTCGGGCACCTGGGTGATGGGCTGGCCAGTCGCCGGGTTCAGGACCTCGAACCGGCGCCCGTCCCTGGCCTCGCACCAGCGACCGTCTATATAGGCAAGGGACTTGATCAGGGAGAGAGCGGGTTGTGATGCTGACATAGATAGGAAGCCTCGATTGTGGGTCTGGGTGGCTCACGCATGCCGGGGTGCCACCGTATAGAATAATAAGCACGTAACGACCATAAAGTGAGCCGAAATGTTTTTCAAGTGTTAAATATATTTGAGTGTATGGTGCGTGGCATGCTAGAAATGGGGCTAATGGCGCGACTGTGGCGTTTTTTATCGCCCCGAGTGTGCAAAATAATGAACGGCTAGGGTTGTGCAGGATAGTGAACAGGCCAAGGTCGCTGACGCACTATATTAACCAGTCGTCACCAGGTATTCGAATGACCATGGAAGGAGACAGGCGATGCAGCACCCCCGGGGAGAGGTCCAGTGGCGGACCATGACGGATAACCCCTTGGCCGACAAAGAGATGGACAAGAGCATGGGCGAGCGCCTCGCCCAGATCCGCCGTCGCCTCGGGCTCTCCCAGCGCCGGGCGGCCGAGCTGAGCGGCCTGACCCACGGCGCCATCTGCATGATAGAACAGAACAAGGTGAGCCCCTCGGTGGCCTCGCTGCAGAAGCTGCTCAGCGTCTACGAGCTGCCGCTGTCGCGCTTCTTCGCCGAGGAGGAGCTGCAGACGCCGAGCGTGGTGATCAAGGCGGAGCAGCTCATCGAGCTGGGCAGCCAGGGGGTCTCCATGAAGCTGGTGCACAACGGCAACAACCGGCGTCAGCTCGGCTTCATGCTGGAGACCTATGCCCCCGGCACGGACACCGGGGGCGTGGTGAAGCATCAGGGGGAAGAGGTGGGCACCGTGCTGGAAGGATCCGTGCTGCTGACCCTGGCGGGCCAGACCTATGAACTGTGCGCCGGGGACAGCTACGTCATCGACACCGGCGAGCCCCACAGCTTCAGCAATCCGTCGGGGGAGACCTGCCGCATCGTCAGCGCCCACACCCCGGCCAGTTTTTAATGTGAACAACGACTCGTGTTGGAAAAGAACCGGTAAGGAAACAGGGATCATGACCGAACATGTAAACAGTTACTACGCAGCCAGTGCCAACAAGCACGCCCCCTATCCCACGCTCACCGAGCAGCTGGAGTGCGATGTCTGCATCATAGGCGCGGGCTACACCGGCCTCTCCAGCGCCCTGCACCTGGTGGAGAAGGGCTACAAGGTGGTGGTGCTGGAGGCGGCCCGGGTGGGCTTTGGCGCCAGCGGTCGCAACGGCGGCCAGATCGTCAACTCCTACAGCCGCGACATCGACACCATAGAAGCGAATTGCCCGCCGGAACAGGCCAGGCTGCTCGGCTCCATGCTGTTTGAGGGAGGCCAGATCATCCGCGAGCGGATCAAGCGCTACAACATCCAGTGCGATCTGCGTGAGGGGGGGGTCTTCGCCGCCGAGACCGAGAAGCAGCTGCACGAGCTCAAGGCGCAGCAGGCGCGCTGGGAGAAGTGGGGCAACGACAAGCTGGAGCTGCTCGATGCCGACGGGGTACGCGAGGTGGTGGCGAGCGATCGCTACGTCGGCGCCCTGCTGGACAAGAGCGGCGGCCATATCCACCCCCTCAACCTGGCCCTGGGGGAGGCGGAGGCCATCCGCATGCAGGGGGGGCAGATCTTCGAGCAGTCCGCCGTCACCAGCATCACCCCGGGTCAGCCCGCCCTGGTCAAGACCGCCAAGGGGGCGGTGAAGGCGCGTTATGTCGTGGTGGCGGGCAACGCCTACCTCGGCAACCTGGTGCCCGAGCTCGCCGGCAAGAGCATGCCCTGCGGCACCCAGGTGATCGCCACCGAGGTGCTGGGGGAGGCGCGGGCCCGCTCGCTGTTGCCGCAAAACTACTGCATCGAGGATTGCAACTACCTGCTCGACTACTACCGCACCAGCGCCGATCACCGGCTCATCTATGGCGGCGGCGTGGTCTACGGCGCGCGGGATCCGGCGGACATCGAGCGGCTGATCATCCCCAAGATGCTGAAGACCTTCCCCCAGCTGGCCGGCGTCAAGGTGGAGTACACCTGGACCGGCAACTTCCTGCTGACCCTGTCGCGTCTGCCGCAGTTCGGCCGCATCGGTCCCAACATCTACTACATGCAGGGCTACAGCGGCCACGGCGTGACCTGTACCCATCTGGCGGGCAAGCTGCTCTCCGAGGTGCTGAGCGGTCAGGCGGAGCGCTTCGATGCGTTCGCGAAGCTCCCTCACTACCCCTTCCCGGGGGGGCGTCTGTTCCGTATCCCCTTCACCGCCGCCGGCGCCGCCTGGTACACCCTGCGCGATCGGCTGGGGGTGTGATCCCGCCTGCCCGGACTCGGATACCTACAAGGCCACCCCAGGGGGTGGCCTTGCGTTTTCTGGGGCGGTTGGCGGCGTGAGCCCCGGCCTCGCCGTGCGGGCGTCAGGCCGGAGCCGGGTCGGCGGGGAGGCGTGTCGCCAGATGGCACAAGCGCCGCGCCGCCTCTTCCTCGCTCAGCACCACCCGATGGACCCCGCGCAGCCGCAGATGATGCACCTCTTCGCCCTGATGAGCGCAGGCGGCTATCTGCAGCAGATCCCCCTGTTCCCGCGCGATGGCGGCGATTTCGCCGGCCAGCAGGCTGTCTTCCAGGGTGATCAGCAGCCAGCTGGCATTGGGCAGGGCCGCCGCGAGCAGATCCGGCTGGACAGGATGGCCGGCCAGACAGGTGATCCCCCGGGCGCGCCAGGGCGCCAGCAGCTGCTCATCCGAGTCGATCACCACCATCTCTCGCCCCTGCTCGTGCAACTGACGGATCAGCGGGGTGCCGATGCCGTCGGCGCCGACCACCACCACGTGGCCTTGCAGCGGGCAGAGCGGGGCGACGTCTTCGGTCTGCGGCTCGGGGTGGCGGCTCAGCCAGCGCTCCACCCGATTGAATACCAGGGGGTTGAACACGATGGAGAAGCAGGCGCCGATCAGCACCAGATCACGAGCCACCGCCGGCACCAGGCCGAGCATGACCCCCAGCCCCATCAGGATGAAGGAGAACTCCCCCACCTGGGCCAGGCTGGCGGAGATGGTCAGCGCCGTACGCCGGCTGTGGCCAAACAGCCGGACGATGGCGAAGGCCGCCACCGACTTGCCGATCACGATGACGAACAGGGTGGCCAGCACCGCCAGGGGCTCGCGCAGCAGGATGACGGGATCGAACAGCATGCCCACCGAGACGAAGAAGAGCACGGCGAAGGCGTCCTGCAGGGGCAGGGTGTCGTTGGCGGCCTTGTGGCTCAGGTGGGAGCTGTTCATCACCACCCCGGCGAAGAAGGCCCCGAGGGCGAAGGAGACCCCGAACAGCTTGACGGCACCGAAGGCGATGCCCAGCGAACAGGAGAGCACGGCCAGGGTGAAGAGCTCGCGGGAGCCGGTGGCGGCGGTGCGGGCCAGCAGCCAGGGGATGAGGCGGCGTCCGCCGATGATCATCAGGGCGATGAAGGCCGCCACCTTGGCTAGGGTCAGGCCAATGTCGGCGAGCACCTGGGCCAGGGTCAGGCTCTCACCTCCCTGCTGCAGGTTCGCGAGTATGGGGAGCAGCACCAGGGCCAGCACCATCACCAGATCCTCGACGATGAGCCAGCCGATGGCGATGCGCCCCTCCTTGGTGTCGATCTGGCCTCGGCTCTCCAGGGCGCGCAGCAGCACCACAGTGCTGGCGGTGGAGAGGGCCAGACCAAACACCAGGCCGGCGGTCAGGCTCCAGCCTAGCAACTGGGAGAGGCCGAGCCCGAGCAGGGTTGCCAGGGTGATCTGGACTATGGCCCCCGGGATGGCGATGTGCTTGACCGACAGCAGATCCTTGAGGGAGAAGTGCAGGCCGACGCCGAACATCAGCAGGATGACGCCGATCTCCGCGAGCTCGGGGGCGAGCTGCAGATCGGCCACATAGCCTGGGGTGAAGGGACCGCACACCACGCCGGCCGCCAGATAGCCCACCATGGGAGAGACTCGCAGGTGGCTTGCCAGCATGCCAAGCAGATAGGCCAGCACCAGGCCGCCAACCAGGGTCGTGATAAGGGGGAGTGAGTGGTCCATGTCGTCACCTCGCTAATGGCAGTCAGGGGCTACCAGATCACCCGAAGGGGAAGAGGGCAGCTGTCAATGAGCAGGGGGCGAAAGAGACAGAAGTTGGCCGCATCAAGACATTTTCTTGAGGACAACAGATGCCGTTTCCATTGAAAAATAATGCATTTTTATGGCTTGGACAACATTATTCCAAGATTGAGAGGGATTTTGACGGGAAATGTCTGTAACGCATTGTTTTAAAGTGAAAGGATGACTCTTGAATGCAATTTTTGGCAGAAAAAATCAATCCGCGATTGTTTTCTTCGCTGCGGTTCACCCTGCCGCCGGCGGCACGGAGGAGGCGGCCCTCCTCCGTCGTCAACGATAAACGGGCGCAAAGGGCGGGTTAGTCGCCCCTGGCGATCCCCTCCCGCCTGGGGTCGGCGGCGCCCAGCCAGCCACCGGCATTGCGCTGCACCCCCTGCAGCCCGGAGGTCTGCTCGCCCAGCAGGAGCTCGTGTCCCCTGGCTTTCAACCCCTGAACCACGGCATCTGGCGTGCGCCCCTGCTCCAGCTCGGTGGGGCCGTTGCGGCTGCCGAAGTTCGGCAGCGCGATGGCCTGCTGCAGATTGAGCCCCCAGTCCTGGGTCCCCAGCAGCGCCTTGCCCACGTAGTTGATGATGGCCGAGCCCCCGGGGGAGCCCAGGCTCATCTCGAGCTCGCCGCTCTGCTTGTCAAACACCAGCAGGGGGGACATGGAGGAGCGCGGACGCTTGCCGGGTTCGACCCGGTTCGCCACCGGCAGGCCGGCCGCATCCACCGAGGTGAAGGAGAAATCCGTGAGCTGGTTGTTGAGCAGATAGCCGTTGACCATCAGTCGCGAGCCGAAGCCATCCTCGATGGAGCTGGTCATGGAGACCGCCATCCCCGCCTGGTCGACGATGGAGACATGGCTGGTGGACGGGAGTTCAGGGGTGGCATCCCGGCCACGGGCGAGCGAACGGGGCGGCTTGCCGGGCTGGGCCACTCCCATGGAGCGGTTGCCGATGAGGCGGCCCCGCTCGGCCAGATAGCCCTTGTCCAGCAGGCCGGCCACCGGCACCTCGACGAAGTCGGCGTCGGCCACGTACTGGTTGCGGTCGGCAAAGGCGAGCCGCGCCGCCTCGCTGTAGAGGTGGATGGCATCGCTCGAGGCGGCCAGCCGGCCATCCGGCCCGGGCACGGGTTTGAGCGCTGCCATGTCCCGGCTCTCCAGCATGCCGAAGATCTGGCCGAGGGCCAGGGTGCCGGAGGAGGGGGTTGGGAAGCCGCAGATCTCGCTCTGGCGGTAGTCGAAGCAGAGGCCGTCCCGCAGCTTGGCGCTGTAACTGGCGAGATCCACCGCCGCCAGCACGCCGGGATTGGTAGGGTGCTGGCGCACCTTGGCCACCATGGCGTCGGCGAGTTGCCCCCGATAGAAGGCATCTGCCCCCTCTTGGGCCAGGGTTCTCAGCACCCTGGCCAGGGCCGGGTTGGTGAGCTTGCTGCCGGCAGCTTTGGGCGTACCGTCCGGCTGATAGAAGTAGGCGCGGGCCTCGGGGTCTTTGGCGAGATAGGGCTCCTTGGCGATCAGGGTGGCGAGGCGCGGGCTGATGATGAAGCCCTGCTCCGCCAGGGCGATGGCGGGCTCGAACAGCGTGGCCCAGGGCAGCTTGCCATAGCGCCCGTGGGCCAGGGCCAGGGCGCGCACCGTGCCGGGGGCGCCCACCGAGCGGCCGCCCACCACGCCGTCGTAGAAGGCCATGGGTTTGCCATCCTGCATGAACAGCTGATCCGTGGCGGCGGCGGGGGCCGTCTCCCGGCCATCCACGGCGACCACCCCTTTGCCGTCCCACACCAGCAACAGGGAGCCGCCACCGATGCCGGACGACTGCGGCTCCACCAGGGTCAGCACCAGCTGGACCGCGATGGCCGCATCCACGGCGCTGCCTCCCGCCTTGACGATCTGGTAGCCCGCGTCCACCGCCAGCGGGTTGGCCGCCGCCACCATGAAGTGGCGACCCTGCCAGCCCGGCTTGTCGGTCCAGCCGCTCGCCGCCTCGGGGGCGATCAGGGTCTGGGGTGGGGGGACATAGTGAAAGGCGCTCTGGGGGGCGCAGCCGGCGAGCAGGCCGAAGGCGACCAGCAGGCCGAGGGGTTTGAGGGACATGACAGGCTCCTTGTCGGTTTCTTGTTCATCAGTCGAAATGTGTCACACTTGGAACTTGATGAAAAGATTGTCGTTAATACTCATATGGTTACAAAACTATCAGGAAGAACGCCACAAGGCACAAGGCGAATCTGGGAAGGGGCTGCACCCTGCACCTGACGGCTAGTTGGCTCGCTGCCGGTTCAAGCCATACAGCGGCGCTGGAGTGGCTTCATCCAGAAGCCAGCCCACGACAACGCCAGAGCCAACCGTGACGAGCATCAGCACATAGATCAGCCACTGGAAAGCGTCCCCATAGGCGCGGATCAGAGCCTGGGCACTGTCGTTGGAGACCTGGCTTGCGGCGGCGACATTGCCCATCGCAAGCTGCCGGGCCGTCTCAATGGTTGCCGCTGCGCTGCCTTGCGGCAAGTGCATCTGGATGAACAGCGTCACCAGCGCACCTACGATGGCGATGGCCACGCCTTCGCCCGCCACCCGCGTCGTGCTGAAAATCCCCGTCGCCATGCCAGCGCGCTCCTTCGGCACGACACTGACCGCCAAACCATCCATCAAGCCCCACGGCAGCCCCGTGCCGATGCCGATGACGAGGAGCGGCCCCAGCAGCGATGCGTGAGGATCCGATGGGGCTATCTTGCCGAGCCAGAACAGCCCGGCAGCAGCGACAAATAGCCCCAGTGCCGAGATTTTTCCGGCCGAGGCCCAGCGTGTCAGGCTGGCCGCCAGACTGGGCACGATCAACATCGGAATCGACAAGGCGATCATGCTCATCCCGGCGCTGACCTCGCTCTTGCCCTCAATGCCGATCAGCCGCAACGGGAGCAACACCAGCAAGACCACATAGCAATAGCATGTGGCCACCGGCAGCATCTGCACGCCCAGGAAGCGCGGATACCGAAACAGCGACAGATCCAGCATCGGGCGGGCCGCACGTCTCTCCACGCCAAGAAAAATCCCCAATGACAGGGCGGCGCCCAGCAGCAGCCCCCACGCCTGCCAACTGCCCCAGCCGCTGGCCGGCAATTGCAGAACCCCCCAGGTGAACAAACCGAGTGCGCCGGTGAAACTGACCGCGCCAGCCCAATCAAAAACCGCCGCATCGGGGTCGCGCGATTCGAGCATCCTGGGCACTCCCAGCAGCAAGGCGAGTGCACCCACGCAGGCACTTGAGAAGAACACCGAACGCCAGCCCAGGTGTTCGATGAGCATGCCCGCCAGGAGCGGGCCGAAAGCCAGTCCCACACCAAAGCTGGTGCCCAGCAGGCTGAACGCTCGCGTGCGCGCCATGCCGTCAAACGCCTGGGCAAGCGCCGCCGACCCGCCTGCCAATGCCGCCGCTGCGGCGATTCCCTGAGCCGCGCGCAGCACATCGAGCCAGAGGATGCTCGGTGCCCAGGCGATGACGATGGAGATAATCACGAAAGCCAGCACTCCGCTGGCAAACACCCGTTTGCGGCCGAAGGTATCGGCCAATGCACCGGCCGTCATCAGGAGGCTGCCGAAGCTCAACATGAACGCATTGGTGATCCAGTTCAGTGCCAGCGGACTGCCCCCGAGATCGCGACCGATCATGGGGGTGGCGACAGTCCCGCCAGTGAAGCTGAGAGGAAGGATCAGGGCCGCCAGGCAGATGGCGGCAAGCAGCGACGCCTGATGGTGGCGGCGTGGGTGGGGGACGACGGTATTGGTGACTTTCATCGGTATCTCTCGGCGCGGTCCGCTGGTTGCAGGGGCCGCATAGGTCATGGGGGATGCATGACATGCTAAAAGATCACCAGTCATTGAAAAACATGGCATTATTCCTTTCTTAAATGACAAAAACTCACTAATTGAACGATGGCGATGGATAGTTTGAGCGGATTGATGGCGTTCGTCCGCGCAGCGGAAGCAAACAGTTTTGTCGCGGCCAGCAAGCGCCTGGGGGTGTCCGCCTCTGCGATCAGCAAGAGCGTGGCACGCCTGGAGGCCGAGCTTGGGGTGCGCTTGTTCAACCGCAGTACTCGGCGCCTGAGCCTGACGGAAGAAGGCGCGCTTTTCTTCGATCGCAGCCAGCGCATCGTCGAAGAAATCGAAGAGGCGGAATCCGAGTTATCCCGGCTGGCGGGCAGTCCCAGCGGCAAGCTGAAAATCGGCGTGCCGGCCATTGGCTATCGGATGTTGATGCCCGTTCTGCCCGAATTCACTGCCCGGTATCCCGACATCAGACTCGATTTCGACTTCAACGACAGGTTGATCGACGTCATCGCCGAGGGAGTGGATGCCGTCATCCGCAGCGGTGATACCGGCAGTTCCCAGCTCAAGGCTCGTCCCTTGGGCACGTTCCGCTTTGTGGTGGTGGGCGCCCCGCGCTACTTCGCCGAACGCGGCACACCGCAAGCTCCGGCTGACCTCGTGGGCCATGACTGCCTGCGGTACAGGTTCCCGACGACGGGCCAGTTGCAGGGGTGGGGGCTTGGCACCGAACGGACGGATGTCCCGTGTCTGTCTGTTCCGACCACGCACACGTTCAACAGCGTGGAAGGGCTGATCTACGCCTCGGTGGCTGGGCTGGGAATCGCCTACCTGCCCGATTTCGCCGTCCGTGAGGGCATAGGATCGGGAGCGCTGGTATCCATCCTCGATGACTATGTGGTCGAAGGCGGACAGTTCTCCATCCTCTGGCCTGGCAATCGCTACATGGCGCCCAAACTGAGGGTGTTTGTGGATTTCCTGGTCGACAAGAAGGTGTTGGGCGGGTAAGGGGCGCGGTATTCCGGCAACACGCCCGAGGTGGCGTCCTAAGTGCATCGAGGGAACAGCGAAGGTGCCGGCCTTCCATCGCGCTCTTCGGCTTTGGCGTAGCCCGTCGACATGCCGGGCTGGAGTCATCGAGACATAAAAAAACCGCCATCAGGCGGTTTTTTTATGATGATGTCTGTCGCCTGCGGGCTGACTAGATGGACTGCTCTTCCCCACCCAGGGCGGCGAACAGGGCCGGGATGAACTGGGCCAGCTCGGCGGTCACCAGGGCGAAGTCGGCATCCAGGCGGGCGGCGGGATCCTCGCTGGTGACATCGTCGTTCTGCTCGCGCAGCTCTTCGCTGAACTTCAGGCGCTTGATGGAGAGATCGTCGCCGAGCACGAAGCTCAGGGTCTCGCCCCAGTTGAGGGCCAGCTTGGTCACCAGCTTGTCGTTGGCCAGGTGATTCTTGATCTCGTCGCTCATCAGATCCTGCTGCTTGCAGCGGATGATGCCGCCGTGCTCCATGGCGCTGCGCAGCTCGGCTTCGTCCTCCAGGGTGAAGGCGGCGGGCAGGTTGCCCTCGTTGAGCCACTCGGTCATGGTGATCTCGGGCGGGTTCTTCAGGGCCACCGGCACCACCGGCAGGGTACCGATGGATTTGCGCAAGAGCGCCAGCAGGTCGTCCGCCTTCTTGGCGGAGCCTGCATCCACCACCATCAGGTTGTCGGCGGGGTTGATCCAGGCGAAGGTCTGGCTGGTGCGGCTGAAGGCGCGGGGCAGCAGGGTATGCATGATCTCCTCCTTGAGTGCCTCCTTCTCCTTCTTCTTGAGGGCGCGGCCCTGCTCGAACTCGATCGCCTCTATCTTCTCCGCCAGCATCTCCTTGACCACGGTGCCGGGCAGCATCTTCTCTTCCTTGCGGGCGCAGATGAGGAGGTGGCCAGAGGCGGCGTGGGTCAGGGTGGAGCCGAATTTGCCAAGGGGCTTGACCCACCCGAACCGGGAGATGTCCTGACTGCCGCAGGGGGTGAAGGCACAGGCTTCCAACTGGGTTTCCAGCTGTTCCACGGTCAGGTCGAAGGGGCGGGTAAAGCGATAAATCTGCAGGTTTTTAAACCACATGGCGTCCTCGGTCTCTAGATTGTCCGGCGGGCATTGTACTAGAGAGGCGCTTTGTGATCAGCCAATCATTCTTGCTAAATAAAGGGCGATCGACCTCACAGGGCCCCACCTTGCTCACCCGCCAGCGCGTCCAACTCCCCTAGACTGCGAGTGTTCAAATTGTTGACAGGGATGCGACTATGTTGAGACAGAGCCGGCCGGAAGACATGGAAGAGATCGTCGAAATCTGGTTGCTGGCCTCCCTGCAGGCCCACGATTTCGTCGACGCTTCCTGCTGGTGGCAGGCCCAGGAAGATCTGCGTACCCGCTATCTCGATCACGCCCGCATCTGGGTGTTCGAGGAGCGCGGCGATCTGCTCGGCTTCATGGCCCTGGTGGATGACTACCTGGCCGCCCTCTTCGTGCGCCCCGACAGGCAGGGGCGGGGGGTGGGGCACGCCCTGCTGCAGGAGGCCAAATCCAGGTGCGCCGCACTGCATACCCGGGTCTTCGTGGAGAACGAGCCGGCGGTGCGTTTCTATCGTCGCCACGGCTTTGAAATTGGGGGGGAGGTGCCCGATCCCCTCACCGGCCATCTTCAGTACCAGATGCATTACCAAACCGTCTGAATCTGACGTCAGCCCCTTTTTGCTTGAAAAAAGAGGGGCCTATCCTCATCTTGTCTGCATCGGGTGCCGCTGGCACCACCTCCATACGAGTCGTTTTTTCATGAAGATCCTGCATACCGCCGACTGGCATCTTGGCCATCAACTCCATGGCCACGACCGCCGCTTCGAACACGATGCCTTCCTCGACTGGCTGGCCGACACCATCAAGACACGGGCAATAGACGCCCTGCTGGTGGCGGGCGATCTGTTCGACACCGCCAACCCCCCTGCCAGCGCCTGGCAGCAGCTCTACCGCTTCCTGGCCAGACTGCGCGCCGAGCACCCGGCTCTGGAGATGGTGCTGATCGGCGGCAACCACGACTCTCCCTCCAAGCTGGATGCCCCCCACGAGCTGCTGCGCGCCTTCGACCTGCATCTGGTGGGCAGCATCAGCCGGGACGAGGAGGGGCGCCTCGAGACCGAGCGTCTGCTGGTGCCGCTGCGGGGCAAGGACGGCGAGGTGGCCGCCTGGTGCGCCGCCGTGCCGTTTCTGCGTAGCAGCGATCTGCGCCCCGAAGGGCTCAGCGAGGGGCAGGACAGACTCATCGAAGGGGTACGCCAGGTCTATGAGGCGGTACTGAGCGAGGGGCGAACGCGCTGCCATCCGGATCAGGCCCTGATCGCCATGGGCCACGCCTATCTGGCATCGGGCCAGCTCTCCGAGCTCTCCGAGCGGAGGGTGCTCGGCGGCAACCAGCACGCCCTGCCTGCCGAGCTGTTTGCCGCCGCCGATTACACGGCGCTGGGCCACCTGCACCTGGCCCAGACCCCGGCCGAGGGGGTGCACTACAGCGGCTCGCCGCTGCCGCTTTCGCTGGCCGAGGCGAACTACAACCATCAGGTGCTGGAGGTGACGTTCGAGGGGGGCAAGCTGGCCCGCCTTGAGCGGATCCCGGTGCCCCGGGCGGTGGTGATGATCCGGCTGCCCCAGAGCGGCCTCGACGAGGCGCTCAAGGCCATCGAGGCGCTGGAGCTGCCCGCTTGTCCGCAGCAGGCGCAGCCCTTCCTCGAGGTGCGGCTGCTGTTGCCCAAGCCCGAGGCCCGCATCCGCGAGCGCGTGCTGGCCGCCATCGGCGACAAGCCGGTGCGCCTGGCCCGCATCACGACCAGTTATCAGGGCTCGGGCCAGGGGCTGGCGGACGGTGCCGGCCAGCGCCGGCTCGATGAGCTTTCCCCCAGCGAGGTGTTTCGCCTCTGCTATCAGCGTCAGTTTGACGGGGAGCCGGAGGCCGAGCTGGTGGCGTCGTTTGAAGAGATCCTGGAGCAGGTGAAGGAGGCCAATGCATGAAAATCTTGTCGCTGTCAGGGGAGAATCTGGCCAGCCTGACCGGCCCCTTCTCCATCGACTTTACCGGTGGCGCCCTGGGGGCCGCCGGCCTGTTTGCCATCACCGGCAATACCGGCGCCGGCAAGAGCACCCTGCTCGATGCCATCTGTCTGGCGCTCTACGACGAGATGCCGCGCTTCATCGCCAATCGCAAGAACGTGGCCGAAGTGGGCCGCATGGATGACGAGGAGAAGCTCAAGGCCAACGACGTGCGCGGCATCCTCAGCCGCGGCCACGCCAGCGGTTTTGCCGAGGTGCAGTTTCGCGGCTGTGACGGCCGCATCTGGCTGGCCCGCTGGGCGGTACGCCGTGCCCGCAACCGCGCCGAGGGGCGCTTTCAGGCCCAGGAGCGCAGCCTGACCGACGTGGCGTCGGGCCAGGTGTTCAGTGGCAGCAAGCGGGAGCTGCAGGATCGCATCGACGAGCTGGTGGGGCTCTCCTGGGAGCAGTTTCGCCGCGCCGTCATCCTGCCCCAGGGGGAGTTTGCCGCCTTCCTCAAGTCGAGCGCCGACGAGCGTTCCGCCCTGCTCGAACGGATGACCGGCACCGAGCTCTACTCCGCCATCTCGATTCAGACCCATGAGCGGGCGCGGGAGGAGCAGCAGAAGCTTGCCGCCATCAGCCAGCGGCTCGGCGACGTGGCGCTGATGGACGAGGCGACCCGCGAGCAGTGGGTGAGCCAGCAGGTCAGCCTCGCCACCAGCCTCAAGCACGAGCAGCAACAGCAGCAGCTGATGCAGGACTTGCGGGATCTCAACGGCCGCATCGCCGCCCAGTTGCAGGCCTGTCAAGAGGGGGAAGCGGCCCTTGCCGCGGCCGAGGCGGCCCACGGTGCGGCCGCCCCGGAGCGCGAGGAATTCGCCCGCGCCGAGCAGGCCCAGGTGGCCCGCGCCGATCACGACGAGCTGGCCCGCCTCACCCTGGAGGTGCAGCAGCAGGAGAAGGCGCTGGCCGAGCTTGGCCCCGAGCTTGGCAAGCTGGAGGAGCAGACCCAGCAGAGCGCCCTCACCGAACAGCAACTGCTGGCGGAGAAGATCGCCGCCGAGCGCGAGTGGGGCGCCCTGCAACCCGAGCTCAAGCGGGCGCAGGAGCTTGACACCCGCATTCGGGAAAAGCTGCAGCAACTGCAGAAGATCCAGCAGGAGGGGGCGCAGGAGCGGGAAGTCCAGCTCACCCTGGAGCAGGGCTGGCGCCAGCAGCGCCAGCAGGTGGAGCAGCTCAAGGCCCAGCACCAGCAGTGGGGGGCCTGGCTTGAGGAGCACAAGGAGCTGGCGCCGGTGGCCCGCCAGTGGCAGCCCTTGCTCACCGCTATCCAGGATTGGGCCGAGGATGCCGACAGGCTGCAGCAGCTCCTTACCCTGCGCGAACACAAGCTGCGCGCCCTCAGGCAGTTGCAGCGCCAGCTGGAGCAGGGGCAGCAGGAGCGGGACTACTGGCAGCACGAGCAGGCGCGGTTGCAGCAACAGCAGCACGAATTGCAGGAGCAGCAATGGGAGGGGCGCCTGGCCAAGGCGCAGGAGCAGTGGCAAGGGCAGACCGAGCAGCTCGGCCAGCTGCGCCAGCTGCTGGAGCTGGCCGACTATGGCCGCAATCACGGCGAACAGCATGGTCGCCTGCAGCAGGAGATCGCCCAGCTGGAGCAGGCGCTCGGCAAGCTGGCCATCCTCGGCGACGAGCTGACGCCGGCCCGCGAGCGGCTCGCCCTGCAACGGGACGAGGCGCGCCACGCGCTGGAGCAGTCCCGTGCCATCGCCAGTTTCGAGCAGCATCGCCACATCCTGCGCGACGGTGAACCTTGCCCGCTCTGCGGCGCCGAGGAGCACCCCTATCACCAGAGCCAGCCACAGGTGGCGGGCATTCTCGGTCAGCTGACGGAGCGCGTCCGCGGCCTCGAGCTCGAGTGGGAGCGGCTCAATCACCAATACATCCAGTGCGAGAGCGAACGCCAGGAGCTGGCCCGCCAGCTGGCGGTGCGCCAGCAGCATCTGCCTGAGCTGGAGACGCGCGCCGAGCAGCTGACCCAGCGCTGGCAGCAGCTCGGCGGTGCCGAGCTGCTGGGCCATCCGCTGCCGCTGCGTCAGAGCCCAATCGAGTGGAACGAATTGATGAGCATCCTGCTCGGCCGCGGTCAGAGTCTGGAGCAGGGGCTGGCCCGCAGCCAGCAGCAACTGCGCGAGGCCCAGCAGGGGCAGCAGCAGTTGCAGGCCGTGCGCCAGCAGCTGAGCCAGCTGGCCAGCCAGCACCAGCAGTTCGAACAGCAGTGGCAGGAGGCCGATCGCCAGCGCATCGCCCTGGAAGGGGAGGTGAAGGCGATGGGCGAGCAGGAAACGACCCTGCGCCAGCGCCTTGAGCAGGGGGGCAGCCGGCTCGACGAGCAGATGGGGGGCCAGCCCTGGCGTCAGTGGCTGGGCAGCCAGCAGTGGCGCGAGTGGCAGCGGGCCTGCGAGGCCTGGCTGCACGGCCAGAGCGAGTGGGAGCGGCTGACCGGCGAGATTGCCAGCCTCACCCCGGCCCTGAGCGCCCAGGAGGCGCGTCTGCAGACTCAGCGTGAGCTGCTGCACAAGCTCGAGCGCGACTACAAAGAGCATGAACAGCAACGGCAGGGGCTGATCACCAGCCGCGCTGCCTGTCTGGGGGGGGAGGAGATTGCCCTGGTCGAGAGCCGCTGGCAGCAGCGGCTGCAGCAACTGGCGAGCGAGCTGGAGACGATGCAGGGGGCGGCCCGCGCCTTGCGCGAGCGCCAGACCGAGCTCAAGACCCGTCTCAGCCATCTGGAGCAGGAGAAGCAGGTGAGCAGCCGGCGGCGGCGGGAGGTGCTGGGGCGCTGGGCTGCCCACGCCAGCAGCCTCGGCATCGCCGAGTATGACCTGCGCCGCCTGCTGGCCATGAGCCCGGATGAGCTCAAGGCGCGCCGCACCGCCTTGCAGGCGCTGGAGGATGCCCGCGCCGAGGCACGAACCCGCTTGACCGAGCGGCAGCGGGCGCTGGCGCTGGAGGAGAGCAAGCGAGATCGTTACCGCGAGCATCACCCCGAGCTGGCCGCGTTGGCGCCACAGGAGCTCGACAGCCGGTTGACGGCGTTGGAGGCGCACTGCCGCGCCCTCGACGAGCAGTTGTTCCAGTGCAAGAGCACGTTGGCCCAGGCCGAGGCGGCTGCCCTCAAGGCGGGCACCTTGCAGGAGGAGCTGGCCGCCCAGCAGGCGGTGGCGGATCACTGGCAGCGGCTGTCCGATCTCATCGGCTCGGCCAGCGGCGCCAAGCTGCGCACCTTCGCCCAGAGCCTCACGCTGGAGCGGCTGCTGCTGGAGGCCAACGCCCAGCTCGCCGAGCTCTCCCCCCGCTATCGACTGGAGCGGGTGCCCGGCACCGATCTGGCGCTGCAGGTGGTGGATCTCGACATGGGGGACGAGGTGCGCTCGGTGGATTCCCTCTCCGGTGGCGAGAGTTTCCTGGTGTCGCTGGCGCTGGCGCTGGCGCTCTCCAGCCTGTCGTCGCGTCAGACCCAGGTCGAATCGCTGTTCATCGACGAGGGGTTCGGCACGCTCGATCCCGACAGCCTGGATCTGGCGCTCGCCAGCCTCGACTCCCTGCAGGCGGCCGGTCGCCAGATCGGGGTCATCTCCCACGTGCAGACCCTGGTGGAGCGGATCGGCGTGCAGGTGCGGGTGGAGGCCCTCGGCGGCGGTGAAAGCCGGGTGGTGTTGCCCGGATGACGGCGCGTCATCCATGACCATGCATGAACAAGAAGGCCCCTGTGAGGGGGCCGAAAAGACGCAGTCCGGCAAGTCTGGCCTGCGGGCTGTGGATCAGACAGACCATTGGATTGGTCCGAGACCGAGCAATGGAGCCTGGATTGTCGTTCATCAGAGGAGTGGTCAATGGCACCCGAGCGGATCGACAGGGCCCAGATGTTTGTGGCCGTCCCCCGCGCTCTGATGCGGGCCCCCCTGTGTGGATCGTCATGGCATCAAACGATGGACAGCACTTCCGACAGGGCCTTGCGGGGCTTTTGCGGCCAGTTCTTGGTGGCGGGATAACCCACAGCGACGATCATCACGGGTAGCTCGCTCGTCGAGAGTTCAAACGCCCGAGCGACCTGAACAGCATCGAATCCGCTCATGGCGCACGACCCCAGCCCCAGCCCCATCCCCTGTGCCGACAGCATCAGGGTCATGGCGGCCAGGGAGGCAGAACGGATGGCCTCATCCCGCTGCAGGAGGACATTCCCCTCATGGGCCGTGCTGGCCAGGCTGACCCATCCATCGACCACTTGCTGCGCCATGATGCCGTGTTTCACGCTGGGCTGCAGGGTGGCGGCCAACTGAGAGTGGGCCGCCAGGGTGCCGCAGACGATGAAGGCGACCGAGGCATCCATGATCTTCTGCTGTTCAAAGGCGGCGGCTCTCAGGCGGCGCTTGGCCGCCTCGGACTGCACGGCAATGAATCGCCAGTTCTGCATGTTGTAAGCCGAGGGCGCCTTGGTTGCGAGGCTGATCAGGGATGCAATCACCCCATCCTCCAGAGGGCGGTCTGGCTGAAAGTGATTGATGGAAGTACGAGCGTCAATGATGTTCTGAATGGCTGTCGTCATGTCATGGTCCAGTAAGAAAATGTGTGGAAGAAGTGTGTGATGGCTCGCAACGCCTGAGCGTCCATGAGAGGGGCTGGCGATGAGCACAACCACTCCCCTGAGTGCGGCCAATGCCCACAGCCCGTCGTTGCCGCTAGCATGGGCCGAGCCAGTCAGGGCAGGGCGGCACGGTGGCCCGGCCTGAAGCCATGCTGGCGGGATGACCAGACGATGGACAGGCCCAGCAGCGCCAATGCCGCCATCGTCCAAGAGAAGGATGCAGCGCCCAGGTGTTCCAGCAGCATGCCACCCAGTACCCCCCCTCCCGCCACGGCGAGATTGAACATGGTCACCAGCATGGATTGGGCTACGTCGGCCTCGTCGCCCGCCCTATCCGAAAGTGCGGTCTGCAACAGGGTCGGCGCACCGCCAAAGGTCAGCCCCCACAGCGTGATGCCTAGCAGCACGGCCCATGGCGATGAACAGGAGAAGCCAAGCATCAACGCGGCTGTGGTGAATACGGCCAGGCTCAGCAGCGTCAGCGTGCGCAGCAAGCGATCCACCAGCAGGCCGGTGAGCCAGATCCCCACGATGGACGCGACGCCAAACAGCAGCAGCATGGCATCGACCCATTCCCCCAGGCCAACCGATGCGAGGAAGGGGGCTATGTAGGTATAGAGAATGTTGTGCGCCAGTATCCAGACGAACAGAGCCAGCAGGACCGGGCGAATACCTGGCACCCGGAAGATGTGTCGGATGGGGACTCGCTGCCTGGCCGACTGGCCCGCAAAGCCCGGTACCGACAGCCATACCCAGAGAAACAACAGTAACGACAGCGCCGACATGATCCAGAAGACGCCGCGCCAGTCAGACCAGGTGCCCAACCAGGTTCCCAATGGCACACCAATGGCCAGGGCGATGGGCTGGCCGACACCGACGACAGCCAGGGCACGACCTTGCAGGTGCGCCGGCACCATGCGTCTCGCATACCCGGCCAGCAAGCCCCACACCACCCCTGCCGCCATGCCAGCGACAAAGCGTGCCCCCAGGGTCAGGCCGTAGTGACTGGACAAGGCGGTGAGGGTGTTGAACACCAGCAGTCCGCCGAGCGCCAGCAGGAATAGCGGTTTGCGGTTCCAGTTGCGAGTGGCGGCCACAATCGGAATGGCCGCCAGGACGGAACCCAGTGCGTAGAGCGTCACCAGCTGACCCGCGAGGGAGCCGGATACGCCCAACCCCTGGCCGATCTGCGGCAACAGCCCGGCAGGCATGGTCTCTGTCATGATGGCGAGGAAGCCCGCCGTGGTGAATGCCAGCAGTTTCCCGATTGGCAGACCCTCTGCGTCCGCAATCGTCTTGGGTGTCGGACTCTCATGATATTCGCTCTTCATATGGTACTCATCACCTCAGGCGAGATAGGACGCGGCCATGTCTTTGTCGCCGTGCCCGGCCTCCAGCACCCGCTCAAAACGCCAGAGGCCGGCCTTTGCCGTATCGAGTCGCACACCTGCATGCTCAGCGGCCTCGATGATCAGACGGGCATCTTTTACTGCATTGGCGATCGTGAAGCTTGCCGAGTAGTTGTCAGCCAGGATGGCGGCGGCCTTGGCCTGAAAATAGCCGCTGTCCATCGGTCCTCCCGTGACCACATCCATGAGCAGAGCGGGATTGACGCCCATCCCCTTGGCCAGGGTCATGCTCTCGGCCAGACCGTGAGTGAGGGAAAAGACCCAGTGGTTCAGGGCAAGCTTGAGACGGCTGCTGGCGCCTGCTTGTTCCGACACCCACAGGGTCCGTTTGCCAATGGCGTCGAAGGCTGCCTGGGCGGCTGCTCGCTGTGCGACTGGACCTGATGCCAGAACGATGAGCTGGGCCAGTTCAGCCGGTTGCCGAGTGCCCTGCACCGGGGCATCGTAGAACACCAGCCCTTGCTGTGCGGCCAGTACCACCAGGGTGTCAATGCCCTCTATGCCGACAGTGCTCAACTGCAACCAGATGGCCCCCTTTTTCAAGGCCGGAGCGGCGCTCAGCATGACCTGCTCAACGCTGGGACCATCCTTGAGGACTGTCACTATCAGGTCGGCGTCACGCACGGCATCTGCAGGGGTGTCGAAGACCAGGATACCGTCAGAGGCCAGTGCCTGGGCCTTGGTTGCGGTACGATTCCAGGCATGAACCTTAAACCCCCTCCTGTGAAAATGTCGTGCGATCGGTGCGCCGATCAGACCGGTACCGAGTATGGCCAAGGTGACATGTCGATGTGCGTTCATGGGGACTCCTCTGATGATGAATATAATTGGAACGATCATTCCAATTTTAGTTAAATCAATATCCGGCCCCAGGCACACGTCTGCCAGGATGCCGGTGGATAAAGGACCTACAGCGTATCCATAGCCGTGTCGATCACGTCAAGCAGGCACTGGCGTCGCTGCTCTGAGGGGCTGCCCTTGCCCAGCACACGCAGGCCCTGAATGGTATTGACGAAGAACCAGGCCAGCGCCCGCGGGCTCTTTCCGGGGGGGATGTCGCCCGATTGTTGCCCTCGCCGGATCAGTCTTTCCAATGCCTTTTGCAAGCGCTGAAAGTTGTGTGCCACCAGCCTGGCGATGGCTTCATCCTGGCCTGCGAGTTCCAAGGAGGCATTGGCCACCAGGCAACCTCGTCGTTGTCGGTCACCCAGTTCGTCCTCCAGGATGCGCATCAGCAACTGTCGGATCAGATCCTTGGCATCACCAGAACTGTCCAGCAGCGCGACATTGGATGCGGTGACGGCCTGATAGCGGATCAGCGCTTGCTGATACAACCCTTGCTTGCTCTCAAAGGTGCTGTAGAGACTGCTGCGGGACAGACCCGTGCCTTCGACAAGATCCTGAACCGAGGTCGCCGCATAGCCACGTCGCCAGAAGACCTCCATGGCGGCATCGGCAATCTCGTCGGGTTCGAACGTCTTGGTGCGCATGGCATTCACCTATCTGGAATGGTCGTTCCTGTAAATCTACGATCTGGCCTGACAAGCGTCAAGAACTATCGTGGCGCCTATCGTCGGGCGGTATGGTGAAAGGGGGCTCGACCCCGCACCTGGGCGTGCAGCTTGCCGGATAGCTTGCCTGCAACAGTTTGCATAGGGTGCCAAGGAGGCATGGGACGAATGAGGCACAGTGGGACTGGCGCGCGTGAGTGGACCTATGAAGGAGGTGATAGCGCAGTGGTGGAGGCTCGCCGATGACCCTTCACAAGCCTGTGATGGGCTATGTGCGACGACAAACAAAAAAGCCCAGCAGGCGAGGCCTGCTGGGCTGTTGGTCGGCGTAAGCCTGACTTACTTCTTGATGCGGATTACCGGGGTCTCGCCCACGGTCACGGCGCCAGTCATCTTCACCAGCTCTTTGATCTCGTCCATGTTGGAGATGACCACTGGCGTCAGGGTGGATTTTGCTTTGGCTTCCAGCACGGCCAGATCGAACTCGATGATGGTGTCACCGCGCTTGACCTGTTGACCTTCCTGAGCGATACGGGTGAAGCCTTCGCCCTTCAGCTCGACGGTGTCGATACCGAAGTGAACGAACAGCTCGATACCAGAGTCGGATTCCAGAGAGAACGCGTGGTTGGTCTCGAAGATCTTGCCGATGGTGCCGTCGCACGGAGCCACCATCTTGTTGCCAGCCGGCTTGATGGCGATGCCGTCGCCGACGATCTTCTCGGCGAAGACGACGTCGGGTACATCTTCGATGGGCACGATTTCGCCAGACAGGGGAGCAAAGATTTCGATGCCGCCGGTGTCAGAACTGTCGTCGGAAACCAGTTTCTTCAGTTTATCAAACAGACCCATAGTAAAAGCTCCTAGAGATGATTGTCGCTGTTTGCAGCCGATCTTAGCAGACTGCCTTCTGCTTAATAAAGTTATCTACACAGGCTTCGATTTCGGCGGCGGTCGCATAGCTCAGGGCCTGGTCTGCCATTGCCTTCACATCTTCGAAGTTGGTGTTGCGGATAAGCTTCTTGATACGCGGTACAGAGATGGCGCTCATGGAGAACTCATCCAGACCCATACCAAGCAGCAGCAGGGTGGCGCGTTCGTCACCAGCCAGTTCACCGCACATACCGGTCCACTTGCCATTGTCATGGGAAGCGTCGATCACCATCTTGATCAGGGTCAGGACGGAGGGTGACAGCGGGTTGTACATGGCGGAAATCATCTCGTTACCACGGTCGACGGCCAGGGTGTACTGGGTCAGGTCGTTGGTACCGATACTGAAGAAATCCACTTCCTTGGCCAGATGATGAGCCATCACGGCCGCGGCCGGGGTCTCGATCATGATACCCACTTCGATGGATTCATCAAAGGCTTTGCCTTCGGCGCGCAGTTCGGCTTTCAGCGTCTCCATGGTGGCCTTGAGGCTGCGGAACTCTTCGACGGAGATGATCATCGGGAACATGATGCGCAGCTTGCCAAAGGCGGAAGCGCGCAGGATGGCCCGCAGCTGGGCGTTCATGATGTCGGCACGATCGAAGAAGATCCGCACGGCACGCCAGCCCAGGAAGGGGTTCATCTCCTTCGGGAAATTCATGTAGGGCAGTTCTTTGTCGCCGCCGATGTCCATGGTGCGGACGATGATCGGCTGGTCCGGCATGGCCTCTGCCACTTCTTTGTAGGCCTTGAACTGCTCGTCTTCGGTCGGCAGCGCGTCACGGTCCATGAAGAGGAACTCGGTACGGTACAGACCCACGCCCTCGGCGCCGTTGCGGATGGCACCCTCGGTATCCTTGACGGTTCCGATGTTGGCGCACACTTCGACCTGATGGCCGTCCAGGGTGATGGCAGGCAGATCTTTGAGCTTGGCCAGCTCATCCTTCTCGGCCTGGAACTGGGCCTGGAACTTCTTGGCCTCGGCCAGCTGTTCTGCGGTCGGATTAATGATGACCTGGTTGTTGATCGCATCCAGCACCAGCATGTCGCCGTTCTTGACGCGCTCGGTGATGTCGTTGGTGCCCACGACGGCCGGCAGCTCCAGGGAGCGGGCCATGATGGAGGTGTGGGAGGTACGGCCACCGATGTCGGTGACGAAGCCCAGCACGTATTTCAGGTTGATTTGAGCGGTTTCGGATGGGGTCAGGTCTTTGGCGACCAGGATGACCTCTTCGTCGATGGTGCTCAGGTTGACGACGGCGATGCCCAGTACGTTCTTGACCAGACGGGTACCGATGTCACGGAAGTCGGTGGCACGCTCGCGCAGATAAGGGTCGTCCAGCTCGGCCATCATCTTGGCGTACTGTTCGATCACCTCGAAGATGGCTCTGTCGGCGGATGCCTTGTTGTCCTTGATGAAGGATCTGATATCCCCTTCCAGCTCTTCATCTTCGAGCAGCATGATGTGGCCTTCGAAGATGGCCTCTTTTTCTTCACCGAAGGTGCGACCGGCCATCTCTTTGATGGCTTCCAGCTGGGCGGCTGACTTGGTGCGGGCTTCGAGGAAGCGGTTGATCTCGGCATCAATCTGCTCGGCAGGGATCTTGCCCTGATTGATAACGATTTCATCTTCTTTCAGAAGAAGCGCCTTGCCGAATGCGATACCGGGGGACGCAAGAATGCCAGATATCATAATCCTTCCTATTAAAACGACTGTGGGGGAGGAGTAAAGCTGGATTACTCCAGCTCGTCCATCAGGGCAACCAGCTTCTCAACGGCTTTCTGAGCGTCCGGGCCGTCGGCCTGGATGGTCACGTTGGTGCCCTTGGTCAGACCCAGGGTCTGCAGCTTGAACAGGCTCTTGGCGCTGGCGGACTTGCCACCGGAGACCACAGTGATCTCGCTTTGGAATTCTTTGGCTTCTTTCACGAACTGAGCTGCAGGACGGGTGTGCAGGCCGTTTTCAGCAGTAATAACAACAGACTTCTCGTACATGGTTTCACCCCATATTATTGATATTGTGTGGAGAGATGGTCGCTAATGAGGCTTCCTGTCTCACCGTGTCAGTATGGATATGTTGTAAAGTAACGAAATCAGACCTGCAATGGTTTAATCCAGGTCAATTTTCTGTGCAGTATTCGGCGTTGTGGCCAGGTCTTTTTTCGTTATCGCGCTACAAGCCGCGTCAGGACTGGCCTGAAATTATTTTATAACGAAAAATAACACTTTGTTACCTTGTGATACCTGGCCGGTAAACACCTCGTGACGCCGCACAGGATATGAGATTTATCACAGAATGTCTGCTTTTTTGTCATGTCCGAGTTTGTTATTTTACCCCAAAAAATAAGGGGCCGACTGACACTGATGGCTACTGAGTTTAGCGCATAATGAAAACGGCGCTCCGAGGAGCGCCGTCGTTTTGATGTAAGCCGATCAACTACTGTTGCAGCTCTTGCTCGCTGAACACGCCGGCGAAGAGGGCGCTGGAGAGGTAACGCTCGGCGGCGCTCGGCAGGATGACGACTATGGTCTTGCCCTCGAACTCCGGCAGCTCGGCCAGACGGTTGGCGGCGACCACGGCGGCGCCGGAGCTGATCCCGGCCAGGATCCCTTCCTCTTCCATCAGGCGGCGGGCCATCTCGATGGCTTCGTCGCTGCTCACCTGTTCGACGCGGTCCAGCAGGCTCAGGTCCAGGTTGCCCGGAATGAAGCCGGCGCCTATGCCCTGGATCTTGTGCGGACCCGGTTTGATCTCTTCACCGGCCAGCTTCTGGCTGATAACGGGGGATTCGCTGGGCTCGACCGCCACAGAGACGATGGCCTTGCCCTTGGTCTGCTTGATGTAGCGGGAGACACCCGTGATGGTGCCGCCGGTGCCGACGCCCGCCACGAACACGTCCACTTCACCGTCGGTGGCGTCCCAGATCTCGGGGCCCGTGGTCTGCTCGTGGATTTCCGGGTTCGCCGGGTTCTCGAACTGCTGCAGCAGCACGTACTTGCCCGGTTCGGATTCCAGGATCTCGTTGGCCTTGGCGATGGCGCCTTTCATGCCGAGCGGTCCCTCGGTCAGCACCAGGTTGGCACCCAGGGCCTTGAGCAGCTTGCGACGCTCCAGGCTCATGGTGGCCGGCATGGTCAATGTGATGGGATAGCCACGGGCCGCAGCCACGAAAGCCAGGGCAATGCCCGTGTTGCCGCTGGTAGGCTCGATGATCTCCTTGCCCTTGGTCAGCAGGCCGCGTTTCTCGGCATCCCAGATGAGATTGGCACCGATCCGGCACTTGACGCTGAAGCTCGGGTTGCGGCTCTCGATCTTGGCCAGCACGCGGCCCTTGGTAACACGGTTGAGACGAACCAGCGGGGTGTTGCCTATGGTCTGGCTGTTGTCCTCAAAAATTTTGCTCATGGTGCTATCCCTGTGTTTGTTAAGGCGATGAAACAAGATTACCCTGTGGTTTCTGAATGAGAAGTGACGAATCGTTATAACAATATGTTATTACAACATATAGAACTTATTCTCTCTTGCCGAGGGGCGACCCGCTTCTTTGGCAACCAAAGGAATGGATCTCATGGGATTTGCAGGAAGCGACCGCTATCTCGCCTCGGCGTCATTGAGTATGGCCGTCAACGCCGCCATCGTGCTGGAGAAGCCGCTGCTCATCAAGGGTGAGCCCGGTACCGGCAAGACGGTGCTGGCGGAGGCGGTGGCCGACTCTCTCGGTGCCGAACTCATCAGCTGGCACATCAAGTCCACCACCAAGGCCCAGCAGGGGCTCTACGAATACGATGCGGTGGCCCGTCTGCGGGACTCCCAGCTCGGCGATCCGCGGGTGGGGGAGATCAACCACTACATCCGCCGGGGCAAGCTGTGGCAGGCCTTCGCCGCCGAGCGGCGACCCGTGCTCCTCATCGACGAGATCGACAAGGCCGACATCGAGTTTCCCAACGATCTGCTGCTGGAGCTGGATCGCATGGAGTTCGACGTCTACGAGACCGGCGAGCGGGTCAGGGCGCGCCAGCGCCCCGTGGTCATCATCACCTCCAACAACGAGAAGGAGCTGCCGGACGCCTTCCTGCGCCGCTGCTTCTTCCACTACATCCGCTTCCCCGACAAGGCCGAGATGCAGGCCATCGTCAAGCTCCACTATCCGGATCTCAAGGAGAGCCTGCTCGGCGAGGCGATGGAGCTCTTCTTCGAGCTGCGGGCCGTCGAGGGGCTGCGCAAGAAACCCTCCACCTCCGAGCTGCTGGACTGGATCCGCCTGCTCCTGGCTGACGACATCGCTCCCGAGGCGCTGCGCAACCGGGAGCCGGGCAAGCTGGTGCCCGCCCTCTACGGCGCCCTGCTCAAGACGGAGCAGGACTTGCATCTCTTTGAGAAGCTCGCCTTCCTGGCGCGACGCGGCGGTTGAATGCTGATCGACTTCTTCCTCCACCTGCGCCGCCACCAGCTGCCCTGCTCGCTGCGCGAATTGCTGGACCTGCACGGGGCGCTGGCGGCCCGACTGGCCTGCGTCGACCTGGATGACTTCTACCTGCTCTCCCGCGCCCTGCTGGTGAAAGATGAAGCCCACTACGATCGCTTCGATCGCGCCTTCGCCGAGTATTACGAGGGGCTGGAGGCCATTCCCCTGCTGCCGGAGCGCCTGCCGGACGATTGGCTACGCCAGGAGTTCGAGCGGCTGCTGAGTCCGGAGGAGAGAGCCTTGCTCAGATCTCTGGGCGGTCTCGACAAGCTGCTGGAGACCCTCAACCAGCGCCTGCTCGAGCAAAAGGAACGTCACGCCGGCGGCAACAAGTGGGTGGGCACCGGGGGCAGCAGTCCGTTCGGCCATGGTGGTTATCACCCCGAGGGGATCCGCATGGGGGGAGAGGGCCGGCATGATAGGGCGACCAAGGTGTGGGAGGCGCGCCACTATCGCAACTTCAGCGACGAGAGCGTCCTCGGCCAGCGCGCCATCCAGCTCGCTCTGCGCAAGCTCAGGCGCTGGGTTCGCAAGGGCAGCCCCTCGGAGCTGGATCTTGACGACACCATCCAAAGCTCGGCCCGCCAGGGCTGGCTCGATGTGAAGCTGAGGCCAGAGCGCCACAACGGCGTCAAGCTGTTGGTGTTCTTCGACGTGGGAGGCTCCATGGATGCCCACGTGGCCGAGGTGCAGCGGCTCTTCTCGGCCCTGCGCCACGAGTTCAAACACCTGGTGTTCTTCTACTTCCACAACTGTCTCTACGACTTCGTCTGGCAGGACAACGCCCGCCGTTTCGAGGAGCGTTTCGATACCCTGCGGCTGCTGCGCACCTACGGCAGCGACTACAGGGTGATTTTTGTGGGGGATGCGAAGATGGGACCCTATGAAATTACCTGGCCCGGCGGCAGCGTGGAGCACTGGAACGAGGAGCCCGGTCAGGTGTGGCTGGCGCGCCTGCAACAGCACTTCCCCAGGCTGGTGTGGATCAATCCGCTGCCCAGGCAGGAGTGGCTCTGGCACCCCTCCATCAAGCTGATGAATGACGTGATCGGCGGGCGCATGCACCCGCTGACCCTGGCGGGTCTCGCCGGTGCGATCGATCGGCTGTGACCCTCTGACCCTAAAAACAGACAAGCCGGGATTGCACCCGGCCAGGAGCAAAGATGACCCCTATCGTAATCAGTGGCTCGGGCCTCTATACCCCGTCCCATGCCGTCAGCAACGAAGAGCTGGTGGCCGCCTTCAACCAGTACGTGGATCTCTACAACGAAGAGAACGCCTCCGCCATCGATGCGGGCCAGCTCGATGCCAAACAGC
The DNA here is from genome assembly GCF_033348475.1 of Aeromonas sp. XH. Classification (NCBI taxonomy): domain Bacteria; kingdom Pseudomonadati; phylum Pseudomonadota; class Gammaproteobacteria; order Aeromonadales; family Aeromonadaceae; genus Aeromonas; species Aeromonas sp. XH. The sequence continues at coordinate 3,013,475 of NZ_CP137630.1, read as the reverse complement.
ATTCGAGCTGCGAGTTCATCGAGAAGGCCTCCGGCATCAAGAGTCGCTATCTGGTGAGCAAGGAGGGGGTGCTGGATCCCGACATCATGCAGCCGCTCATGGCGGAGCGGCCCGACGATCAGCCCTCCATCATGGTGGAGATGGCGGTCGCCGCCGCCGAGCAGGCGCTGATCGCCGCCGGCCGCGAGCCGGGGGAGATCGATCTGGTGATAGTGGCGGCTTCCAACATGCCGCGCCCCTATCCGGCGCTCTCCATCGAGCTGCAACACTACCTGGGGGCGGGCGGCATGGCGTTCGACATGAACGTGGCCTGCTCCTCCGCCACCTTCGGCATCAAGACGGCGGCGGACATGCTGGCGGCGGGCACGGCGAAGCTGGCGCTGGTGGTAAACCCGGAGATCTGCTCGGGGCACCTCAACTTTAGAGATAGAGATAGCCACTTTATCTTCGGTGACGCCTGCACCGCCGTGCTGCTGGAGCGGGCAGAAGATTGCAAGGTCGCGGCCCCCTGGCAGCTGGTGGCGAGCAAGCTGGTGACCCAGTACTCCAACAACATCCGCAACAACTTCGGCTTCCTGAACCGCTTCAGCCCCCGCACCCGCTACGGGGACGACAAGCTGTTCCGCCAGCAGGGGCGCAAGGTGTTCAAGGAGGTGCTGCCCCTAGTGTGCGATCAGATTGCCGCCCAGCTCGAAGACCAGGGCTGGGCGGCGGATGACTTGAGCCGGCTCTGGCTCCATCAGGCCAACCTCACCATGAACCAGTTCATCGGGCGCAAGCTGCTGGGCCACGATGCCAGCCAGCAGGAGGCGCCGGTCATCCTCGACCGCTACGGCAACACCAGCTCGGCGGGCTCCATCATCGCCTTCCACCTGTTCAACCAGGACTTGCCGAGCGGGGCCCGCGGGGTGCTCTGCTCCTTCGGCGCCGGCTACTCCATCGGCAGCCTGCTGCTGCAACGGCGCTGATGCACAAAAAAGCCACCCCTTGGGTGGCTTTTTCATGTTGCCTCAACGACTTATTCAAACGGGTTCGATGGCCAAGACCAGGCATTCCGGTTCTTTTATCTGAAAACGCACGTTCACATCGAACAGCCTGACGCCGTACTCCTTGTCGTCCGGCTTGCCCTGCTTGTAGGCGGGGCGGGGATCCTGGGCCAGCACTTCGCTCACCAGCTGGCGCAGCTCGGGGTGGCGCCTGAGCCAGGGGGCGAGCTGTTGCTCGGCTTGTGCACTGAAGCTCACCGACAGCGGCGGGGTGGGGGCCTGTGGGGCGAAGCCGCCGCGGGCATCCGGCAGGCTGTCGGCATAGGGGACATAGGGCTTGATGTCGACGACGGGGGTGCCATCAAGCAAGTCCACGGCGCCGAGTTCGAGCCACAGCTTGCCGCGCTCACGGCCGACCCCGTGCAGCTCGACCACGGAGAGGCCGAGGGGGTTGGGGCGGAAGGTGGAGCGGGTGGCGAAGACCCCGACCCGTTCGTTGCCGCCGAGGCGCGGCGGACGCACCGTCGGGTGCCAGCCCTGCGCCATGGTCTGGTGAAACACGAAGCTGAGCCAGAGGTGGGAAAACTGCTCGATGCCGCGCAGCGCGTCCGGCTGATCGTAGGGGGACTGCAGCTCGAGGCGGGCGCGGGCCGATTTGACCAGGCCGGGCTGGCGCGGGATGGCGAACTTCTCCTTGTAGGGAGAGCGGATGATACCCAGGGTGTCGATTTCGAACTTCATGGCGGATCCTGACTGAAAACCCCGGCAATGTAGCACAGCAGGCCCCAAAACGCAGGCGTGCCCTGCGGGCTGCCGGTTCCATCTGCCGTGATCCCGCTCCCATCCCGGCCGCCCGAGGGCTGTATCGCGCCGCCAACTTGCGTAGGGTGGGCGCTGGAAGCGCGCACGCTGGGCGGGCAAGCAAAACGGGCGTGGCATCGGCAGCGGGCCGCGCCGTGAAGGAGAGACAGGGATGAAACTGCTGATTATCGGCGGCACCGGGTTCTTGGGCCGCCACCTCACCTCGCTGGCCCTGGACTGGGGTCACGAGGTGACACTGTTCAATCGCGGCCACCGCCAGCACCCGGACTGGCGCGAGCTGGCGTCACTGCAAGGGGACAGGGATAACAATCTCGGCGCGCTGCGCGGCGAGGGGCTGCACTGGGATCTGGCCATCGACACCTGCTGCTACCGTCCCGAGCAGGCAGCCAGCCTCTCCACCGCCCTGGTGGGGCGCTGCGAGCGCCTCATCTTCATCTCCACCATCAGCGTCTATCGCGACTTCGCCCGGCCCGGGATGGACGAGTCGGCGCCGCTACACGAAGTGGTCCCCGACGGGTCAGCCACCGGCTACGGTCCGCTCAAGGTATTGTGTGAGGCCGAGTATCGGGCCCGCTGGGGGGAGCGGCTCTGTATACTGCGCCCCGGCGTGCTGTGCGGCCCCTTCGATCCCACAGGTCGCCTGGCCTGGTGGGTGAGGCGGGTGCAGCAAGGGGGGCCCTGGCTGCTGCCGGGGGAGGGGCAGGACAGGCTGCAATACCTGGATGTGCGCGACTGCGCCGAGTTCGTGCTGCGGGCCGCCGAGCAGCGGCTGGAAGGCTGCTACAACCTGATCAAGCCTGGCATCCCCCTGGCGGACTGGGTGGAGCGCCTCGCCGCCCGGCTGGTGCCGGCGACGGCACTGCAACCCCAGTGGCGGCCCTGGGCCGCCCTGATAAAGGCGGGAGTGGAGCCCTGGCAGAGCTATCCCACCCTGCTGCCGAACGAGCAGCCAGAGTATGCGGGTTATGGCCGAATCAGCGCCGAGGCCGCCATCGTCCACGGGCTGAACTTCCGCCCCCTGGAGGAGACGGTGGCCGATCTGGTGGAGTGGCTGGCCGGCAACCCCCGGGGGCCACAGGCGGGCATGACGACCGCCGAGGAGCAGGCCCTGTGGCAGCGGTGTGACTCCACGCGCTCATCCGGCGCGTGTCGGCAGGAATAAGAAGAGGGCCCCCCGGGGTGCCCTCTGTCGTTGTCGGCTCTGGCGTTCAGCGCAGGAGCGCGCCGCAGTCGGTCAGCAGCGTCCTGAGCACGCTGCGATGGCAGCGTGCCTCCTGCTCGCAGTAGCAGCCCACCGACAGGTTGGTGGTGTGGGAGAGGGCGGCCAGCAGGGCGAGATCGTGTTTTGCCGCCGGGCTCGCCATCTCGGCTTTGTACTGCTTGCAGAAGGCGGCCCACTGGGCGGGCGTTTCGGCACCCTGGCCGAGCTTCATGGTCTCGGGGCTGGGGGCCAGGTTGGGGAACCAGACATCGTACCAATCCTGGCTGGCGAACTCCGCCTTGGGAACGCCGCGAGGGGGGCGGCGCACGGTGCCGATACGCAGCCCCTCGTCCTCGAGGCGCGGGCTGCCGAGGCGGACGATGGCGAGGGCCATCTCCCTTACTTCTCTTCGGCCACTTTCAGCGCCTGGCCGTAGCAGATCACCTGTTTCAGGCAGCCCGGCACGTCGCTGAACTCGGCGCACTTGTCGAAGCTGACGCCGTTGCCTCCCATGTCCGCCACGCGGCGGCGGGCCAGGGTGCGGGCTTCGCCTGCATTGGGCACCGCCTGGTTGGCATCGCTCTGGCAGGATTCCCCCTCGACGGTGCCGAGATAGAGGTAGTTGAGGTCCGCGAGCTCGCTCTGCTCGTAGATCCGCACGCTCCCCGGCTTGAAGTACTCGTCGAAGTTTTCCTTGTCCAGGTTGCTGTTGAAGGCGAAGTCGGCACAACCGGAGGCAATCAGGGGCATCATCAGGATCAGGCGTTTCATATCGGCATCTTGTTGGGTGGCGAGTGGGCCATTATAGGGGGCAGTCGCCGACGGCGACCAGCCCCATTTTTAGCCATATCAATGGATTGTGGTGGGTCCTGCGATGCCCCTTTCCCGGATCAGGCGGGAGCCAGCTGCCGGTGCAGTCTGCGGCAGTGATCGTCAGCCAGCAGCTCCGCCTGGTGAGTGGGGCGCATGGGCGTGTCCCTCTGCTTTTGCGGTCAGGCGGGGGCCAGTCGCCGGTGCAGACTGCGGTAGTGGTCGTCAGCCAGCAGTTCGTGGTGCGGGGCACAGAGGCGGATCCGTCCCTCTTCCATCAGGGCCACCCTGTCCATCCGCTCCAGTCCCAGCAGCCGATGGGAGATGAGCAGCAGGGTTCGGTCGGCCCCCAGGGTCAGCAGCAGATCCATGATCTCCCGCTCGGCCTGGCTGTCGAGGCCTTCGGTCGGCTCGTCCAGCAGCCAGAGCGGGGCGTCGTGGAGCAGGGCGCGGGCGATACCGATACGGCGCCGCTCCCCGCCGGAGAGCGGACGGCCGCCGTCCCCGAGCCAGGCGTCCAGGCCGGTCTCGGTGTGCTCTTCGTCATCGGCCAGCAGGCTGGCGAGTCCCACCTGGGTGAGCACCTCTGCCAGCCGCTCGTCGCTGGCATCGGGCGCGGCCAGCCTGAGGTTGCCGCGCAGGGTATCGGCAAACAGGTGCACCCGCTGGCTCACCACGGAGCAGGAGGCGCGCAGCGCCTCTTCGCTGTAGCCGGTGAGCGGCTTGCCATCGAGCAGGATCTCGCCGGACTGCGCCGTCCACTCCCGGGTCAGCAGCCCCATCAGGGTGGACTTGCCGCAGCCAGTCTGCCCCAGCAGCGCCAGCCTCTCGCCGGCATGCAGTTGCAGGGTGCAGCCCTGCAGCACGGAGGCGTCCTGCTCCGGATAGGTGAAGTGGATATCCCGTATCTGCACGGCGCCCGTGCCGGCAGGCGTCTGCCCCTCTCCCCACGCTGGCGCCTTGGCCTCCTGCAGGATCTCGTTGAGGCGGCGGGCCGAGGTGAGGCTGGTTGAGAGGTGCTGGAAGGCCCCCGCCAGCGGCAGCAGCGCCTCGAAGCTCGCCAGAGTGGCGAACACCATGAGCGCCGTGACGGGGTCCGGCGTGCTGCCGCCGACCCCGTGGCCGGCCAGCCACAGCATCAGGGTCAGGGTCCAGCCGCTCAGCAACTGCACCGAGAAGCCGGCCAGACCGCTGACCCTGGCCATGCGAGCCTGAGCCTGGATCAGGGCCTGCTCCGCCTGCTGTAGCTCGGCGAGCGCCTTGGGGGCGGCGGCGAACATCTGCAGCTCGGCGTGGCCGTCCAGGTAGTCCACCAACCGGGTGCGCATGGCGGATTTCTCGGCGATGAGCCGGCGACCCGGCGCGCGCCCGGCGAAATAGAAGGCCAGGGGCAGGGCCAGCATGCCGAAGAGCAGGATGGCACCCAGGGTCAGTGCCAGGCGGCTGTCGAAGAAGGAGAGGAAGAACACCAGTCCGGCACAGCTCAGCAGCGCCGCCCCTATGGGGGTGATGAGGCGCAGGTAGACGTGATCCATGGCGTCGATGTCGGCCACCAGGCGGTTGAGCAGATCCGCCTGGCGAAAACCGGCCAGGGAGCCGGGGGAGAGGGGGGAGAGCCTGTCCCAGAACCAGACCCGCAGCCGGGTCAGCACCCGGAAGGTGGCGTCGTGGCTCACCACCCGCTCGCCCCAGCGGCTGGCGGTGCGCACTATGGAGAAGAAGCGCACCCCGCCGGCCGGGGTCATGTAGTTGAAAGTGTCGCGGGTGGCGACGGCCAGCCCGGCCACTGCGGCGGCGGAGAGGAACCAGCCCGAGAGGGAGAGCAGCCCCATGCCGGCCACCAGGGTGACCAGGGCCAGCAGCAGACCCAGCGACAGGCTGAGCCAGTGCTGGCGGTAGAGACGCAGGAACGGCAACAGATCACGCATCGAGAGAGTCTCCGTTATCTTGGGACCTGTGTTGCGACAGGAGGCGGGCGAAGGAGCCGCTGGCCTCGCAAAGCCGCGCAAAGGAGCCCTGCTCCACCAGCAAGCCGCGCTCCAGCACCAGGATGTTGTCCATCTGGCTGAGCTGATCCAGGCGGTGGGTGATCATCAGCAGGGTCTGGCCCGCGCTCGCCTGCTCCAGCGTGCCCATGATGGCGCGCTCGGAGTGGCGATCCAGGCTGGCGGTGGGTTCGTCCAGCACCATCAGCTCGGTGTGCTTGAGCAGGGTGCGGGCCAGGGCGATGCGCTGGGCCTGGCCGACGGAGAGACCGCCCGCCTGATCCCCGACCCGATAGTCCAGCCCTTTTTCGCTGACAAACTCCCAGGCCTGGGCGCGCCTCAGCACCGCCTCCAGCTCGGCGTCGCTGGCCGCAGGTCTGGCCAGCAGCAGGTTGTCTCGCAAGGAGGCGTGGAACAGCTGCGGGTTCTGGGAGAGCCAGCCGAGCCGTTGGCGCCACTGGCTCATGTCCAGCTCGGCGAGCTCCTGGCCGTTGACCTTGAGCGAACCGCGATAGGGGGCAAAGCCGAGCAGGGCATTGACCAGGGAGCTCTTGCCCGCGCCACTGATGCCGACCAGGGCGGTGCGGGTGCCGGCTTCAAGGGTGAAATCGAGGGGGCCGACCAGCACCTTGCCCTCGGCGCTCAGCACCTCCAGGGAGCAGGCTTCGACCCTGATGGGGCCCTCCGCCTGGAAGGGTACCGCCCCCGAGGCGGGCTCGCTGACCTCGGCCTCCAGAAATTCCAGCAGCTGCTCGGCGGCGCCGATGGCCTGCGCCTTGGCGTGGTAGTGGGCACCCAGCTCCCGCAGCGGCGCGTAGAACTCGGGGGCGAGGAAGAGCACGAACAGGCCGGTAAAGAGCGTGACCTTGACGCCATAGCTGCCGAAGTTGAGGTGATCTATGTAGGAGAAGCCGAAGTAGACGGCCACCAGGGCCACCGCGATGGCGGCGAAAAACTCCAGCACGGCGGTGCTGAGGAAGGCGAGGCGCAGCACCTCCATGGTGCGTTCACGAAAATCTTCCGACGCATCGCGAATGGCCTCCCCCTCCGCCCGGATGCGCATGAAGAGCTGCAGGGTGCGCAGCCCCTTGAGGCGATCGAGGAAGTGACCGGAGAGCCGTGCCAGCGACTGGAAGTTTCGGCGGTTGGCATCGGCGGCGCCCACCCCTACCAGGATCATGAAGAGCGGGATGAGGGGCGCCGTGCCGAGCAGGATCAGGCCCGCCGCCCAGTTGACCGGGAACACGGACACCAGGATCACCAGGGGAATGAAGACGGCTATGGCCATCTGGGGCAGATAGCGGGAGAAGAAGTCCTGCATCTCTTCGATCTGTTCCAGCAGCAGGCTGGCCCAGCTGCCGGCGGGGCGGCGCTGGATATAGGCAGGCCCGAGGCGGCCGAGGCGGGTGAGCACCAGCTCGCGGATGGCCTGGCGCACCGCACTGCCCGCCTTGAAGCTCGTCACCTCGCGGCCATAGGCCAGGGCGGCCTTGGTCAGGGTCACCAGCAGCAGGCTGACGAAGAGGGGAATGGAGTGCTCCGGGGTGGCGCCCTCGATGATGAAACCGTGGAGCAGGGTCGCCAGCAGCCAGGCCTGCATCACCATCAGCACACCCTGGCCCAGTCCGAGGGCGATGGAAAACCCGATCCAGCGCCGGCCATGGCTCGATTGCCTGCGTAACCAGCCATAGAGATGTTTCTGCCTGTTCTTGTCCATTCACCGCCTCCTCAAACGAGTGGCGCAAGACTATCGTCGCCCCCACGGCTTGGCAACCTTGCCGCTCCGGGAGTGTGGAGCCCATTGTTTGAAAAAGCAGCTTCATGCTCAATAGTTGGTCGAACAGCTTGATTTATGGCAAAAAATGCGAATCCGGTGATTGCGCTCCGCGGCAAAATGCATATAGTAGAGGCCACTGACGCGGGTGTAGTTCAATGGTAGAACGGCAGCTTCCCAAGCTGCATACGTGGGTTCGATTCCCATCACCCGCTCCACATTCCAGATAACGGCAGATGCCGTTGTCACCTCTGCCAAATAGCTCTCTGTCATGGGATTTCCCGTCAGACCAGCAGGTTTTGATGCTTAGCGGGCATCGTATAATGGCTATTACCTCAGCCTTCCAAGCTGATGATGCGGGTTCGATTCCCGCTGCCCGCTCCAGCGTTCATGCAACAAGCCCACTCAATCGAGTGGGCTTTTTGTTTTGGCCTTCTTTGCGCCCGCACCGTGCTGGCGACCGGAAAACAAAAAAGGCGCCAACAGGCGCCTCTTTCATCACTGGCAGGGTTATTCCTGCTCCAGCTCGCCACAGAAGCGGTAGCCTTCGCCGTGGATGGTGGCGATGATCTCCGGGGTGTCGCCCACGCTCTCGAAGTGCTTGCGAATGCGGCGGATGGTCACATCCACGGTGCGGTCGTGGGGCTTGAGCTCGCGGCCCGTCATCTTCTTGAGCAGCTCGGCACGGGTCTGGATCTGGCCCGGGTTTTCGCAGAAGTGCAGCATGGCACGGAATTCGGAACGGGGCAGCTTGAACATGTCGCCCGCCGGGCTGACCAGGGCGCGGCTGTTGATGTCCAGGGCCCAGCCGTTGAACAGGTAACGCTCTACCAGCTTCTTCTCTTCGCCGCCGGCGGCCACGTTCATGGTACGGCTCAGCAGGTTGCGGGCACGTATGGTCAGCTCACGGGGGTTGAACGGCTTGGTGATGTAGTCATCGGCGCCGATCTCCAGCCCCAGGATCTTGTCCACCTCGTTGTCGCGGCCGGTCAGGAACATCAGGGCGATGTTGTCATCCTCACGCAGCTCGCGTGCCAGCAGCAGGCCGTTCTTGCCCGGCAGGTTGATGTCCATGATCACCAGATTGATGGTGTGGCTGGTCAGGGCTTGGTGCATCTCGTCGCCATTGTTGGCTTCCAGCACTATGTAGCCTTCGGCCTCGAAGATGCTCTTGAGGGTGTTGCGGGTGACCAGCTCGTCTTCGACGATCAGAATATGTGGTGTTTGCATGAGTATTCCCAGATTCTTATCAGTTAATTATCGAAATTTTAACACTCTTTGGCGTTATCCGACCGGTCCTGAAAATTTATTACGTCATCCTGGGTATGATAATCAGGTCGAATCATCGCGAATTTGGTATCTACGCTGGCCAGCATCCCTGTGCCGCACATAGGCTCTCAACAAGTCTGATCGAGAGGAGCCCGGAGAGGTAGTCCATTACAAAAGTTGCTGCATTTTATCAGTTAACAGGCGCATAACAACACTCTTTGCCGTCAGATAGCAACTTTTTAACTCAGGTTTGATATAAGTCAATCCCCGAGTTCGCTGCATCATACTTGGGCTGGCCCGCTTTTTCGCCCTTAATAAATGTAATGGGATGTAACATGTGGTTGACATGACTTTGTGGGAAAACTACAGAAATGTGTGCTTTATCGCCCCCTTCGCTCCGCCCGCCTGGCCTGCCTATGCCATCGTCACGGCCTGGAACCCGGCCAGCCAGTGGGTGGGGGAGCGTCGCAATACCCGGCGCCAGCGCGCCCTGATGCGCCTCCTCGGCGAGCAGAGCGTCATGGGGCCGGTATGGGGGGGCGATGCGGACGAGTGCTGGCAGGAGGACTCCCTGCTGTTGCCGATCGCGCAGGAAGAGGCCATCCGGCTGGCCGCCCGCTTCGGACAGAATGCCCTCTACTGGGTGGCTGAAGGGGAGCTCTGGCTGGTTCCCGTTCTGCTGGGTGGCGAGCCTTGCCATCTGGGGAGTCTGGCTTCCCGCTGGCGGCTCAGGTCGCCTGCCTCCGGGCAGACATAGCGCCACCCCGCCATCCGGGTAGGGCTCCCCGTCGGTGGATTGTCAGCCCCCCGACATGATGAAAGAATGAGCGGACACATTTCACTCCATGGAAGGATGATGATCATGCTGGACCTGCTGCCCGACCTTTGCGATGAACATGGCGATACCCTGCAGGTGGCCGACCCCCTGTTCCACGACTATGGCGGCAAGCCGCTGTTTTACGGCGAGGCCGTGACCCTCTCCTGTTTCGAGGACAACAGCCTGGTGCGGGAGCTGGTGAATCGGCCCGGTCAGGGCAAGGTGATGGTCATCGACGGGGGCGGTTCCCTGCGCCGCGCCCTGCTTGGGGATCAGTTGGCCATCAAGGCGGTGGAACAGGGGTGGGAAGGGATCCTGATCAACGGGGCCGTACGGGATGTGGGCACCCTGGCCAGCCTGGCGCTGGGGGTCAAGGCGCTGGCTCCCTGCCCGGTCAAAACCGAGAAACGGGGCCTGGGCGAGCTGGATGCCGTGGTCTCCTTTGCCGGCGTGACCATAGCTCCCGGCGACTATGTGTACGCCGATCTCAACGGCGTGCTGGTGAGTGGTGCTCGGCTCCTCTGAGAGCTCAGAAGTTGAAGCCCACCCCCAGGGTGAGGAAGTGTTCTGTGCTGAAGGCGCTGAGGCCGTAGTTGGCGGTGATGGCCAGTTGCGGCGTCACCAGCAGGCTGCTGTTGAGCTCCACCAGGGTGCTGGCCTTGCTCACCTCCAGCTGCTTGAGCTGGCTGCCGATGTTCAGGGAGGGGGAGAGGCGGTAGCGCACCCCCGAGCTGATGTTGAACCCGGTCTGATCGCTGCGGGGGCCGATGGCGGGCCCGGCCTCCATGTAGAGGCTGAGGTCATCCTCGACCGGATACTGGTAGCCGGTGTTGATGAGCCAGAGGTCGAAGTGGTCGCCCGGATGGGCCTGGTTGCCGAGCAGGACGCCGGAATAGCTTTTGACGTAGAGCTGGCTGTCGGCGTCGTTCTTGAGGAAATCCCAATCGGCGGCCTGGGCCGAAAAGGCGAGGCCGGCTGCGAGTGCGATGACGAGAGATTTGACCATTCGTTTCCCCTCCCTGGGTCCGGAACAGGACTACAAGCATGGCACATGCCAGCAGGGAGTAAAGGGAACCCCGATCACAATAAAAGAGTTTTGATGGGCGCCACAGTCGTGGTACACAGGCCCCTCACTCAGTGTCTTCACGACAATCTCTATCACGAGGTGAACCATGAACAAGAAACTGATCCTGCTGGCCGCACTGGCCCTGGGAGGCTGCGCCATGACCACGGGGTCCACACTGGCACAATTGCAGGCATCGACCTGGCAGTTGCAGGGGGCGAGCGGCGATACCTTCACCCTGCAGGTCGCCGGCGACAAGGTGGCGGGCAAGGGCGGCTGCAACCGCTACTTTGGCGGCATCACAGAGCAGGGTGACGGCGTCTTGACGCTGGGCCCTATGGGTGCAACGCGCATGATGTGCATGGGGGATCTGGCCGGCAAGGAGATGGAGTACCTGAAGTCCCTGGAGAAGGTAGCCAGCTTCCAGATCAGCGGCAACCAGCTGGTGCTCAAGGATGCCGGCAAGGCGACCCTGCTGACCTTCGACGCCGTGAAATAGGCCCGGTGTCGTCAGACTCTGTCGCAGCCTGACGCCGGCGCGACGGTGTCAGAAAGGATGTACAACAGGGACGCCACGGCGTCCCTTTTTGCTGCTTCAGCCGGGGTCATCCCCCCCGCTGGAAACGAAAGCGCTTCTTGCGCCGGTAGGGATAGACGTCCTCGAATACCCCCTCCCTGATGTTGCTCTGCAGCCGTTTCCAGTAGTTGGCATCGAACAACTCCTTGTGCAACTGCATCATGATCGCCCGCACCTGGGGCTTTTGCAGCAGGAAGGTGGCGAACTCCTCGGGGAAGATGTCGTTCGGTGCCACCGAATACCAGGGCTCGGCGCTCCACTCGTCCTCGGGGTAGCGCGGGGGCGGGATCTGGCGGAAGTTGCACTCCGTCATGTAGCAGATCTCGTCGTAGTCGTAGAAGACCACCCGGCCGTGGCGGGTGACCCCGAAATTCTTGAACAGCATGTCGCCGGGGAAGATGTTGGCCGCCGCGAGCTGGCGGATGGCGTTGCCGTACTCCTCCAGGGCGAGCCGTGTCTGCTGCTCGTCCGCCTGATCCAGATAGAGGTTCAGCGGGATCATCTTGCGCTCGGTATAGAGGTGTTTTATCACCAGCTTGTCGGCCGTGATGGTGAGCGCAGAGGGGGCCACCGCCTTGAGCTCGGCCAAGAGCTCGGGGGAGATGCGGTCCAGCGGAAACTCGAAGTTGGTGAACTCCTGGGTATCGGCCATGCGGCCCACTCTATCGTGCTGCTTCACCAGCCGGTACTTCTCCTTCACCTGCTCGTGGCTCACCTCCTTGGGCGGGGTGAACTCGTCCTTGATCACCTTGAACACCACGTCGTAGGAGGGGAGGGTGAACACGCTCATCACCATGCCCTTGATGCCCGGCGCGATGACGAACTGCTCCCGGCTCTGGGCCAGGTGCTGCTGGTAGTGGCGATAGAGCTCGGTCTTGCCGTGCTTCTGGCAGCCGATGGCGTTGTAGATCTCGTAGTCCGGCTTGCGGGGCATGATCTGGCGCAGAAAGGCGACGAAGAGCGCCGGTACCGGGGCATAGACCATGAAGTAGGCGCGGGCGAAGCCGAACACGATGGAGGCGAGCTCGGGCTCGAAGATGACGGTGTCCACATAGATGCTCTGGCCCGTGCTGAGCAGGGGCAGGATGAAGGGATACACCTCCCCCTTCACCCGGATGAGCCCCACCAGATAGGCCCCCTTGTTGCGGTAGAACACCTCTTTGAGCAGCTCGATGGCGAACGGCTCCTCGTGCAATATGGCCGGGCCGCTCTCTGCCAGATGGCGGTGGATGTCCATGATGTCCCGCTGCTTGTCTTCATAGGGGAGGGTGAAGCTGTAATCCCCGAGCAGCTGGCTCAGGGTCTGGGGCAGGTGGGCAAGATCGGTGCGATAGATGCGCAGCAGGGCGCTCAGGTCCGGCTTGTCACCCCGGCTCACGAAGGGGTGGATATAGAGGTTCTCGTCGCGGATGTTGCGATGGCGGAAGATGCGGCGATAGACGGAGTTGAAGAAGGACTCCGCCACCTCGAAGTTCTCGCAGCGGGGCAGCAGATCGCTGAAGGCCCCCTTCACCTGCTTGAGCAGGGCCTGGGTCGGCAGCTGCTCCCCCATCATCTGCTTGATCTGGGCCGTGGTGGCGCCGACGTGGTGATCATAGAGGCGGATGCGCTCGCGCCCGGCGAGCTGCACCCCCAGCCAGTCGCTGTTCTCGAAGCGGCTCTTGCTGCCCTGGGTTATCTCGAGAAAGCGGCTGTAAAACGACTCGAAGCGTTGCAGGATCGTCTCGGCGACGGCCTGCTCCAATGGCTGCTGCATCTCTCTCTTCCTTGTGATCTGACGGGCCCATGGCGTCTGTGCCAGGCGAAAAGGGGATCGCCCCCGGGCCACTATGGCAACATCCAAACGTCCGTTCAAGTGGCAATCTGCGGGGATAAACGGTAGATTGCGCCCTTGTTTTACCGGCGTTTCGCAGCCGTTCGCGGCGTCGGTCCCATCCAGGAGAGAACCCGATGAAACTCTATTTTGTGCTGGTGTCCCCCGCCCGCGCCGCCAATGTGGGGGCTGCCGCCCGCGCTATGAAAACCATGGGCTTCGATGCCATGCGGCTGGTGGGGAGCCGGGTGCACGAAGAGGAGGAGGCGAGCTGGGTGGCCCATGGGGCCCAGGAGATCCTGACCCAGGCACAGGCCTTCGACACCCTGGAAGAGGCCCTGGGCGACATGGATCTGGTGGTGGCCACCACGGCCCGCCAGCGCGGCCGCTACCAGCACTACCTCACCCCGGCCGAGATCCGCGATCAGATCCGCGCCAAGCCGTCGCTCGGCAAGGTCGCCATCGTGTTTGGCTGCGAGGAGTCCGGGCTCTCCAACGAGCAGCTTGCCCAGGTGGATCTCATCAGCTATTTGCCCCTCAAGGTGAGCTATCCCTCCCTGAACCTGGGTCAGGCGATCATGTTGTACGCCTATGAGTTGAGCCAGTTGCTGGATGAACCCGAGGCCGTAGCAGAAAATTTTGATAATGCCGGGCAGGTACGCGTGCTGAAATTAAAAACAGCAGAATTGCTTGGTGATATCGGAGTTTCGCAGGATGAAAAACTGCATCAGTGGGTGATGGACCGAGTACCCATGCTGCCGCAGCGGGATCTGAACATGCTGCATCTGCTCTGCAAAGACCTGGCCCGCAAGTTTGGCCGGGAGGTTTAGGTTGACAGCCCATCGCCAGGCGCGGTATTGCTAAAAGCCAGCTTCGTTCAAGAGTGTTCGTCATGCAGCTATTCACCAACGTCATCACCACCACCATTATTACCGGTACCACCACAGGTGGCACTGGGGCCGGTTGATGCGCTGACGAACAAGCACAGAAATCTGAAAAGGCCCGTACCCACCCAGTACGGGCCTTTTTGTTGGGTTCATTTCAGGCCGTTTTCAGACCAATTTGTCTGCAGAAAAGACAGGGAGAGTAAGCGATGAGAGTGTTGAAGTTTGGCGGGTCGTCACTGGCCGATGCAGAGCGTTTCCTACGGGTAGCCGATATCGCGGTCAATACCCACGGCCAATCCCAGGTTGCCCTGGTGCTGTCGGCACCGGCCAAGGTGACCAACCACCTGGTCGCCCTGGTGGAGCAGATCAGCCGCGGCATGGACGCAAGCGCTACCCTGTTCGAGATCAACGGCATCTTCTCCCGCCTGCTGGCGGGCCTCAAAGCAGCCTACCCGGCGCTGGATGACAAGGCGCTGCAAAGCCGCCTCACCGCCGAGCTGGATCAGGTGGAGCGGCTGATGCAGGGCATCCGTCTGCTGGGGCAGTGCCCGGACAACGTCCAGGCCCGCATCCTGAGCCGGGGCGAGAACCTCTCCATCGCCTTCATGCACGAGCTGCTGCGGGTGCGTGGCCTCGAGCTGGATCTCATCGTGCCGGAGCAACTGCTGGTGACCGACGGCGGCTACCTCGAAGCCCACGTGGATATCGAAGCCTCCCGCCTGCGCTTCGCCGCCAAAGGGCTGCGTAGCGATTGTCTCTACCTGATGCCGGGCTTCACCGGTGGCAGCGACAAGGGCGAAACCGTGCTGCTGGGCCGCAACGGCTCCGACTATTCCGCCGCCGTTTTGGCCGCCTGCGTCGATGCCGAGTGCTGCGAGATCTGGACCGACGTGGAGGGGTGCTACAACTGCGATCCGCGCCTGGTACCGGATGCCTACCTGCTCAAAACCCTCTCCTATAAAGAGGCGATGGAGCTCTCCTACTTCGGTGCCAAGGTGCTGCACCCGAAGACCATCGCCCCCGTGGCCCAGTTCCACATTCCCTGCCTCATCAAGAACAGCTTCAACCCCCAGGGTCCGGGTACCCTCATCGGGGTCGATCAGGGGGATGACGATCTGAAGGTGAAGGCCATCTCGGATCTCTCCGGCATGTGCATGTTCAACGTCTCCGGTCCCGGCATGAAGGGCATGGTGGGCATGGCCGGTCGCATCTTCTCCGCCGTCTCCCGCGCCGGGGTCAGCATCGTGCTGATCACCCAGTCGTCCTCCGAGTACAGCGTCAGCTTCTGTATCCACAGCTACGACAGCGACAAGACCCGCAAGGTGCTGGAGCGCGAGTTCGAGCTGGAGTTCAAGAACCAGTTGCTGGACCCGCTCGAGATCATGACCGATCTGGCCATCATCTCCCTCATCGGTGACGGCATGCGTACCTCCAAGGGGATGGCGGCGCGCTTCTTCACCTCCCTGGCCCAGGCCTCCATCAACATCGTCGCCATCGCACAAGGGTCGAGCGAGCGCTCCATCTCCGCGGTCGTGCGCTCCGGCAAGGTGGCGGAAGCCATCAAGGCGTGCCACCAGAACTTCTTTGGCAGCCAGCAGTTCATCGATCTCTTCGTGGTCGGGGTGGGCGGCGTCGGTGCGGCCCTGGTGGATCAGATTGCCCGCCAGCAGCCGGTACTGGCCGAGCAGGGCACCGGTCTGCGGGTGGTCGGCATCGCCAACAGCCGTCAGATGGCGGTCAACAAGGATGGTCTGGCCCTCGCCAACTGGCGTGAACAGCTGGTGGAAGCACAAGGCAGTTTCAGCCTGGAGGCGGTGAAGAAGCTGGTGGAAGAGAGCCACCTCATCAACCCGGTGATCGTCGACTGCACCTCGAGCGAAGCCGTGGCCGTCCAGTACGCCGATTTCCTCGGGGCCGGCTTCCACGTGGTCACCCCGAACAAGAAGGCCAACACCGGGTCGCTGGATTACTACAAGGCGCTGCGCCGCACCGCCCGCCAGACCCGCCGCAAGTTCCTGTACGAGACCAACGTGGGCGCGGGCCTGCCGGTCATCGAGAACCTGCAGAACCTCATCAAGGCCGGTGACAAGCTGCGCGCCTTCGACGGCATCCTGTCCGGGTCGCTCTCCTTCATCTTCGGCAAGCTGGACGAGGGGATGGCCTTCTCCGAGGCTACCCAGATCGCCCGCGGCAACGGCTTCACCGAGCCGGATCCCCGCGATGACCTGAACGGCATGGACGTGGCGCGCAAGCTTCTGATCCTGGCCCGCGAGGCCGGCATGGCGCTGGAGCTCTCCGATGTGGAGGTGGAGCAGGCACTGCCGCCGGGCTTTGACGTGAGCGGCGACGTGGAAGCCTTCATGGCCCGCCTGCCCGAGGCCGACGGCTGGTTCCGCGACCAGTTCGCGGCGGCCCAGCGTGAAGGCAAGGTGCTGCGTTACGTCGGCTCCATCGAGGGTGGCAAGTGCAAGGTGGCCATCAAGGCGGTGGGTGGCGACGAGCCCCTGTTCAAGGTAAAAGACGGGGAGAACGCGCTCGCCTTCTTCTCCACCTATTACCAGCCCATCCCCCTGGTGCTGCGCGGCTATGGCGCAGGGACCGAAGTGACCGCCGCCGGCGTCTTCGCCGACGTGCTGCGCACCCAGAACTGGAAGCAGGAGTTATAAGCATGAGTTCAGCGATGAACCCGAATGTGGAAGTGGGCGGCAGCGTGGTGGCCTATGCACCGGCCTCCAGCGCCAACCTGAGCGTGGGCTTTGACGTACTGGGGGCGGCGCTCGCCCCCGTGGATGGCTCCCTGCTGGGGGACAGGGTCCAGGTCAAGGCGGCCGACGTGGCATTTGCCCTCTCCTCCGTGGGCCGCTATGCCCACAAGTTGCCGGATGACCCCAAAAAGAACATCCTCTACGACTGCTGGGTCGCCTACGGGGAGGCGCTGGAGAAGCGCGGCCTCGGGCTCCAGCCCCTGGAGATGGTGCTGGAGAAGAACCTGCCGGTGGGCTCGGGCCTGGGGTCGAGCGCCTGCAGCGTGGTGGCGGCGCTGGAAGGGCTCAACGCCTTCCACGGCGCCCCCCTCAACGAACACGACCTGCTGCTGTTGATGGGGGAGATGGAAGGGAAGATCTCCGGCTCCGTCCATTACGACAACGTGGCGCCTTGTTATCTGGGCGGCATGCAGCTGGTGCTGGAGGAGGGGGGCGTCATCAGCCAGGGCATCCCGGTGTTTGACGAGTGGTACTGGGTGGTCTGCTACCCGGGCACCGTGGTCTCCACCGCCGCCGCCCGCGCCATCCTGCCGGCCCAGTATCGCCGCCAGGACTGCCTCACCTATGGCCGCCGGCTGGCCGCCTTCGTGCATGCCAGCTACAGCCGCCAGGAAGGGCTGGCCGCCAGCGTCCTGAAAGACGTGATCGCCGAGCCTTACCGCGCGGCCCTGATTGAAGGTTTCAACGAGGTGCGGGCCCAGGGGGCCCAGAACGGGGCGCTGGCCACCGGCATCTCGGGGTCCGGTCCCACCGTGTTCGTGGTGATGAAGGATCTGGCCCAGGCCGAACGCATGAAAGAGTGGATGGAAGCGCACTTCGTGCGCAATGAAGATGGATTTGCCAGGGTCTGCAAACTGGACATGGCCGGGGCACGGGTAACAGGAAGCGAGCTATGAATCTTTACAACATCAAGGACAAGAGTGAACAGGTGAGCTTCGCCCAGGCGGTGCGTCAGGGTCTGGGCCGCGAGCAGGGGCTGTTCTTCCCAGAGACCCTGGAGCCGCTGGCCGACGTGGATGCCCTGCTGGATCTGCCGCTGGCCGAGCGCTCGGCCCGCATCCTGAGCCACCTGCTGGGTGACGAAGTACCGGCAGCCAAGGTGAGCGAGCTTATCGACGCTGCTTTCACCTTCCCGGCGCCCCTGGTGAAGCTGAAAGATGGCACCTATGCGCTGGAGCTGTTCCACGGCCCGACCCTGGCGTTCAAGGATTTCGGCGGCCGCTTCATGGCCCAGTGTCTGGCCGCCTTCAGGACCAACGACAAGATCACCATCCTCACCGCCACCTCCGGCGACACCGGTGCCGCCGTGGCCCACGCCTTCTACGGCCTGGAGGGGATCGAAGTGGTGATCCTCTACCCCAAGGGCAAGATAAGCCCCTTGCAGGAGGCGCTCTTCTGCACCCTCGGCGGCAACATCCGCACCCTCGCCATCGACGGTGACTTCGATGCCTGTCAGGCGCTGGTCAAGGATGCCTTCGACGATGAAGGGCTCAAGACCGCCATCGGCCTCAACTCCGCCAACTCCATCAACATCAGCCGCCTGCTGGCCCAGGTTTGCTACTATTTCGAAGCCGTGGCCCAGCTGCCGAAAGCCCAACGGACCAAGGCGGTCATCAGCGTGCCGTCCGGCAACTTCGGCAACCTCACTGCGGGTCTCATCGCCAAGGCGCTGGGGCTGCCGGTGAAGCGCTTTATCGCCGCCACCAACGCCAACGACACCGTGCCGCGCTACCTGAAAACCGGCCAGTGGGAGCCGCACCAGACAGTCGCGACCCTGTCCAACGCCATGGACGTGAGCCGCCCCAACAACTGGCCGCGCGTGGAAGAGCTGTGCCGTCGCAAGGGCTGGGCGCTGGAAACCCTGGGCTCAGGGATGCGTGATGATGCCCAGACCCGCGATGCGCTCAAACGCCTGCATCAGCTGGATTACCTGTGCGAGCCCCACGGGGCGATTGCCTGGGATCTGCTGAACGAGCAGCTTGGGCAAGACGAGGTGGGGGTCTTCCTCTGCACCGCCCATCCGGCCAAGTTCAAGGAGTCGGTGGACGAGATCCTGAATCTGGATGTGCCGCTGCCGGGCCCGCTCGCCAAGCACGCCGCGCTGCCGCTTCTGTCCCACGACCTGCCCGCAGACTTTGGCCGCCTCAAGGCCTTCCTGCTCGGTTAAGCCGTCATGAGACGCTGACGATCCCCCGCTTTTTCGCGAAAGCGGGGGATTTTTTATGTCCGGTATTGATGTCCGGTATAGGGCGGGTAGCCCGCCCTGATCCCCCTGAAACAAGGAGCACGGCATGAGCCCGCATCCCCTTCGCACCCTGATCGAGACCTGTGACGCCGCCATCTCCCGGCGCGACTTCGATGCCCTGATGACCTTCTACGCCGAGGACGCCGCCCTGGTGGTCAAACCCGGCATGGTGGTGCGCGGCATCCCCGCCATCCGCCGCGCCTTCACCGCCATCTCCGATTACTTTGACGGCCAGCTTGAGGTGACCCAGGGGGCCATGGAGGTCATAGAGGGGGCCGACAACGCCCTGGTGATCATGGAGACCCGGCTGCGTTACCCGGGCGGGGAGGGCTGGATCGACGAAACCCGGCGCGCCACCTATGTGTTTCGCAAAGAGCCCGATGGCCAGTGGCGCTGCACGGTGGACAACTCCTACGGCACCACGCTGCTGGGAGCGCAGCAGCCCGGCGATCGGCCTGCAACCGACTAGCGCAATAACACTGGCTCGGCGCAGCCAGAGTGCGTGTATAGCGTGCGTAATCAAGGCGCACCATCAAGGCCGTGCAGCCAGACCGGTTAGTCAGATTGAGTAGCCAGATTGAGTAGCAAGAGCCAAGCCATCCAGGCCGGGGAACCCGAGCCGCACGCAGGGCACCGCTCTGCCTGGGAGGGGAGCATCACAGCGCAGCCCCCGGCGCAACTCCCCGTTTTGGCTGTGCCTCACAACCTGCTGGTGAAAGGCGTGTCGACAGTGATTGCTGCGACGTTTTTGCACATTTGATTTGCACTCTCGTTGTTATGTTCGCCCCTGATAGCACAACCCTGTCGGCGAGTCATTTCCGGCCCCCCGGAGCCCGTTGACCCGGCCTGCCGTGGCTGCTAATCAGGGGACTGCTTGACACCCTTCATGGACGAGCAGAGCCGCAGATGCCTCGACGGCGCGGCATATCGACAACAACAACACCACAGTGCAGGGAGCAAACCATCATGTGGCCGTACCGAAAAATAGTGACCCAGTCCCTCAAAACCCCCCTAATGATCGCCAGGATCATGTTTTACCTGGCCCTGTTATTGGTCTTCCCCCTGCCAATGATGATGCTATCGGACTCTCCGGCGACAGAGATCGGGCGTTTCTCTTACATCCTGGTGACGTTTCCCATCGCCATTGGGCTGATGCTGATATCGAGCCTGATGGCCATCCTCATTGCCATGGTGGAGTCGCGCAACCAGCAGCCACCCCTGGGGCGGTGGTAAGAAGGTCCCTGCCTTTCAAGCCATCCAATAAAAACCATCCCGCTTGGGATGGTTTTTTAATCGGGATTTTTAATCGGGAGATTTTTAATCGGGACACCCACCTTTTTGACAGATTTTTAATCGGGACACCCACCTTTTTGACAGCGACGTAGCCCTGTACTTGGCTTGAGAGGTCACTGCCCAGGGGGTGAGCCATGACCATTGCCCGTTCACGTCAAATCAGTTTGCAGGATACGCCTTACTACCACCTGGTCAGTCGCTGTGTGCGGCGGGCGTTTCTGTGCGGGGAAGATGCCCATTCCGGCCAGAGTTACGAGCATCGGCGTCAGTGGGTGGTCGACAAGCTGGGCCAACTGTCGCGACTGTTTGCCATCGGTGTTTGTGCCTATGCGGTGATGAGCAACCACTATCACCTGGTGCTCAAAGTGGAACCCGATACAGCTGCCAGCTGGAGCGGGCGGGAAGTGGCCGAGCGTTGGGCAGCGCTGTTCCAGTGGCCGCTGCTGGTGCGACGCTGGTATCAGAGGGAGTCCCTGATTGAGCCCGAACTGGCTGTGGTGCAGCAACTGATAGGGCAGTGGCGGGAGCGCCTGCATTCCATCAGCTGGTTTGTGCGATTGCTCAATGAAACCCTGGCTCGGCAGGCCAATCGGGAAGACGGCTGCAAGGGCCATTTCTGGGAAGGGCGCTTCAAGAGCCAGGCCCTGCTCACCGAGTCAGCCCTGCTGGCCTGCATGACGTACGTTGACCTCAACCCGATACGAGCTGGATTGGCCGACCGGCCTGAGCAGAGCGACTACACCAGCCTCAAGCAGCGTCTCGATGGCGAGCAGCCCGCAGCCCCATTGCCACCCTTGTTGCTGCCGTTTGCCAACCAGCGTACATCGGATGGTCTGCCTTATGCCTTTACCGATTATCTGATGCTGGTGGACTGGACAGGTCGTGCCATCAGAGTGGACAAGCGTGGCCATATTCCGTCCCACCTTGCACCCATCCTGGCGCGGTTGGGGCTGGATGAGATTCGCTGGCTGAAGCAGGTGACGCTGTTTCGGCGCCGGGGCATCAGAGTGGTGGGTGACAGAGACCATTGCCAGCAGTTTGCCCGGCACTGTGGTCAGCGACGGTGTCATCAGCCACCTTGTTAATCCGATAGATCCCGTTTTACTCCCTTGGCATTTGTTTGGTGTCAGGCATTGCCATGTCTGAACACGCGACCCCACCGGGTAAATGTGGCTGGTGTACAAGATATTTATCGGGTTCTAGGAAGATCAGTGTGTGATGAGAGATATAGCCAGCCAGGTAACGGCTGGCTCAGAAAGGTGGGTGTCCCAGATTTCCTTCAAAGTGACCCCACCGGGTAAATGTGGCTGGTGTACAAGATATTTATCGGGTTCTAGGAAGATCAGTGTGTGATGAGAGATATAGCCAGCCAGGTAACGGCTGGCTCAGAAAGGTGGGTGTCCCAGATTTCCTTACCGATTATCTGATGCTGGTGGACTGGACAGGTCGTGCCATCAGAGTGGACAAGCGTGGCCATATTCCGTCCCACCTTGCCCCCATCCTGGCGCGGTTGGGGCTGGATGAGATTCGCTGGCTGAAGCAGGTGACGCTGTTTCGGCGCCAGGGCATCAGAGTAGTGGGTGACAAAGAACACTGTCAGCAGTTTGCCCGGCACTGTGGTCAGCGACGATGCCATCAGCCACCTTGTTAATCCGATAGATCCCGTTTTACTCCCTTGGCATTTGTTTGGTGTCAGGCATTGCCATGTCTGAACACGCGACCCCACCGGGTAAATGTCGCTGGTGTACAAGATATTTATCGGGTTCCAGGAAGATCAGTGTGTGATGAGAGATATAGCCAGCCAGATAATGGCTGGCTCAAAAAGGTGGGTGTCCTAGATTTTGCTATCGGGTTCCAGGAAGATCAGTGTGTGATGAGAGATATAGCCAGCCAGGTAACGGCTGGTTCAAAAAGGTGGGTGTCCTAGGGTTATCCACACTGTGGTCAGCGACGATGCCATCAGCCACCTTGTTAATCCGATAGATCCCGTTTTACTACCTTGGCATTTGTTTGGTGTCAGGCGTTGCCATGTCTGAACACGCGACCCCACCGGGTAAATGTCGCTGGTGTACAAGATATTTATCGGGTTCCAGGAAGATCAGTGTGTAATGAGAGATATAGCCAGCCAGGTAACGGCTGGCTCAAAAAGGTGGGTGTCCTGGATTTTTTTTTGGCTCAAAAAGGTGGGTGTCCTAGATTTCGTTTGAACACGCGACCCCACCGGGTAAATGTCGCTGGTGTACAAGATATTTATCGGGTTTCAGGAAGATCAGTGTGTGATGAGAGATATAGCCAGCCGGGTAACGGCTGGCTCAGAATAGTGGATTTCCTAGGTTCCTCGCTGGTTCAAAAAGGTGGGTGTCCTAGATTTCCGGTGTCCTAGATTCTTGTCCTAGATTTTGAGATTTTGTTAGAAAAATAGTTTTCTTAGATCTGAGAATGAATTTAATCCACCTCGATGATCACTTCCTGTTTTAGATAATATGAAAGGAAGTCGTGTTTCATTCCGGAATATAAGTTTATAATGTTTTCCATCTTCAGCAACATCAAAGCCAATTTTCTCAAGTGCTTTTTTTATATTTGCATTCATGGATGTATAGTTTCGCAAGATCTCTTTCATGTGTGCTAGAAGAGAGTCTTTTTCATCACTGCGGTTGTTAAGGCTTAATATATCGGAGATAATAATCTGCCTTCTCTCATGAGAACCGCAAGAGTCTCTGTAAAGTTCTAAGGCTTCAATAATTATTCCAATCTTCTCAGCTTGATAGATTTCACTTTCGCTACTATTTATCACGATACAACCTGGAGCATCAATACTGGATTCATTTATTGTTCGTTTGCTATATTTCAGTCTATTTATTTCCGCCTCTAACAATTGTATCTCATCATCCTTTGACTTTATTTCTAGTTCAAATAGTTTGATGAAATCTTCAACTTCTTTTGAACCTGAAGCCATTAGCGCCTTTAGTTCTTCTCTTGATTTTTGTTCTTGAACGAAACCCCAGCGACATTCACTCTTGGTTCTTTGTGATAATAAAGAGCTTCTTATTTTTCTTGCGATTGATAATTGCATCTCACGAGGATCGGAATAATTTCCATTGGGCAAGAAAGACCATTTCCCAATTCCATCTGGCCAGTATATTGCAACCGCACCACCATAGGCATTTTCATTGTATACCTCATCCATTAATTCAAAGGAAAAAGCTCTGGTCGGTTCAACTACAACATGAGCCATGCCTGATAGCCATTGTGATAATTGAACAGGATCTACATGGGGTAAATTGTTATTATTTGCACTAACATAAACTATGGGCATACTACAATTGGCATTAGCCGTAATTAAATCAGCGGCCAAACTAATGTCACCCTCATTTAAATAATGTGGGGCATCCAAAACTTTTAGCTTTCCATCAACACCCCCACCAATATCTCTCATTATTACTTTTAATATGTGGGGCCTTTTCCCTTGGTCAACTCTTTCAACTGGTAATTCAGAGTCGACACTAAGTTGAACTGAGATCCAGAAGTTATCCTGCTCTTTGAAGCTAACGACTTCTGTAACCCATCTTACGCCATTTAAATCTAGGTTTTCATGGCGAAATGCACCTAAATTATAATCATTTTTTAATATGTTAAACGTTATGGATTCATTAGTGGATTCAAGAGTAAGTTCATTGTCTATTTTTAATTTATTTTTCATTACCTCAGCTAATGTCGAGTGTGGGCTCTTCGCTAACCAAACGCGCCCGGCCTCAATAACATCGTTAGTACTTTTTTCATTGCTTATAGGGAACTGCGTTTTAAATGTGAGCATACATTATATTTCTCCATGTAATTAAACTATAACTAATATAAATACTCATCACGCATATTCTGGCATAGTCAATTATGGCGAATACCCTTTTCAAGGTTTTCCCCATGAAACCAGCTTATAGAGCTGCTCCTGGATTACAGCTTCCAATGCGCTCCATCGACCAGCGGGCGGGGCCCGGATGGTGCTGTAGGCGCCGAATGACCAGCATATCCTCAAGCCTCATATGCAAACCAGTCAGAAAGTGACGCAACTATCAGGAAGATCTGCGTTTTTTGCGCCAGCTCAACAATTGGAGCGAAGGCGCCGGGTGGCCGGGATGGGGGTAGGGAGGGGGTTGTCGAGAAGAAAGGGGCATTTTGTTGTCACGGGGGAGGGGGACTATAGTGCAGCGAGGCAAGGGTGCCTCGTTTGGCCCGCGTGAGTGGGGGCCAACCACAATGGATAGAACGAAGGGAGTTGGTCATATGAAGCGGATCCTGATGGTGTTGAGTCTGTGTGCGACGGTCATGGGCATGGGAATGGGGGTGGCCCAGGGCGCAACCTCTGGCGCGCAGCAAGAGTGCGAGGCCCAGGCGGCGGTGAAGAAGCTGGCGGGCGCCGCCAAGACCAGCTTTGTGGGCAAGTGCGTCAAGGATGCCTCCGCCAGTGCCAAGGCGAGCCAGTGCGAGAAAGCGGCCGCCGACAAGAAGCTGGCCGGTGCGGCCAAGAACAGCTTCGTGCAAAAGTGCCTGAAGACGGACGGTGCTGCCGACAAGGCAACCCAGTGCGAGAAGGCGGCGGCGGATAAAAAGCTCGCCGGGGCGGCCAAGAACAGCTTTATCCAGAAGTGCGTGAAAACCGCCTGAGCCGGTTGAGGCAGTGAAACAAGAGGGGCCATAGGCCCCTCTCTCTTTTGGTGGCCCCGAATGGGGAAGGGGGATGTGGATTGACCTGCTCGTTCGGATCATGGTGGTGGTGCGTGGCACCTTGGGAAGTATGGGGGGAAGACGCAGGCATACCCTGCGCGTTAACCTGCCTGCGTCGGGGGGAGCCCCGGTCATTTATCAAGGAGAGCATGATGATGGTACGAGTGGCCCAAGCCGCCGATATTCCCGCCCTGGTGCGGCTGCGCATGGCACTCTTTTGCGAGGTGGGGGAGCTTGCCCGACCCGATGAGGATCCCGCGCTCTGGCAGGCGACGCAGACCTATTTCACCCGGGCGCTGGAAGAGGGCCGCGCCCGCAGCTGGCTGGTGGAAGAGGGGGGCGAGGCGGTGGCGTGCGGCACCCTGGCGCTCTTCGTGCGCCCGCCCTATCCGGGCAATCTGGCGGGGCGGGAGGGCTATGTGCTCAATATGTACACCCTGCCGGCCTGGCGCAGGCGGGGGATGGCGAAGGCCCTCCTTGTCGCCATAAAGGCCTATGCCCGCGAGCAACAGTTGGGCAGGCTGTGGCTCCATGCCAGCGACGAGGGACGCTCGCTCTACGAGCGGTTCGGGTTTGCGGACAATCCCGCCTGCCTCGAGTGTGTTCCCGCCCGTTAGCCGCCTTTTTCACCGCCGGGTTGATCCTCCCCTCGCCGGGCTGCGTACTGGCAGCCCTTGGCGGCATCGCCGCTTTTCTCTACACTGCGCGCCCCCGTGAGCCTGCGTCATCCGACCACTTATGTCGGGGCTGGCGGTGCCGATACCCTCCGTGGGTGAGGCTGTGGTGCCGATCCGGATCGTCAACGAGGTAGGAGTGTCATGTTCAATCACAAACTCAAGGCGCAGTTGCAGGCTTGCCAGACCCGGCTCGAAGAGGAGCAGGGGGTGGTCGAGGCGATCAAGGCGGGGGCCGCCAGCCTTCTCTTCAGTCCGGAGGGGATCATCCTGGAGGCGAGCGCCCCCTTCCTGGCTCTGATGGGGTATGACGCGGGCGAGCTGACGGGGCAGCCCCACAGCCGGCTCTGCCCCAGGGCCTGGGCCGAGTCCGACGACTATCGCCAGTTCTGGCGCCGCCTCGCCCAGGGGGAGGCGCAGTCCGGCACCTTCGAGCGGGTGAACCGGCAGGGGGAGACGCGCTGGCTCGAGGCGAGCTATTTCCCGGTGAAGCAGCAGGGCAGGGTGACCCGGGTGGTGAAGATTGCCAGCGACGTGACCCAGAGACACCAGAAGCTGCAGCGCCTGGAGGCGCTCTCCCTGGCGCTGGACCGTTCCCGGGCCATGATAGAGTTCACCCCGAACGGCGACATCATCAGCGCCAACGCCAACTTCCTGAACGTCATGGGCTACACCATGGGGGAGCTGGCGGGCAGGCACCACAGGATCTTCTGTGACGAGGCCTTCCTGCGCGAGCAGCCCCGCTTCTGGGAGGAGCTGGCCCGGGGCCAGTTCAAGTCCGGCCTCTTCATGCGCCACAACAGCCGGGGGCAGGCGGTCTGGCTGGAGGCGACCTACAACCCCATTCGGGATGGCAGCGGCAAGGTGGTCAGGGTGGTGAAGTTCGCCAGCGACATCACCGCGCGCATCGAGCAGAACCACGCCACCCGGGAAGCGGCCCGCCTGGCTCACAGCACGGCCCAGGAGACCCTGCACAGCGCAGAGGCCGGAGCCGAGCTGCTGCGCGCCGTGGTGGAGACCTCCTCCCTCATCGCCACCCGGGTGGATCAGGCCATCGCCCTCATCGGCCAGCTCAACGAGCAGTCGAGGAGCATAGAGGCCATCGTCTCGACCATCAGCGCCATCGCCGATCAGACCAACCTGCTGGCCCTCAACGCGGCCATCGAGGCGGCGCGGGCCGGGGAGCAGGGACGCGGCTTTGCGGTGGTGGCGGACGAGGTGCGCCAACTGGCGGCCCGCACGTCCCTGTCTACCGACGAGATCGCCAGGGTGGTGCAGAAGAACCGGGAGCTGACCGCCAGGGTGACAGAGGACATGGCCGGGGTGGCCGGCAGCGCCGAACTCGGCAAGCAGCAGATCGCCGGCGCCTCCCGGCTGATGAGCGAGATCCACCAGGAGGCGGACAGGGTCTCCCAGACGGTCTCCGCCCTCTCCATCTGAGGAGCCGGCCTGGCGACAGGGGCTGACGGTATCGCCAAAAGAGTGAGCGATCGCGCCGCCAGGCTGAACCCGGGCTGTATGGGTTCCCCCTTGTCAATTGTCCTGCCCGGAGCACTTGTTTAGGCTGCCGCCTCCTTTTTCATTGAACGGGTAGACAACGATGGCAGTACGACAGAGAGGCAGGGCCCTGGCCCTGCTGCTGGGAATGGGGACGAGCCTGGGGCTCGGCGGTTGCATGGGACAGATGGGGCTCTCCGCCATGGTGACCAAGGGCAACCTCAGCGTGGTGGACAACCGCTACGGCCGCGCCGGCGTCTTCATGCTGCTCTCCCCCGTCTATGGCCTGGCGGCGACGGCGGATCTCTTCGTGTTCAACACCATCGAATTCTGGTCCGGCAAGAACCCCATCACCGGCAAGTCGCCGGCCCTGGTGGATCAGAAGGCCGACGCCGTCATCAAGGTCAACCAGCACCTGGATCCGGCCCTCAACAAGGTGCCGCTGGCCATGCTGCCCCAGGGGGTGCGCGAGGTGGAGATGCGCTACCCGGACGCCCACACGGCGCAGATGGAGATCCACTACCTCGACGGCAGACGCGGCACCATGCGCGGCGAGATGCACGGCGATCTGCTGCACCTCTATCTGGACGACAAGCTGATCTCGACCCTGAGCCGCCAGCAGCTCGATGAGATGAGCCGGGAGGGGCGCAAGCTCGCCTGAGGGACCTCCCGAAGGGGGAGCATGCCTGGTGTCACAAAGCCCCGCTTCGGCGGGGCTTTTTCGTGGGCGCGCGGCTCTGTCAGAGGGCGGTGCGAGGGGGTCGGGATCAGGGGCGGGGCGAGGGCTTGTGATGAGGGGCCAGGTGCTCTCCGGCAGCCTGAGCGCCCGGGTCGGCAGGACGGTGAGGGGGAAGGCCAGGGGGGCGATGCGCTCTCACCGGCTCGCCAGCGGACGTATCATCACCCGCTCGCCGGGGGAGAGGTGCGCGGGGGCGAGTTCGATCAGGCAGTTGGCCTCGTCGTGCGACCCATCCGCCGGGCGTACCAGCAGGACGCCCGCCTCATCCTGGCTGAGAACGCCGGGCACAGAGGCCAGCCCCGCGGGGTGGAGCAGGGGCGCCAGCAGCCGGGCGCAGAGGCGCAGGGGCGGGGCCGGCTGGCGGGCTCCTGGTCGGGGCAGCCAGGCGCAGACAAAGTCGGCGATGGCCTCCAGTTCGTCGAAGCCGAAGCGGGGCAAGGGGCTCGCCTGGGGCGTGTCGCTCACGAGGGCGATGATGTCAGGGTCATCGGGGAAGAGCAGAGGCCTGCCGATGGTGGCGCGATACAGCTCCACCTTGGGAAAATGGTGATGCTTGAACCCCTCGACGAGCAGCAGATCCAGGGCGCTGGCATCGAAGCGGGCCAGCAGCGCCGCCAGGGAAGGCTCCCCCTCTGGCGTCTCCCGGATGAGGGCGTGACGCAGGTCGGAGGCCGCCATCACCTGGACGGCGCCCGCCTGGCGCAGGCGGTGGCTGTCCTTGCCGGGCTGGTCGATGTCGAAGTCGTGGTGGGTGTGCTTGAGCACCCCGAGGCGCAGGCCGCGCTGGCCGAGCAGGGGGATGAGGCGCTCCAGCAGCGTGGTCTTGCCGGTGCCGCTCCAGGCGACGAAGCCAAGCAGGGGCAGGGGACTCATGGCGTCTCTCCCGCCAGCAGCCTCGCCTCGTAGGCGGCGAGCTCGTCCGGGCTGTTGAGGTTGACGAAGGCGTCAGGCGCATCGGCAAAGGGCACCACCGCCATCCGGTGGCGGGCAAACCAGGCCCCTGTCTTGCGCTCCCCCTCGGCCAGCGCCTGGCGCAGGGAGGGCAGCAGGGCACGGCGCAGCAGGGCGACCACGGGCTGCAGGTGCTCGCCGTCGTGGGCCACCACCAGTTCTGTATCAGGGGTCACGGCGGCGCGAAAGCGGGCCATCAGATCCCGGGGCAGGGCGGGGCCGTCACAGGGGACGAACAGCACCCAGTCGTGGCGGGCGGCGCCCAGCCCCGCCAGCATCCCGGCCAGCGGCCCCTGGAAGTCGGCATGCTGGTCGCGGATGACGGGGGCAAGCTGCCGATAGCGATCCTCGCTGCGGTTGGCATTGATCAGCACCTCGTCCACCTGGGGGCGCAGGCGCTGGAGCACGTGTTCGATCAGGGGAGTGCCCGCGAGGGGCACCCAGCCCTTGTCGTCGCCCCCCATGCGGGTGGCACGGCCACCGGCCAGGATGACGGCGGAAACGGGAAATGCGGGGGGCTGGGGCATGCTCATGGTGCTCCTGGGGGGTGAAGAGGGCAGGCAAGGGGCCGGGGGGATCTTGCGCCAAGCGCGCCGCCGGAGCAAGCCTCTCCCGACCCTGGCCGACGGGGCTTTGGCCACAGGGTATGGCTGAGCTCACAAAACCGAATCCCTAAACGTCATATGATCCGCACCAATCTGAGTCTTGCTCTCCTGCCGAATGGCAACTTCATGTAAATCAAAGAGAATGACTATGGCTACCGGACAATATCTGCTGTGGAAAGATGCACAGGGCGAGGACTTTCGCCCGGTCGCGCTGACGGGTACCGATCTGCTCAACGATCGCAACCTCAACAAGGGCACCGCCTTCACCGAACAGGAGCGGGCCGACTTCGAGCTCGACGGCCTGCTGCCGCCCCAGGTGCAGACCTTCGAGGCCCAGCTGGAGCGGGTCTATGAGGCCTTCCTGAGCGCCTGCAGCGACATCGAGAAGTACCAGAATCTGAGGGCCCTGCAGGATCGCAACGAAACCCTGTTCTACGCCCTCCTGTCGCGCCACGTGGAGGAGATGACTCCCTACATCTACACCCCGACCGTGGGCAAGGCGTGCCAGGAGTTCAGCCACCGCTTCCAGAAGCCGCGCGGCCTTTACATCACCCAGAAGAACGTCGATGACATGGGATCCCTGGCCCGCCACATGGACGCCAAGGCGGTGCGCATCATAGTCGTCACCGACAGCCAGGGGATCCTCGGCATCGGCGATCAGGGGGTGGGCGGCATGGGCATTCCCATCGGCAAGCTCGCCCTCTACACCCTGGGGGCCGGCATCCATCCCGCCTGCTGCCTGCCCATCGCGCTGGACGTGGGCACCGACAACCAGGCGCTGCTGGATGACCCCATGTACCTGGGTCAGCCCCACAGGCGCATCCGCGGCAAGGAGTACGACGACTTCATCGACAAGTTCGTGGCCGGGGTCAAGCGTCACTTCCCGAACGCCGTGCTGCAGTGGGAGGACTTCAGCAAGTCCAATGCCTTCAACAACCTGGCCCGCTACCAGCAGGTGCTGCCGTCGTTCAACGACGACATCCAGGGCACAGGCGCCGTGGTGCTGGCGGGCATCATAGGGGCGGTCAAGTCCAAGGGCGAGACCCTGGGCCAGCAGAACTACCTGGTCTACGGGGCCGGGGCCGGCGGGGTCGGGGTGGCGGATCAGATCTGCGCGGGGATGATCCGCGAGGGGCTGGACCCGCAGGCGGCCCGGGATCGCATCTACATCCTGGATACCCAGGGGCTGGTGTGCGACAACCGGGAGGGGCTGGACGAATACAAGCGCCGCTACGCCAAGCCGGGCCTGCTGCTGGCCCAGTGGGAGCTGCAGGGCAAGGCGGGGCTGACCGAGGTACTGCGCCACGTGCCCATCACGGTGCTGCTCGGCACCAGCGGCGCCGGTGGCGCCTTCCAGGAGGAGCACATCCAGCTGATGCTGGCCCACTGCGAGCGCCCCATGGTGTTCCCGCTCTCCAACCCCACTGCCAACTGCGAGGCGCTGCCGGAGGACATCTTCCGCTGGAGCCGGGGCCGCGCCATCGTCGCCACCGGCAGCCCGTTCAAGGACGTGCACTTCGAGGGGCAGGACTATCGCATCGGCCAGGGCAACAACGTCTTCATCTTCCCCGGCGTGGGGCTGGCCGCCATCGTCAGCCAGATCCGCGAGATCAGCCCTGACATCTTCACCACCGCCGCCTTCGCGCTGGCGGAATGCGTGGATGAGGCGGATCTCGCCCGGGGCACCGTCTATCCGAGGATCAGCGAGCTGCGCAACATCTCGGTGCACGTGGCGACCGCGGTGCTCAAGGACATAGTGCGCCGGGATCCCTCCCACCCCCTGATCGGCCAGGATCTGCATCAGCACATCCTGAGCCACATGTGGGAGCCGGTCTATCTGCCCTATCGCCGGGTCTGACGGGGTTTCGAAAAACGCGACGGGGTGGCGCCAGCCACCCCGTTTTTTTGCGTCTGCCACCGGGGCGGCAGTCATCTCGGCCCAACCGGGGGCGGCGGGTCGGGCGACCAGTTGAAACCCTTGTCATGCTATCTGCCCGGAAAAACGATTGGCGTCGGCCACAAAAGTGCGTAAAATCGCATACTCGATGCTTGTAGCAACGAATCCCGCCTCAAAAGCCAGTTTCATGCCCTCCCCAAGCAGTAAAAGGCAACAAATGACGCCCAATGGCTCATTTTCTGCCTTGAAAACGTCTTGTGATGACTGAAAAGTGTCAAATATCCCTGTCAGTTATCAAAAAATTAAGGATACCCATGTTTTCCTTGGTCAAGCAAAGCGTCGCCGGGCTGCAAATTCTGTTTGTCGCCTTCGGTGCCATGGTGCTGGTGCCCCTGCTCACCGGACTGAACCCCTCCATGGCCCTGCTTGGCGCCGGTGTAGGCACCCTGCTGTTCCAGCTCTGCACCCGTCGCCAGGTGCCGATCTTCCTCGGCTCCAGCTTCGCCTTCATCGCCCCCATCATCTATGCCACCCAGACCTGGGGCCTGCCCTCCACCATGTTCGGTCTGTTCGCCGCGGGCTTCATGTACTTCATCCTGGCGGCCGTCATCCGCGCCCGGGGCATGGGCTTCGTGCACAAGCTGCTGCCCCCCGTGGTGATTGGCCCGGTGATCATGGTGATCGGCCTGTCGGTGGCCCAGGTGGCCTGCAACATGGCCATGGGACGCGCCGGCGGTGAGCAGGTGGTGCCACCGGCGACCGCCCTGACCCTGGCGGGCATTTCGCTGGCGGTAACCCTGATCGCGGCCGTGTTCTGCAAGGGCTGGATCAAGCTCATTCCCATCCTGTGCGGCGTGATCGCCGGTTATGTCTCTGCCGTGCTGATGGGCCAGGTGAGTTTCGACGGCATGGTCAACGCCCCCTGGCTGGCGCTGCCCCACTTCGAGACCCCGGAGATCAACTGGGCCGCGGCGCTCTTCATGCTGCCGGTGGCCATCGCCCCCTGCATCGAGCACATCGGCGGCGTGCTCGCCATCGGCGGCGTGACCGGGCAGGACTACACCAAGAACCCGGGGCTGCACCGCACCCTGGCCGGTGACGGCATCGGCGTCTGCTTCGCCGGCCTCATCGGTGGTCCCCCCGTCACCACCTACGCCGAAGTGACCGGCGCCGTGATGATCACCCGCAACTTCAACCCGGTCACCATGACTTGGGCCGCGGTGTTCGCCATCATTCTGGCCTTCTTCGGCAAGTTCAACGCCCTGCTCACCTCCATCCCCATGCCGGTGATGGGCGGCATCATGCTGTTGCTGTTCGGATCCATCGCCGCCATCGGCCTCAAGACCCTGGTGGAGTCCAAGGTGGATCTGGGCCTGTCCCGCAACATCGCCATCGTGGCCGTGACCCTGACCGTCGGCGTCGGTGCCCTGGAGATGAAGATCGGCGACTTCGCCCTGGCGGGCGTGGGGCTGGCCTCGGTGGCCGCCATCCTGCTGAACCTCATCCTGCCCCAGCACTCCGAAGAGGGTGCCATGGAGAGCGCCAAGGACTGAGTCCGGGCACGGACTCTTTCCCTTGTCTGACAAGAGGCCACCCCAGGGTGGCCTCTCGCTTTTTGGGCCGGCGGCCCCCCTCTCTGGCCGCCTCTCCCGAGGGACTACACTCAGGAGCGTCATTCAAGCTGGAGGGATAGGCGATGAGGAAGGCATGGATCCTGGCCCTGTTCGGGCTGATGGGAAGCGGCGTGGCCGATGCCGGTGCGGTGCGCTACGAGGTGGAGGGGCAGCCGTTCGAGGGGTATTACCTGGCGGCCGCCGACAAGCAGGCCCCCCTGGTGGTGCTGGTGCACGACTGGGACGGGCTCAACGGCTATGAAATCAAGCGCGCCGAGATGCTGGTGGCGCTCGGCTACAGCGTCTTTGCGGTGGACCTGTTCGGCGCAGGGGTGAGGCCGACCGCCATGGAGGAGAAGAAGAAGCTGACCGGGGCCCTCTATCAGGACAGGAGCCGGATGCGCAAGCTGCTGCAAGGGGGGCTCGCCGAGGCGGGCCGACAGGGGGGGCGGCTCGACAATGCGGTGGCCCTCGGTTACTGCTTCGGCGGGGCCGCCGTGCTGGAGCTGGCCCGCAGCGGGGCGGATTTGAAGGGGGTGGTGAGCGTGCACGGCGGGCTGGAGACCCCGGCCGGGCAGGACTACAACCAGACGAAGGGGCATCTGCTGATCCAGCACGGCAGCGCCGACGAGGCGGTGCCGCTCACCCAGTTCGCGGGGCTGATCGGCGAGCTGGAGCGCGCCGGGGTGAAGCACGAGGCGACCAGCTACAGCGGCGCCCCCCACGCCTTCAGCGTGTTCGGCTCGGACAACTACCGCGCCGACGCCGATGCCAAGTCCTGGCGGCGCTTCACCGAGTTTCTCGGGGAGGTGACCAGGGGCTGAGGGCGCGGCAGTGCCTGGAGCTGGCTGGTTATACTCAACGGACGGGGCGCCGCCCGATGGGGGACTGGCGTTCGGATCGACACAGTAAGGAGTCATCTTATGGGTCAGATGCGGTTATGGGGCCAGATCCTGGCCGTGTTGCTGCTGGTCGGGTGCGCAGCCAAGGGCGATACCCCGGCCCAGCAGCGCAATACCATCTTGCAGATGCGTCAGCAGACGCTTTCCACCATGTACGGTCAGGATCCGGGGATCAAGCAGGAGGTGGCCAGAGCCAAGGGCTACGCCGTCTTCGCCAACGTGAACAACAACCTGCTGGTGATCAGCACGGGCACCGGCTATGGCGTGCTGCGGGATCATCGCACCGGCCGTGACACCTACATGAAGATGGCCTCCGCCGGGTTCGGGGTGGGCATGGGGATCAAGAAGTTCCAGGCCCTGATCATCTTCAACGATGCGGCGGCGCTGGATCGCTTCGTCACCACCGGCTTCGACGCCAGCGCCCAGGCGGATCTGGCCGCCAAGTCCGCCGAGGATGGCAAGGTGGTGGTGAGCGAGGCGGCCAACGCGGACTTCCAGAAGGTGAAGATGTACCAGATCACCGAGAAGGGGGTGGCGGTGCAGGCCACCATGCAGGGTTACAAATACTGGCCGGACGACGAGCTCAACGGCAACTAGGGGCCGGCTCTTCGGACTCTCCCACAGGCGGCGCCCTCTCGGCGCCGCCTGCTTTTGTGGGGTATGGCCCGGGGGGATGTTCTCCCCGTCCCTCAGGCGGGGCGCTCGGCCAGGTTCAGGATCCTCACCCACATGGCGCCCTTGCCCACCTCGTGGCGGGAGGCCAGGGTGAGGCGCCCGCTCTCGGGGTCGATGCGGTGCACCGCCACCTGGTCGGACTGCTGCCCGGTGGCGATGAGCCAGTGGCCGCCGTGGTCGATGGCAAAGCCGCGGGGGCAGGCCTCGGTCGGGAAGTGGCCGAGGGGAGTCAGGGCGCCGTCCTTCCCGTCGATCCCGAACAGGGTGAGCAGGCTGCTGGCCCGCTCGCTGGTGTAGAGAAAACGCCCGTCCGGGGTCAGGTGCAGATCTGCCCCCCAGCGCTCCCCCTGATAGCCTTCGGGCAGCATGTCCAGGCGCTCCTGCTCGTCGATGCGGCCGTCCGCCTCCCTGTGGTAGCGGTAGAGGGTGCAGTCCAGCTCGCACAGGCAGTAGAGGTCGCCGTTGTCCGGGTGCAGCGCCAGATGGCGGGGCCCGGCGCCTTGGGCGGTATGCAGATCCCCCAGGGGGTGGGGGGAGAGCCTGTCATCCTGCCCCAGGGTGAAGCGGCGGATGGCATCCTCCTTCAGACAGGCCACCAGCAGCTCCTGCTCCCCGTTTTGCCCCGGGAGCCAGGTGACCGAGTGGGCCGCCATCAGGTTGTCGAGGCATTGGTGGGGGGGCTGCATCCGGCCCTCTTCGTCCCGGCGCGACACGCTGACGTGGTTGAAGGCGTAGGAGGCGGCGAAGAAGAGGCGCCCGCTCCCATCGGTGCAGGTGTGGGAGGCGCTGCCGAGCAGCGGCGCCGAGGTCGGGGCCCCGAGCCGGCCATCGGCGGCGATGGGGTAGCTTTGCACCCGAAAGTCGGGGCGCACCCCGGCATGGAGCCAGTGCCGGTCCGGGCTGATGACCAGGGGCTGCACCTCGCCGCCGGTCTGCACCTCCTGCAGCGGGCGCAGTTCGCCCTCTTCCAGCCGAAACACATGGATCAACCCGCTCACCGGGTTGGCCACATAGACCACTTGTTGCATTGCATGCTCCTCAACGACGGCGCTGCGTCGGGATGAAGGGGAATCAGGGATGGACGCTCAGGGTTGGCTCAGTATCTCCTGAATGACGGGCACCACGGAGAGGACCAGCAGGGCCGCCATGGTCTGGTTGAAGCGGCGGCGGGCCAGGTCGTCGGCCAGCCAGCGCTTGAGCAGGGCACCGCACAGGAGCCAGAGCCCGACACAGGGGAAAGAGACGATGAAGAAGATCAGGGCGATGGCGAGGTTCTGCTGGTGGAACTCGGCCCCCGCGCTGGTGAAGGCGGCGATGGCGCCGGTGGCGACCACCCAGGCCTTGGCATTGACCCACTGGAACAGGGCCCCCTTGAAAAAGCCGAGGGGGCGGGCCTGAGTGCTCCCCGTCACCTCGCCCGCCGAGCGGGCGATGAGCCAGGCGAGATAGAGCAGGTAGAGGGTGCCCGCGCACTTGATGAAAAAGTGGAGTTCGGGGAAGAGGATAAAGAGCCGGCCGAAGCCCAGCCCCACCAGCAACAGCATCAGGGTGAAACCGACGCAGATCCCCATGAGCAGGGGCAGGCTCCTGCGCACCCCGAAGTTGGCCCCGGCACTCATCACCATGATGTTGTTGGGCCCGGGGGTGACCGATGCCGAGATGGCAAAGAGCACCACGGCGTAGAGATAGTCCATCGGCTTCCTCTTGGCTGACAGTCCGTTGTCCTCCCTATATTGGGGGGCTCGCCCCGCTTTCAAGGCGCCAGAGAGGCTGAAAAAAACAGGCCCCGTTACGGGGCCTGTGCAAGCGGGCGGGATCAGACGGGCTGGTGCCCCGCCGGCGGCAGCGCCGGGCGGGATTCCACCTTCTGTTCGTCTCCCTGCATGTTCTTGATGTAGACGTCCATTTGGTTGAACGCGATCTCGATGCCATGCTCGCGGAACAGCACGTCGATGCGGCGGTTCAGCTCGTCGATGGCCGGGTTACGATCCCCCAGCTCGCTCACGAAGAAGCGCAGCTCGTGATCCAGGGTGCTGGGCCCGAAGGTGAGGAAGTAGACGGTGGGGGCGGGATCCTTCAGGACCCGGCTGTTCTCCGTGGCCGCCTGCATCAACAGCTTGCGGGTCAGATCCAGATCCGAGCCATAGGCCACCCCGACCCGGGCGATGACCCGGGTGACGGTATCGGACAGGGACCAGTTGATCAGCCGTTCTATCATCAGCTGCTGGTTCGGGATGATCACCTCCTTGCGGTCGAAGTCGGTGAGGGTGGTCGAGCGGATCCGGATCTTGTTGACCGTCCCCGAGATGGTGCCGATGGTCACGGTGTCGCCGATCCGCACCGGGCGCTCGAACAGGATGATGATGCCCGAGATGAAGTTGGAGACGATCTGCTGCATGCCGAAACCGATACCGACCGAGAGGCCGGCGGCCAGCCACTGCAGCTTCTCCCACTGGACCCCCAGCATGGCCAGCGCCGTCAGCGAGCCCATGCCGATCAGCACGTAGTTGAGCATGGTGGTGAAGGCGTAGGCCGTGCCCTGGGCGAGGCGCATCCTGGAGAGCACCAGCACCTCCAGCAGGCCTGGCAGGTTGCGAGCCAGGGAGAGGGCAGCGCCGAACAGGAAGAGGCCGGTCAGCACGTCGCTCAGGCTGATGGGATAGAGCACGGCATTGGCGCCTGTCCCCTCGCTCTTGTGCCAGAGCACCACGCTGTCGAGGTAGGTGAAGACCGCCACCAGATCGGACCAGAGCCAGTAGAAGGCGACGCCGAACACCACCAGCAGCATGATGCGGGTCAGACGCAGGGACTGCTGGCTGACCTCTTCCAGATCCATGGGCTGCTCTTCGATGGCCTCGCCCCCTTCCGCATCCTCCAGGGTCTTGTGCTCGCGCTTGGCGACGGCGCGGCGATAGGCCAGGCGGCGGGCCGCCAGCTCGAGGCCGCGCAGGGCGGTGCGATAGACCAGGCTCCAGATGATGAGGAGGTAGAAGGACTCGATGAGGCGGCCGGTCAGTTTCAGGGCCGTGTAGTAGTAGCCGAGGGCCGCCAGCACCATGAGCGCCACCGGCGCCAGCGCCAGGGCGACGGCGGTCAGGGTCTGCAACATGCTCGCCTCGCCCTTGATGCGGGCGCGGGAGATGGGCAGCACCAGGTAGGCGGTCAGCCCCAGCAGCAGCATGGTCAGGGCCTGGCCTATCACGTCGTTGCCAAGGGAGGAGGGTTCCACCACCGCCTTGGTCGACAGCATGATGAGGGGCAGCAGAGGCAGCCAGAGGTAGCGCATGCTGTTGCGCTTGGCCTGCAGCTCGTCACGGGGAATGCGGAAGTGGGTCTCGCCGATGCCGCCCGGGCGCATCACCGACAGATAGACGCTGAATACCAGGTAGCCGAGGGCCAGGTTCAGGGTAATCTGGAAGATGAGTTTCGGGCTCAGCAGGCCGCAATAGGCCAGCAGCAGGCCGGCGGCCAGGATGAAGAGGGTGCCCGGCAGGCGCTGCAACACGGTGAACAGCAGGGCGCGCGGGGTGTGCCACTGGCTGTCCTGGCGGAAGCGGCCGAGATCCTTGGCGATCTTCTTCTGGCGATCGAGCAGGGTGCCGCGTTTCCACAGCAGCAGACCGCCCACCAGCAGCAGCGGCAGCGCCAGCAGGGAGACCGCCAGCAGCATGTCGCCCCAGCCGCTCCAGTCCGGTTTCAGCACCCAGTCGGAGACCTGCTTGTAGGCCTGGGCCGGCCAGCTGATGAACCACTTGGCGTCGATGGGCTTGTTGCTGCTCACCCAGAAGATGTGCTGTTGCAGGGTGAACTCGATGGAGGCATAGACCCGGCTCAGCTGCTGCTGGGTCAGCTGCAGGCTGATGGCGTTGGTGAGCTGGGCATCCATCTGGCGGTTGAGCTGGTCCAGCAGGCTGATGCGGGTGTCGATGAGCTTGGCAAGGTTCGCCTTGTCCTCCTCGCTCACCGTCTCGCCGCTGCTGGCGATCAGGTTGTCCAGATACTGGGTCTTCTGGAACAGCTGGTCACGTTGCTGGCTCAGCTCGAACTGGGCCAGGTGCAGGTCGGCGATCTGCTCTTCCAGGTTCTTCACCAGGGTGGAGGGCGCCGCCTCCAGCTGCTGGTAGAGCTGGTAGAGGATGCGCGACAGCAGCAGGTTGCCCTTGAGCATCTGCACCTGTTCGTTGAGGTTGCGCTCGGTCTGGGTGCCGCGCTCCAACCAGCTCTTGGCCTGCAGATTCTTCTGGGCGAGCGAGTTGAGGCTGGTGGTGGCGCTGATGAGCTGCTGGCTGAGCTGGTGGTTGATCTCCTGCTCCTTTTGCACCAGGGGGTTGTCCTCGGCGGCCACCAGCTCGCCGGTCTGCTCGGCGGTCTTCTCGGTGTCACCCAGGCGCTTGGCGCTGCTCTGCTCCTGCAGGGCCTGCAGCTTCTGCTCCTCGCTCGCGAGCCGTGCGCTCTGGTAATCGCGCTGCTTGACCGCCAGATCCTGCATGCTGGTGCGGTTGTCCAGCTCCTTTTGCAGGTTGGCCAGTTGCAGATCCAGCAGGGCCAGCTCGGCGCCCAGCTTCATCTTCTCGGCGCTGCTCACCCCGTCCCCGGAATTGAGGCGGGTGCGGATCTCCTGGCTGCGCTGATAGGCGCGGCTCATGTTGGCCTGGGCCCGCTCCGGCAGGGTCTGCAGGCTGGTGATCTGGCTGCCGATGGTGCCGAGGGCCTCCTGAGCATCCTGCATGTTGGCCATGATCTCGGGCTGGCGGCTGTCGAGCTCCGCCAGGCTCATGGTGGCGTATTCGCTCCTGAGCTGCTCCGGGCTCTTGCCCTGGGTCAGGGCCTCGAGTCTGGCGCTGATGTCGCGCAGCTCGGCCGGCAGGGAGCGAATGCGCTCGTTCTGGCTCTTGGCCTTGCTCTTCTCCTTGTCGATGCTGTCGAGCAGGGAGAGGGTGTCGGTCAGGAACTTGTGATCCGCCTGCTGGCTGACGGTGAGGGCATCCGACTTGCCGAGGGCATCCAGCGCCCGCTGCACGGTGGCGCGCTGGGGCAGGTCCTGCGCCATGGCGTGCGGGGCGCAGAGGGTGATGAGTAAGCAGAACAGCGGCAACAGGGTAGCCGAGGCTCTTTTGAATCGTGTTGAGAGCATAAAACGTCCGGGTGATTATGCGAGGTTCGAAGGATTGTCCGCCTGGGAAAAATCCGCGTGGATTCTAGCACCGGCGCGAGAGAGGCAGCAGGGGGGAGAGATAAAAAAAACGGCGCCCGAAGGCGCCGCTTTCATCGATTCAGGGCTGATTACAGCACGTGAACGGAGGCGGTGTTGGTGGTGCCGCTCGGTACCAGGGCACCGGAGACCATGACAACCACGTCACCCTTCACGCCCATGCCGATTTCCAGCGCGGCTTCTTTGCCGATGCGATAGAAATCGTCGGTGGAGGCGATGGAGTCGACCACGTGAGTCACCACACCCTTGGTCAGCACCAGCTGGGCAGCGGTCTTCTTGTTGGTGGTGATGGCCAGGATCCAGGCTTTCGGGAAGTACTTGCGGATGGCCTTGGCAGACTTGCCGCCTTCGGTGGCGACCACGATCAGCGGGGCGTCCAGCTTCTCGGAGGTCTCGACCGCGCCTTTGCAGACCGCTTCGGTGATGCGCAGCTTGTTGCTGTCGTTGGCGGCAGACAGGTTGGACGGCATCACGGAGTCGGTACGCTCGCAGATGGTGGCCATGATGGTCACGGCTTCCAGCGGGTACTTGCCCTTGGCGGACTCACCGGACAGCATGACGGCATCGGTACCGTCCAGGATGGCGTTGGCTACGTCGCCGGCTTCGGCGCGGGTCGGACGCGGGTTCTTGATCATGGAGTCCAGCATCTGGGTGGCGGTGATGACCACTTTGCGTGCCTTGTTGCACTTCTCGATGATCATCTTCTGGGCGAAGATCACTTCTTCAACCGGGATTTCCACACCCATGTCGCCGCGGGCGACCATGATGCCGTCGGAGACAGCCAGGATCTCGTCGAAGTTGTCCAGGCCTTCCTGGTTTTCGATCTTGGAGATGATCTGGATGGCCTCGCCACCGTGGGCCTTCAGGTGCTCACGGATTTCCAGCACGTCTTCCTTCTTGCGGATGAAGGAGGCGGCCACGAAATCGACGCCCTGCTCGCAACCGAAGATCAGGTCGCGCTTGTCTTTCTCGGCCAGGGCCGGCAGCTTGATGGAGACGCCCGGCAGGTTGATGCCCTTGTTCTCGCCCAGATCGCCGTTGTTCAGGACTTTACAGATCACTTCGCGTTCGGTGATCTCGATGACGTCCAGACCGATCAGGCCATCGTCAACCAGGATGCGGTTGCCGACGCGCAGGTCGCTGGCAAAACCGGCGTAGGTCACGGCGACGCGATCCTTGTTGCCGATCACGGTCTGGTCGGTGGTGAAGGTGAAGGTCTGGCCGGCCACCAGGGAGACGTCGTTGCCGCCTTCCAGCTTGATGGTACGGATTTCCGGGCCCTTGGTGTCCAGCAGGATGGCTGCTTGCTTGCCGGTTTCGGCCATGACAGCGCGCAGGTTGCTGATGCGACCACCGTGTTCGGCGTAGTCGCCGTGGGAGAAGTTCAGGCGCATGACGTTCATGCCGGCATCCAGCATCTTGCCCAGCATTTCTTTGGATTCGGTCTTGGGACCGATGGTGCAGACGATTTTGGTCTTTTTCATGTCAGTCTTCATGGTTAAGGAATTTCCGCCGTGCAATATACACCAGTTTTTGGATACTTTTTATGATCCAGAAACAACGTTTTGAGCGAAAACGGCCTCATTTCACAAGATAACGTTTTCGCTCACTGTTGATTTTACGGGCTAAAATAATTGGTTTCTCCGCGTGCCGGCCCATTCGGTTCCCACTCTGCGTTCGCACCGGTGTCGAACGGATGTTGTTAAATAACAAGGCGACGAAGGCGGCGGGAGGAGCAGGCCTTGATGGCCGACCGTCACCAAGTGTAGTGGGGAGACCGTCGGTTGCCAGCAAGGCGGGGAGAAAGGGAGTTCACGCGAACGAAAAAGGCGCCGCTGGTGACAGCGGCGCCTTGTCGTTGCAGGGCCCGGCGCGGGCTTAGCCGAAGAACCAGTAGCCGCGGTTGACGAGGCGGGTCAGCAGTTGCAGGAAGCCGGCCTGGTCGGCGAGCTCCTCCAGGTCGTCCTGGGTGACCATGTCCTTGTCGCAGAGCAGGGAGATGGCGGCGGCATCCTCGCCCGGCAGGGTCCAGGCCTCGCCGTCGATGTAGCAGGTCCTGGCCTCGCCGCTGAACCAGACGGTGCGCAGGCCAGGCACCTTGATGGCGGGCTCGCCCTGGCTCAGCAGGTCGGCCACCTCGTCGGCGCCGTAGTCGGGCTCCATGGGGCTCACGTCCAGATCGTGCTTGGCCTCGGAGATCATGGTGCCGAACCACTCCTTGAACAGGGTCTCGTCGTCGAGGGCCTGTTGCATCAGCTCGCGCAGGCGGTGCAGCTCATGGGGCTGGATCTCGCCGTGCCGGGCGCGGGGCTTGAGGTCAGGGTCGCCATAGCGCTCGGTGCGCAGATCGTTGTCGATCAGGTGATCGGCAAAGGAGGAGATAAGCGCCCTGGCGTCCGGTGCGCGGAAGCCCACCGAGAAGTTCAGGGAGGGCTCGATGGCGTAGCCCTCGTGGGGGAATCCGGGCGGGATGTAGAGGATGTCGCCCGGCTCCATGATGACGTCGATGATCGCCTCGAACGGCTCGCAGTGCAGCAGGGCTGCATGGGCGGCGAACTCGCTTCGCGGCGTTGCATCGCCGACGCGCCAGTGACGCTTGCCCTGGCCCTGGGTGATGAAGACGTCGTAGTTGTCGATGTGGGGGCCGACGCCGCCGTGAGGGGTGGAGAAGCTCACCATGACGTCGTCAAAGCGCCAGCCCGGGATGAACTGGAACGGCAGCGCCAGCTCGTGTACCTCGGGTACCCAGTGGTTGCAGGCCTGCACCAGCACGGTCCAGTTCTCTTCCCCCAGGTGATCGTAGGATTCGAAGGGGCCGTGGGCCGCCTCCCACTTGTTGTTGAAGCGGGTCACCAGGCGCGACTCGATCACGTCCTCCATGGCCAGACCCGCCAGCTCGTCCGGGCTGATGGGATCCTGAAAGTCGGTGAAACCGCCCTTGATGAGGAGCGGGCGCTTCTGCCAGTAGTGCTCGAGGAAGTGAGCGATATCCAGATTGAGTTGGTACATGGTGCTTCTCGTATCTTGTGAGAGGGCTTGCCCAAGGCGGGCTTGGGCAAACCCTGTCGGGTGCTTGAAAAGTAGCAGGGGCCCTGTGGCAGAGCGTGCACAGGGCCCCTGTCGTATCGCGTTGGCCGCTTACTTCAGCAGATCCACCAGACGCTGGGCGTCGCCGATGTAGTTGGTCGGGGTCAGCTTCTTCAGCTCAACCTTGACCGCTTCCGGCAGCTCCAGGGTGTCGATAAAGGTACGCATCCCTTCGGCGTCGACGCGGCGACCACGGGTCAATTCTTTCAGCTTCTCGTAGGGCTTCTCGATACCGTAGCGGCGCATCACGGTCTGGATCGGCTCGGCCAGCACTTCCCAGTTGGCATCCAGATCGGCGGCCATGGCATCCGCGTTGGCTTCCAGCTTGGAGATGCCCTTCAGGGTCGCCTGATAGGCAATCAGGGAGTAACCCACCGCCACACCCAGGTTGCGCAGCACGGTCGAGTCGGTGAGATCACGCTGCCAGCGGGAGATGGGCAGCTTGCTCGCCAGATGCTGGAACACGGCGTTGGCCAACCCCAGGTTGCCTTCGGAGTTCTCGAAGTCGATGGGGTTGACCTTGTGGGGCATGGTGGAGGAGCCGATCTCGCCGGCGATGGTGCGCTGCTTGAAGTGACCCAGGGAGATGTAGCCCCAGACGTCGCGGTCGAAGTCGATCAGGATGGTGTTGAAGCGGGCCAGGGCGTCGAACAGCTCGGCGATGTAGTCGTGCGGCTCGATCTGGGTGGTGTAGGGGTTCCAGGTCAGGCCCAGAGAGGTGACGAACTCCTCGGAGAACCGGTGCCAGTCCACGTTCGGGTAGGCGCTGAGGTGGGCGTTGTAGTTGCCGACCGCACCGTTGATCTTGCCGAGGATCTCCACCGCCATGATCTGCTTGAACTGGCGCTCCAGACGGTAGGCGACGTTGGCCATCTCCTTGCCCATGGTGCTCGGGGTCGCCGGCTGGCCGTGGGTACGGGAGAGCAGCGGCATGTCGCGATACTCATGGGCCAGGCGCTTGATCTCGCCGATGAGCTTTTCGCAATAAGGCTT
Organism: Aeromonas sp. XH; assembly: GCF_033348475.1. NCBI lineage: Bacteria > Pseudomonadati > Pseudomonadota > Gammaproteobacteria > Aeromonadales > Aeromonadaceae > Aeromonas > Aeromonas sp. XH. The sequence goes on along the minus strand of NZ_CP137630.1, from coordinate 2,969,604 downwards.
GATCACCTCTTCCCGGGCGGTCTTCAGCATCAGGCCGTGGGAGTTGTTGTTGATGTCTTCCGAGGTGCAGGCGAAGTGAATGAATTCGCTGACGGCGGCCAGCTCCGGGTTCACTTCCACCTTCTCTTTCAGGAAGTACTCCACCGCTTTCACATCATGGTTGGTGGTGCGCTCGATCTGTTTGATGCGGGCGGCATCCTGCTCGTTGAAGTTGCTGACGATGCCGTCGAGCAGGGCATTGGCTGCCTCGCTCAGGGCAGGGACTTCCGGGATCCCGGCGTGGCTGGCCAGTTTTTGCAACCAGCGCACCTCGACTTCGACGCGAAAACGCAGCAGACCGAATTCGGAGAAGATAGGGCGCAGGGCATCGGCCTTGTCGCCATAACGACCGTCAATCGGGGAAACGGCAGTCAGCGCGGACAGCTCCATGGGGTGAACTCCTGATGATTGGTGTGGGGGTTAAAATCGTTTGGCCAGTTCCACCATCTTCTTGCGGGCGAAGATGATCTGGGTGCGGCTGCCGCCGAGCTGGCGCCACAGCACCACGGCGCGAATGCCCGCCAGCAGCAGGGCGCGCACCTTGTGCTGTACCAGGGGCTGCTGCAGGAACAGCGGGGTGCCCGCCACCTGGATCCTGGGGCCTATCGGGCTGATAAGATCGCTGTAGATGCTCGCCATGTTGGCCAGGATCTGCTCGTCGAGCAGATCGAAATGCTGTTGCTGGCGGCCGATCTGGCTGATCCGCTCTCCCAGCATGTTGAGGATGTCCTTGCGCTTGGCGAGCTTGCGCTCCAGCGCGATCAGGCTCACCACGTAGCGGGTCAGCTCGGCGTTCTTCTGGCTGCCGTCGGCCCCCAGCTGCTCCACCAGGGCGCGGTAGCCGTCACGAATGGCGAGGTGGCTGCCGAACACTTCCAGCGGCTGCTTGGGATCGGTCACCAGCACGCTCTGCAGGCTCTCGCGCAGGGAAGCCTCGTCACAGGTGCCGTCGCGGGCCACCTTCTGTACCAGATAGGCCGCCTGGCAGATGCCGGCAAAGGCCATGGTCCTGTCTTGAAATTTGTCGCTCATCGTTTCACGGCCCTGTCTTGTTCACTCATTGGCTGATGCCGTAGCAAGCCATGATCCTTGTTCTGTGTGCTCTTGGGGAGAGGGGCCTGCCCCTCATCCGGCCCCCACTTCCGTCAGAGAAGAGGGGGCACCCTGCCCGATCCCTTAGACCGGGTGGCTGAAGCGTTGTTCGATGATGCCGCCGCCCAGGCAGACTTCCCCGTCGTAGAAGACGGCGGACTGGCCCGGGGTCACCGCGGCCTGCTTCTCGTCGAAGATGACCCGGATGGTCTCATCGTCGATGGGCTGGATCAGGCAGGGGATGTCTTCCTGACGATAACGGGTCTTGACGGTGCAGCGGCGCGGTTCGCGGATGGGGGTGCGATCCACCCAGTGCAATTGGCTCGCGATCAGGCCATCGGAGTAGAGGCGGGGATGCTCGCCCTGCGCCACCACTAGCGTGTTGCGCTCGACCTCTTTGTCGACCACGTACCAGGCTTCTTCGGTGGCATCCTTCATGCCGCCGATGCCGAGCCCCTTGCGCTGGCCCAGGGTGTGATACATCAGCCCCTGGTGCGTGCCTATCACCTTGCCGTCCACGGTTTCGATGGGGCCGGGCTGTGCGGGCAGGAATTTCGCCAGGAAGTCCTTGAACTTGCGCTCGCCGATGAAGCAGATACCGGTGGAGTCCTTCTTCTTGGCGGTGACGAGGTCGAGCTGCTCGGCGATGCGGCGCACCTCCGGCTTCTCCAGATCCCCGACCGGGAACAGGCTCTGACCCACCTGAGCTTCGCTCAGGGTGTAGAGGAAGTAACTCTGATCCTTGTTGGTATCCAGACCGCGCAGCAGGCGCGGGCGGCCGGTGCTGTCGTCACGGCGCACATAGTGGCCGGTGGCGATGTAGGTGGCCCCCAGCTCTTCGGCGGCAAACTCCAGGAACGCCTTGAACTTGATCTCCTTGTTGCACAGGATATCCGGGTTCGGCGTGCGGCCGGCCTTGTACTCTTCCAGGAAGTGCTCGAACACGTTGTCCCAGTACTCGGCGGCGAAGTTGATGGTGTGGAGTTTCATCCCCAGCTTGTCGCAGACGGCCTTGGCATCAGCCAAATCCTGGGCGGCAGAGCAGTACTCGTCCGTGTCGTCTTCTTCCCAGTTCTTCATGAACAAGCCTTCGACCTGATAGCCCTGCTGCTGGAGCAGGTAGGCCGAGACGGAAGAATCCACGCCGCCGGACATGCCGACGATCACCTTGATTTGGCTGTTGTCTGTCATTAGTCGAAGTTACCAGTTCGTTTAAACGGGGCATATTCTACCAGAGTTTTGCGCCCCCGGTCACATCTCCATGCCGCCTTGCCCATCGGGAGCCCGGCAGCGGGAAATCGTTTTTCTTGTCTCGGCCCCATAGCGTCAAAAAGAGCGTCCAATGGCGCTTAAATGAAGACCTTGAGGGCCGACAGCGGCAGGCGGGTGCCGGCCAGATAGTCCTGGATGCACTGCCACACCAGGGGGCTGCGCAGGGCCGGCTTGCACTCGGCGATCTCCTCCAGGCTGAGCCAGTGGCAGGCCAGCACGTCGCCGTCGGGATCCTCTGGATGGTGCTGACCCGGTGCCTTTTCAAGGTCGAAGATGACGGCGGTGCGCACGAAGGTCGCCTCGCTGTCCGCCGGCTTGTAGAGATAGACCCCGAGCCAGGCGGTGGGCGCGGCGGTGAGCCCCGTCTCTTCCTTGAGCTCGCGGCAGGCCGCCTCAATCAGGTTCTCCCCCGGCTCCACGTGGCCGGCGGGCTGGTTGAAGCGGCGCTGGCCCTTGATCTCCTCTTCCACCAGCAGGAAGTGGCCCTGCCAGTGCACCAGGGCGGCCACGGTGAGACGGGAGGGAAGGGGGGGATGTTCGATCATAGGGACTCCTTGTCTTGTTGGGCTCGGCCTGTGTGGAAGCACTCGATTCAACTGCACTATTTATTGCACGATTGCCAGGTCATGGCTGCCCGTTATTCCGAGGGCTTGGTGCGAGCCGGTCGGCGCGCTGTGCCGCGCCCGCCGCTGCGATTGGCCGGGCGCGTGCCCGCTTCACTGCTGCCCCGCCCTTGGCGTTGCTCCTGGTGTTGGACGTTACGGCTCGGCCGGGCCGCGTTGTTGCTGCGGGCCCCCTGTGGCCTGGCGGATGTGCGCGGCTTGCCGTGCGCTGGCGCTTGCCTCGGTGCCGCTGCCAGCTCGGGGGCGGGCAGGGCGCGGCTCTCCCCCGGTGCCAGGCCGTCTAGGGTCCAGTCGCCGATGGCGTAGCGGATGAGGCGCAAGGTGGGGTGGCCGATATGGGCTGTCATGCGCCGCACCTGGCGGTTGCGCCCCTCCACGATTGTTATCTCGAGCCAGCAGGTGGGGATCTCTTTACGCTCGCGAATGGGCGGATTGCGTGGCCACACCGCAGGGTCATCCATGATGCGCGCCCCGGCGGGCAGGGTCAGGCCGTCGTTGAGTTCCACTCCGGTGCGCAGGGCAGCCAGTTTCTCCTCGCTCGGCACGCCTTCCACCTGTACCCAGTAGGTCTTGGGGGTCTTCTCCCCGGGCTGGGTGAGGCGCGCCTGCAGCTTGCCGTCGTTGGTGAGCAGCAAGAGCCCCTCGCTGTCGCGGTCGAGCCGGCCCGCGGCATAGATGCCGGGCTCGCTGATGTAATCCTTGAGGGTCTCCCGTCCCGCCTCGTCGGTGAACTGGCAGAGCACCATGTAGGGCTTGTTCAGTAGCAGCAGCTTGCGATCCGCCGCGGCCACCTCAGGCTTGCGCCCTGGGCCCGGGGTGGGCGGCTGCACCTTGCCCACCCTGGCGGGGCGGCCTGCATCGGGGCGGCTGGAGAGGGAGAGGCGGGGACGGGGTGATTTCATCGCATGCATACCAAAAACAGGGGATGGGGGAGTGTACCACAGGGGGTGGCCATCAGGGGGGGGCAGGGCCACCCTCTCGGGTCAGGGGGAAGCGGTGTCCGGCGCCAGTGCCAGCGAAAGCTGCAGCATATCCTTGTGCTGGATACCGTGCTCCATCAGGGGCTGCGGGTAGTGGATAAGGAAGTGATCCTTGATGACGCCATCCACGCGAAAGCCGTGGCGCTGGTAATAGGTGAGCTGGTGGCCGAAGCTGCCGGTGCCGAGCTCGACGCGGCGGACTCCTTTCCCGGCCAGGCTGGTCAGCACGAAGCGCAGCAGGCCGGAGCCGATGCCTTGCTGCTGGCGGTCGGGGGTCACGGCGATATTGAAGATCTCGGCCGTTTGTTCCCCCACCAGACCCGCCACGCAGGCTCCCACTACCTCGTTGCCATTGTTGCCCGCCAGGGCGGCAAAGCCCCAGGCGCCGGGCAGATAGGCGGCGATGCGCTGTTCTGCGGGATCTGCCTCCAGCAGCAGCGCCAGCGGCAGTTGGTCGGGGGCCATCTCGACAAACTTCATCTTTATTTCTCTTTTATCTCGCTCTGACTGTCCGGGTGCGCCGCCCTCTGGGCCTCAATACTCCAGAAACTTCTCGCCGCAGCGCTCGCAGATCAGATGTTTTACATGGGTGGCCTGATAGGCGAGGGTCTGGCCGAATACCGCGTTGGTCAGGCTGCTGGAGCGAAAGGCTTGCCAGAAGGCTTTGCGCGGATCCTTGGGCATGATGTCCTGATTGTGATCGCGGGCCACCAGCACCACGAGATGGCGGGTGCGCTCACCGCATCGGTCGCAACGATGGAGTTCGCTCTGTTCGCTCAAGGTTGTCATGCTGGCGTTCGTTCTCGTGGTGGGCGCGCGCCTATCATAGCTTTCTTCACATAGCTCTCAATTCCCCGTTCAGGGGGCCGCCACGCGGCAAAGCCCTGCCCCATGAAAGTGGATCAGTCTCTATTTATCCCCGAGCGTCAATAGAACCACCCGGTTCTGAACGACACGCCCGTTATGACAAACAGGATGGAGATAATGGTCACCGGGATGATATGCCAGGCCATGGTGACGAGGTTTTTCTCGGATAGATGGGGAATGACTCTGAAGCGCGCACTCATGGCGAAGCCGAGCGTCAAGGCCAGCAGCGACAGCTTCAACAGGATCGGGTGGGCGACGGGATTGGAAAAATCCAGCCACTGGCTGACGTCCGGCAGCATGCGATAAGCCAGATAAAGGCCGGTTATCACCTGGATGATCAACGCCGGCATGCCGATCTTTTCGTAAACAGACTCGAATTCCAGCAGCCTGGCGGGCGAGCGCTCCCTCAATACCCTGGGCAGCACGACCACCGACAGCACTATATGGCCGCCGGTCCAGATGGTGGCCGCGAGAATATGTAACAACAGTGCCAATCCGTACATCCTTATCCTCCGGCGATGCAATGCCGATGCATAGCGCCAACGATATCTGACCCATGGTGAACCCGGGACGGGATGCGAGCGACGGCGTCAGCGGGCCCCGTCATCCCTGGGCTATCTCCTCGCCAGGAGTGGCGAGCAAAACATGTTAACCAATGGCATGATTTCGCAAAACCCGATGCCGACCAAAGCCTGTTCAGGATCAAGAAACGGTCCCTCTCCGGGGAAAAATTCCCATTTGGGAGTAGATGACTCGTCGGGGCTAAGGCCAGCAGTGGCAGCCTGGCGCGTCGTGGAGGTGTTACGGGGATGCGCCCGGGGATGACCCTCATCACAACGACCGGCAAGCTGGCCGATGGCTGCCACCTGATCTTATCCAGCCCCCCCTGGCGCCGGTTTTTATGGGGATAGGTCAAGGGTGAGTGGGCATCTCAGATGGCTTGGTTTCATCCTGAGGGGGAGGCTCAGGACGGTAACGGGTCTGCTCAATTTGATCGTGGCGCAACAGCAGGGTATCGCCCCCCTTGAAGCGATAGGCACAGTGGATGGTGTTGCAGGTGATGCGGATATGGGGTTCATTCCCCAGCAGGGGTGACTGGCTATTGGCCTCGCTCTCCGGCCAGTTACCTTGCTCCAGAAGGGTGATCTGAACTTGTGCTGCTTTTACTCCTTGTATAAAGAAGTCTATGGCGCCCATGACGGGGATCAGCACCGCCAATAGCAGGAAGGCAAATTTGTAGTAGTTATCGCCAAGCCAGATAAAGGCTCGACTAAGAGAGGGGGCTGGGTAGCGCTTTTGCGCTTTGGCTTGCTTGCAAGCTGCCCGATATAACCACGATGTTTGCCACCACCATGTGAGCCTGATCCTCCAGCGCGGACAAAAAATTAGGACGGCACAAATGGAAAAAATGGAAATGATGAGGCCCAACAAGGGCCACATCCACGGTTTGAGCATATCGAGAGTTTTCATGAGCCCAAAGGCCAGTAGATAGTCCGCTGGTGGGGAAAACTCAGAATAATCAAGGCGAAATGCCATGGTGTAGCCATAGTGATAGGCCATGCCTAACAGGTAAGTTGCCGCGGTCAGGACAGGAACTGCCGCCATTATCACACCGACAAAGCGCCAGATTGTACCCTCATCTTCGGCTTCGGGCTTGGCAGTGCGCAGTTTCTTCACATGCTGGCGTAGCCAGCACCAACGGGTCGTTAATATGGGCTCGCTCATGGAAATCCTTGTCAATCTGTCACTCATTCATATCCACAGTCTGTCGGCCATCGGGGTCATTTACCGCGGTTCCTCGGTAGGTGTGGCGAAAGCTGTGATCTGTCAGAAGATGGCGCGGCTGCGAAACAGCACCTTGCCACAAGCCAGGCAGGTGTGGCGAAGACGGTAGTCACCCCGGCCGGTGAGGGGGGTGAACAGCACCTTGTCGGAACCGCAGCCATGGCAGCGGGCATTTTCGGCATCCGTGGTGGCGCACTCGGGATGCAGTGCGAGGTATTCCGGCAGGGTGGGCAGGCGCTCCCAGTCCGGCTGGCCGAGTGAGCGGTTCCAGAAGATGAGGCCGGCAGCAACCAGACCCGCCAGGGTGAGCAGAACATGGATCAGTTCCATTCGAGAAAAACTCCATTTGGGGCAGGCGGTGAGGCGTCGGATGGTCGACCAGGCATCTTAGCTGAGCAGGCAGGGCAGGAGATATCCCCGAATGGGTCGTAGATACCCGGTCGGAAGGGGTCTGCCATCCATCCGGATAAGTGATGGCACTGGGAATGTCGCATCTGAAATCTGGATGGATGAAGGGCGTTTTTGCCGGCCCGGTGGTGGGGGGGAGAGGGAGCAGCGTGTGAAAAAAACCTGCATAGCCAGATTTTTGCCGGTGAGGGCGGGTGAATGGCCGGGAGTTGAAAACTCAATGCCCTGATAAATATGTGAAATATATTTATGTCATGGGTTTTGGCGGGAAGAAAAAGAGGGGCCCACAAGGGGCATTTGCCCGTTTTATAGATTGGTTTTTGCATAATCAATCGTTTATTTTGTTGGACAATCGGGGAAAACCTGGTGTCCAATCGGGGGAGCAGGTTGGCCAACAGTGCCGTCAGCCAGTGTGTAACCCGAGATGTAAGGAGACATCCTGATGGAAAAACTTGACCAAAATATCGACATCATGCGCCAGGAGTACGAGTCCCAAGGGCAGAAGCAGGCCCAGGACAAATGGCAAGCCAGGGTCGATGAACTGCAGCGGGAACGCACCGAGGTTCCCCAGCCGGAAGCGGCAGAACACTAGCCCTTGGCGGCCTTGTGGCCACCGAGTGAGCGAATAATGAAAAACCACCGCCCTGCACAGGGCGGTGGTTTTTTTGGGCGTCGCGACTAGGTTGTGTTCTCAAAGTGTTCATATTTCAAGCGCCTCAATTTTCAGCCATAAACAGGGCCTCTAAAGAGGCCAGTTTAGGCAGTTTTGAAGTGAATGAATGCGGTCTTTCTGGAAGGATGGAGTCCCATAGGATGGGGAGGGCGTTTAGCAACCACTTTAAGAACACAGCCTAGTCCGGATCCGGCAGCCTTTCCCCAACACCTTGATGTGGCTTGGCCGGATGTGGTTACGAAGATGTAACGACGGATGGCATGGGTGGAAGTTACCCTCGGGGGCGGCGCGGCGGCGCGGCGACGCGGGCAGGGGGAGGCATCATTAAGAGGAGAAGAGCCCTGGCGGGTGGGGGCCTGCACCCGCGCCAGGAGAGGATGGCGATGAGGCGATTCCCTGCCACGGGGGCGCACTGTGATCCAGTCTCCGACTATGGTCGGACATGCACGCCCGCCATTTGATTATGCAAATGGATGGGCTTAAGATGGCCGCGCGCAACGATCAGATTGATAACAAACGGAAGTTAGGAGATGCCGATGGAAAGCAAAGTAGTTATCCCGACCCAGGGCCAGAAAATCACAGTCGATGCCAACGGCAAGCTGCAGGTTCCCCACAATCCCATCATTCCGTTTATCGAAGGGGATGGTATCGGTGTGGACGTGACCCCGGCCATGTTGAATGTGGTGAACGCCGCGGTCGAGAAAGCCTACAAGGGCGAGCGCAAGATCGCCTGGATGGAGATCTATACCGGCGAGAAATCGACTCACGTCTATGGCGAAGGTGCCTGGCTGCCGGCCGAAACCCTGGATTTCATTCGTGAATACTGCGTGGCCATCAAGGGCCCGCTGACCACCCCGGTCGGCGGCGGTATTCGCTCCCTCAACGTGGCCCTGCGCCAGGAGTTGGATCTCTACGTCTGCCTGCGCCCGGTCCGCTACTACGAAGGCACCCCGAGCCCGGTCAAGCACCCTGAGCTGACCGACATGGTGATCTTCCGCGAGAACGCCGAAGACATCTACGCCGGCATCGAGTGGAAGGCGGACAGCGACGAAGCCAAGAAGGTGATCGCCTTCCTGCAAAACGAGATGGGCGTGAAGAAGATCCGCTTCCCCGAGTCCTGCGGCATCGGCATCAAGCCCATGTCCAAGGCCGGTACCGAGCGTCTGGTCCGTGCCGCCATCGAGTATGCCATCGACAACGATCGCGACTCTGTGACCCTGGTGCACAAGGGCAACATCATGAAGTTCACCGAAGGTGCCTTCAAGGATTGGGGCTATGCCCTGGCCCAGAAAGAGTACGATGCCCAGCTCATCGACGGCGGCCCCTGGTGCTCCTTCAAGAACCCGAAGACCGGCAAGACCATCGTCGTCAAGGACGTCATCGCCGATGCCTTCCTGCAACAGATCCTGCTGCGTCCGGCCGAGTATGACGTCATCGCCTGTATGAACCTCAACGGCGACTACATCTCCGACGCCCTGGCCGCACAAGTTGGCGGCATCGGCATCGCACCGGGCGCCAACATCGGCGACGGCGTGGCCCTGTTCGAAGCCACCCACGGCACCGCGCCGAAGTACGCCGGCCAGGACAAGGTCAACCCGGGCTCCCTCATCCTCTCCGCCGAGATGATGCTGCGCCACCTGGGCTGGACCGAGGCGGCCGACCTCATCGTCAAGGGCATGGAAGCGGCCATCGCCAACAAGACCGTCACCTATGACTTCGAGCGACTGATGGAAGGGGCCACCCTGCGCTCCTGCTCCCAGTTCGCCCAGGACATGATCGACCAGATGTGATCCGGGTTGTTGAAATGCAAAACCGGCGCCATGAGGCGCCGGTTTTTTTATGGGAGCAGCAGGGTGGTCAGGTGGTCTTCTCCACGTGCTGCTCGTAGATCTGCTGCCATTTGCTGAGCTCGGCCTCATTCCCCTCTGCCTGCCAGAATTCGCAGATGGAGCTGGCCAGTTCGGATGCCATGGCGTGATCCCCGTCGCGACGGCTCATCAGATATTGTCCCAGCCAGCTTTGGTATTGTTTCATAGCCCGATCTCCTTATCTTGGGTGGCCCGAATGAGTTCTTGCTGGCGTGGATAGCCTGCCACAACTGGCTCAACCGGGTCACTTGTGGTTCCGCACGGCGGTTTGCCGCTCTTGCCCGATCCGGTCGTGATCTTGTCGGTTCGAGGGGCTAACAGGGCGCAGATGTCAAAAAACGGCCTCCATCGTATCACAAATTAACCACTCTGGGGACGTTGAAGGCAAATTAAGGCATCCAGCAGTCTGGCCGTCTCTGTGGGCGGGGCTGTGGTGTGCGCGCCATCTCGCTGATACAACAAGAGAAAAACCCGCCGGGTCGGCGGGTCTTGTGGGTGAAAAAAAGATCAGAGGCGGGCGCTGGCCAGGTACTTTTCCATCTCCTCGGCGGGCACCATGCCGCCGCCGGTGGCCCACACCAGGTGGGTGGCCCGGGCCATGTCGGTGACATCCAGCCCTCGTTCGGCCTGCCACGCCGGATCGGCAGCCACCCGCCAGGGACCCGCCATGCCAGCCAGGGCGGAGGGTTCGAGCCGGATCTGCTCGTCCCGGGCCAGCAGCCCCAGCAGGTCGTACATCTCCTGATCGTCCAGGGTGTAGAAGCCTGCCAGCAGCCGCTCCATGGCGCGACCGACGAAACCGGAGGCACGCCCCACCGCGAGACCGTCGGCGGCGGTGAGGTTGTCGATCCCCAGATCCTGCACCGCTATCTCATCGTGCAGCCCGGTGTATACCCCGAGCAGCATGCAGGGGGAGTGGGTGGGCTCGGCGAAGAAGCAGTGGACGTGGTCTCCGAACGCGAGTTTCAAGCCAAAGGCCACCCCGCCCGGGCCGCCGCCCACGCCACAGGGCAGGTAGACGAACAGCGGGTGCTCGGCGTCCACCCTGATGCCCATCTGGTCGAACTGCGCCTTCACCCGCTCGCCGGCCACCGCGTAGCCGAGGAACAGGGTGCGGGAGTTCTCATCGTCGATGAAGAAGCAGTGGGGATCGCCTTGGGCCTCCCTGCGCCCCTGGGCCACCGCCACGCCGTAATCCTCGGCATACTCCACCACGGTGACGCCGTGCTCGCGAAGCTTGCGCTTCTTCCACGCCCGCGCATCGGCGGACATGTGGACGCTGACCTGAAAGCCGAGGCGGGCGCCCATGATGCCGATGGAGAGCCCCAGGTTGCCGGTGGATCCCACCGCGATGCGGTATTGTCTGAAGAAGCAGCGCAACTCATCGCGAAGCAGCGTGCGATAGTCATCCTCTTCGCGCAGCAACCCGGCCGCCATGGCCAGCCGCTCGGCATGAGCCAGCACCTCGTGGATACCGCCGCGCGCCTTGATGGATCCGGAGATGGGCAGGTGGCTGTCTTTCTTTAGCAGCAGCCGACCGGTCAGCTCGACCCCGTAACGCTGGTTCAGGGTCGCCTGCATCGCCGGGATGGCCGCGATCTCGGACTCCAGGATGCCCTTGCTGGCGCGGGTCTCCGGGAAGGCCTCACACAGATAGGGAGCGAAGCGGGTGAGACGGGCGGCCGCCTCCGCCACATCCTGCCGGGTGAGGCCCACATGGGGCAGGCCTTCCGCCAGAGTGGTGGCCCCCGGATTGAACCAGGTCAGGGGATCGAGGGCCATCAGCCTCTCGAGCAGGGGAAAGCGGGCGATGAGCCCGGCCATGTCGGTGTGTGTCACGGGAACCTCGAGGGAGTGGTGAGGGGATGCCCCATTGAACGGTACGCGGGGCGGGCTGACAAATGATAAAAAGCAAGGCTTGGATGAGCTGAATTGATGCAAGGCGGAAAAATTCCTCGCTCCCATCGTGAAGGTAAGGTTTTGGGTTTGTCTGGTGAATGCAACCTCCTGTCATCTGGTATCATCGGGCGGATCAAAAGAGAGGAGGGGCGACCATGGGAAGCGATGAACACTATGCGGTGAGGCGAAAGCTGCTGAGCGGTTATCAACTCGCCAGGCTCCATACCTTTGAGGCGGCGGCGCGGCACGGCTCCTTTGCGCTGGCGGCGGAGGAGCTCTCCCTGAGCCCGAGTGCGGTCAGCCACAGGATTGGCACCCTGGAAGAGGAGCTCGGCTTCCCGCTGTTCCAGCGCTTTCATCGCAAGGTGGTGCTGACTGCGGGCGGGGAGCGCGTCTTCTGGGCGCTAAAGTCGTCGCTGGAGTTCATCAATCAGGAGGTGCTGGAGATCCGGGATCAGGCGTTGTCGGGCTCCCTGACGATCCACTCGCGCCCCTCCATCGCCCAGTGCTGGCTGGTGCCGAGGCTCGCCGACTTCTCCCGCCAGCATCCTCTGATCGAGCTCAACCTGCTGACGGGCAACGAGAACATCAACCTGCAGGGGTATGGCATCGATCTGACCCTGAATTTCGACGCCAGGATGCCGGAGCGGCTCACCATCCACCCCCTGATGGACGAGTACATGGTGCCGGTGTGCAGCCCGGACTATGCCGAGGAGCACGGGCTGCTGGAGAGCCCGGACAAGCTGCAGCACTGTCGCCTGCTGCACGACAGGCAGGCCTGGGGTCATGACACGGACAGTGACGAGTGGCGCACCTGGACACAGCACTGGGGGCTGGCTCTGGAGGCCTGCCAGTCGCACATGGGGTTTGATCGGGCCGACCTTGCCATCCTCGCCGCCACCCACCACGCCGGGGTGGCCATGGGGCGCAAGCAGTTGGTGAGCCAGGGGCTGGCGAGAGGGGAGCTGGTGATGCCTTTTCCTGCCATGGCGGTGCGCTGCGAACAGCGCTACTACCTCGCGACCCTCCCTCACCGCCAGTGCCCCAAGATCCAGGCCTTCATCACCTGGATCAAGGCACAGGCAGAAGCCGCATGCTGAAGTTCAGTCCTTTGTCAATTTGGCGCCATGGCCTTTTCCATTGGGGATCACGGTCATGAGCACAATATTTGTGCCGTGACCGGTTGCCCTGGCCATCGAATTGAGCCACCCCGCGATTCAATGCCAGGGCGGTCAACCTTCCGGTTTATCCGATGGTAGAAGAGGGCAGGATTAACCCAACGGGAAAGAAATAAAGTCGGTGGCGTTTTCCAATAAGCGCAATGTGGAATTAACCGCAGTGAATAATGTCCATAGGGTATCAACCATCATCCTGACGCCATAAAAACATTATGTTGTTATAGCAAGGCCATGCTATTCTCAAAATGTGTAATCCCTGTGACATACAAAAATAATTCTGTGAGGAAGTAATGAACGAGTTTCTGAAGGTTCTGCTGAACATTCGCAGCTTGCGTGCTGCCATCCGTGAACTGCCGTTTGAGCAACTGCAAGAAGCGAAAGAAAAGTTCGATCTGGTATATAACGAGCGTGCCGAATCCGTCGAACAGGAGCGTGCCGAGCAGGAAGAGCGTCAGCGCAAGCTGAACGAGTTTACCGAGATGCTGCAACAGGCCGGTATCGATCCGCGCGAGCTGATCAACAGCGTGGCAGCCCCGGCAGCCGCTGGTGCGACCAAGGGTAAACGTGCTCCCCGTCCCGCCAAATACAAGTATCAGGAAGATGGTCAGGAGAAGACCTGGACTGGTCAGGGCCGTATGCCCAAGGCCATCGCCGAGCAAGTTGCGCTGGGCAAGGATTTGAACGACTTCCTGATCTGATCGCCGTATCCGGATATCAATAATGCCGCCCCTTGGGCGGCATTATTATTTTCGGGAGCCTGCCTATCTCTTGTACTTGGAAAGCACCGGTAATTGCACAGGCTCGTCTGGAATAGCCATGACCATCATGGGCCAATAAAGCAGAATCATCCACCACCTGCCGCAGATCCGCGATCGCCGGCGCCATGCATTCAGGACTCATACAGCCCAAATTCTGTCGCAGCCCATCGGCCGGAGAATTAGGAAAGGCCAGGGTGGGGGTGAAATAGACGCTGGGGTGAAATAGCGGGAGGGATCCCGAACCTCTCTGATCGCCAGATCCCATTTGATCATGCTGAGTATGGGAAGGGCTTGATATTGCCCGCTATTATTTTCTTTCGCCATTCATGTCCTATTTGACACCCCATCTTCGGAATATATGTCCCTCATTCTTTGTATGAAGGACATAGGTTGGGAGCGGCTGTGCCAAGGCGAATAAATAAGAGATGACCTAGGTAACGGCCTGGCTGTCTTTATGATGAAGGGGGACTGCCTTGCGTTTGGCGAGACGGCGGCGGGCCTGCACCGCCTCGGCCAGCATGGCGAGCAGGGTCTCGCTCTCTTCCCAGCAGAGACAGGCATCTGTGACCGACAGGCCGTATTGCAGCTCGCTCAGCGGGGCCGGTTTCTGGCTGCCTCCCTGCAGAAAACTCTCCACCATGACGGCGGCGACGGCGTCGCTCCCCTCGCTCAGTTGACGGCAGAGCTCTGCGGCGACCCTGAGCTGGTTCCTGTGCTGTTTCTGGCTGTTGCCATGGCTGCAATCCACCATCAGACGATGGTTGAGCCCCTGGCGTGCCAGGCGCTCGGTGGCGTCCATCACGTCGCTCTGGTGATAGTTGGGCAGGGTACCGCCGCGCAGGATGATGTGGCAGTCCGGGTTGCCCTCGCTCTTGATCACCACCATGCCGCCCTGGCTGCCGGGGGCGGTGAACAGATGGGACGCCGTGCTGGCCTGGATGGCATCGATGGCGACCCGGATATTGCCATCCGTGCCGTTCTTGAATCCCACGGGGCAGGGCAGTGCGGAGGCCAGTTGCCTGTGTACCTGAGACTCGGTGGTGCGCGCCCCTATGGCGCCCCAGCTGATGAGATCCGCCAGATAGAGAAAGCTGGTAGTATCGAGGAACTCGGTGGCGGTGGCGAGCCCCAGCCCATTGATGTCGAGCAGCACCTGGCGGGCCAGATGCAATCCCCGATTGATATCGTTGCTGCCGTCCAGGTGGGGATCGAACACCAGCCCCTTCCAGCCCACCGTGGTGCGCGGCTTCTCGAAATAGGCGCGCATCACTATCAGCAGCCTGTCTTCATAGGCGCTGGCGAGCCGTGCCAGCCGCCCGGCATAGTCGAGGGCCGCGACGGGATCATGGATGGAGCAGGGGCCAATCACCACCAGCAGGCGATCGTCTTCCCCAGACAGGATCCGGCGCACCTGGTGGCGCTGGCTGTCGATGTGCCTGGCCATGTCGGCCGGGCAGGGGTGCTGTGCCAGCAGCTCGGCAGGGGTGGGGAGCGCCTCTACCGCGAAGGCGCGCATGACCGAATTCAAAACTGCCATCTGGAATTACCTTGCTGTGCATGAGTGCGATGGGGAACCCGGTATGCGCCATCCCGTTTGGGGCAGACAGGTTCACGGCTCACCGCAGTTGTTGAGAATGATTGTCATTATCTTGGTGTTTGTCTCAAATGCAAGCGCAATGAAACGGCCAGGCGAAGATGGGGGGAGTGGGACTATGGCGGGGGAACCGCAGCAAAAACCGGCCTCCTCCCCGAGGGAGGAAGCCTGCCAGTCACAAGATAAACAAGGAAGATCAGCTGTCCATCACGGCGTGCCTGTCCTGGTGATAGGCATCTTCATCCTTGCCGCTGCGCCAGTAGGGGACTGCATAGACCCGCTGGCGATCCACATCCAGGGTTCGCCTGACGTGGCGCCGAAGCGGCACGACCAGGCTCTCTTCCCCGCCGAACCAGAAATAGCTCCCCTCGGCGACCATGGGCTGGGCGGTGAAATGCGCCACCAGGGTCGCGGCTTGCTCCGGGTTGCCCACGAACCAGCGCAGGTCGACGCCGGCTGGCAGCGACAGATCCTGCACATCGTCCTGGTGGGGGACCAGCAGGGCGATATGACCGCGGGCATGGGCCGGCATCACCTCCACCATGGCGCTGATGGCGGGCAGGGCGGTGAGATCCCCCGCCATGTAATAGTGCTCGGCCGTCTGCAGCATGGGGTCGGGACCGCCTGGGCCCGAAATGGCGAGCCTGTCCCCCGGTTTGGCGTGCAGGGCGAAGCGGCTGGCGGGGCCGGCCTCACCGTGCAGGGCGAAGTCGATGTCGAGCTCCAGCGCCTCCCGACGAAACGCGCGTATGGTGAAGGTGCGGATCACGGGTTTCTGGTTCGGGTCTTCCCAGCGGGGCCCCTTCTCGGTGGGGGTGGGCAGCACTATCTCGCTCTGGCCGGGTAGGGGCAGCATGATCTTGACATGAGCACCGCCACAGCTGAAGGGGTAGTCCACAAGCTCGGGGCCGGTCAGGCAGACTCGGCGCAGGTGCGGGCTCACATCCTGAACATGCTTGACGGTGAGCAGGCGGGGGCGATTGACCGGGGCGGGTTGAGACATGGGCATACTCCTGGCTGATAATGGCGCCCATTTTTCATTAAATGAAAATTATTATCAATTGCTTTGTGGGCAGAGGAGTAGCCGCAGTCGACCTCAGCCGGATACCAACCGCGGTGCCACTCTTCCTGCACGGGTCAGGTTCGATCGCTTCCCCCCAGCGCCCGGTAGATGCCGGCCATGTTGTTGAGCTGGGTCTGCTGCTGGGCAAGCAGGGCGAGCTCGGCATCCCACAGGCGATTCTGCTCATCCAGCCAGGGTTGCACTCCGGTGGCGCCAGCGAGAAAACGGGCGCCCGCCAGCCGCTCGGCCTCTTTGGCATAGGCCCGCTGTTGTTCCAGATAACGCAGCCGCTGCTCCCCTTGCTGGCGGGCGGCCAGGCCATCTTCCACCTCCAGCAGGGCGGTGTAGAGCTGCTTGCGAAACTCGGTCTCGACAATCTGGTAATCGATGTCGGCGCTGGCGATGGAGAGCCGGGTCTTGTTGTACTCGAGGAAGGGGAGCGCCAGGGTCGCGCCCAGGGTCCCCACCGGGTTTTGCAGCACCTGGGTCAGGGTGTCCGAGGTGGTGCTGGCGCCGCCGGTGAGGCTCAGTGTGGGGTAGAAGCCGGTGCGGATCTCGTCCCCCCTCGCGAGGGTCTTGCGCAGCCTGAGCTCGGCGGCCCGCACGTCCGGGCGCCGTGCCAGCACATCGGCCGGAATGCCGGCCGCCAGGGTAGGAATGGGGCCCATGACCAGGGCGTCGGGAGCATCAGCCAGCGGGCCGCTGCTGCGGCCCAGCAGCAGGCGCAGGGCGTTGCCGGCCTGTGCCCGCTGCTGGGTGAGGGTGGCGAGCTCCGCCTGCTTGCCCGCCTTCTGCTGGCTGGCCTGCACCAGATCGAGGCGGGTGACGGCCCCGGCCTCGTACTTGGCCCTGGTCAGGCGCTCAATGCGCTCCAGGTTGGCCAGTTGCTGGGTGCCCAGGGCGATGGCCGAGCCGAGGTAGGCCAGCTGCCAGTACTGCTCCAGGGTCCTGCCGATGAGCAGCAAGCGGGTGGCGGCCAGATCCTGCTCGCTGGCCTCTGCCTCCCACTGCGCCTGATCCCTTGCCGCGGCCAGTCTGCCCCAGAGATCCACCTCGTAGCTCAGGTTGAGGGAGGGGCCCAGGTTGCTGCTGGCACCGCCATCCTTCATGTTCTTGGTGCCGCTGGCCCCGAGATTGGCGCTGACCGCGGGGGTGAGGTTGGTGTCAGCCAGGTCGGCGCCGAGCAGGGCGTTCTTGAGCTTGAGCCCCGCCACCCGCATGTCCGGGTTGGCGGCGAGCACCGCCCCGACCAGGCGATCGAGGGCGGGATCCTGAAATCCCTGCCACCAGGGGCCGGCCTGCTGGCCGCCGAGATCCCGGGCCTCCTGCTGCCACGCTGGCGCCACGTCGAGAACGGGTCTGTGATAGGGGCTCTGCTGGCTGCAGGCGCCGAGGCTGGCGGTGAGCATCAGGCTCAGCCCGAGCCTTGATAGGTTGTGCATCATCATTCCCTCGCCAGTGCCTCCACCGGATCTAGCCTGGCCGCATTGCGGGCGGGCAGGTAACCAAACAGGATCCCGATGAGGGAGGAGCAGCCGAAGGCCATCAGGATGGAGAAGAGCGAGAAGTGCATCTGGAAGCTCTCCACGAGCAGTGAGAAGAGGGCGCCGATGAGCAGGGCCAGGCCGATGCCGAGCAGGCCTCCCAGCAGGCTGACCATGACCGCCTCGATGAGGAACTGTTGCAGTATGTCGGACTGACGGGCGCCGACCGCGATGCGGATCCCTATCTCCCGGGTGCGCTCCACCACCGAGACCAGCATGATGTTCATCACCCCGACGCCGCCGACGATGAGGGAGATGACCGCGATGGCGGAGACCAGCAGCGTCAGGGTGGCGGTGGTCTTCTCCACCGACTTGACGATGCTGTCGCTGCTGAAGGTGAAGAAATCCTTCACTCCGTGGCGCTGGGTCAACAGCTCCACGGCGGCCTGCTCGGCCAGCGCGGGCTGGACCCCGTCCTTGACCCGGATGGTGATCTGGCTGAAGTGGTTCTGGGAGAGGAGGCGGCTCATCACGGCGCTGTAAGGCAGCCAGACGTTGACCGATTGGCTGCTGGGGCCAAAGCCGGTCTCCTGGGCCACCACGCCGACGATGCGCACCGGCAGGGTGCCGACCAGCACCACCTGACCGACCGGGTCCACCTTGCCGAGCAGGCTCTCTATGGTCTTGCCATCCACCACGGCCACCGCCGTCCGGCTGCGGATGTCCCGCTCGTCGAGCAGGCGCCCCTGGGTGAGCGTCATCCCCTTGACCCGGAAGAAGTCGTTGCCGACCCCGATCACGCTGCCGCTGCTGGTCTTGTTGCGATAGCGCAGCTGGCCCGAGGTCGCAATCTGGGGGCTGGCCCCTTCCAGGTAGGGCTGGCCGAGCAGGGCGTCGAGATCCCGCTCGTTCAGGGTCTGGATGCTGGCGGCTTTCTCGTCCCCCCAGTCCTTGCCGGGAAAGATGTCGATGGTATTGGTGCCCATGGCGTTGATGTCGTCGATCACCTTGGCGCGCGCCCCCTGACCCAGCGCCACCACGCTGACCACGGCGGCGATGCCGATGATGATGCCGAGCATGGTGAGGAAGGTGCGCATGCGGTGGGCCAGCATGGCGTGCAGGGCCATGCGGCCCGCCTCCCGGTAGCGCTCCCAGCCCTGGCTCGCGGCGAGGGCGGCCGACTTGGCGCCCTGCGCATCGGGCCGGGTGGGGGAGACGGCCTGCTTGCCGCCGTCACCTTGTCCCTCATGGGGACGTGCCGGCGCCTCGGACGGGGTCTGCCGGGGTGAACTTTCGCCGGTTGCCCGCTGGCCGCTCTCTTCCACCACCCGGCCGTCGCGCAGGGTGATGATGCGGTCCGCATGGTTCGCCACCGCCATGTCGTGGGTCACCAGTATTATGGTGTGGCCCCGGGCGTGCAGCTCCTTGAGGATGGCCATCACCTCCTTGCCGCTCTGGCTGTCGAGGGCGCCGGTGGGTTCGTCCGCCAGGATCACCTCGCCGCCGTTGGCCAGGGCGCGGGCGATGCTGACGCGCTGCTGCTGGCCGCCGGAGAGCTGGCCGGGTCTGTGGTGGCTGCGATCCTGCAGCCCCAGGCGGGTGAGCAGGGTGCGGGCCCGGATCCGGCGCTCGGCGCGGGCGGTGCCCGCATAGATGGCGGGGATCTCCACGTTGGCGGCCGCATCCAGGTGCGGCAGCAGGTGATAGCGCTGGAAGATGAAGCCGAAGTGGTGGCAGCGCAGCTGCGCCAGGGCCAGGGCATCCAGGGTGGCGGTGTCCTGGCCACGGAACAGGTACTGGCCGCCGCTCGGGCGATCGAGGCAACCCAGCAGGTTCATCAGGGTGGACTTGCCGGAGCCGGAGGCGCCGACGATGGCCACCATTTCCCCCGCATCTATGGCCAGATCCAGCGGGTGCAGCACGGTCACCTCGTGCTCCCCGCTCTGGTAGCGGCGCTCTATGCCCTTGAGCCGGATCAGGGGCTCGCTCACGGCGCCATCTCCTCTTCTTCGTCGTGCTGGACCGGCTTGCCCTGATCCAGGATGACCTTCTCCTGCTCGGTCAGGCCGCTCACCACCTCTATCTTGATGTCGTCCTTCATGCCGGTCTGGATGCGGCGGGTCTCTCTCTGATCCCCCTCCCTGAGCAGGGTCACCTCGAATTCGTTGTCACCTAGCTTCTTGCCGAGGGCGGTCTGGGGAATGGTCAGCACCTGTTTGCGCTCGCCGAGCACTATGGTGACCTGGGTCGTCATGGCGACCCTCAGCTGGTGGCCGGGGTTGGGCACGTCGAACAGGGCGTAGTAGTAGATGGCGGCATTGCTGGTGGTCGTGGCGCTGGCCGTCTGCTCGTTGATGTTGGTGGGGGCCAGCTCGACCGTGCGCAGGGTGCCGTGGTAGCGGGTATCCGGATCCCCGATCAGGGTGAAATAGACCGGCATGCCCGCCTTGACCCGGGTGACGTCCGCCTCCGAGATCTGGGCCTTGACCGTCATGGTATCCAGGTTGGCGAGCTTGAGCAGGGTCGGCACCGTCTGGCTGGCGGCCAGGGTCTGCCCCTGGCGGGTGACGATGGAGACGACGGTGCCATCCATGGGGGCCTGAATGCGGTTATAGCCGAGCTCCGTCTTGGCCCGCTCCACCTTGATGAGGGCGTTGTCGATGTCTGCCTGGGCGCTCTGCAGCTCGGCCCGGGTGACGGCGAGCTGGGCCTCGGCGCTTTCCAGGTCTGCCCGGGAGCTCGCCTCCTGCCGGAACATCTGCTGCTGACGGCGCCAGGCGAGCTCGTTTTGCTTGAGCTGCGCCTGCTTGATCTTGAGCTGGGCGCGGCGGCTGACCAGCTCCGCCTCGGCGGTCTTGAGGTTGTTCTGGGCGATCAGGGGATCGATCTCGGCCAGCAGCTCCCCCTGCTTGACCTGTTGTCCCGCCTCCACCGCGAGATAGGTGACCTGACCCGAGACCTGGGCCCCCACGTCCACCTGCTCGATGGCCTGCAGGACGCCGCTGGCGAGCACCGTCTGCTCCACGTCCTGGCGAGTGACGGTGGCGGTCAGCACGGGCTCCGGGGCCTTGCCGGGCCAGGCCAGCCAGGCGATCAGGGCAAGCAGCAGGAGGGCGAGCAGGGCGAACTTGCCCGGGGTGGGGAGACTCTTCATGTATCACCTGAAAAAGGGGGAGAAGGCGCGCAAGGGCCATATCGTGCAGCAAATGGCACTCAAAAAAAAGCGAGTGATGTGTAAGAAATCGTGCCGTCACCGCCGTGATGGAGGGGGAGGCGGGTGAGGATTTTGATTGGTTGGGAGTTTACTGGCGCCCGTTTGGCGGTATCGGGAGAGGGTGCGCGGCCCGGGCCTGTACAGGGGAAAGAGACCCGCTCGCCGAGCGGGTCCTTGGGCATCAGCCGACGGCCTGAAGCAACTCGGCGTGGGGTTCGTGACAGATCTGGATATCCACGGGCAGCTTGTAGATGAGCAGTCGGGCCAGTGAGCCCTCCATCCAGTGATGCCGGCTGCCGACCAGCAGCAGATCGGTCGGATGAGCGGCCAGCCAGCGCTTGAGATCCGGCACCACGTCGTCGACCACCAGACACTGGTAATCCACGGGGTGAGACGGCAGGGTGATGAGCTCGCTGATGATCGCCTTGGCATCCAGGGTGCCCTGGACGCTGCGCTCCTCCTCGGACAGTGACAGACTCTTGCGGCGCACCTTGCTGCTGTGGGTCAGGTGCAACAGCGTCAGGTTGCTTCCCAATCCCTGTGCCAGACGGCTCGCCTTGGCCAGCGTCTCCTGCTCGTAATCCTTGCCTTCCAGCAACAGCACAATATTGGTCGAGCTCATAAGCAGTTCTCCTCGGCATGGCGCGGGGCACCCGGTCAGGGAGCTTGTCCCGTCCCGGGGCATGCCCGCGGGTGTCACATCACAGTGGCCGACCCGCACGCCTCGCGTCGCACTCTGACGCCATGCCCGCAGCCTCGGCTCTGTTTACATCATCATAACAGGTGCAGTTGAATGGAATATGAAGGTGTGCCGCAGATCGGTGTTGAGATGGAAGAATTTCATGGGGAAAGAGGAGAAAGGCAGCATGGTCACGGGTCTCCTTCTGCAGGAATGGCTCGTTATGCTGCCACTATGGTAGGCCGGATGGGGACCCTGTGATGGAGGTCAGAGGGACGGGTTCGTAAGATGCTGCTCCAGCCAGGGGAGTCCCTCCTTCTTGCGGCTGAGGGCGCCCGCCAGCGGGACGGGGTCGGTGGGCAATATGCCCTTGCTGGCACAATGGAGCAGGCTGTCCCCCCTGGCCAGATCCGTCAGCATCAGGACATAGGCATCCAGAGAGTCCTGTTCCAGCCTGGTGTGCATGGCCTGGTACAGCTCCGTCATCCGGGCCTGCAACTGGGCCGGATCCATCACGCAGATCTGGCTCACCATCAGGGTGTGCCCCGCGATCTGGTAGCGCTTCTCATCGGCGACGAGCAGCTCGCTCATCGGGGCGTCACCGAGTTGGGTGCGGCGTTCCAGCAGGGTCTGGGCGAAGGGGGCCAGCGCCAGATCGGCGATGGGCAGCAGTCGCTCGACCGCCGCCCTGTCCTGGGACGTGGTGGTGGGGGAGGTGAAGTTGAAGGTGTCGCTCACTATGGCCCCCAGCAGCAGCCTGGCCTGGGCGCGGGAGAGCGCGTCATGGCCCATCAGGTCCAGTAGCACGGTGGCGCTGCAGCCGACTGCTCTTATCCAGGCATCGAGGGGGCCCCGGGTGATCAGGGTGCCGAGACGGTGGTGATCGATAAGCCCCTGCACATCGGCGTCGGCCAATCCTTCCGGCCCCTGCTCCAGCTCGCTGAAATCCACCAGGAAGACCGGCTTGCCGGCCACGCTGCCTTGCAGCACGGGGGGCGCCTCCACCCCGGCGGTCTCCAGGATGAAGCGGGTTTCGGCAATGGGCTCACCGAGGGCGAAGGCCTGGGCCGCCCGGCCCTGACGATTAAGCCAGTCGGCGGCGACCAGGGCGGTACAGATGCTGTCGCTGTCGGGATTCTGGTGACCAAAGACGTGGAGCATGGATTGATTCCTGAAGTGGGGTGAGAGGGACTGGCAGTGGGTGGCTGCCTTGATTTGGCAGTATGATGCCGTCCTGCGCCGGAATGAAGCGGGCAGTGCGGGTTTGACCACGGATCGAGCCAGTGGTTCGACCGCCCTGGGGCCTAGCAATAGCCAAAGACCAAGGTAAAAACAGGGAAGGCTGAACAAGGCGGGGATGGGGGAGCGGGGCTTACCGCCCTGAGCGGCAATGGTGGCGAAGGCCGGGCCAGCCAACAAGGGCCGACATGGACGGGAGGTCGCCCCTCCCGTCCTGACGTCAGCTTGCGAGCAGCTCGCGGGCGTTGGCCAGGGTGTTGTCGGTGATCTGATCCCCCCCCAGCAGGCGGGCCAGCTCGTTGAGACGGGCGTCTGGGGTGAGCGCCTGCATCTGGGTTTCCGTGGTCTTGCCGTCGGTGTGCTTGCTCACCACCATGTGCTGGTGGCCCTTGCCCGCCACCTGGGGCAGGTGGGTGACCACCATGACCTGGGTGGACTCGCCGAGCTGGCGCAAGAGGCGCCCCACCACGGCGGCGGTCGGGCCGCTGATCCCCACGTCCACCTCGTCGAAGATCAGGGTCGGTGTCGAAATTTTGCGGGCGCTGATGACCACGATGGCGAGGCTGATCCGCGACAGCTCGCCACCGGAGGCGACCTTGCCGAGCGGCTGGATCGGCTGGCCCGGATTGGTGGTGACCATGAATTCCACCCGATCGATGCCGAGCGGTGACAGGCTGCTCTGGGCATCGGGGCGCACCTCGATGGCGAAGCGGCCGTCGGGCATCGCCAGCTCGTGCATGCTGGCGGTGACCTTGGTGCCCAGCTCCTGCGCATAGCGCTGGCGGCTCTGGCTCAGCGCCTCGGCGGCCTGCACGAAGGCCTCGCGGGCCGCGGCCAGTTCGTCTTCCATCCCCTCGAGACGCTCCTCGTCCGAGTTGAGACGGGTGAGCTCCAGGGCCAGATCCTGGTGGTGGTGGGCCAGCTCGACCGGTTTGACATGGTGCTTGCGGGCGAGGGAGATGGCCTTTGAGAGGCGCGCCTCCAGCTCGTTGAAGCGCTCGGGGTCGAGCTCCAGGTTGTCGAGGTAGCTGCGCAGCTCGCTGTGGCTCTCCTGCACCCCGATCAGCGCCTCGTTCAACATGCCGAGCACGTTGCCAAGCCGGCTGTCCATGCCCACCAGGGTCTCGGCCCTGTCCACGGCGTTCTGCAGCAGGCCGGCGATGGTGGTCTCCTCGTTCTCATAGAGCAGATCCAGGCAGGCGCCACACTCCTGCATCAGCTCGGTGCCGTTGGCGAGCCGCTGGTGCTCCTCTTCTATCTCTTCGAATTCCCCGGGTTGCAGGGCGAACTCGTCGAGCTCCTGCACCTGGTATTCGATGAGTTGGCGGCGGGCCTCCCGCTGCTGCTGCTCGGCCTTGAGCCGGTTGAGCTCGTTCTGCAGCTGGCGCCACTGCTGGTAGTGCCGGCGCACGTCGTCGAGCAGCAGGTGGTGGCCGGCGTAACCGTCCAGCAGGGCGAGCTGGTAGTCGGGCTTGAGCAGCAGCTGGTGGGCATGCTGGCCGTGGACGTTGACCAGCAGCTGGCCCAGGTTCTTGAGCTGCGCCAGGGGAACGGGCACGCCGTTGATGTAGCTGCGCGAGCGCCCCTCGGCGGAGAGCACCCGCCGCACGATGCACTCCCCTTCGTTCTCCAGCTCGTTGGTGGCGAGCCAGGCGCGGGCGGCGGGGTTGCCCTCCAGCAGGAAACGGGCGCTGACCTCGGTCTTGTCGCTGCCGGGGCGCACCATGCCGGCCTCGGCCCGTTCCCCCAGGCACAGGCCCAGGGCGTCGATGGCGATGGATTTGCCCGCCCCCGTCTCGCCGGTGATGCAGGTCATGCCCGGTTGCAGATCGAGTTCGAGAAACTTGACGATGGCGAAGTTGTTGACGGTCAGCTGGGTCAGCATGGTCTCATCCTGTATGGGTCAACATTACTGTGTATGCATCCAGTATATACTGGTTTTCCATACAGTAAAGATGTCGCCGCAGGACGGAATGCAAAACGGCCCGCGTCAGGGCCGTGTTGTGAGTGAGATGGCGCGCAGGGGGCGTCAGAACAGCTTGCTGCCCCAGCCGAGCTTGTTGCGCAGCACGTGGAAGTAGCTGTAATCCAGCGGATGGACCAGGTGCAGCTTGTGGCTGCTCTTCCTGATGAGGATCTCGTCCCCCGGATGTACCGCCAGGGTCACCTGGCCGTCACAGCTCACCTGCATGGCGTCGTCCTGGTTGTCGGGGGAGACCAGCAGTCGCACCTCGCTGTCCGCGTCCAGCACTATGGGACGGCTGCTCAGGGTGTGCGGGAACATGGGCACCAGCGTGATGGCGTTGAGCTTGGGGGTGAGG
Source organism: Aeromonas sp. XH (assembly GCF_033348475.1). Taxonomy (NCBI): domain Bacteria; kingdom Pseudomonadati; phylum Pseudomonadota; class Gammaproteobacteria; order Aeromonadales; family Aeromonadaceae; genus Aeromonas; species Aeromonas sp. XH. The sequence continues at coordinate 2,944,568 of NZ_CP137630.1, read as the reverse complement.
ATGGCGCCGCCCGCCGACAGGGAGTAGGCGGTGGAGCCGGTGGGAGTGGCGACTATGATGCCGTCCGAGCGCTGGCTGTACATGAAGCTGCCGTCGATGTAGACCTCGAATTCGATCATGTGGGCGATCTTGCCCGGGTGCAGCACCGCCTCGTTCACCGCGAGGTTGCTGGACTTGCGCTCCCCGTGGCGATAGACAGAGGCCTCCAGCAGGAAGCGATGCTCGCTCTTGAAGTGACCTGAGAGCACCTGCTCCAGGGGCAGCAGGTAATCCTGGGGCGAGAGATCGGTGAGGAAGCCGAGGTTGCCCCGGTTCACCCCGATCACCGCCACGTCGAAGCGCGACAGCACCCGGGCGGCCCCCAGCATGTTGCCGTCGCCGCCGACCACGATGGCGAGGTCCGCCTGCTCGCCGAGCTGCACCAGATCCATCACGTTGTCACCCAGCAACCCCAGGGTCTGGGCGACCCGGCTCTCCAGCAGGACGCGAAAACCGCGGCTGGTCAGATATTGATAGAGGCCGCGGAGGGTCTGGTTGGCCCCCTCGTGGTGGGGTTTGCCGATGAGAGCAACGGTTTTGAACGGAGAATCCATAGGTTACCGGGTCTGGGAGAGTCTTGGTGGGGAGTATACCGCGCTTTGCCGGGGATTTGTCTGCCGCCATGCGAGTTGGCGCATTCGGCCCCGAAAAGGGGCAACCTGGCCCGCGAACGGGAGGCATTGTGCCCGATATGCCCTTTTCCCCTTGAAAGCCGGGGCGGCGTCCCCATAATAGCGCCAGCACAAGGGTCCGTTGGTGAGTGTCGCTTGCCTGAACGCCAGCTGCCCCTCATAAGTAACCCCTGAATATTGGAGATGTCATGAGCCACGAAGAACAAAAGGTTGAAGCGATGGAGCAATTGGAAGCCCAGCCAGTCGAGCCGACCGATGTAGACAGTGAAGTGACAGCCGAGCAGGCCCGCATTGCCGAGCTGGAGGCCCAACTGGAAGCGGCCCAGCAGGCCTCCCTGGAAGAGCGCGAGCGCGCCATTCGCGCCGTCGCCGAGATGGAGAACCTGCGTCGCCGTGCCGCTCAGGACGTGGAGAAAGCCCACAAGTTTGCACTGGAGAAGTTCGCTGCCGAGCTGCTGCCGGTGCTGGACAACCTGGAGCGCGCCATCGAGCTGGCCGACAAGGAGAACGACACCCTCAAGCCCATGATCGAGGGGGTGGAGCTGACCCTGAAATCCATGCAGAGCGGCGTGGCCAAGTTTGGTCTGGTGGCCCTGGATCCCACCAACCAGCCGTTCGACCCCAATGCCCACCAGGCCATGAGCATGGTGCCGAGTGCCGACGTGGCGCCGAACACCGTCATCGCCGTGATGCAGAAGGGCTACGAGCTCAACGGCCGCGTCATCCGCCCGGCCATGGTGATGGTGTCCAAGTCCGCTGACTGATCACCCTGTTCTCACCAAGCCCGCCGCTTGGCGGGCTTTTTGTTGACCATGGCGCCACCCGGGTATTTGTGGCGTCATCTGGCAGGCATTCTTGGCTCCATGGGCCGGAGTGCAGGGTTTTTTCAGGGCCGGACTTGAAGCGCCGACTTGAGACCCCATATAGGTTGCAAGGCCACGGCGGCACAAAAAATTTGATGCCGGGAGCTTGAAAGCCACAGTGGCAGGCCCCACCTAGCCGTTAACGTATCAAGGCGAGCCCCTCGCCAGTTTATTCAAAGTATTTGGAGATTCGTCAAATGGGTAAAATCATCGGTATTGACCTGGGTACTACCAACTCCTGCGTCGCTATTCTGGATGGCGACCATGCTCGCGTGATCGAGAACGCGGAAGGCGACCGTACTACTCCGTCCATCATTGCCTATGCCGATGACGGCGAAATCCTGGTTGGTCAGCCGGCCAAGCGTCAAGCCATCACCAACCCGAAGAACACCCTGTTCGCCATCAAGCGTCTGATCGGCCGTCGTTTCGAGGATGACGAAGTACAGCGCGATCTGGAGATCATGCCGTACACCATCGCCAAGGCCGACAACGGTGACGCCTGGGTCGAGGTGAAGGGCAAGAAGATGGCACCGCCGCAGATCTCTGCCGAAGTGCTGAAGAAGATGAAGAAGACCGCCGAGGACTACCTGGGCGAGCCGGTGACCGAAGCCGTCATCACTGTACCGGCCTACTTCAACGACGCCCAGCGTCAGGCCACCAAGGACGCCGGTCGCATCGCCGGTCTGGACGTCAAGCGCATCATCAACGAACCGACTGCCGCGGCCTTCGCCTACGGCGTGAACAAGGTCAAGGGCGAGCGCAAGGTTGCCGTGTATGACCTGGGCGGCGGTACCTTCGACATCTCCATCATCGAGATCGACGAAGTGGAAGGCGAGACCACCTTCGAGGTGCTGGCCACCAACGGTAACACCCACCTGGGTGGTGAAGACTTCGACAACCGCGTCATCAACTACCTGGTGGAAGAGTTCAAGCGCGAGCAGGGCATCGACCTGCGCAAGGATCAGCTGGCCCTGCAGCGCCTGAAAGACGCCGCCGAGAAGGCGAAGATCGAGCTCTCTTCCGCCCAGCAGACCGACGTGAACCTGCCGTACATCACCGCAGATGCCACAGGTCCGAAGCACATGAACATCAAGGTGACCCGCGCCAAGCTGGAATCCCTGGTGGAAGACATGGTCAAGAACTCCCTGGAGCCGGTCCGTGTCGCCCTGAAAGACTCCGGTCTGGCGGTCGGCGAGATCGACGACGTCATCCTGGTGGGCGGTCAGACCCGTATGCCCATGGTGCAGAAGGCCGTTGCCGACTTCTTCGGCAAGGAGCCGCGCAAGGACGTGAACCCGGACGAAGCCGTGGCCATGGGGGCCGCCATCCAGGGTGCCGTGCTGTCCGGTGACAAGACCGACGTACTGCTGCTGGACGTGACCCCGCTCTCCTTGGGGATCGAGACCATGGGCAGCGTGATGACCGCGCTCATCGAGAAGAACACCACCATCCCGACCAAGAAGTCCCAGGTGTTCTCCACCGCCGAAGACAACCAGTCTGCCGTGACCATTCACGTGCTGCAGGGTGAGCGCAAGCGCGCCAGCGACAACAAGTCCCTGGGCCAGTTCAACCTGGAAGGCATCCGCCCGGCACCGCGCGGTCTGCCGCAGATCGAAGTGACCTTCGACATCGACGCCAACGGCATCCTGCACGTCTCCGCGAAAGACAAGGAGACCAACAAGGAGCAGAAGATCACCATCCAGGCCTCTTCAGGTCTGTCCGATGAGGAGATCGAACGCATGGTGCGCGAAGCCGAAGCCAACGCGGCCGAGGACAAGAAGTTCGAAGAGCTGGTGCAGGCCCGCAACCAGGCTGACGGTCTGGTCCACTCCGTGCGCAAGCAGATCGCCGAAGCCGGTGAAGCCCTGCCTGCGGACGACAAGAGCAAGATCGAGACCGCGCTGAGCGAGCTGGAAGCCGCCATCAAGGGCGACGACAAGGCCGCCATCGAAGCCAAGCAGCAGGCGCTGCTGGAAGCGTCCCAGAAGCTGATGGAGATTGCCCAGCAGCAGGCTCAGGCACAGGGCGCCGCCGGTGCCGATGCCCAGTCCTCCTCTTCCGCCAAGGCTGACGACGACGTGGTCGACGCCGAGTTCGAAGAAGTGAAAGACGACAAGAAATAAGCCCGACCCGGATGGGCGAAGCAGGCTTCGCCCATCGGCTCAGAATCTGTTCACGGTCTGTCGCGAGAGGCCGTCAGTAAGGTAAAGAGCAGCGCAAGAACCGGAGTGTATGTGAATACATGAGCACTCTTGGTTACAAAACAAGCGAGCTGCACATGAGCCTTGATCACGGCTTCGTAGTAAGAGTGTGAGCAGATTCGTCAATGAATTTACGGGCGTTGGGTGACCAACGCCCGTCTGCGTAACTGCTGATATAGCAACAGGATGAGTATGTCGAAGCGCGATTTCTACGAAGTGCTCGGGGTGTCGAAAGGTGCCGACGAGCGCGAGATCAAGAAGGCGTACAAGCGTCTGGCCATGAAGTATCACCCGGATCGCAACCAGGGTGATGCCGCGGCCGAAGAGAAGTTCAAAGAGGTCAAGGAGGCCTACGAGGTCCTGACCGACGAGAACCTGCGTGCCCGCTACGACCAGTACGGTCATGCCGGGGTGGATCCGAGCCAGGGCGGCGGCCACGGCGGCTTCGGCGGTGGTGCCGACTTCGGCGACATCTTCGGCGACGTGTTTGGCGACATCTTCGGTGGTCGCGGGGGCGGTCGTCGCGGCCCGGCCCGTGGCTCCGACCTTCGCTACAACATGGAGCTGACCCTGGAAGAGGCGGTGCGCGGGGTCTCCAAGGAGATCAAGATCCCGACCCAGGTTCACTGCGAAGTCTGCAACGGCTCAGGTGCCCACACCGGCAGCAGTGCCCAGACCTGCCCCACCTGCCACGGCTCCGGCCAGGTGCAGATGCGCCAGGGCTTCTTCGCGGTGCAGCAACCCTGCCCGCACTGCCACGGTCGCGGCAAGATCATCAAGGATCCGTGCCGCAAGTGCCACGGCGAGGGGCGCTACCAGAAGACCAAGACCCTGTCGGTCAAGATCCCGGCCGGGGTCGACACCGGGGATCGCATACGTCTCTCCGGCGAAGGGGAAGCGGGGGAGGCCGGTGCACCGGCCGGGGATCTCTACGTACAGGTCCACGTGCGCGAGCACGAGATCTTCGTGCGTGACGGCAACGATCTCTACTGCGAGGTGCCCATCAGCTTCACCACGGCGGCCCTGGGCGGCGAGATCGAAGTGCCGACCCTGGATGGCCGGGTGAAGCTCAAGGTGACCGCCGAGACCCAGACCGGCAAGCTGTTCCGCCTGCGGGGCAAGGGCGTCAAGTCCGTGCGCTCCGGCCAGGTGGGGGATCTGATGTGCAAGGTGGTGATCGAGACCCCGGTCAAGCTGACCGAGACCCAGAAAGATCTGCTGCGCCAGCTGGACGACTCCTTCAGCGGCGCCGCCGCCAAGACCCACAAGCCGAAATCCGAAGGCTTCTTCGAAGGGGTGAAACGCTTCTTCGACGACCTGACCAAGTAAGCGCGATCCGCGTGATCCAAGCCGGCCTTCAGTGCCGGCTTTCTTTTTGCCCGTGATCCGGTCCGGATCCGCCCTATTGAGTGGATCCCGATGAGGGATCTTCCTCACAACTTCCGCTCGTTCTTCCTGCGCAAATGCTATCCCGCTCACACTCTGGCTGAAACGGTTTAGCTTGTGTATTGAGTCAGCTAAAGCGGTTTAGCTATGCTCAGCCCGTCGATAACAACAGTGCCCGACCGGGCGACAGATGACAGGTGAGGACGATGACGATGTTCAAGAGCAAGTTGGCGCTGGCGGTGGCGCTGGGATTGGGGATGAGCGGCCCGTTGTGGGCGGCGGACGGTGGTATCGAGGCCCGTCTGGCGGCGCTGGAGGCGCGGGTGCAGGCGGCCGAGGCGCGCGCCACCGCGGCGGAAGCGCGGGCCGATGAGGCCCAGAGCAAGGCGAGCGAAGCCCACGAGACCGCCGCCGTGGCCAAGGCCCAGAGCGAGAAGGTGGACAAGCAGACCGCCGGCGCCCAGGGCTTCGAGTTCCACGGCTATGCTCGCTCGGGCCTGCTGGTCAACGGCAATGGCAACGGTGGCCGCGGCGGCCCCTACATCACCCCGGCCGGCTCGGTGGGCGGGGCCGTGGGTCGGCTTGGCAACGAGGATGACACCTACATGGAGGCCAACCTGCTCAAGACCCAGACCTTCGACGACGGCAGCTGGGCCCGCTACAAGCTGATGCTGGCGGACGGGGTGGAGACCAGCAACGACTGGACCGCCAGCGATTCCAGCCTCAATACCCGCCAGGTGTTTGCCGAGATCGGCGATCTGGCGAGCTTCAGCGGCCCCTTCCAGCACTCGGTGCTCTGGGCGGGCAAGCGCTTCGATCGGGACAACTTCGACATCCACTGGCTCGACTCGGACGTGGTCTTCCTCGCCGGGACCGGCGGCGGCGTCTACGACGTGCAGCTGGCCGACAGCTGGAAGGCGAACTTCTCCCTCTACGGGCGCGACTACGGCGACATCAGCGCGAGCGGCCTCTCCGACATCGAGAGCTACATCCTCACCATGAACAACCGCGTCGGCAACTGGCAGTGGATGTTGAACGGCCTCTCCGCCAAGGACAACGAGGCGCGCATCAACGACGGCGGCGTCGGCAGCGAGGCGGCGAACAAGGGGGCCCATACCTTGGTGGCCTATCACGCGGACAGCTTCTTTGGCATCAATCCCGGCTTCTCCAAGGCGGCCGTGCTCTATGGCCACGGCCTGGGGGCCGAGCTCAAGGGGCTGGGTTCCGACAGCGAGCTGCTGCCGGACGCCGATGCGGTGCGGGTCGCCCTCTTTGGCGCCACCGATCTTGCACCCCGCTGGCGTGTCGCCCCGGCCCTGCTGGCGGAGCAGAGCCAGGATCGCTACGTGAAGGGGGACGAGTACAGCTGGGTGACCCTCAATGGCCGGCTGGCCCAGGTGCTGAGCCAGAACGTGGAGCTGGTCTACGAGGCGACCTGGCAGTACATGGATCTCGATCCCAAGGGCTACAAGGGCCGCCAGGCGGTGAGCGGCGACTTCACCAAGCTCACCTTCGCCCCCACCTTCAAGGCGCAGACTGCCGGCTTCTTCGAGCGGCCTGAGCTTCGCGTGTTCGCCACCTGGATGGACTGGTCCTCCGAGCTCGACCACTACGCCAGCTCCGATGCCATGGGCCAGAGCGACTTCACCGCCGGCGGCGAGTGGAACTTCGGCGTGCAGATGGAAACCTGGTTCTAGTTCGTTATCCCGATCACAAAAATGGCAGCCGGTGCCGGGATCTGTTGGTTAGCTAAAACGGTTTAGCTGATAATGCGGACCAAGAGATCAGGGCCCGGCTCTGGCAAATCCTGTGCAGCAGTGGAGTAGCAAGGTGACGAATCGTGTGTGGGTAATGGGGGATGCGGTGGTGGACTTGATCCCGGAAGGGAAGGAGCACTACCTCAAGTGTCCGGGGGGCGCACCGGCCAACGTGGCGGTCGGGGTGGCGCGGCTAGGCGGGGAGTCGGCCTTCATCGGCTGGGTCGGCGCCGATCCCTTCGGCCGCTTTATGGCTGACACCTTGGCAAGCGAAGGGGTCGACATCCGCCACCTGACCCTGGATCCGGCCCATCGTACCAGCACGGTGCTGGTGGAACTGGATGACGAGGGGGAGCGCAGCTTCACCTTCATGGTGCGCCCGAGCGCCGATCAGTTCCTGAGCCCCGCCGATCTGCCGGTCTTCCAGGCCGGACAGTGGCTGCTGACCTGCTCCATTGCGCTCGCCAACGAGCCGGTGCGCAGCAGCTGCCTGCAAGCCATGGCGACCATCAAGGCGGTCGGGGGACGGGTCTGCTTCGACCCCAATCTGAGGCCCGAGGTGTGGGGCAACCCCGCCGAGATGCTGCCCGTGGTGCGCGAGGCCATGGCCCTCGCGGACGTGGTCAAGCTCTCGGTGGAGGAGCTGCAACTGCTGAGCGGTCTGGACGATCTGGCCGCCGGGCTCGCCACCATAGCGGGGCCGGCCCTGGTGCTGGTGACCCGGGGGGCGGCTGGCGTGGTGGCCCGCCTCGGCGGCGAGCGGCTAGAGTGGGTGGGGCCCAAAGTGACCCCGCTCGACACCACGGGGGCGGGGGATGCCTTCGTCGCGGGGCTGCTGGCGGCGCTGGCCGGGCGTTCAGCGCTGCCCAGTCTGGCCGAGCTGCCCGCCATCCTGGCCCAGGCCCACGGTTGCGGGGCGCTCGCCACCACCGCCAAGGGAGCCATGACGGCACTGCCCACCCGCACCCGGCTGGATGAATTTTTGCGATCGGGCGCAAGCGGCCGTTGATCTGCGGCTAGAAGCCCGGACCGACAGCCCCTACTCTCATGTGATAAGGGCCCGCCGACGGCGGGTCATAAGAGGAAGATTATGAATATCAGTGCGATAGCCAAGGATCTGGTGCCCCTGCTCGGGGGCAGTGAGAACATTGTCAGCGCCGCCCACTGCGCCACCCGGCTGCGGCTGGTGCTGGCGGACGACAGCAAGGTGAACAAGGCCGCCATCGACAAGCTGGACGGGGTCAAGGGGTGCTTCAGCAACGCGGGCCAGATCCAGGTGATCTTCGGTACCGGCCTGGTCAACAAGGTCTATGCGGAGTTCGTGGCGCTGACCGGCACAGGTACCGCCAGCAAGGCGGAGCTGACCGACATGGCGACGGCCAAGCTCAACGTGGCCCAGCGTCTGGCGCGGACCCTGTCCAACATCTTCGTGCCCATCATTCCGGCCATAGTCGCGTCCGGCCTGCTGATGGGGCTGCTCGGCATGGTGCGCACCTACGGCTGGGTCAATGCAGACAGCGCCCTGTTCGTCATGCTGGACATGTTCAGCTCGGCGGCCTTCATCATACTGCCGATCCTCATCGGCTTTACGGCGGCGCGGGAGTTTGGCGGCAACCCCTATCTCGGGGCGACCCTCGGGGGCATTCTGACCCACCCGGCCCTGACCAACGCCTGGGGCGTGGCGGGGGGCTTCAAGACCATGGACTTCTTCGGGCTGGACGTGGCCATGATCGGCTACCAGGGCACCGTCTTCCCGGTGCTGCTGGCGGTCTGGTTCATGTCCCACCTGGAGAAACAGCTGCGCAGGCGCATCCCGGACGCCCTGGATCTCATCCTCACCCCCTTCCTCACCGTCATCCTCACCGGCTTCGTGGCGCTGCTCTTCATCGGCCCCGCCGGTCGCGTGCTGGGGGACGGCATCTCGTTCGGCCTGAGCGCCCTCTATGAGCAGGCGGGCTGGCTGGCGGGCCTGGTATTCGGCGGGACGTATTCGCTGATCGTCATCACCGGCATCCACCACAGCTTCCACGCCATCGAGGCGGGCCTGCTCACCAACCCGGCCATCGGCGTCAACTTCCTGCTGCCCATCTGGGCCATGGCCAACGTGGCCCAGGGCGGGGCTTGTCTGGCGGTCTATTTCAAGACCCGGGACGTGAAGATCAAGGCCATTACCGTGCCGGCGGCCATGTCCTGCCTGCTCGGCATCACCGAGGCGGCCATCTTCGGGGTCAACCTGCGCTACATCAAGCCCTTCCTGGCCGGTCTGTTCGGCGGTGCCTGCGGCGGTGCCTACGTGGTGGCGGCCAAGGTGGGCATGACGGCGGTGGGCCTGACCGGCATCCCGGGCATGGCCATCGTCCAGCCCATGAGCCTCATTCACTACGTCGTCGGGCTGGTGATCGCCTTTGGCGCCGCCTTCGTCGCCTCCTACCTGCTCAAGTACAAGGTGGAGTGATGAAGGAAAGCCATCTCCTCAACCAGGTTGTCCGGTCCCTGCTGGCCGGACAGCTCAAGGCGGCGGCCGATCCCCATCGGCCCCGCTGGCACCTGGCAGCCCCGGTGGGGCTGCTCAACGATCCCAACGGCGTCATCGAGCACGACGGGCGCTACCACCTCTTCTACCAGTGGAACCCGCTCGGCTGCGAGCACCGCAACAAGGGCTGGGGCCACGTCACCTCGACCGATCTGCTGCACTGGCGGCACGAGCCGGTGGCGCTCCTGCCCACCGAGGAGTATGAGAGCCACGGCTGCTATTCGGGCTCGGCGGTGAGCGACGAGCAGGGGCGTCTGACCCTTATCTACACCGGCAACGTCAAATACCCGGACGGCGGTCGCACCGCCTACCAGTGCCTGGCCCGTGCCGACGGTGAGGGTGGCTTCGAGAAGCTGGGGCCGGTACTGGCGTTGCCCGAGGGCTACAGCGGCCATGTGCGCGACCCCAAGGTGTGGCACGACGGCCGGCAGTGGCTGATGGTGCTGGGGGCCCGTACCCTGGACAATCGGGGCGAGGTGCTGCTCTATCGCGGTGATACCCTGGATGCCTGGACGCTGGTGGGCCCCATCGCCGGCAGCGGGCGCGGGGGGCTGGGGGAGTTTGGCTATATGTGGGAGTGCCCGGACCTGTTTGCGCTTGGTGAGCGCCATGTGCTGATCAGCTGCCCCCAGGGCATAGCCCCCCGGGGGGAGGATTATCGCAACCTCTACCAGTGCGGCTGGCTGGCAGGCCGTTTTGACGGAACGCACTTCGAGCACGGGGCCTTCCACGAGCTGGACCGAGGCTTCGAGTTCTACGCGCCCCAGACCACCCAGGACAGCCAGGGGCGGCGCCTGCTGTTCGGCTGGCTGGGCTTGCCGGAGGAGAACGAGATGAGCCAGCCCACCATCCCCTATGGCTGGATCCATCAGATGAGCTGCCCGCGTGAGCTGTTCTGGCAGGACGACTGGCTCTGCCAGCGGCCGGTGGCGGAGATTTCGGCCCTCAAGGGGGCGCTGACCCGCTTCGAGGGGGGCGAGCTGTCAGCCCTGGCCATCGACAGCGCCTGGCTGGACCTGGCCCCGAGCGGTGAGGGTCGCCTCGGATTCGGGACCGTGGCCGAGCTGGTGTGGCAGCCGGGGCGCATCGTGCTGCGTCGCCAGAACTGGCAGAGCGGGGAGTGGGAGGAGCGATCCTGCCCCTGGCTTGGGGGGAGTATCACCGTCTTGTGCGATCGCTCCAGCCTGGAGTGCTTCGTCGACGGCGGTCGCCAGACCCTGTCTACCCGCTACTTCCCCGGTGAAAACCCAGTACTTTCCGCACGTTGTGACGGTGATGACAGCAAAATTTGCCTCGATCACTGGCCGCTGGCGGCCTGCCTTGTACAATAGCCCGGTGTCAGTTTGCCGGGAGGTCAGGTGGAGAAGAAGAAACGGATCACGATTGCCCAGATAGCCACGCTCGCGGGGGTCTCCAAGGCCACCGCCAGCCTGGTGCTCAACGGCAAGAGTGCGGAATACCGCATCGCCGACGATACCCGCAAGCGAATACAGGCGGTGGCGGACGAGTGCCACTACCAGCCGAGCATCCATGCCCGCTCCCTGCGGGCGGTGCGCAGCTACACCTGGGGACTGGTGATCCCCGACCTCACCAACTTCGGCTTCGCCAGCATCGCCCGGGCCCTGGAGGCCCGCTGCCGGGAGGCGGGGATCCAGCTGCTCATCGCCTGCTCCGAGGACGATCCCACCCTGGAGCAGCGGGTGGTGGACAACCTCATCAGCCGCCAGGTGGACGGTCTCATCGTCGCCTCCAGCGTTCACAGCGACGACACCTATGCCCGAATTCACGACCGCCTGCCGGTGGTGCAGCTCGACCGCCACATCGGCGAGTCGCGCCTGCCCATGGTGATCTCGGACGCCTGCAAGGCCACCGCCGAGCTGGTGCAGGACATGACCCAGGATTGCGGGGAGGAGATCTACTACTTCGGCGGCCTGCTGGATCTCTCTCCCAGCCGTCACCGGCTGGCGGGTTATGAGCTCGGCCTGCACCGGGCCGGTCTCGTGGCCGAGGCAAATCGGGTGCGCCACCGGGACTATCAGCCGAGCTCAGGCTATCAGCTGATGGCCGAGCTGGTGGCCGAACTGGGGACGCCCCCCAGGGGCCTCTTCACCGCCTCCTTCACCCTGCTGGAGGGGGTGCTGCGCTACCTCAACGAGGCGGGCCTGATGGAGACGGGCATGCGCCTGTGCACCTTCGACGATCACGACCTGCTCGACTGCATCCCCATGCGCATCGACTCCGTGGCCCAGGACTGTCCGGCCCTGGCCCTCGCCGCCTTCGAGCTGATGCAGACGCTGATCGCGGGCTCCCCCCCCACGAAAACCGCCCAGGTGATCAACCCGCGCATCCGCTGGCGCAGCCGCCGCTAGTCATCCAGGGGTACTGCGCCCAGCAAAAAGCCCCGCCGATCCAGCGGGGCTTTTTGCTGGGCGCCATGGCCCGAGCGGGCCGGGAGTCTCAATCCGTGGTGCTGGCGCGCCAGAAGATCTGCTTGATGCGGGGATGCTCCCCCAGCCGCTTCATCAGGGCGTCGAGCTCGTCACCGTCGATGGAGGTGGCGAGCAGCACCGCCGAGATCTCCAGATCCTGTTCCCCAAACGGCTCGATGTCGAGCTCGCTCAGGGGGTAGTTGGCCTGCTCCAGCATCTGCTCCAGCCAGGGCAGCACCTCCTTCTGGTGGGTGCGGCGGATGAGGGCCGTGACGCGGTAGGTCACCTCGGTGTCGGTATTGTCCACCGGGTGGCGGTTGATCTGGTTGACCAGGGGGCGCAGCAGGGTGTTGGCCGCCAGCACGAAGAGGGCGCCGAGCACGGCCTCCAGGGCGAACCCGGCGCCGCTGGCGGCCCCCACCGCCGCCACGCCCCACAGGGTGGCGGCGGTGTTGATGCCGCGGATGTTGCCCGATTCGCGCATGATGACGCCGGCCCCGAGAAAGCCGATGCCGGAGACGATGTAGGCCACCACGTGGACCACGCCGTAGCTGCCGCCGTGCAGGTCGTAGATGCGCTGGGCCAGGTTGACGAACAGGGCCGCCCCCACGGCCACCAGCACGTTGGTGCGAAGGCCGGCGGTGCGCTGGCGGTACTGACGCTCCAGGCCGACCAGGCTGCCCAGCACGAAGGCGAGCAGCAGGCTGGCGAGGGTGTCGAGCAGGGCGATGAAATCGAGTTGTTGCCACATTCTCATGGGTGACTCCTTCTGACGGGGCCGACCCGGTGTCCCGGGGCGAGATGTCCATGGGGACATCGAAGGAACGCGGTCGGCGCGGGGTGAATGAAAACGCGCCCTCCCGCGTCTGGCCGGGAAGGTGCGGGAGGGGAGTGCCGGGCCCGTTAGGGCCGTCGGCCCGGGCCTTGTGCCGGCAAGGGCGCGCGGGGGGCGGGCGCCGGGTCCGGGTGCAGCTCCCAGCGCACCGGGTGATCGGCCCCGACCAGGTGGACGAACTGCACCAGGTAGCGGCGCTGGGGCGGCGTGCAGCAGAGGCTCAGCACCAGCACGCGACCTTCGCCGCGACCGGGTGTCATGGCCTGCCTGGGGTGCAGGCCGGCCGGCTGCAGGGTGCGGCTCACCCCGACCAGCACCCGCTCCATGTCGGCCCTGTCCTCGCAGCGGATATGCAGCCGATAGTGATGCCGGCGCCTCTGGCGGCACCACAGGCGCGGCCAGAGGCCAAGACCCAGCCTGCGCAGCAGGGAGCGGGTGTCACCGGCCAGCCGGTTATGTGAAGTCAAGCGCATAGTAGCCTCCTTTCGGGAAGCAGAAACTATGCAGGCAAGGTGTCGGCCTTGGGCCGGTCACCTGACGTCAAGTGTAAAAAGAAGGGGGGAAGATCCGCTTCTCGCTGGGGTGGCGAGTCGCGGCAGGGAGTGACCTGCGGCTAGCTCGCGACCGGGGTGCCGACGAACGGGGTCGGCGTGCATCTGTCACTTGATGAGTTGCCCACTGATGGTCTCCGCTATGGGTAAAGAGGCGACATGGTAGCCGATGCGGCGGCCGGGGTAAACCCTGGGACTCTGACAGCAACATATTGAAACAAAATGGGGTTTTACCACGAGGGAGCCATAGCTCCCTCGTTTTCATCGTCCGGTCTGGGCTATTTCATGCCCATGCGCCTCAGGATCATGGCGGCGGGGCAGAAGCCGGTGAACGCACTCTGTATCAGGTTGACCCCGACAAAGACGCTCAGCCAGACGAAGCCCGGGTGGACCCAGGCAGTGAGCAGCAGCGACAGCAGCAAGATGCAGCCTGCGACCACTCTGACTCCGTTATCGACTGTCATGTGTCTCTCCTTTTTTTGTTTGTTTAGTAGTTGCTAATTTAGTGTTTATTTATACAATAGACTAAATATCAGCAATTGCTAATTTATGCTTATGAGCCCATTCGACGAGATGTACAGACACGCGACGGCGGCCGCCTCCCTGCTCAAGGCGTTGGCTCATCCCGAACGCCTGATGGTGCTCTGCCAGCTGGTGGAGGGGGAGAAGGGGGTCGGGGAGCTGTTGGCCCACAGCCAGCTCGGGCAGTCGGCCTTCTCCCAGCAATTGTCGGTATTGAAGCGCCATGGCCTTATCCGTTCGCGCAAGGTCTCCCAGCAGATCTACTACTCGCTGGTGAGCGAGGCCGCCGCCGATGTGCTGGCGGCGCTGCAAACCCATTTTTGTCACTCTGAAAATAAGGAATCTTGATGATGGAAAGCCAATGGCTGCTCTCTTTGGGCGGCGGCATGCTGGTGGGGCTGTCGGCCCTGATCCTGATGTTGTTCAACGGCCGGGTGGCCGGGATCAGCGGCATTCTGGCCGGTGCCTTGCAACACCGGGCGCCGTGGCGGGTGCTGTTTCTGTTGGGGCTCGGGGCGGGCACCTGGCTGGCGCTGACCCTGGGTTGGGCCAGCATGCCCGCATTTACCACCCTGCCCGGTTGGCCGCTGGTGCTGCTGGCCGGTCTGCTGGTGGGCGTCGGCACCCGGCTTGGCAACGGCTGCACCAGCGGTCACGGCATCTGCGGCATGGGGCGGCTCTCCCTGCGCTCCATCGTCGCTACCCTGACCTTTATGGCGGCCGGCTTTATCACCGTCTTCGTCACTCATCATCTGCTGTAAGGGGTTGATCGTCATGGCATTGCTGACAAGTTTGCTCGCGGGTCTGCTGTTTGGCCTGGGGATGGCCCTCTCCGGCATGGTGGATCCCGCACGGGTCACCGGTTTTCTCGATCTGGCAGGGGCCTGGGATCCCAGCCTCGCCTTCGTCATGGGGGGCGCCCTGCTGGTCTTCATGCCGGGATACTTCCTGCTGGTGAAGCCCCGTCGCCAGAGTCTGCTGGGGGAGCCCATCGCCGCCGTACCGCCCCCGGTGCTGGATCGCCGCCTGATCGGCGGGGCCGTGCTGTTTGGCATCGGCTGGGGGCTGGTGGGCATCTGCCCGGGGCCAGCCTTGAGTCTCATTTCTAGCGGGCAGCCCATGATAATGTTGTTTATAGCAGCTATGGTGGCCGGGATCTTGCTGGTCGACCGGGTGCTGGTTCCCGCACGGAGCAAGGCTCGCCAGCCCCATACCGCCTGATCCCGTGAAGTGACTGATGACGCCAGGGAAGGAGAGTGATGATGGAAAACATCCGGTTGCTGGGGATCACCTTGCTGGTGATGACATCGCAGGCCATGACATCCACCCAAGCCCTGGCCGCAGAAGGGGATCCGGTGGCCCCGCTGACTGTGGCGCCACGGCCGGTGACCGACTGGCTGACACTGGATGGCACAGTCACTGCCATCCATCAGGGGACGGTGGCGGCCCAGACCAGCGGCCGGGTCTCCCGTATGCTGGTGGATGTGAACGATGAGGTAGTCGCCGGGCAACCGCTGCTCGAGATCAGCGGCAAGGAGCAGTTTGCCGCCGTCACGGGAGCCGAGGCACGGCTGGCCCGGGCACAGGCCCAGCAGGTGGAGGCCGAGCGCCAGCTTGCCCGTTTTCAGGCGCTGATCGCCAAGGGGGTGATCACCCGCGCCCAGCTCGACAATGCCCAGGCGACTGACCGGGCCGCCCGCGCGGAGGTGAATGCGGCCGACGCTGCCCTCACCCAGGCCCGCGAGGCCTACGGTTATACCCGCATCCTCGCCCCCTACGCCGGGGTGGTGACCAAGCGGTTGGTGGAGCTGGGGGAGACGGTGGCCCCCGGCACCCCTCTGCTCTCCGGCTTCTCCCTTGACGAATTGCGGGTGGAGGTGGAGTTGCCCCAATCCACCCTGACGCTGGCTCGTGAGCCTGCGGATGTGCAGGTGCTGCTGCCGGATGGCAACACCGTTCCCCCCCTCAAACTGACCCGCTTCAACTATGCCGACAGCCAGAGCCACGCCTTCAGGCTGCGCCTCGACCTGCCGCCGCACACCGCCGGGGTATTGCCCGGCATGTGGCTCAAGGTGCAGCTCAAACGGGGTGAGCGTCAGGTGTTGCAAGTGCCGGAGCGCGCCCTGCTGCGGCAAGGGGAGTTCAACGGCGTCTATCTGCAGCAGGCTGCTGGTTGGGTCCTGACGCCGGTGCGGGTTGGCCATTGCGTCGAGGGGCAGTGCGAGATCCTGGCCGGGCTGCAAGCCGGTGACAAGCTGGCCCCCGATGCCTGGGCGCAGCAGCAGGCGGTGGCTCATGAGTAGCGAGCTGAACGGCAACAAGGGGAGGCTGGGGCCAGCGGGCCGACTGGCTGCGCTGTTTCAGGGCTCGGCCATCACCCCGCTGCTGGCGCTGGTGGGGCTGCTGCTCGGCTTGTTTGCGGTGCTGGTGACCCCCAAGGAGGAGGAGCCGCAGATCGATGTCACCTTCGCCGATGTCTATATCCCCTTCCCGGGGGCCAGCCCGACGGAGGTAGAGTCCCTCGTTACCACCCCTGCCGAGCAGGTGGTCTCCCAGATAAAGGGAATTGATACCCTCTACTCCTTCTCCCAACCCGATGGCGCCCTGCTGGTGGTGGTGTTCAAGGTAGGGGTGAGCCGCGAACAGGCCATCGTCGATCTCAACAACCAGCTCGACTCCCACCGCGACTGGTTGCCCCAGGGGCTCGGCGTCGGACCGCCCCTGGTCAAACCTCGGGGGATCGACGACGTGCCCATCGTCAGTCTGACGCTCTGGAGCAAGCAACTGGGCGCCCCCGAGCTGACCCGGGTCGCCCATGAGCTGGAGACCGAGCTCAAGCGCATTCCCGGTACCCGCGATATCTACACGCTGGGCAGCCAGAGCGCCGTGCTGCGGGTGATGCCGGATCCTGCGGCCCTCAGCGCCCACGGCATCAGCTGGGGTGAGCTGAACCAGCGCCTTGCGGCCGCCAGTCAGGTGGGTACGACACAGGCCATCGAGCAAGAGAACCGGGAGATCAAGGTGCAGGTCGGGCAGTTCCTGCAAAGCGAGCAGGAGGCCCGCGAGCTGGTGGTGGGGCTGCACGACGGTAAACCTGTCTATCTGGGGGATGTGGCCAGTGTTTCTCTGGGTCAGGAGACCCCGACCAAGCGCAGCTGGATGGGGCAGGGGGATCACAGCTATCCGGCGGTGACCCTGGCCATCGGCAAGCAGCCGGGCCAGAACGCGGTCGATGTGGCCAAGCGGGTGGAGGCGCGGGTCGAGATTTTGCAGAACCGGCTGATCCCGGCTGGGGTCGAGGTGACGGTGACCCGGGACTACGGCGTCACCGCCGAGACCAAATCCAACACGCTGATCGGCAAGTTGATTTTTGCCACCACGGCGGTAGTGCTGCTGGTGCTGGTGAGCATGGGCTGGCGCGAGGCGCTGGTGGTGGGGGTGGCTATCGTCATCACTCTGGCACTGACTCTGTTTGCGAGCAGGGCCTGGGGTTTTACCCTCAACCGGGTGTCGCTGTTTGCGTTGATCTTCTCCATCGGCATTCTGGTGGATGACGCCATAGTCGTGGTGGAGAACATCCACCGCCATCGCGGTTTGGACAAGGGGGCGCTCAAGGATCTCATTCCGGGGGCGGTAGACGAGGTGGGCGGGCCGACCATACTGGCGACCCTGACCGTGATCGCGGCCCTGCTGCCGATGGCCTTTGTCAGTGGCCTGATGGGCCCCTACATGAGCCCCATCCCCATCAATGCCAGCATGGGGATGCTTATCTCCCTGCTGGTGGCCTTTATCTTCTCCCCCTGGCTGGCCAACCACCTGCTCAAGAGCGAGGCACATGTCGTCCACGGTGAGGCCAAGGCCGGACTCTTCCAGCGGCTGATGACCCCTTTCCTGATCGGTGACGGCGCCAAGCGCGCCAGAGGCAAGCTCTGGCTGGCCATCCTGCTGCTGGTAGCGGGTGCCGCCGCCCTGCCCATGGTGCAGTGGGTGGTGCTCAAGATGCTCCCCTTTGACAACAAGTCGGAATTCCAGCTGGTGCTCGATATGCCGGAGGGGGCGACCCTGGAGCAGACCGAGCGCACCCTGCTGGCGGTCGGGCGGGAGCTGGCAAAAGTGCCGGAGGTGAAGGATTACCAGATCTATGCCGGCACCGCGGCCCCCATCAACTTCAATGGTCTGGTGCGCCACTACTTTATCCGCAGCGGCGCCAACGTGGGGGATATTCAGGTCAATCTGGTGGACAAGCATGAACGGGATCGCAGCAGCCACCAGATTGCCCGGTCGGTGCGGGCCCCCTTGCAGGCTATCGCCAGTGCGGCAGGGGGCAATCTCAAGGTAGTGGAGGTGCCGCCCGGCCCGCCGGTCTGGTCCCCCATAGTCGCGGAAGTGTATGGCCCGACACCGGCCGCCCGTGAAGCGGCGGCGCGCGCCGTACAGGCCCGCTTCGTGGCCACGGCGGATCTGGTGGACGTGGATATCTATCTGACCGACCCCCAGTCCAAGTGGCGGCTGGTGGTGGATCGCAGCAAGGCGGCTTTGCTCGGGGTCGATCTCGGGGATCTGGTGAGCACCCTCCATGGCGGGGTGGGTTATCAGGATGCCAGCTGGCTGCAGGGGCACGGCGCCAAGTATCCGGTGCCGATCCGCATCGAACTGGCTCCCGGTGACAAACGGGAGCTGGCGGGCGTACTGGCCCTCAAGGTGCGCAGCCCGAGCGGGCAGCTCATCCGGGTATCAGAGCTGGTGAGTCGCCGTGATGAGGTGGCACCCAGCTATATCATGCACAAGAACATGCAGCCCATGGTGATGGTGGTGGCCGACATGGGCGGCCACACCGACAGCCCGCTCTACGGCATGTTTGCCGCCGGTGCCGATATCGACCTGCCCCAATATTACGTGCAGCAGCCTGACAAGCTGGGGGAGGTGGCGCTGTTGTGGGACGGGGAGTGGAAGGTAACCTACGAGACCTTCCGCGATATGGGCATCGCCTACGGGGTGGGGATGATCCTCATCTACCTGCTGGTGGTGGCCCAGTTCCGCTCCTATCTGGTGCCGCTCATCATCATGGCTCCCATTCCGCTCACCCTCATCGGGGTGATGCCGGGCCACGCCCTGCTGGGGGCCCAGTTTACCGCCACCTCGATGATAGGGATGATAGCCCTGGCCGGGATCATCGTACGCAACAGCATCCTGCTGGTGGACTTTATCGAGCAGCAGAGAGGCGCTGGCATGCCGTTTGAGCAGGCGGTGATCGAAGCGGCGCAGGTACGGGCCAAACCCATCATGCTGACGGCGCTGGCGGCGATGATCGGAGCCCTGTTCATCCTCGATGATCCCATCTTCAACGGGCTGGCCATCAGCCTGATTTTCGGGATCCTGGTCTCCACCTTGCTCACCCTGGTGGTGATACCCTTGCTCTATTATGCCCTGCTCTCCCGACGCTGATGACGGGAGTCACTAGCTAAGGCGAAATGATGTCCTGCTCTCCCGACGCACGTGACGGGAGCCGATGGCGAAAGGAGGCGCGATGAAGAGAGGCTGGCTGTGGTGGACGGGGGGCGCCGGGGTGGCGGTGGCCGTCCTGGCATGGTGGCTGCGCCCGGTGGCGACGCCCGTCCCGCTGGTGAGCGTGGATCGCGGCGAGGTGCGCGTCACCGTGGTCAACACCCGGGCCGGCACCATCAAGTCGTGCCAGCGGGCCGGGCTCAGCCTGCCAGCTGGCGGCGTGGTGGAGCGGATCGCCGTCAAGGCCGGGGACAGGGTGGCGCAGGGAGACCTGCTGCTGACCCTCTGGAGCGAGGACATTCGCGCCGATCTCGCCCGTGCCCGCGCCCAGCAGGCCCTCGGCAAGACCCAGCGCGAGGAGCGCTGCAGCGAGGCGGCCTACTACGAGCGGGAGGCCAAGCGGCTGGCCACCCTGCTCGCCAAGAACCTCACCTCCCGCACCCTGGCCGAGCAGGCCCAGAACCTGGCCGATACCCGCCGCTACATCTGCCGGGCATCCCGCCAGCAGGAGCGGGTCGACGAGGCGCAGGTTGCCCAGGTGGAGGCCCGCCTGGCCGAGCGGCGCCTGCTGGCGCCCTTTGCCGGCGTGGTGGCCGAGGTCAACAGCAAGCTCGGCGAATACATGACCCCCTCACCCCCCGGGGTGGCCATGCCCCCCGTCATCGATCTCATCGACGATAACTGCCTCTATGTCTCAGCTCCCATCGACGAGGTGGATGCCGCCCGCCTCAGGGTGGGCCAGAGCGCCCGGGTGCTGCTCGACGCCATGCCCGGGCGCGATCTTGCCGCCACCGTCACCCGCATCGCCCCCTATGTGAAGGAGCTGGAGAAGCAGGCCCGCACCGTGGAGGTGGAGGCGACGCTCACAGCCCCGCCCGGGGACGTGCCCCTGCTTGTCGGCTACAGCGCCGATCTCGAGGTCGAGGTGACCCGCGCCACCGATGTGCTGCGGGTGGCGGCCAGCAGCCGGGCCGACGATGGCAGCGTGCTGCGCCTGGAAGGGGATAAGCTGGTGCGGCTCCGGCCTCGTTGGGGCGTGGAGAACTGGAACTGGATTGAGGTCACAGAGGGGCTGGCCCCTGGTGATCGGCTGGCGGCCCAGCCCGGCCAGATAGCCGGGGAGGGGCCCTTCACCGCCGCCACGGAGCCGGTGGATGAGTGAGCTCATTCGCCTCGAGGCCGTCAGCCGTCGCTTCACCCTGGGGGGGAGCGAGGTGGCGGCCCTCGAACACGTCTCTCTTCGGGTCGCCGAGGGGGAGTATCTGGCGGTGATGGGCCCCTCGGGGTCCGGCAAGTCGACCCTGCTCAACGTGCTGGGGCTGCTGGACAGGCCAGACGAGGGGCGCTACTGGCTGGGAGGGGAGGACACCGCCACCCTGTCAGAGCCGGCGCTGGCCCGGCTGCGCGGCCATCGCATCGGTTTCGTGTTCCAGTCGTTTCACCTGGTCTCCCGCCTCACCGCCCGTGAAAACGTCGAACTGCCGCTGATGCTGTGCGGCGTCCCCCCCGCCGAGCGCCATCGCCGCAGCCAGCGTCTGCTGGCGGAGCTGGGGCTGGACAACCGGGCCGAGCACAGGCCTGCCGAGCTCTCCGGCGGTCAGCGCCAGCGGGTGGCCATCGCCCGGGCCATGGCCATGGCGCCGCGCCTCATCCTGGCGGACGAGCCCACCGGCAATCTCGACTCCCGCTCCGGGGAGGAGGTGATCACCCTGCTCGAGGGGCTCAACCGGGAGCAGGGCATGACCCTGGTGGTGGTGACCCACGACGCCCGCCTCGGCGAGCGGGCGGGCAGGCGGATCCTGATGAACGATGGCCGCATCGGCAGCGACAGCGGTGGGGACTGAATGCGGCGCCCCGATGCCATCCGTTTCGCCGCCGTGGCGCTATTGCGTCAACGCTCACGGGCGCTGGTGCTGATCCTGGCGGTGAGCCTGAGCGTCACCTCGGTGCTGCTGCTCACCGCGCTGGGGGAGGGCGCAAGACGCTATGTGGCCGACCAGTTCAGCTCCCTTGGCAAGGATCTGCTGGTGATGTTCCCGGGCCGCAAGGAGACCACAGGCGGGCTGCCGCCGGTCACCGGCAACAGCCTGCGGGAGATCACCCTGGATGACATGCACTACCTTGGCCAGCACCAGCCCAAGGTGCGGCTGGTGCCGCTGGTGATGGGCTTTGCCGAGGCCAAGCAGGGGGCCCGGGTGCGCCAGACCATGCTGCTCGGCAGCAGCAACGGGCTGCGGCATACCCACGGGCTGGTGCTGCTCGCCGGCCGCTGGTTGCCGGGGGAGGCCACAGAGGACAGGCCTGTGGTCCTGCTCGGGGCCGTGGCGGCCAGGGAGCTGTTCGGCCGGACCGATCCCCTCGGCCAGTGGCTGCGTTTTGACAATCGTCGCTTCCGGGTGGTGGGGATCTTCACCAGCCAGAGCAGCAATCTGGGGATGGACATGGCCGAGGCGGCGCTGATCCCGGTCGGCAGCGCCATGAGGCTGTTCAATACCGAGGGGCTGTTTCGCCTGCTGATCCAGCCGCTGGACGGGCAGGCGGTGCCCCCGCTGGTAACGCGGCTGGAGCAGCTGATGCAGAGGCGTCACGGAGTGCTCGATGTGACTGTGGTCAGGCGCGACGCCATGCTGGCCACCTTCTCCACCATTCTGGCCACCCTCACCCTGGCGGTCGCCGGCATCGGCGCCATCAGCCTGCTGGTCTCGGGCATCATGATGATGAATCTGGCGCTGATCAGCACCCGCCAGCGGACCGGGGAGATAGGCCTGCTCAAGGCGCTGGGGGCCGACAGCCGCCAGATCCGCCGGCTGTTCTTGTGGGAGGCGCTGCTGCTGAGCGGTGGAGGCGCCCTCATCGGCACCCTGCTGGGCTATGCCCTGGTCGCCCTCGCCGGCCTGATCTGGCCGACCTTCCCGGCGGCGGTGCCCTGGCAGGCGACGCTCTGCACCCTGCCGGCGGCCCTCTTGACCGGGCTCTTCTTCAGCTGGCTGCCGGCGTCCCGGGCGGCAAGACAAGATCCGGTCAGCAGCCTGCGCAGCGGGCAATGGGGCGGTGGCTGATGCGCCTCGCCGATCTGCTGTTCTGGCTCTGGCGCGCCCTGCTGGCCGGGCGCAGCCGCAGCCTGCTGTCGGCGCTCGGCATCGCCATCGGGATCGCCTCGGTGACCCTGCTCACCGGCATCGGCGAGGGGCTCAGGCTCTATCTGCTCGACAGCTTCTCCCAGTTCGGTACCCGCTTGATCGCGGTGACCCCGGGCAAGACAGAGACCGCCGGCGGCCCGCCCGGCATCCTCTCCAGCAGCCGCCCCCTGCTGCTGGAGGATGCCGATGCCCTCGCCAGATTGCCGGGGGTAGAGGCCGCGCTCCCTGTGGTGCAGGGGCAGGGGGAGGTGCGCAGCCGGGGGCTGACCCGCAGCACCGCCATCCTGGGCACAGGCCCGGCGGCGCTCTCTGGCTGGCGGCTCACCCTGGTGCAGGGGCGTTTTCTGCCCGCGGACGACAGCGCCATGCCCCGCGCCTATGCGGTGCTGGGCGCCAAGGTGGCGGCGGAGCTCTTCCCCGGCGGGGATGCGCCGGGCAGTCTGCTGCGGGCCGGGGATCGCCGCTTCCGGGTGGCCGGGGTGCTGGCTCCCAAGGGGCAGTTTCTCGGCTTCGATCTGGACGACATGATCTATCTGCCCGCCGCCCACGCCCAGGCGCTGTTCAACAGGGAGGGGCTGCAGGAGATCGACGTCATCTATGGCGCCGGGCGGGCGGAGGCCGAGATCTCGGCCCAGATCCGGCGGGTGCTGACGGCCCGCCACGGCGCCGAGGACTTTACCCTCACCTCCCAGCAGGACATGCTGGCGAGCCTCGACAAGATACTCTCCATCGTCAAGCTGGCGGTCGGCGGGCTCGGCATCATCTCGCTGCTTATCGGGGCGGTCGGCATCTTCAGCATCATGAGCATCGCCCAGCAGGAGCGGATCCCCGAGGTGGGCCTGCTGATGGCGCTGGGTTGCCCACGGCGGCGCATCCTGCTGCTGTTTCTGCTGGAGGCCGTGGTGCTGGCGCTGCTGGGGGGGACCATGGGGCTGGTCCTGCTCGGGGGGCTCAAGCTGCTGCTCGCCCTGCTGGCGGCGGGGCTGCCGCTCAGCCTCCATCCCCTCTATCTGTTGCTGGCGCTGGGGTGCAGCGCCCTGGTCGGTCTGCTGGCCGGGGTCGCCCCGGCGCTGCGGGCGGTGCGCCTGGACCCCGTGGTCGCCCTGCGCGGCGACTAGCCGAGCGCCTGCTGCCGGACGTCGCCCGCCTCGAACAGCGCGAAGTAGCGCCGGTCGGCCTGGCTCATGTGGCCGACCACCAGCTCATGGATGATGAAGTTGAGCAGTTCGTCGTGGCCCAGGGTGCCCGCCCTGGCGGCGGCCATCAGCTGGTCGGCCATGCTCAGCAGTCGCCGGTGATCCTGGCGGTGGGCCTCCAGCTCGGCAAAGTCATGCTCCGCCAGCACCTGCTCCTCGGCGGCGAAGTGCTGGCGGGCCATCTCGAAGACCCGCTCCATCTCCTCCAGCAGTCGATCCGGTCGTCCGTCTGGCTCGTTCAGACGCTCCAGCAGCCGGTTGGTCAGCCTGAAGAGCTGGCGATGCTCGGCGTCGATGCGGGGGTGACCGCACTCGTGGGCGGGTTGCCATTGCAGGGTGTCCGGTGCCAGCCCGGCGGCGAACAGGCAGACCCGGCCCCGGCCGTGGTGCTTGGCCTGGTACATGGCCTGATCGGCGTGATGCATCAGGGTCTTGGGGTCGGTGCCGTGCTCCGGATAGAGGGCCACCCCTATGCTGCCGGAGATGCACAGCGCCTGCTGCTCGATCGAGAAGGGGTGGTGCAGGCTCTGGTGCAGCTTGTCGGCTACCGCTAGGGCCGCGGCGTCCGTATCGGGCAGCAGGATCACGAACTCGTCGCCGCCCAGGCGCGCCACCAGGTCCTCCTCCCGCACGCAGTGGCGCATGCGCTCCGCCACCTGTTTGAGCAGCTGATCCCCGGTCTCGTGGCCGAAGGTGTCGTTGATGGGCTTGAAGTGGTCGAGATCGATGAAGATGAGGGCCAGCGGCCGCTCGGGAGCCTGCGTCATGGTCTCCTTGAGCCGCTGCTGCAGCAGGCGGCGGTTGGGCAGCTGGGTGAGGGGGTCGTAGAAGGCGAGGCGGCGCATCATCTCCTCCCGTGCCGAGCGCTCGGTGACATCCCGGGTCACCCCCAGGATGGCGTCCGGCCAGGCCCGGGTGTTGCCGTGCAGGGTGGTGACCGTCTCGATGGCCACCAGATGCCCGTCCTTGTGGCGCAGCTGGGAGTGGATGACGCACCGGGTCTGATCATGCTCCCCCCGCTGCCAGGCGGCCAGGGAGGCGGCGATCTCGTCGCGCAACCGGCCCCAGGAGTCATCGGGCAGCAACCGGCGAAGGGAGAGATTGAGCAGTTCGGCGGGTTCATAGCCGCTCAGGGACGAGATGGCGGGGCTGATGTAGCGAAGACGCAGGCTGGCGGTGTCCATGGTCCAGATGACGTCGCCGCTGTTTTCCGCCACGAAGCGGTAGTGCTGTTCGCGCTGGACCAGTTCCTGGGTGAGCCGCTGTCGGTCGAGCGCCTCCTGGCGCAGGCGCAGATAGAGGTACAGGAAGATGCCGAGCAGCACCAGCAGGCTGAGGGTGACCAGGATGGCCACAGTGACGCTTCGATCGAACAGCTGGCGCTGCTGGAGCAGGCGGGCCTGGGCCGTGTTGTAGATGAAGGGGGCCAGGTTGGGGACGGCCTTGAGCATACCGGCATCCCGGTAGGTCCTGGCGATCTGCTCCCAGCGTTCCGGCTGCATGTAGCCGGGCTCTATGATATCGGGCTGCATCAGCGCCCGGGTCTCGCGGGCCTCGAAGGCCAGCTGCGCGCGATCGGCCCTGCCGGGGTACTGGGTCAGGATGAGGTCGATCATCTCCTCGGGGTGGTCCATGGCATAGCGCCACCCCCTGAGACTCGCCTGCAGGAAGGCGTCGACCCTCTCCTGATTGGTGACGATCTCGTGCTCCGAGGTAAAGAGGTTTTCGCCGTAGAAGTCGAAGCCGATCTCCCTGGGGGTGAACACCCGGTGGGGAATGCCCCCTCGCGCCAGCGCGAAGGGCTCTGTGGAGCTGTAGGCGCTGATGACATCCGCCTGTCCCGTGATCAGCGCCTGCACCCCCTGCGCATAGGGCAGGGTCTCCCACGTCTTGTCCCGGGTGTGGTGATGCAGATAGGTGAGCAGCTCGTTGGCGCCGGGCTCCAGCATCAGGCGCTTGCCGGCCAGATCCGCCGGGGTGCGGATGTCCGGCCTGTCCAGGGTGATGAGCACCAGGGGGGAGTGCTGCAGCATGGCGGCGAGTACCACCACGGGGCGCCCTGCGGCCCGGGCCAGCAGCAGATCGCTGCCCCGGATGCCGAACTGGGCCCTGCCCGTGGTCACCTCGTTGATGACGTCGGTGCGGGGGCCGGCCTCGCGCAGGGTGACCCGCAAGCCCGCATCCCGATAGAACCCCTTGGCAAGGGCGGCATAGTAACCGGCGAACTGGAACTGGTGCTGCCACGGCAGTTGCACTATGAGGTGCTCGTCTGCCCTGAGGGGAAGCGTGGTCAGGGTGGAAATCACCACCCAGAGGGGCAGAAGCCAGCGCGCACGCTGGCAGGATGCATCGGACTCCGTCATACCGCGGTTCTCTCGGGAGGTGCTCTCCTGGCTAGAGTCAAACAATTTCTGTCCGTTCGCAAGGGGATCAAGGCCCGTCGAGAAAGGATATAGGGGGGAATAAAAGTCATTTTTGTGTCGTTCATCACGCCTGATGGCGGCATGGCTCATTTTGGCGCCTCGTCTGGGCGAAAGAAACGCCCTGATGGGAAGAAAAGGTGGTCATGCGGGGCGCGTCTGGGCCGCTACTCTTGCAGTCTGCTATTGATATAACGCATGTTTTTGGTGGTTGCGTGTCAACCCGCCTCGCAGCACCAACGGTGGAGGCTTTTTCCCGCGCAGGCGGCCTGCCCCGGCCACGGGGGTGCGCCGATCCTCCCCCAGGTGGTATGGTAGTCACCCGTTTCCTGTTCTCTGTTTCCTAACAAGGTCCCGCCATGTCCTCCTTGCGCCTGCTGCTCTCAGACTCCCACGATCCCCTGTTCAACCTGGCGGTGGAGGAGTGCATCTTCCGCCAGATGGACCCCGCCCAGCGGGTGCTGTTTCTGTGGCGCAACGCCAATACGGTGGTGATAGGCCGGGCCCAGAACCCCTGGAAGGAGTGCAACACCCGGCGCATGGAAGAGGACGGGGTGACGCTCGCCCGGCGCAGCAGCGGGGGTGGCGCCGTGTTCCACGACCTTGGCAACAGCTGCTTCACCTTCATGGCGGGCAAGCCGGAGTATGACAAGAGCGTCTCCACCGCCATGGTGCTGGAGGCGCTCAAGCGGCTCGGGGTGGAGGCGTTTGCCTCCGGGCGCAACGATCTGCTGGTGGCGACCCCGGACGGGGATCGCAAGGTGTCTGGCTCGGCCTATCGGGAGACCCGGGATCGCGGCTTCCACCACGGCACCCTGCTGCTGGACGCGGATCTCGGCCGGCTCGCCCACTACCTCAATCCCGACCCCAAGAAGCTGGCGGCCAAGGGGATCAGCTCGGTGCGCAGCCGGGTCGCCAACCTCTGCGAGCTGTTGCCGGGGATCAGCCATGAGCGGGTGGTGCAGGCCCTGTGCGAGGCCTTCTTCGCCCACCATGGCACCCGGGTTGCCCCCGAGCATATCTCCCCCGAGCGGATGCCCGACCTGCCGGGCTTCGCCGAGACCTTCGCCCGCCAGCGCAGCTGGGAGTGGAACTTCGGCCAGGCGCCCGCCTTCAGCCACCTGCTGGAGGAGCGCTTCCCCTGGGGCGGGGTGGAGCTGCACTTCGACGTGGAGAAGGGGGTGATAGGCCGGGCGCAGATCTTCAGCGACAGCCTGGAGCCGGCGCCGCTCGATGCGCTGGCCGAGCGCCTGCCCGGGGTTGCCTATCGCCCCGAGGCCATCGACGACCTGTTGCAAGGGTGGCGGGCCGATTTCCCGGAACATGCCGAGCTGGCACCTTTCTGCCACTGGTTGCTGGCCGCCCTGCGCTGACCGAACCGGCGTGATCGGGGTCACAAGACGGCGAGGGGGGCGCCTCGGGGGAGGCATTCCCAGCCCCCGTCAGGGCTCAGTCATGACAAAAAGTAGGGCGGCGCATTAGATATTGTCTCTGTTGATGCTTTCGTCATGAGGGTATAAGAACCGCACCTTTGCCGTACCCAGGGTATAAAAATGAGTGATCTGGTTTACCTGAAAGACGACGGCGTCAACGCCGTCTCCCCCGCATTCGCCGCCCGCTTCGCCACCGTCAAGGCCCACTTCTTCTCCCGCAACCCCGAGCTCTGGCCGGTGTTTCGCGAGCCCGGTTTCGCCACCCTCAACGAGTTTCGCGCCCGCGGCCTGGCCCCGGATGCGCGCCTGAACGCCTGGCCGGACGGTCACGCCCGCCTCGCGGATCTCTGTGAGACCATGCCGGTGCCCGCGCAGATGCGCACTCCGGGGGAGCCCATGACGGAGCTGCTGTTCGCCGGCGCGCTGTCCAAAGACTGGGAGAATCCCTCCAGCGTCGAGAACGTCATCACCATGTCGGCGGATCCCGCCATCTACGGCGCCCAGATGGGCATTCTCGCGAACCCCAACCTGGTCTACTCCGAGTATGCCGGGGTGGCCGAGGAGCTCGAGAAGAAGGTGGTGCGCCAGATTGCCCTGCTGGCGGGTTACGATCCGGCCCGCGCCACCGGCATCTTCACCCAGGGGGGGACCTTCTGTAACCTCTACGGCTACCTGCTCGGCATTCGCAAGAGCCTGCCCGAGGCCAAGCACAAGGGGCTCGGCCACTATCAGGACTACCGCATCATCAACTCCCAGGGCGGTCACTACTCCAACATCACCAACCTCTCCCTGCTCGGGGTGGATATCGAGAACAAGACCATCCGCATCCAGGTGGGGGAGAACAACGACATCGATCTGGCGGATCTCGAGCGCACCCTGACCGCCTGCTTTGCCCTGAAGCACGTGGTCCCCACCATCATGCTGACCATGGGCACCACGGATACCTTCGGGGTGGACAGGGTCAAGCCCGTGGTCGAGCTGCGGGATCGCCTGTGCGAGCGGTTCGAGGTGGCGGTCAAGCCCCACATCCACGTGGACGCCGCCATCGGCTGGTCGATGATCTTCTTCCTGGATTACGACTTCGTCGCCAACCCGCTGGCCATCAACGCCGCCACCCTGGCGGGGATCGAGCGCAACGTGGCGCGCTTCGCCGAGCTGAAATATGCCGACTCCTTCACCGTCGACTTCCAGAAGTGGGGCTATGTGCCCTACACCTCCAGCCTGGTGATGATCAAAGATCAGAACGACCTCAAGGCGATGGAAAATGACCCGGAGAACTTCTCGTACTTCGAGCGAGACATCCAGGGCCAGACCCACCTGCAGTCCACCATCGAGTGCTCCCGGGGGGCGAGCGGCCTGTTCGGCGCCTATGCGGCCCTCAACTACCTGGGGGTGGAGGGCTATCGCACCGTGCTGGCCCACTGCCTGCAAAACGCGAACTACTTCCGCTTCCGCCTGAGCCAGCTCGGCAACGTCAAGCTGGTGGCCCAGGAGAACCAGGGGCCGAGCGTGGGCTTCAAGATCTACAACCCCGAGTGGGTGAGCGATCCGGAGGCCGAGTTCGCCTTCGAGCTGGCCCGCAGCCCGGACGCGGCCTACAAGGCGCGGCTGGCGCGCAATACCGAGTACCACCGCAGCCTGTTCACCGGGCGCGGCAAGGTGGGGCTCTACACCAACTGGGTGGAGGCGGTGGCGCATTCGGACTACGACGAGCGCGGCAAGTACTCCTACATCGCAGGGGAGAAGGCGGTATTCATGAACCCCGCCTGCGGCCGCGAGCAGATCGACGCCTTTATCGCGCATATTCGCGGCTGAACGGTCTAGATTGCCAGAACCCGGATAGCAAAACGGCGGGATTATCCCGCCGTTTTTTATTACCGTGGCCAGCGCTCACTGCTTCTGCAGTTGGGTCACCGTCAGCTTGCCACCCGGGTTCTCGGCGTGGAACAGGACTGCATCCCCCACCTTCAGATCCTTGAGCAGGGCCGGATCCGCCAGCAGGAACACCATGTTCATGGGAGGCATCTTGAGGTTCTCGATTGCCTCGTGCTTGATGCCGACCTTGCCGTTGGGGGCGTCGATGCGGCTGATGACCCCCTTGGTCATCGTCATTTCGCCCATCTCGTTCATGCCGTCCATTTGTCCCATCTGGCTCATGTCGTGCCCTTCGTGGTGCATCATCTCCTCGGCCTGCAGGCCGGTATGGGTGGCGAGGCCGAGCAGCAGGGTCAGCGTCAACGTCTTGTAGTTCATCATGTTTTCCTCGTCATCTATGCAAAAAAGAGTTGTTTGAAGCGGATTATTCGGCCTGTTCGGGCACGGGCTTTCCAAGGTGCCGGCTGCGCCACAGGTAGTAGGCGGCGGGCAGCACCAGCAGGGTCAGCACCAGGGCGCTCACCATGCCGCCGATCATCGGGGCGGCGATGCGCTGCATCACCTCGGAGCCGGTGCCCTGGCTCCACATGATGGGCAAGAGGCCGGCGATGATGGTCACCACCGTCATCATCTTGGGGCGCAGGCGCAGGGCGGCGCCGTGGATGACCGCCCGGTGCAGGCCCGCCTTGTCCGGCTTGCCGCCGGCCACGAGGTCATCCCAGGCGTGGTTGAGGTAGACCAGCATCAGGACGCCGGTCTCCACCGCCACCCCCGCCAGGGCGATAAAACCTACCCCTACGGCGACTGACAGGTTGAAGTCCAGCAGCCAGAGGGTCCAGATCCCACCCACCACCGCCAGCGGCAAGGTGGTGAGAATGAGCAGCACCTCCTGGAAGCGGCGAAACGCCAGATAGAGCAGCAGCACGATAATGGCGATGGTGAGCGGCACCACGTAGGCGAGGCGTGCCTTGGCCCGCTCCATGTATTCGTACTGACCGGACCAGGTGAGGGCGTAGCCCGCCGGCAGCACCAGCTGCTTGTCCACCTCGGACTTGGCCTCTGCCACAAAGGAGCCGATGTCGCGGCCGCGAATGTCCACGTAGACCCAGCCGTTGAGGCGCGCGTTTTCACTGCGCAGCATGGGCGCCTCGTCGCTGATGTAGACCCGCGCCACGTCCGCCAGGGCGATGTGTTCCCCCTTGGGGGTCACCAGGGGCAGCAGCTCGAGGCTGGCCACCGAATCGCGGTAGCTCTGGGGGTAGCGCAGGTTGATGGGATAGCGTTCGCGCCCCTCTATGGTCTGGCCCACCTCCATGCCGCCCACCGCGGTGGCGAGCACCGCCTGCACGTCGGCGATATTGAGGCCGTAGCGGGCCGCCTTCAGCCGGTCGATGTCCACCTTGACGTAGCGGCCACCCGCCACCCGCTCGGCGTAGACAGATGACGCGCCCTCCACCTTTCCGACGATCTGCTCAAGCTGCTGGCCGAGCTGCTGGATCACCTTGAGATCCGGCCCCGCTATCTTGATGCCGACCGGGGTCTTGATGCCGGTGGCCAGCATGTCGATGCGGGTCTTGATGGGGGGCACCCAGGCGTTGGTGAGACCGGGGAAGCGGATGAGGGAGTCGAGCTCCTCCTTGAGCTTCTCCGGGGTCATGCCGGGGCGCCACTGATCCTTGGGCTTGAGCTGGATGCTGGTCTCCATCATCACGAGATCCGCAGGGTCGGTGGCCGAGTCGGCGCGCCCCGCCTTGCCGAACACGTTCTGCACCTCGGGCACGGTGCGAATGAGCTTGTCGGTCTGCTGCAAAATCTCCCGCGCCTTGCCCACCGAGATGTTGGTCGCCGTGGTGGGCATGTACATGATGTCCCCCTCGTCGAGCGGCGGTATGAACTCGGAGCCCAGATGCTGGAGCGGCCAGAAGCCCGCCACCGTGACCACGGCGGCGGCGGCCAGGGTGGTCTTGGGGTGTGCCAGCACGGCCTTGAGCAGGGGCACATAGCCCTGGCTCAGCCAGCGGTTGAGGGGGTTGGCCTGTTCGGCCAGCACCTTGCCACGGATGAAGTAGCCCATGATCACCGGCACCAGCGTGATGGCGAGCGCGGCGGCGGCGGCCATGGCGTAGGTTTTGGTGTAGGCGAGGGGGTGGAACATCCGCCCCTCCTGCGCCTCCAGGGCGAACACCGGCAGGAAGCTGATGGTGATGATGAGCAGGGAGAAGAAGATGGCGGGCCCCACCTCTATGCTCGCCTCTGTGATGATGCGCCAGCGGTTCTTGTCGGTGAGCGCCTCCCGCTCCATATGCTTGTGGACGTTCTCTATCATCACGATGGCGCCGTCCACCATGGCGCCGATGGCGATGGCGATGCCGCCGAGCGACATGATGTTGGCGTTGATCCCCTGCAGGTGCATGACGATAAAGGCGGTCAAAATCGCAATAGGGAGGGAGATGACCACCACCAGGGACGAGCGCAGGTGGAACAGGAAGGCGAGGCAGACCAGCACCACCACGGCGAACTCTTCGACCAGCTTGCCGGAGAGGTTGTCGATGGCGCGCTGGATAAGGTCGGATCGATCGTAGACGGTGACGATCTCCACCCCCTCCGGCAGGCTGCTCTTCAGCTGGGCGAGCCGCGCCTTGACCCCGTCTATGGTGTGCTGGGCATTTTCGCCATAGCGCATGACGATGATGCCGCCCACCACTTCCCCCTCGCCGTTGAGCTCGGCCAGGCCGCGCCGGCTCTGGGGACCGGTGACCACATCCGCCACATCCCCCAGCAGCAGGGGGGCGCCGCGCACATTGGTGCCGAGCGGGATCTGCTTCAGATCCTCCACGCTTTTCAGATAGCCATTCGAGCGCACCATGTACTCCGCTTCCGCCATCTCGATGACGGAGGCGCCGGTCTCCTGGTTGCCCTGCTTGATGGCGGTCTCGATGAGGGAGAGCGGGATGCCGTAGGCGCGCAGCTTGTCCGGGTCGACCCGCACCTGATACTGGCGCACCATGCCGCCCACGGTGGCGACCTCGGAGACGCCGTCCACCGTCTGCAGCTCGAACTTGAGCAGCCAGTTCTGCAGGGAGGTGAGCTCGCTGAGGTCATGCTTGCCGGTTCTGTCCACCAGGGCGTACTGGTAGACCCAGCCCACCCCGGTGGCATCGGGGCCGAGCTGGGGGCGGGCGGAGGCGGGCAGGTTGGGCGCAACCTGGCTCAAATACTCCAGCACCCGGGCGCGGGCCCAGTAGAGGTCGGTGTCGTCGTCAAACAGCACGTAGACGAAGGAGTCGCCGAAGAAGGAGTAGCCGCGCACCGTGGTGGCGCCCGGCACCGCCAGCATGGCGGTGGTGAGCGGGTAGGTCACCTGATCCTCCACCACCTGCGGCGCCTGGCCGGGGTAGGCCGTCTTGATGATCACCTGGACGTCGGAGAGATCCGGCAGGGCGTCCACCGGGGTCTGTTTGACCGACCAGAGCCCCCAGGCGGTGAGCATGAGGGTCAATAGCAGCACCAGGAAGCGGTTGCCCACGGACCAGCGAATAATCGAGGGGATCATGGTTGGGCTCCTTGCTCATTGGGTGCAGAGAGCGGAGAGCGGTTGCCTGTCAGGCAGCGAATGATGGCAGGGATCATGACTTCTTCTCCATCTCGGGCATCGCCATCTGATGCTGGCTATGGTCCATGCCTTCCATCTCCTCCGGCGCCGCGGCCTCGTCGTTGGCCGGGGCGCTCTCCTGGTGGATGGTGGTGATGCGATATTCATCCCCCTCCTGCATCACCTGCAGGTGCAGGGTCTGTCCCTCGGTCAGCTTGCTCATGTCGACCCCCTCGGCCACGGTGAACTCCATCTCCATGGCGGGCCACTGCCACTCGGGGATGGGCTGGTGGGCGACCATCAGGGTGCGGTTGGCGAGATCGATGCTTTCAACCTCGCCCTGGGTCCACACCTGGGCGGGACGCACCGCCGTCATGCGCTGGAAGTCCGAATCGATGGCCGACTCCGAGTCGAGCAGGAACTGGGCCGAGCTGACGATGCTGTCCCCCGCTTCAACCCCCTCCCGGATGGCAACCTTGTCGCCAAACTGGGGGCCCAGGGTGACGGCCACCGACTTGAAGCTGCCATCCCCCAGCGCCAGCACCAGCCTGTCCTGGCTGCCGGTGCGGATCACCGCTTCGCTCGGTACCACTAGTCGGGGCTCGCCCTTGCCTGTCTGAATCGTCACCTTGGCGAACATGTTGGGTTTCAGGAACTCGTCCGGGTTGGCGAAGCGCAGCCGTACCTTGAGGGTGCGGGTGGCGGCATCCAGGGTGGGGTAGAGGTAATCGACCCGACCCTGCCACTGGCGGCCCGGGGCGTAGTCCAGGGTCATGGTGACCGGATCGCCCACCTTCAGCTGGGCGGCCTGACGCTCGAACACCTCGGCACTCACCCACACCTGCTTGAGGGTGCTGATGTTGAACAGGGCCGCGGCGGGCTCCACATACTGGCCCTCGCGCACCTTCAGCTCGGAGACATAGCCGCTGCTCGGGGCATAGATGCGCACCGTCTCCTGCACCTGACGGGTGCGCTTGAGGGCCGCTATCTGATCCGCCGGCACCTGCAGGGATTTCAGCTTGCCCTCGGCGGCGCGCAGCAGCAGCGGGTTGGTGGTGTTGAGGGCGAGCAGGTACTCGTGCTGGGCGTTGACTAAGTCAGGGGCATAGAGCTCGTAGATGAGGCTCCCCTTGCTCACCTGCTGCCCCTCGCTCTTGATGGCGAGGGTGCGGATCCAGCCCGCCATGCGGGCGTTGACCGCCTCCAGCTTGTCCTCGTCATAGCCGACGTAGCCCACCGTCTCGACCTGCTGGTGGATGGGGAGTCGCTCGACTTTCGCGAGCCGCACCCCCAGGTTCTGCTGGATCTCGGGGCTGATGGTGACGGTTCCCGGCGAGCCGCTTTTCTGCTCCTCATAGACGGGAATGAAGTCCATCCCCATGTTGTCCTTGGCGGGGCCGTCGCGTTTGTCGCGGGGATCCATGGGGTTGACCCAGTAGAGGGGCTTCTTCTCGGCGCTGGCGCCATCCGTGGTCTGTTTGGCGGCCCAGTAGCCGCCGCCGGCCCCGAGGGCGAGCAGCAGGGCAGACAGGATCAGCGTCTTGTTCATGACTGGCCTCCGGCGCGAGTCTGCACACAGCGCGTGCGGGAGGGCAGGGCGCCACGGGGCGCAAATGTCTTGGATGATGACATGGTACTTCTTCTCTCGTATCGGGCCGTCGTCCGGCCTTGAGCGGATGCGGTGCTGGCGCTCGGCGGACGGGGTTGGCCGACCATAGGGGCAGGGCCGACGGATCGGCCGCTGCACGGCATGGCGATGGCAGTGCCATCGCCCGGGCTAACGGGAGAAGCGGTTTCTAATGGCGCAGCACGGACAGCATCAGATGCCGTCTGGGCCAGGAGGGGGGATGGGTACCACGCAGGCGCAGGAAGGGATCCCGCAACCAGTTGTCCAGCAGGGGGCCGATACTCCACGAAGAGGGGAGCAACAGCAGGGGCAGCAACAGCAGTGACAGCAGCATGCCGAGCAGGGGGGGCGCACTGGCGGCGCCGGAGAAGCCGGGCTGCATCTGACACTCATCCCCCGACAGGGCCCCCGCATTCATTGTGCCCGAATGGCAGGAGAGGGAGGCGGTGTCCGCCTGGTCAGGGGTCATGGCGGCGTGCTGTACCGGCCCGCTCTGGTGCAGCCCATGAGACAGGGAGGGCTGTGGCGGGGCCAGGATGGGAGCGGATGCGTCGCCCGGGAGGGCGGTAGCCACCCCGTGCCAGCCGATGCACAGGGTGAGATTGCAGACGAGCACCAGCGCCAGCAATAGCCGGGCGATGAGCGCTGTAGGCAATCTCGATGACAACATGGTGCAGGTTCCCTGTGACGTATGGGATGAATGTAAACCTTACCTATAGGAGAAGGTCAAGGTTCGCCCTGTACCATCTGCCAAAGAGTTGATATGGATTAAGAAATGCCGGATTGGCTGACGAAGAGGCCCCCGCGTGGCGGGGGCTCAGGGTCAGGAGTGACAGGGCAGCTCGACGGCCGGGATCAGGCGAAGCAGGTCCAGATGGGGGCGTGATCGGAGGGCTTGTCGATGCCGCGCAGCTCATAGTCGATGCCGGTCTCGGTCACCTTGTCCTTGAGGGCGTCGGAGGCCATGATGAGGTCGATGCGCAGACCCCGGTTCTCGTCAAAGCCCCTGGAGCGGTAGTCGAACCAGGAGAAGCGCTCGCACTCGGTGGGGTTGGCGGCGCGGAAGGTGTCGGTCAGGCCGAACCCCTTGAGCCGTTCCATCCACTCCCGCTCGATGGGCAGGAAGGAGCACTTGCCATCCCGCAGCCAGCGCTTGCGATTCGCCTCGCCGATGCCGATGTCGAGATCCGTGGGGGAGATGTTCATATCCCCGATCAGCGCTATCTGATCGTCCGGGCTGTGGTGGGTCTCGAGGTAGTGCTGCAGGTCTTCATAGAACTTCTGCTTGGCCGGGAACTTGGTCTCGTGATCCAGGCTCTCCCCTTGCGGGAAATAGCCGTTCATCACTGTGATGATGGAGCCATCTTCCCGCTGGAAGTCGGCCATGATCATGCGGCGCTGGGCGTCTTCCTCATCGGTGGGAAAGCCTTTTTGCACCTTGAGCGGCTTCTGCTTGCTCATGATGGCCACCCCGTAGTGACCCTTCTGGCCGTGGAATTCCACGTGATAGCCCATGGCCTCCACGTCCGCCACCGGGAAGGCCTCGTCGTGGACCTTGATCTCCTGCAGGCCGATCACATCCGGCTGGTGTTTGTCGATAAGGGCTTGCAACTGATGAAGACGGGCGCGCAGGCCATTGATATTGAAAGAGATGATCTTCATGTTCGGGGTGCTCATGTCGTTTTTGTTCGTCGCTTATTGGACTAGGAATCCGCGATGGATGCAAGTTCGGGGGCTGTGACTGGCGCAGCGGCTCGGTAACCTGTTCACGATCTGTCGCGAGAGGCTGTCAGCAAGGTGAAGCGCAGCGCAGGAACCGGAGTGTATATGTATACATGAGAGCTCCTGGCTACACATAAGCGAGCAGCACATGAGCCTTGGAAGCGGCTTCGCAGCAAGATCGTGGACAGGTTTTTAGCGGGTCATCTTCTTGACAAACACCACCACGAACAGCGCCAGCGTGAAGCTGCCGGTGAAGGCCTCGAAGGCGGCGAAGATCCGCGACAGGCCGACCGGGGTGAAGTCCCCATAGCCCAGGGTGGTGAAGGTCACCACGCTGTAATAGAGGCATTCCAGCAGGAAGATGGCGTTCTGCTCCAGGGGGGCGTCCGGGCGGTAGATGAGGTGGTTGCCCGCGAAGTTGAGGCCGCAGAAGAAGTAAAAGATGCTGCAGATGACGATGAGCAGCAGGGAGAAGAGCACCACCCGCATGGGGGCCTCGCCGTAGCCGCAGAAGAGATCCACTATCCAGGAGGCGAAGCGCTGATAGGACCAGAACGGCATCTGCAGGCGGCGCATGGTGAGCTCCTGCTGGATGTAGCGCCCGGACATGGTGAAGATGCCCTGGGCTTCCGAGGCCTTGCGCAGGTCCCGGTAGGTCTCTTCCGCCTCCTTGAACCAGACGCGGGCCTGTGCCGGGTCACGCTCGCGGCGCCCCTTTCTGTCCTGCATCAGCCGCCTGCCGGTGTCCAGGTTGTCGAGCCGGGTGTTCTTCCAGCGAATGCCGAGCAGGTTGACGTCGTCGAGGGTCGCACAGTGCAGGTTGGCCTCGCTGAGGTCGGCCTTCATCAGGCTGCCGCCCTTGATCCGGATGCCGTAGAGGTGGGCGCCACGCAGGTTGGCACGATAGAGGTTGCACTGCTCCAGCAGAAAGCCTTCCGGCGCCCCCTTGTTCACCAGGTTGAGGCCGGCCAGCTCGGCGCGGGCCAGTTGCAGGCCGTGGCACAGGCCCCCCTGGCGCACATAGTGCTCCAGCGCCTCGGCGGTGCCCGGGGAGTGGTGATCGCCCTTGGGATCGTGCCAGCGACACAGATCCTGTTCTCCCGCCTCTTCGCAGCAGTGGCGGCCATCGGCCACCAGGTATCGGCACATTCCCATGGCGTTGCCCCTCCCTTCCCTGAGTCAGTATCAGCATAGGTGAGGGGACGAGCGGCAGATCAGCTGCTCTGGTGGTATTCCTGGCGCAGCTTGCGAAAACGCTCCTGCTGGGCCGGGTTCAGGGGAATGCCCTCCAGCACGTCCAGGGTCTCCCTGCACTCGGCGCCAAATTCCGGGCTCTTGCGGTTCTTCTGCATCAGTTGCAGCAGCACCTGGATCTTGTTGAGGGCCGCCCCGGTATTGGCGGGAGCCCGGCGCAGCGCCTCGCGAAAATGGCCGAGGGCCTGCTCCAGCTCCCCGGCCTGATAGGCCTTGATCCCCAGATCGTTGAGTTGCTGGTAGCGCTGGCGGCGCTCCTGCACCGTCTTGTCGTCCCGGGTCACCCGGATGCAGGTGGTGAGCAGCCTGTCCTCATCCTCCGCCAACAGTCCCTGCAGGCTCTCGGCGTACTCGAACTCCCCGAGCTGGTAGAGGGCGAGTATGGTCTCGCCGAGCAGGGCGGGGGGCATGGTGTCCGGCTTGTCCAGCCAGTTCTGGTTCGCGCGATAGAGCATCTTCTTGCCCTTGAGCAGCTCCCCGAGGGCGATGCGCACCCTGGCCTGGCAGATCTGCTCGAACACCGGGTAGTTGAACTCCGCCATCATCAGGGAGTCGCGAATGCGCGACAGGGCCGAGTTCACCTGCTTTTGCAGGTTGGCGATGTGGTAGCCGTCGTTGCTGTTGAGGGCGTAGAGGGTCAGGGTTTGGATGTAGGCCCCGAGATAATGCGGCGTGCGGTGGATGGAGTTGCGCGACAGGTCGATGAGGGACAGCAGCACGTCCTTGGCCTGGGCGTAGTCGTGGCGCAGCAGGCAGACCTCTGCCAGCCGGCGGGAGAGCTGCACCGACTGGGGGGAGATGTCCACCGCCCGCCTGAGCTCCTGCTGGGCCTGCTCCTCCTTGCCCAGGGCCTGCAGGGACTCCGCCAGCCAGAGGTAGGCCTCCACCATCAGGGGTGTGTGCTTGAGGGTCGCCTGCAGGTGGCTCACCGCCTCCTCATGCAGCCCCAGGGTGTGGCACGCCTTGCCCAGGGTCAGCCGGGCCCAGCTGTTCTCCTGCCCCGCCAGCAGCTGGCGCATCAGGCTGCGGGCCTCCTTCGCCTGGCCCAGCTTGAGCTGGGTGTCGGCCTGCAGGCAGCGGCAGAAGTTGGCGAAGCGCGGCGCCGTGTCGGCCTGTCTGGCACAGGCCTCGACCAGGGCAGGGAGATCATCCCGGGTGAGGGCGGTGAAGACGCTCTC
This sequence comes from Aeromonas sp. XH, assembly GCF_033348475.1. Classification (NCBI taxonomy): domain Bacteria; kingdom Pseudomonadati; phylum Pseudomonadota; class Gammaproteobacteria; order Aeromonadales; family Aeromonadaceae; genus Aeromonas; species Aeromonas sp. XH. The sequence continues at coordinate 2,905,878 of NZ_CP137630.1, read as the reverse complement.
CAGGGCCTGGCGGCGGGCGAGGGCGCGTTTGAGGCGAAACGAGAACTGCTCCTGGGAGAAGGGCTTCATCAGGTATTCGTCGGGTTCGGCCTCCAGCGCGCTCAGCACCATGGCGCGGGAGCCGTCGCTGCTGACCATGATCACCACGCTCTGGGGGGGGATGAGCTTCTGGTCCCGCAGGCTCTCCAGCAACTGGCGGCCGTTTTCCCCGGACCCCAGCTCGTAGTCGAGCAGATAGATGTCGAAACTCTCTTTCTGGCAGCGGCGGCGCGCCTCGTCGGCGGAATTGGTGTAGGTGATCCGGTTGATGCCGATGTTGATCAGCATCGCCTTCATCATCATCTGAAAGGAACGCTGCTCGTTGACCAGCAGGATATGCCTGGACTTGGGCTGGGCTTTCTTCTCTGGTGCGGGATCCGGTGTCTGCATCTGTCTTGCATCAGGCGCTGCGGGCTGGTGAAGGAAGTGTGCCATCAAAGTCCGCAGACAGGCAATCGGACGCGGGCCGAGCCCCCGCTTTTTCCCGCCGGGAGCGGATCGCAAAAATGCACGCCGCACCCTTGATCTTCATCAAGGAGAGGCGAAATGGCAGTGGCGAAGGCCGGCCCGGTTTTTAGACTTGAAGAGAGGCAGATCCCGGCGTTCCGCAGAGGGGCGGATGCCCGTCCATGCCTCGTGTGTACCAGAAGGAGGAATCAAATGAGTTTGCTACCGAGCCGCACCAGCCTGTTTGATGACCTGTTCCACGACATGGCCTCCGGCTTCTATATCCGCCCCCTGCACGGGGACCCGCTGCCCAGCCAGATCAAGCTGGATGTGCGGGAGAGCGACGGCGGTTATCTGCTGCAGGCCGAGCTGCCCGGGGTTGCCCGGGAGGACATACAAGTGGACGTGCATGGCAAGCTGGTGACCCTGAAGGCGGAGATCCGCCAGTTTGACAGCCAGAACAAGGATGAACGTGCCCTGCGCAGCGAGCGCTACTTTGGCAGCGTGTCGCGCACCGTCGAGCTGCCGGTGGAGGTGTCACCGGAGCAGGTGAGCGCCAGGTTCGACAACGGCATCCTCACCCTGCGCCTGCCCAAACAGACGGTGACTCCGGCGCCCCACCGCATTCCCATCGAATAGCGGTACCATGATGTAAAGAGGCCCCGCCGTGCGGGGCCTCGTCGTTCATGGCTCGCTGCGCACCAGATAGGGGGCAAACTCGGGGGTGTGGCGCGCCACAAATCCCTGATCCGTCTTCTCGATGAGATAGACCGCGAGCCTGTGCTCCTTGGCAAAGGCCATCGCCCGCTCGGGCCCCATCACCATGAGGGCGGTGTCGAGGGCGTCGGCCTCCAGCGCGGTCGGGGTGATGACGCTGGCGGAGACCAGTCTGTGGGTCACGGGCTCGCCGGTGGCGGGATCGATGATGTGGGAGTAGCGCTTGCCGTCCAGCTCGTAATAGTTGCGATAGCTGCCGGCGGTGCTCACCGCCATGCCGTTCGGGGTGACCACGTCCTCGATGGCGCCCGGCCTGTCCGAGGGTTCGACGATGGCCACCCGCCAGGGGTTGCCCTTGGCGTTGCGGCCCTTGCTGCGCACGGCGCCCGCCACCTCGACGAGGTAGTTGTGCACCCCTCTTCGCTCCAGCAGGCCGGCTATCTCGTCGGAGGCCGCCCCCTCGCCCAGGGTGGAGAGGTCCAGATAGAGCCCCGGTATGGCCTTGCCGAGCAGGAAGTGATCTCCTTGGGGTGTCAGGCTCAGCTTGTCGATGCCGACCCTCGCCCTGGCCTGGGCGATCTGCTCGGCGCCGGGGCGCTGGGTCGGGCGCTTGTCCGGCCCGAAGCCCCAGAGGTTGACCAGGGGACCCACGGTGACATCCAGGGCGCCCAGGGTGAGGCGACCTGCGTCCATGCCCTGTTGCACAATCTTCGCCATGGTGGCCGGGATGACCTGGGGAGGCTGCCCCGTCCCCTGGTTGAAGCGGGAGATGAGGGAGGCGGGATCATAGGTGGAGATCTCCTGGTTCAGGCGCGCCAGCAGGGTCTCCACCTCCTGTTGCAGGGCGCCCTGTCCGCCGGGGAAGGGGTCGCTCAGAGTCACCGCATAGTAGGTGCCCATGGTGCTGCCCTGAATGCGGGTCTGGGTCGGGGCTGGCTGACAGGCGGCCAACAGCAGCATCAGGGAGAGCAGCAGGGTGCGCGGTGCCTGGCGCAGGGAAGAGGTGTGCATCTGTCATTCTCGCGGGAGTCGTCGACGGGTGAGCAGCTTAGCCAAGGGCGTTCGGGTTGGCGAGCTGGCCAAGGGCGCCAACCCTGCAAATAATTAAGCCGGACGGCCCGTTGACCAATCCGGTCCCTTGTCGTGATGCGGGGGAGAGGAGTGACCCGGCCCGCATCTTTGAGCAAAAACCGTCGTTCCCCGGTGACATCTGGGTACAATGAAGATCGATTTTGACAGCATCTTTGCCTGGTGCCGCTCGGACTTTCGAGGCGAGTTTGCTGTCTTCCATCGCCAATCAAAGGAGAAGATGATGAAAAAGGTGTTAGCCCTGCTGCTTCTGAGCTCCCTCGCCGCCCCCGCCCTGGCCGATGAGTGCGCATTGGTCATCGAAGGCAATGATGCCATGCAGTTCAACCAGAAAGAGATGAGCGTGCCGGCCACCTGCAAGGAGGTGACAGTGACCCTCAATCACACCGGCAAGCTGCCGGTGGCCAACATGGGTCACAACTGGGTGCTGGCCAATACTGCCGACTACCAGGCCGTCGCCACCGCGGGCATGAGTGCCGGTGCCGATCACGACTACCTGCCCAAGGACGACGCCAGGATCCTGGCGCACACCAAGCTGGTGGGAGGGGGCGAGAGCACCAGCGTCACCTTCAAGACCGAGGGGCTGGCAGGCAAGGATCTCACCTTCTTCTGCTCCTTCCCCGGCCACTTCGCCATGATGAAGGGCAGCTTCAAGGTAGGCTGATCCTCCCGCACTTCATGCCAATCAAAAGCCGGGATTGCCCGGCTTTTTTGTGCCCGCTATCTGGCGTGCAGGGTAAAGAAGGCGAGGGTGGTATTCTTCTGACACTCGAAGCGGATGCTCTGCTCGCCGTTGACCACCAGGGTTTCGTTGATCGCCACGGCCTGGCCTGCCACCGTCAGCTTGCCACTGAGCAGGTGGCAGAGGTAGGTCTTGTCCGCCTCCAGGGTGAGGGTGAGCGGGAAGGGGACGTTGAGCACCCGCACGTTGGCGCTGACGCGTTCGGGGTGGTAGATGAGCCCTAGATCCGTCACCTCTTTTTTCAGCAGTTCGCAGTGGGTCTCGTCATCGCCGCTGAAGTGGGCCGCCTCGAAGGTGGCATAGGGGTGGCCGTTGAGCACGAAGCCGGCGCCGCTGACGGGCAAGAGGATACGCTGATAGCCGGGAAATTTGGAGAAGGGGCCCGCCGTCTTGATGGGCGCCGAGCTCAGGCGGTAGTCGAAGTCGAGTTTGTCCAGGCTCGCCCCCTTGGGGGAGATAAGTATCTGGGCCGTGGTGCCCTGCCTGTTTTTCCAGGGCATCTTCAACTGGTCGGACTCTTTAATCAGGGTGATCACGATGGCGCCTCGGCGGGTGGATGAGAGAGGTGGACAAGGAGGCCAAGTGATACCACCCCGATTGCCCTCCGGCAAGGCGCAGGTCACCTCGGCAAGCCCGACTGGCCAGAATATGGCCGTTGTCCGGCCGGTGTTGGCATGGGCGCGTTCGGGAGCCGGGTTGATGCAGGCAGGGAGGCAGATGAGACGTCAGGGTTGTGATCCCGGCGCTGTTAAAGCGGCGCCGGCTCGCTACACTGGCTGCTCTGTCCAATGGAGGCCCCATGACCCACAAGATCATTCTGGATACGGATCCCGGCATCGACGACGCCATGGCCATTCTCTTTGCCGAGGCGCACCCTGCCATCGAGCTGCTCGCCATCACCACTGTGTTTGGCAACGCCACCATAGAAAACGGCACCCACAACGCGCTCTGGCTCAAGCAGAAATACGGCATGCAGGCGGACGTGGCCCAGGGCGCCGCCACCCCCCTGCGGCGCGACCCCGTGGGCCCCACCACTGTGGTGCACGGCCCCACCGGCTTTGGCGACGTGCAGGCCGGGGCGGTGACCCTCAGCCCGGATCCCCGTCCGGCTTGGCAATACATCGTCGAGACGGTGAAGGCCCACCCCGGCGAGATCACCCTGGTGACCATAGGGCCGCTGACCAATCTGGCGCTGGCGCTCGAGGCGGCCCCCGAGGTAGCCGCCCTGGTGAAGCAGGTGGTGGTGATGGGCGGCGCCTTCGGCGTCAACGGTCATCGCGGCAACGTGAGCCCTTATGCCGAGGCCAATATCCACGACGATCCGGAGGCGGCGGATCGGGTCTTCACCGCCGACTGGCCCGTGGTGATCATCGGGCTCGACGTCACCCAGCAGAGCTTCTTCAGCAGCGCCTACCTGGATGCGCTGCGGGACCAGGCGGGGGAGCCGGGCCGCTTCCTGTGGGACGTGAGCCGCTTCTACCTGCGCTTCTATTCCGAGCGGATCGGGCTCGATGGCTGCCACGTGCACGATCCGTCCGCCATCGCCTATGTGATAGATCCTTCCCTGTTCACCCTGAGGGAGGGGCCGGTGCGGGTCGTCGACAGCGGCCCCGCCATCGGCCATACCCTGCAGAAGTTCGATGGCAAGGCCCATCCCCACGACGGCTGGGCCGGCTATCCTGCCCAGCGGGTCGGGGTGGCGGTGCGGGATCAGGCGCTGCTGGCCCTCTATCGGGATACCCTGACTGCCTGGGGCAGGGGGCGCTGAGCTCGGCGCAGTGGGCCCTGTGGTCGGGCCGCGGGCGCTGTCCGGTGGGCAAAGCGTGATGCCCGCCAGATAACGGACCGCCGCCGCGCCCTATACTGACCCAGACAAGGATATGGATGGAGGATTGTGGATGGCCTGGCTCTCTTTGGTGGTGGCGATCGCCCTGATCTGGTGGCTGATGAAGCTGGGGCGTGGCGCCCTGTTCGAGATCCGGCTCGCGCCGGGCAAGGTGGTGGTGAAACGGGGCTCGGTGTCGCCGCGCTTCCTGGATCAGGTGAAGCAGATCCTGCGCCAGGATCCGGTGCGTGGCCGCATCCTGGGGCAGCGCGACGGCAGCGGCGTCAGGCTCGTCTTCTCCCGCTCCATCCCGGAGCCCGTGGCCCAGCGCCTGCGCAACGTCTTCCCCTACGGGGATTATCGCACGACCCCGGCGCCGGACGGGCGCAAGCCCCGCTGAGTCGTCGTGACGCCCCTCATGTCCGGACGCCGGGCCCTCTGCCCGGCGTCTGCTTTTTTCTGCCCGCCATCGACGAGGCGCTTGCCGCGATCAGCGCGGCCCTTGCAGGGGCGCCATCGCCTCGACCAGAAAGTCGATGAAGGCGCGGGCCTGGGGGGTGAGGAAGCGGCCGCCGCGAAACACCGCGTGGATCTCGTCGTGGCGATCCTCGTAGGGGGAGGCCTGCCACTCGGGCAGCAGCGGCACCAGGGTGCCGTCGTCCAGGCTCTGCTGCACCATCCAGCTCGACAGCAGCAGGATGCCACACCCCGCCCGGGCGGCGCAGAGCAGGGGCGTACCGCCGACCGAGGCGAGGTTGCCCTGCACCGCGACCCTGTGCCGCTCGGTGCCCCTTCGAAAGTGCCAGTGCTGACGCTGGCGGCCATGACCGCGAATGAGGCAGTTGTGGTGGGCCAGATCGGCGGGATGGGCGGGTTCGCCATGGCGCGCCAGATAGGCGGGGGAGGCGACCAGCAGGGCCCGGTTGGTGAGCAGGTGGCGGGCGTGCAGGCCGCTGTCCACGGGCCGTCCGATGCGCACCGCCACGTCCACGTTTTCGGCGTCGAGATCCACCAGGCGGTTGTCCAGCTCGATCTCGAGCCGCACCCCGGGATAGCGGGCTAGAAAGTCCGGCAGGCGGGGCGCCAGCCAGGCCGCCCCGAAGCTCTCGAATACCGAGACCCGAAGCGGCCCCTGCGGCGCCACCGACAGGGGCTGCAGGGATTGCACCAGCTGGTCGGCCTCCTCCAGCAGGGGCAGGGAGCGGGCGAGAAAGTACTCCCCCTGGCTGGTCAGCACCAACTGGCGGGTGCTGCGCTTGAAGAGCGGGATCCCCAGCTGCTGCTCCAGGGCATCGATGGCGCGGGTCACGGAGGAGGGGGCCAGGTTGAGGGCGCGGGCGGCACGGGAGAAGCTGCCCGACTCCACCACCTGGGCCAGGATGCGGATGCGATCCAGCATGGAGTCACCTTTGCGATATACGCAAAACTGTTGCAGGTTTTGTCGGTATTCTACCGGCGAGTGAAAGGGTGAACAATGGGCCCATCGCCCATGTCGGGCCTCTTCACGGGAGCATCACCATGTCACAACGTATCCAGCTTGCCAGCCAGATCCCTGCCGCCATCCAGGCCATGCGGGGACTGGAAGCCTATCTCGGCGGCACCGACATTCCCCTGTCGCTCAAGGAGCTCATCAAGCTGCGCGCCTCCATGATCAACGGCTGCGCCTACTGCATCGAGATGCACGCCGAGGTGGCGATGAAGCACGGGGAGAGTGCGCAGCGGCTGCTGGCGCTCGCCGCCTGGCGCGAGTCGCCGCTGTTCGATGGGCGGGAGCGGGCGGTGCTGGCCCTGACCGACGAGGTCACTTCGATCGCCGACCAGGGGCTCACGGAGCAGACCTATGGGGAGGCGCTGGCCCAATTGGGGGAGAGTCTGCTGGCCCAGTGCCTGATGCAGGCCGTCACCATCAATGCCTGGAACCGGATCGCCGTTGCGACCCGGATGGAACATGCCCATCCCTGAATGCCGACCCCTGGCGGGGCTCGCCTATCCTCTGCAACGGGTCCGATGAGGACCCGTTTTTCATGGCGGGTTCCGGAAAGAGAGGCGCTCTGTCCGCTTTGATCGGCCTCAGGAAGTTAATCATACGATTGTTTGATTAATTATTTTTTTATTCCTTTCCCGAATATGCGTATCCAGATCAAGGAAGCATGGGGTGGCCTGTGTATCGAAGAGGGGTTGTTTGGCTCTTTTTGTCACCACAGATCCGGTTGAAAATAGAGCGATGCGGTTGTTTCGGTTAATTAGTGGGCGTTTTTGGCGAAGGGATAAATTAACGGAAGATGAATCGTTCGAGTGTGATTTGAATAAATTGGTCATTGTCAAGGGATTAACATCTGACACGGCTTTCCATCACCTTTGGAACATTTTTGGGATTAATTTTTCATGTTGTTCACATGCCGCTCTGATGCAATAAAATGCTGCATTTTTTTATACCAATAAGCCTTCAAAAGATGAGGACATTGCATGAGACTCTTTGATGTGAAGAGGGGCTTGGGCGCTTTGCTGTTGCTCGCGACTGCCAGCTTGCTGAGCGGCTGCGACATGGCTCTGATGAGCCCCAAGGGGCAGGTTGGTCTGGAGCAGAAGTCACTGATATTGACCGCACTCGGCTTGATGCTGATCGTGGTGGTGCCCGTGATTGTGATGGCGGTGGCGTTCGCTTACAAATACCGAGCGTCCAACACCAGCGCCACCTATGCGCCGGACTGGGCCCACTCCAACAAGATTGAGGCAGTCGTCTGGACTGTGCCCGTCATCATCATCGCCATCCTGGCGGTGATCACCTGGAAAACCTCCCACTCTCTCGACCCCTACAAGCCGCTGGAATCCGACGTCAAACCGATCCAGGTCGATGTCATCTCCCTCGACTGGAAGTGGCTGTTCGTCTATCCGGAGCTGGGGATCGCCTCCGTCAACGAGCTGGCCTTCCCGGTCGACACCCCGGTCAACTTCCGGGTGACCTCCGACACCGTGATGAACTCCTTCTTCATCCCCCAGCTGGGCGGCCAGATCTACGCCATGGCCGGCATGCAGACCAAGCTGCACCTGATTGCCAACGAGGCGGGCGAGTACAAGGGCATCTCGGGCGGCTACAGCGGTGCCGGCTTCTCCGGCATGAAGTTCAAGGCCATCGCGACCCAGGATCAGGCCGGTTTCGACGCCTGGGTAGCCAAGGTGAAGGCCTCTTCCAAGGCGCTGAACACCATGGATGAGTTCGATGCCCTGGCCAAGAAGAGCGAAAACCACCCGGTGGAATACTTCGCCAGCGCCGATCCCAAGCTGTTCGTCAACATCATCAACAAGTTCATGGGCGGCATGTCCCATGGCGGTCACGACACCCAGAAAGCGGGCGCCGCGGACCACGAGGGCATGAACCACGAAGCCATGAATCATGACGCCATGAACCATGAGGCCCCGACCGAGGGTGCCATGGACGAGCAGGCCATGAACCATGACGCTCATGCCGGACACATGGCCATGTCGGCCGACAAGAGTGTGAAAGCAGGATCCGAGGAATAATCGATGTTTGGAAAATTGACACTCGAGGCTATTCCGTACCATGAACCCATCATCATGGTCACGATAGCCGGTATCATCTTGGGTGGGCTGGCCATTGCCGGTCTCATCACTTACTACGGCAAGTGGCAATATCTGTGGAAAGAGTGGCTGACCTCGGTCGACCACAAGCGCCTCGGTATCATGTATCTCATTCTGGGCATGGTCATGCTGCTGCGCGGCTTCGCCGACGCGGTCATGATGCGTGGTCAGCAGGTCCTGGCCTCCGCGGGCAGCGAAGGATATCTCAACGCCCATCACTACGACCAGATCTTCACCGCCCACGGCGTCATCATGATCTTCTTCGTGGCCATGCCGCTGGTGATCGGTCTGATGAACATAGTGGTGCCGCTGCAGATCGGTGCCCGTGACGTCGCCTTCCCCTTCCTAAACAACCTGAGCTTCTGGTTTACCGCCGCGGCCGTGGTGCTGATCAACGTCTCCCTCGGGGTCGGTGAATTCGCCCAGACCGGCTGGCTGGCCTATCCGCCCTTGTCGGGGCTGGAGTTCAGCCCGGGGGTCGGGGTCGACTACTGGATATGGAGTCTTCAGATCTCCGGTCTCGGGACCCTGCTGACCGGCGTGAACTTCTTCGCCACCATCATCCGCATGCGTGCCCCCGGCATGACCATGATGCGCCTGCCGGTCTTCACCTGGACCGCCCTGTGTGCCAACATCCTGATCATCGCTTCCTTCCCGATCCTGACCGTCACCATCGCCCTGCTCACCGCAGACCGCTACCTGGGTACCCATTTCTTTACCAATGACATGGGTGGCAACATGATGATGTACATCAACCTGATCTGGGCCTGGGGTCACCCCGAGGTGTACATCCTGGTGCTGCCGGTGTTCGGTATCTTCTCCGAAGTGGTGGCGACCTTCTGCAAGAAGAAGCTGTTCGGTTACACCTCCCTGGTGTGGGCGACCGTGGCGATCACCGTGCTGTCGTTCATCGTGTGGCTGCACCACTTCTTCACCATGGGCTCCGGTGCCAACGTGAATGCCTTCTTCGGCATCACCACCATGATCATCTCCATCCCGACCGGGGTGAAGATCTTCAACTGGCTGTTCACCATGTACCGCGGTCGCATCGAGTTCAGCTCCCCCATGCTGTGGACCGTCGGCTTCATCATCACCTTCACCGTGGGTGGCATGACCGGGGTGCTGCTCTCCGTGCCGGCCGCCAACTTCGTGCTGCACAACAGCCTGTTCCTGATCGCCCACTTCCACAACGTCATCATCGGCGGCGTGGTGTTCGGCTGCTTCGCCGGTATCACCTACTGGTTCCCGAAGGCGTTCGGCTTCAAGCTGGATGACGTCTGGGGCAAGCGCGCGTTCTGGTTCTGGATCACCGGCTTCTTCGTGGCCTTCATGCCGCTCTACGTGCTGGGCTTCATGGGCATGACCCGTCGCGTCAGCCAGAACATCGATCCCGAGTTCCACGGCTGGCTGGTGGTGGCCGCCTGCGGCGCCGGGCTGATTGCGCTGGGCGTACTGTGCCAGGTCATCCAGATCGTGGTCAGCATCCGCGACCGCGAGAAGAACCGCGACCTGACCGGCGACCCCTGGGGTGGCCGTACCCTGGAGTGGGCTACTTCCTCTCCGCCCCCCTTCTACAACTTCGCCATCGAGCCGAAGGTGAAGGGTCTGGACGCCTTCTGGGAAGCCAAGCAGGACGGCAGCGCCTATCGCAAGCCGGCCCAGTATGCCCCCATCCACATGCCCAAGAACTCCGGCGCCGGCGTCATCATCGCCGCCTTCAGCACCCTGTTCGGCTTTGCCATGATCTGGCACATCTGGTGGATGGCCATCGCCGGCTTCATCGGCATGATCGCCACCTGGATCATCCACAGCTTCAACGACGATGTGGACTACTACGTACAGGTTGACGAGATCGAGCGCATCGAAGGTCAGCATTTCGACAACATCAACAAGGTGGCTTAATTCCATGGCGACTGACGTACTACATCACTCTCACGGTGCCCATGAGGATGGGCACCACGATGCCGGTGCCACCAAGGTATTCGGTTTCTGGATCTACCTGATGAGTGACTGCATCCTGTTCGCGACCCTGTTCGCGACCTATGCGGTCCTGGTCAACGGCACTGCCGGCGGCCCCACCGGCAAGGACATCTTCGAACTGCCGTTCGTGTTTGCCGAAACCATGCTGCTGCTGCTGAGCTCCATCACCTTCGGGTTCGGCATGCTGGCCATGAACAAGAACAAGGTCGCGGCGGTCAACACCTGGCTGTTCGTCACCTTCCTGCTGGGTGCCGGCTTCATCGCGATGGAAATCTACGAGTTCCATCATCTGATCGTCAATGATGCGGGCCCGGATCGCAGCGGCTTCCTGTCTGCCTTCTTCACCCTGGTGGGGACCCACGGTATCCACGTGACCAGCGGCCTTGTCTGGATCATCGTGATGATGGTGCTGATCACCAAGAAGGGGCTGACCGAGCGCAACCGTACTCGCCTGATGTGCCTGAGCCTGTTCTGGCACTTCCTCGACGTGGTGTGGATCTGCGTCTTCACCGTGGTCTATCTGATGGGGGTCATGTAAATGAGCCATTCCGTTGACATTGACTGGGCCAGCCACGGCAGCGCTAGAACCTATCTGATGGGGGCAATGTAAAAATGAGCAATCATACCGTTGACAATCACGGCGCCAGCCACGGCAGCGTCAAGTCCTACCTGATCGGCTTCGTGCTGTCGCTCATCCTGACCGCCGTGCCGTTCTGGATGGTGATGGATGGCTCCGCCTCCCACGCCGTGGTGCTCGGCACCGTGGTGGCCATGGCGGTGGTGCAGATCTTCGTGCACCTGGTCTACTTCCTGCACATGAACACCTCGTCCGAGGAGCGCTGGAACCTGGTGGCACTGGTCTTTACCGTGCTCATCATCGCCATCGTGGTCGTGGGTTCCCTGTGGATCATGTACAACCTCAACATCAACATGATGGTTCACTGAGCGGGTTGATGATGATGAAGCAATACCTGCAAGTGACCAAGCCGGGCATCATCTTCGGCAACCTCATCTCGGTGATCGGGGGATTCCTGCTGGCCTCGAAGGGGAGCCTGGATGTGCCCCTGTTCCTCCTGACCATGGTGGGGGTGTCACTGGTGGTGGCCTCCGGTTGCGTGTTCAACAACTACATCGACCGGGACATCGACTGCATCATGGAGCGCACCAAGAACCGCGCCCTGGTGCGGGGGCTCATCGCCCCCGGTGTATCGCTCTGGTATGCGACGGCGCTGGGCGTTGCGGGCATTGCACTGCTCTACTTCGCGGCCAATCCGTTGGCCGCCTTGCTGGCGGTGCTGGGCTTCCTGGTCTATGTGGGGGTCTACAGCCTCTACATGAAGCGTCACTCTGTCTATGGCACCCTGGTCGGCAGCCTCTCCGGCGCCGCGCCGCCTGTCATCGGCTACTGCGCGGTGAGCGGTCAGTTCGACTCCGGTGCCCTGATCCTGCTGGCGATCTTCAGCCTGTGGCAGATGCCGCACTCCTATGCGATCGCCATCTTCCGCTTCAAGGATTACCAGGCCGCCAACATACCCGTGCTGCCGGTGGTGAAGGGCATTTCGGTGGCCAAGCACCACATCACCCTCTACATCCTGGCGTTTATGGTGCCGACCCTGATGCTGTTCCTCGGTGGCTACGCCGGTTACAAGTATCTGGTGGTGGCCACCGCGGTGAGCGTCTGGTGGCTGGGGATGGCGCTGTCTGGCTACAAGGCGGCGGTGGACGACTCCCTCTGGGCGCGCAAGCTGTTCATGTTCTCCATCGTCACCATTACTTGCCTGAGCGTGATGATGTCGGTGGACTTCCAGCCGGACGCAGCGCCGGTATTAGTGAGCATGCTGCCCTGACGCTGGAGCTGACATGTTCTCCATCGTCGTCATCATCCTCACCTGTCTGAGTGTAATGATGTCGGTGGACTTCCAGCCGGACGCAGCGCCTGTGCTGGTGAGCATGCTGCCCTGATAGTGTGAACTGCCCCCCTGAAATGCATGAAATCCAGAGCCGGGAACCTTCCCGGCTCTGCTATTATGGGCGCCGCCCTGCGAGGGGCATCGCCGACTTTTTCGGGGGTGGCCGAGATCCTGTCACCCCTTTCTTTCCCTCTTCTTTTTGACTCATCGAGGCCCTCATGAATGATTTCACCATGACGAGGGGCGAGCGACGCGCGACCTGGGCGCTCGGCTCCGTCTTCTCGCTGCGCATGCTCGGCATGTTTATGGTGCTGCCGGTGCTCACCACCTACGGCATGTCCCTGGCGGGCGCCTCCGAGGCGCTCATCGGGCTGGCCATCGGCATCTACGGCATGACCCAGGCCCTGTTCCAGATCCCCTTCGGCCTGCTCTCCGACAAGGTGGGGCGCAAGCCCCTCATCGTCGGCGGCCTGCTGATGTTTGCCCTTGGCAGCGTCATCGCCGCCCTGAGCGACGCCATCTGGGGGGTCATCGTCGGGCGCGCCCTGCAAGGGAGCGGCGCCATCTCCGCCGCCGTCATGGCGCTCCTGTCGGATCTCACCCGGGAGCAGAATCGCACCAAGGCCATGGCCTTCATCGGGGTGAGCTTTGGCATCACCTTCGCCATCGCCATGGTGACCGGCCCCCTCATCACCCATGCCCTGGGCTTGTCGGGCCTGTTCTGGCTCATCGCCCTGCTGGCCCTGGCCGCCATCGCCATGGTGCTCTGGGTGGTGCCGACCCCGGCGGCCCACCTGCAAAATCGCGAGTCCGCCATGGTGCGCGGCAGCTTTCGCACCGTGCTCACCAATCCTCGCCTGCTCAAGCTCAACCTCGGCATCCTCTGCGTCCACACCCTGCTGATGTCGAGTTTCGTGGCCCTGCCGCCCCTGCTGGAGCACGCGGGGTTGCCCCGTGACAGCCAGTGGCAGGCTTATCTGGTCACCATGCTGGTGGCCTTCGTGAGCGTGGTGCCCTTCATCATCTATGCCGAGAAGCACCGCCAGATGAAGCGGGTCTTCATCGGCTGCGTGGTGGTGATGCTGGCCGCCGAGCTGGTGCTCTGGCAGAGCGGTCAGCAGCTGTGGGGCCTGCTCGCCGGGTTGCAGCTCTTCTTCATCGGCTTCAACGTGATGGAGGCGCTGCTGCCGTCGCTGATCAGCAAGGAGTCCCCGCCGGGCTATAAGGGCACCGCCATGGGGGTCTACTCCACCAGTCAGTTCCTCGGGGTCGCCATCGGCGGCAGCCTCGGCGGCCTGCTCTACAGCCTGGGGGGTGGCCCCCTGGTGTTTGGCGGTTGCGCCGCCCTGGCCCTCGCCTGGCTCGGGGTGAGCCTCACCATGGCCGAGCCCCCCTACGTCAGCAGCCTGCGCATCGTGCTGCCGGAAGGGGTCGAGGCCACCCCGGCCCTGGAGCAGAAGATCCGCGCCTGCGAGGGGGTGAGCGACGTGCTGCTGGTACGCGAGGAGCACTCCCTCTACGTGAAGGTGGACAGCAAGCGCCTGACCCGCAGCGATCTGGAGCGGCTGGTCTCTCTTTGAGGGTGACCTGGGGCACGGCTGCTATGCTGAGATCCTCACTCACAGGAGGAAAGGCTCATGTCATATGTGGACGGATTCGTGATCGCCGTGCCGACGGTCAACAAGCAGGCCCTGATCGACCATGCTGGGCTGTTTGACCCCATCTTTCTCGAATATGGGGCCACCCGGGTGCTGGAGTGCTGGGGGGATGACGTGCCCCACGGCAAGCAGACCGACTTTTACCGCGCGGTGGCGGCCAAGGAGGACGAAAGCGTGGTCTTCTCCTGGGTGGAGTGGCCGAGCAAAGCGGTACGGGATGAGGCCATGACCAAGATGATGCAGGACCCCAGGATGGATCCGGCCAGCCCCATGCACCAGACCATGCCGTTTGACGGCGCCCGCATGATCTTCGGCGGCTTCACCACAGTGCTGGAACTCAAGGGCTGAGGCACGCCAGTGACACCCAGGCCCGTCAGATGATGAAAAAGCCCGCCATTCGGCGGGCTTTTTGCTGGGCGTCATGCCGGGGGATCAGCGCTCGATCAGCGGGGCCGAGCGGTAGCTCCAGAGGCCATAGGTGCGCAGGGCGTCCCGGTAGATGCCGAGCCGCTCCTCCGGGCTTGCCTTGGCCAGGGCGGAGAGGGGCTTGTCCGGGTAGGCGACGCTGTCGATGCGGATGTTCGCCGGGCCGCTCTGCCAGCAGGCTATTTCCAGCAGGGTCTGGCCCCGGCGCACATGGCTCGCCGAGCTCACCAGGGTGGCGAACTCAATCTCGTGGCGGGCGAGGGCATAACCGCTGTAGAGGGCGTTCTCCACCGTGCTGGTGGCGTAGTTCTCCTCGATGATGCGGGAGCGGTCGATGCCCTTTTTCGCCAGCCAGTCCGCCATCAGCTTGCCCTCGGTCTGGCGGTTCTGGGGCACGCCGCCGGTGAGGATGACGAGGGCCGCCGGATCGGCCTGGGCCAGGGCGCGGGTGGTCTCGAGGCGTCCCAGCAGGATCTCGTGCATGGAGCCATCGGGATTGAGGGCATAGCCCAGGGTGACGATGGCGCGGCGCCCCTTCTTCTCGCCGCGTCCCTGACGCTCCTTGAGGGGCGTGGCGATCACCCGGTCCACGGTGGCGAACAGCCGCTGCAGATCGGCGGCGCGACCGGCGTTGAGTTCGCCGACTCGCTTGAGGTAGCCATCGGCCTTGACCTGGTTGCCCTTGAAGCGCTGCCAGGTGGCGAGATAGGTGTTGATGTCCAGATCGTCCGGCGCGGCGCTCTGGGCCTGCTCGAACAGGGCGATGGCCCTCTCCACGTTGCCGTTGTAGATCTGGGCGTTGGCCGCCGAGACGAGCAGATCGGTGCGATAGGGCTCGAGCTGGTGAGCCTCCAGCAGCAGGGTGGTCACCTGCTCCATGTTGCTCGGTATCTTGGCGGTGAAGCCCGCATCGGAGACTCGGGCGGGGGAGTGGAAGATGCGGGCAGCGTCTGCCAGCAGCTGATCCACCACCTGGCGCTTGCTGATGAACTGCTCGTAATTCTGCTCCTTTTGCAGGGAGCGCACCGGGGCGGCCCAGGCATCGGGTGAGACAAAGAGCGGCAGCGCCAGCAGGCTGGCCAGGGTCAGGGCAATCGCGGTTTTCTTCATCATGGTACTCCACCTGGGGGGCCATGCCGTGGCATGACCCCGGAGTGCTTCTCCAATCAAAACAGATGCTTGGTTTGCTGCCTACTTTACTCCCTTCCCGATGAAAAAAACGTGAACCGTTCCGGTTATCGGGCCCTCAGCGCAGCCCCAGGCGCTCCTGCAGGAAGGCGAGCCAGGCCGCCACCTTGGCGGGCAGGTGGCGGCGCTTCGGATAGAGGCACCAGATGCCGTGCTCGGGCAGGGCATGGTCTGGCAGGACGGGTACCAGCCGCCCGGCGGCGAGATCCCGCGCCACGATGAAGTCCGGCATGTTGCCGATGCCGAGCCCCGCCAGCAGCGCGGTGTGGATGGCGTCGCTGTTGTTGACCTCGAAATTGCCCCTGGGGGTGATGGCCACCTCTCCTTCGGGCCCGTGCAGCCGCCACTGGGTGCCGCCGCGAAACAGGGAGTAGAAGAGGCAGTTGTGGCGCTCGAGATCCCTCGGGGTACGGGGCGTACCGGCCTTCGCCAGGTAGGCGGGGGAGGCGCACAATGTGCTGAGACAGGGAGCGAGGCGGCGGGCGACCAGGCTCGAATCCTCCAGCGCGCCGATGCGCACCGCCACGTCGAACCCCTCGGCCACCAGATCCTGCCGGGCGTCGCTCATCTCCAGCTGCAACTGCACCTCGGGGTGGAGGGCGAGAAACTCCGGGACAAGAGGGGCGATGTGGCGCCGGCCATAGACCATGGGCACAGTCACCCGCAGCAGGCCGCGGGGGGCCGATTGCAGGGCGCCGATGGCATCTTCCCCGTCGCTGGCCAGGCGCACTGCATGGCGCACCGTCTCGAAGTAGCGTTCCCCCGCCTCGGTGAGGGTGAGGGAGCGGGTGGTGCGATAGAGGAGCTGGCAGCCGAGGGCCTGCTCGAGCTGGCTCACCTTCTTGCTCAGCACCGACTTGCTGAGACCGAGTTGGCGGGCGGCGCCGGAGAAGGTGCCCGACTCCACCACGGCGACGAAGGCCGGGAGCAGGGCGAAGGCTTCCTGGTTCATGTTGTTCTCGATATGGAAATAATGTTGTTCCAAGAGGGTAGATTATCCCCATATCAAAAACAATTTACCCTGCTCGTCAGTTCAACCAAGGAGCAACCCCATGATCCCCCCGCTTGTTGACCGCGGCCCCGCCCGCCCCGCCCTCGGCCAGACACTTGGCCAGACCCTGGGCGCCCTGGCCGCCTTCGCTGCCGGCCTGCTGCTGGCGCTGATGATCGCCCAGAACGGGGCCCTGTCCCGCGCCACCGACCCCTGGCTCGCGAGCTGGCTGGCCCACGGAGTCGGCAGTCTGGTGGCCGGGCTCCTGTGGTGGCTGGCCCCAAGGCCCCCGATACCGGAGGCGGCCCCGCCCTGGGCCTGGCTCGGCGGTCTGCCGGGGGCGCTCACCGTGGTGCTGGCAGCCCTGTGCCTCAACTCGCCCCTGGGCATGGCGGGCACCCTGGCCCTGCTGCTGCTCGGCCAGCTGCTGTTTGGTGCCCTGTGCGATGGCCTCGGCTGGCTCGGGCTGGCCCGCCGCCGCCCCTCGGGAAAAGACGCGCTCGCCGCCCTGCTGGTGATGGCCGGCGCCCTGCTTATCGTGCTGCGTTAGGAGATACACCATGACCCTCTTGATCCTGCTGGGACTGCTCGTCGCCTTGCTGGTGCTGGCGGGCGCCCTCTTCATCGTGCTGCGTTAGGAGATACACAATGACCCTATTGATCCTGCTGGGACTGCTGAACGGCGTGGCGGTGAGCCTGTCGCGCACCCTCAATGGCCGCCTCGCCAGCGCCCGGGGCGCCATGACGGCCTCCCTTGCCAACCACCTGCTCGGCTTCGGGCTGCTCGGCGCCCTGCTCATCCTCAAGGGGGCGCCCTGGGAGCGGCTCGCCGGGCTCGATCCCTGGCTGCTGCTCGGCGGCGTGCTGGGGGCGCTGTTCGTCGCCATCAGCAGCTGGGCCATCGGTCGGGTCGGTGCCCTGGCCTGCGCACTGCTCATCGTCACGGGCCAGCTGGCGGGGGGCGCGCTGCTCGATGCCCTGGCCGGACGGCTGGCGGGGAGCGATCTGCTCGGCATTCTGCTGGTGCTGGCGGGCGCCGCGCTGCAACGCTGGCAGGGCGGTAAGTCGCGCTCCCGAGGATGAGCGGCGATGGCGTGGGTAAACCGGCAGGGATGGCAAGAGCGCCGCCCTTGCCTAGACGGAAAAGGCTACCCGCCAGCCGGATCACGGCACTGGTTGCAAGGAAAGAAATGAAGGAAAGGAAGGGAAGCCACCCGCGAGCCGGGGCCAGCCCCAAAAGCAGAACACCGGCGCAAGGCCGGTGTTCTGAACAGCATGGCGGCGGGCCCGGCGGGGCGCGCGGTCAGGGCCGCTTAGGCGTAGAAAGCCTCGACGGTGCCCTTGACGGTGATCAGCATGGGGTTGCCGTAGCGATCCTTGGCCTTGGGGGAGGGGATCTTCACCCAACCTTCGCTGATGCAGTACTCCTCGACATTGGTGCGCTCCTTGCCGTTCACGCGAATGCCGATCTCGTGCTGGAAGCACTCCGCCACATGGTGCGGGCTGCGCGGGTTGGCCGCCAGGCGGTCGGGCAGTGCAGGTTTGTTGTCGCTCATTTTATTTACCTGAGTGTGATAAAAAGTGGGTCATTGTAGGCAATGCCCGCCATGGGCTCAAGGCAGCGTCGGCGCTGCCTTGAGAATGTCTGATGAGGTCGGTCAGGAGGCGCGCCAAGCCGTGATCCTGCCATAGGCGGTGCCAGCCAGAGTGACAAGAAATATGACGACATAGCTCCAGAGCGGCGGGTCGAAATAGAGATCCTCCGGCAGGCTGCAAAGATAGAGGAAGGTGACTGCCAGAAGCAGTTTTAACAGAAGCTGGATGACAGTTTTTATCATGATCACAGGTTTTTGCTGAGTGAAGGGGTAAGGGGCCTGGTTGTAGCTGTATGGATGGTAACTCGCTAGAGTGTCGATCCACTCTATTGAGTGGGAGCATTGCCGTTTCTCAGGATGTGGTGCTCAATATAGTGGGAGTCCCAATTCAGTTGGCTATGGCTTGTTTCAAGTGGTGTGGTACGGCACTAACAGTGTGATAAGCGTTTCTGTGAAACGAAGCGTAACAAAGTCCGGTTGACCGCTTTGTTAGGCTATGTTAGCCTGCAACAAATATACCTGGGGTATGTAACAACACGAAATCAAATGGACGATATCAAACAAATTCATATAAAGCTAGAAGCTAAGTTGCACCAAGCATTGAAGCTCGAAGCTGCTTTTAATAACCTGACATTGCAAGAAATTGTTGTTGAGTTAATTAGACAAAGAATATTGAGAAGTGAGTTCTCAACACTAATTGAGGACAACGAAAAATGAAAGTTAATGAATTGGCAAACCAAATATTTGTTGGGAACTCACTGCTGACACTGCAAGTCATACCTTCAAATTCAGTTGACTGCATAGTGACCAGCCCGCCATATTTTGGTCAGCGAGATTATGGTGTGAATGGCCAAATTGGAAATGAAAAAACGCCAAATGAATATATAGACAATCTCGTATCCATATTCTCAGAATGCCGTAGGGTTTTGAAAGATACGGGAAGTCTTTGGTTAAACCTTGGAGACAAGTATCACAATGGCAATCTGCTTGGTATGCCTTGGCGAGTAGCCATTGCTCTTCAAGATGATGGTTGGATACTTAGGAATGATATTATCTGGCACAAACCTAACGCCATGCCGCATTCCGCCAAAAATAGACTTACGACAGACCATGAATATATTTTTTTCTTCACAAAAAAGAGTAAAGATTATTATTATGATCAAGATTCCATTCGGGAAGAACATGTAACCTTTTCAGAAAGCAGCAAAATGAAAGGTGGAAGAAATCATTTTGGAAAGAATGGTGGCACGCCAGAAAAAGGAAAGAATGGCGGAAATAGCAACCTGCATGACGGTCGGTGGGATCAGGCGTTTCACCCCAACGGACGCAACAAGCGCACTGTATGGAATGTGGCATTATCGAAGTTCAGGGGAGCACATTTTGCTGTATTCCCTGAAAAATTAATTGAGCCATGCATTCTTGCGGGATGCCCAAAAAATGGGCTTGTAATGGACCCATTTTTTGGAGCTGGTACGACTGGTTTTGTTGCCAATAAAAATTCACGTAAATTTGTTGGACTAGAAATTAATCCAGAATATGCGGAAATTGCAAAAGATAGATTATCTAACGTTCAGATAGATTTATTGAATGTTGTTGAAAGCTAAAACAAGTTCTTCTAATTTAGCTTCAAGTAGAGGGTTTATCTTATCTACTTGATTTGGATTGATCTGTATATAGATGTAGCTCTCACAAGGGAGCTCATCTAGATTTCCTGCCCATGATTCAGCGATAACAACAGGAACACATTCGAAACCATTTCGATGAGCTACAGAAATGGATTTGTGTATATCTCGCGTAAATAATAAAGCATGACCTCCACCCATAGTCTCTCTAGTTTTTACTGGCATTAAGATTTTTGCTCTCTCACCAACTACCTCTATATCATAAGTCTCATCATTAATTCTTACCTCATTGTCGGTTACTTTTAGTTTAAGATTATGCTTCTTGAACAAATCTCTTAACTGAGTTCTTACGATGGCCTCGAAAAGGCCACCCTTTAACGCCCTTCTGCTACCTTCTAGCCGCTGAAGCATCACTTCAGATATAGCTGGCCACTCCCATTGTTCTTTATTTGGAAATAATGGGGAGACATATTTTATGATCTTATTTATGACCCAAGTACGTTTTTCTTGAATATTTCCATTAAGAGATGAAACTATAGGCTGCAGCCTTTGTTGAGGCGCGTCACGCAGAACCCAGGTGATAAAAAACCACTTTGACTTACTCTCGTTATACGGTCTTGCTATTCCATCAAATAGAGTGTTTGTAAATGGTGTCTCGAAATATGAATTGACTACATCTACGACTTTTTTTTCATCAATTTCCGAAACGAAAGCATGAATGCCGTTATATCCCTTCCCTTTTAGGAACCCTAAGAACTCATCAAAGAATGGCTTATTTTTATTTACGACTAAGATAAGTTCTTTAAGCCTTAAATTCTCTACTACTAATTCTGTCAATTTAATCTCCTCATCTTGACACTGGTTTGTATGCCTAACAATGACTACATGGAAAGCGGCACTAATACCTTAATACCACTTTCCATATAACATCGTGCAACTCTAACAGCTGATATAAAAAATCATACTTCGAATCGAGGCATTACCGTCCGACTTCTGAAGCTTAACGTGTTCGCTTGACTTCTTCTTTTTGCTACAGCATGTACACTGTACAGAAAAACAGATAAGTCGTGAGTTATGACAAGTGCAGGCGATGCTACCGCCCCTGAGTTCCAGCACCCAGTTCGCTGCTTTTCACCCGCGAGATAGCAACAATTGCTGACATGACGCTCTCCCCAGAGGTTGATTGTCGTTTGTCTATCTTAAGGGGCCGGATTGAGACATGCAAAGAGGAAGTTGATAGAAACCTGAGCTGGTTCAACCAATTAATGAAAACTGTTGCTTAAGTGAGCTATTGGGTTAGTGGGTGGTGCGGAAATAACCCTCACCCCAACCCTCTCCCGGGGGGAGAGGGGGCTTGTTTGCGGTTAGACGGGAGCTGAGGGCTGGCGCGTTTTTGATCCCCCTCCAAGCTGCCGAGTCGAGCTCAATGGGTCAGGAGCGCCGTCAGGGATGACGGCGCAGTCGCAGTTGGTACAGGGATGTACCATCTGCGGCGTTCCGTCCGACCCAGAGAGCGAGATGAGGGAATCCGCCGTAGGCGGGCGGCTTGGCGGGGGAGAAGACTTTTGGTGACTTTGGGTCTTTCCAAAGTCACTCGCCCCAGCCCGAAGGGCGGGCGAAACCCCGTCGAGGGCAGAGCCCTCGCATACTGCGTGGCAAAGCCACGCCATCAGGGGCATCCGCAGGATTGGGAGTTCGGATTAACTCCACCCGGATCGCGAACGTCCGAATACGCTGCGCTATTCGAACCTACGATTCGATAACGCCGGGGGATTATGGGTTCCCTCACCCTGACCTTCTCCCAAGGGGAGAGGGGATAAAGACGCTGGGAGCGGCAACAAGCAGGAAATAAAAAGGGAGCCTATCAGGCTCCCTTTCCGCACTCACGGCTAATGGCATTTGGCCCATACCGTCCCTTATCGATTGGTCGCGGCCTTCATCCCTTCCACAAACTCCTTCAGGCGGGTCAGCATATGCTCCGGGTTCTGGTGGTGGGTCTCGATGATCTTCACCACGGCGGAGCCGGAGATGGCGCCGGCGGCGCCAGCGGTGATCGCTTCACGCACCTGAGCCGGTTCGCTGATGCCAAAGCCGAGCAGGGCGGGAGGGGCGTTGAACTCGCGCAAGGTATTGATCAGCCCCTCCACCGGCATGCCGGCCTTGGTCTCGGCACCGGTCACGCCGGCGCGGCTCACCAGATAGGTGTAACCGGAGCCGAGCTCGGCAACGGCCTTGAGCGTCTCGGCATCGCCGTTGGGCGGGGCGATAAAGATGCTGTCGATGCCGAACTTGTCGGCGGCCGCCTTGTAGGGTTCGCACATCTGCACCGGCACGTCGGCCACCAGCACGGAGTCCACCCCTGCCTGCTGGCACTTCTCGTAGAAGCCGTCGATGTGGCGCACATAGACCAGGTTCGCGTAGACCAGGAGGCCAATGGGCAGCTGCGGGTACTTGGCGCGGATGCGGGCGAGCAGGCCGAAGCAGTCGTCCGGGGTGGTGTGGCTGGCAAAGGCACGCAGGGCGGCGCCCTGAATGGTGGGGCCGTCTGCCACCGGATCGGAGAAGGGAATGCCGAGTTCGAGGGCGTCGGCGCCCCCTTCGACCAGGGCATCGACGATGGCCAGGGACAATTCGGGGGTGGGGTCACCCAGCATCACGAAGGGCACGAAGGCGCCCTGATTGGCCTTGTCCAGACGGGAGAAGAGTTGTGCGTAGCGATTCATGACAAGGTTCCTTCTTTTTCAAAGATGTCGGCAACGGTGAAGATGTCTTTGTCGCCACGGCCGGAGAGGTTGACGATGAGCACCTGCTCTTTCTCGGGTTCGCTGCGGGCCATCTTGAGGGCATGGGCCAGGGCGTGGGAGGACTCCAGCGCGGGTATGATGCCTTCGGATTTGGCCAGCTCCTGGAAGGCGTCCAGCGCCTCCTTGTCGGTCACCGAGGGGTACTCGGCGCGGCCGATGGCGGCCAGGTGGGCGTGCTGGGGGCCGACGGAGGGGAAGTCCAGCCCCGCCGAGACGGAGTAGGACTCCTGGATCTGGCCCTGGTTGTCCTGCATCAGGAAGGAGTGCATGCCAAAGAAGACCCCCTTGCTGCCGTGACCGAGCGGCGCACCGTGCTCGCCGCTCTCGATGCCGTGACCACCGGGTTCGACCCCGATAAGGCGCACGGAAGGCTCATCGATAAAGTCCGCAAACATGCCGATGGCATTCGACCCGCCGCCGACGCAGGCGATCACCGCATCGGGCAGGCGCTCTTCTTTTTCGAAGCACTGGGCCTTGGCCTCTTCCCCGATCATCTTCTGGAACTCCCGCACGATAGTGGGGAAGGGGTGGGGGCCGGCGGCGGTGCCGAGCAGGTAGTGGGCGGTTTCATAGTTGGCAGCCCAGTCCCGCAGCGCCTCGTTGCAGGCATCTTTGAGGGTGCTGGAGCCGGAGTGCACCGGGATCACGGTGGCGCCCATCAGCTTCATGCGAAACACGTTTGGCTTCTGGCGCTCGCAATCCTTGGCCCCCATGTAGACCCGGCACTTGAGGCCGAGCAGGGCGCAGGCCAGCGCCGTCGCCACACCGTGCTGACCGGCGCCGGTCTCGGCGATGATCTCATGCTTGCCCATGCGCTTGGCGAGCAGGGCCTGACCCAGCACCTGGTTGGTCTTGTGGGCGCCGCCGTGCAGCAGATCTTCACGCTTGAGGTAGAGGCGGGTCTTGGTGCCCTTGGTCAGATTGCGGGTGAGGGTGAGCGGGGTCGGGCGACCGGCGTACTCGGTCAGGAGCGCCTGAAACTCGGCGACGAAAGCCGGATCATCCTTGGCATCGACAAAAGCCTTCTCCAGCTGGAGCAGGGCGGGGATGAGGATCTGGGGCACATACATGCCGCCAAATTCACCAAAAAACGGATTGAGCAGGGTCATGGTTATCTTCCTTTACATTCTGCAATTGAGATCAGGTATGAGCCTTGTCGGGCTGAGGCGTATGGCTGGGGCACATACATGTCATCGACGAAATTCACCAAAAAACGGGTTGAGCAGGGTCATACATTATTCCTTGTGCTTATGGGCAAACGCAGTTCATTAATTCGTTGAATGAGTCACGGGGGCGCTCACAGTTGACGCAAGGCGCCAAAGGCGGCCGCCAGCTTGTGCGCATCCTTCCTGCCCGGGGCGCTCTCCACCCCGGAGTTGAAATCAAGGCCGAGACAGCCCACCCGGGCGGCCTCGAGGGCGTTGTCGGGGTTGAGGCCCCCCGCCAGCATCAGCCGGGCTTTATCGAGGTGGGCCAGCAGGGTCCAGTCGAACGCCTGACCGGTGCCGCCGCTCTGGCTGCCAACTTTGGTATCAAGCAGCAGGCGATCCGCCGGGTAGTCGAGGGTGGGCAGGGGCTCGCCACTTGTGACTCCAACCGCTTTCCAGATCTGGCAGCCTGCCGGCAGCAGGGGGCGCAGGGTCTCGACATAGGCGGCATCTTCATCCCCGTGCAGTTGCACGGCGGCGAGCCCCAGCGCATCCACCGTCTTGGCGATGGTGGCGGGCTGGGCATTGCGAAACACCCCGACGTAAGAGAGCGGCGCACCCGCCATCACGGCGCGGGCGGCGGGAATGTCCACGTAGCGCGGGCTTTTCGCCACAAAGATGAGGCCGCCGAACACGGCCCCCGCCTGATGGGCGGCGGCGGCGTCCTCGGGACGGGTCAGGCCGCACACCTTGTTCTGGCCGAGCACGAGCTTGCGCACCGCGGCCTCCAGATCCGGCTCCGCCATGAGGGAAGAGCCCACCAGGAAGCCCTTGGCGTGGTGGCGCAGGGCCGCCACCTGGGCGCGGTGGTTGATGCCGGATTCGCTGATCACCACCCGATCCCCCGGGATCCTGGCCGCCAGTTGCCGGGTGCGGGCAAGATCGACGCTCAAATCCCGCAGATCCCGGTTGTTGATGCCAATCACCGGGGCGCCGAGGTCGATGGCGCGGGTCAGCTCCTCCTCGTTGCTCACCTCGGTGAGCACGCCCAGATCCAATTCTTTCGCCACTTTGAACAGGGCGCGATACCCCTCGTCGGTGAGCACGGAGAGCATCAAGAGGATGGCGTCCGCCTGATAGTGGCGGGCCAGATAGACCTGATAGGGGTCAATCATGAAGTCCTTGCAGAGCACCGGCTGCTGGACGCGGCCCCGTACCCGGGGCAGGAAGGCGAAATCCCCCTGGAAGAACTTCTCGTCCGTCAGCACCGAGATGGCGGTGGCGTAGTGGCCATAGATGTCGGCGATGGCCTCCGGGCTGAAGTCGTTGCGGATCAAGCCCTTGGAGGGGGATGCCTTCTTGCACTCCAGAATGAAGCGGGTGGAGCCTTGGCGCAGATCCCCCTCGAAGTCCCGATCGCTTGGGATCAGCGCGTCCTGGAAGCTCGCCAGGGGCTGGCTCTCCTTGCGGGCGGCGACCCACTCCTGCTTGGCCGCCACGATCTTGCCGAGAATGGTCTGGCTGATGGAGGCCATGTTCAGAAAGGCGTGGGGAGCAATGACATCTGACATCTCGTTATCCTTGCGAAGCTGGCTGTTGCCCGTCGGGCGTTCTGGGTGAGTGCCCCTGGGGCACGCTGTGGTGGTGGCTGACATCATGCCTCCTGATGGCTAAGGGTGGCGAGATCCCGGGCGAGGAGGGCGGCCTGGCCGCTTGCCAGCACCGCCAGCACCCGGGCGGCGGCCTGCCGAAAGTCCGGGGCCTCGCCCGCCATCACCAGCAGCGGCGCCACGTTGGCGGCGATGGCGGCGTTGTGGGCCGGGCTGCCGCGCCCTTCCAGGATGGCGGCGGTGATGGCGCGGTTCTCCTCGGGCTCACCGCCCTGGATGGCGCTGACCGGGTAGGTGTCGAGGCCAAAGTCCGCCGGGGTGAGCAAGTACTCGCGAATTTCGCCATCGCGGATCTCCGCCACCTGGGTCGGGCCGTGGATGGCAATCTCGTCGAGGCCGGCGCCGTGCACCACCATACCGGTTTTCAGGCCGAGTGCCAGCAGGGTTTCGGCGATGGGGCGCACCAGCTCGGGGGCATAGACCCCCATCAGCTGGAAGCTGGGGCGGGCCGGGTTGATGAGCGGCCCCAGCACGTTGAACAGGGTGCGGGTCTTGAGGGCCTGGCGCACCGGCATGGCGTGGCGTACCCCGGCGTGGTACTGGGGGGCGAACAGGAAGCAGACCCCGAGCTCGTCCAGGCAGCGGCGGGCCTGGGCCGGGCTCATGTCGAGCTTGATCCCCATCTTGTCGAGCAGATCGCTCGACCCCGACTTGCTCGAGACCGAGCGGTTGCCGTGCTTGGCCACTTTCAGGCCGCAGGCGGCGGCCACCAGGGCCGAGGTGGTGGAGACGTTGATGGTGTTGAGGCCGTCCCCTCCGGTGCCGACGATGTCGCAGAAGGCATAGTCCGGGCGCGGGAAGTCGCGGGCTTCGGCCAGCAGCGCCTCGGCGGCGCCGGCGATCTCCTCCGGGGTCTCCCCCTTGATCTTGAGGGCGGTCAACAAGCTTGCGAGGACGATGGGATCCACTTCACCACGAACCACCTGGCCGAAGGCGTCGCGGGCGGCGTCGCGGGTGAGAGACTGACCCTGATAGAGGGTGTTGAGATGTTGATGCATGGTCTCTTCCTTACCGCACGTGGCTTTCTGGACGGGTGACATGGGCGAGGGCCTGGGTGAGCAGGCGGGCCCCTTCGCTGGTCATGATGGATTCCGGGTGGAACTGGAAGCCCAGCACCCGCTCGTCACGCTGCTCGATGGCCATGGGCATGCCCTGATAGTGGGCAATCACCTGCAACTCTTGTGGCACATAGGTGGCCACCAGGGAGTGGTAGCGGGCCACCGGCAAGGGGCTCGGCAGCCCCGCGAAGGCGCCATGGCCGTTGTGCTCGATGAGGGAGCGCTTGCCGTGGACGATTTCCCCCGCCGCCCCGACGGTGCCGCCGTAGGCTTCGCACAGGGCCTGATGACCGAGACAGATGCCGAGGATGGGCACCCGGCCCCGGGCCAGCTTGATGAGGTCGATGAGGCAGCCCGCCTCATGGGGGGCGCCCGGCCCCGGGGAGAGCACCAGCACGGCGTCCCCTTCGCAGGCGTCGATCTCCTGCATGATGCGGCTCGCAGGCAGGCTGTTGCGGTAGATGCGCACCGGGTAGCCCAGGGTGCGGAACTGGTCGACGAGGTTGTAGGTAAACGAGTCGAAGTTGTCGAGCAGGAAGATGTTAGTCATGGCTCACGTCCTTGTGTTGTTCCTGCTGGGCGCTGAGGGCCTGCAGGGAGGTGCCATGGCTGGCAGCGATGGCGGCCAGCACGGCCGCCGCCTTGGCGCGGGTCTCGTCTGCCTCGGCCTGGGGTTTGGAGTCATAGACCACCCCGGCGCCGGCCTGGACATGGGCGACCCCCTCTTTCACGAAGGCGGAGCGGATGACGATGCAGGTGTCCATTTCCCCTGCGCCGTTCAGGTAACCCACGGCGCCGCCGTAACTGCCGCGACGCTTGCCTTCCACCATGCGGATAAGCTCGCTGGCGCGCAGCTTGGGGGCACCGGTCAGGGTGCCCATGTTCATGCAGGCCTGGTAGGCGTGCAGGGCGTCGAGGTCGGCGCGAAGGGTGCCCACCACCCGGGAGACCAGGTGCATGACGTGGCTGTAGCGATCCACTTTGAGCAGATCCTTGACGTAGCGGGTGCCGGGGGCGGAGATGCGGGCGATGTCGTTGCGGCCCAGATCCACCAGCATCAGGTGCTCGGCCACCTCTTTCTCGTCCTGGCGCAGCTCCAGCTCGATGCGGCCGTCCAGATCCAGGTTGATGCTGCCATCCGGGTTGAGGCCGCGGCGGCGGGTGCCCGCGATGGGGTACATCTCCACCTGGCGGCTGCCCGCACAGAACTTGACCGCGCTCTCGGGGGAGGCGCCAAACAGGGTGAAGCCCTCGTCCTGCACGTAGAACATGTAGGGGCTGGGATTGGTCTGCTTGAGGCGGCGATAGGCGGCCACGGGGTCGGGGCAGGGGAGGGAGAAGCTGCGGGACGGCACCACCTGGAAGATGTCGCCACGGCGGATGAAGCCCTTGAGCTTCTCGACCTCGGCGCAGAACTGCTTGTCCCCCTTGTCGACGGCGAGGGCGCCGGTCAGCGGCACCGTGCCCTGCGGTGCAGGCAGCGGCTGCTGACAGGCCTGCTTGAAGGACTCGAGGCGAGCGGTCAGGCGGGCGTAGCGCGCGTCCAGCTGCTCATCCCCTTCGCCGCCGAACAGGCAGGCCAGCAACTGGGTGCTCTGTTTGATGTGATCGATGGTGATCAGGGTCTCGGCCACATAGAAGCAGTAGTCGGGGCAGTCGTTGCTCCCTTCCGGCACCTCGGGCAAGTCTTCGAAGGAGGCGATGAGGTCGTAGGCGAAGCTGCCCGCCATGAAGAGGGCCTCTTTGCCCTGCTGGCATTGCAGCTCCCGCTGCAGGGTGCGCAGCACGTCCAGCACGCTGCTGCCCTTGAGGCGACTGTCTTCGTCAAGCTCCCGATCGGACGCCGGGAAGTCGAGGTGCAGCTCGTCCGCCACCCGGATCTGGGTGATGACGGCGGGCAGGCGCTGCTCCAGCAGGCGCAGCAACTGCACCCCGTTGTCGCCGAGGGGGCGCACCTGCACGGCGCGGCCGCGGCACTCGATGCGCAGGCAGGCGTCCACCAGCAGCAGGCTCTGGGTGCCGGCCTTGGAGTCGATCTCCACCGATTCCAGCAGCAGGTTGTTGGGTCTGTCCTGGCAGAGCCGGGTATAGAGTGCCAGGGGGTCTGTCACATAAGGGGCATTGAGCCTGATGGTATCGAATTCGCCCAGGGGCAAACGGGTCTTGTTGCCTGTCATAGTGACTTCCCTTGCGTGTGCTGTGTGTTACCGATGTTCATGACGTTGATTACCTTGATAAATGCCTTGAAAATTAACGGGTTATGGAGAGATTGGCTCAAGGCCGCCATCGCCAGGTCAGGGTGCTTGTCTGAATTGTCGGTTTCATCACAGGTCCATTTGCCGGATAATAAAAAAGCCCGCTGGGGTCAGCGGGCTTTTTCTTTGGGTTCTTAACTTGCTGTCAATTTACAGGTACAGCAACGACCACACGCCCGCATGTCAGGGAGTGTGCCACCACCAGATGGTCAGGATGGAAGTCGCTTGCATGATAGAGTCCTGTAAAAAGATGTTTGCAATGAAGTGCCTACAGAAAACGATAAAGCCGCGGCCAAGTCAAGTCGCTTTTTTGCCAGCCTTTTCCAGGCAGGTCCCGAACAAGAGCGAAACACGCCGATGAGATTCGATCTTCATTGCCATACCACTGCCTCCGACGGGGTGTTGAGCCCCGCCGACCTGGTGCGCCGCGCCGCCGAGAAGGGGGTGGAGGTGTTAGCGGTCACTGACCATGATACCCTCGCCGGGCTTGACGAGGTGCGCCAGACCATAGCCGCCGAGCAACTGCCGCTGCGACTGGTGAGCGGGGTCGAGATCTCCACCGGGTGGGAGCATCACGAGATCCACATAGTGGCCCTCGGGGTGGATGAAAAAAATCCGCAGCTGGTCGCCTTCCTGGCCGGTCAGCGGGCCCGCCGGGAGGCGCGCGCCGAGGAGATAGGGCGCCGTCTGGAGAAGTGCCTCATCCCGGGCACCTATGAAGAGGCCAAGGCGCTTGCCGGTGACGCCGCCGTGACCCGGGCCCACTTCGCCCGGGTGCTGGTGGCGCGCGGGGTGGCCGACAACATGCAGAAGGTGTTCAAGAAGTACCTGAGCCGGGGCAACAAGGGCTATGTGCCCGCCGAGTGGCCCGAGATGGGGGAGGCCATCGCGGCCATTCACGGCGCAGGCGGGCTGGCCGTGTTGGCCCACCCGAGCCGCTACGATCTCACCGCCAAGTGGATCAAGCGGCTGCTGGTGGCCTTCAAGGCCGCAGGAGGCGACGCCATGGAGGTCTCCCTGCCCCAGCAGAGCCCCCAGGAGCGGGCGAATCTCGGTCAGTGGGCCAGGGAGCATGATCTCTATATCTCGGTGGGGTCCGATTTTCACTTCCCCTCCAACTGGACCGAGCTCGGCCGCCACCTCTGGCTGCCCAAGGAGGGGATGCCGCTCTGGCTCGGCCACCCAGGGCACTTCGGGCTGACCCCGGAGGAGCATGCCGGCCTGCTGGCCAGCCGCTGAGGGCAATCCGGCGGGAGAGCACCTTTGATGCGGGCGAGTCTGCGTCAAACAGGTTAAGGTAGTGTCATGGGCCAAGGGGCCCTTGATCATGAAGCGGGCAACGAGCGTGCCCCTATCGCGAGAAGAGCATATGAGTCAGCATTTTTACGTACATCCGGACAATCCCCAGGTTCGCCTCATCAGCCAGGCGGTGCAGATCCTGCAAAACGGCGGCGTCATCGTCTATCCCACCGACTCCGGTTACGCCCTGGGCTGCCAGATGGGCAACAAGGATGCCCTGGAGCGCATCTGCCGCATCCGCCGCATTGAGCCGAACCACGACTTCACCCTGGTGTGCCGGGATCTCTCGGAGATCTCCACCTATGCCAAGGTGGACAACACCGCCTTCCGGCTGGTCAAGAACAACACCCCAGGGCCCTACACCTTCATCTTCAAGGCCACCAAGGAGGTGCCGCGCCGCCTCATGAACGAGAAGAAGAAGACCATCGGCATCCGGGTGCCGGCCAACAACATAGCGCTGGCCTTGCTGGAGACCCTCGGCGAGCCGCTGCTTTCCACCACCTTGATCCTGCCGGGCTCCGAGATGGCGGAGTTCGACCCCGAGGAGATCGCCGACAAGCTCGGCAAGCAGCTGGATCTGGTGGTCAACGGGGGGTATCTGGGCGAGCAACCCACTACTGTGGTGGACTTCTCCGACGACGAGCCCGTGCTGCGTCGCCGCGGTGCCGGGGATCCGACGCCGTTTGAGTGATCTTGCCGAGCCCGTGCCCGAGGCGCTGAGCGCACCGGGCACGACGGGGGAGGCCTCCCTTCCCCCGCCCATCGCGACCGTGCTGGGGCAGCCCTACCATGAGCTGCCCCAGGACTTGTTCATCCCCCCAGATGCGCTGGAGGTGTTTCTCGACACCTTCGAGGGGCCGCTGGATCTGCTGCTCTACCTCATCCGGCGTCAGCAGCTCGACATCCTGAACCTGCCTATCCTGCAGATCACGGCCCAGTACATGGAGTACGTGGAGCTGATGCAGGGGCTCAATCTGGAGCTCGCGGCCGAATACCTGCTGATGGCGGCCTGGCTGGCGGAGATCAAATCCCGCCTGCTGCTGCCCAAGGCCCCGGAGCTGGAGGATGAGGAGGAGGGGGAAGACCCGAGAGTCACCCTCATTCGTCGGCTGCAGGAGTACGAGCGCTACAAGCTGGGGGCGGAGCGGGTCAATGCCCTGCCGAGGGTGGAGCGGGAGATCTTCGTCGCCTCGGCCTTGCCGCCGGATTTCGGCGCCCTGAAGCCGCTGGCCCCCGATGTTTCACTGGTTGAGCTCGCCCTTTACATGCAAAGTGTGGTAAAACGCGCGACTCATTTTGAACATCACCAGATCCGTCGCGAGCAGATCCCGACCCGGGTGCGGATGGCGGAGATCCTCGCCATGCTCTCCCTGGGCCAGACCCTGCGCCTGGAGCAGGTGCTGCGGGCCGAGGAGGGACGCATGGGGGTGCTGGTGACCTTCCTGGCCCTGCTGGAACTGTGCAAGGAGCAGCTGATCTGGATCCTGCAGGCGGAGCCCCTGGGCCCCATCCATTTTGCCCTGGCAAGCCAGGAGGAGGCGGCGCATGAGCATGTGCACTGAGCGGCCGCTCACGGCCATGGGCACAGCCCGGGAGGCCTGTCGTGGCGCTGCCTGCTTAACGGCTCAAGGCCCTGACTCTGGGAGGAGTGCTCAATGGCGCTGCCCGCTGAACGGCTGAAGACCCTGATCGAGGCGGCGCTCTTCGTGGCGGGCCGTCCCCTCACGGTGAACGAGCTCAAGGCCGGGGTGCTCTCGGATTACCCGGTCACCGGCCGCTACGTCCAGCTGCTGCTGGCGGAGCTCAGGAAAGACTACGAGACGCGGGGGGTCGAGCTCAAGGAGGTGGCCTCCGGCTGGCGCTTCCAGGCCCGTCAGGAGTATGCCGAGGAGTTGTCTCGCCTGTGGAGCGAGCGGGCGCCCCGTTATTCCCGCGCCGTGCTGGAAACCCTGACCCTGATTGCCTATCGTCAGCCCATCACCCGGGCCGAGATAGAGGCCATCCGCGGGGTGGCGGTGTCGAGCCAGATCGTCAACACCCTGAAAGAACGTGGCTGGGTGCGCAGCATAGGCCACAAGGAGGTGGCGGGTCGCCCCGAGCTGCTCGCCACCACCCGGGAATTTCTGGACTATTTCAATCTGCGGAGTCTGGAACAGCTTCCCGAGCTGGATCCCGAACTGCAGACCCCCTTGTCGCTCATGCCGGGCGAGGGCGGTGACGGTCAGCCTCTGGTTGGCCGTCCTGAGCATGAAGATGGTGGGGAGGCCAATGGGGCCTTCGCACAAGAACCAAGGTTGTCCGCGATGTCGGCGGGCAGCGATCAACAATCAGGTAACCCCGATGAGTGAAAAACTGCAAAAAGTATTGGCCCGCGCGGGTCAAGGCTCCCGTCGTGAGATGGAGGCCCTGATCACCGCAGGTCGGGTCAGCGTGGACGGCAAGGTCGCCACGCTGGGGGATCGCGTCGAAGTGAACGCCGTGATCCGGGTGGATGGCCACCAGGTCAAGACCCGCGCCGCAGAGGAAGTGATCTGCCGCGTGCTGGCGTACCACAAGCCCGAAGGGGAGATGTGTACCCGCCACGATCCCGAGGGTCGCCCCACCGTGTTTGATCGTCTGCCCAAGATGGACGGCGCCCGCTGGATCGCGGTCGGTCGTCTCGACGTCAACACCTCGGGTCTCTTGCTGTTCACCACAGACGGCGAGCTGGCGAACCGCCTGATGCACCCGAGCCACGAAGTGGAGCGGGAATATGCGGTGCGGGTCTTTGGCGAGATCACCGAAGCCATGCTGCAGCGCCTGCGCAAGGGCGTGCAGTTGGAAGACGGCATGGCCAAGTTCAACAAGATCAAGCCGGCCGGCGGCGAGGGGCTGAACCAGTGGTTCAACGTCACCCTGACCGAGGGCCGCAACCGGGAAGTGCGCCGCCTGTGGGAATCCCAGGAAGTGCAGGTGAGCCGCCTGATGCGCATCCGCTACGGCGACGTCACCCTGGATCGCGGTATCCCCCGCGGTGGCTGGCAGGAGCTGAAGCTCCCCGAGGTGAACTACCTGCGCGGCCTGGTGAATCTGCCGAACGAGACCGAGTCCAAGGTGGATCTGCAGCAGGATGGCAAGGCCGGTCGCCACAAGCAGGCCGCCCAGATCCGTCGCGCGGTCAAGCGCCACAAGGAGATGCAGGGCAAGGAGCCGCGCGCGCGCAGCACCACAGCCCGTCGCAAGCCGACCTCCTCCACCCGCAACTCCGGCACCGGCAGCAAGTAAGCCGTCGCCGCCGCCCTGTCGGCCTGGAACAACCCAAGCCCGCACCTTATGGTGCGGGCTTTTTGTTGCCTGTTCCCGCCGGGCTCCTTGAGACTCAATCGCACGGGGAGAGAAAGGGCCAGACAGGCTCCTCCCCCTCAGAGAGGGGGAGGCCGGGAGGGGGTGGCTGTGGTTTACGCTGAAATAGTTTGTAGCCATAAGGAGTACAACTATGAGCGAGAGGCCTGTCCGTATTTTCAACCGTGAGGCCACACTGGACAAACGACGTGAACAAAGAGGCAATCCAACAGAGCCCGAGCGGCGACTGTGGCAGCTGCTGCGGGCTGGGCAACTGGGGGTCAAGTTTCGTCGCCAACAGGGCATTGGCCCATACATTGCCGACTTTTACTGTCCCGAGCGGTTATTGGTGATAGAGGTCGATGGTGACAGCCATTTCGACGAGCGAGGCTTGAGCCATGACAAGCAACGGGATGCCTATATGGCGGCCCTGTCGTTGACGGTACTGAGATTTAGCAACAGGGAGGTGATGCAAAATCTACCCGGAGTGGTTGTATCGATTCGGGCATGGCTTGATCACGTCTGACCCCACCCCAGCCCTCCCCTTGCCAGGGGAGGGGGCAAGAGTCGCCCCCTTGTGGGGAGGTGGTCAGTATTCTCCTCCCCTTGGTGAAGGGGAGGCCGCTAGAGTTGCTTCTTGGTGGGGAGGTGGCTGATATTCTCCTCCCCCTTATGAAGGGGGAGGCCGGGAGGGGGTTGCTGCTGTGGGATGTGGATCAGGATGGTTGCCCTGCCGGGACGGGCTTGTTAGCCTTTCCCGCACTGATACAGGAGAAACCAATGAGCAAGGTACTGGATGAGCTGCTGGCACTGCTGGCGCTGGAGAAGATCGAGGAGGGCCTGTTTCGGGGCCAGAGCCAGGATCTCGGATTGCGATCCGTGTTTGGCGGACAGGTGATGGGGCAGGCCTTGTCAGCCGCCAAGCAGACGGTCGCAGTCGATCGCCAGGTGCACAGCTTCCACTCCTACTTCCTGCGCCCAGGCGATGCCAACAAGCCCATCGTCTACGACGTGGAGAACATCCGCGACGGCCAGACCGTCTCCACCCGCCGGGTCAAGGCGATCCAGGGCGGCAAGCCCATCTTCTACCTCAACGCCTCCTTCCAGGTGGAGGCCGAAGGCTTCGAGCACCAGGCCAGGATGCCCGAAGGCATTACGCCTCCCGAGCAGCTCAAGAGCGAGCTGGAGCTGGTGCGCCCCTACGAGCAGCTGATCCCGGCGGCCCTGCGGGACAAGATCCTGTGCGAGAAGCCCATCGAGATCCGCCCGGTGACCCTGGTGGACCCCATCCGCCCGGACGTGCACGAGCCCCTGCGCTACACCTGGTTCAAGGCCAACGGCCCTGTGCCGGACGATCAGCGGGTCCACAACTACCTGTTGGCCTATGCCTCCGACTTCCACTTCCTGTTCGCCGCCCTGCAGCCCCACGGGGTGTCGTACTGGGAGCCGGACATGCAGGTGGCCACCATAGATCACTCCATGTGGTTCCACCGGGAGTTCAGGCTGGACGACTGGCTGCTCTACGTGGTGGACAGCCCGAGCGCCAGCGGCGGCCGGGGCCTGGTGCGCGGCCAGTTCTTCACCCGCGACGGTGTGCTGGTGGCCAGCACCATGCAGGAAGGGGTGATCCGCCGCCGGGGCTGACAAGCCGGCACTAGGCAATAAAAAACGGGAGCCATCGGCTCCCGTTTTTTATTGGCCTGAGTGATCAGGCGGCATCCTGCTCGGGGAGCGGGGCGCCTTGGTCGCGTTGGGCGAAGCGGTCGGCCCAGAGGGCGATGACGCCGTCACCGGTGACGTTGCAGGCGGTGCCGAAGCTGTCCTGGGCCAGGTAGAGGGCGATCATCAGGGCGATGGAGGCCTCGCCGAAGCCGAGCATGGAGGTGAGCAGGCCGAGCGCGGACATGACGCCGCCCCCCGGGGCACCGGGAGCGGCGATCATGATGACGCCCAGCATCATGATGAAGGGCAGCATGGTGTCATAGCCCGGAATGGCCAGGTGTTCGGAGAGGAACATGACGGCGGTGGCGCAGGTCACCAGCGTGATGGTGGAGCCGCACAGGTGGATGGTGGCGCACAGGGGCACGGTGAAGTTGGCGATGCCCTCGCTCACCCCGTTGCGCTTGCTGGCCTGCAGGGCCACCGGGATGGTGGCGGCGCTGGACATGGTGCCCAGCGCGGTGAAGTAGGCGGGCAGCATGTTCTTGATGAGCATGGCGGGGGAGCGCCCCAGGGCCAGTCCGGTGCCGACGAAGAGCACGCAGAGCCAGATCCAGTGCATCAGTATGGCCATCACCAGCACCACGCCGAAGGTCTTGAGGGTGGCGAAGACGGTGCCTTCCACCGTCATCTCGACGAAGACGCCGGCGATGTAGAAAGGCAGCAGGGGAATGATCACGCGTGCCAGCAGGCGGTCGATGATGTCACGACCCTGATCGGCGACCCGGCGCAGGTCGGTGGCCTGGGTGGCGCTGATGCCGATGCCGAACACGAAGGCGGCGGCCAGGGCCGACATCACCCCGAACAGGGGCGGGATCTCGAGATTGATGTAGGAGGCGAGCTTGATGGCGGCTTGCGCCGTGGGCTCGGCGGCCGTGGTCAGGCGCGGGATCAGGTGGCTCGCCACGGTGAAGGCGAACAGGCCCGCCAGTATGGTGGAGCAGTAGGAGAGTCCCACCGTCTTGCCCAGCAGCTTGCCGGAGTTCTTCGGCAGGCTGGCGATGCCGCTCATGATGAAGAAGAGGATGATGAGCGGAATGGTGAAGGTGATGAGCTGGCCTATCACCGTCTTGGCCGTGAACAGCACCCGAGCGACCCATTCCGGGGCATAGAGACCGAGCAGCAGACCGGCGAGGATGCCGGCGATCAGGTTAAGGACGAGTTTCATGGGGGAATCCAAGTGTTGGTGTCTGTGTTGTGATTAAATAATGATTTTGATGGCGCTTTTTAACACAAACTCCGCATCTTGTCTGTCTTGCGCTGGTTAATGTGGCGTTAAATTTTGATGTTGAGGGTTTTTATCGCGTTTTGAACTGGAGCGTGGCGGCCTCTGGACGCAGTGCCAGGGCCGCAGGAAGCAATGCATGCACCCAACGCCCCTTCATCCTGTCTTCGCTGCGTCAGCGCCCGAGCCGCGGGGAACAGAGCGGGCTACCTGCGGCCCCTCATCCTCTCTTTGCTGCGCTCAGCATCTCAGCATCTCAGCAGCAATGCGTGCAGCCAGCGGCCGTTCGCCCCATCCTCGCTGCACCAGTGGCGGTGCAGCGTCAAGGGTAGGGGGGTGACGAGGCGAAGCAGCCCGGCCTCGTCGAGCCGGGTCAGCAGGGGATACGCCTGGGGCGGCCCGCTGGCCGGCGACTCGCCATCGGCATGGGGGAAGGAGCAATAGAGGGGCCCCCCGGCCTTGAGGAGGGCGGCGAGGTGCCGGAGCACCGGAGCTATCTCCTCCCCGGGCAGGCAGGGCAGGGAGGCGCTGGCCCAGATGCCGTCATAGGGGACGACGCTTCGCATCTGCTCGAAACGGCAGACCCGCACCGGCTGGCCGCAAAGGCGCGAGGCGGCCGCCGCCTGCGCCCGGCTCGCATCGAAGGCGGTCACCATCAGCCCCCGCTCCCGGAAGAGGCGCAGATCCTCACCCGCGCCGCAGCCGGCCTCCAGCAGGTGGCCTCGCGCGGGCAGCAGGGCGAGGAAGGGGGCATGGGCCCCGGCCACGAGGGCGGGACGGGTATCTGGGCTCGGGGTTGGGGTGTGGGGCGCTATCATGGGCTCATCTCTGCGGTGGGCGGCTACTCTAGCAAATTCGCCCCCGACTGTTCAGCCCCGATGAAAGGGTATCTGCGCCCGGGCCATCAGGCTTGCCGGCGCAGCGGGAGGGGGGCGCTGGCGATCAGACCGAACAGGGTGTCGAGCAGGGTGTCCGACTCCCGGATCAGGTCGATGCGATCGGGGAAGTGCAGCCAGTTGATGATGTAGCCGTCCAGGGTGCAGTGCAGCAGGGTGGTGGCGCGCCGCAGATCCAGCCCCTGGGGCAGCTGGCCGTGGCGCACCGCATTGGCCAGGGTGATCTCCAGATCCCGGAAGAAGTTGATGGACTGCTGGCGCATGTGATCCCGCAGGGCACTGGCCTCCCCTTCCAGGGCCTCCAGGCTGAAGATGATGGTGAACATCTGCTGGTGGGCGGGCTCTGTGCCGATCTTGACCATCACCTCCTTGAGGAAGATCCGCAGCTTGCCGAGGGGGTCCGGCTCCGCTTCGTCGACGCAGGCGTCGAGCTGGTGGGAGAGGGGGGCGCACAGCTCCTCCCACAGGGTGACGAACAGTTCCTCCTTATTCTTGAAGTGCCAGTAGATGGCGCCCCGGGTGAGATCCGCAGCCTTGGCGATGTCGGTCAGGCTGGTCCTCGCCAGCCCTTGCTGGCAGAAGAGATCCAGCGCCGTGCTCATGATGTGGCAGCGGGTCTGTTGTGCCTCTTCTTTGGTGCGTCTGGCCATGGGCTCGGTTCCTGTCGATCAGTGAAAAAAGTTTCTTACATACATTCGTGAATGTATGTATATTGCCTCATCTTCGCCATTTTACCAACAGGCACCTTATAAACCCTGTGGTTTTGTCGTTTTTTATTTTGTTGAAACAGAGGCTCAGAGACTTCATGCATAAACATATTCTCGCACGTTCGGTCGGCCTTGCCTTGCTGGCAAGTGGCCTGCTGGCAGGCTGTGGTGACAAGGGAGAAGCCCAGCAGGCCATGGAGATGCCTCCCGCCGCCGTGGACGTGGTCACCCTTCATACCGCCCCGCTGCAGCTCATGTCCGAGCTCACCGGTCGCACCGCCCCCCTGCGGGTGGCCGAGGTGCGTCCCCAGGTGAACGGCATCATCCTCAAGCGCCTGTTCACCGAGGGCAGCGACGTCAAGGCCGGCCAGCTGCTGTACCAGATCGATCCCGCCGTCTATCAGGCCGCCGTCGCCAGTGCCAAGGCGAACCTGGCCAAGGCCGAGGCCAACGAGCGCA
The DNA here is from genome assembly GCF_033348475.1 of Aeromonas sp. XH. NCBI lineage: Bacteria > Pseudomonadati > Pseudomonadota > Gammaproteobacteria > Aeromonadales > Aeromonadaceae > Aeromonas > Aeromonas sp. XH. The sequence continues at coordinate 2,867,488 of NZ_CP137630.1, read as the reverse complement.
GCGCCCGCCTCAAGGCCCAGCGTTACGCCGAGCTGGTGAAGGTAAAGGCCATCAGCCGTCAGGAGTATGACGACGCCGATGCCACCTGGAAACAGCAGGTGGCCGAGATCGGCGCCGCCAAGGCGGCCCTGCAGAGCGCCAACATCAACCTGGCCTATACCCGCATCACGGCCCCCATCAGCGGCCGCATCGGCAAGTCGGCGGTGACCGAGGGGGCCCTGGTGACCGCCCAGCAGGCCGCCAGCCTCACCACCATCTCCCAGCTCGATCCCATGTATGTGGACGTGCGCCAGTCCACCGCCGACCTGCTGCGCCTCAAGCGCCAGGTCGCCGCGGGCAAGCTGACCCAGGGCGAGCAGGACGGTGCCAGCGTCAGCTTCCAGCTGGAAGATGGCAGCCAGTACGGCCAGAAAGGCTCGCTCCAGTTCTCCGACGTGACCGTGGACGAGACCACCGGCATGGTGACCCTGAGGGTGATAGTGCCGAACCCGGATCAGCTGCTGCTGCCCGGCATGTTCATGCGCGCCACCCTGCAGGAGGGCGAGCGCCCCGAAGGCCTGCTGGTGCCGCAGACCGCGGTGACCCGCACGCCCAAGGGCGGGGCCACCGTCATGGTGGTGACGGCGGACAACAAGGTGGCGCTGCGCGAGGTGCAGGTCGGTCGCATGTCCGGTGACAGCTGGGTGGTGGAGTCCGGCCTCGATGCCGGCGAGAAGGTGATCGTCGCCGGCCTGCAGAAAGTCAAACCCGGGGCTGCGGTGGCGCCCACTGAACGCGCCAGCAACACAGTACAGGCTCAGCAGACCCCGGCAACCAAGCAGTAGGATGGAGTAGTCGCCTCATGGCACGATTTTTCATAGATAGACCCATTTTCGCCTGGGTGATCGCCCTGGTGATCATGCTGGCCGGGGCCATGGCCATCATCAGCCTGCCGGTGGCCCAGTACCCGACCATAGCCCCGCCGGCGGTGGGCATCTCCGCCAGCTACCCGGGGGCCTCCGCCAAGACGGTGGAAGACTCGGTCACCCAGATCATCGAGCAGAACATGACTGGGCTGGATCACCTGCTCTACATGTCGGCGCAGTCCGATTCGTCCGGCAATGTCAGCGTGACCCTCACCTTCAAGCCGGGCACGGATCCCGACATCGCCCAGGTGCAGGTGCAGAACAAGCTGCAGCAGGCCATGTCGCTGCTGCCCCAGGAGGTGCAGCAGCAGGGGGTGCGCGTCCAGAAGACCTCCAGCAGCTTCCTCATGGTGGCCGCCTTCATCTCCACCGATGGCAGCATGACCAACGACGATCTCGCCGATTACGTGGTGGCCAACATCAAGGAGCCCCTGAGCCGGCTGGACGGGGTGGGTGACATCACCCTGTTCGGCAGCCAGTACTCCATGCGCGTCTGGCTGGATCCCCACAAGCTCAATCGGGTGCAGATGACCCCGGCCGACATCCAGACCGCCATCAAGGCCCAGAACGCCCAGGTCGCCTTCGGCAAGCTGGGAGGCACCCCTGCGGTGAGCGATCAGCAATTTACCGCCACCATCATGGGCCAGACCCGGCTCTCCACCGTGGAGGAGTTCAACAACATCCTGCTGCGGGTGAACCAGGACGGCTCCAAGGTGCTGCTCAGGGACGTTGCCCGGGTCGAGCTGGCCGGCGAAAGCTATGACGCCACCGCGCTCTACAACGGTCAGGCCACGGCGGCGGTCGCCATCAAGCTCGCCACCGGCGCCAACGCCCTGGACACCGCCGAGCACGTGCGCGCCAAGTTGGGCGAGCTGTCGGCCTACTTCCCGGCCAACATGGAGATCGTCTACCCCTACGACACCACGCCGTTCGTGAAGATCTCCATCGAGGAGGTGGTGCAGACGCTGATCGAGGCCATCTTCCTGGTGTTCTGCGTCATGTATCTGTTTCTGCAGAACTTCCGGGCGACCCTGATCCCGACCATCGCCGTGCCCGTGGTGCTGCTCGGGACCTTCGGCGTCATGGCGGCCTTCGGCTTCTCCATCAACACCCTGACCATGTTCGGCCTGGTGCTCGCCATCGGTCTGCTGGTGGATGACGCCATCGTGGTGGTGGAGAACGTGGAGCGTCTGATGAGCGAGGAGGGGCTCTCCCCGCTGGAGGCGACCCGCAAGTCCATGACCCAGATCACCGGCGCCCTGGTGGGGATCGCCCTGGTGCTCTCGGCGGTGTTCGTGCCCATGGCCTTCTTCGGCGGCTCCACCGGCGCCATCTATCGCCAGTTCTCCCTGACCATAGTCTCGGCCATGGTGCTCTCGGTGCTGGTGGCTCTGATCCTGACCCCGGCGCTCTGTGCCACCCTGCTCAAGCCCATGAAACACGGCGAGTTCGGTGCGCAGCGCGGCTTCTTCGGCTGGTTCAACCGCTTCTTCGACACCAATGCCAACCGCTACCAGAACGGCGTGCGCAAGGTGATCAAGCAGGGGACCCGCTACGGCATCATCTACGTCGCCATGCTGGCGGTGCTGGCGGTGCTCTTCATGCGCCTGCCCACCTCCTTCCTGCCGGAAGAGGATCAGGGGGTCATCATGTCCATGGTGCAGCTGCCGGTCGGCGCCACCAAGGAGCGTACCGAGGTGGTGCTGGCCGAGATGCGCGACTACTTCCTCGAGAACGAGAAGGAGAACGTGGACTCCGTGCTGACGGTGGCGGGCTTCAGCTTCGCCGGTAGCGGCCAGAACAGCGGCATGGCCTTCATCAAGCTCAAGGACTGGAGCGAGCGGCAAGGGGAAGAGCGCAGCGCCAACGCCATCATAGGCCGCGCCATGGGGTTCCTGTTCAGCATCAAGGAAGCCCAGGTGTTCGCCTTCAACCTGCCTCCCATCCCGGAGCTCGGCACGGCCACCGGCTTCGACTTCTTCCTGCAGGACCGCGGTGGTCTGGGTCACGAGAAGCTGATGGCGGCCCGCAACCAGTTGCTCGGCATGGCGGCGCAGGATCCCAACCTGGTGCGGGTGCGCCCGAACGGGATGGAAGACACCCCCCAGCTCGACATCAAGATCGACTATGAGAAGGCGCTGGCCCAGGGGCTCTCCATCGCCGACATCAACAACACCCTGTCGGCGGCCTGGGGCTCCTCCTACGTGAACGACTTCGTCGACAGAGGCCGGGTCAAGAAGGTCTACCTGCAGGCGGATGCACCGTTCCGGATGAACCCGGAAGATCTGAAACTGTGGTACGTGCGCAACAGTGCGGGCCAGATGGTACCCTTCTCCGCCTTTGCCAGCACCGAGTGGAGCTATGGTTCGCCTCGCCTCGAGCGCTACAACGGCGTCTCCGCCATGGAGATCGTCGGTGAGGCGGCCCCGGGCAAGAGTACGGGCGACGCCATGGCGGCCATCGAACAGATGGTGAAACAGCTGCCGGAGGGTATCGGCATCGAGTGGACCGGCCTCTCCTTCCAGGAGCGTCAGGCTGGTTCCCAGGCGCCGGCGCTCTACGCCATCTCGCTGCTGGTGGTCTTCCTCTGTCTGGCGGCCCTCTACGAGAGCTGGAGCATTCCGTTCTCCGTCATGCTGGTGGTGCCGCTCGGGGTGTTGGGGGCCATCCTGGCCGCCACCCTGCGCGGGCTCGAGAACGACGTCTACTTCCAGGTGGGCCTGCTCACCACGATCGGGCTGTCGGCCAAGAACGCCATCCTCATCGTGGAGTTCGCCAAGGAGCTGCACGACAAGGGGATGAAGCTCGGGGATGCGGTGGTGGAGGCCTCGCGCCAGCGTCTGCGCCCCATCCTGATGACCTCGCTCGCCTTCATCCTCGGCGTGTTGCCGCTGGTGATCAGCACCGGGGCCGGCGCCAGCAGCCGCAACGCCATCGGCACCGGCGTGATGGGGGGGATGATCAGCGCCACCGTGCTCGCCATCTTCTTCGTGCCGCTGTTCTTCGTGCTGGTGATGCGCTACTTCACCGAGCACCAGAGCGCCGAGGAGCGCATCACCCACGCCAAGGAGATCAACCATGGCTAAGACTCTGATCGCCCTGAGTGTGACCCTGCTGCTGGGGGCTTGCTCCATGGCCCCCGACTACCAGCGCCCCGAGCTGCCCCGAGGGGCCTCCTGGCAGGACAATCTGGCCACCAAGGGGGAGCTTGCCCCCTGGCGCCAGCAGTTCCAGGACCCGGCCCTGCAGACGCTGATCGGCACGGCACTGGACAACAACCGGGATCTGCGCCTCGCGGCCCTCAACGTCGAGGCCTATGAGGCGCAATACCGGATCCAGCGGGCAGCCCAGTTGCCGACCCTGGCCGCCAGCGGCTCTGGCACCCGCCAGCAGGGATCCGACGATCTCAGCGCCGCGGGGCAGGGCACCATCAGCAGCCAGTACGGCGCCGACATCGGCATCACCGCCTATGAGCTGGACCTGTTTGGCCGGATCCAGAGCCTCAAAGATCAGGCGCTGGAGAACTACCTGGCGCAAGTCGAGACCCGGCGCAGCACCCAGATAGCGCTGATCGCCTCGGTGGCGAACGCCTACTTCACCCTGCTGGCGGATCAGGAGCTGCTGGCCCTGAGCCAGGCGACCCTGGTCACCGAGCAGGAGAGCTACGCCCTGACCCAGCACAAGCACCGGCTGGGGGCCGCCTCCGAGATGGAGCTGGCCCAGGGGCGCACGGCACTCGAGAACGCCAGGGTCAGCCAGGCGCAATACCAGCGCCTGGTGAAACAGGACAGAAACGGCCTGGCCCTGCTGCTTGGCACCGAGGTGCCCGTGCTGGCGACGCAGCCGGCCACCCTGGCCGAGGTGAAACTGGCGCCGATCCCGGTGGGGGCACCCTCCAGCCTGCTGCAGCAGCGCCCGGACATCCTGGCGGCGGAGCACAGCCTGAAGGCGGCCAACGCCAATATCGGCGCGGCCCGCGCCGCCTTCTTCCCGACCATCTCGCTCACCTCGACGGCGGGCACCGCCAGCAACCAGCTGAGCGGCCTGTTTGACGGCGGCACCGGCACCTGGACCTTCATGCCCCAGATAAGCCTGCCCATCTTCGACGGTGGCAAGCGCGTTGCGGATCTGGACGTGGCGGAAGTGGGCACCAGGCAGGCGGTGGCGAGCTACGAGAAGAGCATCCAGACCGCTTTCAAGGAGGTCGCGGACACCCTCGGCGCACAGGCTGACTACCAGCAACAGCTGCAGGCCCAGCAGGCGCTGGTGGAGGCGAACCAGACCTACTTCAGGCTGGCGGAGGTGCGCTACGAGCAGGGGGTGGACAGCTATCTGACCCGCCTCGATGCCCAGCGCACCCTGTTCAGCGCCAAGCAGGGGCTCATCAGCACCCGGCTCGCCCAGCTTGGCAACCAGGTCGCCCTCTACAAGGCAGTCGGCGGCGGCTGGCAGGCCCCCGAGGAGGAGAAGCCTGCCGGCTGACGCGGGCAGGAGAAAGGAGGTACTGTCGGTGTCGACAAGCACGGGGCGAACCATCTGGTTCGCCCCGTTTCTATGTGTGCTGCCGCCCCGCAAACCGCACATCGGCGACGGAAGAGGTGGCGCGGGATGGCCGCTCACCAAGTCCGGGAATGAGCCCGCACCAGCGCTCTCGATATTGTGCGTCTGACCCTACCGTCATCATCGACCTGCGAGCATCGACGGCCGCATCGCTGTCGCCTCCGTCGTCCTTGGCGAGTTGTACCCAGGCGATGCCATTTATCGCATAAGCTGCGCACTAATTATTCTTTCAAAGAATAAATGTGTGGCTCTTATAGTTGGTCACTCGACTCTCATTCCAAGGACGTGCAATGAAACGACTCGTGCCCGCCACCCTGCTCGCCGCAGGCCTGGCCTTGACCCCGTTGGCCCAGGCGGCCACCCTGCTCAACGCCTCCTATGACGTGATGCGCGACTTCTACAAGGATTACAACGCCGCCTTCCAGAAACACTGGCAGGCGGAAGGCGGCGAACCGCTGCAGATCAATATGTCCCACGGCGGCTCGAGCAAGCAGGCGCGCGCCGTCATCGACGGCCTGCCCGCCGATGTCATCACCATGAACATGGCCACCGACATCAACGCCCTCGCCGAGCATGGCGGCCTGGTCCCGAAAGAGTGGGCCGCCCGCCTGCCGGACAACAGTGCGCCCTTCACCTCGGCCACCGTGTTCATCGTGCGCAAGGGCAACCCCAAGGGGCTGAAGGACTGGCCTGATCTGCTCAAGGAGGGAGTGAAGGTGATAGTGCCCAATCCCAAGACTTCGGGGAACGGTCGCTACACCTATCTGTCGGCCTGGGGCTATGTACTGGAGCAAGGTGGCGACGAGAAGGCGGCCAGGGCGTTTGTGGGCAAACTGTTCAAGCAGGTTCCCGTGCTCGACACCGGTGGCCGCGCCGCCACCAGCACCTTCATCCAGAACCGGATAGGCGATGTGCTGATCACCTTCGAGAACGAAGCCGAGATGATCGCCCGCGAGTTCGGTCGTGGCAGCTTCGAGGTGATCTACCCGAGCGTCACCGCCGTGGCCGAGTTGCCGGTGGCGGTGGTGGACAAGGTCGTCGACAAGCAGGGCACCCGCAAGGAGGCCGAGGCCTATCTGACCTACCTGTGGTCTGACGAAGGGCAGCGCATCGCCGCCAACAACTACCTGCGCCCGCGCAACCCGACGATCCTCGCCGAGTTCGCCGACCGCTTTCCGAAAGCCACCTTCCTCAATGTGGTAAAGACCTTCGGCGAGTGGCCTGTCATCCAGCGCACTCATTTCAAGGAGGGCGGGGTGTTCGACCAGATCTATGCCGTGCAGTAAGACGCGTCTGGCAAGAAAAAGGCCGGCCAGGTGTCACCATGCCGGGGCGAGCCACCTGGTGGCTCACACTCTGATCCCCGAGCAGCTCAATCCGATGGGCGCTGTGTATGCAGAAACCCAGAATCAGCGTAACCGTGTTTCCGGGTATATTTGACCACTACATGTACTATCGTTAGCTCATACTAAGCGTTGCGTTTTTTGGAAATTATGTTGTTTTTAAACATGTTAGCTATCACCTCTCAATTAAACATGAATGGCGCCCATCATGAGAGACTCATATAATTCCCATCAACCCGCCACCATACTGGTAGTGGACGATACCCCGGACAACCTGATGCTGATGGCAGAGCTGCTCAAGGACAAGTACAGGGTCAAGCTCGCCAACCATGGTGAGAAGGCGCTGCGCATTCTGGCGGGAGATCCGCTGCCAGATCTGATTCTGCTGGATATCATGATGCCCGGACTGTCCGGGTTGCAGGTGGCTGAACAGTTGCAGCAAGATGCCCGCACCCGCCATATCCCCATCATCTTCCTCACCTCCATGGCGGCGGTGGAGAGCGAGCTCCAGGGGCTGGCGCTGGGGGCCGTCGATTACATCACCAAGCCCATCAGCCCGTCGCGAGTGCTGGCGCGGGTCGAAACCCAGATCAAGCTTAAGGCAGCCGCCGACTTTCTGCGGGATCAGAACGATTTTCTCGAGCAGGAGGTCCAGCGCCGGACCCGTGAGGTGATGGCCATCCAGGAGGTGACCATCCAGGCCATGGCATCTCTTGCGGAGACCCGCGACAACGAAACCGGCAACCATATTCGCCGGACTCAGCACTACGTCAAGCTACTGGCCGAGCTGCTGCGGGATCACCCCCGTTTTCGCCACTTCCTCAATGACGAGACCATTCACCTGCTGTTCAAATCGGCTCCCTTGCATGACATTGGTAAGGTCGGCATCCCCGATCATATCCTGCTGAAACCCGGTCGCCTCACTAAGGAAGAGTTCGAGATCATGATGACCCACACCACGCTCGGGCGCGATGCCATCCAGCGGGCCGAGGATCAGCTCGGGTTTCCGGTGGATTTTCTGCGCCTGGCCAAGGAGATCGCCTACAGCCATCAGGAGAAGTGGGATGGCAGCGGTTATCCCCAGGGCCTCTCTGGGGATGACATCCCCATCAGTGCCAGGTTGATGGCGGTGGCCGATGTCTATGATGCGTTGATCAGTCACCGGGTCTACAAGCCGGGCATGCCGCACGAGGAGGCTGTGGATATCATCCGCCAGGGAGGGGGCTGGCACTTCGATCCGGACGTCTGTGCCGCCTTCCTGTCCGCCACCGAGCAATTCAAGGCCATCGCCGAACGCTTCAGCGACAGCGAGCAGGGTTTGGCCAAGCAACAGCCAGCCCCTTGAGCCAAGACAAGGAGCCACTCTGCTGCCGGGAATGCCTCACGAGGAAGCACCGGACATCATTCGCCAGGGGTCTTTGAGCCTTCCATCCGGGTGCCTGCGCTGACTTTCTGTCTAATGCTGAGCTGCAGGGTGCTGTATGGAGCTCGGCATTCAAAGTAAGAGGGAAGATATCGTGTTGATGCGATTGTTCAAGGCCCTGTCTCTGTTTATCTGTCTCGGCGGCCAAGGGTTCGCGACCGAGCTTAAGATCGTCGTCAGCCAGTACACGCCTCCCTATGTCTTCGAAGACGGTAGTGGCATCCTGCTTGACATAGTTCGAACCGCTCTGGCGGAGGGTGGTTATCAGGTCAAGCCTATCTATGTTCCCATCGAACGCGGTTTCAGGATGTTTGCCGATCGGCAGGTCGACGGCACGACCATTATTCAGGAGAGTTCTGGGCTACAGGCTGAATACTCCGATTACTTCATGCAATACCACAACCGGGCCTTTGCCCTAAAGTCCAGCCAGCAGGTCATTCACCGTATTGCCGATCTGGGCGGTAAGTCTGTGATCGCCTTCCAGTATGCCGAGCGCTATCTGGGGGAGGAGTTTGCTCGGGCCGTTGCCGGCAACCCCCGCTACAAGGAGCTGGCTCAGCAACAGAGCCAGGTTCATATGCTGCTGCTCGGCCGGATAGATGTCGCGATCATGGATGAGAGCATCTTCCGTTATTACCACCAGAAGCTGATCGCCGAGCGTCAGGTTGAGCCCGGGCAGGAGGTCATCAGTTACGACATCTTCCCGCCGACGCGCTTCAAGGCCGCCTTTACTGATCCTGCGGTACGCGACGGTTTTGACAAGGCTATCGCTCTCATGCGCAAGGATGGGCGTTATGAGGCCATTTACCGCAAGTACACCGAGCGATATTTCTCCGTTGAGCCCTAGCAAGGAGGCTGTGTGTTTCATTCACTGCGTGCCCGTTTATCGCTCCTGCTCATGGTGGCAGTCTCCCTGACCCTGGCCGTTTCCGGCTTCTACGGTCACTCGCGCCTCGTCGGCGAACTAAACGAACGCTTCGGCGATCTTCAGGTGGGGGCGTTGAACCGTATCGCCCAGAGCGCGGCCACCCCTCTGTGGGAGCTTAACAAGGATGTGATCGCCAATGTTCTGCGTGCACAACTGGCTATTCCCGAGATTGCCGCACTGGAAATCAAAGATGTAAATGACGTGACGATAGCCGCCTTCAACCGTGATGCCACGGGAGCTATCGTGGCGCTCAAGGACGACTTGCCGATGCATGCGCTCACGCTGGAGAAGGGGATCGTCCTCACCGATAAGCCCGATGAACGTATCGGTCTCCTGCGTATACAGTTCTCCCGCGACAAACTCGACGCGACCATCCGCAGCAACTTCTACCAGCTCATCCTGCAGATCCTGGCCGTGGATCTGGTGCTGATAGTCCTGTTGCTCACCAGCCTGCGCATCGTCTTCCGGCCGCTGGCCGATCTGCGTGAGGCGCTCATGATGCTGGGTGGACAGAACGGAGAGACCGCCAGCGGCATCACCGAGTTGCCGGAGGGCCAGCATCAGGAGCTTGCCGGCCTGATCCGCGGCTTTAACTTGGCGTTGCGCCGGATCCGCGAGGAGGCGAACAGGCAGGAAACTGTGCTGGGGGGCAAGGCGCGGGCTGGCGAGCTGTCGCAGCAGTTGCAAAACAGCGACGATCTGGCCCAATTCGGCCAGCGATTGCTGCAATATCTTATCCCCTGGCTGGGGGCCGATGTGGGGGCCTTCTTCGTCCACGATGAGGACGAGGGCGATTTTCGCTGCCGGGCCGGATTTGGCATCGAACCATCGGGTTGCAGGCCGTTCAAGATGAGTGAGGGGTTGGCTGGTGAGGCTGTGGCGACGGGCAGGGTGATACAGTGTCAGAACCTGCCGGATGAGGCAATCAGGATCCAGTCCGGCCTTCTTTCTGCCGTGCCACGCACGCTGTCCATCGTCCCTATCCGAAGTGCGGAGAGGGTGATCGCCGTGCTGGAGTTGGGCTACATGAATGTTCCCCGATATCAGGAGGAGGTGTTGACCGACGCGGTGCCGGTGATCGCCTTCAGTCTTGCCTTGTTGATGAGCAAGCAAGCGACATTGCGCGAGTTGCAGGAGCGCAGCGAGCTGGAAGAGCGTACCAGGCTGCTCTTGGAATCGGTCAACGATGGCATCGTCGGGCTGAATACCGAGGGCGTGATGACCTTTGCCAATCCGGCGGCACCGGCCATGCTCGGCTACCGCACGGATGAGCTGGTTGGCCGGCAGATGCATGCGCTGGTGCATCACCATCATGCCGATGGGCGCGAGTTTCCCCTCGAGGAGTGCCCCATGTACCTGACCGGGCGCGACGGCCAGCCGCGCACCGTGGACAGTGAAGTGTTCTGGCGTAAGGACGGTAGCCCGATGGCGGTGGAATACTCAACCACCCCGATGCTCAAGGGCGATACGCTGATCGGCTCTGTGGTGGTGTATCGGGACATTACCCGGCGCCGGGCGGCCGAGCGCAAGTTCAGGGATCTTCTCGAGTCCGCTCCGGATGCCATGGTGATAGTCAATCACGAGGGCGACATAGTGCTGGTCAACCGGCGGGCCCTCGAGCTGTTCGGTTGGAACCGTGAGGAGCTGCTGGGGCGCAAGATCGAAATGCTGGTGCCGGCGCGCTACCGCCCCCATCATCCGAGCCAGCGTGATCAGTTCTTTGGTCAGCCTCAGGCGAGGGCTATGGGGCAGGGACAGGAGTTGTTCGGCTTGCACAGGGACGGCCGGGAGTTTCCAGTGGAGATCAGCTTGAGCCCCATTGAGACCGAGGATGGGGTGCTGGTATCCAGCGCCATCCGCGACATCACCGAGCGCAGGGTCGCCGAGCAGGCCCTGCGCACGGCCAGCGAACGCCTGACCCTGGTGCAGGAGGCAGGCGGCATCGGCCTGTTCGACATCGATCTCGTGACAGGCCGCAACTTCTGGACGCCGCAGCTTGAGCTGATGTTCGGGCTCGAGCCCAGGGGCTTCGGCGGCACCCTGGAGCACTGGAAGAGGTTGCTGCATCCTGACGATGTCGAGTCAGCCAGCCAGGTCTTCGAGCGCGCGATCGAGGGGGGGGCCGATCGGATTGAGTTCGACTTTCGCATCGTGCGTCAAAGTGACGGGGAGGTGCGAACCTTCAAGTCGCTATGCCGCTTCACACGCACACCAGACGGTACTCCGCTGCGCGCAACCGGGGTCAACATCGATGTCACGGCGCTGACCGAGGCGCGGGCAGTAGCGGAAGAGGCGACCCAGGCCAAGAGCGCCTTCCTCGCCAACATGAGCCACGAGATCCGTACCCCCATGAATGCCATCATCGGCATGAGCCATCTCGCCCTGCGCACCCAGCTAGATCGCCGTCAGCGCAACTACATCGAGAAGGTGCACCGCTCGGCGGAGAATCTGCTTGGGATCATCAACGACATCCTCGATTTCTCGAAGATCGAGGCGGGCAAGATGGAGCTGGAGCTTATCCCCTTCCGTCTGGAGGACGTGCTGGACAATTTCGCCAACATGATTGGCCTGAGGGCCGAGGAGAAGGGGCTGGAGCTGCTGTTCGACACGGCGCACGATCTGCCGACGGCGCTGGTCGGCGACCCGCTGCGGCTGGGGCAAATCCTGATCAACCTCGGCAACAACGCGGCCAAATTCACCGAGCGGGGGGAGATAGTGGTGGGAGCCGAGGTGCTCCATGACGAGGGTGAACACCTGGAGTTGCACTTTTGGGTGCGCGACACAGGCATCGGCATCAGCAGCCAGCAGTGCGAACGGATGTTCCAGTCGTTCAGCCAGGCCGACAGCTCGACCACCCGTAAGTACGGCGGTACTGGTCTGGGTCTGGCCATCTCCAAGCGGCTGGTCGAGCTGATGGGGGGACGCATCTGGGTGGAAAGCGTGTTGGGACAAGGTTCGACTTTCCACTTCTGCGTCATGCTGGGGCGGCAGCGTGGCGAGCTGCCGCAGCGCATGTTCACCCAGGATGAGCTGTTAGGTGTGCGGGCCCTGGTGGTGGATGATAACGCCAGTGCCCGCGAGATCCTCTACGGCATGGCCCGCCGCTTCGGCATTGAGGTGGATGTGGCCGACAGTGGCCGCGCCGCTCTGGCGATGCTGGTGGCGGCCGAGGGCAAGTCACTGCCCTATGAACTGGTGCTGATGGACTGGCGCATGCCGGGCATGGACGGAGTGGAGACGGTGCGGCAGATGCATGCAGCCAATCTGGCACAGATGCCGTCGGTGATCATGGTCACCGCCTTCAGCCGCGAGGAGGTTCGTGAGCAGGCCGAGTCGCAGGGGGTGGAATTGCCCGTGGTGCTGACCAAACCTGTTACTCCATCTAACCTGCTGGAGGCGCTCGGCAGCGTACTTGGCAAGATCCAACTCGTCGACAGCCGGACGACCGAGCGATCAGAACTGAATGCCAGCGCCACGGCCAGCCTGAGTGGTGCCCGCCTGCTGCTGGTGGAAGACAACGAATTGAACCGCGAGCTGGCCAGCGAGCTGCTGCAGGAGGCGGGCATATCCCTCAGCCTGGCGGTCAACGGCCAGGAGGCGCTCGACCTGCTGGCGCAGGACGCCGACTTCGACGGCGTCCTGATGGATTGCCAGATGCCGGTGATGGACGGTTATACGGCCACCAAGTTTATCCGCCAGCAGTCGCGCTTTGCCACATTGCCGGTGATCGCCATGACCGCCAACGCCATGAGCGGCGATCGGGAGCAGGCGTTGGCCTGCGGCATGAACGATCACATCGCCAAACCTCTCGACGTGGCCAGTATGTTCGCGACCCTGGCCAAATGGATCAAGCCACGCGCCCGTCAACCAGTAATGGCCAGCGTGACTGCGCTCGAGGCTGTTCCGCCTACAGGTCCCTTGCCTACCGAGCTGGATGGCATTGATCAGGCTGCCGGCCTGGCCACCTGCCAGGGGAAGGCTGAGCTCTATCAGCGGTTGCTTCGCAAGTTCCATGCCGCCAATCAGGGCTTCGCCGCGCAGTTCGCGGCCGCCCTCGCGGATCCCGATGCCACGGCGGTAACCCGGCTCGCGCACAGCCTGAAGGGGACGGCCGGCAACATCGGAGCCTTCGAGGTCGCCCAAGCGGCGGCCGCGCTGGAGTTGTGTTGTCAATCCAGTGCGAGGGGTGAGCAGCTCCAGACTGCGCTCAACAGGGTGGAACAAAGCCTGGCCCCCGTGCTCGCCGCCCTGGCCGTATTGGATGCAGGTACGCTAGGGCCTGCGCAGTCGGTAGCCCTCCCCGATGCGGACATACAGCCACGATTGGCTAGGCTTGGCCAACTACTGGCAGAGAGCGACAGCGAGGCGATCGAAGTGCTGGTCGAGTTGCAAGCCCTCTCCCTGCAGCCAGAAATGGCCGAACGCCTGGCCAAGGTGGCACAGCAGGTGGAACGCTTCGAGTTCGACGCGGCGTTAGCGGCGCTCTTGAAGTGACGAAAATCAAATGTCGCCCCAATCAGCTGATTAAAAGTTGTGTCGCGAGGTAGTCAAATAAATCCGGTTTACAAATCTAGTTATCACCTGACACCGGCTTGAGGTGGGGGGTTGGTGAATACTATCCCCCATACAAACAGCGATGGTGATTCCACTTGTGCGTCGGGGCTGATGTTAGCCGGGAGTTAGCCGCCTCAAAAATGAATAAGGCTCGCATCGCTGCGAGCCTTGCTATATCTGGTGCCGGTAATAGGAGTCGAACCTACGACCTTCGCATTACGAAAGCAAACTGCAATTTATATAAATCAATAGCTTTTTCCATTTAAAAGGGTTTATGCCACAATCTTGCCACACTCAGCAGCAAGTTATGGTATTTGGCTATGGCAACGTTCCGTAAGCGCGGCCCCTATCAATGGGAAGCCCAGGTACGCCGCAAGGGGTATCCGGCTCAGAGTAAAACCTTCAACACAAAGGCGGAGGCGGAGGCCTGGTCTAAAGTCATTGAATCTGAGATGACCCGAGGGATTTGGGTCAGCAGAGCCGAAGCTGAAGCAACCTCGCTTTATGAGGCTCTATGCCGCTATGAAACTGAGGTTGTTCCGCATAAAAAGGGAGCCGTGCAAGAGCTCTCACTGATCCGCATCTACAAGGCATTACCTTTGGCATCACGCGCATTGGCATCCATTCGTGGAGCGGATGTTGCAAAGCTAAGGGACGAGTGGCTGAAAGATTATCAACCTGCAACAGTCCTCCGGCGGCTTGCCCTGCTCTCTCACATCTTCAACATGGCCCGTAAAGAATGGGGAATGGAAAGTCTATCCAATCCACTGGAGCTAATTCGTAAGCCTCAAGCTGATAACGCACGTACAAGGCGTATAGCAGCTTCTGCAACGCCAGCACATTGTCCCCAGAGCCAGGATGAAGAAAGCGCGCGTAGAGCATCAGAAGGTGAAATAGAGCGGATCATCGCTGCCAGTGGCTCAAGGGTCTTACCATCGTTGGTCATACTGGCATTGGAAACGGCCATGCGGCGGAGTGAGCTGGTTAGCTTGCGCTGGGAGCACATCGATCTGAAACGCAGAGTTGCACACCTGCCATCGACCAAAAATGGCAGTGCGCGCGATGTGCCGCTATCAACCCGAGCAGTTGTTACTCTGCAATCTGTAGGAGTTGCTGCTACAGGTCGGGTTTTTGATATCCGAGCTGATGCGGTAACACGAGCCTTTGAGCGGGCAGTCAAGCGTGCTAGACAAGCCTACGAGCTCGAGTACCAAGCACAAGGTTTGATTCCAGTAACCGAGTTCCTCAGTGATCTGCGTTTCCACGACCTGCGTCATGAAGCCACTTCTCGTCTGGCTGAGATATTTCCTATGCACGAACTCACAAAGATCACCGGACATAAAGACCCGAGAATGTTAATGCGATACTATCACCCCAGAGCGGATGAATTAGCAAAAAAGTTAATATAGAGTTTTAATGCAACTTATATCATCATGTTAATCGGGATATTAAAATGGCCACATTGCAAAGTAAATATAATCAATTCATAAAAAACATCATTCTCACCAGGGAGTCGGATGAATACAAAAAAGCCAGGGATAAAGACGA
The DNA here is from genome assembly GCF_033348475.1 of Aeromonas sp. XH. NCBI lineage: Bacteria > Pseudomonadati > Pseudomonadota > Gammaproteobacteria > Aeromonadales > Aeromonadaceae > Aeromonas > Aeromonas sp. XH. Next base: position 2,852,227 of record NZ_CP137630.1, on the reverse strand, counting down.
CATTGTCACCCCAAAAGTTGAAGATGCACTTAATGATGCGGGCTATCATGTTCAGGCAAGATTTTTACAGGGGTCACTTGCTTCCAATATTGCGATTAAACCATTAGATGGTGATTACGATATTGACCGTGCGGTTGTAATAACGAAGGAAAGCTCCCCAGAGAATCCTGTTGATGTGAAAAAAATTGTTAGGGATGTACTGATAAAACATGGATTTAAAGAGCCAAAAATAAAGAAGCCATGTGTGACTGCCGACTACAAGAATGAAAATTATCATATTGATTTCCCAATTTATAGGATTGATGAAAACCAAAATTATCAGCTGGCTGTTGGAAAAGAATTTTCTGACGAGAACAATAGAGAATGGGCAAATTCAGAGCCAAAGAAACTAAAAGAATGGATTGCTTCATTGAGCATTCCCAAGGAAATAACAGATGATGAAAGAAGCCAGTATTATCGACTAGTTAGATATTTAAAACGTTGGCGTGACTTTGTTTATACTAACGAAGTAGAACGGAAAAAAGTTTATTCTATAGCACTTACTATTATGGTGAAGGAATCGTTTTCACCCTGCATTGATAATGATGGTAAAGTAAATGATAACCAAGCATTGATTGATACCCTCACAAACATTCTTAAAGATTATAAATATTTCATCCCTGCAAGTAATGGATATGAGGTTCATGTCAACCTACCAGTTACACCATACTCGGATACATTCCAAAAAAATGGAGAGACCGTGGGAACTCTCCTTAGGAAGCGTATGCAGTATCTCCTTGATGCGCTAAATGAAACTAATGATATGTCCTCACTAAAAAAACAATGTGAGAAGTTACGTCAATATTTTGGTGATGACTTCCCTGAAAGCGAGGACGAACCAACAAGGGATAGTTCAAGATCAGCAGGGTTAGTAGGAGTATCTAACGGTGCTTGATATGACACAGATAGTTAATTATCTCTCATCTAAGGGCATCTCTTTAGTTCGAGGAGATAACGATAGGACTATGTTTTACAAATATTCTCTTATGAATAGAGAAATAACAATACGAATTGATATCCCTCCTGACTTCCCCTTTAACCTACCAACTTTTCACTTATGTAATCGCCTAAGTTATGGAGCTCTTGCACATATAGCTTGGGGGGGGAATGATTTTGCTGAAATATGCTATGGCAAGGAGTCATTCAATATCAACTATGAAAGACCAGAGTTAGTATTATATGATGCCATCAAAAAGGTTATTGATATAACGAGCAAATCAATTAAAGATCCAAATTACAATGATAGCGAGTTGAAAAGAGAGTTTGTTGGCGTTTGGCGATTTCACATAAAAAGCGATGAAAAACTTATATGTATATGTGAAGCTCCAGAACTATATACTACGCTAAATGTAGCTCAGCCAAGCAATAAAGAAAACACATCAATCAGGCATAGTACAATTTCAATAGCACAAGAAACCATGTGCGTAAATAGCAATAATGCCATATTGAAACACTATTTCGCAGATTATAGAATAATTAAAGGAAAAGGATGTATTATACATCTTAACGAGTGTCCATTACCACCATCACCGAATGAAAGTATCATTGCATGGTGGGAGCAGATACTAAAGTCACAACCCCTTCATGTTAGCGAAAAGCTTAGGGAAATTAGTCGACTAACTAAATCAAAAGAGTTTTTTGTTGTATGTACATTTAACAATTGTGACGGACGTGTCTGGGTCGCTTTAAAATTTACCGCTGAGAAAAAACAGAGCATTCCATTGACCCCTATAAATGTGAAGGGTTGGCAAGGTACAGCAATTCAACTTGATGTGATGTCTAGAACCCATCTTTTATCCAGGGCTGGAGCAAAGATCAACCTAGATGAAAAAAATGTTTGCATTGTTGGTTGTGGAAGTCTAGGAGGGATGGTTGCCGAGCAATTAGTGTCTTCAGGTATTTGCAACATAACTCTCTCTGATCCAGATAGCCTATCAATAGAGAACATTTATAGACATTGTTTAGGATCTAAATTCGTAGGATACAATAAAGCAAGTGGTCTGAAACAATATCTAGAGACAAAGTATCCCTTTGTAAAGGTAAAAGCATCTGAGAAACTCTTATTAGAATATATGGATGAGTCAATAACTGATAATTTTGATTTAATCTTAGTTCTAACAGGTAATGCGACCCATGAGAGAAAATTTGACTCATGGGTAATAAGTTCTCAATGTAAAACTCCGATAATATATGGATGGATCGAAGCATTTGGGGTTGGAGGACATGCAATTTATCACAACAAAATGCATCAAGGCTGTTTAAACTGTTTATTTATAGATAATGTATCTGATGAGATGGAGTTATACCCGAATATAAATTTTATAGCAAAAAACCAAGCTATACTAAAGTCTCATGCCGGATGTGGCTCTGAATTTATATCATATTCGAATCTAGACTCTATTCAGACGGCGATGCTAGTTACTCGCCTAGCACTAGACAATTTATCTGGTAAATTAGATAAAAACATCTGTCATTCATGGAGAGGCGATGGTCAGCTGGCTATAGACAATGGTATAAAACTATCTCATAGATTTTTCCGCATGACGAATACAGAAAAAGAAATTGCAAACGAAAACTGTCATGTATGTGGTTCAAGATGAATGAGATCAAGATAATCAGCGAAGAAAATTTCACACTTGAAATTTCAGAAAACGTTCACAACATCTGGAATTCATTTCGCCAAATAGACCATAAAGATCTTGAAGCGTGTGGCGTTTTAATTGGAGCCATAAATCATAAGGAAAAAATAATTTTTATTGATTTATGTTCTACCCCTCAGCCTAAAGATAGAAGATCTAGATATAGTTTTTCCTTACGAGATTGTTATCATCAACAATTAGTTGACCAAAAATTCAAAGAAACATGTGGTAAGAATTACTACCTAGGTACATGGCATACCCACCCAGAAGAAGACCCAACACCATCATATTTAGATGTGCAAGATTGGGAAAAGTGTATGAAACGAAACATGGGTTTTCAACATTTCGCTTTTGCTATAGTAGGTCTTTCAATTACCAAAATATTTATTCATTCAAGAGTAAAGGACTAGAAATGGATAATTCATTAAATTTACAAGTTTTACAACAACCATTAGATAATCTGACCGACATCAAAACTTATCACGATAAGTTAATAAATGATATTAGATGGGAAGATATTGGACTTGTTATTGATGAAAGTAAATCCAATGTGGTTGTACTATTGATGACGCAGGATCATGCTCAAGCGTTGTTGCGATTTAATCTTACTCCGGCTCAGTATAAAGACGGACTAGAAATATTCACAGCCGGTAAAAAAAATATTGATTTTCGCTCCTATCAAGGAGTATTTTTAAATAACGAAGATATTTCTTCTTTGAACAAAATGAATGATGTTTGGCATCAGTCTAAAGATCAGTCAGTAATAGTTAACATTGATAATATCCCTTCACTCTTAACCTCCTATTGGACAAAAGATAAAGATAAGGGACGCGGTCCCGACTTCACTATTGACACCAAAAGGGCTGTCAGAGACGCTTCTTTTGGTCGATGCATGTTTGAAGGGTGTGGAGAAAATCTTGAGATTGACGCAACCACAGGAGAATATGGGAACTATGCATATTTAGCTCACAATATTGCGGCATCAGAGAATGGGCCAAGAGGGAATATATTTTCAAAAGTTATATCGAATGACCCCAATAATATTTTACATCTGTGTGACAAACATCATAGATTAATTGATAAGGTCGCATTAGCAGATTATCCAGCTTCATTACTCTCTAAAATGAGAGCAGAACATATAAGGTTAGCCAACAACCTTCTAGATGGGCTCAGGTATCCTGCATGTAAAGCTTTTTCTGTGTTATGGCCAGTTCGTGGAAATATAAATGATGGACCTAGCTATCAACAAGTATATAACTGTTTATCATCAATAAAAATGAGATTAGCTGGTAATATATCTGAAATCTCAAAAAACAATGAAATTCTGATGAACCCCACAAACAACCATTATTGGCCGATTCTAATTGAATCAGTAGAGGTTACTGCAAGAGAGATTATAGCGCAATGTAAGTTCGATAATGTTCCCGCTTGTATTTTCCCTATTGGCCCTATGCCGGCACTAATTGCTTTAGGTGCTATCCTTGGCAATAAGAAACTATTTATCCCAGTTCTGAGAGAACGCGAAACATCGCAATGGACGATTACGAAAGAAAATAAAGACCCTGAGTTTTTCAAAATTTCAGGTTTAGATGAATTATCTTCAGATGAAAATGATGTAATAATATCTTTTAACTTCACTGCGTCACCAAATCATTTTAGTCTTGAAGGTAAAAGACTTAAATTTAAAGAGATTACCATAACTGCTAATGAAATTGGCAATTCATGCATGAAAGACATATCTCAGTTTAATTATTTTATGGATAAAATGAGAAAATTACTACACCACCTTAAAAGTTCTTGCAACACAAATACGGTACATATATTCCCTTGCATGTCAAATATGGCATCTATCACTCTTGGCATGAGTATCGATGCATATCACCCTAATATTAAAATATATGACTTTTATGTTGACAAGAATGGGGGGGATGAAGGCATGAAAAGTAGGATTGATATCAATGTCAATGGTACCAGTGTATGCTTATCTTCATCTAACTAATTGTTACCAACAACACAACCGATAGTGAGCCAGTGATTAAAAGGCATTTAATAAAAAAGATGCCTTTTAATCCATAAAATTAGATCAGAGTTCATAGTTGTTTTTTCTATCTTTTATAGATTTCCTCATCAACATACTTGATTTATGCATGTCCTCTCGCAATTTATTCAACTCTTGCTTAGTCAAAACTCTAACAAAACCATGGTGATTTTTATTCAAAATTATCCTCTTTGATATAAAGAGCCGATCATATAACAGCCTTGCACCGCTTTAACTTATTTAAATCTAAGCCATCAAATGCTCAGCTACACAATTGAGCATCAACGATGCGAATACAGGACAGTGAAGAGGCGACTCCGGCTTGCCGGTTAGCTAACTTCACACATCCTGCCCGCAATTCAGCCTTGTAATCATGAAGGAAAGCATGCATCAGCAACAAGGGAAATCATACAAATCATCTGCGGACAGGATAGCTAACGAAAAAACTTATTCTTTTCAATAGGTTTACCCACCTCTTCCACTCACTTTCCATCCCACATCCATACACTTTACAGATTGGAGTTGAGTGATCAGGATGGAACGCCAAGGGAAAAAATTCCTCAAGCCTGGCTCCCTCACCGGCACCTAGCCCCATCAGCTGCCACCAAATCAACTATGCCGCACCGCATCGGGGCATCCAAGATTCTGACCGCTGGAGAACAGTTCAAGTGAAAGAGCTCCTGCAGGCTAAATTGCTCAAGCTGATGATTGTCAAGTGAGGCTTTAATCCATACGATATTGCGTAAACCTTAATGCTTGAGGCACAGATGAATCAGCGTACCGAATTGTGGCAACAGCGTCGCCAACAAGCCAGACAGAAGAAGACTCCTCCAACTAGCTCACCCGAACAGACGCTAGTCTGGGTACAAATTGCCCTGGCCTTGCTCCCACTCGCAACAGCATGTATCTACCTTTTCGGTATGGCATGGCATATGGGATACGTTAGTGTTTTTCATGTTGATAGCAGCGAATTTCCACTTTCAACAGAACAAAATTTATTAGTTGGTACTATCGCACTGGTTACCAACATAGCACCATATATAACTTACCCACTTGCTGGTTTTGCATTGGTTTTAGTTCTATTATTCATCGCTGCATTTACTTCCGAGCTATTAAAAAAACTATACAAATGGCATCAAATTAAAATGCGTAGGATTGATGATACCATACGACAGAATTCCACATTCAAGTTGCTTACAAAAAATGCAATAAAACCACAAGAAGCGTCAAAATGGGAAAGCTTGCTCGATAAACTTTTCACCTTATTTATTCAATACAGTTACTTGATAGGCAGTGGAATAATAATATTCCTGCTCACGATCTACAGCTACAGCAATGGAAAAAATGAGGCTGGCACCCAGATAGAAAAGATGAAAAGAAAAGAATTCCCAGCGGCTCATTGCATCAAGTATGCGGGTATCCCAGAAGAAATATCAGCGTTGCGAATTATTTGCAATGCCACTCAATGTACCTTCTGGACTGAGCAATATGGCACTATCTATCTGCGTCATGATCAGGTTGTTAGTGCCTCTATCCCCCCTGCTGAACCAAACAGTAAAAAGTCACCTACATGCAACCGCTCTACGACTCCAGATTAACTCCAATCAAAACATGAATGGCCCTTGCAACCTGCCCAAAGGGCTGCAAGGGCCTGTGTCTAGTGGATTATCTTATGGATAATCTTGGATCACTTCTCCAAAAATACCTTAACCACATGTTTTGAAAAGATTTTAAGACCAATCCCTGGGAATGAAAGTGCACCAGTTGGGAACGTTAGTTCACCAGTTCGGGAATGATAGTGCACTGAAATTACTCCAAAGATCTGTTCCGTGGCCTGCGGATCTCCCACATGTCTTTTCGATATTCAGTTACCAACCAACCTATCGTAAACAGCTCTCCTACGGCTCTACGGGCAATCTGCTGGCGCTTTCTCATCGCATCAGCAATCGCAGGATCCGGCCAGATGTAATTGCATAGAGTATCCAAGGACGCACGTCCTGATTTGCCAGGATCGATCCACCCGCATAGGCGTTGATGGATCAATCGAGCAGGATCGCTCTTGAGGCTACGCACTTCATTCATATCGATGCGAGCATGTGGCCGCCCACCGAGAACGGCTTCTGCAATCTGTGGGTTCAAGCAGATGTATAGCGCGTTATCATCCTCATCAAAGAGATGGCTCATCAGGTGGAAAGATGCACAGCGAGAGTCGCCTTGAATGACAACGGTGACATTGGACATCCTGATCAGGCTAGCCTTTAGGGTTTTAAGGTTTCTGCCGCTTTTGCATAGACCAATCTCTTCCAGTAGCTGAGTGATACGAGACTGCACCACCAAGCAACGGCAGTCCGCACTATCAAACTCAGATGCCAAGGCCAAACGAAGTCGCTTAGGAATAGCTGCTGATGGCGCAGAGGTCAGAATAACGCCCTTGGGGCCGGATAATGCAACCAGCCCTTGTAGCAGCCGCATATCATCAGCCCCTAACGGCTCAAAACCAATAAAACGAGCGCTTTGGTTCTGTCCATAGCTATACGTCACATCCAGCTTTAGCTTCTTTCTCTCCCCTCGCTTTAAACTGCGGAATAGACCAGGAGCAAGGCAGTGCATCGGATCATGGCGCGCGTGGGTAAGTTCAATAGCCATGAGCAAACCTCCTTCGCTCTCGCGCCTGGGGAGGTTCCATGAGTTGTACCGGATGTAATACGCCCCCTTCTTGGCGTTCAAACCATTGATCTTTGATCGCAGTGCCATAGTTCTGCTTGGATACCCCAAAGCGCACAAACGCACTGCGTCGAGAGTTTCCGATGGGTGTACTACCACGTTGAATCTCGGTTAGCTGGTTTGCTTCTTCTTCCCCCATCCGCACGATGTAACCACACCATCGGATATTATCAATCAACGCTGATGCGCCTCTGGCTGCCTGCTGCTGATCAAGACTGCCATCCCTCGCGCTCCCCTTGCTGGCGTGATGTAAATAGAGCACCGCAGCCCCCGTATTTGCGGCCAGCGACTCAAGTCGGGTAATCAGCTGGGACATGTCTCCGTTACTATTTTCGTCCATCTGATGCATACGGCTGAGGGTGTCGAGAACAACAAGTCGATATCCATCTACCCTCTGCACCAGAGCCTGAAAACAGTCCGGATTCATCAGATCTAAACTCACCCCCATCATCGGTTCCAATGCGAGGTTTGTGGCAATAGAGGCCCTCGCTTTGTGCGATAGATGTTTGCCAAGCGCATGGACGCGATGACTAAGCACTGCAGCCGGATCTTCACCAGCCATATAGATCACTCGGCCTGAACGGGTCGGGCGTAGTTGCAACAGATCGCCATCAGACTCTTTGCAAGCCACGGCCATTGCGGCCTGCAATGCCCAAAAGCTTTTACCTGTTGCACCAGGTGCGATCAGAGCTCCCACAGTACCGGCCAAAAATCCAGACCATATGAAGTCAAGAGCAGGCGGCTCCTGTTCAAACGCAGCTAGTAGGTCAAGAGCCATGGCTTACCTCTTAGCGTTTGAATTCTGTGACTTTTGTCGTGCTAGCTGCTCGGCTTTGGTTGGCCGGCCACGCCGAGGCATATCTGCCGATTTAACCGCTCGATCATCCAAACCTTGGCTAATGACATGTTCAGCAAGCCAAAGCTCAACATCTTCAGCACGCCAGAGCAAACGCTTGGTTCCTGGTAAACGGCAGATAGGGGGAAGTGAACAAGGGTTGCGAGTCGCGTCACTACGGATGCTAGCAACGGATTTATGCAGACAGAGAGCCAATTGCTCAACAGTCAAAAGCACCACGCTGGAGGTGGTAATAGAGGTTTGTTTCATGGTCATAACCCATCAAGGCGGCAAGGGTCATCGAATAGCTGTGCCGGTTAGCTAATCGGTAATTGACCTGAGCGGCACCATGCCCGGCCTTGAGGGTATAAATAATTAGTGCCTGTCGTCCGATGTTACGTGACGAAATGGAGTCTACCAGCAGTGTTTTGCTATGTCATGCACTGGCAAGCGTCATTCGCCGCTATAAGGCCAGTGTGGCATGCCACAATTTTGCCACACTGGATAAGCTAAATGCTGCATTCCAACGCTCAGTAACGCATCAAACTGCAACACCCAAACTACTGTTTTGTTTGATAAAATTTGGTGCCGGTAACAGGAGTCGAACCTGCGACCTTCGCATTACGAATGCGCTGCTCTACCAACTGAGCTATACCGGCGTGCCGCTAGATTCCCGAAAAATAGGTGGTAAGTCAATGAGCTGAACTCAGTTTTATGAGTGAGCTCATGGAGTTACGGGAAACCGTCAGAGGTCGGCGAACTCCGGGATATGGGCACGACCGCGGCTCTCGAGAAAATCGAGCAGGGCACGGGGGGAGCGTGCCAGGATCCGCTCCTCGGGGAAGTCGGCCTCGGTCACCAGACGGTGGCAGTGATCGAAATCGCCGAGGCTGAAGGCTACGTGGGAGTCGGAGCCGAAGGTGAGGTAGGCGCCAAGGTCGCGCGCCGCCTCGACGATGGCGCGGCAATTGCTCTCACTGCCCGGGCGGGAATGATTGAAGGAGGAGTTGTTGATCTCCAGCGCTACCCGGTATTCGGCGGCGGCCCTGACCACCGCCTGGATGTCGATGGGGAAGGCGGGATTGCCGGGGTGGCTTATCATGTCGACCCGACCGCTTTTGATGGCGTTGATCATGGCCTGGGTGTGGGTCGCCCGATCACAGGGGGGAAACACCGGTTCATGAAAGCCCGCCATGATCATGTCGAGTCGCGATTCGTAGCGCTCGGGGAAGTCGATTTCGCCGTCGATGTTCTTGATGTTGGCCTCGATGCCGCGCAGGATGCCGACGCCGTCCACGACTCTGGGCAGCACATGCAGGTTGACGAAGTGCCAGTAGTGCGGGGCATCGGCCATGTCGGGGCCGTGATCCGTGGTGGCGAACAGCTTGATCCCCTTGGCTCTGGCGATGGGCAGGTAGTCGTGGATGGTGCTGTAGGCGTGGGTGCTGGCGACGGTGTGCGTGTGGGTATCGACCGTGTACTTCATCTTCTCTCCCCTCTGGCATGAGGCGCCAGCATAGCAAAAATGGTGGGGAGGGGCCACGAAACGGCTTGCCATACTTTGTCACAAATTAGGCTGTAGCTGACAAAGTCTGATGACGTTTGCCTGCGAGGATGACCCTATCGATGCAAGCCTGAACACCCATCGATGGGTCGACACTGGATGGTCTGACCCGTTTCCCCACCGTCGCCCCTGCGACGGTTTTTTTTGCCCGGATGATATTGGCGCCACGAGGACAAAAAAATGCCCAACTAGCATGGCGCAGGTTGGGCGAGACTTAATGTTTAATTGCAGTGGCATAGATATAGAGTCCCCTCTCGCCGCGAAGTTCCCGTCCTCTTCCCTCTTTTTTGATTAAAAACATTTCGCCAACACTCGTTCACATTCTCTTGACATGGCTGGGCATGAAACGTACTTTTTAAACATTCGTTTAAGTGAGGTGTCCAGTGAGTAAAATCGATACCAAGAACCGTATTCTCGATGCCGCCGAGGTGCTGTTTGCCGAGCGGGGATTCGCCGATACCTCGTTGCGTCTGATCACCAGCGAAGCCGATGTGAACCTGGCCTCGGTCAACTATCACTTCGGCTCCAAGAAGGAGCTTATCCAGGCGGTGCTCGACCGTTATCTGAGCCTCTTCATGCCGGAGCTGGATGCGCGCCTGCAGACCCTGATGGCGCAGGAGCAGCTGACCCTGCTGCAGGTGTTCGAGAGTTTCGTCGACCCCCTGATGAAGCTGGTGGCGGTGCGCCCAAATGGTCCGGCACTCTTCATGCAGTTGCTGGGCCGTGGCTATATCGACAGCCAGGGCCACCTGCGCCGCTTCATCACCACCCACTATGGTGCGACCCTGCACGGGATCACCCAGGCCATCTCCAAGGCCAACCCGGACTTGTCGCCGGCGGATCTCTTCTGGCGCCTGCACTTCACCCTGGGCACCGTCGTGTTCACCATGGCCTCCGCCGATGCCCTGCGTGACATCGCCCAGGCCGATTTTGGCCAGCAGCTCGATGTGGAAGGGTTGGTGCGCAACGTCATTCCTTATCTGGCGTCCGGTGTCGGGGCGCCCGTGGAGTCGACCAGGCTCTCCCTGGCCGTGTAACACCTAACAATAATCAACGGAAACAGTGAAATAGAAGGAACTTCGGTATGATCACATTGCTTGTCCTGCTGGTGCTGGCGATAGCCGTGGTGCTCGGTGTCCCCGCCATCCGTAAAAAGGTGGTGACCCGCCCCGTATTCGGCATCTTCAAGAAGATACTGCCGCCCCTGTCGGCCACCGAGCGGGAGGCCATGGAGGCCGGCTCCGTCTGGTGGGATGGCGAGTTGTTTCGCGGCAACCCGGACTGGAAGAAACTGCATGGCTACGGCAAGGCCGAGCTGAGCGCAGAAGAGCAGGCCTTCATCGACAACCAGGTCGAAACCCTGCTCGCCATGGTGGACGACTTCAAGATCGTCAACGAAACCAAGGACCTGCCGGAGCCGGTGTGGGACTACCTGAAGAAGGAAGGCTTCTTCTCCCTGATCATCCCGAAATCTTACGGCGGCCGCGAATTCTCCGCCATCGCCAACTCCACCATAGTCACCCGCATCGCGACCAAGAGCCTGAGCGTGGCGGTCACCGTCATGGTGCCGAATTCTCTGGGACCGGGCGAGCTGCTGATGCACTACGGCACCCAGGCCCAGAAGGATTTCTGGCTGCCGGGGCTGGCCAACGGCAAGGAAGTGCCCTGTTTCGCCCTGACCGGCCCGGAAGCGGGCTCCGATGCGGGCGCGATTCCTGACAAGGGGATCGTCTGCAAGGGCATGCACAAGGGTGAAGAGGTGCTGGGTATTCGTCTGAACTGGAACAAGCGTTACATCACCCTGGCGCCGCGTGCCACCGTGCTGGGCTTGGCGTTCAAGATGTACGACCCGGACAAGCTGCTGGGGGACAAGGAGGAGATCGGCATCACCTGCGCGCTCATCCCCACCAGTCACCCTGGCGTGCGCGTCGGCGATCGCCACTACCCCATGGGACTGGCGTTCCTGAACGGCCCGACCTTCGGCAAGGATGTGTTCATTCCGCTCGACTGGATCATCGGCGGGCCTGAATACGCCGGCCGCGGCTGGCGCATGCTGGTCGAATGCCTCTCCGCCGGTCGCGGCATCTCGCTGCCGGCCCTGGGCACCGCCTGCGGTCACATGGCGAGCCGCACAGTCGGCGCCTACTCCTACGTGCGCAAGCAGTTCGGCATGTCCATCGGCAAGTTTGAAGGGGTGCAGGAGGCGCTGGCCCGCATCGGTGGCCTCACCTATCAGCTGGAAGGGGCTCGTCGCATGACCGCAGGCTCCCTGGATCTCGGTCAGGCGCCTGCCATCGTCACCGCCATCTCCAAGTACCACATGACCGAGATGGCCCGTCAGGTGATGGACGACTCCATGGACATTCACGCCGGTCGCGCCATCCAGCTTGGGCCCAAAAACTATACCGGCTATGCCTACATGGGTATTCCGGTGGCCATCACGGTAGAAGGGGCCAACATCCTGACCCGCAATCTGATGATCTTCGGGCAAGGTGCCACCCGCTGCCACCCTTACGTGTTCGCCGAGCTGGAAGCGGCCGCCGACACCGACGTGGAGCGCGGTCTCGAGAAGTTCGATGCCCTGCTGATGAAGCACATTGCGTTCGGCACCGGCAACTTCTTCGGCGCCCTGTTCCAGGGGCTGACCCTGGGCCAGTTCAACGGCGCCCCCGTGGGAGGGGAAACCGCTCGCTACTACAAGCAGCTGTCCCGCATGAGCAAAGGGTTGGCCCTGTGCGCCGACGTCTCCATGCTGATGCTGGGTGGCGATCTCAAGCGCAAGGAGATGATCTCCGCCCGTCTGGGTGACGTGCTGAGCCACCTCTATCTGGCCTCCGCCACCCTCAAGCACTACGAGGATCAGGGCCGCATGGTCTCCGATCTGCCGTTCGTGCAGTACGCGGTGGAGCGCAACCTTTATCTCATCGGCAAGGCGTTCGAGGGCTTCTTCCAGAACTTCCCGAACAAGGTGGTGGGCGCCGTGCTCAAACGGGTGGTGTTCCCGTTCGGAGTGGGCTACAAGATGCCGGCGGACGATCGCTGCCACGCCATCTGTCTGGCCATGATGACGCCAGGGGAGTTCCGCGATCGTCTGACCGCGCTCTGCTACGTGGGCAAGGACGAGGCGGATCCGGTCGGTCTGATGGAGCGCGCCTTCCAGGCTATGGTGGCGGTGCAGCCCATCGAGAAGAAGCTGGTGCAGGCCCAGAAAGAGGGCAAGCTGCCCCGCAAGCTGGCGCTGCCTGAGCTGGTGGCTGCGGCCCTGTCCCAGTCCATCCTCGGCAAGGAGGAGGCCGACAAGCTGCTGGCCGCCGACGCCCTGCGTTACGAGGCGATCCAGGTGGACAACTTCGCCCCGGGTGAGCTGGAAGGACTGTCTCAACCGGCCCCGGCGGTGCACGCCGCCTGAGTCTGATGCGTCACTGCAAAACCGGCCCATGTGGCCGGTTTTTTTGTTGTCTAACCAGGCATTTACAAGGTCGATTAATTCCAGTTTAATGCAATGGCCCCCACCCTTGGGGCAGGAAGCAAGGCCAGCGGAATGGCCGATAACAACAACTCAGGAAGAGTGAATGAACCTCGCCAAAACGGCGATCGAACGCCCCATCTGGGTGGCGGTCTCGGTCGTGCTTATTTTCCTGCTGGGCCTGCTCAGCATCCGGGGGCTGCCTGTCCAGCTGTTCCCCGACATAGACCGTCCCCACCTCAACATCTCGGTGAGCTGGCGTTCCGCCTCGCCCCAGGAGATGGAGTCGGAAGTCACCGATCCCATCGAGCAGGAGATGCAGGGGGTGCAGGGGCTGAAAAGCATCGGCAGCAACAGCTACCCCGGCTTCACCGAGATCAACATGGCGTTTGCCCTCGGCACCGACATGCAGCGGGCCCAGCTCGACGTCATCTCGCGGCTGAACCGGGTCTCCGGGCTGCCCGACAGGATCGACGGCCCCTACGTCAACAACTACAGCAGCAACGACACCCTCACCTTCTTCTTCATCCAGCAACTGCCCGGCGCCAAGGGGGTGATCGACGATCACCAGGCGCTGATCGAGGCGCGGGTCAAGCCGGAGCTGGAGCGGATCCCCGGGGTGTCGACGGTCGACATCGAGGGGATCAACGAGCGCCAGATCCAGGTGCGCTTCGACCCTTACCGCGCCGCCGAACTCGGGGTGGAGATCCCCGTGCTCGCCAGCCGGGCCAGCACCGACTGGGACGTCTCCGCCGGCACCCTCGACATCGGCCGCTGGGAGTACAAGCTGCGCTTCGCCGGCCGCTACGACGTGGAGACCCTGGGGGACAAGGTGGTGGACTGGCGCGACGGCCTGCCCATCTACCTGAGGGACGTGGCCGAGGTGCGGCTGGCCCGGGAGGAGAACCCGGTGCTGCGCATCCAGAACGGCAACACCGCCATAGCTGCCCAGATCTTCAAGGAGAGCGGCGCCAACGCCCTGGCGGCGCTGGAGGGGATCAAGGCCAAGGTCGGGGAGCTGAACCGGGAGGTGCTGGAGCCGGTCGGCCTGCACATGGAGCAGTCGTTCGACGCCTCCCTCTACATCAACCGGGCGGTGGGCATGGTGACCGCCAACCTGGGGCTGGGGGTGCTGCTCTCCTGCGCCATCCTCTGGGTCTTCCTGCGCCAGCTCAAGGCGACCCTGATGATAGCGATCGCCATCCCCATCAGCATCATGCTCACCTTCTGCCTGCTCAAGGTGATGGGGCGCACCCTCAACGTCATCTCCCTGGCCGGCATCGCCTTTGCGGTCGGTATGGTGCTGGATGCCGCCATCGTCGTGCTGGAGAGCATCTACCGCCGCACCGAGCCGGGGGACATCAGCAAGGCGGAGGCGGCGTTGGAGGGGACCAGCCGGGTGTGGACGGCGCTGGTGGCCTCGACCCTGACCACGGTCGCCATCTTCCTGCCGGTGCTCTTGCTCAACGACGTGGAGGGGCAGCTGTTTGCGGATCTGGCGCTGACCATCGCCTGCGCGGTCACCGTCTCCATGGTGGTGGCCGTGACCGTCTTGCCGGCGGTGGCGGCGCGCTGGATGGGGCGCGAACGCCTGACCGACCCCTACGACAACCTGTGGCAGGGCACCACCCGCCACGTGATCCGCTGGACGGCGACGCCTCGCCGGCGCTGGGCCATCATCACCCTGATGATGAGCCTGCCCGTGCTGGCGAGCTGGCTGCTGCTGCCCAAGATGAACTACCTGCCGGACGTGAAGCGCGATGCCATCGACGTCTGGATGAGCTTCACCCCCGGGGTCAATCCCAAGGCCCAGCGCGAAGAGGTGATAGACACCCTCATCGCCAGGCTGGATCCCTATATGAAGGGGGAGAAGGAGCCCGCCCTCAAGAACTACTACATCCTGCGCTACCCGGGGGGCGCCCAGATCGGGGTGCGGCCAAAGGACGAGACCCGGATCAAGGTGCTCGAGCGCCTGCTGATGGACCAGCTGCTCGTCAACATCCCGGACACCCGGGCCTTCGGCGGCCAGGGCTCCCTGTTTGGCGGGTTTGACAGCGAGAACGGCATCTCGTTGCTCATTCAGGGGGGCACCCTGCCCGAGCTCTATCAGGCGGCCCGCGAGAGCATGGCCATAGTGCAGCAGGACCTGCCGGGGGCCCAGGTCAGGCCCGAGCCCGGGCTCGATTTCACCGCCCCCGAGCTGAGGCTGGTGCCGCAAGACAGGCGTCTGGCCGAGGTTGGCTGGGATCGCACCCCCCTGCCCACCATCATCCAGACCTTCGGGGATGGCCTGCGGGTCGGCGAGTATTTCGATGGGGAGGAGCGGCTCGACATCATGCTGATGGGCCAGAGCTCGGCCAACCCGGACGAGCTCAAGGCGGTGCCGCTTGCGACCCCATCCGGCCGCATCGTCCCCCTCGGCGAACTGCTGCGGGTGGAGCCAGCCCTCGGGCCGGAGAGCATCTTCCGGGCCGACGGCCGGCGCAGTATCCAGCTCATGATCACCCCGCCGGACGGCGTGAGCATGGAGCAGGTGCTGGAGACCCTGCAGAGCAAGAGCTTCCCCGCCATCAGGCCCATACTGCCGGCTGGCGGGGAGCTGCAGGTCGCCGGCAATGCCGACAGCCTGCAGCAGGCGCTGGACAACCTCGGCAGCATCTTCCTGTTTGCGGTGCTGATCCTGCTCATCCTGCTGTGGGGGGTGTTCGCCTCCCTGAAAGATGCCGTGCTGGTATTGCTTACCCTGCCCCTCGCCGCCGTCGGCGGTGTGCTGGCGCTGCGACTGAGCGGGTTGCTGGTGCCGCTGCCGATGGACTTGCTCACCATCATCGGCTTCGTCATCCTGCTGGGGCTGGTGGTCAACAACGCCATCCTGCTGGTGCACCAGACCCGCACGGCGGAGCGGGAGGGGTTGAGTCGCCAACTGGCGGTGGCCGATGCCCTGCAAAGCCGGATGCGCCCCATCGCCATGACCAGCCTCACCAGCATCTTCGGCATGCTGCCGCTGATGTTGAGCCCGAGCGAGGGGAGCGAAATCTACCGGGGGCTGGCCACCGTCATCGTCGGCGGCATGAGTTGCAGCACCCTGTTTACCCTGATCCTGCTACCCGCCTTCCTGCGGCTGGGTGAGCGGGTCGACGTGCCGCAGGCCATTCGGCAGCGGGCCTGAGCAAGGAGCTCACGATGACACAAGGTTTCACAAGGATGGCAGTGGGTGCCCTGCTGCTGGCGGGCGCGTTGCCCGCGCAGGCGCAGAGCAAGATGGTGACCCTGGCGGAGGTGGCCCAGGGGGAGGCGGGGGCCAGCATCTGGGTCAGCGGCACGGTCGCGAGCCGTCAGCAGGCGGCGCTCAGCGCCGAGGTCAGCGGACGGGTGGAGTGGGTTGCCGAGTTCGGCAGCCGGGTGAAGGCGGGGGACGAGCTGCTGCGCCTGGACGGCGCGACCCTGCGCCTCTCGCTGGAGCAGGCCAGGGCGGAGCAAGCCAGGGAGGCGAGCAACCTGCGCTATGCCAGAGCAGAATTCCAGCGTCTGGAGCGGTTGCACCAGCAGAAGAGCGCCTCCCAAAGCCAGTACGACAAGGCGCGCTACGACGTGGAGCAGGCGGAACTGGCCGAGCAGCTGGCCCGGGTACAGGTGCGCCAGATCGAAGAGCAGCTGCGTAAGAGCCGCATCTTCGCACCGTTCGATGGTGTGGTGAACGAGCACTTCGTCCAGCCGGGGGAGCACGTGGATGAAGGGGAGCAGGCGCTGGAGCTGGTCAATCCCGACGAGCCGGACATCCGGCTGCGGGCGCCCATCGCCTGGGCACAGCGACTGGCCGCCCAGACCCGGTTGCGGGTGGAGGGGGAGCAGCTCAGCAGCCACGCCGTCTACTACCAGCGGGCGGCGAGCGCCGATCCCAAGTCCCGCCTCATCGAGCTGCGCCTCAGGCCCGAGCCTGGGCGTTTCATCATAGGCTCGCCGGTGCGGGTAGCGCTGCCGATGGGGGAGCGGCAGACCATGCTGCTGCCGCGGGATGCCCTGGTGCTCGGCACCGAGGGGAGCGTGGTCTACCAGGTGGAGCAGAGTGGCACGGATCTCAAGGTGAACCGGGTGCCGGTCACAGTGCTGTTTGGCGACAACCGGCAGGTGGCGGTGAGCGGGGCCCTCAAGCAGGGGGACAGGGTGGTGGTGCGCGGCGCCGGCAGCCTGCAGGATGGGGACAAGGTGGAGCTGTTTCGCGGCTGATCCAGCCTGGTCACCATGAGAAACGGCTCCCGCGGGAGCCGTTTTTGTTGCCGGTGGCTGGGCGATTACTCGACCATCATCACCTTGCAAGTATTGGTACTGCCGACGGTCTCCATCTTGTCGCCGTGGGTGAGCAACACCATGTCGCCGCTTTGCAGCAGCCCCTTGGCCTTGAGCACGTCCAGGGCGTCGCGGCACACCTCGTAGACCGGCTTGGTCTCGTCCCCGTCGAACAGCACAGGGGTGACGCCGCGGTAGAGGTTGGCCCAGGCCAGGGTCTTGTTGTGGGGAGACATGGCGAAGATCGGCAGGCCGGAGCTGATGCGGGACATCAGCAGCGGGGTGGTGCCCGATTCGGTCAGCGCCACGATCGCCTTGACCCCTTCCAGGTGGTTGGCCGCATACATGGTGGACATGGCCACCGCCTCTTCCACCGAGGTGAAGGTGTAGCTCATGCGGTGGTTGGAGACGTTCAGGCTCGGGTGCTTCTCGGCGCCCACGCAGACGCTGGCCATGGAGGTGACTGTCTCGATGGGGAACTGGCCGGCGGCAGTCTCGGCGGAGAGCATCACCGCATCGGTGCCGTCCAGCACGGCGTTGGCCACGTCCATCACTTCGGCGCGGGTCGGGAGCGGTGCGTTGATCATGGACTCCATCATCTGGGTCGCGGTGATGACCACGCGGTTCAGACGGCGGGAGTGGCGAATGAGCTTCTTCTGCACTCCCACCAGCTCGGGATCACCGATCTCGACGCCGAGATCGCCCCGGGCCACCATGACGGCGTCGGAGCCGAGGATGATGTCCTCCATCGCCTCGTCGCTGGCGACGGTCTCGGCGCGTTCGACCTTGGCCACTATCTTGGCGTTGGAGCCGGCTTCGCGGGCCAGCTCGCGGGCGTAGCGCAGGTCATCGCCGCTGCGGGGGAAGGAGACCGCCAGGTAGTCCACGCTCATGCGGGCGGCGGTCTTGATGTCTTCCTTGTCCTTGTCGGTCAGGGCCGGGGCGGAGAGGCCGCCCCCCTTCTTGTTGATGCCCTTGTTGTTGGAGAGGGGGCCGGCCACGGTGACCGTGGTGTGGATGCGGGTGCCTTCCACCTGTTCCACTTTCAGCTGTACCCGGCCGTCGTCCAGCAGCAGGATATCGCCTGGCACGACGTCGTTTGGCAGGCTCTTGTAGTCGATGCCGACCTGCTCCTGGCAGCCTTCTCCCTTGCCAAGGGCTGCGTCGAGGATGAACTTGTCACCGATGGCGAGGTAGATCTTGCCATCCTTGAAGGTGGAGACGCGGATCTTGGGACCTTGCAGGTCCCCCATGATGGCCACGTGGCGGCCGAGCTTGGCGGCGATTTCACGCACCTGGTTGGCGCGCTGGATATGGTCTTCAGGAGTGCCGTGAGAGAAGTTCATCCGCACCATGTCGGCACCGGCGCGGATGATCCCCTCGAGGATGCCGTCGCGATCGGTCGCCGGACCGAGTGTGGTTACAATCTTTGTACGTCTTGGCATGAAAGACTCCAATGTGAAGTTGATATGACTTGAAATACTGCCCCGTCAAGCATGTGGCATGGCGCCGGCTTGCAGGCCATCTGGGTGGCCTTCTGTGATTGAATTTCGATACTACACCAAGCCCGGTGGCTTAGACAGTCGGGGGCGAACCCCCGAATGATCAGGAGGAGTGCGGGGTATCAAAGCGGGATTCGCGCAAACCTTCTTTGACTTTTTTCAGGTTTTCGCGAAATTTCATGCCACGGCGCAGGGTGAAGCCGGTGGCCAGCACATCCACCAGGGCGAGCTGAGCGATGCGCGACGCCATGGGCATGTAGACGTCGGTGTCTTCCGGCACGTCCATGGAGAGTACCAGGTTGCACTCGCGGGCCAGGGGGGAGTCCTTGGCGGTCATGCCGATCACGGTGGCATCGTTTTCACGGGCCAGGGCGGCAATTTCCACCAGCGCCTTGGTACGTCCGGTGTGGGAGATGAGTACCACCACGTCCCCTTCGCTGCTGTTGATGCAGCTCATGCGCATCATGACGATGTCGTCGAAGCTCACCACGGGGATGTTGAAGCGGAAGAACTTGTTCTGGGCATCCCGGGCGACGGCGGAAGAGGCGCCCAGGCCAAAGAAGCTGATCTTCTTGGACTGGGTCAGGATGTCGACGCAGCGGTTGATGGCGGAGATGTCCAGGCTGTTCTTGGCGGCATCGAGACAGGCCATGGTGGACTCGAAGATCTTGGCGGTGTAGGTGTCGGGCCCGTCTTCCGCTTCCACGTGGCGGTTCACATAGGGGGTGCCGTTGGCCAGGCTCTGGGCGAGGTGCAGCTTGAAGTCGGGAAAGCCCTTGGTATCGAGGCGACGGCAGAAGCGATTGACTGTGGGTTCGCTGACATCCGCCAGCTTGGCCAGGGTGGCGATGCTGGAGTGAATGGCGGTCTGGGGGGATGCCAGGATCACTTCCGCCACCTTACGCTCTGATTTACTGAAACTTTCCAAATTGTTCGTAATTTTATCGAGGGTATTCATCATTACCACCAGGCATTTTTGTAATTTAACTTCAGTGTCTGTGCACTAAATTCACAGCTCAAGCAGGTTTCCAATCTCCGCGATGACTATACAAGACAAGCGCTTATCGGAACTAATCTCGTCCATACAAAGTATGACTCATGTCTAATTATTTCGTGTTTTTAGTTACAAACTTCCATCCCGCCCTTGAAAACGCTTACAAATGTTGCAAAGCAACAACACTGTGAGCGGGCGCACAGTTGCATTCATAAAACGCGCCGCCGGGAAGCGGGCTCGAGTAGTATTGCAGCCAAATAACAAGGTCGGGACGGTAAGGGCCGCCCCGAGTCGGTAACGAAGGAGTTTGTTATGCAGCATACCCATGCGCTGGTGGGCGACGTAGGCGGTACCAATGCCCGGTTGGCCCTGTGCGAGCTGGCGACCGGCGCCATTTCCCAGGCAAAGACCTATTCAGGGCTGGCCCACCCCAGCCTGGAGGCCGTGGTGCGCCTCTATCTGGAAGAACATGGTGCCAAGGTGGGCGAGGCCTGCATCGCCATCGCCTGTCCCATCAACGGCGACTGGGTCGCCATGACCAACCACAGCTGGGAGTTTTCCATCAGCGAGATGCAGGCCAATCTGGGCCTGGATCGCCTGCAGGTGATCAACGACTTCACTGCCGTCTCCATGGCGGTGCCCGTGCTGACAGAGGCTGATCGCATCCAGCTGGGCGGTGCGGCCCCGGTGGCCGGCAAGCCCATCGCCATCTATGGTGCCGGCACCGGCCTCGGGGTCGCCCACCTGGTGCAGGCCGGCGAACAGTGGCTCAGTCTGCCGGGTGAGGGCGGGCACGTGGACTTCGCCGCCAACACGGAAGAGGAAGATGCGGTGCTGCAGGTGATGCGCGGCGAGCTGGGCCATGTGTCGGCCGAGCGCTTCCTCTCCGGCCCGGGTCTGGTGAACCTGTACCGCGGGCTGGTGAAGTCCGACGGCCGGGAGCCCGAGGCGTTCGAACCCAAGGACATCACGGAGCGGGCGCTGGCGGGGGAATGCCTGGATTGTCGCCGTACCCTGAGCCTCTTCTGCGTGCTGATGGGGCGCTTTGCCGGCAACCTGGCCCTCAACATGGGCACCTTCGGCGGCGTCTACATCGCCGGCGGCATAGTACCGCGCTTCCAGGAGTTCTTTATCGCCTCCGGCTTCCGGGTGGCGTTCGAGGACAAGGGGCGCTTCAAGTCCTACCTCAAGGACATCCCCGTCTTCCTCATCACCCACGAAGGCCCGGGCCTGCTCGGTGCGGGCGCCTATCTGCGCCAGTCCCTCGGGATCCGTCTCTGACAGGCTAGGGAAACGATTTCATCGCGGTTCAGCCCTGATTCAGTGGCCCTGGCGTAGAGTAGGCTCACGTACTCAAGAGGACAGGGTTTCACAGGGAATTGGAAGCTGTCTTCATCCGCTGGGTGCGAATTGTCACCTGACAAGCCTGAACTGTTTCACCGGCCCTCGCGGCCGGTTTTTTTATGCCCGTCGTTTCTGCTCGAGCAGGGGGTGAGGGGAGAGGCTAGTCGGTTTCTGATGGGAGGCAACTTGTCAGCACCATTGCACTCGGCCAGGCATCGCCGGGCAGCATAGGGGAAAGGGTGGGAGAAGGTGAGCGCCGGGATGGCGATGCCCGAATGCGGCAGGGGCCAGGCACTGGCCTGGCCCCGATCTGTCAGGGGAGGGTGATATGGAAGCGGGCTCCGCCGAGGGGAGACTCATCCACCCGGATCTTGCCGCCGTAGCTGTGCACGATTTCGGTGACGACGGCGAGCCCTATCCCCTGGCCCGGGGAGCTGTCGGCCCTGACGCCGCGCTGGAAGATCTGCTGCGACTTGCCGGGGGCGATGCCGGGGCCGTCATCCTCCACCACGATGAGCAGGCCGTTGTCCTGGTGGCCGACATGGACCCGGATCTCGCTGATGGCGAACTTGCAGGCGTTGTCGAGCAGGTTGCCCATCAACTCCATCAGATCGCCCTGCTCGCCGTGGAAGAAGACATCGTCATCGAACTGGAAGCCGGTCTGCAGCTTCTTGTGGCGATAGACCTTGGCGAGGCTGGCCAGCAGTTTCTCGATGAGCGGTACCGGCTCGGTGCCCTTGCTCGCGAGGCGCTTTCGACCCGTGACGGCGCGGCGCAGCTGGTACTGGATGATCTGGTCCATGGTGGTGATCTGTTCGCTGATGTTGTCATGGATGTCGTGGCCGAGCTTGAGCTCCTGGGCGGTGATCTGGATCAGGGCCAGCCGGGTCTTCAAACTGTGGGCGAGATCGTTGAGCGCATGCTGATAGCGCTGGGTCTGCTGGCGCTCGTTTTCCAGCAACTGGTTGACGGATTCGGTCAGCGGCGTCAGCTCCCGCTCGTAGTCCTTGGAGAGCGCCTCCCGCGTGCCGGCACGGATCTCGTCTATCTGCCGCGCCATGGTGCGCAGGGAAGAGAGGCTCCAGAAGCTGGTGAGCAGCAGCAGGGCGCCGAGCAGGCTGTAGGCGAGCAAGGCCTGGCGAATGCACCGGTAGAGATAGTCCCGGGTCTGGGCCTGGTAGCGCTTGGCGGAATCGACCATCACCACGTAGTAGGTCGTGGGGCCGTCGCCGTGGTTGCGCAGGAAGCGCAGGCTGTAGATGAAGTAGCTCTCGCCATTCTTGATGGTGTGCAGCTTGAAGAAATAGTCCTGATCCAGGCCCCCAAGGTACTTCATCAGATCCCGGCAGATGGTCTCCTTGATGGTGATTACCTCGGGCATGTGCAGGCTGGACCAGCTCAACTCTCCATCGGAGCGGCAGATCAGGGTGTCGAGATTGGGGTCGATGGCATCCGGGGTCAGGCCGCCGAGATCCGTGATGGCGTGGGGCTCCGGCTGCTTGGAGGAGAACAGCTTGGAGAGGTTCTCCTGCATGCGGATGCTGGCTTTCTGGGCCTGCTCCTCGGCGTGGCCGAGGTAGAGAATATAGACGGAGAAGGCCATGATGAGCGCGATGACCAGCATGGCGCTCAGCATCAGCTTGAGGTGCAGCGAGCGACGGATCAGTGTCATGGGGTGCAGCATGGCAAGGGGCATCAACTGCAGGAGAGGTTGAAGATGTAACCCTGGCGGCGGATGGTGGAAATGGGCTGGATGAGCCCCTCCGGATCCAGTTTCTTGCGCAGTCGGCTCACCATCACCTCTATGGTGTTGGGATCCCCTTCACCATCCCCGTAGAGCTGGTCCAGCAGTTGCTGCTTGGAGACCACCTGGCGGGCGTTGCGCATCAGGTACTCCAGGATCAGATACTCGAAGCTGGTGAGCACGGTGACTTCGCCGGCGATGGTCAGCTCCTTGCGGGAGAGATCCAGCTCGTAGTCACCCGCCTTCACCCTGGGGGAGATGAAACCGGCGCTGCGGCGCACCAGGGCATTGAGGCGGGCAAGCAGCTCGTCCTTCTGGAAGGGTTTGACCAGGTAGTCATCGGCACCGGCTTCCAGCCCTTCCACCTTGTCCTGCCAGTTGCCCCGCGCGGTCAACACTATGATGGGGAAGGGGATCTGCTGCTCGCGCAGGCGGCTGATGAGCTGCAGGCCGTCCATGTCCGGCAGGCCGAGATCGATGATGGCCACGTCGATGGGGTAGTCGGTCGCATAGTGCAGCGCCACCTGGGCGTTGTCCGTGCTGTGAACCTGATTCTGGGCCTCGGTCAACAGCGTGGAGAGGTGGTGATTGAGCAGCTTGTCGTCTTCGACCAGTAGGATTTTCATAAGATGCATGATGATAAGGGTCCAGGCTGTCAATTAGAGGGTCAACAAGAAGGAGAGTCAATGCGGATCCTACTTGACCCCCCTGTATCGGGACTGAATCATGCCAGCCTTTGTCTCCTCTACCCGTCCTTGCATCGGCAGCCATACCTTTCGTGCTTTATTGTGAGTCATGCTGTCGAATCAGATGAGGACTGTTGGGGTTCCATTGGTGACTACTTGCGACTGTTCTGATCGCACTGGTGGGGATGGGGACTCACTGTACTGTTGCAGCGGTGCTCATCGTCACAACTTGGCTCAGAGCATCGGGGTAACGCAGGCATGCAGTTGTAATCGCCTGAACATATTCAATTTTATTGTTTGACGCCGGTGATTGGGAACAACTCCCGGTGTGTTGTAGGGATGTATGTTGCGCGAGAAGGGTCAGAAGGTCGAATGAGTGGCAATTTTGAATCCCTACCCTACGAGAGGTTTTCTGCGGTTATGACTATTAATACCAGTGTCAAACAAGATAGAATCTGGTCCAAAATCGGGTTTGGGGCATCAATTGCCCAAGATGTGAGCAATGCAGGCTGCGGACTGCCTGGATGTGCAATGTAATGCGACAACATTGTTAAACATCAATCAAAACAAGAAGCTGGAGGATATGATGACCAACAGCGCGCACAATCAGGTGAAAAGCAGCATGTTGGGAGCTGTAACTCAGGGGCGGTAGCGTCATCATTTATGCATTTCAAACTTCCTCTGGTTTATCACTGTTAATCCTCTCGCCTTGAGGGCCATTTCTTAGCTTAGGCAGATAAATATACATGCCTAAACGAGGAGCCTGGTCTGGAATTCAAGCATTCGTGGTCTCAGTGCAATCATTCTGCTCTACGAAGAAAAAACCAGAGTGATACACAACTGCAGACCCTAACCAAAAGTCTTCCTTTTCATTAGATTGCAATCGGGAACCTTTCAATGAAGATCCTTGTAACCGGTGGTGCCGGTTTTATCGGTTCGGCAGTGGTTCGCCACATCCTTCGTGACACCCAAGATTCTGTCGTCAACCTCGACAAGCTGACCTATGCGGGCAACCTAGAATCCTTGGCGAGTGTGGCAAACAGTGAGCGCTATGCCTTTGAACAGGTGGATATCTGCAACCGCACCGAACTGGATCGGGTGTTTGCCCAGCACCAGCCTGATGCCGTGATGCATCTGGCCGCCGAGAGCCACGTTGATCGCTCCATCACCGGTCCTGCGGCATTTATCGAGACCAATATCGTCGGCACCTATATGTTGCTGGAAGCGGCTCGCGCTTACTGGAACGGTCTGGATGAGGTAAGCAAGGCGGCCTTCCGATTCCACCATATCTCTACCGATGAGGTGTATGGCGACCTGATTCATCCGGATGAGGCTGCCCCTGATGAGGCTTTGCCGCTTTTTACCGAAACCACGCCCTATGCCCCCAGCAGCCCCTATTCTGCCTCTAAGGCATCGAGCGACCATCTGGTGCGCGCCTGGCGCCGTACTTACGGCCTGCCAACCATAGTCACCAACTGCTCCAACAACTATGGTCCGTACCACTTCCCCGAGAAGCTGATCCCACTGGTGATCCTCAACGCGCTGGATGGCAAGCCGTTGCCGGTCTATGGCAAAGGCGACCAGATCCGCGACTGGCTCTATGTGGAAGACCACGCGCGCGCGCTCTACAAGGTGGTGACCACGGGCTTGGCGGGGGAGACCTACAACATCGGCGGTCATAACGAGAAGCAGAATCTGGAGGTGGTACACACCATCTGCGATCTGCTGGACGAGATGGTGCCGAAGGCGGGCTCTTATCGTGAGCAAATCACCTATGTGGCGGATCGCCCCGGCCACGATCGCCGCTATGCCATCGATGCGACCAAGATGAGCAGCGAGCTTGCTTGGCAACCGCAAGAAACTTTCGAATCGGGCATTCGCAAAACCGTGCGGTGGTATCTGGATAACCAACAGTGGGTCAACAACGTCAAGAGCGGGTCCTATCAGTCTTGGATTGCTCAGCAGTACGGGGAGAAGAAGTAATGAAAGGGATTATTCTGGCTGGCGGTTCTGGAACTCGCCTTTACCCTATCACCATGGGCATCTCCAAACAGCTCTTGCCAGTTTATGACAAGCCTATGATTTATTATCCACTGTCCGTACTGATGCTTGCGGGGATCAGGGAAGTTCTGATCATCACGACACCTGAAGATCAAGGCAGCTTTCAACGTTTGTTAGGTGACGGCAGTCAATTTGGTATTTCACTGAAATATGCAGTTCAGCCAAGCCCGGATGGGCTTGCTCAAGCATTCATTATTGGCGAGCAATTTATTGGTGGCGATGCGGTTTGTTTAGTGCTTGGTGATAACATTTTTTATGGCCAAAACTTCAGTGCGAAGTTAAAAAAAGCAGTCGCCAAAGCTGAGTCTGGGGAAGGTGCAACAGTTTTTGGGTATCAGGTAAAAGACCCAGAGCGTTTTGGTGTTGTTGAGTTTGATGAAAATCAAAAAGCCATCTCGATTGAAGAAAAACCTGAAAAACCAAAAAGTCACTACGCGGTAACCGGTCTTTATTTTTATCAAAATGATGTTGTTAATAATGCAAAATGTGTGAAACCATCTGCTCGTGGCGAGTTAGAGATCACCAGCCTAAATGAGATATATTTAAGTAAAGGTAACCTGCATGTAGAAATGCTAGGCCGGGGCTTTGCTTGGCTTGATACAGGAACTCATGAGAGTCTGTTAGAAGCAGCACAATTTGTCGAAACGTTAGAGAAACGACAAGGCTATAAAATTGCATGTTTAGAAGAAATTGCCCATATTCAAGGTTGGTTGGACCAAGAACAGTTGCTCTCCCGCGGTGAATTAATGAGCAAAAATAGTTATGGTCAATATTTGTTAACGTTGGCAAAGGCATAAAATCATGCCAGAATTAGTGAATAAGACCAAAAAAGGCCTGCAATGGAGTGCCGTTGAACGCATATTAACGCAAGGTATTCAACTACTTATAACCTTATTTATGGCCCGTTTGTTGGGACCGAATGCATTTGGTTTGGTTGGTATGTTAGCAGTGTTTATTGCCATTGCAAATGTGTTTGTCGATAGTGGTTTTACTTCGGCGCTAATTCGCAAGACCGATCGCACCGAAAGCGATTTGGTCACCGCCTTTTATTACAATGTTGCTGTATCTGTATTATGTTATCTGGCACTTTATATAAGTGCCCCCTATGTGGCCCATTTTTATCAGCAACATGAATTAAAAAGTCTGCTGTGGGTATTAGGTCTAACGGTTGTTATTAATGCATTCACCTTAATCCCCCGCGTAAAACTAGTTGTTATGATGGATTTTAAAACCCAGGCGAAAGTATCCATCGTCAGCGTAGTGATTAGCGGTACCACTGCCATCTTGTTAGCAATAAACGGTTTTGGGGTATGGGCGCTGGTCACCCAGACCTTGCTAAATGCCAGCTGTAACACTCTGTTGTATAATTTGTTGGCTCCCTGGCTGCCGAGCGGTAAGCTTAGCAAGCAATCGTTTAATTATCTGTTTGGATATGGTAGTAAATTGCTACTTTCAGGTTTATTAGACGTGACCTATAACAACCTGTATCAAATCATCATAGGTAAAAAATTTAGCCCTGCAGTGGTTGGGCATTTTAGCCAAGCCAACCAGCTGGCCAGTGTACCTGCAAGTACCTTGACGGGCATTATTCAACGGGTCAGCTTTCCGATGTTCAGCCAATTACAAGAAGACCTGAGCAAGCTGGGCAATGCGTATCAGTTGACGCTAAAAATGGCTGCAATGGTGATATTTCCTATAATAATGGGGCTGGGCTTGATTGCAGAACCATTATTAATTTCTTTATTAGGTAGCCAGTGGCAACCGGCAGCCGTCTTGCTAACAGTGTTATGTTTAGGCTATATGCTCTACCCCATTCACGCTATCAATTTAAATCTATTACAAGTCACAGGACGTAGCGATCTCTTTTTAAAACTTGAAGTACTCAAAAAAATCATTGGTGTGACCATATTACTACTATCCATACCTTATGGTGTATTGGTGATGGCAATAGGTTTGACCATTACTTCATATATAGCATTATTACTTAACACTTATTATACCGCCAAGCTGACTCATATTAGCCAGTGGCAGCAATGTAAGGATCTCGCCCCTATCTGGTTTGCTGTGATCTTGTCTGCCGCCTTGGCCTATGTTACGGGTTTGGCATGGCAAGAAAAACCCTTGTTGCAGATAATGATTAATCTTGGTGTTGCTCTGTTATGCTATTTACTGTATTTATTTTTGGCCCAAAAGCCACTGATGCTGCAGATACGCACCATTCTACGTCGTTAATTGAACTAAATATGTCAATAATATAATTGTGGAATCCTTATGAGTAATAAAAATATTCCTGTCACTCAGCCATTCTTGCCAGATTTGAACGAATTTATTCCTTACCTTGAAAAAATTTGGGATAATCGCTGGTTGACAAATAATGGTCCATTCCATCAGCAGCTTGAGGCTGCATTATGTGAGTATCTTGGTGTAGAGCATGTCTCGCTGTTTAATAATGCAACCATTGCGTTAATCACTGCTCTGCAAGCGTTACGCATCAGTGGTGAAGTGATCACCACCCCCTATTCCTTCGTGGCAACTAGCCACTCGATCATGTGGAATGGTCTGGAACCTGTATTTGTCGATATAGACCCAACTACATTCAATATTGACCCGAGCAAAATTGAAGCTGCTATTACTCCACGTACGACGGCCATTATGCCGGTGCATTGCTATTCCAATCCTTGTGATGTTGAAGCGATTCAAAAAATTGCTGACAACTATGGTCTGAAGGTGATTTATGATGCCGCTCATGCTTTTGGGGTGAACTATAAAGGTGAAAGCTTACTTAAATGGGGTGATCTTTCTATTTTAAGCTTTCACGCCACTAAGGTATTCAATACCTTTGAAGGCGGTGCGATTATCAGTCAGGATGCCAAAACTAAACAATGCATCGATCGCTTGAAAAACTTCGGCATAGCTGACGAACTAACGGTGACAGCACCGGGGATTAACGGCAAAATGAGCGAAATCAATGCCGCATTTGGTTTGGTGCAGCTTAAGCATATTGATCAGGCTATGGCGCTGCGACAAGCCGTCGATGAGCGTTACCGTACCGAGCTTGCTGGAGTAACCGGCATTACCCTGTATCAGCATGATGCTCACTCCAACAGTAATTTTTCTTATTTCCCGATTTTGGTTGAGGCGGAGTACCCGCTTAGCCGCGATGAGTTATATGATAAGCTTAAAGCGCATGGCGTATTATCTCGTCGTTATTTCTACCCATTGATCAGCAATATGCCAATCTACCGTGGTCAAAAGAGTGCAGCAATAACCCATTTACCACAGGCGAATGCGTTAGCTGAGAAAGTTCTGTGCTTACCAATTTTTAATGAACTGACAATAGCTGAACAACAGCAGGTCATTCAATTAATAAAAGGAAATTAATGACATGGGATTTCTTACCGCACAACAACTAAGTAAAATGGGGTTTGCTGCGTTCGGTAGCAATGTGCTGATTTCTGATAAAGCTTCGATTTATGGTGCTCAACGCATCAAGATTGGTAATAATGTTCGTATTGATGATTTTTGTGTGTTGTCTGCAGGTGAGGGGGGAATTGAAATCGGCAATTATATTCATATCGCAGTTCATAGTACATTAATTGGTGCTGGTAAAATAACATTGTCAGATTTTTCTAATATTTCCTCCAAGGTGGGCATTTATTCTAGTAATGATGATTATAGTGGAGGCTTTATGACTAACCCTATGGTGCCTACCGAATATACTAATGTGACTCATGCGGATGTGACGCTGGGTAAGCATGTCATTATTGGCTCTGGCTCAGTGGTGTTACCCGGCGTCACTTTATATGAAGGTGTGGCGGTTGGTTCCCTCTCCTTGGTAACCAAAGATTGCGAAGCTTTTGGGGTTTATATCGGTACCCCTGTCAAGAAGATAAAAGTTCGCAAGCGTGATTTATTGGCACTTGAGGCTTTTTTAATTACCACATCAAATAATTAAGGTAAATATTTTGTTTCATTTGACTGAAGCTGAAATTATAGCTAACTGGCCAGTGGATGAACCTATTCGAGTTAGTGTATGTTGCATTACCTATAAACAAGAGCAATATATCGCCCAAGCAATAGATAGTTTCTTAATGCAAAAAACTACTTTTCCATTTGAAATTGTGATTGGGGAGGATTGTGGTGGTGATGGGACTATGTCAATTCTCTACGAGTATCAGAAGCGTTATCCTAATTTAATTAAGATTATCACCTCTGAACAAAATATTGGTGCTAATGCAAATTTATTAAGAGTCTTTACTGCCGCAAGAGGTGATTATATTGCTGTTTGTGAAGGGGACGACTATTGGATTTCAGAACAGAAACTCACCAAACAAAAGGAAATACTAGATATATACAGTGATATAGATCTTGTCACTAGTAATGCTATATGTGTAGATAAAAATTGTATCTACATTAAAGATTTTTATTGCGGGCACAGTTTTTTTTCAACCTTGAAGGATGTTCTTCTTTCACCATGGCAATTTGCACCAACAGCATCATATTTTTTTAGAAAAAGATCTCTCGAAAAAATACCTTTATGGTTTGCGAATGCGACCATAGGTGATATATATATGGAGTTGTATTTAGGTGAAAGCGGAATTATTGTTTGTGATGAACCTCTTTGTGCTTATAGAATTGGTGCAGAGAATAGTTGGTCGAGTACCATAAATAAATCAAAACTAAATTCAATAGTGTCGCATTACGATAACTTCATATATTCTCTTGAAATTGCTAAAAAAGATCTATGTGGCTTTGATTATTTTTTTGATTTTAAAATTAATGATATAAGGTTGTCAAAGGCAAAGACTTATCTTAAAGTTTCAAGATATAAGGATGCGTATATTGAAATGTCAAACGTGAATCTTTTCAATGAGATGTCAGTTAAAAATAAATTTGTTTACTATATTTTTAGACTCATCTACATGTTTGTGCCAAAAAATGAGAATTAATACGACTTTACTATTGTTTGTATTTTATTTTTTAGCTAATCTTTATGGCTTTATATCATTTTTTATCCAGAATGAACTCGGTGGAGACTTTAAAGGTTGGCCTATTTCAGATGCGATGGAATACTTTTTTTCTGGGGCTTTAGAATTGTCGCTGATGGTGGGATTTTATTGTCTCATATCGCTCTTATCTAAAGAAAAAAAAGGATCACATAACTTCAGTTGTGGCGATAAAATAACTGTTCGATTGCTTTTTTCTGTTCTTGTTTTGCAAGTAGTTTATTTTTATTATTCAATATCAACAGGGGTAGGTTCTTTATCTTATGAAGGGCCAACTGTTGATGTCGGTGTGGTGAAATATTTCTTCACACTGTTTAATCCAGATGCTATTACTTTATTATCTCTATTTATCTGTGATAAAAACAGCAAAAAATTAAAGTCGATTAATATCGCTCTTTTTGTTTTGTCAAACTTGTATAGAGGATGGGTTGCGGGGGCGTTAATGTCATTGTTTGTCATTTTCTTATCTCGACAGCAATCAATAAAAATAAAATGGCCTAAGTTTTTTATTATATTATGTGTTTTTCTGGCTATATCGCCTTCTGTATATTATGTGAAATATGTTTCGAGAGGGGCTGAAAACATCAGTATTGAATCCTATACTAAATATTATTCTTTTGAGACTTATAAAGAAGTATTGAGTTCAATCGCAAGCCGTTTTCAGCACATCTCAGAAGTATATGTCTTATTCACCCATAGAGATGAGCTGCGTAATGCTTTTGATAATGGATCTTTTGTGCCAATGGTATTTGATAACCATATAAGAAGGCAATTATCATCATGGTTTTCTATTGAGTATCAGACTATTGGTGAGTACTCAGCTAAATATATACTCCAAAGACCTAGTGGTGGAAACATTCATGTGGGTATCCTCACTTGGTTCTATTTTGGTTTTCAGTTACTTGCCATATATGTATTGTCTTTTGTTTTTTACGTTAAAGTTTTTTATTATTTCTGCAGTCGCTTGGTACCACATCATACAGCTAAAACAATGTTAGTTTGGTTTTGGCTTTTGTTTTTCATGCATGGCTGGTTTTCTTCAATCTCTATTTATATTTTGTCAGTGATGGAGATATATTTTTTCATGAATTTGTTTGGAACAAAGGAGGATAAAGTTGAAAGGTAAAGTTGTCATCACATTTGGTACATTTGATGTTTTTCATGTTGGTCATATTAATATTCTAGAGAGGGCTAAAGAATATGGTGATTATCTTATAGTTGGAGTATCATCTGATGCACTTAATATGGCGAAAAAAAATCGCTACCCCGTTTACTCTCAGAATGAGCGAATTAAAATTATTCGCGCACTTAGATGCGTAGATGAGGTTTTCATTGAAGAATCTTTAGAGCTAAAAATGAACTACATTCAGCAATATTCCGCTGATGTACTGGTGATGGGTGATGATTGGACTGGTCGATTTGACTGGGTCAAGGATGTTTGCGATGTGGTCTACTTGCCCAGGACTCCATCTGTGTCTACAACAGAAATCATTGAAATTGTGAAAAAAATATAAAAATTCTTTTTGGCGTCTATTATGCTCATTAGTATTATTATCACAGCATACAATCGTGTTCATTGCATATCAAATGCAATCAATAGTGCTCTTTCACAGGAATATTTAGAGCCTTACGAAATTATAGTCATTGATGATGGCTCTACTGATGAAACAAGAAGTATCTTGAACGAGTTTATTAGAAACTCTCAGATCCAATATTATT
This sequence comes from Aeromonas sp. XH, assembly GCF_033348475.1. Classification (NCBI taxonomy): domain Bacteria; kingdom Pseudomonadati; phylum Pseudomonadota; class Gammaproteobacteria; order Aeromonadales; family Aeromonadaceae; genus Aeromonas; species Aeromonas sp. XH. Next base: position 2,819,579 of record NZ_CP137630.1, on the reverse strand, counting down.
TTAAAGAAAATGGTGGCGCAGCATCGGCTAAAAATTTTGGAGCTTGTGTCGCTAATGGCGACTTCATTATATTTCTTGATAGTGACGATATTTTCTACGATAAGCATGTGTTAGATAAGCTAGTTTTTGAGATAAAAACTTCATCTATAGATTTTGTTAGTTTTGATAAAGTATCCATCAGAAAAAATAATGAATGTAGACTAGAGCATACGTATGGGATTGATGAGTTTGCTCAATCACCACTTACCTATATGCTGCATTCTCCGCTAAATTACCCAGGAAAACCACCATATTTATTTAGAAAGGAAACATTTATTAAGGTTGGTATGTTTGATGAGTCAGCTAAATGGGGGGATGCCATTGCCTTCTGGCGCCATTTCTTTGTTTTGGCAAAGGATGTTTCTGTAATTAAATCTATCGGTTATGTTTATGACCAGTCATCAGACTCCTCTGTAAGTCGTGGCAATAAAAACAAATATCGTATTGCTCTGTCTGTATTGTACTCTACATACTTAGAAAACGAGAAAAATATAAAATCGTTCGCTTTTGAGCCGGTTTGGTTTTTGTGTATGCTGCATTATTCACTAAAGTCACATGATGTAAAAAGGTCGTTTTTATTGTTGCTATCGTTGCTGAAATTTGGTGTGAGAAAAACGCTCAGTTCCATAGTGTATTTACTTAAATCAAAAGGACTTTTATGAATTTATTATGGCTTGTGATGCAAGCAGTGCTATCATTATTTTCTGTAGTGCTTCCGTTAAAAAAAAATAGAATAATCTTTAATTCTACGGGAAATAATAATTATAATTTCAACTCACGTTTCTTATTTGAGTATATGGTTGGTAGAGATAAAGGTGAGCGTGAGGTTTTATTTGTCATTAATGATAAGGAAAAGAGGGGGGAGTTGATAAAGTCTGGCGTAACAGGGGTAATTAATGCAAATTCTATAGCAGGCATTTTTTTATGCCTAACAGCAAAGGTCTGGGTTTGTTCAACTATTGAATCCCCTGTTTTTTCATTGATAAGGAAAAAAAATAGAATCGTTTATCATCTTGGGCATGGCATTCCATTAAAAAATATAGGCTTGGCTGAAAATAACATATCCTTTTTAAGAAGAGTCAATCGATATATTAGATTGAGGCTTTTTACCCATGTGACTTGTTATTCCGAACTTTTCATGCCAGTATTAAGTAATGCCTTCAAAAATAAATTGGCGGTATACCTTGAACTTGGGCAGCCAAGAAATGATTTATTAGTTAAATCTGTGAATCCGCATTCTGATATATTGCCTGTTCCCACAGGGGGAGGGGTAAATAAAATATTATACTCGCCAACATGGCGACCTTATGCGGAAACTCAATTTTTCCCTTTTTCTGATATGTGTGTTAAAACTTTACATGATTTCTTAGAGAAAACGAATTCCATTATTTATCTAAGACCACACCCTTATTATTCAGCAATAATTGATGAGACGTTGTATGCATCTCCAAGAGTTATTTACCTGGGATGTGATGTGGTCACAGATATAACTCCAAACCTGGATTGTTTTAATATTTTGGTTACTGATTATTCTAGTATATTTTTGGACTTTTATGCTTTTGATAATAAAACGGTAATATTTGTTCCATATGACTTGGATAAATATGAAGGTTTGGTTGGGTTTAGTGTTCCATATGAAATGTTAACCAAAGGGGAGCACGTGTATTCACTATCTGGTTTTCTCAAAAGTATTGAAATGGCTATGGATAATTCTGGCGATAATTATGACAATATACGGAAACTGCTCAACATTAAGTCTGATGGTAACTGTCTTGAGCATTTTTTAGAGATAGAGCGACTTCGTGTTTTATAAGGATTATTATAAATTGGATGCTGTGTGTAAGGAGGAGCCCCTTTGAGTGGTTTTTATAATTTTACATTGTTGATGTCAGTTTATAAGAATGATAATCCACATCATCTTTATGATGCTTTACTGAGTGTAGTCAATTCTACGTTGCTGCCACATGAAGTTGTCATCGTTGAAGATGGTGAAATTTCGAATTTGTTATCTGAAACTATTTCTGAATTTGAACATAAGTTGCCGATAAAAAGAATACCGCTGGAAAGAAATCTTGGTTTGGGGAAAGCGTTATCCATAGGGTTGTTACAGTGTAGTCATGAATGGGTTGCTAGATTTGATAGTGATGACATTTGCCATCCTCTTCGTTTTGAAAAACAACTTGATTATATAAAAAATCATGGAAATATAAGTATTGTTGGCAGTTGGATTGCAGAATTTCAAACTGCACCCGAAAATAGCCATGCCTATAGAAAAACACCTACTTCTCATCAGACGATAGTCGAATATGCCAAATCAAGAAATCCTTTCAATCACATGACAGTTATGTATAGAAAAAAAGCAGTGCTATCGGCAGGAAACTATCAGGATGACTATCTCTATGAAGATTATGCTCTCTGGGTTAGAATGATAAAACATGGTTGTGTGACAGCAAATATTCCTGAGTTTCTAGTATATGCCAGAACTGGAAACGGAATGGAGGTTCGTAGAGGTGGTATCAAATATGTGAAGTCAGAAGTTAAGGCGCAATATAATTTCTATAAATTAGGCTTCATTTCATTAACTGCGTTGTTCAAGAACTTGGCTATCAGGGTACCTGTAAGGCTTGTACCTGGTAGCGTTAGGAAATTTATCTATCGTCAAATCCTGCGCAGATAAGCGATAAGTTATTGAGGATTGTTGTGAGCTCCCACTATTACGAACGCCGTCACTCACGCTGGTATGAGCGTGTATTATTCAGCCCCCCCTCCTTGTTTTTCTTTGGAGCCTTGCTTGCGGTTTGCCTGCCTGCCATTGAGCGATGGGGCCTGGAATTTTGGCATCACCTCGATGCCGTCCGGATCAATACCCTGAGCGGTGCCTTTGTGGCGTTTCTGCTGACCGGGATTGTGCTGCATCGCTTCCTGCGTTACCCGGGAGCCAGTCCGGTGGCCTATATGATCCCCACGGTGACCACCCTCTATGGTGCCCTGGTCGGTATTCTCTTCTTCCTGCGCCTGCCTTACAGCCGTCAGGTGTTGTTCGAATCGTATGTGGTGGCCCTGCTCTGCTGCTGGCTGGCTTACTTCATCGGTCGCCGTTACCGGACACCCAAGTATGCCTTGCTGCCCTTTGGCGACTATCAGGCCCTGACACGGCACTCCAGCGTGCAGTGGCGCCTGCTGGACAAGCCCGATCTTGGGGCCGTGCGCTATGACGCCGTGGTGGCAGATCTTCGGGACGAGAAACTGGCGGGGGAGTGGGAGCGTTTCCTGGCGCGCTGTGCCCTGGCTCACATCCCCGTCTATCACATCAAGCAGATCAGCGAGACCCTGACCGGACGCGTAAAGATCGACCATCTCCATGAGAACCAGCTTGGCTCCCTCTTGCCGTCCCCCGTTTATGCCTTCATCAAGCGGGGAATGGACATCCTGGCCGCGTTGATCGCGATCCCGCTGTTCTTCCCCTTGATGCTGGTGACGGCCATCCTCATCAAGCTGGAGAGCCCGGGTCCGGTGATGTTCCTGCAAAACCGGGTGGGGAAGGGCAACAAGGATTTTTGCATCTACAAGTTCCGCAGCATGTGCAAGGATTCGGAGAAGGCCGGTGCCCAGTTTGCCCAGGATGGCGACATGCGCGTCACCCGGGTGGGCAAGGTGATCCGCAAGCTGCGCATCGACGAGCTGCCGCAGTTCTTCAACGTCCTCAAGGGAGACATGAGCCTGATTGGGCCGAGGCCGGAGCAGCGCACCTTCGTCGATCAGTTCGAGCGGGAGATCCCCTTCTACATGTATCGTCATATCGTGCGGCCGGGGATCAGCGGCTGGGCTCAGGTGGTGCACGGTTATGCCGCCGATGCCGATGATACCCGCATCAAGATCGAGCACGATTTTTACTACATCAAGCACTTCTCCCTCTGGCTGGATGTGCTCATCGTGTTCAAGACCATCCGCACCATTCTGACCGGCTTTGGCGCGCGGTAATCCTCGATGCGGATCTTGTTGCTGGGTGCTCGTGGTCAGTTGGGACGAGCCCTTTTTTCTGCCCTCTGCCGGGATTATTCCCATTGGCAGGTGACGCCCCTTGGCAGGGCGGAGTGCGACATCACAGACCCCGGTGCGCTGATCGGTGCCCTGGAGCGCCATCAGCCGGATGTCATCCTCAACGGCGCGGCCTATACGGCAGTCGATCTTGCACAGAGCCAGCCTGCGCTCGCCGAGCGCATCAACCATGAGGCGGTGTCACTTCTTGCCCGAGAGGCCAGTGCCAGGGGGGCACTGCTAGTGCATTTCTCCACCGACTATGTGTTTGACGGCTCCGGCAGCGATCCCTGGCGCGAGACGGATGCGCCATCCCCGCTTAATGTCTACGGGGCCAGCAAGCTGGCCGGCGAGCAGGCCATCCAGGCCCTGTGTCCCCATCATCTAATTGTGCGAACCAGCTGGCTTTATGGCGGGGAGGGGGCACACTTCGCGCGTGCCATTCTGCGCCGTGCCAAAGAGGGCCAGCCCCTTGAGGTGGTGGCGGATCAATGGGGGGCGCCGACGCAGGTGGACTGGCTGGCGACGACCGTGCTCCTGGCGCTGGAGCAGGTCGTGAAGGCGCCAGACAAGTGCGGTCTCTATCACCTGAGTTCCGAAGGAGAGACGAGTTGGCATGGTTTTGCGTCGACCCTGGTGCAGGAAGGTTGTCGGCTTGGCCTGCTGGCGCGGCCCGTTCCGATAAAACCCATTCCTTCGGCGAACTGGCCCCAGGCGGCCCGCCGGCCGCTCAACTCCAGGCTCGATTGCCGACGGTTCGCCGCCGCCTTCGGCATTCCCATTCCCACCTGGCAGGTGCTGATGACCCGCTGGCTTGCCAGCCAATGTGAAGGTGGGCAGACGTGAGCGGAGCCAGAATCACCTTCTCCATCCATCTCGAGGCGTGCCATGCACCAGCGTAAAGGCATCATCCTGGCCGGTGGTTCGGCCACCCGGCTCTACCCCGCGACTCTGGCCATCAGCAAGCAGCTGCTGCCGGTCTATGACAAGCCCATGATCTATTATCCCCTCTCGACCCTGATGCAGGCGGGTATCCGCGATATTCTGATCATCAGCACGCCGCTGGATCTGCCCCGCTTCGAGCTGCTGCTGGGGGATGGCAGCCAGTGGGGGATGCGTTTCAGCTACGCGGTGCAGGAGGAGCCCGCCGGGCTGGCACAGGCGCTGCTTATCGCCGAGCCTTTTCTGGCGGGCAGCCCCTGTTGTCTCATCCTGGGGGACAACATCTTCTATGGCGCTGAGTTGCCTCGCCAGTTGCAACATGCTTGCGCCAAGGAGCAAGGGGCGACCCTGTTTGCCTACCATGTGCAGGATCCCGAGCGCTATGGCGTCCTGGGGTTCGATGGACAGGGGCGGGTAGAGACGATCGTCGAGAAACCGGCCTCTCCGGCGAGTCAGTATGCGGTGACGGGCATCTACTTTTACGATGGCACGGCGAGCGGGATTGCACGTACCTTGCGACCTTCGGCGCGGGGAGAGCTCGAGATCACCGATGTCAATCTGCGCTATCTGGCGCAAGGCAGCCTGGATGTCTGCTTCATGGGGCGTGGTTCGGCCTGGCTCGATACAGGTACCCACGACAGCCTGCAGGAGGCGAGCAGTTTCATCCAGACCCTGGAGAAACGCCAGGGGCTCAAGGTGGCGGCCCCGGAGGAGATCGCCTGGCGCCATGGCTGGGTATCCGACAAGGAGCTGGAGGTGCTGGCACAGCCCCTGGCAAAGAGCGGCTATGGCGGCTATCTGTTGCGCCTCTTGCAGGAGCCATTTGGAAAGATGCATCCCGGTTGGGATTGATGGGCTACACCATAGGGTGATATATCCTTGCCCACTATTCCAAAGAAAACACCCCCAAAGAAAACACCTATGCACTTTATTTCATTGAAGATTCCGGATGTGATACGGATCATCCATCCTCGTCATCACGACGAGCGAGGTGACTTCATGGAGCTGTTTCGCCACGAGATCTTTACCCGGCGCTGCGGCGATTTTTGCTTCGTTCAGGACAACTTGAGTCGCTCCCGGCAGGGGACGTTGCGAGGGTTGCACTATCAGCGAGAGAAGCCTCAGGGCAAACTGATACAGGTGATGGCGGGCACCATCTTCGATGTGGCAGTCGACTTGCGCGCCGGGAGTCCGACCCATGGCCAATGGGTCGGGCTGTCGCTCTCGGCCGAGGAGGGGTCCTCCCTGTGGATCCCGCCCGGATTTGCCCACGGTTTCTATGTGCAGAGCGAATGGGCCCATGTGCTCTACAAATGTACCGACTATTATGCTCCCGCACTGGAAGCCTCTCTTCACTGGTCGGATCCAACGCTGGCTATTGAGTGGCCCCTGATGGAAAATGTGCCATTACTTTTGTCAGACAAAGATCGTCACGCCCCTTTCTGGCAATCACCTCATCTTTAGAGCCCATTATGAACAAACAGATATTCGAGAATTCAGACAGTCAATTGCCTCAGGGTTGGCAAGCCTCTTCCGGCGGCGAGATCGATCTGCGCGAGCTGATCCTGGTGTTGTGGCGTGGGAAAGTACTAATTCTGCTGATTACGGTGTTATTCGCCGTTGTTGGTGTAGGTTATGCGTTGATAGCTCCCCAACAGTGGTCCGCCAAGGCGGTGATTGCGGAGCCCAAGCCGGAAGATTTGCTACCGATGAATAAGATATCGGTACAAGCCTCTGCACTGGGGCTCACAGGGTTTCCAGACGGGAAAAGTCTCTATCAGGAATTTGTACAGGAGTTCAACACTTATGAAAACCGTCGGGATTACCTGAAAGACAGCCCGCTGTTTGCTGAGCAGATAGAGGAATCAGCTTTGGATGCCAAGGCTCAGAGACGTTGGCTGCGTGACTGGGCCAATCTGGCGACGGCTAAACCTGTAGATAAGAAGGGAGAAGAGCCGGGGATTGCAATTACATTTGCGGCTCCAGCCGCTGAAACGTCGCTGGCGATGCTGGAAGGATATGTCGGTTACATCGTCAAGTTGCAACAGCAGAAATTGATCGAGCGGCTAGGTGCACAGCGTGATTTGCAACTGGGAGAGATGAATACACGCTACACCGTGATGCAGGAAGAGGCCAAGCGTGCGCTGCAGCAGGAGATCTCCGAGGTCGCGCTTGCCAACCGCGTGGCCAAGGCTGCGGGTGTGAGTACGCCGTTGGAACGGACTAGCAGTCAGGAACGTTTCTCCATCTTGCTCGGGTCCAAGGGACTGGAAGAAAAGCTGGCCTTGCTGAAGTCCCTTGATTTGTCAGTCTATCAACCCGAGTTGCAGAAGTTGCAGGCACAGATGGATCGCTTGAAGCGCATCTCTCTGGAGGGGATTGATTTTCGTCCATTTTCCTATCTGGACGCACCCGACGAACCCCAGAGCCGTGACAAGCCCAAGCGCCCCTTGGTCGTGGTGCTGGCCACCCTGCTCGGCGGCATGCTGGGGGTAGGCATAGTGCTGGTGCGCCATGCGTTTCGCAAGCCCGAGCCAGAACAGGCATAATCGTTGCCAAGTGCATCAAAGGGGGCTCGGCCCCCTTTTTGTTGCCTGGGGGATAGTGTTATGAACATGAATGCATGGAGGTCAGGGAAGATGACGTCAACAGCAAGGGCCTTTGGGGTGATCAGCGTGCTGTACTGGCTGCTGGGCATGCATTTCTTTATGCACAACCCCGGCGGGGCCGGGCTCTATCTGCCGTTCAACGCCTGGGGCTGGATCTTCGCGAGCCTGGTGATGGCCCTGGGGCTGTGGCAGGTCACCCTCAACCAGCGGCTGATGGTTTCGCCGCTGCTGACGGCCCTGTGGCTTGGCGGCTTGCTGCTGTTGCTGCCCATGGTCTATCCCGGCTTCGAGCTCAAGGATTACGCCATTCCCCGGCTGCTGGGGCTGTTTGCCGGCCTGCTGTTCCTCGCCAGCCTCTACCAGTGGCGGCTGGATCGCGGCGCGCGCGACCGGCTGCTCTATCTGCTGCTGGGTGCCGTCGCCATAGAGGCGCTGCTCGGCCTGGTGCAGTACTACCTGCTGGTGCCGGGCAACTGGCTGGGCTATGACACCAAGGTCAACCGCCCCTACGGCATCTTCCAGCAACCCAACGTGATGGCGAGCTTCATGGCGACCGGCTTGTCGCTGGCCATCTGGCTGGAGCTGCGGGGCCATGGGCATCCCTGGCTCAGGGGGCTGCGCTATGGGGTGATCCTGGCAACGTCCCTGCTGCTGGTGGTGGTGCAATCCAGGGTGGGGCAACTCGGCGGGGTGCTGGCCTTGCTGCTGCTCGTGCCCCGGTTGCACCGCGAGCGGTTGCTGGGCCGGGTGCTGGGTCTGGTGGCCCTGGGTGTGGCGCTCGGGCTGGCCTCCCAGTACGGGATGGCGGGGGCAAAGCGGGGGCTAGAGATGTACCAGTCCGGCGGCATGCGCTCGGTCTACTGGCCCTATGCTGCCAGACTCATCGCCGAGGCACCCTGGACCGGCTGGGGCTACGGCAGCTTCGAGTCCGTTTTTCTTCAGCACTACATGGCCGACAAGGCGCTGAACCCCGCCATGGTGCAGATCGAATACAACCTGGATCACCCCCACAACGAGTTTCTCTACTGGGCGGTGGAGGGGGGGCTGGCCCCCATGCTCGGCATGGTGCTGATGGGGGTCGCCCTGCTGTGGCGGCTGGGTCGTGCTGGCATCGTCAGGGGGGCGGCCTTGCTGGCCCTGGTCACGCCCATCCTGCTGCATACCCAGACCGAATATCCCTTCTACCACGCCATTGCCCTGTGGTGGGCGCTGCTGCTACTCATCCATGTGGTGGATGCGGAAGTGGAGGAGGAGGGGCTGGCCGGCCACGCCAACTGGCGGGAGCATGTCTGTCGCCCCTGGCTCTTGCTGCGCTTCGCGGCCATCGCCATTCCCCTCATAGTCGTGCCCTTTATGCTGACGGCCCTGCACACCGCCTGGGTGGTGACCAAGTATGAGCGGGGCGGTTACAAGCAGCCGGCGCTTCTGCTCGACATCGTCAATCCCATGGCCTGGCTGACCCGGGTGGAGTTTGACGTGAACGCGGTGCGGCTGATGGTGGGCCTGCAGAGCAACAACAAGGGGGAGCTGGAGGCCTATCTCGACTGGGGACAGGGGTTCGTGCGCCATACCCCCAGGGCCAATATTTACGCCAACATGGTGATCGCCCTCAATGCCCTGGGGAGGCGTGAGGAGGCCGATCGCCTGCGGGCCGAGGCCCTGGTGCTTTATCCAGGTGAGCCCTTGCTCACCGGCTCGGCGGCGAGATCCGTTGCCGCGACCCTGGAGCGCAAGCCCTCTTCATAGTCCGGAGTGACAGCCCTCGGTGTCTTTCCATCACGGCCGCCTCGCGGCCGTGATCATTTCCACCTCGGGCAAGCTGGCAGTCAGCTTTGGTGGTGTAGTCTCCCCGGGGGGATGGCGTGGCCCAAGGCGGGGTCGGCGTCATCGGGTCTTGGTCGTCACCGGAGTGGATATCGTGAAGAAGAGTGCATTCATCGTCATCAGCCTGCTCGCCCTGACGGGTTCGCCCGCTGTCGCGGGCACCAGCGCCCAGGTGGAATACGGCACGGTACAGGAGAGCCGCCTCCTCACCCAGGAGGCGCCCCGGCAGGGAACTACCCGGCCCCTTCGCACCATAGGGGCGGCCGCGCTGGGAGCCGCCGTCGGAAGCCAGTTTGGCGGTGGCTCCGGCCAGACCGTCGCCACCACAGTGGGGGCCGTCGCGGGGGCCGAAGTCTCCCGCCGCCGCCAGGGTAACCAGCAGAGCGGGCAGGGCCGGCAGACGGTCGAGCTGCTGATCAGGACGGAGGCGGGCAAACTGCTCAACGTCGTGCAGGAGCAGGATCCCGCACTCACCTTCGCCAAGGGGGACAGGGTGCGCATCCTGACCACGGGAGCGGACACCCGGGTCGACAAGTCTGTATAGCCACGTCGGGGCAGGAGCTGTACAAGGTTGCACCAAAGGGGTCATCGGCTCGCAAAAACGGGCTTGAGTGCTGGACGGCGGGAGCGTCTTGGCTAAGATAACCGTCTTAACGTCTTGTTTGGCAAGGGAGTATGACATGGAGATAGTACTAGGCCCATTAGAGGCGCGCGTGATCGGCTGCCTGATAGAGAAAGAGATCTGCACGCCGGATCAGTACCCTCTCTCGCTCAATGCGCTGGTCAACGCCTGCAACCAGAAGAGCAACCGCGAGCCCGTGCTGGAGCTCGCCGAGCTGGACATACGCGCCGTGATCGACGAGCTGATCCGCCGCCGCCTGGTGGTCAATACCGCCGGTTTCAACGCCCGGGTGCCGCGCTATCAGCACCGCTTCTGCAACACCGAATTTGGCGAGCTCAAGTTCACGGCCCAGGAGCTCGGCATTGTCTGCGAACTCTTGCTGCGCGGCCCGCAGACCCCGGGTGAACTGCGCTCGCGCACCAATCGCCTGTGCAGTTTCGACGACGTGACCGAGGTGGATGCCGTGCTGGCCGGCCTCGTCGAGCGGGGGCCCTATGTGGTCAAGCTGCCCCGGGAGCCGGGCAAGCGGGAGTCCCGCTACGCCCACCTGTTCGGCGGGGAGATAGACCTGGAGGCCCTGGCACAGAGCTCACCGGCAGTCAGCCACGCCTCTCCTGCCGCCGATCGCCTGAGCCAGCTGGAAGAGGAAGTCGAGCGCCTCAAGTCGCAGTTGCAGGCGCTGGAATCCCGCCTGGCACGGCTCGAAGGCTGAGGGTGACTCCTGGCTCAATCAAGAGGCGCTGCGGCGCCTTTTTTTATGGCGCCGGCAGCCTGAGCCCTGGCCGTGGCGGCGCCTCCAGATCCCTGCGCCGCTTTTTTTGTGCTAATTCGCGCTTAAGGGTCGAGCCGCCGCCGCTTTCCCGTTAAAATTCCGCCTTTGCATCTGCCCGTGAGTTCCGATGTCAGCCTTCACCCTCTCTTCGGATTGCCATGCCCTGCTCTGCGAGCTGCAACTGCAGCGCGCCGCCAGCACCCGTTACCTGCAAGACACGCTGCATGGGCAGCATTCGCTGACCGACACCCTGAACCGGCTGGAGCGGCTGGGGCTGATCCGCCAGCGCACGGAGCAGCAGTGGAGCCTGACGGCGGAGGGGACCCTGACCCTGATCCTGGCGGTACGCTCGGGGGCTTTCCCCATGCCGGACTGGCGCCGGGTGCCCTCGGTCACGGGGCAGGAGGTGGCACAAGGGGTGGTACGCGAGCTCTGCCTGGGGGAGGCGGGGCAGATCCCGGCCTATTACCAGAGCGCGGAGCTCCTGAGCCTGCTGGATCTGCCCGACGCCCATCGCCTGCTGCCTGGCTCCAGCCCCGCCTGGCAAACCCTGCTGCTCGAACACTTCGCCCTGCAGACCCTGCTGGATGCCGAGCCGGAGGCGAGCTGGCCGCTGGCGTCCCTGGTCACCCCTTGCGCCCCTGCACTGGCGGCGCGGGTCGAGGTGCTGGCCACCGAGTGGGAGTGGCTCTGCGGACCGCTGACCGGCGAGGTGACCACTCACTGGCCGTCGCTACAACAACTGGCGGAGCGAGAGGATGAACAGCCCCTGGCCGAACGGCTCCAGAGGGCGCTTGGGCAGTGGCAGGTGCAGGAGGGGGCCGGGTCCTGGCCCAGGATGTTCAGCGCCCTGCTCTGGCTCGGCTGGTTGCAGCAGGCGGATCCCGTGCAGGGGAGCGAACAGCGCAAGAAGTGGCAGCGCAGCCTGGGCAATGGCTCCCCCCTGCTGGCGGATCTGCTGGGACAGTGGGCGGGCGATCGCCACGGTCAGGCGGTGGGGCTGTTCGATACCCTGCAACTGCCGCTGGAGGAGCTGCACTGGGGCTATCTCTGGCTCGATCTCTGCGCCCTGGCCCGCCACGGCGAACAGAGTCCCCAGGTGACCATATTGCACAAGTGGGATCTCTCCCACCTGCTGGAGGCCGAGCCGCGCCACCGTCTGATGGCCTTCTGCCAGGATCTGTTGCGGCTCTTGCTGGGGCAGGGGGCGGTGCGTGCCCCGCTGCATTCGCTGCGCGCCTCCCCCCTGGATGAGGAGGAGGAGGGGGCACAGAGCGAGGAGGGCAAGGCGCCCGCCTCGGCGAGCTGGCTCAACTGGTTGCAGGGGTTGGGGCGCTCGAGCGGCGTGCGCAAGCCTCAGGAGCGGCTGGTATGGCTGCTCCACGCCGAGGGGCCCGAGCTCGAGTGCAAGATCCAGAAGCAGAGCACCAAGGGGGAGTGGACCGCCGGGCGCCGGGTCGATCCGGCCCTGCTCTCCACCCAGTACGCCAACCTGCTGGATGAGGCGGACTGGGCGCTGGTGCGCACCCTGCAGCGCAATATGGGCAAGCTGCCGCGAGAGGCCTGGCGCCCCCTGGCGGACCACCCCCGCCTGTTCAATGCCAAGGGGCAGAAGCTGCAACTGGCCATCAGCGCCCCCCTGCTGCAGATAGTGCCGGGGGAAGGCGCCCACGACCCGGCGGCCCAGGGCGCCGGCATGAGGGCGCTGCTGAGCCCGGCCGCCGCGGCCCGTGGCGCGCACGTCGTGCCCCTGGCCCAGGATCTGTGGCAGCTCATTCTGACGCCGCAGGCGCTGCTCGACAGGTTGCCGGCCCTGGAGGCCATCCCTGCGCTGCCGCCCGCCGGGCTCGACGAGCTCCAGCGCACCCTGGATGCCATCCCGGATCTCCCCTGGCACAGCCAAGTGGCGGGGCTCAAGGGCAACGCCGAGCTGGCCCCCTGGCCCGGCATCCCCTCGGTCCAGCTGGATTGGCAGGAGGGCCAGCTGGTGGTCCAGCTGGTGACCCGGGAGGGGGATCTCCCTCCCTTGCCCCTTGGCAAGGGGGAGGCCATGGTGCGCCAGGGAATCCGGGAGTACCACTACTGGCAGCGGGATCTGGCCGCCGAGAAGGCCGAGGCCCAGCGCCTGCGCAACCAGTTGCCCATCGGCCTGCCGGGCAACGAGTGGAAGCTGGATGGCGAGCAGGCGCTGACCCTGGTCAACGCCCTGCCCGAGCTGGTGGATGCCGGCGTGGTGGTGCACTGGCACCAGGACAGCGCCCGCCTCAAGAGCCTCGACGAGGCGGCCTTGAGCCTGCGCATCGAGCGGCGCCAGGACTGGTTCCAGGTGGAGGGGGCGCTGGCGCTGGACGAGCACCAGATCCTCGATCTTCGCCTTATCCTGCGCCAGCTGACCCCGGGGCAGCGCACCGTCCAGCTCGACGAGAAGACCAGCCTGATGCTGAGCGACAAGCTGGTGGAGCGTCTCACCATGCTGGGGGCCATGCTGGACACCGAGCAGCGCATCAACAACAAGCTGGCCTATCCCCTGGCCCGCCTGTTGTCGGCGGTGACCACCGCCGGGGATGACGCCTGGTACGACTTGCAGCAGGAGTGGCAGCAGGAGGTGGAGTGTGCCCCCGAGCTGTTGACGGCGCTGCGGGACTATCAGAAGGAGGGGGTGCGCTGGATGGCGACCCTGGCCCACCATGGCTTTGGCGCCTGTCTCGCCGACGACATGGGCCTTGGCAAGACGTTGCAGGCGCTCATGGTGCTGCGCATGCGCCAGCACCTCGGCCCCGCCCTGGTGGTGGTGCCCAAGTCCGTGGTCACCAACTGGCAGGAGGAGGTGGCTCGGTTCGCCCCCGAGCTGGAGGTGGTGGTGTTCGAGCACCCCGCCGAGCGGGCGACCCTGATCCAGGAGGCCAGGGCCGGGCAGATCATCCTGGTGAACTACGGCATGCTCGGCAGCCTCTCCCAGGCGCTCAAGTCCCGCCACTGGGCGAGCATGGTGCTGGACGAGGCGCAGCAGATCAAGAATGCCGGCACCCAGCGTGCCAAACTGCTGTTCCAGCTCGATGGGGATTTTCGCCTGGCCCTCTCCGGCACCCCCATCGAGAACCATCTCGGCGAGCTGTGGAGCCTGTTCACCTTCATCAACCCGGGCCTGCTCGGCAGCCTCGGCGAGTTCAAGCGCCGCTTCGGCAAGGCGGTGAAGGATCCCCGCCACATGGCGATGCTGCGAGCGGTGATCAGCCCCTTCATCCTGCGCCGCCTCAAGCTGCAGGTGTTGACCGAGCTGCCGGACAAGACCGAGATCATCCACCACATCAGCCTCTCCCCCGAGGAGCGCCAGCTCTACGAGGCGACAAGGCGCGAGGTGGTGCAGCAGGTGCAGAGCGCCGATGGCCGCGCCCTGATGCACGTGCTGAGCGGGCTGACCCGGCTGCGGCGCCTCTGCTGCTCGCCCCAGCTGGTGATGCCGGAGTGGTCCCAGACCAGCAGCAAACTGGACGAGGCCATGAACCTGCTGGAGGAGGCCATCGACGGCGGCCACCGGGTGCTGGTGTTCAGCCAGTTCGTCGATCTCCTGAGCCTGCTGCGCGCGCGCATCGCGCAGAAGCAGTGGGACTACTGCTATCTGGACGGCGGCTGCTCCGCCAAGTCACGCCAGGAGTCCATCCTGCGTTTTCGTCACGAAGCGGTGCCCCTGTTCCTCATCAGCCTCAAGGCGGGGGGCACGGGTCTCAACCTGACCCAGGCCGATACCGTGCTGCACCTGGACCCCTGGTGGAACCCGGCGGTGGAGGATCAGGCGAGCGATCGGGCCCACCGCATGGGCCAGACCCAGCCGGTGACCGTCTATCGCCTAGTGTGCGAGCAGACGGTGGAGGAGAAGATAGTGGCCCTGCACGACGAGAAGCGGGCCCTGGCCGATGGCCTGCTGAGCGGCCAGTCCGAGGTGAAGGGGCTGGACGTGGAGAGCCTGAGAGCGCTGCTGATGAGCTGACAGCCTGTGCGGGTGAGCGAGACAAGGGGAGCATCTGGGATGCTCCCCTTGTCGTTGGGGCCGTGCGGGCGAGCTACCCCTGATAGAGGTAGAGGTGCAGCCGCTCGATGATGGGCTCGCCGCCAATCTTGCGATCCCGGCGCGCCTGACGAAGCTTGGGCGGGTAGTGACCCAGGTGGGTGACGCTGGGCGAGGTATCGGAGCAGAGCAGCAACGGCAGGCTGGCCTTGAGCTGCTGCTTGCGCGGCTCCCTGTCCTGCCAGAGCAGGTTGATCATGGGGTGGGTCTTGACCGGCCGGCGGATGCGCAGCTGGGCATCCGCCGGCAGGCGGCGAATGTCGTACACCTCCTGGTCCACCATCTTGCTCCACTCCTCGTTGTCCGACAGGGCCGGGATGTAGCGACGGCTGCGCTCCAGCATCTCCAGCACCTGCTCACGGCTGAGGCGGCTGATGCTCTGCTTGTCGGCCCAGGTGAAGCCGAGAGAATGGAGCTCCCCCTGAAGCCAGGTCAGCTTGCGATAGACCTGCAGGGTGATGACGCCGGGCAGGGCGCCGTGCACCAGCTCGAACTTCTCGTCCCGTCCGCCGGCGGCCTGCACCAGGGCCTTGAAGGCGAGCTTGTGGCCGTTGATCTCCTCGAGCAGGGGGGCCAGATCAGCGGCACAGGCGGCGGGGAAGCGCAGCCAGCCCGGCAGGCGATGGGTAGCCTTGGTGGAGCAGCCGGGACGGGCGCTGTGATCCTGAAAGGCCGCCAGGGTCGCGGCCAGCGCCGCGTCGCCCTGCAGATGGCCGACTTCGATGGCCTCGATGGGCTCGTGCTCTTCCCCCTGCGCCACGGCGGGGAGGGGATAGACATGGGCCTCCTGCAAGTCGAGCCGGGCGAGCCGACTGGCGAGGCGGGCCAGGGCCTCTTCCAGCAGGGCCATCTGTTGGCGCAGGGCGGCGGCGGGGGTAAAGGTGTCCATCGGCAGATCCTGTGTGTCGCCTGTCCGGCATTGAGGGGAAAGGCAGCATGACTGACTACTGTATAAATAACCATACCAGCATGTCGACAGGGTGCCAAGCGTCCCTTTCTGCCCCTGATCGGGGTCGCCTCGCGGTGCGTGGCGAAGGTGTTGCCTTGCTGCATCGTTCTGTTAAATAACGATCTTTAATGAAACTTGTGGTTAACAATTGGTGGCGAGGCCGGGCTGGGCGGCTTTGGTCCCGGCGCCGGTCCGTGCATAGCTAACATAGGAAACTGCATAGTTAGAAACCCGTGATGCAGGAGAAAATGCTGTCGGGTTGCACTGGGGAAAGTCGCCCTGCCATTTATGATAAAAATCATATGGTTATGTTTTGATGGCTGGGGAGATTAGCCATTACTTTTACTAATGTCATGTATCAAAATTCGTCAATTGAGGCACCTCACCGGGCTGACTAAGCTTTGCGCAAGAAAATACGAACCCAGTGCAGAACTTAGAGGAGCCACACCATGGCCAACATGACCTATACCGAAGCCGGTTACCAGCACTCCAGCGAATCGAACCTGGTTGTTCGCGCCAAGATGACCGTCCTGACCTGGCTGGAACGCAGCCGCAGCCGTCGCCAGCTCTCCGAGCTGCCCGCCTACCTGCTCAAGGACATCGGTCTGAACGAAGCCGATCGCTATCAAGAGACCACCAAGCCGTTCTGGCGTGGTTGATCAGCCGGGCACGGATGCCTCGTTTCTCTCGCTGATCCCCGGGGCCTGATGCCCTCGTGAAGAGCCGCCCTTTCCCCTTGCCGTCTGCCGTCGTTTTTCCTCCCCCGTATTGCTCTCGCGTCCCCTGGTGTTGAATGACTTGTCATCAACCATCGCCAATTTTGTGTCGTTACTGTTTGAATTTGTTTAAAAATTGATTTTAAGCCCGCTCGCCTTGCGTATAATCCGGCCATGGTATTCCAGACAAGAGGGTGAGACGGATGATTCCCCAGCATGACTTTTTGGCCCTGACGCGTCGCCACGAGTGGCAGCTCGACCCCTTCGACTTCGACCTGCCCGACGGCACCAGGGTGAGCGTGTGGGACACCGGCGTGATCTGCCTGGAGCCCGCCCACGGGGCGGAAGATAGGCCGGGCGGGCGCAAGGACATAGTGCTCTCCTGCGGCATCCACGGCAACGAGACCGCCCCCATCGAGATCTGCAACCAGTTGCTGAACCGCTTGCTCGGGGGAGAACTCAGGGCCCGTCACCGGGTGCTGTTCCTGTTTGGCAACCCCGCCGCCATGAACCAGGGTGTGCGGGAGGTGGAAGAGAACATGAACCGGCTCTTCTCCGGTGCCCACAGCAGGGGGGAGGGGCTGTGCAACCGGGAGCGCATTCGCGCCATGCGCCTGGAGCAGTATGTGAGCCGCTTCTTCGCCGATCCCGCCAGGCCCCGCTATCACTACGATCTGCACACCGCCATCCGCGGCTCTCGCCACGAGAAGTTTGCCGTCTATCCCTTCCCCCACGAGCGCCCCCACTGCAAGGAGCAGGTCCGCTTCCTCGGTGCCTGCGGCGTGCGCACCATACTGCTCTCGAGCGGCCCGACCACCACCTTCAGCTATTACAGTTCGCACCAGCACGGGGCCCATGCCTTCACGGTGGAGCTGGGCAAGGTGCGCCCCTTCGGCGAGAACGACATGACCCGCTTCATCGAGGTGCGCCAGGCGTTGCAAGAGCTGGTGACCCAGGATGAGGTGTTGCTCGAGCCCTGGCGGGCGGATGATTTCACCCTCTTCGCCATCGATCGGGTGATCAACAAGCAGTCGGACCAGTTCCGTTTCCTGTTTGCCAGCGATGTGGACAATTTCACCGAATTTCCCCAGGGTTTTGTGCTGGCCGAAGACGGGGATCGGCAATACAGGGTAGAGAAACCGCGGGAGGCGGTGGTCTTCCCCAACGCCAACGTGGCCATCGGCCAGCGCACCATGCTGCTGGTGGTGCCGACCCGGCTGTGGGAGTGATCCCGGTCCGCCCGTGCTGGCAGGATCTGCCTCCCTTGCGGCCCGCAGCGCCATTGTGATGGGAGGAGCGATCCCGAACTCGCCGTGACAGGGAGCCTGAATGGGCTCCCTTTTTCGTTTCTGCTCGCCGAAGATCTCAGTGTCTTTCTGAAATTAAAGAAGTTTCTACTGGTCTTACCTGAGTGAATCCCATTGCCCTGCACTTAACATGTTGTTTACATTTTAGGGGTCACCTCATGGTGGTGACGCTGACAACGGCAAGGAGCCAGTTATGACCCATGTCGACATCCCCTTCCTTCGTTACCTCGATGAGGAGGGGCGCCCGGTCGCGACACTGCCGACCTGGCTGGACAAGGCGATACTGCACACCTTCTACCGCAACATGGTGATGGTGCGCAGCTACGACAAGAAAGCGATTGCACTGCAGCGAACCGGCAAGCTCGGCACCTTTCCCTCCCACCTGGGGGCGGAAGCGGTCGGGATAGGAGTCGGTCTCGCCATGCAGCCGGAGGATGTCTACGTGCCCTACTACAGGGACATGCCCACTCTCTACGTGCGGGGCGTGCCCATGGAGCAGAACCTGCAGTACTGGGGCGGGGATGAACGGGGCAGCGTCTTTTACAAGGCCGACGGCGAACTTTCCGAAGATCTGCCCATCTGCGTGCCCATCGCGACCCAGATCACCCATGCCGCCGGCATCGCGGCCGCCTTCAAGCTGCGCAATCAGCCCAGGGTCGCCGTGGTCACCATAGGGGATGGCGGCACCTCCAAGGGGGACTTCCTCGAGGGGCTCAACTGCGCCGGCGTCTGGCATCTCCCCATGGTGATGATCATCAACAACAACCAGTGGGCCATCTCGGTGCCGCGCAAGCTGCAGTCGAGCGCCCCGACCCTGGCCCAGAAGGGGATTGGGGCCGGCGTGCGCAGCCTCCAGGTGGACGGCAACGACGTGGTGGCCGTCTTTGATGCGACCCGCACCGCCGTCGAACGGGCTCGCAGCGGCAAGGGACCGACCCTGATCGAGGCCGTCAGCTACCGGCTCGGGGATCACACCACCGCCGACGACGCAACCCGTTATCGGGACTCCGCCGAGGTGGAGGCCGCCTGGGCCAGGGAGCCCGTCAAGCGGCTGCGCCAGTTCATGGCCGGGCAGGGCTGGTGGGACGAGGCGCAGGAGCAGGCGCTGCTGGCGGAGGCGAGCCGCGAAGTCGAGCGCGCCGTGGCCGCCTATGAGGGCATGATGCCGCAGGTGCCGGAGACCCTGCTCGACTATCAGTTTGCCGAGCTGCCGAAGGATTACCGCGCACAGCGCCGGCGCATCATCGCCAAGGGTATGCAGCAGCACGGCGGGGAGGCTCACCATGAGTGAAATAACGCTGCTCGAAGCCATCAATCTGGCGCTGCACCACGAGATGGAGCACGACCCCGACGTGGTGGTGCTGGGCGAGGACGTGGGGGTCAATGGCGGGGTGTTCCGTGCCACCGTGGGCCTGCGCGACAAGTTCGGTTTCAAGCGGGTGATAGACACCCCGCTGGCCGAGGGGCTGATCGCCGGGGTGGCGGTGGGCATGGCGACCCAGGGGCTCAAGCCCGTCGCCGAATTCCAGTTCCAGGGATTCATCTTCCCCGGCATGGAGCAGATCGTCTGCCAGGCGGCGCGCATGCGCAACCGTACCCGGGGGCGGCTCTCCTGCCCCATCGTCTATCGCTCGCCCTATGGGGCCGGCATCCACTCCCCCGAGCACCACAGCGAGAGCGTGGAGGCCCTGTTTGCCCATATCCCGGGGCTGCGGGTGGTGATCCCCTCCAGCCCGAGGCGGGCCTACGGCCTGCTGCTGTCGGCCATCCGCGACCCTGATCCGGTGATGTTCTTCGAGCCGGATCGCATCTATCGCTCCATGAAGTCGGAGGTGGTGGATGACGGGGTCGGCCTGCCGCTGGATGTCTGCTTCACCCTGAGACCGGGTCGGGATCTGACCGTGGTCGCCTGGGGAGCCTGTATCCAGGAGGTGATGCGGACCGCCACCCTGCTGGCGGAGCAGGACATCCAGTGCGAGGTGCTGGACCTGGCCACCATCAAGCCGCTGGACATGGAGACCATACTGGCCTCGGTGCGCAAGACCGGGCGCCTGCTGGTGGTGCACGAGGCCTGTGGCAGCTTCGGGGTGGGCGCCGAGATAGTGGCGCGGGTCACCGAGGAGGCGCTCACCTCCCTCAAGGCACCGCCCAGACGCCTCACCGGGGTGGATGTTGCCGTGCCCTACTATCGCAACGAGGAGTACTACCTCATCACCGAGCAGGAGATCGCCGATGCGGCTCGCCAGCTGATGGAGAACAAATGGCTATGACCTTTTTCACAGGTTGGCGCGCTGGCGCCCCGGCAAGCAAGAGCCATGAGATCTTTCAACCTTTGGTGATGTTCCTGCGGATGGAGAACGGGTCATGAAATTTTTCAAATTACCGGATCTGGGCGAAGGGTTGGCCGAAGCCGAGATCGTCGAATGGAAGGTGCGCGCCGGTGAGACCGTGAGCGTCGATCAGGTGCTGTTGTCGGTGGAAACCGCGAAGGCGCTGGTGGATGTGCCCTCGCCGGTGGCCGGGGTGATCGCCCGGCTGTGCGGTCAGGAGGGGGACATACTCCACATCGGCGCCCCCCTGGTGGAATTCGAGGGCGGTGAGGACGATGGCACCGTGGTGGGCAAGGTGAGTGCCCATCAGCAGCACATCGAGGATCACTTCGTGGTGGGGGCTATGGCGCCCGGTGGCACCCTGGTGCAGGCCATGCCCGCCGTGCGCCTGCTGGCGCAGAAACTCGGCCTCGACATCGACAGGATCCAGGGCAGCGGCAGCATGGTGACCGAGCAGGACGTGCAGAGCGCCTTCGAGGCGATGCAGGGGAGCGGCAACGAGTTCCTCAAGGGGTCGCGGCGGGCCATGGCCAAGGCAATGGAGCTCTCCCACAGGACTGTGGTGCCGGTCAGCATCACGGACGAGGTGGACTTGCGCCACTGGCGGTCCGACGAAGACGTGACGGTGCGCCTCATCAAGGCGATCGGCGTCGCCTGCCGGGCCGAGCCCTCCATGAATGCTTGGTTTGACGGGGAGACCCTGTCACGGCGGCTGTTCAGCGAGGTCAACGTGGCCATTGCGGTCGACTCCAAACACGGGCTCTATGTGCCCGTGATGGAGAACGTGGCCGAGCGGGATAGGGCGGACATCCGCCAGGGGCTGGATCGGATGATCGCCGACGTGAAGGCCCGTGCGGTACCGCGGGAGATGCTGCAGGGGGCGACCATCACCCTCACCAACTTCGGTGCCATCGCGGGCCGTTACGCCAGCCCCATCGTCACGCCGCCCCAGGTGGCTATCATAGGGGCGGGCAAGCTGTTCGAGAAGGTGGTGTTCGTTCACGGGGAGGCGCGTCCGGTCAGGGCGCTGCCGCTGTCGATGACGTTCGACCACAGGGCCTGCACCGGTGGCGAGGCCGCGCGCTTCCTCAAGGCTCTGGTTCAGGCGCTGGAATCCGCGGAGGTGTAAGCGTTTGTACCCTGCCGCTGGCGGGGTACAAATTTGTTTGCGTAATCGACAAAGGCACGTATAATCTCAACCAGCTTGAAAGGGCGATAGTTATGTCAATGAATATGATGTTTTGCATCTTTTCCTGTTGTTCATAAGTAATCCCGTTTTTTGAGCTTTATCCGCTGAAAAGCATAAGTAATTATTTTGAATACAGGTTTAAAGATATGTCCAACATGATCACCGGTACCGTCAAGTTCTTCAACGAAACCAAAGGCTTTGGCTTCATTCAGCAAGAAAACGGCCCGGACGTTTTCGTTCACTTCAGCGCCATCCAAGGTAACGGCTTCCGTACCCTGGCTGAAGGTCAGCGCGTACAGTTCTCTGTGACCCAAGGTCAGAAAGGCCCGCAGGCTG
The DNA here is from genome assembly GCF_033348475.1 of Aeromonas sp. XH. Taxonomy (NCBI): domain Bacteria; kingdom Pseudomonadati; phylum Pseudomonadota; class Gammaproteobacteria; order Aeromonadales; family Aeromonadaceae; genus Aeromonas; species Aeromonas sp. XH. The sequence goes on along the minus strand of NZ_CP137630.1, from coordinate 2,797,840 downwards.
AGAACGTAACTGCTCTGTAATTCTTACAGAATTTAAGAAAGCCGTGGTACCTCTGGTGCCACGGCTTTTTGTTTTGTGCCATCTTGATGACAGATCCTTGCCATGGCCTCCACTATGCTCCCATCACTCCTGCTGAGCGCGGCGCTCTCCAGCCCCGTCAATGTCCCGATACCCGATCCCGTGGCCCGTGAAGCCGCCTCCGTGTGCCAGCAGTTTGTGCAGGTGCGACTGGGCAGCGCGACGCAACCCGACGAGATCAGGGCGCAGCCTGTGGTGAAGCGAGTGGGGGAGTGGGTGATCGATGGCAAGATAAAAGGACCCGAAGGTCCTTTGCTGTTTGCCTGTCTGCTGCGCCAGGGGGCGCACTGGGAGTTGCTCAACTTTTCGCTCTGGGCCCCGCAGGAACTCAATTCGGCTTGAGTGCGACCAGCAGGTGCTGGAGATGTTCCAGCATGGTCATGCCGAAGGGGGTCAGATAGCCGCCATCCGACGCCGTGATCAGACCCTGGCTGTGCAGGCGTGCCGCGGCCTGGCACAGCGCTTCCGACATGTCGCTGCGCAGCTTGATCCCCAGGCTCATGTTGGCCGGATCAAAACACGCCAGTATTTTCAGCTCATTCACAAAATCGTCAGAAACCTGGTTGATCCCACTCATGGATGCACTCCTCACGCTAAAGATGTATGCAACCTAGCATCCCCGGTGCCACTTTAGTGGGCGCTGGCTCAAACTATTGGTCTTTCTCGGGGAGGCTCAGGTTCGAACGCTGCTTTTTTGGGCTCTGGCCCGCCGCTCGCCGGGCCGTGGTTCTGGGCCCCTGCATCGGTAAACATGCTAGAATGGCCCCTCGTTCATCCTCATGGCCGGGTATGACACCAGGTCGTTCAGTTCAAGGCGCGTCTCATGATCACTGTCACCCTGGTATCTCTGCTGCACTCCCTGGGCCCCCGTTTTCCCGTTTATGCCCCCTCCTTGCTGCTTCCCCTCCTGGACGGACATCAGGGGGATCTCTGGCTGCCTTCCATCAGGGGGGAGGATGTGACAGCCCTGCGTCAGCATGGCAAGGGTGCGAGTGCGCAGAGCCTGGCTCCGCTGGCGGCGGGCTGGTGCGACTTTGCCGCCCAGGGGGAAGGCGACACTCCCGGGCTCGAGGCGCTCGCGAGTTACGACGAGGAGATGCTGGACAACCTGCTGATGTACTGGCACAGCCCTGCCAAGATAAACAGCCCGATCACCGATAACCTGTTCGAGCTGCGCCGCGAGGTGGTGGACGAGGCCCATGGCACCAAGCTGGCGGCGGCCTGGCAACGACAGCAACAGGCGCGCCTCGAGCAGATCATGCAAGGGGTGCGGGCCGGACGGGATCAGCTCTGCTTCGTCGAGGTGGAGTCCGCCTACTGGTTGCGCCAGCGTTTCAGCGAGATGGCGGAGATCACCCTGGTGACCCCGGAGCTGGGATGAGATCGCGAAAAATGGGTGACCGATCACTCCTGCTGGACAAGGCGCCGGCAAGATGTGAACATGTCGCCCTTTATTTCATGAGAGACTTGACCGATGAGCTATGAACTTAGCGACACCGAGCGCAATGCCGCGCTGCAACTGAACGCCGATTACCGCTTTGATCACTTCATCAGCAAGCTGGTCGAGCACGAAGAGCTGTTTGTCCTGACCGACGAGCACGGCGTCATGATGCTGACGACCGAAGAGGAAGACTGCATTCCGGTGTGGCCGCATCCCGATTACGCCAAGGCCTGGGCCGAAGGGGAGTGGGCCGAGTGCAAACCGCAGTCCATCACCCTCAAGGTGTGGCTGGAGCGCTGGGTGGATGGCATGGAGCAGGACGAGCTCTGCGTCGCCGTGTTCCCGACGCCGGATCAGGAAGGCATAGTGCTGGATCCGGCCGACGTGGCCGACGCCATCGCGCAAAAGCAGGCCAAGCGCGGCTGATCGCCCCCGCTTGCCGCTGCAACCCCGGTTGCAGAAAAGACCTCGCCTATGTGCGGGGTCTTTTGTTTGTGGCGCAGCTAGGCGGCGCAAGCCGCTTCATTTCTGCTGATAGGTGGTATCAATCAGGGTGACTGCCGGGAAGGTCTGGCCTGACTTGATGGCGGCCCGGGTCTGCGCCTTCGCCTCTTCGTCGATCCAGAGCAGGCCGCCGAAGCTGTAGCCGCTGTTGCCCCCGTCCAGCGGCCAGTAGAGCAGATCGCTCTGGGGCGTCGCCGGCACCTTGGGCAGGCGGACCCAGCGCCAGGCGCCGGCCCGGGTATAGGGCACCTGGTAGGCGGGGACGAAGCTGGCGAGCTCATAGAGCCGCTGCTGGATCAGGCGCGAGAGCTCGGCCTTCTTGCCGAAGTCGAACGCCTTGTCGTACTGCTCCACCAGGGCCGAGAGGGCCTCGTCATCGAGGTTCATGATGTTGTTGGTCTGGGGCTTGTTGGCGTTGACCCTGTGGAAGTGCTCCCAATAGGCGGGGTAACGGCCGCCGCTCCAGGCCATCCAGGCGCTCTGGTGCTTCTTCTCCAGCATGGACTTGAAGCCGGCCGAGGCATCCATCAGGTTGAGCTCGAGGTTGAGCCCCGCCTTCTTCGCCTCTTCCCGCAGCAGGGTGAGACGCTGGGCGTGCTCCGCCGTGGTGTAGGTGATGGTCAGGGTCAGGGGCTGGCCCTTGTCGTTTCGCAAGATGCCATCCGGCCCGGTCTTGGTGAAGCCCGCCTTGGCGAAGTATTCCCGGGCGAGCTTGGGATCGAAGGGGCGTGCCTTGAGGTCGGTATTGGTGAAATTCCCCTGGCCCGAGCCATAGGTGTTGAGACGCTGGTAATCCCCCCGCAGCAGGGTGGCGATCATCCTGTCAAAGGCGAGGGCGTGCTGGATGCCGAGCCGCACGTCGAGATCCCTCAACAGCGGATCCGCGGTGTTGAGATAGAGCCCCATGGGGGGCTGGGGCGTCTGGTTGTAGAACCAGAGCCGCGCTATGTAGCCCTTCTCGAACTCCGGCGTCTTGCTCTTGTCGTGCCACCAGTTGGGCATGACCAGGGGGAAGGTGTCCAGCTCGCCGCGCAGGAAGTGCTGCCAGGCGATGTTCTGATCCCTGAGTACCTTGATCTCGATCCGGTCCGGGTTGAAGCGGTGCTGGAAGTAGCGCTCGTCATTGCCCCACCAATCCTTGACCCGCTCGAAGGTGATCGCCTTGCCCTTCTTCACCTCGCCAATCCGGTAGGGGCCGGTGACCGGCAGCACCTTCCAGTTGTACTCCTTGACCCAGTCGCTGGTCAGCTTGATGGCGTGGCTGGGTTCCGGGCTGAACGGCAGGGATTCCAGCAGATCCTCCCGGCTCTTCTCCGTGCCGCTGGTGATGGCCAGGGTATGGTCGTCGAACCGGGTCACCTCGCTTATCTGGGTGCTGTAGTAGTTGTTGTACCAGGGGTCGTTGATCTCCTTGCTGCGCATCATCTTGAGGGTAAAGACCCAGTCATCTGCGGTGACGGGCTGGCCGTCCGACCAGCGCGCCTTGGGGTTGATGCGAAAATAGAGGGTCTTGTGGTCCGCGCCGAAGGCCCACTGGTTGGCCAGCATCGGCATGGGATGGCCGGTGACGGGGTGGGTGCTCAAGAGCGGCAGGTTGGTCTCGCGAACATAGCCGGCAAAACCGCCGTTGGAGTCGGGCCCGTATTTGCGCAGGGTGAGCGGGAAGCTCGACATGAAGTCACGGAAGGTACCGCCCCGCCTGGCCTCTGGGTCGGCATAGACGGGGTCGGTGTCGTTGCTCTCCCATTTGAGGTCGGCCGGCAGGCTGGCACTCCAGCCGAAGGGGCTCCAGCACAGCGGCAGCACGATGGCCATGAGCCCCATGGCCCGTGATAAAGAGGGAATGACCGAGGGTGAAGGGTGGCGCATGTCCTTGCTCTCCTGATGATGGCGTCCGGCCGGGATAGGGGATCGGGCCCAAGAGGGCCTTCACCATCATGGGAAGTTTCCCCTGCGAGGTCAATCCTCGGCCTGGACCCTGAACAGCCGCATTCTGCCTCCCAGCAGATGCACCAGAAAGCCGAGCAGCACCAGGCCGGAGCCCAGCCACTGCAAGGGGGTGGGGTGTTCATCCAGCAGCAGGGCTGCGGCCACCATGCCGACGCAGGGCACCAGCAGGGAGAGGGGGGCCACCTGCGCCACCGGATAGCGCATCAGCAGCCGCCCCCACAGGCCGTAGCCGAGCCAGGTGGCGACAAAGGAGAGATAGAGCACGCACAGGAGCCCCTGCCAGCTGAAGTTCAGCAGGCTGCTGGCCATCAGCTCCGATCCCTCGAACAGCCAGGAGAGCGCGAGGAAGGGGAGTATGGGCACCAGGCCGCCCCAGGCGATAAGGCTGGGCAGCGTGGTCTGGTAGCGCAGCCCGATCTGGCGGTTGATGACGTTGCCAAGTCCCCAGCAGGCGGCCGCGCACAGGGTCAGCACGAAGCCGAGCAGGGTGAGGTTGCCCTCACCATGGGTGGCGATGAGGTAGAGACCCAGCCCCGCGAGGGGCAGGGCCACCCAGTGGTGGGGCTGCCAGCGCTCCCCCAGCCAGATCATGGCGAACAGCAGGGTGAACACCACCTGGGATTGCAGCACCAGAGAGGCCATACCCGCGGGCATGCCGAACTTCATGGCGCAGAACAGGAAGGCGAACTGGCCCAGGCTGATGGCGCCGCCGTAGGCCAGCAGCCAGCGCCAGGGCATGGCGGGCCTGGGGACCAGCAGGATGGCGGGGAAGACCACCCCGATGAAGCGCAGCGCCCCCAGCAGCAGTGGCGGAATGCCCTCCAGCCCCCACTTGATGGCGACGAAGTTGAGGCCCCAGCAGAGGATGACCAGGGCGGCCAGACACTTGTCCTTGGTTTGCATGCAACGTCCTTGTGTGAGCGGCTCCTGCCAGGGGAGGCCGAAAGAGGACGAGCATACCCCTGTCAGGGTGGGCGCCGTCAAGCGGCCAGGCGGGGGAGGCGTCAGGCCGCGAGCGGCCATGACGGGATCAGGCGGCGACGCAGTAAAGGGTGATGCCGCGCACCGCCAGGGCGGCCCGCATGGGGGCGGGCAGGGCATCGTCGGTGACCAGCACGCCGATCTGCCCCGGCGCGCCGAGGGGGCTCGGGTGGATGGCGCCGAACTTGCTGCTGTCGGTGATGACCACGTTGGTCACCCCCTTGGCCAGCACGCTGTTGACCACGTCGGCCCGCATCATGTCCCGGCCGGTGAAGCCGATCTCGGGGTGAAAGCCGTCCACCCCGATGAAGGCCTTGGAGAAGTGCACCTGCTCGATGCACAGGCGCGTCAGCGGCCCCACCACGCTCTCGCTCTGATGCTGGAACAGGCCGCCCAGCAGCACCACCTGGGCCTGGGTGTCCCGCAGCAGGTGGGCGATGTAGCTGCTGATGGTGATGATGGTGACCCGCTTGTGCAGGGCCAGGTGGCGGGCCAGCAGGGCGTTGGCGCTGCCTCCCTCGATGAAGACTGTCTCGCCATCCTCCACCAGCTGGGCGGCCCGCTCGGCGAGGCGCTCCTTGAGCAGGTAGTTGATGTTCATCCGCGCGTCGGGGTCGTCGCTCTCCAGCGCCATGGCCGAGCCGTGCACCCGTTTGAGCAGTCCTTGCTTCTCCAGCGCGGTGAGGTCGTTGCGCACCGTCACCTCAGACACCCCTGTGTGCCGGGAAAGCTCGGCCACGCTCATCTTGCGGGCCTGATGGACCAGGGTGAGGATCAGTTGGTGGCGTGGGTTCATGGGACCTCGCAGGTTGGGAAGATAGCGGCAAGCCACCCGCGGGTGGCTTGCCTGTCATCGGTCGCACGGGCGCTGTGGGCGTCAGAGACTGTGCTCGGTGCGGGCGATGATATCATCTTGCGCATCCGGGGATAAGGCGGTGAAGAAGGCCGAGTAGCCCGCCACCCGCACCACCAGATCCCGGTACTGATCGGGATGGGCCTTGGCCGCCAACAGGGTTTCCCGCGAGACGATGTTGTACTGCACGTGCCACCCCTTGTGCACCTCGAAGAAGGTGCGCAGCAGGCTCATCAGCTTGGCCTTGTCCCGCTCGTTCTCCAGGCTGGCCGGGCTCAGCTTCTGGTTGAGCAGTACGCCACCGAGGATGGCCGCCGTGGGCAGCTTGCCGAGGGAGTTGAACACCGCCGTCGGGCCGAGGCGATCCGAGCCCGACGAGGGGCTGGCCCCTTCCGCCAGCGGGGTGCGGGCGTGGCGGCCATCCGGGGTGGCCAGGGTGGCCGCGCCGAACGGCACGTTGGCCGAGATGGAGGAGGTGCCTGCATAGTAGGTGCCGCCGATGGGGCCGCGACCGAAGCGGGTGTTGTGCAGCCCCTTGAGCTCGTCGATGTAGCTCTGGTAGGCCTGCACCAGCAGCAGATCCACCTCGTCCAGATCGTTGCCGTATTTGGGGGCCGCATGGGTGAGGCGCTGGCGCAGCTGTTCCCCCTCGAGCCCGGCAAAGTCCTGCTCCAGCGCCTCGGCCAGCTCGCGCTGATCCACCACGCCCTGCTCGAACACCAGTTTTTTCAGCGCCGCCAGGCTGTTGCCCAGGTTGGCGATCCCCACCTGCAGGCCGGAGACCCAGTCATAGACGGCGCCCCCCTGCTTGATGGTCTTGCCGCGCTCGATGCAGTCATCCACCAGGGCGCTGCAGAGGATGTCGTGGGCCTGGGCCTCCAGCACGCTGTCCACCACGCAGTCGATCTCGATGGACTTGCGGGTGAAGTAGCGCACCTGCTCGTCCCAGCGGGCCATCACCTCGTCGAAGGAGGCGAAATTGCCCTCGCGCAGGGTCTGGGGCTGGGGCAAGAAGACCTTGCCCGTGGTGGCGTCGCGGCCGCCATCCAGCGCCGCCAGCAGGATGCGGGCGAAGTTGATGAAGCTCATGCCGGTGCAGCGATAGCCCCACTTGCCGGGCACCGCGGTCTCGATGCAGCCGATGGCGGCGTAGTGGTGGGCATCCTCCTCGCTCACCCCGAGCCTGATGAACTCGGGGATCACCACCTCGTCGTTGTTGAAGGCGGGCATGCCGAAACCGCAGCGGATCACCTGGATGCAGGCATCGAGGAAATCCTCGCTCATGCCGGCGTGGTAGCGCACCGAGAGGTTGGGCTGGGTCGAGCGCAGCTGCCCACAGGACTCCAGGATCGCGTAGGAGAGGCCGTTGACCGCGTCGTGGGCTTTGCCATTGCGCCAGTTCTGCCCGCCGATGGTGACGTTCTGATAGAGCGGGCTGCCGGCGGAAGCCTTGGAGTGGGTGCCGGAGCGGATCTTATTCACCTCCAGCAGCTTGAGCCAGCACCCTTGCAGCAGTTCGATGGCTCGCTCGCGTGGCAGGGATTCCGACAGCTCCACTTCCCGGCGATACCAGGGATAGAGGTACTGGTCCATCCGGCCAAACGACACCGAGTGGCCGTTGGACTCGATCTGCAGGATGAGCTGGATGAAGTAGCAGAGCTGCAGCGCCTGCCAGAAGGTTTCCGGCGGCCGGTGGGCGATGTGGGCGCAGTTGAGCGCGATGGTCTCAAGCTCGCAGCGGCGCTCGGGACGCGGCTCCTGCTGTGCCAGTTCGCGGGCCAGCGCGGCGAAGCGCTCGATGTGCTGGCTCACGGCATCGAAGGTGATGGCGACGGCCTGCAGGAACTGCTCGCGCTGCAGATCGGCCCAGTCCGCCAGATCGAGCCGGCCGCGCCGCTCGGCCACCCTGGCCTTGAGGCCGTCGAGGCCGAGGGCAAGCAGCTGTTCGTAATTGACCGCGAGGTGGGCATCTCCCGAGGTCATGTTGCCCTCGGCCTTGATGATGCCGCTCTCCAGCAGCGCCTTCTGCTCGTCGGTGAAGAGGCCGAAGCAGCGATCCTGCACCGTCTGGCCACGCCAGAAGGGGGTGAGGGCGTGGATGATCGCCTTGTCGGTTTCGCTCACCGCAAAGCCGGCACCGGGGCGGTCGGCCAGCTCGTCGATCTCCTTCTCAATCCAGCCCACCGTGTATTCGGGAAAGAGCGGCGCCGCCCGCACCTGGCTCCCCTGGTTGCCGACGATGAGCTCGTCGTGCTTGATCCAGATGGTGCGCTCCTTCAGATGATGAGCCAGCGCCAGGGCGCGACGTACCGGCAGCGGCCGGGCCAGGTGGGCCTGATAGGCCTCGGTATAGTGGCGGGCGCGCTCGGTGCAGACCGGCGGCTGGACGATGTGGATCAGGCTCTCCTTGTGGGCGCGGATCCGGGGGCTGAGGGTATTCAAATCGAGCTGGGTCATGATCTTATCCTCTGGTGACAGGGGTCAGCCCCTGGCGTTGGGCATAGGTGTGGGCAAAGTCGAGCAAATCCGGGTCATTGAGGGGTCGCTCTGGCGCCTCGTAGGGCAAATCCAGCAGGGCATATTTACCCGCCCCCAGGGTGTGGTAGGGGAGAAAGTGGATCTCCTGCACAGTGCCGAGGCGGGCGGCGGTGTCGGTGATGGCTTTTATCGATTCGCGGTCGGCATTGAAACCGGGGATGAGCGGCACTCGGATCTGGATGGCCACGCCGCGCTCGGCCAGACGCTTGAGGTTCGCCAGGGGCAGGGCGACCTTGCCGCGGGTCCAGTCGAAGAAGCGCTCCTCATCCACGTGCTTGAGATCCGCCAGCAGCAGGTCGAGGTGGGGGAGGCTCGGCTCAATCTGGTGCCAGGGCACGTGCAGGCAGCTCTCCACCGCGGTATGGAGCCCCTGGGCCTTGCAGCGGGCCAGCAGCTCTGCGGCGAAGTCGGGCTGCATAAAGGGCTCGCCGCCGGAGAGGGTGATCCCGCCGCCGCTGCGCTCGAAGAAGGGGCGATCCCGCAATATTGTGCTCATGAGCGCGTCCAGGCTCTCCTCCCGACCGCACACCTGCAAAGCCTCACTCGGGCAGAGGCCGCGCAGCCGCTCCACATCCTGGGCTCCGAGGCCGGACCGTATCAGCCGGATGCCTTGAGCGTCACGCAGAATGGCCGGGCAGGCCTGGCTGCAGAGGCTGCATCCCTCGATGCATTGGCGCCGGTCGAGCAGGATCTCCGGCCTGGGAGAGCGGCTTTCCGGGTTTTGACACCAGCGGCAGGCGAGGGAGCATCCCTTGAGAAACACCAGGGTGCGTATGCCGGGGCCATCGTGGGTCGAGTAGCGTTGCAGGTCGAAAATCATACCGCCTCCTTTTGGTTTTCATTCTATTTGCTTTCATTCGAAAGTCATTTTGATGTTGATCAATAAATTTGCGAATGAGAAACCGCTAGAATGGCGACAGATTGAACATCCCCATAAGGAGTCAGAGATGGAGCTTTATCTCGATACGGCCGATGTGGCCGCGGTGCGCCGCTGGTCGCGGATCCTGCCGCTGGCCGGCGTCACCACCAACCCGTCCATCACCGCGGCCGGCGGCATGCCGCTGCCCGAGCTGCTGCCCGCCCTGCGGGAGGTGCTGGGAGCCAAGGGACGGCTGTTTGCCCAGGTGATGGGCAAAACCGAGGCCGAGATGGTGCGCGAGGCGTTTGCCCTGCGTGAGCTGGACTTGGACCTGGTGATCAAGATCCCGGTGTGTGCGGAAGGACTGGCGGCCATCAAGACCCTGACGGCCAACGGGGTGCCGACCCTGGGCACCGCGGTCTATACCCCGCTGCAGGGTTGGCTGGCGGCGGTGGCCGGGGCCGAGTACGTGGCGCCCTACGTCAACCGGCTGGATGCCCAGGGGGGGGACGGCATCAAGACAGTGCAGGAGCTGCAGCAGCTGCTGGCGCTGCACGCCCCAAACAGCAAGGTGCTGGCAGCCTCCTTCCGTACTCCGCGCCAGGCCCTCGACTGCCTGCTGGCGGGCTGCCGGTCCATCACATTGCCGCTGGATGTGGCGGAGCAGTTGCTCCAGGTGCCGGCGGTGGACGCGGCGCTGGCGAAATTCGATCAGGACTGGCAGCGGGCGTTTGCCTGAGCCAGCTTGAAGGCAGGATGAAGGGGCGGCAGGCGGGCTAAGCTAGATAGAGAGGGCCCGCCGCGACGGGCCGAGAACGATGGCTGACCGGAGGTGTCCCATGAGCGATCATACCCTGCTGCCCCATGGCGAGGATCTGCGCCGCGCCGTGCGCTGGCTCAGCGACCATCATCTGCACGACATCCGGGCCATCGAGGAGGCCTGCCTGCGCTTCGATCTCTCCCCGCTGGATGAGGAGTTCCTCATCCGCTACTGCCGCGAGCAGGCCCCCGAGTCCCGGGTGCGCTAGACGAAATGGGCCAGGTTGATGCCAAACTCCTTGGGATCCACCGTGTTCTCTATGGTCTCCTGCACTCCGCTTCGGGCGAGATCCAGCCACTGTACCTCGAGATAGTGGCGCTGGGTCGCGTGATAGATCACCTTGACCACGGGCTTGAGCGGCTGCTGTTCGTTGCGCTGCATCACGACGGCCAGCCGCTGGTTGGATAGCTGCACCAGGGTGCCGACCGGATAGACCCCCATGCACTTGATGAACTTGGTCACCAGCACCCGATCGAAGTGGTGATCGGCCCCCTTGAGCAGGATGCGAAACGCCTGGGTCGGCTGCATCCCCCGCTTGTAGACCCTGTCCGCCGTGACCGCGTCGTAGACGTCGACGATGGCGCTCATGCGGGTATGGAGCGAGAGCTGTTCTCCCTTGAGCCGTCTTGGATAGCCGGTGCCATCGAGGCGCTCGTGATGGTTGGTGGCCACCTCCAGCATGGTGGGGGTGATGCCGGCGGTGGCGATCAGGATGTCGTGGCTGTGCACCACGTGCTGGCGCATGACATCGAACTCCTCGTCGGTCAGCTTGCCCGGTTTGTTAAGCACCTCGTCCGGCGTCATGATCTTGCCCACGTCGTGCAGCAGCCCCCCAGTGTCAGCTCCCTGAGCACGCTGCGCTCCAGCCCCAGATAACGGCCGAAGTTCGCCAGCAGGATGGCGACGTTCATGGAGTGCTCCATCAGATAGGCATCCTTGGCCCGGATCCGGGCCAGACAGAGCATGGCGTCCCCATGGGTAAACATGGTGTCCACCATCTCTTCGGCCACCGCCGCCAGCGGCGTGATGTCGATGGGTTCCCCCGCCTTGAGGTGGCGGATGAACTTGCCCTGCAGCTCGCGGGCCTCCTGATAGAGGCGGCGGATCTTGAGCTCGCGCCCTTCGCCGCTGGCGCTGCTGCCGGGGGGCTGGGCGCCGGCGGAGGGGGAGACAGGGGCCGGGGAGAGGTGTTGCTCTATGCCGGCCAGCTTGCTGCGGGCGAGATCCACCCGCACCGTGGTGACGCCGCGCCGGAGCAGGGCCTCGATCTGCTTGGTGCTGGTGACCAGCCCCATCTGGGCTATTTCCATGGCGCCGGTCTGGCTGGTGATGGCAATGACATACATGCCGGGTTGCAACTGGCTGACGGGAATGACGGGATGAGGCTGAGTCGGCTTCATGGGGACGTCCTGAGATTATTATTATGCATGGTGTGACGCTGCTGGCGGCAGTCTACCACCGGGGCCGGATGGCGTCAGGCACCATCTGCCGCTCTCCCTGCTTAGTGCTGGTGTTGTCGGGTTCGACCGATATAATGACGCCCCTTATCAAGATGGATTCCGAGGTTTTTGCATGCGGCTCGATAAATTTATTTGCGATTGCTCCGACTTGACCCGCTCCCAGGCGGGCAAGCTGATCCGTCAGGGGGAGGTCATGGTGGACGGGGTCCTGGTCAAGCAGCCCGCCTTCCACATCCACGAGCAGAACCAGATCGAGTTTGACGGCGTCACGCTCACGCTGAACCAGCGCAATCGCTACTTCATGCTGCACAAACCGGAAGGCTACGTCTGCTCCAACGAGGATCCGGATCACGCCACCGTCTTCCAGCTGCTCGACGAGCCCGCCATGGGCAAGTTGCACGTGGTGGGCCGGCTCGATCTCGACACCACAGGCCTGGTGCTGATCACCGATGACGGCCAGTGGTCCCACCGCATCACCTCGCCACGGCACGAGTGCGCCAAGACCTACCACGTCTGGCTGGCCGACCCCGTGAGCGAGGACGCCATTTCGCTGTTTGCCGACGGCGTCTATCTGCGCAACGAAGCCGACAAGACCCGTCCCGCCGAGCTGGAGATCCTGGGGGAGTGCGAGGCGCGCCTCACCATCCACGAGGGCAGGTATCACCAGGTGAAGCGGATGTTCGCCGCCATCGGCAACAAGGTGGTGGGGCTGCACCGGGAGCGGATCGGCGAGCTGACCCTGGACGAGGAGCTGGCGCCGGGGGAATACCGTGAGCTGACCGAGGAAGAGGTAGCCAGGTTCTGATCCCCCTCGCCCTGAGGGCGAGGGGAAAGGCCGGGGACAGGGGGATCAGGATCCCCCCAGCACCAGCGCCGTGCCCAGGGTCGCCAGCAGGGCGCCGGCCCAGGCGGGGAGCGAGGGCCGCACCCCCGAGTGCCACCACAGCAGCGGCAGCAGGATGACAGGGGTGGTGGAGGAGAGGATGGCCACCATGCCCACGTCCCCCTGACGCAGGGCCACCAGGATCAGCGTCATGCCGAGCGCCATCGCCAGAAACCCGTTGATGCCTATCATGCCGAGCACCTGCCGGTTGATGAGGTGGTGAGGCATGGCCAGCGGCACCCGCAGCACCCGCAGGGCGCAGTGGGCCAGCAGGGCGCTGCCCATGCGGATGCCGGAGGCGCTCACCGCGTCCACGGTGCCACCCATCATCACCGGCTTGGCGATGATGGCACCGAGGCTCTGACACAGGGCGGCGGTGAGGCCCAGGGCAATGCCGACGACGAGGCTGCCGCGCACCTGCTCCCATTCGCTCTGCTGATTGTCGCCACGGCGTCCGAACAGGATGGCGAGCATGACCCCGGCCAGCACCAGCAGGGCACCCACCAGACGCCAGCCTCCGAGCCGCTCGCCGAACAGCCAGAGCCCGAGCAGGGCGGAGAAGAGCGCGTGGCAGGAGAACAGCAGGCCGCTGCGCCTGGGGCCCAGCCGGTTCATGCAGGCGAAGAGGGCGGTGTCGCCGACGAAGATGCCGACGAGGCCGGAGAGCGCCAGCAGGGGGAGGGCGCTCTCGGTGAGCGTCTGCCAGCCCCCGGTGGCGAGGCTGGCGCTGGCCAGCATCAGGCTGACCAGGAACATGCGCCAGCGGCTGTAGGCAAAGGCCCCCAGATGGCGCGCCGGTTTGACGGAAATCAGGGCGGCGACCGCCCATAAACTGGCGGCGGCCAGCGCCAGCCATTCGTATCCCATAAAGACCCCTGAAACGGCAGAAACCCGCCGGATGGCCCCCCTGTCAGCCGGTCATCACGGCCAGACTGGCGGTGGAAGCATGCCGGCGGCGGCTCTCGCGCAAAAACGGCTGAAAAAAATAGCCCGAAAGACTCCATCTGCCGGGCAAGCCCGATACAATACGGGGCGTCTTCGGGGATAACAAGGGCGGCATCATGCATTCGGTTTCAGGCGCGCCGTCGGCCTTCCCCACCCTGCAGTCAGAAGAATTGAAAGAGGTTGATGTCATGTTTTACCGTTTCGCCGCCCGGCCCGCCCGCCGCTGGCTTCCTTCCCTGTTGCTCGGGCTGATGATGGCGCCCCCCCTGCAGGCGACCACAGTGGGGCAGCAGCCTGTGCTGTCGGACCGGCAGACCCTGGTCAAGGGGAACGGCGCCGAACCCGAGTCTCTGGATCCGGCCCAGATCCGTTCCGGCTTCCCGGGGGAGGTGGTGCTGGTGGACCTGTTCGAGGGACTGGTGAGCGAGGACGGGCAGGGCAGGATAGTGCCGGCCCAGGCCCAGCGCTGGGAGACCAGCGAGGACGGGCTGGTGTGGCGCTTCTTCCTGCGCCCCCAGCTCAAGTGGTCCAACGGTGAGCCCCTTGGCGCACGGGATTTCGTCTATGCCTGGCGGCGGTTGCTGAACCCGGCGCTGGCCTCGCCCTCCGCCGGTCTCTTGCTGGCGACCGGCATCAACAATGCCCAGTCCATCTACGCCGGTGCGCTCGATCTCGATGCCCTGGGGGTGGAGGCCGAGAGCGACCAGATCCTGAAGGTGACCCTGGAGCGGCCTGTGCCCTACTTCCTGCAGCTCATCAGCCAGCGTCCCTTCGTGCCGGTCAATGAAAAGGCGGTCAGCCAGTTCGGCAAGCAGTGGACCCAGCCCGGCAAGCTGGTCAGCAACGGCGCCTACCGGCTGGTGAACTGGGTGCCGAACGAGCGCATCGAAGCCGAGCGCAACCCCCAGTACTGGGACGATGCCCACACCCGGATCCAGCGGGTGACCTATCTGCCGCTCGCCTCCCAGCACGCGGAGCGGCTGCGCTACGAGGCGGGGGAGATCCAGCTCACCAACAAGGTGGCGCTGGAGTACTACCAGAAGGCCATGCAGGAGACGCCGGAGCGGATCTGGGGCCTGCCGCTGCTTGGCACCTACCTCTATACCTTCAACCTCAATCGCCCGGAGCTGCAGGACGTGCGGGTGCGTCAGGCGCTCTCCATGGCCATCGATCGCCGCCTGCTGACCGAGAAGGTGAGCGGTCAGGGAGAGCGTCCCGCCTGGTCCCTGCTGCCCGACATGCCGGATTATGACGAGCTTGGTTCGCCCCTCGCCCTGGAGGCGCAGCCGACCCGACTGGCCCGTGCCGCCGCCCTGCTGGCCCAGGCGGGCTACAACAGCGCCCATCCCCTCAAGCTGACGCTGACCTACAACACCTCGGAGAACCACAAGAAGCTGGCCCTGGCGGTGGCGGCCATGTGGAAGCCGCTGGGGGTGGAGGTCGTCCTCAACAACCTGGAGTGGAACGCCTATCAGGTGGCCAAGGACAGCGGCGACTTCATGCTGGCCCGCTCATTCTTGTTCGGTGATTACGTGGAGCCCTCTTCCATGCTGGGCAGCTTCCGTTGCCAGGATCCCCAGAACGAGAGCGGTTACTGCAACCCGGCCTTCGACGGTCTGCTGCAGCAGGCGTCGGAGACCCTGGATGCCAAGGCCCGGACCGGGCTCTATCATCAGGCGGAACAACTGCTGATGGAGGAGATGCCCGTCATCCCCGTCTATCACTACAACCAGATGCGGCTGGTGGACCCGGCCCTGCGCGGCCTGCCGAGCCGCAACCTGAAGGGCGCCATCGCCACCAAGGATCTCTACTTCAGTCAGCCATGAGGAAAGTGGGATGAAGATAGCAATTATCTCCGATGTACACGGCAGCCTGCCTGCCTTGGAGCGGGTGCTGGCCCGGCTCGCCCCCTGGCAGCCGGATCACTATCTGCTGCTCGGGGATCTGCTCAACCACGGTCCGCGCAACCCGGTGCCGGAGGGCTATGCCCCTGCGGCCGTGGCCGAGCGACTCAATACACTGGCTTCCCGCATCATGGCGGTACGGGGCAACTGCGATTCGGAAGTGGATCAGATGCTGCTGGATTTCCCCATCACGGCCCCTTACAACCAGTTGCTGGTGGACGGGCGGCGCTGGTTCGTGAGCCACGGCCATCTCTATCAGCCGGAGGCGGTGTCTCTGCCTGCGGGCAGCCTCTTCATCAGCGGCCACACCCACCTTCCCGTGCTGCGGCAGGACGGGGAGAGGGTCTTGATGAACCCTGGGTCCATCTGTTTTCCGAGGGGGGAGTGGGCGGCCAGCTACGGCCGTTACGAGGATGGTGTCATGAGCATTCACGCCTGCGCCGATGATGCCGAGCTGATGCGGCTGGCGCTCTGACCCGCGCGGGTCAGGACAGAGGGATAAAGGGGGGTCTCAACGCCGAAGCGGGAAGGGGGTCAGGCCTTGATCCCCAGGGAACGGGTGCCGGAGCGGGTATTGCCCTTGGCGTCGTAAGTCAGGGAGTTGCTGTCCTTCAGCTTGCTGAGGAAGCTGGCCAGCCGGCGATTGGAGACGATGCTGAGTTCGAGCAGGCGACCGTTGAGGTTGTTCTGCTCCTGGCAGGCTTCCAGCTTGGCCTGCAGGGCCTGCAGCTGGTCAGGGAAGGCACCGAGTCGTTGCTGCAGGTCGGGCTGCCCGGCCAGGGTCTTGTCCAGGGTCTCGATGGCCACCAGCAGTTGCTGCTTGCGATCGGCCAGCGCCGGCAAGGCGAGGGCCCGGTGAGCCTTGAGCAGATCAAACTCCTCCGCCAGCAGACCCTGCATCTGGGAGAGGTTGTCGTCCTGGGCGTGCAGCAGCTCGACGAGATCCATCATCCCAGCCGCTTGTCCAGATCGGCTTCAAAGCTGAACATCTTTCTGGCCACGGCTTCGCTGTTGACCTTGTACTCCCCACTGGCCACGGCCTTCTTCAGGCTCTCGACGCGGCTCTCGTTACCGGTGGAGGCGGTGTTGAGGGTCTTCTGCATCTGTTGCAATTGCTGCGCCTCGCTGGTCAAGGAGACAGAGTCGCTCTTGACGGTCGTCGCGCGGTTGCCCTCACCAGAGGTCGCGGACTTGGTGGCTACACCTTGACTGGTCCCGTTGTTTTGCAACCGGTTGTTAGCCAAGTTGTTGATATTGTTGATAGCCATAAGGTTTACCTTCGTCTGCTTTGCTGTTCGCTTACCTGTATATCGGTGACGGCGGTCAGAACTTTAGAAAAAAAATCGGATCGTTAACAAAACAGTCAAAACGTGACCACCACGGATCCCACGGCACTGACCTGGCCCTGCACCGCTCTGCCCGAACGAATGTTGACAAGCCGGATCATGTCTCCGAAGCTGCCATCTTGCAAGGCGCGGGCCATGGTTTTGATCTGCATGCTGCTGTTTTCGGCGACCAGGGTCACCTGATCCCCCTTGCAGACCACGCACACCTGGGTCAGCCGAATGGGTTGGCCGGGTTTGAGCTCGCGCTTGCTGCGTACCCCGACGAGGGCGGCCGGGTCGGTCAGATAGTCGCCGCGGATCAGGGTCTGATCCTGGTAGGCCAGGGTCAGCATGGACTCGCTTAGCACGTCGCCCTTGGCCACAGGGGCCGCCACGGTGACATAGGGCTTCTGGATGCTGACCCGCACCGGCAGATAGAGGTCCCAGGGTTTGTCTTCTTCACACTTGAGGTAGACTGTGGTGTTGCGGCGGATCTCCATCCTGGACGGGAGGGTGATGGTCAGGGCCTCCTCGCAGCGTGTCAGGGGGAGACGCTCGTCAATGGTCCCGGCTTTCACCTCGGCCTGGGCATCGAGAGGCATATCCAGCTGGCCGAGCACGAACTCCTGCGCCTGTTCCTGCAGATAGTCTGTGACCTCGGACGCCATGGCGTGAGACAGGCTGCAAAACGGCAGTAAGATGAGGAAAAGTCTACTAATCATTTTTGCTTACCGGTCGATAAGTTATTCACGTATACCACCGTAGTTAACTATGCTTGCACCAGAATTCGGTTGTCGAAACATCGCTGGTCTGATGCAAGCCAATGTGCATGCATAATAACATGCACGATCAGTGCCAAGCATTTTTAGGGAGTGTTTATGGCGAGTATTCTGGACTCGGTCAACCAGCGAACCCAGTTAGTGGGACAAAACCGGCTGGAGCTGCTGCTGTTTCGTCTCAACGGACGTCAAAGATTTGGCATCAACGTATTCAAGGTACGTGAGGTGCTGCAGTGCCCGCCCTTGACCGTCATGCCCAAGCTCAACTCCTGCATCCGCGGCGTGGCCCACATCCGTGGCCAGACCATCTCGGTGATCGATCTCAGCATGGCGATGGGCAAGCGTCCCATCCAGGACCTCTCCAAGTGCTTCATCATCATCTCCGAGTACAACAGATCCATTCAGGGGTTCCTGGTGCACTCGGTCGAACGCATCATCAACATGAACTGGGAGTCCATCCTGCCGCCACCCAAGGGGGCGGGGCGCATCAACTACATGACCGCCGTCACCGAGGTGGACGGCGAGCTGGTGGAGATCCTGGACGTGGAGCGCATCCTCAACGAGATCTCGCCGGTCTCCACCGAGGTGAGCGCCGAGCTGGTGGAGGCGAGCGTGGAGCACAACCCCCTGGGTCGCCCCGTGCTGGTGGCGGACGACTCCTCGGTGGCGCGCAAGCAGGTGCAGCGGGCGCTGGAGGCGATCGGGGTGCAGTGCGTGCTGGCCAAGGACGGGCGCGAGGCGCTCAACATGCTGCTGGAGATGTCCAGGAACGGCCCCATCAAGGATCAGATCGCCCTGGTGATTTCGGACATCGAGATGCCGGAGATGGACGGCTACACCTTCACCGCCGAGATCCGCAACAATCCCGCCCTCAAGGATTTGCATGTTATCCTGCACACTTCCCTCAGTGGGGTGTTCAATCAGGCCATGGTGCAGAAAGTCGGAGCGAACAATTTCATTGCCAAATTCCAGCCTGATGAATTGGCCAAGGCCGTACAAGGCGCTCTCTAATCAAGAAGAACAACTGCATGAAGACACTTTCGGACGACTTATACAGGCAATTCAGCAATTTTCTGGCGCAACAGAGCGGCATAGTGCTGGGTGACAACAAACAGTATCTGGTCAAGAGCCGCCTGTCGCCCTTGATGACTCAGTTTGGTATCGAGAGTCTGTCTGATCTGGTCACCCGGGCGATGAACGTGCGCGAGCGGGAACTCAAGATGGCCGTGGTGGATGCCATGACCACCAACGAGACCCTATGGTTTCGCGATACCTATCCGTTCCAGTTGCTGAGCGACAAGATTTTCCCCGAGCTCGGCAAGAGCGGTCGTCCCATCAAGATCTGGTCCGCCGCCTCCTCGTCCGGGCAGGAGCCGTACTCCATCGCCATGACGGCGCTGGAGCAGCAGGTCAAGCGACCGGGCACCCTGCCGGGCGGGGTGCAGATAGTGGGGACCGACATCTCCAGCACCATGCTCAACCAGTGCAAGGAGGGGGTCTATGACAGCCTGGCGCTGGCCCGGGGCCTCTCTCCCGAGCGCAAGCGGCTGTTCTTCGAGCCCTGCGGCGACAACAAGATGCGGGTATCGGAGCGTGTCAGAAAATTGACCAGCTTCCGGCCCCTGAACCTGCTGGAGAGCTACAGCCTGCTCGGCAAGTTTGACATCATCTTCTGTCGCAACGTGCTCATCTACTTCGCCCCCGAGGTGAAGTCCAAGATCCTCAACCAGTTCGCCGGCAGCCTCAACCCTGGCGGCTATCTGATGCTGGGGGCCTCGGAGTCCCTGGCCGGTCTCACCGACAAGTTCGAGATGATCCGCTGCAACCCCGGCATCGTCTACAAGGTCAAATAACCCTCCTCATCTCCCTCTTTGGCACACCTCTTGCTAAACATTCGTGAAGCAGGAGGTGTGCTATGGCAATTTCATTCGACAAGGCATTCGGTGTTCACCAGTACACGCTGAGCGTGCGCGCCAAGCGTGCCGAGGTGTTGTCCAGCAACATCGCCAATGCGGATACACCGGGCTTCAAGGCCCGTGACATCGACTTCTCCCAGGCGCTGCAACAGGCCCAGAGCCGGCAAGGGTTCGGGCTCAGCACCACCAGCGAGAAGCACTTCGCCTTGCAGATGGATGCGCCCGGGTCTACCCAGTACCGCAATCCCCTGCAACCGGATACCGGTGACGGCAACACGGTGGACGTGCAGCAGGAGCGCAGCGAGTTTCTGCGCAACAGCCTCGAATACCAGGCCTCCCTCGAATTCATGAACGGCAAGATAAGCGGCCTGCTCAAGGCACTGAAAGGAGAGCAAGGATGAGTTTGTTCAAGGTCTTTGACATTGCAGGCTCCGCCATGAGCGCGCAGTCCGTTCGCCTCAACACGGTGGCGAGCAACATGGCCAACGCCGACAGCGTCAGCTCCAGCGTGGAAAAAACTTACCACGCCAGGCGGCCAGTGTTTGCCGCCCAGCTGGATCAGGCCATGTCCGACAAGCAGGCCTCGGTGGGGGTGGACGTGAAAGGTATCGTCGAGAGCGATGCCCCCCTGCTCAAGGAGTACAACCCGAACCACCCCATGGCGGACAAGGATGGCTTCATCTTCAAGCCCAACGTCAACATGGTGGAGGAGATGGCGGACATGATCGCCGCCTCGCGCAGCTACCAGACCAATGTCCAGGTGGCCGATGCGGCCAAGAAGATGCTGCAGCAGACGCTCGGCCTCGGCAAGTCCTGATAGAGGTGAACCCAGATGACAGAGACCCGTGACCGCCTGTTCGGCCTACGCCGGGCATCGCAAGCCCTAGAGGGGGGAGCATAAGTGGCAGATACCTATGACAGCCTGCTGGGTGTCAACCGGACGACGTCGGCCCAGACCAGTACGGTCAACACCAGCACCCAGAAAAAGGAGCTGGATCAGGAGTCCTTCCTGAAGCTGCTGACCATGCAGCTCTCCTATCAGGATCCGTTCAAGCCGGTGGACAACGCCCAGATGTTGTCCCAGATGACCTCGATGTCGACCTCCCAGGGGATCAGCAGCCTCTCCACCCAGATGGAGAGCCTCAACAGCCTGATGACCTCGAGCCAGGCGCTCCAGGCGTCGGCCCTGGTGGGCCAGAACGTGCTCATCCCCTCCAACACGGGGTATGTGGAGAAGGGGGGCACCCTCTCCGGCGTCATCGCCACTGGAGACGGCGGCAGCAACATCAAGGTGACGGTGAAGGACGAGAGCGGCCAGGTGGTCAAGGAGTTCTCCCTCGAGGGGGACCACAAGGGGAACGTGGCCTTCGAGTGGGATGGCAAGGACAAGTCCGGCAATGCGGC
Organism: Aeromonas sp. XH; assembly: GCF_033348475.1. Classification (NCBI taxonomy): domain Bacteria; kingdom Pseudomonadati; phylum Pseudomonadota; class Gammaproteobacteria; order Aeromonadales; family Aeromonadaceae; genus Aeromonas; species Aeromonas sp. XH. The sequence goes on along the minus strand of NZ_CP137630.1, from coordinate 2,777,200 downwards.
CAAGAGCGGCAAGTATTCGATAGAAGCGCACGCCACCGTGGATGGCAAGTCGGAGAGCGTACCCGCCCTGACTTACGCCAAGGTGGAGAGCGTCACCCTGGGTACGAGCACCAATCCCAGCACCCTCAAGCTCAAGGGGCTGGGCGGCATCTACCTGACCGATGTATTGGAAATTGGCGGGACGGGCGGCAAGTCGACCACGACCCCGGCCTCGACCTCTAACGCAGTGATCTAAGGAGAAAGACATGTCATTCAACAATGCCCTCAGCGGCATCAATGCGGCTCAAAAAGACCTGAACGTCACCGCGAACAACATTGCCAACGTCAACACCACTGGCTTCAAGGAGTCCCGCGCCGAGTTCGCCGACGTCTATGCCAACTCCATCTTCGTCAACGCCAAGACCCAGGTCGGCAACGGGGTGGCGACGGGGGCGGTGGCGCAGCAGTTCCACCAGGGGGCGCTGCAATTTACCAACAACGCGCTGGATCTCGCCATCCAGGGCAACGGCTTCTTCGTGACCTCGGACGGCCTTTCCAACCTGGATCGCACCTATACCCGCGCCGGTGCCTTCAAGCTCAACGAAAACAGCTACATGGTCAGCAACTCCGGCGGCTATCTGCAGGGCTACGAGATCAACGCAGACGGCACCCCCAAGGCGGTGAGCATCAACGCGACCAAGCCCATCCAGATCCCGGACCGGGCCGGTGAACCGGTCCAGACCTCGACGATCGAAGCGAGTTTCAACCTGCCCTCCACCGCCTCGCCGCTGGCCGCGGGCAACGGCGCCGCCGATGCCTCCAAGTTCGACCCCAAGGACTCGGACACCTACTCCTCCTCCACCTCGGTGGTGGTCTACGACTCCCTGGGTGAGCCCCACACCATCACCCAGTACTTCGTGAAAGAAGCCGACCCGGCCGACACGACCCAGGCGGCGGTGCCGACCGCCTGGCGCATGTACCTCTATCAAGGCGACAAGCCCATCGACATCGCGGGCGGTGTGGCCACCACCATGGCCACCGGTGTCAGCCAGGCGCCCCTGAGCGCGCGGGTGACCTTCGACGCCTCCGGCAAGATGGTCACCCCCACCACTCCGGCGGTCATCAAGACCGAGCAACTGGGGGCGGCGGGGGCCGGCATCATCACCAATGGCGCCGACGGTACCCAGGAGATCGAGCTCAAGCTCGGTACCGTGACCCAGTACGCCTCGCCGTTCGAAGTCAACAAATTGACCCAGGACGGTTCCACCGTCGGCCGCCTGACCAAGGTGGAGATCACCGCGGACGGCATAGTCTCCGCCACTTACAGCAACGCCACCACCGTCAAGGTGGCCATGGTGGCCATGGCCAAGTTCGCCAACTCCCAGGGGCTGACCCAGGTGGGCGACACCTCCTGGCGCCAGTCCCTGCTCTCCGGCGATGCCCTGCCCGGCACCCCGAACTCGGGCACCTTCGGCTCCATCAAGTCGTCGGCCCTGGAGCAGTCCAACGTGGATTTGACCACAGAGCTGGTGGACCTCATCACCGCCCAGCGCAACTTCCAGGCGAACTCCCGTTCCCTGGAGGTGAACAGCTCCCTGCAGCAGAACATACTGCAGATCCGCTAAGGTGTTTGTGGTTCCAAGGGGCGCTTAGGCGCCCCTTGTCGTCTCAGCGCCGCGCTTTTTCCCTCGCTCCTGTCGCCGTGTTTCTCTCTCTTGGCATTCAACTTGCAACTCCCCCGCGAGAGTCATCTGTTTGACGGAGGATCCCATGGATCACCTGCTTTACATCGCCATGTCCGGGGCCAAGGAGAACATGAACAGCCTGGCTGTGCGTGGCAACAACCTGGCCAACGCCAACACCATCGGCTTCAAGTCTGACTTCGAGCAGGCGCGCAGCATGCAGGCGTTCGGCGAGGGGCTGCCCACCCGGGTGTTCGCCATGACCGAGCGGCCGGGCCAGAACCTGCAGCACGGCATGCTGATGACCACGGGGCGGGATCTTGACGTCGCCGTCGACGGTCCTGGCTGGATTGCGGTGCAGGATCCCAACGGTGCGGAGGCCTACACCCGCATGGGCAATCTGCAGCTCAACGCCGCCGGCAACCTGCAGACCTCCACCGGTCTAAACGTGGTGGATGACGCCGGCCAGCCCATAGTGCTGCCGCTGCCCATGGAGAAGATCGAGATCAACCGTGACGGCACCATCAGCGGTCGCCCCGAGGGGGCTGCCGCCAACCTGCCTGAGGATTTCCAGCGCATCAAGCTGGTCAACCCGGCGGGGGATGCGGTGGAGAAGGGTCAGGATGGCCTGTTCCGCCGCAAGGATGGCCAGCGGGAGGCCGCGTCTGCCGAGGTGGGCCTGATCGCCGGCTCCCTCGAGGGGAGCAACGTCAACGTGGTCGACGAGATGACCAACCTCATTCGCCTGCAACGTCAGTTTGAAACTCAGGTCAAGATCATGAAGACCGCCGAGGAAAACGACGAGGCCCAAACCCAGCTGCTGCGTATCAGCTAATCAAGGAGCACACCATGAATCCTGCACTCTGGATCAGCAAGACCGGCCTGGATGCCCAGCAGACCAACATCTCGGTCACCTCGAACAACCTGGCGAACGCCAGCACCGTGGGCTACAAGAAGGCCCGCGCCATCTTCGAGGATCTGCTCTATCAGAACATCAACCAGCCGGGTGGCCGCTCCTCGGCGGACACCGAACTGCCCTCCGGCCTGATGCTGGGGGCGGGGGCCAAGGTGGTCGCCACCCAGAAGAACCACAGCCAGGGCAACGTCCAGACCACGGACAACTCCCTGGACCTGATGATCAGCGGACGCGGCTACTTCGAAATCCAGCTGCCGGACGGCAGCGCGGCCTACACCCGCAACGGCCAGTTCACCCTGAACGACGAGGGCACCATAGTCACCCCGGGCAACGGTTACCCGCTGCAACCGGAGATCCAGATCCCCGAGAACGCCCAGAGCGTCACCGTGGGGGAGGATGGCCAGGTCTCGGTCCAGCTCAAGGGGGACGGCCAGTCCCAGGTGGTGGGCCAGATCAACACCACGGACTTCGTCAACCCCACCGGCCTGCAGCCCATGGGGGAGAACCTCTTCCTCGAGACCCAGTCCAGCGGCGCCCCCATTCAGGGGACTGCCGGTGCGGACGGGCTCGGGGTCATCAAGCAGGGGATGCTGGAGACCTCCAACGTCAACGTGACCGAGGAGCTGGTGAACCTGATCCAGGCCCAGCGGGTGTACGAGATGAACTCCAAGGTCATCTCGGCGGTGGACTCGATGATGTCCTTCCTGACCCAGCGTACCTGATGTAGGAGAGCCATGATGAAAGCCATATGGATGCTGGGCCTGCTGACCCTGGCGGGTTGTGCCAGTACCCCCAACACCCCCAAGCCCGACGATCCGGAATTTGCTCCCGTCTACGGCGAATCCGAGCCGGTGTCGGTACGCCCGACCGGGGCCATCTTCCAGCCCGAGCAGGTCAACGGCATCTACTCGGACATCAAGGCCCACAAGATAGGTGACATCATCACCATCGAGCTGGCGGAGTCGACCTCGGCGTCGAAGAAGGCCAACACCCAGAGCGGCAAGGACAACAGCTTCGATCTGTCGCCGGTGAGCCTGGGCGGGGTGCCGGTGACGGCGAGCCCCTACAACCTTTCCGCCTCCGTCGATCAGAGCAGCGCGTTCAAGGGGCAGGCCAAGGCGGACCAGAGCAACAGCCTGCAGGGCAACATCTCGGTCAGCGTGGTCAAGGTGCTGCCGAACGGCAACCTGCTGGTGCGCGGCGAGAAGTGGATCATGCTCAACAACGGCAACGAATACATCCGCATCACCGGTCTGGTGCGTCCGGAGGACGTGAGCTCCGAGAACAGCGTGTCGTCCCAGAAGGTGGCCAATGCCCGCATCCATTACGGCGGGACCGGCGATCTGGCCAACACCCAGGAACAGGGGTGGCTGACCAGCTTCTTCAACGGTCCCTGGTGGCCCATTTAAGACTCGACAGCCCGGATCGCCAAGCCGATCCGGGCCACAGTGGTTTCGTTAGGAGATGTCATGAACCGATTCCGTCTGCTTGCCCTGCTGTGCTGCCTGTTGCCGCTCGGGCTGGCGCACGCGTCCCGCATCAAGGATCTCGCCTCGGTGGAAGGGGTGCGCAGCAACCAGCTGATCGGTTACGGTCTGGTGGTGGGTCTGCCCGGCACGGGTGAGAAGAACAACGCCTTCACCGAGCAGACCTTCAGGACCATGCTCAACAACTTCGGCATCAAGGTGCCGGACAACATCAAGCCCAAGATCAAGGACGTGGCGCCGGTGGCGATCCACGCGGATCTGCCCCCCTTCTCCAAGCCGGGCCAGACCATAGACGTCACCGTCTCCGCCATCGGCGAGGCCAAGAGCCTGCGCGGCGGCACCCTGCTGCAGACCTTCCTCAAGGGGCTGGACGGCCGCGTCTATGCGGTGGCCCAGGGCAGCCTGGTGGTTGGCGGGCTGGGGGCCGAGGGGGCTGACGGTTCCAAGGTGGTGATCAACACCCCGACCGTGGGGCGCATCGCCAACGGGGCGACCGTGGAGCGGGAAGTGCCGAACTCCTTCAGCCAGGGGGATACCATCACCTTCAACCTGAACCGGCCCGACTTCACCACCGCCCGTCGGGTGGCCGACGTGGTCAACGATCTGGTGGGGCCCAATACCGCCCAGGCGCTCGATGCCACCTCCATCAAGGTGTTTGCGCCGCGGGATCCGGCCCAGCGGGTCTCCTACCTCTCCACCATAGAGAACCTGGAGGTGGATCCGGCGAGCGAGTCCGCCAAGATCATCGTGAATTCCCGCACCGGCACCATCGTCATCGGCAGCGAGGTCAGGCTGCGTCCGGCCGCCATCAGCCACGGCGGCCTGACGGTCACCATCGCCGAGAACCAGCAGGTCTCCCAGCCCAATCCGCTGGCGGGCGGGCAGACGGCGGTCACCAACAACTCCACCATCAACGTGCAGCAGGATCCGGGGCGGATGTTCAAGTTCGATACCGGCGCGACTCTGGACGACCTGGTGCGGGCGGTGAACCAGGTGGGGGTGGCCCCCGGCGATCTGATGGCGATCCTGGAGGCCCTGCAGCAGGCAGGCGCCATCCAGGGCCAGCTGGTCATTCTGTAATGAGAGATGGCGATGCCGCCTCGGGCGGCACCTCCGGCAGGGCCAGCGGGTCATTTTGTAACATCTTGAGCGGCAAGAGGTTGCCACGGGCGGCAAAGAGGTAGGTTATGGCAGAGTTCGACACCCAGAGCGGTATCAATCTTGGCATGGTGCAGGATGTCCAGAACCTGGACAAGCTGCGCCGGATGAGCCAGAGCAAGGAGGGGCAGCAGGGGGCCCTGATGGCGGCGGCCCGCCAGTTCGAGTCCATCTTCACCCAGACCCTGTTCAAGGGGATGCGCCAGGCCAACTCGGTGCTGACCGAAGGCAACCCGATGAACAGCAGCTACACCCAGTTCTATGAAGGGATGCTGGACGAGCAGCGGGTTGCCGACATGTCGAGCAAGGGGGGCCTCGGCATCGCCGAGATGGTGGCCAGGCAGCTCTCTCCTGACAAGACCTTCACCCATCAGGATGGGCGCGTGCTCAAGCTGCCCGAGCGCACCGAGCGGGTCTACAAGCCCTATCAGTCCCCCAGTGCTTCCAACGATCTGATCGCCGCCTCCAAAGTTGGCAAAGATTTTGCTGATAACGAAATGAAGAGCGAGATGAAGGGTGAGCTGGCTGGGGCCGAGCATCGTCTGGCCCCGCCCCGGCGTCCCCACCGCACCGTGCCGCCCATGGGCACGGGCCAGCGGGCGCCAGCCCTGGACGGGAGCGCCAAGGTGTTCGACAGTCCGGAGGAGTTCGTCGACAGGCTGATGCCGCTCGCCAAGAAGGCGGCGGACAAGCTGGGGCTGAGCCCGGCGGTGCTGGTGGCCCAGGCCGCCCTCGAGAGTGGCTGGGGCAAGCGGGTGATCAAGGACGGGGAGGGGCAGATAACCCACAACCTGTTCGGCATCAAGGCCGATCCGCGCTGGGAAGGGCCCAAGGCGGTGGTGAGCACCCTGGAGTACGAGCAGGGGGTGGCCTCGCGCCAGAAGGCGGCGTTCCGCTCCTACGAGTCGTTTGAAGAGAGCTTCAACGACTACGTGGACTTCCTGACTTCGGGGACCCGCTACAAGGGCGCCCTGGCCAAGGTGGACAGCCCGGACAGCTATTTCGAGGCGCTGCAGCAGGCCGGTTATGCCACCGACCCCCAGTACGCCAGGAAACTTAAACAAGTGTTGCGCAGTGATGCCATCGCCGGCTACTCGATGCCCGGCAGCACTGCGACCAGGAACACAGAGATGGAGCTGTAAGCTATGGCAAGCGACCTGCTTGGAATCGGTACCTCGGGTGTGTTGGCCCAGCAGCGACTGCTGCAGACCACCAGCAACAACATCGTCAACGTCAATAGCCAGGGCTATGTACGTGAACGCACCCTGATCTATACCAATTCCGTCGGACTGGGGACGGGAGACATGGTGAGCGAGCGCATCATCAACGCCTATGCCCAGGCCGAGATGCGCCGGGATACCTCCATCTATCAGGCCTCCAGCACCCGCTACGATCAGCTCTTCCAGCTCGACAGCCTGCTCGGCGATGCCAGCAACAGCGTGGGTACCACCATCACCTCCTACTTCAAGGCCTTCCATACCGCCAACGAGTCGCCGTCCGAGATCGGGGGGCGCAAGACGACCCTGAGCGAGCTGGGCGGCATGGTGGACAGATTCCACACCCTCTCCGCCCAGCTCGACAAGCAGGGGGACACCATCAGCGCCACCATAGGCGACGAGACGGACAGGGTGAACAGCCTGCTCAATAGCATCAACGATCTGAACCAGGCCATCATCCGCACCCAGGGCACGCCGGAGGAGAACCTGATGCTGTTCGATCAGCGGGACGAGGCCATCCGTCAGCTCTCCGAGAAGATGGAGATCCGCACCGTGACCCAGCCCAACGGCAGCATGCTGGTGAACATGAGCACGGGGCACTCCCTGGTGCTGGACGGCGGCGTGGCCCAGTTCAAGGTGGTGGCGGGCAACCCGGACTCCCGGGACGTCACGCTGCAACTGACCCTGGGGGCCAACCAGGCCGACGTCAACGACAAGGATGTGGGGGGGGCCATCGGCGGCCTCTTCACCGCGCGCCGGGATCTGGAGCCCGCCAAGCGGGAGCTGGGGCAGCTGGCGGTCGCCCTGGCCGACGCCATGAACCAGCAGAACCGGCTGGGGATGGATCTGGACAACGAGCTCGGTGGGGATCTCTTCTCTCTCGGCGCGAGCGATGGCCTGCCCTACAGCCAGAATACCGGCAGCGGCGCCGCCAAGGTGAACTTCGTCCCCGGCAAGGGAACGGAAGTGACCACCTTCGACTACGAGGTGCAGTTCAGCAGCGCCACCGGTTACGAGGTGTTCTCCATCGACGGTAGCGGCAAGCGTACCTCGCTGATGACCGGCACCACGCCCCCCGCCACGTTCGAGGTGGCGGGGCACGGCATCGAGATCGATCTCTCCGGCACCCCGGCCGCCGGCGACAAGATAGCGCTGCAACCCACCCGGCATGCCGCCGCCAACCTCGAGGCCGCGATCACCCGGCCAGAGGACATCGCGCTGGCGTCCCCCATCAAGGCGGACAAGAACGCCCAGAACCTGGGCTCGGGTGAAATCAAGCTGAGCAGTGTCTACAACACGGGGACGGGCTCGGGCTTTGGCGCCAACAACCTGGACCCGAGCGCTCCCCAGGTCATCAAGATCGACGGCAGCGGCAACTACGAGGTCTACGACAAGAACAACAACCTGCTCGGCGTGGCCCCGGCGTCCAGCAAGGGACAGAACCTGATGTCCGTCCTCGAGATGCCGTTGGGGACGCCCATAGTGCCGGCCCTGACCCCGGGCTATGACTTCAGCATCACCGGCAAGGTGGAGGCCAACGACAGTTTCACCCTGAGCTACAACAAGGACGGTTTTGCCGACAACGCCAACGGCCTGGCCCTGGCGGAGCTGCAGAACAAGGAGCTGGTGCGCAAGAACAACAACGCCGCCACCAGCAACGACAAGATGACCTTCAACGACGCCTACTCCGGGCTGGTGAGCGGGATCGGCAACAAGACCAGCCAGGCCAAGACCCTGCTGCAGGCCAACGAGGCCAAGCTGACCCAGAGTACCGGCATCTACGAGAGCGTCTCCGGGGTCAACCTGGAGGAGGAGGCGGCCAACCTCATCCGCTTCCAGCAGTCCTATGCGGCCTCGGCCCAGATAGTGAATACCGCCAAGACCATCTTCGACACCCTGCTCTCCTCCGTGAGGTAAGTCATGCGCATCACCACCAACATGATCTACGACCGCAACCTGGCCACCATGAGCAAGGTGAGCGAGCGTCAGAACACCGCCTACAACCAGCTGATGACAGGGGAGAAGTTCACCCGTGCCGGCGAGGATCCCTCCGGCATGAGCCAGAAGATGGCGCTGACCAAGGAGATCGATCTCTTCAAGCAGTACGGCGTCAACGGCAGCCTGCTGGAGAACAGCCTGGGCCACGAGGATACGGTCCTCACCTCCATCAACAACGCCATGCTGAGCGCTCAGACCCTGATCCAGAAGGCGAACAACTCCGCCATGGGCGCCGAGGAGCGCAGCGCCATCGCAAGCGAATTGGAGGGGCTGCAAAAGCAGATGTTCGACCTGATGAACAGCAAGAACTCCCAGGGGGAGTTCATCTTCGGCGGCAACCAGAGCAAGACCCAGCCCTTCGTCAAGGATGCCAGCGGCAACTACGTGTTCCAGGGGGACACGGGTCAGCGCAGCATCCAGGTCTCTCCCACGGTCAAGATCCCGGCGAACGACTCCGGTTTTGATCTGTTCGAGATGGTGGCGACCCGGCGCACCGCCAGCGCCACCAGCGCCAACATCCAGGTGGGGGTAGGGGACCAGGGCAACTTCGAGAGCTTCTATCGCAACAACTACGATCCTTCGCTCGCCAGCAACCAGTTCACGGTCGACACCCTGGTGGGGCCGCCGGATACCTACGAGATCCGTGACAGTGGCGGCACCCTGCTGCAGAGCGGCGACTATGTGGCGGGCAACAAGATCGCCTTCAACGGGCTGGAGCTGACCCTGGATCTGCCCGCGGGGTCCGCCACCCAGACCTTCGAGCTGGATACGCCGAAGAACGACAGCATCCTCAACGGCATGTCCGACTTCATCTCGGCCCTGCGGGATCCCAGCCTACCGGCAAGCGACTTCCAGCTGGCGGTGGCCGATGCCACCACCCATATGAACAATGCCAGGACCCAGGTGGACAGGGGACAGGGGGAAGTGGGCAGCCGACTCAACAGCCTGGAGCAGGTGATGAGCTCGAACGATGGCCTCAGTACCCTGAACCAGCAGGCGAGGGCCAAGGTCTCGGAGGCCGACATGTACGAGGTGATCGCCACCCTCTCCAAGGAGGATGCGGCCATGAGTGCCTCCCAGCTCGCCTTCAGCAAGATAAGCAAGCTCACCCTGTTCGACTATATCCGCTGATTTGTCCCTTGACCGCACGCTCCCCCGTGGCCCCGGCCCGGGGGAGCCGTCATTTCATGCTCCTTCCCGCAATTTGTAACAACCCGTTGCAGGCGTCCTGATTACCTTGACTCGACTCGCGCCTGGGCCGATGATGCCGCCCGCACGGCCCCGCCGTGCGCATCATTCGCAGCATCTCGTTAGGCGAGGCTCCTGCATAAACACAGGCCACTGATCTCACGACGTCCAGAGACGCCCAAGATCAGGACAGTTTTCATCGGATTAAGGTGTCAACCCAAGTGGCTTCCGGCGCGCCGGATACGTTATGCAGTGCTAAAGCTGGTACGTGGGGATGAAGACACGCCGGACGGCGTCATTTCCTGCCTGTTACTCGTCAATCAAATTGCTGTTTTCTTGCAAACGGCAGCCGGCATGACCGGTTGCTCCCGGGCCCGGCCCGGGATCACATGAGGATATCTGTGATGAAGAAAACACACACCCTGCTCAACCGTCATCAACTGCTCGATCCTATCGCCCTGCGTAGCTGGCTGGCGCACAACCAGGACCCGGTCCAGCGGGCCGATCAGCTGTTGACCCTGCGCCCGGAAGAGCTCAACTGCATCTTCGATACCCTGCCTGTCCCCGAGGGGGCCGCCCTGCTCGGCTCCCTGCCCGCGGAGTGCGCCGGCCATCTGCTGCTCAGGCTCCATGGCAGCATCCTCGGGGGCCTGCAGGGGACCATCGCGCGCCGCGACCTGCTGACCATGCTGCGCCGGCTCGATGAAGAGGATCGCAGCATCCTGCTCGCTCGTCTGCCCGAGCCCCCACGGGATGCCCTGCGGTCGCTGCTGGCCTGGCCGAGCGAGTCGGTCGGTGCCAACATGCGCCACGAGTACCTGGCCGTGGCGGCAGAGGCGACGGTGGAGAGCGCCAAACAGCTGATCCACGGCGCCTGGGACCAGGCCCAGCTGTTCGGCCAGCTCTATGTGGTCGACGGCGAGCGGCGCCTGCAGGGCAGCGTCTCCCTCAAGTCGCTGCTGATCGCCGATCCCCTGCGGCCCGTGAGCGAGCTGATGGAGCGGGAGGCGGTGCGCATCAACGCCCGGGCGGATCGGGAGCTGGCGGCCCGCCTGCTCATCGACCGCGACCTCTCGACCCTGCCGGTAGAAGATCAGGGTCGTCTGGTGGGGGTCTTCCACGTGGATGACGCCGCCGACATCCTGGAGCTCGAATCCACCGAGGATGCGGAGTTGCAGGGGGGCTCATCTCCCCTGGATACTCCCTATCTGCAGGCCACACCCTGGCAGCTGTGGCGCAAGCGGGTGGGCTGGCTGCTGATCCTGTTCGTGGCGGAAGCCTACACAGGCACAGTGCTGCGGGCCTTCGAGGAGCAGTTGGAGGCGGCCATCGCCCTGGCCTTCTTCATCCCGCTGCTCATCGGCACCGGCGGCAACAGCGGCACCCAGATCACCACCACGATAGTGCGTGCCATGGCGGTGGGGGAGGTGAGCCTGAAGAACCTCAGCACCGTGCTGAAAAAAGAGATCTCCACCGGCCTGCTCATCTCGGCGGCCATCGCGCTGGCCGCCTGGGTGCGGGCCTGGAGCTTAGGGGTGGGCCCGGAGATCGGCATGGTGGTGACCCTCACCATCGTCGCCATCGTGCTCTGGAGCGCCACCGTCGCCTCGGTGATCCCCATGGTGCTGCGCCGTTTTCGCATCGATCCGGCGGTGGTCTCGGCGCCCTTCATCGCCACCCTGGTGGATGGCACCGGCCTCATCATCTACTTCGAGATAGCCAAGCTGATCCTGCCGGACCTGCAGTGAGACCGGCAGAAAATCAAAAGGCAGCCATCGGCTGCCTTTTTTCGTCTGAGTCTGGCCCTTACCCGAGCTGGAACAGCAGGGGCCAGCCCTGCTCCTGGCAGTAGCGGTGCTCCTTCTCCAGGTTCTGCATCAGGAGCCGGTTCTCGTCGCACCAGTCGAGCGGCAGGGTGACCACCAGCTGATCGCCGGCGGCCTGCACGTTCCACTCGGGCAGCAGGTTGTCCTGGCGCCTGTGGTGGGCCGCCACCGCGAGGCGCAGGATGCGGATGCAGCGCAGCACCGTCTGCTCGTCGTGGTTCGGCAGGGCGGGCAGTTCGGAGAGCTTGAGCCCCTTGCGCTGGAAGCGCACCAGGGCCGCCAGCAGGGCCTGATCGTCCTGGTTGAAACCGGGCAGGTCGGTGTTTTGCAGGATATAGGCGGAGTGGCGGTGAATGCCGCTGTAGTTGATGGCGAGGCCTATCTCGTGCAGCCGGGCCGCCCAGCCGAGGATGGCACGATAGGGCTCCTCCGGCATCTCCCAGGGGCCGCTCAGGGCATCGAACAGGGAGAGGACGCTCTGCTCCACCCGGGTGGCCTGGCGCTTGTCGATGCGATAGTGGGTGGAGAGGGCCAGGGCGGTGCGCTCGCGGATGTCGTGGTGCTGCAGCCGCTCCTCGAACTCGTACAGCAACCCCTCGCGCAAGGCGCCGTCGGAGTACTCCATCCGCTCGATGGGCAGGGAGGTGAAGAGCCCGAGCAGGATGGCCACCGCGGCGGCGAACACCCCCTGGCGCTCCTCGGTGAGGCCCGCCAGCTTGAGCTGGTCGACCCGCTTGTGCTTGAGCATCTCGGTCTTGAGGCGCTCCAGGCCCGCCAGGGTGATGGCGCCGTCGGTCCACTCCTCCCCCTGCAACACGTCCCGCACGGTTCGAATGGAGCCTGAGCTGCCGAGGCAGCTCTGCCAGCCGAGCTTGCGGTACTGGTTGATGATGGGGGCGAGCTGGTGCTGGGCCTCCAGCACGGCGTTGTTGAAGGCCTTCTCGCCGAGCTTGCCGTTGGCAAAGAAGCTCTGGGTGAAGCTGACGCAGCCCATCTTGCGGCTGGTGAGGGCCTTAGGCTCGAACCCCTCGCCGATGATGAGCTCGGTGCTGCCGCCACCGATGTCCACCACCAGCACCTGGCCCTCGATGTGCTGGGTATGGGCGACCCCCTGATAGATGAGGCGCGCCTCCTCCTGGCCGCTGATGATCTCGATGGGGTGGTTGAGCACCTTGGCCGCCTCGCTCACAAAGGCGCGGGCGTTGCTGGCCCGGCGCAGTGTGTAGGTGCCGGCGATGCGGATCTGATCCGGCTTGATGTTGGTGAGGCGCTCGGCGAACAGGGCGAGGCAGTCGAGGCCCCGGGCCATGGCCTCGTCCGACATCCGGCGCTGCTCGTCCATCCCCTCCGCGAGGCGCACCCGCTCCTTGATGCGATCGACGATCTGCATCCGCCCCTCGTTGAGACGGGCGATGACCATGTGGAAGCTGTTCGACCCCAGATCGACAGCGGCGTACAGACTATTGTCCATGGTTTGACTCTATGCGTTTGAGGTAGTCGTAGATCGCGACCTGGGAACGGACCTTGCGGCGGTTGCCCCGCTTCACGTACTCGTTCTTCTGATCGGCATCGATGACCCGCGCCTTGCAGGTGTCGCCGAGCTGCAGCTCGAGGATGTCGAGGATGCGCTGCTTGAGCCGCTCGTCATAGATGGGAGTACCCACCTCGATGCGACCGTCGATGTTGCGGCTCATCCAGTCCGCGCTGGAGATATAGAGCTGGGGGTTGCCCTTGTTGTGGAACACCATGACGCGAGGGTGCTCAAGGAAGCGGTCGATGATGCTGATCACCCTGATGTTGTCGCTCAGGCCAGGCACCCCGGGGCGCAGGGCGCACATGCCGCGGATGATCATCTGGATGGGCACCCCGGCCTGGCCGGCGGCATAGAGCCGGTTGATGAGGTCTCTGTCCACCAGGTTGTTGATCTTGAGGGTGATGCCGCTGGGTTGCCCCGCCTTGGCGTTGGCCAGCTCGTTGTCGATGAGGCGATAGAGCTGGCGGCGGCTGTTGATGGGGGAGACCAGCAGGTGGTTGAACTTGTAGCGCCGGTACGGGTATTCGATGTACTCGAACACGCTCTCCACCTCGGCGGTGATGTCCGGGTGGCGGGTCAGCAGGGAGAAGTCGGTGTAGATCTTGGCGGTCTTCTCGTTGAAGTTGCCGGTCCCGATATGGGCGTAGCGCACCGCCTCGCCGTTCTCGTGGCGGGTGATGAGGCAGAGCTTGGAGTGGATCTTGAGGCTGGGCACCCCGAACACCACCTTGACCCCCGCATCGGTCAGGATGTTGGCCCAGTCGATGTTGGCCGCCTCGTCGAAGCGGGCGCGCAGCTCCACCACCACGGTCACCTTCTTGCCGTTGTTGGCGGCGTCGATGAGGGAGTGGATGATCCGCGATTTCTTGGCGACCCGGTAAATATTGATGCGAATGGCACTGACCGCCGGGTCGAACGCTGCCTGGCGCACCAGCTCGGTGAAGTGGTGGAACTTGTGATACGGGTAGTAGAGCAGTATATCCTGCCGGGTGATGGCGTCGAAGGCGTTGACGAAGCCGTCGAAGTCGCGGCAGTCCAAGGCCGGCAGCTTGGGGTTCTCCAGGTATTCCCGGCCCACGTTGGGGAAGCCGATGAAGTCCTTGAAGTTGTGATAGCGCCCGCCCGGCATGATGGCGTCGTAGGAGCTGATCTGCAGCTTGAGCTTGAGGAAGCTTATCATGGCCGCGGGCATCTCCCGCTCGTAGACGAAGCGCACCGGCATGGCGGTGAGGCGCTGCTTCAGGCCGTCACTCATCTTGTCCACCAGGCTGAGGTCCAGCTGGTCTGAGAGGTCGTATTCGGCGTCCCGGGTCAGCTTGACCGCGTAGGCCGCTATCTCGTCGTAGTCGAAGAAGCCCTTGAAGATCTCGTCGAGACAGAAGCGGATGACGTTGTCGAGGATGATGATCTGCTTCTTGCGGCGCGTCCCCTCCGGCGGCAGCTGGAAGAAGCGGGGCAGATCGTCGGTCGGTACCTCCACCAGGGCGTACTGGATCACCTGGCCGTTCTTCTTCATCTCGATGGCGAGGTAGGTGTGCTCGTCTTTCAGGAACTTGACCGGGTTGACCTCCTTGTTGAGCAGGATGGGGATGATGTGGCGCAACACCTTCTCCCGGAAGAAGACCCGCAGCCACTGCTGGATGGCATCGGAGAGCTGGTTCTCGTTGACCAGAAAGATGTTGTGGCGGGCCAGCGCGAGCAACAGCTCCTTGTAGGTGTTGTCGAACGCCTCGCCGAGCGCCATCACCTTCTGCTGGATGGCCCGCAGCAGCACCTTGGCCTCGTCATCGCCGCCGTGCACCTCGTTGATGAGGATGCGGCGCTTGACGTCCGATACTCGTACCTTGAAAAACTCGTCCTGGTTGGAGGAGAAGATCCCGAGGAAACGGACCCGCTCGATGAGCGGAACCGTCTTGTCCATGGCTTCTTGCAACACCCGTTCATTGAATGAGAGCCAACTCAGCTCTTTCTCTTCATACTGCCTGTCGGTGCTCATCTGGTGCCTCTGTACTCTGGTTGCGTCTGCGCGGAAGTTATGGCGTCAAACCATGACAAATTTATGACAACCAGCACTATTCGGTCAGGTCCTGGTCGATGTCGACCACCAGGTCGTCGGAGAGGGACTCCAGGGCGCTGACGAGATCGTCCAGCTCGAGCTGGGGTGGCAGGGCGACCAGGGCATGGGCGTAGAACAGCGGCGCGCCGCTGTGGGGCGCCGGCTCGCAGCCTGTGGTGAGATCGGCCACGTTGATGTTGAGCTGGCGCAAGATGCTGGCCACTTCGTGGACTATGCCCGGCCTGTCGTTGCCGGTGACGCTCAGCATCACCTGACGGGCCGGCTCCGGGCTGAGCTGCCCCTCGGCGAAGCTCACGGTGAGGCCCGGCAGCATCACCAGCGCCTCGCACAGGGGGCGATAGTGCTCGTCGGGGACGGCGACGTGCAGTATGCCGGCAAATTGCCCCGCCAGTTCACTCATGGAGCTTGCCAGCCAGTTGCCCTGCTGTCGGGTGATGGTATCGGCCAGGCTCTCGACGATGCCGGGCTTGTCTGCGCCGATCACGGTGACGACCAATTGCTTTTGCATCCTGCTCTCCTTGAATGGGACTGCGTGGGGGACGTCCGGCAGCGACGGCGAGTGCGCCAGCGCGTCCATGGGCTCTGACATTGTGCCTGCTGTGACAGGCCATATGAAGCCCGCCTTGCGCAAATTTAGTGAAAAAACGCGAATGCCGGCGCGGGTTTGATTTCAGCTCTGCCTGCGCCGCTTTCCCCGTGGTAGAGTGTGGCCCCTCCGTGTTGATGTGAACTGGAAATGTCTTGTGAACGGGATGTGCGTGTATGAATAGCCTTGTCGTATCGGGATTGGTGTTGTTGGTGTTGCTTCTGCTGGCGATCTTCTGGAGCAGGGGCAAGAAGGGCAAGGCGCTGCCCTATGATCTGCAGGAGACCCTGTTCACCCCCGCCGAGCGTTCCTTCCTCGGCGTGCTGGATCTGGCGGTCGGCGACCAGGCCCGGGTCTTTGCCAAGGTGCGGGTGGCCGATGTGCTGACGCCGGAGACGGGGATGGGCAAGAGCAAGTGGCAGCAGGCGTTCAACAAGATCAGCGCCAAGCACGTGGACTACCTGCTCTGCCACCCCTCCGATCTCTCCTTCATCTGCGCCATCGAGCTCGATGACAGCTCCCATCGCCACCAGAAGCGCAAGGTGCGCGACAGTTTCCTCAAGGCGGCCTTTGACAGCGCCGGTCTGCCGCTGCTGCAGATCCCGGCAAGCAGCCATTATCAGGTCGAGGAGCTGCGCGAACAGATCCTGCCGCTGTTAAGCGGCCCCCGCCTTGCCCCGGATGAGGATCTGCTGCCTGGGGATCGCCGCGAGCCGACCTTCAGCCCCTTGCAGCTGGATCGGGTCGAGGTGGAAGAGCCCCGCCATGGCGGTCGTACCCCGGGCGTCGCCCCCATCAAGGCCATACTGTCGCCACGCACCGCGCCGCTGCCGGCTGCCGATGCCGAGCTGGTGGATAATCTGTTTGCCGAGGGGGAGGATGATGAGGAGGTGTATCTCCATCGGGTGCCCCACTGCCCGCGTTGTGATGCGCCCCTGGTGGAGCGGGAGGCCAAGAAGGGTCCCCACGCCGGCCGCCTGTTCCTGGCCTGCAGCCGTTTCCCCGAGTGCCGCTACGCCGCGCCCCAGGAGAGTGTCAAGCACTGATCCCGCCTTCGGCGCCGGCTGTCGTCGGCGCCTTGTTGCCCCCTGCGCCGATTTTCCTCCGATACTCTGTCTGTCTGTCTGTCTGTCTGTCTGTCTGTCTGTCTGTCTGTCTGTCTGTCTGTCTGTCTGTCTGTCTGGCTGGAAGCGTGATCCCCGTCCCGACGGGACACTCTGTAACGCGACAAGTTTTGACAATCCGCCAGAATTTTGGCACTTTGTGGCCTTTATGACATTGTGCATAGCTAACTATCATAAGTAGTTTAAAAACAATAACTTGGCGTCAGGTGTGTAAGAATATGGATATGATGGCTATGGGTGTGCTGATCGTGGATGCCGATGAAGCGCGGCGTCAGCAGTTGGAAACCGTGCTCTCCTTCATTGGGATCCCCTGGCAGGAGGTGGTGGAGGCCGATCTCGAGGTGGCCATCGAATCGTCAGGTCCGCTGCAGGGGATACTGGCGGGCAGTCTGCTCGAACGCCCCCTGGCCGAGCTGCTGGCCGCCTACCCTCGCATCCCCTTCATCTCCCTGACGTCGGCGGATCACCCCAACAGCAACTTCATCGGCGGCAGCGACGAGCCCTTCACCTACGAGTCCCTGACCCGCCATCTGCACTTCTGCCAGGCCTTCATCTCCCTGCACCCCAGACAGCAGATCCACGACAAGGGCCAGACCCTGCTGCGCCTGCTGGTGGGCAAGGGGAAGGGGATCCAGGAAGTGCGCCGCCTCATCGGCCAGGTGGCGCAGACCGATGCCAACGTGCTGATCCTGGGGGAATCCGGGACCGGTAAGGAGGTGGTGGCCCGCGCCATTCACGAGCTCTCCGCCCGAAGCTCGGGCCCCTTCGTGCCCATCAACTGCGGCGCCATTCCGGCAGAGCTTCTGGAGAGCGAGCTGTTCGGCCACGAGAAGGGGGCCTTCACCGGTGCCATCGCCGCCCGTCGCGGTCGCTTCGAGCTGGCCCAGGGGGGCACCCTCTTCCTCGACGAGATCGGCGACATGCCGCTGCCCATGCAGGTCAAGCTGCTGCGGGTGTTGCAGGAGCGCCAGTTCGACCGGGTCGGTGGGGGCAAGGCGGTACAGGCGGACGTGCGCGTCATCGCCGCGACCCACCGGGATCTGGAGGCGATGATCCGCACCCAGGCGTTTCGCGAGGATCTCTACTACCGGCTCAACGTCTTCCCCATCGAGACGCCGCCTCTGCGCGAGCGCTGCGACGACATTCCCCTGTTGTTGCAGGAGCTGCTCAATCGCCATGCCGAGCAGCACAGGGGCATCATCCGCCTGACCCAGCGCGCCATGGAATCCCTGATGCAGTACCCCTGGCCCGGCAACGTGCGCGAGCTGTCCAACCTCATCGAGCGCCTGCTGATCCTCTACCCGAACCAGATCGTCGATGTGGCGGACCTGCCCGGCCGCTACCGGCTGTTGCCGAGCGAACCCAGGGATGAGCGCCTCACCGAAATGGACGAGCGGGATGCCCTGGCCGCCGTGTTCCAGTCCCCGCCCGTGCTGGATCCGGGCATCGCCATGCCCCTGCCCATGCAGCTGCCCCAGGAGGGGGTCAACCTCAAGGAGATGCTGGCCGACCTCGAAGTGGAGCTGATCCGCCAGGCCCTGGAGTCCCAGGACGGGGTGGTGGCCCGCGCCGCCGACCTGCTCAGCATGCGCCGCACCACGCTAGTGGAGAAGATGAAGAAGTACGGCATGAGCAAGGACAACTGAGGTCAATGCTTTGACGCTTGGCTGTCAACACATTGATATTAATGCAATAAATCACTGGCATGGAAATTGAATAAGCTGACCCAATCGCCAGTTTGAGGTCAGCTTTATGACAATCTCGCAGCAGGACAACCCCCTCCAGTCACACGAAGTGAGCCAGCTCTACGCCATCTTCACGGCGCTGCCGACCGGCGTGCTGCTGCTCGACGGCGAGGGGCTGATCACCCGCGCCAACCCGGCGGCCCAGGCCTTGCTCGGGGAACCGCTGGAGGGCCTCTTCTGGCGCCAGATTATCGCCCGCTGCTTCCAGCCCAGGGAAGACGACGGCCACGAGATCTCCCTGCGGGACGGGCGCCGGGTCCAGCTGTCGACCCAGCCGCTGCCGGATCAGCCCGGCCAGCTGGTGTTCATCACCGATCTGACCGAGACCCGCCAGTTGCAGGACAGGGTCAACCACATGAAGCGGCTGTCCGCCCTTGGCAACATGGCCGCCTCCCTGGCGCACCAGATCCGCACCCCCCTCTCCGCCGCCATGCTCTACGCGGCCAACCTGGCGAACCGCACCCTGAAGCCCGAGTCCCGCAGCCAGTTCCAGCAAAAACTGATGGCGCGCCTGCAGGATCTCGAGAAGCAGATCAACGACATCCTGCTGTTTGCCCGCAACGGTGACAACCAGGTGGTGGCCCCCATCTCGGTCCAGGGGCTGCTGGCGGAGGTGCAGGCCGGTGCCGAGGCCTTCTGCCAGCAGCAGGGCTGTGCCCTGCACCTGGAGGTGCCGGAGCCGGATCTCTGCCTGCTCGCCAACAGCAGCGCCCTGGCGGGCGCCATCAACAACCTCATCGCCAACGCGCGCCAGGCCGGCGCCGATTCGCTGCTGGTGAGCGCGGTGCGCAGCGGCAACCGGGTGGAGATGCGCGTGATCGACAACGGCAAGGGGATGCCTGCGGCCTTGCTCGGCCAGATCTTCGAACCCTTCTTCACCACCCGCTCCCAGGGCACAGGCCTTGGGCTCGCCGTGGTGCAATCCGTGGTGCGTGCCCACCAGGGGGAGGTCAGCGTGGCCTCTGTCCCCGGTGAGGGCACCTGCTTTACCCTGTCGTTCCCCCTGCATCAGCAAGCGGTGCAGCTCGGAGGTGTAGCATGACCCAGGCTCGTATTCTGGTGGTGGAAGATGACAACGGCCTGCGCGAGGCCCTGGTGGACACCCTGCTGCTCGGTGGCTATGAGTGCCGCGAGGTGGACAGCGGTGAGCGGGCCCTGCTGGCCCTGTCGCGCCAGCGTTTCGACATGGTGATCTCCGACATCCAGATGGGAGGCATGGATGGCCTCACCCTGCTGGCCAATATCCGCCAGCAGTATCCCCAGGTGCCTGTGCTCCTGATGACCGCCTACGCCAACATCGACGGCGCGGTGCGCGCCATGCGCGAGGGGGCCATCGACTACCTGGCCAAGCCCTTCTCCCCCGAGGTGCTGCTCAACCAGGTCAGCCGCTATGTGCCCGCCCAGAAGGTAGAAAAACGTGCCGTGGTGTACGGGGATCCCAGGACCGCCGAGCTGTTCCAGCTGGCGGCCCGGGTCGCCAGGAGCGAGGCCACCGTGATGGTGACCGGCCCGAGCGGGACGGGCAAGGAGGTGCTGGCCCGCTACATTCACGACAACTCCAGCCGTGCCGAGCAGGCCTTCATCGCCATCAACTGCGCCGCCATTCCGGAGAACATGCTGGAGGCGACCCTGTTCGGTTACGAGAAGGGGGCCTTCACCGGGGCGGTGCAGGGGTGTCCCGGCAAGTTCGAGCAGGCCCAGGGGGGTACACTCCTGCTCGACGAGATCACCGAGATGGATCTGGGGCTGCAGGCCAAGCTGCTGCGGGTCTTGCAGGAGAAAGAGGTGGAGCGGCTCGGCAGCCGCAAGATGATCCCCCTCGATGTGCGGGTCATCGCCACCAGCAACCGGGATCTGAAAAAAGCGGTGCAGGACGGGTTGTTCCGCGAGGATCTCTACTACCGCCTCAACGTCTTCCCCCTGCGCTGGACCGCGCTCTGGGAGCGCCCGGGGGACATTCTGCCCCTGGCGGAGCATCTGCTGGCGCTTCACGCCAGCCAGATGGGGCTGCCGACGCCGCGGCTCGCGGAGGAGGCCCGAGAGCGTCTGATGGCCCACTCCTGGCCCGGTAACGTGCGCGAGCTCGACAACGTGGTGCTGCGTGCCCTGATCCTCTGTCCAGACGGGCTCATCGGGTGCGAGCACCTGATCCTGGAGGAGACGGACGAGACGCTGGTACGCCCCCTCGAGCGGCTGTCGGGGGAGGGGCTCGGCGGCGAGCTCAAGCTGCAGGAGCACCAGATCATCCTGGACACCCTGCAGGAGTGCAATGGCAGTCGCAAGGCGGTGGCCGACAAGCTCGGCATCAGCCCGCGTACCCTGCGCTACAAGCTGGCCCAGATGCGTGACGCCGGCATAGAGCTGCCCGCCTAGGCTTGATGCCGGTGCCATGGCCTTGCCGGCCCGGCTCGATTATCATGGGCCCCTGACGATCGGAATCCGGCTCCCTGCGATCCTGTGCGGGGAGCCCTGTTAGGAGACGCCCATGATCTCTCATCGAAAACTGGAAAGCCTGCTCAACCACCTGCTCGAACCCCACGCCATCAAGGACTACTGCCCCAACGGCCTGCAGGTGGAGGGGCGCGAGCGCATTCGCAAGGTGGTGACCGGTGTGACCGCCAGCCAGGCCCTGATCGATGCGGCCGTGGCCGCCAATGCCGACGCCATCCTGGTTCACCACGGCTACTTCTGGAGCGGCGAGCCGGCCCAGATCACCGGCATGAAACAGCGCCGCCTCAAGACCCTGCTGACCCACGACATCAACCTGTTCGCCTATCACCTGCCCCTGGACGTGCACCCCGAGGTGGGCAACAACGCCCAGCTCGCCAGGCTGCTCGGCATCAAGGTGCGTCGCGGCCTCGAACCCTGGAACAGCAAGAGCGTCGCCATGGTGGGCAAGCTGGAAGAGCCCATGAGCGGGGCCGACTTTGCCAGGCTCATCGCCGAGCGCCTCGGCCGCGAGCCGCTCCATTGCGGCGACAGCGGGCCCGAGCTCATCCGTTCCGTGGCCTGGTGCACCGGTGGCGGCCAGAGCTACATCAGCCAAGCGGCGGAGCAGGGCATAGACGCCTTCATCTCCGGCGAAGCCTCGGAGCAGACCATCCACACCGCCCGCGAGATGGGCATGCACTTCTACGCCGCCGGTCATCACGCCACCGAGCGCTACGGCGTCAAGGCGCTGGGGGAGTGGCTCGCCACAGTCCACGGGCTGGAGGTCACCTTTATCGATATCGACAATCCGGTGTAGGGCCGATTAGCCGCGCAGCGGCGTAATCGGACGTGATGGCAGCCATTGCGCTGGTCGATAGAAATGACAAGGGAGGCCTAAGCCTCCCTTGTTGTGTCTTACTACTGCTAGAGGTTACTCGCTGGCATAGCCTGCCAGGCCAAGCTGCTTGCCATCGAGGAAGGCAGACCCTTCTCGCATCTGCAAGCGCCCCTCGCAGAACCACTGCACCACCAGGGGGTAGATGCAGTGCTCCTGGACCTGGACCCGGGCAGCGACCTCGTCGGCGCTGTCCCCCTCGAAGATGGGCACGCGAGCCTGCAGGATCACCGGGCCGCCGTCCAGCTCCTCGGTGACGAAGTGGACGCTGGCGCCGTGCTCGTCGTCACCGGCCTCGATGGCGCGCTGGTGGGTGTGCAGTCCCTGGTACTTCGGCAGCAGGGAGGGGTGGATGTTGATCATCCGTCCGGCGAAGTGGCGCACCAGATCGCCGCTCAGGATCCGCATAAAGCCGGCCAGCACCACCAGATCCGGCTGGTAGTCCTGCATCAGGGCCAGCAGGGCGGCATCATACTCCTCCCGGCTGGCGAACTGCTGCTGGGCCAGGATGGCGGTGGCCACCCCCGCCTCTTTGGCGCGAACCAGACCATAGGCATCGGCCCTGTTGCTGATGACGCCCACCACCTGGCCTGCAATCTTGCCGCTGGCACAGCCGTCGAGGATCGCCTGCAGGTTGCTGCCGCTGCCGGAGATCAGAACCAGGATCCGCATCATTTGATGATGACCTGCTCCTCGCCATCGGCCGCCTTGGCGATGTGGCCGATGTGCCAGGCGTTCTCGCCTTCCGCCTTGAGCAGGGCCAGCGCCTTGTCCAGCTGATCCGCCGGCAGGGCGATGATCATGCCGACGCCGCAGTTGAAGGTGCGATACATCTCGTGGCGGGTGACGTTGCCGGCCTGCTGCAGCCAGCTGAACACCGCCGGCCACTGCCAGCTCTGCTCGTCGATCACCGCCTGGGTATTGGCGGGTAGCACGCGGGGGATGTTCTCCCAGAAGCCGCCGCCTGTGATGTGGGACAGGGCGTGGATCTCGCACTCCTCGATGAGCTTGAGCACGGGCTTGACGTAGATGCGGGTCGGCTCCAGCAGGGCGTTGGCCAGGGTGGTCTCACCCAGCGGCTGGTGGACGTCTTCCTTGGAGACTTCCAGGATCTTGCGAATGAGGGAGAAGCCGTTGGAGTGGGGGCCGCTCGCGGCCAGGGCGATCAGGGCATCCCCTTCGCCGACCTTGCTGCCGTCGATGATCTCGCTCTTCTCCACCACGCCGACGCAGAAACCGGCGATGTCGTAGTCTTCCCCTTCATACATGCCGGGCATCTCGGCAGTTTCACCGCCGACCAGAGCGCAGCCGGACTGCTCGCAGCCGACGCCGATGCCGGTGACCACGGCCGCGGCGGTGTCCACGTCCAGCTTGCCGGTGGCATAGTAGTCGAGGAAGAAGAGGGGCTCGGCGCCCTGGACGATGAGGTCGTTGACGCACATGGCCACCAGATCGATCCCCACGGTGTCATGCTTCTTCAGATCGATGGCCAGACGCAGCTTGGTACCCACCCCGTCGGTACCGGAGACCAGTACCGGTTCCTTGTAGCCAGCAGGGATTTGACACAGGGCCCCAAAGCCGCCAAGACCACCAAGGACTTCAGGACGACGAGTGCGCTTTGACACGCCCTTGATACGTTCAACCAGTGCATTGCCGGCATCGATATCCACGCCAGCATCCTTGTAGCTCAGTGAGGTTTTGTCAGTCACGCGTATTCCCCGTCATATAAAGAAGTGGAGGGTAAAATTCGGGGCGTATTCTATCAGTGGGCAGGGAAAAGCAGAAAGAAAATCGTTTGCGCGTTTTTGGATGGAAAAGCTCTACAAGGGGCGGCTTTTGTTGTATGATTCCGCGATTTTTTTGGCGGCAGTTAGAGGAGATAATAATGAAAGTCGTTGAAGTCAAACACCCCCTGGTCAAGCACAAGATCGGCCTGATGCGCGAAGGCGACATCAGCACCAAGCGTTTCCGTGAACTGGCCAAGGAAGTGGGCAGTTTGTTGACCTACGAAGCGACCTCTGACTTCGAAACCGAGAAAGTTACCATCGATGGCTGGAACGGGCCAGTGGAAGTTGACCAGATCAAGGGCAAGAAGGTCACCGTCGTGCCCATCCTGCGTGCCGGCCTCGGCATGATGGACGGCGTGCTGGAACACATGCCGAGCGCCCGCGTCAGCGTGGTCGGCATATACCGCGACGAAGAGACCCTGCAACCCGTCCCCTATTTCGAGAAGATCGTCAGCAACATCGAAGAGCGTCTGGCCCTGGTCATCGACCCCATGCTGGCCACCGGCGGCTCCATGATCGCCACCATCGATCTGCTGAAGAAGAAGGGCTGCCAGTCCATCAAGGTGCTGGTGCTGGTTGCCGCCCCCGAAGGGATCAAGGCGCTGGAAGCGGCCCACCCGGACGTGGAGCTCTACTGCGCCGCCGTCGATCAGGGCCTGAACGAGAAGGGCTACATTGTCCCGGGTCTGGGCGATGCCGGTGACAAGATCTTCGGCACCAAATAAGTCCCGATGTCATCGGCGCTCTTTCAAAAAGAGCGCAAGCGAAGCCGGCCTCTCGCCGGCTTCGTGGTTTATGCCCCCCCGCCGGCTTGCTGCCACCAGGGCCTTGCCGCTACCATAAGCACCATCCCCCATTTCGAGAATCTTCTTTATGCTGAAACGCTTAGCGATGCTCTTCTGCTGCTGTCTGCCATTCGTGGCGTCGGCCGCCCAGGTGACTGACCTCTATCAGGGCAAGGCTCCCACCAGCGGCGACATGACGGCCGCTCAGGCTCAGGCCCTGGGGGATGTGCTCGTCAAGGTGACGGGCAAGCGGGACATCCTGACCCAGCCGGACGTGGTCAAGGCGCTGGCCGCGCCCGGTGACTATGTGCAGCATTACGGCTATCAGGACGTGGGGCCGGTGAAGTTTCTCAAGGCCGATTTCGACGTGGCCAAGGTCAACGCCCTGGTCGCCCAGAGCAAGTTTGCCCTGCTGGGCCCTGTGCGTCCTCAGTTGGGCGTCTGGCTGGTTGTCGACGAAGGGGAGCGCCGCATCCTGCCGGATCAGTCCGGCGATGGCTGGGCCGCCGCCCTGCGTACCCAGGCCCAGGCCATGGGGCTGCCCATCAGCATCCCGCTGATGGATCTCGACGACAACATGGCGGTCAACGCCACCGACGTCTGGGGTCGCTTCGCCGATCCCGTGCTCAAGGCGAGCCAGCGTTATGGCGCCGAAATGGTGGTGCTGGGCAAGCTGACGCCGGAGGGAGAGAGCTGGAGCATCGACTGGGGCCTCTATGGCGTCAAGCCGGGTGCCCAGGCCGGGGAGCTGACCGAACTGACCAAGGGGTCTGGCTCGGGGTCCCAGGCCGAGGTGGCCAAGGGGTTTGCCGATGCCCTGGCCGGCTGGCTGGTGCAGCAGTACGGCACCCGCCTCTCCGGGGTCGCCTCCAGCCAGACCCTGGTGGTGGAGGGGTTGTCCGACATCGACGGCATGATCCAGATACAGAAGATGCTGCAAGGCATGGCCAGCGTCACCAAGGTGGCGATCGGCAAGCTGGAGGGAGACAAGGTCACCTTCAATCTCTCGCTGCAGGGGGACAAGGCGGAGCTGGTGCGGGGTCTGCAGCTTGAGAGCCGCCTGCGCCAGGTGGAAGACAACGAGAGCGGCCTGCGCTACCAATGGTCGCAGCCCTGAGCCCAGAGGATGTTCCAGACCGCCCGGCATGACCCGGGCGGTTCTCTATCTGCCGCTCTGGTGATACACTTGCCCGCAAATATCACAGTCAAAGCCCAACGAGTGAAGCAACCGGCCCAACTGTCTCTCGCCGTACAACTACCGGATGATGAAACCTTCGTCAGTTTTTATCCCGGCAACAATGCCCATCTGATCACCGCCCTCAAGAACGCGGCCATCGGTCAGGGCTCGCCCTTCCTCTATTTCTGGGGAGCCAAAGGCTCGGGCCGCTCCCATCTGCTCCACGCCACCTGCGCCGAGGTCAACGCCCGCGACGCCGCCGCTGCCTATCTCTCCCTCGATCAGTTCGAACAGCTCGACCCCAGCATGCTGGATGCCCTGGAGAGCCTGCCCCTGGTCTGCCTCGACAGCCTGGAGGCGATCGCCGGCAACGCCCTGTGGGAGCGGGCCCTGTTCGACTTCTACAACCGCTGGAAGGAGAAGGGAGAGGGGACCCTGGTGGTCACCGGCTGCAGTGCGCCGCGCAAGCTGGGGTTGCAGCTGCCGGATCTCGCCTCCCGCCTGGATTGGGGAGTGAGCTTCCACCTCGATGAGCTCGATGACGAAGGCAAGCTCAGCGCCCTGCAACTGCGCGCCGAGCTGCGGGGCTTCAAGCTGCCTATCGACGTGGGCCGCTTCCTGCTCAACCGGCTGTCGCGCGACATGCGCACCCTGCTCGCCACCCTCAACCGGCTCGACAACGCCTCCTTCCGCGCCAAGCGCAAGCTGACCATCCCCTTTGTCAAAGAGATACTCGAGCTCTGAGCCCGTCAAGCTGGTTTGAGGCTCGGCGACGCCGAGGCCACGGATAAAAAGAAACCCCGGCCACTGGCCGGGGTTTTGCTATCTCAAGGAATTCTGCTTATCAGTGGAACTGGTCCTCTTCGGTGGAGCCCGTTAAAGCGGTCACCGAAGATTGGCCACCCTGGATGACGGTGGTCACCTTGTCGAAGTAACCGGTGCCCACCTCCTGCTGGTGCGCCACGAAGGTGTAGCCCCGCTCGGCGGCCGCGAACTCCGGCTGCTGCACCATCTCGACGTAGTGCTTCATGCCCTCGCCGCGGGCGTACTGGTAGGCCAGCTCGTACATGTGGAACCACATGTTGTGGATGCCCGCGAGGGTGATGAACTGGTACTTGTAGCCCATGTCGGAGAGCTCCTGCTGGAAGCGGGCGATGGTGGCATCGTCCAGGTTCTTCTTCCAGTTGAAGCTCGGGGAGCAGTTGTAGGCCAGGATCTTGTCCGGGTACTGGGCCTTGATGGCTTCGGCAAACTGGCGCGCCTCGTCCAGATCGGGCTTGGCGGTCTCGCACCACACCATGTCGGCGTAGGGAGCGTAGGCCAGGCCACGGGAGATGGCCTGCTCGATGCCGGCCTGCACCTTGTAGAAGCCCTCGCTGGTGCGCTCACCGGTCAGGAAGCCGGCGTCGTAGGGGTCCGCATCCGTGGTCAGCAGATCCGCCGCGTTGGCGTCGGTGCGGGCGATCACCAGGGTGGTGGTGCCGCAGACGTCCGCCGCCAGACGGGCCGCGATGAGTTTCTGCACCGCTTCCTGGGTCGGGACCAGCACCTTGCCGCCCATGTGGCCGCACTTCTTCACGGAGGCCAGCTGATCCTCGAAGTGGACGCCGGCGGCGCCCGCCTCGATCATCCCCTTCATCAGCTCGAAGGCGTTCAGCACGCCGCCGAAGCCGGCTTCCGCATCCGCGACGATGGGCAGGAAGTAGTCGATGAAGCCCTTGTCCTGCGGGCCCACCTTGTTGGCCCACTGGATCTGGTCGGCGCGGGCGAAGGAGTTGTTGATGCGCTCCACCACCGAGGGCACCGAGTTGGCCGGGTAGAGGGACTGATCCGGGTACATGGTGGAGGAAAGGTTGTTGTCCGCCGCCACCTGCCAGCCGGAGAGGTAGATGGCCTCGATGCCGGCCTTGGCCTGCTGCACCGCCTGACCACCGGTCAGGGCGCCGAGGCAGTTCACATAGCCTTTCTTGGCGCCGCCGTGGATCAGTTCCCACAGCTTGTCGGCACCGCGTTGGGCCAGGGTGTGTGCCGGCTGCAGGCTGCCGCGCAGGTTCACCACGTCTTCGGCGCTGTAGCCGCGCTTGATCCCTTTCCAGCGGGGGTTTTCTGCCCAGTCTTTCTCGATAGCCTGGATCTGTTGCTCACGGGTCAGTGCCATATCAGTTCCCTCTTTCATTGATTTCACGTTTCCATTGACTTGTTATGGGGCCGTCACCGGCCCGGGTTTCACAGCCGCTCGTAGCCGGGCAGCGTCAGAAAATCGATGAGTGTGTCGGCGCAGGTGATCTCTTCCATCAGGGCGCTCGCCTCGGCGAAGCGACCGGCCTGCCAGCGCGCCTCGCCCACTTCGCGTCTGACCACCTCCTGCTCCTCGGCCAGCATCTGGCGGAACAGCGCCTTGGTCACCACCTGGCCGCTTGACAGGGATTTTCCGTGGCGGATCCACTGCCAGATGGAGGTGCGGGAGATCTCGGCGGTGGCGGCATCTTCCATCAGACCGTAGATGGGCACGCAGCCGTTGCCGCCTATCCAGGCCTCCAGATATTGCAGGGCGACTCGAATATTGGTGCGCATCCCTGCCTCGGTGCGCTCCCCCTCACAGGGGGCCAGCAGCTCGGCGGCGGTGATAGGGGCATCCTGTTCGCGCAGCACGCCGATCTGGTTCTTGGCGCCAGCCTTAATGGTGGCGTTGAACACCGCCATGGCAGTATCGGCGAGGCCGGGGTGGGCGACCCAGGTACCGTCGTGGCCGTTGTTGGCTTCGCGCTCCTTGTCTGCCTTCACCTTGGCGAATACCTCGGCATTGACCGCCGGATCCTTGGCCGGGATAAAGGCGGCCATGCCGCCCATGGCCAGGGCACCGCGCTTGTGGCAGGTCTTGATGAGCAGCCGCGAGTAGGCGGAGAGGAACGGCTTGTCCATGGTGACCACCTGGCGGTCCGGCAGAACGCGATCCGGGTGGTTCTTCAAGGTCTTGATGTAGCTGAAGATATAGTCCCAGCGGCCGCAGTTGAGGGCGACGATGTGATCCTTCATCTGATAGAGCAGCTCGTCCATCTCGAACACCGCCGGCAGGGTTTCGATGAGCACGGTCGCCTTGATGGTGCCGCGGGGCAGGCCGAACCTGTCTTCGGTCCAGGCAAATACCTCGCTCCACCAGCGCCCCTCCAGGTGACTCTGCAGCTTGGGCACGTAGAAGTAGGGGCCGGAGCCCTTGGCCAGCAGCGCCTTGTGGTTGTGCAGGAAGTAGAGCGCGAAGTCGAACAGGCCACCGGGGATGGGCTCGCCGTCGAAGGTGATGTGCTTCTCCGGCAGGTGCAGGCCGCGCACCCGGCAGACGAGAACGGCCGGATCGGAACTCAGGGTATAGGCCTTCCCCTCCGGGCTCTGGTAGGCAATGGTGCCGTTGACGACGTCGCGCAGATTGATCTGACCCTCGATCACCTTGCTCCAGGCCGGCGCCAGAGAGTCTTCGAAGTCGGCCATGAACACCTTGACGTTGGCGTTGAGGGCGTTGATCACCATCTTGCGCTCGACCGGGCCGGTGATCTCCACACGCCTGTCCTGCAGGTCGGCGGGGATGCCACGAATGGTCCAGTCGCCGTCGCGGATGTGAGCGGTTTCGGGCAGGAAGTCCGGCAGCTCACCTGCGTCG
This sequence comes from Aeromonas sp. XH, assembly GCF_033348475.1. Classification (NCBI taxonomy): domain Bacteria; kingdom Pseudomonadati; phylum Pseudomonadota; class Gammaproteobacteria; order Aeromonadales; family Aeromonadaceae; genus Aeromonas; species Aeromonas sp. XH. The sequence goes on along the minus strand of NZ_CP137630.1, from coordinate 2,747,954 downwards.
ATGCGGGCCTGACGGGCGACCCGTTGTTTGAGCAGTTCGTTGCGCTGGGGAGCGAAGCGTTCCACCAGCTCGGATACCAGGGCCACCGCATCCGGCGTCAGGATCTGCGCGTAATCGGGAAGCATCTCGCCTTGGATGTGCAGGCGGGGGCTGCTGATGGTCTGGGCCGGTGCCGACATAGGGTTCACTCCTTTGAAAGTTACATTTTGAACTTACTAACTACGACTAACGTCTATATTCGTTTCTCTTAAACTCCCCGTAACAGCGGGGCAACACGACTCATAAGGTGCAAAAGAATGGGGGGTTCGTCAACTTGATTTTTAAAACAGGTGTTTTGGTGTGGTTGTTAAGGTTATGTTTTAAAAGGATTTATTTGGTTAGCATAAAAGCTCTACACAGACAGTTATGCTCTTGGCTACGCCGCCCCTCAGGGAGGATGAACGGGCCGTCAATCGGGTGTCGAAAATGTAATTAATTACGTAATAAAATTACAAATGCAAAAAGAAATCCCGACCTTACTCCAGGCTTGGCAAAAACACCTGTATGAAATGCATCCGTTCAATGCAGCCTTCATCTGGCCTGCAAGGAGACTGGTTGATGAACTGTTGTTTAAAACCGAATCAGGAAAAGATGTGAAGAGGGAGGGGAAACGGGGATAGCAGGGAAATGACGCGCAATAACGTAGGTTTGTATCAGGGAACGGGAGCCCGAGGGAGGGATGTGCATCGTTATCGGCTAGTGAATAAAACCAGAGTTTTATCTTTTTATGGCATTTTATCGTTATTTGTGAGGGCGGTGTCTCGTCAGGGTTAGAAGGCGGTGCCGGACAGCAAAACCGGCGTCTTGAACCGCAACATGGGGCCTGTTCGTCTCAGTAATCTTCATCCGGGGCGGCGAGATCGATCACATCGAGATGCACTGAACCGCCGAATTCGTGCTCCGCGGGATCGAGATCGGCGGGGGAGAGCAGGGGCTGAACGGGCTGAGTGTCAACTGCTTGGGTCATGGATGCTTGCCTCATTGATTGCAAGCCGGTCGGTGAGTCCATCACCCTAACGCCCACCTCCCTGTTTTCTGGCCGGCGGAAAAGTTGCGTATCCTAGCGGCACTTTGTAAAAGCTTCAAGTGGTTCTGTATAAAATCTATGCCGGCGGGGGGCGGATGGAGGGGGATGACGCGGGAGACACAGGTGGAAAGCGAAGCAAAAAAATAGCCCAGTCGTTTGACTGGGCTATCTTCGGGGAATTTGGTCGGTGTGAGAGGATTCGAACCTCCGACCCTCTACACCCCATGCAGATGCGCTACCTGGCTGCGCTACACACCGACGGAGTCAGCTCGGCTGACGGGGAGGAAGTCTAATAGGATGGCCTGACGGGTGCAACTCCTTTTTTATCAGGGAGATGCCGATTGCTTCTTTATTGTTCAACCAAGATGCGGCTTGGGCCTGGGCAGCAGTTTTGGCATAATCGCCGCCCCCCCGGCGGGCATCTCATGTCGGGGGATGCCGACTGTGGCGGGGCCGTCGCCCCTGTCCCCGTCGAGCATGATCTACCGTCATCAGTCTGCCGCCATCAACCAACCAGAGAGGAGCAGGGCGTGAAACCATCGGAAGTCGCAGCACAGGCCAGCCAGAGCGAGCAGGACGAACGCTGGATGCGCCACGCCATGGCGCTGGCGGCCAGGGCGGAGGGGATAGGCGAGATCCCGGTCGGTGCCGTGCTGGTGCTGGGGGACGAGATCCTGGGGGAGGGCTGGAACCGCTCCATCAGCGACCACGATGCCTGCGCCCATGCGGAGATCATGGCGCTGCGCGAGGCCGGCAAGAGGCTGGAAAACTACCGGCTGATCGACACCACCCTCTATGTGACCCTGGAGCCCTGCTGCATGTGCGCCGGGGCCCTCATCCACAGCCGGGTCAAGCGGGTGGTCTACGGCGCCCGGGATCTCAAGACGGGGGCGGCAGGGTCCGTGTTCGATATCCTGCTGGACCCGCGCCACAACCACAGGGTGGCGCTGACGGGGGAGGTGCTCGCCGACGCTTGCTCGGCCCAGCTGTCGGACTTTTTCAAGCGGCGCCGCGCCGAGAAGAAGGCGGCCAGGTTGGCGCTGCAACAAACCCCGGCTGCCGACACTTGACAGGCAGGAGCGCAACCGGTGCGCTCCTGCATCTCTTTTAATACCTTTTTAAGGTTATAAAACAGTCTCTTGCCACCTTCTTCATGGCACTGTGATGCCGCTTTCTCGCCTGCAGATAAGCCCCGCCAAGATGGCCTTCATGTAACAAAACTGTCATGCAACCGCCATATAATGCCGCCAAGCCTAGCTCACATTGAGGTCTTGCATGTCATCGGAATCGTTAAATCTGGTCATGGCGGGCAGTCGAAAACGCCGGATCAAGGATAAATTGGCCAAATATGGCGTCACCACAGGGGGAGCCCTGGTGCTGGTGGCGCTGCTGCTTATCTTCTTCTATCTGCTCTACGTGGTGAAGCCCATCTTCAATGGCGCCAGCATGGAGGCGACTTCTTCCTTCGAGCTGCCGACCCAGGGCAAGACCGCCTGGCTCGGTGTCGAGGAGCAGAACGAGATAGGCTATCGCTTCAGCGATCTCGGCAAGGTCAAGTTTTTTGCCGTTCAGGCGGATGGCGACATCAAGGTGGGTCAGGTGATCGGCGATGCGCAGGTCTCCGGTGACATCACTGCGGTGGCCCCCCCTGCACCTGGCCAGAAGCTCATCGCCTATGGCTTTGCCGATGGCAAGGCCCAGGTGGTGCAGCCCTATTTCAAGGTTTCCTATCCCAACGACGTGCGCGTCATCGAACCCAGCCTGCAATATCCCTTCGGTGAAGAGCCCGTGGTGATCGATCCCCAAGGCAAGGCGCTGACCCGCATGGTCTTCGAGGCCACCAAGGACAAGATGGCCACGGCCGCCGTGACCGAAGATGGCCGCGGCGTGCTGATGGTGATGAGCGGCGAGGAGAACTTCCTCTCCGGGGAAGTGGAGTGGAGCAGCGAGAACTACGCCATTCCGTCCCTGCCGCGCCACGTGGATCAGATGCTGCTGACCCCGAACCTGCGTATCCTGTTCGTGCGCGAGGGCAACCGTCTCTCCGTCTACGACATCCACAATCTCAATGACATCTCCCTGCGCGACGTCATGGAGATCAATGCCCCCAATGCGAACGTGACCCAGGTGGCTTTGCTCTCCGGCGCCTCTTCCCTGCTGGTGGGCAACGACAACGGCGTCATCTCCCAGTGGTTCGAAGTGGCTCAGGATGGCAAGCGCCAGTTCACCCAGATCCGTGACTTCAAGGGTGACGGCCCGGTCGCGCTGCTGACCCCGGAGCACTTCCGCAAGGGCTTTATCAGCGCCAGTCAAGATGGTGCGATCAACTTCTTCCATGCCACCGGGGAGGCCAAGCTGCTCGGCGAGCAGATCGAGGGGGGCAGCCTCGCGGCCGTCGCCATCTCTCCCCGCCACAACCTGTTGCTGACCCAGCAGGGGGACGACTTCAAGGTCTTTGACGTGGAGAACGATCACCCCGAGGTAACCTGGTCTGCCCTGTGGCAGCAGGTGTGGTATGAAGGCTATCCCGAGCCCCAGTACGTGTGGCAGTCCACCTCAGCGAGCAACGACTTCGAAGCCAAGCTGAGCCTGGTGCCCCTGGTATTCGGTACCCTCAAGGCCTCCTTCTACGCCATGGTATTCGCGGTGCCCCTCGGCGTCGCCGGCGCCATCTACACCGCCTACTTCATGTCGGCGGGGCTGCGCAAGTACGTCAAGCCGACGGTGGAGATCATGGCGGCGCTGCCGACCGTCATCCTCGGCTTCCTGGCGGGTCTCTGGCTCGCGCCCATCATAGAAGGAGCCCTGCCCGGGGTGATCCTGCTGCTGATCCTGCTGCCCATGGGCATGCTGCTGACGGCGCTGGTCTGGAACTATCTGCCGGAGCGTGGCCGTACCTGGCTGCCGGAAGGCTGGCACGCCATCCTGCTCATTCCGGTGCTGCTGTTCATCGGCTGGGGGGCCTTCGCCTTGAGCCCCATCATAGAGAACGCCTTCATGCACGGGGATTCCCGCATCTGGCTGACCCACGACATGGGCATCAAGTTCGACCAGCGCAACTCCCTGGTGGTCGGCATCGCCATGGGCTTTGCGGTGATCCCCACCATCTTCTCCATCGCCGAAGACGCCGTCTTCTCGGTGCCCAAGCACCTGACCCAGGGCTCCCTGGCGCTGGGCGCCACCCCGTGGCAGACCCTGAGCCGCGTCGTGATCCTGACCGCGAGCCCGGGCATCTTCTCGGCGGTGATGATGGGCCTGGGCCGCGCCGTGGGTGAGACCATGATAGTGCTGATGGCCACCGGCAACACCCCCATCATGGACTTCTCCATGTTCCAGGGGCTGCGCACCCTGGCGGCGAACATCGCGGTGGAAATGCCGGAATCGGAAGTGGGCAGCTCCCACTACCGCGTGCTCTTCCTCGCCGCCTTCGTGCTGTTTGTGTTCACCTTCATGTTCAATACCCTGGCCGAATTCGTCCGCCAGCGGTTGCGTGAAAAGTACAGCTCTCTGTAAGGACTAAGGAATCGACAATGGGTAAGTGGTTTAAATCGGGGGCCCCCTGGATCTGGATGACGGGGGGCGCCGTCAGCCTGAGTCTGGTGGCCGTACTGGGTCTGTTGTTGCTGATCGGCTGGCGTGGTCTGGTCTATTTCTGGCCGCACCCCATCTATGAGTGGCAGTTGAGCGATGCAAACGGTAACAAGAGCGTGCTGATCGGCGAGATCAACGATCGCGAGCTGGTGCCGGTGGAGCGGCTGCGGGCCTCCGGTCTTCAGCTTGCAGGGGAGGAGCGCGAGGAGCTGACCCGTTACCTGGTCAAGACCGGCAACCGGGAGTTCGTCGATCTGGACTTCCGCTGGGTACTGGAGACCGACATCGTATCGCGCACCCAGCCGGCGGAGCTCGCCATGGTGGAGCGTGCCACCAACGGCAACTTCTACGGCTACATAGTGGGAGTGAAGGAGGATGGCCGCGAGCTGACCCAGGATCTGCATCCCGCGCTGCAACGGGTGCTGGCCCGCGCCAACGACCTCTCGGAGCAGGCCAACGAGCTGCAGAAGGGCGACATCGGCAGCATCAACTACCAGCTGGAGCGGCTGCGCCTCAAAGAGCGCAAGGCGGAGCTGGACGACAAGCTGACCGACGAGCTCAAGGCCCAGCTGGCGAGCGAGCGCCAGGCCCTGAACGATCGCTATCAGGTGCTGGAAAAAGAGCTCTTCTCCCTGCGTGCCCAGGCGGACAGAGACAGCATCACGGTCAAGGACATGCGTGGCGAGCTGGTGACCATGCCCATGTCCAGGGTGCTGGACGTGGTCTGGCCCAACGACATGAGCCTGATGGCCAAGATGGGGCACTGGTTCCACCAGATCGGCAAGTTCGTCTCCGATGAGCCCCGCGAGGCCAACACCGAAGGGGGCGTGTTCCCGGCCATCTTCGGCACCGTCTTCATGGTGATCCTGATGGCCATCATAGTGACGCCCCTCGGGGTGGTGGCGGCGGTCTACCTGCACGAGTACGCGGGCAAGAACAGCCTGACCAAGATCATCCGCATCGCGGTGATCAATCTGGCGGGGGTGCCCTCTATCGTGTACGGCGTGTTCGGCCTGGGCTTCTTCGTCTATACCCTGGGGGGATCGCTGGACCGACTCTTCTATCCGGAAGCGCTGCCGAGCCCCACCTTCGGCTCCCCCGGCGTCATCTGGTCGGCCCTGACCCTGGCCATCCTGACCCTGCCGGTGGTGATCGTCTCCACCGAAGAGGGGCTGGCCCGGATCCCGAGCACCATTCGCCAGGGCTCGCTGGCCCTGGGGGCCACCCAGGCCGAGACCCTGTGGCGCATCGTGCTGCCCATGGCGAGCCCGGCCATCATGACCGGCCTCATCCTGGCCATCGCCCGTGCGGCCGGTGAAGTGGCGCCCCTGATGCTGGTGGGGGTGGTGAAACTGGCGCCGACCCTGCCGATGGACGGCAACTTCCCGTACCTGCACGTGGAGCGCAAGTTCATGCACCTTGGCTTCCACATCTATGATGTGGGCTTCCAGAGTCCGAACGTCGAAGCGGCGCGTCCCTTGGTCTATGCCACCTCCTTCCTGCTGGTGACGGTGATCGTCGGCCTCAACCTGACGGCCATCGGCATCCGCAACCACTTGCGCGAGAAGTTCCGTTCTTTGGAGCATTGATGATGAAGCTGACGGGCATCGCGGGTATTCGCCACCTGCGTGAAACATTCCGGTCGCTGGCGCATTAATCCAGCCACCCAGACTGATGCGAGGCAAGTGATGGGCAGTTGCCCCCTTGCCAGCCAAGCATTCCGGCCGCGGACATGAGAGTGCCCGCCGCCACCGACAGATTTGAGGTAAACAGATGATCAACGTAACACCGAGTTCGACCCAGCACACCGCCACCGATCTGCTGAACCTGACCCCGGAGCAGACCGCCCTCGAGGTCAAGGATCTCAACCTGTACTACGGCAGCAAGCAGGCGCTGTTCAACGTCAACATGAAGATCCCCAAGGGGCAGGTCACCGCCTTTATCGGCCCGTCCGGCTGCGGCAAGTCCACCCTGCTGCGCTGCATCAACCGGATGAACGATCTGGTGGAGATCTGCCGCATCGAGGGGGAGATCCAGCTGCACGGCCACAACATCTACGACAAGAGCGTGGATGTCTCCGCCCTGCGCCGCCAGGTGGGCATGGTGTTCCAGCGCCCGAATCCCTTCCCCAAGTCCATCTACGAGAACGTGGTCTATGGCCTGCGCCTGCAGGGCATCAACGACAGGCGTACCCTGGACGAGGCCGCCGAGCGCTCCCTGCGCGGCGCGGCGCTCTGGGACGAGGTGAAGGATCGCCTGCACGACAACGCCTTCGGCCTCTCCGGCGGCCAGCAGCAGCGTCTGGTGATCGCCCGTGCCATCGCCATCGAGCCGGAAGTGCTGCTGCTCGATGAACCGACCTCGGCGTTGGACCCCATCTCCACCCTCACCATCGAGGAGCTGATCAACGAGCTCAAGAGCCAGTTCACCGTGGTGATCGTGACCCACAACATGCAGCAGGCGGCGCGGGTCTCGGATCAGACCGCCTTCATGTACATGGGCGAGCTTATCGAGTACTCGAACACCAACACCATCTTCACCACCCCGGCCAAGAAGAAGACCGAAGACTACATCACCGGTCGTTACGGCTAAGGCATGTTGGTGCAACAGGGGTTATTGAGATGAACAAGATGAGCATCAACAAACAGATTGGCAGTCGGTTCCACGACTAAGGCATACTCGGAGCAACAAGGATTATTTGTATGGACAATATGAACCTCAACAAACACATCTCCGGTCAGTTCAATGCCGAGCTCGAGAGCGTGCGCAACCAGGTGCTGGTGATGGGGGGGCTGGTGGAGAAGCAGCTCACCGACGCCATCGCCGCCATTCATGGTCAGGATCTGGATGCGGCGCGCAAGATAGTGGCCAACGACCACAAGGTGAACGCCATGGAAGTGGCGATCGACGAGGAGTGCACCCGCATCATCGCCAAGCGTCAGCCCACCGCGTCCGACCTGCGGCTGGTGATGGCCATCATCAAGACCATTACGGATCTGGAGCGCATCGGCGACGTGGCGGACAAGATCGCCCGCATGCTGACCGACAACGCCAACAAGCCCCAGCCGCCGCTGGTGTCGCTGGAGAACATGGGTCGCCGCACCATCAAGATGCTGCACGACGTGCTCGACGCCTTCGCCCGCATGGATCTGGACGCGGCGCTCGCGGTCTACAAGGAAGATGACAAGGTGGACCGGGAGTACGAGTCCATCATCCGCGAGCTGATGACCTACATGATGGAAGACCCGCGCACCATCCCCCAGGTGCTCAATGTGCTGTGGGCGGCGCGGGCCATCGAGCGGGTCGGCGATCGCTGCCAGCACATCTGCGAGTACATCGTCTATTACGTCAAGGGCAAGGACGTGCGCCACACCAAGGCGGACGAATTGAACGATCTGCTGGGTAAACACTGATCCCGACATGAATAAAAAGGCGCGTAAAGCGCCTTTTTTTGTTGCATCCAGGGGCATCTTAAGATAACGCCCCCCAACGGGGGCTTTTCTGCTAGAATGTGGCCCCTGTGTGAGTCCCGGATGGAGTCACGGTCCGGTTTCCCGGGCCCAGTTTGCCGTCTTGTGTCAAGGCGGCTGTCGCAATAGGTCAATCATGAGTTTTGCCGATAGTTTGTTCTTTCTGATGCTGCTGGTCGCCGGCAGCGTGTTCTTCTCGCTCTCCGAGATCTCCCTCGCCGCCTCCCGCAAGATCAAGTTGCAGGTGATGGCCGACGAGGGCAACCGCCATGCCGAGAAGGTACTGGCGCTGCAGGCCCAGCCTGGCAACTTCTTCACCGTGGTGCAGATAGGCCTCAATACCGTCGCCATCCTGGGCGGCATCCTGGGCGAGTCCGCCCTGAATCCGGCCATCAAGGCGTTCATCTCCGAGTTCTATCAGGGGCCCTGGCTCGGCGAGATCAGCTCGGCGGCCTCCTTCGTGTTCGTCACCGGCATGTTCATCCTGATCGCGGATCTCATGCCCAAGCGCCTCGCCATGACCATGCCCGAGCGGATCGCCGTGGTGGTGGTGCGCCCCATGCTGCTGTGCGTCACCCTGCTGATGCCGCTGGTGTGGCTGTTCAACGGCATGGCCAACGGCCTGTTTCGCCTGCTGCGCATCTCCATGGTGCGCAACGACGAGATCACCTCGGACGACATCTATGCGGTGATGGATGCGGGGGCCGAGGCCGGCGTCATCCAGCGCGAGGAGCACCAGCTCATCGAGAACGTGTTCGAGCTGCAGTCCCTCGGCGTCACCTCCGCCATGACGGCGCGGGAGAGCCTCATCTACTTCACCCTGCAGGAGGGGGAGGAGAGCATCAAGGCGAAGATCGCCGAGCACCCCCACAACAAGTTCCTGGTGTGCGACCACAACCTCGACAGCATCAAGGGCTTCGTCGACGCCAAGGAGCTGCTGATCCGGGTCATCGGCGGCCAGAGCATCGATCTCAACAGCGGCTCCCTGGTGCAGAACGTCATCATCATCCCCGACACCCTTAACCTCTACGAGGCGATGGAGTACTTCAAGAACCATCGCGGCGACTTCGCCGTGGTGATGAACGAGTACGCCCTGGTGGTGGGCATCGTCACCATGAACGACCTGATGAGTACCGTCATGGGGGAGTGGGCCACCCACGTGGTGGAAGAGCAGATAGTGCAGCGGGACGAGAACTCCTGGCTGGTGGACGGGGTCACCCCCATCTCCGACGTGATGCGCGCCTTCGACATCGAGGAGTTCCCGGAAAACCAGAACTACGAGACCATCGCCGGCTTCATCATGTACATGCTGCGCAAGATCCCCAAGCGAACCGACTCGGTCAAATACGCCGGTTACAAGTTCGAAGTCGTCGACATCGACAGCTACAAGATTGACCAGCTGCTGGTCACCCGGGTCGAGCCCGTCCCGGCCGACAAGCCCGTTCAGGAAGCGTGATAGGAGTTAACAAGGAACCATGAAGATGTCGTCTCATTCCAGAGCGCTGGCCTGTGTGGCGCTCGCCCTCGTGCTCGGCGCCTGCAGCCAGAGCGCTCCGCGCAAGGCCACCACAGTCGCCAAACCGGCAGCCCCCAAGGCCGCCGTGGTCGTGCCGCAGCCGGATCCCGATGCGGTGGTGCAGAGCGCCGTGGCGGAGCCCAGCCCTGTGTTCGACGAGGAGTATCACGGCCCGGATCAGGGGGCGCTCGAGTCGGTGACCGCCCTGTTTGCCCGCGGCTACATCGAGTCCGCGATGCGCGAGACCATGCTGGCGGCGGTGCACAGCGACTATCCCCTGCTCGGCATGCGGGACGTGCGCCTGACCGATCCCGTCTCCAAGTTCCTCACCTCGGCCCAGGCGCGCACCACGGCCCACGACTACCTCTACGCCGGGGTACAGCGCAGGCTGGGCCGCCCCCTGAGTCCCGCCCAGTGGGAGCAGATCTGGCAGGGATACCCCCAGCAGGGCCGGGTCTCCGACTGGGTCAAGCAGACCAAGCGGGTGCTGGCCGGGCGCTGAGCCGCCAGTTCATCTGTCGCCACAAGAGGCCACCTTCGGGTGGCCTCTTGCCGTTTCTCACCCTGGGGCTGAGGCCTCAGCGGTCAGGACGTCCCCTTCCTTTGCCGCTATCCCCCTGAGCTTGCTCGAATTTGTTCGTAGTGTCCGATTGCCTCTTCCTCTACTTTGGGTCATGATGCAAAAAGCATTCTAGCCGTCTAGATGTTTTGATGGCTTAATGTGATTCCACACAATAAACACCCGTCACGACGGGTACACGCAGAGAGACAGAGATGAATACAAAGGATTTGTGGGTACTGGATGGTGGCATGGGGCGCGAGCTGGCACGTCGGGGGGCGCCGTTTCGCCAGCCGGAGTGGTCGGCGCTGGCCCTGATGGAGGCACCCGAGACGGTGCGCGAGGTGCATCAGGCCTATGTGGCGAGCGGGGCCAGGGTCATCACCACCAACAGCTATGCCCTGGTGCCGTTCCATATCGGCGAGGCGCGCTTTGCCGCCCAAGGGGAGGGGCTGGCGGCCCTGGCCGGGCAACTGGCCCGAGAGGTGGCCGACGAGCAGCCGGGCTCCGTGCAGGTGGCCGGCTCCTTGCCGCCGCTCTTTGGCTCCTATCGCGCCGATCTGTATCAAGCCGAGCGGGTGAGCGAGCTGGCAGCCCCGCTGATCCGGGCGCTTTCCCCCCACGTGGATCTCTGGCTGGCGGAGACCATGAGCCTCATCGCCGAGCCGTTGGCCCTCAAGGCCCTGCTGCCCGATGATGGCAAGCCGTTCTGGGTCTCCTTCACCCTGGAAGACGAGGCGCCGGGCAGCGAACCGACCCTGCGCTCCGGGGAGCGGGTAGCCGATGCCGTGGCCGCGTTGGCGTCGGCCGGGGTGGATGCCATCCTGTTCAACTGCTGCCAGCCCGAGGTGATCGAAGGGGCGATCAAGGTAGCCGGCCCCGCGTTGCAGGCCCTGGGTCGCACCGAGGTTCGCCTCGGCGCCTATGCCAACGCCTTCCCGCCCCAGCCCAAGGAGGCCACAGCCAACGACGGTCTGGACGAGATCCGCGGCGATCTGGGGCCGCTGGATTACCTCGGCTGGGCCGATCGCTGGCGCGCGGCCGGGGCAAACCTCATCGGCGGCTGCTGCGGCATAGGCCCGGAACACATAGAGGCGCTGGCCAGCCGGCTGCGTTAAGGAGCGCCCATGAAAGAGAGCAAGATCGGGCTCTGGTCCCTCACCGCCCTGGTGTTCAGCTCCATGGTGGGGGCCGGCATCTTCAGCCTGCCCCAGAACATGGCCGAGGTGGCGGGGGCCCGCGCCGTGCTGATCGGCTGGGGTGTCACCGGGGTCGGCATACTGGCGCTGGCCGCGAGTTTCCTCTATCTGTCGCGACTCAGACCCGAGCTCGACGGCGGCATCTACAGCTATGCCCGGGCCGGCTTCGGCGATCTGGTGGGCTTCTTCTCCGCCTGGGGCTATTGGCTCTGTGCCACCATAGGCGTGGTGGGCTATCTGGTGATCGCCTTCGCGGCGCTGGGCAGTTTCGTCGATACCCCGCAGCGGGTCTGGTTCGGCGAGGGCAACACCCTGGGCGCCTTCATCGGCGAGTCCTGCATCCTCTGGGCGGTGCACCTGCTGGTGGCGCGCGGCGTGCAGCAGGCGGCCCTGTTCAATCTGGTGGCGACCCTGGCCAAGAGCCTGCCGTTGCTGCTGTTCATCCTGTTCGCCTGCTACTGGTTCGATCCGGTCACCTTTGCGGCGGATCAGCAGGGCAGCACCCTGGCGGTGCCGGTCTCCGAGCAGGTGCGCAACACCATGCTCATCACCCTCTGGGTCTTCACCGGCATCGAGGGGGCGGCGGTGCTCTCGGCCCGGGCGAGAAACAAGCGGGACGTGGGCACGGCCACCGTGCTTGGCGTGGTGCTGGCGCTGCTGCTCTATGTGCTCATCTCGGTGCTGGCGCTCGGGATCCTGAGCCGCCCCGAGCTCGCGGCCCTGCCCAACCCCTCCATGGCGGGGCTGATGGCCCAGATGACCGGCTCCTGGGGCAAGCTGCTCATCAGCGCCGGCCTCATCGTATCGGTGCTCGCCTCCTACGTGAGCTGGACCCTGTTCTCGGCCGAGGTGCCGTTCAGCGCGGCGCGCCACGGGGCCTTCCCGGCCATCTTCCGGCGCCAGAACCGCAACGGCACCCCCATAGCGTCGCTCTGGCTCACCAGCCTGACGGTGCAGGGCTGTCTGCTGCTGGTGTGGCTGCTCGGCAAGGGCTACACCAACCTGCTGCTTATCTCCACCTCCATGATCCTGGTGCCCTACCTGCTGATCGGTCTGTTCCTGCTCAAGCTCTCCTTGCGTGGCGAGGGCAATGGTCTGATGCGGGCGGTGGCGCTGGTGTCGAGCGGTTACGGCCTCTGGCTGCTCTATGCCGCCGGGGTGGAGTACCTGCTGCTCTCCTTGCTGCTCTACGGGCCGGGTCTGCTGCTGTTTCTCTACAGCCGCCGCCAGCTCGGGGCCGAGCTGCGGCTCAGCGGGCGCGAGCGGCTGCTGGCCGGGGTGACGCTGCTGAGCCTCATTCCCGCCATCTGGTCCTTTGCCCACGTCTGAGTGAGTAAGCCAATGAAGAGAGCGCCCAGAGGCGCTCTTTTTTTGTCCGCGGGTTGTCTGCCGGGCGTGCTCAGCGGCTGGCGGGACCGGCCGGCTTGCCAAACAGCACCGCGAGCTTCTGCCGCCAGGGGAGGCTGCGGGCCTCTTGCAGCATGTCGCGCCACTCGTGGAAGGTGAGGGTGAGGGGGTTGAAGCTGTGGACGGGCTTGGTGATGCCGAAGCGGCACGGCTCGGCCGGGTCTTCCTCGACGAAGGTGCCGAACAGCCTGTCCCAGATGATGAGCACCCCGGCGAAGTTGCGATCGATATATTTGGGGTTGCTGGCGTGGTGCACCCTGTGGTGGGAAGGGGTATTGAGGATCCACTCCAATTTGCCGAGCTTGCCCACCACCTGGGTATGGACGAAGAACTGGAAGCCCAGGCTCACGAGCACTGTGGCCACCACCGCCTCGGGCGGGAAGCCGATGAGGATCATGGGGATCCAGAACAGCCACATGCCGGAGACCGGATACATCAGGCTCTGACGAAAGGCGGTGGAGAGGTTGAGCCGCTCCGAGCTGTGATGCACCACGTGGGAGGCCCAGAGCCAGCGTACGTGGTGGCTCGCGAAGTGGAACAGCCAGTAGCAGAGATCCTGCAGCAGGAACAGCAGCAAGAGGCTCCAGAGGTTGAGATCGATATCGAATAGCCGCCAGCCCCAGAGGGTGTCATAGAGGTAGGCGATGGCGACGGCCGCCAGGGCATCGCCCCCCTGGTGCATCAGCGCCAGGGTGGCGTTGGCGAAGAGATCCTTCCACTGGTAGCCGGCGGTGGGATAGGCGGCGCCGTGTCTTCGCAGGTAGAGCATCTCCCAGCCGATAAAGGCCAGAAAGAGGGGGGAGAGGTAGAGCAGGAGCAGTTGCACATCCATATGAGCCATCCGGTTGGACCAGTTGGATGTCAGCATACCGGATGGATTTAAAATTTCATTAACATCCTTGCTCCATCCGGGTGGTGAACAACCCGATGGCGAAAGACTGCGGCAAGGAGATGACCTGGGGGTGGATGAGGAAGGTCAGCATAGAAGAGGGAGCCATGGGCTCCCTCTTCGTGTTTGTGCATCGCGGGTTATAACACCTGGCTCAGGAACCGGCGCAGGCGGGGGACGCGATGGATGGTCGAAGCCACAGCGGTTGTCATAACACCCGGCTTATAGCACCTGGCTCAGGAACTGGCGCAGGCGGGGAGAGGGCGGGTTGTCGAAGAAATCCGCCGGCTTCTCGTCCACCAGCAGCTCGCCGCTCTCCATGAAGAGCACCCGATCAGCCACCTCCCGGGCGAAGCCCATCTCGTGGGTCACCACCACCATGGTCATGCCTTCCCGGGCCAGCCCCTTCATGACGTCCAGCACTTCCCCCACCATCTCGGGGTCGAGGGCACTGGTGGGCTCGTCAAACAGCATGATGCGCGGCTGCATGGCGAGCGCCCGGGCGATGGCCACCCGCTGCTGTTGACCGCCGGAGAGCTGGGAGGGGTAGCTCTGCGCCTTGTTGGAGAGCCCCACCTTGAGCAGCAGCGCCTTGGCCCTGTCTTCCGCCTCCTTGCGAGATAGTCCCCGCACCTTCTGGGGCGCCAGGGTGATGTTGTCCAGTACCGTCAGGTGGGGGAAGAGGTTGAAGGACTGGAATACCATGCCCACCTCCTCCCGCAGCTTGTTGACGTCGCCGGGCTCGGTGAGGCTGATGCCGTCGACCAGGATGTGACCGTCGTTGATGGTTTCCAGCTGGTTGAGGGTGCGCAGGAAGGTGGACTTGCCCGAGCCGCTCGGGCCCACGATCACCACCACTTCCCCCTCGGCCACCTGGGTGCTGACGTTCTTGAGGGCGTGCACCTCGGTGCCGTAGAACTTCTCCACTGAGCTTGCCTTGATAATCGGATCAGTTGCTGCGCGCATATTTCACCTCCAGACGACGCACCAGGAAGGAGAGGGTGCCGGTGAGCACCAGATAGAGCAGGGCCACGGTGAACCATACCTCGAACGGGCTGAAGGTGGAGCTCACCACCTCGCGCCCCGCCTTGGTGAGGTCCGTGATGGAGATGACCGACACCAGCGACGAATCCTTGATAAGGTTGATGAACTGGCCCGCCAGCGGCGGCAGGACGCGCTTGAACGCCTGGGGCAGGATGACGTAGCGCATGGTCTGGGCCGAGGTCATGCCAAGGCTCCTGCCCGCCTCCATCTGCCCCTTGTGGATGGAGCTGATGCCGGCACGCACGATTTCCGCCACGTAGGCGCCGGTGAAGACTGCCAGCGCCGCCACCCCGGCGGTGAAGCGATCCAGATTGAGTACAGTGCCGATAAAGAAATAGACGATGAAGATCTGCACCAGCAACGGGGTGCCGCGGATAAGCTCCACATAGGTCACAGCCAGGTTGCGCAGGGCCGGATTGGGGGAGAGGCGGGCGAGCCCGGCCAGGGTACCGAGCAGGATGGCGAAGACCCCGGCCACCAGGGAGAGCTTGACCGTGACCCAGACGCCCCAGGCGATGGGGCCGGCGGTCCAGCTCAGTTGCACATCCAGGGTGTCGCCGAGGAAGACGGTGTCCCCTTCGGCCAGCTGGGTGCCCTGGGCGGCGATGGCCTGACGACGGCTGGGGTCGAGATCGTCCTGCAGGAAGAGCTGCCCCTTCTCCGCCACCACGGTGCCGTCAAATTCGGCGTAGTGTTTCTGCTCCGCCTGATAGGCGATGTACTGGGGAATGCGCTCCCAGCGCCAGGTGTAGTCCACCGCCTGCACGGCCTTGTAGATGCCGAAAATGGCGGCCAGCACCAGCAGCAGGAAGACCCCGTGCCAGAGCAGCTGATTGGGCTGTTTTTCCATCTGTCTTGTGATTTTGGGGTTGATCACTGTCACAACCTCTTTTGTCGTTATTGTGGGGTGTCTGCGTGAAGGGGCGGCATGCCGCCCCTTTGGGAGGTTACTTGAGCTGGTCCAGCCAGGCGGTGGACTCGAACCACTTCTTGTAGAGACGGTCGTAGCTGCCGTCACCCTTGATCTGGCGCAGGTAGTTGTTCAGCCAGTTGAGGGTGTCCTGATCCCCCTTGCGGATGGCCCAGGCCAGCGGCTCGAAGGTGAACGGCTTGTCGAGGTGTACCACGGCGCCCTGGTTCTGGGAGGCGAAGATGGCGTTGTAGGGCAGGTCGTAGACGAAGGCGTCGACCTTGCCGTTGATCACTTCCAGCTTGGCGTCGTCCTGGGTTTCAAACTGCAGCAGGGTGGCCTTGGGGATCATGCGCTTGACCGCCTGCTCGCCCGTGGTGCCGAGCTTGACCGCGATCTTGTACTTGGGATCGTTCAGATCCTGGAAGGACTTGATCTCCCCCGCCTTGTCCTTGCGCAGGACGATGGTCTGGCCGACGACGATGTAGGGATCGGCGAAGTTCACGCGCAGGTTGCGCTGGGGAGTGACCGTCATGCCGCCCATGATGACGTCGAACTTGTCGGTCAAGAGGGCCGGGATGATGCCGTCCCAGGCGGTGTTGACGAACTCCACCTTCACGCCCATCTCCTTGGCGACCATCTTGGCCAGGTCCACGTCGAAGCCGATGTACTGGCCCTGCTTGTTGGTCATCTCGAAGGGTTGGTAGCCGGCGTCGAAGCCGACCCGCAGCACACCGCGCTCCAGCACGGCATCCAGGGTGGAGCTGGGGGCAGCATTGGCCAGCCCGCACAGCAGCAAGGTAGAGAGAATGAGTTTTTTGATCATAAGTGACGTCTCTGTCGAAAGTGTGTTCGGCCTTGAACCTGCTCCCGTGCGACTCCGTGGCACAAGAGACTGCTGCATCCGGCAGCAGGCAAGACAGGATTATTGTCTTGGTCGGGGCAAAAGCCCCATATGAGATTCTATGAATGGTCCGTTGAGTGAAAAATGTACCAAAATCTGATTGTGCCAGAAGACTCAATAAGTTAAGGGCACTTTTCCCGCTCGTGGCGACTCATAAAACCACACGAAAACAACATATCTATCTAATGGCGCGGGTTCAAGTGCAAAAATCTCCGGCGTTCATGTCGCAGGAGGGTTTGGGGTCGAACGACGCTTGATCCTGGCCTTAAGCGCGGGGGCGGGGCAGGCCGGAGAATTATTTTTGCCATGCCAGAATGCTCCCTCTGTGTCTTGTCATGGGCTTCCCATATACTCAGCCATCCCCATTGGAAGGTTCGGCAATGGACGCCTCAATTCTGCTCAATCTGGATGTCTTCACGCTGATGCTCATGGCCCTCGGGGGCTACAGCCTGGGATTCATCACCCTCTCCATCATCTGGTCCACCCACAGGGAGATCCCGGGCCTCGGGCTCTGGTGGTGGTCCAGCCTCTGCGCCCTGGCGGCCCAGTCGCTGTTCTTCCTGCAGGCGTTCGCGCCCCACATGGCGGGGATCTGGCTCGCCAACCTGCTCATCACCCTCTGCATCGCCCTGATGCCACTCGCTATCCAGCGCTTCTTCGGCGAGCCGCCAAACTGGCGTGCCTTCGCGCTCTTCATGGCCATCTATGTGCCGATCCTCTGCTGGAGCGTACTGTTCAACGATCACATGGCCCCCAAGGTGCTGCTGGCCTGCCTGAGCTACATGGTGCTGGGGGCGGTGATCGTCTTTCTCATCTGGCGGCACGGCTATCCCGCCTACCTGCCGGCCGTGCTGGTGTTCACCGTGGTCAACATCCTGCTCTACGGCTTCAACCTGGTGCGCATGGGCTCCCTGCTCAGCGGCGAGGCGCGGGTGCTGATGGATCAGCACGTGGTCAACGTGCTGCCCTTCCTCTCCATGCTGATGGGCAACTATCTCTCCACCTTCGGGGTGTTGCTGCTCTGCACCCAGTACCGGGCGCTGGCCCTGCGCCGGCAGGCGAGCCAGGATCCCCTGACCGGCCTCCTGAACCGGCGCGGCTTTATGGAGCACTGCGCCAGGGCGCCGAAGCAGGGGGCCCTGGTGGTGCTGGATCTGGACGACTTCAAGCAGATCAACGATCGCCACGGTCACGAGGCGGGGGACAGGGTGCTGGCGGCGGTGGGACGCTATCTGGCGGCGCAGGGGGATCTGGTGGCCAGTCGCTTCGGCGGCGAGGAGTTCGTGCTGCTGCTGCCAGAGGGGGATGCCTTGGCTCAGCAGGCCCGTTGCGAGCAGATCCGCCAGGCCATTGCCACACTGCCCCTGGCGGGGATCCAGGTCACCGCCAGCCTGGGGCTGGTACCCGGCGCCCGCGAATGGCACTTCGACACCCTGTTCAGCCAGGCCGATCGCGCCCTCTACCGGGCCAAGCGCAGCGGCAAGAACCGGGTCTGTCTGCCGGCCTGAGCCGACGGGGTTCAGCCCGGCTCGGTGGCCCGCGGCTCCGACCGGGCAAAGGAGTGCCGGATCAGCCACCTGGTAGCATCAGACCTGGATGGCCGTCTGGCAGCCCGTCAGCGGTGCAGCTCGCCCGCGCGCTCCGGCTGATAGACCACCTCCAGGATCTCCACCTGGATGGTGCGACCGGCCGGGCCGGGCCAGGCGATGCTGTCACCCACCTTGAGCCCCAGCAGGGCACTGCCGACGGGCGCCAGCACGGAGATCTTCGATTCGTCCCCCTGCACGTCCTTCGGGTAGACCAGGGTCAGGCAGAAGTCGTTGCCACTGCTTTGCATCTTGAAGCGCACCGTGCTGTTCATGGTCACCACGTCCGGCGGCATGTCGGCGGGTTCGCGGATCTCGGCGCGATCCAGCTCCTCCTGCAGGGCCAGGTGCTGCGGGTGGCTGCCGAGCAGCTGTTCGATACGATCCAGATCCAGGCTGGAGATGACGAGATGAGGCTGTTGCATGGGGTATTCCTTATCAATGGCTGACGAGACCAGGATGATGGGCAGGCTGGTCGACAATGGGTTCGAAGGGTGAGAATAGATCGCAAGCGCGATGCCCCCGAGCGACTCGCGCAGCGGGGCGAGGGCGGGGGCTCAGCGGGGTGTGAGCGTACTTGAAGAAATCATGATTGCTTTCATGGGGATACCATAACCATTCTGAATGGCTTTGGCAATTCAGGGCGCCTGATAATCATACTGGTGCAGGATGCGGGCGAGGCTGCCATCCTTCCGCATCCCCTGGATGGCCTGGCGCCAGCGCAGCGCCTCGCTGCGGGAGAAGCGGGGGCTGGCGGCCAGGTAGAGGGTACTCTGTTGCAGGGTCTGGCCCCGCACCAGATCCGGGAGCGGCAGGCCGGCCCGCTGCTGGTTGTAGCGGGCGGTGTTCCAGGCCACGGCCCAGGCCTGGATGCGGCCGCGTGCCAGCTTGCTGGCGTTGCCCACCTCCTCGCCGACCTGCTCCTGGGCCACGCCCGCCTGCGGCAGGAGCAGGCTCTGGCCATGGGAGCCCCGCAATACGCCGACGGTGAGGCCGGGCAGATCCGCCACGGTGAGGGGGGCCGGGTGATGGTTGCGGTGGCTGACCAGCACGAAGGCCTCCTCCAGGAGGGGGGCAATCCAGAGAAACTGGGATTCGCGTTGGGGATTTCTGGCCGGCGGCAGCAGCAGGACGTCTGGCCGGTGGCGGGTCTGGCTGAGGGCGCGGGCCAGCGGCATCAGTTCGATCTCCAGCGTCTCCCCGAGGCGGCGAGCCGCCTCCTCCAGCACCTCGATGGCCATGCCGCTCGGTGCCCCCTGATGGGAGCGAATGACATAGGGGGGAATGTCCGCGGCCACGACGACCACGGCGTGGGCCCGGGGGATCCACAGGAACGGGGAGCAGAGCAACAGGAGCAGGATGACGAGGCGCATGGAAAGTCAGGTCCGGGATGAATGCACAGAGTGTAACATCCCGTTACCCGATGTCAGCCTGCCCATGGTGACCGGGGCGGGTTCAGTCGAAGAAATCCCGCAGATCCAGGGTCTGGTACCCTTCCAGCCGTTGCCAGGGCAGGGCTTTGGGCAGGGGCTTCAGGGTGACCTCCATGCGGTAGCTGCGGTAGCCGTCGAGGCTCGCCGACTCCACCACCAGGGGGATCTGCCAGCGGCCGGACCAGAGGATGCGGGTGCGCTGCCTGCCCTCGCGTTTCTCGTACCAGCGGGCCTGTTCGGGGGCCGCCTCGTCGAGGGGGGTCATGCCTTGCAGCAGGGCGGGGTCCACCAGGTGGCGAAGCTTGTCCCAGTGGGGGGTGAAGGCCACCTGGCCATACTCCTCGGGCGGTACCTCCACCAGCTGGTTGTGCCAGGCATCGGCGTAGCGCAGTTGCAGGTCTCCCCCGTCATCCAGGGTGACCCAGCGCGCCGCCATCTGGTGGGTGAAGTGCTTGTGGCCGGGGTTGGCGTCGTGGGTGGCGTGATAGGCTCGCGCCAGGGGGAGGGGAATGAGCCGCTGGCTCCACACCTGGTTGCCGACCCGCAGCCACTTCTCCTGCCACTGGCTCTCCCGGGTGATGCCATCGCTGCCGGTGACCCTGTCCTGATAGCGGATGCGGGCGGCCAGATCGGGTACCTCGTCGGCCAGGAGGGGGAAGGAGAGGGTGCTGCCCAGCAGCCATAAAGAAAACAGCGTTTTCATCATCGTCTGTCGCTCGAACGGGCAGGGCCCGGCGCGGTGCCGGGCCCCGTCGTCACAGGCCGAGCGCCTCCCTGAGCTTGCCGAACACCCGGGTGTTGTCCAGCGTCCCCTTGAAGCGGTCGCTGCCGGCGCCGTCCGCAAACAGCATCACATCGCCGCCGCCGTGGGTCTCGGAACCGAGTTTGACACCGGTCTCCTGCAGGTAGTCGTCCGCCATCACCTGATCGCTGGTGAGGCTGGGGCGCAGGTCCTGACGGTTTGGGCCGTTGCCGAACACCAGGGTAGTGAACGGCTTGCCGTCGACGTCGTTCTGGGTGGAGCCATCGGCGTTCTTGACCAGGTCCAGCACAGGGTTGCCCTTGGCGGCGTAACCGTTGATGGTCATGGTGTGGTCGTGGTCGGCGGTGACCACGATCAGGGTATCGCTCAGGTCCACCTTGCCGAGGGCCGTCTTGACCGCCTCGTCCAGCGCCACCGCATCGGTCAGCGATCGCTTGGCGTTGGTGGCATGCAGGGCGTGGTCGATACGCCCCCCCTCCACCATCAGGAAGTAGCCCTGGTCGTTCTGGCTGAGCAGATCGATCGCCTTGGCGGTCATCTCGGAGAGGGACGGCTGGGTGCTGGCCGCCCCCTTGGCGACGCGGTCCAGCTCGTAGTCGAGATGGGACTTGGCACTGAACAGGCCCAGCACCTTGCCGCTCTCTATCTTGGCGAGGTCGTCCTTGGTGGTGACGTAGTGATAGCCCTGGGCCGTCAGCTCGGCAGTGAGATCCCGGCCGTCGGCGCGGCCGCCCTTGTTGCTGGCGCTGTTGTACGGCGTCCAGTGGTTGGCGCCGCCCCCCATCAGCACGTCGACCCCGTCCCCCAGCGCCGGGTTGAAACCGGCGCCGCCCGGCACCGCCTGCTCGGCGATGGCGTAGGCGGCGTCCCGGTGACAGATGTGGGCGTAGGTGGCCGCCGGGGTGGCATGGGTCAGCTCCGTGGTGGTGACGGCTCCCACCGACTTGCCCGCCGCCTTGGCCAGTTCGAGTATGGTGGGCACCGGGGTGCCGTTGTCGCTGGTGCAGTGGTTGACGCCCTTGTTGCCGTTGGCATCCTTGCCGGGGGCGACGGCCTGGGTGTCGCTGCTCATGGCGATCACCTCGTTGTTCATCTTGACCCCCGTGGTGTAGGCCGCCATGGAGGGGGCCGAGTCGGTGGTCTGGGCATCGTGGGAGAAGGTCTTGATGCGCGCGCTTCGGGGCAGCTTCATCATCTCCAGATCCCCCGCTTCCCCCACCTTGTAGAGGCGGGTGGCGGTGAGTACCGTGGGGCCCATGCCGTCACCGATAAAGAGGATGACGTTCTTGGCGTCGGCGGCCTGTGCCTGGGAGAGGCCGCCCTGAGTGCCGCAAAGGGCGCCGAGCAGGGCGGTGCAGACCAGCGTCTTTTTCATGGTGATATTCATCCTGATAGTCCCTTACAGCTTGGCCGCAGCCTTGATCTTGCCGAACACGGCGGTGTTGTCGAGGGAGCCGTGGAAGCTCTCCGCCCCCTGGCCGATGGCGCCGAGGAAGACGTCCGTGCCACCGTGGGTCTCGTTGCCGAGCTCGCCCACCTTGACCACTACCTCCTGGTGATAGTCGTCGGCGGAGACGGTGGCGTCGTCGAGGGCCGCCACGCTGCTGCGCGGACCGTCCACCCGGTTGTAGCCGTTGCCAAAGCCGATGATGGTGTAGGGCATGCCATCGCTGTCCTTGCTCGGCTCGCCGGTCTCGTAGTTCTTCACCAGCCCGAGCACGCCCGGATTGCCTGCCGTGGTCTTGCCGGTGCGCTTGGCATAACCATTCAGGACGAGCGTGTGGTCATGGTCGGCGGTGACCACGATCAGGGTGTTCTTGAGCTCGGGGTCTGTCTTCTTCACCTCAAGGATGGCGGCATGGATGGCGTCGTCGAAGGCGAGGGTGTCCTGCAAGGCACGCTTGGCATTGGTATCGTGCAGGGCATGGTCGATGCGTCCCCCTTCCACCATCAGGAAGTAGCCCTTCTCTTTATCCTTGAGCTGCTTGATGGCGGCCAGGGTCATCTGGGCCAGAGATGGCTCGCTGGCGGGCCTGTCCAGGTCGTATTTCATGTGGCTGGCGCCGAACAGTCCCAGCAGCGGCTTGCCCGCCTCGGCCCGGTTCAGCTCGTCCAGATTGCTGGCAAACTGGTAGCCCTTGGCCTGCATCTCGGCGATGAGGTTGCGGCCATCGGTACGCTTGCCCTTGTCGGCGGTGGGCAGGAAGAAGCCGCTGCCGCCCCCCAGCACCACGTCCAGGCCCTCTTTCAGGGCCGAGTTGTAGCCAGAACCGCCCGGCACCAGCTGGGTGGCGATGTCTGCCTCCAGATCCCGGTTGCAGATATGGGCATAGGTGGCGGCCGGGGTGGCGTGGGTCACCCGGGTGCTGGTGACCACGCCGGTACCGCGGCCGTCGGCCTTGGCCAGCTCCAGCAAGGTGGTGACCGGCTTGCCGCCACTCTGGCTGCAGTCGCTCTCCTGGGTGGCGTCGCTGTCCATGCTGATGACGCCGTTGTTGCTCTTGACCCCGGTCATGTAGGCCGCCATGGAGGGGGCCGAGTCGGTCACCTGGGCATCGTGGGAGAAGGTCTTGATGAAGGCCGTTTCCGGCAGGGTGTCGATGGTGAGGTTGCCCTCTTCCCCGACGCCGTAGATCCGGGCGGCGGTCAGGGTGTTGAGGCCCATGCCGTCCCCGAGGAAGAAGATCACGTTCCTGGCGCTGGGCTCGGGGGGGGTGCTGTCGTTGTTGGAGTTGCAGCCGGCGGCCAGGGCGGCGCCTATCATCACTGCAAGTCCTGCCATCTTTCTCATTGGGGTTCGCTCCTTGTGAAACCTGAGCGCAGCCTAGAGGTCACAGATGACACTTTTAGTGAAGCGGGATGACAATACGATGAAGCTATTATCCAAATGTTATGTTGTATCAATCACTTATTGATGAGGCGTCACCCGGTGGCGGACGAGCCCCGGGGACGGACCCGCTTGCCCATCCCCTCGGGGGAGTGCGTCCAACCGGCCAGAATGGCCTGTCAAATCGGGGCCGCAGCAGGTAAAATGCGCCCCCTTGCGATGAGTGCCCGCGGTCTGGCGCCTCACCACGCGCCTGCAGCCCGAGAGGGGACCGCCCCCTATGAGAGAGTAACGGATATGTCCATCAACTGGTTCCCCGGCCACATGCACAAGGCCCGCAAAGAGATTGCCGAGGTCATGCCCCAGGTCGATGTCATCATCGAGATGCTCGACGCCCGCATCCCCTTCTCCAGCGAGAACCCCCTGGTGCCGGAGCTGCGCGGGGATACCCCTGTGATCAAGGTGTTGAACAAGGCCGATCTCGCCGACCCCGAGATCACCGCACTCTGGGTGGCGCACATGGAGCAGGAGAAGGGGATCAAGGCATTGCCCCTGACCCAGCAGGAGCCGGAGAAGATCAAGCAACTGCTGACCCTGTGCCACGAGATGCTCCCTGAGCGCAACTTCGAGCTGCGCGGGGTGCGCGCCATGATCATGGGCATTCCCAACGTGGGCAAGTCCACCCTGATCAACACCCTGGCCGGGCGCATTATCGCCAAGACCGGCAACGAGGCGGGGGTGACCAAGTCCCAGCAGCGGATCAAGCTGGACAACCACGTCATCCTGACCGATACCCCGGGGTTCCTCTGGCCCAAGCTCAACCCGCCCTCCTGCGGCTACCGGCTGGCGATCACCGCCGCCATCAAGGACACCGTCTTCGATTACGCGGACATCGCCATGTTCGCCGCCGACTACTTCATCAAGGCCTATCCGGAGCGTATCAAGGCGCGTTACCAGCTGAGCGAGCTGCCCGAGACCGAGATCGAGCTGCTGGATCTCATCGCCCGCCAGCGCGGCTTCATGCGCAAGGGGGGGCTGGCGGATCTGCACAAGGCCTCGGAAATCCTGGTCAATGAATTCCGATCCGGCATGTTGGGGCGCATCTCCCTGGAGACCCCGGAGATGGTGAGGGTCGAAATTCTGGAGGCCGAGGCCGAGGCCGAACAGAAGGCGAAGGAGAAGGCGGAGCGGGAAGAGGAGCGCCAGGCGCGCGCCCGCCGCAAGTACGCCAAGAAGCGTCAGAGATAACCCCCTGCTGTCAGCGTACAGATGTGCAGAAGCGGGGGCCCCGGGGTCGCCGCTTCTCTTATGGGTGCGGGAGCACCCTCACGGTCAGGAGGGGGCGGACAGCGGAGTGAGGCAGCTCAATCGTCTCCCTGCCTTGAACCAGCCCTCCGGTGGATGAACGGGACAAGCCTGATGCCGGGCGGTGTTTCAGGGGAGCTGTCAGTGCAGCCCCCCTACGCGCAGCAACCCCCTGAGCGCGCCGTTTCAGACGGATTGACAACCTGGCGGGCGGTGGCATGATGCGCTCGCCTCTTGCCTCTCCTCAGGGTTTTATCCATGACCACTTACTCCCGGCCAGTGCTGCTCCTGCTCTGCGGCCTGCTGTTGTTGACCCTGGCCATCGCGGTGTTGAATACCCTGGTGCCGCTCTGGCTCGCCCATGCCCATCTGCCGACCTGGCAGGTGGGCATGGTCGGCTCCGCCTATTTCACCGGCAACCTGCTGGGGACCCTGCTGGCGGGGACGCTGATCGCCCATTGCGGGTTCAACCGCAGCTACTATCTGGCGTCCGCGATCTTCGCCGCTGGCTGCGTCGGCTTGGGGCTCACCCTGGGATTCTGGAGCTGGCTGGCATGGCGATTCGTCGCAGGGATCGGCTGCGCCATGATCTGGGTGGTGGTGGAGAGTGCGCTCATGTGCAGCGGCAACGCGCGCAACCGGGGGCGCCTGCTCGCCGCCTATATGATGGTCTATTACGTGGGCACAGTGCTCGGGCAACTTCTGGTCAGCAAGGTGCCGACGGCGCTGATGGCGGTGCTGCCCTGGGTGACCGCTCTGGTGCTGGCGGCCATCTTGCCCCTGCTGTTCACCCGCATCGTCAACGCCCCCGGCGGGCATCAGGCAACGACCCAGGTCTGGCCCATGCTGCGCCTGCGTCAGGCGCGTCTGGGGGTGAGCGGCTGCATCATCTCCGGCATCGTATTGGGGTCGCTCTACGGCTTGATGCCGCTCTATCTGAATCATAGGGGGGTGAGCGATGCCGGCATCGGCTTCTGGATGGCGGTGCTGGTGAGTGCCGGCATCCTGGGGCAGTGGCCTGCCGGTCGCCTGGCGGATCGCTTCGGGCGCATGCAGGTGCTGCGGGTACAGGTGCTGGTGGTCATCCTGGGCTCAGTGGCAATGCTCGGCAGTGCGGCCATGGGGCCGACGCTGTTCATCCTGGGGGCTGCGGGTTTTACCCTCTATCCGGTGGCCATGGCCTGGGCCTGCGAGCAGGTCGAGCAGCATCAGCTGGTGGCCATGAACCAGGCGCTGCTGCTGAGCTACACCATCGGCAGCCTGCTCGGCCCGACCCTGACAGCGCTCCTGATGCAGCACTGTTCGGATCAGCAGCTGTTCATGGTGATCGCCGGGGTCTCCCTCGTCTATCTGCTGATGCTGCTGCGCAAGATGGGCGAACACCCGACGCCGATGGCCCATGCCTGAGACGGGCCTGTCCCGTGACCAAAGAGCGGTGCCATCTGTTGGCCGCTCTTGTCCACGAAGCGCGGGCTGGCCATCACTGTTGTGCCTTATATAAGGAAGAGGCGACCCCGGGGTCGCCTCTTGCATGTCCTGGGCCGGGGGGCGCCGCTCAACCAAAGCGGCGCCGCGCCTCCTCGAACAGGGAGAGGTGCAGCGGGATCAACTGTTGCCAGTCTCGCCGGTAACCGCCTCCCGGTACGGCTGCGATGGGCAGTCCGTTGCGAACGGCATAGTCAAAGACCATGGCATCGCGCTGGCGCACGCCGGCGTCGGTCAGGGAGAGGTAGCCGAGCTCGTCGTCCCGGTGCACATCCACCCCGGCCTGATAGAGGATGAGGTCGGGGGCGTGGAGCCTCAGCGCCAGGCTCAGCGCCTGGGCCAGGGTTTCGAGGTAGGCGTCGTCCCCCATGCCGCTTGGCAGGGCGAAATCCAGGTGGGAGGCTGGCTTGTGGCGTGGGAAGTTGTGCTCCCCGTGCAATGAGAGGGTGATGATGTCGCGGCTGCCTGCGCACAGCGTCGCACTGCCATCCCCCTGATGGACGTCGAGATCGACGATCAGCACCCGCTCGCAGCGTCCCTCGTCCAGGCAGGTCCGGGCCGCGATCACCAGATCGTTGAACAGGCAGAAACCGCTGCCAAAGTCCCGATGGGCGTGGTGGTAGCCGCCGGAGATCTGCAAGCCGCAACCCTGTTCGAGGGCGTGGCGGCTGGCGGCCAGGGTTGCGCCCACCGAGCGCAGGGTGCGTTCGATCAGCAGGGGTGACCAGGGAAAGCCGAGCCGACGGATGGCGGCTTGGTCGAGGCGCCCCTGGAGGGCGGCATCCACGTAGTCGGCATCATGAACCCGTGCTATCTGATCGCGGCTCGCGGGCGGAGCCTCTGCCAGCGGATAGCCGAGGTCGCCGAGTCGTTCAAACAGCGCCTGGTATTTGGCCAGGGGAAAGCGGTGGCGCTCGGGCAGCACCAGGGCGGAGTAGTGGGGGTGATAGAAGATGCGCAGTGACATGCAGCGTCGGCCTGAACGGATATGAAAAAGGGGAGCCAGGCTCCCCTTCATGCAGGCGTGCGAGGCGCCATTACTGCTGCTGGATCACCCAGATCTGGAAGGCCTTGCGGGTCTCTGCATCGGCCTTGTTGTACCAGCTCTGCAGCTGGGTCAGGGCTTCCGGATTGCTCTGGGCCTTGCTCGGGGCCACTTCGACCGGTGCGCTGGCGGCAGCCATGACGGCGGCACTGGAGACGGCGACCGTCTTGGGCTGGTTGAAGGCCTTGCCCATCTTGATCAGCTCCTGCTGATAGTCGCGGGTCAGCTGGAAGCCGCCCACTTTCGGCATGACGAACTGCTCGGTCTCGACGGCCTGGCCGCTGACCTTGTCCTTGAGGACGACTTTTTGCTCCTTGATAAAGGCCTTGGCTTCGTCTTCGTTGCGGGGCTTCTTGTAGTCCAGCACCAGGGTCTGGTTGTCACCAGCGGTGAAGTTAATCACCAGGGGCTCGGCGGTCACCAGCTTGATCTCGCTGCGATTGGAGTAGTTGCCCTCGAAGGCCACCACCACCTGGTGCTTGCCGGCGCTGATGGGGAAGCTGCTGGTCTTGTCGAGCAGCTTGGGGTTGATGGACTCGCCATCGATGAGCTGCACCACGTAGGGATTGGTTATTTCCAGTTGGCTATCAGCCAGGGCGCTACCTGCCCACAACAGACCAGCCAGGGCCGGCACCAGAACAGTCAGTTTCATTTCATCTCCTTGAACAGTCAGGCGATTGCCCACTGAAAAATAGGGGCTCATTTTTACAGGTTTGCCCTGGAGCGGCAATAGCCGTTTATGACACCGTCCGCCGTGAGGGGGAGGGAATCCTCCGCCAGCGAGTGGGTGGGCAGCCGCTTGCTCTCTCTTGCTCTTGCCTCCCGGGATCCCGCTCGGTTCGTCGGCCTGAGAGCCCCGAACCTTACTCGATGCGCCGGGTGAAGGGGGGCAGGGCGTCCAGCAGTCCCTTGCCGTAGCGTTTGGTCAGCAGGCGGCGGTCGAGTATGGTCACCCGGCCCCGGTCCGCCTCTTTGCGGATGAGGCGGCCACAGGCCTGGATAAGCTTGCGGGAGGCTTCAGGCACCGTCAGTTGCAGGAAGGGATTGCCGCCGCGCTGCTCTATCCACTCGGCGGTCGCCTCCTCCACGGGGGAATTCGGCACCGCGAAAGGCAGCTTGGTGATCACCAGGTTGGTAAGGTAGTGGCCGGGCAGATCCAGCCCCTCGGAGAAGCTGCCAGTGCCGAACAGGATGCTGGCCTGGCCGCCGTCACACTTCTGCTTGTGCAGGGTGAGCAGGGCGCTGCGGGACGCCTCCCCCTGCACCAGCAGCGACATGCCCTTGGCCCGCAGTCCCAGCGCTACCTCGTTCATCTGCCGGTAGGAGGAGAAAAGCACCAGGCTCGCCTCCTTGCCTGCCAGCAGGCGGGGTAGGGTGTCGATCAGTTCCTGGGTGAAGGCGGGGGCGCTGGGCTCATGGACCATTTTTGGTAGATAGAGTTCGGCCTTGTGATAGTCGAAGGGGGAGCGAAGGCGCAGATAGCGGGTGCCGTCGTGTTCTTTCAGCCCTACCTGATGGCGGAAATAATTGAAGGAGGAGAGGGCGGTGAGGGTGGCCGAGACCAGCACGGCGCCAAGGCACCTGGACCAGAGCCACTCCTCCAGCAGATAGCCCACCTCGATGGGGGAGGCGTGCAGCCAGATGTCCCCATCCTCGCTCCTGACCATCCAGCGGGCGAGGGGCGTCTTGCCGGTGGGCACATGGCGGCTCAGCATCTCCCACAGCGCGCAGAAGCTCTCCAGCCGTTGCAGGTGAAAACCGCTCTCCGCCAGCAGGGGCTCGGCTTCCTTGCGACGGATTTCGCCGTCTTTCAGGGCCTCGCCGATGGCGCCCTGCATTCTGTCCAGCGCCCGCAGCGCCTTCTTGCTCGCCTCTTTCAGGTTCTCCGCCAGCATGGGCAGGGGGTCGGGCAGGACGCCGTCGGCAAACCTGTGGTGTTGCTCGCTGCCAAACAGGTGCTCGTGGCTGGAGAGCCACTGCTCTAGCGCCTTGAGATCCGGCTGCAGGGAGGCGAGGGCATCCTGCAGCTTCAGCTGGGGGTCGAGTAGGCTCTCCTTGTTCAGCGTCCTGGCCAGCTTGCCCGCGCTCTGCGCCAGTTTCTCCAGCCAGCGGCGGGATCCCTTGATGCTGGCGCTGGCGGCGCCGTGGTCGCGGGCTATGGTGGGCAGGTGGTGGGCTTCGTCCAGCACATAGATGCACTCGTCCGGCGGCGGCAGAATGATGCCGCCCCCCATGGTGAGGTCGGAGAGCAGCAGGGCATGGTTGACCACCAGCACGTCGGCGGCATCCATGTCGTTTCTTGCCCGGTGGAAGGGGCAGTGCTGGTGGTGGCTGAGCGCCTTGTTGCAGGTGTGGCGATCGGCGGCGATGGGATCCCAGCTGGTGTCCGGGATGGGTTTGGGCCAGTTGTCCCGATCGCCGTCCCACTTGCCCTCGGTATAGGCCTGCCACAGAGCCTGGTAGCACGCCTTGTCGGCATCCGACGGCTTGTGTTTGCTCAGGGCGTCAAAGTCGAGCTCGAAGTTGGCCATGTCGCTGCCCTGGGCGGCCTGTTCCAGCAGATGCTCACAGCAGTAGCGCTGGCGGCCCTTGACCAGCATGAAGCGAAACGGCAGCTCGCTGTGGCGATGGTAGAACGGCAGGTCCTTGTGGATCAGCTGCTCCTGCAGGGCGACGGTGGCGGTGGAGATCACCAGCTTCTTCTGGGTCAGTCGTGCCACCGGGATGGCGCCCTGGGCATAGGAGAGGGATTTGCCGATGCCGGTGCCCGCCTCGGCCACCAGGATGCGGCGGCTTTTGTCATATTCACCGGTGAGGGTCTTGGCGATCTCGGCCACCAGAAAATTCTGCTCCTTGCGCGGCACAAAACCGGGTAAACCATCGGCAATCTGGCGATAGGTATTGCGGATGGTGGCTTTGAGACGAGTCGATAGCATAAAGGCGGTGTAACCCTGTGGGAGGTGAATCAGCACAGGATACCCGCAAGAGGTGACTCGGGTCGAGGCATAGGGGGAAGCAGTCGTCATGGAAGGGGGGCCGCACTTATGTCATGGGGTGGATGGCACGTGCAATAAACCACCAAAAAAGCGTGATTCAGGCAGAGAGTATCGCTGTAAACGTTTTCCCTGATGGTGCAAACATTGTGAGATTCAGCTCACAATTTTTTCCCTACGACTATGGTTTTCATAAAAAGTTCCAAGTTTTTTCATTGCGGATCGGAAAACCCGGTGATAGTCTCGGCGGCATAGTGATGCAAAGAACATCGCTAACACAGGGAATAACAAGGACTTAGTGTTTAATTACAGTAGGCATTGGAAACAACTATGAAAAAGACAATTCTGGCTATTGCTATCCCGGCTCTGTTCGCTTCCGCAGCCAACGCTGCTGTCGTTTACGACAAAGATGGCACCTCCTTTGATATCTATGGCCGTGTTCAGGCTAACTACTATGTTGACGCTGACGACGCCAGCCCCATCACTGCCAGCAACGCTGGTGATGCCGAGCTGATCGGTTCCTCCCGTCTGGGCTGGTCCGGCAAAGTTGCCCTGAACAACACCTGGTCCGGTATTGCCAAGACCGAGTGGCAGGTTGCTTCCGAGAACTCCAACAACAACGACTCCGACAGCGACACCTTCAAGGCTCGTCACGTTTATGTCGGTTTCGACGGTACCCAGTACGGCAAGATCATCTTCGGCCAGACCGACACCGCGTTCTACGACGTGCTGGAGCCGACCGACATCTTCAACGAGTGGGGCGATTACGGTAACTTCTACGACGGTCGTCAAGAAGGCCAGATCATCTACTCCAACACCTACGGTGGCTTCAAGGGCAAGCTGTCCTACCAGACCAACGATGATGAGGCTGTTGCCGTATCCGATGTTGGCAGTGACACCAACGTGACTATCTTCCCCAACACCAAGCGTAAATACGGCTATGCTGCTGCTGCCGGTTACGACTTCGACTTCGGTCTGGGCCTGAACGCCGGTTACGCTTACTCCGACCTGGAAAACACTGTCACTGGCGACAGCGGTGAGAAGTCCGAGTGGGCTCTGGGCGCGCACTACGCCATCAACGGCTTCTACTTTGCCGGTGTGTACACCGAAGGCGACCTGAAGAACGACGCCACCGGTAACAAGGGTGAAGGCCGTGGCTACGAGCTGGCTGCTTCCTACAACGTAGACGCCTGGACCTTCCTGGCTGGCTACAACTTCAAGGAAGCCAAGAACAACGTCACCAACACCGGTTATGCTGACCAAGTTGACGAAACCCTGCTGGGCGTTCAGTACAACTTCACTTCCAAGCTGAAGGCGTACACCGAGTACAAGATCCAGGGGATCGACGATCTGGACGACGAGTTCACTGTTGCCCTGCAATACAACTTCTAATCCAGTCTTAATCCGGATTTAGTTGATAAACGGCCAAGCTTGCTTGGCCGTTTTGTTTTGTTTGCCTTTCACCTCCTTCGCTTCCTTTTGACGTCTGGTGCTGCGCCAGGTCACGTTGTCTTCCTTGCCCCCTTGGCTCTCTTCTCGTAAATCGCTAGATTATTCAATTTGTTGAAACAGGGCAGGCCGGCAGGGAAGGATACCTTTTGATCGATTTCACCCACCCCGAGTGGCGCGCGCTGGCGCAGCAGTTGTTGAGCGGGGCCCCCCAGGTTATCCGCGGTCGCCAGTGGCAGCCCCTTGTCGGCATGCTGAGGGACAACCAGCTGCTACTCACCCTCGGCAACCATCGCTATGAGCTGACCCCGGCCGGACGGCGCTATCTCACCCGCGAGCTGATGCTGGCGGAGATGGCGTGCGCCCCCCCGGAGCCGGAGGAGTGGCTGCAGTCCCACGGCTGGCAGCTGGGGGAGAAGGTCAACGATCGGGTGCTGGCGGCCCTCTACCGCAAGGGGGAGGCGAGTTTCAGCCCCATCGAACAGATCGACTTCGAAGACAAGGGGATCCGGTTGTGCCGCGATCTGCCGCTTCGCCTGCGCTCTGCACGCCCGTTCAGCCTCTTCTTCAGCGGCGGCACCCTGCTCGATGCCACCCCCTGGCTCCAGACCCTGGGGGAGGTGGCGCTGCCGGCCCGCACCCTGACGGGGCTTGGCAAGATCCTCTGGGGGGAGGGGGAGATCCAGCGGGTGATCAGCACGGATTGCGTCGGCGCCTTTGCCGAACTGCGCCTGCCCGCAGACGCCCTGCTGGTCTGGCATCCCGCCGAGGATCCCGGCGCCCTGCAACCCCTGATTGCCGCCTTGCCTCCCCATACGCTCTGGAGTCACCTCACCGCCCTGGATCCGACCGGCGTCGACAGGGTGCTGATGCTGGCCCAGCGGCTGGGGCGCCCGGCGAGCTGGTGGCTGCCGCGGGATCTCGTGCCCATCAAGGCGGCCTACGGTGAGCCTCTGCAGGACAGCCGCCCGTGGGAGCCGAGCCGTCTCCCTCGCCCGCTGCTGGCGCTGTGCGCCGATCTGGTGGAGTCCAACCAGGGGCTCTCGGCCGAGGTGTGCGCCCTGGCGCCCGACTGGCACGCCGTTGGCTGACGGGCTGCCAACGGCATCGAGAAAGCGGTTTTCCCCTCTGGAAGGCGGTGGTATAAAGAGTTGACGGAGCGCTCGCCAGACGGGCGCTTTTGTTTGCCAACCTACTTTGCCAGCCAACGAACTCAACGGAATACAGGGAATACCATGTTTGAAAAGGTTGTTGCCGCCCCAGCGGATCCGATCCTGGGCCTGACCGAAGCCTTCCGTGCCGACTCTCGCAGCCACAAGATCAACCTGGGGGTCGGGATCTACAAGGACGAGACCGGTGCCACTCCTATCCTTCATTGCGTCAAGAAAGCCGAACAGAAGCTCTTGACCGACGAGAAGACCAAGAACTATCTCGGTATCGAAGGCAATATCGAATACGGCCGCATCGTGCAGCAACTGCTGTTCGGCCGTGACTCGGCGCTGGTGACCAGCGGTCGCGCCAAGACGGCGCAGGCGCCGGGTGGTACCGGTGCCCTGCGCATCGCCGCCGAGTTCGTGGTGCGCAACGGCCTGGCCAAGACCGTCTGGATCTCCGATCCCACCTGGGCCAACCACGTCAGCGTGTTCCAGGCGGCCGGTCTGACCGTCAAGTGGTACAAGTACTACGATGCCGCGACCAAGGGGCTCGACTTTGCGGCCATGCAGGCGTCACTCTCCGAGGCACAGGCCGGCGATCTGGTGCTGCTGCACGGCTGCTGCCACAATCCGACCGGCATAGACCCCACCAGCGATCAGTGGCGCGCCCTGGCCGAGCAGAGCGCCGCCGCCGGCTGGCTGCCGCTGTTTGACTTCGCCTATCAGGGCTTTGCCCGCGGTATCGAGGAAGATGCCGAAGGCCTGCGCATCTTCGCCGAGTGCCACGACGAGCTGCTGGTGGCGAGCTCCTTCTCCAAGAACTTCGGCCTCTACAACGAGCGGGTCGGTGCCTTTACCCTGGTCTGCGCGACCAAGGACGTTGCCGACGTCGCCTTCACCCAGGTGAAGACCGTCATCCGTGCCAACTACTCCAACCCGCCGTCCCACGGCGCCGCCGTCGTCACCGCCGTGGTGAGCGATCCGGCCCTCTATGCCGAGTGGGTGGAAGAAGTGGCTGCCATGCGGGTGCGCATTCGCGAGATGCGCGAGCTGCTGGTGGCGAAACTGGCGGAACGCGGCGTGAGCCAGGACTTCGGTTTCATCCGCGAGCAGAACGGCATGTTCTCCTTCTCCGGCCTCTCCAAGGATCAGGTGGAGCGCCTCAAGAGCGAGTTCGCCATCTACATCGTCGGCTCCGGCCGGATCAGCGTGGCCGGGATCACCCGAGCCAACATAGATCCGCTCTGCGACGCCATTGCCAAGGTGTTGTAAAGGAGGCGAACAGGCTGCGGATTGCATCACCCGCGTCAATATATAACTCCGCTCTGCGACGCCATCGCCAGGGTGCGGTAAGCGAGCCATGGGTATCCGTTCAATAAAAAGCCCGCCGGGGAGACTCGGCGGGCTTTTTCGTTCCTGCGGTTTTTACCTCAGCGGCGACGCTTGCCGCCCCCCAGCAGGGAGCCGAGCACCCCCCGTACCAGCTGGCGCCCCACCTCGTTGCCCAGGGTGCGGGCCACGCTCTTGGCGGCGGTCTGCACCACGCCGTCGTGCTGGCCACCGCGCGGGCCGGTGCGACCGAACAGGATGCCGTTGAGGGCATCGAGCAGACCGCCTTCCCCGTTGGATGGCTGCTCGCTGCCTTGCTCGCTTGTGGGGGTCACCTTGCCCCCATTGAGCCGCTCGAAGGCGGACTCCCTATCTTCCGGCGTCTCGTAGTGGCCGTAGAGCAATGAGCCCTGGATCAGGGCTTGCCGTTCGGGGTCGCTCAGGGGGCCGATGCGGCTGGCCGGGGGGGCGATGAAGGCGCGCTCCACCACGCCGGGGCGCCCCTTCTCGTCGAGCAGGGAGACCAGGGCTTCTCCGACCCCCAGCTCGGTGATGACGCCGGCGGCATCGAAGGCCGGGTTGGCGCGCAGGGTGTTGGCGGCGATGCGTACCGCCTTCTGATCGCTCGGGGTAAAGGCGCGCAGGGCGTGCTGGACCCGGTTGCCGAGCTGCCCCAGCACGCTGTCGGGAATGTCGGCCGGGCTCTGGGTCACGAAGTAGACACCCACCCCTTTCGAGCGGATGAGCCGCACCATCAGCTCTATCTTCTCCAGCAGCGCCTTGGGCGCGTCGTTGAACAGGAGGTGCGCCTCGTCGAAGAAGAAGACCAGCACGGGTTTCTCCGGATCCCCCACCTCAGGCAACTGTTCGAACAGCTCGGAGAGCAGCCAGAGCAGGAAGCAGGCATAGAGCCGGCTGGACTGGGTCAGCTTGCTCGCGGCCAGCACGTTGATATGGCCGTGACTGGCCTCGTCGGTCTGCAGCAGGTCCTGAATGTCCAGCATGGGCTCGCCGAAGAAGTGATCGCCCCCCGCGCTCTCCAGGGTGAGCAGGTTGCGCAGGATGGCGCCGATGGAGGCGGTGGACACGTTGCCGTAGCGGGTGGTGAGGGTCTTGGCGTTGTCCCCCGCGAACTGCACCATGGCGCGCAGGTCTTTCAGATCGAGCAGCAGCAGCCCCTCGTCGTCCGCCACCTTGAACACCAGTTCCAACACGCCGCTCTGGGTGTCGTTGAGGCCGAGCAGGCGGGCGAGCAGCAGGGGCCCCATATCGGAGACGGTGGCCCGCACCGGATGGCCTTGCAGGGCAAAGAGATCCCAGAACAGGGTGGGGCTGGCGGCAAAGGCGGGGGCGGGGATGCCGAGCTGGGCCAGGCGGGCGTTCAGCTTGGGGGATGGCATGCCGGCGGCGCCCAGGCCGCTCAGATCCCCTTTCACGTCCGCCAGAAAGACGGGAACCCCGAGGCGGGAAAAGCCCTCCGCCAGCACCTGCAGGGTGACCGTCTTGCCGGTTCCGGTGGCGCCCGTGATGAGGCCGTGGCGATTGGCCATGGTGGGCAGCAGGGAGAGGGGGTGGCCATTGGCATAGGCCAGCGTGAGCGGTTCGGCCATGGGGGGCTCCTTGTCTCGCATGAGGGACGACAAACAACGGGTTACAAGGAGTGTGGTGGCAGAGCCAAATGATGGCAAGCCGCGCCCGGTGGACGCGGCGTGACGGTGGGGATCCTCAGGAGGCGCGGATCCGTCTGCCCAGTTGCAGTGTCAGCAGGGTGAGCAGGGCGCCTGTGGTGGCGGTCAATATCGCCAGCAGCAGGCTGCCCAGCAGGAAGGGGGGCACCAGGGTGGCGGCCTCGTGCTCCAGCCAGTGCAGGGACCAGGTGAGGTGAAAGGGCTCCGGCGTCTCATGCAGCACCAGGCAGCCGGTACGATAGGCATAGAGGTACATGAAGGGGAGCGTCAGCGGGTTGTTGAACCAGACCGCCAGCAGGGCCAGCGGCAGGTTGAGGCCAAACGCCAGCGCCAGGGCGACGGCCACCAGGGAGTGCATGGGCACCGGGATCCAGCTGGCGAAGAGGCCGGCCGCCACGGCGCCGCAGAGGGCCCGGGGGGTGCTCTGCCAGAGGTCGGGGGTCAGCAGGCGCTCCCCAAACAGGGCGAACCACTTCTGCTGGCGCAGGGTGTCCGGGTCCATCTTGAAGCGGGCAAACCAGCGGCTCAGCATGCGCGTACCACCTTGCGTCTGTGCCACTGACGAACGGTGCTGATGCGCCAGCAGGTGCGAATGAGGGTGTAGCCGATCAGCGAGCTCAACAGGGCGAGCACCAGGGAGCCCAGCAAGAGCGGCGGGGCCACCGTCTCGAACACCGACACCAGCCAGGCCCAGGTGAACTCGATCTCGATGTGCCGGGAGGGTTGCCCCAGCAACTGGCAGCCGGTCAGATAGGCACCATAGAACATGGGCGGCATGGTGAAGGGGTTGGAGAGCCAGACCAGGGCCACGGAGAGGGGCAGGTTGACCCGGCAGGCGATGGCGCCGCCGGCCGCCAGCAACATCTGGCAGGGGAGGGGGATCCAGGCCATGAAGAGGCCGACCGCACAGGCGCCGGCGGCGGAGCGCCGGTTGAGATGCCACAGGTTGGCATCGAGCAGCAGCCTGCCGAACAGCCGCAGGTGCTTGTGCTCCTTGAGCTTATCCTGGTCGGGTAGCCAGCGTTTTATGATTCGTTTGGGCATGTTTTAAACCTTGCTAGATACTTGCTCCATGGATCTGCGTCTGCTGTCGTTTGCCCTAGGGGCAAGCTCCTCACTGCTCTGGCCATGGCTGCCTTCATGGGAATGGGGGGGCCTGGCGCTGCTGCTCGCGCTCCCCCTCGCCGGTTGTCGCTGCTGGCGGCTGCTGTTTCTGCTGCTCGGCATCCTCTGGATGCAGGGGAATATGCACCACCGGCTGGCCTGGCTGGATCAGCTGGGCAAAAAAACGAGCCACATCATAACCGCACAAGTGCAAAGTACGGAGCCCTCTGGCGATAAAGATCAGGATAAATTCGTGCGCCTGCTGCTGCGCCTCGAGACCCTGGACGATCGCCCCCTTGCCCCGTCGCCCCTGGTGCGGGTCAATGCCTACCAGGTGTTGCCGCCGCTGCCCGCCGGCAGTCGCGTCACCCTGGCGACCTCCCTCAAGCCCGCCCATGGTCTGGCCAACGAAGCGGGGATGGACGGGCGGCGCCTGCTGCTCGGCAAGGGGGTCACGGCCACCGGCAACCTGCGGCGGGTCATCGCCCTGGATGCCGTCCCCCCGGGCTTGCGCGAACGCTGGCTGGCAACGGCAAGCCGCGCCTGGGAGGGGCTGGCGCAGGCTCCCCTGCTGGCGGCGCTCACCTTCGGGGAGCAGGGGGGGATCACGGACGCCCAGTGGGAGCTCTTTCGCGGCAGCGGCCTGACCCACATCATCGCGATCTCCGGTCAGCATATCGCCCTGGTGGCGGTGCTCGGCTGGTGGCTTGGCCGGCTGTTCGGGCTGCGCGGGGCTATCGGCGTGTCGCTCCTGTTCGCGGCCACCTACAGCTGGCTGGCGGGGTTTGCGGTGGCCACCGAGCGGGCCCTCATCATGGTGCTGGTGTGGAGCCTGCTGCGCTGGCTGAAACGGGACTGGCCCAGCCACCGCATCTGGCTGTGGGCCTTCGTGGTATTGATCCTGTGGGACCCCTTCGCCCTCTACTCGGCGGGGTTCTGGCTCTCCTTTATGGCGGTGGCCCTGCTGTTGCTGGCGAGCCTGCTGCACGCGCGTCCCGGCCTGGTGCGGCTGCAACTCTTGCTGCTGCTCGGGTTGCTGCCATTGCAACTGCTGCTGTTCGAGGGGATGGCGCCCCTGGCGCTCCTGCTCAACCTGCTGGCGTTGCCGCTGTTCTGCCTCGGCATCATTCCGCTGGCGCTCATCGGCGTGCTGATGGCCCCGATCGCCAGCCCCCTGGCCCATGGCCTGTTCTGGCTGTCCGATCTGGGGCTGGAGTGGGTGCTCCGGGGGCTGGGATGGCTGGCTGACCACCTGCAGCTCTGGTGGCCTGTCCCCGGCTGGATGATGCCTGCCAGCGTCCTGCTGATCCTGCTGTGGGGGGCCTGGCATCTGCCGGGGGGCCGATTCCTGCTGCTTCCTGTGGTGGCGGCCCTGCTGCTGGCCGTCTGGCCCAGGCCCACCCCCTGGCAGGTGCGGGTGCTGGACGTGGGACAGGGGCTATCGGTACTTATCACCCGGGGGGAGCGAGCCATCCTGTTCGATACGGGGGATCGCTACCCCGGGGGCTACAACATGGCGGATGCGGCCATCCTGCCCCTGCTCAGCCGGCTCGGCGTCAGGGTGCTCGATACCCTGATCATCAGCCACAGGGACAGGGATCACGCGGGCAACCGGCAGGCGGTGCTGCAGAACATGCCGGTGCGCCGCGAGCTCTCCTCCTTCCCGTTTGCGCCGAGCACCCAGGCCTGTCGTCGTGGCCAGCAGTGGCGCTGGCAGGGGCTGAATCTTAGGGTGCTCTGGCCCCCGGGGCCCGGGGCGGGGCGCAACAACGACAGCTGCGTCCTGCAGTTGAGTGACGGACGCCATCGGCTGCTGCTCAGCGGTGACATCGAACAGCAGGCGGAACGGCGCCTGCTGGCCCTGGAAAGCGAGGAGGGCGGGGGAGAGGGGCTGGCCAGCACCCTGCTGGTGAGCCCTCACCACGGCAGCCGCACCTCCTCGACCCCGGCTTTTGTCGCCGCCGTGCAGCCGGCCTTAGTGGTGCACAGCGCGGGCTTCATGAACCAGTGGGGCTTTCCTCGCCCCGAGGTGGTGGCGCGTTACCAAGGGGCGCGGCAGTGGGTGACCGGCGAGGATGGCGCCATCCTGATCGAGCCGGTGGACGCGGGGCTCAGGATCCGGGCCGAGCGGGAGCAGGGTCCCTGGTACAGGCGCGGCGGAGCCTGGTGGCGACCCCAGGCATGGCGGGAGGAGTGAGCGGCCGGCAAGCCGCCCCTTGCCAGGAGGCCCCCCTTTGTGACCCGGGTTCGGCCCATCGCGCCGGCGGCGCTTGGTGAAGCTTCAAGGTTTGGCTAGAATAGCCCGTCATTTCCCTTATTAACGGCTATTCATGCAACAAGAAACCTCACAAGAGAGCTGGACCGTCTTCAAGCGCCTGCTCGGTTATGTCCGGGATCGCAAGCTGGGACTGGTTGGCGGCATCATCGGCATGCTGGGTTATGCGGCCGTGGATACCACCTTCGTCTACTCCATCAAGCCGCTCATCGATCAGGGGCTCAACGGCAACGACAGCAGCGTGCTGAAGTGGATGCCCTTCTTCGTGCTCGGCATCGTGGCCCTGCGCGGCTGCGCCGCCTTCCTCTCCAACTACTGCATGGCCTGGGTCGGCAACCACGTGGTGATGCGCCTGCAGCAGCAGGTGTTCAGCCACCTGATGGCGATGCCCATGAGCTTCTTCGATCGTCAGAACACCGGCAACCTGCTCTCCAAGGTGACCTATGACGCCGGCCAGGTGTCGTCTGCCGCCAGCTCCACCCTGGTCTCCCTGGTGCGGGAAGGGGCCACCGTCATCGGCCTGCTCGGCCTGATGTTTTGGCACTCCTGGCAGTTGTCGGTGATCTTCCTGGTGGTGGGTCCCCTGGTCGGGATCCTCATCAGCATCATCAGCCGACGTTTTCGCAAGATCAGCCGCCACATCCAGCAGGCGGTGGGTGACATTACTACCTCCACCGAGCAGATGCTCAAGGGGCACAAGGAGGTGCTGATGTTCGGTGGCCAGGAGGTGGAGGACAAGCGCTTCTACCAGGTGAGCAACCGGATGCGCCAGCAGACCATGAAGATGGTCGCCGCCGACGCCATCGGCAGTCCCATCGTCCAGATGGTGGCCTCCATCGCCCTGGCGGTCTTCCTCTATGTGGCCACCATCGACAGCGTCAAGGCGACCCTGACCGCGGGCACCTTCACCGTCATGGTCACCTCCATGATGATGCTGCTCAAGCCGCTCAAAAGCCTGACCGACGTGAACAACCAGTTCCAGCGCGGCATCACCGCCTGCCAGAGCCTGTTCGGCCTGCTGGACTCCACCCCGGAGCAGGACACCGGCACCCGCACCCTGGAGCGTGCCCGCGGCGAAATTGAATTCCGCAACGTCACCTTCACCTACCCGACCAAGGACACCCCGGCGCTGCACAACATCAGCTTCAAGGTGGAGGCGGGCAGGTCCGTGGCCCTGGTGGGCCGTTCCGGCTCCGGCAAGAGCACCATCGCGAGCCTATTGACCCGCTTCTATGACATCGAAGAGGGGGAGATCCTGCTGGATGGCGTCAACATACGCGAATACCGCTTGAGCGAGCTGCGCAAGCAGTACGCCCTGGTCTCCCAGCACGTGCACCTCTTCAACGACTCCGTGGCCAACAACATCGCCTACGCGGCGGAAGAGCGCTACAGCCTGGAGGAGATCCAGCAGGCGGCCCGCATCGCCCATGCGGACGACTTCGTGCGCAAGATGCCGGACGGCTATGACACCGTCATCGGCGAGAACGGCGCCTCCCTCTCCGGTGGCCAGCGCCAGCGTATCGCCATCGCCCGTGCCCTGCTGCGGGACTCCCCCGTGCTGCTGCTGGACGAGGCCACCTCGGCCCTGGACACCGAGTCCGAGCGCCACA
Organism: Aeromonas sp. XH; assembly: GCF_033348475.1. Classification (NCBI taxonomy): domain Bacteria; kingdom Pseudomonadati; phylum Pseudomonadota; class Gammaproteobacteria; order Aeromonadales; family Aeromonadaceae; genus Aeromonas; species Aeromonas sp. XH. The sequence continues at coordinate 2,707,353 of NZ_CP137630.1, read as the reverse complement.
TCCAGGCGGCCATCGACGAGCTGTGCAAGGCGCGCACTTCGCTGGTGATCGCGCACCGCCTCTCCACCATCGAGAAGGCGGACGAGATCCTGGTGATCGACGAGGGTCACATCGTCGAGCGTGGCAACCACCAGGCGCTGATGGCCCGGCAGGGTACCTATGCCCAGCTGCGCGCCATCCAGTTCGGCCATGCGACGGCCGGCGCTGCCGTGGATAGCCAGGCCTGATGCTGGCGCGGCTCTGGTACGGAAACAGCGGCTGGCGCTGGTGGCTGGCCCCCTTCGCCCTGCTGTTTGCCCTGGTCAGCGGCGCACGCCGCCTGGGGTATCGCCGGGGCTGGCTCGCGAGCTATCGCGCCAGCCTGCCGGTCATCGTGGTGGGCAACCTGTCGGTGGGGGGCAACGGCAAGACCCCGGTGGTGGTCTGGCTGGTGGAGCAACTGCAGGCCCGCGGCTGGCGCCCCGGCGTGGTGAGCCGCGGCTATGGCGGCAAGGCCCCCTATTATCCCTATCGGCTCGATGAGACCAGCACCCCGACCGAGGCGGGGGATGAGCCCGTGCTCATCGCCAGACGTTGCGGCTGCCCCGTGGCGGTGGCCCCCAAACGGGCCGACGCGGTGCGCCTGCTGGAGCATAGCGGCGAGGTGGACATCATAGTCACCGACGACGGTCTGCAGCACTATGCCCTGGCCCGCGACATCGAGCTGGTGGTGGTGGATGGTGCGCGCCGCTTCGGCAATGGCTGCCTGCTGCCCATGGGGCCCCTGCGCGAGCCGATCACCCGCTTGAAGCGGGTGGATGCCATCCTCTGCAACGGCGGCGAGCCCGCGCCGGGCGAGTACGCCATGGGCCTGATCCCGGGCACCCCTCGCCGGGTGTGCGACGACGCGCCGCTCGAGGCACCTCTTTCGGGGCCTGTGGACGCCCTGGCGGGCATCGGCCATCCCCCCCGCTTCTTCGCGACCCTGACGTCCCTCGGCTACGAGCTGGAGCAGAGCGTCGGCTACGGGGATCACCAGGCGTTCGACGCCGCCGAACTGCTCGCCCGCTTCGGCCAGCGCCCCTTGCTGATGACGGAGAAGGATGCGGTCAAGTGCCGCCCCTTCGCGCCGCCCCACTGGTGGTACCTGCCGGTCAGCGCCGAGCTGCCGGATGCCCTGGGGGAGGCGCTGCTGCGTACCCTGCAGGGGGCGGGTGTGTCGGCCCCGACCGGCAACCGGAAAACATAGAGAGGGCGCACGGCCTGACCCCGCGCCCACGCACTGGAGCGGGCCCGGCAGCGGGCCCGGCACAGCATATCAATGGCCAGGCATCATCGCCTGCCCGACATCGTTAAAGGAGTTTGGTTGTGGCACTGGATATTAAACTGCTCGACATCATCGCCTGCCCGGTCTGCAAGGGTAAGCTGCACTATCAGGCTCACGCCGGTACCCAGGAGCTCATCTGCCGCTTCGACAGACTGGCCTATCCGCTGGAAGAGGGGATCCCGGTGCTGCTGGAGAACCGGGCCCGCCACCTGCCGCTGGAAGAGCTGAAGCCATGAGTTTCGTCGTCGTCATTCCGGCCCGTTACGCCTCCACCCGGCTGCCGGGCAAGCCGCTGGCCGACATCCACGGCAAGCCCATGGTGCAGCACGTGGTGGAGAAGGCCCTGCAATCGGGCGCCGATCGGGTGATCGTCGCCACCGATGACGAGCGGGTGCAGCAGGCCCTGGCCCCCTTTGCCGCCGCTGCCGGGGTCGAGGTGTGCATGACCTCACCGGATCACCAGTCCGGCACCGAGCGTCTGGCGGAGGTGTGCCGTCACTACGGCTTTGCCGCCGACACTATCGTGGTCAACGTGCAGGGGGATGAGCCCCTCATTCCCCCCGCCATCATCCGCCAGGTGGCGGACAACCTGGCCGTCGCCACGGCGCCCATGGCGACCCTGTCGGTGCCGATCCACGATGCCGAAGAGGTGTTCAACCCCAATGCCGTCAAGGTGGTGACCGACCGGGAGGGGTATGCCCTCTGCTTCAGCCGCGCCCCCATTCCCTGGGATCGGGATCGCTTTGCGGGGAGCCACGAGCAGATTGGCGCGCACTACCAGCGCCATATCGGCATCTACGCCTATCGCGCCGGCTTCATCCAGCGTTACGTGGACTGGGCGCCGAGCGCGCTCGAGCAGGTCGAGGCGCTGGAGCAACTGCGGGTGCTCTGGTACGGGGAGAAGATCCACGTGGCCCAGGCGCTCGAGGCCCCGCCGGTGGGGGTGGATACCCAGCAGGATCTGGACAAGGTGCGCGCGCTGCTGGCCGGATGAGGCCGGCTGAACGGGTTTGATGCATTACGGCGCCTCAAGGCGCCGTTTTTCTGTTGATTCTTTATATAGTAATTTGATTTAAAACGGATTTTACGAGCAGTTTCAAACTTTTCCCGGCCATGGTTTGCCAAATCGGCGAGTTTGGTTATGATGCAAGACGCCGTGTTAACCCTAACTGGCATATAACGAGATAAAAAACGGGGTGTTTGGGTGATTAATGTATTCCTGGTCGATGATCATGAGTTGGTGCGTACAGGGATAAGACGCATTTTGGAAGACGTCCGCGGGATCAAGGTGGTGGGCGAGGCGCAGAGCGGGGAGACCGCGGTGGCCTTCTGTCGGCAACATCACCCCGACGTGATCCTGATGGACATGAACATGCCGGGCATCGGCGGTCTGGAAGCGACCCGCAAGATCCTGCGGATCCGCCCCGATGTGCGCATCATAGTGCTGACCATTCATTCAGAAAATCCGTTCCCCACCAAGGTGATGCAGGCGGGCGCCGCCGGGTATCTCACCAAGGGGGCCGCGCCGGACGAGATGATCCACGCCATTCGCCTGGTGCACTCCGGCCAGCGTTACATCTCCCCTGAGATCGCCCAGCAGATGGCCCTGAGCCAGTTTGCCTCCGCCGACGAGAACCCCTTCAAGTCCCTCTCCGAGCGCGAGCTGCAGATCATGATGATGATCACCAAGGGGCAGAAGGTGACCGACATCTCCGAGCAGCTCAACCTGAGCCCGAAGACGGTCAACAGCTACCGCTACCGCCTGTTCAGCAAGCTGGGCATCAACGGCGATGTGGAGCTGACCCATCTGGCCATTCGCTATGGCATGCTGGATGCCGACACCCTGTAAGGGGGCGTGTGGACACCAAAGGCGGCCTGTGCCGCCTTTTTGCTTTTTGCCGCCCCGGCGCAGTATGCTCTGTGCCGTCTTCTGCTTTCACCCGTGAGCCGAGTTGCCGATGAGCCTCTTTTCCTATCCCTGTTTGCCGCAGGCGCTGACCCAGTCCCTTGCCCGTTGCCGGAGCCAGCATGGCCTCATCTGAACCTCTCTTCGACAGCAAGGCGTTTCTCGGCGCCGTTACCCACCAGAGCGGCGTCTACCGCATGTACGACAGCGGCGGCACCGTCATCTACGTGGGCAAGGCCAAGGATCTGAAAAAACGGCTCGCCTCCTATTTTCGGGCCAACGTCGACAGCATCAAGACCCGCACCCTGGTGCGCCAGATCGCCGACGTGCAGGTAACGGTCACCCACACCGAGACCGAGGCGCTGATCCTCGAGCACAACCTCATCAAGCAGTACCAGCCTCGCTACAACGTGCTGCTGCGGGACGACAAGTCCTACCCCTGGATCATCATCACCGACCATCAGCACCCGCGTATCGGTGTCCATCGCGGTGCCCGCAAGGTGAAGGGGGAGTATTTCGGTCCGTATCCTTCCGGCGGCGCGGTGCGCGAGAGCCTGCACCTGATGCAGAAGATCTTCCCGGTGCGCCAGTGCGAGGACGCCGTCTATGCCAACCGCACCCGCCCCTGCCTGCTCTACCAGCTCAAGCGCTGCGCCGGCCCCTGCGTGGCGGGGCTGGTGAGCGAGGTCGAGTATGCCCAGCAGGTGGCACTGGCCAAGCTGTTCCTCGCGGGCAAGAACCAGCAGGTGATAGGGGAACTGGTGGGCAAGATGGAGTCCGCCAGCGGCGATCTGCGCTTCGAGGAGGCGGCCCGCTATCGGGATCAGATCCAGGCCCTGCGTCGGGTCACCGAGCAGCAGTCGGTGAGCGGCAACGTGCTGGACGAGCTGGACGTGGTGGGGGTCGCCTTCGAGCAGGGGACCGCCTGCATCCACGTGCTCTTCATCCGCCAGGGCAAGGTGCTGGGCTCGCGCAGCTACTTCCCCAAGGTGCCGGCCGACACGCCGCTGGAGGAGGTGGTGCAATCCTTCCTGCTGCAGTTCTACCTGTCGGGGCAGGGGGGGCGGCAGATCCCGAGCGAGGTGCTGCTGGACGTGGCGCTCGAAGACGAGAACGTCATCGCCGACACCCTGAGCCAGACCGCCGGCTACAGGGTGCGGGTGGTGAGCCGGACGCGCAGCGAACGGGCGCGTTTCATCAAGCTCGCCGCCATCAACGCCCAGACCGCGCTGCGCTCGCGCCTCGCCCACAAGAGCACCATCACCGCCCGTTACGATCAGCTGGAGGAGCTGCTGGAGCTCGAGACCCCCATCGCCCGCATGGAGTGTTTCGACATCTCCCACACCATGGGGGAGCGCACCGTGGCCTCCTGCGTGGTGTTCAACCGGGAGGGGCCGCTCTCCTCGGAATACCGCCGCTTCAATATCGACGGCATCACAGGCGGCGATGACTACGCCGCCATGGAGCAGGCGCTGGAGCGCCGCTTTGGCAAGCAGCAGGAGCCGGACAAGGTGCCGGACGTGCTCTTCATCGACGGCGGTCTCGGCCAGTTGCGCCGCGCCGAGGAGATCCTGGCCCGCCAGTTGGAGTTTCTCGGCGGCAAGTATCCGCTCCTGGTGGGCATCGCCAAGGGGGTGACCCGCAAGGCGGGGCTGGAGACCCTGATCCTGGGGGACAGTCACGAAGAGCTGCACCTGCCGGCGGACATGCCCGCCCTGCACCTCATCCAGCACATTCGCGATGAATCCCACCGCTTCGCCATCACCGGCCACCGCGCCCGCCGTGCCAAGGCCCGCACCACCAGTACCCTGGAAGACATTCCTGGGGTGGGACCGAAACGGAGGCAGGCGCTGCTCAAATACCTGGGTGGCCTGCAGGAGGTGAAAAAAGCCGGGGTGGACGAGCTTGCCAAGGTGCCCGGCATCAGCCAGGAGTTGGCCCAGTCCATCCACGACGCCCTGCACTCGCTCTAGCTGTGATCTCTCTGTCGGTTGTTTACCCGGGGCATTCCCGGAGAGTGGGAGGCGCCCAACCAAGCATCCGAGGTGCCCGAGTGAACGACCATAGAGTGCGGTTTCGCCCAGGTTTGGATAGATAGCCGCCATGCCGGCGCGGGATGAGCCTGGCGATTCACGATCCGTCCCTCGTTTTGGTGCTCAGGCCTCGCACCAGACGCACAAGGGCCGTGACGCAGGGGGGCCGCAAATGCCATAATGGCCCGCATCCTGAGGTTATTGATGGATTAATAGACCAAGGCGGGCACCTGTCCGGTTGCATCGGCGATCGGCTTGGGGCTACCATGTAGCGGCATACAAGAAGTGGCTGAAAATAATGACAAATATTCCTAACCTGCTGACGTTCTTTCGGATTTTGCTCATCCCCGTCTTCGTCATCCTGTTCTACCTTCCCTACCAGTGGTCCTACATGGCGGCGGCCATCGTCTTCATCCTGGCGGCGGCGACCGACTGGTTCGACGGCTACCTCGCCCGCAAGCTGAATCAGTCCACCGCCTTTGGGGCCTTCCTCGATCCGGTGGCGGACAAGATCATGGTGGCGGCGGCCCTGGTGGTCATCGTCGAGCACTACAACACCATCTGGGTCACCATCCCCGCCATGACCATGATCGGCCGCGAGATCATCATCTCCGCCCTGCGCGAATGGATGGCGGAGCTCGGCAAGCGCTCCTCGGTGGCGGTCAGCTGGATCGGCAAGTGGAAGACCATGATCCAGATGGTGTCGCTCACCGGCCTCATCTGGCAATACGACATCTGGATGGTGTGGCTCGCCTATGTGCTGCTCTATGTGGCCACCGTGCTTACCTTCTGGTCCATGTTCCAGTACATGAAGGCGGCCTGGGGCGATCTGACCTACCACTCCCGCTTCTAGTCGCCGATGGGAAAATGGTCGTTTCTTTGCCACTGGGGCCGAGAAACGGCCATGAGTGCTGAAAGTGCGGGACAAGGGTAAAAAACACCCGAACGATCAGCGTATTAAATGTTTTTGGTTGACTGGACGAGGAACATCGCTAGAATGCGTTCTCACAGTCAGGCAGTCAGCCGGACCGATGCGGGAATAGCTCAGTTGGTAGAGCACGACCTTGCCAAGGTCGGGGTCGCGAGTTCGAGTCTCGTTTCCCGCTCCAAATTCAGACAATAGAGAGTTTCTCTCTTTTGCATGGCGCGTTAGCAAAGCGGTTATGCAGCGGATTGCAAATCCGTTTAGTCCGGTTCGACTCCGGAACGTGCCTCCATATTGACAAGCCCGCCGCGCGGACTTGATACCGATTGCGGTGCCTGAGTGGTGAAATCGGTAGACACAAGGGATTTAAAATCCCTCGACGTTCGCGTCGTGCCGGTTCGATTCCGGCCTCAGGCACCATTAAGATTAAAGAAAAATTTCTGACAGATTAAACAGATACGACGCCTCATGGCGTCGTTTTTGTTTCTGCTCCCCAGCGTTTCCCCTCTCTCACTTTTCTTTTTTGTTCATTTCTTGTCTACACAACTTGCAACTGGCGACACAGATCCCACCCGCTTTCCCCACATCGCTAGGGAGATGAGGCAATCCCACCTTAAGAGTGTGGGAATCACCGTTAGGCCACTACACTTGGAATCCAGGTGCAGCCTTCCAATGGTTGACGGGAAGTGCCATCAGACTCGCCAGTGCGCAATGGGAATCGCGCGGAGCAGGATACCTGATTGGAAAGAAGGAGACGGTGATGACTGAGATCAGACCACGCTGGGAGTGGCGTTCATTTGGAAGGCGCTTCGGGGCTGCAGAGGAGCGGCTGGCTCGGCTCGCTCCTAGCGGAGTCCAGGAAAGCGACGAGATCTACCTGCTATCCGGCGCTGGCGAGAACGTGAAAGTACGAGATGCGTTGATGGATATCAAGGTGTTGCGGGAGGTTAACGCCGATGGCCTGGAGCAGTGGACGCCCGTCATGAAGGCCGGTTTCCCGCTTCCTGGGGTTGAGGCCGTGAAAGTACTTGAGGCCCTCCGGCTGCCGGTGCCGACGTCGGTGCGTGAGAGCTATACGCTCGATGAATTCATTGGGCAGTTTGCCGCGCCGGGTGGGACAGTCCGAGCCGTGAGGGTGCACAAGCGACGAGTTCGCTATACGGTCGATGGCTGCATGGCAGAGCTCTCAGAGGTGGTGGCGGACGGCAAGTCGACCCGAACCCTTGCGGTCGAATCGGAGGACGCTGCCGGCGTAATGCGGGCTGTGCGGGGGCTTGGCCTGGAGGGTTACACGAACACCAGCTATCCCCGGGGTCTGGCCGCCCTGATAGACGATGTTAACGAACGCTACGCCGTGATAGACGCCGGCACCAACTCCATCAAGTTTCACGTCGGCGAGCGCAGCATCGACGGAAAATGGCGGACCGTCGTCGATCGGGCTGAGATGACCCGCTTGGGTGAAGGCCTTTCACAAGGGGGCAGAATCATCGAAGCGGCCATCGAGCGGACGATTGCAGCGATAGCAAGCATGGTTGGCGAAGCCAACCAGCATGGCGTACGGGCCATCGCCGCCGTCGGTACCGCCGGGCTGAGAATTGCATCAAATGGAGGTGACGTTGTAGATGCCATTCGAGCGCGTACCGGCATTCATATCGAAGTCATTTCGGGTGAAGAGGAAAGCCGGATGGCCTATCTGGCTGCCAAGGTCGGCCTGGGTCTGAACCGGGGTTCGCTGGTCGTCTTCGACACAGGCGGTGGCAGTTCCCAGTTCACCTTCGGGCACGATGCCGTGGTCGACACGCGTTTCAGCGTCAACGTCGGAGCGGTGAGTTACACCGAGCGTTTCGGGCTCGACCGTGCCGTCTCGCCCGAGGTGCTGCGCGAGGTCATGGCGGCCATTTCGGCCGACCTCTCGCGCCTTGACGGGCACCTGGTACCGGACGCGCTGGCCGGGATGGGCGGTGCGGTAACCAATATCACGGCCGTGATGCATCGTCTCGCGACCTATGACCCGGTAGTTGTTCAGGGCAGCATCGTCGATCGTGGGGAGCTTGACCGTCAGATCGAGCTCTACCGGTCGAGGGATGCGGATGCCCGTCGAGCCATCGTCGGCCTGCAGCCGAAGCGTGCGGAGGTGATCCTCGCCGGAGCCTGCGTGGTGCGAACGATAATGGAGAAACTGGGCAAGGACAGTTTCACCGTCAGCGATCGCGGTCTGCGTCACGGCGTGCTGGCCGAGCGTTTCGGAGACTGAATGTTGCTCTACTTGCAATGAGATAGGTTTTGGCGATCGAGCCGAATGGTTTGCTGAATGCAGCGAAGGGGATGTCATCATGATGAGCAAGGCGACCACAACACCCACACTGAGCGCGAAGCCTGTAAGTACCACCAAGGCCGTCGCTCCCCAGCAACAAGCACCAGCGCCCCACAAGACGGTGAAGCCAGCACTGGCCAAGCCCCTTACGAGCGAGCAGATAATCGAAATGTTCAGGCTCGTGAAGGGGTCTACCAGTGTTGAACTCAAGTTGTCGGTTCCCCTCACCAGCGCCCGTGCGACGATCAAGAGCATAGGGCTCGATCCGGTCGAGGCCCAGCCGCGACAGGCTTTCTTCTTCGATACACCCGATCTGGCCCTGTATAAGGCCGGCATCGTCGTCCGGGCGCGGCGCATCCAGGGGGGGGATGGAGACACTGTCATCAAGCTTCGCCCGGTAGATCCCTCCACCATAGATGCTGAGCTGCGCCGCGTGGCAGCGTTCAAAATCGAGGTGGATGCGATGCCGGGTGGATTCGTCTGCTCGGCTTCGTTCAAGGGGGTCTGTACCGGTCAGGAGGTGCTTGACGTGGCCTCGGGCGAGATGCCTTTGCGTAAGCTGTTCTCCAAGGAACAACGTGCCTTCTATGATGCCCATGCTCCTGCGGATATCCCGATGGACCAGTTGGTCCTCCTCGGACCCGCCTTCCTGCTCAAGGCCAAGCACACGCCGAAAACGACGGTGTTCGATCGCCCCATCGTCACCGAGGTCTGGCTCTATCCTGATGGCTCACACATCATGGAGCTGTCCGTCAAGAGCCTGCCGAAAGAGGCCTTCCAGGTCGCGGCCGATTTCAAGGCTTACCTGGCCAGCCACGGGATCGCCCTCGGCGCGGACCAGTCAGCAAAGACCCAGACAGCGCTGAAGTTTTTCAGCGCCAGACTCAAGAAGGAGGGATTAGCCGGCTGAGAAGCTGCGTGACAGGTTGACGGGCCTGTATTCAAAATCGGTCTGCCAAAGGCTGTTGGGGTCTTGATCGTGCCTGTGATGAGACTCAAGGACGCATTTTTCTGTAGACGACCCTGAACAGCCAGCTGGCACGAGGACTCGGGGGAGATTCGGTCACCGCCGCCTTGTTCTCCTTCGCGGCCGGGGCATTCAGCCTTGGGATCTTCTCGCTGCTGCGCGGCGGATTATTCACCTCCCTTGCGGCTATTCCGTCACAGCCTCTGTGGAGTCTGGCTGGCGGCCTGATCGGTGCATGCGCCCTGTTCAGCTATGTCGTGCTGGCACCGAAAGTCGGGTTTTCGGCCCTGTTTGGGCTGGCCATCGTCGGACAGCTGCTGTCATCCCAGGCCATCGACCATTTTGGTCTGCTGGGCATTATCCAGCGGCCGGTATCTGTGATAAGGCTGGGGGGAATGCTGGTCATGCTGACCGGGCTCGTCGTCATGCTGTTCGGTGATCGGCTAGCAGATCGTTTTCTGCACTGACGAAATGGCATTCCGGCTCGGTTGCCATGGCCTGAATAAGCCTGGCCACAGAGAGGATCGCCTGACCTGGTCAGGCGATCCGGCTCATATCGCGTCAGTCATCACCCCTGGACATTGACCAGGATCCGGCCGCGCACCTGGCCTGCCAGGAAGGCATCCCCCAGGGCCACGACCTGGGAGAGGGGCACTTCCCGGGTGAGGAGATGGAGGCGGGTCAGGTCGAGGTCTTCGGCCAGCCGGGCCCAGGCCTGCTGGCGCAGCGGACGCGGCGCCATCACGCTGTCTATGCCATAGAGGGTGACGCCGCGCAGGATGAAGGGCATGACGGTGGAGGGGAAGTCCATCCCCCCTGCCAGGCCGCAGGCGGCCACGGCGCCGCCGTAGCGGGTAGTGGCGCAGGCGTTGGCCAGGGTATGGCTGCCGACGGTGTCGATGACGCCGGCCCAGCGCTCCTTGCCCAGAGGCCGCCCCGGCGCGGCCAGCTCGGCACGATCGATCACCTCGGCGGCGCCGAGGGACTGGAGATAATCCGCCTCGTTCAGACGTCCGGTGGCGGCCACGACCCGATAGCCCAGCTTGGCCAGGAGGGCGATCGCCACGCTGCCCACGCCGCCGTTGGCGCCGGTCACCAGAATGTCACCGTCCCCGGGGGCCACGCCGTGCTTCTCCAGCGCCATCACGCAGAGCATGGCGGTGTACCCTGCGGTGCCGATGGCCATGGCATCCCGGGGGCTCAAGCCAGAGGGCAGAGGCACCAGCCAGTCGCCCTGGACCCGTGCCCGCTCCGCCAGCCCGCCGCTGTGGGTCTCACCCACGCCCCATCCGTTCAGCACCACCTTGTCGCCGGGGCGCCAGTCGGGGTGCTGGCTCTCCAGCACGGTACCGGCAAGGTCGATGCCGGGGATCAGGGGGAAGCGGCGCACCACGGGGGCGGCACCGGTGAGGGCCAGGCCGTCCTTGTAGTTGAGGGAAGACCACTCCACCGCCACGGTCACATCCCCGGCAGGCAGCACCTCCTCGGGAATGCTCTGGTAACTGGCGCGATAACCCGCCTCGTCTTTCTCGATCAGAATACCCTTGAACATCTTGTTTCCTCGCATTAATTGGACTGCGTGACTATTAATGAACGTTAAAAAATTTACTTGGCTAACTTCATGAAAAAATTGAGAAAAGAGAGCATCGGCTCGGTATTGCCCACCAGGCGTGCGCGCAGTACGGCGCCTTCCCAGCCGATCCAGAACTGATGGGCGAGGGCGGGGCAGTCGCTGTCGTGAGGCAGATCCCCCGTCGTCACCGCCTCCCTCAGGCACTGGGCGAGCAGCGCCTCCCAGTCGAGCAGGATCTGCTCGAGGCGAAGGCGCAGCTCGGGGGAGAGTTGCACCACCTCCTGGCCCAGGTTGCCCACGAGGCAGCCACGCTGGAACGCGAAGCGGGTCATGCCCAGGCAGGCGCTGTCGACGAAGGCGCCAAGGCGCGCCAGGGGGGGCAGGCTCGCATCCCCCAGATAGCGCGTCAGCTTGCGGCAGAAGTAGTGGTGATAGGCATCCATGACCGCCAGGGTGAAGTCGTGCTTGGTGGCGAAGTAGTGATAGAAGGAGCCCTTGGGGATCCGGGTCGACTGCAACACCCGCTCGATGGAGGTGGCGGCGATGCCCTGCTCGGTCAGCAGCTCCATGCCCCGGCGGATCAGCAGATCCCGGGTGTCGGCATAGGTGTGTCCGTGCTGGGCAGGGCGGCCGCGGGGGCGGCGGGGCAGGGCGTCATTGGGTTGCATGGGGTTATTAGACGCCACGTCTAGAAATAATGCAAGCCAGGGGCTGAAGGGATGGGGCGGGGCGAAAAACAGCGAGGGCGCCAGTGGCGCCCTCGCATCGATGTGTAGCTGCGTCTTAACTGCGCAGCTTGTTGTAGACAAACAGCACTATCAAGGCGCCGACGGTGGCGATGATGATGCTCGGCAGGTTGAAGCCGGTGACGGTTCCCATGCCGAGCAGGGTGCTGACATAGCCTCCCACCATGGCACCGACCACCCCCAGGATCACCGTCATGAAGAAACCGCCGCCATCCTTGCCCGGCATGATCCACTTGGCCAGGATGCCGACGATCAATCCCAATACCACCCAGGTAAGAAATCCCATGGTCATCTCCTCGTTGTGTGCAAAGAACCAGAGTATACGCAGGGATCCGGGTTGTATCCCGCCGCGGGTCGGCGTGAGTCAGAAATGGTCATATGAGGCTCTCACTCTGCCCCTTCCCGGCAGGAGACCTCAGCCCAGGGTGCGGGTGTCGAGGCGCTGCCCGGCGGGGGAGCACACCAGCACCGAGCCCTGCTCGAACCAGTCTCCCAGCACGATGCGCCGCGCCGGTCGACCGTCCAGGGGGAAGTCGTGGATGGCGGGCCTGTGGGTGTGGCCGTGGATCATCAGGCGGCAGCCGTGCCGGCGCAGCATTTCGTCCACCGCTTCCGGGGTCACGTCCATGATGGTCTGGCTCTTGTGAGCATTTTCCATCTGGCTCTGGCCGCGCATCTTGTGGGCGATGGCCTGTCGGCGTGCCAGCGGCAGGCGCAGGAAGAGCCAGCGCAGCCATTTCTGCTGGGTGATGCGGCGAAACTTCTGATAGCCCTCATCCCGGGTGCAGAGCAGATCGCCGTGACTCAGCAGCACCCGCTCGCCATAGAGCTCGATGACGCAGGGGTCGCCGAGCAGGGTCATGCCGGCCCGCCTGGCAAACTGGCGCCCCAGCAGGAAGTCGCGGTTGCCGTGGATAAAGTAGACAGGCACGTTCTGCTTGCTCAGGGCGAGGAAGGCATCGGCCACCTCGCGGTGGAGCGGGTTGGGGTCGTCGTCGCCAATCCAGAATTCGAACAGATCCCCCAGCACATAGAGGGCGTCGGCACCTGGCGCCTCCTCGGCGAGAAAGCGCACCAGGGCGGCGGTCATGTCGGGCCTGCCTTGGCTGAGGTGAATGTCACTGATAAAGAGGGTGCTCATGAGGTCCTGGGCATCATGGTAAGAGAGTCCCGCCGAGGCGAATCGCAGGGGCCGTTGGCCGGGTGGATGAGGGGAGACCAGCAAAGCCCCGCGAGAGTGCGTCCCTCCAGGGCCAGCAGCGCCTCGTAGGGGTCGCCGGACAGGCCCAGCAGGCGGCACATGGCCGCTTCCCCCTTGAGCCCTTCATCAAAGCGAAGACGCACTACCTCGGCATGGAAGGGGGCGCCGAAGTGCGCCAGCAGGGCGGCCATCAGGCTGAGGTGGCGCCAGCCGTTGAGGTGCTCGAGGGGATCTGGGGTGATATAGAGCTCAAGGGACCAGCACTGGCCATCGGGCCCGCGACGGCTCTGCTCGGCGATCCAGACCTGCTCGCCCTTGCTTCGTACCTGCCAGCCTTGGGTTGCCAGCGTCGCGGCAAGAGAGGCCGGGTCCGGGTGCTGGCAGAGGATGTCGAGATCGCTGCCGGGCCGGTCGAGCCCGATGGCGACCGTGCTCACCAGGGCCATATCGTCGCACAGGCGGCCAAGCTCATCCCACAGGCCGGCACTCAGCAGGGCATGGGCCGAGCGCTGGCGTGCGTTGCCACGGGCCAGATAGTCGAGGCGGCGCCAGTTCGGGGCGGCAGATGGAAAAACTGCGGCCGGGGCCGCAGTGGTATCAGAGCCTGGCCGGCAGGGATTACTCGGCAAGGGTCACCTTGGTGATCACCACGTCTTCGGTCGGGACGTCCTGGTGCATGCGGCCGTAGTTGCCGGTCTTCACGCCCTTGATCTTGTTGACCACGTCCATGCCGGCGGTCACTTCACCGAACACGCAGTAGCCGAAGCCCTGGGTGGTGGCGGACTTGAAGTCCAGGAAGTCGTTGTTGTTCACGTTGATGAAGAACTGGGCGCTGGCGGAGTGCGGCTCCATGGTGCGGGCCATGGCGATGGTGCCGACCTTGTTGGACAGGCCGTTGGCCGCCTCGTTCTTGATGGGGGCGCGGGTCTCTTTCTCTTCGAAGCCCGGGGCATAGCCGCCGCCCTGGATCATGAAGCCGTCGATGACGCGGTGGAAGATGGTGTTGTCGTAGTGGCCGTCACGGCAGTATTGCAGGAAGTTGGCCACGGTTTCCGGGGCTTTTTCCGCGTTCAGGGTGAGGGTGATGTCGCCGTGGTTGGTGTGCAGAGTGACCATGAGTTGTCCTTTCATTTTGACGCGAGCGGCAAGGTGCTCGCAGGTGTATGGCATAAAGTGGTGGCAATTCTAGCCCATCAGGGCCCTGCGGCATAGATGGCAGGGGGGAGAGTCGGCTTTTGCGCCTCGTTTTCTATACCGGATGCGGGTAGAATGGCAGGCCATTTTACTCACAGGCAGTGGTCATAAGATGCTGAAGATATACAACACACTCACTCGTCAAAAAGAAGAATTCAAACCTATCCACCCGGGCAAGGTGGGCATGTATGTGTGTGGCGTCACTATCTATGATCACTGTCATATCGGCCACGGTCGCACCTTCGTCGCCTTCGACGTCGTCGCTCGCTACCTGCGCTACAGCGGCTACGAGCTGAACTATGTGCGCAACGTCACCGACGTGGACGACAAGATCATCAAGCGCGCCGCCGAAACGCACGTGACCTGTGACGATCTCACCGAGCGCCTCATCGGCGACATGCACCAGGATTTCGACGCCCTCGGCATGGTGCGCCCTGACATCGAACCCCGCGCCACCCAGCACATCCATGAAATCATCGCCCTGGTCGAAATCCTGCTGGAAAAAGGGCACGCCTACGTGGCGGACAACGGCGACGTCATGTTCATCGTCGACTCCTACGCCGACTACGGCAAGCTCTCCGGCCAGGATCTGGAGCAGCTGCAGGCCGGCGCCCGGGTCGACGTGGTGGATGCCAAGAGGAACCCGCTGGACTTCGTGCTGTGGAAGATGTCCAAGCCCGGCGAGCCGACCTGGGACAGCCCCTGGGGCCCGGGTCGCCCCGGCTGGCACATCGAGTGCTCCGCCATGAACTCCAAGCACCTTGGCAACCACTTCGACATCCACGGCGGCGGCTCCGATCTGCAGTTCCCCCACCACGAGAACGAAATAGCCCAGTCCTGCTGCGCCCACGGCGGCGACTACGTCAACACCTGGATGCACAGCGGCATGGTGATGGTGGATAAAGAGAAGATGTCCAAGTCCCTCGGCAACTTCTTCACCATTCGCGACGTCCTGGCCCACTACGACCCGGAGACCGTGCGCTACTTCCTGATGTCCGGCCACTACCGCAGCCAGCTCAACTACTCGGAAGACAACCTGAAGCAGGCCCGCGCCGCCCTGGAGCGCATGTACACCGCTCTGCGGGATCTGCCGGTGGCTCCCGCCGCCGGTGGCGAGGAGCAGGTGGCCCGCTTCAAGGAGGCCATGGACGATGACTTCAACACCCCGGAAGCCTACTCCGCCCTGTTCGACCTGGTGCGCGAGATCAACCGCCAGAAGGGTGAAGACATGGCCGTGGCCGCCGGCCTCGGTGCCCGTCTGCGCGAGCTCGGCGCCGTGCTCGGCATCCTGCAACAGGATCCGGATGCCTTCCTGAAGGGCAACGAAGCGGACGAAGAGGTCGCCGAGATCGAGCGCCTGATTGCCGAGCGCAACCAGGCCCGCGCCGACAAGAACTGGGCCGCGGCGGATGCCGCTAGAGCCCGTCTCACCGAGATGGGCATAGTGCTGGAAGACAGCGCCGGCAAGACCAGCTGGCGCCGTGCCTAAGGCCGGTGGCGCTGCTCGCGCCAACCGGTTAAGCAAATAAAAAACCGCAGCCCTAGGGCTGCGGTTTTTGTTTCAGGATACTAATTTATGCCAACTGTTTTATATCTGAATATAAATTCTTTAGATGCAAAATTCCCAAATCCAAAATTGGCTCATACATGAATGAATTTAGGTGGATGTTTTCTGGGGTCATTAAATTCACTTGTTCAAGAAGCAAAACATCTTGCGCTGTGCCCAAACCCAATCTTTTATACTCTTGTAACAATTTAATAGTCTGGTTCTCTTTTATTGCGTCTACAAATGCTGGGTTGTTAATGTTTTTAATCAGGAACCTTTCTGCCAAAAGTCTTATGGCAATAGATAACACAATCTTGCCTTCGAGTTCGATACTCTCTTCTTGAGCGTTGAAGACGGCCTCAGCTTCTTCATTTATTACATCTATAACTAGCTTTGTTGCTGGAATTAATGATAAGTTCTGCTTATCAACTAATACTTTCTTAAAGGTCACGGCTAAATCATCAAGCGTTACGGCATCTGTATCATCTTTAATGTGCAGCAAGGAGGTCAGCTTCAAAAATTCTGCATGTAGACCGCAATATTCTGCTAGGTTTCTGACAAATGGGATTGCTGAAATGCAAAAGGCTGGTGTCGTCAGATTGTCTTTCCAGTGATTGAATGGGTTTTTTTGATACTTCTCTTGAGTAAGCTTCAATTTTCTACCTGACTTTGTTGCCAAAAGCTTACACTCCCTTTTTAAACCTAGTCTCCCACTTATGCTTCTATAGAAATCGAAATTATGGGAAAGGAATAGACAACGAAACTGACCAGAAGTACATATGTCTTTTAGGTATTCTATGATTGCATATTTATTTTTGTAATCAAATGAATCTGCAATATCATCTACTACCAAGATGGTATTGACTCCTTGCCTAACCCTAGTCTGAATTTCGAACAATACGTTCAATATATAAAGTGCTCTTCTCTCACCTTGGCTTAAAACTTTAAGCAAGGAGTCTTTTGCCACATCACCTTCACTCTCACCATCTGCGAATTTGAATGTAATGCTTGGTTGAGAACCTTTCAAAATTACATCATCTTGATTTGATACACTCATTTTGAATGGGACTGAAAAACGTTGATTGAATATATCAACAACTGCTTCCCATTCCGTTCGTTCACTCTTTGCTTGCTGAATAGCTCCTTCTATGGTGACCTTACTGCTTCTGTACGCATCAAGATATTGACTGTAGAGTTCATTCTGATCAACAAGATAGGCTAACCACAAATTCCTTTGCAGCAGCTTAAAGTCTTTTAAGAAAGGAAGAATATGCTGGTTATCAAATAGATAGTCGCGGAAATTTCTTAATTCAGCATTTTGTATTTTCTTATCAATAGCATCAAACTTTGAAGCAAGGTCTTTGTCTGTAAGAATTCTTTTTCTTTCCTCCTCGATTTTACCAGAAAGCTCATCAAAAGAAGTTATTTCTTGCATCCCTTTTTTTGTTTTCAAGTTCACAGTGTGTTTAGCCTCAAAAAAGCCGTTATCTTTAAGCTGTTTATTGATGGTGTTCGCACTGTAATGATTGAACTGCTTACTAAGGACATCAGATTTGGAAACCAGTTCATTGTATTTTTGAATGTACTCTTCTAACTGATCTTTGATTGATCCTGATTCCAATAAACCAACAGTTTTTTCATTGAATACTTCTGCATAAACCACGGATGAAAGCTGGCTTTGACTACCCAATTTTACCTGTTCTTCCAACGACTCCATTAGTTCTGAAAGTGACTCCATACCGAAGCATTTCAAAATCTCTTTATCAGGGGTAACTGTTCTACCCGTCAATCCAGATAACTGCTTAAGTTTTCCAAAAAGATCGGACTGTTTATCTACAATTTTTTTCAGAGCATCATCATATTTCTGTTTAACATCTCTATTTACTAGAAGTAGCGATGTTTTCTCAGAAGAAAAATCTTGGTTATAAGGTTCAACAACAAAAACTGTTTCAGAAGCAATGCTGTTACCAGCCTCATCTCTAATGACTCTGCTTGTTACCCTTTCTGGAAAAATAAGATCCTTTGTGTCTTTTCCTTTAGCAAGATCATCAAACGCTTTGGAGAAGGAAGTTTTCATAAAGCCGTTTGGTGCATATATGGCATAGCCATTAGTAACATCAAAATCAAATTCATGTACCAATTCACTGATGCCATAGCAGTTTTTAAAATCAACAGATAGTTTCATAGTCATCCCTGGTTAGTTAATCTCATATGTTGGACTTCGCAGGATCAACGCCAACCTACCGCGCAGCAACCATCGATGCTAGGCTGCCCAACCTTATTTCGTCCTGACCCAATAAGCTCATGGCAAATCGGTTAATCAACAGTCGCAACATGATCATGCAAGCGAGGCTCTGGTTTGCGGCAAAAATTGCTGAGTTCTTTGCCGAACTCTCGGCATTTCAGCAGCGAATTTGAGCGGTCAGTATCACTTCCGGCCGTTTTACCGATACTTTTCTCGTCAATGTAGATAGCTTCGATGAACCCATGAAGTGGATGATCTGCAATGCCGAGATACTGCTGCGAATCGATGATATTAAGCCCGCGCAAGTAATCCAGTTCGATCTGGGTGGCATCAGCTATCGACAATTGCGTATCAAATAGCGCGCCATAACGCTGAGCAGGGGCGGGCATTTAGCTAAGCGCCGTGCCCCTTGCGACCAAGTTATAAGCCTCCGGCAATCTGCGGGGCTAAACGCTGGGGTTTTGTTTCCCCCTCTTGTTCGCCGAGGCGATGGCACAAGGTCAGGAGCGCCGTCATGGACGACGGCGCAGACGCAGGCGGTACAGGGATGTACCGTCTGCGTCGTTCCGCCAGACCTTTTGCCTGAACCGAGGGAACCCGACGTAGGAGGGCGAACAAGCGGGGGTGGCCTTTCTTTTGGTGACTTTTCTTTGGCCACGCAAAGAAAAGTCACTCGCCCAAGCCCGAAGGGCGGGCGAAACCCTGTCGAGGGCAGCGCCCTCGTGCCCTGCATGGCGAAGCCGTGCCAATCAGGCTAGTGACCCCTCACCCTAGCCCTCTCCCGCAAGGGGAGAGGGGACGGTTACTATGGTGCAATGTGCTCTGCTTATTGCACCCTATGCCTCACCCTGACCCTCTCCCCCAAGGGGAGAGGGAACGTTTACCGCGGACGATTACGCTTCGCTAATCGACCCTACATGGTGGCGCCGTGCCAATCAGACGAGTGACCCCTCACCCTGACCCTCTCCCCCAAGGGGAGAGGGGACTGTTACCGCGGACGATTACGCTTCGCTAATCGACCCTACGCCGCTGGGGGAGGGGCGGGGAGCTCCGTCGAGGGTGACACCCTCGCCCCTTGCCGCAGGCGCGGGATGCCGGGCTGGCATCCGCCGAGACCCGGGAATTCGGCCAAATTCCGTCGCTGCCGCCCCTGGCTCTCGCTACCACAATGCGCCGCTGACCCGACGGGACGAAACCGGGGCCAACGGGCACCCGTTACCATCCTACGGAGCCGACGGGGCCCGATCCACGGCTATTGCTGAGGGATGTGTCAGAAATGATGGGTTTTTTGCGCTGGTTCAAAGTTATGGCCCGGGGCGGGCCGCCGGGGGGGCCCCGGGCATGGCGGCGCGCCCGCCAGGCCGTGAGCGGGTGGGTGTTTTCCCGGCCTACCCCTTTCTCGCACTTGTCTGGCGTGCCCCGAGTTGGCTAAGGTGTGCGGCAATCGCATGCAAGCCGGGAGAGAGGCATGGACAAGATATTGCAGGCTCTGTCAGTACGGGTCACCGGGGCACGGGATCTGGAGAGTCTGACCCGCCCCCTGCTGGAGATGCTGGAGACGGTGACCGGGCTGGAGTCGACCTACCTCACCGAGATCGATCTCGAGCAGGGCACCCAGCATATCCGCTATGCCCGCAACGTGGCCGGGCTGCAGATCCCGGAGGGGGCGGCGGTGGAGTGGAGCGATACCCTGTGCCGCCGGGCCATCGACGAGGAGAGGCGCTATACCGACGACGTCGCCGCCAACTGGGGGGATTCGCAGGCGGCGCAGGCCCTGGGCATCCGTACCTATCTGAGCAGCCCGGTGCGCACCTCGTCCGGCTCCCTCTATGGCACTCTGTGCGGCGCCAGCGCCGAGCGCAAACCCCTGGTGGAGGGGGCGGAGCAGCTGATCGCCTTCTTCGCGCGCCTCATCGCGGAGCAGGTGGAGCGCGAGCACCTGCTGCTGCAGTTGCAGCGGGCCAACGACGAGCTGTCACGCCAGGCCCTGTCCGATCCCCTGACCGGGCTGCCCAATCGCCGGGCCCTGATGCTGGAGCTCACCCGGCTGTTCTCCCTGTCGGATCGGGCCGGGCACCCCGTCTTCATCGCCTTTATCGATCTCGACGGCTTCAAGGCCATCAACGACACCCACGGCCACGACGCGGGGGATCGGCTGCTCACCACCATGGCGCTGCAGCTGAGCGGGACCCTGCGCAGCGGCGACATGCTGGCGCGCTTCGGCGGCGACGAGTTTGTCGCCGTGGGCATGGGGCCCATCCCGGGGGCCCGCTCGGTCGAGGCGGCGGTGCAGACCTTCCAGCGCCGCCTGTTCGAGCAGAGCGTGCTGCAGCTGCCGATGGGGGATCGGGTGCTCCACTACCCCGGCGCCAGCGTGGGCGCGGTGGCGGTCGATCCGGCACGGGTCAGCGTCGAGGAGGCCCTGCGCCGGGCCGATGCGAGCATGTATGCGGTCAAGCGCCAGCGCCGCGGCGCAGGGGACGGCCCCATCCCGCCTGCGACCCATTGACGGGCCCGGCCCGCGAGGGCCCTGGGGCCGGTTTGATGCGGCGCATGGCGAGGCCGCTCCCCCGATGCTAGGATGCCCATCCCTTTCCAAGACGGAGCCCAGTCGTGGCCAATCCCTTCATTCGCACCCTGCGCGCCCTGGCGGCGCAGGCGACCGCCCTGATCGCCGGGCTCTCTGAGTTTCAGCAGCGCATCTGGGTGGTCAGCATCATCAAGGATGCCTATACCGACACCTTCATCGTCAACGAGGGGAGCTTCGAGGAGCCCATGCAGTGGATGCACCGCAAGGGCTACAGCGCCGAGATGCTGGCCCGGGTCGAGGCCATGGCCCGCTCCCAGGTGATCCAGCTCGAGCTGGGTGGGCAGCACCACCGCCTGATGCGGGTGAAGTAGGGACGGCGCCGGGCTCAGGGGGCGGGGAAGTACTTGTGCTGGATCTGCTGGAACTCGCTGCTGGCCAGCACCTGGGTCAGGCCGTGCTGGAACTCCTTGACCAGGGCATCGTCCACCGGGTGGCTGAAGGCGAAGCAGAACTGCTCCGAGCTCAGCACCCAGCGCACCGCGAACCGGGCGGGATCCAGCTGCTGGGCCTTGATGAGGTCCATCAGGGTGGACTTGTTGCTGGAGATGAGGTCGACCCGGCCCGAGGTGAGCATCTTGAGCGCCTGGGGGAGGCGGTTCGCGGTCATGATCTTCTGCTCGTCGAAGCCGCCGTTGAGCAGCAGTTGCTCCCCCACGTCGGCGCGCACCGCGCCTATGGTGTACTGTTGGGCATCCTCGGGTCGGGTGAGGGTCAATGGGCGGCTGGCGAGGCCCATCAGCACTATCTCGGCATAGCCGATGGGGCAGGCCCACTTGAACAGCGGGTTGCGCGCCTCGGTTCGGGCGGTGGAGAAGAGCACCACATTGGGCTTCTGGGTCAGCAGGTAGTAGCCCCTGGCCCAGGGCAGGATGCTGACGGGCTGGGGCGGGGTGCCTGTCTTCTGCCACACCAGGTGCAGCAGGTCGATGGCGAAGCCGCTGGGGGTGCCCCCTTCCCCGGCGAAGTTGTAGGGTTTGTACTCCTCGGTGAGGTAGTGCAGCTTGGCGAGCGCCGGGCTGGCCTGCAGCGGGCCAGCCCAGAGCGTCGCCATGAGGGCGGTGCCCGCGAGGGTGGCGAGCCTGCCCCTGATCCCTGACATCCCTGTTCTCATCCTGACCGTCCTGCTCCGAGTGTCCAGTTTCAAGTGTTGCCAAATCATGGGGTTTCGCCACCCAGGGGGGAAGGGGAGGGCGGGGGGGCCGCCCTTTTCAGGAGGCATCACCAGGCCGGGCGGCTGTGGCCGATGGGCTTGAACGCCTCATCGCGCAGGCCCACCAGCAGGGTGTCACCATCTTCCTGCAGGCGGAATTCGCCGTAGCGTGCCTGCTCATACTGAGCCCCCGCCCCCTCCTCGAAGAAGAAGGCATCCGGCCCGATCCGCCATTGACCCTGGACGTTGCGCACCCTCAGCAGGCGCTCGCCCGGGGCCAGGGCCTCGGGGTTGCCTTGCGCCACCCAGTGCGCCACCTGATCCCCGTCGAGGCGAACGACCAGGGTATGGGCGCCGGCAGCCTCCTGACGGCCCGCCAGCTGGCGGGCGAGGGCATAGTCCAGCCGCATGTAGTCCCCCTGCATCAGGGAGCGGGGATCGACCGGGGCGAGCTCGAGCAGCACCACCTCGCCGGCGTTCATGGCGCGCTCGAAGCGCCAGACGCCGGCATTGATGCCCACCAGGATGGCGAGGCCGGTCAGCAAGAAACCAAGGCGTCTCATGCGGTATTCCTCCCATGAAGGGGCATGTGCCCTTGAGCGTCGCCGAGCGACAGGGCGCCGAAGCCCGGCGATGCGATGAGGCCGATCAGCAAGAAGGCGAGGCGTCTCATGAGGCTATCTCCCTGCCGAGGGTCTTCAGCAGATGGCGGGTGCCGAGCAGCAGGGCACCCGAGCCCAGCAGCAACCAGGACTTGGTCATCAGGGTCAGCCCCAGATCGTAGTAATAGAGGGAGCCGAAGCCGAGCAGCAGCAGGACGGCCAGGGTCATGAGCGCGAGGCTGCCGCCGTAGAAGCCGAGCACCAGCACCAGGGCGCCGGCGCCCATGCCGGGGATGAAGGCGCTGAGCAGCACCAGGGGCAGGCCGGCGAACAGCGGCAGCCTGAGGCGCACCATGACCCCCAGCAGCAAGGCGGCGCAGAGCAGGGGATTGAGCCAGTGCGGCAGCCGGGAGGGGCTGAACTCGTCCAGCACGCTGGCGCCGCCGTCCCAGAGCGGGTGGTGCAGCCGTCCCAGCACCAGCAGGGAGAGGGCCAGTCCCAGGGTCAGGGACTCGTAGAGCTGATGGCGAACGGGATCCCGCTCGGCCTGTAGCCAGCACAGGGTGACGGCCCCCATCACCAGCGGCAGGGCCAGCAGGTGCAGGCCGAGGCAAGCCAGTCCAAGCGTGAGCAGGATGGCGGCGGCGAAGCTGTGGAACAGGCGCACCAGCCAGTGCTCGAACAGGGCGGCAATCCCGAGGGAGAGGGTGCAGAGGCCGAACCAGAGGGGGGCAGCGTCCAGATCCAGCCTGTCCAGCAGGCCGTAGAGCAGCCAGGCATCGGCCGCGAGCGCCAGCGCCAGCACGAACTGATCCCAGAGATCGGTGCGCCGGGCGGTGCGATTGAGGCCGAGGGCGGCGATCATCAGGACGGCGCCCATGGCGAGGGCGTGGTCCGCCTCCCGGGTCAACTCCTCGAACGCCATGAACAGGAAGAAGAGCAGGAAGAGGGCGGCAATCCAGCCCACCATGCCGAGCAGGAAGCGGCTCGACCAGTGGGGCTGTTCGTCCCTGGGGCACTCCCCCTCCACCAGACGGGCGGCCCTCAGGCGCTCCCAGATCACAGGATCAGACATGTGGCCTCCGTTGTTGTTGCAGCCAGCGGCTGGCCAGCACCGACAGGCCGATGGCGATGAGACAGAGCAGCAGGAAGCCGTTCATGTCGGGCTCCATCCACTTGCCGAGCGCCGCCAGGACGACGGCGATGAGGCTCAGGCAGCCCATGGCGAGACCGGCGATGAACCTGTGGTGCCAGCGCAGGTAGGCGGCGGCGAGCCAACCTAGCCAGGCGGGCCAGACCCAGGGGGAGGCGGCATCGAACAGCGCCAGCAGGGCCAGCAGGGTGACCCCGAGCCCGGCGGCCAGCCCCGCCAGCCAGGAGGGCATCAGGGCGTAGCGGGCGGGGGCCAGCATGAGCAGCCCCCAGAGGGCGGCGTTGAGCAGGGTCAGGCACCAGCCGAGGGCCTCCTCGTCGAAGGAGAAGAAGAGATCGATGAGGCCGAGTCGCCAGTAGAGCACCAGGGCGAGCTGGCCGAGCAGCCAGGCGAGCGTCCAGAGCAGCGGGCTCCTCCCGAGCGCCGCCAGCGGCAGCAGCAACAGGGCCCAGGTGGCGAACAGTTGCCAGGGATCGGCACCGGTCTGGTAGGTCTGGCCCACCAGGGCCAGCAGGGCGCCGAGGTTGAGGGCCAGGGTCAGCAGCAGGGCCTGGCGCGGGGTGTCGGCCAGGGGCTTGCGCCAGAGTACCAGCAGCATGGCGAGCAACGGCAGCTCCAGCAGGGCGAGGCGCGAGAGGCGGCCCAGGGCCTGCCAGTTGAAGGCGACGAAGAACACCAGGCCGGCACCGAGGCAGAGACAGCCGAGCCAGAGCAGCAGGCGGTCGAACAGCCAGCGCCAGCGGGCGGGGCCCGGGGGCAGATCGCACAGGGCGAGAGCGGCGGACAGGGACTCCCGGGGGAGGCGGCCGCGTCTGACCCAGTCGAGCAGGGCCTGTCTTGAGGTGAGGTGCATGGCGAGGCTCCTGAAGCCGTCGTGCCTGAAAGATAAGGCATTATGGCACGGCGCCGCGCTCCGGGGCAGCATCCGCGGTGGGGATGCGACATCGACACCGGGCACAAAAAAGCCCCCGCCGGGAGGAGGGGGCCGGAATGACGGCCGGGGCGGCGGTGTCGATCAGTGCTCACGCTGATCCCACCCCCTTGTCCCTTGGGTGTCAGACGAAGATCAGGGTGCTGACGCCCAGGCCCACGAACAGCGCGGCGCAGGCGATGCGGATCCCCTTGAGGGGCAGCCTGTCGGCGCCGAGCTTGCCGAGCAGCACCACGGGGACGTTGGCCAGCATCATGCCGAGGGTGGTGCCCGTGATGACCTGGACGAGGGAGTCGTACTTGGCCGCCAGCAGTACCGTGGCTATCTGGGTCTTGTCGCCGATTTCGGCGATGAAGAAGAGCACGAAGGTGGCCATGAAGGGGCCGTATTTGTCCAGCGAGCTCTCCTCGTCGTCCATCTTGTCCGGCACCAGGATCCAGGCGGCCATGGCGATGAAGGCGCCGGCGACCAGCCAGGTCATCACCCTGGGGTCCATCCAGCGACTGATGAACTCCCCTATCCAGGCGGCGCCCGCATGGTTGAGCAGGGTGGCGGCCAGCATGCCGGCGATGATGGGCCAGGGTTTGCGAAAACGACAGATGAGCAGCAACGCCAGCAGCTGTGTCTTGTCGCCGATCTCGGCGATGGCAACGCTGATGGTGGAGGTTAACAAGGCTTCCATAAAGATGACCGGGGGACGGAATTGTTATAAACCAAAGACAAGCCTGCGCCATCCGTCCCCGGTTCTGGCACTGGCCCGTCAAAGGTCTTGTCAAATCCGGCATTGCCCGGATCACCCTGACCATGGTGAGTTGGCACCAAGTATGTTGATCAGGATCGCGCACCGGGTTGGCACCCGTGGCGAGACTACTCCCCCTCGATGGGAGCCGGCATTCTAGGGAAAAAGCGCGGGAGAGACAAGCAGATCAACCGCCCACCAGCTTGACCTGAAAGCCCGCCTTCTCCAGTTCGGCCTTGATCAGGTCCCGTTTGTCCCCCTGGATCTCGATGATCCCCTCCTTGAGGCCGCCGCCGGTGCCGCACTTCTTCTTGAGCAGGGTGGCGAGGGCCTTCTGCTGATCGGCGGGCACGCCGTGGATGCTGATGACCCCGGCCCCCTTGCGCCCCTTGGTCTCGCGCCGGATGCGCACGACCCCGTCGGCGGGGAAGGGGGAGGCGCTCTGGGTGGGGGCGGATTCCTTGATCATGCCGCCGTCCGTGCTGTAGACCAGGCGGCTGTTGTTGTCGTGACTCATGGCAATACTTTGTCGGTTAGCTAAGCGGAGTTTGATTTTACGCAAATAAATGTTGGGGGCACAGCTTATAATCCTCCCACTAAAAGCGAATTATTCTTGTTTAACTTCAGGGGCCCGTCATGGTACTCACACAGCTGTCGCCGGGACAGAGTGCTCGCATCAAGAACATGAACCAGTTGACGCGTCCATTGCGACGCAAGCTGATGGTGATGGGGCTGCTGCCCCAGACCGAAGTCCTCTATCTGCGGGCCGCCCCCCTGGGGGACCCGCTCCAGATCCAGTGCCAGGGCATCTGCCTCTCCATGCAGCGGAGCCTGGCCCAGCAAATCGAGGTGGAGCCGGTATGAGCTACAACCTGGTCACGGTCGGCAATCCCAACAGCGGCAAGACCTCCCTGTTCAACGCCCTGACCGGCTCCCGCCAGCAGGTGGGCAACTGGAGCGGGGTCACCGTCGACAAGAAGATGGGAACCTTCTCTGCCGAGGGGCAGGACTACAGCCTGGTGGACCTGCCCGGCATCTACGCCCTGGCAAACCAGGAGGCGAGCCTGGACGAGCAGATCGCCAGCCGCTTCGTCCAGAGCCAGCAGCCGGATCTGCTGCTCAACGTCATCGACGCCGCGAACCTGGAGCGCTCCCTCTACCTCACCCTGCAACTGCGGGAGCTGGGCCTGCCCATGGTGGTGGTGCTCAACAAGATGGATCTGCTGGAGAAGCGCCGCATCGCCATCGACGAGGCGCTGCTCGCGAAGGCGCTGGGCTGCCCCGTGGTCTCCTTGTCCGCCCACAACCGCCAGCAGGTGGCGGCCTTCAAGGCCCGTATCCACCAATTCATCGGCCAGTCCCAGCCCGCCCTGGTGCTCGACTACGGCCAGCCCCTGGAGGCGGACATCGCCGAGCTGGAGACCCTGCTCGCCCACCACCACCTGAGTACCCGCGGTCGCGCCCTGCGCCTGCTGGAGGAGGACGTCGCCATGCAGGCGACCCTGGCGGCGGGCCAGCAGGCCGCCGCCGCCAACCTGGTGGGCCGCGCCCACCACGCCCAGGACATCGACCTGCAACTCGCTGATTTGCGCTACGGCCACATCCACCACTGGTGCCAGCAGGCGTGCCAGCAGAAGGGCAGACTCACCGTCGCCCAGAGCGAGCGGCTGGACAGGGTGCTGCTCAATCGCTGGGTGGGCATCCCCTTCTTCCTGCTGGTGATGTACCTGATGTTCATGTTCGCCATCAAGGTGGGCAGTGCCTTCATCGACTTCTTCGACATCCTGGGGGGGGCCCTCTTCGTGGACGGGGTGCACCACCTGCTGGGGCTGGTGTCGGCCCCCGACTGGCTGGGAGCCGTGCTCGCGGACGGCATAGGCGCCGGTCTGCAGACGGTGGCGACCTTCATCCCTGTGGTGGGCTGCCTCTTCCTGTTCCTCGCGGTGCTGGAGAGCTCGGGCTATCTGGCCCGCGCCGCCTTCGTGGTGGATGCCCTGATGCGCCGCCTCGGCCTGCCCGGCAAGGCGTTCGTCCCCATGCTGATGGGCTTTGGCTGCACAGTGCCCGCCGTGATGGCGACCCGCACCCTGGGGTCGGAGCGCGAGCGGCTGATGACCTCGGCCATGGCCCCCTTCATGTCCTGCGGTGCCCGCCTGCCGGTCTACGCCCTGTTCGCGGTGGCCTTCTTCCCCGAGTCGGGGCAAAACCTGGTGTTCGGTCTCTATCTGTTCGGCATCCTGGTGGCGGTGCTCACCGGCCTCTTCCTGCGCAGCACCCTGCTGCCGGGCAAGAGCGACTCCATGGTGATGGAGATGCCCGATTACGAGTGGCCCCGTCCGGTGGACGTGGGGCTGCGCACCTGGCAGAAGCTCAAGGGCTTCATCTTCGGCGCCGGCAAGACCATAGTACTGATGGTGGCGGTGCTGAGCGTGCTCAATTCGCTCGGCACCGACGGCAGCTTCGGCAACCAGGATCAGGAAGACTCGGTGCTGAGCAAGCTGAGCCAGTCCGTGACCCCGGTGCTGCATCCCATAGGCGTGCGGGACGACAACTGGCAGGCCACGGTCGGCATCCTCACCGGCATCTTCGCCAAGGAGGCGGTGGTCGCCACCCTCAACAGCCTCTACGCCGGCGGCGCCGGTGACGAGGAGCAGAGCGAGTACTCCCTGCTCGGCAGCCTGAAGGAGGCGCTGGCCACCATTCCCGCCAACCTGGCGGACATCGATCCCGCCGATCCCATGGGGCTCAAGGTGGGGGAGCTGGCGGACAAGCAGGCGGCGGCCGAGGCCCAGGAGGTGGACACCTCCACCTACGGCAACATGCAGACCCACTTCGACGGGGTGGCCGGCGCCTTCGCCTACCTGCTGTTCGTGCTGCTCTACATGCCCTGCGCCGCCGCCATGGGCGCCCTGGTGCGGGAGACCGGTCGCCAGTGGGCCCTGTTCACCGCCGCCTGGTGCAACTACGTGGCCTTCCTGTGCGCCACCCTCTTCTATCAACTGGCGACCTTCGCCGCCCACCCGGAGCAGAGCCTGATCTGGACCCTGAGCTATCTGCTCTCCCTGGGGCTGCTGTGGTGGCTGGGCCGGCGCCACGGCGATCTCATCGCCCGCAGGGTGGTGACCCTGTGATACTGCGCGAGCTGGGGGATTACCTTGCGAAGAGCAAGCGGGCGAGCCGGCGGGAGCTGGCCCGCCACTTCCACACCTCGGAGGATGCGGTGGAGGCCATGCTCGGCGTCTGGATGCGCAAGGGGCGCGTCGTCAAGCGGGAGACCCGGCTGTGCGGCGGCAGTTGCTGCGGCAGCAGCGAGGAGGTGACGTTCGAGTGGTGCGAGCCCGGCCGGATAGGGCTGGTGCAAAAAGGCTGACGCCACCTGAGATGAAAAAGGGAACCCCAGGGTTCCCTTTCTTGTGGGCAGCGGGCGGGGCAGAAACGGCACCCTGGTGCTTGCTCGGGGCCAGCGGCTGGGCGCCCTCTTCGCCGTCATGCCAGCCTGGCCAGCATCTCCCTGGTGACCAGCACTATGCCCTGCGCCGAGCGGTGGAAGCGGCGAGCATCCTCGTCGGCATTTTCACCTATCACAGTGCCTTCCGGCAGCTTGCAGCCCTTGTCGATCACCACCCGGCGCAGCCGGCAGCCAGCCCCGATCTCGACCCCGGGGAAGATCACCGCCTGATCCAGGGTGCAGAAGGAGTCGACCCGCACGTTGTTGAACAGCAGCGAGCTCATGATGAAGGAGCCGCTGACGATGGTGCCGCCGGCGAACATGGAGTTGATGCTCATGCCGTGCTGGCCATTCTGATCCTGCACGAACTTGGCGGGGGCCGTCATGTTCTGGCTGGTCCAGATGGGCCAGTGCTGATCGTAGATGTCGAGCTCGGGCGTCACCGAGGCGAGATCCATGTTGGCCTCCCAGAAGGAGTCCACCGTGCCCACGTCGCGCCAGTAGGGGCGCTGCTGCTCCCCGCAGCCGACGCAGGACATGCTGAACGGGTGGGCGTAGGCGGTGCCCTCCCTGACCACCCGCGGGATCACGTCCATGCCGAAGTCGTGATGGGACTGCTCGTCGGCCAGATCCTCTTCCAGCAGCTGGTAGAGATAGGCGGCCTCGAAGATGTAGATCCCCATGGAGGCGAGCGCGGTGTCGGGGCGCCCCGGTATGGCCGGCGGGTCGGCGGGCTTCTCGACGAAGGCGTTGATCTTGCGCTCCCCGTCCACCGCCATCACGCCGAAGGCGCTCGCCTCCTGGCGCGGCACCTCGATGCAGGCCACTGTCATGCGGCTGCCCAGGTTGACGTGATCGAGCAGCATGGCGGCGTAGTCCATCTTGTAGATGTGATCCCCCGCCAGCACGATCACGTACTTGGGGCCGTGCTGGCGAATGATGTCGAGATTCTGGTAGACCGCATCGGCGGTGCCGCGATACCAGCTGACCTCGTCCACGCGCTGCTGGGCCGGCAGCAGCTCGATGAACTCGTTCATCTGGTAGCGCAGGAAGGACCAGCCCGACTGCAGGTGACGCAGCAGGCTGTGGGACTTGTACTGGGTGACCACACCGATCCGGCGAATGCCGGAGTTGACGCAATTGGAGAGGACGAAATCGATGATGCGGAACTTGCCGCCAAAATGGACGGCCGGTTTCGCCCGATCGTCCGTCAACTGCTTGAGGCGGCTGCCTCGCCCTCCTGCGAGCACCAGGGCCATGGTCTCGTTCAGCAACTGTCTGGCCTTCGCGGTGTTGGCTGGTTGTAGCGACATGGAATACCTCTTTATTGATATGTCGCCTCAATAGTGCCTCCTTTGAGGCCTGTGCGAAAGGGTTTTCAGCTCCTTTTGCCCGGCTGGGGACGGAAGACCCGCCCTGTCGTCATCCTGAGTGACGAGAGTTGTCGTGGTGGGAGGGGCTGACCGAGGTTGCGGCCGGGCAGGGGAGGGAGGTGAAAAAAGCCCCGCGAGGGCGGGGCCGGGTGCAACGGGGGTCGGGGCAGGGGGCTAGATGAGATCCCCTTCGTCCTTGGTGGGCTCCAGGCTCCAGCCGCTGGCCGCCGCGCTGTTGCCTATCTGTCCCTTCTCTCGCCACAGCTTGATCTTGAGGCGCAGGTTGTTCTGGGAGTCGGCGTTCTTCACCGCCTCCTCCTCGTCGATCACCCCCTCCACCACCAGATCGAACAGGGTGCTGTCGAAGGTGACCATGCCAAGGGCCCTGGATTTCTCCATGATCTCCTTGAGGCCGCCAAACTCGCCACGCTTGATGAGATCGCGCACCGTGTGGGTGCCGAGCATGACCTCCACCGCCGCCCGGCGCCCCCCATCCGTGGTCTTCACCAGCCGCTGGGAGACGAAGGCCTGGAGGTTGTTGCCAAGATCGTTGAGGAGCTGGGGCCTGCGCTCCTCCGGGAAGAAGTTGATGATGCGATCCAGCGCCTGGTTGGCGTTGTTGGCGTGCAGGGTGGAGATGGCCAGATGCCCGGTCTCGGAGAAGGCAAGGGCATGCTCCATGGTCTCCCGATCGCGGATCTCGCCGATCAGGATGACGTCCGGCGCCTGGCGCAGGGTGTTCTTCAGCGCCGCGTGGAAGCTGCGGGTGTCCACCCCCACCTCCCGCTGGTTGATGATGCACTTCTGGTGGCGATGGACGAACTCCACCGGATCCTCGATGGTGATGATGTGGCCGCCGCTGTTGCGGTTGCGATGGTCGATCAGCGCCGCAAGCGAGGTAGACTTGCCCGAGCCGGTGCCGCCGACGAACAGCACCAGGCCGCGCTTCTCCATGATGGTGTCGAGCAGCACGGGGGGCAGTTTCAGATCCTCGAAGCGGGGGATCTCGGTCTTGATGTTGCGCGCCACCAGCGACACTTCGTTGCGCTGCTTGAAGATGTTGACCCGGAAACGGCCTGTCTGGGGCAGGGAGATGGCGAGGTTCATCTCCAGCTCCTTCTCGAACTGCTGCTTCTGCTCGAGATCCATGATGCCGTCGGCGATGCGGGCCACCTCACCGGGTTCGAGCGGTTCCTGAGTGAGGGGGCGCAGGGCGCCGTTGAACTTGGCGCAGGGGGGGGCGCCGGTCGAGAGATAAAGGTCGGAGCCATCCTGCTTGGCCAGGATCTGTAGCATGTCTCTCAATTCCATGGAGTGCCTCGTCGCTCAAAGGGAAGGGGGGGATGGATGTGCTTGAGTGTACAGCCTCAGGCACCGGTCAGTTTTTCGCGGAACACAAAAAACACCGCGCCCAGGATGCACAGGCCGGCCCAGAGGTAGTCCCACTTCAGATCCTCTTTCAGATAGAAGATGGAGAAGGGCACGAACACGGTGAGGGTGATCACCTCCTGCAGGATCTTGAGCTGGCCGACCGACAGCACTGTGTGGCCGATGCGGTTGGCGGGCACCTGCAACAGGTATTCGAACAGGGCGATCCCCCAGCTTACCAGGGCGGCGATGATCCAGGGTTTGTGATTCATGCTCTTGAGGTGGGCATACCAGGCAAACGTCATGAAGACGTTGCTGCAGATCAGCAGACCGATACTGGTCATGATAGGGTTCATTAGGTTCTCCTTTGAAATCAATGCATTTTATCTCGACTCCACGGGTTTTCATAAGTGGGGCTTGCGGGTATTTTTAACCCACAAGGATGTGACAACAAAGGTTGAACTGGATGGGCAAGACAAGCTGGAGTGTGCTTGGTCTGCTGTTTGTCGGCTGGATAGCGGGGGCGCAGGACGCGCAAGAGACGCAGGGGCAAGGCATGCCGACGCTGACGGTGGCGACCGAGTTCTGGCCGCCGTTTCGCATGGCTGACGAGGATGGCCGGATCCGCGGCCTGGACATCGATATTCTGCACCGGTTGCAGGCGCACAGCGGTATCCGGTTCGAGGTGAAGCGGGTGCCCTGGGGGCGGGCCCTCAAGCAGATGCAGACCGGCAAGACCGACCTGATGATCGGGCTGGCTCATACCCCGGAGCGGGCCGCTTATATCGACTACCTGCAACCGTCCTACTACCAGTGCCATCCCGCCTTCTACGGCAAGGCCCAGGTGGCCGCCTCCCTGCGCGACTATCGGGATCTGCACGGACAGAAGGTGGGCTATGTGCTGAGCTCGGCCTATTTCGAGCGTTTCGATAACGACGAGGGCCTCGACAAGCACGGCGTGTTGACCGAGGACCAGCTGCTGCGCATGGTGGAGCGGGGCCATCTGCCCTTGATGGTGGGCACCGACTGCCAGGTGGATTACGCCCTGAGCCAGCGCAATGACACAGGCCTCGTGAAGGCGGCCTATCGGCCGGCGCACACCTCGGCGCTCTACCTTGGCATGAGCAAGCACTCACCCCACCATGAGCTCGGTCCCAGGCTGGCGAAGGCGTTGCAGGTCATGGTGGAGAGCGGCGAGATTGAGGCGCTGGCCAAGCCCTACCGTCCTTGACCTTGGGTGGTAACGCGCTGTTATCATGCAGCTTTCCTGCTGCCCCTGGGGCGGCCTCTCTCATCTCGGGGATCTCGTGTATCTCGCTCTCCTCCATCGCCAGCAGCGCTGGCAGCGCCACTGGCTGCTGGGCCTGTCGCTGCTGACCCTGGCCCTGTTCCTGCTCTCCCTCGTCCTCGGGGAGTTCGTGCTGCTCCCCTGGTACCCGCTCGGGGAGCTGGAGCTGCGCATCCTGCTGGATCTGCGCCTGCCGCGGGCCCTGCTGGCCCTGCTGGCGGGGGCGGCGCTCGCCTGCGGCGGTGCCGTGCTGCAGGTGATGCTGCACAACCCGGTGGCCGAACCCGGCCTGCTCGGGGTGTCGAGTGGTGCCGGTCTCGCCGCCATGGTGGCCATGGCGGTGGCGAATGCCCTCGGGCTCTACCTCCCGGGCTGGGGGCTGTCGCTGGCGGCCTTCGGCGGTGCCCTGCTGGTGACCATGCTGCTGATCCGGCTGGCGCGTCGGGCACGGCTCGGCCACACCCGGCTGCTGCTGTTCGGGGTCGCCATCGGCATTCTCACCAACGCGGCCATGACCTGGCTGATGTACTTCGCCGATGACGGCGCCCTGCGCGAGTACATGTTCTGGATGATGGGGAGCCTGGCCTATGGCAGCCAGCAGTTCGCCTGGTGGTGGCTGGTGCTGCCGCTCACCCTCTTCTGGCTTGGCTGGCAGGGGCGGGCGCTGCAGCAGTTGCTGCTGGGGGAGACCCAGGCCCGCCTCATGGGGATGAACGTGGAGCGCATGCGGGTGCGGCTGGTGCTGGCGGTCTGTCTGCTCACCGGGGTGGCGGTGTCGCTCTGCGGTGTCATCGGCTTCGTCGGCCTGGTGGTGCCCCACCTGCTGCGGCTGTGCGGCGGCAGCGATCAGCGCTTTTTGCTGCCCGCCTCGGCGCTCGGCGGCGGCGCCCTGCTGCTCGGGGCCGATCTGGTGGCCCGCTCCGTGCTGCAGGCCGGGGAGCTGCCCATCGGCGTCATCACCGCCTCTGTGGGGGCGCCGCTCTTTATCTCTCTGTTGCTGAGGCAGGATGATGCTGGACGTTGATCCCATGCTGGAAGCCCGCGCCCTGGCCATCCCGGAACGGCTGGCTCCCCTGGATCTCGCCTGGGCCGGCGGTCAGCTGGTGGCCCTGCTCGGCCCCAACGGCAGCGGCAAGTCGAGCCTGCTGGGAGCCCTGGCCGGCATATTGCCTGCCGACGGCGCCGTGCGGATCGAAGGGGACGAGATCGTCGCTCTCGGCTGGTCCGAGCTTGCCAGGCGGCGCGCCATGCTGCCCCAGCGCCAGCCCCAGCTGTTCCATATCCCGGTGTTCCAGGTGTTGAGCCTGGGGCTAGACGAGCAGGGGCCGCGGGAGGCGCAAAACGGGGCCGTGGCCGAGATCTGCCGCGCGCTGGAGCTGGAGGCCCTGCTGGCACGGGACTTCAGCCGTCTGTCGGGGGGCGAGCAGCAGCGGGTGCTGATCGCCCGTACACTGCTGCAGCTGTGGCCCGGCCTCAACCCGGCCGGGCGGCTCCTGCTGCTGGACGAGCCGCTGGCGGGGCTGGATCTGCACCATCAGCTGGCGCTGCTGCGGCTGCTCAAGGAGCTGGCCGCTCAGGGCCTGTTGGTGGTGGTCGCCATCCACGACATCAACCTGGCCATCGACTGGGCGGATCGCGTTCTCTGCCTGCAACAGGGCCGCGTGGTGGGCGAGGGGGGCGTCGGGATCATCGACGAGGCGCTGCTGGAGCGGGTGTTCCAGATCCGCACCGACCGCGTCGAGTTGGCAGGCCGGGTCTGGTTTATGCCGAGCCTGTGAGGAACGGGCGGCGACGCCCGGGACGTGAAAAACAGAAGGGGCAGGATATCGCGGATATCCGGCCCCTTCTCGTTGCATTGGCGATTCAGGCCGACAGCTTGTCCAACCGCACCTTGGCGGCCTCGGCCAGCATGGCCAGCAGGGTCTCGGTGTCGCCCCAGGAGAGGCAGGCGTCGGTGATGCTCTGACCGAAGGGTGATGACGCAGCCGTTAACCCTGGCGGATTTTTTCCAGACGCACCTTGGCGGCCTCGGCCAGCATGGCCAGCAGGGTCTCGGTGTCACCCCAGGAGAGGCAGGCATCCGTGATGCTCTGACCGAAGGTGGCGGCGCAGCCGTTCTCCACGTCCTGACGCCCCTCCACCAGGAAGCTCTCGGCCATGATGCCGGCGATGCCGGTGCGGCCGCGGCGCAGCTGATCGCAGATATCCTGGGCCACCAGCAGCTGGCGGCGGTGATCCTTCATGCTGTTGCCGTGGCTGAAGTCCACCACCAGGCGCTCGGGCAGGCCCACCTGGGCCAGGGCCTCGCATGCTTCGTCGATGCTGGCGGTGTCGTAGTTGGGCCTGTGGCCGCCGCGCAGGATCACGTGGCCATAGGGATTGCCGGCGGTACGGTAGATGGTCATCTTGCCGTCCTTGTCCGGGGAGTAGAAGATGTGGCTGTGGCGGGCGGCGCGCACCGCATCGATGGCGATGCGGGTGTTGCCGTCGGTGCCGTTCTTGAACCCCACCGGGCAGGAGAGGGCGGATGCCATCTCGCGGTGTACCTGGGATTCGGTGGTGCGCGCCCCGATGGCGCCCCAGGTGATGAGGTCGCTGATGTACTGGCCGGTCACCATGTCGAGGAATTCGGTGGCGGTGGGCATGCCCATCTCGTTGATGTCCACCAGCAGCTGGCGGGCCAGCTTCAACCCTTCATTCACGTCGAAGCTGCCGTCCAGGCGCGGATCGTTGATGAGCCCCTTCCAGCCGACTATGGTGCGCGGCTTCTCGAAGTAGGTGCGCATCACGATGCACAGGCTCTCCTTGTACTGCTCGCGCAGGGCATTGAGGCGCTGGGCGTATTCGCGGGCGGCGGCGGGATCGTGGATGGAGCAGGGGCCGACGATGACCAGCAGGCGCTGATCGTCACCGGCCAGAATGGCTTCTACATCGTGGCGGGCATCCAGCAGGTTCTGGGCGACGGTGTCGGTTAACGGGAAGGCGTGCGCCAGCTCGCTGGGCGTGATCAGGGACTCCAGGCGACGGGTGCGCAATTCATCGGTGTGAATGGACATACGACTCAATTCTCGAGTGGATAAGAGGGGCGGGACGCCAAAATGCAAGGGAATAAAATAAAGCAAAACGCCCCCGATGGAAACCTCGGGCGGCTCTGATAGGATGTGAGCCCAAAAGCCATTTCAAATGAGGTAGTTATCGTGGCAAAGCCAGGCGCGACCGGGATCACCCGCATCATCAACGCAACCGGTTACAGCATGAAGGGTCTCAAGTCGGCCTGGATCAACGAGGCCGCCTTCCGTCAGGAGCTGGTGCTGATCCTGCTGCTGATGCCGCTGGCGTTCTGGATTGGTGACTCCCTCAACGAGATCCTGCTGCTCGTCTGCATCAGCTGGCTGGTGGTGATCGTCGAGGTGCTCAACTCTGCCATCGAGGCGGTGGTGGATCGCATCGGCTCCGAGCATCACGAACTCTCGGGCCGCGCCAAGGATCTGGGCTCCGCCGCCGTCTTTATCGCGCTGGCCCTGAACGCCCTGGTATGGGGGGCCCTGGTGGGCCGCAATCTGTTGGGATGGTGGTAGGTTGCGAGAGCAACCTTTCTTCTGACATAAAAAAGCCCGTCATCACGACGGGCTTTTTACTGCGCAGATAAGGGCTTATCAGTGCAGGATACGGGCACGGATGGTGCCGCCTATCTCCTTGAGACGGGAGAGCGCCTTCTCGCTGTGCTCGGTTTCCACGTCGATCACCACGTAGCCGATCTCGCTGCTGGTCTGCAGGTACTGACCGGCGATGTTGATCCCCTCGTCGGCGAAGATCTGGTTGATCTGGTTCATGACCCCGGGCTGGTTGCGGTGAATGTGCAGCAGGCGGCTGGAGCCCTTGTGACCCGGCAGGGAGACTTCCGGGAAGTTGACGGCGGAGAGGGTGGAGCCGTTGTCGGAGTACTTGACCAGCTTGTTGGCCACTTCCAGACCGATGTTCTCCTGGGCTTCCTGGGTTGAGCCACCGATGTGAGGGGTCAGGATCACGTTGTCCAGGCCGCGCAACGGGGTGAGGAACTCCTCGTCGTTGGACTTGGGCTCCACCGGGAAGACGTCGATGGCGGCGCCCGAGAGGTGACCGCTCTTGATGGCGTCGGCCAGGGCGTCGATGTCCACCACTGTGCCGCGGGAGGCGTTGATGAAGATGGCGCCCGGCTTCATCATGCGCAGCTGCTCTGCACCGATGAGATCCTTGGTGGAGGCGGTCTCCGGCACGTGCAGGCTGATGACGTCGGACATGTTGAGCAGCTCCACCAGGTTAGGCACCTGGATGGCGTTGCCTAGGGAGAGCTTGTTCTCGATGTCGTAGTAGTAGACCTTCATGCCGATCATCTCGGCGATGATGCCAAGCTGGGTGCCGATGTGGCCGTAGCCTATGATGCCGAGCTTCTTGCCGCGGGCTTCGACGCTGCGGTTGGCGAGCTTCTCCCAGACGCCGCGATGGCACTTGGCGTTCTTCTCCGGGATGCCGCGCAGCAGCAGCAAGATCTCCCCCAGCACCAGTTCGGCCACGGAGCGGGTGTTGGAGAAGGGGGCGTTGAAGACGGGGATGCCGCGCACGTGGGCGGCGTCCAGGGCGACCTGGTTGGTGCCGATGCAGAAGCAGCCGATGGCCACCAGCCTGGTGGCGGCATCCAGCACCTTCTCGGTGATCTGGGTGCGCGAGCGCAGGCCCACGAAATGCACGTCACGAATGCGCTCGATCAGTTCCTCTTCCGACAGGGACGTCTTCAGATATTCCACATTGGTGTAACCGGCGGCCCGAAAGGTCTCCACCGTGTTGGGATGGACTCCCTCCAGCAGCAGTACCTTGATCTTATCCTTGTCCAGCGAAAACTTGGCTGTCATGACGTTCCCTCTATTGTTTTTGAAAAATGCGCTCAGGCTTGCAGTGTGAAGAAAACCGTAAAGTAGCAAAAACGTTTGGGAGAGGGAATATTTGTGACGAAAGTCAAATTCTTTGAAGTTATCAACGTTTTTTGCAGCAGTGCTGCTACAAGCCATTGAGGGATAAATAGAAACGGCGCCATCAGGCGCCGTTGTCATATCACGGGAGCAAAGAAGAGGGATCTGATGACCCCGCTCGCCCTCCCGCCGTCACCCTTGCTGGGTCACGACGCCATCCGGCGTGCCGATCAGCACCACGTCGGCGCCACGGTGGGCGAACAGGCCGTTGGTGACCACGCCCACTATGCTGTTGAGCTGGGTTTCCAGCTGCTTGGCGTCGGTGATGGCCATGCCCTTGACGTCCAGGATGATGTTGCCGTTGTCGGTGATCACCCCTTCACGCCAGACCGGGTTGCCGCCGAGCGCCCGGATCTCGCGGGCCACGTACTCGCGGGCCATGGGGATCACTTCCACCGGCAGCGGGAAGGTGCCGAGCACGTCCACCGTCTTGGTGTTGTCGATGATGCAGATGAACTGGTCGGCCACGGCGGCGACGATCTTCTCGCGGGTCAGGGCGGCGCCGCCCCCCTTGATCATGTCGCGGGTGGCGTTGATCTCGTCGGCGCCATCCACGTAGACGGAGAGGGTATCGACGTCGTTGAGGTCAAACACCGGGATGCCAAAGCCCTTGAGGCGCTCGGTGGAGGCGACGGAGCTCGATACCGCGCCCTTGATCTCGTCCTTCATGGTTGCCAGCGCATCGATGAAGTGGTTGACGGTAGAGCCGGTGCCCACACCGACGATGGAGCCGGGTACCACGTATTTGAGCGCAGCCCAACCGGCCGCCTTCTTCATTTCATCTTGAGTCATGATGGATCCTTATGGAAAAAGCGGGCGCATTATATCCAAGCCGCCCCCCCGGGGCGACCATGGCGCTCACGTTCCGGGGCAAAAATCCCCAAGATGTAAATCGTTTGCCTGTTTATTGAGCCGAGGGGCGTGGAAGGGGCGATCCCGCGCCGTCACGGGAAGAGC
This sequence comes from Aeromonas sp. XH, assembly GCF_033348475.1. Taxonomy (NCBI): domain Bacteria; kingdom Pseudomonadati; phylum Pseudomonadota; class Gammaproteobacteria; order Aeromonadales; family Aeromonadaceae; genus Aeromonas; species Aeromonas sp. XH. The sequence goes on along the minus strand of NZ_CP137630.1, from coordinate 2,668,792 downwards.
CAGCTGCGGCTGGGGGTGATGATCTGGGGCAGCGGCACGTCCCACTCCTCCCGGGGCACGGCCTCCACCTGCTGGCAGTCGTGGGCAAGGCCGAGCGGTCTTGGGCCCAGTCCGTGCTTGTGCCAGCAGGCCAGGGTGCGATCGTAGTAGCCGCCCCCCATGCCGAGCCGGTTGCCCGCCTCATCGAAGGCCACCAGGGGGGTGCAGATGAGATCCAGCATGCTGTGGGGCACCACCTGCAGCACATCGAGCTCGGGCTCGGCGATACCGAAGCGGTTGCGGGTCATGGGGCTGGTGGCGGTGTAGCGCAGGAAGAGCAGGTGGCCCGGGGTGAAGGGGTGCAGCACCGGCAGATAGACCTCCTTTTGCTGGGCCCAGAGCCAGTGAATGGCGGGCAGGGGATCGAGCTCGCCGTCGTTGGCCAGATAGAGGGCGATGCGTCTGGCCGCGAGGATCCCGGGGTCTTCCTGGAAACGGCTGACCAGTTGCTGGGCCGCCGCCTGCTGGTCTGCCTGGCTCAGGCGCCTTCTGCGCTCTCGGACAAGCTGGCGCAGGGAGTGGCGCATATCGGGGTGCTCGGGCTGAAGGTCAGGCATGGGGGCTCCTGTGGTGGTGCGAAAAGGCAGGCTTACCTTAACAAGGGCGCCGGGGGATGAAAAGCGCAGGGGCTTCCCTGTCTCGGCGGGATGAGAGACGAGACAGGGCGCGGCCCGATGGCGGCGCCCGAGGGGGGAACGGCGAAGACTCAGGCGACTTGGCGGTTATCGGCGTCGGCGCGTACCTGGTGCTTGATAAAGACCGCGATGAGGGCGGCCAGTCCCAGGGTCATGGGGTAGAAACTCATGCTCACGACCAGCAGCGGCGAGAGGGCAAATATGGAGCCCAGCAGCAGCGCCTGGGCACCCCAGGGGATGAGCCCCTGTACCACGCAGGAGAAGATGTCCAGCATGGAGGCGGCGCGGCGCGGGGTGACGCCGTGGTGATCCGCGAGATCCCGCGCCACCTTGCTCGCCACTATGATGGCCACGGTATTGTTGGCGGTGCAGAGGTTGGTGAGGCTCACCACCCCGGCGATGCCGAGCTCGGCCGCCTTCTCGTTCTGCTCGCCATCATGATGACGGGTGAAGCGGGCAATCAGGGCGGCGATTCGCTCGCTTATCCAGGCCAGCCCCCCCTGGCGCTCCATCAGGGCGCCGAGGCCGCCGATCAGCATGGAGAGCAGGAAGATCTCCTGCATGCTGGTGAAGCCCTGATAGATGTCCTTGCTGAACTGGCCGAGGGGATAGCCGCCCATCATCCCCACGCCACCGGCGGCGATGATGCCGAGCCCCAGCACCATGAAGACGTTCATGCCCGACAGCGCCAGCACCAAGATGAGCAGATAGGGGGCCACCTTGAGCAGGTCCGCCTCGGCGGCGGGCGCCGGTGCCGCGCCGGTGGAGCCCAGCAGCAGATAGAGCAGGATCACCAGCACGGCGGCGGGGGCGGCAATCTTGACGTTCTCGCGGAACTTGTCCTTCATCTCGCAGCCCTGGCTGCGGGTGGCGGCTATGGTGGTGTCGGAGATGATGGAGAGGTTGTCCCCGAACATGGCGCCGGAGAGGATGGTGCCCGCCATCAGCATCGGATCGATGCCGGCCGCCTGGGCGACGCCCAGCGCCACCGGTGCCACGGCGCCTATGGTGCCCATGGAGGTGCCCATGGCGGTGGCCACGAAGGCGGAGATGAGGAAGAGCCCCGGCAGCAGGCACCAGCCCGGGATGAGGGAGAGGCCGAGCGCGACCGTGGCATCCACCCCGCCGGTGGCCTTGGCCACGGTGGCGAAGGCCCCCGCCAGCAGATAGATGAGGCACATGGCCATGATGTTGCTCTCGCCGACCCCCTTGAAGAAGGTTTCCAGGTTCTTGTTGAACCCCTCGCGCCCCAGCACCAGGGCCAGCATGACGGCGGGCAGGGCGGCGACGGGGGCGGGCAGCTGGTAGAAGGCGAACTCGACCCCCTGCAGGGTCAGCCAGGTACCGGTACCGATGAAGAGAGCAAGAAAGACCAGAAGGGGCAGCAGGGCTCTGGCACTGGGGGGAGTCTGGATCATGTGTTCCTCGAAGCTTGAACAATGACCTCCTGTCGCGGCCTGTGTGGAACCGGGCGGGTTCGGGCACAGGGCGGGCATCCTGCCGTTATGGGGCGCCACAGTAGTGAGTCGGGGAGGTTCGGTCAAGATAGACGTCCGGATGGACAACTCTTTTTCTCTGATGATTCCGCCATATGGATTAAATCTGTCGAATATTCTGTTTTTAATGTGTTTGTCTGTTTATTTGTCGGAGCTTGATCGGCGGCCACGGCGGGCTTTTCAAAGGGGGCGCGGGCTGGTAAAACGGTCTCTTTCCATAATAAAGAGATGAGAGGGTGGAGATGGACAATCCGATCCGTGTGGCCGTGATGGGCTGTAATGGTCGTATGGGCAAGGTGCTGCTGGAGGCCATCGCCAACGCCGAGGGCGTGGTGGTGGGCGCGGCGCTGGAACGACCCGGCTCTGCCGTGATGGGTCTGGATGCGGGTGAACTCAACGGGCTGGGCCGGCTGGGGGTCGCCATCAGCGACAGCCTGGAGAAGGTGAAGGACGATTTCGATCTCATCATCGACTTCACCCGTCCCGAGGTGACCCTGGCGAACCTGGCCTTCGCCCTGGCCCATGGCAAGCGGATGGTGATCGGCACCACAGGTTTCGACGACGCGGGCAAGGCGGCCCTTCGCGAGGCGGGCAAGGAGATCGGCATCGTCTTCGCGTCCAACTACTCGGTGGGGGTCAACCTGGTGTTCAAGCTGCTGGAGCAGGCCGCCAGGGTGATGGGGGACTACACCGACATCGAGATCATCGAGGGGCACCACAGACACAAGGTGGATGCGCCCTCCGGCACCGCCCTCTCCATGGGGGAAGTGGTGGCCAGGACGCTTGGACGTGACTTGAAAGAGTGCGCCGTCTATGGCCGCGAGGGGATCACCGGCGAGCGGGACCGCAACACCATCGGCTTCGCCACCATCCGCGCCGGGGATCTGGTGGGGGAGCATACCGTCATGTTCGCCGACATCGGCGAGCGGGTGGAGATCAGCCACAAGGCCTCCAGCCGTCTGACCTTTGCCAACGGTGCGGTGCGGGCCGGCAAGTGGCTCGGCCAGCAGGGCGCCGGCCTCTACGACATGCAGGACGTGCTCGGCCTCAAATAGGCCATACCGGGCGGACGCGCCGCCCCGTCCTGGTTGCCAGACCCCGGTTCGCCGGGGTTTTTCTTCTCTTTTTTGTAGAAATAACCCTTAAGCATCACTTTTTAAGTGAACCAGCCTAAATTCCTCCATTCTTACAATCCGGCCAAACTCCCGCGACATAAATGTCATCAAAGGGTAACGGCAGTGGGTCTCAATGTTCCCCGTCAGCGCTCTCTTTTCCTCTTCCAGAAAGAGACTAAAAATTCAAATCAAGAAAAACGTTTTCCATTCGCCGACATCATTTTTCTATCGCCAAACGACACTTTTTTTATTGTGTTTTTTGTTTTTCAATTTCACATCCTTATGTTTTTTAAGGGTTAAAAATCAATTTTTGTGTTTTGTGTGGCGTGGGGTGGTGGTTTTGTTCGGGGTTTTTGCTTTTCTTTTGAGGGAGGGGGTTGCAAAGCCTTAAAGTGCATAGATAATGGGTAATGTTGCTTGTTTATTGAATTTAGATGCATTTCGAACGCGAAAAGACGTTGAAATGAGATCGTTTTTAAGTAGAATGCGCCCAATTTGCCAGAAATCTGCCGGGTTTGAACCCTGTTTCAAACAGCGTCCGGACCCGCAACACCCAGGTAAATTGCTGAATTTAAAGCTAAATAACTGGAGGTTGTCTTGAATCACACTGCATTGCTAGTGCTGGAAGATGGAACTGTGTTCAAAGGCGTGTCGATAGGCGCCGAGGGATGTTCCGTTGGTGAAGTGGTTTTCAATACGTCGATGACGGGCTATCAGGAAATCCTCACAGATCCCTCTTATTCCCGTCAGATCGTTACCCTCACTTACCCCCATATAGGCAACACCGGCACCAACAGCGAAGATGAAGAGTCCAGTCAGGTCCATGCTCAGGGCCTCATCATCCGGGACCTTCCGATACTGGCCTCCAACTTCCGCAATCAGCAATCCCTCTCCGATTACCTCAAGTCTCACAACATCGTTGGCATCGCCGACATCGATACCCGCAAGCTGACCCGCATCCTGCGCGAGAAAGGCGCCCAGGCCGGTTGCATCCTGGCCGGCAAGCAGCTCGATGAAGCCCATGCCCTCGAACAGGCCCGCGCCTTCCCCGGCCTCAAGGGGATGGACCTCGCGAAAGAAGTGACCGTGAGCGAATCCTACAGCTGGACCGAAGGTAGCTGGCAGCTCGGCAAGGGGCACGTCACCCCGGCAGAGGGCGACTTCAAGTACCACGTGGTGGCCTACGATTTCGGCGTCAAGCGCAACATACTGCGCATGCTGGTGGACCGCGGCTGCCGCCTGACCGTGGTGCCGGCCAAGACCCCGGCCGCCGAGGTGCTGGCGATGAACCCGGATGGCATCTTCCTCTCCAACGGCCCCGGTGACCCCGAGCCGTGCGACTACGCCATCGACGCCATCAAGGCTTTCCTGGCCACCAACACCCCGGTGTTCGGAATCTGCCTGGGCCACCAGTTGCTGGGCCTCGCCTCCGGCGCCAAGACCGTCAAGATGAAGTTCGGCCACCACGGTGCCAACCACCCGGTGAAGAGCCTGGACGACAACACCGTGATGATCACCGCCCAGAACCACGGCTTCGCGGTGGACGAGAACAGCCTGCCGGATTGCCTGCGCGCGACTCACGTCTCCCTGTTCGATGGCTCCCTGCAAGGCATCCATCGCACCGACCGTCCGGCCTTCAGCTTCCAGGGTCACCCGGAGGCGAGCCCGGGCCCGCACGACTGTGCCGGTCTGTTCGACCACTTTATTGAATTGATCAAGCAGTATCGCGCTTAAGAGGAAAAGAGAAGCCATGCCAAAACGTAACGACCTACAGAGCATCCTGATCCTCGGCGCCGGCCCCATCGTCATCGGTCAGGCCTGCGAATTCGACTACTCCGGCGCCCAGGCGTGCAAGGCCCTGAAAGAAGAGGGCTACCGCGTCATCCTGGTGAACTCCAACCCGGCCACCATCATGACCGACCCGGAGATGGCCGACGCCACCTACATCGAGCCCATCACCTGGGAAGTGGTGCGCGAGATCATCAAGAAAGAGCGCCCGGACGCCATCCTGCCCACCATGGGCGGCCAGACTGCCCTCAACTGCGCCCTGGCGCTGGAGCAGCACGGCGTGCTGGCGGAGTTCGGTGTGGAGATGATCGGCGCCACCGCCGACGCCATCGACAAGGCCGAAGACCGCTCCCGCTTTGACAAGGCCATGCGCAGCATCGGCCTGGAGTGCCCGCGCGCCGGCATCGCCCACAACATGGAAGAGGCCTGGAAGGTCCAGGCCGAAGTGGGCTTCCCCTGCATCATCCGCCCCTCCTTCACCATGGGCGGCTCTGGCGGCGGCATCGCTTACAACCCGGAAGAGTTCGTGGAGATCTGCGAGCGCGGTCTGGATCTGTCGCCGACCAAGGAGCTGCTCATCGACGAGTCGCTGATCGGCTGGAAAGAGTACGAGATGGAGGTGGTGCGGGATCGCAACGACAACTGCATCATCGTCTGCGCCATCGAGAACTTCGACCCCATGGGCATCCACACCGGTGACTCCATCACGGTCGCGCCGGCCCAGACGCTGACCGACAAGGAGTACCAGATCATGCGCAACGCCTCCATGGCGGTGCTGCGCGAGATCGGTGTCGAGACCGGCGGCTCCAACGTCCAGTTCGGCATCAACCCCAAAGACGGTCGCATGGTCATCATCGAGATGAACCCGCGGGTGTCCCGCTCCTCTGCGCTGGCTTCCAAGGCGACCGGTTTCCCCATCGCCAAGATCGCCGCCAAGCTCGCCATCGGTTACACCCTGGACGAGCTGATGAACGACATCACCGGCGGTCGCACCCCGGCCTCCTTCGAGCCGGCCATCGACTACGTGGTCACCAAGGTACCGCGCTTCAACTTCGAGAAGTTCGCCGGCGCCAACGACCGTCTGACCACCCAGATGAAGTCCGTGGGCGAAGTGATGGCCATCGGCCGCAACTTCCAGGAGTCCCTGCACAAGGCGCTGCGCGGCCTCGAGACCGGCAAGACCGGCTTCGACCCCATGGTGGACCTCAATGCCCCCGACTCCCTGACCCGCATTCGCCACGAGCTGCAGGATGCCGGTGCCGAGCGCATCTTCTACATCGCCGATGCGTTCCGTGCCGGTCTCTCCATGGACGGCGTGTTCAAGCTGACCAAGATTGACCCCTGGTTCCTGGTGCAGATTGAAGAGCTGGTGAAGCTGGAAGAGCAGGTGAAGGAGCGCGGCATGGCCGGCCTGGACGCCGACTTCCTGCGCAGCCTAAAGCGCAAGGGCTTTGCCGACGCGCGTCTGGCCAGGATCCTCGGCGTGGCCGAAGGGGAAGTGCGCAAGCTGCGCGCCCGTCACAACATCTTCCCGGTCTACAAGCGGGTCGATACCTGCGCCGCCGAGTTCGCCACCAACACCGCCTACATGTACTCCAGCTACGACGAGGAGTGCGAGGCCAACCCCACCAACCGCGACAAGATCATGGTCATCGGTGGCGGCCCGAACCGCATCGGTCAGGGCATCGAGTTTGACTACTGCTGCGTACACGCGGCGCTGGCCCTGCGCGAAGACGGTTACGAGACCATCATGGTCAACTGCAACCCGGAGACCGTCTCCACCGACTACGACACCTCGGACCGTCTCTACTTCGAGCCGGTCACCCTGGAAGACGTGCTGGAAATCGTGCGGGTCGAGCAGCCCAAGGGCGTCATCGTCCAGTACGGCGGCCAGACTCCGCTGAAGCTTGCGCGAGCATTGGAGGCCAACGGCGTGCCGGTCATCGGTACCAGCCCGGATGCCATCGACCGCGCCGAAGACCGCGAGCGCTTCCAGTCTGCCGTCGAGCGCCTCGGCCTCAAGCAGCCGGAGAACGGCACCGTCACCGCGCTGGAGCAGGCGGTGCTGACCGCCGAGCGCATCACCTACCCGCTGGTGGTCCGCCCCTCCTACGTGCTGGGTGGCCGCGCCATGGAGATCGTCTATGACGAGCAGGATCTGCGCCGCTACTTCGCCGAGGCGGTGAGCGTCTCCAACGAGTCGCCAGTGCTGCTGGACCGCTTCCTGGACGACGCCACCGAGGTGGACGTGGACGCCATCTGCGACGGCGTGGATGTGGTCATCGGCGGCATCATGGAGCACATCGAACAGGCCGGTATCCACTCCGGTGACTCCGCCTGCTCCCTGCCGCCCTACACCTTGTCCAAGGCCATCCAGGACGAGATGCGCGAGCAGGTGCGCAAACTGGCGCTGGAGCTTGGCGTGGTCGGTCTGATGAACGTGCAGTTCGCGGTGAAAGACAACGAAATTTACCTCATCGAGGTGAACCCCCGTGCCGCCCGTACCGTGCCGTTCGTCTCCAAGGCCACCGGTGCCCCGCTGGCCAAGATCGCCGCCCGCGTCATGGCCGGTCAGAGCCTGAAGGAGCAGGGCTTTACCCAGGAGATCATCCCGCCCTACTACTCGGTGAAAGAGGTGGTTCTCCCGTTCGCCAAGTTCCCGGGTGTCGACCCGCTGCTGGGGCCGGAGATGCGCTCCACTGGTGAAGTGATGGGCGTGGGCAGCAGCTTTGCCGAGGCCTATGCCAAGGCGCAGCTGGGTGCCGGTCACCAGGTGCCGCGCGAAGGGCGTGCCCTGCTCTCCGTTCGCCACGGCGACAAGGAGCGGGTGGTGAACCTGGCCGCCAAGCTGCTGGAGCTGGGCTATGACCTCGACGCCACCCACGGCACTGCGGTGACCCTGGGGGAGGCGAGCATCAACCCGCGCCTGGTCAACAAGGTGCACGAGGGCCGTCCGCACATTCTGGATCGCATCAAGAATGGCGAGTACACCTACATCGTCAACACCGCCGAGGGTCGTCAGGCCATCGAGGACTCCAAGCAGCTGCGTCGCGGCGCCCTGCAGCACAAGGTGGCCTACACCACCACGCTGCACGCGGCCTTCGCCACCTGCATGGCCATCAGCGTCGATGCCACCGCCAACGTGAGCTCGGTGCAGGAGCTGCACGAGAAGGTGAACAACCGCTAAGCGTACCGGCAGCACGCTGCCCGTCCGATGCACGCAAACCCCGCCAGCGATGGCGGGGTTTTTTATTTTCCGCATCCGGTTCAGGATGGAGAGTGAAGGCGGCGAAGCAGCCCAACATGAGTGAAATAATCTCATAATCACGGGGTTTGGTTGGTGATGATTGCCAAAAATATGGCGTTGGCAGCAATCTTCGCAATCTCTCGCCCCGCTCGCCTCTTTATACTGGATTCTCATCAAACAAGGTCGTCTGCGCCGACACACCGGAAGGTGGCGTGCGAGAGGATCAGCGCCCGCAGCCCGATCCGGCTGCCGTGGCCGGCCCCGGTGACCGACGGGGGCCGCAGGAAAACCGGTCGCGGGGTTACCGCCGCGCGACTCGTCAGGGCCGGCGTTACCGCGCCAGCCCGCTTCCCCTCCTTGCCCCACCCGCCTGTCGGCCCGGTCGTCCGGCGCCTCGCCCATCCGTCAAGGGAATCTGAATATGAGCTTCGATCATCGCAAATACCGCCGCTCCCCCGTCATCAGTCTGGCGGATCGCCAGTGGCCCAACCGGGTGCTGGAGCGGGCGCCGCTCTGGTGCGCCGTGGACCTGCGCGACGGCAACCAGGCGCTGGTCGAGCCGATGACGGTGGCCCAAAAGCTGCAGATGTGGGCGCTGATGGTGCACATCGGCTTCAAGCACATCGAGGTGGGCTTCCCGGCGGCCTCCCAGCCCGATTTCGACTTCGTGCGCGAACTCATCGATCGCAACCTCATTCCGGACGATGTCACCATCCAGGTGCTGGTGCAGGCGCGCGAAGATCTCATCGCCCGCACCTTCGAGGCGCTCAAGGGGGCGAGGCGGGCCATCGTCCACGTCTACAACTCGGTCAACCCGACCCAGCGCAACTATGTGTTCAACTCTGGGCGCGAAGGGGTCAAGGCCATCGCCGTGCAGGGGGCGCGCTGGGTACGGGAGTACGCGGCCCGCAATCCAGGCACCGAGTGGAGCTTCCAGTACTCGCCGGAGAGCTTCAGCAGCACCGAGGTGGAGTTTGCCGTCGAGGTGTGCGACGCCGTCATCGACGAGTGGCGCGCCGCTGCCCGACCCATGATCCTGAACCTGCCCGCCACCGTGGAGGTAAGCACCCCCAACGTGTTTGCGGATCAGGTGGAGTGGTTCTGCCGACACCTCAAGGCGCGACCCGAGGTGAGCATCTCCATCCACACCCACAACGACAGAGGCTGCGGGGTGGCCGCCGCCGAGCTGGCGGTGCTGGCGGGGGCGGATCGCATCGAGGGTACCCTGCTCGGCAACGGCGAGCGCACCGGCAACATGGACATCGTCACCATGGCCATGAACCTCTACAGCCAGGGGATCGACCCCGAGCTGGACCTGTCGGATATGGATGCCATCGTCGCCACCGTGGGGGCCTGCACCCAGATTGCCCTGCACCCGCGCCACCCCTATGCCGGCGAGCTGGTCTACACCGCGTTTTCCGGCAGCCACCAGGACGCCATCCGCAAGTCCCTGGCGGCGGAGAAGCCGGATCACTACTGGGATGTGGCCTATCTGCCCATCGACCCGGCCGATCTCGGGCGCAGCTACGAGGCGGTGATCCGCATCAACAGCCAGTCCGGCAAGGGAGGCGTCACCTACCTGCTGGAGCGCGACCTCGGCCTGCAACTGCCGCGCTGGCTGCAGATCGACTTCAGCCGCCGGGTTCAGGCCGAGGCCGAGGCTTGCAGCAGCGAAATCAGTCCGGAGCAGATCCGTACCCTGTTCGAGCGCCACTATCTCGAGCCTGCCCACGGCTATCGCATCGGTCGCTTCCAGCTCGGCCGCGACGGTCAGGAGAGCCTGCGCCTCGAGCTGCAGACCCCGGACGGGTCGCTGCAACTGTGCGGTGAGGGGGAGGGGGCCATCACGGCGCTGGTCAACGGCTGGCAGCGCCAGACCGGGATGCACATCGACGTGCTCGACTACTCCGAGCATGCCCTCACCGCCGGCACCGAGTCCCGCGCCGCCGCCTACGTGCTGCTGAGCGTGGATGGCGCCCGCCTGTGCGGGGTCGCCGTCGGCCGCGACGTGGTCAGTGCCTCCCTGCAGGCGGTGATCAACGGCGCCGCCCAGCAGCAGGCCCTGCGCCAGAGCGCCTGAGCCCCGGCTCATCTGTAAATAACAACGCCACCCTAGGGGTGGCGTTGTTGTTTATGGGGCTCACTGTGCCAGCGGCTTGCGGGGGCGGGGCAGGGCGCGCCAGATCTTGCGCGCCGTCACCCAGAAGGGGCGCAGGATGAGCACGCTCAGACGGCTGTAGCGCTCGTTGTCCTTCGGGCCCACCCCGAAGGAGAGTGGCTCGGGCTGGCTGCTGGTCACGTAGAGGGTGCCGAACCACCAGTCCCAGATCGAGAGGTTGGTGCCGAAGTTGTGGTTGAAGTGGCGGGGATCCCGGCTGTGGTGGATCTGGTGCTGGGCCGGGCTGTTGAGAAGGTGTTCGAGCCTCGGGCCGAAGGAGAGCCAGACATGGGTGTGGCGCAGGTTGGCGGCCAGGGAGTTGAAGATAAGCACCAGGTAGCTGATGCCGAACAGGGTGTAGGGGCGCACAGTGCCACCACAGAGCCAATGGAAGAGGCCGCCGTAGAGGGCGAGACAGCTCCCCTTGACCAGCATCTCGCACAGCTTCTCCACCAGGTGGATGCGGCTGGCGGTTGGCGGCACCATCACGGTCGCGCTGTGGTGCACCTTGTGAAACTCCCACAGCCAGCGGCTGTGGAAGGCGCGGTGCAGCCAGTAGTGGACGAAGTCGCTGATGAGGAAGACCCCCAGGCCATAGAGCATCATCAGCCAGCTTGCCTCGGCGAGCCTCGGGCGTTCCCCCCAGAGCCGGGTCAGCGCGGATTGCACATCCTCGGCCTGCAGCAGCCAGGGGTGGAGCCACGCCATTATTGGCAGGAGCACCGCCACATGCAGCAGGGCGCGCACCAGGTAGTACTGGTAATCGAGCAGGGCCGAGGGGTGCAACCAGACGGCCCGGCCCCCCAGGAAGCGGCGAAAGCTGCGGGCCCCGGGGTCCCCCCGGCGGCGACGGTGCAGGCAGAGCAGGTAGGCGACGGTGCCCGAGATCAGCAGGAAGACGACGCCCAGGCGTCCGTTGAGATCGAACAGCCCGGACAGACATTGCCAGAGCGGGGTGATCAGCAAGCGCTGCAGGGGGTCGAAGAGGGGGGTCAGCTTGTCCATGGGCTCCGTGCCGGGGCGTGTTATTCGGCGGCATTCTAAATAGAAATGACTCTCAATAAAAGCCATTGTTCGAGGATAGGGAGATGGTCGGTGCACTGTGGCGTGGGCGAGTGCGCTGGGCTGCGCCACCCGTCGTCACGGCGATGGGCGTTTTCCCCCTGGACGGCCCCAGGAGCGGGCCCGAGGCTTTAGCCAGGCGCGTCGATCCTCTACAATGGCCCTCTGTTTGCGTTCGGGGCCCCTTATCTGAGATGGAAGGGCCCCTCTGTCTACCGGAAGCCTTCATGATCTCTTCTTCCCCTGTCGTCCCTTCAGTTGCCTCTGCGCCCCGTGAGGCCTCTCCTGCCCGGCCCCTGCGCGCCCTGCCGCTGTTGATGGCCGCACTGCTGGCGGGGTGTGCCAGCGAGCCGCCTCCGCCCGTGGAGGAGGCCGCCGCCATCGCCAAGCAGCCCAAGGCCATGCAGCCGCGCAAGCCGGCGGACATGAAGAGCCGCATCGTGCGCTTCCTGCCGCGCCAGGTACCCGACAAGCCGGGCTGGGCCAACGACGTGGTGACGGCGCTCTCGAGCCAGGGGCTGACGGTGAGCGATCACAACGTCTGCACCGTGCTGGCGGTGGCGGAGCAGGAGGCCACCTACCAGGCCGATCCCGTGGTGCCCGGCCTTGGCAAGATTGCCTGGAAGGAGATCAACGCCCGGGCGGCCAAGCTGCTCATCCCCGAGTTCATGGTGCGCACGGCGCTCTCCATCAAGTCCCCCACCGGCAAGTCTTATGCCGCGCGCATCGATGCCCTTCGTACCGAGCGGGAGATGAGCGAGATCTTCGAGGACATGATAGGTTCGGTGCCCATGGGCAGGCAGCTCTTTGGCAACCTCAACCCGGTGCGCACCGGCGGCCCCATGCAGGTCAGCATCGCCTTCGCCGAGGCCAACGCCCGCGGCTACCCCTATCCCGTGAAGGAGTCCATCCGCCACGAAGTCTTCACCCGCCGCGGGGGCATCTGGTTCGGCACCAGACACATCTTCGGCTATCCGGCCGACTACCCGGATACCCTCTATCGCTTCGCCGACTTCAATGCGGGCTGGTACGCGAGCCGCAATGCGGCCTTCCAGGCGGCGGTCAGCCGGGTGAGCGGCAAGCCCCTGGCCCTGGACGGGGATCTGGTTCGCTACGACTCGGACCTGCCGGGCAAGACCGAGCTCGCGGTCCACAGCATCGCCAGCCGGGTCAACATGAGCAAGCAGGCCATCCACCAGAGCCTGCTCAAGGGAGATAGCGCCGACTTTGCCCAGACCGACCTCTATCACAGGGTCTTTACCCTGGCCGATCAGCAGGCGGGCAAGCGGCAACCCCGTGCCGTGTTGCCCGGCATCCAGCTGAAAAGCCCCAAGATCACCCGCAACCTCACCACCGCCTGGTTTGCCAAGCGGGTGGATGACAGGGAGCAGGCCTGCGTCAGGAAGATGGCAGCGATTCGCTGACAGCCAGAGACAATCAGGGCGGCCAAGTGGCCGCCCTGGTTTCATCTCGGACTATCGGGGTTGGCCTCATCCTTTGCCACTCCCTCATGGACATGCGCGAGCTGCACTATTTCCCTGCATCTCGGATATCCGCTGCATCCCCAAAACTGGTTGCCCCTGTTTTCTCCTCGGCTGGCGGTGCGCAGCACCATGGTATTGCCGCACCTGGGGCAGCTTGGGTGCTGTCGGTGGCACACCGGATGAGTGGCGGTGGACGATATCGGACGCTGAGGGGGCGGAGCGTCAGTCGGCAACGATCTGATGGGGGCGGCACCATGACGCGCCTTTAGCCGGGCCACATGCTGTCTGTGGGTCTGCCAGTTGGGGGCAAGTCGCTCTTGCTGGATGATCTCGATCGCTCCATGGACGTCGGCCAGGGTCAATACCTGGGTGGTTTTGCCCTTGATATGGCGGATCAGCCCGCGGTTCATCACGTTCTGTGGCATGGGCGTCTTGAAGGTGCAGTCGCCGATAAAGTAGATGACAGAGTGAAGCTGGTGGTCCGCCAGCCCCAGCAGGGATTTGAGGGGCATCATATGCAGGTGGTTCTGGCGCAAGGGGTTTTGAAAACTGTGCCTGCGGCGATAGATCTGCTGGGTCCAGCTTTTATGGGCCGGATTGCCGAATATCCACCCCCTCATGTTCTTGGTCTCGATCACGAAGACCCCGAAGCGGGAGACGATCACGTGATCGATCTGGGTCGTGCCCTGGGGAATGGGCAGGGTGACGTCCCTGAGCAGGTGATACTCCCGCTGGTCGAGAAACAGCCTGATGGAGAGATTGAGCAATCCCTCCCCAATCATGCCCTTGAACCAGGGGGTTTTGATCAGAGTGGCGATCAGCAGCAGCGGGAGCAGATAGCCGAGCTGCGACAGCAAAAGAGCGAAAACGGGGGGGAAGTCCATGTCACCGAGCCTCCATGGGATCTTGCTTCAGGGTCAAGCCTCGATTGGTAGCAGGCTGCGACTCTCGGGGTATCCGGGGCCGCTCGCGGCCTTTACCTAGACTCGCAGGCTGCCGCGAAAGCCCCTGGCGGCATAGTAGGACTGGGCGCCGTTGTGGTACAGGAAGACGCTGTCGTAGCGGCGATCGCAGAACAGGGCGCCGCCGAGCCCCCTGATCGCCGCTGGGGTCTCTATCCAGCTCGATGTCTTGGCATCGAAGCAGCCGAGCGTCTGCAGCGATCTATACTCGGCCTCCGTCAGCAGCGTGATGCCCATCTGCTGGGCCATCTCGGTCGCAGAGCCCGCCGGCCTGTTCTCCTTCCTGGATTCCAGCGCGGCCCTGTCATAGCAGAGGCTTCGGCGCCCGGTTGGGCTCTCGGCGCTGCAGTCACAGAAGATGAGCTGCCCGGTCTGCGGGTCCTGGCCGATGACATCGGGTTCACCGCCGCTGTGCTCCATCTCGTGGAGCGAGGGCAACGACTGCGGGTTGGCGTCCAGCCTGGCGCGCACCTGTGACCAGGGGATCCCCGCGTGACGCTGCGGGTGCCGCTCAAAGCGGGCCTGCAAGGTGGCGAGCAGGTCGTCAATCTGCTCCCGGGTCAGGTTCATCATGCTCTCTCCTTCGCGGGATCCTGCGCCATTAGAAACTCATCGCCAGCCCGATGGTACAACCGCCGGTGTGGTGCCGGGACCGGTAATGAGAGCCTCACGCCCTTAAAAACTCATCGCCAGCCCGATGGAGTAGCCGCTGGTGTTGTGGCTGAACATATAGCGGGCCACCAGCCGGGTGCGGGTGATAAAGATGTCGTACTTGCTGCTGTCGAGTTCGAGGCCAAGGCCCAGGGAGTTGAGGCTGTTGAAGCCGAGCAGCCCCCGCTGCTCTCCCAGGTACTCGGTTCTGGCGCCCTCCAGCACGTAGCGCAGGGGTCTGTCCAGCAGGGTCCAGTCCCACATGGGGGCGCGGCGGCGCAGGTAGAGGCCGAGGTTCTCCGCCTCGGCCTGGCCCGTGATGCTGTCGGCGGTGCCGGTGAAGCTCTGCAGGTGCTGATAGGAGTAGCGCAGCTCGACGTCGATGTCCTGGGGTTTGGAGAACAGCTCGTAGTCGAGCATGAGGGCGCCCCCCAGGCCGTAGACGTTGAGGTTGCCGCCATCCAGGAAGTCGAGGTTCTTGCCGGTCTTGTACTCGATCAGGGCGGCGCCGATGCGCAGATCGCTCGCCACCGTGCCCAGGGTGACGTTGGCGATGGGGCGCAGTACCAGGTTGCCGCCCCAGCGGTCGCGGTGCAGGCTGAAGTCCCAGCCGATGCCGCCGGTGGCGCTCAGGCTGTTCCACTTGGTGGGAATGGTGCGGGTCTCGTTGCCGTCGGTGAACACGAACTGGGGATCGTAGCGGCTGTAGCCCAGGGTGCCCTCCAGATAGATGGGAAAGCCCTCGCTCATGGTGGCGCCACCGCCAAGCTGGGTGATGGTCAGTGCCGAGCTCTCGTTGGTCCCTCCGCCGATATCCAGGTTGCTGGCGGTGATGTCGGGCACCACTGTGTAGCTCATCAGGGAGACCACCGCATTGGCGCGTTGCTGCACCAGGCTCTCGTCGCTGGCCTGGGCGCCATGGCAAAGCAGCCAGAGTCCGGCCATCAGAATCGGGGTCGCATGAGAAGAGGGGATCTGCGCCATACCTAGCTCCATGAGTCTCCCCGTCCACTGGGGAGTCCTTATACTGTAACGTTTTTCGCCTCCGTTGGCAGCTCTGCATGGTGCCATCTGGCCATAATCTCCGACCGGCGTCCGCTCCCCCGGGGACGTCTTTCTGGCCCGCCTGCCAAGGGTTTCCGGCGTCAGCCCGGCGGCATAAATGGCAAACATTAATTTATTGTTCAGTTCCCCGGGTGTATAAGGGGCATCCCATACGAACATTGGGGTGGTATCAGGGACGGATTACCAGACGGGGCCTTAGGGTCGTCATGACGGATGCGCATTACGTTGATGGGAGTCATACCAGATGCAGGACATGCTGCTTGCCATATGGCATCAGGATTTTGATCAGCTTATACACATGCAGGCAGTCGGCCTGCTCGTCACCTGTCTGGTGGTGATCCTCTTTCTCGAGTCGAGTTTCGTGTTTCTGCCGTTGCCGGGCGACAGCCTAGTGCTGCTGGCCGGGGGCCTGGTGGGCATGGGCGTGCTGGGGCCCGAGGTGACGCTGCTCTATCTGCCGCTCGCGGCCGGGCTTGGCAGCGTGATCGCCTACTGGCAGGGCCAGGCGCTGCACGGCACCCGTTTCATGGACCATGTGGAGCGGATGATCCCGGAGGGGAGCCTGCCCCGGGCCTCGAAACTGCTCGATCGCTACGGTTTCTGGGCCATGTTCGTCTCCCGCTTCATCCCCTTCGTCAGGGTGCTGACCCCCATGCTGATGGGGGTCTCCCGCCTCAACCTGGTGCGGGTGGCCATGGCCAGTTTCGCCAGCGCCTTCCTCTGGTCCCTGGTGCTCAGCATGGTCGGCAAAGTCATGATGGCGACCCCGGTCCTGGCCAATTACCACGAGTTGTTGACCAAGTGCCTGCTGATCACCTCCTTCGCCCTCTTCGTCATCGCCGTGGCCGCCATCGGCATGCGGCTGCTCAAGCGGCCGGCCAAGCGGGTGCGCTGAGCCGGCCGCTCCGGCGGCGCCTTCCCGGGTGGGGCAGGGCGCCTCCAGGCAAAAATTCAAGCCATTTGAGGCGGCATTCCCGCCGCCTATCTGTTACACTTCGCGCCCGCCATTTTCCGGCTCACTCTCTGACGTGATGTCAGACCCAGCCGTCCTTGGCCAAAAGCCGCGCCGACACCTGGCCACAAGCCGGTTCAGGCCACTCACGCCAACTACAGCCCAGCTGGAACACAGGAACCCAAGATGAGATTTGAATCGTTCGATTTTGCCCCCGAGATTTTGCGCGCCATCTCAGATTGCGGTTATCAGGAGATGACCCCTGTGCAGAGCCAGGCCATTCCGGCCATCCGCCGTGGCCGCGACGTGCTGGCCAGCGCCCAGACCGGTACCGGCAAGACCGCCGCCTTCGCGCTGCCCATACTGCAGCGGCTGGTGGACAACCCGGCGCCGGTACAGCCCTCCAATGCCCGGGTGCTGATCCTGACCCCGACCCGCGAGCTGGCGGCCCAGGTGGCGAGCAACATCAACGACTTCGCCAGGTATCTCGACATCACCACCCTGACCATCTATGGCGGTGGCAAGCAGGACGTGCAGGCCAAGAAGCTGAAAGCGGGGGCTCACATCATAGTGGCCACCCCGGGCCGGCTGCTGGAGCACCTCACCGCCTGCAACCTCAGCCTCTCCGGGGTCGAGACCCTGGTGCTGGACGAAGCGGATCGCATCCTCGACATGGGCTTCAGCGCCGACGTGCAGCAGATCCTGCAGGCGGTCAACAAGGCCCGCCAGAACCTGCTCTTCTCCGCCACCTTCTCCGAGTCGGTGAAAAAGCTCGCGAACCTGATGCTGGACAAGCCCCAGGTGGTGAGCGTCAACAAGCAGAACTCCACCGCCGACACCGTCAGCCACACCGTCTATCCGGTGGAGCAGAAGCGCAAGCGCGAGCTGCTCTCCGAGCTCATCGGCAAGCAGAACTGGCAGCAGGTGCTGGTGTTTGCCAGCACCCGCGAGAGCTGCGACGAGCTGGTGGAGGAGCTGAACCTCGACGGCATCAAGTCCGCCGTGGTGCACGGTGACAAGGCCCAGGGCAGCCGTCGCCGCGCCCTGCGCGAATTCACCGAAGGCAAGCTGCGGGTGCTGGTGGCCACCGAGGTAGCCGCCCGCGGCCTGGACATCCCGAGCCTGGAGTACGTGGTCAACTACGATCTGCCGTTCCTGGCGGAAGACTACGTGCACCGCATCGGCCGTACCGGCCGCGCCGGCAAGAGCGGCATGGCCATCTCCTTCGTCAGCCGCGAGGAGGAGCGCACCCTGCTGGAGATCGAGGCACTCATCGGCCAGAAGATCCGCCGCATCATGGTGCCCGGCTACGAGGTGAGCAGTCGCGACGACCTCATCAAGCAGTTGCAGGAGCGCCGCCGCTTCGGCAAGCGCCCGCAGCGGGAAGACAACGCCGCCGCCCAGGCCATGGCCGAGGCGAAGCTGCAGGGCCAGCGCCTCAAGCGCCTGGCGGCCGCCAGGAAGCCGCGCCAGCCGAAGTAAGCGGCGGGCCATCCCATTGAACTGCAAAGGCGCCACCGGCGCCTTTGCCATCTCAGCGCTCAATCCGAGGATCCACGATGACCCCTCCCACCTACAACCAGGCCCTCCTTGAGATGGCCAGCCAGAGCCTGGCCGAGCTGGCCCGCACCGGTGCGCAGAAGGCGGGCAAGCGCACCCCGGCCCAGGAGAGCCACTTTCTCTGCACCTGGATGGCGGACTCGCTCAAGGAGAAGCGCTTCTCCCGCCTGGTGATGGAGGATCTCAAGGCCTGGGTGCAACTGGGCCGCACCCTGGGGGCCGGCGCCGATCTCAAGGGTTTGCTTGAGCGGATCATCTGCCAGTACGAGCGCGCCATGGCAGAGCCGACCGGGCTGGGCGGCCGGCTTGCCGCCCTGCTGGCCGAGCTGGAGGCGGCGGGCTGGCTGGTGCTGACGAGTAGCGAAGTGAACGCCAAGCTGCGCCTGCAATCGGGCGGCCAGCCGAGCCTCATCATCAGCGCCAGCGAGTATCAGGGCCATATCGAAGCGGGTGAGCTGGCCAAGTCCCTTACCCTCTATGTGCGCGGGGACGAGGCCAGATTGGCACAGGCGGCTTTTTCCCACGGCCTGCTGCTGAGCCAGGGCAACAAGAAAACGACCCTGGTCAAGCACCACAAGGCCTACCGGCTGGTGCCCGGCAACGCACAACCGGCCCTGGCGCTGCTGATCGGCCCCTGATCCGGGCGCAAGCTGCGCATCCCCCCACCCGGCCCCGTGCCGGGTTTTTTGTGGATGCTTGCCGGTGGCGGGAGGGGAGGGGAGGGGAGGGGAGGGGAGGGGGCCTTGATGCGGCGCCAAGGGGGCAGCCTTTGTCGCAGCCGGCGAGGGCCCCCTCCGATGGGGGGCGTCCCCCATATGGAGGGATGGGGGCGCCGAGCTTCTGCTCTAGGGTGGATGAGCCCCAAAGAGGGCCACATGGAAGCAAACCGCCTGATGGCGCCACTCAATGAATGAGGAAACACGATGAAAGCGACTCCCATCGCCCTGCTGCTGGCAGGCTCCCTGATCTCTCCGCTCTGCGCCGCCGGGCTCGATGCCAGGCTCACCCTGGTGGAGGGCGGCACCGACGACGTGCGGGTCAACCTGACCCTGACCAACACGGGGGACAAGCCGGTGCGTCTGCTCAAGTGGCAGTTGCCTGGCAGCGAGGATGCCCCCCTGTTCCAGGTGGAGCGTGACGGTCAGCCGGTTGGCTACGAGGGGGCCCTGATCAAGCGGGCGGCCCCGACCGACAAGGACTTCCAGCTGCTCAAGGCCGGCCAGAGCCTGACGGTGCAGGCGGAGGTCTCAGGTCTCTACGACATGAGCGTCCAGGGGCAGTACAGCATCCGCTACCTGCTGCCAACCGTGGCGCAGGAGGGGAAAACCGCCAAGGCCAGGCAGGCCCGGGGGAGCGAATCCAATGCCGTGACCCTCTGGGTGGAAGGGGTAGCCGACGATAGGGTGCTGGCCAAGGCGGCCCTGGCCGAGCCCCAGGCGGTGACCGCCTCGGTCAGCTTCAGCGGCCGCTGCACCAACACCCAGAAGAGCGACATCCTGGCCGCGCTCGATGCCGCCAGCGGCATCACCAACAACTCCAGCAGCTATCTGGCGGTGGACAAGCCCGATGGCCAGCGCTATCGCAGCTGGTTCGGCGCCTATGACGCCGCCCGCTGGAACCAGGCCGAGGCGAACTTCAGCAAGATCAAGGATGCCATCGACAACAAGCCGCTCACCTTCGACTGTGGTTGCAAGCAGAGCTACTTCGCCTACGTCTATCCGGACCAACCCTACAAGGTCTATCTGTGCAAGAGCTTCTGGACGGCACCCGTCACCGGGACCGATTCCCGCGCCGGCACCATAGTCCACGAGCTGAGCCACTTCAACGTGGTGGCGGGCACCGACGATCTGGGATACGGTCAGGCCAATGCCCGCAATCTGGCGAGCACGGATCCCCAGAAGGCGCTGAACAACGCCGACAACCACGAGTACTTCGCCGAGAATACCCCGAGCGAAAATTAATCCGTGAAGGGGCCGCGAGGCCCCTTCCCGTTGTTGAAGGAGCACCCATGATGACTCTCTTGCTCACCACCCTGGCGCTGGCCCCCCTGCAGTGCGAACTGTCGGTCAACGCCGAGAGCGGGGTGAACGAGCCCCTGCCCCTGGTGATGACCCTGACCAACCGGGGGGAGACCCCCCTTGAGGTATTGACCTGGTTCACCCCCTTCGAGGGGTGGTTTGCCGATGCCATCGACCTCACCCGCGATGGCCGGCCGCTGGCCTACCGGGGACCGCTGGCCAAGCGTGGTGAACCCGGAGATGGCGACTTCCTCCTGCTGGCACCGGGGGAACATAGCCAGGCCGATGCGGATCTGGCGCAGGCCTACGATCTGTCGCAGCCGGGCAGCTACCGGCTCAGCTATCGTGCCCAGCCCCTGGCGCTGACCCGGGGCGTGGTGCCAAGCTGCCCCGCCATCGACTTTACCCGGGTGGCGGCGCCCTAGGAGGTCGGTGGCTTGCTCTTCGCATCCAGCAGCCCGACGGCGCGGGCGGCCACCACCAGATAGCGCTTCGCCAGGCGGGGTGACGCTTTCCCTTCCCGCCAGCAGCAGTGCACCAGCTTGATCACGTGGTCGTCCAGGCTGACGAGGGCTCGCGACAGCACCGGATCCCAATCCCATCCCGCCGCATCCGGCCAGTGTTGAGCATGCAGCGCGGGTGCCCCGACCGTGACATAGGCGGCGGCCACCGCCTGCCACATAAGGTTCTGCCAGGGGGCTTTCAGCTCATCCGGCAGGTGGCGGGCGACGATGGCGGCGGCCCGGCTGCCGGTCACCAGGTGCAGCACGGTGAAGTTGCGGGTCTGCCAATAGAGGGGCAGGGCGGCCTCGGCCAGCTGTGCCAGCACATCGTCTCCGCCAGCCAGGCTGCGCGGCAGCGAGATCGGCCAGTCGGGATCCGCCGCCACCCGCCGCAGGCGGGCGGTGATCCACTCTCCCTGCCAGCGTGAACCTTCCTCTACAACCCGGAGGACAGGGCTGCCGCCCGGGGAAGCGGCCCTCGCTATCTGCTGGGGGACGAGCCGCCGCAGGATGACAGGGTGAAGACATGATGAAGAGATGGGGACGGGCCACGCCGTGCGCCAGGCCGCCCCTTGATACCGCCAAGGAGGCAAGATGGTACTGGAATCATTGAAACGGGAGCTGGAGCGCTTTGGCGAGCAGCACGACGAGGCCCAGCCGTCCCGTGACGGCAAGATGCTCAATATCACCCGGGACACAGGTGAACTGCTGGCGCTGCTGGTACAGACGCGAGGGGCGGCGGATGTGCTGGAGATTGGTACCTCCAACGGCTATTCCACCCTCTGGCTGGCGGAGGCGGTGAAACGGCTGGGGGGCCGGGTCACCACCATAGAGCGGGATGCGGGCAAGCTGGCCATGGCCGCCGCCAACTTCCAGCGTGCCGGGCTCGGCCCCTGGATTGAACAGCTGGCGGGGGAGGCTGGCAGCTTGCTGCCTACCCTGCCGACGGCGGGTTATCAGCTGGTCTTCCTGGACTCCGATCGCCAGCAATATCAGCGCTGGTGGCCCGAGATCCGGCGCCTGCTCGCCCCTCGCGGCCTGCTGGTGGTGGACAACGCCATCTCTCACCGGGAGGAGATGAGCGACTGGATGGCGGAGGTGGTGCAGGATCCGGCCTTCATGACCGCCCTGGTGCCGGTGGGCAAGGGGGAATGGCTGGTGGCGCGCCTGTGAGCCCATGGCTCTTGCCGCATGGGACGAGCACCATCCCGTGGTGCTCGCTCACCTCATGGGAGCCCCAGAGCCACTAGCTTTCCCGGAGCCGCCGTGCTCTCTTTCCTCATCTTACGTCCCCTCGTTCTGCTCCCGCGGTCGGCTTGCTGCCATATCGGCAGCGCTGGCAGTGTCGCCCTCTTTTTGGCGTTATCCACTATTTCGCTAAATATCCCCGTATTTCATGGTTGGGAGAGGAAACGTCTCGCGATATGTTTTGTCCATGCCGATAGCCAGCCGAATTAATGTGTGGCACTGACGTGGAAATATTAATCGCTGTGCTGCGGCAGCAGGATTGGAAAATAACCATTGCATGGCGCCAACCGATTCTGGTTGGCAAGCGTTCCGGGTATTTATAAATATAACGAGGTGGTTCATGAAGAAAGTACGTTCGCTGTTGTTGCTGGCGGCATTGCCGCTGGCCCTGATGAACTCGGCCCAGGCCCAATCCAGCCTCGCCGCCATCCAGAGCGCCGGGGTGATCAAGATTGGCACCGAAGGGGCCTACCCCCCTTTTACCTACCACGACAAGAGCGGCAAGCTGGTGGGCTTTGACGTGGAGATTGGTGAGCTTATCGCAAGCGGCCTCGGGGTGAAGCCCGAGTTCGTCGAGGGCAAGTGGGACGGCCTCATCGCCGGGGTGGACGCCAAACGCTACGATCTGGTGCTCAACGAGGTGGCCATCACGCCGGAGAGGCTGAAAAAGTATGATTTTTCAGATCCCTACATCACCTCCAAGGCGGTGGTCGTGGTGCACAGCGACAATGACAGCATCAAGAGCTTTGCGGATCTGAAGGGCAAGAAATCCTCCCAGTCCCTGACCAGCAACTTCGCCCAGCTGGCGAAGGCGTCGGGGGCCGAGGTGGTGGCCACCGAGGGCTTCAACCAGTCCCTGGAGCTGGTGCTGACCGGACGGGTGGATGCCACCATCAACGACAGCCTCTCCTTCCTGGATTTCAAGAAGCAGAAGCCGGACGCCAAGTTGAAGGTGGCAGCCACCGAGGCCAAGGGGGATCAATCCGCCGTGCTGCTGGCCAAGGGGCAACCGGAATTGCTGGCCGCCATCAATCAGGCGCTGCGCACGGCCAAGCAAGACGGCAGTTACCAGAAAATATCGGTCAAGTATTTCGGCACCGACGTCTCGAATTAATATTCAGGCCGAATAATAACAATAAAGGAGAATTAACGTGCCTCCCTGGTTGCAGTTAATGATCGACTCTTTTTGGCCCCTGCTCAGTGCGGGGCTTATTTTTACCGTGCCACTCACCCTTATCACCTTCGTGCTGGGAATATTGCTCGGCTTGCTGGTGGCCCTGGCCAGGCTCTATGGCCCGTCTCCCCTGGTGGCCCTGGCTCGCTTCTATGTGTGGCTTGTTCGGGGCACGCCGCTGCTGGTGCAGCTCTTTCTCATCTTCTACGGCTTGCCGAGCGCCGGCATAGTGCTGGATGCCTTCACCGCCGCCGTCATCGGCTTCACCCTCAACATCGGCGCCTACAGCTCGGAGACCATCCGCGCCACCCTGGCGGCGATCCCGAAAGGGCAGTGGGAGGCGGCCCACGCCATCGGCATGAACTGGCCCCAGGCCATGGGACGGGTGATCCTGCCGCAGGCGGCGCGCATCGCTGTACCGCCCCTCTCCAACACCTTCATCTCCCTGGTCAAAGACACCTCGCTGGCGGCGGCGGTGACTGTGCCCGAGCTGTTCCAGGCGGCCCAGCGCCTCGCCTCCGTCACCTATGAGCCGCTCATCCTCTATATCGAGACGGCCCTCATCTACCTGATGTTCAGCTCCGTGCTCAGCCTGTTGCAAGATCGGCTGGAGCGCAGATTGACCCACAAAGAGACCCGGGAGGTCGCCCTATGATCCGGTTGAGCGGTATCGAGAAGCAGTTTGGTGGCAGGCCCGTGCTCAAGGGGGTGGGGCTGGCGATGGCCGCCGGCACGGTGACGGCGCTGATCGGCCCCTCCGGCAGCGGCAAGAGCACCTTGCTGCGCTGCGTGAATCTGCTGGAGCGACCCGATGCAGGCCAGCTGGTGCTGGGGGGAAGCGAGCTCGACTTCTCCCATCACCTGTCACGGCAGCAGGTGCTGACTCTGCGCCAGCAGACCGGCATGGTGTTCCAGAACTTTCAGCTGTTCCCGCACATGACGGTGCTGGAGAACGTGATGGAGGGGCTGGTGACCGTCTTGAAGTGGCCCAGGGAGAAGGCGAGGGCGAGGGGCCTGGCCCTGCTGGACAAGGTGGGGCTCAGGCACAAGGCCGAGGCGGTGCCCGCCACCCTCTCCGGCGGCCAGCAGCAGCGGGTCGCCGTTGCCCGGGCGCTGGCGCCATCCCCCAAGATGCTGCTCTGCGACGAGCCCACCTCGGCGCTGGATCCCGAGCTGGCGCTGGAGGTGCTGGCCGTGCTGCGCCAGCTGGCGCGCGAAGGTACCACCATGCTGATCGCCACCCACGACCTGCGCCTCGCGGCCCAGATAGCCCAGCAGGTGATCTTTCTGGAAGGGGGCGAGGTGGTGGAGACGGGCAGCGCGCGCCAGATGTTCACGACCCCCAGGCGAGCCCGTACCTTCGAGTACATCTCCACCCTGACCGAACGGCAGCCGGAGAACTGGAGCATCTAGCCGCGACTGCCCACGAAGGCGAGATAAAGAAACAGCCCCGCACGAGCGGGGCTGTTTGCATGGCAGCTTGGTTGCGACGGCAGATCACACGGCCAGGTAGTCCATGATCCCTTCGGCGGCCTTGCGGCCCTCGTAGATGGCGGTCACCACCAGATCCGAGCCGCGCACAGCATCGCCACCGGCGAACACCTTGGGGTTGCTGGTCTGGAAGGCGTACTCCGCCTTCTCGGGGGCCTTGATGCGATCCCGGCTGTCGAGCTCGACACCGTGTTCCGCCATCCAGGGCTGGGGGTTGGGCTGGAAGCCGAACGCCATCACCACCGCATCGGCGGGCAGCACCTGCTCGGAGCCTTTGATGACTACCGGATTGCGGCGGCCGTTGGCATCGGGTTCGCCGAGCTCGGTGCTCACCACCTTGATGCCGCAGGTGCGGCCCTGGGCGTCCAGCTCCACCCCGACCGGCTGCAGGTTGAACATGAATTCCACCCCTTCCTCCTGGGCGTTCTTCACCTCCCGCTTGGAACCCGGCATGTTCTCGGCGTCGCGGCGGTAGGCGCAGATCACCCGATCGGCCCCCTGGCGGATGGCGGTGCGCACGCAGTCCATGGCGGTATCGCCCCCGCCGAGCACCACCACCTGCTTGCCGGCGAAGTCGATGTAATCGGCCTGGGCCTGCTCGAAGCCCAGCAAGCGATTGGCGTTGGAGATGAGGTAGGGCAGGGCGTCGTAGACCCCAGGCGCGCTCTCGTTCTCGAAGCCGCCCTTCATGTACTTGTAGGTACCGACCCCGAGGAAGACCGCATCGAACTCGCCGAGCAGGTCTGCGAAGGTGACGTCACGGCCCACTTCGGTCTCGAGACGAAACTCCACCCCCATCCCCTCGAAGATCTCGCGGCGGCGCTGCATCACCTCTTTCTCCAGCTTGAAGGAGGGGATGCCGAAGGTCAGCAGGCCGCCGATCTCCGGGTACTTGTCGAACACCACAGGGGTCACGCCGTTGCGGGCCAGCACGTCGGCACAGGCAAGACCGGCAGGGCCCGCGCCGATGACGGCGACCCGCTTGCCGGTCTTGACCACCTTGGAGAGATCCGGGCGCCAGCCCATCTCGAACGCCTTGTCGGTGATGTACTTTTCGATGTTGCCTATGGTCACGGCGCCGAAGCGATCGTTGAGGGTGCAGGCCCCCTCACACAGTCTGTCTTGCGGGCAGACGCGGCCGCACACCTCCGGCAGGCTGTTGGTCTGGTGGGAGAGCTCCACCGCCTCCAGGATGCGCCCCTCGTTGGCCAGTTTCAGCCAGTTGGGGATGTAGTTGTGGACCGGGCACTTCCACTCGCAATAGGGGTTGCCGCAGTCGAGGCAGCGATCCGCCTGCATGCCGACCTGGGCCTGGTTGAAGGGCTCGTAGATCTCCACAAACTGGATCTTGCGGATCTTGAGCGGCTTCTTGGGCGGGTCGACCCGCTGGACATCGATAAACTGGAATACGTTCTGGCTCATAGGGTTCCCTCCTTATTGCGCCTGGATTCTGAGTTCTGCACTGGAACGGCTGGTGTGGCCAAGCAGCGATTTGACGTCGCTGGACTTGGGTTTGATCAGCCTGAACTTGGGCACATAGGAGTCGAAGTTGGCCAGGATCTCCTCGGCGCGCGAGCTGCCTGTCTCGTTGAGGTGCGCCGTGATGATGCCGCGCAGGTGCTCCTGGTGGATGGCGAGATCCGCCACCTCCAGCAGTTCGACCAGCTCGGGGTTGGTGCGCTTGGCAAAGTTGCCGCACTCGTCGAGCACGTAGGCGAAGCCGCCTGTCATGCCCGCCGCGAAGTTGACGCCGGTCTTGCCGAGCACGGTGACGATGCCGCCTGTCATGTATTCACAGCCGTTGTCACCGATCCCCTCGACCACCGCCAGGGCCCCTGAGTTGCGCACCGCGAAACGCTCGCCGGCAGTGCCTGCGGCATAGAGCTTGCCGCCGGTGGCGCCGTAGAGGCAGGTGTTGCCGATGATGGCCGCCTCGTGGGATTTGAACGCCACGCCGACGTGGGGCTTGATCACCAGCTTGCCGCCGGTCATCCCCTTGCCCACGTAGTCGTTGGCGTCCCCGGTGAGGATCATCTCGAGGCCACCCGCGTTCCAGACGCCGAAGCTCTGACCGGCTGTGCCGTTGAAGTGCACCTTGACCGGATCGGCCGCCATGCCCTGGTTGCCGTGGCGTTTCACTATCTCGCCGGAGAGGCGCGCCCCCACGGAGCGGTCGGTGTTGCGGATGTCGTAGCGGAACTCGCCACCACTCATGTTCTCGACGGCATCCAGCAGGTCCTCCACCATCTTGAGGTTCAGCGGCCCCTTGTCGAAGGTGGGGTTGTGCTGCTGGCTGAACAGGCTGGAGCCTGCCGGTGCCACCGGGGTCGCCAGCACGCCGGACAAGTCCAGCTTGGCCTGACGGGCGGTGAGGCCGGGCAGGGCTTCCAGCAAGTCGGTGCGGCCGATAAGGTCGGTGAGCTGGGTGACGCCGAGCTCGGCCATCAGCTCGCGGGTCTCCTCGGCGATGAACTTGAAGTAGTTCATCACCATCTCCGGCAGGCCGGTGAAGTGTTCGCGGCGCAGCTTCTCATCCTGAGTGGCGACGCCGGTGGCGCAGTTGTTCAGGTGGCAGATACGCAGGTATTTGCAGCCGAGCGCCACCATGGGGCCGGTGCCAAAGCCGAAGCTCTCGGCGCCGAGGATGGCCGCCTTGATGATGTCGAGACCGGTCTTGAGACCACCGTCCACCTGCAGCCGCACCTTGTGGCGCAGGCCGTTGGCGACCAGGGCCTGCTGGGTTTCGGCCAGCCCCAGCTCCCAGGGGGAACCGGCGTATTTGACCGAGGTGAGCGGGCTCGCGCCGGTGCCGCCGTCATAGCCGGAGACGGTGATGAAGTCCGCATAGGCCTTGGCCACGCCGCAGGCGATGGTGCCGACGCCGGGCTCGGAGACCAGTTTCACCGACACCAGGCAGTTCGGGTTGATCTGCTTGATGTCGAAGATGAGCTGGGCCAAGTCCTCGATGGAGTAGATGTCGTGGTGGGGCGGCGGCGAGATCAGGGTCACGCCGGGCACGGAGTAGCGCAGCTTGGCTATCTGGGCCGTCACCTTGTCACCGGGCAGCTGGCCACCCTCGCCGGGCTTGGCGCCCTGGGCCACCTTGATCTGCACCACGTCCGCGTTCATCAGGTAGTGGGGGGTGACCCCGAAGCGACCCGAGGCCACCTGCTTGATGCGCGAATTCTTCTCGGTGCCGAAGCGCTTGGGATCCTCGCCGCCTTCGCCGGAGTTGCTCTGACCGCCGAGGCGGTTCATGGCGATGGCCAGGGCCTCGTGGGCTTCAGGGCCGAGGGCGCCGATGGACATGGCGGCGGAGTCGAAGCGGGGGAACAGCTTGGCCGCAGGCTCGACCTGATCCAGCGCCACCGGGGTGGTCCCCTTCCTGAGCACCAGCAGGTCGCGCAGGGTCGCCACCGGGCGCTCGTTCACCAGGCGGGCGTACTCCTTGTAATCGGCGTAGTTGCCGGAGCGCACCGCCACTTGCAGGGTCTGCACCACGTCCGGGTTGTAGGTGTGGTACTCGCCGCCGTGGACGAATTTCAAGAGGCCACCCTGGGTCAGCGGCTTGCGTCCGAGCCAGGCCTGACGGGCCAGGTTCACCTGATCCTGCTGGATGTCGGCAAAGTCGGCCCCCTGGATGCGGCTCGACACGCCGCGGAAGCAGAGCTCCACCACGGAGCTGGACAGACCCACGGCCTCGAACAGCTGGGAGCAGCGGTAGCTCGCCACCGTGCTGATGCCCATCTTGGACATCACCTTGTAGAGGCCCTTGTTGATGCCGTTGCGGTAGTTCAGCATGGCCTGGCGCAGGCTCATCTTGAGCACGCCTTCTTCTACCTGTTTGGCGAGGGTCTCGTAGGCGAGATAGGGGTAGATGGCGGTGGCACCGAAGCCCAGCAGCACGGCGAAGTGATGCGGGTCGCGCACGCTCGCGGTCTCCACCAGGATGTTGGCGTCACAGCGCAGGTTGTTGTCCACCAGGGTACGCTGCACCGCCCCCACCGCCATGGCGGCCGGGATGGGCAGGGTGTCCGGACTGATGTCCCGATCCGACAGCACCAGCAGCACTGTACCGCTGCGGGCCGCGGTCTTGGCCTCTTCGCACAGGCGCTCCAGGGCGGATTGCAGCCCCTCTTCGGGTTGGTAGTTGAGGCTCAACACCGCATGGCGATAGTGCTCCCCTTCCAGGGCCAGCAGTTGGTGGAAGTCGGAGTAGAGCAGGATCGGCGACTGGAACAGCACCCGGTGGGCGTGACCGAAGGTCTCGTTGAACACGTTCTGTTCGCGGCCGATACAGGTGGCCAGGGACATGACGTGGTTTTCCCGCAGGGGATCGATGGGGGGGTTGGTCACCTGGGCGAACATCTGGCGGAAGTAGTCGTACAGGGTGCGCTGACTGGAGGAGAGCACCGCCATGGGAGTGTCGTCCCCCATGGAGCCCACCGCCTCCTGGCCATTCTCGCCGAGCACGCGGATCACCTGGTCCAGTTCCTCATAGGAGTAGCCGAACAGCTTCTGATAGGTCTTGAGGCGGTCGTCCGGGAACTCGCGGGCACCGGTGCTGGCGTCGTCCATCTGCTCGAACGGCACCAGGCGCTTGCAGTGCTTGTCCATCCACTGCTTGTAGGTGTGGCGGCTCTTGAGGTCGTCGTCGATCTCGAAGCTGGTCCAGATCTTGCCGTTGCTAGTATCGACCACGAATAGCTCGCCCGGGCCGACCCGGCCCTTCTCCAGCACCTCGTCCGGGGTGTAGTCCCAGGTACCCACTTCGGAGGCGAGGGTGATGAACTTGTCCTTGGTGATGACGTAGCGGGCCGGACGCAGGCCGTTGCGGTCGAGCGCGCAGGTGGCGTAGCGGCCGTCGGTCATGACAATGCCGGCCGGGCCGTCCCAGGGCTCCATGTGCATGGAGTTGAAGTCGTAGAAGGCGCGCAGGTCGTCATCCATGTTCGGGTGCTTCTGCCACGCAGGCGGGATCAAGAGGCGCATGGCGCGGAACAGGTCCATGCCGCCGGCCAGGAAGAGATCCAGCATGTTGTCGAGACTGGAGGAATCCGATCCCGTGGTGTTGACGAAGGGGGCCGCCTCCTGCAGATCCGGGATCAGCGGGGTCGCGAACTTGTAGCTGCGCGCCTTGGCCCACTGGCGGTTGCCGGCGATGGTGTTGATCTCGCCGTTGTGGGCGAGGTAGCGGAACGGTTGCGCCAGCGGCCAGCGCGGGCTGGTATTGGTGGAGAAACGCTGGTGGAACACGCAGATGGCCGCCTGCATGCGGATGTCGGCGAGATCCAGATAGAAGCGCGGCAAATCCACCGGCATGCACAGCCCTTTATAGACGGTGACCAGGTTGGAGAGGCTGACCACGTAGAAGTAGTCGTCGCTGATGCGCTTCTCGATGCGGCGGCGCACTATATAGAGGCGGCGCTCGAGATCCTTGTCGACCCAGCCCGGGGGGGCGTTGACAAAGACCTGTTCGATGCTGGGCAGGGAGGCCTTGGCGATGGTGCCGAGTACATTGGTATCGATGGGCACCTTGCGCCAACCGACCAGACTCAGGGTCTCTTTTTCCAGCTCCTCGTCGATGATGTCGCGAGTGGCCTGGGCCAGGACGGGGTCCGGGTTCAGGAACAGCATGCCGACCGCGTAGTTGCGGCCCAGGTGCCATCCCTTCTCTTCGGCGACGGCTCTGAAGAAGCTGTCGGGTTTTTGCAGCAACAGGCCGCAGCCGTCGCCGGTCTTGCCATCGGCGGAGATGCCGCCGCGGTGCTGCATGCGAGCCAAGGCTGACATCGCGAGACGGACAAGCTTGTGGCTGGCTTCCCCTTCCATGTGGGCCAACAGGCCGAAGCCACAGTTATCCCTCTCCAGCTTTGGATCATATAGTGACATTGCATTTCTCCCTTGCTCGGCCTTCCATCGCACTGTCATCAACAGATTGCATAAATTGCGATTGGCTCTTGTGGTTCCGTCCGCCTGAGGTGGCGAATCTCCAAACTAATGGGATTTTCGAGCAAGGTCAATTGGACATCCCGCCTGTTTGCAATGTTACATCGCCATAACAAAATGTGGGCTTTAGAGACTCAAACAGTATTTTTATGTATTTAATGCTGAGATTGTTTTGTTTATTAGTCATATATGCTGGCGATGGTGACTTTGGTGGTTGACTGCATCGTGGCGCAGAACTGTAGTAATTTTACAAATTCCTTCTGCCTGGGCTTGGCGGGGATCACATTTCGAGATCCTGCATCTTGCATTTGTCCATATGCGAGCTAATCAAGATTTTTTCAGTGCTAACAGCCGGTTAGGGGAGTCTGGTTTTCTCTTTTTTCCCGTTTTTCCTGGTAGGGGTGGTTTCCAAAAGTAGCCGCAAAAGCCCTTTGTTGGGTATTTATCGCACTCGGCGTGAATATTTATATGATTTTAGGGAAGGGCCTGGCTTGATCCAGCTCAGCCTGCCCGGCGGTGCGTACCGCTAAAATGGCGCCTCATCTCGGAGGTGTCATGCAGTTACACGAACTCGTCAATACATTCGGCCAGGACCTCAAGCAGCGTCACGGCCAGAAGATCCACAAACTCTCCATTCACGGCGCCTTCACCTGCCCGAACCGGGACGGCACCCTGGGGCGCGGCGGCTGCACCTTCTGCAATGTCTCCTCCTTCGCCGACGAGTCGGCCCAGCAGCTCTCCGTGGTGCAGCAACTGCTGGCCCGCCGGGACGAAGTGACCCGCGCCAAGCGCTATCTCGCCTATTTTCAGGCCTATACCAGCACCTATGCGGAAGTGGAATATCTGCGGCGCATGTATGAAGAGGCGCTGTCGGTGAGCGACATGGTGGGACTCTGCGTCGGCACCCGCCCTGACTGCGTGCCGGATGCGGTGCTGGATCTGCTGGCGGGCTACCAGGCCCGGGGTTACGAGGTATGGCTGGAGCTGGGGCTGCAGAGTGCCAACGACAAGACCCTGCAAAGGATCAACCGGGGACACGGTTACGCCGCCTATGCGGATGCGGTGCGGCGAGCCCATCTGCGCGGCATCAAGGTCTGCGCCCACCTTATAGTCGGTCTGCCGGGGGAGGCGGCCATGGAGAGCCTGGAGACCCTGCACCGCGTCGTGGAGACGGGGGTGGAGGGGATCAAGCTGCATCCGCTGCACGTGGTACAGGGCAGTACCCTCGGCAAGGCGTGGCAGGCGGGACGGCTGGATGTGCTCACTCTGGCGCAGTATGTGGCAGCGGCGGTCGCCATGATCCAGCACACGCCCCCCGAGGTGGTCTATCACCGCGTCTCGGCCTCGGCGCGCCGCCCGACCCTGTTGGCACCCGCCTGGTGCGAGAACCGCTGGACCGCCATGACCGAGATCGCCGCCGAACTGGCTCGCTCCGGTCCCCAGGGACAACGCCTGGGACGCCCCTTCTCTCTCCCGCTTTCAAATGAGCTGAGGCTCTAATTTCGTCAAAAAAACAGTGGGTTATTAGATGAAATTCAGTCTTTGCAGTATAGTTTCGTTCAAGTCACCTTGATAAGATGGTGGGCTTGAAAAAAGATATGTTTATCAATAACTCTTTGCGGTTTATGTACCGGGCGGGATCTCTTCGCACTGGGTGGCAGCTTCCCCGATGACACCGAGCGCCCTGCATGTCCATTCCTTCCCGGCATGACGATGTGGGAGTCTGGCAGTGGGCTTTGTGCCACTGCCCCGTGCGCTAATTGGGTTGTCGGTTTGTGGCGGAGTCGCTGCCTGCATTCATGAAACGCGCCAGATTCCGGGTGATGATGACCGACAACCTTCCGAATCATGTTTTGATGGGATGCTATGCAAGCAGAAACCAGCCATATAGATGAGCTATTGGAGTGCCTGGTCTTTTTGACCCGCTTTTATGGGGTGCCCAACAGCCAGGATGCCCTGACCACTGGCTTGCCGCTGGTCTCCGGTCGCCTGAGCACGGCACTCTTCAGCCGTGCCGCCGAGCGTGGCGGCCTCTCCGCCCGCGAGGTGATCCAGCCGCTCGATCAGATCTCCTCCCTGCTGTTGCCCTGCGTCCTGCAGACGCGTCATGGCGGCGCCTGCATCCTGCTGGAATGGAATGAAGACCGAAGCCAGGGCAAGGTGATCTTTCCCCAGGCCGGGGATGCAGCCCAGTGGGTCAGCACTGCCCAGCTGGGAGACGAGTACAGCGGTCGCCTGTTTTACGTCAAGCGGCAGTTCAAGTTCGACGAGCGCTCCCCCAAGGTGCTGGAAACCCGCGACGGTCACTGGTTCTGGAGCACGCTGTTCGAATCCCGGGGCATCTACCGAGACGTGCTGATAGCCTCTATCCTCATCAACCTGTTTGCGGTGGCCAGCCCCCTGTTCACCATGAACGTGTACGACAAGATAGTGCCGAATCTGGCATTCGACTCCCTCTGGGTATTGGCCGTCGGGGCCATGGTGGTATTTACCTTCGATTTCGTGATGCGCCAGCTGCGCAGCTACTTCATCGACATCGCCGGCAAGAAATCCGACGTGCTGCTGTCGGCCAAGATCTTCGCCAAGGTGATGGGGATGAAGATGGAATCCCGTCCTGCCTCGACCGGTGCCTTTGCCAAGCACCTCCAGGAGTTCGAGTCCGTGCGGGAGTTCTTCACGTCGGCCACCGTTTCCACCCTGATCGATCTGCCGTTCGCCATCTTCTTCCTGTTCATCATCTGGATCTTCGCCGGCGTCATGGTGGTGGTGCCCATCGTCGCCATCCTGATCCTGGTGGCGTACAGCTTCTATATCCAGGCACCGCTGAAGCAGTCCATCGAGGAGGGGTCACGCCTCGCCTCCCAGAAGAATGCCAACCTCATCGAGAGCATCTCTGGCCTCGAGACCGTGAAGATTTTCGGGGCCGAGAGCATGTTCCAGCATCGCTGGGAGCAGGCGGTATCCCATATTTCGACCTGGGGTGTGCAGACCCGGCGTATCACCAACTCCATGTCGTCGCTCGCGAGCTACATCCAGCAGGTGGTGACGGTGGGACTCGTCATCGTCGGCGTCTACCAGATCTCGGAAGGGCTGGTGACCATGGGGGGAATGATCGCGGCCGTGATGCTGTCGAGCCGCGCCATCGCCCCCATGGTACAGCTCTCCGTTCTCTCGACCCGCTATAACCAGGCCAAGTCTGCCCTGGAGATCCTGGAGAAGATCATGATGACGCCGGGCGAGCAGGAGGAGGGCAGGCAGTACATCCACCATCCTGTCATCCAGGGGCGCATCGAGTTCGAGAACGTCTCCTTCAAGTATCCGGGCATGGAGAGCAGCACCCTGCACAACATCAACCTGCGTATCGAGCCGGGCGAGAAGGTCGCCATCATAGGCCGGATAGGCGCGGGCAAGACCACCCTGGAGAAGTTGCTGATGGGGCTCTATCGCCCCACGGACGGGCTGGTGCGTCTCGACGGCTTCGAGCTGGATCAGCTGCCGCCGACCGCCATTCGCCGCAACATCGGCTGCGTACCGCAGGACGTGACCCTCTTCTTTGGCTCGGTGCGGGACAACATCATGCTGGGCAATCCCCTGGTGGACGACGCCCGTGTCCTGCGCGCGGCCAAGCGGGCCGGGGTGACCAACTTTACCAACCGGGATCCCAATGGCCTCGACAGGCAGATCGGCGAGGGGGGGCGTCAGCTCTCCGGCGGCCAGCGTCAGGCCATACTGCTGGCCCGGGCCCTGCTCAACGATCCCCCCATTCTGGTGATGGACGAACCGACGTCCAACATGGACAACCAGTCGGAGATGCACGTCAAGCAGGAGCTGGCGCGGCTGGGGCCCGAGACCACCCTGATCCTCATCACCCACAAGACCTCCATGCTGGACGTCGCCTCCCGGGTCATCGTCGTGGAGCAGGGCAAGATAGTGGCGGACGGCCCCAAAGAGGTGGTGCTGCAACAATTGAAGGAAGGTAAGGTGCGGGTGCAGGAGACGGCTCATGGCTAACAACTGGTTCAAGAAGTCGGCTCCCGATACCGTCTTGCCCGCCCCCGAGCACCTGGAATACG
Source organism: Aeromonas sp. XH (assembly GCF_033348475.1). Lineage (NCBI taxonomy): Bacteria > Pseudomonadati > Pseudomonadota > Gammaproteobacteria > Aeromonadales > Aeromonadaceae > Aeromonas > Aeromonas sp. XH. Next base: position 2,634,122 of record NZ_CP137630.1, on the reverse strand, counting down.
TGGACGATGGCGCCGCGGCCGTCTTGCTGACGACGCCGACCCGCGCCAGGGTGCTGCTCTGGGCCTGCTTCCTGTTTTTCATGAGCGCCATCGTCTGGGCCGCCTGGGCCGAGCTTGACGAGGTCACCGTCGGCCAGGGCAAGGTGATCCCGTCTCGCCAGCTGCAGGTGATCCAGAACCTGGAAGGGGGGATCGTCAAGGAGATCTTCGTCAAGGAGGGGGACATCGTCGAGAAGGGGCAGCCTCTGCTGCGCATCGACGACACCCGCTTCAAGTCCGATTTTCGCGAACGGGAGCAGGAGCTGGTGACCCTGAAGGGGGACATCGCCCGCCTGCGTGCCGAGATCCGCAGCGTGGTGGTCAAGAGCGAGCCCAATCTGGGCTGGCGTGAGCAGGTGGTCATCGACAAGCAGCCCATCGAATTTCCCGAAGGGTACGAGAACGTGTTCGCCGAATATGCCGCCCGTGAAAAATCGGTGCAGGAGGCGAGGCTCAACAACCTCAAGAACCAGCTTTACATTCTGGGGCAGCAGATCGAGCAGAAAGAGCAGGAAACCATAGAGCTCAACGCCAAGATCAGGACGGTGGGCCGCAGCGTGGATCTCGCTCGTCAGGAGCTCAACATCAGCCGTCCCCTCGCAAAAGAGGGTATAGTTCCTCAAGTGGAGCTAATAAAGCTCGAGCGGCAGGTCAACGAGATGCAGGGTGAGCTGGAGGCGAACCGCCTGCTCATCCCCAAGCTCAACTCGGTGCTGCGGGAGACCATCTCCAAGCGCAACGATATCGCCCTGAAATTCAGAGCCGACTCCCAGACCGAGCTCAATGAGCGGCAGGGCAAGCTCAGTCAGTTGTCCGAGGGCCAGGTCGGCCTGCGGGACAGAGTCGATCGAACCAGTGTGATCGCGCCCCTCAAGGGCACCATCAAGAAACTCAAGATCAATACCCTGGGAGGCGTCGTCCAGCCCGGCATGGATCTGATGGAGATAGTACCGCTGGAAGATACCCTGCTGGTCGAAGCCAAGGTGTCGCCCAAGGATATCGCGTTCCTGAGACCCGGATTGGAGGCCGTGGTCAAGATAACCGCTTATGATTTCACTGTTTATGGAGGTTTACATGGAAAGGTTGAACAGATAAGCGCCGACTCGATCCAGGATGAGGAGGGCAACTCCTTCTATCTGGTGCGAGTACGAACCGAGAAGAGTTATCTGGGCGATGAGCTAAACGCACTTCCCATCATCCCCGGTATGTTAGCCAGTGCAGATATCATTACTGGTAAAAAAAGTGTCCTAGACTACTTGCTGAAACCCATCTTGAGGGCTAAGCAGTCGGCACTGAGAGAACGATAAGCCAACAATCTAAAAACAACATGACTGGAGATACCATGAAGAAGACGATTGTTGCCATGCTGGTTAGTGGCACCATACTGTTCCCGGGCCTGAGCCAGGCACAGACGCTGGAACAGTCAGTGGCACAGTCACTGGCTACCCATCCGAAAATCAAGGAAGCTTTTGATCTCTATCAGGCACGACTGTACCAGCATGATGGGGCCAAGGGCGGTTACTATCCCACCATCGATCTGCGTGGTGGCGTCGGTTACGAGAAGACCGACAGCCCCTCCACCCGCGCGGCGGGGGCCAACTCGCAGACGATCGATGACTCCATGACCCGTAAAGAGGCCGGGATCAGCCTGCGCCAGATGCTGTTTGACGGCTTCGATGTCAGCAGCAACGTGGCCCGGACCGATGCCGCTGCCCAGGCCCAGCGTCTCGCCCTGATCTCGGAGGCGGAAAACACGGCGTTGCGCGTGGCAGAGGTATACCTCAACATGCTGCGTCAGCAGGAGATCCTGGAGCTTTCCAAGCAGAACCTGGAAACCCACGAGCAGATCCGCAGCGACATCCAGAAACGGACCGATTCCGGTCTGGGGTCGACGGCGGATCAGACTCAGATCGACGGCCGGGTGGCGCGCGCCTACTCCAACCAGGCGGCGGCCGAGAACAACTATCGGGATGCCGAGAGCGAGTTCATCCGCGTCGTGAATGAGGTGCCCAAGGATCTCGTGCAGCCGGTGCCGAACACCCAGCTTCTGCCAGCCACGCTGGAAGATGCGCTGAAGACGGCGACCGAGGTGCACCCGACCCTGCTTTCCTCCCTGCAAGACATCGAGGAGGCCAAGTACCAGCATGAGGGGTCCAAATCCGGGTTCTACCCGAACGTGGCCTTCGAGGTAGACCAGAACTGGAACGAGGACATCGATGCGGTCAAGGGGCGCAACGACGATCTCACCGCCATGGTCCGGATGCGTTACAACCTGTTCCGTGGCGGCTCCGATCTGGCCGAAAGCAAGGCCACCTCGGCACTCTATTCCCAGGCGAAAGACATTCACCTGAATGCCTTCCGTCAGGTGGAGGAGGGGACTCGTCTGGCCTGGAATGCCAAGGAGTCGCTGGCCAAGCAGAAAGTCTTCCTGAAAGAGCACGTGGACGCCAGCTATGACACCGTACAGGCGTACAAGAAACAGTTCGGTCTGGGCCAACGGACCTTGCTGGATGTGCTGAACACGGAAAACGAGCTGTTCGAGGCGCGTCGCAGCTACATCACGGCCGAGTATGACTCCCTGCTGGCGGATTATCGCATCCTCAATGCCACGGGTGGCCTGCTCAACGCCATGAATGTACAGCAGCCCGCCGAGTGGCAGGCCAACAACAACTGATGGCCATCGCGCTGATGCAATATCAGACAGGAGGAATGGCTGCAGCTTGCTGCAGTCATTCTTTTATGTGTTTGGCCCTGCGTTGAAGATTGCGATGGCATGCCACAGGGGAATCATGTGACATCGGTGGGCAAGAACGAGGGCCGTCTGTTGTGGCCTGCATGGCGCATTTGCTCGGCGCAGCGTTGGTTGCCTCGTCTGCTGTGGCTGGTGTTGCTCGCCATTCCCCTGCTGCTCAGCGCCAGTCAGCCCTTGTCATCGGAAGATCTCAAGCTGGTCAAGCGGGCGGAGGAGACTTATGGCCCTCGTGCAGGGAAACGGGTGACCAGCTGGCGTACCCTGGCGATGCAGAGCAGCGCCGCAGGTCTGACGGATCGACAGAAGCTGGAGAAGGTAAACCAGTTCTTCAACCAGATGCGTTTTATCGATGACATCAAGTTGTGGCACAAGAAGGATTATTGGGCGACGCCGCTGGAGTTTTTGGGGGCTGCGGGCGGAGACTGTGAAGACTTCAGCATTTCCAAGTATTTTACGCTGCTGGAGCTTGGCATTCCGGATGAAAAAATGCGAATGGTATATGTCAAGGCATTGGATTATAACCAGTTTCATATGGTCGTTGCCTATTATGAGACGCCTGCGTCAGTTCCTCTCATTCTGGACAATATTGTCGGAGCCATTCGTCCGGCCACGCAGCGTGCGGATCTGGTGCCAATTTACAGTTTTAACGGTAGTCACTTGTGGCTGATGAAAGCACGTGGTCAAGGGGAAATGGCCGGGCAGTCATCTCGCTTGGGATTATGGACGGATTTACGCAATCGCATGACGTCAGGGCGATTGGCTCGGCCTGCGGTGAATTTGGATGATTAACCTATGACGCTCTACAGACAACTATTGGCAACCATGCTGTTACTGTTCGGATTGCTGTTTGCCGCCACTTATTGGGTACAGTTCGATTCGACCCGCAGTTACCTGGCGCAGCAGCAGGAGACCACCGTCATCAATACCTCCACCGCGCTGGGTCTGGCATTGACGCCCTATCTGGAAAACGGTGACAAGGTGGGGGCCGAATCCGTCATCAAGGCGGTCTTTGACGGCGGCTACTACAAGCTGGTGCGCCTCGATCTGCTGGCATCCAAGAATGTCATCGAACTCGAGAACAGCAGCCAGATCGAGGGCGTTCCCCAGTGGTTCATCGGGCTGGACCTTTTTCCTGAGGTATCCAATGAATCCATCTTGACCTCGGGTTGGTTGCAACTGGGCAAGTTGAAGGTGGTGGGCCACCCGGGACAAGCCTACTACAAGCTTTGGCAGGGCATGAGCGAGCTGGCGACCTGGTTCCTGGTCGGATTCCTGATCACCACGCTCCTGTTGATGCGGGCGCTCAACTACCTGCTCAAGCCACTCAAGCTCATCTGCGAGCAGGCGGTCGAGATAGAGCTGCACCATTTCGGGCACGCCATTCCCGAACCCAGGACCCGTGAATTGAAGCAGGTGGTGCAGGCCATCAATACCCTCTCGAGCAAACTGGCGGTGCAATTCAAGGAGCAGGCGGACGAAGCCGAGAATCTGCGTGCCCGTGTCTATGTCGATGCCGTGTCCGGCCTCGGCAACCGCTCTTACTTCGTCGGGCAGGTCAATGCCTGGATTGCCGAGGCGGGCCAGGGTGGGGTCATGCTGGTGGCCGTCGACATGCTGGACGATCTCTATCGCGAAGAGGGCTTTGCCGCGCGAGACAACATGGTCAAGTCCATCGCCCAGGTGCTCAGGGAGCTGCTGGATGGTTGGAATGGGGCGGCCCTTGCCCGCATCTCGGCCACCGAATACGCCTTGCTCTGTCCGACCGACGAGCTGTCGCAGCTCAAGGATCTGGCGGAACTCATCAACAGCCGCATCGCCGATCTGGTGGTCAACCCCATGGGAGAACGAGGTGCACTTTCCGTGGTCGGTATCGCCGCTCGTGACGGGAGTGACGATCTCTCGGCCCTGTTGACCAAGGCGGACAATGCCCTTGGCAAGGCGCGCAACGAGCGGCGCGGTGCCGTCGTGATGGAAGGGGGAACAGAGCATGGCCTGATGGGACGTCTGGCCTGGCGTGATCTGGTGCAGGACGCCATGGCCAGAAACCTCTGGCGCTTCAAGGCGCAGCCCGCCTGTCGCTTCGATGATGGCACGCGTCTGCATGCCGAGTTGTTTGCCGCCATCTCGCGAGACGGGACCGATTACTTCGCGGGCCAGTTCTTGCCGGCCATAGAGCAATTCAAGATGGGGGCCGAGTTTGACAAGGCGATACTGGACGCCTGCCTCCCCTTGTTCCAACAGCACTCCGATCTGGTGCTGGCAGTCAATATCACGGCTGGTTCTCTCTGTTCGGATGAGTTCCTAACCTGGCTGAAGGGCTATCTGGCGCAAAATGGCGAGCTGAAAGAGCGGCTGCTGTTCGAGATCCCTGAGGCGGCCATCATGAAACACAAAGAACAAGTGACCAGCCTGGTCGAGGTGCTTAGGGCACATGGATTCCTGTGGGGAGTCGATCATTATGGCCGCCACTTCCAATCCCTCGGCTACCTGGAGGAGCTGGCCCCCGCTTACGTCAAGGTGGACCATGGCTATACCAGCCAGGTGATGGAGCCTGGTGCAGATACCTCCTTCCTGGCGGCGGTGTGTCGGGCTGCCCATAATGCGGGTGTGACGACGATTGCAACCCGGGTTGAAGATCAGCAACAGGTTGAGGTGTTGTCCAGCCTGCACATAGACGGTTATCAGGGCTTCGTTCATCCGGCCTTCCCACTGCCGTAAGTCACACAACGCGATAAAAACGGGCCCATTAAGGGCCCTTTTTTATATCTATTTAGAATATCTCAGTAGCCTTTGTGCGATGAAGAGACAAGAGAACGGAATGTGTGATTGTTACTTCATTGATTTATATGTGTAAAAAATATTCGTTCGATTTACTGCATCGGATGAAGCCAAAGAGATTCAATCCTGTACATTTTTGCAACGGAAGCCAGATGGGCGCGCATCTAAAGTGTAGGCATCAAGATCTGTCACCTTGGAGCAATGGATATGCGCACCCAAATCATCGACAAAACCGTCGTCGTCTCTTCCGTGGAAGGCAATGTTCAGATCCTGCTTGCCGATGGCAGCAGCCGTCCCCTCCAGCCTGGCGAAATATTGCAACCAGGCGCCAGGGTCAATATTGCCGATGATGCCAAGTTGATGCTGGCTCCCTACGATGACAGCCCGGCTCCGGCCGATGTCGCCCCTGCTGGTCCGGATGTTTCCGCCGATGGACAACCCTCCTCATCGGTTGCCACTCGTCAGCCGGGCTCGCCAGAGGTGTCGCCGGAAATTGCGGCACTGCAAGAATCCATCTTGCAAGGGGTCGACCCGACTCAGAACTTTGAAGCTGCGGCAGCTGGCGGAGCGCCCGCCGCAGGTGGTGGCGGTGGCATCGGCGGGGTGGCGGGAGCCAGTGGCAACGGTGGCTTTGTCGTCATCGATCGGACTGGTGATGCAACCATAGCGGCGGCCGGATTTGACACCAGCTATGCCACCCTGGCCCCACAAGATGTGCTGCAGGAAGATGACCTGTTGCCCGACAATGAGCTCGATGATCTGGATGAATCCTCCGTTACCCTGGAAGATCAGGCCGTCAGTGGCAACCTTCTGGACAACAGTACCAACCCGGACGGCCCCCTCGAGGCATCGATTGTCTCATATAGCTGGGGCAGCAACCTCGGCATCGAAGCGGGTGTCGAGAGCACACTGGATGGCATCGGCACGCTCATCATCAATGCCGACGGCTCCTATACCTTTACGCCGGCCCCGAATTACTCAGGCTCCGTGCCTCCGGTCAACTACGTTGTGACCGATGGTGCCGATACGGCTGTCTCCATATTGACGGTTACCATTACTCCCGTGGATGAGCCCGTTTCCCTGGAAGGGTTACAAGTAGACGGTGGTGAGCTTGTCCTGGATGAGGCGGCATTGGCAGATGGCAGTAATCCCAATAGCCCGGCCCTGACCAAGAGCGGCACCTTCACCTTCAATGCGGCGGATGGCGTGCAAAGCCTGACGCTGGGCGGTGTGGTACTCGTCAACAACGGCCAGGTCATCACCGGCTTCCCTCAGGCGATCCCCAGCCCGCTGGGCAACCAGCTGCTGGTCACCGGGATCAGCTACAACCCGGTCACCGGTATCGGCAGCGTGAGCTACAGCTATACCCTGAATGATAACGAAGTCCACAACCAGCCCGCCAATGACACGGCACTGACAGAAAGCTTCAATGTCGTGCTGACGGACAGCGATGGCGACACGACCAGTGCTGGACTGGATGTGGTGTTCCTCGACGACGTGCCGACGGCGGTGAGCGACGTGAACCCGACGGCGGCGACGGAGAACAACCTTGTCCTCAATGGCAACGTCATGACCAACGACGTGCAGGGGGCGGACGGTGCGGCGGTGACCGCGGCCAACCTGAGCGGCACCTACGGCAGCCTGGTGCTCAATGCCGACGGCACCTACAGCTACACCCTCAACCCGAACGATGCGGACTTCAAGGCGCTGACTGGGGGCGGGGTGGGCAGTGAAGTGTTCACCTACACCCTGACGGATGCGGACGGGGACGTGAGCACGGCGACCCTGACCCTGACCATCAAGAACGACGACGACGGGGTGACCATTACCAACCTGACGCCCAAGGGCGAGGGCGGGGATGCCATCGTGTACGAGGACGACCTGCTGGGCAATCGCGGGCCGAACGAATCGGCGGGGTCGGACAGCAGCAAGGAGTCGACCACGGTGACCGGCAGCTTCAACGTCAGTGCGCCGGACGGGGTGAAGAGCCTGAGCGTGGGTGGCATCAACCTGGTGGTGAACGGGGTGGTGGGGAGCTTCCCGCAGAGCGTGACGACGCCGGAGGGGAATACCCTGACCATCACGGGGTACAACGCAGGCAGCGGGCTGGTGAGCTACAGCTACACCTTGCTGGACAACGAGGCGCACCCGACGGCGGGTGGCAACAACAGCGTGTACGAAGACTTCGCGGTGAGCCTGGTGGACAGCGACGGCGACTCGGCGACGAACACCCTGAGCGTGCAGATTGTGGATGACGTGCCGACGGCGGTGAGCGACGTGAACCCGACGGCGGCGACGGAGAACAACCTGGTCCTCAATGGCAACGTCATGACCAACGACGTGCAGGGGGCGGACGGTGCGGCGGTGACCGCGGCCAACCTGAGCGGCACCTACGGCAGCCTGGTGCTCAATGCCGACGGCACCTACAGCTACACCCTCAACCCGAACGATGCGGACTTCAAGGCACTGACCGGGGGCGGGGTGGGCAGTGAAGTGTTCACCTACACCCTGACGGATGCGGACGGGGACGTGAGCACGGCGACCCTGACCCTGACCATCAGGAACGACGACGACGGGGTGACCATCACTAACCTGACGCCCAAGGGCGAGGGCGGGGATGCCATCGTGTACGAGGACGACCTGCTGGGCAATCGCGGGCCGAATGAATCGGCGGGGTCGGACAGCAGCAAGGAGTCGACCACGGTGACCGGCAGCTTCAACGTCAGTGCGCCGGACGGGGTGAAGAGCCTGAGCGTGGGTGGCATCAACCTGGTGGTGAACGGGGTGGTGGGGAGCTTCCCGCAGAGCGTGACGACGCCGGAGGGGAATACCCTGACCATCACGGGGTACAACGCAGGCAGCGGGCTGGTGAGCTACAGCTACACCTTGCTGGACAACGAGGCGCACCCGACGGCGGGTGGCAACAACAGCGTGTACGAAGACTTCGCGGTGAGCCTGGTGGACAGTGACGGCGACTCGGCGACGAACACCCTGAGCGTGCAGATTGTGGATGACGTGCCGACGGCGGTGAGCGACGTGAACCCGACGGCGGCGACGGAGAACAACCTTGCCCTCAATGGCAACGTCATGACCAACGACGTGCAGGGGGCGGACGGTGCGGCGGTGACCGCGGCCAACCTGAGCGGCACCTACGGCAGCCTGGTGCTCAATGCCGACGGCACCTACAGCTACACCCTCAACCCGAACGATGCGGACTTCAAGGCACTGACCGGGGGCGGGGTGGGCAGTGAAGTGTTCACCTACACCCTGACGGATGCGGACGGGGACGTGAGCACGGCGACCCTGACCCTGACCATCAGGAACGACGACGACGGGGTGACCATCACTAACCTGACGCCCAAGGGCGAGGGCGGGGATGCCATCGTGTACGAGGACGACCTGCTGGGCAATCGCGGGCCGAATGAATCGGCGGGGTCGGACAGCAGCAAGGAGTCGACCACGGTGACCGGCAGCTTCAACGTCAGTGCGCCGGACGGGGTGAAGAGCCTGAGCGTGGGTGGCATCAACCTGGTGGTGAACGGGGTGGTGGGGAGCTTCCCGCAGAGCGTGACGACGCCGGAGGGGAATACCCTGACCATCACGGGGTACAACGCAGGCAGCGGGCTGGTGAGCTACAGCTACACCTTGCTGGACAACGAGGCGCACCCGACGGCGGGTGGCAACAACAGCGTGTACGAAGACTTCGCGGTGAGCCTGGTGGACAGCGACGGCGACTCGGCGACGAACACCCTGAGCGTGCAGATTGTGGATGACGTGCCGACGGCGGTGAGCGACGTGAACCCGACGGCGGCGACGGAGAACAACCTTGCCCTCAATGGCAACGTCATGACCAACGACGTGCAGGGGGCGGACGGTGCGGCGGTGACCGCGGCCAACCTGAGCGGCACCTACGGCAGCCTGGTGCTCAATGCCGACGGCACCTACAGCTACACCCTCAACCCGAACGATGCGGACTTCAAGGCACTGACCGGGGGCGGGGTGGGCAGTGAAGTGTTCACCTACACCCTGACGGATGCGGACGGGGACGTGAGCACGGCGACCCTGACCCTGACCATCAGGAACGACGACGACGGGGTGACCATCACTAACCTGACGCCCAAGGGCGAGGGCGGGGATGCCATCGTGTACGAGGACGACCTGCTGGGCAATCGCGGGCCGAATGAATCGGCGGGGTCGGACAGCAGCAAGGAGTCGACCACGGTGACCGGCAGCTTCAACGTCAGTGCGCCGGACGGGGTGAAGAGCCTGAGCGTGGGTGGCATCAACCTGGTGGTGAACGGGGTGGTGGGGAGCTTCCCGCAGAGCGTGACGACGCCGGAGGGGAATACCCTGACCATCACGGGGTACAACGCAGGCAGCGGGCTGGTGAGCTACAGCTACACCTTGCTGGACAACGAGGCGCACCCGACGGCGGGTGGCAACAACAGCGTGTACGAAGACTTCGCGGTGAGCCTGGTGGACAGCGACGGCGACTCGGCGACGAACACCCTGAGCGTGCAGATTGTGGATGACGTGCCGACGGCGGTGAGCGACGTGAACCCGACGGCGGCGACGGAGAACAACCTTGCCCTCAATGGCAACGTCATGACCAACGACGTGCAGGGGGCGGACGGTGCGGCGGTGACCGCGGCCAACCTGAGCGGCACCTACGGCAGCCTGGTGCTCAATGCCGACGGCACCTACAGCTACACCCTCAACCCGAACGATGCGGACTTCAAGGCACTGACCGGGGGCGGGGTGGGCAGTGAAGTGTTCACCTACACCCTGACGGATGCGGACGGGGACGTGAGCACGGCGACCCTGACCCTGACCATCAGGAACGACGACGACGGGGTGACCATCACTAACCTGACGCCCAAGGGCGAGGGCGGGGATGCCATCGTGTACGAGGACGACCTGCTGGGCAATCGCGGGCCGAATGAATCGGCGGGGTCGGACAGCAGCAAGGAGTCGACCACGGTGACCGGCAGCTTCAACGTCAGTGCGCCGGACGGGGTGAAGAGCCTGAGCGTGGGTGGCATCAACCTGGTGGTGAACGGGGTGGTGGGGAGCTTCCCGCAGAGCGTGACGACGCCGGAGGGGAATACCCTGACCATCACGGGGTACAACGCAGGCAGCGGGCTGGTGAGCTACAGCTACACCTTGCTGGACAACGAGGCGCACCCGACGGCGGGTGGCAACAACAGCGTGTACGAAGACTTCGCGGTGAGCCTGGTGGACAGCGACGGCGACTCGGCGACGAACACCCTGAGCGTGCAGATTGTGGATGACGTGCCGACGGCGGTGAGCGACGTGAACCCGACGGCGGCGACGGAGAACAACCTTGCCCTCAATGGCAACGTCATGACCAACGACGTGCAGGGGGCGGACGGTGCGGCGGTGACCGCGGCCAACCTGAGCGGCACCTACGGCAGCCTGGTGCTCAATGCCGACGGCACCTACAGCTACACCCTCAACCCGAACGATGCGGACTTCAAGGCACTGACCGGGGGCGGGGTGGGCAGTGAAGTGTTCACCTACACCCTGACGGATGCGGACGGGGACGTGAGCACGGCGACCCTGACCCTGACCATCAGGAACGACGACGACGGGGTGACCATCACTAACCTGACGCCCAAGGGCGAGGGCGGGGATGCCATCGTGTACGAGGACGACCTGCTGGGCAATCGCGGGCCGAATGAATCGGCGGGGTCGGACAGCAGCAAGGAGTCGACCACGGTGACCGGCAGCTTCAACGTCAGTGCGCCGGACGGGGTGAAGAGCCTGAGCGTGGGTGGCATCAACCTGGTGGTGAACGGGGTGGTGGGGAGCTTCCCGCAGAGCGTGACGACGCCGGAGGGGAATACCCTGACCATCACGGGGTACAACGCAGGCAGCGGGCTGGTGAGCTACAGCTACACCTTGCTGGACAACGAGGCGCACCCGACGGCGGGTGGCAACAACAGCGTGTACGAAGACTTCGCGGTGAGCCTGGTGGACAGCGACGGCGACTCGGCGACGAACACCCTGAGCGTGCAGATTGTGGATGACGTGCCGACGGCGGTGAGCGACGTGAACCCGACGGCGGCGACGGAGAACAACCTGGTCCTCAATGGCAACGTCATGACCAACGACGTGCAGGGGGCGGACGGTGCGGCGGTGACCGCGGCCAACCTGAGCGGCACCTACGGCAGCCTGGTGCTCAATGCCGACGGCACCTACAGCTACACCCTCAACCCGAACGATGCGGACTTCAAGGCACTGACCGGGGGCGGGGTGGGCAGTGAAGTGTTCACCTACACCCTGACGGATGCGGACGGGGACGTGAGCACGGCGACCCTGACCCTGACCATCAGGAACGACGACGACGGGGTGACCATCACCAACCTGACGCCCAAGGGCGAGGGCGGGGATGCCATCGTGTACGAGGACGACCTGCTGGGCAATCGCGGGCCGAACGAATCGGCGGGGTCGGACAGCAGCAAGGAGTCGACCACGGTGACCGGCAGCTTCAACGTCAGTGCGCCGGACGGGGTGAAGAGCCTGAGCGTGGGTGGCATCAACCTGGTGGTGAACGGGGTGGTGGGGAGCTTCCCGCAGAGCGTGACGACACCGGAGGGGAATACCCTGACCATCACGGGGTACAACGCAGGCAGCGGGCTGGTGAGCTACAGCTACACCTTGCTGGACAACGAGGCGCACCCGACGGCGGGTGGCAACAACAGCGTGTACGAAGACTTCGCGGTGAGCCTGGTGGACAGCGATGGCGACTCTGCGACGAACACCCTGAGCGTGCAGATTGTGGATGACGTACCACGATTTAACTCGGTGATGGATGCCGTGCTGTCGAGCCACACCAAAGTGGCCTTCAATGGATTGTATGACGCCAGCTTTGGGGCCGATGGCGTGAATTATCTGTCAGTGGGGTTGGCTGGTAGTGGGGTATATAGCGGGAATGCTGTGAACTTTGTACAGACAGCTCCCAATCAGGATGGCGTGGTCAAGGTGGATGTCACCAATAGCCTCAATGTGGTGTTGTTCAGCTTCTACTACCAGACAACGACATCTGCCGTCACTGACGGCGGAGACGGTACTACGACGTTCAATGCTTTCACCAATGCGCAAGATCCCACTCATAGCGAGTTCTTCACGCTGACAGTGAATCCAGATGGTACCTATACATTCGATATGATCTCGAACACCGTGATCTCCTCCACCACGGCAGATGGGGAGGATTTCAGTGCCTTCGGGCCGACCAATAGCGTGTATACGGCGGATGGTGTGCCAGGAACATCGGATTTGCCATCCCTCATTATCTACGGAAGCAATGGTGATGGAGTAACCAATGCCGATGATAAGGTGAATGCCTCTGAGCATGGTATCGGGGTTAAAACGACGACTATCGATACGGGCGAGTCACTGCTGCTGGATTTCGAGAAGGATCAATCTTACGTCAAATTCAGCCTCCAGCAGTTTACGGGCGGTGGTTCGGCACAGATGATGATCAAGCTCGATGGTGTCGCGTTCGATTTTGACCTCAACACTGGCGGTACCCAGAATCTGACGTTTACCAAACCCAATTCGGGTCAGAGCTGGGTTGAAATCATAGTGACGGATGATGTGTCGCTGATTGGCACCTGGGTACAGACGGGAACGGCGGCAACTCCGGTCTACACCCTTTATGTTGGTCAGCAATTTGACGACCTGCAGGTCGTTCATACAGCAGGTTCGCTGAACTTCAACATCAACCACATCACCTATGACCAAACCATTTCGGTCGAGGACTTGTCCTTGAACTTCAATCTGGCGGTCACGGATATGGATGGTGACCAATCAGCGCTGGCCGATCCGTTGACCGTCACGATGCTGGACCCCACCGAAACCGTCTCTGCCGCTGCTGATGGTACCGATGCGAATGATGGTGTCGTACTGGTGGGCAATGGCGAGGCAGACACCCTGATCGGCGGTCTGGGTAACGATATTCTCATCGGTGAGAAGGACAGCGATTCGCTGACGGGAGACAGTGGCAGCGATACCTTCAAGTGGGTCAATGGCGATGCCGATGGCAGTACGGACAGCATCACCGACTTCACCCTGGGTACGACTGCCAACGGTGGCGACGTGCTGGATCTGTCGGATCTGCTGGTTGATGTCCCCAACAGCAATAGCAACACTGACCTGGCGACGGCGCTGGAAGACTATCTGCAGTTTGATAGTTCGGCCAACACCTTGACCATAGATACGAATGGTGCGACAGCAGGGGGAGGTCAGTTGACGATACAGTTCCAGGGCAGTCTCGATCTGGATCAGAATGGTAGCCTGACGACTAACCACGACATCATCAAGCAACTGCTGGATGATGGTAACCTCAAGGTGCAACCGTGATGGTACGGGGCCGGGCTTGCCCGGTCCCTATTATTTGATGGAGAGGACGGCTAAGATAGCGGCAGTATCAGGAGAGCGTCACCATGCAGTCATTCAATTGGGTCGACATCGATGGCATTCGCTATAGCTGGGATGGGCAGGACAGCATCGTCTGCACCGGCCGTTTCGGCTATCAGGCCACGATGACGGGTGACAAGCTCAATGGTCTGGAGCTGGAAAGCGAGGATGGCGATCTGGCGGGTCTGCTCAATGTGGACTTCGCCGCCTCCAGCATCAGTTTCACACCGACAGAAGATGCTCCCTTGCCTCACATGGTGGTCTTGGTTGGCCATGAGTGGGGGCAGCAGGAGTATTCATTGCAGAGTCTGAGCGATACCTCCTTGCAGGGACTGCTCAGCCATGGGGAAGAGCTCGATTGGAGTGCCCTTGCCGTGGTGCCGGCTTCAGAGCCGGGCATGCCATCACAAGGTCATGTTCTGTCGTGGGACTCATTTCATTTCGACGATGAGCCGCTGCTCGGGGCCGACGCTCCTGCGGCCGTGATCGCAAGTCATGACCACCTCTTTGGCGGCGAGATCAGCATCAACATCGATATGACCAATCAGGTACTGGATCAGATCCCCCCGCCGCACGATATATGAATCCCAATCGACGATGTGCATAATGACCTCCATCTAATCCTTGGAGGTTTTTTCTATGTGGCGTCCCCTTCTTACCCTGTCCGCACTGGTTGCCAGTGCCCCGCTGTTTGCCATCGAGGTGCCCCAGGCTCCCCACCTGGTGGTCAGCGGTTATGCCGAGCAGAAGGTCGAGCCCGACATGCTGACGCTCAATGTGGCGGTGACTGCACTGGAGAAACAGGGCATCAAGGCCAAGCAGAAGGTGGATACCAAGGTCGCCGCCTTCTTTGGCCAGCTGGAGGGACTCGGCATCAAGCGCAGCGATGTGGAGGCCGGCAACCTGGTGATCTCCCCCGAGTATCAGTATCCCCAGAACAAGCAGCCCGAGATGGTGGGTTATCGTGCCCAGCGCCAACTCTCCGTCAAACTCTATCAATTAGACAAGCTGAGTCAGCTGATGGATACCGCCCTCAAGGCGGGGCTGGAGTCCGTCTCCCAGATTGAATACGGTCTCAAGTCGCCGCAGACCATCAAGGATCAGGCCCGTCTCGGTGCCGTGACCGATGCCACCAGCAAGGCGGAGTCCCTGGCCAAGGCGTTTGGCATGAAGCTTGGCAAGGTCTACAGCGTCGAGTATCGCAACAGCTCGCCGGTGCCTGTCTACAGCCGGGCCATGAAGGCCGCTGCCCCTGCTGCCGACATGATGGAAAGCAGCTACCAGCAACAGCAGATCAGCATCACGGACAACGTGGAAGCCGTCTTCCTGCTGGAATAAGCCGCCGACCCCCATATCGTGTGCTTTCAAACCCGAGGCCAGGCCTCGGGTTTGTTGTTTTGGGGGAGAGGCATGGCTTTGCTCGGAGCAAGACAGCAACGGGGGGTTGATGATGCAAGCAGGAGCAGCACTGCGATGGAGGCCATATGGGGGCCGGTAAAAAGAAAAATGCCGGTCACAGACCGGCATTTGCATAGGAGGGGCGTGATGCTTAGCCCAGGGTGGTGGCTACCTTGCGCTGGCTCTTCTGCTTGAGCAGATAGCCGATGCCGAGCACCAGGACCCAGACCGGGATCAGCTCGACCGAGATGCGGGTGCCGTCGTTCATGTACATGATCACCAGGATGGCGGCCATGAAGGCGAGGCAGAGGTAGTTGCCAAACGGGCTCCACAGTGCCTTGAACTTGGTGGTGACGCCTTCTGCGGCCTTGACCTTGCGGAACTTCAGGTGTGCCAGGCTGATCATGGCCCAGTTGATGACCAGGGCGGAGACCACCAGGGACATCAGCAGACCGAAGGCCTTGCCCGGGATCAGGTAGTTGATCAGCACGCACAGCAGGGTGGCTGCGGCCGAGATGGTGATGGCAGTCAGCGGCACGCCGCTCTTGTTGGTCTTGAGCAGGGCCTTGGGACCGTTGCCCTGCTTGGCCAGGCCAAACAGCATGCGGCTGTTGCAGTAGACACAGCTGTTGTACACAGACAGCGCGGCGGTCAGCACCACCAGGTTCAGCACGTTGGCCACCAGGTTGCTGTCCAGGGCGTGGAAGATCATCACGAAGGGGCTGCCGCCTTCGACGACTTTACCCCAGGGGTAGAGGGAGAGCAGCACAGTCAGGGCGCCGATGTAGAAGATCAGGATGCGGTAGATCACCTGATTGGTGGCTTTTGGGATGCTCTTCTCGGGATTGTCCGCTTCCGCCGCCGTGATGCCGACCAGTTCCAGGCCGCCGAAGGAGAACATGATGAAGGCCATGGCCATCACCAGCCCACCCACGCCATTCGGGAAGAAACCGCCCTGTGCCCAGAGGTTGCTGACCGTGGCCTCGGGGCCACCGGTGCCGGAGAACAGCAGATAACCGCCGAAGCCTATCATGCCGAGGATGGCGACCACCTTGATGATGGCGAACCAGAACTCCATCTCGCCAAACGCCTTGACGTTGGAGAGGTTGATGGCGTTGATCAGCACGAAGAAGAAGGCCGCCGACATCCAGGTCGGGATCTCGGGCCACCAGTACTGGACATAGATGCCGACCGCCGTCAGCTCCGCCATGCTCACCAGTACATAGAGCACCCAGTAGTTCCAGCCGGAGGCGAAGCCAGCGAAGTCGCCCCAGTACTTGTAGGCAAAGTGGCTGAAGGAGCCGGCAACCGGCTCTTCCACCACCATCTCACCGAGCTGGCGCATGATGAGGAAGGCGATGAAGCCGCCGATGGCGTAACCCAGCAGGACGGAGGGACCCGCCATCTTGATGGTGTCGGCAATGCCGAGGAACAGGCCGGTGCCGATGGCACCGCCCAGTGCGATGAGCTGGATATGGCGGTTTTTCAGGCCGCGCTTGAGCTCTTCGCCGTTTTGTTGAAGATCCATTCTTCCTTCCTTAACGTCGCTGAAATCACTCGTCTTCCGCCTCGTCGGCCATGGCACTTCCTGTGCCAGGCGCAGCATCTTGTGCCGAAAACGTGACGAAATCCGTATTTATATCGTTACGGTTCGCCGCCTGCTGTTTTTTATGGCGGCTACCAACCCGAGCAGAATAGTGATAAACGCTCGCCCATGCACCTGTTTTCATCATCATCGGCTGGCTTTTTGTGCGCCATGCAGGTTTTTTATGATCTGGAAAGGGGTTCTGGAAGTGATTGGTTGTTTTGTGGTCAGTTGGATTTTTGGTATTTGACAAGTCGCTAGAAACATGGGTTGTTGCCGGTTTCTCCAGAAGGGACTCATATGAGTGAGCGTGTTGTCGGTGGTCTGTTGACTGCCGTGCTGTGGCTGGGTGTCTGGCTTTCCCCCATGTTGTTGACGATGGCGATGGTTTGCCTCGTGGTCTGGGGATGGCTGGGGGCGGAGTATCTGGTGAGCCATATCGTCATGGTGCTGGCCCTGGCTGCGGGCCTCGGCCTGTTCCCCGCCTGCTGGCTGAGCGAGCGGGTGCGCAGGCGCCACGGCTTGCCGGGTTTTTATGGCATGTTGATGAACAACAGGGAGCTCAACAAGCCGGTTTCCCCGCCAAATCCCTGAGCAGGATGACGCCAGCCACCCCGCTGGCGTCATCGGCTTCACATCTCTATCGTTTCAATCGTTCACTTATCTTGACAGTGGTGATTGTGCTGGTGTTTCTCGCTGCTGCGATTCGCATCGTCAGCAGAGTTGGCGGCGCAACCCGGTGGCTTCCAGGATCTTGGCGCTGATCTCCTCCACCGAGTGGGAGCTGGTATCGAGGAAGCGGATCGCCTCCTGGCGGAACAGCCGCTCGACGCTGGCCAGCTCCTGCTTGCACTGATCAAGCGAGGAGTAGCGGCTGTTGGCACGGCGCTGGTTGCGGATCTCGTGCAGCCGCTGTGGCGCTATGGTGAGGCCGAACAGCTTGTGGCGGTTGGCCTTGAGGGGGGCGGGTAGATCCAGGGAGCCCATGTCCTGCTCGATGAAGGGGTAGTTGGCGGCGCGGATGCCGAATTGCAACGCCAGGTAGAGGCTGGTCGGTGTCTTGCCGCAGCGGGAGACACCGATGAGGATGATGTCCGCCTCGTCATACTCCTTGGTGGTGATGCCGTCGTCGTTGGCCAGCGCGAAGTTGACCGCCTCGATGCGATCGTCGTAGAGCTTGCGGTTCTCCATGCCGTGGGTGCGGTGGAGTCTGGGCTCGGCCTTGATCCCGAGCTCCTGTTCGAGGGGGCTCACGAAGGTGTTGAGAAAGTCGTGGCTGCTGGCCTGGGCCTTGAGCACCTCTTCCCGTACTTGCGGGTCGACTATGGTGTGAAACAGGATGGGGCGAACCCCGGTCTGGCGGAACTGCTCGTCGATGCGGGCCCGCACCTGGCGCGCCTTCTCCAGGGTTTCCACGAAGGGAATGGTGACCTGCTCGAAGACCAGTGGAAACTGGCTCAGCACGGCGTGACCGAAGACTTCGGCGGTGATGGCGGTGCCGTCGGATACATAGAATACGGTGTGCACTGCGGACTCCTGTGGTGCGCTCCGGGGGATGACGAGAAACAAGTATCTCTCGAAACCATATCGTTTTTGTCAACAGATCTGCCGTGCCCAAGTTGTGAACTCGCTTGCAAACCTGAGTCGTTACCTTTTTGTGTCGCTATTGTAGAATGCCTGTGTCAAACGACCATCCCCAACTCTTGCTCGGGGATTTTTTTGACCATAAATAGAAAACGTTTTCACGGTCGTTGGCAACAGACACTAACAAAAACACATGACTTGGCACAGCAGGTGAGTTGTCACCCTGGCCCCCCAACCTGGAGACATGCAAATGCAACAGTACGTACTCTGGTACGAACAGCTCGGTATGCAGGACGTAGAGCGCGTCGGCGGCAAGAATGCATCCCTTGGCGAGATGATCAGCAACCTCTCCGGTGCCGGCGTGTCCGTGCCGGGTGGCTTTGCGACCACCGCCTTTGCGTTTAACGAGTTTCTGGAGTTAAGCGGCCTCAACGGCAAGATCCACGACCTGCTCGACAGCCTGGACGTGGACGACATCGCCGCCCTCAACCGGGCCGGCCAGCAGATCCGCGACTGGGTGGTGGAGGCGCCGTTCCAGCCCGCGCTGGAGCAGGCGGTGCGCGAGGCCTACACCAAGCTGAGCGCCGGGCTCGAGGCCTCCTTTGCGGTGCGCTCCTCCGCCACTGCCGAGGACATGCCGGACGCCTCCTTCGCCGGTCAGCAGGAGACCTTCCTCAACGTGCGCGGCATAGATTCTGTCATGACCGCCATCAAGCATGTGTTTGCATCCCTCTTCAACGATCGCGCCATCTCCTACCGGGTGCATCAGGGCTATGACCACAAGGGCGTCGCCCTCTCCGCCGGGGTGCAGCGCATGGTGCGCTCGGACTTGGCCGCCTCCGGCGTCATGTTCACCCTGGACACCGAATCCGGCTTCAACGATGTGGTCTTCATCACCGGCGCCCAGGGCCTGGGGGAGATGGTGGTACAGGGGGCCGTCAACCCGGACGAATTCTATGTGCACAAGCCGACCTTGAAGGGCGGTCGCCCCGCCGTGGTGCGCAAGACGCTGGGCTCCAAGCTCATCAAGATGACCTACTCCGACGACGCCGGCCACGGCCGTCAGGTGAAGATCGTCGACACCACCGATGCCGAGCGCAGCCGCTTCTGCATCACGGACGAGGAGGTGATGGCCCTGGCCAGGCAGGCCCTCATCATCGAGCAGCACTACGGTCGCCCGATGGACATCGAGTGGGCCAAGGATGGTCAGGATGGCAAGCTCTACATCGTTCAGGCCCGTCCGGAAACCGTGCGCAGCCGCCAGGAGGCGAACACCCTCGAGCGCTTCGCCCTCAAGCAATCCGGCAAGGTGCTGATCGAGGGGCGCGCCATCGGCCACAAGATTGGTGCGGGCCCGGCCCGGGTCATCTCTTCCATCAGCCAGATGGATGAAGTGCAGCCCGGCGACGTGCTGGTCACCGACATGACGGATCCGGATTGGGAGCCCATCATGAAGCGGGCCTCCGCCATCGTCACCAACCGCGGCGGCCGCACCTGCCACGCCGCCATCATCGCCCGGGAGCTCGGCATTCCGGCTGTGGTGGGTTGCGGTGACGCCACCGATCGCATCCAGGATGGTCAGCTCATCACCGTCTCCTGCGCGGAAGGGGACACCGGTTTCATCTATGACGGCGAACTCGACTTCGACGTGGCGGTGACCGAGGTGGGCAACATGCCGCGCCTGCCCATCAAGGTGATGATGAACGTCGGCAATCCGGACCGCGCCTTCGACTTCGCCCAGCTGCCGAATGCCGGCGTGGGCCTGGCCCGCCTCGAGTTCATCATCAACCGCATGATAGGGGTGCACCCCAAGGCGCTGCTGGAGTTCGACAAGCAGACGCCCGAGCTGCAAGCCACCATCAATAAGATGATCGCGGGTTACGAGAGCCCCCGCGAGTTCTACGTCGCCAAGCTGACGGAAGGGATCGCCACCCTGGCGGCCGCCTTCTGGCCTGAGCGTGTCATCGTGCGGATGTCGGACTTCAAGTCCAACGAGTACGCCAACCTGGTGGGGGGCCGTGGTTACGAGCCCCACGAGGAGAACCCCATGATCGGCTTCCGTGGCGCGTCGCGCTACATCGCCGACAGCTTCCGCCCCTGCTTCGCCCTGGAGTGCGAGGCGATGAAGCGGGTGCGGGATGTCATGGGGCTGACCAACGTCGAGGTGATGATCCCCTTCGTGCGCACCGTCGGCGAGGCTGAGCAGGTGGTGGAGATCCTGGCGGAGAACGGCCTGCGCCGCGGCGAGCGGGGCCTCAAGGTCATCATGATGTGCGAGCTGCCCTCCAACGCGCTGCTGGCGGACAAGTTCCTCGAGCACTTCGACGGCTTCTCCATCGGCTCCAACGACATGACCCAGCTCACGCTTGGACTTGATAGGGACTCCGGTCTCATCGCCCACCTGTTCGACGAGCGCAACGAGGCGGTCAAGGCGCTGCTGGCCATGGCCATCGCCGCCGCCCGCAAGGCGGGCAAGTATGTCGGGATCTGCGGCCAGGGGCCGTCCGATCACCCGGACTTCGCGGCCTGGCTGGTCGAGCAGGGCATAGACTCGGTGTCCCTCAATCCCGATACCGTGGTTGATACCTGGCTCTATCTGGCCGAGCAGCACAAGGCCGGCTAAGCTCGTCCCCCGCTCTTCAACGATACGGCGCCGCAATGGCGCCGTTTTTGTCTGCGCCCCCCTTTTCTGTTACAAGGGGAGGGAGCAAGGCTGCTTCCCGCGACTCACAGGACGACCCCATGACCTCATTGCAGTGGCAATCCGCCACCCTGGCCCTGCGTGGCCAACACTCCCTGATTATTCCCGAACTCTGTCTCACCCCTCAGGCGTGCTGGGCCTTTGTCGGCAGCAATGGCAGCGGCAAGACGGCGTTGGCGTCGGCCCTGTGCGGCGAGCTGGCGGTGCGTACCGGGGTGGTGACGGGTCGGGTCCGGGCCGAGCGACTCTCGTTCGAGTCGCAGCAGCAACTGGGCGAGCGCGATTTCCAGCGGCGCAACACCGACATGCTGGGGGAAGAGGAGGAGGCGGGCTACCAGGTGTCGACCCTGATGCTGGAGGAGGGGGGCAAGGAGGCGCAGGCCCGCTCGCTGCTGGCGCGCTTCGGCATCGAGTCCCTGTGGGATCGTCCCTACCGTTACCTCTCGAGCGGGGAGGGGCGCAAGCTGCTGCTGGCCCGGGCCCTGTTGGGACGGCCCGAGCTTCTGGTGCTGGACGAGCCCTTCGATGGGCTGGATCAGGGGGCCAGAGCCTCCCTGATGTCGCTGCTGGCCGACCTGGTGTCAGAGGGGCTGCGCCTGGTGGTGATAGTCAACCGCTTCGACGAGATCCCGCCCTTTGCCACCCACCTCGGCCTGCTCGGCGAGTGTCGCCTGCTGCTGGCGGGGGAGCGCGATGCCGTGCTCGGCAGCCGGGAGGTGGCCCAGCTGGCGCGCGCCGAAGCCGTCTCCCCCCGCTTGCCGCCTCCGCTCGCGACTCCCGTGCCCTTGCCTTCAGGCCCACGGGTGGTCATGAAAGCCATGCGTATCGCTTATGGGGACCAGGTGGTGATCGACGGGCTCGACTGGACCATAGCGCCGGGGGAACACTGGCAACTGGTGGGGCCCAATGGCGCCGGCAAGTCGACCCTGCTCTCCCTCATCACCGGGGATCACCCGCAAGGTTACAACAATGAGCTCCATCTGTTCGGACGGCGGCGGGGCAGCGGCGAGAGCATCTGGGAGATCAAGCGCCATATCGGGCTCGTGAGCCCGGCGCTGCATCTGGACTATCGCGTGAGCTGTTCGGTGCTGGCGGTGATCCTCTCCGGCTTCTACGACTCCATCGGGCTTTATACCCGCCCGGGGGATCGTCAGCTGGCGCTAGCCAACGAGTGGCTGGCCCTGCTGGGGTTAAAGGAGCAGGGGGGCCAGCCCTTTCACTCCCTCTCCTTCGGCCAGCAGCGGCTGGTGCTGATCGCCCGGGCCCTGGTCAAACATCCGCCGCTGCTCATCCTGGACGAACCTCTGCAGGGGCTGGATCCCCTCAACCGCCATCTGGTGCGGGCGTTGGTGGTGCGCCTCATCGGCGAGGGCACCCAGCTGCTGTTCGTTTCCCACCATCCGGAGGATGCGCCCCCCGGCCTCACCCACCGACTGAGTTTCGTGCCAAGGGAAGAGGGGGGCTATGACTATCTGCAGGAGCGCCTGGGGGGCTGAGCCGCCCGGGCGGCATGATCAGAGAGGGGTCGGTTCGGCGAGGAGCGCAGGCAGGCCCAGCAGCGCCCACCACAGCCCGAAGAAGAGCATGATCCCCAGCCAGAGCCAGGCCAGATAGTGGCGGGTGGCCGCCATGCCCGTCATGGTCACCGTGAGCGCCACCCCGAAGGCGATGAGGGCAAACATCAGGGGCGCCATGTTGTCCATCATGGCGGTCACTTCACCAGGGAGAGGATCTGGCGAAACGCCGGGTGGCGGCAATCCCCCATCAGATCAAAGAGGCACATCTCCACGGAGGTGAGGGCCGCCCCCCTGGCCGCCAGCTGACCGATGGCGAGATCCCGGTTGGCGGCACTGCGGGACGACACCGCATCCACCACCAGGGAGACCCGGGCGCCGCCCGCCAGCAGTCCCAGCACGCTCTGGTAGACGCAGATATGGGTCTCGATGCCGCACACCAGCCAGTGGCTGACTCCCGTCCTCGCGAGGGTGTCGGCCACGGCCGGCTCCCCCAGTGCACCGAAGCTGAACTTGGTCAGCACGGGATCCCCCGCCTGCAGCGGCCGCAACTCGGGCACGGTGGCGCCGAGTTTCTCGGGATTTTGCTCCAGCCAGACCACCGGCAGGCCCAGCGCCTTCGCGCCCTGCACCAGCCTGGCCGTGTTGGCGATGAGCGAGTCGCTCCCTTCCACCAGGCGGGCGAGTTTGCCCTGGATATCCACGACCAGCAGGCCGGCGTCGCGGCGTTCAAGCATGATTTTCTCCTCGTTTGTGGCGGGTTTCCTGGCCCCTAGGTCAAAGATACCGGCTTCTGCTGGCAAGCTGCGCCTCTTCACGCGCTCGCCATGCCAGGGGGCGCAAGGTAGGTCAATGCCTCTATGTTGTTGCCGTCCGGATCGCGCAGGAAGGCGGCGTAGTAATCGGGGGCATAGTGGGGGCGCAGCCCCGGCTGCCCGTTGCAGGCAAAGCCGGCCATGACGCCAGCCCGATGGAACGCATCCACCTGCGCCGCGGTGCTGGCCGCGAAGGCGAGATGGCAGGGGGCGCCCTAGTCGCCCCGCTCAATCAGGAAGCCTACCTTGTCGTGACCAAGTCGGCCGAAACCTGCGGCGTCTTTGTCTGCCCATTTGAGTTCTATCAGGAGGGGCGCCAGCACGGTTGCGTAGAAGCGTTGGCAGTCGTCGAAACGCACCACCTTGATTTCAACATGCTCGAACATTGCCACTCCTTGTGTTGTCTGGATGAAGGGGGTGAGGGCAATGTCGCCCTTCGGAGCCACCTGCCGTATTCCCCGAATGATGGGTGCCGACTGACCACAGTAGGCCATATGCCGCCTTCTGCGGGATGGGAGAAAGCCGCAACTGTGTGTTCTGTCAAAGATTTTCTATCCAGGCACCAACCTGGCTCAGCCAGCATTCGGCCAAGCTTGCCCGGTTTTGTTGCTTGGCGACGAGGAAAAGCTCTGTTATGGTGTCCCGAGTTGGCCGTTTAGACGGCTAGATGGCTGTGGTGTTTCTTCTTCCACGACACCCACGACCACCATTTTGATCATCATGTAGACAGGGAGTTTCTATGCAGCGTCGTACCTTCTTCACCCTCTCCGCCCTGGCCCTGCTGGCCGGCAGCTTGCCGCTTTCCGTTCTGGCCGCCGATCCGGCCAAGAAGGAGATCGTCATCGGCACCACGGTCGGGGACTTTGCCGACATGGTGACCGACTCCATCAAGCCGCAGCTCGAGGCCAAGGGCTACCAGGTCAAACTGGTGGAGTTCACCGACTACGTGACCCCCAATATCGCCCTGGCCGATGGCTCGCTGGACGTGAACTGCTTCCAGCACAAGCCCTATCTGGATAGCTTCTCCAAAGACAGGGGCCTGTCGCTGGCGCCCATCACCCAGGTACCGACCGGCCCCATGGGGCTCTATGCCGGCAAACTGGGGGAGCTGAAGGCGGTGAAAGAGGGGAGCACGGTCGCCATCCCGAACGATCCCACCAACCAGGCGCGGGCGCTGCTGATGCTACAGGATCTGGGCTGGCTGACCCTCAAGGAGGGGATAAACCCCCTCAAGGCGAGCGAGTTCGACGTGGTGAACAACCCCCACAACCTCAAGCTGGTGCTGCTGGAGGCGGCGCAACTGCCGCGCTCCCGTGAGGACGTGGACTTCTCGGTCATCAACGGCAACTTCGCCGCCTCGAGCGGTATCCCGTTCAGCAGCGGGCTCTTCCTCGAGCGCAGCTACGACTTCATCAACTGGGTGGTGGTGAAGAGCGCCGACGCGGACAAGCCGTTCGCCAAGGACGTGGCGGCCGCCTACAACTCCCCCGAGTTCAAGGCCTATGCCGCCAAGCGCTTCCAGGGGTACAAGTATCCCCAGGGCTGGCAGAGCAAGGGCTGAGCAGGCTCGACGGACAGCAAAACGGGCACCTCGGTGCCCGTTTTGCTTGGTGGCTCGCCTGCGGCGCTAGTAATGATGCAGCCACCAGCGGGCGGCCAGGAGTGCGGTCAGGCTGCCGAGCAGGGCGCTCGCCAGCACGTCCAGCGGCCAGTGCATGCCGATCAGGGTGCGCGACAGACCGATGCCGAGGGCCCAGAGCGGCAGCAGCCAGACCCCGGCGGGGGCGCGGGCCAGCCAGATCAGGCCGAAGAACTGGGCCAGGCTCATGGCGGCGATGCTGTGGCCGGAGGGGAAGGCGTAGTTGACCTCTGCCTGCCAGTGCTGGCCGAGCCAGGCGGGCAGCGCCAGCAACTGGGTCGCGGCGTGGACCTGTTCGCCGCGAAGCGCCAGGCTGCTGGCATAGAACTGGCGGATGGCGGGGATGAGCTCCTGGCGTTCCAGCCAGAGAAGGTAGGGTCTGGGCTCCTCGGTCAGCTGTTTGACGAGACTCTTGATGATCCAGTCGCTCGCCAACACGGCAAACAGGACGCCGGCCAGCGCCAGCAGGGCGCGACCATCCAGCGTCAGCTTGTGTCGGGTCAGCAGCAGCAGGGCGGCAACGGTGATGGCGATGCCCGGCAGGTCCACCATGCGGGTGAGGGCGTAGGGCCACCATAGCCAGCCCGAGTGCAGGGCGTCGCTCATGAAGGGCTGCCAGGGCAGGCAGACGAGCAACAGCTGCGGCAACAGCAGCACGGCGTTGAAGCCAAGTACCTGACGGCGGGGCAGTGAAGAGGAGTGGGTCGGCATGGCGGAGCTCTGGTCGGTGGCGCTGGGCGCGGCTAACAAGGAGGCGCCATTGTGCCAGCCAGGCCCCAGCGGTCAAGCCGGGGGCGGCGTGGGGCAACATGCTGTTACACAGGGAGGTCGCCAGCCCGTGGCGGCGCCGCCCCTCTGTGCCGGGTGGGGCGTTCGAGAACAAGCCTCTGAAAATTCGGTGCGTTTGGGCTAGAATGGCGCGCCTGTGGCCCTTGTGGATTGAGACCCGTGTCGATGAAGATCGTCGTTGATGAAAATATGCCCCATGCCCTGGAGCTGTTTGCCGAATTTGGTGAAGTGATCCCCCTGCCGGGAAGAGCAATAACGGCGGCGGATCTGCAAGAGGCGGACGTGCTGCTGGTGCGCTCCGTGACCCGGGTCAACGAAGCGTTGCTGGCGACCAGCCCCAGGCTGGGCTTCGTCGGCACCGCCACTATCGGCACGGACCACATCGATCAGGGCCTGCTGGCGGCACGGGGCATTCCCTTCTTCAGCGCCCCCGGCTGCAACAAGGTGTCGGTCGGCGACTATGTGCTCTCGGCCCTGCTGGTATTGGCCGAGCGCCACGAGCTGAACTTGAGCGAGATGAGCCTCGCCGTCATCGGCGCCGGCAACACCGGCGAGAGCGTGGCCGGCAAGGCCGAGGCGCTCGGCATGAAGGTGCTGCGCTGTGACCCGCCCCGGGTCCGCAGCGGCGCGGCCGGCGACTACGTGGGCTACCGGACCGCCCTTGGCGCCGACATCGTCAGCTTCCATGTCCCCTATACCCGCGAGGGACAGGATGCCACCTTCCACCTGCTGGGGGAGCGCGAGATAGCGGCTCGTCCGGCCGGGCAGATCCTCATCAACGCCTCCCGCGGCGAGGTGTGGGACAACCGGGCCCTGCTTGCCCGCCAGCAAGGCCCGGCCCCACTCAGGCTGGTGATGGACGTCTGGGAAGGGGAGCCCGAGCCACTAGAAGCCCTGGTGCCTTACACCGAGATAGCCACGCCGCACATCGCGGGCTACAGCCTGGAGGGCAAGGCCCGCGGCACCTGGATGCTCTATGAGGCGCTCTGCCGGCAGCTGGGGCGCACGCCGCGCCAGGATCTGCAATCCCTCTTGCCCGCCCCCGAGGTGCGCGACGTGACGCCGGGCCAGCCGGCGGATCAGGGCCTCATCAAGCAGCTCGTCCACCTCATCTATGACGTGCGCCGGGACGACGCCCGTTTTCGCAACCGGATCGGGCTGCCCGGTAGCTTCGACGAGCAGCGCAAGCGCTACCCGGAGCGGCGCGAGCTCTCCTCCCTGCAGGTGAAGGGCCCCTTCGCCGACGACAGGCTGGCCCGCCTGGGCTTTGCCGTCGTGGGCGCATCAACCTAATTTCAACGGCGAGGATCCGGGCGCAAGGCCGGATCTTCGCCTCGGCCCGGCGTGGTGCCGGGCCGCCATCAGACGATCACGCTTGCCACCCGGGGGGCCTCATGCCCGGCCCCGACAGGCAGCATCACAGGAGAGACAACAGTGAGTCAGCAATTCAACGTAGCGGTATTGGGCGCGAGCGGCGCCGTGGGTGAGGCCATGATCGAGATCCTGGAGGAGCGCGGCTTCCCGGTCGCCACCCTCTATCCGCTGGCCTCCAGCCGCAGTGCCGGCGACACGGTGCGCTTTGGCGGCAAGAACGTCGAGATCCTGGACGTGGAGGCGTTTGACTGGAGCCAGGTGCAAGTAGCCCTCTTCTCCGCCGGGGCCGAGGTCTCTGCCAAGTGGGCGCCGATTGCCGCCGAGCACGGCTGCATCGTCATCGACAACACCTCCTGCTTCCGTTATGACGAGGACATCCCCCTGGTGATCCCGGAAGTGAACCCGGACGCCCTGGCGGATTTTCGCAACCGCAACATCATCGCGAACCCGAACTGCTCCACCATCCAGATGCTGGTGGCGCTCAAGCCCCTGCACGACGAGGTGGGTATCGCCCGCATCAACGTGGCGACCTACCAGTCCGTCTCCGGCTCCGGCAAGGAGGGGGTGAGCGAGCTGGCGGGCCAGACCGCTCACCTGCTCAACGGTCGCCCGGTGGAGCCCGCCCTCTACCCGCAGCAGATCGCCTTCAATCTCATCCCGCAGATTGACGCCTTCACCGACAACGGCTACACCCGCGAGGAGATGAAGATGGTGTGGGAAACCCAGAAGATCCTGGGGGATGCCAGCATCGCCGTGAACCCCACCTGCGTGCGGGTGCCGGTCTTCTACGGCCACGCCGAGGCGGTCCACGTGGAGCTGCATCAGCCGCTGGACGCCGAACAGGTGAAGGAGCTGCTGCGCCATGCCCCGGGCGTCACCCTGTTTGACGACGAGCACGACTATCCGACCCCGGTGCGCGACGCCACCGGCAAGGACGAGGTGCTGGTGGGCCGGGTACGCCAGGATATTTCTCACCCTTGCGGTATCAATATGTGGATCGTGGCCGATAACGTTCGTAAGGGCGCGGCGACCAACAGCGTGCAGATTGCCGAACTGCTGGTGCGCGACTACCTCTGATGTCGGCCTGCGGCGGGGAGGGAACCCCGCCCTTGCGCCGGCGCCGTGGCGCCGGGATGTGACCGGGAACCCACTCTCCGGTTTTTGGAATCTTGAGAGATATCAGTGAACTAGGTTTTTTTCTACACTCTGGTTCGCGTCCGGGGCTCTTATTTGGCAGCGGCCGGGCGCGAAATATGTCGGATCGCTGGCTTGAGACCGGCGCCTGATTTATATTGAGCCGATTGTTTTGGGGTAACTATCCAGATTTTTCAATGTGATAGGGCCGTCATACGAAGGAACGAATATGGGACATTCCCGCATAACGCTGGCAACGCTACTCGCATTGGGGCTTCTGGGCACGGTTCAGGCCGACGAGGCGGGGCGAGAGCCTTTCTTTGTCGAGCTCAAGGGGCCGGACGGCTCACCGCCCCCCGCGGTGCAACCAGAGCCCCAGGCCCAGCCCGTGGCCCCCGTCGTATTGCCCAAGGCAGAGCCGATAGTGCGTCAGGTGGCTTCTGCGAAGGCGGGCAGTTATGGTCCCGTTCGTCCCACCGATACCCTCTGGAGCCTGGCGAGCAAGCATCGCCCCTCCAATCGGGTGAGCGTCTACCAGACCATGGTGGCTATCTATGACAAGAACCCCAGAAGCTTTGCCGATGGCAACATCAACCACATTCTGGTGGGCTCCCACATCCTGCTGCCCACGGCGGCCGAGGCGGGCCGCATCACGGATGCCGAGGCGCGCCGCCGCTTCAACAGCGACAACGCCAGCTGGAAGGGGCTGAGCCCCAAATACCTGGCCAGCAAGCAGGCTCGCACCGCGCAGCCCGTCGCCAGTCAGCCCGCGCCGGCCAAACCTGCTGCCGCCCCCAAGGCGGCCCCGATCCCGGCGGCGCCCAAGGTGACCGCTCCTGCCACCGAGGTGAAGGAGACCGCCAAGGCCGCGCCCGCCCCCGTGGCAGCGAACAGTGCCGCGAGCAGCGCCGCCGGCACGGCGCCAACCCCTCTTCCCGCCACCCCGGTGGGCAAGCCCTCCACCGAGATGGCGCTGGCGCTGGAAGATGCCAACGCCCAGCTCGGCCAGGTCACCGAGATGAACCACAGGCTCAAGCTGCGCCTGCAATCCCTGACCGAAGAGGTGGAGACCCTCAAGGCCCAGTTGCAGGATCAGACCGCGCTGCAAAAGGAGGTGGCGGAGCTCAAGGCCAAGCCGGTGCCCCCCGTGGTGGCACCCGCGCCCAAGCAGAGCTGGCTGATGGAGCTGCTCTCCTCGCCGCTCAACCTCGCCATGATCATCCTGCTGCCGGTGCTGCTGGTGCTGGCCCTGGTGACGCTCTGGCTGCGGGCCCGCGCGCGCCGCGAGCTGGAAGAGCAGGAGAAGAGCCTGTCCGAATCGACCTCCATGGTGATGGGGGACGAGAGCAGCGAGTTCGATCAGCTGATGACGGTGGGCATCACGGATGAAGACCCCCTGCACCCCATGCCGGATCTCAACGAACCGGATGGCAGCGGTAAGCAGGGCGGGGCCGATGCCTCGGCCGACGTCATCTTCAGTGATGACGAGACCGCCCTGTCCGCCTTCGACGTGGAGCCCGCGGTGGCGACGGCGAACCGGGATCCGGATCTGGTGCCAGAGCTCGATCTGGCCCACGAGGGGGGCTTCGATCTCCCCGTGGTGCCCGAACTGGATCTCTCCGACGAGTCCGATGCCGCCCCCCGTGCCCGCGACGAGGTCATGACGGAGGAGGAGCTGCAGGCCGCCCTGTTTGCCGAGCTGGATGCGGATCTCGAGGCGGATCTGGCCAAGGCCCAGGCAGAGAGCCGGAGCCGCCGTGACGAGCCGTTCGACAACTTCGACTTGAGCGATGTGGAGACCGGTTTTGGCGAGCCAGCCCAGGACGCGCCTGCCGCCAAGGACGCTCAGGAGGGGGCCGGCTATGGCAAGGATGACGTGGACGACATGCTGGCCGAACTCGGTCTGGAACCCACCAAGGGGGCGAGCCCGGCCTGGGATCCCAACGAGCTGGCCCTGGCGGACTTCGAGGATGCCTTCGCCGAGGTGGAGCCCCATGCCGGCGATCTGAAGCCCCGCGAGCAGGCGCAGGCCAACGACTACGTGGAGATAGACAAGCTCCTGGCCGAGGCCAACGCCAGCAGCACGGAGCAGGAACCCTATCAGGGCTTCTCCCTGGACGTGGGGCTGGACGGTTTCCCCGAGGTGTTGCCGGAGTCCAACGGTTTCGACGTGGATGCCGACGACGGCGGGGTGGGGGCCAAGCTGGATCTGGCCCGGGCCTACCTCGAGATCGACGACAAGGAGAGCGCCCGGGAGTTGCTGGAAGAGGCCGCAGCCCAGGGCAGCGAACACCAGCGCGCCGAGGCACAGAAGCTGCTCAAGCGCCTGGGATAAGGGCCGTTTGCCGGCGAACGAACCAAGAGGGCAGCCTGCGGGCTGCCCTCTCTTTCATGGTCACGAGTGCCGCCGCCTCCACGGTCTGGGACTTTTGAGCCCGAGCGCGTATAATCCGCCCCGTTTCTTTCACCGCATCCTTTCATCAGAAGACACCGTTATCCATGCGAATTGCCCTAGGTATTGAATATGACGGCAGCCGGTATTTCGGCTGGCAGCGTCAGCGCGAAGTGATCAGCGTCCAGGAGGAGCTGGAAAAAGCCCTCAGCCGCATCGCCAACCACCCCGTCTCCATCCAGTGTGCCGGTCGCACCGATGCGGGGGTGCACGCCACCGGCCAGGTGATCCACTTCGATACCGAGTCCAATCGCGCCGAGGGGGCCTGGACCCTGGGGCTCAACTCCAACCTGCCCCCTGACATCGCCGTGCGCTGGGTCAAGGAGGTGGACGAGCACTTCCACGCCCGCTTCAGCGCCACCGCCCGTCGCTACCGTTACGTCATCTACAACCACAACTACCGCCCAGCCATCCTCGGCAGCGGCGTCAGCCACTACCACGAAACCATCGACGCCGAGCTGATGCACCAGGCCGGCCAGTCCCTGCTGGGCGAGCACGACTTCAGCACCTTCCGGGCCGTCGCCTGCCAGTCCAACACCCCCTGGCGCAACGTGACCCACCTGTGCGTCAGCCGCTCCGGCCCCTATATAGTGCTCGACATCAAGGCCAACGCCTTCCTGCACCACATGGTGCGCAACATCACCGGCTCCCTGCTGCTGGTGGGGCAGGGTCTTCAGCCGGTGGAGTGGATTGCCGAGGTACTGGCGGCGAAGGATCGCAACCTGGCGGGCCCCACCGCCAAGGCGGGCGGCCTCTATCTGGTGGACGTGGATTACCCGGCCGAGTTCGGCCTGCCCCAGTTGCCCCTCGGGCCGCTCTGGCTGCCGGACTCGGCACCGGGTACGACCAGTTTTTAGTAACTGGGCCCGAAAATTTGTGGTTTAATGATCCGTCGTTTATTGCCATCGAGCCCTTAAGTCATTGAACAATCTAGGCTCGATGTGTTTTGTCAGGCACAAATGCATTAAGGAATTCCATGAGCTGGCTTGAGAAGATCCTTCCCAAGAGCAAGATCACCACACCGCGTCGTCACAACATTCCGGAAGGGGTGTGGACCAAGTGTACTGCTTGCGAACAGGTGCTCTACCGGGCAGAACTGGAGCGCAATCTCGAAGTGTGCCCCAAGTGTGATCATCATATGCGCATCAGCGCCCGCGCCCGTCTCGAGAGCTTCCTCGACGTCGAGGGTCGCAGTGAAGTCGCGGCCGAGCTGGAGCCGCAAGACATCTTGAAATTCAAGGATTCCAAGCGCTACAAGGATCGTCTGTCTGCCGCCCAGAAAGAGACGGGAGAAAAAGATGCGCTGGTGGTGATGAAGGGGACCCTCAAGGGGGTGCCGGTCGTCGCCTGTTCGTTCGAGTTCTCCTTCATCGGGGGCTCCATGTCCTCCGTGGTCGGCGCCCGCTTCGTGCGCGCCGTCGAGGAGAGCATCAAGGAGGGCCGCGGCCTGGTCTGCTTCTCCACCTCCGGTGGCGCGCGGATGCAGGAAGCCCTGTTCTCCCTGATGCAGATGGCCAAGACCAGTGCGGCGCTCGACAGGCTCACCAAGGCGGGCCTGCCCTTCATCTCCGTGCTGACCGACCCCACCATGGGGGGCGTCTCCGCGAGCCTGGCCATGCTGGGTGACATCAACGTGGGCGAGCCCAAGGCGCTGATCGGCTTCGCCGGCCCCCGCGTCATCGAGCAGACCGTGCGCGAGAAGCTGCCGGAAGGCTTCCAGCGCTCCGAGTTCCTGCTGGAGAAGGGCGCCATCGATCTCATCATCGACCGCCGCGAGATGCGCAACCGCCTGGCCGGCCTGCTGGCCAAGCTGATGAACACTCAGGTCATCGAAGACTGAAGATGAGTTCACACATGCAACAATCCCAAAGCCGGTCGCTGGTCGACTGGCTTTCTTATTTGGAACAGATCCACCCGGTCAACATCGACATGGGGCTGGAGCGGGTCGGCGCCGTCGCCCGGCGCATGGGCCTCACCGAGCTGCCGTTCAAGGTGATCACGGTGGCGGGCACCAACGGCAAGGGCTCCTCCTGCGCCATGGCGGCCAGCATACTGATGGCGGCGGGCTACAAGGTGGGGGTCTACTCCTCGCCACACCTGCTGCGCTTCACCGAACGGGTGCGCGTCAACGGTCAGGAGCTGGCCGACGACGCGCACTGCGCGGCGTTTGCCGAGGTGGAGGCGGCCCGGGGCGACATCGCCCTCACCTTCTTCGAGTTCGCCACCCTGGCGGGTCTGTGGCTGTTTTGCCGCGCCGCCCCCGATGTGCTCCTGCTGGAAGTGGGGCTGGGGGGGCGGCTCGATGCCACCAACGTGGTGGAATCGGACGTCGCCCTGATCACCTCCATCGCCCTGGATCACTGCGACTGGCTCGGGGATACCCGGGAGGCGGTGGCAGTGGAGAAGGCCGGCGTCTATCGCAAAGGTAAACCCGCCATCAGCGGGGAGCCCAATCCGCCTGCGACCATAGCGAGCGAAGCGGCGCGCCTCGGCGCCTGCCTGCGTCAGGTCGGCCGCGATTTTCACGGGGACGAGTACAAAGGCGACTGGGATTACCACGGCCTGCACCACTGGCTGGGGCTGCCCAAGCCGGCCCTGCCGCTGATGAACGCGGTCACCGTGCTGGCGGCGCTGGAGTCCCTCGGCCTGCCGCTGGCGGAGTCCGCCATCCGCGAAGGGCTGGCCAATGCCCGCCTCGCGGGGCGGATGCAGCGTCTGCAAAGCGATCCCGCCGTCATCGTCGACGTGGCCCACAATCCCCATTCGGCGGCCTATCTCGCGAACCAGCTGCGCCTGCTCCCCTGCAAGGGCAAGCGCCGCGCCGTGGTGGGCATGCTCAAGGACAAGGATATGGCGGGTTCCCTTAAGGAGCTTCAGGGGCTTGTCGATGGGTGGTATCTCGCGAGCCTTCACGGTCCCCGTGCCGCCACGGCGGCCCAGCTGGCCGCCGCCCTGGGTGAACAGGGGCCGGCCGCGCAGTTTGAGTCGGTGAGCGAGGCTTATGAGGCTGCTCTGGCCGTGTCGAGTCCTGACGATATGGTCATCGTGTTCGGCTCGTTTTACACTGTCGCCGACGTGCTGGCGGCGAGCGCCTGAGCCGTTTCTGCGCATCATGGGTCCAGCGACACGGGCAGGGCGCTGCCTGGTGCTGAGGTTTCAAAACGGAATGGCGTGAGGGGCCGTTCATGGTGGATGCCGGCAAAATTGCAAAAATACTAAGCAACATGGGTGGGAATTAACTTGGCTTCGAAGTTTCAAAACAGATTGGTGGGGACCGTCATCCTGGTCGCCCTGGTGGTCATCTTTCTGCCGGACCTGATGGACGGCAACAAGCTGGAGCAGAAGGACGAGGCCTTCGCCAAGATCCCGCTGCGTCCGGAGCTGGAGCCCGCCAAGCCCGCCCTTCAGGTCTCGGCGGCGAGCACCCTGCCGGCCGAGCATCTGGCGAGCCAGCAGCAGGCCTCTGCCGCGACCCAGTGGCAGGTGGAGGAGATCGGCGACACCGTGACCCTGGCCAATCAGGCGGGAACCAACCCGGCAGCGACCAACCAGGCGCCCGTCACCCAGCAGCAGCCGGTGCAGGCCGCGGCACAACCCAAGCCGCAGCCCAAACCCGAGCCCAAGCCGGAAGTGATCGCCAGGAAGCCGGTGGAGCAACCCAAGCCCAAGCCGGTGCCCCCCAAGCCGGTAGAGGTGCAAAAGCCGGTGGAGGCCAAGCCGCAGGCGGGCCAGATCAAATCCATGGATGATCTTATCGCGAGCAAGATGGCCCAGCCGGCCCCGGCTCCTGCCGCCACGTCGGCCCAGGGAAGCTGGATCCTGCAGCTCGGCGCCTTCAAGAATGCAGACAGCGTCAATGCCCTGGTGAGCAAGCTGAGGGCGGCGGGCTACTCGGCCCAGACGTCGCCGAGAACCCCGGTGCAGGGGCAGATCAACCGGGTCTTCATCGGGCCGGATGTCTCCAAGGCGAAGTTGCAGGGCATGCAGAGCCGGATCAGCCAGATGACCGGCTTGAGCGGCTCAGTGGTGGCCTACAACCCCTGACAGGGTGATGAAATGAAAAGACCGCGCCTCATGGCAACATGGGCGCGGTCTTTTTTTGTGTCCAAAACGGGGGAGGCAGTGTGGCTATCGGGCAGCCGAGGAGGCCTAGATGCACTTCACCGGCTTGGGCAGGCCCGCGATCTTGGTGGCCTGTTTGGCGGGGCCTTCCGGGAACAATTTATAGAGGTAGCGGCTGTTGCCCTTCTCCGGGCCATACTGCTTTTCCATCGCCTTGACCAGGGCGCGGATGGCGGGGGAGGTGTTGAACTCCAGGTAGAAGGCCCGCACGAACCGCACCACTTCCCAGTGGGGCGCCTCCAGCACTATCCCCTCCCGCTCGGCCAGCACCAGGGCCAGCGCCTCGCTCCAGTCCGTGACATGACGCAGATAGCCCTGGGCATCGGTCTCGATGGCCTGGCCGTTGAATTCCAGCTGATGATGCTCAGACATAAGGGCTCCTCACAAAGGGGCTGTCGGGACTGGGTTATTGAGATTGGGCGGGCATGGTAGCGCCTTGACCCCGGATCGGCAACCGGTGCGGAGGCACCGCCGCGTCCCTTTACCGATCATGGCCCTGCCGCCAGGGGGTCTGGTCGCGAGATCCGCGTCCTCAGGCCTGCTCCTGCCGGGTCAACAACTGGCCGTCGTTGGCGAGCATCAGCAGCTCGTCCGCCAGCTGGCTGATGAGGGTGAGCTGCTGGCTCAGCATCAGCTGCTCCTCGCTGCTCTCCGGAGCAATGGCCGGACAGGCTCCCGCGAGCGGGGCCGGCATCTCCCCCGCCAGGTGGCCGGCGGCCTGCTCCAGGGTCTGGCTGATGTGGCGGCTGATCTCCTCCAGCCCCTCGATGGGCTCGAGCTTGTCGCGGTGTGCCCCGAGCGCCGAGATGTAGGAGAGCAGGGCATGGTTGCGCCAGGTGAGGGTGAAGCAGAGATCCAGGAAGCGGCGGCGCTTGCTCGGCTCCACCAGCATGCTCTGCCAGGCCATGGCCAGCTCGCTGTCGGCGAGGTGGGCGCACTTGCGGGCCACCCGGTAGTCGAGGGATTCATCCCGCTGGCGATGCAGGCTGGCGAGCACCGCCGAGAGGTACTTCGCATTGGCGGACAGGGAGTTGGCAATCAGGGTCGGCAGCCGCTTGTATTGCCAGTCCGGCCAGAGCCAGGCCACCAGGGCGTAGGAGAGCAGGCAGCCTAGCAGGGTATCGAGCAGGCGGGGCCCCAGGATGGCGAAGCCGATGCCATCCAGCAGGTTGAACGCCATCAGCACGTAGAGGGTGATGAAGCAGACGGCGGCGCTGTAGTTGCTGCGCACCTGGGTGAAGAACAGGAAGGCGGCGAGCCCCATGATCCCGAGCTGCAGGTGCAACTCGGGGAAGAGCCAGAGCACGGGCACGCCGATGAGGATGCCGGCGAAGGTGCCGAGCATGCGTTGCACCAGGCGGCGGCGGGTGGCGCTGTAGCTCGGCTGGCAGACGAAGAGCACGGTGAGCAGGATCCAGTACCCCTTGTCCAGGCTGAACGCCTGCAGGATGCCATAGCCCACCACCAGGCCCAGCGAGAGCCTCAGGGCGTGACGAAACACCATGGAGTCCGGGGTCAGGTGCTGCCTGAGCAATGCCAGCAGGGGCAGGGCGACCGGTCGTGCCAGAGGAGGCAGGCTGGTGGGCGGCGCGGCGGGGTTTTGCAGCTCCTCGGCGCTTTGCAGCAGCTGGTTGATGCTGGCCAGGTTGCGGCGCAGGAACTTCATCGGCGTCAGCAGGGTCTTGGGGTAGTGCTGCTTGAGGTGGGTGAACTCCAGCTGATCGCCGAGGGCCTCCAGGGTCCAGTGAATGCGTTTGTGGTGGGTGTAGGGCTTGTGCACCAGGATGGCGTAGCCGAGCTGCTGACAGGCGTCGGCAAGCTGTGACAGCACCTCCTGGAAGCCGTCGAGGACGATGCCCTGCTTGAGTTCGGCTTCCAGCTTGCTGTAGGGGTAGTGGCTGGAGGTGGCCCGCTCCTGGATCTCCAGGGCAAGCAGGTAGAGGCGCAGCAGGCCCGCGAGCTCGGGGGCCACCCCGTGGCGGCCGGGGGCATGAAGACGGGCATTGAGCGCCGTCTTGGCCTGGTTCAGGGCATTGACCAGGTTGATGTTGAGCTGGGCCAGATTGTGGCGGATGGCCTGGGCGCCGTGTTCGTCGGCCGGGAAGAAGCGGGATTTCTCCTGCAAGTAGCGGGCGAGGGCGAAGTAGCTCTGGGCGAGCTGCTCGTGCAGGGTCTTGTAGGGCAGCAGCCAGAGCCAGACCAGGGACACCAGGCCGTACCAGAGGGCGCCGGCGCACAGGGCCAGCGGCTGATAGAAGAGATCCGGCGCCTTGGCGGCCCCCAGCATGGTGTAGGTGGCAATCAGCAGGGAACCAAAGCTGATGGTGGCGTAGCGTTGGCCGAGGGCACCCACCATGACGAAGATAAAGGTGGAGCCCGCGAGCCCGATGGCAAAGAGCCAGGGGGTGGGGAAGAGATACTGTACGCACAATGAGGCAAACAGGAAGCAGAGCAGGGTCATGGCGAGGTTCTTGACCCGGCCCCAGAGGCTGTCGTCGGTCTCGGCGATGGCGCCGGCCACCACCCCGAGGGAGAGCAGCACGGTGAGCTGGATGTCACCGGTAGCCAGCGCGAAGGCGAGCAGCCCCGCGATGGCGAGCAGGACCTTGAGGGCGAAATAGATGTGGCTGTCTGTCAGCAGTCGGCGCAGCAGGCCGGAGAAATCCATCGGCATGCTAGGCACCACCCTTGAACGAGGTGAAATCGATGTGGCAGTCGATCAGCAGACGGCGCAATAAACCTGAGAAGTCCATGGGCATGGGATGAAGGCAACCCTTGAGCGAAACGAAAGCGAAAGCATAACCCGTCGATAACGAAACGGCCCTGATTTGGATCAGGGCCACTTCGCTTCATATCCTTGATTTGCAACTTATCCTGACAGAAATGGGCGCCAATAAAAACCCCGCCGAAGCGGGGTCTTGTGCATCTTATGCATCCATCAGTTGCGGTTGCCGCCAAGCAGGCTCAGCAGGCTCAGGAAGATGTTGTAGATGGAGACATACAGGGTGACGGTGGCAGAGATGTAGTTGGTCTCGCCGCCGCGCACGATCTGCTGGGTGGTCAGCAGGATGGCGCCGGAGGAGAAGAGCATGAACATGGCGGACAGGGCCAGGCTCAGGGCGCTCATCTGCAGGAAGATGTTGGCGACCATGGCCACCAGCAGCACCCAGAACCCGACGAATAGCATGCCGCCGAGGAAGGAGAGGTCCCGCTTGGTGGTCAGGGCATAGGCAGACAGGCCGAAGAAGGTGAGCGCAGTACCGCCCAGCGCCGTCATCACGATCTCGCCGCCGCCGTTGTTCATGTACATGTTGATGATGGGGCCGAGGCTATAGCCCAGCAGGCCGGTCAGGGCGAAGGTGAACACCAGCCCCATGCCGTTGTCACGGTTCTTCTCGGTCAGGAACATCAGGCCGTAGACACCGATGAGGAACACGGCCCAGTGCAGGGGCGGCATGTTCATGACGGTTGCTACCCCGGCTACCACGGCTGAGAAGCCAAGAGTGAGGGAGAGCAGCATGTAGGTGTTGCGCAGCACCTTGTTGGTGTCGCGCACGGCACCCTGGGTGCCAGTGTAGATAGAACGGGTATCCATCTTGATGTCCTCTTGATTTCCGGGTGAAGCAACCCATTGTGCTTCGTTAACGCATTGTATGCACTGAATGTGTGGATGACGAGCGCTGATTTCAAGCGCCACCCCACCTGCGTGGTCCCTACTATCCCAGAGCAAAGATGTATTGCGCATGAACAAGTGGAGGTCGTTGCCATTCTGGGCCGCACCGCTCCCCTGTCCATGGCAGGGCGTCCCCCTTCCCCGGCCTGGCTGTCGACCAGCCTGAAGGCGCCCCTGTGCGGCATGAGGGCCGAGGCCTCTCCTTCCTCCTCGGTTGTCAGGGTTGGCCTGCGGCAGGGGAGGGCGTGTGTCGGCTGTGTCTGGAATCGTCGGAATGCCGCCCGTGACGGGTTTCGGCCCAAGGGGCGGGATGGCTACACTCCCCTGAGTCGATGCGGGCCGGGCGCCTCTAGCCCGGCGCATCCGGATCACACAGAGGGAGTGGCCTATGGCGGTTGCATGGAAGAGGGTGAGGTGGCTGGCGGCATTGCTGGTGGCGGGACTGATGACGGGGTGCGCCGCCCTGGTGCCGGCCCCCATCGAATATCTGAGCCAGGATCCGCCCCCGGGGGCGCTGCCCCATGGGCAGAAGCGCTATGTGGATGATGGCAGGTGTCCGGCCGGTCAGGTGAAGCAGTTGATCGGAGGGGATGCGAAGAAGAATATCCCGCGCCAGGTGGAGTGCGTGCCGCGTCCGCAATGAGGCGGGACACTGCTGGGTGAACTCACTGCAACAAAGAGAGCCGGGGCGATCGCCTCGGCTCTTTTCTATGGTCGAACGCCGATGGGGTGGCTAGAACGCATCCCCCGGCACCCGCACCCAGCCCTCCATCAGGATGCGGGCGGAGCGGGACATCACCGCCTTGGTGACGGACCACTCCCCGTTCACCAGCCGCGCCTCTGCGCCCACCCGCAAGGTGCCGGACGGGTGGCCGAAGCGCACCGTCTCGCGCTCGCCCCCCCCCGCGGCCAGATTGACGAGGGTGCCGGGAATGGCCGCCGCGGTGCCGATGGCCACCGCGCAGGTGCCCATCATGGCGTGGTGCAGCTTGCCCATGGAGAGGGCCCGCACCAGCAGGTCGATCTCGCTCGCGTTGACCTCCTTGCCGCTGGCGGTGCTGTAGTCCTTGGCCGGCGCGACGAAGGCGATCTTCGGTGTATGCTGGCGAGTGGCCGCCTCTTCGGGGCTCTTGATGAGCCCCATGCGCAGGGCGCCGGCAACCCGGATCGCCTCGAAGCGGGCCAAGGCCTCGGGGTCCGTGTTTATCTGCTCGCGCAGCTCGGTGCCCTCATAACCGATGTCCTCGGCATTGACGAACACAGTGGGGATGCCGGCGCTGATCAGGGTGGCTTTCAGTACGCCGCTCTTTACAACAGACGCGGGTACCTCCAGATCGTCCACCAGATTGCCGGTGGGGAAGAGGGCGCCGCCCTCCTCGCCATCGTCTGAGGGATCGAGAAACTCCAGCACGATCTCGGCGGCGGGGAAGGTGACGCCATCCAGCTCGAACGCGCCGGTCTCCTGCACCTGGCCGTTGGTCACCGGCACGTGGGCAACGATGGTCTTGCCGATATTGGCCTGCCAGATCCGCACCACGCAGATGCCGTTGTCCGGGATGCGGGCCGGATCCAGGAGTCCTGCGTGAATGGCGAAGGCCCCCGCGGCGGTGGAGAGGTTGCCGCAGTTGCCGCTCCAGTCCACGAACGCCTTGTCGATGGCGACCTGGCCGTAGAGGTAATCCACGTCGTGATCGGGCTGGCTGCTCCTGGAGAGGATCACGCACTTGCTGGTGGAGGAGGTGGCGCCCCCCATGCCGTCGATGTGGGCGCCGTAAGGGTCCGGGCTGCCGATGACCCGCATAAACAGCTTGTCGCGGGCCTGGCCCGGCTGTTGGCAGCGCTCGGGCAAGTCCTGCAGACGGAAGAAGACCCCCTTGCTGGTGCCGCCGCGAAGATAGGTGGCCGGGATCTTTACTTGAGGATTGTGGGTCATAGCGATTGTCCTGCTCGTGCTCATTCTGGATGTAAGACGGCAGCCAGGGTGGCTGCCGTCTTGAGGTGACGTTAGCTGGCGGCCTTGTGCGCGGTCGACGCCAGGAAGTCCTGGGCGAAGCGTTGCAGCACGCCACCGGCCTCGTAGACCGAGACCTCCTCGGCGGTGTCGAGGCGGCAGGTCATGGGCACCTCCAGCACCTCGCCGCTCTGGCGGCGCACAACGAGCACGAGATCGGCGCGCGGCAGGCGCTCACCCACCACATCGTACGTCTCGGTGCCATCGAGGCCCAGGGTGAGGCGGGTGGTGCCCGGCTTGAACTCCAGCGGCAGCACCCCCATGCCGATGAGGTTGGTGCGATGAATGCGCTCGAAGCCTTCCGCCGCTATCACCTCCACCCCGGCCAGCCGTACCCCCTTGGCCGCCCAGTCCCGGGACGAGCCCTGGCCGTAGTCGGCACCGGCGACGATGATGAGCGGCTGCTTGCGCGCCATGTAGGTCTCGATGGCCTCCCACATCCGCATCACCCGGCCCTCCGGCTCGACCCGGGCGAGGGATCCCTTCTTCACCGCGCCGTTGACCACCGCCATCTCGTTGACCAGCTGGGGGTTCGCGAAGGTGGCGCGCTGGGCGGTCAGGTGATCGCCACGGTGGGTGGCGTAGGAGTTGAAGTCCTCCTCCGGCAGGCCCATCTTGTGCAGATATTCGCCGGCCGCGCTGCTGCGCAGTATGGCGTTGGAGGGGGAGAGGTGGTCTGTGGTGATGTTGTCCGGCAACACCGCCAGCGGCCGCATCCCCTTGAGGGTGCGCTCACCCGCCAGGGCCCCTTCCCAGTAGGGGGGGCGACGGATATAGGTGCTCTGCGGGCGCCAGTCGTAAAGCGGCGCCACCTTGGGGCCTTGATCCTCCTCGAGGGTGAACATGGGGATATAGACCTGGCGGAACTGGGACGGCTTCACCGAGGCCTTGACCACGGCGTCGATCTCCTCGTCGCTCGGCCAGATGTCTTTGAGGCGAATTTCCTTGCCGTTCACCACCCCCAGCACATCCTTTTCGATGTCGAAGCGGATGGTGCCGGCGATGGCGTAGGCCACCACCAGGGGCGGGGAGGCGAGGAACGCCTGCTTGGCGTAGGGGTGGATGCGGCCGTCGAAGTTGCGGTTGCCCGACAGCACCGCCGTGGCGTAGAGATCCCGGTCGATGATCTCCTGCTGGATGGCGGGATCGAGCGCACCTGACATGCCGTTGCAGGTGGTGCAGGCAAACGCCACCACGCCGAAGCCGAGCCGCTCAAGCTCGCTGTCCAGCCCCGCCTCTTTCAGGTAAAGCGCGACTGTCTTGGAGCCGGGGGCCAGGGAGGACTTCACCCAGGGCTTGCGGCTGAGGCCGAGTCTGTTGGCGTTGCGGGCCAAGAGGCCTGCGGCGATCACGTTGCGCGGGTTGCTGGTGTTGGTGCAACTGGTGATGGCGGCGATGATCACGGCGCCATCCGGCAAGAGGCCGTCGGCCTCCT
Source organism: Aeromonas sp. XH (assembly GCF_033348475.1). Classification (NCBI taxonomy): domain Bacteria; kingdom Pseudomonadati; phylum Pseudomonadota; class Gammaproteobacteria; order Aeromonadales; family Aeromonadaceae; genus Aeromonas; species Aeromonas sp. XH. The sequence goes on along the minus strand of NZ_CP137630.1, from coordinate 2,591,885 downwards.
GGGCGCGAGCCTTGTCCAGATCCACCGCGATACCGCGCTCAGCCAGGGCGGAGACCGGCAGGCGGCGATGGGGGTTGGAGGGGCCCGCCAGGGTGCGTACCACGGTCGACAAGTCGAAGTGCAGCACCCGCTCGTACTGGGCGTCCGCCAGGGCGTCGGCCCAGAGGCCTGCCTCCCTGGCGTAGATCTCAACCAGCCTGACCTGCTCGTCGTCACGGCCGGTCAGCTTGAGGTAGTCGAGGGTCTGCTGGTCGATGAAGAACATGGCCGCGGTGGCGCCATACTCCGGCGCCATGTTGGAGATGGTGGCGCGATCGCCGAGGGTGAGGGCGGCGGCGCCCTCGCCACGGAACTCCAGGTAGGCGCCGACCACCTTCTGCTGGCGCAGGAACTCAGTGAGGGACAGCACCAGGTCGGTGGCGGTGATGCCGGGGCCGGGCTTGCCGGAGAGCTCGACGCCGACGATCGAAGGCAGCCGCATCCAGGAGGCGCGCCCCAGCATCACGTTCTCGGCTTCGAGCCCGCCCACCCCCACCGCGATGACGCCGAGGGCGTCCACGTGGGGGGTGTGGCTGTCGGTGCCGACGCAGGTGTCCGGGTAGGCCAGGCCGCGATCGGCGTGGATGACCGGCGACATCTTCTCCAGGTTGATCTGGTGCATGATGCCGTTGCCTGGCGGGATCACCTCGATGTTCTTGAACGCCTGCCTGGTCCAGTCGATGAAGTGGAAGCGATCCTCGTTGCGGCGATCCTCGATGGCGCGGTTCTTCTCGAACGCCTGCGGATCGAAGCCGCCACACTCGACGGCCAGCGAGTGGTCGACGATGAGCTGCACCGGCACCACTGGGTTCACCTGGGCGGGATCCCCCCCCTGATCGGCGATGGCGTCGCGCAGGCCTGCCAAGTCCACCAGGGCGGTCTGGCCCAGGATGTCGTGGCATACCACCCGCGCCGGGAACCAGGGGAAGTCGCGATCGCGCTTGTTGTGCACTATCTGGTCGAGGCACTCACCGAGGATGGCCGGATCGCACCGGCGAACCAGGTTCTCGGCGTGGACGCGGGCGGTGTAGGAGAGCCTGTCCCAGGTGCCGGGCTGGATGGCTTCGACCGCCTCACGGGCGTCGAAGTAGTCGAGCGCCGTGCCGGGCAGGGGCTTGCGATATTGGCTGTTGATCATCACTTGCGCTCCTTGAGCGGCACGAACTGGAGATCCTCCGGGCCGACGTAGTTGGCGCTCGGACGGATGATCTTGCCGTCGATGCGCTGCTCGATGACATGGGCCGACCAGCCTGAGGTGCGGGCGATGACGAACAGCGGGGTGAACATGGCGGTGGGCACGCCCATCATGTGGTAGCTGACGGCGCTGAACCAGTCCAGGTTCGGGAACATCTTCTTGGCGTCCCACATGACTTCTTCAAGGCGCTCGGCGATGTCGAACATCTTGGTGTTGTGCTGCTCCTGGCTGAGCTCGCGCGCCACCTCCTTGATCACCTTGTTGCGCGGGTCCGAGACGGTGTAGACAGGGTGGCCGAAGCCGATGACCACTTCCTTCTTCTCGACCCGGGCGCGAATGTCGGCCTCCGCCTCGTCCGGGTTCTCGTAGCGCTTCTGGATCTCGAAGGCCACCTCGTTGGCGCCGCCGTGCTTGGGTCCGCGCAGGGCACCGATGGCCCCCGTGATGCAGGAGTACATGTCGGAGCCGGTGCCGGCGATGACGCGGCCGGTGAAGGTGGAGGCGTTGAACTCATGCTCGGCGTAGAGGATGAGGGAGGTGTGCATGGCGCGCACCCAGGAGTCACGCGGCTTGTGCCCGTGCAGCAGGTGCAGGAAGTGGCCGCCGATGGAGTCGTCGTCGGTCTCTACGTGGATGCGCTTGCCGTTGTGGCTGAAGTGGTACCAGTAGAGCAGCACAGAGCCTAAGCAGGCCATCAGCTTGTCGGCGATGTCGCGGGCGCCCGGGTGGTTGTGATCGTCCTTCTCCGGCGACAGGCACCCCAGCACGGAGACGGCGGTGCGCATCACGTCCATGGGGTGGGCGCTCGGGGGCAGCTGCTCCAGGGCGGTCCTGACCCCGGTGGGCAGGCCGCGCAGGGCCTTGAGCTTGGCCTTGTAGGCGGTGAGCTCCGCCACATTGGGCAGGTGGCCGTGCACCAGCAGGTGGGCTATCTCTTCAAACTCGCAGCTGGTGGCCACGTCCAGGATGTCGTAGCCACGGTAGTGCAGGTCATTGCCGGAGAGGCCGACGGTGCACAGGGCCGTGTTGCCGGCGGCGGTGCCGGAGAGGGCGACGGATTTCTTCGGCTTGAAGCCGGTGGTTTCGGGAATGGCGCTCATCACATGTTTCCTCATTCAGTCCGTTGAAGCGCCGGCCGCCAGCATGAGACGGCCGGTCGCGGCTTATTCCTTGGTGGACAGGTCCTTGGTGAACAGCCTGTCCAGGGTCTGTTCGTAGTGGTGGTAGCCGAGGAAGTCGTAGAGGGACTCCCGGGTCTGCATGGTGTCGACCACGGCGCGCTGGTGGCCGTCGCGGCGAAGCGTCTGATAGACGTTGAGTGCGGCCTGGTTGGCGGCGCGGGCGGCACTCAGGGGGTAGAGCACCATGTCGACGCCGTGGGCAGCGAGTGCCTCCTTGTCAAACAGCTCCGTCTTGCCGAACTCGGTCATGTTGGCGAGGATGGGCACCCCGGCCGCCTGCTTGAAGCGATCGTACTGGTCCAGCTCGGTCACCGCCTCGGCGAAGATCATGTCGGCGCCTGCCTCCACATAGGCGGCGGCGCGCTCCAGGGCCGAGCCCAGCCCCTCTACCGCCAGGGCGTCGGTGCGGGCCATGATGACGAAGCTCTCGTCCTGGCGGGCATCCACCGCCGCCTTGATCCTGTCCACCATCTCGGAAACCGAGACCACCGCCTTGTTCGGCCTGTGGCCGCAGCGCTTCTGGGCCACCTGATCCTCCATGTGGACGGCGGCCACCCCGCCGCGCTCGAAGGCGCGAATGGTGCGGGCGATGTTGAAGGCGCCGCCCCAGCCGGTGTCGATGTCCACCAGGAGCGGCACCTGGGTGGCTGCCGTGATGCGCTCGGCGTCGATCAGCACGTCGTTCATGGAGGTCATGCCGAGATCCGGCAGGCCGAAGGAGGCGTTCGCCACCCCGGCGCCGGAGAGGTAGAGGGCCTGGAAGCCGCTGCGCTCGGCCATCAGCGCCATGTAGGCGTTGATGGTGCCGACGATCTGCAGGGGCTTCTCGTTGGCCAGGGCAGTGCGAAAACGCGTCCCGGCCGAGGGGGATAGGTTGGACATGATGACTCCTTTCATGGGGTGCTTGTCTGCTGTGGATGCTGGCTGTGAATACCATCATCTCACACTACGTTTACGTCAACGTCAATTATGCTTAGGTCCAAGGCCCGTCAATCTGCGGGCACCGGTGGCTTCCCTTCTGAGAACTGCTTTTTATTCAATCGGATAGCTCTTTCTTCCCCAGGTGCGCCTGGCCAATGCCATGGCGCCGCCGTGGTGGTTCAGGGCCGATTCTGGCCTCTTCCCCGAGGGGGGGCAACGGATTAGCAGGGGGGTGTCATGAGATGAAAAGTGGCTGTCGCCCGATGCAAAGCGGACGTTCACGTAAATCCCTAGATTCACTCTGGACGATGTTTTCACCCATGAATGAATCTGGAGAACAGCCATGGCCAACGCCATACGCTTCTATGAAACCGGGGGCCCCGAGGTCCTGCGCTACGAAGAGGTCTCGGTCGGTGAACCCGGGCCGGGCCAGGTACGGCTGCGCCATGCCGCGGTCGGCCTGAACTACGCGGACACCTATTTTCGCAACGGCACCTACCCGATCCCGCTGCCCAACGGCCTGGGGGTCGAGGCGGCCGGGGTGGTAGAGGCGGTGGGTGAGGGCGTGACCAGCGTCGCCGTCGGCGATCGCGTCACCTACACCGGCTTCATCAATACCCTAGGTGCCTACTCGACCGAGCGCCTGATCCCGGCCGCGCCGCTCATCAAGCTGCCGGACAACATCTCCTGCGAGACCGCCGCCGCCATGACCATGCGCGGCCTCACCGCCGCCTACCTGATGCGCCGCATCCACGCCTTCAAACCCGGTGACAGCATCTTGCTGCACGCCGCGGCAGGGGGCGTCGGCCTCATCGTCGCCCAGTGGGCCAGGCTGCTGGGGCTGACGGTGATCGGCACCGTCTCGAGCGACGCCAAGGGCGAGCTGGCCCGGGCCCACGGCTGCGACTACATCATCGACTACAGCCGCGAGGATGTGGCCACCCGGGTGCGCGCCCTGACCGGCGGCGCCGGCGTTGACGTGGTGTTCGACAGCGTCGGCAAGAGCACTTTCATGGGCTCGCTTGATTCCCTCAAGCGCCGCGGCCTCATGGTCTGCGTCGGCACCGCCTCCGGCCCCATCGAGGGCTTCAACCCCCAGTTGCTGGCCATGAAGGGCTCCCTCTACCTGACCCGTCCGGCGCTCGCCGACTACATCGCCGATCCGGACGAGAAAGGGGCCCTGGCCGCGGAGCTGTTCGACCACGTGGCCAGCGGCCGGATCAAGATCGAGATCAACCAGCGCTACGAGCTGCAGGATGCGGCGGCGGCCCACCGGGATCTGGAGGCGCGCAAGACCACGGGCTCCTCCATCTTCGTTATCTAGGGCCCGAGCTCTCCGCCCCATGGGGCGGGGAACTTGTCCGGTCGCCTGACTTGTCATCTAGGGAGAGAGACATGCGTGTAGAACAACTGACTTGCCATATCGGCGCCGAGCTCAGCGGCGTCCAGCTGGCGGATGCGGCCCACGACGCTGGGCTGTTTGCCGAGATCCGCGCCCAACTGCTCAGGCACAAGGTGCTGTTCCTGCGGGATCAAGAGATGAGCCGCGCCGATCACGTGGCCTTCGCCCGCCGCTTCGGCGAGCTGGAGGATCACCCGGTGGCGGGCAGCGACCCGGATCACCCCGGTCTGGTGCGCATCTACAAGTCGCCGGAGGTGCCCAACGATCGCTACGAGAACGCCTGGCACACGGATGCCACCTGGCGCGAGCAGCCCCCCATGGGCTGCGTGCTGCGCTGCGTGGAGTGCCCGCCGGTGGGGGGGGACACCCTCTGGGCCAACATGGCGGCGGCCTACGCCGCGCTGCCGGAGGAGATCAAGCAGAAGATCGCCGGCCTGCGCGCCCGTCACAGCATAGAGGCGAGCTTCGGGGCGGCCATGCCCATGGAGAAGCGGCTCGCCTTGAAGGCCATGTTCCCGGACGCCGAGCACCCCGTGGTGCGCACCCACCCGGAGACGGACGAGAAGATCCTGTTCGTCAACGCCTTCGCGACCCACTTCACCAACTACCACACCCCGGCGAATGTCCGCGTCGGCCAGGACTACAGCATGGGGGGCAGCGATCTGCTGCGCTACCTCATCAGCCAGGCCTATATCCCCGAGTTCCAGGTGCGCTGGCGCTGGCAGCCGGGCAGCGTGGCCATCTGGGACAACCGCAGCACCCAGCACTACGCCGCTATGGATTACGCCCCCTGCCATCGCAAGATGGAGCGGGCCGGGATCATGGGCGACAAGCCCTTCTGATCAATCCCCGGGCCCGCGCCCGGGGGATGTCACCACGCCAGGCGCTTCATGGAAGGCCAGCCAATTTAAGGAATGAACAGATGCAATTTTTTGACGATTCCCTGCACCCGGAAAACATGGAGAAGGTGGTCATCACCGTCGCCCCCTACGGCCCCGAGTGGGCGCCGGGCGACTTCCCGGAAGACATCCCGGTGACCATGGAGGAGCAGGTCCAGAAGGCGGTCGACTGCTACGAGGCGGGTGCCACCGTGCTGCACCTGCACGTGCGCGAGCTGGACGGCACCGGTTCCAAGCGTCTCTCCAAGTTCAACGAGCTGATCGCCGGGGTCCGCAAGGCGGTGCCGGACATGATCATCCAGGTCGGCGGCTCCATCTCCTTCGCCCCCGAGAGCGAGGGGGAGGCGGCCAAGTGGCTCTCCGACGACACCCGCCACATGCTGGCGGAGCTGACCCCGAAACCGGATCAGGTCACGGTGGCCATCAACACCACCCAGATGAACATCATGGAGCTGCTCTATCCGGAGTACCTGGAAGGCACCTCGCTCGCGAACCCCGCCTACCAGGCCGCCTACAGCGAGATGACGGTGCCGGCCGGCCCGGCCTGGGTGGCCGAGCACTTGAAGCGCCTGATGGCCAGCGGCATCCAGCCGCACTTCCAGCTGACCGGGATGCACGCCCTGGAGACCCTGGAGCGGCTGGTGCGCAAGGGCATCTACATGGGCCCGCTGAACCTCACCTGGATCGGCATCGGCGGCGGCTTCGACGGCCCGAACCCGTTCAACTTCATGAACTTCGTCCACCGTGCGCCAGACGGTGCCTGCGTCACCGCCGAGTCGCTGCTCAAGAACGTGCTGCCGTTCAACATGATGGCCATGGCCATGGGCCTGCACCCGCGCTGCGGCATCGAGGACACCATCATCGGCCAGCACGGCCAGCGCATGAGCTCGGTGGAGCAGATCCAGCAGTGCGTGCGCGTCGCCCACGAGCTGGGCCGCGAGGTGGCCAACGGCAAGGAGGCCCGTGCCATCTACCGCATCGGCGTGCAGTACGACAGCATCGAGGAGACCCTGAAGGCCAACGGCATGGCGCCGAATCGCGTCCCGGGTCAGCTCGGCGTGCCGCAGCGCTGAGCCAGTCGGGTCGCGGTGTGAAAAAGAAACGCTGCGACCCGCCAACACCGTTTGCCAAGAGGGCGGCAGCCCTTGCACTATGCAGCATCCGTCAAGCTGATAGATGTATCAATAATGGGGTCCCGGTGGCTCCGGCCACCGGGACCCAGACCGGGAACCTGCCAATTTGGAGTAGCACGAGGGATTGTATGGCTACGTATCGTATCGATGACGACGCCGAGGCCGGCAAGGTTGCCGTGCCCCGCCGCTATGCCTGGATAGTGTTTGCGCTGACCTTCGGTCTGCTCATCTCCGACTATATGTCGCGCCAGGTGCTCAACGCCGTCTTCCCCATGCTCAAGGGGGAGTGGGCGCTCTCGGATACCCAGCTTGGCCTGCTGAGCGGCATAGTCGCGCTCATGGTCGGGCTCTTGACCTTCCCGCTCTCTTTGCTCGCCGACCGGTTCGGGCGGGTGAAGAGCCTGGCCCTGATGGCCGCCCTCTGGAGCCTGGCCACCCTGGGTTGCGCCCTGGCCCAGAACTACGAACAGATGTTCGTCGCCCGCTTCCTGGTGGGAGTGGGGGAGGCCGCCTACGGCAGCGTCGGCATCGCCGTGGTGGTCTCCGTCTTCCCGCGGGAGATGCGGGCCACCCTCTCCGGCGCCTTCATCTCGGGCGGTCTGTTCGGCTCAGTGCTCGGCATGGCGACCGGGGGCGTGCTGGCCCATTTTCTGGGCTGGCGCTGGGCCTTCGCCGGCATGGCCCTGTTCGGCCTGGTGCTGGCGGCGCTCTACCCCATGGTGGTGAAGGAGTCGCGCATCGCGACCCCTTGCCGCACAGCCAGGGGCAAGGCTGGAGAGCGCAGCCCGCTGCGCAGCCTCTATGCCAGCCGTTCGGTGATCGCCGCCTATGTGGGCAGCGGCCTGCAGCTGTTCGTCGGCGGCACCGTCATCGTCTGGATGCCGAGCTACTTCAACCGCTACTACGGCATGGCGACGGACAAGGCGGGGGCGGCGGCGGCCATCATAGTGCTGTGCAGCGGCGCCGGCATGATCCTGTGCGGCATGCTGAGCGACAGGCTGTGCAAGGCGCGGCCGGATCGCAAGATAAGCCTCGCCATCGCCTATTGCCTCGGCAGCTGCGTCCTGCTCTCCCTGGCGTTCGCGCTGCCGGTGGGCTTGGCGCAGATACTCCTGATCTGCCTCGGCATGTTCATCGCCACCGGCACCTCGGGCCCGGCCGGCGCCATGGTGGCGAACCTGACCCACGCCAGCATCCACGGCACCGCCTTCGCGACCCTGACTCTGGCCAACAACCTGCTGGGCCTCGCGCCCGGCCCCTTCATCACCGGCAAGGTGTCCGATCACATAGGGCTGGACAACGCCTTCCAGCTGGTGCCCCTCATCAGCATCGCGGCGGCGCTCGTCTTCCTCTACGCCAGGCGCCACTACCACAAGGACGTGGCCCGGCTGGAGGGGGAGGCGCAGCCCAGGGGCGCCGGCGCCTCCGTCATCGAGCCGGCCCCCGCCGAGGCGAGGATCTGAGGCCCTGGGGGCACATGAGTTTTATCCGTCCGGCGACGATCGCCGGATAGGGGTTGATCACAGGGAGACAAGGGCATGGGCAGTACCCTGCACAATACGCTGAACATAGAGGTCTATTTCGATTTCATCTGTCCCTGGTGCCTGATCGGCAAGCGCCAGCTGGACCAGGCCCTGGCACTGCTGCGGGCCGAGCGCCCCGAGTTGCAGGTGACGCTGCGCTGGCGCGGGGTGCAGTTGCTGCCCCAGCTGCCGGCCGGGGGGGAGGATTTCAACGCCTTCTACCTGCAGAGGCTGGGGGGCGAGCAGGCGCTGCGCCTGCGCCTGCGCCAGGCCCAGGTGCGCGAGGCTGCGGCCGGCGTCGGCGTGACCCTGGACTTTGGCCGCATCCCCCGCATGCCGAACACCGCCGATGCCCACCGCCTGTGGCAGCGGGCCGGCGAGCTCGGCACCCCTGAGCAATGCGAGGCGCTGCTGGAATCCCTGTTTGCCTGTCACTTCCAGCAGGGGGGGGATCTGGGGGACTGTCATACCCTGCTCGATCTGGCTGCCGCGGCCGGTTTCGCCACCGACGCCCTGGTGGGCGGCCTGGAGGGGGACGGCAGCCCCTTCTGCGGTACCGCCGAGGGGGCCGCCAGCCGGGGGGTACCCAGCTTCGTGCTGGGGGGACGGGTTCTCTCCGGGGCCCAGCCGGTGGAGCGCCTGCTCGCCAGCCTGCGTCAGGCCGTCGTGACCGAGGGCACGGCGGCGCAAAGGCGCATCGCCGTGCCAGCCAGCCGGGTGCCGGCGCCGGGCAAGCGCGCCCTGATCGAGGAGGGGGGCAGGAGCCTGGTGCTGTTCAACATCGATGGCCGCTTCCACGCCATCGACGACGGCTGCCCCCACCAGGGGGCGTCGCTCTGCGGCGGCAAGCTGGAGGGAGAGGTGATCCAGTGCTGCGCCCACGGCCTGCGCTTCAACCTGAACACCGGCTATCTGCTGGGCTCCACCCAGCTCAGGGTCAACCGCTACCCGGTCGAGCGGGCGGGCGACCAGCTCCATATCGTCGTTGCACCGGAGGAGGACATCCCATGCACGCGTTGAACCCCGCCGTCACCGCCCGCGTCTCGCGGGTGCGCGAGCTGGCCCCCGGCATGGCGGTCAGCCTGGTGGTGGCCGCCGCCGCCACCTTCCTTTCCGAACACTACGGCGCCCCCGTGCTGCTGTTTGCCCTGCTGCTCGGCATGGCCCTGAACTTCCTCAGCGCCGAGGGGAGCTGCAAGGAGGGGATCGCGTTCACGGCCCGCAGCGTGCTGCGCATCGGGGTGGCCCTGCTCGGCATGCGCATCACCCTGGGCCAGATCGCCGAACTCGGCTGGATGCCGGTTGTCCTGGTGGTGACCCTGGTGGTGGTGACCATAGGCCTGTCGGTGGTGGTGGCCAAGGCGATGGGCTTCCAGCGTCTGTTCGGCATGCTGACCGGCGGTGCCACCGCCATCTGCGGTGCCTCCGCCGCCCTGGCCCTGGCCGCCTCCCTGCCCAATCATCCCCAGAAGGAGCGCGCCACCCTGTTCACGGTGATCGGGGTCTCGGTGCTCTCGACGCTGGCGATGATCACCTACCCCATGATCGCCCGTTTCTTCGAGCTGACGCCGGTGGAGGCGGGGGTCTTCCTCGGCGCCACCATCCACGACGTGGCCCAGGTGGTGGGGGCGGGCTACAGCATGTCCACCGAGACCGGGGACGTGGCCACCGTGGTCAAGCTGATGCGGGTCGCCATGCTGCTGCCGGTGATCGTCGCCGCCGCCATGCTCACCCGGATGCAGGGGGCGGACGGCGCCTTGGACAAGCGCCCGCCGCTGCTGCCCATGTTTGCCGTCGGCTTCCTGGTGCTGGCCTGCATCAACAGCACCGGCTGGGTGCCCGCCCTGGTCCAGAGCGGGGTCAACGATCTGTCGCGCTGGTGCCTGGTGATCGCCATCGCCGCCATCGGCATGAAGACCCAGTTGAAGGAGCTGGCCTCGGTCGGCATCAAACCCATCCTGTTGATGGTGGGGGAGACCGCCTTCCTCGCCGCCCTGGTGCTGGTGCTGATGCACTGGGGCATCAAGCCGTAACGAATAGAGAAACCCCACCCCTCCCCTTGGCAGGGGTGGGAGCTAAATAGCTCCTCCCTCTTATGAAGGGGGAGGCTGGGAGGGGGTTGTGAATGCGACACTGCGCCGAATAACGAAAACGGTCATAAAACGAACGCGCCCCCGTGGCCAACGGACTAGCCAGAGAGGTATCCATGAACAAGATTTATCCCAGCGCCCAGGCCGCCCTCGGCGATCTGGTGCAGGACGGCATCACCATCGCCTCGGGGGGCTTCGGCCTGTGCGGCATCCCCGAGCGGCTGATCGAGGCGCTGCGCGAGACCGGCAAGCGCGGCTTCACCGTCATCAGCAACAACTGCGGGGTGGACGAGTTCGGCCTCGGGCCGCTGCTCTACAGCCGCCAGATCAGGAAGATGATCTCCTCCTACGTGGGGGGCAACAAGGAGTTCGAGCGCCAATATCTCGCCGGCGAGCTGGAGCTGGAGTTCACCCCCCAGGGCACGCTCGCCGAGAAGCTGCGGGCCGGCGGCGCCGGCATTCCCGCCTTCTTCACCAGGACCGGTTACGGGACCCTGATCGCCGAGGGCAAGGAGACCCGTCAGTTCGACGGCGAGTGGTACGTGATGGAGCGCTCCCTCACCGCCGATCTCGCCATCATCAAGGGGGCCAGGGCGGACAAGGCGGGCAACCTGATGTTCAACAAGACCGCCCGCAACTTCAACCCGCTCTGCGCCAAGGCGGGCCGGGTCTGCGTCGCCGAGGTGGAGGAGATCGTCGAGGTGGGGGAGCTGGCCCCGGACGAGATCCACCTGCCCGGCATCTATGTGCAGCGGCTGGTCCTGAACCCCAACCCCGAGAAACGTATCGAAGTGCGGACAGTGAGGAGTTAACCATGGCCTGGACCCGTGAAGAGATGGCGCAGCGCGCCGCAAGGGAGCTGCAGGACGGCTTCTATGTGAACCTCGGCATCGGCCTGCCGACCCTGGTGGCCAACTATATCCCGGAGGGGATGGAGGTGTGGCTGCAGAGCGAGAACGGCCTGCTCGGCATAGGCCCCTTCCCGAGTGAGGAGGAGCTGGATCCGGACCTCATCAACGCCGGCAAGCAGACCATCACCACCCTGCCCGGCAGCAGCTTCTTCGACAGCGCGGAGAGCTTCGGCATGATCCGCGGTGGCCACATCAACCTGGCGTTGCTCGGGGCCATGCAGGTGTCCGAGCGCGGCGATCTCGCGAACTGGATGATCCCCGGCAAAATGGTCAAGGGGATGGGGGGCGCCATGGATCTGGTGGCCGGGGTCAAGCGGGTGGTGGTGCTGATGGAGCACTGCGCCAAGAACGGTGAGCACAAGATACTGGAGTGGTGCAACCTGCCGCTGACCGGGGTCGGGGTGGTGGATCGCATCATCAGCGATCTCGCCGTGCTGGACGTCACCCCGCACGGCCTCAGGCTGGTGGAGCTGGCCCCCGGCATCGCATTCGAACAGTTGCAGGCCGCGACCGGCTGCGCCATCGCGCGCTGAGCGCGCGGTTTTCCGGCGGGGAAGGGGCCTGGCCTTTCCCCGCCGTTTTTATTTTCCTCGCCCCGTTTTCCTTCGCCCCGAACGCCCCTCCCACGCTACCTGACCCTGCCGCCCGACAGGGCTGATCGGCCCGGCATCGGGGCTGGTTGACACCGCTTTCAGCCCCCTTTGCCATCGCCCGACGGCGCTGTCACCAAATGAAAAGTGGCTGACGTTCAATGGCAAGCGTGGTCCCGGAGGGAGGCCTTACAGTCGACGCACAAGAAGAGAGAGACCGCGTCATCAGCGCGAGCGACACCCCGGGGCCGATGCAAAAACAGAGCTGCATCCAGGAGCCGAACAAGGCGGTGCGCCATAGCCAGGTCATCCCGCTTGCATCAATAAAAAAGCCAACGGAAACGGCGTTCAGACAGATAACAACAACGACATCAGATGACGACACTCGGAGAGACTGTAATGGATTACAAGCACACGAGTCATGGTTGCGGTGCCCTGCGCCTCAGCCTGCTGGCGACGGCCATCGCGGCCGCTCTCCTGCCCAGCGTTCAGGCGGTCGAGATCGACACGGACAGCGAAGAGTGGTCCGTGCGCTTCGACAACACCGGCAAATTCAACTACGGCGTGCGCACCGAGAGTGCGGACGACCGCATGCTGGCCACCCCCAACAACAACGACGGCGACTACAACTTCAAGGACGCCGGTGACACAGTCACCACCCGCTTCGATCTGCTGACCGAGCTGGACGTGGTGAACAAGGGCAACACAGGTTTTCGCGTCAGCGCCGCCAGCTGGTATGACTACGCCTATCGCGACGTGGGGGCCGATGACAACCCCTTCATCAACGGCAACAACGTCAGCTCCGGGATCGTCGGCCAGCCGCCCGTGGCGGCCAACCCTCACCTGAGCGACTATGCGAACCGCTACTACCACGGCCCCTCCGGCGAGATCCTCGACGCCTTCGTGTTCCACAGCATGGAGGTCGGCGAGGAGTCGCTGCTGAGCTTCAAGGTGGGCCAGCACAACGTCTACTGGGGGGAGACCCTGCTCAACCCGGTGCACTCCCTGAGCTACGGCCAGTCGGGCCTGGATCTCGCCAAGCTGGCGGCGTCCCCGGGCACCGAGGCGAAGGAGCTGTTCGTGCCGCGCAACCAGGTCTCCGCCTCCTTCACCCTGAACCCCGAGTGGACCTTCGCCGCCCAGTACTTCCTGGAGTGGGACGCCGCCCGCCTGCCGGAGGCCGGCACCTATTACGGCAGCTCGGATCTGGTGGGCTTCGGCGCCCAGTCCTTCCTGCTGGGGCACACCGGCGGGCCGGGTCTCGCCGGGCCGAACGGCACCCTGACCAACATCCGCCGCGGCACCGACATCGAGCCGGGCAAGCACGGCGACTGGGGCATCATGGCCAAGTGGTCCCCCGAGGCGCTGGACGCCACCCTGGGGGCCTTCTACCGCCGCACCGCGGACATCCTGCCCCAGGCGGTGCTGGATGCCCGCGGCATGACCATTCGCGGCGCCGCGCCGCTGCCGGGCGGCGCCATCCCCAACCTGCGCCAGTCCATCGCCACCACCAGCTACTCCCTGGCCTACGGCGAGAGCATCGACATCTTCGGCCTGAGCCTCTCCAAGGACATCGCCGGGGTGAGCGTGGGCAGCGATCTGAACTATCGCCACAGGATGCCGCTCGCCAGCATCCCTGCGCTGCTCAGTGCCGCAGGGCCTGGTGGACTGGCCAATGGCTTCGGTGCCTTGCCCCCCCGCCACGCCGGCACCGGGGTGATCACCGATGATTCCGACGGCTACAGCGCCACCGGCGACACCCTGCACTGGACCCTGAACGGCCTGATGACCATGGCCGACACCCCGCTGTTCGACGGCGCCGCCCTGCTGGCCGAGCTCTACTACAGCAACCTGCTGAGCCTGGACGAGCACAACAAGGCGCTCTACAAGGGTGAGGAGAGCTACCAGGGCATCGACAAGCCGACCCGTGACAACTGGGGCCTGGCGGTCAACTTCACCCCCACCTGGTATCAGGTCTTCCCCGGCGTCGACATGACCATGCCGCTGTCGGTGAACTGGGGCCTGTCCGGCATCTCGCCGGTGCAGGCGGGCGGTGCGAAAGACACCGGCAACTACGCGGTCGGCCTCGGTGCGACCATCTACAACCAGTACTTCGTCGATCTGAAGTACGTGGACTCCTTCGGCAAGTCCGCCGAGTGCAACGACGGCGCCAGGGACGGCGCCACCCCCAATGCGCTCGATGCGACCCAGCGCACCACCTGTTACGCCGGCGGCTACTCCTCCTTCTCCGGTGGCGGTGCCACCACGGAAGACAGGGGCGCCATCTACCTGACCCTGAAGACCACCTATTGAGTCAAGCGACCGAGTCGGAGAACGAGATGATGAAACCTACACAAACATTGCTGGCCCTCTCCCTCGCCCTGGCCTTTGCCGGCCAGGCCCAGGCGGCCGTTTCCGCGAGCGAGGCGGGCAAGCTCGGCACCAGCCTGACCGGGGTGGGCGCCGACGCGGCGGCCAACGCCGATGGCTCCATCCCCGCCTATACCGGCGGCCTGACCACACCGCCGGCCAGTTTCAAGGCGGGCGACAGCATGCGCCCTGACCCCTATGCGAGCGACAAGCCCCTGCTGGTGATCGACGGCAAGAACGCAGGCCAGTACAAGGGGGCGCTGACCGCCACCACGGCGGAGCTGCTCAAGCGCTTCCCTGACTTCCGGGTGGATGTCTACCCGACCCACCGCAGCGTGGCGCTGCCCAGGGAGGTGTTGGACAACACCAGGCTGAACGCCGTCAGCGCCCAGACCCTGGAGGGGGGGCTCGCGGTGGACAAGGTGCTGCCGGGCATTCCCTTCCCGATCCCGCAGACCGGGGCCGAGGCCATGTGGAACTTCCTGCTGCGCTATCAGGGGGTGAACATCGCCACCAAGTACGACTCCTGGAACGTCGATGCCGCAGGCACGGCGGCGCTCTCCACCACGGGGCAGGCGTTCATCAACTACGCCATCTACGAGGACATGAAGAAGCCCATCTCGGCCAAGGACACCTACTACCAGATGAAGCTTTACTACACCGGGCCCGCCCGCCGCGCCGGTGAAGCCATCATGCTGCGCGATGCCGCCAACCCCTTGGAGCAGCCGCGCAAGGCCTGGCAGTACCTGCCGGGGCAGCGCCGGGTCAAACTGGCGCCGAACCTGGCCTATGACACCCCGAACCCGGGCACCTCGGGCGCCGGCACCTATGACGACGTCTTCGTCTTCAACGGCGCGCTGGACCGCTTCGACTGGAAGCTGGTGGGCAAGCAGGAGATGATCGTTCCCTACAACACCTACAAGCTGACCTATGAGCCCGATGCCCGGGCGCTGACCACCCCGAACTTCCTGTCGCCGGATCACGTGCGCTGGGAGAAACACAGGGTCTGGGTGGTGGAGGGGACCCTCAAGGCCGGCGAGCGCCACATCTACGCCAAGCGTCGCTTCTACCTGGACGAGGACAGCTGGATGGCCCTGGCGTCCGATCAGTACGACGCCCGTGGTCAGCTCTATCGCGGCTCCTTCGCCTTCCTGAGCCAGAGCTACGACAAAGAGACCCCGGATGCTACCCCCTTCATGATCTATGACCTGGTGGCGGGCACCTACAACATCAACGGTGTGGTGGGCCCCCATGGCGGCATCAAGTATGGCGCCCCCCTGTCCAAGGCGAAGTGGTCGCCGGAGTCACTGGCGGGCGCCGGGATCCGCTAAGCGTTGATGATCTCCACTGACCTCCCTCCCGGCCACCCCCTTCGAAAGGGGGAGGCGTGAAGTGCTCCCTCCCCTTGCCAAGGGGAGGGCCGGGGTGGGGTTGTTGCGACCATCCGATGGGTTTTGAAGACAAGGAAGTGGTATGGGTTCATTCAATAAGTTGGCGCCCTGGCTGTGCGGCGCCCTGCTGATGCCGGGGCCCGCGCAGAGCGCGGAGACGATCACGGCGGCGACGGCCTATGTGGACGTGCTGGACTTGCCGGCCAAGCCGAGCGCCCTGGCCAAGCAGAGCCCCCTGCTCGATCTGGCCCAGGCCGGGAAACGGCTGGTGGCGGTGGGGCAGCGGGGGCACATCCTCTACTCCGATGACGACGGCCGGCACTGGCAGCAGGCCGGGGTGCCGGTGAGCGTGGATCTCACCGCCGTCGCCTTCCCCAGCCCCGAGCAGGGCTGGGCCGTGGGTGGGGACGGGGTGATCCTGCACAGCGCCGACGGCGGCGCCAGCTGGCAGAAGCAGCTGGATGGCCGCCAGATAGGCGAGCTGGTACGCGCCTATTACGCCGAGAAAGCCAAGGCCGAACCGGACAACGAACAGTGGGCCGCGCTCGTGGAGGAGGGGCAACGCCTTATCGAGGAGGGGGCGGACAAGCCGCTGCTGGACGTCTGGTTCGCCGACGACCGGCTCGGCTATGTGGTCGGGGTCTTCAACCTGATCCTGCGCACCGAGGATGGCGGCCAGCACTGGACGCCGATGCAGGATCGCACCGACAACCCGGATGGGCTCCATCTCAACGCCATCGCCCGGGCCGGGGAGAGCCTCTATCTCGCCGGCGAGCAGGGTCTGCTGCGCCAGTGGGATGAGGCGGCGCAACGTTTCGTGGCGCTGCCATCCCCCTACGAGGGGAGCTTCTTCGGCCTGATCGGCCGCCCCGGCGAGCTGCTGGTCTATGGCCTGCGCGGCCACGTCTATCGCAGCACGGACGGTGGGGCGAACTGGGTTCAACTCGCCAGCAAGCTGCCCATCAGCATCAGCGCGGCGGTGCAGGACGCCGGCGGTCATGTCCGCCTCTTCACCCAGGCCGGTCACATGTTGCTGGTGGATGGGGATAGGCCGCTGCAACTGGTGGCCGAGGCGGAGCCATCCCCGGTGGCGGGCGCCCTGCTGACGCCCCGTGGCACCCTGGCGCTGGTGGGTCACCGCGGCGTGCGCACCCTGGCGGTGAATTGAGGCCGTCACAGGCTTTGCCAAATCAGGCCGTCAGGATGACGGCCCCATCACGATAACGAGGATCCAGAGATGGGCCATGTGAAGCAAGATGCGATGCCGGTGATCCGCGAGCTGGCGGATTTCGATCGGCGCTCCGGCAACCTGCTGGAACGACTGGTGTTCAACCACAGAGCCCTGTTCATGCTCTTTATGACGCTGGCGACCCTGGTGCTCGGCTATATGGCGACGACGAGGCTGGAGCTTAGGCCCAGCTTCGAGAAGATGATCCCCCAGAGCCAGCCCTATATCAAAAACTTCCTGGAGAACCGCCAGTCCCTGCGCGGCCTCGGCAACTCGGTGCGGGTGGTGGTGGAGAACACCCAAGGCGACATCTTCGATCCCGGCTATCTGAGCGTCCTCAAGCGGGTCAATGACGAGCTGTTCCTCACCGAGGGGGTGGACCGGGCCTGGATGAAGTCCCTGTGGAGCCCGGCGGTGCGCTGGACCGAGGTGACCGAAGAGGGCTTCCAGGGCGGGCCTGTGATGCCGGACGCCTATCAGGGCAAGCCCGCCGACATCGAGCAACTGCGCCAGAACATCCATCGGGCCGGCATCGTCGGCAGCCTGGTGGCGAGCGATTTCAAGTCCAGCATGCTGATCGTGCCCCTGCTGGACAAGGCCTCGGCCACAGGCCAGCCCCTCAACTATCACGAGTTCTCCCAGCGCATCGAACAGCTGCGCAGCCAGATCGAGTTCGACGGCAAGCCCCATCAGGCGGGGGAGGAGGGGACGGGCAAGTACAAGCTCCGGGTCATCGGCTTCGCCAAGCTGGTGGGGGATCTCATCGATGGCCTTATTCAGGTGATCATGTTCTTCGGCCTGGCGGTGGTGACTTCGCTTGCCATCATCTTCCTCTACACCCGCTGCGTGCGCAGCACCCTGCTGGTGGTGGGTTGCTCGCTGATCGCCGTGGTGTGGCAGCTTGGGCTGGTCGCCTGGCTCGGCTACGCCATCGATCCCTATTCGGTGCTGGTGCCCTTCCTCATCTTCGCCATCGGGGTCTCCCATGCGGCCCAGAAGATGAACGGCATCATGCAGGATATCGCCCGCGGCACCCACAAACAGATCGCCGCCCGCTACACCTTCCGTCGCCTGTTCCTGGCCGGGGTCACGGCGCTGCTCGCCGACGCGGTGGGCTTCGCGGTGCTGATGCTGATCGACATCCCGGTCATTCAGGATCTCGCCATCACCGCCAGCATAGGGGTGGCGGTGCTGATCTTCACCTCCCTGCTGCTGATGCCGGTGGCGCTCTCCTTCGTGGGGGTCGGGCGCAAGGCGGCGGAGCGGGCCCTCAGGATCGACACCAATGCCGCCGCCAACCAGGGTTTCGGCAAGCTCTGGGCGCTGCTGGACTGCTGCACCGAGCGCAAGTGGGCCACCTTTGTGGTGGCGTTGGGTCTGGCCATGGGGATCGGCGGCTACCTGGTGAGCCTGAACCTGAAAGTCGGCGATCTGGACAGCGGGGCCCCCGAGTTGCGGGCGGATTCGCGCTACAACAGGGACAACGGCTATATCACCAGCCACTATGCGCTCTCCAGCGATCTGTTCGCGGTGATGGTCAAGACGGCGCCGGAAGGTTGCCTCAACTATCAGACCCTGATCCTGGCGGATCGCCTGGGCTGGGAGCTGCAGCAGCACCCGGGGGTGCAGGCCACCAGCTCCCTGGTCAACGCGGTGCGCCAGATCACCGCCGGCACCTACGAGGGCAACCCCAGGCTCGCCAGCATCCAGCGCAACCAGAACGTGCTGAACTACGCCGCCCAGCAGGCCTCGGTCAACAGCCCCGAGCTGTTCAACACCGACTGCTCCCTGATGCCGGTGATAGCCTACCTCAAGGATCACAAGGCCGAGACCCTGAGCGGCGTGGTGGCCATCGCCGAGCGGTTTGCCCGGGAGAACAGCACGGCGGATCGCCAGTTCCTGCTGGCCGCCGGCTCGGCGGGCATCGAGGCGGCCACCAACCTGGTGGTGCACGAGGCGAACCGCACCATGCTGCTCTACGTCTATCTGGCGGTAACCGTGTTCTGCCTCATCACCTTCCGCAGCTGGCGGGCGACCGTGGTGGCCCTGGTGCCGCTGATGCTCACCTCTGTGCTGTGCGAGGCGCTGATGGTCTTCATGGGGATAGGCGTCAAGGTGGCGACCCTGCCGGTGATTGCGCTCGGGGTCGGCATCGGGGTGGACTACGCGCTCTACCTGCTGAGCGTGCAGTTGCACCATCAACGCCAGGGCATGTCGCTGGTGGAGTCCTATCGCCAGGCCGTGGCCTTCACCGGCCGGGTGGTGGGGCTGGTGGGCATCACCCTGGCCGCCGGCGTGGTGGGCTGGGTCTGGTCACCGATCAAGTTCCAGGCGGATATGGGGATCCTGCTCACCTTCATGTTCCTGTGGAATATGCTGGGGGCGCTGATCGGGGTGCCGGCGCTCTCCTACTTCCTGTTGCGCGGCACCCGGCCCGCCCTGGCCGGGGAGAAAGGGGCAGAACCCAGTGCGAGCGCGCCCCAGGGGAGGATGGCGTCGCCACTGCCGGCCGATGCCCGCTAGGAAGCGGCAAGGGGCAACAGAGGGAGGCGTCAGGCCTCCCTCTTCTTTTGGGCGCTATGGTGGAAATGTGCGGGATGAACAGGGTAGGGGATGTCGCTACCTTGATCCCCGTGCTGATAGGCGGTGGCTCCTGCCGCCAGGAGAGGGGAATACAAAGAGGGAGGCACTGGCCTCCCTCGTTAACCTCTGGCAACAGAGCTGACTGGCCTAGCCGTAGGCCAGGCTGGTGCGCACGTTCTGGGTCGCCTTGGGCACTATCTTGTTGCGGGTGCGCCAGGTGGCCGGCGGCATGCCGAACTGGGCGTTGAACCAGCGGGTGAAGGAGCTCGGCATGGAGTAACCCAGCATGTCGGCGATGTGGCCCAGCGAATAGCCGGAGTTTTGCAGGTAGCGCATCACCAGGTCCCGACGTACCTCGTTGACCAGCTCGCTGAAGGTGGCGCCGCTCTCCTCGAGGTGGCGCTGCAGGGTGCGCACGTTCATCCCCAGGGTGCGGGCGATCTGCTCTATGGTGGCGCGCCCCATGGGCAGCAGCAGGTAGATGGCCTTGCGCACGTCGGTGAGCAGGGATTGCTGGGTCTCCACCACCAGGGTGTCCAGGTACTGGCGCGCGTGGCGGGCCATGGCCTGGTTGGCCAGGGGATTGGGAACGTCCAGATCCGCGGCGTGGCAGACGATGCCGTTGAACTCGCTGCCGAACTCCAGCTTGCAGCCGAACAGCCGCTTGTGGATGGAGAGATCCGCCGGCGCGTCATGGGTGAAGTTGACGCTGATGGGATGCCAGTTGGCGCCAACCCCGACCTGGGAGGCGCAGAAACGGTACATGACGCCGACCGCGAGCTCCGTGGTCTGGCGCGACGGCATGGGGGTGTCGGTGATGATCTCCTCGCGGATGATGACCGTCTTGCCCGCCTCCTCGATGTAGATGGCCAGGGCGTTGTTGAACAGGTGGATGTACTGCACCATCACCTGCAGGGCTTCGCGCAGATTGGGCTGGTAGCTCAGCAGCAGGCTCACCTCGCCAAAATCCGACAGCTGGCGATGCTCTGCCATGCGCAGCCCCAGGCTCTGGCAGTCGCCGGTGCGGGCGGTGAGCTCCAGCAGGTTGATGATGGTGGCGACCGGGATGCGCTGATTCGGGACATCCAGTATGGAGGCGCTGAGCCCGGCCTGGGACAGCAGGCTGGGGGTGTTGAGGCCCAGTTGGCGGGCGACGTCGAGGTAGTTGGTGAGGGTAGCGGCTCTGGCAAGAAGGGTCATGATGCAGTTCCCATGGCGACAGCTCATCTGCTGGTTGTTAACCATTTATTATCATTTCGGCTACATCATGGGAAGGCTTATTAACTTATCTATTAGTCGCAGATCCCAGGGGGTGAGCTCGCTCACAGTCCGCTTCCGATGGCGTCCCGACCCCGTGATCGCCGCCTTGTCCGGCCGAGTCTCTGTCGCAAAAAGACAACTCCATGGCACCCAAGGTAAAGCAGCCGAATGGCGAGCCCCTTACTGTGGCTTCCATATCGGCCGGCTCTCGCCGGATAGCCAGGACAGGGGGAGTGAGATGAAACAAGGGCAACCCAGGGCCAGGGTGCTGATAGTGCCGGGCCTGCGCGATCACGTGGCGGATCACTGGCAGACCCTGCTCGCCGCCGAGCTGGAGCAGGTGGTCACCGTGCCGCCACTCACCTCGGACAAGCTGAGCTGCAAGGCCAGGGTCGAGGCCATCGAGGAGGCCCTCGCCGCCATCGAGGGGCCGGTGATCCTGGTGGCCCACAGTGCCGGGGTGCTGATGGTGGCCCACTGGGCTGCCCAGTACGGCGCAATCAGACAGCACAGGGTCCAGGGGGCTCTGCTGGTGACGCCACCGGATCTGGATGCCGACTGGCCGTCCCACTATCCCAGCAAGGAGGCCATGGCGGCCGGCGGCTGGCACCCCTTGCCGCGCACCGGGTTGCCGTTCCCGAGCCTGGTGGCCATGAGCCGGAACGATCCCCTGGCGAGTCCGGAGGCGGTCCGCGCCCTGGCCCGCGACTGGGGGAGCGAGCTCGTCGACGTCGGCGCCGTGGGGCACCTCAATCCGGCGAGCGGCTTCGGCCCCTGGCCAGAGGCCCGGGCGCTGCTGGCACGCTTCGAGCGCTGATCATCCCATTCAGGGGACGGAGTCTCCCCTGCAGTCCACAAGCCTGTGACCATGAACCGAAAGGAGTCCCTATGGTGAAGACCCGCATCATTGCGCCGGCAGAGGGCGCCCACGCCTATCCGCTGCTGATCAAGAGCCTGCTGCTGTCCGGGGGGCGTTATCACCCGGAGCGGGAGATCGTCTACGCAGACAGGCTGCGCTACGACTATCGCACCCTCAAGCAGCGCATCCACCGCCTCGCCAACCTGCTGACGGCGGCGGGAGTGGGCCCCGGCGACACCGTCGCCCTGCTGGACTGGGACAGCCACCGTTCCCTCGAGTGCTTCTTCGCGGTGCCCATGATAGGCGCCGTGCTGCACACGGTGAACGTGCGCCTCTCCCCCGAGCAGATCGCCTTCACGATGAACCACGCCGAGGATCACCTGGTGCTGGTGCACGACGACTTCCTGCCGGTGCTGGAAACCATCCAGCACCAGCTGCCCACGGTACGCGGCTATGTCCAGCTGACCGACGACAAAGCGACACCGACCCGCCTGCCGGTGCTGGGGGAGTACGAGACGCTGCTGGCCGGGGCGGGCGATCACTTCGACTTCCCCGACTTCGATGAACACTCGGTGGCGACCCTGTTCTACACCACGGGCACCACCGGGGATCCCAAGGGGGTCTATTTCAGCCACCGCCAGCTGGTGTTGCACACCCTCAACGAGCTGGGGACCCTGGCGGCCCATGCGGGACAGTCACTGCTCTGCTCCGACGATGTCTACATGCCCATCACTCCCATGTTCCACGTCCACGCCTGGGGCGTGCCCTATGTGGCGACCATGCTGGGGGTGAAGCAGGTCTATCCTGGCCGCTACGAGCCGAACAAGCTGGTACGCCTCTATCGGGACGAGGGGGTGAGCTTCTCCCACTGCGTGCCGACCATCTTGCAGATGATCCTCGATTGCGAGGAGGCCAAACAGACCTCGTTCGAGGGCTGGAAGATGCTGCTGGGGGGCAGTGCGCTGCCGCTCGGCCTCGCGGCCCAGGCCAGCCAGAAGGGGATCCGGGTGCACGCCGGCTACGGCATGTCGGAGACCTGCCCGCTCCTGTGCGTGGTGCACCTGACCGAGGCGGAGCTGGCGCTGCCCATGGCGGAGCAGTTGCCGCTGCGCATCAAGACCGGCAAGCCCATCGGCCTGGTGGATCTGCGCATCGTCGATCTGGCGGGCCGGGAGCTGCCCCACGACGGCGAGGCCATGGGGGAGATAGTGGTGCGCGCCCCCTGGCTGGTGCAGGGCTACCTGAAGGAGCCGGGCAAGGGGGCTGAGCTCTGGGACGGCGGCTGGCTGCACACCGGGGACGTGGCCTCCATCGATCCCCAGGGGACGGTGGAGATCAAGGACCGCATCAAGGACGTGATCAAGACCGGCGGCGAGTGGATCAGCTCGCTGGCGCTGGAGAACCTCATCAGCGCCCACGACGGGGTCCACTCGGTGGCCGTGGTGGGGGTACCCGACGAGCAGTGGGGGGAGCGCCCGCTGGCGCTGGTGGTCGGCAAGGAGGGAGTGAGCCTGGATCCCCAGGCCATCAAGACGCACCTGCAGGGGTTCGTGGAGAGCGGTTGCATCAACCGCTGGGCCATTCCCCGCCAGATCCGCATCGTACAGGAGATCCCCAGGACCAGCGTCGGTAAGGTGAACAAGAGGCTCATCCGGGAGCGGGAGCTCGGCGGGTCGGGGGGACACTGAGCCTCCCTCCGTCATACCTGAACCTGCCCCTAGGCCGCCCCCACTGTTTGAGGGGGCATATTGTTGGGACCAGAACGCTTGACTACGCTAATTGAGCCATTACATAAGAGGCGTGCGCTATGGGTAAACATCAGGTTCATCTTGTCAACGAAGAAGTGGATTTTCCCGCCAATGAACAGCTGGTCTCCACCACGGATCTGCAGGGGGTCATCACCTACGCCAATGATCACTTCTGTCGGGTGGCGGGATACAGCCGTGCGGAGATGATAGGGCAGCACCACAACATGGTGCGCCACCCGGACATGCCCAAGGCGGCCTTCGCCGATCTCTGGGGCAAGCTCAAACAGGGCAAACCCTGGCGCGGCATGGTGAAGAACCGCTGCAAGGATGGGCGCTACTACTGGGTCGATGCCTATGTCACCCCCATCTTCGAGCAGGGACGGATCAACGGCTACCAGTCGGTGCGCAGCCGCGCCACCCCCGAGATGAAGGAAGTGGCCGCCCGCACCTACGCCAGGCTGAAGGCGGTGGAGCGGGGGGAGCGCAAGGCGGGCCTGAGCCTGCGCCCCGTGCGCCCCGCGCTGGCCATCGTCGGCCTCTTGCTGATGCTGGCAGGGGGCGGCTATCTGATGGGGCCGTGGGCTCCCCTGTTCATGCTGCTGCCCATGGTGTGGCTGGGCCTTCTCTATCGCCACGCCCTCATCACCACCCCCCGCTATCTGCGCCAGCTGGCCGAGGAGTATGACAGCCTGACCCGGCTCATCTACTCGGGGGACGAGCCCAGCGCCATCGCCGATTTCCACATCAAGCTGCTGCAGGCCAGGATCCGCACCGTACTCGGGCGGGTGGACGATGCCACCCTCTCCCTGCAGGATCTGGCGGTGCACCTCAAGACCGCCTCCAGCGAGGCCAGCGCCGACATCGCCGAGCAGGACATCCAGACCCAGCAGGTGGCGACCGCCATCACCGAGATGGCGGCCACCGCCCACGAGATCGCCCGCAACATCCAGGAGACGGACAACCAGATCGCCCAGGCCAAGGCCCACTGCGAGAACACAGACCAGCAGCTGGAGGATACCCAGCAGAGGGTGACGGAGCTGGCGACCCAGGCAGAACATGCCTTCACGGCCGCGGTGGCACTGGCGGAGGAGTCGGATCGCATCGGAGTCCTGATGAGCGAGATCCAGGGCATCGCGGATCAGACCAATCTGCTGGCGCTCAACGCCGCCATCGAGGCGGCGCGGGCCGGGGAGCAGGGGCGCGGTTTCGCGGTGGTGGCGGACGAGGTGCGCACCCTCTCCACCCGCACCCACAAGGCGACCGAACAGATCCAGGGCAGCATAGGGCAGATCCAGCGCACCCTGAACAACTGGAAGGGGATGATGCAGCAGAACCTGCAGCAGACCCAGTCCTGCGTCGCCCTGACCCGGCAGGGATCGGAGAGCCTGCATCAGGTGCTGGCGGAGATAGAGCGGGTGGTCGACCTGTCGACCCAGATCTCGGCGGCGGCGGAGGAGCAGCAGGCGGTGGTCGAGGACATCAGCCGAAACGTCAACGTCATCTCCCAGCACTCCCACACCAACAGCAGCAAGATGCAGGACATGGACGCCTCGAGCGACATCCTGCTCACCAAGGCGCGCCAGCTCAAGTCCCTGGGGCAGACCTTCGGCTAGTCTCCATCCCCTGAATGCAAAGAGGCCACCCCTGGGTGGCCTCTCTCTTGCGGGCGCGGGGCTCGCGGTGTTGGATGCGGGGCATGCCCCCCTCGGCCGGCCCCCTCCGGCCTTCGCACCATCTGCCATCGCGGCATCAGCCGGACTGTTCCGCCAGCGTCATGAGGCCGCCGCTCTTGTCGCAATACATGGCCCTGTCGGCCTGGATGAGCCACTGCTCCGGGCTCCAGTCTTGCTGGTACTGGCTGACCCCTATGCTGATCCCGACCCGCATGGGTTGATCACTCACCACGAAGGGGGCCTCCATGGCCTGGCGGATCACCCCGGTGACCGCCTCCGCCTGATGGGTGTCGTAGCCGGGCAGCAGCAGGATGAACTCGTCCCCCGCGAGGCGCGCGAAGAAGTGATGATGGCCGATGGCGTCGTGGATCCGCCGGGTCAGCTGACAGAGCAGCGCATCCCCCTGGCTGTGGCCGAAGTTGTCGTTGATGCGCTTGAAGTCATCGAGATCGCAAAACAGCAGGCAGCCCGGCTTGTCGCTCTGTACCTGCGTCTTCAACTGCTCCATCAGGCTCAGGCGATTGGGCAATCCGGTGAGGGGATCGCGCCGAGCCAGCTGCAGTATCTCCTGCTCCCGCTGCTTGCGCAGCGCCACCTCCCGGTAGAGCCGCTTGTTGTTGGCGAGCAGGTAGAGGGCGAGCAGCAGTATGATGGCGCCGGCTCCCAGGCTCAGCAAGAACCAGGGGCGCCAGAAGATCCACTGCTCGGACGGCACCCGGTAGAGGAAGCGGGTCAGGGACACCGGCCTGGCCACCAGCCCTATCTCGACCAGCTGCTGCATGAT
This sequence comes from Aeromonas sp. XH, assembly GCF_033348475.1. NCBI lineage: Bacteria > Pseudomonadati > Pseudomonadota > Gammaproteobacteria > Aeromonadales > Aeromonadaceae > Aeromonas > Aeromonas sp. XH. The sequence continues at coordinate 2,566,105 of NZ_CP137630.1, read as the reverse complement.
GTGGGCGAAGCGATCCGGATTCATATACCCGATCTCCACATAGAGCGGCTGGATCATCTCCTTGCTCATCTGCAACTCGTACTCCATGTGGGCTTGGCTGCGGTTGACACCATATTCGGTGCGCAGCAAGGCGATGGCCTCCTCGGGATGGGCGAGGGCGTAGCGCCACCCCTTGAGACTGGCGGCCCGAAAGCGCGCCACCCGATCCGGGTTGAGCTGTTCCTGCGTCTGGGTGGTGAAGAGGATGTCGCTGTAGAAGTCGATGCCGTAGTTGCGGGGATTGATGACGGAGACCGAGACGCCGCGCTCCTCCAGGTAGAAAGGCTCGTTGCTGAGGTAGGCGTTGAAGATGTCTATCTTACCCTCGATCAGATCGTCGATGTTGACCGAGGTGGGCACCGGGATGAGCTGGCGCTCGTGCAGCCCCTGATAGTAGAGGGTGGCGAGCAGCTCGGCGTCCTGATGGCCGGGGAACATCATGATCCGTTTGCCACGCATGTCCGCAACGGTGAGAATGCCGCTGTCGCGACGGGCCAAGAAGATGGACGGGGAGTGCTGATAGACGCTGGCAAGTGCCAGCAGGGGTTCACCATTGGCGTAACTCGTCAGCACCTCGGTGTTGCCGACCCCGAAATCGGCGCGGCCACTCAGCACCTCCTGGACCGGGCTTATCCCCTTGCCGCCCGGACGGATCTCGACATCCAGCCCGGCGTCGGCATAGTACCCCTTGGCCTTGGCCATGTGATAGCCCACGAACTGGGGTTGGTGCAGCCAGCGCAACTGCAAGACCACCCGGTCCGGCAGCTCATGGGGGCGCTCACTGGCCAGGAGGGGGGAGGCGTAATTGATGCCAATCAACAACAGCCAAAACAGGCATTTTTTCATTCGTGCGATTCTTGTGCTGAGGGTCCATGGGGGATGGCCTGCAGGCCTGCATTCTAGTTGTTAACAAAATACATTCTAAAGGGTTATAGATGTACCGGATACAGTTGCAACACAAAGATTTCATGGTGATCAACAAGAGTCCAGGCCTTGGCATGCATGACGACGGCGGTGAGCCGGGCCTGGTCAGCCGGGTCAAGCAGGACACGGGGCTCACCCTCTATCCGGTCCACCGTCTGGACAAGATGACCTCGGGACTGGTGCTGCTGGCCCGCACGCCCGAGGCCAACCGTGCGCTCAGCATGGCCTTTGCGGCGAGGGAGGTGAGCAAGCAGTATCTGGCCCTCTCCGATCGCAAGCCGAAGAAGAAGCAGGGCTGGGTGAAGGGGGACATGGAGAAGGGGCGCGGTGGCAGCTGGATGCTGGCCCGCACCCTGAACAACCCCGCCATCAGCTGGTTCGATTCGGTGTCGGTGCGCGAGGGGCTGCGCCTCTATCGCATCAAGCCCCAGACTGGGAAGACCCACCAGATCCGGGTGGCCATGAAGAGCATCGGCGCCCCCATCCTCGGCGACGCGCGTTACGGCGGCACGGCGGCGGATCGCGGCTATCTGCACGCCTGGCGTCTCGCCTTCACCCTGGCGGGGGAGCCCTTCGATCTTGTCTGCCCGCCCGACGAGGGGGCGCAGTTTCTGCTACCCGAGCTGCACGCCGCCATCGCGGGACTTGGCGAGTGAGTGCCGCCGCCGCGAAGGTGCCTGCCAGCGGCTGGATCCTGGCGGACTTTGACGACACCCTGGCGCCCGGTGACAGCCATGCTGGCCTGCTGCGCCATATCCTGCGCCGCCGTCTCTGGCCGCTGCTGCTGTGGCCGGTGATGACGCTGGGCGGGCTTGTCTATCTGCTGCCAAGCCAGCGCCGACGCGGCATTTCGCTGATCTGGTGGGCCATCACCCTGGGGCTCTCGCCCCTGGCGTGGCGCCGACTGGTGCGGGAGTACTGCCTGACCCGGCCCGGCCTCTATCGGGAGGCGCGCGCCCTCTTGATGGGAGAGGGGCACCGCTGCTGGGTCATCTCCGCGAGCCCCCGCGCCCTGGTACGAGCCCAGCTCCATCGTCAACTGCCAAGGCTCCCCCATCGCATTCTGGGCTCACGCATGCACTATCGCCTCGGTGGTCTGGTGCCGCGTTGTTATTGCCACGGCAGGCACAAGTTGCAGCCCGAGCTCCTCACCCTGGACGCCGTGCTCACCCTGAGCGACAGCCTGCACGATCTGCCTCTGCTGGCGTTGGGGGAAGAGGCTTGGCTCATCAATCCGACGCGCCGCCGTCTGCAACTGGCGCGGGCCCGCTTGCCCCACCTCAGGGTGAAAACCTGACACCTGTAAGGCAAAGCTGACAGCCTTGTGGGGCGCCAAGGAGCGCAGCGCAAGGCTGGGACATGGTTGTCACATTTCATTTACATTTTTTGCCGCAGATCCCCGCCAAACTATCTGAATACCGCCTCTTCTCATCTTCGGCGCCCGCCTCTCTAATGAAACAAGTTGTTAACAAGGCCGTCTGGCTGCTGTCGAGTCATCCGGCGTGACCCATTTCGTTATCCGTTCATCGCAAGGAGCGCATCATGACGACCCCCTCTTCCCGTACTCACACCATCAACCCGCTTGGCACCGACGGGTTCGAGTTCGTCGAGTACACGGCGCCCGATGCCAAGGGCATTGATGCCCTCAAGGCGCTGTTCGTCTCCCTGGGTTTTGCCGAAGTGGCCAGGCACAGGCACAAGCAGTGCTGGCTCTATCGCCAGGGGGACATCAACTTCGTGGTCAATGCCGAACCCCACTCCCAGGCGGAGGAGTTCGCCCGGGCCCACGGCCCGAGCGTCTGTGGCATGGCGTTTCGGGTGGCGGACGCGGGCCTGGCCCAGCAGTACGCTATTGCCCAGGGGGCCAAGCCCTTCGTCGGCAAGATAGGCCCCATGGAGCTCAACATCCCCGCCATCTACGGCATCGGCGAGAGCACCCTCTCCTTTGTCGACCGCTATGGCGAGCGAGGCTCCATCTATGATGTGGACTTCGTCTTCTACCCCGACTGGCAGGCGCGCATGGCCGAGGTGGATGCGGGGCTCTATGAGATCGATCACCTGACCCACAACGTCCATCGCGGCAACATGAACCTCTGGTCGAATTTCTACGAGCGGATCGGCAACTTCCGCGAGATCCGCTACTTCGACATCGAGGGCAAGCTGACCGGGCTGCATTCCCGCGCCATGACGGCGCCCTGCGGCAAGATCCGCATTCCCATCAACGAGTCGGCGGACGACAAGTCCCAGATCGAGGAGTACCTGCGCCAGTACAAGGGGGAGGGGATCCAGCACATCGCGCTCGCCTCCGCCGACATCTATCAGACCATCCGCACGCTCAGAGGGCGGGGGACCGGCTTTATGCCGACCCCGGACACCTACTACGAGAAGGTGGACAGCCGGGTGGCGGGGCACCAGGAGGATCTGGCGGCGCTGAAAGAGTTGCGCATCCTCATCGACGGCTCGCCGACGAAGGACGGCATCCTGCTGCAGATCTTCACCGACACCGTGATCGGCCCCGTCTTCTTCGAGATCATCCAGCGCAAGGGCAACGAAGGCTTTGGCGAGGGCAACTTCCAGGCATTGTTCGAATCCATCGAGCTGGACCAGATCCGCCGTGGCGTGCTGGATGGCGCCGAGCAGGGCCAGAGAAAGGGAGAACCTAACGATGCGTAACTGGATAAGCTTCCCCCATCGGGAGGGGACCCACTCCCGCCAGGCCCATGCCGATCTGCCGGAGCAGGCCATCTACGAGCGCGAGCTGGGGCGTTCCGGCTTCTTCGGCCCCGCCACCCACATGCACCACAAGCACGCCCCCACCGACTGGAGCAACTGGGAGGGGCCGCTGCGGCCGCGGGCCTTCGATCTCAACGAGCTGCAGGAGGAGGTGAGTTCCCTTTCCCCCTGGGTGATGCCGGACATCCTCAGCAATCCCCACTGCCGCTACCGGATCTGGCGCCTGCATGAGCCCATGCCGTTCCTGGTGCGCAACGCCGACGGGGACGAGCTGCTGTTCATCCACGAGGGGGGCGGCGAGTTCTACTGCGACTACGGCCATCTCACGTTGAAAGATGGGGACTATGTGGTGATCCCCCGTGGCACCATGTGGCGCATCGAGCCGACGGCGCCCCTGTTCATCCTGATGATCGAGGCGACGGACGACAGCTACCAGCTGCCGGACAAGGGGCTGGTGGGCAACCACGCCATCTTCGATCCGGCGGCACTGGACGTGCCCGCCATCAACGAGCGTTTCCTGGCCCAGCAGGACGAGAACCCCTGGTCGCTGCAGATCAAGCGCCACAACCAGGTCTCGGTCGTCACCTGGCCCTTCAACCCCCTGGATGCCCAGGGCTGGCACGGGGACTTGTGCGTGGTGCGCCTCAACTGGCGGGACATCCGTCCCCTGATGAGCCACCGCTACCATCTGCCCCCCTCGGCCCACTCCACCTTCGTGACGAGCCGCTTTGTCATCTGCACCTTCGTGCCGCGCCCCATAGAGAGCGATCCCGGCGCCTTGCGGGTGCCCTTCTATCACAGCAACGACGATTTCGACGAGGTGCTCTTCTACCACGCCGGGGACTTCTTCAGCCGGGACAACATCGAGCGGGGCATGGTCACCTTCCACCCCGCCGGCTTCACCCACGGCCCCCATCCCAAGGCGTTTGCGGCAGGGCTGGCCCATACCAAGACCTTCACCGACGAGGTGGCGGTGATGCTCGATACCCGGGACGCCCTGGCCGTCGGCCAGATCGGCGAGAAGGTCGAGAACCTCCAGTATGTCTCCAGCTGGCAGCGGCCAGAGACCAGCGGCAAATAAGGAATTCCACATGAAATTGGCAACCCTGAACAACGGCAGCCGCGACGGCGCCCTGATGGTGGTGAGCCGGGATCTTTCCCGCGCCGTGCGCGTGCCGGCCATCGCCCCCACCCTGCAAGGGGCTCTGGACGCCTGGGACGAGGTGGCGCCACGACTGGCAAGCGTCTATCAGGCCCTCAACGACGGCACCAGCCCGGATGCCTTCCCCTTCGATGAGGGAGCCTGCCTCTCCCCGCTGCCCCGCGCCTACCAGTGGCTGGATGGCAGCGCCTACGTCAACCACGTGGAGCTGGTGCGCAAGGCCCGCGGCGCCGAGATGCCGGACAGCTTCTGGCACGATCCCCTGATGTACCAGGGAGGCTCGGATACATTCCTGGCTCCGCGCGGTCCCATCGTCATGGGTTCCGAGGCGTGGGGCATCGATTTCGAATCGGAAGTGGCCGTCATCACGGACGACGTGCCCATGGGGACGAGCCCGCAAGAGGCGGCCGGCCACATCAAGCTCTTGATGCTGGTCAACGACGTGAGCCTGCGCAACCTCATCCCGGGGGAGCTGGCCAAGGGGTTCGGCTTCTTCCAGTCCAAGCCCTCCAGCAGCTTTTCGCCGGTGGCCATCACACCGGACGAGCTCGGCGGCGACTGGCGCGATGGCAAGGTGCACCTGCCCCTGGTGACACATCTCAACGGCGCCCTGTTCGGGCAGCCCAACGCCGGGGTGGACATGACCTTCAACTTCTATGAGCTCATCGCCCACGCCACCAAGACCCGGCCCCTAGGAGCGGGCAGCATCATCGGCTCGGGTACCGTCTCCAATTACGACAGAAGCCTTGGATCCTCCTGCCTTGCCGAGCTGCGGATGCTGGAAATTATCGAGTCGGGTCAAGCCACTACACCCTTCCTGCGCTTTGGTGATACAGTGTCCATCGCGATGCAGGATCGCAATGGACTGAATCTGTTTGGCACCATTTTGCAGCGGGTCATGCCGGCGGACGCCAGCCAGACGCAGTGAGAGGATCGGCGGGGACAGGGGCTGGCGAGCGGCAGGTGTCCTTGCACCTGCCAACACAGGGACAGACTATGTTGCAGTTGTTTGGATATTGGCGGTCATCGGCAAGTTATCGGGTGCGGATCGTGATGCAGCTCAAGGGGCTCGATTATGAGCAGCATCCGATCAATCTGCGGCAGGGAGAGCAGCGGGAGAAGGCCTATCGCCGGATCAACCCCCAGGGGCTGGTGCCGTTTCTGGTGGACGGCGAGGTGCAGGTGGGTCAGTCGGTGGCCATCATGGAGTACCTCGACGAGACCTACCCCGCCCACCCCCTGATGCCGTCCGCCCCCGAGGAGCGGGCCCGGGTGCGCCAGATCGTCAACATGATCGCCTGCGACATCCACCCCCTCAACAACCTGCGGGTGCTCAACTATCTGGAGGAGGTCTTCAGGGTGGGCAAGGAGCAGGAGGCCAGCTGGTATCGCCACTGGATCGACGAGACCTTCACCGCGCTGGAGCAGCTCTTGATGACCACGGCCGGGGTCTACAGCGTCGGCAACGAGGTAACCCTGGCGGATTGCATGCTGGTGCCCCAGGTCTACAACGCCCGCCGCTTCAACATAGCCCTGGACGACTACCCCACCATCAACCGTATCGTCGCCAACTGCGAGCAGCTGCAGGCCTTTATCAAGGCCGCCCCCGCCAATCAGCCGGACGCCCAGCCCTGATTTCACCCCCGTGATAAACAACAAACATCCCGCACCGTCAGGCGACCGTGCGGGGTGTTTGCGTCATGGTCGGGGCTTGTCAGCTGCGAGCCTCCTGGCGCTGGAAGAAGGCGATGAACTTGCCGAATTTCGCCTCATCATAGCTCTTCTCCTTCTCCAGCAGCCCGGTGTTGAAGGATTCCAGCAGCTTGCCGCGGGCGTCCAGCACGTAGAAATGGGGCACCCCCAGATACTCGGGATAGGCTTTGAGGAAGGATTCGTTCTTGTTCTGCTCGCTGACGTTCACCTTGACCACCACGAAGGTGCGGTTGAGCTGGCTGGCAAGATCCGGCTCCCGGTCCAGAAAGCGGTTCATCTCCTGGCACCAGCTGCACCACTCGCCCCCCACCAGCAGCAGGACCTTTTTGCCCTCTTGCTGCGCCCTGGTGGTGGCGGCGGCCAGATCTTTCGCCGGATCCCGCGTCTCGTCATAGCCCTGGCTGTAATCGGGCAGGCCCCTGGCCCAGAAGTGCTCGTCCGCGCGGGCGGCGCCGTTGAACAGCAGGGTGCCCAGCACCAGGGGCAATAACAGGTGTTTCATGGTCTCTTCCTTGTGTCGTTATTGTTTGGCTTCCAAGCAGCAACAATGTGACACGAACGACCCCCTTCGCCAAGGGCTACAGGGGCATGGGATATGCGAAAAACGGCATTGTTAAGCCACGAAGACGCACATGAAGAAGACACGCATGAAAAAGCCCCTCGTGGGAGGGGCTTGGTGATCTCGATGGGAGAAGAGGGGCTTAGTAACCCTGCTGGTGGACGTCCATCACGGCGCGGCCTGACGGGTCGGCCATCTCCTTGAACTTGGCATCCCACTCCAGGGCGGTCGGGGTGGAGCAGGCGACGGACTTGCCGTAGGGCACGGTGCGGGCGGCGGACTCCAGCGGGAAGTGCTCGTCGAAGATGGCGCGGTAGTAGTAGGCCTCCTTGGTGAGCGGGGTGTTGATGGGGAAGCGGAACGCCGCCGCCTCGAACATCTGATCCGTCACCTCCTGCTCGACCATGGCCTTGAGGCTGTCTATCCAGGAGTAGCCCACGCCGTCGGAGAACTGCTCCTTCTGGCGCCACGCCACCTCGTGGGGCAGCAGATCCTCGAAGGCTTCCCGCAGGATGTGCTTCTCGATCTTGCCCTTGCCGCACATCTTGTCGGCGGGGTTGAGGCGCATCGCCACGTCCATGAACTCCTTGTCGAGGAAGGGCACGCGGCCCTCCACGCCCCAGGCGGCCATGGACTTGTTGGCCCGCAGGCAGTCGTAGAGGTGCAGGGCGGACAGCTTGCGCACCGTCTCCTCGTGGAACTCCCGGGCGTTGGGCGCCTTGTGGAAGTAGAGGTAGCCGCCGAACAGCTCGTCGGAGCCTTCGCCGGAGAGCACCATCTTGATGCCCATCGCCTTGATGTAGCGTGCCATCAGGTACATGGGCGTGGAGGCGCGGATGGTGGTGACGTCATAGGTCTCGAGGTGATAGATGACGTCCCGTAGGGCATCCAGCCCCTCCTGCACGGTGAAGTGGATCTGGTGGTGGATGGTGCCGAGGTGGTCTGCCACCTTGCGGGCGGCGGCCAAGTCCGGCGAGCCTTCCAGGCCGACGGCGAAGGAGTGCAGCTGCGGCCACCAGGCTTCGCTCTTGTCGTCATCCTCGACTCGGCGAGCGGCATAGAGCTTGGTGATGGCGGAGATGACGGACGAATCCAGCCCGCCGGAGAGCAGCACGCCGTAGGGGACGTCACACATCAGCTGGCGCTTGACCGCCGCTTCCAGCGCGGCTTTCAGCTCGGCCTTGTCGCTGACGTTGTGCTCGACTGCGGCGTACTCCATCCAGTCGCGCTTGTACCAAGTTTTAAGTTCGCCATCCTTGCTCCAGAGGTAGTGTCCCGGCGGGAAGGTCTCGACGCTCTTGCACACCGGCACCAGGGCCTTCATCTCGGAGGCGACGTAGAAGTTGCCGTGCTCGTCGCGGCCGGTGTAGAGGGGGATGATCCCCATGTGGTCGCGACCGATAAGATACGCATCCTGCTCGGCGTCATAGAGGATGAAGGCGAAGATGCCGTTGAGATCGTCCAGGAAGGCGGGGCCCTTCTCTTTGTAAAGGGCCAGCAGCACCTCGCAGTCGGAGTGGGTCTGGAACTGGAAATCGACCTTGAGGTTTCTCTCCAGCTCCTTGTGGTTGTAGATCTCGCCGTTGACGGCCAATACGTGGGTGCGCTCGGGGTTGTAGAGCGGCTGGGCGCCGTTGCCCGGATCGACGATGGCCAGGCGCTCGTGCACCAGGATGGCCTTGTCGGAGCTGTAGACGCCGGACCAGTCAGGCCCGCGGTGACGCAGTCGCTTGGACATCTCCAAGGCCGATTTGCGCAGAGTGGCGGAGTCGGTCTTGATGTCCAGAATGCCGAAAATAGAACACATTGGCGGTAATCCTCTTGATTTTTATATGAGCCCCCCACGTTTGGGCTCGAAATTCCATTTACATTCCTCGCCAATCACAATGCCTAGCGGAAAACCCTTTTGCAAGCGGGAAAACCGCAGAAAATCATGCCGTAAGCGTCAAGCCGTGCCAGGGGATGGTCACCGCACGGTCGCCCGGAAAAGGGAACGAGGTTGACGTGCGCGTCAGGTCGCGGCGGGTTCGAAGATCACATAGAGCTTGCGACAGGCCACCAGGGTCTCCCACTCGCCGACGAAGCCCGCCGGGATGACGAATTGATCGCCCGGCTTGAGGTGCAGCTGGCCACCCTGACCGTCGTGGATCCGCGCCTCCCCCTCCAGCAACTGGCAATACTCGTGCTCGGTGTAGTGCACGGCCCAGCGGCCCGGCTCGCAGGCCCAGAAGCCCACGTGAAACTGCTGGCTCGGGTCCGAGTAGTGATTCCACAGGGTCTGGCTCGGGTTGCCGGCCCGGATCCGCTCGGGGGCGGGCATCAGCGGGGTGGGGGAGACGGGGTGCTGGTCCAGCAGGATCCAGTCGTTCAGGCTCTTCATGGTGCGTCCTTGGGGTGGCGAGGGGAGCATCCTGCTCCCGTTTAGTTTGTTTAACAATGTTGCGGTTACGTTAAACGAAACGGGCCCCCTTTGCCAAGGGGCCCGTGTTGTGCGCTTGCCGCCCGGGGGCGGGGCAGGGGATCAGACGATGTCGATGTCGACCACGGAGTCGAAGATGTGGTTCGGCCGAAACGGCATGCGGTCGATGTCCGCCACCTTGCTCACCCCGGAGAGCACCAGCACCGTCTCGAGACCGGCCTGGAAGCCCGCCAGTATGTCGGTGCGCAGGTTGTCGCCGATGATGATGGTGTCGTCGGAGTGGGCCTCCATCCGGTTGAGCGCCGCGCGGATGATCCAGGCGCTCGGTTTGCCCACGTAGAAGGGCTTCTTGCCGGTCATCCGCTCGATGGGGGCGCACAGGGCGCCGCAGGCCGGGTGCATCAATGGGCCGTGGGTGTCCGGGTTGGTGGCGATGAAGCGGGCCCCCTGATCCACGAACTTGGCCCCCAGCTGCATCATGGACCAGTTGTAGTTGCGGGTCTCCCCCACCACCACGAAGTCGGGGTCGATGTCGGTGATGGTGAAGCCCGCCTTGTAGAGCTCGTGGGTCAGGGCCCCTTCGCCGATCACATAGGCCTTCTTGCCGTCCTGACGCTTGAGGAAGTCGGCGGTGCCCATGGCGGAGGTGTAGAAGCACTCCTCCGGCACCTCGATGCCGGCGGAGCGGAAGCGGTTTTGCAGATCTTTCTGGGTCTGGGCCGGGTAGTTGGTGAGAAACAGCAGCTTGCTGCCCTGCTCCAGCAGGCGATGGACGAAGCGATCGGCGCCGGGCACCAGATCGTTGTTGTGCAGGATGACGCCGTCGATGTCGCAGATGACGCTTTTTTTCATGGGGACTCCTTGTGTAGGCGCAAGAGGCGGCGGAACGTTGCGCCAACCCTCAAGATCTTCAAATAGTTATGTTGTTTTTTGTGACGCCATTATAAGGCGCTTTGATGACAAGTCTCCCCCGGCGCGCCAGATGGGTGCACAATGGAAGACAAGGGAGGGCGCCGCCCCGGCGGTGCCCGCACAGGATCTGACGATGGAGCCGTCATCATGGAGCACTTTATTGCCGGCTTGCCCAAGCTGGAACTGCACCTGCATATCGAGGGCACCCTGGAGCCCGAGCTGATGTTTGCCCTTGGCCAGCGCAACGGCGTGACCCTGCCCTGGCCCGACGTGGCGAGCCTGAGGGCCGCCTATGAGTTCGACTGTCTGCAATCCTTCCTCGATCTCTACTACCTGGGGGCCAGCGTGCTCGTCACCGAGCAGGATTTTTTTGACCTCACCTGGGCCTATCTGGAGCGCTGCGCCGCCGACAAGGTGGTGCACGTGGAGATCTTCTTCGATCCCCAGACCCATACCGCTCGCGGGATTGCGTTCGAGACGGTGCTGGGGGGCATAGAGCGGGCGCTGCAGGAGGCGGAGCGGGTGTTCGGTATCAGCTGGCGCCTTATCATGAGCTTCCTGCGCCACCTGAGCGAGGAGGCGGCCTTCGCCACGCTGGCGCAGGCCGCTCCCTTCATCTCCCGCATCCACGGCTTCGGTCTCGACTCGAGCGAGCTCGGCAACCCGCCCGGCAAGTTTGCCCGGGTCTTTGCCCGCTGCCGGGAGCTGGGGCTGCCGGTGGTGGCTCACGCCGGGGAGGAGGGGCCGGCGGCGTACATCTGGCAGACCATACGGGAGCTTGAGGTGAAGCGCATCGATCACGGGGTGCGTTGCAGCGAGGATCCCGAGCTGGTGAGCTATCTGGCGGATACCCGGCTGCCGCTCACCGTCTGCCCCCTCTCCAACGTGCGGCTCAAGGTGTTTGACGAGATGGCGCACCACAACGTGCTGACTCTGCTGGAGCAGGGGCTCTGCGTCACCGTCAACTCCGACGATCCCGCCTATTTTGGCGGCTACCTGACGGCCAACTTCCGGGCGCTGGTGCAAGCGCTCGGCGCCAGCCGGGAGCAGCTCTGCCGCCTGTGCCTCAATGCGGTGGAGGCGAGCTGGCTGAGCCTCGCGGACAAGGTGCGCCTGACTCGGGACATTCGCCAGCATGCTGCGTTGCACGGGGTGATCCTGCACTGAGCCAGGCGCCGATGAAGATGAGAGGCAAAGAGGCCCGCCATCACTGGCGGGCCTCTCTCTTGTCAGCCTAGGCGGCGGGCCGAGCGGGTATCAGGCCACCCGCACCAGAAACTTCTCCCCTTGCCCCTCGCGCTTGAGACGGTCGAGCAGGGCGGGCAGCGCCTCGAAGTCGCCGATCACCAACGGTGGCAAACCGAGCTCGCCGCTCGCCATCTGCGCCATCATGGTGACCCCGGCCGCCACCAGACGGCTCCACTGCCGGTCGGTGCCGAAGGCGTGCTGGGCCCCGAGCGCAATCTCGTGCAATGAGTGGCAATGACTAAAGGGGGGCTGCGGGTTGCTGGCGATGCGCCCGAGCACAGTCACCATGTGGCCGTAGTAGCCCAGGGCCGGCAGCAAGGCTTCGGCCTGCTGGCTGGAGACCAGATCGATGATCCCCTCGAACGGTTCCCCCCCGTTGGCGGCCTGCAGCTGGGCCAGCCAGTCGTGCTCGCTATAGTCGGCGACCCCTTGCACCCCCAGCTGCCTGAGCCAGCCATGGTGACGGTGGCTGGCGCTGGCAAAGACCCGTGCCCCCTGCCTGAGCGCGAGCTGCACCGCGAAACGCCCCACATTGCTGCCCGCCCCCGTGATGAGCAGCGCCTCCCCATGCAGGTGCGGCAGCTTGGCCAGCGCCTGCCAGGCGGTGAGGCCGGGGCAGGGCAGTGCGGCGGCGGCCTCGTCGCTCAGGGCATCGGGCACCGGCAGCAGGGCGCGGGCCGGCACGCAGCTGTGGTGGGCGAAGCTGCCGCCGTGGCGCAAGTCGGTGTGATAGGCGACCCGGGCGCCGAGGCGCAGATGGCTGACGTTGGCGCCCAGCGCCACTATGGTGCCCATGCCGTCGACGCCTGGCACATGGCCAGGCTGCCACTGGGGGTGGCCATGCTCGATGAGTTTCCAGTCCACCGGGTTGAGGGCGATGACCCGATTGGCGATGAGGACGTCGTTGGCCCCGGGGACGGGGAGCGCTTGCCGGGTGAGGGTGAGCTGGCCCGGCTCGCCGGGGGCGTGCCAGCACCAGGCCTGGGTATGGCTCATGGTGACTCCTTGTTGGATGAGGGGGGATCCCCTGATTGAATAAGGTAGCGCGACAACACCATTCTCCATGGTTGCAGTCACAAGACAGCGAGGCGGGCCCCCGCTGGTGGGGCCCGCCCGGGCTGTCTGTTGGTCATTTCTGCGAACTGGCCGCCTCAGGCCTGCGCGGCCTCATAGGCGGGATAGTCGGTCAGCCCCTTCTCGCCGCCACCAAACAGGGTGGCGGGATCGTGGGGCGCGAGGGGGTAGCCGTGGCGCAGCCGGTTCGGCAGATCTGGATTGGCCACGAAGGGGCGACCGAAGCCTATCATGTCGGCCCAGCCCGCCGCGAGGGCGGCGCGAGCCCGCTTGCCGTCGTACTTGCCCGCGTAGATGAGGGTGTTGGGGAAGGCGTCCCTCAGCCCCTGCTTGAAGCTCTCCGCCATCAGGGGCGCATCGTCCCAGTCCGCTTCGGCCACGTGCAGGTAGACGATGTCCATCTCCCCCAGCAGGCGGGCGGCGGCCAGGTAGGTCTCCTGGGGATTCGCATCCACGGTGCCGTTCAAGGTGGTGAGGGGGGCCAGGCGCACGCCAACCCGATCGGACCCGATTTCGCGGCAGACCGCCTCGGTCACCTCTTTCAGGAAGCGCAGCCGGTTCTCCAGGGAGCCGCCGTAGCCATCGGTGCGGGCGTTGGACTCGGAGTCGAGGAACTGGTTGATGAGGTAGCCGTTGGCGGCGTGCAGCTCGATGCCGTCGAAACCGGCCTCCATGGCGTTGCGGGCTGCCCGGCGGAACTGGCCCACCACGGCGTCGATATCGGCCTGGGTCATGGCGCGCGGGGTGACCGTCTCGACAAACCCCGGAGCATCGCTGCCGTTGTCGACAAACACCCGTACCCCTTTCGCCCGGATGGCGGAGGCGGAGATGGGCTGAGCGCCGCCGATGTTGTCGGGATGGGTGACTCGGCCCACGTGCCAGAGCTGGGCGAAGATGGTGCCCCCCTTGGCGTGGACGGCATCGGTCACCCCCTTCCAGCCCGCGATCTGTTCGGCGCTGTGGATCCCCGGGGTCCAGGCATAGCCCTTGCCCATGGGATCGATCTGGGTGCCCTCGGAGATGATGAGGCCGGCCCCGGCGCGCTGGGCGTAATAGGTGGCCATCATGGCGTTCGCCACGTCGCCGGGCTGGCTGGCGCGGGAGCGGGTCATGGGGGGCATGACGATGCGGTTGGCAAGGTGCAGCTGGCCGAGGCGTAGGGGGCAGAACAGGTTGTCGTGGCTCATGGTGAACTCCTCATCTTGGAATGGAGGAGACTCTAGAGGGGATGGTCGTTGTGAAAAAGAGGGGGCATTGCAGAAGAGAATTGCCGTTTTCACAGCAATGGGTCGAACTCCCCGGGTTGTCGCCATAAAAAAGAGGGCCGGCGGCCCTCTCTTCATGTCATTGCCGTCGGGGATCAGGGGGCGAGCGGCGTGACCCGTACCCGCTCGATGCGGCGCTCGCTCACGCCCATGACCTCGAAGCAGAACCGGCCGAGCTGCAGCTGCTGGCCCACCTCGGGCAGGCTGCCGAAGTGGGAGAGCAGCATGCCCGCCAGGGTCACGTACTCGTCGCTCTCGCTCACCAGGCCGTCGCAGTTCAGGGCCTGCTCGACCTGATGGATGTTGGTGCTGCCGTTGATGAGCCAGCCGGCGCCGTCGATGACCACGTCCGGGGCCTCGTCCTCGTCCGGCAGCTCGCCCACGATGGCCTCCAGCAGGTCGTGGGTGGTGACCAGCCCCTGGATGACACCGAACTCGTCCGCCACCAGGATGAGGCTGCCCCTGGCCTGGCGCAGCTCCGCCAGCAGCCGGATCACGTTGATGGTCTGGGGCACGATGACGGGATCGTTCTGCCTGGCCAGCTCGGCGAGGGATTGCCCCTCGTTCAGGGCAAACAGCAGATCCCGGGCCTTCACCACACCGATGATCTCGTCCAGCTCCCCGTCGCAGACCGGGAACAGGCTGTGAGGGGCCCGCTGCAGCAGGGCGCGGATCTCCTCGGCGCCGTCGTTCACGTCGACCCACTCCATCTCGGCGCGGGGGGTCATGATGGTGCGGATGGAGCGCTCTGCCAGGGAGAGCACGCCGCTCACCATGTAGCGCTCCTCCTCACCGAAGCCGGGGGGCAGGGGCGCATCCTGCTCCTCTTCCTCGTCCTCCTGCGGGTGTGCCGAGCGCTTGTTGCCCCCCATCAGCTTGAAGATGGCGGCCGTGGTGCGCTCGCGCAGGGGCTGGCGCGCCTCATGGCGCAGGGCGCTGCGCTGGGCCAGCTGGTTGAAGAACTCGATGAGCACCGAGAAGCCGATGGCCGCGTAGAGGTAGCCCTTCGGAATGTGGAAGCCGAAGCCTTCCGCCACCAGGCTGAAGCCGATCATCAGCAGGAAGCTCAGGCAGAGCACCACCACCGTGGGGTGGGCGTTGACGAAGCGGGTCAGGGGCTTGGAGGCCAGCACCATCACCACCATGGCGATGGTCACGGCCGCCATCATGACGCCGAGGTGATCCACCATGCCGACGGCGGTGATGATGGAGTCCAGGGAGAAGACAGCGTCCAGCACCAGGATCTGGGCGATCACCACCCCGAACCCGGCATAGACGCCGGTCGCGCCCTGCTCCTCCGGCCTGGCCTCGAGCCGCTCGTGCAGCTCTGACGTCGCCTTGAACAGCAGGAAGAGGCCGCCCCCCATCAGGATGAGATCCCGCCCCGAGAAGGGGTGATCCCAGACGTGCAGAATGGGGGTCGTGAGAGTGACCAGCCAGGACATCACGCTGAGCAGCCCCAGGCGCATCAGCAGGGCCAGCGACAGGCCGATGATGCGCGCCCTGTCCCGCTGGGCGGGGGGCAGCTTTTTCACCAGGATGGCGATGAAGACCAGGTTGTCTATCCCGAGAACGATTTCCAGGATGATCAGGGTAAGCAGACCGACCCAGATAGAGGGGTCCAGCAGAAATTCCATGTCATAAACCTCAATGAAGACAGATGCAGTGAATCGCGGTCACGGCAAGGACGCCGTGGAGACAGGGGCGTTCGCTTCAGAGGCGTTGGTTGAGCAGGTACAGATAGGCTTTGATGGGAAAAGACGAAGGGCTACTTCGGGGATTGTCCATGATGGGCAATAAAACCTCGGGTCAAAAGTGAGCCCTGATGATAGCGGTTGGCACCGTTTTGGCAAGAGGGAACCCAGGAAGATGTGATGACAGGGGGAGGCGCGGATGGCCTCCCCTCAGGGGCGTTACAGCCAGCGTTTCTCGCGGGTGAAGCAGACCGACAGCCAGGCATCCCCCAGGGTGTCGCCGAGGCGGGACCAGAGCTCCTGGCGCAGGGCGTCCTGACGTTCGACGGGCCACTCCTGGCCGGGGGCCACCAGGATGTTGAGTTCGAGATCGAAGCGGCGGCCGCTTTTCGCCAGGTGGCTGTAGCACTCGATCCCATGGCGCAGGCGCAGGGCCTCGACTTCGCTGGCCACCAGCCGGGAGACGTCTCCCTTGGGGGCAATCTTCAGCACTTCCCGCAGGTTGCGGCCCAGCACCTTGATGGGAATGAGGGTGGCACACAGGGCCAGCAGCGAGACCAGCACCGGGTCTATGAAGCGGTTGTAGTGGCCGTAACCCAGGGTATCGAGCCCGATGGCGACCAGGAAGCCGATGAGCAGGGTGGCGCTCAGCAGGGTGTCCACCAGCCACTCCTTGGAGTCCACCCGCACCAGCTCGGAGTCGACCCGCTCGGCCACGTCGGCCTCGATGAGGTAGAGGATGCCGCAGAAGAAGGTGGAGACGACGGCATAGATGAGGGCGTGGCCGAGATCGATTTCCCGTCCGCCCGTCAGCAGGGTGGTGAGGCCGTTGTAGAGTGCCGCCAGACAGAGCAGCAGAATGATGGCGCCGTTGATGACGTTGGCGATGGGTTCGAAGTGGGCGTAGCCGTACTGGAAGCGGGCGTCTGAGGGGCGGGTGACCAGGTAGGCTGTGATGAGTCCGAGGCCCGTCATGCCCATGCTGAACAGGGTGAAGATGCCGTCGAGCATGATGGCGTTGGAGCCGACGAAGAGGCCATAGCCGATGCCGAAAATGGCAAAGGTGATGCAACCAAACAGCGACAGGGTCAGCGCCTGTTTTTCGGTGCGGATCAGTGTACTGATAACATGGCTGTGATTAGCCATAAGAGTCCTCCTTTCAAATGGTGAAGATTGCGCGCGCAAGCGGTTTTCTAGCTGATATACTGCCCGCTCACATGTGAGCGGACTGGTTCGGGGGCCCGCGAAGAGGCTGGCCCGAACGGTCGTTGTCGCCGGAGTTCCGGCATCAAGCAAAGGAAGGGAACAAGGATTCATGATCCCGAGACTCGATTACCAGGACAGTTTGTCACCTACAACCCTGCAGTTTCTTGAGTTGCTGGCGCGCTCAGCATTTCGTGGTGATATCGAAAAGTCTTATGCAAGCCGGTTGGCGATGGCGACGGATAACAGCGTCTATCAGGTAGTACCTCAGGCGGTGCTCTATCCGCGCAGCGCGGATGACATAGCGGTGATGCTCAAGCTGGCCCAGGGGCCCGAGTACGCGGCCTTGAGTTTCTTCCCTCGCGGCGGCGGTACCGGCACCAATGGTCAGTCCTTGGGCGGCGGCATTATCGTCGATCTCTCGCGCCATATGAACCAGATCCTGGAAATTAATCTGGAGCAGGGTTGGGTACGGGCCCAGGCCGGGGTGGTCAAGGATCAGCTCAACGCCTATCTGAAACCCCACGGCTACTTCTTCTCGCCGGATCTCTCCACCTCCAACCGCGCCACCCTGGGGGGCATGGTCAACACCGACGCCTCGGGGCAGGGGTCCCTGGTGTACGGCAAGACCTCGGATCACGTGCTCGGCCTCAAAGCCGTGCTGGAGAACGGCGACATCATGGCCACCGAGCCGGTCAGCGGCACGCGTCTGGCGGACAAGCTGGCCCTGGAGAGCCGCGAGGGGGAGATCTATCGCACCCTCTATCGCATCGGCAAGGAGCGCCGCGCCGACATTGAGGCCACCTTCCCCAAGCTGAACCGCTTCTTGACCGGTTACGATCTCAAGCATCTCTATATCCCCGAGAGCGACACCCTGGATGTGAGCCGGGTGCTGTGCGGCTCCGAAGGGTCCCTCGGCTTTATCACCGAAGCCAGGCTCAACATCACCCCCATCCCGCGCTACCGGACCCTGGTCAACGTCAAGTACGACAGCTTCCCCTCCGCCCTGCGCAATGCCCCCTTTATGGTGGAGGCCCATGCGCTGTCGGTGGAGACGGTGGACTCCCGGGTACTGGGGCTGGCTCGCGCCGACATCATCTGGCACTCGGTCAAAGAGTTCATTCAGGAGGTGCCGGGCAAGGATCTGCAGGGGCTCAACATCGTCGAGTTTGCGGATACCGACGAGGATGAGCACAAGGCCAAGGTGGCCGAGCTGTGTCGGCGCATCGACGCCCTGCTGGCCAGGGGGGAGGCGGGGATCATCGGCTATCAGGTGTGCGATCACCTGCCGAGCATCGAGACCATCTACGCCATGCGCAAGAAGTCGGTGGGGCTGCTCGGCAACGCCGAAGGGCGCAAGAAGCCGGTGGCCTTCACCGAAGACACCGCCGTGCCACCGGAGTCGCTGGCGGACTTCATCATGGAATTTCGAGCCCTGCTGGACGCCCACGGCCTCGACTACGGCATGTTCGGCCACGTCGATGCCGGGGTGCTGCACGTGCGCCCGGCGCTGGACCTGTGCGACCCCGAGCAGGAGGTGTTGCTGCGGCGCATCTCGGATCAGGTGGTGGCGCTCACCGCCAAATATGGCGGCCTGATGTGGGGTGAGCACGGCAAGGGGTTCCGCTCCGAATACAGCCCCGCCTTCTTCGGCGAGCTGTGGGAGGAGCTGCAACGGGTCAAGGGGGCGTTTGACCCCCAGAACCGCGTCAACCCCGGCAAGATCTGCATGCCTTATGGCAGCGGGGCTTCGCTTGTCTCGGTGGACGGGCCCAAGCGCGGCAAGTTTGACCGCCAGATCCCGCTGGCGGTGCGCACCAGCTATACCCGGGCCCTCGATTGCAACGGCAACGGTCTGTGCTTCACCTTCGAGACCGACTCCCCCATGTGCCCCTCGGTCAAGATAAGCAAGGACAGGCGTCACTCCCCCAAGGGGCGGGCAGGGCTGATGCGCGAATGGCTGCGCCAGCTCGCACAGCAGGGCTTCGATCCCCTGGCCGAGGAGGTGGCGCTGCAAAGCGGCGGCTTGCGCGTCAAGCAGATCGTCGACAAGTTCCGCAACACCCTGGCCCGCGCCCGCGGTCAGTATGACTTCTCCCACGAGGTGATGGAGGCGATGGAGGGGTGCCTCGCGTGCAAGGCGTGCACCAGCCAGTGCCCCATCAAGGTGGACGTGCCCACCTTCCGCGCCCGTTTCATGCAGCTCTATCACAGCCGCTACCTGCGCGGGCCCAAGGATTACTTCGTCGGCACCGTCGAGAGCTATACCCCCCTGCTCGCCAAGGCCCCCAAGCTGGTCAACTTCTTCCTCGAGAAAGAGTGGGCCCAGAAGGCGAGCGAGAAGAGCATCGGCATGGTGGACGTGCCGCTGCTCTCGGTACCGACCCTGGCCGAGGAGCTGCGCGATCACAAGGCCCGCTACTTCGACCTGCCGGGCCTGGAGGCCATGAGCCCCGAGCAGCGTAAAAAAGTGGTGCTCATCGTGCAGGATCCCTTCACCAGCTATTACGACGCCCCCGTGGTGCGTGACCTGGTGAAGCTCGCCAGCAAGCTCGGACTGCAACCCTATTTGCTGCCGTTCAAGCCCAATGGCAAGCCCCAGCACGTGAAGGGTTTCCTGCGCGCCTTTGCCCGCACCGCGGCCAGCAGCGCCCAGTTCCTCAACAAGGTGGCGGCGCTCGGCATCCCCATGGTGGGGGTCGACCCCTCCCTGGTGCTCTGCTATCGGGACGAGTACGTGAAGGCGCTGGGCCCGGCCCGCGGCGACTTCCAGGTGCTGCTGCCCCAGGAGTGGCTGCTCTCCCTGCCGGCAGAGGTGCTGCCGGTACGGGAGGAGCATGCCGCTGCCGAGCCCTGGTATCTGTTTGCCCACTGCACCGAGAAGACGGCGAAACCCTCCACCCACGGCGACTGGGGCACCCTGTTTGGCCGCTTCGGTGCCCGGCTGCAGCCGGTCTCGGTGGGTTGCTGCGGCATGGCGGGCACCTATGGTCACGATGCCAAACAGGTGGAGAACTCCAAGGGCATCTATGGCCTCAGCTGGGCCGAGCCCCTGGCCCGCCTGCCGAAGGAGCGTTGCCTGGCCACCGGTTATTCGTGCCGTAGCCAGGTCAAGCGGATGGAGGGGGAGAAGCTCAAGCACCCGTTGCAGGCCCTGCTGGAACTGATCTGATGCTTAGCCTCCCCAAGGGATTTCGGGTGCCAAAGGCCCATCGGCACCCGCATTTTCTGTTGCTGTCGGTCAGCCCGGATCAGGCGGTGGTGGAGTTCGTCGCCATGCTGCGCGAGCGCGAGCAGCTCCATCAGCTGTTTCGCCCGGACGACGTCTGGCCCTCCGACCACTTCGGCCTGAGCCAGCACGAGGCGGATCTGGAGTGGCAGCGCTCGGAGTTTCTCGCCAAGCGCTCCTTTGCCTACGGCCTCTGGAGCCCGGATCGGGAGCCCGAGTTCTGGGGCGGCGTTTACCTCTATCCCTCGGTGCTGCCGGAGGTGCAGGTGGAGCTCTTTTTCTGGAAGGTGGCCGAGGCGCCGCTCACCGATGCCGAGCTTGAGGCCGAGCTGCGCGCCTGGCTCGGCAAGGTATGGCGCTGGTCCGAGCCGCGTCTGCCGGGGCGTGACCAGCCCTGGGCCGAGTGGCCAGGGGTGACCTATCCCTGGTGAGGGTCAACCTCGATGCAAGATGCCCCGGCGTGGGCATCTTTTTTTTTGTGCCTTTTTCGCCGACACTGCACGTTCGCCGACACAGCTCGACGATAACCCATTGATCACGCAAGGAGTCCGCTCGCCATGAGTCAAGAGAACGCCCCCATCTGGCGCAAGCCCATGAGCCTGGAGGGGCTCAACGCCAGCTCCCGCCACACCCTGATGGCCCACCTCGACATCGTCTACACCGCCTTTGGTCCCGACTGGCTGGAGGCCACCATGCCGGTGGATCACCGTACCCATCAGCCGCTCGGCATGCTGCACGGCGGGGCGTCCGTGGTGCTGGCGGAGACGCTCGGGTCTCTGGCCGCCAACATGGCGGTGGGGGAGGAGAGCTACTGCGTGGGGCTGGAGGTCAATGCCAACCACCTGAGGGCCAAGCGGGAAGGGGTGGTGACGGGACGCTGCTGCCCGCTGCATCTGGGGGCGACCACCCAGGTGTGGCAGATTGAAATCCGCGATGAACGTGGTCGTTTATTGTGCACCAGCCGATTGACCATGGCGGTACTCAAACACAAGCGGGGCAAGGACTCGAGTGATGAGTGATCGGCAATAACGCACCATGAGTGCAAAATAAGCAAGCCATAGTCGCGAGATCCCTCTATAATTGCCAACGTCTTGAGAGGCCTATCACATTTTTCAAGACAGCAGAACAAAGTGGCGCTATAATCGCCGCCTTTTTGCTATTCCGCGGTGTTAGCCGCCTGCCTTAATCTGGAAGAATCTATGTCTGATACCGAACAACTGCCCCTTTTTAGTGAGCTTGGACTGGCCGCGCCCGTGTTGAAAGCGCTGCAGGACGTGGGCTATGAGCGCCCGTCCCCCATCCAGGCCGCAGCAATTCCCCACCTGATGGCGGGACACGATCTGCTGGGGCAGGCGCAAACCGGTACAGGGAAGACCGCTGCCTTTGCCTTGCCTCTGTTGTCTCGTCTGGAAGCTGGTAACCGCAACACCCAGATCCTGGTGCTGGCGCCGACCCGCGAACTGGCCCTGCAGGTGGCGGAGGCGTGCCAACGCTATGCCCACCACATGCCCGATTTCCACGTGCTGCCCATCTACGGCGGCGCCTCCTATGAAACCCAGACCCGCGCCCTGCGCCGCGGTGCCCAGGTGGTCGTCGGTACCCCGGGCCGCGTGATGGACCTGATCCGTCGCAAGAACCTGGACCTCTCCGGCCTGAAGGCCCTGGTGCTGGACGAAGCGGACGAAATGCTGCGCATGGGCTTCATCGACGACGTGGACTGGATCATGGATCAGTGCCCGGCCGGTCGTCAGGTCGCGCTCTTCTCCGCCACCATGCCGGAGCAGATCCGTCGCGTGGCCCAGAAGCACCTGAAGCAGCCCAAAGAGATCAAGATCGCCTCCAAGACGGCCACCGCCACCACCATTCGCCAGCGTTACTGGCAGGTGACCGGTCTGCACAAGCTGGACGCCATGACCCGTCTGCTGGAAGTGGAATCCTACGAAGCCCTGCTGGTGTTCGTGCGTACCAAGAACGCCGCCGAGGAGCTGGCTGGCAAGCTGGCCGCCCGCGGTCACGCCTGTGAGGCGCTGCACGGCGACATCCCGCAGAAGCTGCGTGAGCGTACCGTCGACAAGCTGCGTCAGGGCCAGCTGGACATCCTGATCGCCACCGACGTGGTCGCCCGTGGTCTGGACGTCGAGCGCATCACCCACGTGGTGAACTACGACATCCCCTACGACACCGAATCCTACGTGCACCGTATCGGCCGTACCGGTCGTGCCGGTCGCAAGGGCGAGGCCATCCTGTTCGTGGCTCCTCGCGAGCGCCGCATGCTGCGCGCCATCGAGCACGCTACCCGCCAGGCCATCGAGCCGATGAAGATGCCGAGCACCGAGGACATCAACCAGCACCGTCTGGCCAAGTTCAAGGAGCGCATCCGCGAGACCATGATGGGCGAGGAGCTCGAGATCTACCACAACCTGGTGAACGAGCTGATCGAAGAGGATTCCGCCGATCCGCTGGAGCTGGCTGCCGCGCTGGCCAAGCTGGTGCAGGGCGACCAGCCGCTGCTGCTGGACGACTCCATCCCGGATCCGCTGCTGAACGCCGGCAACGATCGCGGTGGCTTCGAGCGCCGTGAGTTCAACGACCGCGGTGGTCGTGACTTCGGCAACCGTGACTTCGGTGACCGCGGCGATCGCCCGGCCCGTCGCATGCCGTCCCTGGAGCCGCGTCCGCTCAAGGACAACCCGGACGTGGAGATGGAGCGTTACCGCGTGGACGTGGGTGCCCATCACGGCGTCAAGCCGGGCCAGATCGTCGGCGCCATCGCCAACGAGGCGAACATCGAGAGCCGCTTCATCGGCAACATCGACATCGCCGACGACTTCTCCACCGTCGACCTGCCCAAGGGCATCAGCGCCGAGGTGCTGGAGGTGATCAAGAAGGCCCGTGTCTGCCAGCGTCCGCTGCAGATCACCCGCTACACCGAAGTGCCGGCCGGCAGCAACACGGCCCCCCGTCCGCCCCGCAGCGACCGCCCCTTCAACAAGGAGCGTCCTTTCAACAAGGATCGCCGTCCCAGCGGTGACCGTCCCTTCAACAAGGGTGGGGAGCGCCGTGAAGGTGGCTTCAACAAGGATCGCAAGTTCAGCAAGCGCCGCGACAGCTGAGTCCGGATCCTGTTGACAAGAGGCCGCTCATGATGAGCGGCCTTTTTTATGCGCGCTGCGCAGGGCGGACTCGCTCCTCGCCGCCTGGCGACGTCCTGTTGCCTCTGGTGCCGCAACGCAGGAGTGGAGCCGGCCAGGGCCTGGTGTTACCTTGGCCGGGCGGCGTGACGCCGCCGTAGCCGTGGATTGAGGGGGAAGCATGGATCGATTGGGGATGATGGAGGTGTTCGTGCTGGCGGTGGAGACAGGCTCCTTCTCGGCGGTGGCCCGCCGGCTGGGGCTGGGGCAGCCCACGGTCTCCAGGTTGATCGCCCAGCTGGAGGAGCACCTCGGCAGCCGACTGCTGCTGCGTTCGACTCGCGGCCTGACGCCCACCGAGGCGGGGGAGGCCTATTACCAGAAGGCCAGGGAGATCCTGCTCCAGGTCAACGAGGCCGAGGCCATGGTGCAGCAGTGCCGGGCCGGGCTGAGCGGACGCCTGCGGGTGAGCGTCCCCGTCACCTTCGCCCGCCTGCACATCATCCCCCGTCTTGCCGGCTTTCTGGCGGACCATCCCGGACTGGAGCTCGAGATCCTGCTGGATGACGGCAACATCGATCTCATCCCGGCCGGCATCGACGTCGCCTTGCGGCTGGGGGCACAGGCGGACTCAGCGCTGGTGGCCCGCCGCCTCTCCCGGTGCGGGATGCGGGTGCTGGCCACCCCGGCCTATCTGGCGACCAGGGGGGCGCCGGCCTCTCCCGGGGATCTGCAAGACCATGAGCTGGTGATCTACAGCCCGAAACCCGGGATGGGGCAGCAGTGGCGGTTTCATCGGGGGGAGGAGGAGGTGAAGGTGTCGGGGCGTGGCCGGCTGACGGTCTCGGCGGCCGAGGGCATGCGCGCCGCCGTGCTGGCAGGGCTGGGGCTTGGCATCGCATCGGAGTGGATGTTCGCCCCCGAGCTCGCCAGCGGGGAGGTGGTGGCGGTGCTGCCTGCGTGGCAACTGCCCACGCTGGATCTCTGGGCACTGCTGCCGGCTGGCCGCGAGCTCAGCGCCAAGGCCGGCGCCTTCCTGAGCTTCGTGGCAGGCCACTGTGGCCTGGGGCATGCACAGGCGGAATAGCTGTTATGGCGTGAGGTCGCCTACTGGCGACCCGCGTCCCTGGGTAGGCTGTGTGCATCCGGCCCGCCTCAGCGCGGGATCCATTCAGCCAAGAGGATGACAACGTGAGCACATCGCAACCCAGCCCCTCCCTGCTCTTCGCCATGGCCCTGTCGTGCGGCCTGGCGGTCGCCAACATCTATTACAACCAGCCCATGCTGGCGGTGATGGCCAACGACTTTCCCGGGCAGCCCGCCATCGCCCTGATCGCCATGCTGACCCAGCTCGGCTATGCCGCAGGCCTGCTGCTCCTGGTGCCGCTTGGCGATGTGGTCGAGCGCCGCTGGCTCATCGTGGGGCAGTTCGGGCTGATCGCCCTGGCCTCCCTGCTGGCCGCCACGGCCAGCGGGGCCATCAGCCTGATGCTGGCCTCTGTGCTGCTCGGCATCGGTGCCACGGCGGCCCAGCAGATAGTACCAGTGGCGGCGACCCTGGCGGCCCCGTCCCGACGTGGCGCCGTGGTCGGCAGCGTGATGAGCGGTTTGCTCGCCGGGATCCTGCTCAGCCGCACCCTCGCCGGGCTGGTCACCGCCTACGGCAGCTGGCGTGCCATGTTCTGGCTCGCCGTACCCCTGGCCCTGCTGGGGGCCCTGCTGATGGCCAGGACGATCCCGCTCGGGTTGCCGCGCACCACCCTGGGGTATGGCCGTCTGCTGCGCTCGCTCATGGGCCTGTGGCGGGAGGAGCCCGCCTTGCGCCGTGCCACCCTGATCCAGGCCCTGCTGTTTGCCTCCTTCAGCGCCTTCTGGACAGTGCTGGCCTTCTATCTCGCCGAGCCCGGCTACGGGCTGGGGGCCGATGTCGCCGGCCTGTTCGGCGCCATCGGGGTGGCGGGGGTGGTGGCCGCCCCGCTGGCGGGCCGGCTGGCGGACAGCCTGGGGGCCAGGCCCGTGGTGCTGGGAGGGGCCGTGATGGTGGCGCTGGCCTGGGTCTGTTTCGAGGCCTGGATCTCCCTGGCCGGGTTGGCGTGCGGAGTCATCCTGCTGGATCTCGGGGTGCAGAGCGCACTGGTCGCCCATCAGCAGCGGATCTATGGCCTCAGGGCCGAGGCGAGGGGGCGGGTCAACACCCTCTTCATGACCGGCATGTTTCTGGGAGGCACCCTGGGGTCGACTCTGGCCATGCTGGCCTGGCAGCAGGGGCACTGGGTGGGGGTGGGCTCGGTGGGCATGGGGCTGGCGCTGGTGGCCTGTCTCTGTGCCCTGGCCGGGCGGCGTCCTCTGCAAGCTGCCGGCTGATGGCGGTGCCGGAGACAACAAAGGCGACCCCGGGGTCGCCTTTTTCAGCCTTGCATCCTGTGCTGGTGGTTAGAGCACCATGGCGGCAACCCAGCCGAAGATCACCAGCGGGATGTTGTAGTGGATGAAGGTGGGCACCACGCTGTCCCAGATGTGGTCGTGCTGGCCGTCGGCATTGAGGCCCGAGGTGGGGCCCAGGGTCGAGTCGGAGGCGGGGGAGCCCGCATCCCCGAGCGCACCGGCGGTTCCCACCAGGGCGATGGTTGCCATGGGCGAGAAGCCGAGGTGGATGCACAGGGGCACGTAGATGGTGGCGATGATGGGCACGGTGGAGAAGGAGGAGCCGATCCCCATGGTGATGAGCAGACCCACCAGCAGCATCAGGAAGGCGGCCAGTCCCTTGTGGCCCGCCATCATGCCGGAGACGGACTGCACCAGGCTCTCCACCCCGTGGGTCTCTTTCATCACGGCGGCGAAGCCGGCGGCGGAGATCATGATGAAGCCGATGAGGGACATCATGCGCACCCCCTGGGTGAAGGCGTCCTGGCTCTCACGGAACTTGATGACGCCGCCGCAGGTGAAGATGACGAAGCCCGCCAGCGCCCCGAGGACGATGCTGTTGGTCATCAGCTGTAGCCCCAGCGCCACGGCGATGGCCAGCAGGGCCACCCAGATGTGGTTCAGGTTGAGCTCCACCGTCTCGGGCTCGGCGGCCAGGATCTTCTCCAGATCGTACTGGCGCGGCTTGCGGTAGCTGAAGAAGACGGCGATGAGCAGGCCGACGAACATGCCGAACACCGGGATGGCCATGGCCAGCGGCATCTGGCTGTATTCCACCGGCACGCCGTTGTCGACGAGGTTCTTGGCCAGGATGTTGTTGAGGAAGATGCCGCCAAAGCCCACCGGCAGCAGCATGTAAGTGGCGGTGAGGCCGAAGGTGATGACGCAGGCCACCTGGCGACGATCGATCTGCATCTGGGCCATGACGTGCAGAAGCGGCGGGATCAGGATGGGAATGAAGGCGATGTGCACCGGGATCAGGTTCTGGGAGGAGATGGAGACCGCGAGCAGGGAGGTGATCAGCAGGCTCTTGACCCAGAGAATGCGGGAGCTGCTGGCATCTTTGCCGAGCTGGCTGATGACCTTGCGGGCCAGCAGATCGGTGATGCCGGAGCGGGAGATGGCCACCGCGAAAGCCCCCAGCATGGCGTAGGAGAGGGCGATCTCGGCGCCGCCACCCAGGCCGCCGGTGAAGGTGCTGAGGGTCTTCTCGAGGGAGAGGCCGCCGAGCAGGCCACCCGCGATGGCGCCGATGGCGAGGGAGACCACCACATTGATCCGCAGCAGGCTGAGCACCAGCATCAGCGCCACCGCGATAACAACAGGATTCATTTGATTTCCTTATGGTTTGTATTGCTGTCTGTCGAGTGAAAGGCAGCTAGTTTGCGAAAAACCGGACAAATGTCGAGAAAAAAATCGGCGGATCCCGGCCATCGGCAGCATCTTGTGGCACAAGGTTGCTGGCAACCCGGTGCCTGGGCTTCGCCGCCTCTCCTGGTCCAACCTGTTCACCCCCTATCGGACCCCTGTAACGCAGACAGGCTGCCGTCCGGCAGCCTGTCTGGGCAGGTCGGGACTCTCAGACCCCGGCGTCGTCGCTGCTGTCATCCGGGGTGGCCAGGGGCCAGCCCCCCAGACTCTTCCAGCGGTTGACGATATGGCAGAACAGCAGGGTGGTGCGCTCGGTGTCGTAGAGGGCGGAGTGGGCCTCTTTGTTGTCAAAGGGGATGTTCGCACTCTGGCACGCCTTGGCCAGCACCGTCTGCCCCAGGGCCAGGCCCGAGAGCGCGGCGGTGTCGAAGGTGGCGAAGGGGTGGAACGGATTGCGCTTGAGGCCGGCCCGCTCGGCGGCGGCCATCACGAAGCCGTGATCGAAGGTGGCATTGTGGGCGACGATGATGGCGCGACCGCAGTCGCTCTCCTTCATGCCCTTGCGCACCCCCTTGAAGATCTCGGTGAGCGCCTCCTTCTCGTCCACGGCGCCGCGCAGGGGGTTGAAGGGATCGATGCCGGTGAACTCCAGCGCCGCCTTCTCCAGGTTGGCCCCCTCAAAGGGCTGGACATGAAAATGGAAGATCTGATCGGGCACTAGCCAGCCCTGTTCATCCATCTTGAGGGTGTGGGCGGCTATCTCCAGCAGGGCATCGGTCTTGGCATTGAATCCGGCGGTTTCAACATCGATGACGACGGGGTAAAAGCCACGAAAGCGGCCCTTGAGGGTGTGAACGGCGTCGGTCATGGTATCTCGGTCGGCATGAAAGGAGGCGGCATTATGGCAAAAAAGCGGGCCCTTGTCCCTTATCCGCCGTCATGGGGCCGGCATCTGGTTCTCTTTGAAGCGCTTGAGCTTATAATTGGCGACTTCAACCATGGAGGGAGAGGCGATGATGAAGCTGGGATTGGCGCACAAGATGCTGCTGGTAGTCTGTCTGCCACTGCTGGCCCTGCTGTTTTTTTCCGGTCGCTATGTCTATGAGCGCTACCGGGTCGAGCAGGAGATGAGCGAGGCCAGGGCCGCGCTGGAGGTGGTGAAGGAGGCGGCGCAGCTCGCCCATGAACTGCAAAAGGAGCGTGGCATGTCGGCCGGCTTCCTGGGGTCCGGCGGCAACAAGTTCCGCGATGCGCTGCCCGCCCAGCGCAAGGTGGTGGACACCCTGTTGCAGCGTTTTCGCCAGGAGCCGGCCCTGCTGGCCCTGACCGAGGTGCAGCAGGCGCTGGCGGGGCTCACCGCCATGCGTGAGCGGGTCAGTGATCTCGGGGTCGAGGTGGCGGAGCAGGTCGGCTTCTACACCCGCCTTGTGACGGAGCTGCTGGCGGTGGTGGACGGGATCAGCGTCGACAGCCGGGACGCCACCATAGCGCTGCAGACCAACGCCTACGCCGCCTTCCTGCAGAGCAAGGAGCGCATGGGGCTGGAGCGGGCGACCCTGAGCAATGTGTTCGGGCGAGGCCGCTTCACCCCGGCGCTGTTGCAGCAGTTCATCTCCCTGCTGGCGGCCCAGAACACCTATCTCGAGCGTTTCCAGGCGGTGGCGAGTCCCGCCCAGCGCCAGCTGCTGAGGGAGAGCCTGGCCTCCCCCGTGGTGGCCAAGGTGGCGGCCATGGAGACGCTGGCCCTGGACAGGGCGGCCAGCGGCGGGTTCGGGGTGGATGCGGAGGCCTGGTTTGCCCTGAGCACCGACAAGATAGGCCTGCTCAAGGAGATCGAGGATCGCCTCTATCTGCAGCTCTTCGAGCGGGTCGAACAGATGCGGGCAGACAGCGCCCGCGCGCTCTGGTGGGGGGCGTTTGGCGTGCTGCTGTGCATCGCCCTGACCACCTTCGTCTGCTGGCGGGTGGTGCGGGATCTGCATCTGGGCTTCATGACCCTGCACCAGACCTTCAAGCGGCTGGTGCAGGAGAACGATCTGACCGTGCGGGTCGACTGGCGCTCGGGGGATGAGCTGGGGGCGCTGGCGCAGGATTTGAACCGCTTCCTCGCCCACTTGGAGAGCCTGCTGCTGGCGGTGCGCCACTCCTGCGACGTGTTGAGGCGCAGCGCCGCCGTCTCTGCAGGGGTCATCGCCGAGGTGAACGCCGGCGTGGTCAGGGGATTTGGCCAGGTGGACCTAGTGGCGACCGCCGCCACCGAGATGGCCTCGACGGTGGCCGAGATAGCCCGCAACGCCACCCAGACCTCCCAGGCGACCCAGCAGGCCATCGGCCGGGCCCGGCAGGGGGACAGGGAGGTGGATCATACCATCAACGCCATCCAGCAGGTGGCGGGCACCCTGGTCGACACCCGGCACCTGGTGGACAGTCTGCATCAGGACACCGAGGCGGTGGGAGAGGCCCTGAACCTCATCAAGCAGATCTCGGACAGGACCAACCTCTTGGCCCTCAATGCCGCCATCGAGGCGGCCCGCGCCGGGGAGTCCGGCCGTGGCTTTGCGGTGGTGGCCGAAGAGGTGAGGGCGCTCGCCTCCCGCACCCAGCAGGCCGCGGACGACATTGCGCAGATGTTGGGCCGTCTGCGCCAGGGGGCCAATCAGGCGGTGACGGCCATGCACATGGGCACAGAGCAGGCCGGTCTGAGCGTGACAGAGGCCAGGAGGGCGGGGAGCGAGCTGAATGTCATCGTCGACGAGGTGCGCAAGGTGAGCGACATGACAGCCCAGGTGGCCACCGCCACCGAGGAGCAGCGCTACGTGACCGACGATATCCAGCACAACGTGATGACCATCCGCGAGGTCTATGAGGCCCATCGCCAGCATTCGGAAACCCTGCAGCAGCACAGCGCCGAGCTGGACACCCTGGCCAGGGAGCTCGCGGAGCGTCTCGCCAGCTTCAAACTGATGGCGCGTTCTCCCACCGACTGAGCGTTTTGCCCTAAAGCTTGCCCCGCCACGGCCGATAGGTAATTCGAGATAGTGTGGAGGGCAAGCCGTTGAATGCTTGGATGTTGGGGTTGATCAGCATATCCGTGAGTATGCCATTGCAGGCGGGAGTGACCGAATTCGGCGCCGGCCTGGATCAGTCCGTCTGGCGCCTGACCTCGGACACACAGGTGGAGTGCCGGCTGGAGCATCCCATTCCCCGCTGGGGGACGGGGGCCTTCGTCAGCCGGGCAGGGCGCAAGATCAATCTGGACTTCGAGCTGAAGGGGCAGCGGCCCCAGGCGCGTACCCAGACGGTGAGCCTCGGGATCATGCCGCCCAGCTGGCGCCCCGGGGTCTCCGGCAGGCAGATAAGCCAGCTGCAGTTCTACCAGCAGTTCGACGGCCTGGTCGCGGGTCAGACCGCCTGGACCATGCTGGACGAGCTGGAAGGCGGGCGCATGCCGACCTTCCAGTATCGCGACTGGTACCGCCAGGACAGGCCGGTCAGGGTCTCTCTCTCGTCGGTCAACTTCAGGGTCAAATACCAGGCCTTCATGGACTGCCTGAGCGGTTTGCTGCCCTACAGCTTCAACGACATCGCCTTCAGCGTGCTCTCCTATGACAAGAACAGCGACCAGTTGTCGCCGGCGTCCAAGCGACGGCTGGCGATGATCGGCGAGTACGTGAAGGCGGACAAGAGCATAGACGTAGTGGTGATCGACGCCTACAGCGACAGCTATGGCGGTCGCTGGCCGAACCAGAAGCTGTCCGAGAAACGAGCCGATGCCATCAAGCAGGTGTTTGTGGATCTCGGCATTGAGGAGGGCAAGGTCTCGGTGGAGGGGCACGGCGAGAAGCAGCACGTGGCTTCCAACGAGACGGAGGCAGGCCGTGCCAAGAACCGGCGGGTGGTGATCAACATGGGCCGTAACGGCACCATCTGAGCGCGTCGCGTACCCGGGCTGGCGAATCATCCACTTCACGCAGCCATAAAAAAATGCCAGTCGGCCCGGCCGACTGGCATTTTTCTTGAGCGAAACGCGAGCTTACTTGGCCAGGGATTCCGGCAGCTCTTCGCGGATCTTGCCGAGCATCTCTTTCAACACGCGGGGGTTGGCCACCACTATGTTGCCGGAGTTCTCGTAGTTGTGACCGCCGACGAAGTCGGTGACGATGGCGCCGGCTTCCTTGGCCAGCAGCTCACCGGCGGCGGTGTCCCAGGGCTTGAGGCCGATCTCCCAGAAGCCGTCGACGCGGCCGGCGGCCACATAGGCCAGATCCAGCGCGGCCGAGCCGGCGCGGCGGATGTCGGCACACTCGATGAACATGCTCTGGAACATCTTCAGATAAGACTCGATGTGGTGCTTCTGCTTGAACGGGAAGCCGGTCGCCAGGATGGTGCCGGACAGATCCTTGGCCTTGCCGACCCGGATGCGGTAGCCGTTCAGCTGGGCGCCGTTGCCACGGGTGGCCGTGAACAGCTCGTCACGGATGGGATCGTAGACGACGGCCTGCTCGGTCTTGCCCTTCACGCGCAGGGCGATGGAGACGGCAAAGTGCGGAATGCCTTTGACCAGGTTGGTCGTGCCATCCAGTGGGTCGATGATCCATTGGTAATCCGGATTGGTACCGGCGATCTCGCCGGACTCTTCAGCCACGATGCTGTGTTCCGGGTAAGATTTCTTGATGGTATGAATGATGGCCGCTTCGGCGTCACGGTCAACGTTGGTCACGAAGTCATTGCTGCCTTTCTGGATAACCTCGATGTTCTCGGGTTGAGAGAAGGCTTTTACTACTACTTGACCGGCGTTGCGCGCAGCGCGCACGGCGATATTCAGCATCGGATGCATAGGTTCACCACTGGATGTTAAAGAACGGGGGGATAAAAGGACGCGACATCTTACCAAGATATCCGGGAATAGCAACCGTTATGCCCGGGCGCGATCACGTTAGGGACTGACAGATCTGACGGCTCCAATAAAGGCTCATCTTCGTCTAGTCTTATCGCGACAGCCGGAGAACAGGCTGTGGTGAGCATAGGGATATGAGCCATGAATCTGTCATTAGTCAGTCAAAAACCGTCGGCAGCGACGACATTGAGTGTGCTGGCCGCCTTGCGCAGCGCCAGCGGATTTGGGGATTACTTCAGCGAGATCCGGGTGTCACAGCCGGGGCAGTGGCAACCATCGAAGGAGGAAGCAGCCATCTTGCTGCTGGAAGAAGATGGCGGTGCATGGCCGGCTCCCGCCTGGAGCACCAGCGGCGAGGCGCTGGGATTGCCGGTGCTGCCCCTCCTGGTGCATCGCCAATATGACCATCCCCCCCGGTGGCCGGATGTCAGGGATCCCCACTTCTACTTCGTTTCCAATGGCATAGTGCTGGATGAGGCGGAGCTGGCGGATCCCGCCTGCAGCCTGGTGCTGCAGAGCAAGCTCGAGTCCTATTTCCCGCTGCTTTCCCGTCTCATCCTGCTGCGTCAGCGTCAGCCCATGGCGATGTGCAGCTAGTCGTTTCCCCCTCAATGTGGACTGTTCAAACGGCGCAATATTTGTCATAACAGACCGATATTGCGCCATGGCCCATGTTCGCCTGTGGGAGATGGCTTCGATCTGTCCCGCCACAGGGGGTGAGATGAAGGTCTATGAATTGAAGCGGGCCCCAAATGCTCGCCGGGTCAGGATGTTTCTGGCGGAGAAGGGCATAGAGATGGCCTATCATCAGGTCGATCTGGGGGCGGGGGAAAACCTGGCGCCCGCCTTCCTGGCCAAGAATCCGGCGGGACGCATTCCGGTGCTGGAACTCGATGACGGTACCTGTCTCAGTGAAAGCCTGGCCATCTGCCGCTATTTTGAAGAGCTCAACCCAGAACCCAATCTGTTTGGTCGCACGGCGCTCGAGCGCGCCACCATAGAGATGTGGAGCCGCTTCATCGAGTTCAACCTCTGGCTGCCGACCGGCATGGCGTTTCGCCACATCACCGGTTTTTACAAGGACAGGGAGACCGTCTTCCCCGAGTGGGGTGAAGAGTGCAAGCAACAGGCGCTGGCCTGGTTTGACAAGCTCGATGCCCGTCTTGCCGAGGTGTCCTATGTTGCCGGGGATCGCTTCACCATTGTCGACATCCTGGCCCTGTGCACTCTCGACTTTGGCAAGGTCGTCGGCCTGCGCATCACCCCCGAACAACCCAATTTGCAGGCCTGGCATGAGCGGGTGAGCACCCGTCCCAGCGCCCAGGCCTGATCCTTACCTCTGCACATCCAAGGAGTCCAAGATGATAGAGTTGTACACTGCTGCCACGCCCAACGGGTTCAAGGTGTCGATCGCCCTCGAGGAGCTGGGACTGCCCTACAAGGTCATTCCCCTTGATTTCTCGACCATGGAGCAGAAGAAGCCCGAGTTTCTGGCCATCAACCCCAATGGTCGCATCCCGGCCATCGTCGATCGGGACAACGGCGACTTCGCCGTGTTCGAATCCGGCGCCATCCTGATCTATCTGGCGGAAAAAACCGGCAAGCTGCTGCCGCAGGATCCCAAGCGCCGCTCCCAGGCCATCCAGTGGCTGATGTTCCAGATGGGGGGGGTCGGTCCCATGATGGGGCAGGCCAACGTCTTCTATCGCTATTTCCCCGAGAAGATCCCGGCCGCCATCGAGCGTTACCAGAAGGAGGGGCGACGCCTGCTCGAGGTGCTCGACGGTCATCTGGCACACCATGAGTATCTGGCCGACGAGTACAGCATCGCCGATATCGCCACCTGGCCCTGGGTGCGCATCTACGACTGGAGCGGCATCTCCATCGAGGGGTTGGTGCATCTGCAGGCCTGGATGGCACGCATGGAAGCCAGACCCGCCTGCCAGAAGGGCATCACCATACCGCCGCGCAATGAGAGCCCCGAGGATCAGGTCAAGCGGGCACAGCAGATGGTGACCCGCTGATGCAAGAAGATGGCCTGCGATGGGCCATCTCTTTTTCTGCCCTCCTGTTATCCCTCCTTCCTTGCATCTCTTTCCCCAGTGCCCGCCTTGCGCCGCCGCGATACCGATTACGACCCTGTGAACTACCGGCTAACGGGGACTCAGGCACGTCACATTAGAAAAACTTGGGGAAGCAGATTATAAAGATTCGTTCGTGTTTTGTGACATGAATCACTAAGATTATCGCAAGCCAAAGAGCGTCCTGCTCCCGGCTGGTGCGGGTCCTCCGCCTTGTTTCAATCCTTCAACGACCCTTGTCTGGATCCTCCTGCAGATCTCTGCCCGGAGGGCGGTGGCTTTTTGATTTTTTCGGACGACATATGTATCGGCACAGTTTCTATCCCCTGTTTTTCCTGACCATTCTGATGGTCGCCGTGGGTCAGATGACCCAGACCCTCTATGTGCCCTCCATTCCCATGATGGCGGGGGACTTTCATGTGGCCTCCGGTCAGTTGCAGGCGGTGATGGCCTGCTACCTCATCCCCTACGGCCTCTCCCAGTTCGTCTACGGTCCCCTGTCGGATCGCATCGGTCGTCGCCCCGTGCTGCTCATCGGCATGATGGTGTTCCTGGCCGGCACCCTGGTCATCCAGCTCATACCGCACTTCGCGGCCCTGCTGGCAGGCAGTTTCATCCAGGGGCTGGGCACCGGCGCCGGGGGGGCCATGAGCCGGACCGTGATGCGGGATCGCTACAGCGGCGCCGAGCTCAACCGGGCCAACAGCCTGGTGAGCATGGGGGTCATCTTCTCCCCCCTGCTGGCGCCTGTGCTGGGCGGCTGGCTCACCGAGCTGTTCAACTGGCGTGCCGGCTACTGGTTCCTGTTCGGTTTTGGCACCCTGACCACGCTTGCGCTGCTGGCCTGGTTTGGCGAGACCCTACCGGAGGCGGCCAGGCAGCAGCCGCTGCGGGTCGGCGCGGCCTATCGCCACGTGCTCGGCAACCCGCGCTTCCAGGGCAACCTGCTCTGCCTGATGGCCACCTTCGCGGGGCTCGCGGTATTCGAGGCGGCGGCCGGCGTGCTGCTGGGGGACGTGCTGAAACTGAGTGCCCGCACCGTCAGCGTGCTGTTCGTGCTGCCGCTGCCGGGTTATCTGTTCGGCGCCTGGCTCTCCGCCCGCCTGAGCTACCGCCTGAGCCAGGGCAAGCTGATGCGCCTTGGCATCGCCTTCCTGGCGCTGGGCTCCCTCATCATCCTGGTGCCCGGATTGCTCGGGATGGTGAGCGCGGCCTCCCTAGTAGGCGGCGCCGCCGTCTACTTCATCGGCAGCGGCATCCTCTATCCGACCGCCACCTCCTGCGCCATCGAGCCCTTCCCGGGTCAGGCGGGCACCGCGGGCGCCATCCTCGGTGGCATGCAGAACCTGGGGGCCGGCGTGGTCACCCTGCTGGCGGCCAGCTTCCCCATGGAGGGGCAGGTCACCCTGGGGACCATCATGACCCTGATGGTGCTGATCGTGGCCGTGAGCTTCCTCTGGCTGCGCCACCACGGCGCCCCCCGGGAACAGATGGCCGTCTGACACGGCCAAGAGCCCGCCCCGTTGGCGGGCTTTTTACTGCCTCCTGCCGGGTGGCGAGACGCCGCAGGCGAGTGGAAGGGGGGGTTGCCGCGCGGCAAAGAAAAAGCCCGTCGCGATGACGGGCTTTTTGGGTAGGTACCCCGGAGATGCCGTTGCCGGTTTGGGCCCTTGAACCGTCGGTTCAAGGCGGAGATCTAATCTGGCCGCAGGCTTCTCGGTCGGGCCGAGCATGCTCAATAGCCAGAAGGCAGACCCCCTGTTTGGTATGAATATCGGCTCGGGGACTTGAACCGGCTGACAAACACTCCAGGGAATTTCAAAACTCGGTGCGATTAGGGCTGTTGCGCCTCTTCGCCGGATTCACCGTATTGTCCGTGCTCGATCAAGGCTGCTTCTATGGTGCGTTGCAGCATCTTGATCCGCTTGTCCATGGTCTCAGAGTATTGGTGGTTTTTCTCTTTTTCAAGGCAGAGCTCGTGACAGAAATTGAGCGCTGCCATGACGGCCAGCTGTTCGTTGCTGGAGACCTTGGAGCGTTGACGAAGCTCGATGAGCTTGTCGGTCAGCTGGTCGGCGGCCTGGCGCAGGGCATCCTGTTGTCCCAGGGGACAAGACACCTTGTAGGGACGTCCCAAAATGACGATTTCTACGGCCTCTATGCTCATGCCTTCCTCAATACGGCGGGGCTGATTTCCGCCTTTATCCACGTGGACAACTGGGCGGGACTATATAGCGCAGATGCAGAAGTTTCAAGGCCTTGCTGGCTCTGGGAAGGGGAGAATGCTAGGATCTCGGCCATAAATTCTGCATATTTGCCTGAACTTTGAGCGGATCCTAGATGAGCAAAACGACCCCCCTGAAATATGCGACCCTGGCCGACCTGATGACACAGCACGAACTGATGGCGACGGCCGTCGAGGCCCATGGCGTGATCTGCGGCCTGGTGTGCGGTGGCGTGGCCCTGGACGACAAGAGCTGGCTGCCCCATTTCAACGATCTGATCAACGACGGTTTCGGGTTGCCGGCACCGGTGCGCCAGGTGATGACCGAGCTCTACCACGAGGTGATCGAGAGCCTGATGGCCCAGAAAGGGGTGGAACTGCTGCTGCCAAGCGATGAGGCGCCTCTCGACGAGCGCATCGACTCGCTGGTGGACTGGTCCCAGGCCTTCTTGGCCGGCTTTGGCGTGGTGCAGCAGGAACTCTCCAAGGCCTCCGAGGAGTTGCAGGAGATGATCCAGGACATCGCCAGCATCACCCAGGTCTCAGCGGAGTTCGATCAGGAGGATGACGAGAACGAGGCCTCCTTCCTGGTGCTCTACGAGCACGTGCGCCTGGGGGTCATGATGGCGTTCGAGGAGTTCGGCAAGCGTCCGGACTCGCCAAGCAGCCCGCCGACCCTGCACTGATCGCCCGCCCCGTCGGGATGTCTGACAAGAGAGCGCCACGAGGCGCTCTCCTTGTTTTGCCGGTCAGGGCCGCCATGACTCGCTAACTGACGGCGCCGAATCGGTTTTTTGCCCGTGGCTTCGCATCCTGTCTGCCGGCTTTGTGGTAGGATTGGTCCACGTTTTTCGTCCATGCCCTCTTCTCATGTCTCAATCTGATCTGGTTCACGTCGACGTGGCTATCGTCGGTGGCGGTATGAGCGGCGCCGTGCTGGCCCTCTCCCTCGCCGCCCTCAAGGGGCCGGACGAGGCCCCCCTGCAGATCCTGCTGCTGGAGGCGAGCGCCCCCGAGCTCAACCTTCACCCCGGTTTCGACGCCCGTGCCATCGCGCTCTCCGCCGGCACCTGCGAGGCCCTGGCCCGTCACGGGCTCTGGCCCCGTTTCGCCCCCCACTGCGCCCCCATCACCGACATCCACGTCTCGGATCGGGGCCACTGCGGCCAGGTCAGGCTGTCGGCGGCGGAATACGGTCTGGCTGCACTCGGCCAGGTGATCGAGCTCTCTGCGGCCGGCATCGAGTTGCAGCAGGCGATGGCGGCCACCCCGCAGATCCGGGTGTGTTGTCCGGCCCAGCTCGCGAACATAGAGCCCGAAGAGGAGGGGGTGATGCTGACCCTGGCCGATGGCGCGCGCTACCGCACCCGGCTGCTGGTGGCGGCCGATGGGGGTCACTCCTTCGTGCGCCAGCACTTCAAGATGCCGGTCAGTCGCCACGACTATGGCCAGAGCGCCGTCATCGCCACCGTCAAGACGGCCCAGGATCCCGCCGGGCGGGCCTTCGAGCGTTTCACCGACGGGGGGCCGCTCGCCCTGCTGCCCATGCAGGACGGGCTATCCTCCCTGGTCTGGAGCGTCCCGCGGGACGAGGCGCAGGCGTTGATGGGGCTGGACGATGCCGCCTTTCTCGCCCGTCTGCAGCAGGCCTTTGGCTGGCGTCTCGGGCGTTTCCAGCGCACCGGCGTGCGTCACCTCTATCCCCTGGTGCTGACGGTGGCCGATTATCCCCTGGCGCAGCGTACCGTGCTGGTGGGCAATGCCGCCCACCTGCTGCATCCCATCGCGGGTCAGGGCTTCAACCTCGGCATGCGCGACCTTGACCTGCTCACCCGCGCCGTCGGCCGGGCGCTCGCGGCGGGGGAGGACATCGGCAGCTTCGAGGTACTGAGCGGCTACTGGCAGTCGCGCCGGGAGGATCAGGCCCAGACCGTCTGGCTCACCTCCTCCCTGGCCCAGCTCTTCTCGAACCATCACGCCCCCCTGGTGGTGGGCCGCAACCTGGCGCTCTCCCTAATGGGCAGAGTGCCCTGGCTCAAGGCACCGCTGGCCTCCCGCACCCTGGGATTCGTCACCGACCTGTGTCGCAAATGAGGTGCGCGCCCCCGGCGGCGGACTCGACATATTTGAGGAGGGACGCCCGCGGGCGTGCCTCCGCTGATCCCGGAGATCAGCCACGAAAGGACATAAGAGAATGCAGATGCAAGAGGTAGATGTGGTGATCGTGGGGGGCGGCATGGTGGGTCTGGGGCTCGCCGCCGCCCTCAAGCAGAGCACACTCAGGGTGGCCGTGGTGGAAGGCCGGCTGCCGGATCCCGTGCTGGGGGCGGCGCCTGACAACAGGGTCAGCGCCCTGAGCCTCGCCAGCCAGCGGATCCTGCAGGGGGTCGGCGCCTGGGACGGCATAGCGGCGCGCCGCCTGCAGCCCTATGAGAGGATGCAGGTGTGGGAGCAGGACAGCTTCGGCCAGATCGCGTTCGATGCCGCCAGTTTGCGCCAGGGCGCCCTCGGCCACATCGTCGAGAACCGGGTGATCCAGCTCGCGCTGCTGGAAGCCATCGGCGGCGCAGGCAATATCCAGCTGCTGACCCCGGCCCGGGCCAAGAGCCTGCAGAGCAGTGCGGCGGGCGCCCTGCTGCTGCTCGAGGATGGCCGCGCCCTCTCGGCCAGCCTGGTGGTGGCCGCCGACGGCGCCCACTCCTGGGTGCGCCGCCAGGCCGACATTCCCCTCACCAGCTGGGATTATGGCCACCACGCCCTGGTGGCGACGGTACGTTGTGCCGAGCCCCACGAGGCGGTGGCGCGCCAGATCTTCACCCCCCAGGGGCCGCTCGCCTTCCTGCCCCTGTGGGAACCCGACCTCTGCTCCATCGTCTGGTCTGTGCCGGCCAAACGGGCCGAGGCGCTGTGCGCCCTGGATGACGAGCGGTTCAGCCGCCAGCTCACCGCCGCCTTCGATGGCAGGCTCGGGCTGTGCAAGGTGGAGGGGGCCCGCAGCGCCATTCCGCTCACCGCCCGCTACGCCCGCGACTTTGCCCGCGAGCGGCTGGTGCTGGTGGGGGATGCGGCCCACACCATACACCCGCTGGCGGGGCAGGGGGTGAACCTCGGCCTCTTGGATGCCGCGGCCCTGGCGGAGCAGATCCTCAAACATCACGGGGCGGGGGCGGACATCGGCCTGCTCGCCAACCTGCGCGGGTACGAGCGCTGGCGCAAGAGCGAGGCGGCCCGAATGCTGGCGGCCATGGAGGGGCTCAAGCGGCTGTTTGCAGGCAGCAACCCCCTCAAGAAGCTGGTGCGCGGGGTGGGGCTCTGTGCCGTCGACGCCCTCGGCCCCCTCAAGCAGGGCATGATCCGGGCCGCCATGGGGCTGGACGGGGAGCTGCCCGCCCTGGCCAAGGGTGAAAAAATCTAATCTTACCCCGGAGTTTTGACAATAAAACTAATCTGATGGGGCAGTATGCCCCCTCGTGGTGTCAGCCTTTAATGTTGGCAAGAAGCGAAACGTTTTTCTGTAAATTGTGACGAAACGGTAAAAATCAACATTAAATCTCGCCAATGTTCGGTTTGCACTGTTTTTATCACTGTTTTTGCCTTAGTGTCTGGTGTCAGTTTGTCGGGTGTGGATTAGTTTTTTTTGAGCGGCGCCCCGGCGCGCTTGTCATATAATCCGCACCGTTCAAGGAATCACTCCTGCCCGCCCGGGCGGGGACGAGCACAGAGCTTGTGGTCCGTTTTGCCCGACGTGCCGGGGCGGATTGCGAGTGTTGTCGCGAACGCTTAAGGAAACACAGCGATGATCCAGACTACTGTATTGCATCCGAAACACCTGGAAGCGGGTGCCAAGATGGTGGACTTCCACGGTTGGGAGATGCCCATCAACTACGGTTCCCAGTTGGAAGAGCACCACGCGGTGCGCACCGATGCAGGCATGTTCGATGTCTCCCACATGACCATCGTCGATTTGACCGGCGAGCGGGTCAAAGCCTTCCTGCAACACCTGCTGGCCAACGACGTGGCCAAACTCACCGTCCCCGGCAAGGCCCTCTACAGCGGCATGCTCAATCCGGAAGGCGGCGTCATCGATGACCTCATCACCTATTACCTGACCGATACCTTCTATCGCCTGGTGGTGAACTCCGCCACCCGCGAGAAGGATCTGGCCTGGATCCGCCACCACGCCATCGACTTCGCCGTGAGCGTGACCGAGCGCCCCGAGCTCGCCATGATCGCCGTACAGGGCCCCAACGCCAAGGCCAAGGCGGCCAAGGTGTTCACCCCTGAGCAGAATGCCGCGGTTGAGGGCATGAAGCCCTTCTTCGGCGTGCAGGCCGGCGATCTCTTCATCGCCACCACAGGCTATACCGGTGAAGATGGCTACGAGATAGTGGTGCCCCAGGAGAAGGCGTGCGATCTGTGGCAGGCCCTGCTGGACAACGGCGTGGCCCCCTGCGGCCTGGGTGCTCGCGATACCCTGCGCCTTGAGGCCGGCATGAACCTCTACGGCCAGGACATGGACGAGTCAATCTCCCCGCTTGCCGCCAACATGGCCTGGACCCTGGCCTGGGAACCCAGCGATCGCCAGTTTATCGGCCGCGCCGCCCTGGAGGCCCAGAAGGCTGCCGGCAATCAGCCCAAGCTGGTGGGCCTGGTGATGGAGGAGAAGGGCGTGCTGCGCAGCGGCATGCCGGTCACCTTCACCAGCGAGAGCGGCGAAGTGCGTGAAGGGGTGATCACTTCCGGCTCCTTCTCGCCGACCCTGGGTTACAGCATCGCCCTGGCGCGGGTGCCCCGCGATATCGGCGAACAGGCCCAGGTGGAGATCCGCAAGAAGCTGGTCACCGTGAAAGTCACCAAGCCGGCCTTCGTGCGCAACGGCCAGCCCC
Organism: Aeromonas sp. XH; assembly: GCF_033348475.1. Lineage (NCBI taxonomy): Bacteria > Pseudomonadati > Pseudomonadota > Gammaproteobacteria > Aeromonadales > Aeromonadaceae > Aeromonas > Aeromonas sp. XH. Next base: position 2,524,917 of record NZ_CP137630.1, on the reverse strand, counting down.
TGGTGTCATGATTCATTGCGGCGAGGGGCGTCCCTTCGCCGACCCATTTTTGTTGAAGCGATCCAAGAGCATAAAGGAAGCACAAATGAGCCATATCCCGAGCGAACTGAAATATGCCACCTCCCACGAGTGGGTCCGTGTCGAAGCCAACGGCGAAGCCGTGGTCGGTATCACCGAGCACGCCCAGGATCTGCTGGGTGACATGGTGTTCGTCGATCTGCCGGAAGTGGGCAAGCAGGTGAGCGCCGGTGAAGATTGCGCCGTGGCGGAGTCTGTCAAGGCCGCCTCCGACATCTACAGCCCGGTGAGCGGCGAGATCCTGGCCGTCAACGAAGAGCTGGAAGGCAGCCCCGAGCTGGTCAACTCCGACCCCTATGGCGCCGGCTGGCTGTTCCGCATCAAGCTGGACGACGCGGGCGAGCTCGCCAACCTGCTGGATGCCGACGGCTACCAGAACGTGGTGGACGAAGAGTAATGCCCCCGGGCCCTGCCAACACAGCAGGGCCCTCTTGTATGACTGCCATCCTGCGGCCATGGAGGTTGCAGGAAGGGCGCAGCCTCTCTCTGCGCCTTCGGGATGCCCTTGCCGCATCACCCGTCTGCCTGCGGCGGACAGAGAACATGAGTGGAGCCGGTATCTGCCGGCTATCAGGAACATCAGGTCTTGGTTATCAGGCCTTCATACCAGGACTTATTTACCAGGAAATAGGGAAATGACCCAGTCACTGTTTGAACTCGAGCAAAAAACCGATTTCATCCGCCGCCACATAGGCCCGGGTGAGGAAGAGATGCGCGCCCTGCTCGCCACCGTGGGCGCCGAGAGCCTGGACGATCTGATTGAGCAGACGGTCCCCGCCGCCATCCGCCGCCCGGGCCCGCTCGGTATCGGCGCCCCCATGACCGAGGTGGAGGCCCTGGCCAAGCTCAAGGGCTATGCCGCCCAGAACCAGATCGCCAAGAGCTACATCGGCATGGGCTATCACGACACCCATGTGCCCCACGTCATCCTGCGCAACGTCTTGGAAAACCCGGGCTGGTACACCGCCTACACCCCCTATCAGCCCGAGCTGGCCCAGGGCCGTCTCGAGGCGCTGCTGAACTTCCAGCAGCTCACCCTGGATCTCACCGGCATGGATCTGGCGAGCGCCTCCCTGCTCGATGAAGCCACCGCCGCCGCCGAAGCCATGGCGCTGGCCAAGCGCATGGCCAAATCCAAGTCCAACCTCTTCTTCGTGGCCGACGACGTGCACCCCCAGGTGATCGACGTGGTCAAGGAGCGCGCGGTGCACTTTGGTTTCGACGTGGTCGTCGGCCCGGCGGGTGAGGCCGTGAGTGAAGAGGTGTTCGGTGCCATGTTCCAGTACCCGTCCACCACCGGCAATGTGACCGATCTGCGTTCCCTCATTGCAGCCGTCCAGGCCCAGAAGGGGCTGGCCTGCGTCGGCGCCGACCTGCTCTCCTTGCTGCTGCTCAAATCCCCGGGTGAACTGGGCGCCGACGTGGTGTTCGGCAGTGCCCAGCGCTTCGGCGTGCCCATGGGCTACGGCGGCCCCCACGCGGCGTTTTTCGCCACCCGCGATGCCTACAAGCGCTCCATGCCGGGCCGCATCATCGGCGTCTCCAAGGATGCCCGCGGCAAGGCCGCCCTTCGCATGGCCATGCAGACCCGCGAGCAGCACATCCGCCGCGAGAAGGCCAACTCCAACATCTGTACCGCCCAGGTGCTGCTGGCCAACATGGCGAGCTTCTACGCCGTCTACCACGGCCCTGTGGGGCTCAAGACCATCGCCTCCCGCGTGCATCGTCTGACCACGATCCTGGCGCTCGGCCTCAAGGCCAAGGGCGTGGCCCTCAAGCACGACAGCTGGTTCGATACCCTCACAGTCCTGACGTCGGACAAGGCGGCGCTGATTGCCAAGGCCGAAGGGCTTGGCATCAACCTGCGCGCGGATCTCGACGGCGCCGTGGGCGTCTCCCTCTCCGAGACCACCACCCGGGGTGACGTGGCCGAGCTGTTCGACCTCTTCCTGGGACAAGGCCACGGCCTGGATGTGGAGGCGCTGGACCAGGCGGCCCAGACTCATCACGCCATCCCGCAGGCGCTGCTGCGCACCGATGCCGTGCTGACCCACGAGGTGTTCAACAAGTACCACTCCGAGACCGAGATGCTGCGCTACATCCACCGTCTCGAAGCGAAAGATCTGGCCCTGAACTACGCCATGATCTCCCTCGGCTCCTGCACCATGAAGCTCAACGCCACCGCCGAGATGATCCCGGTGACCTGGCCCGAGTTTGGCAAACTGCACCCCTTCGCGCCGCTCAAGCAGGCCCAGGGCTACCAGCTGCTGCTGGCAGATCTGGAAGAGTGGCTGGTGAAGGTGACCGGCTACGATGCGGTCTGCATGCAGCCGAACTCCGGCGCCCAGGGGGAATACGCGGGCCTGCTCGCCATCAAGAAATACCACGAGTCCCGCGGCGAGGGGCATCGCGATGTCTGTCTCATCCCGGCTTCCGCCCACGGCACCAACCCGGCCTCAGCCCAGATGGCGGGCCTCAAGGTGATCGTCACCGCCTGTGACAAGGCCGGCAACGTGGACTTGGACGACCTGCGCGCCAAGGCTGCCGAGGTGGGGGACCAGCTCTCCTGCCTGATGGTGACCTATCCCTCCACCCACGGGGTGTACGAGGAGACCATCAAGGAGGTGTGCGACATCGTTCACCAGTACGGCGGTCAGGTCTATCTGGACGGCGCCAACATGAACGCGCAGGTCGGGCTGACGGCGCCAGGCTTCATCGGGGCGGACGTCTCCCACCTCAACCTGCACAAGACCTTCGCCATTCCCCACGGTGGTGGCGGTCCGGGCATGGGTCCCATCGGCGTGAAGAAACACCTGGCACCCTTCGTAGCCGGTCACGCCGTGGTCAAGACCGACAAGGAGAGCCGTGACAACGGCGCCGTGTCTGCCGCCCCGTTCGGCTCGGCCAGCATCCTGCCCATCAGCTGGATGTACATCGCCATGCTGGGTGACGAGGGCCTGAAGAAATCCACCCAGGTCGCCATCCTCAACGCCAACTACCTGGCCAAGAAGCTCGGCGAGTCCTTCCCCGTGCTCTACACAGGGCGCAACGGCCGGGTGGCCCACGAGTGCATCCTGGACATCCGTCCGCTCAAGGAGGCCTCCGGCATCAGCGAGATGGACGTGGCCAAGCGCCTGATGGACTACGGCTTCCACGCGCCGACCATGAGCTTCCCGGTGGCGGGGACCCTGATGGTCGAGCCGACCGAATCCGAATCCAAGCGCGAGCTGGATCGCTTCGTGGAAGCCATGACCGCCATCCGCGCTGAAATAGCCAAGGTGCAGGACGGCCACTGGAGCCTGACCGACAACCCCCTGGTCCATGCGCCGCACACCCAGGACGACGTGATGGATGCAGAGTGGAACCGTGGCTACAGCCGCGCCGAGGCGGTCTTCCCGTCCGACGCCGTGCGCGCCAGCAAGCTGTGGCCGTCGGTGAACCGCATCGACGACGTCTACGGCGATCGCAACCTGTTCTGCTCCTGCGTACCCACCGAGGATTACGCCAAGTAATCGCGGCGCCGTGAAGGGCTGACAGCCAATATGCACAAGGCCACCCCCAGGGGTGGCCTTGTTGTTTGTGGCGCCCGCGCAAACGGGCTAGTCGCCCCGGCGCGCCGCCTCGATAGTGGCAATGTCAATCTTGCCCATCTGCATCATGGCCTCGAAGGCGCGTCTCGCTGCCTCGGGGTCGGGATCGCTTATCGCCTCGATGAGGACCTGGGGGGTGATCTGCCAGGAGATGCCCCACCTGTCCTGGCACCAGCCGCACTCGCTCGCCTGACCGCCGCTGTCGATGATGGCGTGCCAGTAGCGATCCGTCTCGGCCTGGCTCTGGGTGGCCACCTGAAACGAGAAGGCCCAGTTGTGGTTGACCCCGGGCCCGCCGTTGAGGCCGAGGCAGGGGATCCCCATCACGCTGAACTCGACCGTCAGCACGTCCCCCTGCTTGCCGGCGGGATAGTCGGCCGGGGCCCGGTGTACGGCACCGACGGCGGAGTCGGGGAAGGTTCGGGCGTAGAAGTGCGCCGCCTCTTCGGCATCCCCGTCGTACCAGAGGCAGATCCGGTTCTTTGCAGCTTGCGTCATCTCATTTCTCCGTTGAAAACAGCGGGACAGTTGCCGGCCAGGCGCTGCTATTGGGCCGGAGGGGCGGCCGATACGGACGCCGCCTCGGTGGCGTCGACGGCGGCACTCAGGGCCTCGTTGAACTGATCCAGTTGCGCCCTGGCTTGATTGGCCTGCTCCGCCTGGAGTTTTCCGGTGGTTGCCGCCGTGCTGAGCAATTCGCCGCCGCACCCGGTCAACAGGGCAGTGATGAGTGGCAGCAGGTATCTGGATGTCGACATGGATCCCCCGTACGGTCTGGTGGTCAATGGTGTGCGCCTCCCTCGGCGAGGCCGTTCAGGGTTGAGTGTAGTGCCAGAGTGAATAGGGAAGCTCGAAGAGGCGTCAATCCCTTCCGTCTCACTCCGTCATGGGCCAATGCCTCATCACTGGGGCCTCTGCCAGGTTAAAGCCTTGTCCTAGCTTGAATGCCCTGCTTTTGCGGTCTGGCTGTCGCGACCACTCTACCAGTTCCCGATGAGCCCATGCTCAGGGGGATATCATTAAGGCGCAGTGCATGGCACGCGCCGATGCTGACGGAACTTACGCTGGCCAGGTCCGTTTTTTGTGGCAGTCAAGTGCCCTCATGCGGTTGCCCCGACTCTGGATGTTGGTGCAGGATGCCTGAACGGCATCATGCGACCCGCGTGATCCACCACAAGGAGCGAGCGATGGACAGTACCCAGCGATTCTCGACCCGGGTCGAGGCCTATGTGAAATACCGCCCCGGTTATCCTGCGGCCATGCTGGATTTTCTGGCCAGCGACTTGGCCATGGGGCCTGAGGCCCAGGTGGCCGATATCGGGGCGGGCACCGGCATCCTGACGGCCCTGCTGGCCCCCCGGGTGGCGCGAGTCTGGGCGGTGGAGCCCAATGACGAGATGCGGGCGGCCGCCAGACGGCTGCTGGCGGATGTGGGCAACGTCGGCTGGTCCCACGGCAGTGCGGAGGCCACCGGCCTGCCGGCGGGCTCGGTGGATCTTGTGACGGTCGCCCAGGCCTTTCACTGGTTCGATCGCACAGCCTTCCGACTGGAGTGCCAGCGCCTGCTCAAACCCGGTGGCCGGATCGCCCTCATCTGGAACGATCGCCTGATGAACACCCCGTTTCTCGAGGCCTACGAGGAGGGGCTGCACGCCTACTCGGGGGATTACGAGGAGGTCAATCACCGCAACCTGGACGAGGCCGATTTTCGTGCCTTCTTCGAGGGGGAGTATCGGCTCGATCGCTTCGAGAACCAGCAGCTGTTCGATCTCGACGGGGTGCTGGGGCGGCTCAACTCCTCCTCCTATGCCCCAGCCGTCGGCACCCGGGCCCACGATCAGATGACGGCGCTCATCCGCCGTGCGTTTGAGCGCCATGCGGTGAACGGCAAGATAGCGTTCAACTATTGCACCCTGGTCTACAGCGGCCGGGTATAGCGAAGCGCGAGTGGAAAGGGGCGGGAGGACGGCCGGGTCGCCGATCGCCTGCCCCTGTGTCGGCGCTTTTCCTGGCCCGGAGATCAGCGCCGTCGCCCAGGTTTTTCCTTGACCAGAAAACACTCAGCATCTCCCTGTTTTATCAGATAAAACCGTATTTACCCCCCAAATCTGCCTGAATCGTGCTTGAACAAGGCCGCGAAAGGATTCGCCCTCTCGAAAGTGATAACGGCATACTGCGCGCCTTTTGATGGCAGCCCCGTCGGTATCTCGGGGCAAGCGAAAAGGGTAATGGGCAGGATCCAGGGTATGTTGACGTTCAGACGCACGCAGAAAAATTTCACCTTCATCACGGGCTATCTCTGGCTGCTGGCCTTGCCGATGCTGCTCGGGATTGGCGGCCTGTTTGCCCTGTCGGTCTACAACCACGGCGTGGTCGTGGAGCAGAAACTGGCCAGCCTGAACGGCATGGCGGTGGTGACGGAAGACAGGATGCTCGACCACCTCGAGCAGCTGATGTCCGTCGAGGTCACGGCGGACCTGCTGACCCCAGTGTTCTCCTCGACCGAGGCCAGGCAGGTGTATCGCGAGCGGTGGGGCAACATGGCGGCCCTCGATCCCCTGGTGACGCTGATCTTTCATGCCGATTCGAACGGCTATTTCTTCTCCGGCAGCAAAGAGGCGGACCAGGCCTGGGTCAATGCCAGGGCCAATGTGCGATCCAGAGCCTGGTTCAAGGGGGCGCTGGAGGCCCGGACGTTTTACTGGACCCCGGCCTATCAGGACATCTTGACGGGCGACTACATCCTGACCCTGGCCCATCGTCTGACGGATGGCCGGCAGCAGGGTGAGCAGGGGGAGCGGGTCATCGGCATCGACGTGAACGTTGCACAGTGGTCCAAGATGCTCAGGGACATGCTGTATGGGGACAATGCCGTGAGCCACATGGTGATTGACCGGCGCACCCACCAGATCCTGGTGAGCTCGCAGTCGGCCAACAACGGCCAGATCCTGCAGGCCCCCTGGCTGGCGCGCCTGACGGCGCACTCCGGCTCCTTCTACTCGGACCTGAGCAACGAATATGTGGCCTACGGCACCCTGCCGGACCGGGAGCACTGGATGGCCATCACGGTACAGCCAAGGCGAGACTCGGTCGCCGCCATGGGGGGAGGCCTGGCGCTCGGGCTGCTGGTCATTGCCTGCGCCCTCTTCATCACCATGTCGGCCTTCTTCCGCCTGCGCCTGCTGGTGCTCATCGACAACCTGGCCGGCCGGATCCGTCGACTCGGTGCCGGCTCGCGAGAGGCTCGGCCGGCGAGTGCGCTGCCCGCCTTCCCGGAGATGGCCTTGCTGGATCAGGAGCTTGATCAGGTGTCAGATCACCTGCAAGAGTCGTTTGACCTGGCCCACAGGGACGCACTCACCGGCAGCTACAATCGGCGGTTTCTGGATCAGCGTCTGCGCCAGCTGCACGAGGAGGGGAACTGCTTTGTCCTGGCCCTGGTCGACCTGGACAATTTCAAGCAGCTCAACGACGTCTACGGCCATGCCGGCGGCGATGCGGCGCTGTGCCGCAGTGTCGAGCTGGGACAGACGTTGCTGGGCGAGGGGGTCTTACTGTGCCGCTACGGTGGGGAGGAGCTGGTGGCCCTCTTCGAGCAGCACTCGCTGGCAGAGGCCGAGCGGCTGATGGAGCTGTGGCGGTGCCAGCTCAGCGAGCAGAAATGGCGGGAGAAGGGGATGCGGGTCACCTTCAGCGCCGGTATCGGCACCAGCCTGGGCCGATCCCCCGAGGTGCTGATAGCCCTGGTCGACAAGGCGATGTATCAGGCCAAGCGTGCCGGCAAGAACCGCATCCATCGCATCGAGGAGGCATAGGCAGCGAGCGTCTGCCTGCCGCTCACCCCGCTCATGACAAGACCCTCGCCACGGGGGACGAGGGCCTTGTGTCAAGTGGGCAGCCTGCCACATCGGTGCGATGCGGGGCAGACCGTCGCGCGGCGAGCCGGCGACTAGCCCTCGTCGATGCCGAGAATGGCCATGGCCTTGGCCAGGCTATCGACGGATTCCTGATGTTTGCCTGCCTTGTGCAGGCTCTCTCCTTCGGCCCTGAGCTGCTTCACCTCGGCCAGCCGCTCGGCGCTGAGCGCCGGGTTTGTGGCCAGGGCGTCATCGATCTTCTTCATGTCCATGGGACAGTGGAAGGCGAGGGCGCTGGCGGAGAAGAGCAAAGTTGCCAACAACAGCGTGAGTCTCATCTTGACGACCTCCATGATGGGATCCCGTTAAGGATAGCCTCTCAAAAATGGGGGCGGTCGGTTGAAGTGGGCAAGAAACAGACGCTACCATGACCGTTTTACCCCGAGGGGAGGCGTCATGGCACTCACGAGATTGTTCTCACCCCTGACCAGTCTGGTGGTCTTCATCCTGGGTCACGGCCTGTTCAACACCCTGCTGACGGTGCGCCTCTCCGCCGAGCAGGTGTCCGCCCAGGCCATCGGCCTGGTGTCGGCGGCCTACTTCGGCGGCCTGGTGCTGGGGGCCTTCGTCAACGCCCGTCTCATCATTCGGGTGGGCCACATTCGGGCCTATGCGGCCTATGCCTCCCTGCTCTGCTTCCTGTTTCTGCTCCACGGCATGGTGGTGGATCCCATCGCCTGGACCGTGCTGCGGCTGGTGGGGGGCTTTGCCACCGGCGGGATCTTCGTGGTGCTGGAGTCCTGGATGCTGGTTTCCAGCACCCCGGCCAACCGGGGACGGCTGATGTCCCTCTACATGATCCTGCTCTATGGCTCCCTGGCCATGGGGCAACAGCTGCTCAAGTGGGTGGACCCCATGGTGCTGACCCCTTTCGCCCTGTGCGCCATGGCGGCGACCCTGTCGGTGGTGCCCCTGGCGATCTCCCGGGTATCGACCCCGGCCATGGTGGCCCCCCAACGGGTCGGGGTGCGGGAGCTGGTGCGCCTCACTCCGGCGGGGATGGGCAGCAGCTTCACCTCGGGCCTCATCCTCGGGGCCATCTACGGCTTGTTGCCGCTCTATTTTACCGACAGCGGTGCCACTCTCTCGCGGGTGGCGGACATGATGGCGCTGGTGATCCTGGGGGGCATGTGCCTGCAATACCCCATAGGCCGGATGTCCGACCGCCATGACAGGCGGCTGGTGATCCTGCTGCTGTGCAGCGCGCTGACCCTGCTCGCCCTCATGATGGTGCTGCTGCCAGGCGCCTGGCGTGCGCCGATCGAGGGAGGCCTGATCTTTCTGCTGGGGGGGATGGCGTTCTCCATCTACCCCTTGAGCCTCAGCCACGCCTGCGACGAGCTGCGCCCGGATCAGGTGCTGGGGGCCAACCAGGGGCTGCTGCTCGCCTACAGCCTGGGGGCCATGATAGGGCCGCTGCTGGCCCCCTCGGTCATGTGGCTGTTCGGGCCGCAGGGGCTGTTCGTCTACTTCGCCCTGTGCGGCCTGCTGCTCTCGGGTTATCTGGGCAGGCGCAGGCGGCAGCGGGCCCCCATTCCACTGGCGGAACACCAGGTGTTCATGCCGGTGCCCCCCAACACCCCCATGACGGCGGAGCTGGAGCCGAGAACGGATCTGGCAGGGGAGGCGGTACCCGCGAGTTATGCCACGCCGGACGGGACAGCCCCTCAGGAAGGGAAGCCCTGACCGCGCAAGGCGCAAAAAAAAGCCGACTCAGGGAGTCGGCTTTTTGCTGGCGGAGCCTATCAGGCGGTCACGGCCTCTGCCTTGGCGGCCTCGGGGGCCGGCGTGCGGATGAGGTAATCGAACGCCCCCAGGGCGGCGGTGGCACCGGCCCCCATGGAGATGATGATCTGCTTGAACGGCACTGTGGTGGCATCCCCTGCGGCGTAGACGCCGGGCAGGGAGGTGGCGCCCTTGGTGTCGATCTCGATCTCGCCGAAGCGGGTCAGGGCCACCTCGCTCCCTTTCAGGAACTCGGTGTTCGGGACCAGGCCGATCTGGACGAAGATGCCGGCGACGGCGAGGTGCTTGATCTCGCCCGTGGTGCGATCCTCGTAATCCATGCCCACCACCTTGCTGCCGTCACCGATCACCTCGGTGGTGCGGGCGTTCATGATGATGTCGATGTTGCCCATGGAGCGGGCCTTCTTCTGCAGCACGTCGTCGGCGCGCAGGGTATCGGCGAACTCCACTACTGTGACGTGTTCGACGATGCCGGCCAAGTCGATGGCCGCTTCTATACCGGAGTTACCACCACCGATCACCGCCACCCGCTTGCCCTTGAAGAAGGGGCCGTCGCAGTGGGGGCAATAGGCCACGCCCTTGGTGCGGTATTCCACCTCACCCGGCACGTTCAGGTCACGCCAGCGGGCACCGGTCGCCAGGATCACTGCGCGGCTCTTCAAGGTGGCACCGGAGGCGAGATCCACGTTGACGTAGCCATCCTTGCTGATGGCGGCGGCGCGCTGCTCGGTGATCACTTCCACGCCGTACTGCTTGACGTGCTGCTCCAGGCTGGCGGCGAGCTTGGGGCCCTCGGTGTAGGGCACGGAGATGAAGTTCTCGATGCCGACGGTGTCCATCACCTGGCCGCCGAAGCGCTCGGCGACGATGGCGGTGCGAATGCCTTTACGGGCGGCATAGATGGCCGCCGCGGCGCCGGCCGGGCCACCGCCCACCACCAGCACGTCGTAAGGCGCTTTTTCGCTCAGTTCGGCGGCCTTGCGCTCGGCGGCGCCGGTGTCGAGCTTGGCGACGATCTCTTCTAGGGAGGTACGGCCCTGGCTGAACGGCTGGCCGTTCAGGTAGACGTTCGGGACCGCCATGATCTGGCGCTCGTTCACCTCGTCCTGGAACAGGGCACCGTCGATCATGGTGTGACTGATGCCCGGGTTCAGGGTGGCCATCAGGTTCAGGGCCTGCACCACGTCCGGGCAGTTGTGACAGGAGAGGGAGATGTAGGTCTCGAAGTGGAACTCACCCTTCAGGTTCCTGACCTGCTCCAGCACGGCCGGATCGGCCTTGGAGGGGTGGCCGCCGCTTTGCAGCAGGGCGAGCACCAGGGAGGTGAATTCATGACCCATGGGAATGCCGGCAAAGTGCACGCGCGGGGCTTGGCCCTTCGGCGCGATGCTCATGGAAGGCTTGCGGGCGGCAGTACCATCGGTCAGGGAAATCTTGGGGGACATCTCGGCTATCTCGGTGGCCAATGCCAGGAGCTCTGCGGATTTGTCGCTGTCGTTGCCGGACACGCTGATCTCGATGGGATTGACGATGTACTGCAGGTAACCGTTGAGTTGTTGTTTGAGGTTGGTATCTAACATGGTCGAATTCCTTCTGTCTGAATGCGGGTCGGCGGTATGGCTGAATACTGAAAAGGCTGTGCCGAAAAGCAGGCCGTCACCCTTGAGCTAGGCCGGAAAACAGACCGGCCCTGAAACGGGCCGGTCTTTGGAGCGGGGAGGCTTAGATCTTGCCTACCAGATCCAGGGACGGGGCCAGGGTGGCGTCGCCTTCCTGCCACTTGGCCGGGCACACTTCACCCGGGTGAGCGGCAACGTACTGGGCAGCCTTGACCTTGCGCAGCAGCTCCAGGGCGTCACGGCCGATACCGCCGGCGTTGATCTCGACGATCTGGATGACGCCATTCGGGTCGATGACGAAGGTACCGCGGTCAGCCAGGCCAGCCTCTTCGATCATCACGCCGAAATTGCGGGTGATGGTGCCGGTCGGGTCGCCGATCATCGGGTACTGAATCTTCTTGATGGTGTCAGAAGTGTCGTGCCAAGCCTTGTGGGTGAAGTGGGTGTCGGTGGAGACGGCGTAGATCTCGACGCCCAGCTTCTTGAAGGCAGCGTAGTTGTCGGCCAGGTCGCCCAGCTCGGTCGGGCAGACGAAGGTGAAGTCAGCCGGGTAGAAGAAGACCACGGACCACTTGCCTTTCAGGTCAGCGTCAGACACCTGAACGAATTTGCCATTGTGGTAGGCGGTAGCGTTGAACGGCTTGATTTCGGTGTTGATGTAGGTAGACATGTATTTGCTCCTTGGTGATGTACATATGCCGGTCTGGTGTTGAAGAGTCGTGCCAGACGAGGCGCTTAACTTTCGATGGAGGCATCATAGGGCTTTTCGCTAATCGATCAAAGCCACAATTTTGAATCACTTAAATCTATTTATTAGATAGCCCATCCCAACTGTACCTAACATGAATATCTCAAGTCTTCTGAGATAACTCATTGTCGAAGTTCAATTTCTGTCCTGCAGTTCACATTTTCAAGTCCCGGATGGGATCTTGTTTTATGGATGGCATGCATGGGCGTGCCGCAGACGCGGCGGAGAGGGGAAGAACGCGGGCAAAAAAATCCCGGCGCGGTCGCGAGGACAGGGCCGGGTCATCAAACAAGGAATGGCGATAAAAATGCTTTACAGCAAAGACTAACTACGGGGTGTGCAAACTTGCGGATATATGAAGAGAAGACGTGGGTGCACAATCCTCATCACCTCTTCGGCAACCATTGCATGGATCGCATCATAGTGTGATGAGGATCACAAAGCAAGAATATGGTGTAATTTTTCAATCAAACTGAAAGTGTTTCAGTGTTTTAGCCGAAAAATAAGGCTGAAAACGCTTTTATTGTAATTTAATTTCATAAATAAGTGATCAGAAGTCGGTGGGGGGCTCCTGCTCTTCCATCAGCTCCAGCAGGTTGATGGCCACCGCGATGAAGTCAGACTCGGTGACGATGCCGATCAGCTTGCGCCCCTTGAGTACCGGCAGGCAGCCATATTTGTGGCGCTGCAGGTAGAGGGCCGCCTCCTTGATGCCGGCGTGGGGGTCCACGCTCGCCACCTGGCGGGTCATGATCTCGTCGAGCTGGACGCTGTCGGTGAACTCCGCCTCCCGCTCCGGGTTGATCAGCAGCAGCTTGGATTCGCGGGTGGCCAGGATGTCGGAGAGGGTGACCAGTCCCAGCAGATGCTGGTGCTCATCGACGATGGGGATGTGGCGGATCCGCTCTTGCTGCATCAGCTCCATCGCCTGCTTGACGCTGTTTTCCGGACCCAGGGTGAAGGGGTGTTCGGTCATGATCTCGGAGAGGGTCATCATGGTGGGCCTCCTTGTGTATCTATCTTCACCCTAGCCCAGCCCGGAGGGGCGGAATATGATCGGGGTCAATACAAAAGATTAAAGATTTTTTAACGGGTGTTGCCTCACATAATTGCCCGCTATCCCTTGTCTGCCTTGGGTTTTTGGTCTTTTGGGTTGCCTTGCAAGAGGGGGATAACTAGACTAGCCGCCGATTCCCCCGAGGTGAAAGATGCAAGTATCCGATTTTCATTTTGATCTGCCAGACGAGCTGATTGCCCGCTATCCGATGGCGGAGCGGACCGCCAGCCGCCTGCTGCAGCTCGATGGTCAAACCGGCGCCCTGCGCCACGGTCAATTTGTGGATGTGCTGGACCAGCTCAATCCCGGCGACCTGCTGGTGTTCAACAATACCCGTGTCATCCCGGCGCGCATGTTTGGTCAGAAGGCCAGCGGCGGCAAGCTGGAGGTGCTGGTGGAGCGCATCCTGGACGAGCACAGCGTGCTGGCCCACGTCCGCTCCTCCAAGTCCCCCAAGCCCGGCACCCGCCTGATCCTGGACGGTGGCCCCGATGGGGAGAAGGTGGAGGCCGAGATGCGTGTCCGCCACGACGCCCTGTTCGAGATCCATTTCCTGGATCCGCGCCCCGTGCTGACCATTCTGGAAGCCATCGGCCACATGCCGCTGCCCCCCTACATCGACCGCCCCGACGAGGACGCCGACAAGGAGCGCTACCAGACCGTCTACAACCAGAAGCCGGGTGCCGTGGCGGCGCCGACCGCGGGCCTGCACTTCGACGAGCCGCTGCTCGAGAAGATCCGCGCCAAGGGGGTGGAGCTGGCCTTCGTGACCCTGCACGTGGGGGCGGGCACCTTCCAGCCGGTGCGGGTGGAGAAGATTGAAGATCACCACATGCACTCGGAATACGCCGAAGTGCCGCAGGAGGTGGTGGACGCCATCGCGGCGACCCGTGCGCGCGGTGGCCGCGTGATTGCCGTGGGCACCACCTCGGTACGTTCGCTGGAGAGCGCGGCCAAGGCGACCCTGACCCAGGGCAAGCCGCTGGCACCCTTCTTCAGCGACACTGACATCTTTATCTTCCCTGGTTACCAGTTCCAGGTGGTCGACGCCATGATCACCAACTTCCACCTGCCCGAATCCACCCTGATCATGCTGGTCAGCGCCTTCGCGGGCTATGACAATGTGATGGCCGCCTATCAGGCCGCCGTGACCGGGCAGTATCGTTTCTTCAGCTACGGGGACGCCATGTTCGTCACCCGTCGCCGGGCGCAAGGTTAAGCCTCGCACTTCAGAAGCCGTTCAGGGTCTGCTTGTCAGGATCCCGGCCGGCTTCTTTATTACCGGGCCCTCGGGCCCTCCGTTGTCAGACTGTTTCTCTGACTGAATCGAGGTAGCAATGAAATTTGAACTGAAAACCACCGACGGTCGCGCCCGCCGCGGCCAGCTGGTATTCGAGCGCGGCGTGGTCCAGACCCCGGCCTTCATGCCGGTCGGCACTTACGGCACCGTCAAGGGGATGACCCCGGAAGAGGTGCGCGAGACCGGCGCCCAGATCCTGCTCGGCAACACCTTCCACCTCTGGCTGCGGCCGGGGCAGGAAGTGATGCGCGCCCACGGCGACCTGCACGACTTCATGAACTGGCAGGGGCCCATCCTGACCGACTCCGGCGGCTTCCAGGTGTTCAGCCTGGGGCACATCCGCAAGATCACCGAGGAGGGGGTGCACTTCCGTCATCCCATCAACGGCGAGAAGATCTTCCTGGACCCCGAGAAGTCCATGGAGATCCAGTACGATCTCGGCTCCGACATCGTGATGATCTTCGACGAGTGCACGCCCTATCCGGCCACCTACGAAGAGGCGCGCAAGTCCATGGAGATGTCCCTGCGCTGGGCCAAGCGCTCCCGCGCCAAGTTCGATGCCCTCGGCAACAAGAACGCCCTGTTCGGCATCATCCAGGGCTCCGTCTACGAGCCGCTGCGGGATGTGTCGCTGGACGGCCTGCTGGAGATCGGCTTCGATGGCTACGCGGTCGGCGGTCTCGCCGTGGGTGAGCCGAAAGAGGACATGCACCGCATCCTCGACCACGTCTGCCCGAAGATCCCGGCCGACAAGCCGCGCTACCTGATGGGGGTGGGCAAGCCGGAGGACCTGGTGGAAGGGGTGCGCCGCGGCATCGACATGTTCGACTGCGTGATGCCGACCCGCAACGCCCGCAACGGCCACCTGTTCACCACGGACGGTGTGGTGAAGATCCGCAACGCCAAGTACCGCGAGGACACCAGCACCCTGGATGCGGACTGCGACTGCTACACCTGCAAGAACTACACCCGCAGCTATCTGTACCATCTGGACAAGTGCAACGAGATCCTCGGTGCCCGTCTGAATACCATCCACAACCTGCGTTATTACCAGCGTGTGATGCAGGGTTTGCGGGACGCGATCGAGCAGGGTAAATTAGACGACTTTGTAACTGAGTTTTACCGTCGGCAAGGGAAGCCTGTGCCTCCACTGGCTGAAAATGACGTGAAATAACAACGATATATAAGTTAGTTATCAAATCTACATCAATAAGAGGTTGTTAAATGAGCATTATCTCCAAGGCGTATGCAGAAGGCGCGGCTCCGGCGGCACAGGGTGGTGGCATGGAAATGATCATCATGCTGGCCGTGTTCGGTCTCATCTTCTACTTCATGATCTACCGTCCCCAGGCCAAACGCGCCAAGGAGCATCGCAACCTGATGAGCTCCCTGACCAAGGGCGACGAAGTGCTCACTTCCGGTGGCCTGGTCGGCAAGATCGCCAAGGTCTCCGCCGACAGCGACTACATTGTGCTGGCCCTGAACGATCAGACCCAGGTCACCATCAAGCGTGACTTCGTCTCTGCCGTTCTGCCCAAGGGTTCTATCCAGTCCCTCTAATCTCCCGAGGAGCACAGCGTGTTAAATCGCTATCCGCTGTGGAAATACCTGATGGTGATCGTGGTGATCGCCATCGGTTTTCTATATGCAGCCCCCAATCTTTACGGCGAAGACCCGGCCCTCCAGGTCTCTGCCAGCCGTGGTGCCGAAGTCAAGCTCGACACCCTTGACCTGGTGAAGGAGACGCTCGAGGCGGCCCGGATCCCGGTCAAGCATGCGGCGTTCGAACACGGCTTCATCCTGATCCGTTTCAACAACACCGAAGACCAGCTCAAGGCCCGCGACATCGTGGCCAACAAGCTGGGGGACAACTTCATCACGGCCCTCAACCTGGCGCCCTCCACCCCGGCCTGGCTCGAAGCCATCGGCGCCGCTCCCCTCAAGCTCGGTCTGGACCTTCGCGGCGGCGTGCACTTCCTGATGGAAGTGGACATGGCCGAGGCGCTGGCCAAGCAGCAGGAGCAGATGGTGCAGGATTTCCGCTCCGAGCTGCGCACCCAGAAGATCCGTTACTCCGGCGTGCGCCGGGTCGGCGATCAGGTGCAGGTGGTGTTCCGTGACGAGGCCGATCAGGCCAAGGCGATCTCCCATCTGCGCCGTCAGAATCCGGATCTTGTCTTCACCGGCGAACAGAAGGGGGATGACTTCATCCTGCTGGCCAGCCTGAGCGAAGCCAAGATCAAGGAAGTGAAGAAGTACGCCCTCGAGCAGAACATCACCATCATCCGCAACCGGGTGAACGAGCTGGGGGTGGCCGAGCCGCTGGTCCAGCAGCAGGGTGCCGAGCGCATCGTGGTGGAGCTGCCGGGGATCCAGGACACCGCCCGTGCCAAGGAGATCCTGGGCGCCACCGCGACCCTGGAGTTCCACATGGTCGACGAGGCCGCCGACATCCAGGCCGCCGCCAGTGGCCGGGTGCCGCCGAGCTCCAAGGTCTACAACGATCGCAACGGACGCCCCGTGGTGCTGCACAAGCGCGTGATCCTGACCGGTGACCACATCGTGGGTGCCCAGTCCGGTTTCGATGAGTACAGCCGTCCCCAGGTCAACATCAAGCTCGATGGCCAGGGTGGCAACAAGATGGCCAACTTTACCAAGGACAACGTCGGCAAGGGCATGGCCACCGTCTTCATCGAGTACAAGCCTGTGGGTCAGCCGGGTCCGGACGGCAAGCGCAAGTTCCGCAAGCAGGAAGAGGTGATCAACGTCGCGACCATCCAGTCGCGCCTGGGCAGCCAGTTCCGCATCACCGGCATCGACAACGCCAACGAAGCCCACAACCTGGCGCTGCTGCTGCGTGCCGGTGCCCTGATCGCGCCGATCCAGATCGTGGAAGAGCGCACCATAGGCCCGAGCCTGGGTCAGCAGAACATCGACAGCGGCATGGAAGCCATCGGCTGGGCCATGCTGGTGATCGTGCTGTTCATGGGGATCTACTACCGTGCCTTCGGCTGGGTCGCCAACCTAGCGCTGACCATGAACCTGGTGCTCATCGTCGGCATCATGTCGATGATCCCGGGGGCCACCATGACCCTGCCGGGCATCGCCGGTATCGTCCTGACGCTGGGCATGGCGGTGGATGCGAACGTGCTGATCTACGAGCGCATTCGTGAAGAGATCCGCAACGGTCGCGGGGTGCAGCAAGCCATTCACATGGGCTTTGACCGCGCCTTCTCGACCATCGCCGACTCGAACGTCACCTCGCTCATCACCTGCGTGATCCTGTTCGGTATCGGCACCGGCGCCATCAAGGGCTTCGCCCTGACCCTCGGGATCGGTCTGACCGCCTCCATGTTTACCGCCATCACGGTATCCCGCGCCATCATCAACCTGGCCTGGGGCGGACGGCGCATCGACAAGCTGCCGATCTAAGGAAGAGACATGTTTCAAATTCTGCATTTTGAAAAGCCCATCCCCTTCATGCGCTTCGCCAAGCTGGGTATGGTCTTCTCTGCGCTGGTGACGGTGTTCGCCCTCTACATCCTGTTCGATCGCGGCCTGAACTGGGGCCTGGACTTCACCGGTGGTACCACCATAGAGGTGGGGTTCCAGCAGTCGGTGAGCCTGGACAAGATGCACGAGGCGCTGGATCAGCAGAAGATTGAGGGGGCGACCCTGCAATTCTTTGGCTCCAGCCGCGATGTGCTGGTGCGCATGGCCCCGAAAGAGGGGATCAAGGTGGAGCAGCAGGGCAACGAGGTGCTGGCGGCGGCCAAGCTCATCGACCAGGACGCCGTGCTCAAGCGCGTCGAGTTCGTCGGCCCCTCCGTGGGTGATGAGCTGGCGACCGACGGTGCCCTGGCCATGCTGGCCTCCATCCTCTGTATCCTGATCTACGTGGCGGTGCGCTTCGAGTGGCGTCTGGCCACGGGGGGCATTCTCTCCCTGGCCCACGACGTCATCATCACCCTCGGCATCTTCGCCTACTTCCAGTACGAGTTCGATCTGACCGTGCTGGCGGCATTGATGACCCTGGTGGGTTACTCCCTGAACGACACCATAGTGGTGTTCGACCGGGTGCGGGAGAACTTCCGCAAGGTACGCCGCGGGGATACCGCCGAGATCATGGATCTCTCCATGACCGAGACCCTGAGCCGGACCATCATCACCTCCGGCCTGACCTTCGTGGTGGTGGTGGCGCTCTTGCTCAAGGGCGGGCCGCTCATCCACGGTTTCTCCATCGCCATGGTGATCGGGGTGGCCTTCGGGACCTACTCCTCCATCTATGTGGCGAGCGCCTCCGCCATGTACCTCGGGGTCAAGCGGGAGCACATGCTGCCGACCCAGGTGGAAAAAGAGGGGGCGGATCAGCAAGAGATCCTGCCGTAACAGACAAGGGCGCCGCAAGGCGCCCTTTCTCTTATGGCCGGACTGCGCCATGATGCTCTCACCATGAGCAAGATGAGTGGCATCAATCAACACAAGGAGCAAAACATGCAGCACAATCCCCGTTTCCTGGCACTGGTCGAGGCCATCCGCCCCCGGGTCAAGGAGACAGACGTGCACCAGATCAAGCGCTGGCAGGACGAGGGCCGCGCCTTTCACCTCGTCGACGTGCGCGAGGAGAGCGAATGGGCCAGGGGCCATCTGCCGGGGGCCGAGTACCTTGGCCGCGGGGTGATAGAGCGGGACATAGAGACGCGCTATCCGGACCCTGACACCGAGCTCTACCTCTATTGTGGTGGGGGATTTCGCTCCATTCTGGTGGCGGAAAACCTGCAGAAGATGGGGTATTCCCGGGTCGTCAGCGTCGATGGAGGCTTTCGTGGCTGGAGCGAGGCCGGATACCCTGTCGAATCCTGATTTATTTGAGGGATAGGGGTTGCGCCACATGACAAACGGCCCCGTGATCTTTACCATATGCGGGGTCAAGCGTAAGCGTCGGAGTGTTCATTGAACGTCAGGATAGGGATTGGATACCTCACGGGTATCCTGTTGTTGCTCCCCATGTGGGGTTGCAGCAGTAGCAGTCAGGTACAAGCGCCTCAAGTTCCCAAGCCGCAACCCGCTTCACTGGTATTGGCGACCCCCTTGCAGGTCTCCTACCAGAGCGAGTTGGCGCTGGCGCGACTCGGGCAGATGCTCAGTGAAATGGAATTGACGACAGAACAGCGGGCCGAACTCTTCTATGAGCGCGCCGTGGTGTTTGACCGGGTGGGCCTGCGCTCCCTCGCACGGCTCGACTTCAACCGCGCCCTGCGGGAGAAGCCCGACTTTGCCGAGGCCTACAACTTCATCGGCGTCTATCTGGTGCAGCAGCAGAACTATGACGAGGCCTACGAGGCGTTCGACTCGGCGCTGGAGCTGGCCCCGGATTACGACTACGCCTATCTGAACCGGGGGATCGCCCTCTATTACGGCAACCGCCCCGAGTTGGCCACGGCCGACATGAAGCGCTTCTACGAGGCGCAGCCGGAAGATCCCTACCGGGTGCTCTGGCTCTACCTGGCCGAGCAGAAGCTCAACGGGCCGGCGGCCATGAGCCGGATGCGCGAACGGCTCAACAAGTATGACGACGACGCCTGGAACTGGGATCTGGTGCGCCTCTATACCGGCGAGATCAATGCCACCCAGTTGATGAGCAACGTGGTGAAGGGGGTCAAGGACAACCGGGAGCTTGCCGAGCGCCTGTGCGAGACCTACTTCTACCTGGGCAAGTTCGAGCTGGCCAAGGGCAACCGCAAGGAGGCCATCAGCTACTTCAAGCTGGCGCTCGCCAACAACGTCTATGACTTCATCGAGCACCGCTATGCCCTGCTGGAGCTGGAGCTGATGGCGCGCAAGCCCCTGCCGCCGGGAGCCCAGGGCAAGAGCGGCAAGGCGTGATGCATCTGTCACCCCTGTGAAAAAGGCCTCATTGCGAGGCCTTTTTGCTGTCTGCGGTCTGGGCGCCGGTTTATTCCACCAGGCTCATGCCCGGGATCTGGCGCCAGTAGCCGTTGCAGTCCAGCTCCTGCTGCAGGGGAAGCGGTGCCTGGCCGTGCTGATTGTCCTTGAAGCGGGCCAGCATCTCCAGGGTCTCCATCCCCTCGGGGGAGAGACGCACCACGTCCACCAGGCCGTCCATGCCCGCAAGCTCGTTGCCGAGGTTGTAGCAGTAGCCGGACTGGGTCTGGATGCCGTTGAGGTTGAACACCTTCTGCCCCTCGCGGCTGTTGGCCAGCCGGCCGGTGGGGTAGTGGATGCAGGCGAGCTCGCAGTTGTCTTTGGGCTTGTCGAGGGAGCGGGCGGTGAAGCAGCGTGCCGAGTAGGCGAGCGGCAGGTGGCCGTAGGCGAATACCTCCACCTCGAATTGCTGGCGCTCCTTGCCCAGATCCTGTGCAAGCTGCACCAGCCAGTCCCGGGAGAGCTCCACCGGCATCACCCAGCGCTGCATGCCATTTTTAAGCAGCAGGCGCAGCACCTCGGCGTTGTAGGCGTTGATGGCCGGGCCGCAGACGAACGGCAGGCCGGCTTCACGGGCGAGCTGGACGGTGCCGAGATCGTTGGCCTCGATCAGCAAGGAGCCGTTGTCCACCAGTCGCTTGACCTCCCTGAGCTCTGACGGGGCCGAGATCAGCGCCAGGGTGGAGAGCACCGTCTGCTTGCCCGAACTCGCCACCTGGCGGGCCAGGGCAATCCAGTCATCCACCTTGAGTTCGCGGCGCTTGCTGCACACCGTCTCCCCCAGATAGACGATGTCGGCCTGGCTCTGGGCCGCGGCCTCGTAGAAGGCCTGGGTGTCGGCCTTGGGCCAGTAGAAGAGCAGGGGGCCGAGAGAGAATTTCATGGGCAGGGCTCCTTATTGCCACTGGCGATGGTAGGCGCCGAGGGTGGTCTGACTCCCCTCGGAGACGCGGGCTAGCTGGGCATCCCACTCGCCCTTGACCTGGTAGGCGTCCGGGTTGGCCTGATAGGCGTCGATGGCGGCGCGCCAGACCCGGGTTACCTGCTCCACATAGGCGGGGCTGCGTTGGCGCCCCTCTATCTTGACCGACTGGATCCCGGTCTGGTACAGCTCGGGCAACAGGCCGAGGGTGTTGAGGCTGGTGGGCTCCTCCAGGGCGTGATAGGTCTGGCCATCCACCTCGAAGCGCCCCTTGCACAAAGTCGGGTAGCCGGCGTTCTCGCCCCGGCCGTAGCGATCGATCAGCACCTCGTTGAGCCGCGATTCGAGACCCTCCTGGGTCTCCTCCCAGCGCACGAACTTGGCGGGGGAGCAGGCGCCGACGGTATTGGGGCTCTCACCCGTCATGTAGGAGGAGAGGTAGCAGCGCCCCTCCGCCATGATGCAGAGGCTGCCGAAGGCGAAGACCTCGAGGCCGACGTCGGTCTCGCGGGCGAGCTGCCTGACCTGGTGCATGGAGAGCACCCGCGGCAACACCACCCGGCCGACGTTGAAATGCTGCTGGTAGAAGCGGATGGCGGCGGCATTGGTGGCGCTGGCCTGGACCGAGACATGCAGCTCCATGTCGGGATGGCGGCGGCTGGCGTAATCGAGCACGGCGAGATCGGCGATGATCAGGGCATCGGCGCCCAGTGCGGCGCCCTTGTCCACCGCCTGTTTCCAGCGGGCGTCGGAGCCCGGGTGGGCGAAGGTGTTGATGGCGATGTGCAGCTTGCGGCCATGCTGGTGCACGTAGTCGACCGCTTTTTCCAGCTTGCTGTCGGTGAAGTTGAGACCGGCGAAGTGGCGGGCATTGGTGTCATCCTTGAAGCCGATATAGACGGCATCGGCCCCGTTATCCACGGCTGTCTTCAGTGCCGGCAGGCTGCCTGCCGGGCAGAGTAATTCCATCGGGTACGCTCCGAGAGGGCAAAAATGCAAAAGTGGCCCGATTGTATTCATGCTTGCGTCCCCACTTTTTGACCTGAGGCAGCTTTAGGTGGCTTTACCCTTCTCGAGGTAAGTGGGCACAAGTTTGATTTTCAACAGGATCTTGATGAAGGGGCTGTGCTTGAATGCGCAAAAAACTGGGAGTTTATCGTGTTTCAACAACTGCAACGCCACCTGGTCGAACAGGCCCCCCGTCTCTTGCGCCGCCCCCTCAGGCTGGTGCCCTTCACCCTGCAGCAGAACCTGATGGAAGCCCTGCTGGCACAGGTTTTCAGGGAGGCCATTGCGGATGGGGACTTCGCGTTCCTGGCGGGCAAGTGGCTCAAGGTCGAGGTGACGGATCTCGACCTCTGCTGGTTTATCAGCGAGCGGGACGGGAAGCTGGTGGTGGCCCGCCAGTGCGAGCGACCCCATGTCTGCTTCAGTGGCAACAGCCAGGATCTCATCCTGATTGCTGGCCGCAAGGAAGACCCCGATTCCCTCTTCTTCCAGCGCAGGCTGAGGATCGAGGGGGATACCGAGCTGGGTCTGGAGGTGAAAAACCTGATGGACAGCCTGGATCTCGACGGGCTGGGGTTGATGAAGTATCCCCTGATGGATCTGGCGAGCCTGATAGAGCGCGTCCGTGCCGACGGGCAATCAGTGCGGGAGCCGGCGCCTGCGGTCTGAGCCGCGTTTCAGTTGCCTGGCCAGGCCTCTGGCATGGTGGCGGTGAAGGCGCCGTGCCCACAGACAGCGGCAGCCCCAGAGGCAGGGAAGCAGTGCCAGCAGCGGCGTGGTGTCCGGCAGGCGCAGCAGCGTCAGTCCCAGCGCCAGCCACAGAAAGGGCTGCGCCTCATAGAACCATTCTGGTTGCAGCCAGCGCTTGGCCGGAAAGATGACCAGATCGGTGCGCCTGTAATTGGATCGCATCATCCAGATGAGAGCCCCCACCACGAAGAGCAGGGCGGCCGCGAGCCAGAGCAGGGGAGAGTGGGCCAAGAGCCAGAGCAGGGCGGCCAGAAGCAGATAAGCCTGCGGCAACTGTTCGTAGATCCAGGGAGGAAGCATGGGCGGGCTCCATGACGGTGGCTCCATCCTGTTAAGGTTAGCCCGCGGGATCTCCTCTCTAAGGCCGGTTGGTTATACGAAGAGCCTTTTTTGTTCTGAAATGCAGGGCCAGAAGCGGTGCCAAAATAGCGATTGGTTATGTTACAATTGCGCGCCATTTTTGACTGAAGATTGACTGGGCATGTTGGATCAGATTCGAATCGTGTTGGTAAACACCTCTCACACCGGCAACATGGGATCCGCGGCGCGGGCCATGAAGACCATGGGGCTGACCCAGCTGGTACTGGTCGATCCGCAAGCCTTGCCAGACGAGGAGGCCGTCGCCCTGGCGGCGGGAGCCAGCGACATCCTGGCCGGCGCCCGTATCGTGTCGACGCTGGATGAGGCCATCGCCGACTGCGGCCTGGTGATCGGTACCAGTGCCCGCTCCCGCACCCTGAGCTGGCCCATGCTGGATCCCCGCGAAGCGGGCGAGAAGCTGGTTGCCGAGGGGATGCAGCATCCGGTGGCCCTGGTGTTCGGCCGCGAGCGCACCGGCCTCACCAACGACGAGTTGCAGAAGTGTCACTACCACGTGGCCATTCCGGCCAACCCGGAGTACAGCTCGCTAAATCTGGCCATGGCGGTGCAGACCCTCTGCTACGAGGTGCGGATGCGCTGGCTTGTGGTGCAGGAGCAGGTTTCGTCGGAATCGGACGCGGATCGGGTGGCCTATCCCAGCGCCCTTCAACTGGAAGGCTTCTATCAACACCTGGAGCAGACGCTGCAAAAGACGGGCTTCATTGCCGATGACCACCCCGGTCACGTGATGAGCAAGCTGCGCCGCCTGTTCAATCGGGCACGGCCGGAAGCCGCCGAGTTGAATATCCTGCGCGGCATCCTCACCTCGGTCCAGAAACCCAGGCCGCAGGATTAATCCCGACTGATTTACTCAAGCATATACTTGACTGATTTAGTCGGGTATGTGACCATGTGCCTTATATTGATTGGTTTGCTAGACGGTAAGGCATATGAGACTGACCTCAAAAGGACGTTACGCAGTGACAGCCATGCTAGACGTGGCGTTGCATGCAGAGCAGGGGCCCGTTCCCCTCGCCGATATTTCAGAGCGCCAGGGCATCTCCTTGTCCTATCTGGAACAGCTGTTTGCCCGTCTGCGCAAGCATGGTCTGGTGAGCAGCGTGCGCGGCCCGGGCGGCGGTTATCGCCTCGGTCTGGCCCCCGGCGAGATCTCGGTCGGTCAGGTGATCACCGCGGTCGATGAGTCGGTGGACGCCACCAAGTGTCTCGGCAAGGGGGGCTGCCACGGCGGTACCCAATGCCTGACCCACTCCCTGTGGCGCGATCTGAGCGAGCGCATCTCCAGCTTCCTGGGGGACATCACCCTGGCCGAGCTGGTCGGTCAGGCCGACGTGCGCCGCATTGCCGGCAAGCAAGATGAACAAATGAAGACCGTGTTGTCCCTGGTTGACCGGGCGGAACGCGGTGATGTGAGCTTGAAAGTCCAACTATAAACGTGCTTTCCACGACGAGTCGCTGTGTGACCCCGTCGTAACGGAGAAAAAGATGAAACTGCCTATTTACCTTGATTATTCGGCAACCTGTCCGGTGGACCCGCGTGTCGCAGAAAAAATGATGCAGTGCCTCACCATGGACGGCCTGTTTGGCAATCCTGCCTCCCGTTCCCACCGTTTCGGCTGGCAGGCCGAAGAGGCGGTGGATCTGGCCCGTAATCAAGTGGCAGAGCTGATCGGTGCCGACCCGCGCGAGATCGTCTTCACCTCCGGCGCGACCGAGTCCAACAACCTGGCCATCAAGGGCGTCGCCCATTTCTACGCCGGCAAGGGCAAGCACATCGTCACCTCCAAGACCGAGCACAAGGCCGTTCTGGATACCTGCCGCCAGCTGGAGCGCGAAGGCTATGAGGTGACCTACCTCGAGCCCATGCCCAACGGCCTGTTCACGCTGGAACAGATCGAAGGAGCCCTGCGCGATGACACCATCTTGGTCAGCATCATGCACGT
Organism: Aeromonas sp. XH; assembly: GCF_033348475.1. NCBI lineage: Bacteria > Pseudomonadati > Pseudomonadota > Gammaproteobacteria > Aeromonadales > Aeromonadaceae > Aeromonas > Aeromonas sp. XH. The sequence goes on along the minus strand of NZ_CP137630.1, from coordinate 2,499,912 downwards.
CAACAACGAGATCGGCGTGGTACAGGACATCGCCGCCATCGGCGAACTGTGCCGCTCCCGCAAGATCCTGCTGCACGTGGACGCCGTCCAGAGCGTGGGCAAGATCCCGGTGGACGTCGAAGCACTCAAGGTCGACCTGCTCTCCATGTCCGCCCACAAGGTGTACGGCCCGAAAGGGATCGGTGCCCTGTACGTGCGTCGCAAGCCCCGTGTGCGCCTGGAAGCCCAGATGCACGGTGGCGGCCACGAGCGCGGCATGCGCTCCGGTACTCTGCCGACCCACCAGATCGTCGGCATGGGCGAAGCCTTCCGCATCGCCAAGGAAGAGATGGCGAGTGAGAGCCAGCACATCATGGCCCTGCGTCAGCGCCTGTGGAATGGCATCAAGAACATCGAAGAAGTCTACATCAACGGGGATCTGGACCACCGTGTGCCGGGCAACCTGAACGTCAGCTTCGCCTACGTGGAAGGGGAATCCCTCATCATGGCGCTCAAGGATCTGGCGGTCTCTTCCGGCTCGGCCTGTACCTCTGCCAGCCTGGAGCCTTCCTACGTGCTGCGCGCCCTGGGCCTGAACGACGAGCTGGCACACAGCTCCATCCGTTTCAGCATCGGCCGCTTCACCACGGAAGAGGAAATCGACTACGCAATCAAGCTCATCTGCGACTCCATCGGTCGTCTGCGCGAGATGTCCCCCCTGTGGGAGATGTTCAAGGACGGCGTCGATCTGAACACGGTCGAATGGGCACATCACTGATCCTTGCCAAGTTGGCAAGTGTTTGGTGAACAACGGAATTAGCAGGAGTTAGATATGGCTTACAGTGAAAAAGTAATCGACCACTACGAGAATCCCCGCAACGTCGGTGGGTTCGACAAGAATGACCCCAGCGTCGCCACCGGCATGGTAGGTGCGCCGGCCTGCGGCGACGTGATGAAGCTGCAGCTGAAGATCAGCGATGACGGCATCATCGAAGATGCCAAGTTCAAGACCTACGGCTGCGGCTCCGCCATCGCCTCCAGCTCCCTGGTGACCGAGTGGGTCAAGGGCAAGACCCTGGACGAAGCGGCCGGCATCAAGAACACCGACATCGCCGAAGAGCTGGCGCTGCCGCCGGTGAAGATCCACTGCTCCATCCTGGCGGAGGATGCCATCAAGGCCGCCATCGCCGATTACAAGCAGAAAAAAGGTCTTTAAGTCCGGAGAGCAGTATGGCCATAACCATGACAGATGCCGCAGCGGCACGGGTTTCCTCCTTCATGACCAACCGGGGCAAGGGCATAGGCCTGCGCCTCGGCGTCAAGACGACCGGCTGTTCGGGCCTTGCCTATGTGCTCGAGTTCGTGGATGAGCTGGCCGCCGAGGATCAGGTGTTCGAGCAGAAAGGTGTCAAGATCATCGTGGATGCCAAGAGCCTGATCCACCTGGATGGCACCGAGCTGGACTTCGTGAAGGAAGGCCTCAACGAGGGTTTCCAGTTCAACAACCCGAATGCGAAAGGCGAATGCGGTTGTGGCGAAAGTTTCAGCGTGTAGGCGGGCCTGACGGCCAGGTGTCAGTGCCTGATGCCTTGCTCATCAACACGGTGGCATGGGCGCCCGCCCATGCCACCGCTCTCTTCAAGACGAGTGTGATTGCGGTACCAGCGGTATTGTCTGAGGACGTACGATGAATCATTTCGAGCTGTTCGGGCTGGCAGAGGGCTTCGAGCTCGATACTCGCCAGTTGGCTGACACCTACCGTCAGTTGCAAGCCCGGTTCCACCCCGATCGTTTTGCCACCGCCCCCGAACGGGAGCAGTTGGCTGCGGTGCAGCGTGCCGCCCAGATCAACGATGCCTTCACCACCCTCAAGGCGCCCCTGCGCCGAGCCGAATACCTGCTCTCCCTGCGCGGTACCGAACTGCGTGGCGAGCAGCAGACGCTGCAAGATCCGGTCTTCCTGATGCAGCAGCTGGAGTGGCGTGAACGCCTGGCCGAGCTGAAAGGAGAGGCGGATCCTGAGGGGGCGATCCAAGATTTTCGCCGCGAGATCAGGCATGATCACCAGTCTCTGATGCAACGGCTGACCCAGGCTCTCACCTCGGGTGAGGATCTGATCGCCGCGGATTGCGTCCGCAAGCTCAAGTTTGTCGACAAGCTCCTCGAGGAGCTGGAACGATTCGAAGACTCGCTGTTCGAGTCTTGACCCTCTAACGCAGGAATTGTGATTACCCATGGCATTACTGCAAATCGCCGAGCCAGGCCAGAGCGCCGCGCCTCATCAGCATAAACGGGCCGTCGGCATCGATCTCGGCACCACCAACTCCCTGGTTGCCGCCGTGCGCAGCGGCCAGGCCGATACCCTCTGCGACGAGCAGGGGCGTTTCCTGCTGCCTTCGGTGGTGCACTACCAGGATGCAGCCATCCGTGTCGGCTTCGATGCCAAGCGTGAAGCCGCCCTCGATCCCCACAACACCATCGTCTCGGTCAAGCGGATGATGGGCAAGGCGTTGGCGGACATGGATACCCGTCAGCAACCCTATGAATTCGTGGCCGCCGAGAACGGCATGCCCCAGTTGCAGACCCGCCAGGGGCTGGTCAACCCGGTGCAGGTCTCGGCCGAGATCCTCAAAGCCCTGGCCGAGCGCGGTGCCCGTACCCTGGGGGGCGATCTCGACGGCGTGGTCATCACTGTGCCCGCCTATTTCGACGACGCCCAGCGCCAGGGCACCAAGGACGCGGCCCGCCTGGCCGGCCTGCACGTGCTGCGCCTGCTGAACGAACCCACTGCCGCGGCCATCGCCTACGGCCTCGACTCCGGTCAGGAAGGGGTGATCGCCGTCTATGACCTCGGTGGCGGCACCTTCGATATCTCCATCCTGCGCCTGCATCGCGGCGTGTTCGAAGTGATGGCCACCGGCGGTGATTCCGCCCTGGGCGGCGATGACTTCGATCACCTGCTGGCGGACTGGCTGAAAGAACAAGCCGGTTTGTCCGGCCAACTCGACGCCCGCACCCAGCGCGAGCTGCTGGACCTGGCCGCCAGCGTCAAGCACGGCCTGACCGATGCAGACTGCGTCCCTTGCGCCTTCGCCGGCTGGCAGGGCACAGTGACCCGCAGCCAGTTTGACGCCCTCATCACCCCCCTGGTCAAGCGCACCCTGCTGGCCTGTCGCCGCGCCCTGCGCGACGCCGGCCTTGAACAGGAGGAGGTGCTGGAGGTGGTGATGGTCGGCGGCTCGACCCGGGTGCCCCTGGTGCGCGAGCTGGTGGGGGACTTCTTCCAGCGTCCGCCGCTCACCAGCATCGACCCGGACAAGGTGGTGGCCATCGGTGCCGCTATCCAGGCCGATATCCTGGTGGGCAACAAGCCCGATGCCGAGATGCTGCTGCTGGACGTGATCCCGCTCTCCCTGGGGCTTGAGACCATGGGCGGTCTCGCCGAGAAGGTGATCCCGCGCAACACCACCATTCCGGTGGCCCGCGCCCAGGAGTTCACCACCTTCAAGGATGGCCAGACCGCGATGGCGATCCACGTGGTGCAGGGGGAGCGCGAGCTGGTGGCGGATTGCCGCTCCCTGGCCCGCTTCACCCTGACCGGCATTCCGCCCATGGCGGCGGGGGCGGCCCACATTCGCGTCACCTTCCAGGTGGATGCGGACGGTCTCCTGTCGGTCAGCGCCATGGAAAAATCCTCCGGCGTGCAGGCCGAGATCCAGGTCAAGCCCTCCTATGGCTTGGCGGAGGAGGACATCCTCAGCATGCTGAGTGCCTCCATCGCCAACGCCCAGCAGGACATGGATGCCCGCATGCTGGCGGAGCAGCAGGTGGAAGCCGATCGGGTGGTCGAGAGCCTCAATGCCGCCCTGGCCGCCGATGGCGAGGCGCTGCTGAACGCAGCCGAGCGTGCCGAGATTGATGCTGCCATCGCCCATCTGCTGACCATGCGCAACGCGGGAACAACCGATCAAATCAAAGTGGCCATCGAGGCGGCGGATGCCGCCAGTGGCGAATTTGCAGCCCGCCGGATGGACGCCTCCATCCGCAAGGTGCTGACCGGACAAAACGTCAACAAGGTGTGATATGCCAAAACTGATTATTCTGCCCCATCCCGAGCTCTGTCCTGACGGCGCGGCCCTCGAAGGTGCGAGCGGCGAGACCATTCTGGATGTGGCCCTGCGCAACGGCATCGAGATCGAGCACGCCTGCGAGAAGTCCTGCGCCTGTACCACCTGCCATTGCATAGTGCGCGAAGGCTTCGATTCCCTCGAGCCGAGCGACGAGCTGGAAGACGACATGCTGGACAAGGCGTGGGGACTGGAGCCGGAATCCCGTCTCAGCTGCCAGGCCAGGCTGGCGGACGAGGACCTGGTGGTGGAGCTGCCCAAGTACACCATCAACCTTGCCTCCGAACGCCACTGACGGCCGCCTGATTACACATGAGTGAAGTGCGCGTGCAGCACTCGGCGGTGAAGTAGTGATATGGTGAAGGCCGTGACCCTTGAGGGCGCGGCCTTTTTTGTGCCCGTGATTTCCCTATTCGTTGATGAAGTGCCAATAAAAAGGAAGCAAGAGAACATGGCTGACATGATGAACGTACAGTTATCCACCCAGGTTGCCGCTGCTGTCTGGGGGGAGGGGGCCCAACTCAGTTTCAGTGGTGACCAGGCCCTGATCCATCTGGGCGGCGTCCTTCAGGAGCAGGACGTGCTGCGCACCGTCCAGCGTGCGGCGCGTCGGCTCGAGTCGACCGGCATCAAGCAGGTCAGACTGGCCGGAGAAGGGTGGGATCTGGAACGTCGTTACGCCTTTGCCCAGGGCTTCTATGCCGCCAAGGGCGTGCGCGAGCTCGATTTCGGCGAGCAGAACGGCCAGGAGGCCGGCGAGCTGGCGGCCCTGCTCAAGGCGACCCACTGGGTGCGCGAGGTGACCAACGGCTGCCCGGAGGCAATCTACCCCATGAGCCTGGCGGAGTCCGCCCTGCTGCTCATCCGCAGCCTCGCCGGTGACAGGGTGACGGCCCGCATCACCGCCGGGGAGGCCCTGCGCGAATCCGGCCATATCGGGATCTGGTCGGTGGGTCGCGGCAGCGAGCGCGAGCCCGTGCTGCTTGAGCTCGACTACAACCCGACCGGGGATGCCAACGCTCCCGTGGTGGCGGCCCTGGTGGGCAAGGGGATCACCTTCGACTCCGGCGGCTACTCCATGAAGTCCTCCGACAACATGCTGCCGATGAAGTCCGACATGGGGGGAGCAGCCATGGTGACCGGTGCCCTGGCGCTGGCCATCAGCCGGGGCCTCGACAAGCGGGTCAAGCTCATCCTCTGCTGTGCGGAAAACCTGGTCTCCGGCCACGCCTTCAAGCTCGGCGACATCCTGACCTATCGCAACGGCATCTCGGTGGAGATCCAGAACACCGACGCTGAGGGTCGACTGGTGCTGGCGGACGGTCTGTTGGCCGCGAGCGAGAGTGGCGCCGCCCATATCCTCGACGCGGCCACCCTGACCGGCGCCGCCAAGACGGCGCTGGGCCGCGACTACAACGCCGTGTTTGCCCTCGATGAGGCGGAGCAGGTGCGCGCGCTGGCTGCCGCCAACGCCGAAAACGAGAAGGCCTGGCCCCTGCCGCTCGAGTCCTGGCACGCGGGCCAGCTCACCTCGGCCTTCGCCGATCTGGGCAACGTGGCCTCCGCCGAAGGCACCGCCGGCGCCACCACGGCCGCCGCCTTCCTGTCGCGCTTTGTGCGTGACGAGGGCAAAGGCTGGGTACACCTGGATCTGGCTGCCTCCTATCAGAAGTCCGGCAACGATCTCTGGGCGACCGGTGCCAAGGGCCATGGCCTGCGCACGATTGCCCGCTGGTTGCAGGAGGTGGCTGAATGAACATCTGTTTGAATCACGAGTGGAGCCGTGAAGGGCATCAGATGCCAGCAGGCCAGGCCTGCGCATCCATGATGGCCCGCTGGCTTGCGGAGGTGGCGGCATGAACGTCTGGCTGAGCCGTGAATTTGCCGCCCCCGAGTGGGGCGAGGGGGCGCTGATCTCCCACCGCGCCGATGGCATGGTGATCCACCTGGTGACCGCCACTCCACTGTTGGACATCCAGCAGGCGGCGCGGCGCCTGTGCAGCCAGGGGATCCAGCAGGTGGTCCTGGCCGGCCACTGGGAGCGCGAGCAGCAGTGGGCCTTCGCCCAGGGGCTGCAGACGCCCAAGGCGGAGGTGGTGCTGCAGTGGGCCACCTCGTCCGAGGAGGACAGGGAGGAGCTGGAGGCGCGCTGGCTGTGCGGGCGCTGGGTGCGGGAGATGACCAATGCCACCCCGGAGCAGCTGGGGCCGCTGGAGCTGGCGGTGGAAGCCGCCTCCTTCCTCACCGAGCTGGCGCCGGACAAGATCAGCCATCGCATCCTCAAGGGCGAGGCGCTGCAACAGGCCGGCTGGGTCGGTCTCTATCAGGTCGGCCGTGGCAGCGAGCGCGAGCCCGTGATGCTGGAACTGGACTTCAACCCGAGTCGGGAGCCCAAGGCCCCCGTGGCCGCGGCCCTGGTGGGCAAGGGGATCACCTTCGACTCCGGCGGCTACTCCATGAAGACCTCCCAGGGCATGCTCACCATGAAGCACGACATGGGGGGCGCCGCCATCGTGACCGGCGCCCTGGCGCTGGCGATTCTGCGCGGTCTCGACAAGCGGGTGAAACTCATCCTCTGCTGCGCCGAGAACCTGGTCTCCGGTCATGCCTACAAGCTGGGTGACATCCTCACCTACAAGAACGGCACCACAGTGGAGATCGTCAACACCGACGCCGAGGGACGGCTGGTGCTGGCGGACGGTCTGCAGCTTGCCGGGGAGTCCGGTGCCCCCCTCATCATCGACGCCGCCACGCTCACTGGCGCGGCCGTGATGGCGCTGGGGGGGCGCTACAATGCCCTGTTCGGTCTGGACAAGGGGCTGGTGAGCCGCGCCATGGCCTATTCAGATGCGGAGCAGGAGCCGGCCTGGCCCCTGCCGCTGGAACCCTGGCACCGCCAGCAGTGCCCGTCTCACTATGCCGACACCGCCAACAGCCGCCCCGTGCCGGGCGGCGGACCGGGGGGGGCCTCCAACGCGGCGGGCTTCCTCTCCCGCTTCGTCCCCAATGAGGGGAGGGGCTGGTTGCACGTGGATCTGGCCGCCTGCTTCAGCGAGAACGGTGACAATCTCTGGGCCCCCGGGGCCAACACCCTGGGAATGCGCACCATAGCGCACGCCCTGCTGGCGGAGACGCGTTCGGCCACCTGACGGCAGAAGGGCACCCCAGGGTGCCCTTCTGACAACTGCTGGTTTGGTGAGCAATTGATGGCGTTTTGAGGCATTAGCATGATGATCGTGCGCAAGCGCACATTTTTTCTTAACGCCCCGGTACAAGATGAGTCACCATGTTGTTTCAAGGATTCTTTTGTTTAACAAAAAGTTGATTTTTTGTGTGTTATTTCGTTTTTTGTTTACGTATAATCGCCGCCGAACATGGATTCCTACAATAAAACTCTGTAGTTAAGGAAAGAACTCAATGGCTATCGAACGTACCTTCTCCATCGTCAAGCCGGATGCGGTCAGCAAGAACCTGATTGGTGCCATTTACAGCCGCTTCGAGAGCGCGGGTCTGAAAGTGGTTGCCGCCAAGATGCTGCACCTGAGCAGCGAGCAGGCCGCCGGTTTCTACGCCGAGCACCAGGGCAAGCCTTTCTATGATGCCCTGGTCGGTTTCATGACCTCGGGTCCCGTCATGGTGCAAGTGCTGGAAGGGGAAGACGCCATCCGCCGCCACCGTGAAATCATGGGCGCCACCAACCCGAAAGAGGCCCTGGCCGGTACCCTGCGCGCCTGCTACGCCGAGAGCATCGATCGCAACGCCGTCCACGGCTCCGATGCCCCGGCCTCTGCCGCCCGTGAAATCGCCTACTTCTTCTCCGACGACGAGATCTGCCCGCGCGGCTGATGTTGTCAGGTGTGACCAAGGGAGCCTCGGCTCCCTTTTGTTTTTTGGCCCTCCGCCCAATAACCTCTTATTCTCCAGGTGGAAAGCCGGACCCATTATTTGTACAATGCCGCCCCCTGACGTAGGTCAGCCGATAATTTATGAAGTGTGTGAGCTGAGGCCCCTGATGAGCGAAACAAAAACCAACCTGCTGGATCTCGACCGGGATGCCATGCGTGCCTTCTTCGTCGAGTTGGGCGAGAAGCCGTTCCGGGCAGACCAGATAATGAAGTGGATCTATCACTTCGGTTGTGATGATTTCGATCAGATGAGCAACGTCAACAAGGCGCTGCGCGAGCGGCTCAAGGCCATCGCCGAGATCCGTGCCCCCGAGATCAGCCGCGAGCAGCGCTCCGCGGATGGCACCATCAAGTGGGCCCTGCAGGTCGGCGATCAGGAAGTGGAGACCGTCTACATTCCGGAAGCGGATCGGGCGACCCTGTGCGTCTCCTCCCAGGTGGGCTGCGCCCTGGCCTGCACCTTCTGCTCCACCGCCCAGCAAGGGTTCAACCGCAACCTGAAAGTCTCCGAGATCATCGGCCAGGTGTGGCGCGCCGCCAAGGTCGTCGGTGGCAAGCGTCCCATCACCAACGTGGTGATGATGGGCATGGGCGAGCCGCTGCTGAACCTGGCCAACGTGGTGCCGGCCATGAAGCTGATGATGGACGACTTCGGTTTCAGCATCTCCAAGCGTCGCGTCACCCTCTCCACCTCCGGGGTGGTGCCGGCACTGGACATGCTGGGGGATCAGATCGACGTGGCCCTGGCCATCTCCCTGCATGCGCCGAACGACAAGCTGCGTTCCGAGATCATGCCGATCAACGACAAGTACAACATTGAGTCCTTCCTTGCCGGGGTGCGCCGCTATCTGGCCAAGTCCAACGCCAACGGCGGTCGGGTCACCGTGGAGTATGTGCTGCTCGATCACATCAACGACGACATGCAGCATGCCCATGAACTGGCCAAGGTACTCAAGGAAACCCCTTGCAAGATCAACCTGATCCCGTTCAACCCCTTCCCGGGCAACCCGTTCGGCAAGCCGAGCAACAGCCGCATCGACCGCTTCTCCAAGGTGCTGATGGAATACGGCCTGACCGTCATAGTGCGCAAGACCCGCGGCGATGACATCGACGCCGCCTGCGGCCAGCTGGTGGGGGAGGTGATCGACCGCACCAAGCGCACCATGAAAAATCGGATGCAACAGGATGGGATTTCCGTCAAAATGGTTTAACTCCTAAGCCATTGTATAGACAGGAAATGGATATCCGTACATTGATCGTAGTGGCAGCGCTCTGCGCGCTGCCAGGCTGTGTCACCGAGACCACCTATGCCGGGCAGAATTCAACCCAGCGCGAGGTGGGCCCCGATCTCAAGGCCGCCGCCCAGACTCGCCTCGATCTGGGGATCCAGTACCTGCGTCAGGGCAATGCCGAGCAGGCCAAATTCAACCTCGACCGTGCCCTCCAGTACGATCCCGGCAACCCTCAGGTCTATATCGGTTTCGCCTATTTCTACCAGCAGGTGTCGGATTTCAAGGCGGCCGAGGAGAACTACAAGAAAGCGCTGGCCATGGACCCGACCAATGCTGACGCGATGAACAACTACGGCGCCTTCCTCTGCAACCGCGGTCGTTTCGAGGAGGCGGAGAAAGCCTTCCTGCAGGCGGTCAGTCAGCCCGATTACGTGAAAATCGCCGATACCTACGAGAATGCGGCGCTCTGCTCGATGCAAAATCACAGAAATGACAAGGCGAGTGAGTATTATCGCCTGGCCTTGGGGTATAATCCCCGCAATCCTAGGTTATTGCTGGACATGGCGGAGCTTTCCATGAAAGATGGCAAGCTGCCTGATGTTCAGTCTTACCTCGTTCGCTTTGCCGAAGTGGCGGAGGAAAACGAGGAGAGCCTCTGGCTCCGGCTGCGGCTGGCCCAGGCCATGGACAAACCGGCATTACTTCACCAATTCGGGACTGAGCTGGTAAGGCAATATCCCACTTCGCAACAAGCCAAGCGTTACTTAGCCAATGACTACTGAACAGCCACACGACTTCCAAGACGACTCCCAGGCAGTGGGCCCAGGCCAGCTGCTGCGCAACGCCCGTGAACAGCTCGGCTGGACCCGGGAACAGGTTGCGTCCCGCATTCACCTTCGTCTGACCCTGATCGCCGCCATCGAGGCGGATACCTACGACAAGCACACGTCCCACACCTTCATTCGTGGCTATCTGCGCGCCTATGCCAAGCTCGTCGGCATTCCCGAGGAGACAATTCTCGCCGCCTACGACAAGCTGGGACTGACGCCTCCCGACAACATCGATATGCAGAGCTTCTCCCGCCGCTCCCGCCAGCAGGCCAACGACAGCCGGCTCAAGGTGGTGACCTGGCTGGTGATCCTGGTGCTGATCGCCCTCTCCGTCGCCTGGTGGTGGCAGAGCACGGCGCGCCGCTCCGCCGGTGATGAGGCCCTGGCCGCCACCGAGATGAGCGGCACCGACAACACCCCGAGCGCCGCCGTCCCGACAGCGGTCGAGGTCGCCGCGCCCGTGCTGCCCGCCACCTCTGATGCCGTCTCCACCGCGCCTGCGGTGAGCGATGCCGTCGCCACTGTGCCGGTCGCCGTGGCCGCGCCCAGCGCCGCCGTGACGACGGATGCCTCTGCCGCGGTGGCGACAGCGTCCCCTGTCGAGAGCGCGACCACAGAGCCGGCCAAGGCGCCGCAGCTCAAGATGAGCTTCACCGCCGACTGCTGGCTGGATGTCAAGGATGCCAACGGCAAGACCCTGTTCAGCGGTCTGAAGAAGGCGAACGACGAGCTTGTGCTGGAAGGACCCGAGCCACTCAAATTCATCATTGGCGCGCCCATGGCGGTCAATCTCGAATACCAGGGCAAGTCCTTCGACATGAGCCGTTACAACAACGGCCGAACTGCCCGCTTCTCACTGCCGCAGGAGTAATCTGTTCGCCATGTCCGCACACGAATCTCCCATCGTTCGTCGTAAATCCAGGCAGATCATGGTCGGCAACGTACCGGTCGGGGGCGATGCCCCCATCACGGTGCAGACCATGACCAACACCAAGACCACGGACGTGGCCGCCACCGTCGAGCAGATCCAGCGGATCGAGCGGGTCGGTGCCGACATAGTCCGGGTCTCCGTGCCCACCATGGAGGCGGCGGAAGCCTTCCGTCTCATCAAGCAGCAGACCCGCATTCCCATCGTCGCCGACATCCACTTCGACTACCGCATCGCCCTGAAAGTGGCCGAGTACGGTGCCGACTGCCTGCGCATCAACCCGGGCAACATCGGTAACGAGGAGCGGGTGCGCGCCGTGGTCGACTGCGCCCGTCACTACAACATCCCGATCCGCATCGGCGTCAACGGCGGCTCCCTGGAGAAAGATCTCCAGGAGAAGTACGGCGAGCCGACTCCCGAGGCCCTGCTGGAATCGGCCATGCGCCACGTGGATTATCTGGATCGCCTCAACTTCGACAACTTCAAGGTGAGCGTCAAGGCGTCCGACGTCTTCCTCGCCGTCGGTGCCTATCGCCTGCTGGCCAAGCAGATCGATCAACCCCTGCATCTGGGTATCACGGAAGCGGGCGGCTTCAGAGCCGGTGCGGTCAAGTCCGCTATCGGCCTCGGCATGCTGCTGAGCGAGGGCATAGGTGACACCCTGCGCATCTCGCTCGCCGCCGATCCGGTGGAGGAGGTGAAGGTGGGCTTCGACATTCTGAAATCCCTGCGTATCCGCTCCCGCGGCATCAACTTCATCGCCTGTCCCTCCTGCTCCCGTCAGGAGTTCGACGTCATCGGCACCGTCAATGCCCTGGAAGAGCGGCTGGAAGACATCATCACCCCGATGGATGTTTCCATCATCGGCTGCGTGGTGAACGGCCCGGGGGAGGCGCTGGTCTCCGATCTGGGCCTCGCCGGTGCGGCCAACAAGAGCGCCTTCTACGAGGGGGGCCAGCGGGTCGACAGGCTCGACAACAAGGATCTCGTGCCGACCCTGGAGCGACGCATCCGTGCCCGGGCGGCCATGCTGGATCCGGCCAACCAGATCCAGGTGGACAAAGGTTGAACCATGAAGGGGCCACCTGGGGTGGCCCCGGCTTTAGGTTATTGATTTTGAATCCCGCATCCGGGTACCCGATTTTACCTCGGGGTCGAAAATCCCTATAATGCGGCCAAATTTTACCTCTTTTTCTCGAGTATCAACGTGGCAAAACAGATCCAAGCGATTCGCGGTATGAATGATTGCCTGCCGGAGCAGAGCCCGGTATGGCAGAAAGTGGAACAGATCCTGCGCCAGGTCGTGGCCAGCTATGGCTACAGCGAAGTGCGCATGCCCATCGTCGAGCAGACCCATCTGTTCAAGCGCGCCATCGGTGAAGTGACCGACGTGGTCGAAAAAGAGATGTACACCTTCGAAGATCGCAACGGTGACAGCCTGAGCCTGCGTCCGGAAGGGACCGCCAGCTGCGTGCGCGCCGGCATCGAACACGGCTTGCTCTACAACCAGGAGCGCCGGATGTGGTACATGGGCCCCATGTTCCGCCACGAGCGTCCCCAGAAGGGCCGCTATCGCCAGTTCCACCAGTTCGGGGTCGAGCTGTTCGGCATCAACGGGCCTGACATCGACGCCGAGCTCATCATGCTGACCCATCGTCTGTGGCGTCTGTTCGGCATCCAGGATCACGTCACCCTGCAGCTCAATACCCTTGGTCAGAGTGCCGAGCGCGCCGCCTATCGCGATGCCCTGGTGGCCTACCTGGAGCAGTACAAGGATCAGCTGGACGAAGAGAGCCAGCGCCGCATGTACAGCAACCCCCTGCGGGTGCTGGACTCCAAGGACGAGAAGGTGCAAGCCATCCTGGTCGGGGCGCCGCGCCTGTTCGATCACCTGGGCGAAGAGAGCCTGGCTCACTTCGAAGGGCTCAAGCGCCTGCTCACGGCCGCCGGCATACAGTTCGAGGTGAACGAGCGTCTGGTACGCGGTCTCGACTACTACAACCTCACCGTGTTCGAGTGGGTCACCAACAGCCTGGGTGCCCAGGGCACCGTCTGTGCCGGCGGTCGCTACGACGGCCTGGTGGAGCAGCTCGGCGGCCAGCCGACCCCGGCGGTGGGCTTTGCCATGGGGATGGAGCGTCTGGTACTGATGCTGGAGACCCTGGAGCTCAACGCCGACATCCGCCCGGCGGTGGATGTCTATCTCTGCATGGTGGGCGAGGGGACCGAGCAGGCGGGCTTTGCCCTGGCCGAGCGGCTGCGCGATGCCCTGCCTGACCTTCGCCTGATGAGTCACTGCGGCGGCGGCAACTTCAAGAAACAACTCAAGCGTGCCGACAAGAGCGGCGCGGCCATTGCCCTGATCCTCGGCGAGACCGAGGTGCAAAGCGGGGAGATCACCATCAAATATCTGCGTGGCCAGGCCGAGCAACAGACCGTCTCGGTCGATGCCTCCATCGCCCTGCTGGCAGCTAAAGGAGAGTAAGCTGTGGAAGTCTATACCACCGAAGAACAACAGGTTGAGGTCATCAAGAGCTGGTGGAAAGAGAACGGCACCTCGGTGATCGCCGGGACCGTGATCGGTCTGGTGGGGCTGTTTGGCTGGCGCTACTACAACGAGATGCAGCAGAGCAACCAGGAAGCCGCCTCCCAGGCTTACAACGCCATGACTGCCCAGCTCGCCAAGGGTGACGACGCCGCCCTGGAGCAGGCGAAGAGCTTCATCGCCGCCCATCAGGGCGACGCCTATGCCGAGCTGGCTTCCCTGCAGCTGGCCGCAGCCGCGGTCAAGGCGGGCAAGCTGGATCTGGCCGCCGAGCAGCTGACCCAGGTCGCCGCAAACGGTGACGACAGCATCAAGCCCATCGCCGCCCTGCGCCTGGCCCGCGTCCTGAACGATCAGGGCAAGGCCGACGAGGCCCTGGCCCAGCTTGGCAAGATCGGCAACGACGCCTTCAAGGCCCAGGTGGCGGAAGTGCGCGGCGACATCCTGCAGAAGCAGGGCAAGGCCGAAGAGGCCCGCGATGCCTACCAGGCGGCGGCCGATGCCGGCGGCCTGCAGTCGAGCAGCGAACTCAAGCTGAAGATGGACGATCTGGCGCTGCCAGCGGTCACTGCGGGCGAGGCTCCGGATGCGTAATCTGTATAAGCGAGTGGTGCTGGGGGCGGCCGTCTCCCTGGCCCTGCAGGGGTGCTCCCTGTTCAGTTCCGAAGAGGATCTCAACCCCATGGCGCCCCTGCCCACGGTGGAGTCCGCGTTCACGGCCGACACCGCCTGGTCCTCCTCGGTGGGGGATGGCATCGGCGACTTCTACTCCCAGCTCAAGCCGGTGGTGGAAGAGGACCGCATCTATGCGGCGGCCCGGGATGGCGACGTGACCGCCTTCGAGCGCGACAGCGGCAAGGAGCTGTGGAGCGTGGATCTGGCTGACTTGCCCATCAACGCCGACAAGCGCAGCGCCCGCCTCTCCGGCGGCCTGGTCTCCCGCTACGGCAAGCTGTTCCTTGGCTCCGAGAACGGGGTGGTCTACGCCCTGAACGCGGAGAACGGGGAGGTGTTGTGGCAGACCACGGTACCGGGTGAGGTGGTGGCGAGCCCCGCCGTCGAGGATGGCCGTGTGGTGGTGCTGACCACCTCGGGCCGCCTGGTGGCGCTCGATACCGACGAGGGCAAGCTGCAGTGGACCCTGTCCGAAGAGCAGCCGCCCCTGACCCTGCGCAGTGCCGGTGCCCCCGTCATCACCAACGGCGCCGTGCTGTACGGCCGCGCCGATGGCAAGGTGGGCATCGCCCTGCTGAGCAATGGTCAGCCGGTGCGCCAGTCCAAGGTGGCCGACCCGCGCGGCGCCACCGAGCTGGATCGCATGGTGGACGTGGATGCCGCCCCCCTCATCGCCGGCGACGAGCTCTATGCCATCGCCTACAATGGCCAGCTGATGGCCCGCAAGCTGATGAGCGGCGACGAGGTATGGAAGCGCAAGTATTCCGGCTACCGCGACATGGCGGTGACTGGCAATGCCATCGTGCTGACCGACAGCCGCAGCCACCTGTTTGCGGTGGACCGTCGCAACGGGCTCGAGCTGTGGTCCAACACCCAGCTGGAAAACCGCACCGTGACCGCCCCCGTCATCCTGGGTGACTATGTGGTGGTCGGGGATGTGGAAGGCTATCTGTATTGGCTGGACCGTACCGACGGCTCCATCAAGGCCATGCAGCAGCTCGACAGCAGTGGTCTGTACGCCGCCCCCCTGGTGGATGGCGACACCCTGTATGTGCAGAGCCGTGGCGGCAAGCTGTACGCTGTCAAGCGTCCCTGAGCGCCCGTTAATATGAATCTCCGGCTCCTGGTCTTCGGACCCGGAGCCTTTGTCGTCTTGAGAATGAGGCTTTTATGACTCCTGTAGTAGCCCTGGTGGGCCGCCCCAACGTGGGGAAATCCACCCTGTTCAACCGCCTGACCCGTACCCGGGATGCCCTGGTGGCCGACTTCCCCGGCCTGACCCGGGACCGTAAATACGGCCAGGCGAAGCTGGGCGAGCTGGAATTTATCGTGGTCGACACCGGCGGTATCGATGGCACCGAGGAGGGGATCGAGCTGAAGATGGCCGAGCAGTCCCTGCTGGCCATCGAAGAGGCCGATGTGGTGCTCTTCATGGTGGATGCGCGCGCCGGCCTGACCGCGGCGGATCAGGCCATCGCCGAGCACCTGCGCAAGACCCACAAGAAGGTGTTTCTGGTGGCCAACAAGACAGACGGCATCGACGGCGACTCCGCGGTGTCCGAGTTCTACGGCCTGGCCCTGGGGGAGGTCTACCAGATGGCGGCCGCCCACGGTCGCGGCGTGCTGAGCCTGCTGGAGCTGGCGCTGGCCCCCCATCTGGAGACCCTGGTGGAGTCTGCGGCCGAACAGGCGGCGGACGAGGAGCAGGAGGAGTTCGACGAAGAGGCGCTGGTGCGCATGCTGGCCACGGGCGAGCTGGACACCCGGGAGGACACCAAGGAGACGCCGTTCGCCGACCTGCCCATCAAGTTTGCCATCGTCGGTCGCCCCAACGTCGGCAAGTCCACCCTGACCAACCGCATGCTGGGTGAAGATAGGGTCATCGTCTATGACATGCCGGGCACCACCCGCGACTCCGTCTACATCCCCATGGAGCGCGACGAGCAGAAGTACGTGGTCATCGACACCGCCGGTGTGCGCCGCCGCGGCAAGGTGCACGAGACGGTGGAGAAGTTCTCCGTCATCAAGACCCTCAAGGCCATCGAGGATGCGAACGTCTGCCTGCTGGTGATCGACGCCCGCGAGACCATCACGGATCAGGACTTGAGCATCCTCGGCTTCGTGCTCAACAGCGGCCGCTCCGTGGTGCTGGTGGTGAACAAGTGGGACGGCCTGGATCAGAAGGTCAAAGAGGACGTCAAGAACGAGCTGGACCGTCGTCTGGGCTTCATCGACTTCGCCCGCATCCACTTCATCTCCGCCCTGCACGGCAGCGGCGTCGGTCACCTGTTCGAGTCCATCAACGAGGCCTATGAGTCCGCGACCCGCCGCACCAGCACCGCCATGCTGACCCGGATCATGCAGATGGCCCAGGAAGATCACCAGCCGCCCATGGTGAACGGTCGCCGGGTCAAGCTGAAGTATGCCCACGCCGGTGGCTACAACCCGCCGCGCATCGTGATCCACGGCAACCAGCTGAACGACTTGCCGGACTCCTACAAGCGGTATCTCATCAACTATTTCCGCAAGTCCCTGAAGATCATGGGCACCCCGATCCGGGTCGAGTTCCAGGAGTCGGTCAACCCGTTCGAGGGCAAGAAGAACACCCTGACCCTGAGCCAGGAGCGTCAGCGCAAGCGTCTGCTCAAGGCCAAGGCGAAGAAGTAAGGCCCTGCGGCTGCCCTCACCGGCAGCCGTTTTTCTTGGGGTCGATGGAGGAGGGGAATGTGCAGTGGGCCCGCCCAGCGCACATTCACTTTGCGAGGAGCCAATCATGAGCCATCTTGTCTGCCCGGCCTGCCGGGGGGAGCTGGACAGCCGCAGTGACGAGACCTGTTGCAGCCAGTGCCAGATCCGTTATCGCATCCGGGCCCTGTGTCCGACCTGCCAGCAGGCGCTGGAGCGGCTTCGGGCCTGCGGCGCCGTGGATTATTTCTGCAATCACTGCAATACCCTGGTTTCCAAGCGCAGGGTGCAGTTTGAGGCGCTGGCGGCGGGGGCGTGAGGGAATAAAAAACCCGGCGGATGCCGGGTTTATACTGTGTGCTCCGCTATCAGCAGCGTGAAGGAGCGGTTTCTGTGCCAGATCTTGCGCTTCATGTCGGCCAGTTTGAGCTTGCGTCTCGGGCTCCAGGCACATTTGGTTTTTCGGGCCAACATGGCTCTTCTGCGTGCTCGCATCTTGTTCTCCTCCCTGGTCTCCTCGGCCGAAGGGCTGCTGGGCAGGTAGTGCAACGTGATGAATACATTGCAATAAGCCAGACTCGCGTCCCTCGGATCTGGTTGGATGTTAACAGAGAATCTGCCGGGAAAACACACCCCCCAGGGCTAGGGGGTGATGATCTGCTTGACCACCTCGGCGATGATGGCGGGACGCTCTGCCGGGGCGGCCGGCTCGCTGCTGTCGTCCTCATCCAGCTCCTCGCGGCGGTGGGCCTTCTGCTGCTCGTTGTCGAGCCAGAGCAGGCTCTGGTAGTACTGGCGCACGTTGTTGACATAGTTGCGTGCCTCGCCGCCCCGGGCATAGCCGTAGCGCACCTTGCGATGCCAGCGTGACTGCTGCAGCAGGGGCAGTACCTCCTTCACGTCGCTCCAGGCGTCCGGGTTCTTGCCGAGCTCCTTGGTCAGCCGACGGGCATCCATCATGTGGCCGTAGCCGATGTTGTAGGCGGTGAGGGCGAACCACACCTTCTCGTCGGCCGGTACCGAGTCCGGCACCTTCTCCATCATCTCCTCCAGGTAGCGGGCACCGCCCTTGATGCTCTCCTCCGGATGGGTTCTGTCGCTGACCCCCATCGCCTTGGCGGTGGGCTCGGTCAGCATCATCATGCCGCGCACCCCGGTGTAGGAGCGGGCCTGGGGGTCCCAGTGAGACTCCTGATAGCTGATGGCCGCCAGCAGCCGCCAGTCGATCTCCCTGGCGTGGGTCTGGAACATCGCCTGGTACTTGGGCAGCAGGCTCTTGGCGCGCTTGAGGAAGGTGCGGGTGTCGACGAAATCGAAGTTCTGCACGTGGCCGAAGTACTTCTCGTCCAGCTTGGCGATGGCGCCGTCCATGAAGCGCTGGCCGAAGAAGTCGATGACGCTGGCGTAGAGGCTGTCATCGGGCAACCGGGTCATGGCCCAGGCCACGGTCTGCTTGTTGGCGAGGGTCAGCCCCTCGGTGAGCTCGGGGTAGTAGCGCTGGGTGCGGGCCAGTATGGTGTCCTGCACCACCGTGTAGTCCACCTCGCCATCGGCCACCTGCTTGAGCAGCTCCTCCACGTCGGCGTCCCGGTTGGTACTCCAGTTCAGGTTGGGATGCTGCTTGGCCAGCTCCTTCATCAGATCCTCGCCGGTGGATCCAGCCGGTACCACTATGCTGCCCTTGATGTCCCCCAGATCCTTGGGCCTGGGGGCGCCGTTACGGTAGACCAGCTTGGGGGAGACCTGATAGAAGCCGGGGCCGAAGCGGAACAGCTTGCGCCGCTCCGGGGTCACGACGATGGCCGCCGCGGCCAGATCCAGCCTGCCCTTTTGCAGCTGCTCGACCAGTTCGGCGGTGCTGTAGGCAGGCACTATGGTCAGCTTGACACCCAGCCAGTCGGCGTAGAGCTGCGCCAGCTCGTAGTCGAACCCCTGGGCGACGTCGTCACGCTGGTAATAGGAGGTAGGGCCATAGAGGGTGCCGACCCGGATCTCGCCCCGTTGGCGGATCTGTTCCAGCTGGCTGGAGGGGGTATGGAAGTCGCAACCGGCCAGGGCCAGCGTCAACATCATCCCGGTAAGCAGTCGAAAAATGCAGCGCAAGTAGGTGAGTACCCTTGTTGAAAAAATCGGCATTTGTCAAAAGAGAGGCCCCTTTATACCAGAGAGTCCGGAGGGAGTCACATCGTGCGGGGCGAGAAAAACGTTTGTTCGGGCTGGGCCTGATCCCTATAATACGCGCGTCTCAAATCCCCCCACACTCTAAAACTTGGTGAGAAAGGTATATGGAAATCTTGCGTGGTGCCCCAGCACTGTCTGAGTTTCGTGTCCACAAGCTGCTGCAGAGCTGCGCACAGAGAGGAGTAGAGATAGCAAGCGTCTATGCCGAATACGTGCATTTTGCCGAGCTGACGAGCCCGCTGTCGCCCCCGGAGCGAGCGACCCTGGGCCAGCTGCTGCGCTACGGCCCGACCATTCCGGAACACACCCCCAGCGGTCAGCTGTTCCTCGTTACCCCCCGCCCCGGCACTATCTCCCCCTGGTCTTCCAAAGCAACCGACATCGCCCACAACTGCGGCCTCAGCCAGGTCAAGCGACTCGAGCGCGGCATCGCCTACTACGTGCAGGCCAAGGGTGAGCTGAGCGCGGCACAGCGCGGCGAGGTCGCGGCCCTGCTGCACGACCGCATGATGGAAGTGGTGTTCGGCGAGATGCACGAGGCGGCTGCCCTGTTTGCCCACCACGAGCCGCGCCCCTTCACCCAGGTGGACGTGCTGGGTGGCGGTCGCGCCGCCCTCGAAGAGGCCAACGTGGCCCTGGGGCTGGCCCTGGCGGACGACGAGATCGACTATCTGGTGACGAACTTCACCCGCCTTGGCCGCAACCCCAACGACATCGAGCTCTACATGTTCGCCCAGGCGAACTCCGAGCACTGCCGCCACAAGATCTTCAACGCCGACTGGACCATAGACGGTGAGCAGCAGCCCAAGTCGCTGTTCAAGATGATCAAGAACACCTTCGAGCAGACGCCGGATCATGTCCTGTCTGCCTATAAAGACAACGCCGCCGTGATGGAAGGGAGCCAGGGTGGCCGCTTCTTCCCGAGCCCCGCCAGCGGCGAATACCAGTATCACCAGGAGCGCGTCGACATCCTGATGAAGGTGGAGACCCACAACCACCCGACCGCCATCTCCCCCTTCCCGGGCGCCGCCACCGGCTCCGGCGGCGAAATCCGCGACGAGGGTGCGACAGGCCGTGGCGCCAAGCCCAAGGCGGGCCTGGTGGGCTTCTCCGTCTCCAACCTGCGGATCCCCGGTTTCGAGCAGCCCTGGGAGCAGGATTTCGGCAAGCCGAGCCGCATCGTCAGCGCCTTCGACATCATGCAGGAGGGGCCGCTCGGCGGCGCCGCCTTCAACAACGAATTCGGCCGTCCGGCCATCCTCGGCTACTTCCGCACCTTCGAAGAGCAGGTGCCGAGCCACAATGGCGTCGAGGTGCGTGGCTACCACAAGCCCATCATGCTGGCGGGTGGCATAGGCAACATCCGCTCCGAACACGTTCAGAAGGGCGAGATCCCGGTGGGGGCGGCCCTCATCGTGCTGGGTGGCCCGGCCATGAACATCGGCCTGGGGGGCGGCGCCGCATCAAGCATGGCCTCCGGCCAGTCTGCCGAAGATCTCGACTTCGCCTCGGTGCAGCGTGACAACCCCGAGATGGAGCGCCGCTGCCAGGAAGTGATCGACCGCTGCTGGCAACTGGGGGACGACAACCCCATCGTCTTCATCCACGACGTGGGGGCGGGCGGCCTCTCCAACGCCATGCCGGAGCTGGTGAGCGACGGGGATCGCGGCGGTCGCTTCTCCTTACGCGCCATTCCGAACGACGAGCCGGGCATGAGCCCGCTGGAAGTCTGGTGCAACGAATCCCAGGAGCGTTACGTGCTGGCCGTGGCCCAGGACAAGCTGCCCCTGTTCAAGGCCCTGTGCGAGCGCGAGCGCGCGCCCTATGCCGTGATCGGCACGGCCACCGAAGAGAAGCACCTCACCCTCTCGGATGCGCACTTCGACAACCAGCCCATCGACCTGCCCCTGGACGTGCTGCTGGGCAAGGCGCCCAAGATGCACCGCGACGTGCAGAGTCTGCCGGCCCAGGGCAAGCCGCTGGCGCTGGATGGCGTCACCCTGTCCGAGGCGGCCGAGCGGGTGCTGCGCCTGCCGACCGTGGCGGAGAAGTCCTTCCTCATCACCATCGGCGATCGCACCGTGACGGGCCTCGTCAACCGTGACCAGATGGTCGGTCCCTGGCAGATCCCGGTGGCCGACTGCGCCGTCACCGCCGCCACCTATGACAGCTACCACGGCGAAGCCATGTCCATGGGCGAGCGCACCCCGGTGGCGCTGCTCTCCCACGCCGCATCGGCCCGCATGGCGGTGGCCGAGGCCCTGACCAACCTGGCCCCGGCCCACATCGGCTCGCTGAAGCGAGTCAAGCTCTCCGCCAACTGGATGTCCGCCGCCGGTCACCCGGGTGAAGATGCCGGTCTCTATGAGGCGGTGAAGGCCGTGGGCGAGGAGCTCTGCCCGGCCCTTGGCATCACCATCCCGGTGGGCAAGGACTCCATGTCCATGAAGACCCGCTGGCAGCAGGATGGCAAGGAGCACAGCGTCACCTCGCCGCTCTCCCTGCTCATCTCCGCCTTCGCCCGGGTCGAGGACGTGCGCAATACAGTCACGCCGCAACTGCGGACCGATCTCGGTGAGACCGACCTTATCCTGATCGACCTTGGCAACGGCAAGCAGCGCCTCGGCGCCTCCGCCCTGGCCCAGGTCTATCGCCAGCTGGGGCAAAGTGCCCCGGATCTGGACAACCCGGTCCAGCTCAAGGGCTTCTTCAACGCCATCCAGGCGCTGGTGGCGGATCGCAAGCTGATTGCCTACCACGACCGCTCCGACGGCGGCCTGTTCGTCACCCTGGTGGAGATGGCCTTCGCCGGTCACTGCGGTCTCGACCTGCAGCTCGACCGCATCGGCGGCGAGCTGCTGCCGGCCCTGTTCAACGAGGAGCTGGGCGCCGTCATCCAGGTGCGCCGCGACGACAAGGAGGCGGTGCTGACCCTGCTGGCCGGCCACGGCCTGGCGGCCTGCTCCCACGTGCTGGGCACGGTGCGCGAAGACGACCTCATCCTGTTCCAGCGTGCCGGGACAGAGGTGTATCGCGCCAGCCGCACCGCCCTTCGCACCCTCTGGGGCGAGACCAGCTGGCAGATGCAGCGCCTGCGTGACAACCCCGAGTGCGCGGATCAGGAGCACGCAGCGCGGCAGGACGCCACTGACCCGGGCCTGCAGGCCAGACTGACCTACAACCCGTCCGAGGACGTGGCCGCCCCGTATATCGCCCGCGGGGTCTCCCCCCGTCTGGCGGTGCTGCGCGAGCAGGGGGTCAACTCCCACGTGGAGATGGCGGCGGCGTTCGACCGCGCCGGCTTCACCGCCGTCGATGTGCATATGAGCGACATCCTCTCCGGTCGCATCAAGCTGGATGATTTCCAGACCCTGGTGGCCTGTGGCGGCTTCTCCTACGGCGACGTGCTGGGGGCGGGCGAGGGCTGGGCCAAGTCCATCCTGTTCAACGACAACGCCCGCGAGCAGTTCCAGCGCTTCTTCGAGCGCGGCGACACCCTGTCGCTCGGCGTGTGCAACGGTTGCCAGATGATGTCCAACCTGCGCACCCTGATCCCGGGGGCCGATCTGTGGCCGCGCTTCGTGCGCAACCGCTCCGAGCGCTTCGAGGCGCGCTTCAGCCTGGTGCAGGTGCAAGACTCACCGTCCGCCTTCTTCGCCGGCATGGCGGGCTCGGTGATGCCCATTGCCGTCTCCCACGGGGAAGGGCGAGTAGAGGTGCGTGACGCCGCTCACCTCGACGCCTTGCAACAGAGCGGCCTGGTGGGGCTGCGTTTCGTCGACAACCGCGGCAACGTGACCGAACAGTATCCGGCCAACCCGAACGGCGCCCCGGCGGGCATCACAGCGGTGACCACCACGGACGGGCGCGCCACCATCATGATGCCGCACCCGGAGCGGGTGTTCCGCACCGTGGCGAACTCCTGGCACCCGGACCACTGGGGCGAGGATGGCGCCTGGATGCGGATGTTCAGAAACGCCCGGGTGCGTCTGGGTTAATCCCTCCGCGTACACAGCAACCATGGAAAACCGGCCAACAGGCCGGTTTTTTTATGGGCGCAGCACAAGCGTTGCGTGAATGATCCTGATTCAGGACTCAGCATGTAGCAGCCCCGGTGCTTTGACCCTGGATGAGGAGGGGATGGCGAGGGGAAAAGGTGAGGGCGCACGTTACCGGCTGGAGCAGGATGAATATCGTCTCGGATAGGGAATAAAAAAACCGGCCACGGGGGCCGGTTTTTGTTGTGTGCCTGAGGCTTAACGCAGCACCACGTGCTGGAAGCCCTGCACCAGGCTGATGACGGGCTGGGGGTAGATGCCGAGCAATACCACCAGGATGGCGGAGAGCAGCACCACCAGGCCCCCGGAGGAGAAGGCCCAGTCGGCCCTGGCATCGCGCAGCTGCATGCCGGGTTCGCGCAGGTAGAGGGTGACCATGACCCGCAGGTAGTAGTAGAGACCCAGGGCACTGCCGAGCACGATGGCGCCGGAGAGCCACCACAGCTGCGCCTCGACGGTGACGCCGATGAGGTAGAACTTGCCGATGAAGCCGAGGGTCATGGGGATGCCCGCCAGGGAGAGCATCATCACCGTCATCACCGCCGTGAGATAAGGGCGCTTCCAGAACAGACCGCGGTAGCTGTGCAGGGAGTCCGCATCCTTGCCGCGGTAGGGGCTGGACATCATGCTGATGACGCCGAAGGCCCCCAGGCTGGTGAACAGGTACATCAGCAGGTAGACCCCCGCCGCTTCCACCGGGATCTGGCCGAGGCGGCTCGCCACCACCACCGCCAGCAGATAGCCGAAGTGGGAGATGGAGGAGTAACCCATCATCCGCTTGATGTTGGTCTGGATCAGCGCCAGGAGGTTGCCGACCACGATGGAGATGACTGCCATGGCCGCCAGCAGCCAGTGGATCATGGGATCCGAGGTGGCCGGCACCGCCAGGTAGAAGCGCAGCAGCACGCAGAACACGGCGATCTTGCTCACGGTGGCGAGGAAGGTGGCGACCGGTGCAGGGGCACCCTCATAGACGTCCGGGGTCCAGAGGTGGAAAGGGGCCAAGGAGAGCTTGAAGGCGAAGCCCACCAGCATCAGGCCGAAGCCCCCCATCAGCAGCGGGTGATGGGCCGGGCTCTGGGACAGGGTCAGGCCGAGATCGCTGAAGCTGAGGCTCCCTGCCTGGGCGTAGAGCAGTGCCATGCCGAACAGCAGGAAGGCGGTGGCGCTGGCGGAGAGCACCATGTACTTGATGCTGGCCTCCAGCGAATGGCGCTCGCGATAGGCATAGCCCACCAGACCGAACATGGGCAGGGTCAGCATCTCGATCCCGATGAAGAGCGACGCGAGATGACGGGAGCCCGCCAGCACCAGACCACCGGCGGTGGCGATGAGCAGCAGCAGGTAGAACTCTTCCCGGTTGTCCGGGTAGCCCTTGAGCCAGGTGCGGCCGAAGGTACAGGTGGCCAGGGCGCCGATGAGCACCAGCCCCATGTAGAAGACCGCATAGCTGTCCACTTGCAGCAGGGGAGTGACCCCCTGATCACCCTGGGCCATCACGACGGGCAGGGAGAAGAGCGCCAGGTTGAGACCGGCGATGGTCACCACGAAGGCGGTGTCGTCGCAGCGCTTCCAGGCGATGGCCAGCATCAGGGCCACCATGGCCCCTGTGGTCAGCAACAGGGGCAGCAGGGCCAGCAGTTGAGAAACAGTAAACGTCATGACAGGGCTCCCGACATGGACATGGAAGGCAAAAGAGAAAGCATCATTGCAGCGCTCCCGTGTCTGGCAGCGCATACCAGTGCAGCACGCTCAGGAGGCTGCTGCTGGCGGTGTCCAGCACTGGCTGGGGATAGAGGCCGAGCAGCACCAGCAGGCCGGCTATGGTCAGCATCATGGCCAGCTCCCGCTTGTCCAGCCCCTTGAGCACGCTCTCATCCTTGGGGGTACCGAAGCAGGCGCGCTGCAGCATGATGAGGGAGTAGACCGACGCCAGCACCAGGCCGAAGGTGGCGATGACGGTCATGATGGGGGCCACCTGGAAGCTGCCGATGAGGATCAGGAACTCGCCGACGAAGTTGCCGGTGCCCGGCATCCCGAGGGAAGCGACCGAGAAGAACAGCATGACCCCGGGCAGGTAGCGCAGGCGTCCCCAGAGGCCGCCCATCTGGCGCAGATCCCGGGTGTGCAGGCGCTCGTAGAGCTGGCCGCACAGGATGAAGAGGCCGGCGGCGGAGAGGCCGTGGGCGATCATCTGCACCACGGCACCCTGCAGGGCGAGCTCGCTGCCGGAATAGATGGCGATCATCACGAAGCCCATGTGGGAGATGCTGGTGTAGGCCACCAGCCGCTTGATGTCGGTCTGGGCGAAGGCCAGCAGGGCGCCGTAGACGATGCCGATGAGGCCGAGGCCCATGGCGTAGGGGGCGAACTCGGCGGAGGCCTCGGGGAACAGCGGCAGGGTGAAGCGCAGCAGGCCGTAGGCGGCGGTCTTGAGCAGGATGCCAGCGAGATCCACGGAGCCCGCGGTGGGCGCCTGGCTGTGGGCGTCAGGCAGCCAGCCATGGAGCGGCACCAGGGGCATCTTGACCGCGAAGGCGATGAAGAAGCCCAGCATCAGCAGCCACTGTACCGTGCTGCTCATGGGGGTGTTCAGCAGCTCCTGATAGTTGAAGGTGAAGATGCCGGTGGCGGCGTGGTGGGTCAGCACCAGGCCCAGGATGGCCACCAGCATGATGAGGCCGCTCGCCTGGGTGTAGATGAAGAACTTGGTGGCGGCGTTGATGCGCGACTTGCCGTCGGTGACCGAGTGGCCCCAGAGCGCGATCAGGAAGTACATGGGGACCAGCATCATCTCCCAGAAGAAGAAGAAGAGGAACAGGTCCACCGCCATGAAGACGCCGAGCACGCCCCCCAGGATCCACAGCAGGTTCAGGTGGAAGAAGCCGATGCGCTGCACGATCTCCTTCCAGGAACAGAGGATGGCCAGCACGCCGATGAAGCTGGTGAGCATCACCATCAGGAGCGACAGGCCGTCCACCGCCAGATGCAGGGAGATGCCGAAGCGGGGGATCCAGGGCTGTTGCCACTCTGCCGCCCAGACGGGCAGGCCGGGGCTGGCCAGGGTGAAGTCGCCGCCGAGCCAGATGGCGCTGGAGAGCACCAGGCAGGCGCTCATGGAGGCGAGGGCCACCCAGCGGACGAACTGGCCGCCGAGTCGCTCCATCTGCCAGCAGAGCAAGCCGCCGATGAAGGGTATTAACAAGATCCAGAGTAAGGTCACGATATCAGCTCTCGTCTATGTTCTGGTCGTTGTGCAGGCCCGCAGGCCTGCGTGAAATTGACATGCCATGGGATCAACCGAGCAGCAGCAGGGCCAGGATCAGGGCGGCACCCATCCCCATGGAGGCGGCATACCAGCGCAGTTTGCCGGAGACGGTCCATGCCAGCAGCTGGTGGCCGGCTTGTGCCAGCACGGCGGGCAGATTCATCAATCGGTCCAGCGGGTCCTTGCCGAGCAGCCGTGTCGCCAGCAGGTAGGGCTTGACCCAGAGCAGGTCATAGAGCCAGTCAAAGCCCCAGGCGTTGAACCAGAGGGTACCCAGCAGACGGCCAGGCCCGCTCTCGGCGACACCCTTCACCAGACGGCGCTCGCCCAGGAACAGGAAGGCGGCCAACGCGATGCCTGCCACGGCGATGAGGCCGGAGAGGATCTCCAGGGCATGGCGACCCTCCTCGATCTGATCCCCCGGGCCCGCCGGCAGCACACCGGCCAGCGGCGGCACGATGAGGGCACCCACACCGGTGGAGAGCACCAGCAGCACCAGCAGCGGCAGCTGGTGGGCCAGGCCGTGACCGGCGTGAGCCTCGGTCTGCGCCTTGCCGTGGAAGGCGATGAAGATGAGGCGGAAGGTGTAGAGGGAGGTCAGGAAGGCCCCACCCAGACCGGCCCACAGCAGGGCGCTCTGGCCACTGGCCTGCACCTGCCAGAGGATGGCGTCCTTACTGTAGAAACCGGCGGTCACCAGCGGCAGCGCGGCGAGCGCCGAGCCCCCCACCAGGAAGCAGGCATAGACCAGCGGAAGGCTCTTGCGCAGGCCCCCCATCTTGAAGATGTTCTGCTCGTGGTGGGTCGCATTGATCACGGCACCGGCGGAGAGGAACAAGAGCGCCTTGAAGAAGGCGTGGGTCATCAGGTGGAAGATGGCCCCTTCCCAGGCACCGACCCCCAGGGCCAGGAACATGTAGCCGATCTGGCTCATGGTGGAGTAGGCCAGGATCCGCTTGATGTCGGTCTGCACCAGGGCGGCGAAGCCTGCCAGCACCAGGGTCACGGCACCTACGACGGCCACCAGATGCAGGATCTCGGGGGCGAGCAGGAAGAGACCGTGGGTACGGGCGATGAGGTAGACCCCCGCCGTCACCATGGTGGCCGCGTGGATCAGCGCCGAGACCGGGGTCGGGCCCGCCATGGCGTCCGCCAGCCAGGTCTGCAGCGGGAGCTGGGCGGACTTGCCGACCGCACCGCCGAGCAGCATCAGGCAGGCGAACGACAGGGCAGGGGAGCCTTCGGCAAACATCGCCGGGGCCCGCACCAGCAGCTCGTGGATGTTGAGGGTGCCGAGTTCGCGATAGAGCACGAAGAGCCCGATGGCGAGGAAGACGTCACCGACCCGGGTCACCACGAACGCCTTGAGGGCGGCCGCCCCGTTGGCGGGGTTGCGGTAGTAGAAGCCGATCAGCAGGTAGCTGCACAGGCCCACCCCTTCCCACCCCAGGTAGACGAACAGCAGATCGTCTGCCAGCACCAGGAACAGCATGCTGGCGATGAAGAGGTTGGTGTAGGTGAAGAAGCGGGAATACCCCTCTTCCCCGCGCATGTACCAGGAGGCGAACAGGTGGATGAAGAAGCCCACCCCGGTCACCACCCCCAGCATGGTCAGCGACAGCCCGTCCAGGGAGAGGCGGAAGGCGGGCTGGAACTCGCCCACCGTCATCCACTGCCACAGGGTCTGGGTATAGACGCCGCCTTCCGGCATGGTGTTGAGGAAATCGATGCCGACCCAGAGGGTAGTCAGGGCCGACAGGCCTATGCTGCCGACGCCGATGAGCGCCGAGGTGCGCTCACCGAGGCGGCCGAGGGAGAAGGCCAGCAGCAGCCATCCCAACAGAGGGAACAGAAAAGTCAGATATAGGAGGCTCATCCGCGCATCTCGCTCACAGTGTCCACGTTCAGGGTGTGGTAACGACGATAGAGCAGCAGTAACAGGGCGAGGCCGATACTGGCCTCCGCTGCCGCCAGAGAAATCACCAGTATGTACATGATCTGGCCGTCGGCCTGGGCCCAGCGGCTACCCGCCACCACGAACGCCAGCGCCGACGCATTCATCATGATTTCGATACTCATGAGGATAAACAGCAGGTTGCGGCGTATCAGCAGGCCGCACAAGCCGATGGCGAACAGGATGGCCGCCAGCAGAAGGCCGTGTTCCATGGGTATTCCACTCATCGCCATTCTCCTTGCGCTTGCTGGATGGAAAGGGGGCAGGCCGCCAGCAGCAGGTTATGCATCACCATGGGAATGCCGCTCATTGCTGACCTCCTTCTTGTGTGGTGCGGGGCACCGAGAGCACTTCGCCGCTCTTGTCCTCGCGGCCAAGGTGATAGGCGGTGACCAGACCCGCCAGCAGCAGGATGGAGGCGAGCTCCACCGCCAGCACATAGGGTCCGAACAGGGCGATGCCGACCTCCTTGGCGCTGACGTCGGTCTGGCCAAGCGTGCCGCCGGTCACACCGAGGATGCCGTGGGCCAGGAAGCCCAGCAGGACGAGGGAGAGCAGGGCGGGGCCACCCCAGGTGGTGGGGGTGAGCCACTTCTTCTCCTGATCCTGGGCGCTCCCCAGGTTCAGCATCATCACCACGAACACGAACAGCACCATGATGGCGCCGGCGTAGACGATCACCTGCAGGGCCCCCGCGAAGGCGGCGCCCAGGCAGAAGAAGATCATGGCCACGGCGATGAGGGAGATGATGAGATTGAGCAGCGCATGCATGGGGTTGCTGGTGCTGATCACCCGCAGCGTGCTGTAAACGGCGACCAGGGCCGCGGCATAGAATGCCAGTTCCATGATTGACTCCTAGGGCAGCAGGCTCTTGACATCGATGGGCTTGGCTTCGTTCTCGGCATCCCCTTTCGGTTTGCCGTCGATGGCCATCCCGCTCATGCGGTAGAAGTTGTAATCCGGGTACTTGCCGGGGCCGCTGATCAGCAGATCTTCCTTCTCGTACACCAGATCCTGGCGGCGATACTCTCCCATCTCGAAATCCGGCGTGAGCTGGATGGCGGTGGTGGGGCAGGCCTCCTCGCACAGGCCGCAGAAGATGCAGCGGGAGAAGTTGATGCGAAAGAACTCCGGATACCAGCGGCCGTCTTCCCGCTCCGCCTTCTGCAGGGAGATGCAGCCGACCGGGCAGGCCACGGCGCACAGGTTGCACGCCACGCAGCGCTCGTCGCCGTCGGGGTCACGGGTCAGCACGATGCGGCCGCGAAAACGCGGGGCGGCATAGACCGGCTGTTCCGGGTAGCTCAGGGTCTCGCGAGGGCGCCAGGCATGGGAGAAGACCATCCCCAGGCTGCGCAGTTGGGTGCCGACACCCTTGATAATGCTCGTAATTTTCATTGGTGCCTCATTACATGTTCAGCAGCACGACTGCGCCTGTGACCAGCATGTTGAGCAGGGTCAGGGGCAGGCACACTTTCCAGCCAAAGGACATCACCTGGTCGAAGCGCGGGCGGGGCAGGGAGGCCCGCAGCAGGATGAAGAACACCATGAAACAGGCGGTCTTCAGGGCGAACCAGATGAAGGGCGGCAGCCAGGGGCCGTGCCAGCCACCGAAGAAGAGGGTCACGATGAGCGAAGAGATCAGCACGATGCCGATGTACTCGCCCACGAAGAAGAGACCCCACTTCATGCCCGCGTACTCGATGTGATAGCCGTCGGCGAGCTCCTGCTCGGCTTCCGGCTGATCGAACGGGTGGCGGTGGGTGACGGCGACCCCGGCGAACAGGAAGGTGACGAAGCCCAGGATCTGGGGGATCACGTTCCACATGCCGGCCTGGGCCTCGACGATGTCACGCAGGTTGAAGCTGCCGGTCTGGATGACGATGCCCATGAGCGACAGTCCCAGGAACACCTCGTAGGAGAGGGTCTGGGCCGAGGCGCGCAGGCTGCCGAGCAATGAGTACTTGTTGTTGCTCGACCAGCCGGCGAACAGCACGGCGTAGACCGCCAGCCCCGCGATGGCCAGGATGTAGAGCAGGCCCACGTTGAGATCCGCCACGCCCCAGGTGGGGGTGATGGGCACCACCGCAAACGCCAGGATGAAGGCGGTGAAGGCGATGATGGGGGCCAGCACGAAGATCCGGCGATCCGCGAACGGCGGGATCCAGTCCTCCTTGAAGAACATCTTGACCATGTCGGCCGCCAGCTGCAGCAGACCGAAGGGGCCAACCCGGTTGGGGCCGTAACGATCCTGCCAGAGTGCCAGCAGACGGCGCTCGATGAAGCTCATGAAGGCACCGGCCCCCACTATCCCCACCAGCACGATCAGGGCCTTGCCGATTTCCAGCAACAGATCAATCAGCGCATCGCTCATGCGATCACCTCCTGCAGGTTATCGAGAAGGGCGTGGTGCAGCGCGGTCGGCAGACCGTTGACGCCGAGCGGCAGCCCCACCAGACCCTGGGCCAGCTTGTCGCTCAGGCGCAGGGCCAGGCGCCAGTGGTTGCCCCCCCAGGAGAAGGCGACCTGGCTGCCGGCGCCCAGGGCCAGACGCGCCGCGTCGGCCGGGTTCAGCACCAGGGCGGGCTCGCCCATGCGGGCCTGGATGACCGGACTGCGGGCGGAGAGCTCTTCGCCGCCGAACAGCTGATCGTAACTCACCACCTGCAGGGCTGCCTGGGCGTGGAAGGGGGCGGGGATGACATCGAACCAGCCGAGGCTATCCTCGCCCGGCTCCAGCAGGCGACGGCCGGGATCCCCGGCGCGCAGGTTGCCACCCACCTCGTCCTGGAACTTGTTCCAGGCGGAGGGCGAGTTCCAGCCCGGTGCCCAGGCGAAGGGCACCTGGGAGAGGGGCTGGCGGGCACCGGCGTAGCCTTCCATGGAGAAGGCGAACGGGGAGTCGGGATCCTGCGCCACCCTGGGCTCGCTCACGTTCTGATCCGCCAGCATGGAGGTGCGGCCGCTGTAGCGGTGCGGCTCGCGGGCGAGCTTCATGCCGCGGATGCGCAGGCCGGCGTTGGGAGCAGGCTCGCGCATGGTGCTGAGCTGCGGGGTACTGGCGGCGCACTCGGCGCTCACGTCGTCGAAGGTGCTCCAGCGCAGGGGCTTGCGTGCCAGCGTCCCCTGCAGGGCTGCCAGCCAGCGCCAGCCCTCGCGCACCTGGATGTCGGCGTCGTAGAAGGCGGGGGAATAGACCTGGAAGAAGCGCTGGGCGCGGCCTTCCATGTTGATAAGCGTCCCGTCGCCTTCGGCGAAGCTGGCGGCGGGCAGCACCAGGCTCGCCTTCTTGGCGGTCTGGGTGTCCTGGTGGTCCACCAGCAGCAGGTGCTGCAGGCGATCCAGGGCGGCATCCACCCGGCTGCGCGGCGCACGGCGGTAGAGATCGTTCTCAAGCACCACCAGGGCGAGCTGCTCCTCCCTTTCGATACGCTCGAGGGCGCTCTCCAGCGGGGCGGCATCCCGGGCCAGCATGGCCAGCCCCAGGCTGTTGGCCTCCTGGGCCACCAGGGCGAGCTCCACGGCCTGGCCGCGGCCCTTGAGGGCGCGGGCGATGTTGCTGGCCGCCTCGATCAGCGCCAGTGAACGGGCACCATTGCCTGCGATGATGAGGGGCTTCCTGGCGCTGCCCAGCAGTTCGGCCCAGCGGGTTGCCAGGGCCTGCTGCTCGGGGGCGAGATCCGTCGGCGCCGGGGCGGTGCCGTCAAGCAGGTGCGCGATGGCAAAGCCGAGGCGCGCCTGATCCGCGTGAGGGGCGTGCAGGGTGCCGCTCGCCACGTCGTCCAGACGGGTGGCGTCCAGGCTGGTGATGAGCAGGGGATAGCGTTCATTCTGGGCCAGGGTCTGCACTGCAGCGACCTGCCAGAGATCCACCTTCAGCTTGCGGGCGATCTCGCGGCCCTTGCCCTTGACCGCCTGGCGCAGGGCCAGGGCGATGCGGGCGGCAGTCTGGGTGACGTCCTCGCCGAGCACCAGCACGGCGTCGGCCTCCTCCATGTCGCGCAGGCTGGGGGTGCGCACACCGCCCTGCTCCAGGATCTGCAGCATCTTCTGCAGGCAGGCCCACTCGCTCTGCTCAACACCAGAGTAGAAGTTGGCGGCGCCCACCAGCTCGCGCAGGGCGAAGTTGCTCTCCAGGGAGGCGCGGGGCGAGCCGATGCCGATGACGCCGGAGGCGGTGCGCAGGGCATCCGCGGCGCGGTTCAGGGCACCGTCCACCGTGATGGCCAGCTTGTCGCCGCCATCTTGCAAGAGGGGCTGGCGGGGGCGGTCGGCCAGGTTGACGTGACCGTAGCCGAAGCGGCCGCGATCGCACAGGAAGTAGTGGTTGAGGGCGCCGTGGAAGCGGTTTTCGATGCGGCGCAGCTCGCCGTAGCGCTCACCCGGGCTGATGTTGCAGCCGACCGAGCACCCCTGGCAGATGCTGGGGGCGAACTGCATGTCCCACTTGCGGTTGTAGCGCTCTGAGTGGGTCTTGTCGGTGAAGACGCCGGTGGGGCAGACCTCCACCAGGTTGCCGGAGAACTCGCTCTCCAGGGTGCCATCCTCGACCCGGCCGAAGTAGACGTTGTCGTGGGCGCCATAGACCCCGAGATCCTCGCCGCCGGCGTAATCCTTGTAGTAGCGCACGCAGCGGTAGCAGGCGATGCAGCGGTTCATCTCGTGGTTGATGAAGGGGCCCAGATCCTGGTTCTGGTGAGTGCGCTTGGTGAAACGGTAGCGGCGGCTGTTGTGGCCGGTCATCACCGTCATGTCCTGCAGGTGGCAGGCGCCGCCCTCTTCACACACCGGGCAGTCGTGGGGGTGGTTGGTCATCTGCCACTCCACCACCGTCTTGCGAAACTCCTTCGCCTCTTCGTCCTCGATGGAGATATAGGTGCCATCGGTGGAGGGGGTCATGCAGGACATGACCAGGCGGCCGCGCTTGTCGTCGGCATTCTGATACTGTTTGACCGCGCACTGGCGGCAGGCACCGACGCTACCCAGCGCCGGGTGCCAGCAAAAATAGGGGACGTCCAGACCCAGCGACAGACAGGCTTGCAGCAGGTTGTCTGCCCCGTCTACCTCGTACTCTTTACCGTCTACATGAATGGTTGCCATACAACTTCCCTGAAACCTGTTTTGTGAAATCGGCTATTGCCCGATGCGTCCTGGCGCTTACCAGCGCTCGCCCAGCAGGTTGGGCTGGATACCCTTGAACAGCTTGTGATTGTCGTGGGGCGCCTTGACCCCGGCCTCGAATTCGGACCGGAAGTACTTCATCGCACTGCCAAGGGGCTCGACGGCGCCGGGGGCATGGGCGCAGAAGGTCTTGCCCGGGCCGAGGAAACTGACCAGCTGCTCCAGGGTGGCGAGATCCTCGGGTTGGCCCTCGCCCCGCTCCAGCGCCCGCAGCAGCTTGACGCTCCAGGGCAGGCCGTCGCGGCAGGGGGTGCACCAGCCGCAGGATTCGCGGGCGAAGAACTCCTCCATGTTGCGCAAGAGGCTCACCATGTTGATGCTGTCGTCCACCGCCATGGCGAGGCCCGTTCCCATCCGGGTGCCGACCTTGCCGATGCCGCCGGCATACATCTGGGCATCCAGGTGCTCGGGCAGCAGGAAGCCGGTACCGGCGCCGCCAGGCTGCCAGGCTTTCAGGCGATAACCGGGCTTCATGCCGCCGGCATAGTGCTCGAACAGCTCGCGGGCCGTGATGCCAAAGGGCAGCTCCCAGAGGCCGGGGTTGTTCACCTTGCCGGAGAAGCCCATCAGCTTGGTGCCGTGATCCTCGGAGCCAGGCAGCGCCAGTCCCTTGTACCATTCGACACCGTTGCCGATGATGGCGGGCACGTTGCACAGGGTCTCGACGTTGTTGACGCAGGTGGGCTTGCCCCAGACGCCGGAGACGGCGGGGAAGGGGGGCTTGGCCCGCGGGTTGGCGCGCCGTCCTTCCAGGGAGTTGATAAGCGCCGTCTCTTCGCCGCAGATGTAGCGGCCGGCGCCGGTGTGGACGAACAGCTCGAAGTCAAAGCCCGAGCCCAGGATGTTCTTGCCGAGGAGCCCGGCGGCCTTGGCCTCTTCCACGGCGCGGCGCAGGTGAATGGCGGCATCCACGTACTCGCCGCGCAGGAAGATGTAGCCGCGGTAGGCCTTGAGGGCCCGTGCCGAGATGATCATCCCCTCGATCAGCAGGTGGGGCAGCTGCTCCATCAGCAGCCGATCCTTGTAGGTGTTCGGCTCCATCTCGTCGGCGTTGCAGAGCAGGTAACGGATGTTCATGCTCTCGTCCTTGGGCATCAGGCCCCACTTCACCCCGGTGGAGAAGCCGGCGCCGCCGCGCCCCTTGAGGCCGGCATCCTTGACGGTGCTGACGATGTCGTCCGGGCTCATCTGGCCCAGCGCCTTGCGGGCGGCCTCGTAGCCCTGCTTGGCCTGGTACTCCTCGAGCCAGACCGGCTGGCCGTCGTCCCGCAGGCGCCAGGTGAGCGGGTGAGTCTCGGCGGCGCGAGGGATGCGGTTGGCGGTGCCGAGGGAGGCGAGTGTCTTGCCTGGCTGGATGCTCATGGGTAGGCCTCCAGGGTCTTGAGCAGGCTGACGGCGTCGAGCCCGCCGTGGGTGTCGTCATCGATCATGATGGCCGGCCCCTTGTCGCAGTTGCCGAGACAGCAGACGGGCAGCAGGGTGAAACGACCGTCCGGGGAGGTCTGGCCTGGGGCCAGATTGACGACCTCTTTCAGACCGGCCAGCAGCTGCTCGTGGCCGTTGATATAGCAGACCATGCTGTCGCAGACGCGGATGATGTGGCGACCCACCGGCTGGCGGAAGATCTGGCTGTAGAAGGTGGCGACCCCTTCCACGTCGCTGGCGGGGATGCCGAGTTCGGCACCGATGGCGTGGATGGCGCCGTCGGGCACCCAGCCGCGGGCCTGCTGCACTATCTTTAGCGCTTCGATGCTGGCGGCACGGGGATCTTCGTAGTGGTGTTTCTCGTGTTCGATGGCATCGCGTTCAGCCTGGCTCAGGACGAAATCGCCCTGTTTGCTGCTGCATGCCCCTTGCCCTTGTGGGGTCTGGTTATTGTGACACTGACATTGGCTCATGACTTGACCTTTTGTGGCTTTTCCCTTTACTGCGCGTCTTGCCCTTCGCCCCGTCGGTCGGGGCGAGAGGACTCAACGATCCACATCTGACATAACGAAATCGATACTGCCCAGGTAGACGATGAGATCCGACACCATCTGGCCGCGGATCACCGAGGGGATCTGCTGCAGGTGGGCGAAGCTCGGAGTGCGGATCCGGGTCCGGTAGCTCATGGTGGAGCCGTCGCTGGTCAGGTAATAGCTGTTGATCCCCTTGGTCGCCTCTATCATCTGGAAGGACTCGGCGGCCGGCATCACCGGGCCCCACGACACTTGCAGGAAGTGGGTGATCAGGGTCTCGATGTCCTGCAGGGTGCGCTCCTTGGGGGGCGGAGTGGTGAGCGGGTGATCCGCCTTGAACGGCCCTTCCGGCATGTTCTTCATGCACTGCTCTATGATGCGCAGGCTCTGGCGGATCTCCTCGATGCGCACGGTGGCGCGGTCGTAGGCATCTCCGTTGGCGCCCACCGGCACCTCAAACTCGAACTGATCGTAGCCGGAGTACGGGCGCCATTTGCGCACGTCGAAGTTGAGGCCGGTGGCGCGCAGACCGCCTCCCGTGGTGCCCCAGGCCAGCGCCTGCGCCGTGTTGTAGGCGGCGACGCCTATGGTACGGCCGCGCAGTATGCTGTTGCGCATGGCCGCCTTCTCATACTCCATCAGCCGCTTGGGCAGCCAGCTCAGCAGGTTGTCCTGGATGAGGCGGGCCCAGCCCACCGGCAGATCGTGGGCCACGCCGCCGATGCGGAACCAGGCCGGGTGCATGCGCGCGCCTGTGATGGCCTCGATGATGGTGTAGATCTTCTGCCGGTCGGTGAAGGTGAAGAAGACCGGGGTCATGGCCCCCACGTCCTGGATGTAGGTACCGAGGAACAGCAAGTGGCTCTGGATGCGGAACAGCTCCGCCATCATGACCCGGATCATGTCGACCCGGGCCGGCACCTTGATGCCTGCCAGCTTCTCGACCGCCAGCACATAGGGCAGGTTGTTCATCACCCCCCCCAGGTACTCGACCCGGTCGGTGTAGGGGATGTAGCTGTGCCAGGACTGGCGCTCGCCCATCTTCTCGGCGCCGCGGTGGTGGTAGCCGATGTCGGGCACGCAGTCGCGGATCTCCTCGCCGTCGAGCTGCAGCACCAGGCGGAAGGCGCCGTGGGCGGAGGGGTGGTTCGGGCCGAGGTTCAGGAA
Organism: Aeromonas sp. XH; assembly: GCF_033348475.1. NCBI lineage: Bacteria > Pseudomonadati > Pseudomonadota > Gammaproteobacteria > Aeromonadales > Aeromonadaceae > Aeromonas > Aeromonas sp. XH. The sequence goes on along the minus strand of NZ_CP137630.1, from coordinate 2,463,239 downwards.
CATGTAGTCCTCGTTCTCGTTGCCCCGGGCCATGCCCCACTCTTCCGGCTTGAACAGCAGGTTGTCCTGTTCCTGATCCTGCTTGACCGCATCGAGCATGAAGGGGTCGAATTCGGTGGCCCGTGCCGGATAGTCCTTGCGCAGCGGGTGGCCCTGCCAGCTCTTGGGCATCATGATGCGGGTCAGATGGGGGTGACCCTCGAAGGTGATGCCCATCAGATCCCAGACCTCCCGCTCGTACCAGTTGGCGTTGGGGAAGTGGCGCGTGACGGTGGGCAGGTTCAGGTCGCCCTCTTTGAGCGGCACCTTCAGCATGACGTCGGCGTTGCGGTCGATGGAGATGAGGTGATAGAAGACGGTGAAGTCGCTGTCCGGCAGGCCGTGGCGATGGCTGCGCATTCGCTCGTCGGTGGCGCTCAAGTCAAACAGCATCACGAAGGGGGAGGGCAGCTTTTTCAGGAAGCCCATCACGTCCAGCAGCAGCTCGCGGGAGAGCCAGATGACTGGCACGCCGGTACGGGTGCTCTGCACGGTGAAGCGTTCGGCCCCGAAGTGGGCGAACAGCTCGCCGACCACCTGGGCATCGCCATGATCTGAGGTCTGCCACTGGGCCATGGTGTAGTTGCTTGGGAATTCTCGAGTCAGTTTCATGGTCAGATCTCATCCGGCGTGCGCAGGTTGGTGACTTGGATGCGCTCGCCGCGCTTGCGATCCTTCTCGGCCTGCATCTGGGGACGGTAGATCCCCTGATCGCCGACCACCCAGGAGAGGGGACGGCGCTCCTTGCCGATGGAGTCCTGCAACAGCATCAGGGCCTGCAGGAAGGCCTCGGGACGGGGCGGGCAGCCCGGGATGTAGACGTCGACCGGCAGGAACTTGTCGACACCCTGAACGACCGAGTAGATGTCATACATGCCGCCCGAGTTGGCGCATGCTCCCATGGAGATGACCCACTTGGGTTCGAGCAACTGCTCATAGAGTCGCTGGATGACGGGAGCCATCTTGATGAAGGGGGTACCGGCGATCACCATGAAGTCCGCCTGACGGGGCGAGGCGCGAATGACTTCGGCACCGAAACGGGCCACGTCGTGGGGGGAGGTGAAGGCGGTACACATCTCCACATAGCAGCAGGAGATGCCGAAGTTGTAGGGCCAGAGGGAGTTCTTGCGGCCCCAGTTGACGGTGTCTTGCAGCACCTCTTCGAGACGCCCGATCATGATGCCGCGGGTCGCTTGCTGCGCCAGTGGATCATCGACGGTCTGGCGCTGTTCCTGGGGGTAGCGCTCGACGGGCGCATCCGGGTCAATCCGGGTCAGGGTGTACTTCATGGTGCAACCTCAAAGAGATAATCGGTAGTTCAGTCTGGTTTCTTGTCAGTCAGGACACGCTTCTTCGGGGCCCAGTCGAGGGCGCCGATGCGCCACAGGTAGATGAGGCCTACCAGCAGCAAGGTGATGAAGATGGTGGCTTCGATGAAGCCGACCCAGCCGCTCTCCCGCACGGAGACGGACCAGGCAAACAGGTAGAGCGCCTCGACATCGAAGATGACGAAGAACATGGCGACCAGATAAAACTTGGCGGAGAAGCGCAGGCGGGCGTTGCCGACAGAATCCACCCCGGATTCGAAGGGTTTGTTCTTGGCTCGACCATAGGCTCGCCCCCCCAGCAAGGCTGCCAGGCCTATCATGGTCAGGCAGATACAGATGGCGCCAATGATGTAGACAGCAAAAGCCCAATGCTGGACGGCAATATCAGCAAACATATAGGTTTTTCCCTAACCAAATTAATCATGTGACTTAACAAGGGTGTTACGTAGTATGCCACTTTCGTACTGATTTACATGTCATTTCAAAGGATTAATTATTAATCACCAAGATGAAAATCTGGTTTTGCTAGCGGGGTCAAGTTTCCCATTTGAGAGTCATTTTCAATAACGACCATGAGGTGCGGGAAATCGCGAGAACGTTTGAAAAATAAACTAATCAGCGCAAATGAAAGACCCCGCCAGGGCGGGGTCTGTTGTCAGGGGGTGAGGAGGGGAAGCGCCTGTTCGGCGGCCTTGCCCTGGGAGAGCACTATTTCCACCCGCCGGTTGGCCTGGCGGTGGGCCGGGGTGTCGTTGGGATAGCGGGGCTGGGTGTCGGCCACACCCTGGGCGATGACCCGGCGGGAGTCGAGCTTGGGGTTGGTCAGCAGGGTGTGGACTATGGTGGCGGCCCGCAGCACCGAGAGTTCCCAGTTGTTGCGGTAGAGTTCCACCGGGGCCTGGGAGTTGTCGGTGTGGCCGGTGACCACCACCATGCCGGGGATGTCCGCCAGCACGTCGGAGACCTTGTTGACCAGGGGGATGAACTGGGGCTGCAGGAAGGCCGAATCCGCCGGGAACAGGGTCTTCTCGCCGATGCGGATCACCAGCTGGCTGCCGAGCTGCTCCACCTCGATCTCCTTGGACTCGATCTGGCTCTTTAGCTGCTGCTCCAGCTTCTGCTTGGTGCTGGTGGTCCAGTCCTGCTCCTTGGTCTTGTGCGGCCAGGATTCGGTCGCGCTGGGTTTCTCGGACGCGCCTATGGTCTCGTTGAAGGGATCGGCGGCCGACGCGGGGGCCTCCGTCTCGAGCACTTTCTCCTTGTCGGAGGTCCCCGGCGTGGTCTTGGACTCGGGCTCCAGGATGCCGGTTCCCCCCTGCATCACGGGGGAGCCCGCGGGCAGGGAGATGAGGCCTATCTTGCCGAGGGATTCGATAAAGCCCTGGATCAGCACCCGGGTCTCCGACTGCTTGGCCATGGCGAAGGAGTAGAGCACCACGAACAGGGCAAACAGCAGGGTCATGAAGTCGGCATAGGAGACCAGCCAGCGCTCATGGTTCTCCGGCGCCTCAGCCTTTTTCTTTTTCGCCACCATGGCCTCCGAGGTAGGGTTCAAGGGTCACTTGCAGCCGCTGCTGTGACTCGCCGTCCACGATGCACAGGATGCCGGTCAGGGTCATCTCCTTGTAGTGGCGGATCTGGTGGGCGAAGCCCTTGTAGCGGTTGCCGAAGGGCAGGAAGATCAGGTTGGCGGCGCCCACCCCGTAGATGGTGGCGATGAAGGCCACCGCGATGGCGCCCCCCAGCTTGTCCGGCGCATCCAGCAGCCCCATGGCGTGAATGAGGCCGAACACGGCCCCGACGATCCCCATGGTCGGGCAGTAGCCCCCCATGGCCTCGTAGAATTTGACGGTCTGCTCGAGATCTTCCTGCTCGAACTCGATCTCGTTTTCCAGCACCTCGTGGATCTTGGTCTTCTCGTAACCATCCACCATCATCTGGACCCCCTTCTGCAGGAAGGGATCCTTGATGTCGTCGATCATCCCCTCCAGCGCCAGCATGCCGCTGCGCCGTGCGTTGCCCGCGAGGGTCTCGAGCAGCTGGGCCTGCTCCAGCATGTCGAGGCGCAGGGGAGAGATGAGCCACTTGAAGCGTTTGAAGGTTTTGCCGACGACCGAGAAGGGGAATTGAGTCAGCGCCGCCCCCACGGTCCCGCCGATGACGATAAGAAAGGCGGGCAGATCGAGCAGGGCGCTGGGATGTCCCCCTTCGATGATGTTGCCGCCCAGGATGGCAGCCAGGGCCAGCAGCAGACCAATCAGACTCATTTGTCCATATCCTATGCGATGTGTGTGGCTAGTGTAGCTATTTAACTATCAGTTTTTCAAAACGATATCCAATCGGTGAGCAAATATCCGGGGGGCTGCACCGACAGGGAGACACCTCCCTGTGTCGGCCAGAACGGGAAGATCATAAGGGCAGGAAAACGAGGATGACGGGCTTGTCCATCGGGCGCGATGGGGCGAGGGCGGGCTTGTGCAACGCTGGAAAGCGAAGGGGGGGGCTGTGGACTGCGTTTTGAGGCCAGTCGCCTTGTCTGCACCCGGTGAGGGGGCTGGCTTTTCCCTTGCGGCATTTGCGGGCAGGCCGGTGTGGAAAGCAAAAAACCGACCCTGAGGTCGGTTCTTTAGAATTTGGTGCTGGGTCGGGATTGATTCGCGCCGTCCCTGGCACTCGCCCTGCGGGCAGCCTGCGGCTGTCCAAGGGGGCTGTCCAAGGGGGCTGTCCTGCCCCCTTGTCGAACCAGGGTTAGAACCGAGCCGCCCATCACCGGATAAAGTAAAAGGGCCTGTCTTGCGACAGGCCCTTTTACTTTATTTGGCGGTGAGGGAGGGATTCGAACCCTCGATACGTTGCCGTATACACACTTTCCAGGCGTGCTCCTTCAGCCACTCGGACACCTCACCAAATTTTCGCTCACAGCGCCGTTGCGCCGGAACGGGGCGTAATGTAGGGGAAAGCGGGATTGGGGTCAATCATTTTTCCCCTTATTTTTCATCATCTTTATCGAATGCCTATCCCTTGAGCAGAATGCCGGTTTTTTAAACCCGATCAGGGTTTATCCAGGATGATCAGGCTGTCGGGCAGCTCGTTCTGATCCCGGGTGGCGGGGAAGGCATCGGTCAGGATGGCGCTGGTGCGCTCCACACATTCGAGGAAACCCTGCTCGACCTCCTTGTTGCGCACCCGTACCACGAAGTCGTCGATGATCTGCTGCCACTGGGCGTTGTCGATGTGCTGGGCGATGCCGTCATCCACCAGGATCTCCACGTAGTGCTCCGCCACCGAGACGAAGATCAGCACCCCGAGCCGGTCGCGGGTGCGGTGCAGCCCCTGCTCGACGAATTGCAGGCGGGCCATCAGGGCGGCGCGGTGCTGACGCACCTTCTTGGGAATGAGCCGCATCTTGATAGGGGTCCAGTGGAACAGCAGGCTCAGCAGCAGCCAGACCGACCACTGCACCAGCAGGATCTCGTACCAGCCGAGCCAGAAGCCGAGCTGGAACACCAGCAGGGGGGTGAGCATGGCCAGCAGGGCGGCCCACAGAGTCGGAATATAGCGATAGCCGTCGCTGGCGGGGGCCAGCACTGTGACCAATTCGGCGTCCGTGGCGAGCTCTGCCTGTCGCACCCTGGCCTGCAAGGTGTGGAAAAACTGTTTCGAAATCATTGTGTTGTCTCTTGCTCCCTGATTACCAACCGCCGGAGGCACCGCCGCCGCCAAAACTGCCGCCGCCGCCACTGAAACCGCCACCACCGCCAGAGCGGCCGCCAAAGGATCCGGCACCGAATCCACCGGCCAGGTAGGCGGCGCGGCGACGACCGCGGCCGCCACCTCCACCCCCCCCGCGCAGGTGGTGCAGCACTATCATCGCAATCACCACCAGGATGAAGAGCCAGGGGCCGCCCGGCTTATCCTCCTTGCTGGTGTTGTCCACGGGCTGATACTCCCCGGCCAGGGCCTGCATGATGCCCTGGCTGCCGGAAACGATGCCGGCCACCATGTCGCCGCGCTTGAAGGCGGGCAGGATCCGGGTCTGGATGATGTTGGCGGCGATGGCATCGGGCAGGGCCCCTTCCAGGCCATACCCCACCTCGATGCGCACCTTGCGCTCGTCTTGGGCGATGAGCAGCAGGACGCCGTTGTCCTTGCCCTTCTGGCCGATCCCCCAGTGACGGCCAAGCTGGTAGCCGTACTCCTCTATGGTCTCGCCATCCAGGCTGTCGATGGAGACCACCACCAGCTGGATGCCGCTGCGCTGCTCGAAGGCGGCCAGTTGCTGGGTCAGCTGGTGGGCCTGCTTGCGGGACATCAGGTTGGCCTCGTCCACCACTCGCCCGGTGAGGGGCGGGAAGTCGGGGGCGGCCTGCAGTGCCGAGGCAAAGAGCAGCAGGCAGAGCGCCAGCCAGCGTTTCATCTGGTTCATTGGAAGCTGACCTTGGGCGCCTCATCGGTGCCGGGTTTGGCGCTGAACGTGGGTTTGGCCTCCAGATCCGAGTAGAGCAGCTTGGACCAGATGACCCCGGGGAAGGTGCGGATCTCGGTATTGAACTGGCGCACCGCCTCTATGTAGTCCCGCCTGGCCACCGCGATGCGGTTCTCGGTGCCCTCCAACTGGGCCTGCAGGGTGAGGAATTGCTGATCGGCCTTCAGATCCGGGTAGCGCTCGACCACCACCATCAGGCGGGAGAGGGCGCTGGAGAGCTGATCCTGGGCGGCCTCGAACGCCTTGAGCTGGGAAGGGTCGCTCACCTGCACGCTGCCGACCCGGGCACGGGCATCGGTCACCGCCTTCAGGGTCTCCTGCTCGTGGCTGGCGTACCCCTTGACGGTGGCCACCAGGTTGGGAATGAGGTCGGCCCGGCGCTGGTACTGGTTCTCCACCTGGCCCCAGCTCGCCTTGACCTGCTCGTCCAGGGTCGGAATGGTGTTCACGCCGCAGCCGGTCAAGCCCAGCAGCAGGGTCAGGGTCAGCAGGACGCGGGTGCTCCGCTGCCAGAGTGAAGTGGCCATCTTGTTGTTCTCCATTGAGATTTTTAGCGGATATCGGCTCACCATAACAGTTTGTGGTCAGCCCTCACAACGCCTGGGCAGCACGGGGGCGCGGTAGCTCATCGACACCTTGGGCAACTGGGGCTTGTCCTTGAGCCAGGAGGCCAGCTCCTCCCCGCAGCCGTTGCCGGGGGGGATGGGGGCCTGGGGCTGGCAGTCCGGGCTGTTCGCCGGGCAGCGCAGGCGCACGTGAAAGTGGCTGAAGTGGCCGACCCAGGGGCGCAGCTTGGCGACCCAGGGTTCACCGGGAGCCTGCTTGCACACCTCGGCCTTGATGACGGGGTTGACGAAGATGCGCGCCACCTCGGGGCGATCGGCCGCGAGGCGCAGCAGGTTGAGCTGCCGCGGGCCGAATCGGCCGGGCAGCATCCGGTAGCTGGGCTCGTCGATCAGCGCCCACTCCCTGGGGGCATCCTGCTCCCATTTGCTGATGGGCCTGTCGGCCATCCGGAACCAGATGTCCGCATCGAGGCCGGTCTGGTGGCTGCGATGGCCAGAGGTGAAGGGGCCCCCCTGCATCATGGCGAGATCGGCGATGTAGAGATCCGGCATGCCGGCCAGCCGGGTCCGGCTCGCCAGCCCCTGCAGGTAGTGAATGAGAGCCGGGTGGCCGTAATAGCGCAGTCGCTTGCTGCGGATCACCTGATAGCCAGGGCCTTCGAGCGGCAGGGCCACGGCATTTTTCAGGCAGCCGGCCGAGTAGCCGCCGATGGCTTCGGCATAGAGTGCGCTGGTGGTGAACAGCAGGGCGGTGGCGAACATGGGACTCCCGGGGATGGCGCCCTGTACGGGCTCAGACAGCCCCAAGCATACCAAGAGTGCCTGCCGGCCGTCATCCGCGCCGCGCATCGGTTGCAACGCGCGGGCCGGCTCGCGCACAATGCGCGGCAACGCGAAACGGCATGGCCGTTTGCATCACATGAGGAGAAGGACACATGAGAGTCAGCGAGCTGGCGACGCAGGAGAACGTGAACTGGCTGATGCCCCCGGCCCGGCGCTTCTACGGGGTCATGAGCGTCTTGTTGCTGGCGAGCCTGGGCACAGTAGTGGCCGCGCTCTGGCTGGGGTATCCCGAGATGGGGCTGCTGCCCTGGGTGGGGCTGGTGTTTGGCGGCATAGTGCTGGTGATGATGGCGTTGCCGCGCAACTGGCAGCGGTGGCGGCTGGCGGAGCTCGCCTGGGATGAGAGCCACCTCTATCTGCTCAACGGCGGCGAGGACAGGGCGCTGGCCCTGCCCAGAGCCGCGCTGGTGGCCATGGTGCGGGAGCGCAAGGTGGGTCACGACGGCCAGTGGCTCGATGTCAGCCTGGATCTGGGGCTGGATGACGAGGCCCTGGCCGAGGCCACCGCCTTGCTGGGGTTGACCCGGGAGGGCACCCACGAGGTGGCCCCCGGGGTCTATCGTTTCGGCTTCAAGCGGGCGTGGCACGGCCGCCGTGCGCTGGACAGGCTGCTGGCCACCCTGCACCCGGCCTGACTATTTTCTCGACAATTCAACCCAAAGCTCAGATACTGCCTCTGATCCGATTTGATCTTTTCTGCTCCGATAATCCAAGAGATCAACCACTTGGAATGCGAAGCGGGAAGTGCCACGGCATGATGCCATGGCGGGTCCGGCAGGGGGTTGTGCCCTTACTCCCTGATCGGTGGATGCATAGACAAGGCACCTTGAATCGAGAGTGGATGGCATGAAGATTTACGTAGGTAATCTGTCGTACCGGATGACGGCCGACGAACTGACAACCGTGTTCAGCCAATTTGGGCAGGTAGACAAGGTCGATATCATCATCGACCGGGATACCGGTCAGTCCAAGGGTTTTGGCTTCATTGAAATGCCTGTCAACGGGGATGCCGAGAAGGCCATCGCCGGGCTGCATGGCACCGAGGTCGGCGGCCGCACCATCACGGTCAATCAGGCCAAACCGAAGACAGATGCACCCCGTGGTCGCCCCCAGCGCCATCGTTGAATCGTCTCGATAACGGAAAACGGCATGGATTGCTCCATGCCGTTTTTGTTTTCACTGTCCTCTGGCGGGATCAGGGCACATCGTACCCCAGGGCCGCCTTGCGGATGCGGAACCACTGCTGACGGCTGAGCTGGATGGACTCGGCCGCCACGGCGGCGGCGATCCGCTCCCGCTTGCCCGAGCCGATGAGCGGCAGCGGCTGGCTCGGCAGCATCATCACCCAGGCGTAGACCACCTGCTCGATATGCTGGGCGCCCACTTCCTGTCTGATCTGCTCGAGCTCTGCGCGCAGGGCGCCACAGGCGGGATCGTTGAACAGTCGCCCGCCGCCGAGGCAGGACCAGGCCATGGGCTTGATGCGCAGCTGCTGGCACTGATCCAGGGCGCCATCCAGGGTGCCTTCCTGATGCAGCGGCGAGATCTCCAGCTGGTTGGTGACCAGGGGGAAGGGCAGGCGGGACTGCAGCAGCGCGAACTGATGGGGCGTGAAGTTGGAGACCCCGGCGTGCTTGATCTTGCCCGCCTGCTTGAGCGCGATGAAGGCCTCGGCCACCTCGTCGGCGTTCATCAGGGGGTCGGGGCGGTGGATCAGCAGCAGATCCAGGTGATCGGTGCCGAGCTTTTGCAGGGAGGCTTCGGCACTGGCGACGATGTGCGCCTTGCCGGTGTTGTAGTGGTTCAGGGCGTGGGCCGGGTTGGCGGTGAGGGCGATGCCGCACTTGCTGACGATTTCCATCTTGTGGCGCAGGGAGGGCTCCAGGCGCAAGGCATGGCCAAAGGCCTCCTCGCACTGGTAGCCGCCGTAGATGTCGGCGTGATCTATGGTGGTGACCCCGAGGTCCAGGTGGTATTTCATCAGATCCAGCAGGGCGGCCGGGGAGAGCTGCCACTCCATCAGGCGCCAGTAGCCCATGATGAGGCGGGAGAAGGTGGGGCCCTGATCGTGCAAGGCGAGGCGGGATACGGACATGGTGACTCCTCTACGGATAACGAGACGACAACGAAAGGGACAAAGAATATTGCCAGCATCTTGGTCTCTTCCGGCGGACAAGGCAATAATGCCCCCTGCGTGAATTCGAACTATGGTTCTGAGCCTCCCAGGGGGCCGGCATGACGGAGAGAGTGTGATGGAAGGATTTGCCGCCAGGCTGCAGAGCCTGATCGGGGAGGGCAGCGTGAGCGCCTTCGCCCGCAAGGTGGGGCTGAGCGAGGCCCTGATCCGCAAATATCTGAAGGGGGCCGAGCCCGGCCTTGGCAAGGCGAACCAGATCGCCATGGGGGCCAACTGCTCCCTGGAGTGGCTCGCCACCGGTTGCGGCTACCTCTATCGTCAGGCCGAGGTGGTGGACAGGGACGCGCTGGCGGCGGCGGGGTCCCTGGTGCAGGAGAAACGCCCCGGGCAGCCGATGCCGGACGAGGAGCAGCTGGTGACCCTGCTCGCCTACTACCAGTTTCTGCGCAGCCACAAGCAGGCGGACGGTTTTCTGGATCTGGCGCGGGCGCGGGAATTCGGCCGCCATCTGGCGGAGGCCTGAGCCCGGGGGCTGCATGCGGCAGCCCGCCATTCTTCTGATACCCTCTAAGCAGTGAACAAATCCAAGGACACGCAGATGAGCTATCTGATCCTGGGCAGTGGCGGGTTGGGGATCGCGCTGGCCCATGAGCTCGCCAGGCGGGGCGACGAGTGGCTGCTGGCGGGCAGGCAGTTGCCCAGGGGGCTGGATCCCGCCTGTTACTTCCCGCTGCAGGAGGTGGACCCGCTCTCCTTCGAGGCCCTGTTCACCCTCTATGACGGGGACTCCCTGCCCACAGTGGTGATCAACACCATAGGCCTGCTGCACGATCTCACCCACATGCCGGAGCGGCGGGTAGAGGAGGTGGAGCCGGGGTGGCTCTGCGAGAGCCTGCAGGCCAATGCCTGGCCCCACCTGGCCCTGGGGGCCAGCCTGAGCAGGCTGATGACGTCCGAGAGCCGGCTCTGGCTCTGCACCCTCTCCGATCTGGCGGGTAGTCTGGGGGCCGCCCATCAGGAGCCCATGCGCCGCTACAGCTACCGGATGAGCAAGGCCGCCCTCAACATGGGATCCCGGATCTTGGCGGGGGAGTGGGCCGAACGTTTTCCGGGTGCCGGCGTCATCACTGTGCACCCCGGGCTCATGGATACCCCCATGCAGCAGCCCTTCCGCCAGGAGACGGATCCGGCCCTGCTGCAGGATCCCGCCCTGGTGGCCCCTCGGCTGCTGGATCTCATCGGCACCCTCACCCCGTCCCAGTCCGGCAGCTTCTTGGATCTGCAGGGCCAACCGCTGCCCTGGTAGACCGCCGGGCTCACATTCCCGCCTCCCGTTTCTTGCCAGTCGGGTCCCGGCTGGTTAATGTCATCGTCCTGCATCAGGAGGATGACATGCGCTATATCGATTTACGAAGTGATACCGTGACCCAGCCCACGGAGGCCATGCGCCAGAGCATGCTGCATGCCGAGGTGGGCGATGATGTCTACGGGGAAGATCCCAGCATCAACGCGCTGGAGCGCCGGGGGGCGGAACTGCTCGGCAAGGAGGCGGCCCTGTTCGTGCCATCCGGCACCATGTCCAACCTGCTGGCCATGATGAGCCACTGCCAGCGCGGGGAAGGGGCCGTGCTAGGAGCGGCCTCCCACATCTATCGCTACGAGGCGCAGGGCTCCGCGGTGCTGGGCTCGGTGGCGCTGCAATCCGTCACCATGCAGGCGGACGGGACCCTGGCACTCGAGGACGTGCGGGCCGCCATCGCACCCGACGACGCCCACTTCGTCCAGACGCGCCTGGTCTGCCTCGAGAATACCCATAACGGCAAGGTGCTGCCCCTGCACTACCTGCACGCCATGCGCGAGTTCGTCGACGAGCACGGCCTGGCGCTGCACCTGGACGGCGCCCGCCTGTTCAATGCGGTGGTGGCGAGCGGGGAGCCGGTGGCGGCCATCGCGGCCCCCTTCGACAGCATCTCCGTCTGCCTCTCCAAGGGGCTGGGGGCACCGGTCGGTTCCCTGCTGGTGGGCTCCCATGCCTTCATCGCGCGGGCCAGACGGCTGCGCAAGATGCTGGGGGGCGGCATGCGCCAGGGGGGGATCCTGGCCCAGGCGGCCCTGTTCGCCCTGGATCAGCACGTGACCCGGCTGGCGGACGATCACCGCCGCGCCAGGCGCCTGGCGCAGGGGCTGGCCGCCTTGCCGGGTATAGAGCTCAGTGGCGGTGAGGTGCAGACCAACATGGTGTTCCTGCGCCTGGCGAAGGGGGAGAGTGCAGAGCTGCTCGCCTTCATGAAAGAGCGCGGCATCCTCTTCTCCGGCTACGGGGAACTCAGGCTGGTCACCCACCTGCAGATCACCGACGACGACATCGACGAGGTGATCGACGCGTTCACCGAGTTTGTGAGCGACTGAGTGCGGTCACCACCATACAACAAGGGCGCCTGATGGCGCCCTTGTTGTGGTCGTTCTGCGGGATCAGCCCTGGCGCTGGCCTGTGATCAGCATGGCCTCGTCGGTGGCGTCGTAGATCATCACGGCAAGGTGGGTGACCTCGCCAGTGAAGTCGGCCAGGGGGACCAGGGTCAGGTTCTGGTACATGTAGGGGGCCGAGCCCGTGATGGGGCGGTAGTTGGAGAAGCGCAGCAGATAGGGGCGCTGCTCCCAGGTGCTGAAGGCCCGGTTGTTGAGCTTGAACACCATGTTGGCCTTGCGTTCGAACCAGGCCTTGTCCACGTCGGGGAAGAGCGCAAACAGTCCCTGATCGCGCACCTCGCCGGCCAGCCGTCCGCTGTGGCTCTCCATGAAGCCGTTCCACACCTGGATCCTGTACTCCCTGTCGAGCACGACCAGCCCCACGTCCAGGTTCTGGACTATGTTCATCAGCCAATGAAATTCCCGAATTTCCATGGTCACTCCTGGTGGTTGTGCCTGGGTTGATGGTTGCTGCCGCCGGGGAGCGGTCAGAGCATATGCATGATCTTGTGGTTCATGGTGGCGATGGAGTCTTCGGTAAACAGCAGCAGCAGGTCGCACTGCACCGCGTAGCCCTGCACCCGGTAGTTGATCTCGATGGCCAGGGTGCGGCGCCAGCGGCTCTGGTTGGTGCGAATGAGTTCCTGGATGGGCCTGTGCTGGCCCAGCACCACGGGGTGGCCCTGGCTGAAGGGGGTGTCGAGCTGGTTGGCATAGCCGCGCAGGAAGGCGCCGATCAGCACGTTGGCGGTATCCATCAAGAGCTCCAGCTCGGCGTTGTGATCCAGCGTCCCCTGATGGTTCATCAGCCGCGCCATATCCTGGAAGCTGGCGTCGTGGAACAGCAGGAGTGCCTCGCCGGCGATACCGGCACCGATGAAGCCCTGGCAGACCGCGGAGAGGGTGTCCGACTCGGCGGCCGCCGAGAGCGCCATGTGCAGCTCGGAAACCTCCAGCACGTTGACGTTCGGGATGGGGAGCTGAACGAAGGCATCCAGCAGACGGGCCAGCAGATCCGCCCCCTGGCCCATGGCGACGTTGGCGAGCTCCTGATAGACATCCCGCAGCTCGGGGGTGAGCAGGGCGGGGGCGTCGACGGGGGCGTGTCCGGCAACGGGCTGGGTGGGGGAGAGGGGCGCCCGCACCGCCGGCTGCCACAGGCCGTGCCGCTGGAGCAGGGCAAGCAGGGTTTCCGGGGAGGCCGGCTTCTTGATGAAGTCGAGGGCCCCGAGCGCCATGACGCGCTCGTGGGCTTCCGGCTGGATGTCGCCGGAGACCACGATCACCTTGCTGCGCAGCCCCTCCTGCCGGAGGGTCTCCAGCACGCCGTAACCGTCCATCTCGGGCATGGTGAGATCCAGAAAGATGAGGTCCCCGTGGCCCATCAGGATCTGCTCGACGCCCTCCAGGCCGTCGGCGGCCTGGTGCAGGGTGACAGGCCAGTCGGCAGGCAGGGCGCGCACCAGCTGTTTGCGTGCGAACCCGGAGTCATCACATATCAATACATTCATAGTGTTAGCCGACCTGTGCAACGAGGATTGCGCTAAGTGTGGGTCATCAGCCGTCAGATGCAACGGGCAGCGGCAGCGCCGGTAAAAATTGATCGTCCCGCCGATGAGTGCGATAGCGTGCGGAATATTTCTCGACGAAATCGGCGAACATCTTAACACGCAACGGGGTGAACTGGGGCTGGCAATGGAGCATGTAGAAGGGACGCTTCCCCGATTGCCAGTCCGGCAGCACAGGGACCAGCTGCGCATCCTGCAGGAAAGGGTGCACGTAGTGCTGCGGGGCGTTGACGATGCCGAGGTGGCGCCGGGCCGCCCGCACCGCGGCCTGGGTCTGATCGATGCAAAGGCGGGGAGGGCGCTTGATGCAGACCGTCTGCTCGTCCCGTCCGCTCAACTGCCAGTACTGATGGGGCCAGCAGTGAATGAGGTCGTGCTCTTCCAACTGGGTCGGATGGGAGGGGACCCCCTTCTTCTCGAGATAGAGGGGGGAGGCGAAGAGGCCGTACTCGATGTGGCCCAGGCAGAGGGCATTGGGCAGGGTCTGGGAGAGCTCGCCGTTGAAGAAGACCAGGTCCCTGTCCTGATCGCAGTGGGGGGCATGGTCATTGGCCTGGCGGATGTCGAACTGCACCCCGGGATAGCGCAGGCCGAAGTCGGCCAGCATGTCGACCAGTATGGTGTTGGAGAGGGCGATGGGGGCGGCGAGACGGATGAGGCCGCTGATGTCCGTCTCCTCTCCCCGGATCTCGCCGGTGGCCTGCTCGATCTCGGCCAGCGGCGTGCACAGGCGTTCGTAGTAGCGCAGCCCCTCGTCGGTGAGGCGCAGCTTGCGGGTGGATCTGTGCAGCAGGCTGCATCCGAGCTGCTCTTCCAGTTGGGAGATCCGTCGACTGATGGTGCCGGTGGGCATGCCCAGCGCGGTGGCGGCGTGGGAGAAACCGCCCTCTTGCACCACCTTGACGAACAGATAGAACTCTTCGATGTACTTCATAAGCGGTTCAGGGGGTGTTCTGGCTGTGACAAACCAGTGACCTTATGAAGAGTCACCAGGCTTGGCAAGCGCAATCCGGCGTTTAATTGATCTGGATTAGATTCGACTCGCGCTGGTATTGATGGAGCAGATGGACGAAGTCGGCGGGGGGTCTGTCCAGGCTGTTGTCCGGCACCAGCAGGTCGTAGCCCAGCAGATCCCGCAATCGGGTCATGCGGTTGCCCAGCATGGCGATCACTCCCTCGTAATGCCGGCCCGAGGGGGAGCGAAAGCGGCTCTCTTCCAGCAGACCCTCTCCCAGCAGCCCGCTGCCGCAGCCCCCGAGGGGGCAATCTGGGCGCTCGCTCTGCATGGCCTGCAGCAGCACGGCGCGCTGCTCGGTCAGCAGGCGGACGGCGAGCCTGGGTGTGATCAGCGTCAAAAAAGCGTCGTAATCCTTGATCTTCAGGCCTATGTAGGGCAACGCCACCAGATCCCACCCCAAATGGATACGCGGTTGGTCAATTCGCTGAATATTTCTCCATTTCAGTATCCAGCCGCCGTACTTGTGGTGATATTGCAGGCAATCCTGACACAAAGAGAGACTAAAATGAGGCTCACCCAGTTTCAGCGCCCCGACAAGAACTGTCACCAGGCCCGCCAGGAGGAGGGAAATGGCGGGCATTAGTAGTTGTTCACGAAGGAAAAAAAGTATAAAAATCATAGCAATGGTTATAACCATGCCCAACAATACCAGTGTGAGTCCATTTCTTCTGACCATGGGGATCACATGTAGCGTTTTCATATGATTTCGGCCTTTTTTCACATGCTCGTTACCCGATTATGGGCCGGAACGGATTTTGTACCAGCGCGATCGCTCCTGCCAGAGGGGGATCCCGGCTGGTTCGGCCATGAGTTTTCAGCATGAATCATCACTCAACATGAATACGCTAGACGAACGCCTGCTCACCGTGATGGACGTGCTCCACACGCCAGTCTGGGTCTACGACATCCAGCGTCATCATATTTACTGGGCCAATGGTTCCGCGCTCGGGCTGTGGGAGGCGAGCTCCCTTGCCGAGCTGCAGTCCCGGGACTTCTCGGCCGACATGGCTGCCGCCATCGACCTGCTGCTGCAGCGTTATCTCGGGGATTTTCAGCAGGACCGCAGTTACAACGAGTGGTGGACCCTCTCTCCCAAGGGGGTCAAGAAGCAGGTCTACTTGCGCCTCTCCGGCATCCAGCTCGCCGGACGGCAGATGATGATGGCGGAGGCGGTCATCGATGCGGACACCCTCTATCAGGAGTCTTCCCTCGCCACCGGCGATACCCTGGCCTGCCTGTTTGACAACGAGGGGCGACTCGAGAGCGGCAACCATCACTTCGACATGTGCTTCGGTGGCGGCGTCCAGAGCCTGCCCCAGATCTTCTCCGGTGCGGACGAGGCCTTCTATCGTCGCCTCTCCCGTCTGGACGAGGTGGTGGCCGAGGGGGAGTGCCGCACCCAGAAGGGGATGCGCTGGTTCCAGTACCAGTTCCGCCACATCCAGCAGGGGGCGCGGATCCTGCTCACTATGAGGGACATCACGGATCGCAAGCTCGAGGAGCTCGAGCACCGCCACCTGGCCTGGCACGACTCCCTCACCGGGCTGCTCAACCGCTATGGGCTGATGAAATCCCTCGAAGCCTACTGCGGCATGGGGGGGCGCTTCGCCCTGGTGTTCATGGACTTGGACAACTTCAAGCTGGTCAACGACAACTACGGCCACAAGGCGGGGGATCGCCTGCTGGAGCGGGTGGCCGGGCGGCTCAAGCAGATCTGCCCGCGGGACGTGGAGCTGGCGCGCCTGGGCGGGGACGAATTCACCGCCCTGGTGCCCCTCAGCCAGGCCAGTGAGCGGGCCCAGGAGGTGGCGGATCTCATGCTCTCCCAGATGAGCAAGCCGCTGCAGCTGAGCGGCGTGCCTGAGGTCACCATAGGCGGCAGCATCGGCATCGCCATCTACCCGGACGATGCCGATGACGGCGACAACCTCATCACCCGCGCCGACATGGCCATGTACCAGGCCAAGCAGATGGGGCGCCTGCGCTGGCAGCGCTTCACTCCCAGCATGCAGCAGAGCCTGCACCGCAAGCTGACCCTGAAGCAGTTTCTGGCCAAGGCCGTCGGCCGGGGGGAGCTCAGCCTGCGCTATCAACCCCAGGTGGACGTGGCCCAGCAGCGGCTCATCGGGCTGGAGGCGCTGGTGCGCTGGTACAACCCCGTGCTCGGCCACGTCTCGCCGGCGGAGTTCATCCCGCTGGCCGAGGAGATGGGCCTCATCCGCGAGATAGGGAGCTGGGTGCTCTCCACCGCGCTGGCCCAGATGGGGGAGTGGCAGCGCCAGTGGCAGCGGCGGGTGCCTGTCTCGGTCAACCTCTCGGGCTTCCAGCTCTCCGCGGCCCTGCCCGAGCTGGTGGCCCAGCAGCTCGAGGAGTTCGGGGTCGATGCCGGCCTGCTGACCCTGGAGCTGACCGAGACGGTGCTGATGCTGGACATGAAGGGCTGCATCGAGATCCTCGACGCCCTGAGCGAGCAGGGGATCAAGATCGCCATCGACGATTTCGGCACCGGCTACTCGTCGCTCGCCTACCTCAACCGCCTGCCCATCGACACCATCAAGCTGGACCGCTCCTTCGTGGTCGGCCTCAACCTGCCGGTGATCCGGGCCACGGTGGCCATGGCCACCAGCCTGGGGCTCGGGATCCTGGCGGAAGGGGTGGAGGACGAGCACGAGCTGGCGGCCCTGCAGGCCCAGGGTTGCCACGTCTTCCAGGGATTCCTGTTCAGCCCGCCCATGACCCCGGAAGAGGTGGTGGCATCTGGGTTCGGCGTCCGGTGCCGGATCGGTCACTATCCGCTGGCAAGTCGTTGAGATCCTTGCCGATAAGTGTGCGGCATGTCCCATTTATGAAGTGTGACATGCCAAATTAAACATAATTAATCGAATATTTGTCTCATATCATGGGATTCATTAGACGTTATCGCTAGCCTGCGCGCTCATTTCCTGGTCATGGAGTATCACCACAATGAGTCAAGCCGCAGTGAACGAGCGTCCCGCCAGCCCGGGTGGCTGGTTGAACCGCTTCCTGAACGGGGTCGAGAAGGCGGGCAACAAGCTGCCGGATCCCGCCATGCTGTTCCTCTACGCCCTGCTGATCGTCTGGGTCGGCTCCTGGGTGCTCTCCCAGTTCACCTTCGATCTGGTCAACCCCCGCACCGGGGAGGCGGTGGTGGTCAACAACCTGCTGACCGGGGCGGGCCTGGCCGAGTTTCTCGCCAGCATGGTCACCACCTTCACCGGCTTTGCGCCGCTTGGCATCGTCCTGGTGGCCATGCTGGGGGTCGGGGTCGCCGAGCAGTCCGGCTTCATCAACACCGGCCTCAAGAAACTCCTGAAGGTCACCCCGGCGCGCTTCCTGACCCCCATGCTGATCCTGGTGGCCATCGTCAGCCACACGGCGGCGGATGCGGGCTATGTGCTGGTGATCCCCATCGGCGGCATCATCTTCCACGCGGCGGGTCGCCACCCGCTGGCGGGGATCGCCGCGGCCTTTGCCGGGGTTTCCGGCGGCTTCGCCGCGAACTTCCTCCCCTCCGGCGGGGACGCCTTGCTGCAGGGGTTCACCCAGTCGGCCGCCCAGCTGCTCGACCCCGGCTACATGGTCAACACCCTGTGCAACATCATCTTCACCGGTGCCTCCTCCCTGCTGATCATCTGCGTGGGCTGGTTTGTCACCGAGCAGGTGGTGGAGCCGCGTCTCAGGCACGTCGCGCTCAACGAGGATCTGGCGAGCGCCGACGAGATGGGGCGTTACAGCGCACGGGAGAGCCGAGCCTTCAACTGGGCCGGCTTCGCCATGCTGGCGGCCGTGGTGCTGCTGGGGCTGGCTCTGTCGCCGGGCGACTCGCCGCTGCGGGCGCCGGACGGTTCTCTCACCACCTTCGCCGCCCCTGTGATGAAGTCCATCGTGCCCCTCATCTTCCTGCTCTTCATCCTGCCTGGCATCGTCTACGGCTTCGTGGCGGGAGCTTCGGGAGCGGCAAGGACGTGATCGATGCCATGTCCGCCACCATGAACAAGATGGGCTCCTACATGGTGATGGCTTTCTTCTGCGCCCTCTTCATCAAGGCGTTCGGTGACTCCAACCTGGGAACCCTGCTGGCCCTCTCCGGCGCCGAGGTGCTGCACGCCCTGGCACTGCCCGGCGAGGTGACCATAGTCGGCATGATACTGCTCACCGCCACCGTCAATCTGGTGGTGGGCTCGGCCTCCGCCAAGTGGGCCCTCATCAGCCCCATTCTGGTGCCCATGCTGATGGCGGTGGGGATCTCGCCGGAGCTGACCCAGGCCGCGTATCGGGTGGGGGATTCCGCCTCCAACATCATCACCCCGCTGATGGTCTTCTTCCCCCTGGTGGTGGTCTATTGCCAGCAGTACGTGAAGAGCACGGGCATCGGTACCCTGGTTTCCATGATGCTGCCCTATTCCCTGGCCTTCCTGGTGAGCTGGACGTGCTTCCTGCTGCTCTACTGGGCGCTGGGGTTCCCGCTCGGGTTGCAGGCTCCCTATGTCTATCCTGCCCCCTGAGGGCGGCGAGGGGCCTTGGGCCCCTCGCTTTTTTTGGGTACAGTGTGGCCTCCACTGCGGAGGTACCATGAACCCGACCATCGATCTCATCCTTTCCCATCGCTCCATTCGCCAGTTCACGCCGGAGCCCGTCAGTGCCGAGCAACTCGATCAGATCCTGAGCGCCGCCCAGAGCGCCGCCAGCTCCAGCTTCCTGCAGGCCAACAGCATCATCCGGGTCACCGACAAGGGGCTGCGCGCCAGTCTGGCCGAGCTGGCCGGCCACCAGGCCTACGTGGCCGAGGCGGCGGAGTTCCTGCTGTTTTGTGCCGACTACCAGCGCCACAGCCAGATAGTACCGGAGGCCCGGACCGGCTTCGTGGAGCAGCTCCTCATCGGTGCCATCGACGGCGCCCTGATGGCACAGAATGCGCTGCTGGCCGCCCAGTCCCTGGGGCTGGGCGGTGTCTATATCGGCGGCATCCGCAACAACCCGGCCGCGGTGAGCGAGCTGCTGGGGCTGCCCCATCAGGTGATCCCCCTATTCGGCCTCTGCCTGGGCCATCCCGCCCAGCAGCCCGAGCAGAAGCCGCGGCTGCCCCGTGCCCTGGTGGTGCACGAGAACCGCTATCCAGAGACGCTCGATCGCGCCCTGCTGGCCCAATATGATCGGCAGATCCACGACTACTACCAGGCGCGCAGCAGCAACAACAAGGAGCAGACCTGGAGCGGGCAGATCAAGGCCATCCTCGGCAAGGAGGCCAGACCCTTCATGCTGGGCTTCCTGCAGTCGAAG
The DNA here is from genome assembly GCF_033348475.1 of Aeromonas sp. XH. Classification (NCBI taxonomy): domain Bacteria; kingdom Pseudomonadati; phylum Pseudomonadota; class Gammaproteobacteria; order Aeromonadales; family Aeromonadaceae; genus Aeromonas; species Aeromonas sp. XH. The sequence goes on along the minus strand of NZ_CP137630.1, from coordinate 2,443,484 downwards.
GGTTTTTGCCTCAAGTAATGGAGGCGGCGGGCGATATGGAGCATGACGCCATGGAGATGGCTGTCACTTGGTTGCGTTGTTGTGAGACAAGCTGGGATCTGGACGCTACCCTACGGGGCTAAGCTGTTGTAGGATCTCGCAATTGGATTGGGACTGGAGTGTGAACACCCTATGATTTTAACCTTGATATTGCTGTCAATCGGCGCACTCCTGTTTCTGGTCATCGCCTACAACGTGGTGCAGCAATACAAACAGAAGGCCGAGGCCGACAAGCGCCAGGCCATCGCCCGTCACAAGGCCGTGGCGGACGAGACCGAAGAGCTGCTGCTGAACGTCAACCTGGTGCCCTTCTCCAAGAACATGGTACTGCTGATGCAGCACCGCATCCTGGATGCCTATCGCGCCATCGCCCTGGTGATGCCCAATGTGCAGATCAAGCAGCGCATCGCCGACGTCCAGACCCAGATCAAGAATGTGCAGGAGAATTACAGCAGCCAGGACGAGGGGCACTTCAAGACGCCGGAGTCCGACCGCCAGGCCATCCAGATGCTGCAACTGGCCAAGAAGATGCGAGCCGTGCTGCGGGTCGAGCACAACAAGGGCAAGATAGATCCCCAGGGGTTCGCCCAGGAGGATCGCCGCCTCGAGCTGATGCAGCTCAAGATCAACATCGCCAACCTGCTCAAGCGGGCCATGGATGCCCAGATCCAGGGGCAGTACGGCACCTGCCGTCAGCTCTACACCAAGGGGCTCGGCGCCCTGGCCAATGTCTCCGACAAGGATCCCTACCTGCTGGCGCGGGAAGAGGACATGCGCCAGGGGATGCGGCAGCTGGAAGAACACCTGCAGCAGCACAGCGAGAAGGAGCTGCAGAACATCAAGGACAAAGAGGCGGACGAACTGGACGTCCTGTTCCAACCGAAGAAGAAATGGTGATCATGTCTCATCCACTGGATTCCACGCTGGGGCCCATGGCCCCATTCGTTTGCCAACTGCTCACGGAAATGCAGGCCGTCATGGGGGGCTCCGCGTCCCCCGTGGTGGATCACCTCTGCTACCGGGCTGCCACCCTGCCGGAATACCTGGACTTGAAAGAGGCACTGGCGGCCCACGGGGTCTTGCTGGTGGAGGGGATGATAGGAAGCCGCCCCATCGCCACCTATCGCCTGCACCAGCCCGTCTGCTGGCAGCGGGTCACCGTGCCCTGCATCGAGCTGGCTGCCCCCAAGGCGGGTCGCAGCCATCAGGTCGGTCTCGAGCATATCGAGCTGGTGGTGCCGTCACTGCACGCCCTGGTGGCGACCCATCCCGGCGTGGCCTTCAAGACGGCCAACATCGACGACAGGCGCAACCCGGACGTGGGCCTGATGTTGCCCTCGGGGCAGATCAAGTTTCATCTGCGCCCTCTGAGCGAGGTGATCGACGAAGAGCTGTGTACCGGCGCCGTGGTGCCGGTCCCGCTGGACTATTACGACGGCCTGTGAACTGACGGCCGAACGCCGTGCCGGGTGACGGGAGGGGGCGGTGCCATGCGCCCCTTCAACCGGCCGAGCCAGAGGCTCAAGCCTGCGGTCACCCCCAGCACCAGCTCGATGCCGAGCACCAATCCCCCTAGTCCCCCCCGCTCCCAGAAGGGATGCAGATAGAGCCCACCCAGACTGGCCCCCAGGTAGTACCCCACCAGATAGAGCGACGAGGCGAGCGCCCGGTCGTGCTCCACGTGCTGGCCGACCCAGGCGCTGGCGCAGGCGTGGGCGAGGAAGAAACCGAAACTCGAGACCAGCAGTCCCCCTATGATGGCGACTAGGGTTCCCTGCAACAGGGCGAGGCTGCCGAGCGCCATCAGGGCTATTCCCGCCAGCAGCATGCGCTGTGCCCCAAAGCGATGGGCGCCGCGGCCGCTCAGGGAGGAGGCTAGGGTGCCGGTGAGGTAGGTCAGGAACAGCATGCCGAGCCACTGGGTCGGCAGGGAGAAGGGGGCCTTGGCCAGCAGGAAGGTGAGGTAGCTGTACTGGTTCAGGAAGACCATGAAGTTGAGGCCGCCGATGAGGTAGGCCCCCGCCAGCAGGGGGTTGCCGAGGTGACTCTGGATGGCGCGGCGCAGCTGGCCGGGAGCGGGCTCCACGGCCACGAAGCGGGTCTGGGCTGGCAGCAGCCAGATGACCAGGGGCAACAGTGTCAGGCTGATGGCCCCGATGCCGAGGAAGGTGTGCTGCCAGTCGCCAAACCAGCCGGCCAGCAGGCCGCCGACCACCCGGCCCGCGATGCCGCCGAGGGAGTTCGCGGCGATGTAGACCCCGACGGCGACGATCAGGGCACGCTTGCTGAACTCTTCCCCCATGTAGGCGATGGCGGTGGCCGGCAACCCCGCCAGCAGGGCTCCCTGCAGGATGCGCAGGCTCACCAGCAGATCGAAGCGGGTCACCCAGGGGATGCACAGGGAGAGCAGGATGGCGCCGAGCAGGCTACACAACATGATCCGCCGCCGTCCGAATCGGTCCGCCAGACGGGCACAGATCAGCAGGGAGCCCGCGAGCCCGGCGGTGCAGCCGGCGAGGGTCCAGCTGGCGGACAGGGAGCTGACCGAGAAGACCTCGGCCAGGAGAGGGAGCAGGGGGTGAGTCTGGTAGAGATTGAGAAATACCAGGAAGGAGCCCAGGCTGAGGGCCAGGGTGGCGCGTATCCATGCGCGGCTGCCGACTTCGATCATGTTGAGGTGTCCCGACGACTTTTGTGCAGGGTAGTGCGGCGCGATATATAAATATAATATATTTAAATTATCACTCTAATAAATAAAGTTGATATGGATCTGAAACAGCTCGGTTACTTGCTGGCGGTGCGCGATGCCGGCTCCTTCACCCGGGCAGCCCAGGCACTGCATGTGGCCCAGCCGGCCGTCAGCATGGCCATCGCCAAGCTGGAGCAGCAGCTCGATCTGCGGCTGTTCGACCGCCAAGATCGCAGCGTGCGCCTCACCCCTGAGGGAGAGGTGCTCTGCCGTCATGCCGAACGGCTGCTGCGCCAGATGCACCAGGCCGAGGCCGAGATGGCCGAGCTCAAGGGGCTGGAGCGGGGGGAGGTGCGCATCGGCATTCCCTACATGATGGGTTCCTATTACTTCCCGCCGATCCTGATGGCGTTCAAGCATCGCTACCCCGGTTTGAAGATCCGGGTGGAGGAGGCGGGCACCCGGGAGCTGCTCAGCCGCATGGTGGACGGCAGCCTGGATCTCGCCATTCTCATCACCAGCGATCTGCCGCCGGCCCTCGAGGGGGCCCAGCTGCTGCGCGAAGAGATGTTGATGGTGGTAGGGGAGGAGCACCCGCTGCGAGGCGCGGATGCGGTCTCGCTGGCGCAGTTCTTCGAACAGGAGCTCGCCATGTTCCGGCGGGGGTTCTACCACAGGGAGCACATGGAGGTGTTGGCGCAGGGGCTTGGGCTAGAGCCCAATATCGCCTTCGAGAGCAACCTCATACCACTGCTCAAGGCGGTGGTGCGGCAGGGATTCGCCGTGACCACCTTTCTGCGCATGGCGCTGGAGGAGGAGCCGGCGCTCACCGGCGTGCCTTTCGCGCCGCCCATCTTCCTGGATCTCTGCGTAGCCTGGCGGCGGGGGGACCCCCTCTCCATGGCCAACCGGGCGCTGCGGGATTTTCTATTGTCCCAGGCCTCGCCCGAGGATGGCCCCACCAGGGGCCGCCGCCCGCGGTGACGGCACCCACAAAAAACGCCTCCAACGGGAGGCGTTTTTCATGTCGGCGCTGACTCGCCGGGCATCACTTCTTGAACAGGTGATCCAGCTTGTTCGCCTTGGTGGAGAGGTAGAACTCGTTGTGGGGGTTGCGCCCTTCCTGCAGCGGCACGCGTTCCGCCACCGGAATGCCAAAGGATTCCATCGCCTTCATCTTGCGCGGGTTGTTGGTCATCAGGCGCAGGGACTTGACCTCCAGGGCCTTCAGCATATCGGCACAGATGGTGTAGTCGCGCATGTCGGCGGCAAAGCCCAGCGCCACGTTGGCCTCGACGGTGTCGGCGCCCTGATCCTGGAGGTGATAGGCGCGGATCTTGTTGAGCAGGCCGATGCCGCGCCCTTCCTGACGGACATAGAGCAGGACGCCGCGGCCTGCCTTGGCGATCTTCTCCAGGGCGGCCTGCAACTGGAAGCCGCAGTCGCAGCGCAGGCTGAACAGGGCATCCCCGGTCAGACACTCGGAATGGATGCGCCCCAGCACGGGCTCACCGTTCGTGATGTCGCCCATCACCAGCGCGGCATGATCCTTGCCAGTGCCGGTTTCCTGAAAACCAACCAGCGTGAAAGTGCCCCAGGGGGTCGGCAACTTGGATTTGGCCACGAGGGTAACGCTGCTCATATGGTTGCTCCTGACTACAGCTGCTTGAAAAAGGGCGGCTAGTGTAGCGCGCCTTGTGCATAACAACCATAAGAACAAAACCTTGCGCGAGGAGGGGGTTAGCAGATCGGTCAGAATTGGCGCAATCGCGACGACTTTTGCGCAATTGTGTGCCCTGACAACTGCCAGCGTCGATGCATTCGGGTATAATCGGCGCCCATTATCCCATCCCGATCAGGGATGCGGGCAACCCGTCAAGATGCCGAGTACGCAGGAGAAAAGTTATGGCTCGTATGGCCCCTGTTATGACAATTGATGGCCCGAGTGGAGCCGGTAAGGGCACCCTGTGCCAGCTGTTGGCAGAGAAACTGGGTTGGCACCTGCTCGACTCCGGAGCCATCTATCGGGTGCTGGCCCTGGCGGCCTTGCATCACGATGTGGAGCTTGACTCCGAAGCCGCGCTGGTCCCCCTGGCCGCCAACCTGGACGTGCAGTTCCAGGTCGATGGGGATCTGGTCAAGGTGGTGCTGGAAGGGGAGGATGTCTCCCGTACCATTCGCTCCCAGGAAGTGAGCGATGCCGCCAGCAAGGTCGCCGTCTTCCCCCGGGTGCGCGAAGCCCTGCTGCGCCGTCAGCGTGCCTTCCGTCAGGCTCCCGGCCTCATCGCCGATGGCCGCGACATGGGCACAGTGGTTTTCCCCGAGGCCGAGGTGAAGATCTTCCTCGACGCCAGCGCCGAGGAGCGGGCCCAGCGCCGCTATAAGCAGTTGCAAGATAAGGGCTTTGATGTTAACTTTGAGCGTCTTTTAACCGAGATTCGGGAACGTGATGATCGCGACAGAAATCGCGCCGTCGCCCCCCTGAAACCCGCGGAAGATGCTCTTGTGGTAGACTCAACGTCTATGACCATAGATGAAGTGCTGGTGACGGTACTCGCCTATGCGGAGCAACAACTTGGTGACATCGGCGCGAGCTGATGCCAGTCGTCTGCACCACGGATGGCGCAGATAATTAAAAACAACCCCGCTTGTGCCGGATTGCGAGTGGATGTTTCATTTGTGACATAAACAATGATCGAATCTTTTGCTCAACTCTTTGAAGAGTCCCTGAACGCCGTTGAAACCCGTCAAGGTTCCATCGTCAAGGGTACTGTCGTTGCTATCGAAAATGGTTTCGTACTGGTTGACGCCGGTCTGAAATCCGAGTCCGCTATCCCGGCTGAAGAATTCAAGAACGCCATGGGCGAGCTGGAAATCAACGTAGGTGACTCCGTTGACGTAGCTCTGGACTCTATCGAAGATGGTTTCGGCGAAACCAAGCTGTCCCGCGAAAAAGCCAAGCGCCACGAAGCCTGGCTGCAGCTTGAAAAAGCTTACGAAGAGCAAGCTACCGTTATCGGTATCATCAACGGCAAGGTCAAGGGTGGTTTCACCGTTGAACTGAACGGCATCCGTGCCTTCCTGCCGGGTTCTCTGGTTGACGTGCGTCCGATCCGTGACACCGCTCACCTGGAAAACAAAGAACTCGAGTTCAAGGTCATCAAGCTGGACCAGAAGCGCAACAACGTTGTGGTTTCCCGTCGTGCCGTGATCGAAACCGAGAACACCTCCGAGCGCGAAAGCCTGCTGGCCAACCTGCAAGAAGGTCAAGAAGTTAAGGGTATCGTCAAGAACCTGACCGACTACGGTGCATTCGTAGATCTGGGCGGTGTTGACGGCCTGCTGCACATCACCGACATGGCGTGGAAGCGCGTTAAGCATCCTTCCGAAATCGTCAACGTTGGCGACGAGATCGCAGTCAAGGTTCTGAAGTTCGACCGCGAGCGTACCCGTGTATCCCTGGGTCTGAAGCAACTGGGCGAAGATCCCTGGGTTGCTATCGCCAAGCGTTACCCGGAGACCACCCGTCTGTCTGGCCGCGTGACCAACCTGACCGACTACGGCTGCTTCGTTGAAATCGAAGAAGGCGTTGAAGGCCTGGTACACGTATCCGAGATGGATTGGACCAACAAGAACATCCACCCGTCCAAGGTTGTCAACGTTGGCGACGTGGTTGACGTGATGGTTCTGGACATCGACGAAGAGCGTCGTCGTATCTCCCTGGGTCTGAAGCAGTGCAAGTCCAACCCGTGGCAGCTGTTTGCCGAAACTCACGCCAAGGGCGACCGTGTTTCCGGCAAGATCAAGTCCATCACTGACTTCGGTATCTTCATCGGTCTGGATGGCGGCATCGACGGCCTGGTTCACCTGTCTGACATCTCCTGGAACAACCAGGGCGAAGAAGCCGTGCGTGAATTCAAGAAGGGCGACGAAATCGAAGCCGTTGTTCTGCAAGTGGACCCGGAGCGCGAGCGCATCTCCCTGGGCGTCAAGCAGATCGAAGAAGACCCCTTCAACAAGTACCTGTCTGACAACAAGAAAGGTGCTATCGTGAAGGGTAAGGTTACCGAGGTTGATGCCAAGGGCGCCGTGATCGAACTGGCTGACGGCGTGGAAGGCTACCTGCGTGCTTCCGACGCTGCTCGTGACCGCGTAGAAGATGCCACTCTGGTGCTGTCTGTTGGTGACGAAGTTGAAGCCAAGTTCATGGGCGTTGATCGCAAGAACCGCACCGTAAGCCTGTCTGTCCGTGCCAAGGACGAGGCTGACGAGCGTGTTGCCATCGACAGCCTGAACCAGCAAGAAGAAGTTGTGTTCAGCAACGCCATGGCTGAAGCGTTCAAAGCCGCCAAGGGTGAATAATCCTTGATGCAAGAAAAGGGCGGCATTGCGCCGCCCTTTTTTATCCTGGCAAAATGATTATTGCATGTGATCGGGGAAGGAGATTTAACCTTATGACCAAATCAGATCTCATCGAACAACTGGCAGCCAGCCGCATGCATATGCCGGCCAAGGATGTTGAAGCCGCCATCAAGGAGATCCTTGAGCAGATGGCATCGACCTTGCAAAACGGCGACCGGATTGAAATCCGAGGATTTGGAAGTTTCTCACTGCACTATCGTGCGCCTCGCGTGGGCCGCAACCCCAAGACAGGGGACAAGGTTGAACTGACCGGGAAATATGTCCCGCACTTCAAGCCTGGCAAAGAGTTGCGCGAGCGCGTCAACATCGTCGAATAATGCAGAAATTGGCATACAAGGGTATGCCTTTTTTATTTTTGCGACATTGAGGCCGTTCATTGTCGGGTTTCTCGAACTCTTTTCCCATTCGCTCTAGAGTCTGCCTGCGATTTTAAGGATAATCAGTCTCTCATTAGCTACAGACAGGGAGCTCCTATGAAGCGTATCTTGGCCCTCATCCCATTGGTGCTGGTGTTTGTATTGACCCTGGCCATAGGATCGCAAAATGGTCAGCTGGTTCAGTTCAATTATCTGATAGCTCAGGGTGAGTTCTCGCTGTCCATGCTGCTGGGTTTCTTCTTTGCCGGTGGCTTCCTGCTGGGCTGGCTGGTCTTCGGCCTGCTGTTCCTGCGCCTCAAGCTGCAAAACCGCACCCTGAACCGAACCATGCGTCGTCAATCTCGTGAATTGGAGCTTGCCCGGTCGACAGCCAAGGAATAACGTCCCTCGATGCTTGAACTGCTTTTCCTGCTGTTGCCTATCGCCGCTGGTTATGGCTGGTATATGGGACGCAGGAGTGTTCGCCAGGACACCCAGCAACAGAGTAACCAGTTTTCCCGCCAGTACGTGGCGGGTCTCAACTATTTGTTGTCCGACGAATCCGACAAGGCGGTGGACCTCTTCATCCAGCTGCTGGAAGTCGACAGCGATACCATCGAAACCCACCTCTCCCTCGGCAACCTGTTTCGTCAGCGGGGCGAAGTCGATCGCGCCATCAAGATCCACCAGAACCTGGTTGCTCGCCAGCTGACCCGGGAGCAGCGCCAGCTCGCGCTGCAGGAGCTGGCCCGCGATTTTCTGGCTGCCGGCCTGCTGGATCGGGCCGAGGCCATCTGGAAGGAGCTGTGCGAGGACAGCGACTTCGAGGAGACGGCGCTCTCCCAGTTGCTCGTGATCCATCAGCAGTTGCGCGACTGGGACAGGGCCATCGAGGTGGCCATTCGCCTGCAGAAATTCCAGGGCAAGAAGCTGGCCGAGCCCATCTCCCATTTCTATTGCGAACAGGCGGAGAGCGCCTTGCGCGACGGCGACAAGTCGGCGGGCATCGCCAGACTGAAACGTGCGCTCGTCGCCCACCCGGCCTGCGCGCGCGCCAGCCTGCGCCTTGCTGAGCTCTCGATGGAGGAGGGCAGGTACGAGGAGGCCAGCAAGGATCTGCTGCGGGTGTTCGAGCAGGACATCGATTTTGCCTCCGAAGCCATGCCAAAACTGCTTCGGTGCTACCAGCAGATGGGCCGCAGCCAGGAGCTGATCCCGCTGCTGGAGAAAGCGGTGGAGGATCATGCCGGCGTCAGCGTGACCCTGGCCCTGGCCAATCTGGTGGAGGCGCGCGACGGCCTGAGCCAGGCCCGCGCCCTGGTGCTGCGCCAGTTGCGGCGCCACCCCTCCATGAAGGGCTTCTACCAACTGGTGGGCTTCCAGCTGGCGAGCGCCGAGGAGGGGCCGGCCAAGGAGAGCCTCGAGCTGCTGCAGCAACTGGTGGGCGAGCAGATCAAGATCAAGTCGACCCACAAGTGCCGCCAGTGTGGCTTCGCCACCCATTCGCTGTTCTGGCAGTGCCCCTCCTGCCGGCAGTGGGGCACCATCAAGCCGATCCGCGGTCTGGATGGGGAATGAAGGGCACAAGGTGCCTTGCCTCTTGGGCTTAGCAGGCCTGAGCCCCGGACGAACAGGGCTATCCAAGTGATTCAGATGCCAGCGTGCAACCGGGGCCCCGGCTCGTGTTGCGCCTGGAGATGGCATAACAACCCATAGGAAGTGACATGCAAGACCCCAAAGTACTGGTTGCGCTGGATTATCAGCACGAGGCCGATGCCTTCGCCTTCATTGAGCAGATCTCCCCGGCCCAGTGCCGCCTCAAGGTGGGCAAGGAGATGTTTACCCTGTTTGGTCCCCAGTTCGTGCGCCAGTTGGTGGCCAAGGGTTTCGACGTCTTCCTGGATCTGAAATTCCACGACATCCCCAACACGGTCGCCAAGGCCGTGGCCGCCAGCGCCGAGCTCGGCGTCTGGATGGTCAACGTCCATGCCAGCGGTGGCGAGCGCATGATGCGGGCCGCCAGGGAGGCGCTGCTGCCCTATGGTGACAAGGCGCCCCTGCTCATCGGGGTGACGGTGCTGACCAGCATGGAGCAGTCCGATATGGCTCCTCTGGGTCTGGATGTTACCCCGGCCGAGCAGGTGATCCGCCTGGCCACCCTTGCCAAGACGGCGGGACTGGACGGGGTGGTCTGCTCCGCCGAAGAGGCGAGCGCACTGAAGGCCCTGCTCGGCGCCGACTTCAAGCTGGTGACCCCGGGCATTCGTCCGACTGGCTCAGCCGCCGGGGATCAGCGCCGCGTCATGACACCGCGGGCCGCGGTGGAGGCGGGGGCCGACTATCTGGTGATCGGTCGCCCCATCACCCAGGCTGCGGATCCAGCCGCCGTGCTGGGGGCGATCAACGCCGAGCTCAACGGCTAGTTTGTGTCGCCCAAATGCAACAGGCCGGATCCCGATCCGGCCTGTTGCATTTTGATGGGAAGACTAGTGCTGCTGCGAGCGGGTGAACCTCGTACCCGCAGGGTTCAAGACTTGACGGCCTGCACACCCAGACCGAGGGGGAAGAGGCCGAGCAGCAGGCCGGCGGCCGAGCCGATGAAATGGGATTCGATGTGTACCCTGGCACCGATGAGGGCGGAGACCGGGCTCTCCCCGGCGCTGTAGAAATCCAGGCCGAGCTTGATGACGATGCCCGCCAGCATCAGCCAGCCGGAATAGCGGCGGTAACGGATGTCCTGCATGGCGCCCCACACGAACAGGCCGTGCAGCAGGCCGGACAGCCCCATGTACCACTGGGTCTGCGGGCACCACCACCAGATCCCCAGCCCCACGGCCGCGCCCAGCAGCAACAGCAGCACGGGCAGGCGCCAGGCCGCCAGGTACTCCTGGAACAGGCTGTAGAGGACCGCCAGTCCGCTCAGGTTGAGCAGCAGGTGCCACAGATTGGTGTGGGCCAGATTGCCTGTTATGATGCGCCACCCTTCCCCCTGGGCGATCAGGTTGCGATCGAAGGCGAGCTGATGGTTTGGCACGGTGAAGAAGAGCAAGGCAGTGACGAGCGAAAGCGTGATGACCCAGAGCAGACCCGATTTTTCTGACAACATGAAACAGCCCAACGACAAAGAGAGCCGATACTGTACACGCTGTACCCGAGCCCTCAAAGCGTGCCTGTGCGAATATGTTCGGCAAGTGCCCCATCATGCTCCGCTCCATATCCTGCAACACCCGACCGAGGTGGGTCACCCCAAGGGGACGGCGGCGCTGCTGGCCGCTTCGCTCGGCCATGCCCGCATCCATGTGGGAGAGGATTTTGAGGGGGATGAAGGGCTCAACGCCCTGCTGGCCGACCCCGACGCGCAGTGTTACCTGTTGTGGCCAGATGACGAGGCGCTGACTCCGCTACAGGCCAGGGCGCACCTTGCGCGCCGCGCAGGGCAAGGGAAGGCGAGCGCGCACTTTATCCTGCTCGACGGCACCTGGCGCAAGGCCTATCGCATGTTGCACCGCAACCCGGCCCTGCTCGGGCTGCCGCGGATCACGCTCGGCACCATCGCCGGGCAATATTCCATTCGCAAAAGCCCCTTTCCCGGGGCCTTGTCGACCCTGGAGGCGGGCTACCATCTGTTATCCCAGTGGGAGGGCGACGCCGAGCGCTTCGCCCCGCTGATGGAGCTCTTTACCCATTTGAACCGGCAGTGGCATGAGTTTGCCGATGGCCGCCGCCGATGAACTGTCCAGAGTACGCCGCCTGCTCGTCAGGGGGCCAAGAGGAGTGACCAACGTGAAAAAAGCCGTCGTGGTATTCAGTGGGGGGCAGGACAGCACCACCTGCCTGGTGCAGGCACAGGCCCGTTATGACGAAGTGCACGCCATCACCTTCGATTACGGCCAGCGCCACCGGGCGGAGATAGAGACCGCCCGCCAGCTGGCAGGGACGCTCGGGATCGCCGCCCACAAGGTGATGGACGTGACCATGTTGGGGGAGCTGGCCATCTCTGCCCTGACCCGGGACGTCATACCGGTCAGCGGTGAACTGCAGGATAACGGCCTGCCCAATACCTTCGTGCCGGGGCGCAACATCCTGTTCCTGACCCTGGCCGCCATCTATGCCTACCAGGTCGGTGCCGAGGCAGTGATCACCGGGGTGTGCGAGACGGATTTCTCCGGCTATCCCGATTGCCGCGACGACTTCGTCAAGGCGCTCAACCAGGCGGTGTCGCTCGGGCTGGATCGCGCCATTCGCTTCGAGACCCCCCTGATGTGGCTCGACAAGGCCGAGACCTGGGCGCTGGCGGATCACTATGGCCACCTCGACACCGTGCGCCACCAGACCCTCACCTGCTACAACGGCATTCAAGGGGACGGTTGTGGCACCTGTCCCGCCTGCGAACTGCGGCGGCGGGGGCTCGATCGCTATCTGGCCGATCAGGGGGGCATCCGGGCCAGGCTGTTTGAGAAAACCGGGCTCGGCGAGAAAAGCGGATCTTGAGCCTGCGCCTCGGCAGCCTTTGGGGTATAATCCGCGGCTTTTGCAGCCAGTCGTGATCAAGATGCACTACCCAATCAACGAGATCTTCCAGACCATCCAGGGGGAGGGGGTCTTCACCGGCCTGCCCGCCATCTTCGTACGCCTGCAAGGCTGCCCGGTGGGCTGCCCCTGGTGCGATACCCGCCATACCTGGGTCGTGGATCCCGAGCGCGAGGTCGCGCGCGACGAGGTGCTCGATCGATCCAACGAATCCGATGGCTGGAGCAGGATGAGCACGGAGGATATTCTGGCCAGCTTCCAGCGGCTTGGCTACCTTGCGCGCCACGTGGTGTTAACCGGCGGCGAGCCCTGCCTCTATGATCTGAACGAGCTCTCGTCGGCCCTGGTGGCATCGGGCTACCAGGTTCAGATCGAGACCAGCGGTACCAGCGAGATCCTGACCCACGAGCAGACCTGGGTGACTGTCTCCCCCAAGATCGGCATGAAGGGGGGCCTGCCGGTGCTGGTGTCGGCCCTCGAGCGGGCCAACGAGATCAAGCATCCGGTGGCGACCGAGCGCCATATCGAGGAGCTGGATGCCCTGCTGGCGACTGCCCGGCTGCGCCCCGACGTGGTGATCGCACTGCAACCCATCAGCCAGAAGCCCAGGGCCACCGAGCTGGCCATGGCGACCTGCATCGCCCGCAACTGGCGGCTCTCCATCCAGACCCACAAATACCTGAATATCGATTGATATGGATGGACTCTCCGATGAGCGGGTATTGCTCACCCTGGCCAGCAAGATGCCCTACGGGAAATATCGGGGGCGACGCATCATCGATATTCCGGAGCCTTATCTGGTGTGGCTGGCGCGCAGCGGTTTTCCGGCCGGTGCCCTTGGCCAGTCATTGGCGCTGGCCTACGAGATAAAACTCAATGGGCTGGAGTCGATGATTATTCCCATTATTAACAGGATGTCAGAATGAGAATATATACGAGGCAGGGGGACAAGGGTCTCACGCGGCTGGCCGACGGCACGTCTCTGGCTAAAGATGATCGGCGCGTGGAAACCTATGGCGCCATCGATGAGCTGAATTCCCAGATAGGGCTCTTGATGGCCGAAATACCCGCCGACGAGACGGCATTATTGGCCGAATTGATATTGTTGCAGCAGGAGCTGTTTGATTTGGGGGGCGAGCTGGCCTTTTCCAGCGAGGCGCAAAATCCCGCCTTGTGGCAGGTCAACGAGCGCTGGACCCAGAGGCTCGAACAGCAGATCGATGCCTATAGTGCCCAGTTGCCGGCACTGCGTAATTTCATCCTGCCGAGCGGCTCGCGGGCGGCGGCCCAGGCTCACGTAGTGCGAACCCTGACCCGTCGCTGCGAGCGCCTGCTGCTGGGCCTGAGCCGCGAGGAGCGGGTGAACCCCGCCGTGTTGCCCTATCTGAACCGGCTGAGTGACTGGTTTTTCACCGTAGCCAGATACCTGCTGGTCTCCTCGGGCACGCCGGAGATCCTCTGGGTCAAGGCGGCGGATAGGCGCTGAGGAGCTCATGGAGCGGGCAATAAAAAACCTCGCCTAGCGAGGTTTTTTATTGGGCGGGACAGCGTGTCAGGGATCAGATGGCAAATTCTTCCACCGACTTGCCTTCGGCCACGGCCTTGGCAATGACGGAGGGCATGCGACCCTGGCCGGTCCAGGTTTTTTCCACACCATTGTCCAGATAGCGATATTTGGCGGGGCGGGGGGCTCGCTTGCCCTTGCTTGCCTTGGGAGCATCGGCGACAACGGTATTGACCAATTCAGCGGGATCGATCCCGGCTGCCTTCAGCATTTCGGCGTATTCGGCAATTTTCTTTTGATGTTCTTCACGGGCCTGGCGCTCGGCAGATTCATCCTGCTGACGTTCGGCCACCACGGCGGAGAGTTTCTCCAAACCTTCTTCCAGCTGTTCCAGAGTCAATTCGCGGCAAGTCGCCCGCAGGCTACGGATATTCAACAGTACTTTCAAAAATTCGTTCATATTGGCTACCACGCGAGCAAGATATTAGGGGAAGAGATTGTTTTTTCGATAATCTATAGGGGGATTCGGCTTCAAGTCAAGCCTGCCGAAATAATTAATTAGCCTGATAAATTAAGTCAGATAAATATTCGTGGCGATATATTTTCCCGCATCTGTCTGCGTTCATTTCCGAATGAGTTCCAGCCAGATGAAAATATCGTCGACATGAGTGATGGCGCACCATTTGACTACCATTTTCCTTGCTTGTGCCATACCTGCCTTGAAATTTAATCAAAAAACTTGCTATCACCCGGTAGCTCGATAAAATGTGCCGCGAATACCTTTAAGTAGAGGCGCGCTGCCTATGAGTAACCGAGCGGAGGGTGATGCCTGTGATGCTCGATGAAAGGAGTCGGCGCCGAAGTGACCAGGCCATCATACCGGGTTGCTGGTTCTGTATCTAATAGGTGCAGGACTGCCATAGTCATTCACTATGGAGCGCTACCTGAAGGGGCTGAGGAGTATACCCTCCCCATGGGTTTTGTTTCTTTGATCCTCTCGGTAGATCTCCACCTGTTGTCTTTAGGTGCAAAGAGATCATGGACATCATTCATTACGCCGACTCCGGTTGGTCCGTCGTTCCCCCCTTGCTGGCCGTCGCCCTGGCGATCATCACCCGTCGCGTCCTAGTGTCGCTGGGGGTGGGCATAGTCGCGGGCAGCCTGCTGCTCAACCAGTTTTCCCCCCTCGCGTCACTGCACTACATGCTCGACACCGTGCTCAGGATCTTCTGGGTCGACGGTGCGCTCAACCGCGACAACGTCAACATGATCCTCTTCATGTTGCTGCTCGGCGGCCTCATCAGTCTGATGAGCGTCTCCGGCGCCACCCGGGCCTTTGCCGAGTGGGCCGAGCGCCGTGCCAAGACCCGCAAGGGAGCCAAGACCCTCACCGGCATGATGGTGTTCGCCTTCTTCATCGACGACTTCTTCCACAGTCTGTCGGTGGGGGCCATCTGCCGTCCGGTCACCGATCGCTTCCAGATCTCCCGCGCCAAGCTGGCCTACCTGCTGGACTCCACCGCGGCGCCGGTCTGCGTGCTGATGCCCATCTCCTCCTGGGGCGCCTACATCATCGCCCTGGTGGGTGGCATCATGGCGGCCCACGGTCTGACCGAGCAGAGCCCCATCTCTGCCTTCGTCGAGATGATCCCGATGAACCTCTATGCGGTGTTCACCCTGATCATGGTGCTGGTGGTGATCGCCTTCCAGCTCGACATCGGCCCCATGCGCCAGCATGAGCAGTGGGCCCTGGAGGGCAAGCTGTGGGATGAGTCCAAGGGACGTCCCATCGGTCTGGACATGGAGAGCCCGGAGGAGAGCAACGGCGGCATGATCGACATGGTGCTGCCGATCCTGACCCTCACCCTGGCCACCGTCTACTTCATGATCGACTCCGGTGCCAGCGTGCTGGAGAGCAAAGGGCTGCCGTTCAGCGTGCTCGGATCGTTCGAGAATACCAACGTCGGCTCCTCCCTGGTCTATGGCGCCCTGTGCAGTCTGGTGGTCTCCATCGGCCTGGCCATGCGTCTCAAGCTCGGGGCCAGCAATTGGATGAAGGCCGCACCTCAGGGGATCATGGCCATGCTGCCCGCCATCAACATCCTGCTGTTTGCCTGGACCATAGGCGCCGTGGTGCGCGACGTGGAGACCGGCAAATACCTGGCTTCCCTGGCCAACGGCAACCTGCCCATCGAGGTGCTGCCGGCGGTGGTGTTCATCCTCTCCTGTGCCATGGCCTTTGCCACCGGCACCAGCTGGGGCACCTTCGGCATCATGCTGCCGCTCGCCGGCGACATGGCGGCCGCCAGCGACCTCAGCCTGATGCTGCCCATGCTGGCCGCCGTGCTGGCGGGCTCGGTGTTCGGCGATCACAGCTCGCCCATCTCCAGCACCAGCATCCTCTCGGCCACGGGGGCCGGTTGCCACCACATCGATCACGTGATGACCCAGCTGCCCTATGCGCTGGCCATTGCCTTCGGCGCCGCCCTCGGCTATCTGGTGATGGGCTTGATGCACTCCGTGCTGGCTGGCTTTACCGTCAGTGCGCTCTGGTTCCTGGTCTTCTCCGGTTACCATCTGCGCAAAACCCGGCAGCATCGCGCGCTGGCCGTCGCATAAGAGAACAAGGGGCCTTCGGGCCCCTTGGTTTTGGCGGGGGCTTTCGTTAGCATGCCCCCCATCATTCCCGTATCGGAACTCCACCATGGCTTCATTGCACTACAAATTCGCCACCATGAACTCGGGCAAGTCGACCCAGCTCATCCAGGCGCACTTCAACTACCTGGAGCGGGGCATGGTTCCGCTGGCCATGACCCCCGCCATCGACGATCGCTTCGGCGTCGGGGTGATCAGCGCCAGGGTGGGGCTGGAGTTGAGGGTGGAGGTCTTCAGCGACAGCTGCGATCTGTTCGAGATGGTCAAGGCCCGCCACGCCGAGCGGCACATCGATGTCTTCATCGTCGACGAGGCGCAGTTCCTGACCCGCGAGCAGGTCTACCAGCTCGCCCGCATCGTGGACGAGCAGGACATCCCGGTGATCGCCTACGGCCTCAAGACCGATTTTCGTGGCGAGCTCTTCCCCGGCTCCTACCACCTGCTCTGCCTGGCAGACAAGTTCGAGGAGCTGAAAAGCATCTGCTGGTGCGGCAACAAGGCGCACATGAACTCTCGCGTCAACGAGGCGGGGCAGGTGATGCGCGATGGCGAGCAGGTGGAGATTGGCGGCAACGATCGCTATGTGTCGCTCTGCCGCAAGCACTACCTGGAGGGACGGGCGTTCAAGTAAGGCTGGCCATCATCCACAAAGGGCGCCCATCCGGCGCCCTTTTGTTTGCCCGGGGCTCAGTCGATCTCGATGTCGACGGGGGCGATGATGGGATCGGCCACCGGCAGGCGGTGGAACAGCTGGCGGAAGTGTTGCTGCACCCGTCCTATGTCGACGAGCGACATGCCGGAGGCGAAGCCGAACCAGACGTAGAGACCGGTGAGATCGCGAAACATGGGGGGCAGGTAGCGCGGTGCATCGATGAGCCCCTCCAGATAGTGCTGGTAGAGCACCGGGATGTCGTCCAGGGTCACCTTGCCGACGAACAGCATGGGCAGGATCTCGGGGACTCCCTCCAGCACGGTGCTGCGGATGAAGTTGACGGTCTCCACATAGCCCTTCACATAGGAGAGATCCTTGGTAAAGCAGGCGCCCCCCGCCACCATGCCGCCGCGAAACACCCGCTGGGTGATCTTGTAGGCGTCGTGCTCGCTGGTGCCTTTCTCGACGAAGTGGCGAAACACCTCGACGAAGTCGGCGCCGCGCTCCGCCATGTCGATGGCCATGACCCGATCCGAGATGCGCTTGGCCCTGTCCGGAAAGGAGCTGAAGGTGAGGGTCTCGATAAGCACGGCCAACCCCTCCTGACAGGCGGTGATGCGCGGCGAGCCTGCCCCGAGCCAGGTGGCATAGGATTGCTGCCGACCGTTCAGGGTGGTGCCCACGTGGACCCAGCCCTCGTGCACCTCCAGCACCTGCAGGTCGAGCTCAGAGAAGCGGGCGTGGGAGCTCAGCTTGATGTAATCCCCCCCGGCGGCGGCATCGGAGACGATGCCATCGCTCAGCTTGACCTGCACGGTGCCGTCGCTGAAATAGTTCGACAGCTTGCCCTGCAGCCTGGCCACCGCCGCGTCCCCCTCGAACTCCTTGGGGTAGGGGCGCACCAGATGGCGGGCCCCCGGCAGGGAGAAGATGTCGCACAGCCTAGCGCCCAGTTCCTTGAGAGTCTTGCGATCACCGCGCAGGTGATCGCTCGCCGAGCCGTAGAGTCGCTGGCTGTAACGCTGAAAGTCCGGCTGCCCGCGCTGGCGCAGCATCTCGATCACCACCATGTACTGATCCACCGTCTCTTGCAGGATCCGGCCCAGATCGTCCTGGGGGCCGAGCCGCCTGCGGATCCTGTCCCTCAGCTCCTTGAGCTCCAGATACTTGTTGCGCGGCTCGAAGCCGAGGGGGAGGGTGCGATAGAAGTCGGCATCGATGGCGGGCAGCGCCTGCCCCCCCCTGGCGAGAAAGTCGGCTTGCAGGTGGCGGGGCCACTTGATGGCATCCAGGATGCGGATGGGTTTTTGCAGGGCGAGCAGTTCATCCGAGAGGGATTTCAGGTGCAGGCGATACTTTTCTTGGATGGTCATCGGGCTCTTTGGTTGGAGGCGGGTGCGCTACGAGAATGGCTGAGTATAGGCATTGGGATAGTCAAAAAGAAGCGGGACGACGGCCGATCCGGCCCCTCTACTTTTGGTTGCCTGAAAATTGGTTTAGACTGCGCCCCTTGATCCTTATTGTGTCGTGGAAATGATGAATATCCCCAGCTCTGAAATGATAATGCGTTGGTTGCAGCAGGCCCGGATCGAGCACTATGTGTGCGATCAGTGCCACGGCATCCACATGGTCTCCCTGCAGTCCGTCGAGGGCATCCAGGAGAGCCGGATCTTCGTCGAAGAGGAAGGGCTGCTGTTCTCATCCGAGCTGGAAGTGCGCCCCTCGGCGTTGCTGTCGCTCGTGGCCGAGCTGGGCCGTCTCAACATGCAATACCCGTCCCTCAAGGTGTTCCTCGACATCATCGACGACAACTTGCCGCGTCTCATCGTCGGCCATACCGTCTTCACCAGGGCGGGGCTCAGCGTGGAGCAGTTCCTGCTGTTTGTGGAAAGCACCACCTCCGCGACCCACGAAGTGGTCTCCGAGTGCGAGCGCCTGGGCTTCCTGAACCTGCCGGAAATCCAGGTGGCACCGGAGTCCGTGCACTGATCCCGGGGATGGCGCTGTGCGTTAAATGCGCGAACGGTTCGCCGCGGTCAAAAAGCCGTTGACGCCAGCGGGCCTTTCCCCTAAATTACGCCCCGTTCCGGCGCGATGGCGCAGTGACCCGTGTTGGCTGAACACGTTAAACCACAGACCAAAATTTGGTGAGCTGTCCGAGTGGCTGCCCACCGACGAAGTCGGCAAGAAAGCACGCGTAGCATGTTCCGAAAGCCACTTCAAAGAAGTAAAAATTTGGTGAGGTGTCCGAGTGGCTGAAGGAGCACGCCTGGAAAGTGTGTATACGGCAACGTATCGAGGGTTCGAATCCCTCCCTCACCGCCAAATTATAAAAAACCGACCTCAGGGTCGGTTTTTGGCATCTGGGGTTATCATATTCCCTGATACCCAGGCGAGGGAGGGTGAAAACCCTCGCCTGGGTTCGAGCAGAGCGGCTTGCCGCGATGAACGGCCAGAGGCCGCCCCGAAGGGGTGAGCCACGAAGTGGCGAATCATCCCTCCCTCACCACCAAATAACGTAAAAGGGCCTGTCGCAAGACAGGCCCTTTTGCATTTCCGGTGATGAGTGGCTCGGTTTGAACCCTGGTTCGACAACTGGGCAGAATGGTCCGCCTGGATAGCCGAAGGCTGCCCGCAGGGTGAGCGCAAGGAAGGGCGCGAGTCAATTCCAACCCAGCCCCATGTTTAACGAACCGACCTCGGGGTCGGATTTTTGCATCCTGGGCCCTGCATATCCCCTGATGCCGACAAGAGAGGGTGAGCCGCCTCGCCGGGTTAGAGCAAAACGGCTTGCCGCGATGAACGGCCAGAGGTCGCCCGAAGGGGTGAGTCACGTAGTGGCGAATCATTCCTCCCTTAGCTCCAGGTAAAGGGCGTACCCTTGCCCAGGTCGATACGGTTTCTCGATGACCAAACCAGTTGAAGGGAGCCAGCTCCGGGCCCGGAGCCATTTTGGGGAAAGGGACTCAGGGCCGATGAAAGTCACGCATGGCATCATGGTAGAAATAAGGGCTGCGGGAGCGGCCATCGATCAGCTGGCTAACAATGTTCGCCGTGTGGACCTGAGAGTGTCAATTCGGAGCTGGGTGTTGGCGGGCATTTTAAATGACGTATTTTCTTAAGGTCCTGTACATGTTACCCCACAAGGATCGTAGTAAAATGTCGCACCATTAAAATCATCCAGTTAACAGAATACACTGATATGTAATAGGAAAAGTGGTAAGAAAGACCTGAAAATAAATTCAATGTTCAACGGCAATCACGAGTGAAGAATACTTTATGTTGGCAATCTACTTCGTATGAATATTGTTGGACAGTCTGTGTTAATAAGGATGACAAGTGTGCATTTTCTGCCTTTTTTATTTCTTGTCACCTCGCCTATGGTGTCGGCAGCAGAGCAGCCATCATCAGAGGCGACAGGCCTGAATGATAGCCAGAAGCAGATCAGGGCATTACGCAAAGCGGCGCGAAAAGCCACCGTTCCAGCCGATGTGCGCCCCTCTATCACTCGGTCATCTCCGTCAAACCAACAGAGACTGAATCGCAAATGGGAGCATGCGTTACCTTTTTATGCGCAGAGTGCGATTGATCTCGGGTTTGATCTGCCTCTGCCATTCTCTCTCTCCATTGTACCAACGTATATGCAACAAGGGTTCAGCTTCTCCGATTTGAAGCTGGCCATTCCCGATCGTCCGGATATCGATTTTGGCCGTCTAAATCTGGATGAGATCGACTTCGGTCATCCAGAAGGCCATACCCGGACATGGCAACTGAAACTCAGCTCGTGGATCTTGCCATTCATGCAGGTTGGAGTGCACGCCGGACGTTTTGATGGCGACTCTGATCTGGAAGTCACCATTCCTGATTCGGTGTTTAAGCATATCAAGCCAGGTCTTGAGACGATTCATTTTTCACCTGATTTTTCAGGCTGGAATTATGGGGTGAATACGAATTTTACCGCCGGCTTCGGCCAGTATTTTGCGGTTCTGCCGGTCAGCTATACCCGATCGGAAACCGATGATAAGCGCACCGAGAGTAAGGCACTGCTGGTGAGCCCACGAGTTGGCCGCTCATTCCACCTCGATAATTTGGGTTTAGTGAGCCCTTTTGTGGGCTTCTCTTATATGAAAGTGGAAGGATTTACTCAGCAGTCTGAACCTTTTGGCTATAACATTGCTTACAGCATCTCTTCCGAAAACGAAAATGAATGGGCTGGGGTGGTTGGGCTGAACTGGAACTTGGCCAGAAACTATGGTGTGGTGGCAGAGCTCAATGTCGGCCCTGAGCGAACCAGCATGGTCATGATGCTGGACTATCGGTGGTAGGCGGAGGCATGGCGGTAGGAATCCCTTGGCATGTCTTGCATCTCAATGGAGAGGTGTCCACTCGTCCTGTTTGCCGTGCTCGCCCATGTCGCATTTTTATCAGGAGTTCTGGTACAGCATCAAGCTATTAATAATGCGGCTTTGTTCTGTGATGGAATATGTTTTTCGACGTGATTGTTTTATTTATAACAAGGTTGACATTCCACGATTCATGATAGCTCGACTTGTGGAGAGAAATAACAAGTTAGTTCATATAATTGTTTTTAAGTGTTTCCTTGGTGAGGTCTTACATATGTCAGGAGGATGATCGTTTTTTAGAAACTTCCTTCCGGGGCGGAGAACTAAGTCAGAAGATTAGAATGTATTGCTTTACCTTAAATAATTATTGAGTGGGGTGTTGAGCCATCGAGTGTCAACCCATGGACTTGTTGGTGAGAGCAGGTTTCACTTCAGTTCATCTGCTTATGTCACCATTTTAACATGTCAAAATCAGGGGCGGAATGACGGATGAAAATAAAGCAGTGTTTGTTGATAGCGATGGCCCTTTTTATCACGGGTTGCAGTCATTTGGATGATGAACCACGGGGTATAAAACGACAGGGTATAAATGAAATGGCGGACAGTACCCTTCATCAGTTGATGGCACAGGATGAAAAGCTCAATAAATCATTCGAGGAGTCGTTGGCCTATCTTGTCGTCAATATGAAGGTGACTAAGGTACCTGCCATTGGCGTGGGGCGTGGCGAGGGCGTGCTGTTTGTAAAGGCAGAAAAAGAACCTGTTTTTTATCGTGTTCAGCGATGGGATCTGGGGGCCGGTTGGGGGGCTCGGTCTTACAAGGTCTTAGTCTTGCTGTATTCGCAAGATGTCATTGACAAAGTAAAACATGACCATTGGGCATTCGACATCGGTGGTGAGGCTTCCGTTGGCACCGCTGCGATGGAAGGGGCGTCGAGTGGCATTATTCCTGAATATTCCGTGCATATATTGTCTGATGGTGGTGTGTCAGCCTCAATTACGGCAAGAGCAATCAGAATGAGTAAGAGTGACCTCAATATGAGTCAGGACACGTACTGAAGGCTTCTGGCAAGGCTCGCCTCCCGAAGTCAGCTCCCCAAGAGCCACTTGCTCGGCCCCAGGTGACCGTCATACCCGGAGCAAGCCCATCACGATACCCCACCCGATAAAAACCCGACCTGATGGTCGGGTTGTTGTCTGCGTTGCGTCATCCGGTTATTTCTCGCGCCATTCCCGGGAAACAGGCCCGCCGATTCCTGGCGGGCCTGGGAACGGCGCCCGGGATCAGACGAGATCGAAGCGATCCAGATTCATGACCTTGGTCCAGGCCGCCACGAAGTCCTTCACGAACTTCTCCTTGGCGCCCGAGCTGGCATAGACCTCCGCCAGGGCCCGCAACTGGGAGTTCGAGCCGAACACCAGATCGACCCGGGTGCCTGTCCACCTGGCCTTGCCGCTCTTGCGATCCATGCCCTCGTAGACGCCCTTGTCTGCCGCCGGCTTCCACTCGGTGCCCATGTCGAGCAGGTTGACGAAGAAATCGTTGGACAGGGTGCCCGGGGTCGCGGTGAATACCCCGTGGCAGTTGCCGACGTTGGTGCCGAGCACCCGCATGCCGCCGACCAGCACCGTCATCTCGGGGGCACTCAGGGTGAGCAACTGTGCCTTGTCGATCAGCATGGTCTCCGCGAAGGTGGCGCACTCGCCCCCGTAGTTGCGGAACCCGTCGGCGAGGGGCTCGAGCACGGCAAAGGAGTCGACATCCGTCTGGTCCTGGGAGGCATCCATGCGACCCGGGGTGAAGGGTACGGTCACGGAGACACCGGCCTTCTTCGCCGCCTGCTCGACGCCGACACCACCCGCCAGCACGATGAGATCGGCCAGGGATACCTTCTTGCCACCGGTGGCCGAGGCGTTGAAGGCCTGCTGGATCCCTTCGAGGGCCTGAAGCACCTTCGCCAGTTGCGCCGGCTGGTTGACCGCCCAATCCTTCTGCGGGGCGAGGCGGATGCGGGCACCGTTGGCGCCGCCACGCTTGTCGGAGCCGCGGAAGGTGGACGCGGAGGCCCAGGCGGTGGAGACCAGCTCGGCCACGGAGAGGGGGGCTGCCAGGATCTTCTCCTTGAGCGTTGTCACGTCCTTGTCATCGACCAGGGGGTGGTTGACGGCGGGAATGGGGTCCTGCCAGATCAGCTCCTCCTTGGGCACTTCCGGCCCCAGGTAGCGCGTGATGGGGCCCATGTCGCGGTGGGTCAGTTTGAACCAGGCGCGGGCAAAGGCATCGGCGAAGGCTTGCGGGTCTTCGTGGAAGTGGCGGGAGATCTTGCCGAATTCGGGGTCAAAGCGCAGGGTCAGGTCGGTGGTCAGCATGGTCGGCTTGTGGAACTTGCCCGGGATGTGGGCATCGGGAATGATCTCCGGGGCATCTTTTGCGACCCACTGCTTGGCACCGGCCGGCGACTTGGTCAGCTCCCATTCGTACTTGAACAGGTTCTCGAAGAAGTTGTTGCTCCACAGCGCCGGGGTCTTGGTCCAGGTCACTTCGAGCCCGCTGGAGACGGTGTCCTTGCCGTGCCCGCTGCCGTAGTCGCTCATCCAGCCGAGGCCCTGTGCCTCCAGAGGGGCGCCTTCGGGCTCTGGCCCCTTGTGGGATTCCGGCGCGGCGCCATGGGCCTTGCCGAAGGTGTGACCGCCTGCGATGAGGGCCACCGTCTCTTCATCATTCATCGCCATGCGGCCGAAGGTGGAGCGGATGTCTTTGGCCGCCTCCATATAGTCGCCGCTGGCATTCGGTCCTTCCGGGTTGACGTAAATCAGGCCCATGTGGGTGGCGCCGAAGGGGGGGCTGAGCTCGCGGTCGCCCTTGACCCGATCTGGGTCGACCCCGAGCCAGGCAATCTCATCCCCCCAGTTGACGTCCTGATCCGGCTCCCACACGTCCGGCCTGCCACCGCCGAAGCCGAAGGTGCGGAACCCCATGGATTCCAGGGCGACGTTGCCGGCGAGGATCAGCAGATCGGCCCAGGAGATCTTGTCGCCGTACTTCTGCTTGATGGGCCAGAGCAGGCGGCGCGACTTGTCGATGTTGACGTTGTCGGGCCAGCTGTTGAGGGGGGCGAAACGCTGCTGGCCCCGGCCGCCGCCGCCGCGACCATCCGTGGTGCGATAGGTGCCCGCGGCGTGCCAGGTCATGCGGATGAACTGGGGACCGTAGTGACCGAAGTCCGCCGGCCACCACTCCTGGGAATCTGTCATCAGTTTGACCAGGTCCTTCTTGAGCGCCTGATAGTCGAGGCTCGCGAAGGCCTTGGCGTAGTCGAAGTCCTTGCCCATGGGATCGGAGCTGGGGGAATGCTGGTGCAGCAGATCCAGCCGCAACTGGTTCGGCCACCAATCACGATTGGTTCTGCCGACGCCGGCGGTGTGGTTGAAGGGGCATTTGCTTTCGTCACTCATCTCGGTCTCTCCTTGGAGGGCATCTACATTGCTGACAACTTAGTATGGAAACATTTCCACCGTGCGGTGTAACGCCATGGCAGGGAATGCCTCATGGCGCGACGGTGTGGTGTCAATTACTCCTTATTTTTCAATAAATTGGTTGGTTTTTATGGGGCGGATTACGAAAAGATGAATCACGGCCATCGAGTTTGGCGATCTGCCGGTGCCCCGTGCGGGTCGTTGCGTCCGGCGGTTGTTCATCTTTTTACCCATATCACGGCCATCCGGGTCCAAGTTTGCGCTGCATCATGGCGAGCCGGGTTCCCGGCCTTGGGGCGGGGCACTCGCGTATTTTTGTGACGCAGGCCCTCGAGAGTCTGGCGACGTGGCCGGCGTGTGGTGGTGCGCCGTGCTGGGCAGACAGTGAAGACATAGGGGATTCACGGCGATGGGACAGGCAGGGCAGGGGGCACTTCCTCTTGGCGGGCCGCCAGGCGATGAGTACGTCAGGAGAAGGGGGGGCAGGGGCGGAAAACAAAAAGACCGGCACTTGGCCGGTCTGAAAGGGCAGCATCGAGGGCTGCGGCATCAGGTTGCAGGCAACCTGAAAGGGGAATGATGGGGTGGCTGATGGGGCTCGAACCCACGACAACCGGAATCACAATCCGGGACTCTACCAACTGAGCTACAGCCACCACTGAAATCTGCCTTCGATGCCGCTCTCAAGGAGTCGCATCAATGGCGCGCCCTGCAGGATTCGAACCTGCGACCCACGGCTTAGAAGGCCGTTGCTCTATCCGACTGAGCTAAGGGCGCGTTGTATCAAGAAATCCTAAGGACTTCCCGATGAACCTGGTCGGTGATAAAGGATTCGAACCTTTGACCCTCTGGTCCCAAACCAGATGCGCTACCGGGCTGCGCTAATCACCGAAAATTCGTGCTCCAGCATACCTTCGGCGGCACCACTGGGCAACGGGCGGGCATCATACCCAAGCGCCAAAGTCAGCGTCAACGACTTTTTCCGCCAGTAAATTCAAGTGCCTACTTATTGCCCGTCAGGCGAGAGCCGCTAACACCCGCGCCAAAAAAATGCGACAATGCGCCGCAGTTGAACACAGGATGAGTGAAGAACGATGTCTGCCAAAATCATTGATGGAAAACAGGTTGCGCAAACGATTCGCAACCAGGTCGCCGCGCAAGTCCAACAGCGGTTGGCACAGGGGAAGCGGGCACCGGGTCTGGCGGTGATCCTGGTGGGGCTGGATCCGGCCTCCCAGGTCTATGTGGGCAGCAAGCGTCGTGCCTGTGAAGAGGTGGGGTTCGTCTCCCGCTCCTACGATCTCAGCGCCAATGCGACCCAGGAAGAGTTGCTGGCGTTGATCGACCAGCTCAACGAGGATCCGGCTGTGGACGGCATCCTGGTGCAATTGCCCCTGCCGGCCCATTGCGATACCACCCAGGTGCTGGAGCGCATTCGCCCCGACAAGGACGTGGATGGCTTCCACCCCTACAACGTGGGCCGTCTGGCCCAGCGCATTCCGGCGCTGCGCCCCTGCACCCCCAAGGGGATCATGACCCTGATCGAGACCACCGGCGTCAAGACCCATGGTCTGCATGCGGTGGTGGTCGGGGCTTCCAACATCGTGGGGCGCCCCATGACGCTGGAGCTGCTGCTGGCCGGTTGCACCACCACCACCTGTCACCGCTTCACCCAGGATCTGGAGACCCAGGTGCGCCGGGCCGACTTGCTGGTCGTGGCGGTGGGCAAGCCCAACTTCATTCCGGGGGAGTGGGTCAAACCCGGTGCCCTGGTGATCGACGTGGGCATCAACCGCCTTGCGGACGGCTCCCTGGTGGGAGATGTGGAGTATGAGACCGCGCGTAATCACGCCGCCTTCATCACGCCGGTACCGGGGGGAGTAGGCCCCATGACGGTCGCCAGCCTGATGGAGAACACCCTGAGCGCCTGCCAGGATTACCACGACGCCTGATGAGGGCGACGGGCAGAAAAGAGAAAGGGAAGGCATTGCCTTCCCTTTTTTTATTGCGTCACTCCCCCGGATCGCCACTGGATATCAGAGGAGGGCCAGGGCGGCGGCCAGATCGGCAATCAGATCGTCGGCGTCTTCCACCCCGATGCTGAATCGAATGAGATCGTCATTGACTCCGGCGGCGAGGCGGCTCGCCTCGTCCATGGCTGCGTGGGTGGTGCTGGCCGGATGGCAGGCGAGGCTCTCGAGATCGCCGAGGCTCACCGCCTGCACGAAGAGTTGCAGGTTGTCGAGCAGGGTGGCGCAGCGCTCAAACCCGCCTTCCAGCTCGATGCTCACCATGCCGCCAAAGCCGCTGGCGAAGGCGCCGAGGGCATCGTGGCCCGGATGGCTGGCAAGGCCCGGGTAGATCACCTTCTTCACCGCTGGGTGGGCATCCAGGAACTCGGCCACCTTCTGGGCGTTGTGCAGGTGGGCATCCATGCGCAGGGGAAGGGTCTTGACCCCCCGTTGCAGCAGGTAGGCCTCCTGCGGGCCGATGGGAGAGCCGATGTGCTTGAGGGCCACGGTGCGAATCGACTTCATCAGCTCATGACGACCCGCCACCACCCCGGCGATGATGTCGCCGTGACCGCCCAGATACTTGGTGCCGCTGTGCATGACGATGTCGATGCCAAGCTCGAGCGGGCGCAGCAGGTAGGGGGTGAGGAAGGTGTTGTCACATACCGTGATGGCGCCCACCTTGCGGGCCGCCTCCACCACCACCCGCGGATCCACCACCTTGAGGGTGGGATTGGTCAGGGTTTCGAACAGTACCACCTTGGTGGCGGGGCGGATGTTGGCCAGCAGCGCCTGATCGCTCTCGTAGGCGGTGATCTTGATGCCGGCGCGGCTGAAGGTCTGCTTGAGGAAGGCATCGGTGCCGCCGTAGAGGGGGCCGATATAGGCCACTTCATCACCGCTGTCGGCCAGGGCATACATGATGGCACTCACCGCCGCCATGCCGCTCGCCACCACCAGTGACTCATCTGCACCTTCGAGGGCTGCCAGCTTCTGCTCCAGTTCGGCGGTGGTGGGGTTGCCAAAGCGGCTGTAGATGAAGCCGGGGGCCTGACCTGCGAAGCGCTCCTTGCCCGCCTGGGCGTTGAAGTAGCTGAAGGTGCTGCTCTGGTAGAGCGGGGTGGTGAGGGCGCCGGTCTGGGGATCGATCCGCTGGCCGCTGTGCACGCTCATGGTCTTGAATTTCATTTTTTTACTCCGTCATTGTCAGGTCGTTGCCCGACTGCTTGTGTTATCCGGGGCGCCGTCGCGCCCCTTTTCTCATGTCGAGTGGCGGGTTGTCAGGCTAGCGCTGGCTCGCGCTGCGGCTCGCCTGCATAGTGGCGGGCCGCCACATCCGGGTGGGAGCGCAGCCTCCCCTTGAGCACGTTCTCCCCCACCTGATAAAAGAGCGGGTTGGCGGGATCGCTCTGGGGCCCTTCGGCCAGCGCCGCCAGCTCGGGGGAGAGGCTAAGCAGTGGCACAGTCGCATCCAGCCTTGCCGCCATGAAGAAGGCGCAGGAGAGGCGCGATACCCCGGGAGGGGGGCTCACCACCCGGTGCAGGGTGGCCTTGAGGTAGCCGTCGGACGCGAGCTCCAGCAGCTCGCCGATGTTGACCACCAGGGCGCCCGGCAAGGGGGGGGCGGGGATCCAGCCATCCGCCGTCTCCACTTCGAGCCCGGAGTGATCGTCCTGCATCACCAGGGTCAGGTAGCCGGGATCCTTGTGGGCACCTACCCCCTGACCACTGCTGCCTTCCGGTTGTCCGGGGTAGTGAATGAGCTTCATGTGCTGGTAGGGGGCACCGCGAATGCTCTCGTCAAATACGCCGGCGGGCTGCCCCAGCACCTCTGCGAAGGCGTCCAGCAGGGTGAGGGTGATGTCGCTCAGTCGATCCTGCCATGCCAGCAGACGTGTTTTCATCTCGGGCAGGGCGGCGGGCCACTGATTGGGGCCGATGAGGCGCTGCCAGGGTCCACGAATGTGCGCAACAGGCAGGGCCTGGGCCTCGTTCATGATATCGAACTGCTCCCGCAGATCCGGCCGTGCCCGGGTGAGCTCTGCCCCCACCTGGTTGTAGCCGCGAAAGTGGGGGGAGTGGACCATCTGCACCGCCAGCTTTTCTTCAAGTGGCAGGGCGAAGAAGCGGGCGGCGAGCGCCAGGGTCTCCTGGCGCGCCGATTCGCTCAGATCATGGCCCACCAGATAGAAAAAGCCCACTTCGCGGGCGGCCTGGCCAAGCTGCGCCAGCATCTGGCTGCGTGCAGCCGGGGTGCCCTTGAGGGCGGCGAGATCGATGATCGGCAATGATGGGGTGGTCATGGGCATCTCCTCACTTTCCGTGAATGGGGTCCGCGTGGCCCGGCGTGCGGGGTGTTGCGAAACCGGGGCGCACTCTTCTTGAGTGGCGCCGTTTGGGTTGAGGGTGATGCTACTGTTCGAGGTTATAAGGTGGAAGCAACAAAATATTCTTAGTTATATACAAAATTCGAAATGAAATTCGGGCTTGGGCGAATGGAGCGAGCATCGGGCGGCTCAGGCGACGATCTGCCGTACCGGGCGAGAGCGACATTGGCGTGACGGGATAGACGCGGGAGAGAAAAGGAGGAGGGAGGCATCCGCCTCCCTCCGTGTGACTGTCATGGGAACGGTTGCTGGCGCACCTTTCCTCAATACCCCAGGGTGAAGCGCTGGCGCAGGTGAGCCGGTGCTTGCGCCTCGTTCAGTACGCCGTCCGCCAGATCGCCGACCGTGATCCCGGCGGGTTTGTCACCGTCAAACAGCACCCGATCGGCACCGAGGCGATAGTCGCCGCGCTTCTCGCCGGGTTCGAGGAACACGGGCGGGGAGACGAAGCGCCAGTCGAGGACGGTTTCCCGGCGCAGTGCCCTGAGGCCGTCGCGGGCCGCGAGCGCCCCTTGCTTCCACTCGGCCGGAAATTCCGGGGTATCCACCAGTTGCACGCCCGGCGCTATCTCAAGGCTGCCGGCGCCGCCGACCACCAGCAACCAGCTGCTGGTCGCCTTGGCCGCCGCCACGATGGCGCTGGCACCCTTGAGGTACTGGTCGTAGATGTCCGGCACTGTCCAGCCGGGGTTGTAGGCACTGATCACCCGATCGTGACCCGCGAGCACTTGGGCCAGGGCCTGGCTGTCCTGGGCATCCACCGCCACGGCGCGGACCTGGGGATGGGCTGCGACCTTGCTGATGTCGCGCACGATGGCGGTGACCTGATGGCCGCGGCTGACGGCCTCCTGGAGGATGGCGGAACCGACAAAGCCGCTGGCACCGATGAGGGCAATCTTCATGGGAAACTCTCCTTCGCTGTGGGAATGGGGCTATCCTACGCCCCCGGATATGATTTAATAATCCACTGAAAATTGCATTCACTTGTAAGCAGGGCTTCATAATGGATCAGCTCAGACGCTACGCCATCTTCGCCGCCGTGGTGGAGGCGGGCAGCATGACCGGCGCCGCCAAGGCCCTCGGCATGACCCCGTCCGCCGTCAGCCAGCATATCGGCCAGCTCGAGGGGATGCTCGGCCTGCCCCTGCTGCACCGCTCCACCCGCCGCCTCAGCCTGACCGAGGCGGGGGAGGTGGTATGGCAGGGGTGCCAGTCCCTGCAGCAAACCCTGAGCCAGACCGAACTGCGCCTCTCGGAGGTACGCGACAGCCTGCTTGGGGAGGTGCGGATCACCGCCCCGGTGGGGATGGCGGGTCAACCTCTGGCACGGGCGCTCTCGCCGCTGCTGCAGGCGCATCCGGGCCTGTGCATCCAGATCATCGCCGACGACGAGAAGCGGGATCTCATCAAGGATCGCATCGACGTGGCGCTGCGGGTCGGCACGCTCGAAGATTCCACCCTGGTGGCTCGCAGGCTGGGACAGACCCGGATGCTGCTGTGCGCCGCCCCCGCCTACCTGGCGCGCAAGGGGACGCCGCGCAGCCCGGCGGATCTGCTGACCCACGACTGGCTGGCCTCGGAGATGCTGGGGGGAGGGTTGCTGTTGCTGGATGAGAAAGGGCAGGCCCACAAGGTGAAGCCCAGGCCCAGGGTGCTGTGCAACAACGTGCTGCCCCTGCGCCAGTTCACCCTGGCGGGACAGGGGATCTCGTTGCAACCCGAGGGAGAGATCGCCGAGGATCTCGCCTCGGGCCGCCTGCTGGCACTGCTGCCCGGCTTTTGGGCGCCCGCCATGGAGATCCACGCCATCACGCCCCAGCGGGAGATCCCGGAGAAGGTGCGGCGGGTGATCAGCGCCCTGCGCAGCCACTTCGCCGAGCACGGTCAGAGCCGCGCCCAGTGAGTGGCCGCGGGAGCGAGCAAGGGCGATCGGGATCGCCCGCGCGCCCCCGTCCCTTGCCCGCGCTCATTTCATGTAGAGCCCGCCGTTGATGGCCAGGGTCTCCCCCGTGATATAGGCCCCCGCTTCGCTCGCGAGGAAGGCCACGGCGGCGGCGATCTCCTCGGGCTTGGCGAGGCGGCGCATGGGAATGTCGGCCTTGATGCTGTCGAGCACATCGGTGCGGATCGCCGCCACCATGGGGGTGGCGGTATAGCCGGGGGCGATGGCGTTGACCGTGACTCCGAAGCGGGCCCCCTCCGCCGCCAGCGCCTTGGTGAAGCCCAGCATGCCCGCCTTGGCGGCCGAGTAGTTGACCTGGCCGAATTGCCCCTTCTGGCCGTTGACCGAGGAGATGTTGATGATGCGGGCGTCGCGCTGCTCGCACATGGCGTCGAACAGTGGCTGGGTCACGTTGTAGAGGCTGCACAGGTTGGTGTGGATCACCTCGAACCACTGATCCGGCGTCATCCGCTTGAAGGCGCCGTCCCGGGTGATGCCGGCGTTGTTGACCAGCACGTCGACCCGTCCCTCCTCCTGCAGCAGGTGGCCCAGGGTCTCGCGGCACATGGCGGTGTCGGCCACGTCCAGCGCCAGCAGGCGCACCCGATCCGGCTGGTGCCCCTGGGTGTCGAACCACTCCCTCGCCGCCGCCGCGCTGGTGCTGGAGTGGGTGGCGATGATGCGATAGCCCTGCTCCAACAGGGCGGCGGTGATGGCGGTGCCGATGCCGCCACGGGCTCCGGTGATCAAGGCGATTTTCTTCATGCTGCTCTCCTTGGCATGTCACGACGGGAAGAGTGCCCTGCACTGCCCGGGCAATTGACAATGTTGTCGGCATCCACTGTGGCAGGAGAAGGCGTCACTTTTGTGACAGACCAGGAGGGCGGTTGGCGGACGAGGAGAGCGGCGCCTCGTCCCGCCGTCGCCGGAGAAGGCTTGCCGCCGGCACGACGGCCATGTTTAATGTGGCCTCCCGGGCGAGCGCGCCCCTGCCGGCAGTGGTCTCGAGCGCATCATGATACCGACATCCCCCCTTCCATCCCCAGGCCAGGCGCCCGAGGCACATGCCCACCTCACTCGCATCGAGCGGGTGCTGGACTATATTCACGCCAACCTGGATCAGGTGCTCTCCCTGGAGCTGCTGGCCGAGCAGAGCTGCTGGTCCCGCTGGCAGCTGCAGCGGGTGTTCCTGCACGAGACCGGCCAGACGGTGGCCCACTATGTGCGCGAACTCAAGCTGAGCCAGGCGGCGGAGGCGCTGCTCTCGACCCGGCAGCGGGTGCTGGATCTGGCGCTCAGCCATGGCTTTGGTTCAGAGGTGAGCTTCAGCCGCGCCTTCAAGCAGCAGTTTGGTTGCTCGCCCCTGGCCTATCGCAAGCGCGGCCTGCGGCTGGGGTTGCGCACCCCGCTGGTGCGGGCGGCGGCGCTGCCCACCCCGCCCAGGCTGGTGCAGGTGCGGATCGAGAGCCAGCCCGGCTTCACCCTGCACGGCGTCAGGGGGGAGATCCTGGGCCTCTTTGCGAAGGAGCCCGACTTCCAGCAGACGGTGCCCGCCATCTGGCATGCCCTGCGGGAGGCCGGCGGTCTGTGCCCGTCGAGGGAATGGCTGGGGGTGGTGGACGTCTCGGGGGCGGGGCCGAGGTTGCCCTACTGGGCCGGGATGGTGGCCGGGGAGGGGACGCCGCCGCCAGGCCTGTCGCGCCTCGAGGTGCCGGCCCAGGAGTATGCGGTGCTCACTCACCTGGGCCCCATTGAGCAACTGGGGCAGAGTCTCAACTGGTTCATCCAGCACTGGCTACCGGGCTCCTCCTACCGGGGGCTGGATGGCTTCGAGCTGGAGCGCTATCCCCCCGGTTTCGACGCCAGGCAGCCGGACGCCCGCATGGAGTACTGGTTGCCCATCGCCCCTTGCGGGGAGCCTTGATCGCCTGCTCCTGCCGCCCTCCCGCCGGCGTCATCAGTCTGCGCCCCCGGACCCAAGGCGCGCTGGTTCCGAGGCCGATAGCCATTTGAACTCACTTGCGCCGTCCGTTGCCAGTGGATGTTGTCAGTTGAGGCTGACTTCCTCCTGATTTCTCCGCTTTTCCCGCCAAGATGCCCCAAATTGTTAATTTCGGGGCGAAATAGAACAATAAAATGCAAATGATATTTGTTACTATTCACATGCAGTAGGCAGTCGAGGATCAGATGCAACTTGTTCACCCCCCATTGACCGTGGTCGCCGCGACCATCTCCACCCTGTTGGCCGGCTCGGCGCTGGCCGCCGCTCCCGCGAGCACCGAAGCGGCGCGTGCCGACGAGACCCTGACCGTGCTGGGTCAGACCTATCGCAACACGGCGACCAAGACCCGGCTCGACCCCATCGAAACGCCCCAGGCGATCTCCGTGGTGGACGGCGAGACGCTGGAGCAGCGGGGGGTGAGCTCGGTGAGCGAGGCGCTGCGCTACGTGCCCGGCGTCAATACCGAGCTGCGGGGCGGGGCGGTCAACCGGCTGGATCTGTTCAACATCCGCGGCTTTGACAACTACCAGAACTTCTATGACGGTCTCTTGTTGCAATACAACGAGTGGAACCTGCAACCCCAGATAGATCCGGTGGCCATGGAGCAGCTGGAGGTGTTCAAGGGGCCGACCTCGGTGCTCTATGGCAGCATGCCCCCCGGTGGCATGGTCAACCTCATCGCCAAGCGCCCCCAGCGGGAGGCCAGCCACAACGTGAGCCTGGCGACCGGCACCGGCGCACTCAAGGAGATGACCCTGGACAGCACCGGGGCCATCGACGACAGGTTCGCCTACCGGGTGGTGGGGCTGGCCCGCCAGAAGGAGGGCCAGGCGGTGACCTCCGAAGAGGAGCGCTACGTGTTCGCCCCCTCCCTGGACTGGCAGCTCGGCGAGCGCACCCTGCTGAACCTCAACCTCTACTACCAGAAGGATCCCGCCGCCGGCATCTACACCACAGTGCCCGCCAGCGGCTCGGTCAAGAGCAATCCCCTGGGGCAGCTTGGCAGCGACACCTTCCTCGGCGACGAGAACTGGAACGAATACAACCGGGACGTGACCCTGATCGGCTACAAGCTGAGCCACGAGCTCAACGCCGACTGGCAGCTGCTGCAAAATGCCCGCTACATGGATGCCTCCGCCTACCAGCGCAACACCTACAACGCGGCCCTGGCGGCGGACAACCGCACCCTGGCGCGCAACGCCTACCTGACGGACGAAGACTCCCGCGGCTTTGTCATCGACAACCAGCTCGCGGGCAAGGTGCAGACCGGCGCGGCCCAGCACAACCTGCTGCTCGGGGTCGATTACCAGTATCTGGATGCCCACGTGCTCTACCGGGACACCCTCGACTACTCGGCCCCCAGCATCGACATCTTCAACCCGGACCACAGCCAGATAGTGCCGGGAGCACTCACCTTCAACTACCAGGATCAGAAGGTGATCCGCCAGTCCCAGACCGGCGTCTATCTGCAGGATCAGGTGCGCCTCGACCGCCTGGTGGCCATCGGTGGCGCCCGTTACGACCGCTACCGGATGGACACCGACAGCCATACCCTCTACCTGGGGGCAGCCAGCCAGTCCCTGGCACAGATCGATCAGGACAACCTCTCGTTGCGTCTCGGCGCCCTCTATGAGCTGGACCATGGCCTCTCGCCCTACGTGAGCTATGCCGAGAGCTTCGAGCCGGTGCCGGGGGCAGACAAGGACGGCAAGGCGTTCAAGCCGGCCACCGGCCACCAGTGGGAGGGGGGGCTCAAGTTCCTCTCCGAGGACATGAGCAAGACCTTTACTGTCGCTGCTTTCCATATCACCAAGGAGAACGCCCTGGTCACGGATCCGGACAACGTCTACGGGCCCAAGCTGCAGACCGGCGAGACCGTCTCCAAGGGGGTCGAGCTGGAGGGGCGTGCCGATCTCACCAGCCGGCTGGACCTGGCTTTCAGCTACACCCTCATCGACATGGAGATCACCCGTGACACCACCAGCCTGCAGGGCAAGACCCCGGTCTGGGTGCCCGAGCAGATGGCGTCGCTCTGGAGCAACTACCTGCTGGGCGGCAGCCTGGAGGGGATGCGGGTGGGCGCCGGCCTGCGCTACGTGGGGGAGGCCGAGATGGATGCCGCCAACACCGACAAGGTGCCGGACTACCTGCTGATGGACATGTCCGCCTCGTACGATCTCGCCGCCCTCAGCGCGAGCCTGAAGGGGGTGGGGGTGTCGCTCAGCGCCAGCAACCTGCTCAACAAGACCTACTACTCCTGCTACGACCAGAACAACTGCTGGTTCGGGGCACAGCGCAACCTGGAGGCTCGACTCAAATACGCATTCTGACCCTGCGCCCCGGGCTGCGTCCGGGGCATTCACCCTCTGCGGGCGGCGATGACCGCAAGCACGTCCTGCCACGGGGCCTGGGGGCGCTGGCGCTGCATGCCGAGCGCACCCTGGCAGCGGATCATGACACCCTGTTTGCGGCGGCGGCCAGCCTGATCCCCTCCCTCAGGGGGCAGGGACTGGCGGCGGGAAGCCGGCCTCCGTTGCTGGCCACTCACACCGAGGCGACCCCGACCGAGGTGGCGGCCGCCCTCCATGCCCACTGGCGGCAGGCACACCCGGAGGCGGGCCCCGCCTACTGGCTGACCCGCAGCTGGGGCATGCTCTGCTGGCAGTCCATCTATCTGGCCATGGTGGCCGTCTATCGGGTCGGCGCCGT
This sequence comes from Aeromonas sp. XH, assembly GCF_033348475.1. Lineage (NCBI taxonomy): Bacteria > Pseudomonadati > Pseudomonadota > Gammaproteobacteria > Aeromonadales > Aeromonadaceae > Aeromonas > Aeromonas sp. XH. The sequence continues at coordinate 2,407,765 of NZ_CP137630.1, read as the reverse complement.
GCCCGCGCTGGACAGACTGGGGCAGGGGTATGAGGCCGGGCTGGTGTCCGGCTTCTGTCTGCCCCGGGAGCCCATGATCAAGGGGGAGGTCGATGTGTTGATCAAGGCGGCGGGCTCTCGGCTGCGCAGCCACTGGCAGCAGCTGTTCGAGCTGTTTGCCGGGGTGCAGCGACTGCGGCCCGGATTCGTGCATCCGCTCCTGGCGGACGATCTGCTGGCGGCCCTGGTCAGGGTGCCCGATTTCTTTGGAGAGGTGAACCGGGACGAGGTGTCAGCCCATGCACCGCGCTGGCTTGCCGCCTGCGGCCTGCCGGCCTCGCATCTGGCGGGTTGGCGCGAGGCAGTGCGGCCTTTGGAGGCGGTCTTCCCCGGCTATGTGCGCCAGCGCTGCTGTCTGCACTACAAGCGCCGGGACGGGGAGCTGTGCGACAACTGTCCACGGCGACACGGCCAGGGCAGTTGCGAGGGGGTGGAGACTTAAGCAGGAAGAGTGGGCAGCAAGGGGTCGTGAGGCCACGACCTTGCTCCTGTGGCATCTGGCCGCCCCGAGGGGCGGCTTTTTCATGCCCTGTTACTGCGCGGCCATCCGGGTGCGAATGCGCTCGAACAGGCTCTGCAGGCAGGGCTGATCCCGGTCGGCGGCGCGCACGGCGCCATACATATGGCGGCGGATCCCGCCGCCCAGGGGCCTGGCCTGGAGCAACCCCTGGCGGACAAACTCCTCGCTGGCCCAGCGGGGCAGGGCGGCGACCCCGAGGCCGGCGGCGGCCATCTGCAGCATGACGGAGGTGTTGTCCACCGGCTTGCAGCGGGCGGGCTCCACCCCGGCAGGTTGCAGGAAGCGGCTGAACACGTCCATGCGGGCCCGCTCCACCGGGTAGACCAGCAGCACCTCGGCGCGCAAGTCGTCCGGCGCGATGCCACTCTGCTGGCAGAGGGGGTGATCCGGCGCCATCACCAGTTCGAGATCGAAGGCGAACAGGGGGTCGAAGTGGAGATCCCCGCGGGCCTGCACATCCGAGGTGAGCAGCAGGTCGAGCTGGCCGCCGAGCAGGGCGCTGATGGCATCGAAGCCGGGGACCGATTCGACCTCCAGATCCACCCCGGGCCACTGGCGACGAAAATCCGGCAACAGCGGAAGCAGCCACTGGATGCAGCTGTGGCAATCCAGCGCCAGGTGCAGCCTGCCCGCGTCGCCGCTGTGCAGGGCCAGCAACTGGCGCTCGGTTTGGGCCAGGGCGGGCAGCACCTGACGGGCCAGGGCGAGCAGATGCTGCCCCGCCGCCGTCAGCACCAGAGGGCGGCTCTTTCGAAGAAACAGCTCCAGATTGAGGCGGGTCTCCAGCTCCTTGAGCTGGTGAGAGAGGGCGGACTGGGTGAGGTTGAGGGTGAGCGCGGCCCCGGCCAGGGACCCTTGCTCCGCCAGGGCGCTGATGGTCTTCAGGTGTTTGAGATCGATGCCCGGATTGCTGCTCGCGGGGGGGCTGGATAGGTTGGGCGCGACCATGGCACTGCTCCTTTGTGCGTCAGTTGAGGATTTCTTGAGAGCCAGTTGAAGAGGATTCAATAGCCAGGGCCACCTTATCTCGCCATTCTGGATGTGTAAACATCTGGATGGCCAAATCATCCAGTTTCCCATCAGATGAACGAGCATAAGGAATTGGACCTATGACACGAGCACACACCCTGGGCTTTCCCCGTATCGGCGCCAAGCGCGAGCTGAAATTTGCCCTCGAATCCTACTGGCGTGGCGAGACCACCCAGAGCGAGCTCCTCGCCGTGGGCAAGAGCCTGCGTGAGCGTCACTGGCAGGCGCAGCGCACCGCCGGGGTCAATCTGCTGCCGGTGGGGGATTTTGCCTGGTACGATCAGGTGCTGGGTACCAGCCTGCTGGTGGACGCCGTGCCCGCCCGTCACCGCCACGGCGAAACCGACCTCGACACCCTGTTCCGGGTGGCCCGTGGCCGTGCGCCGACCGGCCCGGCGGCGGCGGCTGCCGAGATGACCAAGTGGTTCAACACCAACTACCACTACCTGGTGCCGGAATTTTACCGCGACCAGCGCTTCAAGCTGGGCTGGCGCCAGCTCTTTGACGAGGTGGAGGAGGCCAAGGCATTGGGGCTGCCGGTCAAGGCGGTGCTGCTGGGCCCGCTCTCCTACCTGTGGCTCGGCAAGGAGAAAGAGAGCGGCTTCTCCCGTCTCGAGCTGCTCGACCGCCTACTTATCGTCTATCAGGAGATTTTGGCCAAACTGGCGGCCCAGGGGGTGGAGTGGGTACAGATCGACGAGCCGGCCCTGGCGCTGGACCTGCCGGACGAGTGGCGCCTCGCCTACCTCAAGGCGTATGAGCGCCTGAGCGGCCCCTGCAAGCTGCTGCTCACCACCTATTTCGGTTCGGTGGCTCATCAGCGCGACATCATCACCAGCCTCAAGGTGGACGGCCTGCACCTGGATCTGGTGGCGGCCCCCGAGCAGCTCGAGACGCTCGTTCCGCATTTACCGGCCCAGTGGGTGCTCTCCGCTGGCGTCATCAACGGCCGCAACGTCTGGCGCGCCAACCTGGCCAGGCTGGCGCCGACCCTCAAGGCATTGAAAGAGAGGCTCGGCGAGCGCCTCTGGGTGGCCTCCTCCTGCTCCCTGTTGCACAGCCCGGTGGATTTGACCCTGGAGCACGAGCTGGATCCCCAGACCCGCAGCTGGTTCGCCTTCGCCCTGCAAAAGTGCTATGAGCTGGGGCTGCTGTCCGACTACCTGGACGGCGGCGCCCTGGACAAAATCGAGGCTTACAGCCAGCCCATCGTGGATCGGGAGTCCGACAGCCGGGTCCACAAGAAGGCGGTGCAGTCGCGGCTCGCCAGCCTGACCAACAGTGACTTCGATCGCCACAGCGCTTACCCGGTGCGCGCCGAAACCCAGCGCACGGATCTCAAGCTGCCGCTGCTGCCGACCACCACTATAGGCTCCTTCCCGCAGACCGCCGAGATCCGGGCGCTGCGCCAGGATTGGCGGGCCGGTCGCATCGATGACCAGGCCTACGAGGCGGGCATTCAGGCCCAGATCAAGGATGCGATCGCGCGCCAAGAGGCCATCGGGCTGGATGTGCTGGTGCACGGCGAAGCCGAGCGCAACGACATGGTGGAGTATTTCGGTGAGCTGCTGGACGGCTTTGCCATCACCCGCTTCGGCTGGGTGCAAAGTTATGGCTCCCGCTGCGTCAAGCCGCCGGTGATCACCCGTGACATCGACCGGCCGACCCCCATGACGCTGGCGTGGACCAAGTTCGCCCAGAGTCTGACCGACAAGCCGGTGAAGGGGATGCTGACCGGGCCCGTGACCATCCTCTGCTGGTCCTTCCCGCGGGAAGACGTGAGCCGCGAGCAATCCGCCCTGCAGATTGGTCTGGCCATTCGCGACGAGGTGGCAGATCTGGAAGCCGCCGGCATCAAGATCATCCAGATCGACGAGCCGGCGATCCGCGAAGGCTTGCCCCTGCGCAAGCAGGATCATCAGGCCTATCTGGACTGGGCGGTGCGCGCCTTCCGCCTGAGCGCCAGCCCTGTGGCGGACAGCACCCAGATCCACACCCACATGTGCTACAGCGACTTCAACCTCATCATAGAGGCGGTGGCGGCGCTGGATGCGGACGTGATCACCATAGAGACCAGCCGCAGCCAGATGCAGCTGCTCGAAGCGTTCGAGCGCTTCAACTACCCCAACGAGATTGGCCCGGGCGTCTACGACATCCACTCCCCGAACGTGCCGAGCCAGGGCTGGATTGAGGACCTCATCCGCAGGGCGGCCAGACAGATCCCGGCGGAGCGGCTCTGGGTCAACCCGGATTGCGGCCTCAAGACCCGCGGCTGGGAAGAGACTGAGGCCGCCCTCAAGGTGATGGTCGATGCCACCAAGGCGCTGCGCGCCGAGCTGGCCTGAGCCGCGGGAATCTGACCGGCCAGGCGACACAGGCATCCAGTGGGTCCAAGCACCGATAACGAGTAAAACCCGCGCAATGAGGGAGGGGAGGCCGAGGCCTTCCCTCTTTTTTGCGTGGTGGCGTCCTTCTCGGGAGGCGGCCTGGTGAGCGGCGCGGCACCCGAGCCTCAGGGGCCGTCCACGCGCCCAGGCAGCCAGCGGATGTCGAGGGGCATTGCGACCCCCGATCACCGGATTGAGGTGTGCCGGGCCCGGGGCGCCGGGATCCTGAGGCCGCGATGACGCCCACGCTGGTGCTGGGCGGGGAGAAATGGCTAGAATTGCGCATTTCAAATAAATCTTATCGTCAGCGGGAGCAGGATGCAGTTCAGGGATTTCTTGCCGGTATCGACCAATACCAGCCTCAAAGAGAGTTGTTACGGCGCCCTCGGCGCCCTCGTCGGGTTGCTGGGCACCGCCTGGCTGTGCCGGTGGGGGCTGGGGCTCGAGGTGCACTGGCTCATCGCCCCCATGGGGGCCTCCGCCGTGCTGCTGTTTGCCGCCCCGGCGAGCCCCCTGGCCCAGCCCTGGTCCATCCTGGTGGGCAACGGGGTGTCGGCGCTGATGGGGGTATTGAGTGCCAGCCTAGTGCCGGACATGGCCCTCGCCTCGGCCCTGGCGGTGATGCTGGCCATCGCCGCCATGTTCCTCACCCGCAGTCTGCACCCGCCCGGCGGCGCCGTGGCCCTGACCGCCGTGATCGGCGGTGAGGGGATCCGGGCGCTGGGGGTGAGTTACGTCTTGCTGCCGGTGCTGCTCAACTCCCTGTTGCTGCTGAGTCTGGGGCTGCTCTACAACCGGCTGCTGGGACGCCGTTATCCCCATGGCGGCAAGGTGGCCCCCAATCGCCACCAGACCGCGGATCCCCAGCCGAGCGCCCGGCTCGCCACCGGGGACATCGACTTCGCCCTGGAGAAGCACGGGGAGCTGCTGGACATCAGCCGCCAGGATCTGCAGGAGCTGCTGCAGGAGGCCCAGTTGCACGCCCTGCGGGGGCGGGTGGGCACGGTGCGCTGCCAGGATGTGATGTCGCGGGATCTCGTCGTCACGGCGCCGACAGCGTTTGCCATGACCGCCTGGCACCTGCTCTCCCACCACCAGATCAAGGCGCTGCCGGTGGCGGACGAGGAGGGCAGGCTGGTCGGCATCATCACCCTGCACGATCTGATGATCGACCGGGCAGGCCGCCAGCCCAGGGTGCGCGCCGAGCTCGAGCGGCTGAGGGTGGCGGATCTGATGACCCGGGAGGTGCGCACGGCGCGGCGCTACCAGCCGCTCTACGATCTGGTGGAGGCCTTCTCCGACGGCGGCCTGCACCACATGCCGGTGGTGGAGGGGGACAAACTGGTGGGGATCATCACCCAGTCCGACATGGTGGCGGCCCTCTTCACCCTGGCCCTGAAACCCGGAATGGCGAAAGAGGGGGCTCCCGCCAGCGAGCCATAAGAAACGGGCCCCGCGAGGGGCCCGTGTCGTTCAGGGTTTGCGGTAGACGGTCTCCCCCATGAAGACCGTCTGCTCGACCCGGGTGTCCGCGATCCGCTCCGGGGTGCCGGCCTGGACCAGAGCGTACAGATCCCGGTCCAGCACGATGAAGTCCGCCGACTTGCCCGCCTCAATGGAGCCGGTGATGTCCCCCTGTCGTACCGCCCTGGCCCCGTTAATGGTGTAGGCGGCCAGCATCTCGGTCAGCGAGGTGCGCTGGCTGGCGTGATACTCATCGCCGCTGCCGGCGGACTGCACTATGCCGGCCGCCATGTTCTCGAACGGGCGCGGATCCCGGCTGTCCACCGGGGCGTCGCTGCCGGCCACCAGCACGGCCCCCGCCTTGCGGCTGCTCTCGACCGGGTAGAGGGCGCCGTGCAGGTAGCCCTGGGGATCGTAGAGCGCCTCGGTGAGGGGCTGCCCCGCCTTGCCTGGCTGGATGAAGGGGGTGACCAGCATGTCGTAGGCGAGCTGGGGTGTGGTCCAGGCGTAGGTGAAGGTGAGGTAGAGGCCGAGCGCGCCGAGGCGGCGCTGATCGTCCGGATGCACCACCTGCAGATGGGCCAGGGTGTGGGGAATGCCGCTGTCGCCGTGGTGGGCGCGGGCTGCCTCCAGGGCATCGAGGGCCACGCGGGTGCTGCGATCGCCGATGCTGTGCATGTGGATGCCAAAACCGGCTTCATCCAGCGCCGTGACGTAGCGCGCCAGATCCGCCTCCCGGTAGTTGACGATGCCGTTGCTGCCCGAGTCCTCGCTGTCGGCGGTGATGCTCACCTCGCCGCTGGCGGGGTCCATGGCGAGGTGTGGGTGCAGGTAGTTCTCCAGCATGCCGGCGTTGGGCAGGAAGGGGGGCGTGGTGAAGGGATCCCCTTCCAGCACCCCGTCGAGGAAGATCTTCACCGTGTCGGCCTTTATCAGGGGGTTGCCTGCGAAGGCATCGCGCACCTGGTTCGCCTTGGCCAGGTGCCCCTCGATGTCCAGCCTGCCGGCGTAGTCATCCTGGTGGAAGCAGGTGGCGGCGTTGATCCTCATGTGCAGCAGCCCCTGCTCCTGCATGGTGCGCAGCCGATCGCGGATGAAGTCGTTGGCGCAGGCGTCCTGCACCCCTGTGATGCCGCGGGACGCCATCAGCTCGGCGATGGCGGGGAGGATCTGGTCGTACTGGGCCGCGGCCTGCTCGCCGCTTGCGCTCAGCACCCCGGTGTCGGGCACGGCGATGGCGCTGCGGGCGGCGTCCCGCACGACGCCACTGGCCAGATCCACATAGAGGCTCAAGGCCTCGAACACGCCGCCGGGCGCCAGGGTGGCGGGGTTGAAGCCGACCACATTGCCGTCCTTGTCCGCCGCCTGGGCCAGCGCCAGGCTGTTGTAACCGCCGGCGTGGCCGTCGACCCCGGCCAGCATCACGGGATTGTCCGGTGCCGCCGCGTCCAGGGCCGCGAGCAGGGTGGCATGGGCGGCGGTGGGGGCGTTGCCGTCATAGGGGGACCACTGGTTGACCACCAGCCAGTCCCCCTGCTCGGGGGCGTAGCGGGGCAGGCACTCCCTGACCTTGGCCACGAGCTGATCCAGATTGACGGCCTCGCCGTCCAGATCGCACATGTCGAGCGCCACAGTGCCGAGCAGGTGGATGTGGTTGTCGTGCAGGCCGGGCAGCACCATCCTGCCCTGCAGATCCACCACCCGGGTGGCCTGGTTCCTGAGGGCCTCGGCCCCTTCGCGGGAGCCCACATAGGTGAACTTGCCGCCCTGCACCACCATGGCCTCGGCCTGGCTGCGGGCGTCATCCTGGGTGTGGATCCTGGCGTTGAGGTAGAGGGTGTTGGCCGGCGGCGGTTCGCTGCTGTCCTGTTGGCAACCGATCAGCAGGGTACCGGCCAGCAGGGCGATGAGACCCGGCCTGAAGGGGGGAAATGGGCTATCCATAGCGTGCTCTCCTGGGTTGATTGCAGTGATTACTGCAAATATGGGCACCTATGGTTATTGCAGCCTTTGGTGAAAATGCCAGTGATTGCTGCACTTTTTTTGACTTATGTTTATCTTGTCTCATCATGTAGTTATGAAAGACAGTCACCATGGCGGGAGAAACGGTATGGGGGAACATTCGCTGCCTGACGGCCTCTGCATGCGGCGCCAGCCCAGGCAGCAGCGCAGTCAGGAGGTGGCGTCGCGCATCGAGCAGGCCACCCTGGATCTGCTGCAGGAGCAGGGGTTCGCGGCCCTCAACACCAATGCCATCGCCGCCCGGGCCGGGGTGGGGATCAAGTCCCTCTACCATCTCTACCCCAACAAGGAGGCGATCATCTGCCAGCTGGCCATGGCCTGGCTTTCGGCGGTGTGCGAGGCCCAGGAGGCCATCCGCACGCAGGCCGACAGCTGGCCGCAGACACTCCTGCTGCTGGATGAGGCGCTGGAGGCGCTGGACGCGCGCTTCGTCGGCTACGGGGCGCTGTGGCAGGCGATGGATCTCATCCCCGCCCTGCACCAGGTGGAGCAGGAGCACGAGGGGCGCCAGATAGCGTTCTGGTCCGAGCGGCTGCGCCATTTCGGCTGCCGCTGGCCCGAGCCCGAGCTCACCACCCTGGTGCGCTATTTCTACCGCACCGCAGACGTGGCCAGGCAGTGCACCAAGGGGCAGGGGGAGGCGGGCAGCGCACTGTGGCAACTCCATCGGCGCTGGAGCGAGCAACTGGTGGCGACGGCCATCGCCGAGCCGGATCCGGCGCGGGTCTGGCACTCCCTGCCCGGGCTGGTACCCGTGCCCTGACGAGGCGTGAAAATACGAGAGAGGGAGTGCTTGGCACTCCCTCTCTCGTCTGAACCCGGTGGCAGAGCTAGCCGTAGCGGGCCAGGGTCAGCCCCTCGTCGCTGATGGCGGGGGCGCTGCCCGAGATGAGATCGCTGAGCAGCTGACCCGATCCCGCCGCCATGGTCCAGCCCAGGGTGCCGTGGCCGGTGTTGAGCCAGAGCCCGGGGATGGGGCTCGGGCCCACCAGGGGCGTGCCGTCCGGGGTCATGGGGCGCAGCCCGGTCCAGAAGCTGGCCTGCGCGAGATCGCCCCCTTCGGGGAAGAGGTCTCTTACCACCATGGCCAGGGTGTCGTGGCGCTTGGGGTTGAGCGCCAGGTTGAAGCCCGAGAGTTCGGCCATGCCGCCGACCCGGATCCGCTCGTCGAAGCGGGTGATGGCCACCTTGTAGGTCTCGTCCAGCACAGTGCTGCGGGGGGCACCGGCGGCATCCGTCATCGGCAGGGTGAGGGAGTAGCCCTTGACCGGGTAGACGGGGAGCGCTATCCCGAGGGGGCGCAGGAAGCCGGTGCCATAGCTGCCGAGGGCACAGACGATGGCGTCGGCCTGGAAGCGCCGCTCGCCGGCCCGGACCGCCACGGCGCGCCCCTTGGCGGTCTCGACCTCGTCGATGGCGCAGTTGAAGACGAAGGTCACCCCGATCCGACGAGCCTCGTCAGCCAGGGCCCGGGTGAAGCGGAAGCAGTCCCCTGTCTCGTCTCCCGGCAGGCGCAGGCCCCCCACCACCTTGCCGCGTACCCGCGCCAGGGCGGGCTCCACCTCCTCGCAGCCGCTGGCATCCAGGGACTGGTAGGGGACGCCGTACTCTTCCAGCACGGCGATGTCGCGCTGGCTGGCATCGCGCTGGGCCTGGCTGCGGAACAGTTGCAGGGTACCGAGCTGGCGCCCTTCGTACTCGAGGGCCAGCTCCTCCCTCAGGGCCTTCATGCAGTCGCGGCTGTATTCGGCCAGCCGCACCATGCGCCCCTTGTTGACCGCATAGGCCGCCGGAGTGCAGTTGGCGAACATCTTCAGCATCCAGCTCAGCTGGAAGGGATCCGAAGTGGGGCGCACCGTGAAGGGGGCGTGTTTTTGCAGCAACCACTTGGCCGCCTTGAGGGGGATCCCGGGAGCCGCCCAGGGAGAGGCATAACCCGGGGAGATCTGACCCGCATTGGCATGGCTGGTTTCAAGGGCCACCCCGTCACGTCGCTCCAGCAGGGTCACCTTGTGACCGGCCTTGGCCAGATACCAGGCGCTGGTCACGCCGACCACGCCACCACCGAGTACCACTATGTCCATCTTGTCTCTCCTTGACTGGGGCCTCCACCTTAATCAGCCGCCACAGGATATTCAACTGGTGTCGATGTCATTGGTGGTTATTGCTATTCACATTTTGTTAACTGGCTCTCAATGTTGTCATTCACTCACTTTCTGGCATGAAATCCGGTCGATTCAGAGCCGCTCCAGGTGGAGCAGATGGTGCTCCGCCGTCGCCAGTATGGCCTGCCGCTGCGCCTCGGGTTGGCCGTCCCAGTTGGCATAGGGGAGGGCGAGGCGGGGATTGGCTCCCAGCTTGTCCCGATGGCGCCAAAGAAAGTGCCAGTAGAGGCTGTTGAACGGGCAGCTCTCCGGCCCGCTGCGGGCCTTCACCTCATAGCGGCACCCCTTGCAGTAGTGGCCCATGCGCGTCAGATAGGCGCCGCTGCTGGCGTAGGGCTTGCTGCCCATCAGGCCGCCATCGGCAAACTGGCTCATGCCGCGGGTGTTGGGCAGCTCCACCCATTCGATGGCGTCCACGTAGATGCCCAGATACCAGGCGTCCACTTCGTCCGGGTGGATACCCGCCAGCAGGGCGAAGTTGCCGGTCACCATGAGCCGCTGGATGTGGTGGGCATAGGCGTGATCCAGAGACTGGCGGATGGCGTGGCGCACGCAGGCCATTTTAGTTTCTGCGCTCCAGAAAAAGCCGGGCAGGGGGCGATCGGCCTCCAGAAAATTGACGCGCCCATAGTCCGGCATCTGCTCCCAGTAGAGGGCGCGGACGAACTCGCGCCAGCCGAGGATCTGGCGAATGAAGCCCTCCACCTGGGAGAGCGAAATGGTGGCCTGGTTGGCCCGCCAATGGGCTTCTGCTGCGCGGATCACCTCGAGGGGATGGAGCATCTTGCTGTTGAGTGAAAACGACAGGCGGCTGTGAAACAGGCTCCAGCCCCGCTCGCTCAGGGCGTCCTGATAGCGGCCGAAGTGGGGCAGGCAGTGCACCAGAAAGTGTTCGAGCAGTTCGCGGCTCTGGCGCCGGGTGACGGGCCAGGGCAGGGCGCCGGCATCGGCTGTGCCAATGGTGCTGACGCCGTGGCGGGTCAGCATGGCGTCTATCTCCCTCACCTCGTTGGCAAAGATGAGGGGCGTCGGGATGGGCTGGCGATCCGGCAGCCTGGCGCGGTTCTCGTCATCGAAGTTCCAGCGCCCGCCCAGGGGCTGGTCGCATTCATCGAGCAGCACCCGGTACTGCTTTCGCAGGGCGCGATAGAAGAACTCCATCCTGCCGTGGGGGTAGCGGCGCCAGCCATCCCTGGGGGTCAGAAAATGCTCGCTGTCCACCTCGCGGGCCGGGATGGCGAGGCCAGCGGCCCACTGGGTAAGCTGGCTCGCAAGGCGCCACTCGTCCGGGCTCTGCCAGGCAAAGCGTTCGGCCTGATGCGCTTCGAGCTGGGCCGTCAGCAAGCTGGGCAAGTCGGGCCAGGGGGCGCTCTCGTCCAGGGTCAGGTAGCAGACCCGGTGGCCCGCCTGGGTGAGGGCGGCGGCGAAGGCGCGCATGGCGGCAAAGAAGGCGAGCACCTTCTGGCGATGGTGACGGCAGTAGTCCGTCTCTTGGCGCAGCTCCGCCATCAGGTAGCAGACAGCGGGATCCTGCGTGCGAAACCAGCTGTGGCCGGCATTCAGCTGATCGCCGAGGATGAGGCGCAGCTCCATCAGGCGTGCTCCTTCTGACGGCGGCAGCGTTCGCGGCAGTAGCGCACCTCCTGCCAGCAGCGCGCCCACTTGCGCCGCCAGGCGAAAGGACGCTGGCAGACGGGACAGATCTTCTGGGGTAGATGGGGTTTGAGGTGCATGCTCCGCCTCGTTCACTGGGTTGACCTATCTCTGCCTGCATAACGAAGCGCAGCCAGGATGGGATCACCGCGGGACGGGAAAGACGGCGCTGCGGTTCGTGAGGGGAGAGGCGCAATGAGAAGGCCCCCGCACCTGCTGGTGCGGGGGCCTGCTGTGGCCGTTACTGGTTGCTGAACAGCTTGGCGGGAGGCGTGGACTGGGCGGTCAGGGTCATGCGGCCCGAGGTCTCCAGCCAGCTCTTGATCTTTCTGGCATCGGCCACCCGCTCATTGGTGGTGTTGGCGTGGAGCAACACCATGACCACGGGCTCGTTGTTGACCCGGGTGCCCATGACCAGGCAGCGACCCGCCTCGCGGATATAGCCGGTCTTGGAGACCAGGATGGGCCATTCGCCTTCCCGGACCAGGCGGTTGGAGTTGAGATAGTGCAGCTGGCGCTTGCCGTTACGCACCAGACGCTGCTCGGAGGCGGTGTACTGGCGGATCAGCGGGTAGGTGGACGCAGCGGCGGCCAGCTTGGCGAGATCGTGGGCGGTGGAGACGTTGCGCGGGTTGAGACCTGTGCTGTCGGCGAAATGGGTGCTCCACATGCCGAGCATGCGGGCCTTGGCATTCATCGCCTCGATAAAGGCCTTGCGGCCACCCGGGTAGTGCCGTCCCAATGCCGAGGCGGCACGGTTCTCCGACGACATCAGGGCAATGTGCAGCATGTCGGCGCGGCTCAGGCGCGAGCCCACCGCGAGGCGCGAGCCCGTGCCCTTGAGTCTGTCCACGTCGTCCATGGTGACGGTGAGGGTCTCGTTGAGGCGCTGGTTGCCGTCCAGTACCACCAGCGCCGTCATCAGCTTGGTGATAGAGGCGATGGACATCACCCGGTTGGCGTTGCGTTCGGCCAGGATCTCGCCGGTTTTCGGGTTGGCGACCACGTAGGCATCGGATCTCAGGGCGAGATTGGTACGGGGCTCGAGCAGGCTGTTGGTGGAGGAAGAGGTCGCAGAAAACGGGTTGGCATGGGCGCTTTCCATGCTGGCGGGAAGGAGGAAGGCGCCGAGCAGCAGGGGAAGAAAAGGGCGAAGGTTCATGATTGGACTCTACTACGACTCACAGGGACATTTGGCTAAGTTATATGACGGTAATTGACGCTTCACAACGTCTGGCGGCCCGATATTTCAATTTTATGGGTTGGCGCACCTTGAAATAGCCGAATTCACGGCTATGGCGCCCTTTCACGGGATTCATAATGAGCCACACCTGGCGCGCACATTGGCCGGGTTCAGCCCGTCATGGGGCACACTATATGCCCTTTCTGACCCATCATTGCTACTCTTTTTGTGCCTTCCGGTGCGGCATCGGGTCGAACGCACCATTAATCCTCTTTGTGTCGGTGAAGATGGGCGCCGTCAGGGGCTTCGAGGGAGGTGTCAGCCGACCCGGATCAGCGCAGTGCCACCCTCATCAGCGGCGAGGGGCGGCACGCCACAAAATGGTGCCAGACATGGTCATAGAGCGCCTGCTGGCCGGGGAAACTCACCAGTCCCTTGGCCTCGGCCAAGGTGCACCAGCGATATTCGGTGTGCTCGTCGTTGAGAGTGACCGTTTGATTGGGCGGGCAATAGACCACAAAGACCGGCACTACCTCCACCGTATTTGAAGCGCTTTCGTAAAATTGTTCCAGATAATGGGCTGTGTATAACTCGCAAACCGAGATACCCGTCTCTTCGCCAAACTCGCGAATAATGGTCTGCCAGCCGGTTTCCCCCGCCTCAACCGTGCCCGCCACATGGCACCAGAAACCGCCCTTGACCCGTTTCATCACCAGCAGCTTTGTTTCGCCATCAATCGTTGAGAGGGCGACACCGGAGACGGCTTTACAGCGAATGGGGATCATGGGGGAGGCTCCAAAAAAAGGTTCAATAGACGCCTATTGTTCGACCGCCGACGGGAGGCTGGCAAGTGATTTCCCTGCCATCAGCGCTTGTGCGGGCCAAACGTGACAGGGGCATTCAGCCCCCATTATGTGTGTAGTCAGCCCCCCATCATGCGGGCTGTATGGATCGCCTCGATCAGCGCGGCACGGTTGATGCGGGGGCGCTCCTCGTCCAGCAACTGCTGCCAGAGGGTGATGGCCCGGGAGTAGCGGCCGTGCAGGAAGTGATCGGAGGCGAGCAGCATCAGGGCGCTCACCTCACCCTTGTCCTGCTTGAGCGCACTATCGAGCAGGCGCTTGGCCTCCGGGGTCAGCTGCTGGCCCGCCTGGTAGTAGAGCACGGTGGCCTGGGCGGCCTGGGTCGCGGCGCTGGCACCCCCTTCCTGCAGGGCGAGGCGCTGGTAGGCGAGCAGGGCGTTGTCGTACTCGTCCCGATACAGATACAACTGGCCGAGCGCCGCCCAGCCGTCGAGATCGGCGGGGTTGACTTGCAGGCGCTGGTGCAGGGCGCCCAGCGCCTTGTCCTGCAGATCCCGCGGGCTCAATCCTGCCAGCGGATCGGGGCGCGACTGATAAGCCTGCCACGCCTGATAGCGGCCGCTGCCGGCATAAATGCCGGCCATCAGAGCCAGCAGCAGGGTCCCAATGAGTATCCATGACTGCAGCCAGGGCAGCGCGCTGGCAGAGGGCTCCCTTGCCAGCCGGTCGCGCAGGGCCTGCTCGGCGATTGGGGTGGCGTTGGCGAGGCGGGCCAGCTCCAGCTCCCGGTAGAGGCGGCTGTGGGGAGCAAGCCCCGCCTGCTGCTCGGCCATGATCAGCCGGTTCAGCTCGGCCCTGGGGTCGTGGGCGAGCATCCCCTCGGCTCTGTCGCCGATAAGTGGCACCCGCGCCGGTTGCCGGCGATGCAGGCTCCTGCGCAGGCGATTGAGGGCCAGCAACAGCAAGAGGGCGGGGCCGCCCCACAGCAGCGCCGTGCTGCGCTTGAAGGGGGGATCGTAGCGCACGAAATCGCCGAAGCGCTCCGTCATGCGGGCGATCACCTGCTCATCGCTCTGCCCCTCGTCCACCCAGCGGTAGACCTCGAGCCGCAGATCCCGGGCGATGGGGGAGTTGGACTCCACCAGGTTCTGGTTCTGGCACTGGGGGCAACGCAGGGCGCGGGCCACTTCCTGAGCGCGGGTCTGCAGCTCTGGATGGCGAAACTGATAGGTATCGACCCCGCTGGAATATGCAGTTGCACTCAGCAGCATGCCGAGGGCCAGCAGGGTGCAGGCAAGAGAACGGCGCATCATGGCTGTGTCTCCCGAGCTGATGTTGCAATAGATGGCGCAATAGCTGGTGCAGTAGTGGCGGCTTTCATTTGCGCATCCGCTCGCGCCTTGTCGAGCAGGGGGGCAAACTGGCGTTGCCAGATCCCTTTGGTAAGCTCGCCGGTATGGCGGGCGAGCAGGGCACCATCGGCATCAAACAGATAGGTTTCCGGCGTGCCGTAGACGCCGAGCTCAAGGGCCAGTTTGCCGTCAGGGTCGGCCAGCACAGCGCGATAGGGGTTGCCCGCCTGGATAAGCCAGGCGCGGGCGGCATCCCCCTTGTCCCGGTAGTTGAGACCGTAGAGGGGCACTGTGGCAGCGAGCTCGCTGAGCAGCGGATGCTCGGCGCGGCAGTTGGGGCACCAGCTGGCCCAGACGTTAAGGACAAAGGGTTCGCCCTTGAGGCTGGCGGTCTGGATCCGACTCCCATCCAGCAGATTGTCGCTCTGCCACGCAGGCAGGGTACGTCCGAGCGTTGCCTCATCCTGGCTGTAGGGATTGTTGCCAAGGCCGAGCCAGAGCAGGATGCCGAGGCTCAGGGTCAGCAGCAGTGGAAGAAAGAGGCGCAGGCGGGATCTCATAACGCCTCCTGTTCGAGCCGGGGATGGGAGGTGCCAACCGCAACGGAACGGGAGGCAAGCAAGGGGCGGCGGGCGAGCAGGCGCAGGGTGCCGCCCGCCATCATCAACAGGCCGCCGAACCAGATCCAGCGCACCAGCGGCTTGTAGTGCAGCCGCATGGCATAGGCATCTGGCCCCATCTTCTCACCCAGCACCACGTAGAGATCGCCGAGCATTCCCCACGCGATGCCCGGCTCGTTCATGTTCATGGTGCGCACGCTGTAGTGGCGCCGCTCAGGCGTCAGCTGTGCCACCTCTTTATCGTTCTTGTGCACGCTAAGCGTGATCCGCTCTGCGGTATAGTTGGGGCCGATCACCGGCTCGCGTCCCTCATAGCGAAATTCGAACGCACCGAGCTGGTAGGGCTGGTTGGCAGTTAGCACAGTGCCCCCCTCCTGACTGTGGTGACTCACCTGCGCGATGCCAAGGGCGCACACCGCCACCCCGAGGTGGGCCAGCAGGCTGCCGAACCGATTGAGGGTGAGTTCACGCAGCGACGTCAGTTGCAAGAGCGGGAGCAGCAGGCTGGCCACCAGCCAGAGGCTCACCATATTGGCGAGGATGCCAATCCAGCTACCGGAAAACGATCCCTGTTCCAGATAAGCAAGGCTAAGCAGCCCGCCGCCAAGCAGGCCAAACAGCGGCGGTAACAGCGCGTTGAGTCGGGAATGTGCCGCAAGCTGCTGCCAGCGCAGGCGCGGCAGCTGGGTCATCAGCGTCATCAGGCAGAGGGCCAGCGGCACGAAGAGGGTATTGAAATAGGGGGCGCCCACCGAGAGCGAGCCCAGATGCAGCGACTGGAAGACCATGGGGTAGAAGGTGCCGAGCAGCACGCAGGCGCAGGCCACGCAGAGCAGCAGGATGGCGGCGCCCAAGAGTCCCTCTTTTGACAGTAAGCCGAAGCGGGCGTAGGGGGCGCGGGTATCGGCCCGCAGGGCAAACAGGGTGAGGGCGCCAGTCAATAGCAGGCCGAGCAGCAACAAGAGGGTGAGGCCGCGATTGGGATCCACCGCAAAGGCGTGCACCGAGGTGAGCACCCCGGAGCGCACCACGAAGGTGCCGAGCAGGCTCAGGGCGAAGGTGAAGATGGAGAGCAGCAGCACGCCGTGGCCGTAAGCGCCGCGCTTCTCGCACACCACCAGGGCGTGCAGCAGGGCGGTGCCGAGCAGCCAGGGCAAGAGGGAGGCGTTTTCTACCGGATCCCAGAACCACCAGCCGCCCCAGCCGAGCTCGTAGTAGGCCCACCAGGAGCCCAGCACAATGCCGGCGGTGAGAAACACCCAGGAGCCGAGCGCCCAGGGGCGGCTCCAGTGGGCCACGGCGCCATCGAGCCGACCCGAGTGCAGCGCCGCCATGGCGAAGGCGAAGTTGACCGCAAAGCCGACGTAACCGAGATATAGCAGGGGCGGGTGGATGATGAGGCCGATATCCTGCAGCATGGGGTTGAGATCGCGCCCCTCCAGCGGCCCCGGGAACTGGCGGTCAAACGGGCTGGAGAAGATCAGGGTATAGAGGCCGAACAGCCCGACGATCAGCCCCATGATGGCCAATACCCGGGTTGTGATCAGCGGATCGACCCGCCTGGAGCAAAGGGCAACCAGGGCGCCCCACAGCCCCAGCGCAAAGACGAAGAACAGCATGGAGCCCTCGTGGCCGCCCCACACGGCCGCCAGCTTGAAGCCAAGGGGTAGGGCGCTGTTGGCGTGCTGGGCCACATAGACCAGGGTGAAGTCATCCTGGCCAAAACAGCTGGCGAGCAGCAGCAGAGCGGCCCCGAGCAGGAGCGCGACCAGGAGGGCCAGCGGTGCTGCGCAGCCCAGCAGCAGGCGTGAGGCGAGCCGCAATCCCAGCCAGGGCAGGGTGCCTTGCAGCAGGGCAAGCCCGGTCGCCAGCAACAGTGAGAGATAGCCGAGCTCCGCCAGCACACAACCTCCAGTCAATCATTCGTCTATGTTATGCCGCAGCGTCTGCACCGTACCGGCGCTGGGGGATAACATCCACATTTCTGGCAACAACCAATCGCAACAACTCATCGCAACAAATAAGCGCCAGTCTCCCGAAGGGCGGCTGGCGCTTATCCCCAGCTTTCAATAACCGATTCACGATCCGTCGTGAGAGGTCGTCAGCAAGGTAAAGAGCAGCGCAGGAACCGGAGTGTATGTTAATACATGAGGATTCCGAGCAGCACATGAGCCTTGATGACGGCCTCGCAACAGGAGCGTGAACCGGTTTTTAAACTACCGTCATCTGGCCGGCATAAAGCACGAAGTAGCGCAGCAGCAGGATCCCCACTAGGGTCAGGCTGCAGACCAGCACCAGATAGCCGTTTTTGGCCCGCAGCGGCGCGGGGGCCAGCAGGGCCAGCAACTGGGGCAGCAGCATGCCGATGCCCACTACCCCGAGCCAGAACACCTGAGCCCAGAAGCCGCTGCCGATGGCGGCCCACATGGCTGCCTCCTTCTGGCCGCCACCGAAGTAGAGGCCGGTAAAGAAGCAGACCAGCAGCAACACCTCTACCGCCAGCACCGGCCGCTCGAAGCGGTGCACGAAGCTCACCCCCTGGCTGTGATGGTTCTCCCTGAACAGGGTGACCGCCAGCAAGATGGTGGAGGCGATGCCGGAGCTGACGCCGGAGATGAGGAACAGCACCGGCAACACAGGGTTGTTCAAGAGCGGATAGGTCTTGAGCGCCGACAACAGAAAGCCGGTGTAGACCCCCAGCAGCACGGCAAGCAGCAGCAAGAGCGGCGCCAGCAGCCGCTCGATACGGGCAAGCCAAGCGATCAGGCTATCCACAAAGGCGAACTTCTCTTGCAGCAGGTGACTGCGCAATGTCTCGATCTCGGAGCGAAACACCACCGCCAGCCAGGCGAACAGCACTGCCATGTAGACCTGAAACAGCATGACCCCCATGGACATCACGGAGTCGAACTGGTAGTGGAACATCAGCTTCCAGAAGGTCCAGGGGCGGGCCAGGTGGAAGATAAGGATCAGTAACCCCAGCACCACGCTCACCGGCGCCAGAATGGCCGTCGCCTTGATGATGCCGCTCTCGCTGCCGGCCCCCTTGCGGCGCAGCAGCACCGACAGGGTGGTGGCCCCGGCGGAGATACCGAGCAGGAACAGGTAGATCGCGATCGGCCAGTCCCACACCAGAGAGGGGAAGTGAAATGCGTCATGCCACATGGTTCATTCCTCCCTCTGTCACTGCGGCAAATCCCCAGAGAAGGGAAGTAAAGTGAAATGCTGCTTGCATGGTCATGACGTTATCTCCCCTTTGGGCACGCGGTACATCTTGGGCGAGGTGCCGAGTGCCTGCTTGTAGCGATAGGTGGTCTCCTTCACCAGCCGTTGGGCGATGGGGCTGTCCGGGTCATCCAGATTGCCGAACACCAGCGCCTTGGTGGGGCAGGATTCCACGCATGCCGGCTCCTTGCCCGCCGCCAGGTTGGTCTTGCGGCAAAAGTCGCACTTATCGGCAACCTTGGTCACAGGGTTGATAAAGCGCACCTGATAGGGGCAGGCGGCGAGGCAATACATGCAGCCAACGCAGAGATCCGGGTTGACGTCGACGATGCCATCCTCGGTGCGGATATGGGAGGCACCGGTCGGGCAGACGTGCACGCAGGGGGCGTTGTCGCAGTGCTGGCAGGACTTGCGAAAGAAGTGGTACTCGGCATCGGGGAAGGTGCCGATGGGGCCGGAGCGAATGATCTCGAGGCGCGAGACCCCCTCCGGCACCTGATTCACCTCCCGGCAGGCATCCATGCAGGCGGTACAGCCGATGCAGGCCGTCTCGTCGTGGATCATGCCATAGCGGACCCCGTCGATGGTCTGGCTGTGGGTGAGGGGGGTGGCAAGGGCGCGAGTCGGCCCCGTCATCATGATAAGGGCCCCTGCGCCCATGCCCGCCATAAAGTCACGGCGAGAGCAGCTCATGGCGCCTCCTTGCCCAGGCTGGCAGTCTGGTTGGCTGCCTTGGCCTGATGCTGCTTGCTGTGGCAGTCGACGCAGAGCTTGATGCGGGACTTCTCCGGAATAGCCGCCATGGGCTCCTTGGCCGGGTGCAGCTGGTGGCAGCTGGTGCAGGTGAGCCTGGTGGCGTGCACGTCGTGGGCCCAGAGCGCCTCGCGCAGCACTTTGGGCTCGTGACAGCTCATGCAGACCCCGTTCTGCTCGGCGATGGGGTAGCTCTCGGTGCTCTGCTTTTCTGCCAAGGCGCTTTGCTTGTCTGCCAGGGCGCTTTGCTTGTCATTGAAGCTGTCGCTAAAGCGCATCACGTCCTTGACCCCTTCCCTGTGCTGAGGGGAGGGCTGACCATGGCAGTTGGTGCAGGTGACCGGCGCCAGGTTGTTGGGGTTGGTCGCCTGGCCGTGCTTGCCGTGCATCCCTTCGACCTGCTCCTTGTGGCAGTCGGTGCAGGCCTTGTCGGCACTGCGCAGAAATTCCACTTCATGTGTAGTCGGTGCCGGGGCGGTTGCCGCATCGGCGGCCTGGCCCTGCAGGCTGGTCAGCAGCATGGCTGCCATCAGCATCAGTCGTAAGAAATCCATCGTTAAATCACCCATAGGAAGCCTCCATCCGGCTGCGGGCCCGACACTGCGGGCCCGCATGCCTCGTCATTGTGCGAGCCGTCCGGCCGCTTTGGCCTCGGCATCCCAGGCGGGGACTGTGGTCTTGAGGAACTGGGCCTTGTCGCTGTTCATCTGCTTCATGTCCATGCCAAGAGCGGCCTGGGCCTTCTCCTTGCTGGAGATGTCAGGAATGGCGATCTCGTGGCTGATCCCCTTGGCGGCCAGCAGGCGTGCCAGCTTGGTGCGGGCATCGGCGGCCTTGTCCAGGGCGGTTCCCAGCATGCGCAGCGCCACTTCCGGGGCGTGCATCTGCACCCCGTGGGAGGCGATGGAGAAGTCCCAGCGCCATTGGGCGTGACGGATGTCCTGCAGAATGTCCTTCATTTCGGCCTCGGTGGCACCGGCATCCCAGGCGGCCTTGGCCTCGAAGTGGGCGTGCACCAGCTGCTTCTCGACTCTGAGCTTGAGATCGTGAATGGCATCCTTGCGCTGCTTGACCACCCCCTGCAGCATCTCCTTGCTCTGGGTGTGGCAGTTGCGGCAGGTCTGATCGAAGCGATCGAAGGGGTTGCCCACCTTGTGATCCGTGTAGACCTTGCCCTGTTCGTTCTGCACCTTGGGCATGTGGCAGTCGACACAGGCGACGTTGTTCTGGCCGTGAATGCCGGCGCGCCAGGTCTCGTACTCGGGGTGCTGGGCTTTGAGCATGGGGGTCCTGGAGAGGGCATGGGTCCAGTCGGCAAAGCCTATTTCATCGTAATACTGCTCCATCTGCTCCACTGTGGTGCCCTTGTCCCAGGGGAATTTCACCGCCTTGGTGGGGCCGCTGAAGTAGTACTCCACGTGGCACTGGCCGCACACCTGGGACTGCTGATCGAAGCGCCCCTGCTCCTTGAACGGCTTGTGGATGGCGGTCATGGCGCGGTCGGCATAGGGACGGGAGAGGTGCAGGGCAGGTTTGCCTTCCTTGAACTCTTTCGAGGCGGTGTCGTGGCAGTCGGCGCAGCCGATGGTGTTGACGATCTCGGGGCCGCCTTTTGCCCACATCCCCTTGAAGTAGCCATCCTCACCCTTCTCGTCGATGACGCGGGCCACGTCCGGGCCTTTGCAGCTCCAGCAGGCCATGGGCAGCGGACCGTCTTCGGCGGTCTTGGGGGCGCCGGTACGCAGGGTTTCCCGCACGTCGGTCAGCGCATAGAAGTGGCCGCGCGGCTTGTTGTAATCCTTGGAGAAGGGGTAGCCGGCCCAGAGCACCACCATCTGCGGATCTTCCGCCAGGGCGTCGGTGCGTTCGCGGCTCTCGCTGGTGCCTTTCCAGCTGGTGAACTGATCGGCGTGATCCTTGGCGAACAGCTCGCTGCGCGCCTCTACCTTGCCCTCGGGGGCGGCCTCCTCTGCCTGCGCCAGAGTGCCGGCACCGAGCAGGGCGGTCAGCAGCAGAGCGGCGAGGCCCTGTCTGCAAGCTTTGTCATATGAACCCACGGTCATCACTCCCAGATAAAAAAGTCCATGTCGGGCCTGACCGTTCCATCTAGCTGCGGACATCTGTGCTCATCATCGACGGGCATGGCAGGCCGATTAATTGTTATGGCTGCATAGAAAGTGCTGTTTATGCAATTGCTCCCGGAGATAATACCAAATGGGTAAAATGGATAATCATTTATCCCCCCGGGAGTTGCGCTAGATCAATTGGCAGGGGGGGAGGATCCCAAAAGTGGGATCCAGGTTGAATTATTGAAATCCATCCGATGGTTAGTCCCACCTTTTTCCTTCGTCAGGGGGGATGGCAAGGGAGTGGCGTCAGGTAGGAGGAGGTGCCGGGGGGAGGCGGGAGATGGGCGGCCCCCCTGGTCTAGACAGGTCTGTATTGAGTAAATATTCATTTTATGTCGACAGGGGAGAGGACGAGATGCTCAGCCTGCTGAAATAGCGCACCCTGGAGGCGAGGGCGGTGCGTGTCAGAAGCTGTCGCGCCAGAGGGAGCCAGAAGGGCCATCCTTTCCCTCCGCAGGAGAAAACAGGTCTTTATTTTGGTGAATATCGGGGTTTGCAGCGTTTAATTTAATTAAATAGGAAGGTTTGCGGCATTTGCTTTCGATATTTTCGAAAATGCTGAAGGGTTGTATGGGGTGTTTGGCGGTAAAATGTCCGCCTGTCACGGTGGCGTCCCTTAGGCTTCATGTCCTGGGAAGCCTGTGTTTACCCGTTGGAGGATATATGGCCGAGCTGCGAATCGATAAACCGACTCTTATTGCCAAGGTGGAGGGCGCCGTGTTTGTGATGGATGCCGATGGCGCCCAGCGCCCTGCCGCCCCTGGCATGCAACTGGAGCCGGGCATGCGGCTGCTGACCGGATCCGACGGGCAGGTGGAGTTGGCGGACGCGGTTGACCAGCGCCCCGAGCCCCCCCAGCCTGAGGCGGCATTGCCTGCCGAGCTGGCGAGCCTCCAGGAGGCCATCCGTCAGGGGGCCGACCCGACCGCGCTGTTTGAGGAGACCGCAGCCGGTAACGCGGCGGCCGGCACGGTTGACGGTGTGGCCGGCTCCAGTGCCGGCGGCTTCGTGGTGGTGGATCGCATCAATGATGCGACCCTGGCCGAGGCGGGCTTTGACACCGACCATCAGGGGGCACTGCCAGGCGACGAACTGCGCTATTCGGAAGATCAGGATCTGCTGGCGGCCATCACCATCACGGAGCCCCAGACCGCCGACAACATCATCAACGCCGACGAGGCGACCGGCGTCATCATTCGCGGCTTCGTCGAGGATGTGGAAGTCGGCCAGACGGTGACCGTCACCCTGATCGATCAGGAGGGCAATCGCCTGACCACCACCACAGTGGTGCTGCCCGGCTTTGTCTGGGAGGCAAACTTCGGCGACGTCACCGGCAAGCTGGTGGATGGTCCGCTGACGATCCAGGCCGATACCCAGGACGCGGCCGGCAACAAGGCCAGCGACACCGGCCAGACCCTGCTCGACACCATCACCACCATCACGCTGGATCTGGCGGATGAGAGCGACACCGGCGCCAGCCAGGTGGACGACCTGACTAAGGACACCACTCCGTTGCTGCAGGGCAAGGGGGAACCGGGTGCCACCGTCACCCTGAGTCTCGGCGGCAGCGTGCTGGCGGTGCTCGTCGTCGATGGCAACGGCAACTGGCAATACCAGATCCCGAGCGACATGGCGGATGGCGCCTATGATTTTCGGGTCGACTCGGTGGACATCGCCGGCAACCGGGCCAGCAACACCCTGACCGTCACCGTCGATACCCGGGCCGCCATCGACATCGACGATCTCGACACCGGCAGCATCCTGGGTCACGACAGCGTCACCCTGAGCGGCACCACCACCCAGGTGGAAGCGGGTCAGAGCGTCACCATCACCCTCATCGGCCAGAATGGTCAGACCCTCTTCAGCGGCACCGCCCTGGTGGGCAGTGACGGCCGCTGGCTGCTGGGCGGCCTTGATCTCTCCAGCATCCAGGGCCCCTACGAGGTGCGCGCCGAGGTGACGGATCTGGCGGGCAACCGGGTGATCGACGGGGCCCCCCTCATCGGCCAGAGCGATACCCTGACCCTGTCTGAGGCGGACTTGGCCGAGGGGCCGGTGAGCGCCACCGGCTCCCTGCACACCGGGGCCGGGCTAGATGGCAACCTGCAGGTGAGCTTCGGCGCCGATCAGAGCGCCCTCGAGCAGCTCGGCTTGACCAGCCACGGGACGGCGCTCGCCTACCAGACAAGCGGTCAGACCCTGACCGCCAGTGCAGGGGGCGTGATCGTCTTCACCCTGACCCTGGCCAATGACGGCAGCTATCGCATCGTCTGGCACCAGAGCCTGGATCACGGCCAGGATAGCCTGAGCCTGCCCTTTGCCCTGGAGTACCGCGACAGCGACGGGGATCTGGTGCACGCCAACCTCAACGTCAACCTGGTGGACAGCACGCCGCCGGACTTCACCATAGCCCCCGTCACCCTCATAGAGAATGGCTTTGATAACACAGATGCCGTGGTGGGGCAGAGCCCGTTCCTGATCGGGCACCAGTCCGATCCCCTGCTGGCGGACTCGGTCGCCTTCGCCGACCAGGCCGCGACCCTTGCTCGTCTCAACGGCAGCGGTCTTGCCAGCGACGGCCATGTGCTGAGCTTCGAGTTCGGCAGTGATCGCCTGCTCACCGGGTATTACCTCGATGATCAAGGCAGTCGGATCGAGGTGATCAGGGCAGAACTCGGCGCCAGCCAATCCGGCAGCGACATCCAGGGCAAGGTCACCGTTTCCCTCAGCGGGCCCCTGGATCATCAGGGCAGCGACCGGCTTTCTCTGGGGCTCACCGTCTCCGCCAGGGAGATCGACGGGGACGAGACCCGCGCCGACCTTCAGATCGCCATCGATGATGGCATCGATCCCGGCCTCGGCCTCGACGCCGGCGGCAGCCTGCAAGAGGGCGGTGCCAGCCAGATCCTGGACGGCCAACTGCCGGTCAATGTGGGCAGCGATCGCCTGGTGTCGCTGAACTTCGAGGCCAATCAGCCCGGTCTGAATGGCCTCACCAGCGGCGGCCAGCCGACCCACTATGAGGTGAACGGCAACCGGATCATCCTGTTGGATGCGGGGAACAAGCCCATCCTGACCGTGACCCTGGGGCTGGATGGCAAATACCAAGTGGCGCTCGATGGTGTGCTGGATCAACCGGTCAGCACCAACAGCGTCAACCTGGGGCTGCAGGTGCAGGGCACCGACTTTGACGGGGACAAGAGCAACCTCGGCACCCTCAATATCCATATCACCGACGGCGCCTTGCCCCAGGTGGACCCGGTTTCCCTCACCCTGGTGGAGGATAGCGACTGGAGCGCGGCCCAGACCCTCAGCGGGGATCTGGCCATCACCGCTGGTGCCGATCCCCTGGTCCATATCGGCTTCGATGCCAGCCAGCCCGGCCTGCAGGGCCTCACCAGCGGCGGCGCGCCTGTGGTCATCAGCGTCAGCGGCAACAGCATCAGCGGCATGGTCAACGGCCAGAATGTCTTTACCCTCACACTTGATCAGCAGGGCCACTACGTCTTTACCCTGAACCAGCCGCTGGATCAGGGCAGTGTCGACAGTCTGCTCAAGGCGGGCTTCACCCTCACGGACAGCGACGGCGACAGCGTCTCCTCGACCCTGACCGTGGCCATCGGCGATGGCGCCAACCCGGTGATCAGCGCCGTGACCGGCACCGAGATGACCGAGGGTGATCAGGGGGCGGGGGCTCAGGTCAGCCATATGAGCTTCACCGTGAGCCACGGCTCTGATGCGCTCGATGGGAGCAGTCTGAAGTTCGATATCGGCGCCATTCAAAGCAGCCTGGACGGCAAATACAGCAGCCACGGCAGCAAGGTCACCTTCACCCTGGATGCCAACGGGGATCTGGTGGGCACCAGTAGCGACGGCCACGAGGTGCTGCGGGCCGAGCTGAGCCTGGTGGAGAGCAACGGCAACTGGAGCGTCACCGCCAAAGTTGTCTTAAGCGGTGAGCTGGATCACCAGGGGAGCGAGTCCCTCAATTTGCCGCTCACCGTAACCCTGACCGACAAGGACGGGGACAGGGTCTCCACCGACTTGCCGCTCATCGTCAAGGACGGCAATGCGCCCGTCTTCGTGGCAGGCAGCGGGGTGAGCCTGGATGAGCGCCATCTCGACGGCAGCAACCCCCTGACCGGCACAGGCCACTTCCAGATTGACGCGGGCTCGGATCGGGTGAGCGAGGTGTCGTTTGCCGACATCAGCGAGCAGCCGGCCCTGACCGCCCTGGGTCAGAGCGTGAAATACGAGCTGGTGGACGGGGATCCCGCCATCCCGGGCAACCAGATCCTGAAGGGCTACGTGGAAGTGAACGGCGTGCGCGTCGAGGTGCTTCAGGTCGAACTGGTGGGCAAGCTGGACAACGCCGCCAGCAACGGCTTCGACTACAAGGTGACCCTCTATCAGGGGGTACACCAGAGCGACGGCAACGCCACCGAGCTGCCGTTCAAGATCAGTGTCGTCGACAGCGACAAGGGCAGCGGCAACAACGACAGCACCACGGGCACCCTCAACGTCAGCATCGTCGAGGGCGATACCCCGACCCTCACCCTGACCGGGGTGACGCTCAGTGAAGGCCGCTTCGACGGCGCCGCCAACAACCAGACCGGCGATGATCAGCAGGCCACCGGCACCCTGACCATCACGGCGGACTCCGATCCCGTGGTGGACGTGCGGCTGACCCTCTCCGGCCAGGTGATGGATGGGAGCGGCAACCCCATCACCCACAACGGCGAGACCCTCACCTGGCAAGAGGTGGCGGGCAGCAACGGCCACGGCTTCCAGGCAGTGACTGCCAGCGGCACCCTGGTGCTGACGGTGACCCTGCCGAGCGTACCGGGCCGCATCGAAGCCCACACCCAGGCGACGCTCGACTACCAGGTGAAGGTACATACCAACCTGGATCACGGGGCCGACGACAGGCTCGACCTGATCCTGCCGGTCAAGGTGACCGACAGCGATGGCTCGGTGATCACCGGCAGTACCACGGCGGTGATCACCGATGCCGCCGATCCTCATCTTGACCTCGACGCCGGCGGCAGCCTGCAAGAGGGCGGTGCCAGCCAGATCCTGGACGGCCAGCTGCCGGTCAATGTGGGCAGCGATCGCCTGGTGTCGCTGAACTTCGAGGCGAACCAGCCCGGCCTGAATGGCCTCACCAGCGGCGGCCAGCCGACCCACTATGAGGTGAACGGCAACCGGATCACCCTGCTGGATGCTGGCAACAAGCCCATCCTGACCGTGACCCTGGGGCTGGATGGCAAATATCAGGTGGCGCTCGACGGCGTGCTGGATCAACCGGTCAGCACCAACAGCGTCAACCTGGGGCTGCAAGTACAGGGCACCGACTTTGACGGGGACAAGAGCAACCTTGGCACCCTCAATATTCATATCACCGACGGCGCCTTGCCCCAGGTGGACCCCGTCTCCCTCACCCTGGTGGAGGACAGCGACTGGAGCGCGGCCCAGACCCTCAGCGGCGATCTCAATATCACCGCAGGCGCCGACCCCCTGGTCCATATCGGCTTCGATGCCAGCCAGCCCGGCCTGCAGGGCCTCACCAGCGGCGGCGCGCCTGTGGTCATCAGCGTCAGCGGCAACAGCATCAGCGGCACGGTCAACGGCCAGAACGTCTTCACGTTGACGCTGGATCAGAACGGCCACTACGTCTTTACCCTGAACCAGCCGCTGGATCAGGGCAGTGTCGACAGTCTGCTCAAGGCGGGCTTCACCTTCACGGACAGCGACGGCGACACCGTCTCCTCGACCCTGACCGTGGCCATCGGCGATGGGGCCAATCCGGTCATCAGCGCCGTGACCGGCACCGAGATGACGGAGGCGAACCAGGGGGCGAAGGATGTGGTGAGCCACATGAGCTTCACCGTCAACCACGGTGCTGATGCCTTGGCGCCCGATAGTCTCAAGTTCGATATCGCGGCCATTCAGCAGAGCCTGGATGGCAAGTTCAGCAGCCACGGCAGCAAGGTCACCTTCACCCTGGATGCCAACGGGGATCTGGTGGGCACCAGTAGCGACGGCCACGAGGTGCTGCGGGCCGAGCTGGAACTGGTGGAAACCGACGGCAACTGGAGCGTCACCGCCAAAGTTGTCTTAAGCGGTGAGCTGGATCACCAGGGGAGCGAGTCCCTCAATTTGCCGCTCACCGTCACCCTGACCGACAAGGACGGGGACAGGGTCTCCACCGACTTGCCGCTCATTGTCAAGGACGGCAATGCGCCCGTCTTCGTGGCAGGCAGCGGGGTGAGCCTGGATGAGCGCCATCTCGACGGCAGCAACCCCCTGACCGGCACCGGCCACTTCGATATCCATGCCGGTTCGGATCGGGTGAGTGAGGTCTCCTTTGCGGACGTGAACGAGCAACCTGCCCTGACCGCCCTGGGTCAGAGCGTGAAATACGAGCTGGTGGACGGGGATCCCGCCATCCCGGGCAACCAGATCCTCAAAGGCTACGTGGAAGTGAACGGCGTGCGCGTCGAGGTGCTCGAGGTCGAGCTCGGCGGCAAGCTGGACAACGCCGCCAGCAACGGCTTCGACTACAAGGTGACCCTCTATCAGGGGGTACACCAGAGCGGCGGCAACGCCACCGAGCTGCCGTTCAAGATCAATGTCGTCGACAGCGACAAGGGCAGCGGCAACAACGACAGCACCACGGGCACCCTCAACGTCAGCATCGTCGAGGGCGATACCCCGACCCTGACCCTGACCGGGGTGACGCTCAGTGAAGGCCGCTTCGACGGCGCCGCCAACAACCAGACGGCGGACGATCAGCAGGCCACCGGCAGCCTGACCATCACCGCGGACTCCGATCCCGTGGTGGACGTGCGGCTGACCCTCTCCGGCCAGGTGGTGGATGGGAGCGGCAAGGCCATCACCCACAACGGTGAGACCCTGACCTGGCAGGAGGTGGCGGGCAGCAACGGCCACGGCTTCCAGGCAGTGACCGCCGGCGGTACCCTGGTGCTGACGGTGACCCTGCCGAGCGTGCCGGGGCGTATCGAAGCTCACACCCAGGCAACCCTGGACTATCAGGTGAAGGTGCACACCAACCTGGATCACGGGGCCGACGACAGGCTCGACCTGAGCCTGCCGGTCAAGGTGACCGACAGCGATGGCTCGGTGATCACCGGCAGCACCACGGCGGTGATCACCGATGCCGCCGACCCCGTGATCTCGGCCATAGAGTCCGTGCGGGTCGAGGAGGCGGATCTGGATGGGAGCAGTATCCAGCATCCTGGCACCACTCCGACCGAAAGTGGGGAGACGGCCGGTGGCAAGGTGACCATCAGCGCCGGCTCGGACCGTGTTGCCTCTCTTGAACTCGATGTGGCGGCCTTCAATCAGGCGAACCATCTCAGCTCGGGTGGCAAGGCCGTGACCCTGGCGGCCCATAGCCCCGGCTGGTATCTGGCGAGTGCGGAGGGCGGCAAGCCGGTGTTCTGGATCCATCTCGACGTCAATGGCAGCTACAGTGTGCATCTGGTGGGCCAGCTCGATCACGGCGCCCAGGGCAAGGATGAACTGGGTATCGACATACCTCTGTTCGTGACCGACTTTGATGGGGATCGCAGCCCCAATGTGACGGTGGAGGTGAAGGTGCAGGATGACATGCCCATCGGCACGCATCTGACCCATCACCTGAGCGAGACCGGCAGCGCCGTGAGCGGCGATCTGCTGCCCCCCGCCAACGAGGGGGCCGACGGCGCCAGAGTGGCCTCGGTCACCGTGAACGGCCAGCAGCATGCCATCAACGGCAGCCTGACCCTGGATGTGATGAGCCCGGACGGCAAGCAGGTGATGGGATCCCTGACCATAGGGCAGGACGGCAACTACAGCTTCACGCCGAGGCCAGGCTTCGATCACGATGCCGCCAGCCTCAACCAGATCATCAAGGCTCAGTTGGTGGACGGCGACGGCGATACCGCCGAGAGCACCCTGACCCTCCACCTGCAGGATGAGGCGGTGAGCTTCACCGTGAAGGCGGTCACCGGGCAGGAGGATCAGGGAGCCCAGGATCCGAGCCAGGGCATTGCCATCGACATGCGCCTCGATATCGGCGATTTCGACCGGGGCGAACACGTGGATCAACTGCTGATCCAGGCGCCGGCCAACGCCCACGGTACCTTCTACTACCACGGGGTGGCCCTCACCACCACGGCTGATGGCAAGTGGTTCATCGTGCCGCCGGCGGCCATGGTGACCGCAGACAACGTCAACTACCGGACCCAGGGTCTCACCTTCGTGCCGGCGGATGACTGGTCCAGCTGGAGCAACAACAAGCAGCCGCTGCACTTCCAGGTGCAGTTGCAGGTCGGGGTAAGCGAGGGAACGCCACCGCCCGCCGTGACCGGCGATCTCGCCATCACGGTACAGGGCATCGCCGACAAACCCCTGTGGGATGCGGGCAGCACGCACCAGCACTACAGCACGGACGAGGACAGCAGCGGCATCGCCCTCAACGTCAAGGCCAGCCTCACCGACACGGACGGCTCCGAGACCCTGAGCTACCAGATCGAGTGGGCCTCCGGTGAGGGCTCTCTGACCCTGAACGGCAAGGTGCTCCATCCGGGCAGCAACGGCCTCTACACGGTGACGGCAGGGGATATCAACAAGATCACCGTGGTGCCCGGCAAGGACTACGGCGGTGACATCAGGCTCATTGTGACGCCGGTGAGCACGGAGAAGAGCCCTGTGGTCAGCGGCCAGAACAAGGCGCTCGGGGATCCCCTGGATCTGGTGATCAACGTCAACCCGCAGGCGGATGACGCCAAGCTCACCGTGCGCGAGATCCAGGGCAAGGAAGACACCCTGATCGATCTGGGCAGCAAGATAGGGCTCGCCCATCTGGGAGACACCACTGATGGCTCCGAGAGTCTGTTCGTGCGCATCAGCGGCCTGCCCGCCGGTGCCAGCCTGTTGCTGGGCGGGGTGGCGGTCACCCTGGATGCCAACGGGTACTACGAGGTGCCCTATGACCGCATCAATGACCTCAAGCTGCAGCCGCCCAAAAACAGCAACGTCGACTTCGATCTCACCATCAAGGGGGTGGTGAAGGACACCGCCATCCTGACCGATGCCAACGGCCAGACCCACACAGTGGTGAACGAGAAGGAGACCGGCAGCCAGAGCCTGCACGTGGATCTGGTGGGGGTGGTGGACGAACCCCATTTCGATCTCAATACCAGCGACTGGACCCAGGATGGCAACGGCTACAGCATCACCATCCAGGAGGATGGCCGGGCACCGCTGGACTTCAAGCTCACCTCGGGGGAGTGGACCGACACCCCGCTCGATCACTCGGAAACCCTCAACCTGGTGCTGGAAGGGCTGCCGGAAGGGGCCAGGGTGTTCGACGGCAGTGGCAAGGAGCTGACCCTGACCTTCGCCGGACTCGATGGCAAGGGCAATCCTCTCTATCAGGTGGATGTCTCCAGCCTCGGCAACCTGCAGATCCAGCCTCCCCCCAACAGCACAGCCGATCTGCACCTGGTCGGCCACGTGGTGGTGACCGAGAATGACGGCGACCACAAGAGCTTCGACGTGCCCCTCACCATCAAGGTGGAGCCCGCGATCGACGCCACCGACTATGCCAGGACCAGCCATGGCCTGGAGGATCAGTTCACCGTGCTGGACTGGCAGCCGGACCTGACCGACGGCGCCGAGCAGGTGACGCACCTCAGCCTCTCCGGTATCGAACCCGGTTATGAAGTCTGGATCCGGGTCGGGGGCGTGGATACCCAGCTGACGGTCGCCGGCGGCGCCGTGGATCTGACCCCGAGCCAGCTCGACAGCCTGTTAAACGGCGGCCAGCTGCTGGTGAAAGGGCCCGAGGACAGCGACAGGGACACCACCCTCCAGAGCCATGTCACGGTGACGCAAGTGGATGTGGACTCCAGCGCCACCGCCCAGAAGGTGATCGACGGCACCCTGCACCTGGATATCCAGGCGGTGGTGGAGCCCGATGGCAACCTGGTGCAGACCGGCCAGCTGGAGAGCCCGGACGGGCACGCCATCCCGCTGGACGGCGTCTTCGTGTTCCAGGATCTGGATCCCAGCAGCGATGAGGTCATCGACTACCTGGTCATCAGCGATCTGCCGCCCGGCTTCGTGGTGGTGGGCGGGGTCAACGACGGTCAGGGCAACTGGACCGTGCCCCACGACGCCCTCGGCAACTATGCCCTGCGCTCGCCGGACGGCTTCACCGGCACCGTCACCTTCAAGGTCAGTGCCAGGGTGATCGACCTTGGCGACAACAACGAGGGGGATGTGAGCGCCCCGGCCTATCGGGAGATCACCGCCAGCGCCGACTTCCATGCTGCGACCCACTCGGGCCAGGTGGCGGCCGATGTCGATTTTGACAACAGCGCCCCCATCACCGGGGTGGAGGATCAGGGCGTCAACTTCGGCAGCCAGTTCAAGGACATGGTGACCCTGGGCACGGCGGACATCGGCGACGACGAGCTCAGCATCGTCATCACAGGTCTGCCCCCGGGCGTCAACGTGCAGGGGCTCACCTTCGACTTCGTCAACGGCGAGTACCTCATCAAGCTGCCGGGCGGCCTCGATGATCTCGACAAGCTGACCCTGACCCTGCCGCAAGACTATGCCGGTGACGGCCTGCACTTCAACGTGCGCCTGGTCAACACCGACACCGTGAGCGGTGACACCAAGATGGTGGAGAAGGACGTCACCCTCTCCATCACCCCGGAGGTGGACATCAACGGCGGGGCGGACGGCCTGCCCGAGCTGCAACTGAACGTGAAGGATGTGAACGGCGACGGCCAGCCTGACAACCTGGAAGACACCGACATTCATCTCGATCTTTCGGTCAAGCTCGCTGACATCAGCCCCTCGGTGGCCGATGGCGGTCTCGAGACCGTGGAGCGGGTGGTCGTGACCGTGGATCCCCAATATGGTCACTTCCTCGACAAGAACGGCCAGCCGGTCTCCACCCTCACGGTGAACGACCCGGCGGATCTCAAGGATCTGGTGTTCGTGCCCAAGGAGCACTTCAGCGGCAAGGTGCCGCTGGCGGTGACGGTGGATATTCTTGATACCGCCACCACGGGCACGGATCGGGGGAGCTGGAGCGGCAACGTGAGCTTCGAGGTGCTGCCGGTCAACGATCCGGCCAACCTCACGGTCCAGAACGTCACGGGCCAGGAAGATGGCAGCGTGAGCCTGGGGGGGCTGGGGGCCAGCCTGATCGACAACGATGGCTCCGAGCAGATCGTCGGGCTGCAGATCAAGGGGGTGCCGGATGGCTTCACCCTGTCCGCCCCGGCGGTCAACAACGGCGGCGGGGTGTGGCAGGTGCCTGTTGGCACCGACTTCTCCAAGCTGACCCTGATCCCGCCTGCGGACTTCAGCGGCACAGTGGATCTGACCCTGAGCGCCTTCACCCTGGACAAGGGGCTGACCCTGCCCCTTGAAACCAGTGCGGGCTTCACCGTCACCGTCAATCCGGTGGGAGATGCGGTCATCACCGACATGCAGGATCAGGCGAGCGGCACCGAAGGGGATGTGATCACCCTGCACCTGGGGGTGGAGACCCGGGACACCCATGCCACCGGCGGCAGCGCCGGCAATGTGCACGAGAACGGGCCCGAGCAGGTGCGCGTCACCCTGGAAGGGGTGCCAGACGGTGCAGAAATCCGCTTGCCGAGCGGGGTCAGCGGCACCGTGGTGGATCTCGGTGGCGGCCGCTGGCAAGTCACCACGGACGGGGGCAGGCTCGACGGGGTGGAGCTGGTGACTCATGACGCCAACGGCGCCATGGCGATCAAGGTGACGGCCCAGAGCCTGGACAACGGCGCCCTCGGCCCCGAGGTGAACGGCAGCATCCAGGTGGACGTGAGCCCGGTGAACGATGCCCCCGTCAACGTGCTGCCCGGGGAGCCCCAGGTGGCTCAGGAGGACGAGCCCTTCGTCATCCAGGGTCTGCAGGTCAAGGACGTGGATGCGGGCAACGGCATCATGGAGGTGCGTCTCTCGGTGGAGCACGGCACCCTGACCCTGCCGGCAGGCAGCGGCGTGACCCTGACCGGCAACGGCACCGGCGATGTGGTGCTGACCGGCACCCTGGCGGATCTCAATGCCCTGCTCGCGGGCGGGGTGACCTATCAGGGCGAGCGGGACTTCAATGGTCAGGATGCCCTGACCATGGTGACCAACGACAGGGGCAACACCGGTAGTGGCGGCGCCCTGAGCGACACCGACGTGCTGCCCATCCTGGTACAACCGGTCAACGATGCCCCCGTCAACCAGCTGCCAACGACGCCCCAGGTGGCGCAGGAAGATCAGCCCTTCACCATTCACGGGCTGCAGGTGAGCGATGTGGATGCGGGCAACAGCCCCCTCTCTGTCACCCTCTCCGTGCTGCACGGTACCCTGGAACTGGCGGCGGGCAGTGGCGTGACGGTGAGCGGCAGCGGCAGCAACACCCTGGTGCTGAGCGGTTCCCAGGATGCCATCAATGCCCTGCTCGCGGGCGGGGTGACCTATCAGGGCGAGCGGGACTTCAATGGTCAGGATGCCCTGACCATGGTGACCAACGACAGGGGCAACACCGGTAGTGGCGGCGCCCTGAGCGACACCGACGTGCTGCCCATCGAGGTGCAACCGGTCAACGATGCCCCGATCAACCAGGTGCCGGACGCCATGGCGGTGAAGGAGGACGGTTCGCTGTCGCTTTCCGGCATCAGCGTCAAGGATGTGGATGCGGGCAGCGCCCCCATGTCCATGGTGCTGCGGGTGGAGCACGGGGTGCTGACCCTGCTGGGTACGGCCGGCGCCGTCTCGGTGCAGGGGGCGGGTACCAACGTGGTGACCCTGGTGGGGTCGCTCGATGATCTCAACAGCCTGCTCAACGGCAATCTGCACTACGAGCCGGCCAGGGATTTCTGGGGCGAGGACAACCTCACCATCACCACCTCGGATCAGGGCAACACGGGGGCGGGCGGTGCGCTGACCGATACCGCCACCGTGGGCATCACGGTGACCGCCGAGGCCGATGAGCCGCGGCTCGGCCTCGGGAGCCACGACATCCACGCCCTTCAAGGGGCCTGGGTGCCGCTCAACCTGAGCGCCAGCGTGGTCAACCCGGCAACCGGCGAGCTGTCGGTTCGGATCCAGAACCTGGGCGGTGCCCAGGTGGTGGACGAGCACGGCCAGAGCATGGGCCATGCCGACAACAACGGCGACTGGTTGCTACCCATGGATCACTCGGTGCCGCTCTATGTGAAAGACCTGGCGGCCGGGGAGCACAGCCTGATCCTGACCGCCGAATCGAGTGCGGGGGGACGCACCCTGAGCTCGGCCCAGGAGACCCTCAACATCCACAGCCAGAGCGGCCACGACCTGGTTGGCTCGGATCAGGGGGACTGGTTGTTCGGCTCCACCGGCAGTGATCGGATCCTGGGCGGTCTGGGAGACGACCTGATCCGGGGGGGTCAGGGCAACGATAGCCTGAGCGGCGGTGCGGGCAGCGATCTCTTCGTGTGGGGTCAGGGGGACGAGGGCACGGCGGCGCAGCCTGCCATCGACACCATCACCGACTTCCGCCCCGAAGAGGGGGACAGGATAGATCTGGCGGACCTGCTCAAGGGGGTGACCGGCAACAGCCTGGATGGCTTGCTCAATCACCTGTCGGCCTCCGTCACCACCGGCAGCGGTGGCCTGGGAGACGTCAATCTCTCGGTGTCGCCGGCAGGGGATGGCCACGTCACCCAGCAGATCACCCTGAAGGACGTGGATCTCAGCGGCTGGAACCTGAGCGGCGGCTCCTCCTCCCACGAGATCCTCCAGTCCCTGCTGGATCAGCACAGCCTGATCATCCAGCATCCCTGATGGGAGCGCGCTGAATAAAAAGAGCCGGCAATTGCCGGCTCTTTGTTTATCTGGGTGGAGGACTATGGCTAGCTCATGCTTGCGCCCGGGCCAGCAGGTGGAAGGGGCGTTCACAGGGGAGCATGGCAGTGCTCATCTCAAGCCAGGGCTCTTGCCAACAGGTGGATCGGATGTTCACAGGGGAAGGCCGTGCTCATCTCGATCTGCCACTTGCAGGTCTCGCAGTCGGTGATGACCAGATCGGGCTTGAGCCGGTTTATCTGATCAAACAGCCCCTGGCCTATGGCCTGGCTGGTGTCGTAGTTTTCCGATTTGAAGCCGTAGGTGCCGGCGATGCCGCAGCACTGGGAGTCGAGCACCGTCACCTTGACCCCGGGAATGGCGCGCAGCAGTTCCAGGGTATAGATGACGCCCCCCATCTTCTCCATGTGGCAGGGGGTGTGGTAGGCGATGTGCAGATTGAGCGGCTTCATCGCCGGCTTGTTGCCCTGATAGAACTCGTTCCAGATAAAACGGGTTACCAGCGAGATGCGATCCCGCACCTTATGGTTGTCCTGCTCCAGCAGGTGGGGATATTCGTCCCGCAGGGTGAAGCCGCAGGTGGAGGAGGTGGCCAAGAGCGGCATCTCGTTGCCGAGCAGGGTGTTCTCCAGCTGCTGGATGTTGAAGGCCGCCTGCTGCTTGGCCTTGTCCATGAAGCCGTTGGCGATCAGCGGTACGCCGCAGCACTTCTCCCGCGCCAGCAACTGGACGCCGATGTTCATGGCGTTGAGCACCTGCACCAGCTCCTTGCCGAGCTGCGGGTGGTTGTAGTTCACGTAGCAGCCGTGGAAGTAGGCAACTTGGCGCTCGAAGCGGGCCTGACTCGCTTTCTGCTTCTTGTACCAGCCGCGGAAGGTGCCCTGGGAGTACTTGGGCAGATCGCGGTGGGAGGAGACCCCCAGCGCCTTGTCCAGCACCAGCTTCATCGGCTTGAGGCTGGTGGTGAAGTTGACCACCGGGGCCATCAGGGTGGACATGCCACCCATCAGATCGGTGTGGGAGAGCACGAACTCGCGGATCCCCGGCTTGAAGCCGCTGTACTGGTGCTTGGCCCGGGCTATGATGTCGCCGATGCGCACCCCGCTCGGGCAGGCCACTTCGCAGCGCTTGCAGTTGGTGCAGTATTTGAGGGCGCTGTCGAAGAGTTCCGGGCTCTTGATGCGCAGGCGCTCCCCATCCGGGCCCGCCTGCTTGGGGCCGGGGTAGGCCGGGTTGGCCTTGGCCACCGGGCAGTAGGCGGTACAGACGGTGCATTTGATGCACTGATCGAAAGTTTGGTTGGCATGATCCAGTAGCATGTCAGTTCTCCTCCCGTTTGGTGTGAAGGCACGGGATATGGGACAAATACATCATTGTGCTGCGTTCAGAATATGGCCGGCGGCCTGCCAGCCGGTGGCAACCGCCACGCCTGAGCCTGACCCTTCCTTGGATTGGGCATCGTAGTGGGCCAGCACGCCGTGTCGTGCGAGTGGGAATGTGTGATTCATCTCAGCCCTCCGCCAGAATATGGCCGGCGGCCTGCCAGCCGGTGGCGACCGCCACGCCTGAACCTGACCCTTCCTTGATGGGGTCATAGTGGGCCAGCACGCTGCCGGCGCCAAAGAGGTTGGCGAGGGGCTTACCGCCCCGCAGCACCCGCAGCTGGTCGTCGGTCTTGACCCCGAAGCCCATGAAGGGGTGGTGATCGAACAGGCGGCGACCGGCCCAGGCGTCGCGCTCGGACAGGCTCAGCACATCGGCGTCGAAGATGGGCTCGCGGATGCCGCCAAGGCGTGACTCCAGGCCGCGGCTGAAGAAGCTGCCGGAGGCGAGTACGAAGTTATCCGCCTCGAACAGCTGGTCGTCGCCGTTCTGGCTGTGCACCCCGAGCACCCTGTCCCCCTGGTAGCGGGCACCCAGCACCCGCTCGCTGGTGAGGAAGGTGCCGCCGAGGGCCATGAAGCGCCGCTTGAGGGCCTCCTGCATCCGCATCCCGATGAGGGACGGCGGCATGGTGGCGACTTCGCGAATGGTGCAGCCGGTGCGCTTCTCCAGCTCCGCCAGGCGGGGCCCCACCAGCCCCAGCGACAGGCAGGCGGGCAGCACGATATGGCGGCAGCCCGGCTCGCCGCACTCGATCACCATGCGGCTGATCTCGCGGGCCAGATCCGCCAGCAGTTCCGGTTGGCGGTCGAGCAGGCGGGCGATATCGGCGGAGCGAAACTCGTGGGGATTGCGGCTGAACTCGGCCAGCTGGGGCAGGCGGATCTCCCCGGTCAGGATCCGGCTGTGGGCGAAGCGTGCGTGGGTCGCGAGATTGGCCGCCGCGAGCGCCGGGTGAAAGTCGCGAAAACCGGCCAGAGTGGCCAGCAGCAGGGCGCCGGGGGCCGGGGCCTCGGTGAGGCAGGCACAGGTCTCGGGGGAGAGCCAGGTGGACTTGAGGGTGCCGATGGGGGTGAGGCGCTGGTGGTTGCGCTCCTGGCGAATGAGGGTCAGTCCCTCCTCGGCGCACTGACGCTGCAGCGCATCGAGGCTCGCCAGGATGTTGGCCAGTCCCACCTTGCTGTAGGGGTGATCCGGATGAGTGGCCATGAAATCGGGCAGGGCGGTGCGGGGATCCCCCTCGCTCTCCAGCAGATCGACCGAGCCGGAGGAGAAGTGCAGGGCGCTCTGGCCGGAGGCCATCAGCAGGGTCTTCTGGCCTGCCTCGGCCAGGCGCAGGGCCGCCGAGAGGCCCGCCATGCCGCCGCCTATCACTATGCTGTCAAATTTCATGGCTGCGCTCCTTGGTGGGGTTGGCTGGGGTGCGGGGGGCGAGCGGGAAGGGGGGATCACTCACCAGGTGGGGGGCCGTCCACTCGCCAAGGCCGAACAGCCCCTCGTAGATCCAGTAGGTAAACTCGGCTTCGCGCAGGGCATCCCCCCAGAGCACGGGGCGGGTGCCCTTGTAGCGCTCCTCCAGGAACTGGCGCAGCATGACGCAGGCCTGACGGCCGTCGGCCTTGCCGTATTCCTGCATCAGGCCGGCGGCGCGATAGGCGCACAGCTCCCCCTGACAGGGACCCATGCCCAGGCGCGTGCGGCGGCGCAAGTCCACCAGGTTGTCCACGTCGAGCTCGCGCAGGGCGTATTCAATCTCCCCCGCGGTCACCATCTCGCATTCGCAGATGAGGGCGTTGGCCTTGGGGTTGTCGCGGAAGAAGGCGATGACCCGCTCGCCGTGACGGTACTGGGCCGAGCCTTCGGCGGGCACCGAGAGACCGGGGGCTGAGACCTTCTCCGGATCCCGCGAGCCCGGCAGGGCCAGCTCGGCGGTGCGGCAGGGCTTGCTGTTGCCAAGCTTCCTGGCCAGCAGGTCGGTGGCCCATTCGGCCATCAGGCGGTAGGTCATCAGCTTGCCGCCGGTGATGGTGTTGAAGCCCTGAAGACCGTCGCGCTCCGCATGATCCAGCAAGACGATGCCGCGGCTGATGTTGCGGCCCGACTCGTCGCCGTCCACCGCCACCAGGGGGCGTACACCGGCATAGGCGCGCAGCAGCCGGGTGCGCGCCATGACGGGGGCGAGCTTGATCCCCTCGCGCAGCAGCACCTCCACCTCGCTGGGCTCGACGGTGAGCTGGTCAATCTTGTCGTAGTCGATGCGGCTCGAGGTGGTGCCGATGAGGGAGATGGTGTCGCCCGGCACCAGGATGTCCGCATCCGCCGGCTTGCGGCAGCGGTTGAGCACCAGCTGGTTGAGGCGGTAATCCATGATGAGCAGGGAGCCCTTGGCCGGGAACATGCGGATGCCGAGGTCGGCGTACTCGCAGATCTGCTGGCCCCAGATGCCGGCGGCGTTGATCACCTCCCGGCACTCCACCTCGAACGCCTCTCCGGTGCGGGTGTTGATGGCCTTGACCCCGTGCACCCTATCCTGGGTGCGGAGCAGCCCCAGCACCTTGCTGTGGGTGAAGATGCGGGCGCCGTGTTCTTTCGCGTCCAGTACGTTGGCGGCGGCCAGGCGGAAGGGATCGACCGTGCCGTCCGGTACCTGTATGGCCCCGATCAGCGCCGGGTTGACGTTGGGTTCGAGGCGCAGCGCCTCTCGGGGATCCAGCTGGCGAGTCTCGATGCCCGCCAGGGCGCAGGCATCCATGAAGGTGCGCTGAAAATGGAGGTCATCTTCCGGCAGGGTAATGAAGAGGCCGCCGGTATCCTCCACGCAGTGGCTGGCGATCCGCTTGAGGATGCGGTTCTCCTGAATGCACTCGCGGGCGGACTCCTGATCCGTTACCGCGTAGCGGGCCCCCGAGTGGAGCAGGCCGTGGTTGCGCCCCGTGGTGCCGGCGGCGATGTCGTCCCGCTCCAGCAGGATGCAGTCGATGCCGCGCAGCGCGCAATCGCGCATGATGCCGGCGCCGGTGGCGCCCCCCCCTATGATGACGACTTCCGTGGTTATTCTTTTCATTCTTGCCCGTCTCATCTCTTCCAGATGGGGCCAGTGTGGCGCTTCCCTGGTTGGAAATGTTTGATATGGGCCAAGTTAATGTTCGCAAACGCTCATAAAAAGGGGTGTTAATGAGCGAAACGTGATTGTTGTCACACTCCAGCAACAGCAGAGGGGGCCACCGGGCCCCCTCTGTCGACACGAGTCACGGCGCTTAGCCGCAGCACTTCTTGAACTTTTTGCCGCTGCCACAGGGGCAGGGGTCGTTGCGACCAACCCGCAGCGGCGCCGGATCCTGCTCGCCGTCGGTGTAGACCCAGCGCCCCTGATGACGCACGAAGCGGGATCGCTCGTGCAGGCAGTGACGCTCGTTCCCCTCCAGGAACCAGGCCTTGAACTCCACCGTGCCGGTCTCATCAAGGGGGCCGCCCTGGCTGGCGAGGATCTCGAGGCCGTCCCAGCGGGTATCGGTCCGGGAGAGCTCGGCCGCCGTCAGGCCGTGCAGAAAGTCAGGGTGCCAGCTGTGGACCAGGTACTCCCCCAATCCCAGCACGAAGGCGCTGTAGCGCGAGCGCATCAGCTGCTCCGGGCTGGCGGCGGTCTGGCCTGCGTGGAGGGCGCCACAGCACTGGGAGAGGGGGAGGGAGGAACCGCAAGGACATTGGCTCATGGGTCAGCTCATCGGGTCGATAATAAAAGGTGGCGGGATTGTAGCGAAGGCACTCCCCCCTCGGCCAGCACTCCATGGCTGAGCGAGTAGGAACGAAGCACCCACAATAAAATGGCTAAAGGAAGTACAAGATGACGCTAAAGCAGAAAATTCTGTTGCTGGGGGCCATCCCCGTGCTGCTGATGGCCCTGGTGGTCAACCTCAGCAACTACCTGGTGGCCAGGAACGGTCTGGAGTCCGATCTGGTGGTGGCGAGGGAGAAGGCGGTCAAGGAGCGCAAGGCCCTGCTCAGCAGCTACCTGATGCTGGCCAAGACGGCCATCGAGCAGGCCTATGCCGGGCCAGACAACCCAGAGACCCGCCAGCGGGTGACCGAGATCCTGCGCCCCTTGCGCTATGGCAGTGACGGCTACTTCTTCGTCTACGACTATCAGGGGAACACTGTGCTGCTGCCGACCCGCCCCGAGATGGAGGGCAAGAATCGCTGGCAGGACAAGGATGCCAAGGGCACCTTCCTGATCCAGGGGATCATCAAGTCGGCGCGGGAGGGCGACGGCTTCTCCGAATACTGGACCAACAAGCCGTCCCTCGGCCGGGATGCCCCCAAGCTCTCCTTCAACCTGGTGCTCGACAAGTACCAGTGGGTGGTGGGCACGGGCTTCTACATCGACGATATCGACAACGAGCTGGCGGCCCTGCGCAGCGAGCGCGAGGAGACCATGCACGCCTCCCTGCAAAGCAGCGTGCTGCTCATCCTGGTGATCCTGGGGGTGACCCTGGCTGCCACCGTGGTGATCGGCAACCGGGTCACCCGGCCGCTGGCGGACGCGGTCTCGGCCCTCAACGACATCGCCGACGGGGAAGGGGATCTGACCCGGCGCCTCAAGGTGCAGAGCAAGGATGAGGTGGGTCAGCTGGCCACCGCCTTCAACCGTTTCGTCGAGCGGATCCAGTCGGTGGTGAGCCAGGTGGGTGAGACCAGCCATCAGCTGCTCGGCGCCGTGGACAGGCTGCACAGCCTGAGCGAGCACGCAGACAGGCAGATGCAGGGCCATGGCAAGGAGACGGATCAGGTGGTCACCGCCGTGACCGAGATGAGTTCCACCGCCCAGGAGGTGGCGGCCAGCGCCTCCAACGCGGCCAGCGCCACCAGCGATGCGGCCCGCGAATCTGACGCCGCCCGCGGTGTGGTGAACAGCGCCATCGGCAGCATCAACCGGCTGGTGGACGAGGTACACGTGGCCGCCGGTGTCATCGAGCAGCTCGCCCACGAGACCGGCAAGATAGGGTCCGTGGTGGAGGTCATTCGCGGCATCGCCGATCAGACCAATCTGCTGGCGCTCAACGCCGCCATCGAGGCGGCACGGGCCGGCGAGCAGGGCCGCGGCTTTGCGGTGGTGGCGGACGAGGTGCGCTCCCTGGCCGGTCGCACCCAGCAAAGCACCAAGGAGATCAACGAGATGCTCCAGCGGCTGCAGGGCGGGGTCAGGCAGGCGGTAGAGGTGATGCAGGCGAGCGAGGCCCGCAGCCAGGAGACGGTGCAGGAGGCGAGCCACATCGCCAGCTCCCTCGACAGCATGGTGGCGGCCGTCGGTACCATCAACGACATGAACATCCAGATAGCGACCGCCGCCGAGGAGCAGCACGCGGTCTCCGAGGAGATCAACAAGAACCTGGTGGCCATCCAGCAGATCGTCAGCGAGCTGACCGAGGCGGCCGGGGAGTCCAACACCACCACCCGCGCCCTGGCCGGTACGGGTGACAAATTGCGTCAACTCGTCTCCCGCTTCCGTTACTAGTCACATTTTTGCCGTCTGGACGGGATATCCAGACGGCAAATTTGGGGATCGGCACAGAATGTGGGAAAATCGCGCCATTCGTTCCTTTCGTTAGCCCCAACCCTATGAATGAGATCGTGAAAGGCAGTATCGATTTGATCCGTCAGCTCAACTACGGCCTGGTCTACGCCAGCCTGGAGGAGCACAAGGAGCTGTCCCGTACCGATCTGTCCCGTTTGACCGGCCTCTCTCCCGCCAGCATCACCAAGATCACCCGCGAGCTGCTCGATGGCGGTCTGGTGGTTACCTGTGGCGAGAGCTCGGTGGGCCGTGGCCGCCGTCAGACCCTGCTGCGCATCAACGAGCGCCGCTTCCAGTTTCTCTCCATGCGCCTTGGCCGCGGCTATGTGGACATGGCCCTGTTCGATCTGGCGGGCCGCTCCATGGCGCGCCATCGCCACGTCTTCAACGAGGGGGAGCGGGCCTCCCTGCTGGCGAGCCTGGTGCGGGCCATCGAGGGCTTCCTGCCCAAGAAGGCGCTGCGCCTGGCCTGCATCGCCCTCTGCCTGCCGGGGCAGGTGGAGCGCCACTCCGGCATGGTCAAGCACTTCCCCTACTACGATCTGCGCAACTGGCCCCTCGGGCCCACCCTGCAGGAGGCCTTCTCGGTGCCCGTGCTGGTGAGCGGTGACGTGCGCACCTGGATCCAGGCCGAGCGGGAGTGGGGGGCCGCCAAGAACTGTGCCGATGCGGTGCTGGTGTTCGTGCACAACGACATCGGGGTCGGCATGGTGGTCAACGGCCAGCTCATCGAGAGCGAGGCGGCCCTGCTCGGGGATCTCAGCCACCTGCAGCTCGAGCCCTACGGCCAGCGCTGTTACTGCGGCGGCTTCGGCTGCGCCTGTACGCTCGTGACCAATCAGGCGCTGGAGGCCCAGTACCGGGACCTGCGCGAGCGGATGCAGGAGCACGATCTGCCCGAGGTCGTCAC
This sequence comes from Aeromonas sp. XH, assembly GCF_033348475.1. Classification (NCBI taxonomy): domain Bacteria; kingdom Pseudomonadati; phylum Pseudomonadota; class Gammaproteobacteria; order Aeromonadales; family Aeromonadaceae; genus Aeromonas; species Aeromonas sp. XH. The sequence continues at coordinate 2,364,663 of NZ_CP137630.1, read as the reverse complement.
CATCCGCGAGCTGTGCGAGCTGGCGCTGGCGGGCAACAGCCTCTGCCAGGATATCCTGCACCAGGCGGCGGGGCGCCTCTCCCGGGTGCTGGCCAACCTCATCTGCCTGCTCAATCCGGGCAAGCTGCTGCTGGGGGGGGAGATCACCCGGGCCGATCGCCTGCTGTTCCCCATGCTGCACCAGTCCCTGGCGAGCCAGCTGCCGGCCGACTACCTGGTGCGTCTGCAGATCGAGTCCACCCATTTCTATGAAGACCCCACCAAGCCCACCTCGGTGCAGGTGCACAAGGCCCTGCGAGACGGCAGCCTGCTGCTCGAGCTGCTGCGAGGCGAAAAGGAGGCCTGACTGCCTGCCGCAGTGCCGCCCCATCCTGCACTGGCCGTCTTAACTCCGTGGGAGGAGGGGGGCTCTGATTAGGGGGCAAACAACAGGCGGGCCTTCCGAGGAAGGCCCGCCTGTTGTTTGCAAACGCCGGGTGGCGGCTCTAGGACTTGGTCTCCTTGGCGGGCGCCTTGTCGGCGGGTTGCTCCTGCCGTTTGAGGGTCTCGCTGGCTTGCTGTCTCAGCTGCATCTGCTCCATCACCAGCTTGTAGGCGATGTAGTACTTGTAGATGTTGCCCACATAGGTGACGGTCTCGGCTCCTATCTTCTCCGCCGCCACGTATTCGACGTTGTGGAACCAGACGTTGGGATCCAGCCCCCGCTTCTTCGCCTCGGTGCGCAGCCGCGCCACCCGGGCGGGACCGGCGTTGTAGGAGGCAAACGAGAACAATGCCTTGTCGAGGGCGGTCATGGGCTCGTCGGCGTAGTAGTGATCGATCATCCAGCGCATGTATTTGACGCCGCCGTGGATGTTGGGCTCGAGCTGGCGGATGTCGCCCACCTTCAGCCCCTTGCCGGTGGCGGGCATGATCTGCATGATGCCGATGGCGCCGACATGGCTGCGCGCCTTGTGGTTGAGGGCGGACTCCTGATAGCCCTGGGCGACGACCAGCAGCCAGTCCACGTCGTATTTCTCGCCGTATTCACGAAACAGTTCCACCACCTGCAGGAACTTCTTGCGCTCGGCCTCGGCGGCGGCGCTCTTGACGAACTTGTTCTGCTTGAGATAGCGCGCCAGTACGTCCTCCCCCGTCGCCTTGCCGCGGATTGCCTTGATCTGCTCGTTGAGCATGGCGAGCAGCTTGGGACTGTCCTGGCGTACCGCCCAGGCGATGATGCCCCCCTCCCGGAACACCGGGGTCTCATGAATGGTGATCTTGGGGAAGATCTTCTGCCAGAAGCGGGCCTTGTGCTCGTCCATGACGATGAAGGGAAGCAGGCCCGCGTTCACCATCTCCACCAGATCTTCATCTTCCAGCACTTCGGAGGCGGGCTGGATGTCGATGAGGGGCTCTCCCGCCGCCTTGCGGGCCTGGTTATAGGCCATGAGGCTCTCGAAATAGCTGGAGGAGGGGCGCACGAAGATGGTCTTGCCACCCAGATCGGCGGCGCTCTCCACCTTGGGGGAGTCGGGGCCCGAGACGAGCAGCTCCCGCACGTTCTCGAGCAAGGGATCGCTGAACACCACCCCCTGCTTCTTGCGCTTGTCCGTGATGGTGAGGTTGGCAGCGGCGATATCCCCCTTGCCTTCGATGAGGGAGGTCAGCAGGGCCTCGCGGGCGACGGGAATGAAGACGAAGTGCACCTTGAGGTGACGCTTGATGGCCTTCTGCTTGCGCAGTTGTTCGTTGAGGCGTTTCTCCACCTGCATGAAGGCGTCGTAAGTGACCCCCCGTTGCACCCCCTTGTTGATGAAGTAGCCGGTCTTGTTATAGGTGGTGAGCACCCGAATGGTGCGCCGCTCCAGCATGGCGTCGAGATCCCCCAGCATGGGTTTGGCGAGTTCCTCGCTGTCAAAGGCCAGGGCGCTGCGCTCCTCTTCTTCCTCGGTGGTGGCTTTTTTATCTGGCTCGGCACTCCAGGCCGGGGACAGGGAACAAAGCACCCAAAAAATGACAATCCATAAGCGTTTCATGATGTTCACCTCACTCGTTTTATTGAGTGTAAGCGTGGCTCAGAGGACCCCTTAGCTCGTTGGGTTTGATTGCGCTCGGGTGATAGCACGATCTTCACTATCGGTAGGGGGCCTGGCCGGGGAGAACACCAAATGAAGAGGGAGCCCGTGGGCTCCCTCTTTTCATTGCATATTCAATACCCGAGCCGGCCTAGAACCAGAAGCCGATGATGAAGGAGCCCGCCAGGGTCAGCATGACGTTGGCTACCGCATAGGTGCCGGCATAGCCGAGCGCCGGGATGGAGCTGTTGGCCGCCTCGTTCACCACGTCCATGGCCGGGGCGCAGGTGCGGGCCCCGGTGATGGCCCCCAGCAGCAGGGCCGGGTTCATCTTCAGCACCCAGACCCCGAACAGGTAACCCACCAGCACCGGCAGTGTGGTTACCAGCATGCCGGAGAAGAGCACCACCATGCCCACCTCGCTCAGGTGATCCAGGATGCCGCCCCCCGCTTTCAACCCGGTGCTCACCATGAAGACGGCGAGGCCGAGATCCTTGGCTAGGCGCAGGGCGCCCGGCGGCACATAGCCCACAGTGGGGTGGTTGGCCCGAAGATAGCCCATCAGGATCCCCGCCAGCAGCAGGCCGACGGCGTTGCCGAGGCCGAATTCTATCTGGCCGAACACCAGGGAGACGGAGCCTATCAGCAGCCCCAGCACGAAGAAGGTAGTGAAGGCCACCAGATCCGTGGTCTGGCTATGGATGCTGATGAAGCCGATCTTGTTGGCCAAAAGCTTGACCCGCTGTTTCTCGCCGCTGATCTGCAGCACGTCACCCTTCTGCAGCATGATGTTGCGATCGAACGGCATCTCTATCTGGGATCGCACCACCCGGTTGAGGAAGCACCCCTTCTCGGTGAGGTTGAGTTCCACCAGGTGGCGGCCGACCACGGCATCGTTCTTCACCACTATCTCTTCGGTGACGATCTGCAGGTCCAGCAGGTTGCGATCGAACACTTCCTTGCCGTTGCGGTAGTTGACGTCCAGCTTCTCGTGGCTCTCGGGGTAGCCCACCAGGGCGATCTCGTCTCCCTCCTGGATGACGGCGTCACCATCGGGGCTGGCCAGTATGCCGTTGCGGCGAATGCGCTCCACATAACAGCCGGTGTGGGGGTAGATACCGGTCTCTCGCAGGGTGCGACCGCCGATCCAGGCGGCGAGCTCCGGGCCGACCCGATAGGCGCGGATGATGGGCAGGTAGGTCTTGCGGCTCTCGCTGTCGGAGAGGCCCCGCTCGCGGGCGATCTTCTGGGCCTCGGTGTTGAGGTCGAGCCGCGCCAGGGAAGGCAGGTAGCGCACCACCAGCATCAATCCCACCAGCCCCACCAGATAGGTGAGCGCATAGCCGATGCCCATGTTGTCGAGCACCGACTGCATGTCGGTCTGGTGGGGCAGGTTGAGCAGGCCGCTGCGCAGGGCATCCTGGGCGCCCACCAGCGCCGGGGTGGAGGTGAGCGACCCCGCCAGGATGCCGGCCGCCATGCCGGGCCCCAGGTTGAAGAACTTGGCCAGCCCCACGGTGAGCAACAGGGCGCTCAGCAGGATCACCAGGGTCAGGGTGATGTAGTGGATGCCGTCGCGCAAGAAGACGCTGAAGAAGTGCGGCCCCGCTTCAATCCCCACGCAGAAGATGAACAGCATGAAGCCGACGTTTTCGGTGGAGGTGGAAAACTGGAATCCCATCTGGCCGAACAGCAGGGCGGTGAACAGCACCCCTATGGTATTGCCTATCTGGAAGTTGCCGATGCGGACCTTGCCCAGCAGCAGGCCGAAGGCCAGTACCACGAACAGCAGCAGGGAGTCGCTTTGATGTAGCAGTGTCACGAAATCTATGGTCATGCCCGGAAAAACCGAGGAAAAAAGTGGGGCCGATATTGTGCCGTATCCCTTGGCAAGAAAGAAGCGCCAAAGCGGATCGACAGCCAGTTAAGTGGCGCCTCGACCAGAGGGGTGAGGGATGCGCGGCGCCCAGGAGGAAAAATACTCTACTTTACGCTGCCGGATCCGGTGTCAATGAGTGATTTCTGCTGTCGGGAGGGGAAGGGCCGACGGCCCTGTGGACAATTTATTACCTGCTGTATGGGGAGCGATTGGGCATGGTTTTCAGCATTTTTCACTGAGGTCAGTGAAGGGATACAAAAGAACCCCATTTGTCGTCCGGCGAGGGCTGACCCGTGGCACGGGGCATGGCGAAAAAAGACCGCGCCGGGGTGGGGGCGTTGCCCTGGTTGACCCCATTTAGGGGGGCGGACAAAAACAGCAGAAAATGGGGCGAGCGGTGCGTCGCCTCGCCAAACCGGAGACAATCGCTGCCAACCCAGATGAACATTGGCTTTGGTCAACTTACCCACAGAAACTGTGGATAACCCTGTTCATGAAACTTGGTGATCAGGCTGTAGCCCGCGCTATTACTGGGCTTCAAGGGCTGTTCAAAAAATACCGGCAATAAATTGTTTCTATAAAAATCAAATAGTTATGCGCGACAGAACAAAACGCTGCCGGTCAGTGACGGGGGTTCAAAAGGGAGGCGTGCAGCAAGGCAGGGCTTGTGCATTAAAATTGGCAGAGGAAAGCACTAAAGTGGATAACTTGCACCGAGATGGTGAGGAATTGGCTCCCCCGACTGGACTTGAACCAGTGACATACGGATTAACAGTCCGCCGTTCTACCGACTGAACTACGGGGGAACATCAGGCAAGGAGGTGCATCATACAGAGGTCGTATTTCGGGGTCAATAGCCATCAGGGCAGGCCGGCGGATACCCAGGCCCGTCAACTCGGGGTACACTGCACTCTTGCCGTTTTTTGCCGGGAGTCGTCATGAATAAGCCTTTCAAGCTGGCCAGCCAGTTTCAACCCGCCGGGGATCAGCCGAGGGCCATCGCCCAGCTGCTCGACGGCATAGAGTCCGGGTTGGCCCACCAGACCCTGCTCGGGGTGACCGGCTCGGGCAAGACCTTCACCATGGCCAACGTCATCGCGACTCTCAATCGCCCCACCATGATACTGGCGCCCAACAAGACGCTGGCGGCCCAGCTCTACGGGGAGATGAAGGAGTTCTTCCCAGATAACTCGGTTGAGTATTTCGTCTCCTACTACGACTACTACCAGCCGGAAGCCTATGTGCCGACCACGGACACCTTTATAGAGAAGGATGCCTCCATCAACGATCACATCGAGCAGATGCGGCTCTCGGCCACCAAGGCGCTGCTGGAGCGGCGCGACGTGGTGATCGTCGCCTCGGTGTCGGCCATCTATGGCCTGGGGGATCCCCAGGCCTACCTCAGCATGATGCTGCACCTGAAAGTGGGGGACCTGATCAATCAGCGGGATATCCTGCGTCGCCTCGCCGAGCTGCAGTACACCCGCAACGACATGGCGTTCCAGCGCGGTACCTTCCGGGTACGGGGGGAGGTGATCGACATCTACCCCGCCGAATCGGACAAGCTGGCCCTGCGGGTGGAGCTGTTTGACGAAGAAGTGGAGCGCCTCTCCCTGTTCGACCCGCTGACCGGCGCCATCGAGCAGACGGTGGTGCGCTACACCATCTACCCCAAGACCCACTATGCCACCCCGCGCGAGACCATACTCGGCGCCATCGAGCACATCAAGGAGGAGCTCAAGAGCCGCCGTGAGCAGCTGTTGTCGCTGGGCAAGCTGGTGGAGGAGCAGCGCATCAGCCAGCGCACCCAGTTCGACATGGAGATGATGCAGGAGCTCGGCTACTGCTCCGGCATCGAGAACTACAGCCGCTACCTCTCCGGCCGCGCGCCGGGGGAGCCGCCGCCCACCCTGTTTGACTACCTGCCGGGGGACGGCCTGCTCATCATCGACGAATCCCACGTCACGGTGCCGCAGATAGGTGCCATGTTCAAGGGCGACCGCTCTCGCAAGGAGACCCTGGTGGAGTACGGCTTTAGGCTTCCCTCGGCGCTCGACAACCGGCCGCTGAAATTCGACGAATTCGAGGCCCTGATGCCGCAGACGGTGTTCGTCTCGGCGACCCCAGGCCCCTATGAGCTGGAGAAGTCTGGCGGCGACGTGGTGCAGCAGGTGGTGCGTCCCACCGGCCTGCTGGATCCCGAGGTGGAGGTGCGGCCCGTCAGCACCCAGGTGGACGACCTGCTCTCCGAGATCCGCAAGCGGGTGGCAGTGGAGGAGCGGGTGCTGGTGACCACCCTCACCAAGCGGATGGCGGAGGACTTGACCGAATACCTGGCGGATCACGAGGTGCGGGTGCGCTACCTGCACTCCGACATCGATACCGTGGAGCGGGTGGAGATCATCCGCGATCTGCGCCTCGGCAAATTCGACGTTCTGGTGGGCATCAACCTGCTGCGCGAAGGCCTCGACATGCCAGAGGTCTCCCTGGTGGCCATCCTGGATGCGGACAAGGAGGGCTTCCTGCGCTCCACCCGCTCGCTGATCCAGACCATCGGCCGGGCGGCGCGCAACCTCAACGGCAAGGTGATCCTCTACGGGGATACCATCACCAACTCCATGCAGGTGGCCATTGAGGAGACCGAGCGGCGCCGCGCCCTTCAACACGCCCACAACCTGGAACACGGCATCGTGCCTAAGGGGCTCAACAAGTCCATCGGGGACGTGATGGACATGGGGGGCAGCCGCACCGCGGGCAAGGCCGGGCGGGGCAGCCGCAAGGCCGCCGAGCCGCAGGGGGAGTACCATGCCCGCTCCGCCAGCGAGATCGCCAAGGAGATCAAGCGGATGGAGGAGCAGATGTTCCAGCATGCGCGGGATCTGGAGTTCGAGCAGGCGGCGGCGCTGCGGGATCAGATCCAGCGGCTGCGCAGCGAGTTGATCGAGTCGTGAGCGCCAGACGCTGGCTTATCTGGCGGCGGCTGCGCCGCCTCTACCTGGGGTTTCGCCATCCGGCCACCCCCTGGTGGGCGCGGGGGCTGGTCATCTTTATTCTGCTCTACGGCATCAGCCCGGTGGATCTGGTGCCCGACCTGGTGCCGCTCTTTGGCTGGCTCGACGATATCAGCCTGTTGCTGCTTCTGTTATGGGGCTGGGAGAGGTGCTTGCCCGATGTCGTGCTGACCTCTCTGGACAAGGCCGATTGATCCCAATCTGACCCCGTTCATGGCAGTTTTTTTCTTGCCACCGGGTGCGCCAGTTAAGGGTATTGAATGGCTCCTTTTGTATGAGGGCGAAAAAGGGGACCATGGGGTGATTGTGAGCCAGGTCTCATTGGCGTAGACTCCACGCCGTTCACTTCATGAGTACCCAAAAAATGGATCTGATCCTCTTTGCCATCGACTTTATCCTGCACGTTGACGTGCACCTGAAAGAGCTGTTCGAACACTACGGGATCTGGGTGTACGCCATCCTGTTTCTCATCATCTTCTGCGAGACAGGCCTGGTGGTCACCCCCTTCCTGCCTGGCGACTCCCTGCTGTTTGCCGCCGGGGCCCTGACGGTGGGCAGCGTGCTGGACGTGCATACCCTGGCAGGGGTGCTGATCATCGCCGCTGTGCTCGGCAACGTGGTGAACTACACCATAGGGCACTTCTTCGGCGAGCAGCTGTTCCGCAATCCGGACTCGAAGATCTTCCGCCGCGATTACCTGGTCAAGACCCACGCCTTCTATGCCAAGCACGGGGGCAAGACCATCATCATCACCCGCTTCCTGCCCATAGTGCGCACCTTTGCGCCCTTCGTGGCGGGGATGGGTGCCATGACCTATCCACGCTTCCTGGCGTTCAATCTGGTGGGCGGCCTCCTGTGGGTGCTCTCCTTCGTCTATGCGGGCCACTTCTTCGGCAATCTGCCGGTGGTGCGTCACAACTTCACCCTGCTCATCTTCGGCATCATCGGCATCTCCCTGCTGCCCATGGTGGTCGGCATGGTGAAGGCCAGGATGGATGCCGGCAAGGTGGCCTCCTGAGCTTCTTGTCCCTGTGGCAATGAAATGAGAAAGGGAGCCGATGGCTCCCTTTCTGTTTGTGGCCTGCTCACTGTCAGATTGCCGATGGTCACGATGGCAATCGGCAATCTGGAGACGAAGATGGCAACTCACCGCTGTGGAACTATGGTCCAGGCGTGATCTGACGCATAAACAAAGGAGGGAGCCATCGGCTCCCTCCTTTGTTTATGCGTGCCTCCCGGCTCAGTTGCAGCAGCGACCCTTGATCAGGTTGCCAATGGCGACCACCACAAAGACCAGCAGATAGGCGGCGAAGATGGCGACCAGCCACTGGGGCATGGAGAAGCCGAGGAATTGCCAGCTGATCTCGCTGCAATCTCCGTCCGGATAGAACATCCAGGGGATCCACTGATCCAGCGGCGCCCAGCTGGGGAAGTCGACAAAGCCCTCGCACACGTTGAAGGGGGAGGGGTTCATCTGATAATCCACATGCTTGAGCGCCAGCTTCAGGCCCCAGAAGGCGCTGTAGCCCCACAGCAGCATGGCGCTCCAGCGCACATACCACTTCTGGGGCGCCACCATGCCGAGCAGGCCGGCCGCCAGCACGCCCAGGATGGCGATCCGCTCGTAGATGCACATGACACAAGGGTGCAGGCCCAGCACGTGCTGGAAGAAGAGGGCGCACAGTTCGAGGAAGAGAGCGGACGCGGCCAGCAATCCCCAGGCCAGACGATGGCTGGCAATGCGGCGAAGAAACTCGATCATCTGATTGATCTCACAGAGAAAATAGTGGCTGAATTAGAGCAGAGCCCCATCCAAAAAGAAAGGGGCCGTACAGCCCCTTTCACCATCAGTGTGCCGCCGGCGCCGACAGAGGCACGGCGGCGTGCTCCATCAGCCAACCCGCCTGGTAGAACCATTCGGTGGCGGGGCCGAGCAACAGCTCCACGGAGAAGAAACCGACCAGGCCCAGTACCAGGGTATAGGGCAGGGCCATCCATACCATGCGGCCGTACGAGAGGCGCAGCAGGGGGGCCAGGGCCGAGGTCAGCATGAACAGGAAGGCGGCCTGGCCGTTGGGGGTGGCGACCGAGGGCAGGTTGGTGCCCGTGTTGATGGCCACCGCCAGCAGATCGAAGTGGGCGCGGCTGATGGCCCCGTTGATCAGCGCCGTCTTCACCTCGTTGATGTAGACAGTGCCGACGAAGACGTTGTCACTGACCATGGAGAGCAGGCCGTTGGCCAGATAGAAGAGGGCGAGCTGATCCTCGGGCTTGGCCGCCAGCACCCACTGGATCACCGGCTTGAACAGCTGTTGATCGATGATCACCGCCACCACGCTGAAGAAGACGGTGAGCAGGGCGGTGAAGGGCAGCGCCTCATGGAAGGCCTTGCCGAGGGCGTGTTCCTCGGTGATGCCGGTGAAGGCGGTGGCGAGCACGATGACGGTCAGGCCGATCAGCCCCACGGCGGCCAGATGCAGGGCCAGCCCCGTGATAAGCCAGGTGGCGATCAGTGCCTGGACGATCAGCTTGGCCTTGTCTTGCGGGGTACGCTGGGCTTCTTCCTCGCGTTCGTACGCTTCCATGATGTGGCGTACGGGCTCGGGCAGCCGGGTGCCATAGCCGAACCAGCGGAACCTTTCGACCAGGATGCAGGTGAGCAGACCGCAGAGGAACACGGGGATGGTGACGGGAGACATGCGAACGGCAAACTCGCCGAAATGCCAACCCGCCTGCTCGCCGATGATGAGGTTCTGGGGCTCGCCGACCAGGGTGCAGACGCCCCCCAGTGCGGTACCGATGGCCGCGTGCATCATCAGGCTGCGCAAGAAGGCCCGAAATTCGTTCAGATGCCGACGGGAGAGCTCGTCGATCTCCTCGTCATCGTGGTGCAGATTGCCGGACTCATCCCGTGAGGCCACCTTGTGGTAGATGGCGTAGAAACCGGTGGCGACGCTGATCACCACGGCGATCACGGTCAGGGCATCGAGGAAGGCGGACAAAAAGGCCGACACCAGGCAGAAGGCGAGGGAGAGCAGCGTCTTGGAGTGGATGCGCACCAGCATCTTGGTGAAGACATAGAGCAGCAACTGCTTCATGAAGTAGATGCCGGCCACCATGAAGACCAGCAGCAGCAGCACTTCTATATTGGCCACCAGCTCATGCTTGATCTGGTCGGCCGAGGTCATGCCGATGAGTACCGCCTCGATGGCCAGCAGACCGCCGGGTTGCAAGGGGTAGCACTTGAGGGCCATGGCCAGGGTGAAGATGAACTCGACGACCAGCAGCCAGCCAGCCAGGAAGGGATCAAGGTGAAAGACGATCGGATTGATCAGCAGGAATAGGACGATGGCAAGCTTGTACCATCGCGGGGCATTGCCCAGAAAATTCTTTGTAAACGCGCGCCCTAGGCTGATTGGCATAATGATGGTTCTCGATTCTGTTGTTGGTATCTGCGTCTATGCAGTCGAGCCCGGCTCGACCCGAACTTCCGGATATTCACCTGTATCAGATTGATTGCACATGATTTTAATCAAGGGAGCGATAACTATAAATAACGCGGCGAAACTTGCACAGGGATGAAGTGTGTATCACACCCCCATTGGGGGTTGGTTGGCTCTCGCGTTGTCGCCGCATACATATTTTTAACAAAAAGATCGGGTTAATGTGAGCAGAGGACTGACCTTATGCTTGCCAGCATGACCGGCTTTGCTATTATTCGTGAGCCTTTTTACGTACTACAACAGAGTCACTACATGGTCATAAAAGCGCAAAGCCCTGCCGGGTTTGCCGAGGAATACATCATCGAGTCCATCTGGAACAATCGCTTTCCTCCTGGATCCATTCTGCCGGCGGAGCGTGAATTGTCCGAGCTGATTGGCGTGACTCGCACTACCTTGCGCGAAGTGCTGCAGCGCCTTGCCCGCGATGGCTGGCTCACCATCCAGCATGGCAAACCGACCAAGGTGAACAACTTCTGGGAAACCTCAGGCCTCAATATCCTGGAGACCCTGGCGCGCCTCGATCAGGACAAGGTGCCGGATCTGGTGGCCCAGTTGCTGTCGGCTCGCACCAACATCTGCACCATCTTCATCCGTGGCGCCATTCGCAACAATCCGGATCAGGCCGCCGAGATCCTGCGCGGTGCCGACGAGGTGGAAAACACGGCCGAAGCCTATGCGGACTTCGATTACCGTCTGCACCACCAGCTCTCGTTTGCTTCGGGTAACCCCATCTATGCCTTGATCCTCAACGGGTTCAAGGGGCTCTATAGCCGCGTCGGGCGTTATTACTTCTCCGACAAGCAGGCGCGCGAGACGGCGGATGCCTACTACAAGACGCTGCTGAAACTGGCCGAGACCAAGGACCACGAAGCCGTGTTCATGACGGTGCGTCAGTACGGCATCGAGTCGGGCAAGTTGTGGACCCGGTTGCGCCAGGACATGCCAAGCAATCTGTGTGACAACTGATTGCCGCGATCAAGAAAAACGCGCCTGATGGCGCGTTTTTTTATGCTTGCGACTCCTGCCTTGCCCATCAGGTCGCGCTCTTGCGATCCGGGCAGCGACCTATGATGTCCGCGGAGAGCTCGCCGTTGTCCTGCTCCAGTATCACATCGAACCCCCACAGCTGGTGCAGGTGTTTGAGCACCTCGTGGCGCGACTCACCCAGGGGAATGCGGTTGTGGGGCACGTAGCGCAGGGTGAGGGAGCGATCGCCCTTCACCGCCACGTTGTAGACCTGAATGTTGGGCTCCAGGTTGCTCAGGTTGTACTGGGCTGACAGCGTGTTGCGCACCAGCCGGTAGCCCTCCTCGTTGTGGATGGCGGAGACCCTGAGGTAGTTCTTCAGATCGTCGTCGTCGATGGCAAACAGCTTCATGTCGCGCATCACCTTGGGACTGAGGAACTGGCTGATGAAGCTCTCGTCCTTGAAGTTCTGCATGGCGAAGTGCAGGGTATCGACCCAGTTGGTACCGGCATAGTCGGGGAACCAATGCCTGTCCTCCTCGGTCGGGTGCTCGCAGATGCGGCGCAGGTCCGTGAACATGGCGAAGCCGAGGGCGTAGGGGTTGATGCCGGAGTAGTAACGGCTGTTGTAGGGGGGCTGGTATACCACATTGGTGTGGCTGTGCAGCACTTCTATCATGAAGCGGTCGCTGATCTTCCCCTCGTCATAGAGGTGATTGAGGATGGTGTAGTGCCAGAAGGTGGCCCATCCCTCGTTCATCACCTGGGTCTGTTTCTGCGGGTAGAAGTACTGGCTGATCTTGCGCACGATGCGCACCACTTCCCGCTGCCAGGGCTCGAGCAGGGGAGCGTTCTTCTCGATGAAGTAGAGAATGTTCTCCTGGGGCTCGACCGGATAACGCCTGTCCTCGACACCGGAGATCTTGTGCTGCTTGGGCAGGGTGCGCCACAGCTCGTTGACCTGGGTCTGCAGATAGTCTTCCCGCGCCTTCTGGCGCCGTTTCTCTTCGGCCAGCGAGATCTTCTGGGGGCGCTTGTAGCGATCCACCCCGAAGTTCATCAGGGCATGACAGGAGTCGAGCAGGCGCTCGACCGCATCGATACCGTGTTTCTCCTCGCACTCGGTGATGTAGTTCTTGGCGAACAACAGGTAATCTATGATGGAGGAGGCATCGGTCCAGGCCTTGAACAGATAGTTGTTCTTGAAGAAGGAGTTGTGGCCATAGCAGGCATGAGCCATCACCAGAGCCTGCATCGGCATGGTGTTCTCCTCCATCAGGTAGGCGATGCAGGGATCCGAATTGATGACGATCTCGTAAGCCAGCCCCATCTGGCCGCGCTTGTAGTTGCGCTCGGTGTGGATGAAGCGCTTGCCGAACGACCAGTGCTGGTAGCCGATGGGCATGCCGACACTGGAGTAGGCATCCATCATCTGCTCCGCCGTGATCACCTCGATCTGGTTGGGGTAGGTGTCCAGCCGATAAAACTTGGCAACCCGGGCAATCTCCTGGTGATAGATCTCCAGCAGATCGAAGTTCCAGTCAGGACCATCGTCCAGCGGCGCTATTTTTCTCGCGGTTTCTACCATATGTGATCCCTCAAGCCGCTTGCTTCTTGAACAGCTCCCGGAAGACCGGATAGATGTCTTCCACCTTGCGGATGTGCTCCATCGCGAAGTGGGGGTACTGCTCGGCCACCGCCTCGTACTCGTGCCACAGGGTCTGGTGGGCGCGGGTGGTGATCTCGATGTAGGAGTAGTAGCGCACCCTAGGCATGATGTCGCGCATCAGGATCTCCCTGCACTGGGGGGAGTCATCCGCCCAGTTGTCGCCGTCGGATGCCTGTGCCGCATAGATGTTCCACTGGTTGGCCGGGTAACGCTCGTTGATGATGTCGTTCATCATCTTGAGTGCGCTGGAGACTATGGTGCCGCCGGTCTCCTGGGAGTAGAAGAACTCGTGCTCGTCCACCTCCTTGGCCTGGGTGTGGTGACGAATGTAGACCACTTCCACATTCTTGTAGGTCCGACTCAGGAAGAGGTAGAGCAGAATGTAGAAACGCTTGGCCATCTCCTTGGTGGCCTGATCCATGGAGCCGGAAACATCCATCAGGCAGAACATCACCGCCTGGCTGGAGGGAACGGGTCGTTTGACGAAGTTGTTGAACTTGAGATCGAAGGTGTCGATAAAGGGCACCGCCTCGATGCGCCGCTTCAGCTCACGGATCTCTTTCTCGAGCTGGGCCATCTCGGCGAAATGGTCGTTGGGTTCGCGAACCAGCTGGGCCAGCCGCTCCTCCAGTTCGCGCAGCTGGCGTTTCTTGCCTGCCTGCAGCGCCATGCGGCGTGCCAGCGAGTTCTGCAAGGATCTCACCACGTTGATGTTGGCGGGCACCCCGTTGGAGGTGTAGCCCGCCCGGTAGGTCTTCATCTCCATCAGCTGGTTGAGCTGGGTCTTTTGCAGCCGTGGCAGCTCGAGATCCTCGAACAGCAGATCGAGGTATTCATCCTTGGAGATCTGGAAGACGAAATCATCGACTCCCTCTCCTTGATCCGAAGCCTGGCCCTCGCCACTGCCCTGGCCGCCGCCCCCCCCTTTGGGCCGGTCAATCTTGTCACCGGAGACGAACTGGTCGTTGCCCGGATGCACCATCTCCCGTTTGCCGCCTTGCCCCTGATGAAAATGGGGCTCGCCGATGTCCTTGGTCGGGATGCTGATGCTCTCGCCCTTGTCCACGTCCTGGATGCTGCGTTTGGAGACAGCATCCGAGACCGCTTGTTTTATCTGCTTCTTGTAGCGGCGAATGAAGCGCTGCCGATTGACAGCGCTTTTGTTTTTGCCGTTGAGCCTGCGGTCGATAAAATGCGCCATAACTCCCCCTTGAACACGGCAGGGTCAGGATGACTTGCGTACCCTGAGATACCACTCGGAGAGCAGGCGCACCTGTTTGCGGGTGTAGCCCTTCTCCATCATCCGTTCGACAAAGTTATCGTGCTTCTTCTGCTCCTCGGCCGAGGTTTTGCTGTTGAAGGAGATAACCGGCAGCAGCTCTTCCGTGTTGGAGAACATCTTCTTCTCGATCACGGTGCGCAGCTTCTCGTAACTGGTCCAGTTGGGGTTACGGCCTGCGTTGTTGGCTCGTGCACGCAGCACGAAGTTGACGATCTCGTTGCGAAAATCTTTCGGGTTGCTGATCCCGGCGGGTTTTTCTATCTTCTCCAGCTCGCTGTTGAGGGATGCGCGATCAAACAGCTGGCCGGTCTCGGGGTCACGGTATTCCTGATCCTGGATCCAGAAGTCGGCGTAGGTGACGTAGCGATCGAAGATGTTCTGGCCGTACTCGGAGTAGGACTCGAGGTAGGCGGTCTGGATCTCCTTGCCGATGAACTCCACGTAGCGCGGGGTCAGATAGCCCTTGATGAACTCCAGGTAGCGATCGTGCAGCTCCTGCGGGAACTGTTCCCGCTCGATCTGCTGCTCCAGTACATAGAAGAGGTGCACCGGGTTGGCAGCTACTTCCGCGTGGTCGAAGTTGAAGACGCGGGAGAGGATCTTGAACGCGAAGCGGGTCGACAGGCCGTTCATGCCCTCGTCCACCCCGGCGTAGTCGCGATACTCCTGATAGCTCTTGGCCTTGGGATCCGTGTCTTTCAGGCTCTCGCCGTCATAGACCCGCATCTTGGAGTAGAGGCTGGAGTTTTCCGGTTCTTTCAGGCGAGAGAGCACCGAGAACTGGCCCAGCAGCTCCAGGGTCCCCGGGGCGCACTTGGCATCGGTCAGCTCGCTGTTGAACAGCAGTTTTTCATAGATCTTCACCTCCTCCGAGACCCGCAGGCAATAGGGCACCTTGACGATGTAAACCCGGTCGAGGAAAGCCTCGTTGTTCTTGTTGTTGCGGAACTGCTGCCACTCGGATTCGTTGGAGTGGGCCAGCAGGATGCCGTCGAAGGGCAGGGCGGACAGCCCCTCGGTGCCGTTGTAGTTGCCCTCCTGGGTGGCGGTCAGCAGCGGGTGAAGCACCTTGATGGGGGCCTTGAACATCTCCACGAACTCCATCATCCCCTGGTTCGCCTTGCACAGGGCGCCGGAGTAGGAGTAGGCGTCGGCATCGTCCTGGGCATAGTGTTCCAGCATGCGGATGTCGACCTTGCCGACCAGGGAGGAGATGTCCTGGTTGTTGTCATCGCCAGGCTCCGTCTTGGCGATGGCGATCTGATCCAGGATGGAGGGGTTGACCTTCTCCACCTTGAACTTGGTGATGTCGCCGCCAAATTCGTGCAGGCGCTTGGCGACCCAGGGGGACATGATGGGCCTCAGGTAGCGGCGTGGGATGCCGTATTCCTTCTCCAGGATCTCGCCATCCTCTTCGATGTCGAACAGGCAGAAGGGGTGATCGTTGACCGGTGAGCCCTTGATGCGATAGATGGGGACTTTCTGCATCAGGGACTTGAGTTTCTCTGCCAGCGAGGATTTACCACCGCCAACGGGGCCAAGCAGGTAGAGGATCTGTTTCTTCTCTTCCAGGCCCTGGGCCGAGTGCTTGAGATAGGAGACGATCTGCTCGATGGCATCTTCCATGCCATAGAAGTCTTTGAAAGCGGGATAGCGCGCGACGACGCGGTTGGAAAAGAGGCGGCTGAGGCGCGGATTGGTCGAGGTATCGATCATTTCCGGCTCGCCGATGGCGGTCAGCAGGCGTTCTGCGGCGGAGGCGTAGCAGGATTTGTCCTGTTTGCACATATCCAGAAACTCCTGGATGCTGTACTCCTCCTCTCTGGCCTTCTCATACCGCTGTTGATAGTGCTCGAAGATGCCCATAACTTAGCCCTCGTTATAGTCGCTTGCCCTGAAAAAGAGTGGATCACTACTTTTGTTCTGTTTACCTCTTAAGCCTAGTCAACAGCCCCCAGTAATCCATCGCCATCATTGGTTTAAGTTTGTACGGGAGCTTCCCGATCCTGGTGCGGGAAGAGACAGCCAATGACATACCTATGTTACTGACTGTTAAATTATTTTTGCCACGACAATGATGCCGATGTCAAAGACATAAAAAATAAATATTTGTGCGGTACGGGTGGAAAACGCGGGTTGTCCGCCTTGCGGTGGCGTGCAGCAGGCGGGGCAAGGGATAGAGGCGTAAGGAGAGGAAATGCGATGTCGTTTACGTCAACGTAATGTATTCTGTTTGGTGTTTTAACTCTAATTTTTACATTGACGCTACATTTGGGCTGATTTAGATTGGCCCTGTGTCGAGCAGCCATCGCTTTAGCAAGAGAGTGGGTGACTGTGCAGATACTAAGCTCTGTTTAAGCACGTTTCCGTTGGCTTGACCCTCGCACCCGCGAGGGTCTTATTTTTTCAGCATCCGGCAGATCAGGATTCGTCGGGATAGAGGCTGGAGACCGCCGCCAGCACGTCCGCGAAGGGATGGGTCGCCAGCTGGCCAAAACCGGCCAGACTCCTGGCCTTGAGCCGGGTGGTCAGCGGGGTGGCGATGCCGCACAGGAAACGGGTCAGCAGGCGGGGATCCCGGCTGCGACACAGGGCCACCAGGGGATCGCACCAGGCGCGCAGGCCATGCTCGTTCGGCAGGGCGGGCGTCGGCAACGGGGGCAATAGGGCGACCTCTCCCCGGCAAACGGAGCAGTGCCCGCACCGCTCGGGGGCAGCGTCATCGGCAAAATAGCGGGCCAACTCATGGCTGAGACAGGTGGTCGAGGAGAAGAAGGTCAGCAGGGCTTGCAGCCGGGCCAGTTCACTCTGCTCTTTTTGCTCGAACAGGGCATGGAGCTGATCTGCCAGCGACGCCACGTCGATCCCCTGGCGCAACACCCGATACACCTCGGTCATCTGTTTGCTTTCAAGCTCTATCCAGCCCTGCTGCTGCAGATAATCCAGCGCTGCCGCGGCGCGCTGGCGTTCCCCCTGATAGCCTTGCCACAGCGCCTCGAAGTCCATGGTGCACCAGGTGCGCGCCTGGGGGGCGCAGGCAAACACCTGCTCCAGAAACTGGCGGCGCTTGGGATCGAACCGGGCCAGGATCGCCTGTTTTTCCAGCACGAACCTGAAGCGGTACTCGGCAAAGTAGTTGTAGGCCGGCGCTATGATGCCCGCCATCTCCAGATAGACCAGCAGGGTCTTGAGGGGCAACTGGCGGATGTTGGTCTCGTTGGAGAGGCGCAGCAGACCAAATTCCCACTCGCTGCCAGCCTCTTGCAGGATCCCGAGCAGCCCCAAGATGGCGGTGCGGTCGGGTGTATCCCCATAGACGAAGTTCTCCAGTACTGGCAACTGGACGCGGCTTGCCAGCACGGTGCAGCGGGAGGGGAGGCCATCGCGCCCGGCGCGGCCTATCTCCTGGCTGTAGTTCTCGATGGATTTGGGCAGATCGTAGTGAATGACCCGGCGAATGTCGGCCTTGTCGATGCCCATGCCAAAGGCGATGGTGGCGACGATGCAGTCTAGCCTGCCCGCCATGAAGTCGTGCTGGATCTGGCTGCGCAGGGCGGGATCCAGCCCCGCATGGTAGGCACATGCCCGGATGCCGCTGGCCTGCAACTGCGCGGCGCACTGCTCTGCACTGTGCTGCAGGGTCACATAGACGATGGTGGGGGCGGCCGGATCCCGGTGCAGCTCCTCGCGCAGCCAGGCGTCGCGGGCGCTGCCGGCCAGCGGGATGACGGCCAGATCCAGGTTCGGACGATAGAAGCCGGTCACCACCAGATCGTCCCCGTCGATGCCGAACTTGGCCTGCATGTCGGCCATGACCGCCGGGGTGGCGGTAGCGGTCAGCAGCAGCACCTGGGGAATGGCCAGCTCGCGGCGATGATCCGGCAGCTTCAGGTAATCGGGGCGAAAGTTGTGGCCCCACTCCGAGATGCAGTGCGCCTCGTCCACCACCAGGAGGGACAGGGGGATCTGGGCGATGAAGCGGCGAAAGCGCTCGTTCTTGAGGCGCTCCACCGAGATCATCAGGATCTTGAGCCGGCCATCGCTGGCCTGCTGCATCACGCGCCGGCTCTCCTCCGGTGTCTGGCTGGAGTCCAGGGTCGCGGCGGCGATCCCCTTGCGCTGCAAGAAGGCGAGCTGATCATGCATCAGAGCGATCAGCGGCGAGATCACCAGAGTCAGGTGGGGCAGGGCGAGGGCGGGTAACTGATAGCAGAGGGACTTGCCGGCCCCGGTCGGAAAGATGGCGGCCGCACTCTTGCCGGCCAGCAGGCGGCTGATCACCGCTTCCTGCCCGGGCCGCAAGCGATCGAAACCGAAGTGTCGGCTTAACAAAGAGGTGATCATGGCAAGGCTCCCTGAGAAAGGGCCGCATCATACCACTTCTGGTCCAGCGTTGACCGAGGATCGGACTGGTTTGGTGACATTTTGGTCGCGGTTGATATTGTGTTATCACATTGTTGTAGATTTTTTGTGAGGTGACCCTGATATTTTTCAGTGATTATGTGGAAAAAAACGGTGGCAGATGGGATATTCCTTGTCCGCAACCCCACGCGAACGGACGGATCCAGCAGAAGATCTGCCGACGGCGCCATGGTCCCCGGACAGGTGTCCTTGCGTGGGCGGGTTGCCAACAGGACTAATGATTCACGCACCATGGGTGCACAGGGACTATTTGATGACACAACAACACCCCCTCATTCGACTGGTGAACAGCACCAGTCTGGTTAGCCAGATCCTGGTCGGTCTGGTACTCGGTATCCTCCTTGCCATGTTCATGCCGGAATGGGCGAAGGCGGCGGGCCTGCTTGGCAGCCTGTTCGTCGGTGCCCTGAAGGCGGTTGCACCCTTGCTGGTCTTCGTGCTGGTGATGGCGGCGATCATCGGGCACAAGCAGGGTCAGAAGACCAACATGAAACCCATCCTGCTGCTCTATCTGCTGGGAACCTTCCTGGCGGCTGCCGTGGCCGTGGTCGCGAGCTTCCTGTTCCCCTCCAACCTGCACCTGGTGGCCAACAGCGCCGAGATCTCCCCGCCGGGCGGCATCACAGAGGTGCTGCAGACCCTGCTGTTCAACGTGGTGACCAACCCGGTGAAGGCGCTGCTGGAGGCGAACTACATCGGCATCCTGGCCTGGGCCATCGGCCTTGGCATCGCCATGCGCCACGCCAATGAGAGCACCAAGGCGGTGATCACCGACCTGTCCCACGGGGTGTCTACCATCGTCAAGGCCGTGATCCGCTGCGCCCCGCTCGGCATCCTGGGCCTGGTCGCCTCCACCCTGGCCGAGACCGGCTTCGACGCGCTGTTCGGCTATGCCCAGCTGCTGGTGGTGCTGATCGGCTGCATGCTGTTCATCGCCTTCGTGGTCAACCCACTCATCGTGTTCTGGAAGATCAAGCGCAACCCCTATCCCCTGGTGCTGACCTGCCTGAAAGAGAGCGGCGTGACCGCCTTCTTCACCCGCAGCTCCGCCGCCAACATCCCGGTCAACATGGCGCTGGCCGAGAAGCTGCGCCTGCCGGAAGACACCTATGCGGTCTCCATCCCGCTGGGTGCCACCATCAACATGGCCGGTGCGGCCATCACCATCACAGTGCTCTCCATGGCGGCGGTGCACACCCTGGGGATGGAAGTGGATCTGGCTACCGCCATTCTGCTCTCCGTGGTCGCCACCGTCAGCGCCTGCGGCGCCTCCGGCGTGGCCGGTGGCTCCCTGCTGCTGATCCCGCTGGCGTGCAGCCTGTTTGGCATCAGCAACGACATCGCTATGCAGGTGGTGGCGGTCGGCTTCATCATCGGGGTGCTGCAGGACTCCGCCGAGACGGCCCTCAACAGCTCCACCGACGTGCTGTTCACCGCGGCCGCCTGCATGGCCGAGGATGAAAGCCTGCTGGACGTGGCTCCGGTCCCCAGCCGCGAAGCCTGATCCCCTCGCGTGCCATGAGTTGCCAGCGCCCTCCTCGGAGGGCGCTTTTTATTGCTGGCCCTGTCCTCCACATTCCGCATGTCCCGCATTCCCTGGATCTAGCCTTCCACCCCACAGGGTCGCCATGGCCGCGGTGGGGGCTCCCCAAATTGACCTTGGGCCGCCAGCGTGCCGCTGCCAAGGCCGGTCTGCGTGCGCGGCTTCCCGTGGTTCCGCCATGAGTGACGTTGCTTCCTGCTGCCTGAGCGGCGGCGTGGCGCATCGCATCATGAGGATGGGCAAGCGCGGGGGGCAGGCGAGACGGCCGGGCAGCCTGTACGGCGAAGTGCAGTGGCCACGCTACCGGAGCGTGCCTGTGCCCTGTGGCCACCCCATCCCTCGAGTCGGAGGGCTATTGCCAAGCGGGATCCTGCCGTCCTGCGCAACCCCGTCAGAGGGACGCGTCGTGCTGGGGCCTGATGCGATGCAAGCCGATGCCGCTGCGCCTGCAAGGGCCAGGGGAAAAGGGCGGTGAGGGGAGAGGGCAGGAGCCCCTCTTTGGGTGAGGGGGATGGGCAAGGCGGAGCTGGGTACTCAAGAAGGCTGGGAGCTGGGCCGAGGAGTGCGCCATGGGCCGCGGGAAGGAACTATCTGAACGCCTGCTCCCGGGAGCATGATCCTCACAATGAACACAGCCCGGCAGAGGGATCTGCCGGGCTGCGGGGAGTGTCGGGCCAGAGGCTGGCCCGACACTATCGGTGGCGGGATTAACCGACCAGCTGATACAGGATGGCGGAGATGGCGATGAGGCCCATGACTGCCACGAAGACGTTGCTGATCTGACCCTGGTATTTCGCCATGGCCGGCACGCGCTTGATGGCGTACATGGGCATGAGGAACAGGATGGTGGCGATGATGGGGCCACCCAGGGACTCGATCATCCCGAGGATGGAGGGGTTGATCACGGCCACGGCCCACAGGGTCAGGATGAAGAAGGCGATGATGAACAGCTCGATCTTCTTGTGGTTCGGGGTCTTGCCGGAGTTGCGCATGTTCTGGACGATCATCCCCTTCAGGCCTTCACGGGCACCCAGGTAGTGGCCGAAGAAGGAGGAGACGATGGCCACGAAGGCAACCAGCGGGCCGAAGTAGGAGATGATGGGGCTCGCATGCTGGTTGGCCAGGTAGGAGAGCACGGCGATGTTCTGGGACTTGGCCTCCGCCAGCTGGGCCGGTGTCAGGCTCATCACGCAGGAGAAGACGAAGAACATCACGAAGCCCAGCAGGATGACGGCGGTACGCTTGAGGATGGCATCGGACTTGGCGACCGCATGGTCACCGTGATCGCGGCGCTGGGCCAGGGCGAAGCTGGAGATGGCCGGGCTGTGGTTGAAGGAGAAGACCAGCACCGGAATGGTCAGCCACAGGGTGGTGGCGAAATCCTTGGCGCTCGGCACTTCACTCAGGGCCGCGCCGGTCCAGTCCGGAATGAGGTAGAGGGAGATACCGGCCAGGATGGCGATGAGCGGGTAGACCAGGAACTCGGTGACCTTGAGCATCAGCTTCTCGCCGGCCAGCATCACGGACATCATGGCCATGATCAGCACGATGGAGAGGATCCAGCGCGGCGGCGCCGTCATTTGCAGCTGGTTGACCAGGAAGCTTTCCACCGTGTTGGTGATGCCCACCCCGTAGATCAGCACTATGGGGTAGATGGCGAAGAAGTAGAGCAGGGTGATGAGCTTGCCGGCACCCATGCCGAAGTGCTCTTCCACCACCTCTGTGATGTCGGCATTGGGCTGCTTGGAGGAGAGCACGAAACGCGCCAGACCGCGGTGGGCCAGGTAGGTCATGGGGCCGACCAGCAGCGCCATCACCACCAGTGGCCAGAAGCCGCCCATGCCGGCGTTGATGGGCAGGAACAGGATGCCGGCGCCGACGGCGGTACCGAACAGGCTGATGACCCAGGTGGTGTCTTGTTTGCTCCAACCGCGAGCCTGGGTTGAGCGGGTTCCTTGCTCCTGTACGGCTGCAACATCCTGTGCGCCAGTGACTGTATTGGACATGTGTCTCACCCCGAATGTGTGGTTTTAATTAATCGGCGCAAGAATACTTTTTTTTTCATCAAAAATGTTGATCAAATTCACCTTTATGAGGCAGAAACCCGTACTTCCTTGTAGAAATGTGATCAAAAGAATAAAAAATCAAAATTTATTTATCAAATGCAGTGTTATTTGAATGTTAATCGGTCGATTCTTCATCCCTGCATGTTGTCAATATGTTGCTCTGAGAGGTGTTGGGACAGCTGGCGGATCATGCTGGCGGTCGCCCCCCAGATGAAAGAGTGCTCCCAGGGGATCCAGTAGATGGTGTGGCGTTTTCCCGCCCTGGGCAGGGTCAGGGCGATGTGATGGGCCGGATCCAGCACATGGCTGAGGGGCACTTCGAAGGCCTGATCCACCTCGTCCGGGCTCAGGGTCACCCGATAGCCGGGATCGAGCATGGCCAGCACCGGCAGCACATCGTAGCGGGAGATGGTGTTGAGGGGGGTAAGGCTGCCGATGACCCGGATCTGGGAGGCGGGAATGCCGAGCTCCTCCTCGGTCTCTCGGAGCGCCGTGTGGATGAGGCTCTCATCGTCCGGATCCTGGCGCCCGCCGGGGAAGCTTATCTGCCCCGGATGGTGGCGCAGGGCGGGACTGCGACGGGTCAGCAACAGGTGCAGGCCCCGGGGGCGCTCCACCAGGGGGATCAACACCGCCGCCGGTTTGAGCCCCCCCAGCGCCAGGCGATGGGCGGGGGCGGGGCGTTGCAACAGGAAGCGGGTCAGCAGCTCGCTGCTCGTCATCTCCATGGGTCTCCATATTGCGGCCCGGAGGGCCTGGGTTCACAGGGTATCCAGCAGCGGCAGGATGCGGGCCACCTTGTCGAAGGTCTCCTGATACTCGGCGTCGGGGTTGGAGTCGGCGATGATGCCGCCCCCCGCCCAGCAGTGGAGCTGGCCTGCCTCGGCGATCAGGGTGCGAATGCAGATGCTGGTGTCCATCCGCCCGTGCTGGCTCAGGTAGCCGATGCTGCCGCAGTAGGCGTTGCGTCTGTGGGGCTCCAGCTCCTCGATGATCTCCATCGCCCGGATCTTGGGGGCGCCTGTGATGGAGCCGCCGGGGAAGCAGGCCCGCAGCAGATCCACCCCTTGCCAGCGCGGGTCCAGCTCCCCGTGAATGGTGGAGACCAGGTGATGCACCGCGGGGAAGGACTCCACGGCGAAGAGGTGCGGCACAATGACCGAACCCGGGCGGCTCACCCGGCCGATGTCGTTGCGCAGCAGATCCACGATCATCAGGTTTTCCGATCTGTCCTTGTCGGCGTGGGCGAGCGCGTCGGCCACCCGGGCGTCGATGACGGGATCCGGATGGCGGGGGCGGGTGCCCTTGATGGGCTTGGTCTCGATATGGCGCTCGTCGAGCAGCAGGAAGCGCTCCGGGGAGAGGCTCATAATGGCGCTCTGGGGCAGGCGGACAAAGGCCGAGAACGGCGCCTTGTTGGCGGCGCTGAGGGCGCAATAGGCGGACCACTCGTCTCCCTCATAGGGGGCACTGAAACGCTGGGTCAGGTTGATCTGGTAGCAGTCTCCCGCCGCCAGATAGGCCTGGATGCGGGCAAACTTGTCACCGTATTCGGCTCGCGTCATGTTGCTCTGCCAGGGTCCCAGCAAGGCGAGAGGGGCAGATGAGCGCCCGGTCTGCGCCATCAGCCAGGCGAGGCGACGGGCGAGTCCGGTCTCGTCTCCCCAGTGCACCAGTTGCCAGCGGTCGGTCGCCACGTCCCGCAGCAGTGCCCAGTCGTAGATCCCCACCGCCATGTCCGGCACCTGGATGTCCGCCTGTGCCTGCGCTGGCAGGCGCTCGAATCGCCGTCCCAGATCGTAGCCAAAAAGCCCCATGGCACCCCCGATAAACGGCAGACCCGAGTCATCGTCAACCAGATCCCCGAGCAGGGCCCGCTGGACGTCGGCGAGCAGGGCGAGGGGATCGTCGTCATGGTGGCTCAGGTGGCCAGCCTGGTTCAGGCAGGTACTGTCACCCCGGGTCTCCAGGGTGGCGAGGGGATCGGCGCTGACGATGTCAAAGCGGTTGTCGGCCCCCTGGGGACCGGCGGACTCCAGCAGGATGGCCCAGGGCTGGTGCTGCAACCGGGCGAACAGGCCATGCAGCGAGGTTTGCGGGTCGAAATGGTGGATATGCAGTCTTGGTTTCATTTTTTGTTACATAGGCAACAGTTTGCACCCGGCTCCCTAGCCGGTTCGGGTGCTCAAGCGTATCATGGCCGCCGGCATTTTTAAGAAAAACACCGTTATAAAAACACGCCGTAGTCTGCCGGCTCCGGGCGCGCCTGCCGCCTGCCGAAGGCCCGGCTCATATGGAAGCCCTTGCTCGCGCAAGCGAGGACAAGGACCAGTGAGGATGATATGAGCATCATTAGAAAACAGGACTTTATCGATTCCATTGCTGACGCCCTGCAGTACATCTCCTTCTACCACCCCCTCGATTTCGTTCAGGCCGCCAAGGCCGCCTATGACAGGGAGATCAACCCGGCTGCCAAGGACGCCCTGGCCCAGATCCTGATCAACTCCCGCATGTCCGCCGAAGGCCATCGTCCGCTCTGCCAGGATACCGGCATCGTCACCTGCTTCGTGAAGATCGGCATGCAGGTGCAGTGGGACAGCGACATGACGGTCCAGGAGATGGTGGATGAAGGCACCCGCCGTGCCTATACCAACCCGGACAACCCGCTGCGCGCCTCCGTGCTGGCCGATCCGGCGGGCAGCCGCAAGAACACCAAAGACAATGCCCCTGCCGTCGTGCACATCGACATGATCCCCGGCGACAAGGTGGAGGTGAGCATCGCGGCCAAGGGTGGCGGCTCCGAGAACAAGTCCAAGATGGTGATGCTCAACCCTTCCGACGACATCGTCGAGTGGGTGCTCAAGACGGTGCCGACCATGGGGGCCGGCTGGTGCCCGCCCGGCATGCTGGGCATTGGCATCGGCGGCACCGCCGAGAAGGCGGCCGTGCTCGCCAAGGAAGCCCTGATGGAGCACATCGACATCCAGGAGCTGATCGCCCGTGGTCCGCAAACCACCGAAGAGAAGCTGAGGGTCGAGCTCTACGACAAGGTCAACAGGCTGGGGATTGGTGCCCAGGGCCTCGGCGGCCTCACCACAGTACTGGACGTGAAGGTGAAATCCGCGCCGACTCACGCCGCCTCCAAACCCGTGGTGATGATCCCCAATTGTGCCGCCACCCGTCACGTGCATTTCGAGCTCGATGGCTCGGGCCCGGCCGAGCTGACCCCGCCCAAGCTGGCCGATTGGCCCGAGATCACCCGCGAGGCGGGGGGCAACGTGCGCCGGGTCAACGTCGACGGTATCACCAAGGCCGAGCTCGCCAGCTGGAAGAGTGGCGATACCGTGCTGCTCTCCGGCAAGATCCTGACCGGTCGCGACGCCGCCCACAAGCGCATCGCCGACATGCTCAAGAACGGTGAAGGGCTGCCGGAAGGGGTCGATTTCACCAACCGCTTCATCTATTACGTGGGCCCTGTCGATGCGGTGCGTGACGAAGTGGTCGGCCCGGCCGGCCCGACGACCTCCACCCGGATGGACAAGTTCACCGACATGATGCTGGGAGAAACCGGCCTCATCGGCATGATCGGCAAGTCCGAGCGCGGCCCCAAGACGGTCGAGAGCATCAAGCAGCACCAGGCCGTTTATCTGATGGCGGTCGGTGGCGCCGCCTATCTGGTGGCGAAAGCCATCAAGAAGGCGCGGGTAGTGGCCTTTGCCGATCTCGGCATGGAAGCCATCTACGAGTTCGAGGTGGAAGACATGCCGGTCACCGTGGCGGTCGACTCTCAGGGCAACAACATCCATGAAACCGGGCCGGCCTACTGGTCCGCCAAGATTGCCGAGCTGGATACCAAGCTCGCGTGATCCGCAGCCCCCGTCGGGGGTCGGGCAGGGAAACTGCCACCGGCATGGAGATGACAGAAGGCGACCTCAGGGTCGCCTTTCTTGTGCGCCTCGTTTGCCGATCGCCACGCCTTGATAATGGTGCTCTGTTCTTATAACCCTATGACGCAAGGGGCTTTTCAGAGACCAGCCCGGAGCCGTAGGTCTACTCAATGGTTCAGGTAGACATCCTGGCCGCCGTAGCCAAGGGCGCCTCCCCGGGAGGGCACGGGTTCGAAGAAGCGGGTCAAGACGCCGGCGCGCTGGCCCAGGGTGTTCAGTCTGCCGCGATCCAGGGCAACCTGTTCGGGCAGCCAGGTCAGCACGGCGGCACAGTGGCCATTGATCAGGCTCTGCTCCAGCAGACGCTGCCAATTCTTGATCTTGCGACCGTGCACGACCAGCACCCTGGCAGGGTTGATCCCCTGTGCCTGCAACTGCTCGGCGACGGGCAGGCCGGGCGGCGCGATGAGCAGGATCCAGCCGCGGTCGCTCTGGCTCAGGTGGCCCAGCGCATCGAGCAGCGGTGTCTCGTGAAGGTTGGCACCGAGCCGCTGCTCATGCCCCATCTTGCTCTGATGGCGGGTGGGCCAGGTGGTGATCAGACCGGCAGAGGAGGAGAGAGGGCGGTGACTCAGGGGCTGGCTCATATGTTGTTCCTGTATGAATAACCATGCTGTATGCGCATACAGTAGTTCCATCTTGCGGGAGTGACAAGTCGCTTGTGGCTAAAAATGTGAGCAGATTGGCAATATCAATACTTAAGGTTATGAATAAAAAGAATATTTTTATTTGGCATGAGGTGGGTGTTTTGTGAGCTGTAGACAAATGGCGGGTCGGCGCCCATGGTTATACAGTCTGTGTGACGAGAGGAGGGAGCAAGATGGACGTCAGTACCTTGCAGCGGCTGGATGCCAACATTCTGCTCGGGATCATCAACGAGAAGCTGCGGCTGGAGTGCGATGGTCTGGAAGAGCTGCTGGCTTATTACGACATGACGGAGGATCAACTGGCCACCCGTCTGCAGCAGATTGGGTATCACTATGATCCCATGAGCAACCAGTTCAAGGCCCATGGCTAATTGGCAGGGCAGGGTGCTCCGCTTGGAGCACCTTCCTTTTATTGCCGCCTGAACATTGCAAGCATTGAAAGCGGTTTCACCTTCAATCATATTGGCAGTTATTTTCACGTATTTTCAGCCGCAGGCAAACATTGAAAACCTATTCATGAATTTATCTTTTGTGAATTCATGCATTGTGTTGATTTAAAAGGTTATTTTTATTTCCCATCCCAAAATTTAAGGAAAGGGTTTTCATGGTGAAACTGTCATTTTTATGCGTTAAAGTGTGACTCACGTTAACTTTTCAACCCCTGGCTTTAGCTAGTATGCCCACGCCGGAGCATATTCTGAGATAACAACAGCGCCGGTCCCCAATGGGATGACATTTTTATTTGTAACGAAGGAAAATGGTTTATGGCTACCAAGAAGAAGACAGACCAGGATCTCCAACTGGATAAAGATCAGCTCAAGGCGAGTATCGTGCGTCACCTGCGTTCTACCTTGGGTACAAGCGAACAGAAAGCCTCTCCGGATGCCTGGTGGAAAGCGACCGCTGCCGCCGTCAATGAACAGGTGTACGAGCGCCTGACCCGCACTCAGCAGACTCACTTCAAGAAAGATACTCGTGCGATTCACTATCTATCTGCTGAATTCCTGATGGGGCGTTTGACCTCCAACAACCTGCACAACCTCTCCCTGTACAAGATCTGCGAAGAGGCGCTGGGTGAACTCGGTCTGGAACTGACCGATCTCTGCGAGCAAGAGCCCGACATGGCCCTCGGCAATGGCGGCCTGGGCCGTCTGGCCGCCTGCTTCATCGATTCCCTGGCCACCCTGAACTACCCGGCGGTGGGCTATGGCATCCATTACGAACACGGCCTGTTCCGTCAGGAAATTCAGGATGGCCGCCAGATCGAGCGTCCGGACTCCTGGCGCGAATATGGCAACCCCTGGGAGATCTGCCGCCCCGAGTCTGTGCAGGAGATCCCGCTCTACGGCTACGTGGAGACGGTGTTCGGTGACAAGGGCGGCCTGAAGAAGGTGTGGCACGCCGGTCGCAAGATCAAAGGGGTGCCCTGGGATATCCCGGTCGTCGGTTTTGGCGGCCACACCGTCAACATCCTGCGCCTGTGGGAATCCCGCGCCTCCGAGTTCTTCGACTGGGACGTGTTCAATGCCGGTGGCTACGTCGACTCCCAGGCCGAGAAGGCCCAGGCTGAGACCATCTCCAAGGTGCTCTACCCGAACGACGAGACCGACGCGGGCAAGGAGCTGCGCCTGATCCAGCAGTACTTCTTCTGTGCCTGCTCCATCAAGGACATCATGCGTCGCTACAAGCGGGTCCATGGCGCCGATTTCGGCAACTTTGCCGCCCAGATCGCCATCCAGCTCAACGACACCCACCCCACAGTGGCCATCCCCGAGCTGATGCGGGTGCTGGTGGACGAGGAAGGGCTGACCTGGGATACCGCCTGGGGCATCTGCTATCAGGTCTTCTCCTACACCAACCACACCCTGCTGCCCGAAGCGCTGGAGAAGTGGTCCGTCAGCCTGTTCGAGAAGGTGTTGCCCCGTCATCTCGAGATCATTTATGAGATCAACGCCCGCTTCCTGAACGAGCTGGTCGAGCCGAAATGGCCGGGCAACGACGCCATCAAGGCCAAGCTCTCCATCATCGAAGAGGGTAACGTGCGCAAGGTGCGCATGGGCAACCTGTGCGTCATCGGCTCCTCCAAGGTGAACGGCGTGGCCGAGATCCACTCCAAGCTGGTGAAGGAGGATCTCTTCCCCGAGTACGCCGAGCTGTGGCCGGAGAAGATGTGCAACGTCACCAACGGCGTGACCCCGCGTCGTTGGCTGCTGGCCTGCAACCCCGAGCTCGCCGAGCTCTACAACGAGGTGGTGGGCAAGGAATGGCCGCTGCAGCTCGACAAGCTGCGCAGCGTGGTGAAGTTTGCCGACGACCAGGCCTTCCAGCAGCAGTTCATGACCATCAAGCGTCACAACAAGGAGAAGCTGGTCAAGGTCATCAAGGCCGAAACCGGCATCGAGGTGAGCGCGGAGGCGATCTTCGACGTCCAGATCAAGCGTCTGCACGAGTACAAGCGCCAGCAGCTGAACCTCATCCACATCATGGCGCTCTACCGCCGTCTGCTGGCGAACCCCGACTATGACATGCACCCGCGCGTGTTCATCTTCGGCTCCAAGGCGGCGCCCGGTTACAAGCTGGCCAAGGACATCATCTACGCCATCAACAAGCTGGCGGAGCGGGTCAACAACGACGCCCGCATCCAGGGCAAGCTGAAAGTGGTGTTCATGCCGAACTACCGCGTGAGCCTGGCCGAGAAGCTGATCCCGGCGGCCGACGTCTCCGAGCAGATCTCCACCGCCGGTTATGAAGCGTCCGGCACCGGCAACATGAAGATGGCACTGAACGGCGCCATCACCATAGGTACCCTGGACGGCGCCAACATCGAGATCGCCGAGGAAGCGGGCGCCGAGAACTGCGCCATCTTCGGCCTGAACGTGGACGAGGTGAAGTCCCTGAAGGCGCGCGGTTACAACCCGTACGACTTCTACTACGCCAACTCCGAGCTCAAGGCCGTACTGGACTGGTTCGATACCGACTACTTCACGCCGGGTCGCCCGGGGGAGCTCGCCTCCATCAAGCGCTCCTTGCTGGAAGGGGGGGATCCCTACCTGACCCTGGCGGACTTCGAGTCCTACTCCGAGGCGCACAAGCTGATCGATGCCTGGTATCGGGATCCGGCCCTGTGGGCGAAGAAGGCCATCATCAACTCCGCCACCATGGGCAAGTTCAACTCCGACCGCTCCATCCAGGACTACGTGGACCGGATCTGGAAGCTCAAGAGCTGCAGCGTCGGCTGATCGCCACCCCTATGAAAAACCCCGCGATGCGGGGTTTTTTTATGCCATCAGCTCCAGGGCTCTGTCATCAGGGTCTGTCGACCACCCGGGTGCCTGCCGGCACGCGCTTTTTGCCGGTGATCATCCCCCTGACGAGATCCCCCCGCACCAGGCGATCGAGGGCGATGACCGCCAGCACATGGACGAAGATGGCGATCTGCAGCGCCTTGGCAAAGAACTCGTGCACCTCCTCCATGAGATGGCTGCCCGCCAGCGGCCCGTATTCGGTCATGATCCCGCTCGCGGCGGTGCCTACCAGGCAGGTCAGGAGCAGCAATACCATCAGGGAGCCCAGCGGATTGTGGCCGGCGTAGTAGGGATGCCGTCCCTGCAGGGTGCTCTTGAGATAGGCGATGACGCCGGCCGGCGTCGGCAACCACTGGGCAAACCTGGCATGGTAAGAGCCGATGAACCCCCACAGGATGCGCAGCACCAGCAGTCCTGCCAGCGCATATCCCGCATAACGGTGGTTGCGCTCCCCCTCCTCGAGGATGAAGAGGTTCAGCACGCATAAAAGCACGGTGGCCCAGTGAAAGCCCCTGACCACCCAGTCCCACACCTTGATTTCATTGCCGCTCTGCATCGTGTTCCCCATGACATGATCCTCTCGTCGTGATGTGTCGAGCCCTCCGCGTCACGGGTGGCTCGCCTGTCGTTGTCCTGCATCATGGGAGGGATTTCTTAAGGCAGTGTTAATGCGAGCACGGCCGGGAAGCCGAGGGGGCTGGTTGCCATGTCGGCGCGATGAGGGAGGCGACCGCGGGCAAAACAAAGCCCCGGCGAAGCGGGGCTTTGAGGGTCATCAGGGCCGCCTGCGGGCGAACATCAGTGGAGGATGTCCCCCATGAAATAGGCGAGCAGGGTCAGAATGACGGTGAACACTAGGTTCAGCACCAGACCGGCCCGCATCATCTCCCGCTGCTGGATGTGACCGCTCGCAAAGACGATGGCGTTGGGCGGGGTGGCCACCGGCAGCATGAAGGCGCAGGAGGCGCCGACCGCGATGAGCACGGACACCACCACGGGGGAGACCCCCAGCGCCTCGGCCACCCCGGCGAACAGCGGCACCAGCAGGGCGGCGGTGGCAGTGTTGGAGACCAGCTCGGTCAGGAACACCACGAAGGCGGCTAGGCAGAGCAGGATGACGAAGATGGGCATGGCGGAGAGGCCGCTGGAGAGGTGCTCCGCCAGGAAGGCGTTGGCCCCGGTCTGTTTCAGGATGGCGCTCAGGGTGAGGCCGCCTCCGAACAGCAGTAGCACGCCCCAGTCGGTGTTCTGGTTGATGTCATCCCAGCTGGCGACCCGGCTGACGGCGATAGCCAGGATGGCACCCATGGCGATCAGGGTATCGAATTGGGGAATGCCGCCCAGCGCCGCGGCGAGGGGCTGGGAGCCGATCCACAGCAGCACAGTAGTGAGGAAGATGAGCAGAGTTGTCTTGCGCTGGCCTGTCCACTCTATGGTGACCCGCTCGGTGCTGACCTGGTGGGAGAGATTGGGACGGGTCACCCAGTAGAGCAGGCTTATGCCCACCGGCATGAAGATGAGCACCACAGGGATGCCGAATTTCAGCCAGTCGGTGAAGCCAAGGCCCATCTGGGCGGCGGCGATGGCATTGGGCGGGCTGCCCACCAGGGTGCCGATGCCGCCGATGCTGGCGCTGTAGGCGACGCCGAGCAGGACGAAGACCAGGGTACGACGCTCCTTGTGCACATCCAGGCCCTTGAGCATGCCGAGGGCGAGCGGCATCATCATGGCGGCGGTGGCGGTGTTGCTGATCCACATGGAGAGGGCTGCCGTGATGGTGAAGAGCACGATGGCGGCCCAGCCGAGGTGCCCCTTGGCGAGCTGCATCACCTTGCCGGCGATCTGGGTATCGAGTCCCTGCTTGGAGAGCGCCGCCGCGAGGGCGAAGCCGCCGAAGAAGAGGAACAGGACGGGGTTGGCGAAGTCGGTCAGCGACTTGCTCATGTCAAACACCCCGAGCAGGGTGGCGAGCACCGGGATGGAGATGGCGGTGATGGTGATGTTCACCGCCTCGGTCAGCCAGAGGATGGCGATGAAGATCAGGATGCCGAGCCCCTTGTTGACCATGGGATCAAACGGGAGCCAGGCGAGCATGGCACAGAGCAGCAGGAGATCCAGGATGACGATCCCGGACTTGATGTCCAGCCAGCGTGAGGGGGTGGAAGGCAGTGCAGAGGTTGGCATGTTGTTCTCTCGGTTAATTTATGGTTGTTGTTGTGTTGCCGAGATTACATTCAAGCCCCTGTTTGAAACAGGGGGTTGTGGTCAAACCATGTGGCGACTCACAGAGTCAAGTGAAGATGGATCTGAAATTAAACACAAATCAAACATTTCATTTTCATTTTGGCGTGATCGCGAAGGAGAGCAGCCACTCCTTGAACATCCCCTTGGGCAGGGCCCCGCTGCGCTGGGCCAGGATCTCCCCCCGCCGGAAGATCATCAGAGTCGGAATGCTGCGAATGGCGTAGCGGCTGGCGATGGCCGCCTCCTGCTCTGTGTCGAGCTTGACGAAACGGATGCGGGGTTCGAGCTCCCGGGCCGTCTCCTGAAAGACAGGGGCAAATTGCAGGCAGGGGCCGCACCAGCTGGCCCAGAAGTCGACCACCACCGGAATGTCGGACTGGATCAGGGCATCGAAGTGCGCCAGCCGGCCGGTGACGGGGGTGTACGCGAACAGGGGATGCTGGCAGCGACCACACTTCGCATTTGAGTCTGTTTTTTCGGCGGGCAGGCGATTGCGGGTAAAGCATTGGCTACAATAGGTAGTGACAAGTGACATATTTGCTTCCTTATTTCATGGCCCGGCAACATCTTTATTGCATTCAGAGCGCCGACTAACGGTAACATAGCACCCAGTTGTTTTTCACAGTGGGCCCTCCGGCCGTGACCCTGTGTCACCGGATGGCCGACCATGACATGAGAATCGAGACGGGATGAAGAGTGTGGCACGGGTCAATCGTGTGGTCTTTGGCCTTATCATCGTATCGCTGCTGGCGTTTTCTGCCTATTGCTGGCAATTGCTCAGCCAGCAGCAACGCGCCTTCGATCTGAGTGTGGCCGCGGAGTTGGTGCTCAATCGGGTCAATACCGACACCGTTTATCTGCTGGGGCGCGAGAAGGCCAGCGATGGCAGCGTGCAGCAGCGTCTCAGCCTGCTGTCGAGCAGTCTGGACCGGTTCGTGAGCCAGGTGCGCGACGATCCGGCGTCGGCCGAGGATCCCGGCGCCCAGACCCTGCAACGGGACATCGACGGTTATCTGCTGGATCTCGCCAGGCTCTACACCATGGAGATGACCATAGAATATCTGGCGCCTCGCTTTCAGGGCCAGCTCAAGGCGCTGCAGACGACCCTGCCGGCCGGGGAGGGGCAATACCGCGACCTCACCGAGCTTGTCCGGCTGAGCCACTATCTCAGGCGCAGCTGGGACACAAACGAGCAGAAACACCTGTTGCAACTGCAGCAGCAACTGCTGGACACCTATGGCGGTCAGCCCAGGATGGTGGCGGTGGTCCGGCTGAGCCAGGAGCTCAACCAGCAGGTGATGGAGTACCATCGCCTGCGCAACCAGATCGTCGAGATGAAGGGGCTGAGCTCGCTGCCGGCCTGGAAGCAGAGCAAGCTGGAGCTGGCCTCCTCCCTCAAGAGCCGCTTCTATCTGATGGTGCTGGGGGGGGCGCTGCTCTGCTTCTCGCTGGTGGCCGCGACCCTGTGGCGCCGCAACCAGAAGCTGAGCGATCTTTCCCGCCATGCCGGCTTGCTGGCCCAGGCCAAGAGCGACTTCCTGGCCAACATGAGCCACGAGATCCGCACCCCCATGAACGCCATCATCGGCTTCAGCGCCCTGGCGCTGCAGACCAACCTGGATCCGCAGCAGCGGGACTATCTCAACAAGATAAAATCCTCGTCTGACACCTTGCTGCTGCTCATCAACGACATCCTGGATCTCACCAAGGTGGAGTCCGGCAAACTGACCTTGGAGGAGATCGACTTCGATCTCAGCGAACAGCTCGACTCCCTGGCCGCCATGTTCGCGGATCTGGCGGAGCGCAAGCAGATCGAGGTCATCATCAACAAGTCCCCCGCCGTGCCCGACTTCCTGCGCGGGGATCCGCTGCGCCTCGGCCAGGTGCTGGTCAACCTGGTCAACAACGCCATCAAGTTCACCGAGCGGGGGGAGGTGGAGGTGGCCATCACCCTGGTCAACCAGCACCCCATGCGGGTCTGTTTCAGCGTGCGGGACACCGGCATCGGCATCGCACCGGAGAAGGTGGCGCAGCTGTTCCAGCCCTTTACCCAGCTGGAGGCGGGCAACACCCGCAAATACGGCGGCTCCGGGCTGGGCCTCAACATTTCCCAGCGGCTGGTGGGACTGATGGGGGGCGAGATCCGGGTGCAGAGCAAGCCCGGGGTGGGGTCCACCTTCCGGTTCGAGATCCCCATGTCCCAGGCGGTCTACGGGGTCTCCGGGCGCCGGGTATTCTTCGATCACCAGCCCCTCATCCTGATGATGGATGACAACGAACTGGTGCTGGAGCTGGCCAAGGACATCCTGGGCCGTGCCGGCGCCTCGGTGATCGCGGTCAACAGCCTCTCCCGCGCCCGCCAGGTGCTGCGCGAGGAGGGGCACCATATCCGGCTCGCCATCCTCGACTGGCGCATGGGTCAGGAGGACGGCCTGGATCTTGCGCTCGAGATGTACCAGCACAGCCAGTGGCGGCGCTTGCCCATCCTGATGACCAGCGCCTGGTCCAGGGAGGGGCTGCACGGGCGCATGGAGAGCATGGGGCTGACCCACTTCCTGGCCAAGCCGATGACAGAGAACGCCCTGCTGGCCAAGGTGGACGAGCTGCTCAATGGCAGCTCCCACGACAGCAAGGTCCGCCAGGCCGAGGTGCAGGGGGATCAGCAGCATTTTCGCGATCTGCTGCGCGGCACCCGGGTGCTGCTGGCCGAAGACAACAGGGTCAACCAGCAGCTCATCCTGGAATACCTGCGCCGGGTGGAGGCCAAGGTCACCGTGGTGGACAACGGACGCGAGGCGGTGGAGCAGGTGGCGGAGCAGCCGTTCGACGTCATCCTGATGGACTTGCAGATGCCGGTGCTGGACGGGCTGGATGCGACCCGCCAGATCCGCAAGATGGTGGACAAGCACGACGTGCCCATCATCGCCCTGACCGCCAGCGCCATGCCCGGGGATCGGGAGCGCTGCCTTGGGGTGGGCATGAACGGCTATGTCACCAAGCCGGTCAGCAAGCTGGATCTCTACAACAACCTGTTGCAGTGGGTGAAGAGCAGCGGCGGGGAGTCCAAGGTGCCCCTCGAGGTCAAGCCGCCGGCTCTGATGGGGGTGCTGGATCTGGACGATGCCCTGCGCCGGCTGGAGCAGGACAGGGAGGCGCTGCAGATCCTGTTCAAGTTGTTCCTCTCCGAACACAAGGACGATCTGTGGGACATCCGCTCCGCTCTGCGCCGCCAGCAGCCCGAGGTGGCGTGCCGGCTGTTGCACACCCTGAAGGGGGTGTCGGCCAACATCTCCGCCTCCCGCCTGCAACTGCTGGCCGGGGAGCTGGAGTGGCGGCTGCGGCTGCAGGAGGAGCTGAGCGAGGGGGATCTGAACCAGCTGCAGCAGGTCTTCACCCAGACCCGGGAGGAGGTGTCCCACTTCCTGCTCACCGGGGAGCAGCAGGAGTCGGTCGCCTTCCCGTTCTCCTCCTCCGACAAGCGGATCTGAGGGGCAAAGATAGCAATCGTTCTCAAGTCGCCCGCTTCAGGCTATGATGATCGACCCAATCGCCCCCGCCACGGGGGCGATTGTATTGGGCTTTTTTCACGATCACGCGGCAGCGCGCCGCGACCAAGGACTTCTCTGTGAGCGTATTTCTGCGGCTAGGCTGGTTTTTCAAGGATCAGTGGCGGCGTTATCTGGTGGCCATCTCATTGCTGATGCTGGTGGCCCTGTTGACCGTGATCCCCCCCAAGGTGGTGGGCTGGGTGGTGGATGGCATCGCCAAGGGCGGGCTCGACGGCAGCACCCTCACCGGTTATCTGGCTGGGCTCTTCGGCCTGGGCCTGCTTATCTACCTGCTGCGCTACGTGTGGCGGGTCATGCTGTTTGGCGCCTCCTATCGCCTCGCCTACGTGCTGCGCAACCGGCTGTTCACCCACTTCACCCGCATGAGCCCGGATTTCTACCAGCGCCACCGCACCGGCGATCTGATGGCCCATGCCACCAACGACATCCAGGCGGTGGAGATGACGGCCGGGGAGGGGGTGCTGACCCTGGTGGACTCCTTCATCGTCGGTATCCTGGTGCTCTCCATCATGTGCAGCCAGTACTCCTGGCAGCTGACCCTGCTCTCCCTGCTGCCCCTGCCGGTGATGGCCTTCTTCATGAACCGCTTTGGCACCCAGATCTACAAGGAGTTCAAGGCGGCTCAAGGGGCCTTCTCCCGCCTCAACAACAAGACCCAGGAGGCCCTCTCCGGGGTGCGGGTACTGAAATCCTATGCGGTGGAGTCCCTCGAGGATCAGGGTTTTGCCGAGCTGACCCGTCAGGCGGGGGAGCGCAACATGGCGGTGGCCCGCATCGACGCCAAGTTCGACCCCGTCATCTACCTGTGCATCGGCTGCTCCTACTTCCTGGCGGTGGCGGGCGGCAGTGCCCTGGTGCTGCGTGATGAGCTGACCCTGGGGGAGCTCACCAGCTTCACCATGTACCTGGGCCAGCTCATCTGGCCCATGTTCGCCATCGCCTGGTTGTTCAACATCATCGAGCGGGGCAGCGCCGCCTACTCGCGCATCGAGAGCCTGCTCGGCGAGCGCAGCGACATCGAGGAGCCTTCCTCCCCGCTGCCGTTCACCTCGCCCTTCCCCCTGGTGATGAAGGGGGTGGCATACCGGCTGGAGTCGCGCACCCTGCTGCTGGGAATAGACTTCACCCTGTCAAGGGGCGGCATGCTGGGCATAGTGGGACGCACCGGGGCGGGCAAGAGTTCCCTGCTCAAGCTCCTGATGCGTCTGGCCAACCCGGGGGCCGGACAGATCACCATGGGGGGGCAGGCCATAGAGCAGCTCTCTCTGGAGGCGTTGCGCAGCCAGTTTGCCTATGTGCCGCAGGAGCCCTTCCTGTTCTCCACCACCATAGCCGCCAACATCGCCCTTGGCCGGCCGGACGCCAGCCAGGAGGAGATAGAGCGGGTGGCCCGCATCGCCTGCGTGCACGACGACATCGTCCGCTTCCCCAGAGGCTATGAGACCGAGGTGGGGGAGAAGGGCGTCACCCTCTCCGGCGGCCAGAAGCAGCGGCTCGCCATCGCCCGCGCCCTGTTGTTGGATGCCCCCATCCTGGTGCTGGACGACGCCCTGTCGGCGGTGGATGCCCACACCGAGCAGCAGATCCTGCTGGCGCTCAAGGCCCACAAGCGCACCCTCATCCTGGTCAGCCACCGCATGACGGCGGTGGAGCAGGCGGACGAGATCCTGGTGCTGGAGCAGGGAGAGATCAGCGAGCGAGGCCGTCACGACGCCCTGATGATCCACAACGGCTGGTACGCGGACATGGTCCGCTATCAGCGCCTGGAACAAGACGTGGAGGAGAGCCTGTGAGTTTGATGATGAGACGAGTGGTTCCCCTCATCCCCAACCCTGCTCCTGCGAGGGGAGAGGGGAGCAAAGAGAGTCAATCCCATTGGAACGCTGCGCTGGAGGCAAGTCTGTGAATCCCACGATCAAACGCCTGCTGGCCTACTGCACCCACTATCCCCGCTGGTTGGTGCAGGCGGGCATCTGCCTGCTGCTGGCGACCGGTGCCGAGGTGGCGGGCCCCTTGCTCATCAAGCTCTTCATCGACGACTACCTGGCGCCGCGCCGACTGGAGTGGGGGGGGATCGCCGCCATCGCGGCGGGCTATCTCGGCTTGCAGGTGCTCTCGGCGGCCGGCTTCTATCTGCAATCCCTGCGCTTCAACCGCATCGCCCAGGCGGTGGTGCAGCGCCTGCGCGAGCAGGTGTTCGCCACCGCCATCCGGCTGCCTGCCCGCTACTTCGACAAGCACCGCTCCGGCTCCCTCATCTCCCGCATCACCAACGACACCGAGGCGATCATGAACCTCTACGTCCAGGTGATAGGGCTCCTGGTGCAGAAGGTGGTGCTCCTGTGCGGCATCCTCCTCTCCATGGCGCTGCTGGACTTGCGCCTGATGCTGGTGTGCGCCACCCTGCTGCCGGCGGTGGGGGCCGTGATGTGGCTCTATCAGCGCCTGAGCGTGCCCGTGGTGCGGGCGACCCGCTCCTTGCTCTCCGACATCAACAGCCGCCTCAACGAGTCGCTGCAGGGGATGCCGGTGATCCAGGCCATGGTGCAGGAGCATCACTTCGCCAACGCCTTCGCCGGGGTGAACCAGCAGCACTGGCAGGCGCGGATCAAGAGCCTCAAGATCAACGGCATCCTGCTGCGCCCCCTCATCGATCTCTTCTACATGATGGTGCTCATCGGCCTGCTTGCCCTGTTTGCCCACGAGGGGCTGAGCACGGCAGGAGCCATCCAGGTGGGGGTGCTCTACGCCTTCATCAGCTATCTGGGGCGGATGATCGAGCCCCTCATCGAGATGACCAACCAGCTCAACCAGTTGCAGCAGGCCATGGTGGCGGGGGAGCGGGTCTTCACCCTGCTCGACGAACCCCGCGAGAGCACTAAGGGCGAGACGCTCCCCCTTGAGGGGCGGGTGCGTTTCGAGGGGGTGAGCTTCTCCTACGACGGGGAGCAGCCCGTGCTGAGGGACGTGAGCTTCGCCACCCGGCCCGGCCAGATGCTGGCGCTGGTGGGCCACACCGGCAGCGGCAAGTCCACCATCATCAGCCTGCTGATGGGCTTCTACCCCCTGGATCAGGGGGCGATCCACTTCGATGATCACCCCATGACGGGGCTGTCGCTCGCAGCGGTGCGCCGCAGCATCGGCCTGGTGCAGCAGGATCCCTTCATCTTTGTCGGGACGCTGGCAGAAAACCTGCGCCTTGGGCGTGACGGCATCGTGGAGGAACGGCTCTGGCAGGCCCTGGAGGAGGTGCAACTGGCCGACTTCGTGCGCCGCCTGCCGGATGGCCTGGCCACCCTGATGGAGGAGGGGGGCAAGAACCTCTCCGCCGGCCAGCGCCAGCTGCTCTCCTTTGCCCGCGCCCTGGTGGGGGATCCGCGCATCCTCATCCTGGACGAGGCGACCGCGAGCGTGGACTCCCAGACCGAGCTGGCGCTCTCCCAGGCGCTGGCGGCGGCGCGCCGCGGCCGCACCACCATCGCCATCGCCCACCGCCTCTCCACCATAGTCGATGCCAACGAGATCCTGCTGCTCTCCCGCGGCCAGGTGAGCGAGCGCGGTACCCACAACGAGCTGATGGCCGAGGGAGGCCACTACGCCCAGCTGTTCGAGATGCAGAGCCAGGGGGCCTGGCTCGAAGAGAAGCGGGCCTGAGGCCTTTCATGAAGAAAACAGCCGGCATCTGCCGGCTGTTTTGATTGGGGGGGTTACACCGTGGCCTTGCTGCGGGCAACCAGCTTGGGCTCCAGGGGCGGGAAGTCGTCATTGAAGAAGGTGTCCGCCTCCTCGATCTGCGCCTTGCGCTGCTTCTGGATGAAGTTGTCGAAGTCGCGCTTGATCTCCGGATCCTTCAAGGCCTCGTAGTCGAATACGTTGGCGGCATAGAGGTAGTTGAAGTAGATGTCGACGAATTCGGCGCTGGCACAGGCGGAGGTGAACTTGCTGTTCTGGCGGTCGAAGTTGACGCGGTACTGCTTGATCTTCGGCACATAGACCAGCTCGTTGCCCACCCTGAACACCTCCACCGTGACCCCCACGGTGATGGTCTTGTAGAAGTCCTTGTTGTTCTCCACCCCGAAGCGGATGGCATCCCCCTGCTTTTGCAGGAACTTGTTGAAGCTCGCCAGCGCCGTGGTGCCCTGGCTCACCACCACGTCCATGATGAAGTTGATGAAATCGGTGGCGATGCTGAGCCCCTTGATGTGGCGGCTGTAGCTCTGCTGATCGATCTTGCTCGGCCCCATCAGGGGGATCTTGGAGAGGGCCCTGGCCCAGAGATCCGCGTCCGTCTTGTACTGCTCGCCATAGGCTTCGGCGTAGCGGTTGATGTAGGCGGTGACCACAGAGGTGATGGCGATGAGGTAGGCCTTCTGCTCCGCCAGCCTGGCCATGACGGCGGGATCGTCCAGCAGCTCGTTGGCCACGATGAACTCCACCAGGCCGTCCTTGTCGGCATAGGGATCATTGCCCACCGCCCGGACGGTGTCGGGCAGGTTGACGTCGTTGAAGAAGGCCTCGGCCTCGGCGAACTGGTCATGGTGGTTCAGACGGCTGGCCGGGGCCTCGCGCACCAGCTGGCAGAGCACGATCTCGGCCTCGTAATCGGACTCGCGCCACAGGGGGGCCTGCGCCTGGTTGCCGAAGGTCTTCTTGTAGGCGAGGTTGAAGTCGAGCAGCACAGAGCTGCAGCCGCAGTCCATGGCGAAGTCGACGGTGTAGCTCAGCGGCCCGGTGGGCAGGGGCTTGCTCATCCGGCCCTTGACGCCGAGGTTGGCGTAGCACTTGAGGTACTCCCGGCCAAACAGCTCAAAGGCCCGGTTGTTGTTGAAATTGAGCTGGAAGGTGCCGGCGCTTTCGCCCCCGTTGAACAGCTGTTGCACGTTACTCATCTCTCTGTCCTTATGTTGAGATTGGTGTCGTATGGCTCGGTGCCATCCGGCCAGTCACGAGCCTGCAAGAGCCTAGCGAGGGGTCGGGCATTTGGTTACTGTGACTATTGTCAGTGGCGTGGCCAGGTTCCTGGGCTAGCACCCAGGGGGAAGAATTTGTCGTTGCGTTTCATTCGGCTAGGGCTGTCATGCTCCCGTCATCCGGCGCCGGGCGCGATCGAGGGACCGCTAAAAATAAGGACTCAATAGAGCGCATTCACGGCGTTCGGTCGCAGGGGGCAGTGCCATTGACCAGTCAAATGCCACTGGCCTGCGGCATGGATCAGGCAAATACCTTTGGGGGCTTGCTCACAGGGTGGAGAGTGGGGGCTTGTCTATTGGGGAGGGGGCTGGCAACATTTCGGTCACACTCACTCATCGGATCAGTTTGCAATGGACCTGCAACGCCTCAAAGCCAACCTCGCCCTGCGCCTGTTCGCCTGGCGCTACATTCCCGTCATCGGCTTCTGCGCCCCGGTCATCGAAGAGATGAACGCCAGGGCGCTGCGCATCCGCATTCCGCTGGGCTGGCGCACCCGCAACCACCTTGGCAGCATGTATTTCGGGGCGCTCGCCACCGGCGCCGATCTGGTGGGGGGCCTGCTGGTGATGGAGAAGGGGCGGGCGCGGCGCAAGAAGGTGCACTTCGCCTTCAAGGACGTGCAGGGGGAGTTCCTGAAGCGCCCCGAGGGGGACGTGCAGTTTGACTGCGAGGCGGGGGAGCTTATCGACGCCATGATAGACGAGTCCCTGGCGAGCGGTCAGCGCATCAACCGTCCCATCCAGGTAGTGGCCACCTGCCCGTCGCGCAACGGGGATGAGGCGATGGCCCGCTTTGTGCTGACCCTGTCGATCAAGGCCAGCTGAATACTAACGGGCGCGTTGGCGCCCTTATTCAAGCAGGGATCAGAGGATCTCGGGGCTGACGCCTTCTTTCACCACGACTTTCATGCCGTTGAAGTTGACCACCTGCTCGGCGACTATCTTGCAGCGCTTGCGGGTCTCCACCTGGCCGTCCACCTCCACCAGGCCCTCGGCGACCAGCGCCTTGGCCGCACCGCCGCAATCGGCCCAACCCTGATGCTTGATCAGGTCACACAAGGCAACGAAGGGGTGACCTTCGAGCAGAAACGTCTCCATGGGAAATCCTCTAGCTGGATGAATGGCTGAAAACAGCGGGGGCTCATTTTAGGCAGTTAGGCGGGGCAGGGAAAGGACCTGGGCCGAATTGCCCCGAAAAAGGAGGCGAGGGTCGCGGGGGAGTACAATCAGCCCGGCAGGGACCGGGCTGATTGTGTCTGCTTGCCGCCGGAGCTTAAGGCAGCTTGACCACGGCTTCCCCCGTCACGGCGAGGGCGCCACTTGAGGTGAAGATGCGGGTGGTCAGGGTGGCGATGGGCTTGTCGCTGCGAAGGGCGGTCACCTCCACCTCGGCCGTCACCTCGTCGCCGACGAAGACCGGCTGCTTGAAACTGAGGCTCTGGCCCAGGTAGATGCTCCCCTTGCCCGGCAACTGCTGGCCCAGCAGCCCCGAGAAGAGGCTCGCCAGCAGCATGCCGTGGACGATGGGACGCTCGAACGGCGTGGTGGCGGCGAAGGCCGGATCCAGGTGCAGGGGGTTGAAGTCCTCGGACAGGCCGGCAAAGGCCGAGACCTCGGCCTCCCCGAACCGCTTGGTCAGACGCGCCTTCTGGCCCACGGCGAGGGCTGGTACATTCATGCTGCATCCTCCTGCTGGGCGCTGGCAAACACCGGGTTGAGCCGCACCTTGACGTAGCTGCCTGGCGCCGCCTCCAGCCCTTCGGCCGGCACGCGTGCGGGGACGGGCTCGGCCCCCTCGTCACGGCCCTGGATGAAACGGATCATCTCGGGCCACCAGGAGCCGGTGCTGTGGGTCGCGCCCGCCAGCCACGCCTCTGGGCTGCCGGCCTCGATCTCGCTCTGCCAGAAGCCGTATTTGTTGGCCGCCGGCGGGTTGATGATGCCGGCGATATGGCCCGACTCGGCCAGGAGGAAGCGCCGCTCGCCGCCGAACAGCGCCATGCCCTGCCAGGTGCCCTGCCAGAGGGCGATGTGATCGTCCACGGCCGACACCAGCAGCACCGGGGTCTTCACCTTGGCGAGCTCGATGCGGGTGTTGCGGATCCTGAGCTCCCCCTTCACCAGCTGGTTCTCCAGGTAGAGACGGCGCAGCAGACTGCTGTGGGTCTTGCCCGCCACATGGGTGCTGTCGCTGTTCCAGTGCAGCAGATCGAAGGCCACCGGGCTCTGGCCCTTGAGGTAGCTGTCGATGTAGTAGTTCCAGTAGAGGCTGTTCTCCCGCAGCAGGCTGAAAGAGACCGCCAGCTGGCGACCGTCCATGATGCCCTTGGCTTCATTCTGGGCCTCGAGCGCCGCTATGATGGGCTCGTGGATGAAGATGCCGAGCTCCCCGGGCTGGGAGAAGTCGAGCAAGGTGGTGAACAGGGTGGCGCTGCGTACCCGCTGCTTCTGGCGCCGGGCCGCCAGCCATCCCATGGCCAAGGAGAGGGCAGTGCCGCCGATGCAGTAGCCGATGCCGTGCACCTCCCGCTCGCCGGTGGCCGCCTCCACGGCGTCCAGGGCGGCGATGACCCCGTCCACCACGTAGTCGTCGAGATCGATCTGGGCCTGATCCACGCCCGGATTGCGCCAGGAGATCATGAACACCGTCTGGCCCTGGGCGACCAGCCAGGCCACCAGGGAATTCTGGGGCCGCATGTCCATGATGTAGTACTTGTTGATGAAGGGGGGGACGATCAGTACCGGGGTCTTGCCCACGGTTTCCGTGGTGGGGCTGTACTGGATCAGCTCAAAGAGCTCGGTGCGATGCACCACCCGGCCCGGGGTGGTCGCCAGATCCCGCCCGAGCTCGAAGGCGGA
Organism: Aeromonas sp. XH; assembly: GCF_033348475.1. Lineage (NCBI taxonomy): Bacteria > Pseudomonadati > Pseudomonadota > Gammaproteobacteria > Aeromonadales > Aeromonadaceae > Aeromonas > Aeromonas sp. XH. The sequence continues at coordinate 2,320,724 of NZ_CP137630.1, read as the reverse complement.
CTCGTCGGTCAGGCGGATGTTGAGCTGATCGGCGCTGCGTTCCAGATCCTCGGCCAGCAGGGCCAGCCCGCGCACCAGGTTCTGGCCGTCGGAGTCCAGGGTGAGCCTGAGCAGTTCCGGGTTGGTGGCCAGGAAGTTGCTGGGAGCCATGGCGTTGATGTACTGGCGGGTGAAGAACCGCAGCCGCTCCCGGCTCTTCTCGGGCAGGCCGTCAAGGGCATCCACCGAGGCCAGCAGGTGTCTGGCGGTGAGCAGATAGGATTGCTTGAGATAATCGAAGATGGGCTGTTCGCTCCAGGCGTCGGCCTTGAAGCGGCGATCGCTGCGCTCCGGGGTGATCACGGGGTCGCTCTCCTGGCCCGCGCTCTTGAGCAGGGTGTGCTGCATCAGCTTGAGCTGATCCTGCCACCAGTTCATCTGGGCCTGGATCAGCTGCCAGGGTTGCTGGCTGCCCTGCTCCAGCACCTTGCCCAGATCGTCCAGATTGGTCTGCAGCAGGGCCTGGGCTGTGCGCTCGGTCTGGGCCTTGGCCATGGCCAGCAGCTTGTCATTGTAGTGGGCCAGGGCCTCGAACAGCGGGCCGTAAGATGGTTGGCTCATGTGTTCTCCTTCACCCACACCCGAGGCGGGCAGGGGCCCGCGCACTCGTGTCGTGGGGAGATGTGGCTGCCCGGACGGGCAGCCAGGGGTTATCAGGCCTTGCCCGTGCTCTTCTTGATGCCGTCCGCGGTCAGGGCATCCAGCTCTTCCTTGAACTGCAGGCCGAGGGCGTTGAGCTTCTGGATGTCATCCAGCATCTGGCGGGAGAGCTGGCTGGCGGTCTCCAGCTGCACCGTGCCGAGAGCCGCCAGGCTCTGGGCATCCTGCACCTTGCTCACGGCCTGCAACTGGTTGAGGCCCAGTTCGGCGTAGGCGTTGGCGGAGGCCAGCTGCAACCGGGTCAGCTGTTCGATGTTGCTGGCCAGCAGCTGGTTGTAGCGGGTGAGGGGGGCGGCAAAGCCTTGCATCTGCTCGGTAAAGCTCTTGATCACGTCCATATTCATCATGGGTCTCCAGTTCGGCAGAACAGTATTGTTGTGGGCCATGTGGCCCTTCTTGCGGGTACGGCACGTCATCCCTGTCTCCGTGTTGTTTGCTCTGTTCAAACACACGTTTGAGCATTCTGCAACCAAATCGGCTTTGGTGTAAATGACATAAATGTTAATTTCTGTTTGAATTTTTCTGTCAGTCGCCACGGATTCAGACGAGAGGTGACGCAAGGGGGGTGGCGGGACCTCGTTCCGCCGATCATGGGCTGATACCCTTGGACATCACTCCGATCCTCAAGGAATGCCCGATGAAGCCTCTTGCCCTGCTGCTCGGCAGCACACTGCTCCTCGCTGGCGCGGCCCAGGCCAGCACCCCGGTCCAGATCTCCCTGCCCGGCGTCAATCTGCCCTCGTCCCACCAGGTGGAAGGGGCGCGCGCCTCCCTCCTCTATGGCCGGACCGGTCAGGTGAAGGGCATCGATCTGCCGGTGTTCGCCCTCTCCGACGTGGATCAGTTCACCGGCCTGCAGCTTGGCGTTTTCTTTGGCGCAGGCCGGGTGCGCCACCAGTTCGGCGGTGTGGCCATCAACGCCGTCAACTGGCACCAGGGTCAGGACACCGGGCTCAACCTGGGCTTCGTCAACCTGACCAACAACGTGCAGGGCCTCAACTGGGGGGCGGTCAACGTGGCGCAGGGCAACGCCCTGGCCAACGTCGGCTTCGTCAACTATGCCGAGCGCACCACCTTCCAGCTCGGTTTCATCAATGCCACCAGGCACCTCGACGGCCTGCAGATAGGCCTCGCCAACTACGCCGAGAACGGCATCTTCCCCATACTGCCCCTGGTGAACTTCAAGAAATCCTTCTAACCGTGCCGCCGCCCCTTGCTTTAGGAGGGGCAGTCATTACCCTGTGCTTCATCAATAGTGCGTGGAGGTGACAGGGGCATGACAACGGAACACATGGATGCCATCGGCATCGGCTGGGATGTGAGGGGCTGGCAGGGCAATGCCCAGGCGGTGGCCGTGGTGGGCTGGCAGGCTCGCGAGCGGCGCCTGCACTGGCTCGGCATTTCCCCGCTGTTTCGGCTGAGCTCCCGGGTGGCGCCGGATCTGGACGCCTTGCTGCGTCCGGCGCTGCAAGACGAGATGGCGCTGATGCAGGTTCTGGCCTGCCCGCACCTCGCGCTCGGCATCGACGCCCCCCTGGCATTTCCACGAGCCCTCGGCGAGCTGCTGGCGGGGCGGGGGCCCGAGTGTGCCGTGCCCCAGCGGGAGATAGACAACCCTTACGCCTATCGGGACTGCGAACGCTGGCTCCATGAGCAGTACGGCAAGAAGCCGCTCTCGGCCACCTTCGACAGGCTGGGCAACAACGCCACCCTGGCGCTCTCCATGCTGCCGCGCCTCGGTGATCTGCAGCTGGTGCCAAAACAGGTGAGGGAGGCGGATCGCGCCGTGCTGGAAGTCTATCCCGCCCTGGCCAAGGTGGGGGGCAAGGCCTCGGCGGTGCGGCCCGAGTTGCAGCCCCATCTGCCGGCCTCCCTGGTGCCGGGCACCGATCTCTACGATGCCGCCCTCTGCGCCCTGATGGCCCTGCAGTATGCGGCCGGGGGGCGCGTCTCCTCGCTGCCTCCCCTGGTGTCGCCAGTGGCCGACTTGGCCCTGGACGAGGGCTGGATCTACCACTTCGCCCGGGATTGAGGGGCCCAGACAGGGGACAGCATTTCCGTGCTGCCCCCTGTCGTCCACTCTCCTGTGAACCTTCGGACTCTGGCCCCGGCATCATCACCTGTTTAAAAACACATCTCATATGCCATCAAACAAGAGTCTCGATAGACCTGACAATGCCTGGTGACAATAGCGGTTTGTGTCGGGGTGGCATGGCAGGAGAGCGGCAGAGCGGGGGATGGCTACATCCTGGTGGCCAAATCTGCCGCAGATCCCGGCTTCTCAAGCATAAATAGAGGTTGATGGCGGTAATTGCTGGATGCGCCGTCTCCTCATCCGATATATTGCCTGTTTTCTCATGCTTCTTGTGCGGTGGTTTCGATGAAACGCATTCTCTCTATCCAGTCCCACGTGGTGTTCGGCTGTGCCGGCAACAGCGCCGCCGTGTTTCCCATGCGCCGTCTCGGCATGGAGGTCTGGCCCATCAACACGGTGCAGTTCTCCAACCACACCCAGTACGAGGCGGGCTGGCAGGGGATGGCGATGCCGGCGGGCCATATCGGTGCCCTCTGTCAGGGGCTCGGCAACATAGAGGTGCTGGGGGGTTGCGATGCGGTGCTGAGCGGCTATCTGGGGTCGGCGGAGCAGGGGGACGAGATCCTGGCGGTAGTGGCGGCGGTCAAGGCGGCCAATCCGGCGGCCATCTACTTCTGCGATCCCGTCATGGGGCACCCGGAGAAGGGTTGCATAGTCGCTCCGGGCGTCACCCGCTTCCTGACGGAGAAGGCGCTGCCGGTGGCAGACATCATGGCTCCCAACCTGCTGGAGCTGGAGACCCTGTGCGGCGTTCATCTGGCGACCCTGGCCCAGACCCGCGCCGCGGCGCACCAGCTGCTGGACAGCGGCGTCAAGATGGTGCTGGTCAAGCACCTGGGCCGCGCCGCAAGCGTGGCCGGGCGCTTCGAGATGCTGCTGGCCACCCCAGAGGGGGATTACCTTATCGCGCGCCCGCTCTACGACTTTGCCCGCCAGCCGGTGGGGGTGGGGGATCTCATCAGCGCCCTGATGCTGGCCAATCTGCAGGCGGGGTTTGATGCGGTGAGTGCGTTTGAGCGCACCAACGCCGCGGTGGATGCGGTGCTGCGCCAGACCTGGCAGACACAGGCTTACGAGCTGCAGCTGATCGCGGCCCAGTCGGCCTTCGCCGAGCCGCAGATCGCCCATCGGGCAGAGTGCCTGGCCTGAAGAAGTTGATCAGCCCGTGACAGGCCACGCTAATCAAGGCTTAGCTTGCGGCGCTGATCGGTGTTGCGTCCTGAAAGTGTTCGACCGTGGGGAAGGGGTCGTAGAAGTGGTGCAGCAGGGCCTTCCACTCCTGATACTGGGGAGAGCCCCGAAACCCCTGGGTATGATCCTCGAGCCGCTGCCACCGGACCAGCAGCAGGTAGCGGTGGGGATCGGTCAATGAGCACTGCAACTGGTGCCCTTTGTAGCCCGGCATGGCGCTGATGATGCGCTGGGCCTCCTCGAACGCCTGCTCGAAGGCGGGGGCCTGGCCGGGAATGATCTGCAGGTGGGCGACTTCCAATATCATGCTGGCTCCTTGCCAATGGGATCTGGTTGAACGGGAAGAGGGAGAGAGCCGCGCCATGCCGGCAAGCCGCGGCCCCATGGACAAGGCCGGCCCGAGGGCTGGCCTGGTTGTATGGGGAGGCCGCCGATCGGCGCCTGCCTCAGAGCTGCTTGTAGAAGAACTGGGTGGCGGCCAGGGTGCCGTCCCCATTGCGGGCGAAATTCGGGATCTGGCCGGCCTCCTGATAGCCGAGCTGACGATAGAGGGTGGAGGCCACGTCGCCGACCCGGGTGTCCAGCACCAGCAGGCTGCGCCCGGCATCCCGGGCTCCCTGCTCCATGGCCTGCATGAGGGCGCGGCCCACTCCCTTGCCACGGGCCTCGCTGTGCACCATCAGTTTTTCCACCTCGGCCCTGTGGCCGCCGTTGGCTTTGGTGCACAGGGAGAGTTGCAGGGCGCCGATCAGGTGATGCTGATCGAACGCCACCCAGAGCCTGCGCACTCCGTCGGCCAACTCCCCTTCGATGCCTTGCCAGTACACCAGCCCCTGCTCTTCCTGCAGGGGGGGCAGGAAGCCCACGGATGCACCGCTGGCCACGCAATCTTGCAGCAGGGTGATCAGCGCCGGTTTGATGCCTCTGGTGCTATCGACCTCAAGGATCTCCATTGAAACTCCTCATCTTCTCACTTGACCCACTCGGGATCATCTTTCACGGGAGGCGCCGCCCGCTAGGGCGACCGCACGCCTGTCAAACGGTGTTCAGCCTTAGCGGATCAGGCCCTGCTCCGCCAGCCACTGGAACAGCAGGCGGGAGACGGGGGAGATCTGGTCCTGGTGACGGCTGTCGAGCCAGCGCAGCTCGGCGATCTCCGCCGAGGCGACGGGAGTACCGTCGGCGTCCCCCGTGTAACAACGCAGATTGACATTCACCCCTTGCGGCTTGCCATCCGCCTGGGCGCTGAATTCGCAGGCCAGGCGCAGAGTCTCGGGGTGGAGCCTGACCGCCAGCTCTTCCTCGATCTCGCGCACCAGGGCGGCCTCGTCGCTCTCGCCCGGCTCGCGCTTGCCGCCGGGAATGTAGTAGAGGGCCTTGCCGTGGGAGCGGGCGCACAACAGTTGCCCCTCCTTGAAGGTCAGCCAGGCCAGTTTGTCGATCATGGGCAGAGTCCTCTTGTCAAAGGGAGGCCCGCTGCTCGCACAGGGTGCGATAGGAGCGGGTCTCCAGCATGTCGGGGGTGAGCCCCAGCCTTGCGGCCAGCGTCTGCAGCTGCGCGCGATGGGCGGGCAGGGCGGCCTCGTCGTCGGTCATGATGGCCAGCTCGGCGAAGTCGCCAAGGCCGGCCAGACTGTCCAGGGTGACGTGGAAGGGACCCAGGAAGTAGATGCTGCGCCGCTTGTCGATGGTCAGCACCGGCTGGTAGCCCAGGGTGCGCACCATGCTGGCGGCCTTGTCGGCGTCGGTGATGTTGACCGCCTCGCAGCGATCGGGTCCGGGCCCTTTGACTATCCAGAGCCGGATGCCGCTGGGGGCCATGGTGCGGATGATCAGGCTCTTCTCTGCCCGAGCCAGGGCGCCGTCTGCCGTGTCGAAGTAGCAGTCCTGCTCATGATTGTCCGCCACCATCACCTCGGGGCCGAGGGCCGTGAGGGTATGCACAAAGGCGGCGCTGTCCGTCAGGCGGTATTTGAACTCCACCTCGAAGCGCCCCTGAAAGTGGGTGGTCATGGCCTTGCGACGGCTCCCGAACGGCAAATGAATAGGGCAGCCTAGCAAAAGTGCCGGGCTCTCCCAAGCATCGGGATCACAGCTTCGCATCGACTGCCGACTTTATGACCAGATGGTGAGGGAAAATCCGCCCTGGTGCACAGCTTGTGGCCCGGTGGCTGGGCGCCGTACGGGGGCTGTGCTCTAATAAGCTCCCTCTTTGGCGGTATTGCCGCCCTGAACAACGACAACGACAACGAGGCGGCGGCCCCGGCCGCGCCAGTGGAGCCACAGATGCAGATCACCTCACAGACCCCCTTTATCGGACTGGGCGTGGCGGGCAACTTCGCCGGTCACCTGGAGCAGGCAGGGGAGGCGGCGGATTTCGTCGCCGTCAAGGTTGACGACAAGGTCGCCCCCAAGGCGCTGTTCCCCTTCTATGTGCCGAACCATCCCGGCCAGCTCGGGGTCTTTCCCCTGAGCGGCGAGGCCATCTTCCTGCCGGAGGCGGCGGTGAGCGGGGACGAAAAGGTGCAGATTGAACCCGAGGTGGCACTGTGGTGCGAGCTGGAGTACACGGGGGAGCAGGTGGTGGCCATCCATCCCAAGGCGTTTGGCGCCTACAACGACTGCTCCATCCGTCGCCCCAATGCCAACAAGATCAGCGAGAAGAAGAACTGGGGTGAAGAGAGCAAGGGGCTGGCCGCGAACCTGCTGCCCCTGACCCACTTTGCCGCAGGATGCGAGCTCGATGACTACCGCATCGCCTGCTACCTGGAGCGCGGCGGTGAGCTGCATCCCTACGGGATCGACAGCGCGGCGGTGGATTACAGCTACTTCCATCAGCAGTTGCTAGACTGGGCCATCGGCAAGTTCAACCATCAGCAGGACGAGGGGCCGGCCGAGCATATCCAGGGGCTGCTGGCCCAGGCGGGATGCCCGGCCCATGCACTCATCAGCATTGGCGCCACCCGCTACACCCCCTTTGGCGAGACCCACTTCCTCGCTCCCGGTGACACCGCCTGCGTGGTGGTCTACCCCGCCAGTCGCTACGACGAGCAGGATATCCAGGAGGCCATCCGAGCCCGCCGCTTCGGGCCGGATGTCTCCGTGCTGCTGCAGGCGGTCAAGACCCGCTAATCCTGTCGTCAGGCCCGCTTCGGCGGGCCTGACTGTTTTTAAGCACAGCGCAGCCCGTTCCCTGTCGGCTTTCTACCCCCTGTTTGCATACCCTCTATACCTACCGCACGCCATGCCAAGCGCATGATGTTCCTCGATCCTGTTCGCGCTCCGCCATCTGCCTCCCGTGCCCTGAACCGTGCACCTCGAAAGCCGATTGCAGTGGCTGGATATAACAGTATGATTTGCCACAAGAAGTCCATTCTGCCTGCAAGGATCCCGAGTATTCATGGTTGAACTCAAGACCCTGGCCCTGTTTCTGGTGACTGCGGTTGCCGAGATCCTGGGCTGTTATCTCCCTTATCTCTGGCTGACCCAGGGCAAGAGCGTCTGGCTGCTGCTGCCCGCGGCCCTGAGCCTGGCCCTGTTCGCCTGGCTGCTCTCATTGCACCCGACCGCCGCTGGCCGCGTCTATGCCGCCTATGGCGGCGTCTACATCTTCGTGGCCATTCTCTGGCTCTGGGCCGTGGATGGCATCAAACCCAGCCTGTGGGATCTGGTGGGGGCCGGGGTGGCCCTGATCGGCATGGCCATCATCATGTTTGCCCCAAGACCCGCCTGATATCGATGCCAAGGGAGATCAGCATGATGACGACAGTGGTGATAAGAGAGTGTGAGGCGCAGGACTTGGCCGGGCTGCTGGCCCTTTATCAGGAACTCAGGCCTCAGGACCCCGTGCTCGACGAGCAAGGGGCCTGCGAGGGATTGGCGGCGATGCTTGATCTGCCCCATACCCGCATCATGGTGGCCCTGGTGGAGGGCCAGCTGGCCTCCAGCTGCCAGCTCGGGGTGATCCCGACCCTCACCAACGGCGGCCGACCCTTCGGCATCATAGAGCATGTGATCACGGGCGCCGCGTTTCGCCGCCAGGGGCTCAGCCATCAGTTGCTGGAGCATACCCTGGCGCTGGCCTGGGAGCTGCATTGCTACAAGGTGATGCTGCTCTCAGGGGAGGGGCGGGAGGCCGCTCATCGCCTCTATGAGGGACTCGGTTTCAAGGCCGGCATCGAGAAAGGGTTTGTTATCAAGGCGCCGCAATAAGTCCCATGGACTGCTGCATCATCAAAGGCGTGGGCTGTTATCCGCAACATATTGAGGTAGCGATGAAAATTGACGCCGCACAAAAGTGCGATCACCCAACCCTTATCACCATCTGGGAGGCCTCGGTGCGCGCCAGCCACCACTTCCTGCAAGAAGCCGACATAGCGGCCCTGAGGCCCTTGATCCTGGAGCACTATTTCGATGCCGTGACGCTGAACTGTGCCAGAGTAGACAATGGCGAGATCGTCGGTTTTATCGGGGTGGCCGAGGGCAATATCGAGATGCTGTTCGTCGCCCCCGCCGGGATGGGGCAGGGGGTGGGTCGCCAACTGGTGGCCCATGCCATCGCCAATCTCGGGGCGCGCCGGGTGGATGTGAACGAGCAAAACGAAGGGGCCTGTGGGTTTTACCGACGGATGGGCTTCGAGGTGACGGGGCGCTCCCCCCTGGATGGCCAGGGCAAGCCCTATCCCCTGCTGCACATGGCCTTGGCCGCCGGTTAAGGGCGCCAGAGCATAAAAAAACCGCCCTCGGGCGGTTTTTTGTTGTTCAGGAGGTTTGGCTCGCACCCCCTCACTCCTCGCTGGAGTTGTCCTGATAGTCGCCCCGCTGGGCCTTGGGTAGACGGCGCATGGGGGCGAAACCGATGTCCTCGCCCACCACTTCCCGCTTGCGGGCTGGGGCTGGCTTCTTGCCGCCATCGCTCTTCGCCTTGCTCTTGCCTGCGGTTGTTTTGCCGTTGCCACCCTTGGTATTGGCGGCGCCACGGGCGCGGGGCGGGTTTTGCACCGGCTTGCTGCCCGGTAGGGTCTGGCGGCTCGGCTTGCCGCTCGGCTCGTACCCTTCCAGGATCTCCACGGTCAGGGATTGGCCGATCAGCGCCTCGATCTCCTTGAGCTGACCCAGCTCGTCCTGGCTCACCAGAGAGATGGCCTCGCCGCCACGCCCGGCACGGCCGGTGCGGCCGATGCGGTGGATGTAATCCTCCGCCATCTGGGGCAGCTCGAAGTTGATCACGTGGGGCAGCTGATCGATGTCCAGACCCCGTGCGGCGATGTCGGTGGCAACCAGCACCCGCACCTTGCCTTCACGAAAATCCGCCAGCGCCCGGTTGCGGGCCCCCTGGCTCTTGTCACCGTGGATGGCGACCGTATCCAGGCCATCTTTCTGCATTTGCTGGGCGAGTCTGTCGGCAATCTGCTTGGTGCGCACGAACACCAGCACCCGCTGCCAGTTGCCACGGCCAATCATGTGGGAGAGCATCTCCCGGCGGCGCTCCCGATCGACCTGGATGATGCGCTGGCTTACCTGCTCGGCGGCGGTGTTGCTGGGATCCACCTCGATGAGGGTGGGATCCTTGAGCAGATCGTCCGCCAGCGCCTTGATGTCATTGGAGAAGGTGGCGGAGAAGAGCAGGGTCTGACGTTCCTCCGGCAGGGCCTTCATGATGCGGCGAATGTCGGTGATGAACCCCATGTCGAGCATTCTGTCCGCTTCATCCAGCACCAGCACCTCGAGGGCGCTCAGGGTCAGGGCGCCCTGGGTCAGCAGATCCAGCAGGCGGCCCGGGGTGGCGACCAGGATGTCGACCCCGAGCTTGATGGCGTCCAGGTTCGGCTTGATGCTGACGCCGCCATAGGCGATCAGGGTACGAAACGGCAGGTGGTGGGCATATTTGATGATGCTCTCGCCCACCTGGGCGGCCAGCTCCCGGGTCGGAGTCAGCACCAGGGCTCGCACCTGGCGGCGACCTCCACGGCCATGGTTGGCCAGCAGCCGATGAAGCATGGGCAGGGTGAAACCGGCCGTCTTGCCCGTGCCTGTCTGGGCGCCGCCCAGCACGTCCTGCCCGGCCAGGATGGCGGGAATGGCTTGCTGCTGGATGGGGGTGGGTTGTTCGTAACCCAGCTCCTTGACGGCCCGCAGGATGTGCGGTGACAGACCCAGTTCATTGAATGACATGTTCGAGGGACACTCCGAGCCTTGGGCTCAACGGGTGACGGCAGCCTTGGTCCGTCACGACATGGAAAATAGGGTGGGTCGCCATCGAGGCTGGGCCTGAGCCCGGCAAAGCGACCGCACAAGAGACAGTGGGCGCGTAATATAGCAGATGCGAGGCGCACGCGCAGCAGCCGTGTCGCGAGCAGGGTTGCCACGGCCATCCCGGTAGGGAAAGGCCAGGGGGGCGCGAAAAGGGGCCCGCTTCGCCTCGGCGGACGCCCGTCAGAGCAGTCCCTCGATGGCCTGCACCAGATCCTCCGGCCTGGTCTGGGGGGCGAAGCGGTCCACCACCCGGCCTTCACGGTCAATCAGGAACTTGGTGAAGTTCCACTTGATGGCCTCGCTGCCAAGGAGCCCCGGCTTTTGCTCCTTGAGCCAGCGATAGAGGGGGTGGGCCCCGGCGCCGTTGACCTCGCACTTGGCCATCAGGGGGAAGCTGACCGGGTAGTCGAGCGAGCAGAAGCGGGCGATCTCCTCGGCATCGCCCGGCTCCTGATGGCCGAACTGATCGCAGGGGAAGCCCAGGATCTCGAAGCCTTGGGGGCTGAACTGGCGATAGAGGGCCTCAAGCCCGGTGTATTGGGGGGTAAAACCGCAGCGGCTTGCCACGTTGACCACCAGCACGACACGGCCCTGCAGATCGGCGGTGGACCAGGGCGTGCCATCGAGTCGTTGCAGGGGGATGAGGGGCAGGGGCATGGTTTCTCCTGATGCAAGAGGGGCGACAAGGCGCCCGGGGGACAATCCTTGCACGTTAACGGGCCGAGGGCCGGGGAGCAAGGGGGAGGGCGTCTGTGCCCCCCAGACTCCTATTGATGGCGGGACTTCTCAAGAGAAGCAATCCGGTTTGTGCCGATGGTCCGAAGTCGCTACAAAGCGCACTCTCTCCCCTCGCTGTGAGCCTATCTTGGACTATCAAGCCGTCATGGATGCCATCTACACCCAGGGTTGGGTGATAGTGGATGATTTTTTAATCGCCGCCGAGGTGGATGCCCTCAAGGCTTGCCTGCCGGACGAGTGGCGACCGGCGGGGATCGGGCGCGAGACCCTGCATCAGGACAACCGCGATATCCGTCGGGATCAGATCCACTGGCTCGACGCCTCCCTCGGCGCCCCGGTGGCCGACTATCTGGCGAGGATGGAGGCACTGCGGCTGGCCGCCAACCGCAGCCTGATGCTGGGGCTGTTCGACTACGAGGCCCACTTCGCCCGCTACCGGCGTGGCGACTTCTACGCCACCCATCGCGATGCCTTCGCCGGGCGCTCCAACCGCCGCCTCACCTCGGTGTTTTACCTGAACAACGGCTGGCAGCCAGAGGCGGGGGGAATATTGCGGGTCTATGACGACAACGAGCAGTTCCTGATGGACGTCTCCCCCAGAGGTGGGCGCCTGGTGTTGTTCTTGTCGGAGGAGTTCCCCCACGAGGTGCTGCCCGCAAGCGAGGAGCGCTACAGCATCGCCGGCTGGTTTCGGGTCAACGGCAATGGTGGCGGGCGGGTCGATCCGCCGCGCTGAGCGCATTTCACCCAGTTTCTGACACAGACGGGCACTTTTACGGGTCTGGATGGGGGGAGGGCAGTCCCATCGGCTGACAAGGCTTCCCCTCCCTTGCTACACTGCCCGCACTTATGTTCGTTTCCGGCTTCGTCCTGTGATGGAACATGCTCGCCCTTCGGCCGGTACTCGCCGGCGGGGGCGAACAGGCTCTTCGGTTGGTTTTTGACAGGGTGATGACGAAGCCGCTTCTCCCAAGGGATCACATCTAATGAAGAACATGCATGTCTTGCTGCTGTGCGGTGGCGGTGGCTCCGAGCACGAAGTCTCGCTGCGCAGCGCCAATTTCCTCGAAAAACAGCTCGGGCTCCTGCCCGGCGTCGAAGTGACCCGGGTCGAGATGTTTGCCGACCGCTGGCTCAGCGCCGACGGCCGTGAGTGCAAGCTGGGGCTGGACAAGCTGCTCTCCTTTGACAGCGTGGCCCGTCCGGTGGACTACGTGGTGCCCTGCATCCACGGCTATCCGGGCGAGACCGGCGATCTGCAATCCTTCCTGGAGCTGGCGGGCCTGCCCTATCTCGGCTGCGACGCCGAGGCGAGCAAGATCTGCTTCAACAAGATCACCACCAAGCTGTGGCTCTCCGCCATCGGCATCCCCAACACCCCCTATCTGTTCCTGACCGAGCAAAACGACGCGGCGCAGGCGCAGGCGAAAGCCGCGCTGGCCAAGTGGGGCAAGGTCTTTATCAAGGCGGCGTCCCAGGGCTCCTCCGTGGGCTGCTACTCCGCCAGCAACGAGGCCGATCTGGTGAAGGGCATTGCCGATGCCTTCGGCTATTCCGAGCAGGTACTGATCGAGAAGGCGGTCAAACCCCGCGAACTGGAAGTGGCGGTCTACCAGTACGGTGACGAGCTGGTGGCGACCTACCCCGGGGAGATCTGCGTGCCCCAGGACAAGTTCTACACCTACGAAGAGAAGTACAGCAGCGCCAGCCACACCGAGACCGCGCTGCGGGCCGAGGGGCTGACCCAGGCCCAGGCCGATGCCATCCACGAGTACGCCCTCAAGGCGTTCTGTCAACTCAAGTTGACCCACCTGTCGCGCATCGACTTCTTCCTGACCGAAGAGGGGGAGATTTTGCTCAACGAGATCAACACCTTCCCGGGCATGACCTCCATCTCCATGTTCCCGAAACTGCTGGAGCATCACGGTCACAACTTCGCCGACTACCTGGAGCGGATCCTGCGCAAGGCGCTCTGACGCAGCCGCAGCCGTGCAACCTGAGGGGCCCAAGGGCCCCTCTGTCATATCCCCTGGTCAGCTGATGGTTGCGCGCCTTGCCGCAGAGTGCGCCCCCCGCTACAATCTGCCCCCTTTTCTCCCGCCGAGTGCATCCCCAGAGCCGCGCCCCATGAAGCCCATTCCCGATCACGCCGTCAATCGCCTGCGCCTGTGGCGCAAGAGCGTCTCGACCAGGCCCTTTCTCGCCCGTGGTGGCAGCGTGCCGCGCTGCGACGCCTGCCAGCTGCGCCACGACTGGTGTGCCTGTGACTGGCGCCCCGCGCTCAAGGCCGAGGCGGGCTTTTGCCTCTTGATGTATGACAGCGAGCCCATGAAGCCCTCCAACACCGGGCGCCTCATCGCCGACGTGCTGCCGGATTCCACCTGGGCCTTTCTCTGGTCGCGGACCCAGCCCCATCCCGAGCTGCTGGCCCTGCTGGCGGATCCCGCCTGGCAGCCCTACGTGGTGTTTCCCGCCAGCGAGAAGGCGCCCGCCCGTCTGACTGGCGAGGTGGCGCTGGCGCCGGGCAAGAAGCCGCTCTTCATCCTGCTGGACGGCACCTGGCCCGAGGCACGCAAGATGTTCAACAAGAGCCCCTATCTGGACGGCTTTCCGGTGCTTGCCATCAAGCCCGATGCGCTCTCCACCTACGGCATGCGGGTCGCCCACAGCGACGAGCACCTGTGCACCGCCGAGGTGGCCGCCTGCGTGCTGGAAGTGGCCGGGGAGCTACGGGCGGGTCAGGCATTGCAGCTCTGGTTTAATCTCTTCAGCCGCCGCTATATGGCGGGCCGGGTGAGCCGGGCGCCGGGGGATGACGAGACGCCGTTGCTGCAAGGGCTCGAGGCCATCAAGGAGCAGGCCGTCTCTTGCGCTTGATTGATGAAAATAAGGAATCGATTGGCTGCCACTGTTTCGTTGGCTTCATGTGCCCGTGGCCGCTAGGATAGCGTCCTGCTGACTCATTCAGGCTCCAGGCAGCACCGGGAGCCGCCAATCACACGAGGTCTATGGATGGAACTGGAATTGTTCACCCTGGTCGCCCTGTTCGGGGTGGCCCTCATCGCCGGCTTTATCGACGCCATCGCCGGGGGCGGGGGGCTCTTGACGGTGCCGGCCCTGCTGGCCACCGGCATGCCGCCGGCCCTGGTGCTCGGCACCAACAAGCTGCAGAGCAGTTTCGGCTCCTTCTCCGCCACCTGGTTCTATGCCCGCAAGGGGCTCCTGGAGTGGGCCATCATCTGGCCTGCCGTCATCTGCACCTTCATCGGGGCGGCCATCGGCACCCTGGCGGTGCAGACCATAGACGCCGCCATTCTGGAGCGGCTGCTGCCCTTCCTGCTGATGGCCTTCGCCTGCTACTTCTACTTCTCCCCCAGGGTGAGCGATGCGGAGAGCCAGCGCCGCCTCACCCCCATGGCGTTCGCCCTGCTGGTGGGCGGGGGCGTAGGCTTTTATGACGGCTTCTTCGGGCCGGGCACGGGGTCGTTTTTTGCCATCGGCTTCGTGGCCCTGGCGGGCTTTGGCATGGCCAGGGCCACCGCCCACACCAAGCTGCTGAACTTCACCTCCAACATCGCCTCCCTGCTCTTCTTCACCCTGGGGGGCAAGGTGGTGTGGAGCGTGGGCCTGTGCATGGCGCTGGGACAGTTCATCGGGGCACGCATGGGCTCCAAGCTGGTGCTCAAGAAAGGGGTGACGCTCATCAAGCCGCTGCTGGTGACCGTCTCCCTGCTGATGTCCGCCAAGCTGGTGTGGAGCCAGTACCCCGAACTCTTTGCCTGGCTGGGCTGATCCTGGCACCAAGAATGGCGAGGGTCCGATCCGCTGGATCGGGCCCTCCTGTTTTCAGCCCTGGGAACTCAGGTGCCGGAAATGGGTTTGCAGGGTCTGCACCAGGCGGGCAATGCGATCGCGCTTGAGGCTGTTCGGCCGATAGACCAGGTGGAGCGGGCGGCCCAGCCCCGGCAGGGGACGGGCACTCTTGCCCTGCTCGCCCACCAGGGCCAGCAGGCCGGCGGGCAGCAGCACGGGCCCGATCCCCGCCTTGGCCAGCTCGATCAGCGCCAGGTAGGAGTCGAGCTCCATGGCGGGGGTGAGCCCGAGGGCGGCCAGGGGCTCGCGCAGGTAGCGGTTGGAGGGGTTCTCCAGATCCATGGTCAGTATCCTGCGCTCCTCCTCCTGATCCCCAGGCGTGGCCTCCCCCTGATCATCGCCTACCAGGTAGAAGGGCTCCTCCAGCAGCCGCTCGGCGCACAGGCCGTGGCCCGGCGGCAGCCGACCGGCGCAGATGCCGAGCAGGGCGTCCCCGCCGCGGACCCGGGCCAGGATGACAGGGGTGTGATGGGTGGAGAGCGCGATGTGAGGATCCTGCTGCAGGTAGTCGTGCATAAAGCGGGCGAGGTAGCCCGCCAGCAGGGTCTCCGAGCAGGCGACGGGCAAGGGGGTATGGTCGGTGAGGATCTGGCTGTCCGCCAGCACCCCCTTCATCTCGGCCAGGCTCGGCGCCACCCGGGCGAGCAGCTCCCGGGCCTGGGGGGTGAGGCGGGTATGGCGGCCATCGGGCTCGATGAGCTTCTTGCCGAGGCGCTGCTCCAGCTGGGCGATGCGCTTGCTCACCGCCGACTGGCTGATGTAGAGGCGGCTCGCGACCTTGGCCATGGTGCCCTCGCTCGCCAGCAGGCAGAGTGTCTCCAGCCCTTCCAGTAACATGCGTCTTCCCGTTCTCGTCTGTTGAAAGCCGTTACCTTAGGGGCTGGTACCATCATGGGCAAGTACCGTTTGCAGCCCTCGATAACGGCCAGCGCCACGCCTTGACGGGGGGCGCGAAGATCACCAGGTTGCCGATGAGGCTCACCACCACGCCGACGATGGAGACCGTCTGCCAGACGAAGCCCTCATAGAAGGTGGAGAGGGTGAGGGCCACCAGGGGGAAGAGCACGGTGGCGTAGGCCGCCTTGCTGGCGCCGATGCGTCCCACCAGGGTGAGGTAGGCGGTGAAGGCGATGACGGAGCCGAAGATGGCCAGATAGACCATGGACGCGAGGTAGCGGGGGTCTGTGGGCAGGGTGAGGGACTGGCCGAGTACCGTGACCCAGCCCAGCAGCAGCGCCACACCGTACACCATGCCCCAGGGCACCATCTGCAGCACCTGATAGCCCTGGCGCTGGCCCCGGGCCGAGACCAGGTTGCCCAGGGAGAAGCAGAGGGTGCCGCCGCAGGCAAACAGCAAGCCCTTCCAGCCGTTTGCACCCAGTTGCGCATCCGCCAGCACAGGCCAGAACAGCAGCAGGGTGCCAAAGAGCCCCAGCAGCGACCCTTGCAGCCAACGCAGGGTGGGCCGCTTGCCCTCGAACAGCCAGAGGTTGAGGCCGTTGAAGATGCTGGCGCTGGCGAAAATCACCGCCGACAGGCCGCTCGGGATATAGAGGGTGGCGTGGTAGAAGCAGAGGAAGTTGGTGGAAAAGAGCAACGCGCCGAGCAGGGCCGCGTAACGCTGGCCCGCCCAGGGCAGGCGCGGAAACTTGCCGCTCACCGTGAGCAGGGCGAACAGCGCCAGGGCCGCCAGGGCGAAACGATAGAGCACCGAGACCTCGATGGGGATGGGGCCAAGCTGCCAGGCGATGGCAATCCAGGTGCTACCCCAGATGAGGACGGTGGAAACATAGAGCATCAGATTCATGGTGTGACCGCTTCGAGAGGAATGACGTGGGATCAGCATGGACCGGGAGGCGGGGCGGCGGCTTGCACCATCTTGCGGTTTTTTCCACGGGGGCGCAGCCTTTGGTCATGAGGCGCGATAAGATGGTGACAAGAGAGGCGAGGGTGGGCCGAGGGGAGGACAGGGTGCCGCATGCAATGCAGCCAATGATGCCGCAAATCAGACAGGCGGGGGTCTTTGATGCCCTGGTCAGTACCGGGGCCAGGCTGGAGGACTCCTGCTGGCTGGAGCCCGGGCTCGGGGTGGCGAGCTGGCGCAACCGCTACGATCAGACCCGTTACCACAAGCCGGGTCATCACACCATCAGCGTCTACCTGCAGGGGGGTGAGCAGACCGAGCGCCTCGACGAACCCGGCGGCCACGGCGGCGCCGGCAAGGTGTGCATCATGCCGGATCACCACAGATCCGAGTGGCTGGTGCGCGAGGAGTTTCGCTTCTTCCACCTCTACTTCACCCCGGCCCACTTCACCCGCATCGCCGAGCAGGTGTGCGACAAGGAGGGGCGTCACCTGCAACTGGAAGACAAGACCTTCATCGAGGATCCCCAGGCGGCGGCCCTGGTGCAGGGGCAGCTGATGCAGCTGGACTGGCAGCACGGCATCGATCGCATGGCGCTCTCCCACGGCGCCTGGATGCTGATGTTGCACGCCTATCGCCACCACACCCGGGAGGCCCCGGCGCTGCCGGAGGTGCGGGGGGGGCTCGCGCCCGCCGTGGTGCGCCGGGTGCAGGAGTATCTGATGGCGCATCTGGCCGAGCCGGTGACCCTGGGGGAGCTCGCCCGGGAGGCGGGCTTGAGCGAATACCACTTCGCCCGGATGTTCGGCCAGAGCCTGGGCTGCCCACCCCACCGCTATCTGCTGGGGCTGCGGCTCAAGCGGGCCAAGCAGTTGCTGGCGGGAAGCGAGCCCCTGGCCAGCATCGCCGCCCAGTGCGGCTTCTCCTCCCAGGCCCACTTCGGCAACCGTTTCCGGGAGGCCTTCGGCCTGAGCCCGGGCCAGTGGCGCGCCCAGCTGTCATTCTCCTGTCACAGATAACGCTGAGACTCTGGGCAAAAGAGGTGTACCCTCTGTCTCTTGTCCATTGAAAGGAATGCCCATTGAATCATCGCAAACGTCAGACCCGCACCCGCCATCTCTGGTTCAGTCACTGGAATGCCCCCCAGGATCGCGCCAGCCTGCCCACACCGCCCGAACCTCTCGTTCCTCACAGTTCCCGCTGAAAACGCCGCAACCCGGTAGGATTTTTCCGGCAACTTTGCCACTATTGCGCCATCAGGATGGACTGGATATGGCCGCATGTTTCTGGAACGCATTGAAGTCAAAGGTTTTCGCGGAATAAATCGCCTCTCGCTCGGGCTGGACAACACCACAGTGCTCATCGGCGAAAACGCCTGGGGCAAGTCCAGTCTGCTGCGCGCCCTCTGGTGCCTGCTGGGGGACGCCGAGCCCTATCAATTTGGCCTGGATGATTTCCATCGGCCCGAAGATCCCGAGCTCGAACCCTCGCGCAACTTGCAACTGGTGCTCACCTTCAGCGAGTACCGCCCCCAGATGTGCCAGCACTCCCGTCGTCTGGCCCGCCTCGGGGCAGCCTGGATCCCCCACAAGGACAAGTTCCACCGGGTGCACTACCGCGCCAGCGCCGAGCTGCAGGACGATGGCACAGTGCTGACCACCCACGACTTTCTCGACGGCATCGGCAAGAGTCTGGCCATCGACAACAACGAGGCGCTGGTGCGCCTGCTCATCACCATGAACCCAGTGTTCCGGCTGCGGGACGCCCGTACCGCCCGGGACGGCATCGAGCGGCTGCCCTGGGGGGATCTCTGCGAGCAGCGGCTGGGGGAACTGGCCGGCAAGCTCACCGACGAGCCCCAGCGCATCGGCGAGCCCGAGCTCAAGGAGGCGCTGCAGGCGGTGCAACAGCTGATGGAGCACTACTTCAGCGCCCTGGCCCCCATCAAGCACAAGCCCCGCAGCCAGCGGGAGATCGTCAACCGCCCCATGACCCTGCGCAACCCCGGCAACCTGCAGGTGCTGCTGCGCAATGCGGACAACCGGGCGCTGCAACTGGCCATGGCGGGCATGGCGGCCATGCTGCTCCACGCCCGGGGCAACCGGGAGCTGGAGGAGGGGGCCAGGCCCATACTGATGCTGGAGGACCCAGAGAGCCGGCTGCATCCCACCATGCTGGCCCTGGCCTGGGGGCTGCTGGAGCAGTTGCCCGGCCAGAAGCTGCTCACCACCAATTCGGGGGACCTGCTCTCCTCCCTGCCGCTCAATCAGGTGCGCCGCCTGGTGCGTCGCCAGCAGGACATCCTCTGCCACCAGTTGGGAGGGGAGCGCTACAGCAGCGACGATCTGCGCAAGATAGCCTTCCACGTGCGCATCAACAGGCCCATGTCGATGTTCGCCCGCTGCTGGCTGCTGGTGGAGGGGGAGACCGAGATCTGGCTGCTCTCCGAGCTCGCCCAGATCTGCGGCTACAGCCTGCGGGCGGAAGGGGTGCGGATCATCGAGTTCGCTCAGTGCGGTCAGGCCCCCCTCATCAAGGTGGCCCGGGACTTTGGCATAGAGTGGCACCTGCTCACCGACGGTGACGAGGCCGGTGCCAAGTATGCGAGCTCCGCCCGCTCCCTGCTCAAGGGGGAGCGCGAACGGGACCGACTGACCCAGCTGCCGGCGGCGGACATAGAGCACTACCTCTATCACAACGGCTTCGAGGGGGTGTTTCGGCGCGAGGCCGGGGTGGGGGGCCGCTCCACCCTGAACGCCGGACGCATCATCGCCAAGGCGATCCACCACCGCAGCAAGCCCGGCATGGCCCTGGCGGTGGTGGAGGAGGCGGAGCGCCTCGGCAGTGAGCACATCCCCCCCGTGCTCAGGCAGATGTTCGCCCGGGTGGTCGCCCTGGCCCGCGGGCAAAGCTGAGCCCGCGGCGTTGGGAACGGGGAGGAGTTTGGCTATACTCCCCGCCTCTTGTCATTCCTTGTCCTGTGACGGGCGCGCCGGCGCCCGGACTCACACTGTTGCCGGAGACCCTATGTTCGTCCAACTTCCTTTTTGGCTCTTTCCCCTGACCGGTCTGATGGCCCTGGGGGCCCTGATCGCCGTCGGCCTCGTCCTGTGGCGCGGCGATCTCTGCCCGGGCCAGCGTTCGCGGATCACCACCCAGATCTTCTCGGTCTGGGTGATCACCGGGCTCTCCCTGATGCTGGCGATCGAAGCCGGCATTGAGGGCTGGCTGATCTGGAGCGGAGGCGCCGCCCTGATCCTCGGCGTCGTGCTCTCCCTGGCTCAGTCCCGTCTGGAGGGCAAGCGCGCCATCCCCGCCAGCCTGCTGTGGCTGCCCGCCCTGCCGCTCGCCCTCTATGGGGCGGGCCTGCTGCAGATCCAGGGCTGGCTCGGCGGCCTGCTGCAGATGGTGCTGCTGGGATCGGCCTTTGCCCACCTGATGCTGCTGCGGGCTCGCCATCGCCTGCAGGCCTTCAACCTGCTGCTGCCCCTGGCGGGGCTGGTGGCAGCCATGCTGAGCCTCATCTGGCTGGCGGTGCTGGTGGGCTGGCAGGGGAGCGGCGAGGGGCTCGACGCCCTGATCCCCGGGGTCCTGACCCAGGCCGGCCTGCTGGTGGCCGCCCTGCTGCTCTGGTTCAGCCCCCTTTACCGCCAGCAGGAAACGGCCCCCGTGGTGCTCTCCGTGACCCTGTGCGGTCTCATCATCGCCCAGATTGCGGCGACCAGCGTGCTGCACCAGCTGGCCTGAGCCCGGTGCCGTCGCGCGGCCCGCCCCCCCGGGGTGCGGGCTTTTTTTATGGCAAAGAGGCGCCAGACAGGGAGCGTGGAGGGGAGGGTACTGAGGCCCGGAAAATGTCGGGCTGCCTGAAAAAACTGCGATCTGTTGCAAAAGAAAACAGCATGTGACGGTTTAATCCTCGAATAAACTTTTTTTAGGATAATTACTTGCAATCTCAACGTTGGCGCCTATTATGGGCGACCTCGGACGCGGGGTTGAGCAGCTCGGTAGCTCGTCGGGCTCATAACCCGAAGGTCGTCGGTTCAAATCCGGCCCCCGCAACCAACTTATTTGTGTCCATGGCAAGGCAAACGCCTGGCGGCGGAGACGAAGACAGCAAGGGGCATCTGCTCTGCCTCTTGTGGTGGCAGTACAATTCGGACGCGGGGTGGAGCAGCTCGGTAGCTCGTCGGGCTCATAACCCGAAGGTCGTCGGTTCAAATCCGGCCCCCGCAACCAACTTATTTGTGTTCATGGCAAGGCAAACGCCTGGCGATGGAGACGAAGACAGCAAGGGACCACTGCTCTGTCTCTTGTGGTGGCAATACAATTCGGACGCGGGGTGGAGCAGCTCGGTAGCTCGTCGGGCTCATAACCCGAAGGTCGTCGGTTCAAATCCGGCCCCCGCAACCAACTTATTTGTGTTCATGGCAAGGCGAATGCCCTGTGGTGGAGACGAAGACAGCAAGAGGCATCTGCTCTGTCTCTTGTGGTGGCAATACAATTCGGACGCGGGGTGGAGCAGCTCGGTAGCTCGTCGGGCTCATAACCCGAAGGTCGTCGGTTCAAATCCGGCCCCCGCAACCAACTTCTGACTGCTTTTCTTCTGCGTTACCTCTCTGATTCTCTCCAGCATCTGTTGCTTGCACACAATAATGTGTGTTTTTCCGATCCCTCTCGCCAATTGTTCGGTATCATCCTGGTTTCTGTTCATGGATGAGGCCGCAACCTGTGATGACCCCTTTCAGCTATTCCCCTCCCACAATCACGATGCAGACCGCCTCCCTCACCGAGGTAATGGCGAGCAGGGTGCCCGTCAAGCTCCTGCTCATTGCCGAGTCAGAGCGGGAGACCCTGCTGGCTCAGGCCCCCTTCGCCCCCGTGGCGGCCCAGATAGCCCTGGGTCAGAAGGCCCCCTATTCCCTGACCGACAGCCAGGGCCTGCAACAGGTGATCTTCGTCGAGCCCAGCCCCGCCCTGGATCATCGACTCTACAAGCAGGTGCGTACCTGGGTGGCCCCCCTTTCGGGGCTCAAGGCGACGGAGCTGGCGCTGCACCTGGAGGGCTTCGATGCCGTCCACAGGGCGCGGCTGGCGGAGCTGGTGATCGCTGCCCTGCTCGCCGCCGACGTCCCCCTGCCGACCCAAAAGCGGGACGAGGAGGCAAGGCCCGGCTATCAGCAACTGTACCTCTCTCCCCCGTGCGAGCTGGACCCGGCTCGGGTGGCGGCGGAGGCCGAAGGCAACGGCCTGGCCCGCCACCTGGCGGTGCTGCCCGCCTCCGAGCTTGACGCCCAAGGCTACCGGGCCTTTGTGCAGCAACTGGCGCAGCAGGAGGGGTGGCAGTGGCAGGAGTTTGACGAGGCGGCCCTCGCCACCCTGGGCGCCGGTGCCTTCCTGGCGGTGGCCAGGGGCTCGGCAAACGGTCAGGCCGCCATCGTCAGGCTCAGCTACTGCCCGGCCAACCCGGTACGCCGCCTCGCGCTGGTGGGCAAGGGGATCTGTCACGACTCCGGGGGCTACAACCTGAAAGTCGGTGGCAGCATGTATGGGATGCACCTGGACATGGGGGGCAGCGCGGTGGCGCTGGGGACGCTCCATGCCATCAGCCGGGCGAAACTGCCCGTTGAGGTGCACTGCTGGCTCGCCATCGCCGAGAACCACATAGGCCCGCAGGCCTACCGGCCCGGGGAGGTGGTGACTGCGCTGAACGGCACCACCATAGAGGTGGTGGACACCGACGCCGAGGGGCGCATGGTGCTGGCGGATGCCCTGACCCTGGCGGCCGGGGACAAGCCCGATCTGCTCATCGACTACGCCACCCTGACCGGGGCCTGCAAGCGAGCGCTCGGCAGCCGCTACAGCGGCGCCTTTACCAATCGATCCGAGTGGCTACCCGAGCTGATCAGCCTGGGCCAGCAGAGCGGGGAGCGCGTCTGGCCCTTCCCCCTGGACGAGGATTACGACGACAACCTCGAGAGCGAGTGGGCGGATCTGTTACAGTGTGCCCCTGGCGCCTCGCCGGATCATATCGATGCCGCCCGTTTCCTCAGCCGCTTCGTGCCCGAGCAGACGCCCTGGCTGCACCTCGATCTGAGCGGTTTTCGCAGCAAGGGGGGCAACGGCGTGGTCGGCAGCGAGGTGACCGGTTTTGGCGTCAGGCTGACCCTGACCCTGCTCGACAGCCCATTGGGGATGGCCGCGCCCGACGCATGACATGTGGCCAAGCACAACCAATAAGGACAAGCGTGAAACAAGCAAGCTATGACTGGGTGCTGTTCGATCTGGACGAAACCCTGCTCGATTTTCCGGTCGCCAGGGCGCTGGAGCGGACCCTGCAGATCTACGGCGTGGCGCCGACTCCCCCCAAGATGGCGGAGTACCATGCCCTCAATCAGCGGCTCTGGCAGCAGTACAACTCGGGCGAGATCGACGCCGCCCACCTGCAGCAGACCCGTTTCTCCCTGTTTGCCGAACAGGTGAACGTGGCCCCCATGGCGATGAACGACACCTTCCTGCAGCAGATCATCGCCCTGAGCGTGCCGCTGGAGGGGGTGGAGGAGACGCTGAAGACCCTCAAGGACAAGGTCAGGATGGGGATCATCACCAACGGCTTCAGCCTGCCCCAGCGCGGGCGCCTCGACAAACTGGGCTGGAACGCATGGTTTGAGCCTCTCGTTATCTCTGACGAGGTGCAGGTGACCAAGCCGGCGGCGGCCATCTTCCAGCATGCCCTGGCGCAGATGGGGCAGCCGAGCCCGGCGCGGGTGCTGATGGTGGGGGACAACCCCAAGACCGACATCGCCGGCGCCGCCGCCCAGGGGCTGGCCACCTGCTGGTACAACCCGGGCCGCGAGGCGGGGCCCTGCGACGCGACCCACGAGATCCACCACTTCGCCCATCTCTCCGCCATAGTGCTGGGAGCCTAGGCACAACCCTTGCCCGCAAGGGCGTAAAAAAACAAGGCAGCCCATGGGCTGCCTTGTTTGCATCCGGCGCCAGCTATCGCCCGAGGCGGGCGAGCAGCCAGGCTTCCAGCAGCGCCACACCGGGGGCCAGCACGGCCTCGTCGAAGTCGAACTGCGGGTGGTGGTGGGGCGCCGCCAGGTTGGCCCCCAGGATGACATAGGCGGCCTGACCGCCGTGCTGCTGCACCCGCTCGATGAGAAAACCGGCGTCCTCGCTGGCCCCGAAGCGGCGGGTGTGGATGGTCTCGAGCGCTATCTCCTGTGCGAGGGGCACGAGCTCCTCGATCAGGGCCGGGCTGTTCTCGATGCCGATGGCTTCCCCCTGTTTGCGGATGAGGTAGGTGGTGCCCTGCATCAGGGCGGCCCCTTCCACAATCCGCTGCACCTGATTGAACATGTAGTCGTTGAGGGCCGGCGTCGCGCCGCGGGTCTCTCCCATCAGGCGGGCATGGCCCGGGATGACATTGCGCCCGCTGCCGCCGTTGAGCTGGCCCACATTGATGCGGGTCATGCCGTCCCGATGGCGGGGAATGCCGAGCATGGCCGTGGTGGCCATGCAGGCCGCCGCCAGGGCATTGTGGCCCGCGTTGGGCTCGAGCCCCGCATGGGCGGCTTGCCCCATAAACTCCACATCGAACTTGGTGGAGCAAAGAAACTCGGTGGGGTTGACCACCAGCTCGCCGCTGCTCGCGTGAATGCCGATATGCAGCGCCAGCAGGGCGTCCACGTCGTCGAGCTGGCCCCCTGCCGCCAGCGCCTTGCCGCCGCGGCATCCCTCTTCGGCAGGCTGGAAGAAGAGCTTGATACGGCCATGGAGGCGATCGGCGAGGGCCGCGATCCGCTCGGCCAGCACCAGCCCGATGGCGGTATGACCGTCGTGGGCACAGGCGTGCATCCAGCCCGGGTTGGCGGAGTGCCAGTCTCCCTGGCCGGGCAGGTGTGACGCCTCCTGGCTCTCTTCGACCTCCACCGCATCGATGTCGAAGCGAAACGCCAGGGTGGGGCCGGGACGAGCGCTCTCCCAGAGTCCCATCACCCCGGTGAGCTCGTCGATGCGTGCCAGCCACTCCGGGTGCGCACCCTGGTGCAAAGCGCGCGCCTTCTGGGCCTCGACGTCTATTTCCCGTCCCATGATGAGGTTGCTGGCGAGCAGCTGATCCCCCAACACGACGGAGAAACCGAGCTCATGGAGACGTTGGGCGATGAGGGTGGTGGTGCGAAATTCACACCAGGCGGCTTCGGGGTGACGGTGAAGGTCGCGGCGCCAGTGGCGCAAGGCATCCTGAGTCATGGTGATTCCTGCATGGCAAATCCAGCGGCCATTGTGACGGGCAGGGGAGCAAGAGTAAATCCCGGGATGGCGGATGCGACAAGGGGAGCCTGGGCTCCCCTTGAAAGATGGCATGGATGCCGCGAGGTGGCTTTATGACCGCCCATGGCGCTCAACGAGAGATTGGCACTCGATTTTTCCCAGACGGCTCAAAAACTCACGTTGCCGTCTGTTTTTTGAACCCGTTCGGCCTGTGTCGAGTCGCAGGCGAACAACAGTGGCTGATTGACCGGCTTAGAGCTGTGCCAATGAAGGCATGGAGACGGCAACCAGGGTGAAAAACACGGTGAAAACGGCGGTAACTACGAACTCTTTCATGATTCTATCTCCCTTGGTTGGCTCATGATGGAACCAAGATACCACAACGGAACGATAAAACAACGAAAAATGTAATTATGGGGCAAAAGTGGTTGGTAGGTGAAATATGGCTGCATTTGTGCAAGTTTAAGGGCGTTTTTTGTCCTGACAAGGATTTCATGGTGATGTCAGTGAAAGAAGATATATATAAATCCTTTAAATACATTTGGTTATGTTGTTGTTGTAACTCTTTCTATTGTGGTTTCGATTGGAGTCTTCGTGGTGGCTTCCATTTTACGGTAGCAAAATGGCCTGCGGGATGCGCCGATTGATGTCGTCATGGGACGGTTGGTGGCTGCCAGCCAGGTTTTGTCATCCCATGTCATGTTTTCTCACGACTTGTGCCCTAACCCCAGTCTGCAAGGCTATTTCCAGCCAGGGTTATCCGATGAAGGCTCAATTTTCTGCTCATCCCAAACAGGATGGGAGCAAAAAGAGTACGGAAAAACGACAAAACGGTCGCCAAAGGAGCATGGAAGTGAAAGGGGGAGGCGGGAAAATGGGGGATCGATCTTCATGGGGCCTTGGGTGGCCGGACGCCCCGTTTCTCTCTGTTTTCTTGGGGGGCGAGCCACCGGGCCCGCGCGCAGGAGGAGCGGGAGATATCGTCGGCCCACCCGGGTTGCTATATGGCGCCTGTGTGATGGGATGAAGGGCAGGGGAGCCCTGGCGCAGGGCCGTGGCACTGCGGCACGAAGGCCTTTATCCAGACCTGTCGCGAACAAGGTGAGCAAGAAGAAAAGCAGGGGAAAGAAGTAAAGGAGAAGGTCGTGGGGTCAGAGGCTCAGGGCCGTCGGGCAAGGGGTAAGACATGGCGACAGTGGCAAGTGGATAGTCGGGCGCCCCACAGAGGGGGCTGGGGGGTGAGGAGCCCGCATAAAAAAACCCTCCAGAGGAGGGTTTTTTTGTCAGGCCACCGCGCTTAGAACAGGGTGGTGGAGAGATCGTACAGCTCCTGGTTGAACGGGCGCTTGAGGTTCTCGATGCAGTCGATGATGTCGTGGTGCACCATCTCGTTGCCCTGGATACCGACGCAGCGGCCACCCTGGCCGGCCAGCAGCTGCTCGACGGCGAAGGCGCCCATGCGGCTGGACATGATGCGATCACGGGCAGTGGGGGAACCGCCGCGCTGGATGTGGCCCAGGATGGTGGCACGGGTCTCGCGGCCGGTCATGGCCTCGATGTCTTTTGCCAGGGCGTTGACGTCGGTGACGTGCTCGCAGATGGTGATGATGGCGTGCTTCTTGCCCTTGGCTTCGCCTTCCTTGATCTGTTGCAGCAGCTTCTCCTTGTCGAAGGCCACTTCCGGCACGATCACGTACTCGGCGCCACCGGCCACGGCAGCGGACATGGCCAGATCGCCGCAGTGGCGGCCCATGATCTCGACCACTGAGATGCGGTGGTGGGAGCTGCAGGTGTCGCGCAGGCGGTCGATGGCGTCAACCACCACGTTCAGGGCGGTATCGAAGCCGATGGTGAAGTCGGTACCGGCGATATCGTTGTCGATGGTGCCCGGCAGGCCGATGCAGGGGAAGCCCTCTTCGGTCAGCTTCTTGGCGCCCATGTAGGAGCCGTCACCGCCGATGACCACCAGGGCGTCGATGCCGTGCTTCTTCAGGTTCTCGATCGCTTCGGCGCGGACTTTCGGGTCCTTGAAGGCGGGGAAACGGGCAGAGCCCAGGAAGGTGCCGCCGCGGTTCACCACGTCGGAGACGCTGTGACGCTCGAGCTTGACGATACGGTCCTGGTGCAGACCGAGGTAGCCATCATAGATGCCGTAGACTTCCAGGCCATGATGCAGACCGGCACGCACCACGGCGCGGATGGCTGCGTTCATACCCGGTGCGTCACCACCACTGGTCAAAACACCAATACGTTTGATTTGTTTGGTCATGAGTGCCTCTGGATCTGAGTTGTCGAAAATCAATATCTGAAAAATACGGACAGCCGTTTTTACTATATCGGCTTTCCTATGGCGAAGGGTCCATAGGAAAGCGATATGCAGAGAGGGGCGGGGCCCCTCTCTCCTGGCCGCTTACTTGGCGGCGCCAGCGATGATCTGGGAGAAGTCGTCCACCTTCAGGGACGCGCCACCCACCAGGCCGCCGTCGATGTCCGGCTGACCGAACAGATCGGCAGCGGTGGCACCGGTCACGGAGCCGCCGTACAGGATCTGTACCTTGGCAGCCACGTCTGCATCAAAACCGGCCAGGTACTGGCGGATGTGAGCGTGCACGGCCTGTGCGATTTCCGGGGTGGCAGTCTTGCCGGTGCCGATGGCCCAGACCGGCTCGTAGGCGATGACGGCGTTGGCAAAGGAGGCGATGCCGCAGCGATCGATCACGGCCTTGAGCTGGGTCTCGACCACCTGGTTGGTGGTGCCGGCTTCGAACTGGGCCAGGGTTTCACCGATGCACAGAACCGGGATCAGGCCGCCCTTCTGGATGGCTTCGTACTTGGCCGCCACCACGTCGTCGGTCTCTGCGTGCAGGGTACGACGCTCGCTGTGACCCACCAGGGAGTAGGTGCAACCGAAGGCTTTGAGCATGGAGGGGGCGTTTTCGCCGGTGAAGGCGCCGGACTCGTGGACGTCGGCGTTCTGGGCACCGTAGGCGATCTTGCTGCCGGCGGTCAGCTGTTCAACCAGACCCAAAAAGATAACCGGAGGGCAGACGGCCACTTGCACGGACGGATGAGCGGCAGCGGCCGGGGTCAGTCCTTTGATCAGGGCTTCTACAGAAGCCTTGGTGCCGTTCAGTTTCCAGTTACCCATTACCAGGTGCTGTCTCATCTTCTATATCTCCTAGGCATTTGATTGCGCAACATTATATGAATTGAACCGAGCCCAAGATAGCTGACCCGGCGGCAAATGACGTAATTTTTTTTCGCTTTCCTGATCCAAATCAGGAATGCAAGGCGCGATTGCTCACTCGGTGACCTGCCCCCGCAAACGGGCCCACCATACTCCAATCCACTCGTGAATGGCAGCCTCGGAATACATCAGATAACGCCCCTTCGGCAGGTAGCTGTAGAGGGGTTGCGGCTCCTGACTCTGCTTGGCGGTGTAGTCCGTGGGAGCCGGCACCGCATCGAGTCCCTGACCGCGATACAGGGCCATGGCTCGGGGCAAATGGGTGGCAGAGCTCACCAGGACCACCCGCTTGCCCTTGAGATGGCGGGCGATGCTGACAGCCTCGTCGTGGGTGTCTTTGTTGTTTTCAAACAACGTCATCCGGGCGCGGGGGATGCCGAGCGTCTCGGCCATGCGGGCGTTGACCTCGGCATTGGAGAGCGGATCCCCGGAAACATAACCGGAGAAGACCAGCTCGGCTCCTGGATAGGCCTGGGCGAGGCGCACCCCCTCCAGGGTGCGAGCCAGGGAGATGTTGTTCTGCCAGGAGCGCTCGGGCACCGCCGGATCGCTCACATGGCCGTTGCCGAGCACCACGATGGCCTGGATGTCCGGATGCTGGCTCACCTCGAACGGCGGATAGGTCTGCTCCAGGCTGCGGGCCAGTTCATAGCTCACCGGCCGGGTCCCCATCAGGGCGATGATCACCAAGGAGAGGGTCGCCAGCAGCTTGCCGGTTCTCTGAAAGCGGGTGAACCAGAGCAGCACGAGCGCCAGCACCAATAAGGAGAGGGAGAAGGGGAGCGGCATCAACAGATGACCCAGCCACTTTTTAAGCTCGAACACGGCAGACACTTCCTTGAGTTTTCAGCAAATTCGGGATGTGACAGAATACCCCTCTTTTTGGTCTGGCCCAATCCTGTGGCCAAGAGTTGAGAGTGTCTTGAAGCAAGATCAGAGTTTTGACGGGCGTGCGGACAAGTTCGCCCGCAACATTTACGACTCCACCAAGGGGCGCATTCGCACCACCATTGTCTGGAGCGACATCGAAGCCTGCCTGGCGCGCCTGGGCAATCGGCCCCTTCGCATCCTGGATGCCGGCGGCGGCTTTGGCTACTTCGCTCAGAAGCTGGCGACCATGGGCCATCAGGTGGAGCTGTGCGATCTCTCGGCAGAGATGCTGGATCTCGCCCGGGAGCAGATCGCCCAGAAGGGGCTGGAAGACAGAATTCGTCTCATCCATTGCCCCATTCAGGCTCTCAGGCAGCACCTGAGCGGCACCTTCGATCTGGTACTCTGCCACGCGGTGCTGGAGTGGCTCGCCGAGCCGCGCCAGACCTTGCTGGGTCTGTTCCCTTTCGTCAAGCCAGGGGGCATACTGTCGCTGCTTTTTTACAATCGTCACGGCCTCCTGTTTCAGAGCCTGGTGGTGGGCAATTTCGACTATGTGCGTCTGGGCCTTCGCAAGAAACGCCAGACCGCCCTGACGCCCACCAACCCTCAGTTGCCGGAGCAGGTCTACGACTGGATAGGCCGGGGGGGATTGCGGATCATCGGCAAGACGGGGGTGCGCGTCATCCACGACTACATGCGCCACAAGCAGGATCAGCACGAGAAGTTCGAGGATCTGCTCGCCATGGAGCAGCAATATTGCCGTCAGGAACCTTTTGTCTCCCTTGGGCGCTACATCCATGTGATGGCCCAGAAACCGGCCGGTTGAGACACACCGGCGTGAATGCGATGCGGGATCCAGCCGCCGGGGCGCCACCGACCCCGGCCTATATCACCACGGCGGGCGAGTGACCCGCCGACTATAACAACGAGATGATAACGTCATGATGAGTACATCCCGTACCCTGCCAGAGACGGTGGGATGGGTCAGACAGGAGGGGTTGTCCCTGAACCTCCCCACCGACAGGCTGGCCTTTCTGATCGCGATCAAGACGCTGTCCGAGGACGAGTCTGATCTCTCCGAGGCCGCGCTGCACGACGCCTTTGGCTATGTGAGCAGTGCCTTCGGCCAGATGGACGAGACCCTCACCGGTCGCGCCAACAACGCCATCAACGATCTCATTCGCCAGCAGCTGCTGTCGCGTTTCACCACCGACATGGTGGCAGGGGAGAGCCTCTACCGCCTGTCGCGCCTTGGCATGAGCATCGTCGACTTCTTCCTGGAGAGCCGCCAGGTGGACTCCATCAAGCTCTCCATCCTGCTCGAGCACCTGGCCGCCGAGCTCGACACCGCCCGCAAGGCGGCGCTCGAGACCAACACCCGGGAGCAGTGGGATGCCGAGGTGCTGCCACGGCTCACCTTCTCCCTGGAGGAGACGCTGGGGCGCATCGATCTCACCCAGCGCGCCATGGACGAGCAGCAGAACCAGGTCAAGAGCGAGATCGCGGCCCTGCTGACCCAGAACTGGGTCGACGCTATCCACAGCTGTGAAAAACTGCTGCACGAGACCGGCCAGACCCTGCGCGAGCTGCAGGACACCCTGGACGCCGCCGGCCACCGCCTGCAGGCGGGGCTGCTCAACATTCAGGAAGCCGCCCAGGGGCGCGACGATCTCTTCCACGTCGAGGAGCTGACCCACGCCCTGCAGGGGCGTCTGGACGTCATCACCGCCTGGGGCCAGCAGTGCATCGAGCTCTGGTCCCGCTACGACAGGCACGTCCACAAGTTCATCCGCAACGCCATCGACATGGACAAGAACCGCGCCTTCAGCCAGCGGCTGCGGGAATCCATCCGCAACTTCGAGCAGCACAGCTTCTTGCTGAAGGTGGCCGAGGAGCTCCGTCTGCTGGAGCTGCGGGATGAAACCATCGCCATCCACGACGAGGAGGTGACCGGCGAGGTGCCCCTCGAGATGGAGTACGTGGAGATGGTGGACATCAACCAGGAGCTGGCGGAGCGCATCGAGCGCTACCTGGCCCGCTACCCCGAGCAGGGGGATCGGCTGGATCTTGCCGACGTGCTGCGGGAATACCTGCTGGACTACCCGGCCCATGCCCACTTCGACGTGGCGCGCCTCCTGATCGATCAGGCCGTGCGTCTCGGCCATGCCAGCGGTGAGCGCGAGCACCACCGCCAACCCGCATGGAAACCCATCAACCAAGCTGGATCCAAGGTTCAGGCCTATGTCATCGATCAATACTGATTTCCCCTTGCCCCTGCGCCTCGCAGAGGCCATCGCCAACCCCTTGTTTCCGCGCATCGATACCGCCCTGCGCTCCGGTCGCCACATCAGTGCCGACGAGTTTGAGCAGCACTCGGCCCTGGTGGAGTACCACCAGGAGCTGGAGCTCTTCTACGGCCGCTATCAGGTGGAACTCATCAAGGCGCCAGAAGGCTTCTTCTACCTGCGTCCGCGCCCGAGCGCCGACATCGGCACCACTGTGCTCTCCGAGCTCGATATGCTGGTGGGCAAGGTGCTCTGCTACCTCTTCTTGAGCCCGGACCGTCTCGCCTCGGAAGGGGTGTTCGCCATGAGCGAGCTGCAAGAAGAGGTGCTGGGTCTGGCGGACGAGAAGCAACTGCTGCGTATGGTCAACAGCCGCTCCGGCGGCACGGATCTGGACAAGAAGAAACTCCTCGAGAAGATCCGCACCTCCATGCGTCGCCTCAAGCGCCTCGGGATGATCACCCCCCTTGGCAACAGCGACAAGTTCAGGGTCAACGAATCCGTGTTCCGCTTCGCCGCCGACGTGCGCTCCGACGAGGATCCCCGTGCGGTGCAACTGCGGATGATCCAGGAAGGGGAGGCCATCTTCCACGACGACGAGATGCCGAGCAGCGATTCCCTGTTCGAGGATATCGAAGAGGATCTGGACGAAGAGCAGCTGGAGCTGGAGGTGGAAGATGATCTGCAACGTTAATGTTCTGGCACAGATGGTGTCTGCCGGTTTGATGGAGAGTGTGGCGTGAGAGGCAAATTCAAATCCCTGACCATGGTCAACTGGAACGGCTTCTTCGCCCGCACCTTCGATCTCGACCAGCTGGTCACGACCCTTTCCGGCGGCAACGGCGCGGGCAAGTCCACCACCATGGCGGCCTTTATCGCGGCGCTCATTCCCGACCAGTCACTGCTCCATTTCCGTAACACCACGGAGGCGGGCTCCTCCAGCGCGTCCCGGGACAAGGGGCTCTACGGCAAGCTGCAGCGCGGCCACTGCTATTCGCTGCTGGAAGTGATGAACAGCCGCGAGCAGCGGATCTGGGTCGGCGTCCACCTCGAACAGGTGGCGAACCGGGACAACAAGGTCAACATCACCCCGTTCGCCCTGGTGGATGTGCCCGAGCATCTGGCGCCCACGGATCTGCTGCTGGAGAAGCTCGACGACGGCAAGGGCCGGGTACGTGCCTTCGCCGATCTGAAGGGGGCGGCAGCGGAGCTCGGCGCGCTCAAGGTCGCCAAGTTCAATACGGTGACCGATTATCACAACTTCATGTTCGAGTTCGGCATCACCCCGAAGAAGCTGCGGGATCAAAAGGATCGCGGCAAGTTCTATCGCCTGATCGAAGCCTCCCTCTACGGCGGTATTTCGTCTTCCATCAGCCGCTCCCTGCGTGAATACCTGCTGCCGGAGAACTCCGGGGTACGCAAGGCGTTCCAGGACATGGAGGCGGCCATCTACGAGAACCGCCGCACCCTGGAAGCCATCAAAGAGACCCAGGGTCAGCGGGATCTGTTCAAGAATCTCATCACCGAGACCACCCACTATGTTGCGGCTGAGTATGTGCGGGGCGCCGCCGAGAAGAGCCGCCTCTCCGAGCTGGCCCTCAAGGCCAGGTCCGAGCTCGCGGGCAAGCGTCGCCTGCTGGCCGAAGAGAAGCAGCGCGCCATCTATCTGGCGGACGAGGTGGATCAGCTCACCAACCGCGAGAAACTGCTGACCGACGAGCTGGAGTCCGCCGCCGAACACCTGGCCAAGGTGATGGCGGCCGTGGCCCTACAAAAGAAGATTGCCCTCTATCGCGCCGATCTGGCGGAGCTGGTGGACAAGCTGGAGCAGCAGCAGGCGGTGGTGGAAGAGATCCACGGCCAGCTGCTGGAGGTGGAGGAACGCAAGGAGCTGGCCCAGGCCGAGGTGGACAGCCTCAAGACCCAGCTCGCCGACTACCAGCAGGCGCTGGACATCCAACAGACCCGCGCCATCCAGTACCGCCAGGCGGTGCAGGCGCTGGAGACTGCCCGCGAGCAGTGCGAGCTGCCGGGGTTGACCGCCGAGCAGGCGAGCGACACCCTGCATCAGTTCCGCGCAGCCGAGCAGAGCCTCACCAGCCGGGTGCTGGGGGCCGAGCAGCAGCTGGCGCTGGCCAAGGCGGCGGTGGCCGAGCACGAAGCGGCGTTGGCGCTGCTGCTCAGCATCGCCCCCGAGACAGTGCGCGAGGCCGCCTGGCCCACGGCGCAGGCGCTGCTCAAGCGCCATATCGAGGACAAGGCCCGCATTGCCCAGGGGCAGGGGCTGCGCGCCGCCCTGGCTCGCCTCGAGAAAGAGAGCGAAAGCCAGAAGACCCTCTTGCGGCTGCGAGACGAGCTGGCCCAGGCGTCTGGTCAGCACATTGCCAGCAGCGACGAGCTGGAGATCTTCCTCGAAGCCCAGCGCACCCGTCAGGAGGAGCTGAGTGAGCAGCAGGCGGAAGTCAACCAGCGCCGCGCCAGCCTCGAGCATCAGGGCACCCAGCTCGGCCGAGATATCGCGGAGCTGACCAAGCTGGCGCCGCGCTGGCTCAAGTCGTTCGAGAAGCTCGAACAACTGCGCGAGCAGAGCGGATTGCCGCTCGCCACCGCCGAGGCGCTCTCGGCCGGCATGCAGAGCGTGCTCGACAAGGAGCGGGAGTTCGAGCAGGAGAGCAATCGCATTCAGGGCCAGAAACAGGCGCTGGAGCTGCAAATTCGCAACCTGCAGCTGGGGGCCGGCGAGGCCGACCCGCGCCTCGCCCGCGTTGCCGAGCAGGTGGGGGGCGTGCTGCTCTCCGACGTCTATGACGACATCTCCATCGACGATGCCCCTTACTACTCCGCGCTCTACGGCCCGGCTCGCAGCGCCCTGGTGGTGCTCGACCTTGAGGGCGCCATCGAGCGGCTGAAAAAGCTGGAAGATTGCCCGGAGGATATCTACCTCATTCAGGGCAACCC
This sequence comes from Aeromonas sp. XH, assembly GCF_033348475.1. NCBI lineage: Bacteria > Pseudomonadati > Pseudomonadota > Gammaproteobacteria > Aeromonadales > Aeromonadaceae > Aeromonas > Aeromonas sp. XH. Next base: position 2,286,369 of record NZ_CP137630.1, on the reverse strand, counting down.
CGACTCCTTTGACGAGGATCTGGTCGAGGCCGACGAGCTGGGGGACGCCGTGCTGGTGCGCACCAGCAAGCGTCAGGTGCGCTTCTCCCGCTACCCCGAATTGCCGCTCTTTGGCCGCGCCGCCCGGGAAAAACGGATCGAACAGCTGGAGCTCGAGCGGGAAAACCTGGTCGAGGGTTACGCCAAGGCCGCCTTCGAACAGCAGAAGTACCACCGCCTCTACGGTCACTTCCGCGACTTTATCGGCCAGCATCTGGATATCGCCTTCCGCCCGGACCCCGAAGCCGAAGTGCAGGCCAAACAGCACGAGCAGCGTAAGCTGCAAGAAACCATAGCCGAGTGTGACAAGCAGCTGGCCGAGGGCAAGGCGGCGGCCGCCCAGCTGATCCGATATATCCAGCTGGTGCAGGGGATGCTGCCCTTTGCCCACCTGTTTGCCGAAGCCGACCTGGCGGCCCGACTCGAGGCGGCCCGTGCCGACGTGGAGGCCCTGAAACAGGCCGAAGCCTTTATCGCCAGACACGGCAAGGCGCTCGAGAAACTGGAAACCCAGGTGCAGGTGCTGCGTCAGGATCCCCAGGATCTCGCCGCCCTGCAGGCGGCCTATGATGAGGTCAGCGACCTGCTGGCAGAGCAGAAGCGCCGCTGCTATGCCCTCGATCAGCTGGTGGCCCGTCTGCCGCACTTTGCCTATCAGGACGCGCAAGACCTGCTCGGCAAGGCCTCCGAGATGAGCGAGCGGCTCAAAGAGAAGCTGAAAGCGGCCGAGCTTGCCGCCCGCACCGCTGGCGAGCAGCACAAGCAGATCACCCAGCGTCACACCGAGGCGCTGCAGCTGCGCACCGCGCTCGATTCCAGCGCCTCGGCCAAGGGCCAGACCCTGGCGGAGTTCGAGCAGGAGCTGGCGGCCATGGGGCTGACCCTGTCCGACGACATGGAAGAGAAGGCCCGCGCCCACAAGAAGGAGATCGAGGAGCTGCTTATCCGCACCCGGACCCGTCGCACCAGCGCCGAGGCCCAGTTGCAGGTGTGCAAGCGCGAGATCGAATCCCTCGGCGGCCGTCTCAAACTGGAGGGTAAGGATTACTACGGCGCCCGCAAATCCCTGGTGGGCCACAAGGCGAGCTGGTCGCGGGTGGTGCGTCTGGCGCGGGAGACCGACGTCGAGAAGCGCCTCAACAAGCGCGAGCTGGCCTATCTTGACAGCGACGAGCTGCGCTCCATGTCGGACAAGGCCCTCGGCGCCCTGCGAGTGGCGGTGGCCCACGACGAGGCCCTGCGCGATGCGCTGCGTCTGTCGGAAGGCAACCGCAACACCGAGCAGAAGGTCGCCTTCTACGTGCAGGTCTACCGTTACCTCAAGGATCGCATCCGCAACGACATCATCCGCTCGGACGATCCGGTGGAGGCCATCGAGGAGATGGAGATCGAGCTGGCGCGGCTCGCCGACGAGCTCAAGCAGCGGGAAACCCATCTGTCGCTCTCCTCCCACGAGGTGGCGGCCAAGATCACCAACATCATCCGCCGCGAGCAGAACCGCATCCGGGTGCTGAACCAGGGCCTGCAGAACATCGCCTTCGGCCTGGTGCGCGGGGTGCGCCTCAACGTCAATATCCGCGAGGCCCACACCCGTCTGCTCACGGCGCTCGCCGATCAGAGCGCCATGCACAACGATCTGTTCGCCGACAAGGAGCTCAGCTTCTCCGAGGCCATGGCCAAGCTGTTCCAGCGCCTGAACCCGCAAGTGGAGCAGGGGGAGCGCAACTACCAGGTGATGGGGGATATCTTGCTCGACTATCGCAACTACCTGGAGCTGGAGATCGAGGTGCAGCGCGGGGCCGATGGCTGGCTGCGGGCCGAGAGCGGCGCGCTCTCCACCGGCGAGGCGATCGGTACCGGTCAGGCCATCCTCTTGATGGTGCTGATCAGCTGGGAGGAGGAGTCCCGCCGCCTGCGCGGCAAGGACATCGCCCCCTGCCGCCTGTTGTTCCTCGACGAAGCGGCGCGCCTGGATGGCAAGTCCATCGCCACCCTGTTCGAGTTGTGCGAGCGGCAGGACATGCAGCTCCTCATCGCGGCGCCGGAGAACATCAGCCCGGAGAAGGGCACCACCTACAAGCTCATCCGCAAGGTGCAGGGCAAGCACGAGCACGTGCACGTGGTGGGACTGCGCGGCTTCGGCTTTGCCGACGACAAGCTCATCGCCTGACGGGGATACCCTGACAGGGGCTGACGGAGCGATACGCAAAACGGGAGGCCTGGGCCTCCCGTTTTCCATGGGAAATATGAGAGAGTAGGCCCCTGTTCGCGGGAGCCCGCCTGGCCATGAAAGCCGGGCGGGGCAAACGCGATATCTCATAACGGGTCGAGGAAGTCGATGATGAGGACCATGGTGCAAAGAGGGCTGCTGTTGCCCCTCGGCTTTTTGCTGGCGGCCTGCAGCAGTCAGCCGGACGTGAGTGGCGGATCGGACGGCAGCTGGCGTGGCTATACCCAGACGGGGCTGGCCTCCTACTATGCCGATCGCTATCACAACAAGAAGACGGCGAGCGGCGAGCGATACAACAACAGTGCCAGCACCGCCGCCCACATGACGCTGCCCTTCGGTACCATGGTGAGGGTGACCAATCTCGCCAACGGCAAGAGCGTGGTGGTGCGGGTCAACGACAGGGGCAACTTCGCCAGGGGGCGCATCATCGATCTCTCCAGGGCGGCCTTCAGCCGCATAGGCAACACAAGATCCGGCCTTATCAAGGTCAGGCTCGAGGTGATCTAGGGGGTGGCAGGGGCCTCAGTCTGCGCCTGTGGCAAGTGCCCAGGACTGCTGACTAGCCCTTCCACCCCTTGACCGTGTTTCGCCGCCAAGATCCGGGGTCAAGGTTCGGGGTATAACTAAGAGAGCATCCACAAGGAGGGTCAAGACATGGCTGGCAAGAGGCCCATTCAGGCAACGGCAATTCCCGAGAACACGGCAAAGTCCCTCTATCCGGAGCCCTTTGCCACCCTGGTCAAGCACCGCACCAAGCGCAAACTCGGGGATCATTTCGGCCTTGCCAACTTCGGGGTCAACCTGACGACCCTGGCGCCAGGCGCCATCTCGGCGCTCAAGCACCATCACGGCAGGCAGGATGAGTTCGTCTATGTGCTCTCGGGCACGCCCACCCTGCGCCACGGGGAGGAGGAGTACCAAATGTCGCCGGGGGAGTGCATCGGTTTCAAGGGGGGCAGCGGACTGGCCCACCAGCTGCGCAATCACGGGGAGGTGGACGCCGTCTATCTCGAAGTGGGGGACAGGCTGCCAGGCGACACCGTCGAGTACCCGGACGACGATCTGGCCCTGGTGCAGGGTGCCGATGGCACCTGGTCTGCCCGACATAAAGATGGTTCGCCTTATTGAGCATGGGTTCGGTGGACGGTCGCAGCCCGACAAGTGAGGAAGGGCAGATGAAGAGAACGTTGATCCTGGTGCGCCATGGCAAGTCGAGCTGGGAGCAGGTCAGCCTGGCGGATCGGGAGCGCCCCCTGGCCGCACGGGGGCTGCGCGATGCCCCCCTGATGGGGGGGCGCCTGGCAAGGGAGGGGGTGAGGCCAGATCTCATCCTCTCGAGCCCGGCCTGCCGGGCGCTGTCGACGGCCCGGCTGCTCGCCCATGAGCTGGGCTATCCAGAGGGCAAGATAGCCATCGACGATCGCCTCTACGAGAGCGATGTCGAGACCCTCCTCGGGGTGATGGGTGAGCTTGCTGACGAGCTTATGAGCGTGCTGCTCGTGGGGCATGACCCCGAGTTCACTGCCCTGGCCCACGGCTTCTCCCGCGGGATCGTCCGGATGCCGACCTGCGCCGTCGCCCGCTTCACCTTCGATGCCCCCTCCTGGTCTAGCGTCCCGTCCCGCAAGCCGGTGACGGCGGAGCTTGACTATCCGAAACAGGGGTAGGGGGCCGCAGCGCTGCCTCCCGCGGGCCGACGGGCCCGCAAGCATGACGACAGATCAAACAGCAAGGGGAGCCTGGCGCACCCCTTGCTGTCATCCTTGTGCGCCTATCTGGCCGCGATGGGCCCCTTGGTTCCGGCGTCCTTGTCGACCCAGCCATCTTCTCCCTTGAGGCGGCGATCCCCCTGGATGCGATAGGTGACCATGCCGTCCTCGAACACCAGGGCGCCGTCGGATTTCCTGGCACTGACCTGCTTGTCGTTGACCCACACCTGATCCTTGTCATCGATGCGGATGCTGGCCACGGTGGCTCCCGTTTCGGGGAAGGTGGCGACCCAGTTGCCGGCATAGGGGCTGGCGCTGGCCGCTGCGGGGGCGGTGCCAAACCCGGCGGCCTCGTTCTCGGCCCTGGTCTTGTTGATGTCACAGCCATTGAGTTCGCTCACCTGGGTACAGCCTGAGCGCGCCAGCTTCTGCTCATAGCTCATGTTCAATCCGCCTTCGGCGGCCGGTGCGGCGGTGCCAAATCCTGCCCTGGCGTTTTCCGCCTTGCTCTTGTGAATATCGCAGCCCTGGGCTTCGGTGACCTGGGTACAGCCTGAGCGTTCGAGTTGCTCGGCGTATTTGGCGTTGATGGCCTGAACCTGGGCGCTGCCCAGCAGGGAGAGGGTCAGGGCGAGAGCGGCATGTCTGAACATGGTCAATTCCTCGGGAGGTGGGGCATTCAGGCGCGCCGCCCCCTGGCGGCAACGCACGTGGGTCGGCAATGGCGAGTGCGCGACCGTCTCTCACGATAGCAGGGCGGCGCGGCGCATGACACCGCGCACTCAGCTCTGGGGAATGCGCACGCCCTTGTCGAGGTAGAGGCTGCTGTAGTGGGCGCGGTGGGTGACGAACATCACCTGATGGCGGCTGCCGTCGGAGAGGATGAGGAAATCGCCGGCCTGGGCCGGGCTTTGCAGGCGGATCTCGTGCTCGGGGGCGGTCAGCTTGTCGGCCTCCTCCCGGAAGGTGAGGGTGTAGGAATACATATGGCGCTCCACTGCAGGCTCATATCCGGACACATCAGTACAACTCTAGCCCCGACGCCCGGGGTCTGCGGCGCCCAAGCGGCACCGCTGCTGCAGAACACCCTGGCGCGCCGCCAGGCCCTGTGCGTCCGCCCCTTTTATGGGTAAGCTGGCCTTCAATCCCTGACGTGCGGGGCTGGCACGCCAGGATGCACGCAGGATCACCCTGAGCATGAGATGATGAGAGACAAGGAGTCACCATGACCACACTCGCCACCGAGCTGGTACGGATCGCTGCCTTTTCCGAGGGGGAGCAGGGGGGCAACCCCGCCGGTGTCTGGATAGGGGATGACCTGCCCGCGCCGGAGGCGATGCAGCGGATCGCCGCCGAGGTGGGATTTTCGGAGACCGCCTTCGCCGCCCCGCTGGCCGGGGCGCCAGGGGAGGGAATACGCCGATGGCGGGTGCGCTACTTCTCCCCCGAGGCCGAAGTGCCCTTCTGCGGTCACGCCACCATCGCTCTCGGGGTGGCGCTGGCCCGCCGCGTAGGGGGCGGGGAGCATGAACTCTGCCTCAGCCAGAGCCAGATCAGGGTAACTGGCTGGCAGGACGACGCGGGGCAGTGGCAGGCGGCGCTGCAATCACCGCCGACCCGCAGCCGGCCGGCGCCCGCCGATCTGATGCGCGAGGCTCTGGCGCTGTTTGGCTATGACGCGGCCAGCCTGGATCCCCGCATTCCTCCTGCACTCATCCACGGCGGCGTCGACCACCTGGTGCTGGTGCTCAAGGAGCGCTCGGCACTGGCGGCCATGGAGTATGAGCTGGCCCAGGGGCGGCTGCTGATGCGCCGGGAGGGGCTGGTGACCATACTGCTGGTCCATGTGCAAGGGGATAGGCTGTTCCATGTCCGCAATCCCTTCGCCTATGGCGGCGTCTACGAGGATCCGGCCACGGGCGCCGCGGCCGCGGCCTTCGCCGGTTATCTGCGGGATCTCCACTGGCCCCACGGCGGGGCCATCGAGATCCGGCAGGGGGAGGAGATGGGCATGCCGTCGCGGCTCCATGCCGAGATCCCGACCGAGCCCGGCAGCGGGATCCGGGTTTCTGGCCGGGCCCGTCTGATGTAGCCCTTCCAATAAAAAAACCGCCTGATGGCGGTTTTTTCATTGCGCAGCCCCTATTTCAGGGCTTTTTTCAGCTTCTTGATCTTGCCTTCGTGCTTGGCAATCTTCGCCTGGCGGGCGGCGATCTGCTTCTTGATCTCTTTCTTGCTGGCCATGGGGCTGCTCCTTGGTGTCTTGGGCGTCATGGGGATCATGGTGCCCGGGGTCTCTCCATGCGTGCCGGGAAGGCCCTCTCCATTGGCGCACTGGCAGCCAGGGGAGGGGGCACACCGCGGAACTGGTTTGCAGGATAGTCCAGTTTTCCGGTCGCGCCATTCCATTTTCGCCCGCAGGGGGCAAGAAAAAAGCGCCCCTGGGGGCGCTTTTGGCAGGCTGGGGCGGTATCAGGCCTTCTTCAGGTAGGCGGCCACCAGCACGATCTGCATGCCGTTCACCTTGCCCTCGATGTGCAGCGGGTTGTTGGTCAGGCGAATGCCCTTGACCAGGGTGCCGCGCTTGGCGGTGAAGCCCGCGCCCTTGACGTCCAGATCCTTGATCAGGGTGACGGAGTCCCCTTCGACCAGCACGGCGCCGTTGGAGTCGACGGTCGGCACGCTGTCGTCATCGTCGCTCGCCATGCCGGCTTCTGCCCAGGCCTTGACCTCGTCTTCCATGTACATCATGTCCAGCATGTCCTGGGCCCAGAGCTCGCCCCGGGCGGCGAGGGCCTTCAACTGGCGCCAGGCCATCACCTGCACCGCCGGCACCTGGCTCCACATGCTGTCACCCAGGCAGCGCCAGTGGTTCACCTCGGTGGTGTCCGGCTGCTCCAGCTGGCCGCGGCAGGTGTCGCAGAGTGCCACGCTGTGGTCGTCGTCGCTGGCGGGGGAGTGCGGCACCGGGAAAGCAGTCAGCGCATGTTCTGCGCCACACAGCTCGCATTTGGCGTTTGCACGGGCTTGCAGGATGGCATTGATGGTCATGATTGGGTTCCGTTTATAGGGGTAAAGCGGCCCGCCGTGGCGGGCTGCGCGAATGAGGGGGCGGAATATAGCACAAATCCCTGCTCTTTGTCAGGCTACCGGAGACCCACGGGCGAGTGCTTTTTGACGGCAGATCGCTAGAATAAGCCTCCCTTTTTGCGCCAAAGGACAGGTTCACCGTGCTGGCCCACCGTTTTCGACAACTGGACTGCTTGCTCACCGACGAGCGACGCTGGTGGCAATACCAGCCCTATCACCACCTGGGGCTCGCCTTTGCCAGCGAGGTGCCAGCTCTTGCGAAGTGCCTGGAGACGCTGAGCCTGGAGGAGATAGCGCGCCTCGATGGCGACATGGACGCGCTCTGCACCCTGCTCGCCCCCTGGATCCCGGCGGGGGCCGAGTTGCAGGCCCTGAGCGAACTCGCCGACTTCGTCCCCGAACCCGTCCAGTGCGCCAGGACCATGGCGATGTACATGCCGGGGCGCAAGCAGGCGCAGATAGAGGCCTTCACCGGCTGTCTGCCCCCCCACCCGGGCCCCTATCTGGAGTGGTGCGCCGGCAAGGGGCATCTGGGGCGCCTGGTGTCGCTGCACCGTGGCGCCGACATCCTGAGCCTGGAGTGGCAGGGGGCGCTCTGCGAGGAGGGGCGACGGCTCGCCGCGCGCGACGGCGCCAGCATGCAATTCGTGGAGGCGGACGCCTTCGCCGCCGAGTCCGGGGGGCTCATCGCCCCGCACCATCACGCCATGGCGCTCCATGCCTGCGGCGATCTGCACACCCATCTGCTGGCGCGGGTGGCCGAGGGGCGCGCCCAGGGGGTGACTCTCTCCCCTTGTTGTTACCACCTCATCAGGGGAGAGCGCTACGCGCCCCTCTCCCGGGCCGCCAGGGCCAGCGCCCTGCGCCTTGGCAAGAGCGACCTGAAGCTGCCGCTGCAGGAGACGGTGACCGGCGGCGCCCGCATCGCCCGATTGCGGGAGCAGGAGGTGGTGTGGCGCCTCGCCTTCGACTGCCTGCAGCGCCGGGTACGCGGGGTGGATGAGTACCTGCCGGTGCCCAACCTGCAAAAGAGCCTGCTGGCGGGGGGCTTCGAGGCCTTCTGCCACTGGGCCGCCGAGCGCAAGGGGATAAGGTTGCCGACGGGGCTCGACTACGCCGCCTTCCTGGCACAGGGGGAGCGACGTTTTGGCGATGTCGCCCGCATGGAGCTGGTGCGCCACCTGTTTCGCCGCCCCCTCGAAGTCTGGCTGCTGCTCGATCGCGCCCTCTTCCTCGAGGAGCAGGGCTACCGGGTGGAAGTGGGTACCTTCTGCCCGAAACCCATGACCCCGCGCAACCTGCTGATCCGGGCGGTGCGCGCCGGCGGTGTCTGAGCAAGACCCCTGACCGGCGCTGGCGGCTGCGCCAACAAGACCATGGGCCGGGGCTGGATATCCCTGCTAAACGAGCGCCATCTGAGTGCTGGGTGGCATGGCTCACAATTTCGCCAAATTCTTAATTCTTGTCGTGAATTTAGTTGTGCGGATGCCTATGCTCGCCCTGACATTTTCAAGACAAGGATGCTTACCCATGTTCATGCTCACGCGCACCATCTGCCTGGTTGCCCTCGTCTGGGCGCTGCCCGGCCAGAGCGCCATGACAATCCAGCCCGATCCCCAGAACAGCGGCGGCTATGTGATCGCCGCCGCCGATCTCGCCAGTGCGGCCCAGGTGAAGACTGCCAACCCCATGTACGGGCTCTGGGCCAAGGCTCTGGCCACCCGGCCCAATACGGTGGTGGAGGCCATAGTGGCGCGAGCCCCCGGCAACCCGGACAACGTCAAGCGAGTCGAGCGGGTCTTCACCGAATCGGACTGGGAGTTCCTGACCCAGATGGCCGCCCCGGAGTACACCTACGAGCGCTTCCTGCGGGCGGTGGGCAAGTTCCCCGCCTTCTGCGGCGACTACACGGACGGGCGCAATGCCGACGTCATCTGCAAGAAGTCCATCATCACCGCCTTCGCCCACTTTGCCCAGGAGACCGGCGGTCACATCGCCAGGGAAAATGTCTCCGACAACCCCCTGGGGCTGGAGGAGTGGCAGCAGGCGCTGGTGCACGTGCGGGAGATGGGCTGGTCGGAAGGGCAGACCGGCTACACCACGGGGTGCGGCCAGAATGACTGGCAGAACAGGAAATGGCCCTGCAGCACCGGCCAGGGGTACTTCGGTCGCGGCGCCAAGCAGCTCTCCTACCACTTCAACTACGGCGCCTTCTCCGAGGCCATGTTCGACGGCGACGCCACCGTGCTGCTGAACAACCCCGGCCTGGTGGCGGACTCCTGGCTCAACCTCGCCTCCGCCATCTGGTTCTTCCTGACCCCGCAGGCCCCCAAGCCCGCCATGCTGCACGTGATCGACCGCACCTGGGTGCCCTCTCAGCGTGAGCTGGCGGCGGGCATCGGCTACGGCTTTGGCACCACCATCAACATCATCAACGGCGGCATCGAGTGCGGGGAGCAGAACAGGGACAAGGGCCAGCCGGTCAACCGCATCCGCTACTGGGAAGGGCTGGCGGCCCACTACGGGATCCCGCTGCTCCCGGACGAGAAGAACACCTGCTGGCAACAGACCCCCTATGGCAGCCTCAACCTGAACGGCGCCACCGACGTGCTCTACACCAACTGGGACGGCAACTGGAAATACTACCCGGACAGGCCGGGCGGCTACTCCTTCGAGTGCGAGCTGGTGGGATTCCAGACCGCCTACTCGGCCCTGGTGCCGGGGGACTACGAGAAGTGCGTGACCAACTTCTACGGCTCCCACGCCAGCTGGCCCAAGGTGCGGGTGGTCGCACAGCTGGATCCGGCACCCGTCGATCCCGGCACGCCGCCGGTGGACGGGGTGCCTGCCTGGGAGGCCGGCAAGGTCTATACCGCGGGCAACAAGGTGAGCCACAAGGGGGTCATTTATCAGGCCAAGTGGTGGACCCAGGGCAACGAGCCTGGCAAGGGGGATCCCTGGGCGCCGGTGACCTGAGAGTCAGTACAAGAGCAAGCACCCCAGGGAGGCCGCGCGCCTCCCTTGTTGATCGCCGCGCTGGCTTGCTGCGCCTCTTTTGGCACTGATAGAGTGCGGATTCACACCGAGGGAGGATGACCATGAACATCGCCATTCATTTTGAAATTCCGGTACAGGATCTGGAGAGAGCCATCCGCTTCTACGAAGCGGTCTTCGACCTTGCTCTGGAGTCGGTCGAGATCGATGGCAACGAGATGGCGCTCTTCCCCCTGCATGAGGGGCAGGAGGGGAGTTCAGGCGCTCTGGCGAAAGGGGAGAGCTATGTGCCGAGCCTGGATGGCACCCGGATCTATCTGCAGGTGCCTGACATCGAGCGGACCCTGGGGCGGGCGCTGCAGTTGGGTGGGGAGTGTCTCTACCCCGTGACCCGGGTGAGCGAACAGATCCGGGTGGCGGAATTCAGGGATTGCGAGGGCAACCGCATCGCCTTGCAGGAGATGGGGCGAACCTGACTCATCAGGGGCATGGTGCCATGAACGGGATGGGACCATTCCCCGCCTTGAGCCTGGTGACGCTACTCAAGATGGTCAGTTGCCCCTTCCTGGTTTGCGTGCTACTTCATCGGGTGCGGCAAGGAGCCAGGATAGTCTTGATTCCGTCTGCCGCCCCAACTCTCAGGAGGCATCATGGAAGGTCATTGTCTGTGTGGCGGGATCACCGTCTCGAGCGGCGATCACAAGGAGGTCAACCTCTGTCACTGCACCATGTGCCGGCGCTGGTCCGGCGGACCCATGTTCGCGGTACACGGCGGCAAGGAAGTGCGCTTCACCGGGATAGCCCCGGTGGCCTACCGCTCGTCGGAGTGGGCGGAGCGCGGCTTCTGTCCCACCTGTGGCACCCATCTTTTCTACCATCTGCTGCCGACGGACGAGTACATCCTCTGTGCCGGGCTGTTTCAGGAACAGGTGTTCGAGCTTACCGGGCAGATCTTTATCGACGAGAAACCCGATTTTTATGCGCTCAAGAACGACACCCCGACCCTGACAGGGCAGCAGGTGTTCGAGCAGTTCGCCCCCAAACCCTGAGCCTGTGGTTACCCCGAGGAGAAGCCATCATGGATGAACAACAGAAGGTGAGGGGGCCTGCCTCCTATTTTCCCGCCATCGAGCAGAAGTACGGCCAGCCGATCGCTCACTGGCTGACCCTGCTGGCGGGGCGGGAGGAGCGCAAACACATGGCCCTGGTGGCCTGGCTCAAGGCCGAGCATGCCATGGGGCACGGTCATGCCAATGCCCTGGTGGCCCATTTTTTGGCGCAGGGCTGAACCCCGTCTCGGCCCTGATCGCTTTCGGGTGTCAGGGCTGTCGACCACGGCTGATGAAGCAAGGATGGAAGATGGAACTGGTGGTGATCCGCCATGGACAGACTCAGGCCAACGCCGAGGGACGTTATCTGGGAGCACTGGATATCGGGCTTAACGAGATAGGGTGGGAGCAGGTGGCAGCGCTGGCCCAGGATCTTGCCAGAGAGGTGCCGTTTCAGCGTTTGTTGACCTCCCCTTTGTTACGGGCGAGGCAGAGCGCGCTGCGGATCTCCTTGGCACTGGATCTGCCCATCAAAACGGTTCCTGCATTTCGTGAACGCCATGTGGGGCTGTTCGAGGGGCTGACTCAGACAGAGGCGAGGGATCGATACCCCGAGTTGTGGGCGCGCAACATCACCCGACGTTGGGCTGAGGGGCCGCCCGGCGGTGAGTCGCTGGATGCGGTGATAGTGCGGATTTCCCAGGGCTTGGCCGAGTTGGTGCATGACTACCCTGGTGAGCGGGTATTGCTGGTGGCACACGGGGTGGTGGCCAAGGTGATCCGCGCCCTCACGAGAGCAAGTTTTGACGACTTCTTCGAGTGGCAGTTGCATAACGGCGGCAGATTGGTGGTCAAGCTGGACTCGGCTCAGCCACCGATATTTTACCATCGTCCCACAGGGCAGGATGAGCTTCGCTATTGACTAAGGCATAGCCGAGTCGTTCAGCTGGCGCCTTACCGGTGAGATCAGGGGGCCGGCTTTGTATTGCAAGAGAAAGTGACCGCTTGGCCGGAGTGCCGGTCAGGCCTTTTGCACAGGAGTGTGAGATGAAGATAAGCGTCAGCGTATGGGTCGCGCGGCCGATTGACGCCGTGTGGCAGGGCTGGAACACCCCCGCCAGCATCATGGCGTGGAACGCCGCCTCCCCCGAGTGGCACTGCCCCAGCAGCCGGGTGGATCTGCGGGTGGGTGGGCGCTTCTGTCACCACATGGCGGCCAGGGATGGCAGCATGGAGTTCGACTTCGAGGGCACCTTCACCGAGGTCACGGCGCCGACGGGGCTCGGCTATGTCATGGACGATGGCTGCGAGGTGAGCGTGCGGTTCGTGGCAGAGCGGGGCGGTACCCGGGTGGAGGAGGCGTTCGATGCCGAGTCCCTGCACAGCGGCGAGCAGCAGCGGGCCGGCTGGCAGAGCATACTCGACCACTTCAAGCGGCATATGGAAAGCGCGCCCTGAGGCGCGCTTTTCGATCCGGTGGATGGGGGCTGATGCGACCTTTACTCTTCGACATCCAGCAGCACCAGGATGGCGCTCTCGCCCCCCCACTCCCGCGGCGCCTGGTGAAAGGCGCGCACATTGGGGTGCTGGGCCAGCCAGCTCGGGATGCGCTGCTTGAGGATGTGCTTGCCGATGCCGTGCATCACCGAGGCGACGTGAATGTTCTCCTTTTGGCACAGGGTCAGCAGGGCCGCCAGCTCCTGCTTGGCCTGGTGCTGGGTCATGCCGTGCAAGTCGAGGTAAATTTCCGGCGGATAGCTGCCGCGCTTGAGCTTTTTCAGCTCGAATTTTGACACGTCTTCGCGCACGTAACGGGTCGGTCCGTCCGCCTCGAGATGGGGCTGGTACTCGTCGCTGAAAAAGTGGTCAACCCCAAGCTTTTCGCGGCTTTCCCGCACTTCGCGTTTCTGCTTGACCGGGCGCAACTCGGCCCTTATGGTATCTTGCCTAATTTTCCGGGTACCTTTGACCGCATCGCGAAACAGCAGGCTTTCCTCGTCTGTGGGGGAGGGCGTTTTTTTCATCAGAGACTCGTTTTTTAGAGATGCGTCTTGCCCGCTATACAGTGGGTGCTCGGGCCGGATATTACTCGACTTGGAGGTGGATTTGGACAAGATATTTATCGATGAGGTGGTTGCCGAGATGCACACCATCCAGGACATGTTGCGCTGGGCCATGAGTCGTTTCAACGACGCCGGGATCTTCTACGGACATGGTACCGACAACGCCTGGGATGAGGCCGTGCAACTGGTGCTGCCCGCGTTGCATCTGCCGCCGGACGTGGATCCCGCCATGCGCCACTCCCGCCTGACCACCAGCGAGCGTCACCGCATCGCCGAGCTCATCATCCGCCGGGTGCAGGAGCGCATTCCCGCCCCCTACCTGACCAACAAGGCCTGGTATGCGGGCTGGGAGTTCTACGTGGACGAGCGGGTGCTCATTCCGCGCTCCCCCATCGCCGAGCTGGTGGCCAACCGCTTCGCCCCCTTCCTGAAAGAAGAGCCGACCCGGATCATGGATCTGTGCACCGGCTCCGGCTGCATCGCCATCATCATGGCCCACGAGTTCCCCCACGCGGAAGTGGATGCCATCGACATCAGCGTCGATGCCCTCAACGTGGCCGAGCGCAACATCAACGATCACGGGCTGGAGCAGCAGGTCATCCCCATCCGCTCCGATCTGTTCCGGGATCTGCCGGCGGGTGACAAGTACGATCTCATCGTCTCCAACCCCCCCTATGTGGATTCCGAGGACATGTCGGATCTGCCGGAGGAGTTCCGGCACGAGCCTGAGCTGGCCCTGGCGTCGGGCTCCGATGGCCTCAAGCTCACCAAGCGCATCCTGGCCAACGCCGCCGATTTCCTGAAGGATGACGGCGTGCTGGTGGTCGAGGTGGGCAACAGCATGATCCACCTGGAAGCCCAGTTCCCCGAGGTGCCCTTCACCTGGGTCGAGTTCGAGAACGGCGGCCACGGCGTCTTCGTGATGACCCGTGCAGAGCTCGAGCAGTACCAGGCCCATTTCGCGATTTACAAGAACTAAGCAGCAAGGAGCATCCATGGCAGGGAACAGTTTTGGCCAACTCTTTCGGGTCACCACCTTCGGCGAGAGCCACGGCCTGGCGCTGGGCGCCGTGGTCGACGGCTGCCCGCCGGGGCTCGAGATAAGCGAGGCGGATCTGCAGGGGGATCTGGACAGGCGCAAGCCCGGCACCTCCCGCTACACCACCCAGCGCCGCGAGGCGGACGAGGTGAAGATCCTCTCCGGGGTGTTCGAGGGCAGGACCACGGGTACCTCCATCGGGCTCTTGATCGAGAACACCGATCAGCGCTCCAAGGACTACTCCGAGATCAAGGACCTGTTCCGCCCGGGCCACGCCGACTACACCTATCACCAGAAGTACGGCCAGCGCGATTACCGTGGCGGCGGCCGCTCCTCCGCCCGTGAGACCGCGATGCGGGTCGCGGCGGGGGCCATCGCCAAGAAGTACCTGAAACAGGTGCACGGCATCGAGATCGTGGGCTTCCTCTCCCAGCTCGGCCCCATCAAGGCGGAAGGGTTCGACGAGAGCCAGATCGAGCAGAACCCCTTCTTCTTCCCCGATGCGGGCAAGCTGGAGGCGCTGGATGAATACATGCGTGCCCTCAAGAAAGAGGGCAACAGCGTGGGGGCCAAGGTGTGCGTGGTGGCGCGCAACGTGCCGGTCGGCCTGGGTGAGCCGGTGTTCGACCGCCTCGACGCCGACATTGCCCACGCCATGATGGGCATCAATGCGGTGAAGGGGGTCGAGATCGGTGACGGCTTCGCGGTGGTGGAGCAAAAAGGCTCCGAGCACCGGGACGAGATGACCCCGAGCGGTTTTGCCAGCAATCACGCGGGCGGCATTCTGGGTGGCATCTCCTCCGGTCAGGAGATAGTGGTGAGCATGGCGCTCAAGCCCACCTCCAGCATCACGGTGCCGGGCAAGACCATCACCACCAGCGGCGAGGCCACCGAGATGATCACCAAGGGACGTCACGACCCCTGCGTCGGCATCCGTGCCGTGCCCATCGCCGAGGCCATGCTGGCCCTGGTGCTGATGGATCACTTGCTGCGTCACCGCGCCCAGAACCAGGGCGTGCACACCCAGACCCCGCA
Source organism: Aeromonas sp. XH (assembly GCF_033348475.1). Classification (NCBI taxonomy): domain Bacteria; kingdom Pseudomonadati; phylum Pseudomonadota; class Gammaproteobacteria; order Aeromonadales; family Aeromonadaceae; genus Aeromonas; species Aeromonas sp. XH. The sequence continues at coordinate 2,271,121 of NZ_CP137630.1, read as the reverse complement.
GCTGCGCTGATCGCGCAGAGGTCAGGGTGAGTGATCACCAGAGACGACAAGGCGACCCCAGGGTCGCCTTTTTGATGGGGCTGGTTAAGAGCCTCCGTCGTCAGGGGGCGGGGTGGCATCGAGGCGGCACTCCGGCGTGGCAAAGGCGGGGCTGGGCGGGGGCAGGGTGGCGATGGCGGCATCGATGCGGGCCAGGGTTGCCTCGCTCACGGCTTCCCTTGCAAGCATCAGGCTCACCGGCTGCTGGTGCAGCAGCACCTGGCACTGGGTGAAGCCGCTTGCCCCGAGCTGTTCGAGCCTGTGGTGGGCGTGTTGCCACTCCATGATGACGCCGTCGAGGCGACGCGCTAGCAAGAGGGTGATCAGCCTGTCGTCCGAGTTGTATTCGGTTGCCTGCCTGAGGGCGGGGCACTCCTCGCTCAGGGGCAGGGGGCGGGTGCCCCGCAGCTTGCCAAGGTGCAGCCCAGTCGTTTGGCACAGATCCGTCAGCCGCTCCAGCCCTTGCCAGCGATCGGGTTCGCCCGGCCCGGGGCGATGGCTCAGCAGCACGAAACTGGCGCGCCGGTAGGGGGCCGAGAAGCGGGCGAAACGCTCCCGCTCCGGGGTCTTCAGGGCGCCCATGGCGACATCCAGCTGCTGGCGCTCCACGAGGTGCAGGGCCCGGGCCCAGGGGAGGTTGCGAAAGGTGGGGTGAAGGCCAGCCTCGCCCAGGATCCGGCGGGTCAGGGTCACGTCCAGCCCGCCGAGTTCGCCATCGGCCTCGATCTGGCTGAAGGGGGGCCAGTGGCTCCAGGCCACCGACAGTGTCTCCCTGGCGCTGAGCGGCAGGCTCAGGACGAGGGGCAAGGCGAGAACCAGCATGCGCCGGATGACGGTGGGGGTGAACATCCTTCTCAAGCAGAACCTCCTGTTCCGTGTGTTGCGCCGCCCTCTCCATCATGTGCAGGGGCCCAGATCCATACGGCCGCATTTTCGCCATTCTGCCGTGCCCTGACCGGCTTTTCCACCCGTGCTGGGAGGCCCATCACATTTTCCTCGTGTAAGTGCGCCAACTCCGTTAGACTGCGCCTCTATTCTTTCCCCTTTGCTCTGCTCCCCGGGGAAATCGTGTTTTCTCCATAGGCCCGGATCCTGTGAGATGGCATCGGCTCAGCAGAGGAGCCCCACCACAAAACCCCGGCGCCCCTATCCCTAGCAGGTAACTATGAGTTTTACTTCCCTCGGTCTGGCCGAACCCTTGTTGCGTGCCGTTGCCGAGCAAGGCTACGACACCCCGTCTCCCATCCAGCAACAAGCGATCCCCGCCGTCCTAGCTGGCCGCGACCTGATGGCCGCCGCCCAGACCGGGACCGGCAAGACCGCAGGCTTCACCCTGCCGATGCTGCAGCGTTTGACCGAAAGCAAGCGCAAGGTCTCCCCCAATCGCATCCGCGCCCTGGTGCTGACCCCGACCCGCGAGCTGGCCGCCCAGGTGGGCGAGAGCGTGCGCAATTACGGCAAGCACCTGCCCATTCGTAGCCACGTGGTCTTCGGCGGCGTGAGCATCAACCCCCAGATGATGGCGACCCGCCGTGGTCTGGACGTGCTGGTGGCCTGCCCGGGCCGCCTGATGGATCTCTACAACCAGAACGCCGTGAAGTTCGACGAGGTGGAGATCCTGGTGCTGGATGAAGCGGATCGCATGCTCGACATGGGCTTTATCCGCGACATTCGCCGCATCCTGGCCCTGCTGCCGAAGAAGCGCCAGAACCTGCTGTTCTCCGCCACCTTCGCCGACGAGATCCGCGAGCTGGCCACGGGCCTGCTGGACAACCCGGCGGTGATCGAAGTGGCCCCGCGCAACAGCACCGCCGAGCGCATCGAGCAGCTGGTGCACCCCTGCGACAAGGCCAACAAGATCGCGCTCCTGAGCCACCTCATCTCCAGCAACGACTGGCAGCAGGTGCTGGTGTTCACCCGCACCAAGCACATCGCCAACCGGGTTGCCGAGAAGCTCGAGAAAGACGGCATCAGCGCCGCCGCCATCCACGGCAACAAGAGCCAGGGCGCCCGTACCCGCGCCCTGTCCGGCTTCAAGGACGGCAGCGTGCGGGTGATGGTGGCGACCGATATCGCGGCCCGTGGCCTCGACATCGACAAGCTGCCCCAGGTGGTGAACTTCGAGCTGCCGAACGTGGCGGAAGATTACGTGCACCGCATCGGCCGTACCGGCCGTGCCGGCGCCGCCGGTCATGCCATCTCCCTGGTGGCGGCCGACGAGGGCAAGCTCATCAAGGCCATCGAGCGGTTGACCAAGCAGAACATCCCCTGCGAGCAGGTGCCCGGTTTTGAGGCCTCCCGCGAGACGCTCGATAACATAAGCCGCGGCATAGGTGCGCCGCTGCGCAAGGAGCCCCGGGATCCGAGCGAGCAGCGCCGTGCACCCCGTCCGCAAGGTCAAGGCCAGGGCCAACGCCAGGGCGCCGGCCGCTCCGGTAATGGTGTCAATGCAGGCGGTGGTCGTGGTGGCAACGGCGGCAAGCCCCAGGGCGGTGCCCGTCCGGAAGGCGGTGCAGCCAAACCGGCCCAGGCCCGTCGCCCCCGCCGCGCCAGCCATAACCAGTAAGCGGCTCGGGAGCCAGGCTCCCCGGCTGTTCGGTTGTTAAAAAAGCCCCGCCAATCTGGCGGGGCTTCTTTTTTTGGTGAATCGGGTTTTGGTGAATCAGATGTTGGCAGTGAAAGAGTCAGGGGAGCAGGGGGGTGATCAGGATATGGGCCGCGCTCACCAGGATCACCGTGAAGGTGAGCCCCATGCCCAGTACCCTGTAGCGGAAATTCTCCGGCGTGCGGCTCATGCCAAAGGCGTGGCAGAGGCGGGCAAACAACAGGGTGGCTCCCAGCAGATGGACTAGCCAGGGCGTGTGGCCGGAGGCTTCGACAAAATAGATGAGCAGCAGCGCGAGGGGGACATACTCGGCAAAGTTGGCATGTACCCGCATGACTCGCAGCATGGCGGGATCATCCCCGTGCCCCAGCGCCACTCCCTGACGGCGGCGGGTGCGAATGGTGCGTACGCTGAGCAAGACAAAGAGCAGGGCGAGCAGGGCCGCGTAGATGGGCACTATGGTCATGGCATCTGGCTCTCGAGTGGATGTGTTTGCCTGGATATTGCTTAGCGCCTCAATGGCTTGCTTCTGAGGGTCGCAGCAAGATGTGGTGAGTTGGCGAGAAACCCAAAGCATCATTGCCACCCTTTCTGCTGTTTGTCAGCCAGTGAAAACGTATGGTCTATACCTTTACCGATTATCTGATGCTGGTGGACTGGACCGGTCGCTCCATCAGAGCAGACAAGCGTGGCCATATTTCGGCTCATCTTGCTCCCATCCTGGCGCGGTTGGGGCTGAATGAGATTCGCTGGCTGAAGCGAGTGACGCTGCTTCAATGCCAAAGCATCAGAGTGGTGGGTGACAGGTGATCACTAGATCGCACAATCTGGGACTATTGCAATTTACCCGGCATTGCGGCCAACGGTGCTGTCACCAGCCGCTACTTTGATGCGTCAAATCCTGCTTTATTTCAAATTCAGATATTTCTCTGGTGTCGGTCATGGTCTGTCTAAACAAGGGGCTCCAACTCATTCTGGTCAGTTTGTCTTCCCCGCGCATAACCCTGACATCGACATCCATCACAGCATAGATAACCAACCAAGACGCACTACTCAGAAAGGTAGTAAAAAGGTGGGTGTCCTAAGTACTTCGACTTGTTGACCGCCACCGATGAACACTTCTATCGCAAGGATGAGAAGAAGAGCGGTGTCATGGTGAAGATGTCCGGCAATGGCACCAACAGCACCACAGAACGCCAGAACCAGTTGGACGGGGCCGAGATCAACATCACCGCGGGTCAGGGGGTGTTGTTGCAAGTGGGCCAACGTGAAGGTGAAAGCCTACAGGCACGGCTGGATACATTGGCGACGCAACCCGGTATGGCTTGGGTGGAACAAGTACGTACCATGCCGGGCGTACAGATGGAGGCAGTGCAGGAAGCGTATGAGCAGTGGAGCTATAGCCAGCAAAGTTTGAGTCCTGTTGCTTCAGCCATTATTGCCATTGCCTTGGCTGTTGCAACAGGAGGGGCCGGCGCCTTGGCGATGGGGGCAGCTGAAGGAACGGTCTCGGCTGCAATGGCCAACGCGGCGTTTAGTACCTTGGTCAGCCAGGCGACAGTTTCCACGATCAATAACGGTGGCAACCTGGGTGCGGTACTGAAGGAGATGGGCAGCAGTGCCAATATCAAACAATTGGCGACTTCGGTGGCTAGTGCAGGGGCGTTGCAAGGGCTGGACAATGCGATGGGGTGGGCGCAAAAGGCTAATGCAGCCAGCCAGCCTGCCACATCCGACCTACTTTCCTGGGATACCTTCAACCGGGTGACGAGCCACTCAGCCGTAACTGCAGGCATTAACACCACCATCAATGGCTCCCACTTTGCGGATGCGTTTAAAGCCAGTTTGCTCTCCAATATTCAGGGGGAAGTGGGTAAGTCCACCGCCAACTGGATAGGGGATCAAGGCATTAAATTTGATGCTGCCAACAGCCCGTTGGCAGAGGCAGGAAAAATTGCCGCTCATGGGATCACCAGCGGGGCCATTGCCGAGATTACCGGGGGCAAGTTCGCTGCAGGCGCTGCAGGCGCTGCAGGCGCTGCAGGCGCTGCAGGCGGTGCCATGTCGGAACTTGCCAGTAACTGGAGCTTGAGTGCATTTGGCGGTAACGAGGAGTATCAGGTCGCGCTCAATAAGGTGTTGGGTGGGTTGGCGGCAGTAGCCGTCACTGGGGATGAAAATGACTTCGATACCGGTGCTGACCGGGCGGAGACGGTGCATAGGTATAACTACCTCAGCCACCAACAAAAGGCACAAAGAGATAAAGAGTTGTCTAACTGCACCACCCCCCAAGCCTGTTTGCAAACTCGGGTTAAATGGGCTGCTATCGATCTGGGACAGGATGGGAGCTTTGCGGCGGGAATGGCTGCGGGAGTACCTGCCAGTCTGTATGAAACGGCTGAAGGGATAGTGAAAGCAGCCAGCAGCCCCATAGAAACCCTTGATGCGCTGAAGGCACTGTTTAACAGTGGTGATGCATTGGGAAAAGTCTCGGATGTAATGAAGCAATCTTACATTGCACGGATCGAGAAGCTGAAAGCGGAATACCAAAAAGCCGGGGCCAGTGGCTCATTCAATGTAGGCGTTGAAAGCGGTAAGCTGGTGACCGATATCGCGAGTCTGGTTGCTGGCGGTGCCGGTTTGGCGAAAGGTGGGGCTCTGGTTGTCACTAAAGTGACGGGCAAGGCCACTTCAGTTGCTTTGGATGCGTTAGGCGGAGGGCTGACCAGTTATGAGTTGCTGGTCAAAAATGGTGGCACATTTGCCAGCAATGGCCGTCCTCTGATGGATTTTCGGACGTTAACCAATGCGCAAAAAGGGGTAATTGGCGATTTGTTGGGTTCGCAGAAGATCCAGCAGGCTATCCCTGGTGCACAGGAAATCGGCCGAGTTCCCGGAGTGGGTCAAACTGGTATTGATGGTTTGTACATAATCGATAAACCGGGTGTGGATTATCTTGTGGTGGAGTACAAGTTCGGCTCGTCAAAACAAGGGATGACCAAGGATGGTTTACAAGGGAGTGATGGTTGGCTATTGGGTAGTAAGACTCATTACAACCGAATATTAGAGTCAGCTGGAAAAAATGAGCGCTTAGCCGACAATATAATTAAATCAATGGATGCAGGTAGAATAGAGAGGTGGTGGTGCATACGGATCCTCATGGTAGGGTGACTGTTGGTATTATGGGCAAGGATGGGAAACTTATTTCAAATCCCGATGTGTCATCAAAAATAATATGGAATAAGAAATGATTAGAGCGGCTGAAGGAAGTCAGCATTACTGGGATGAGTGGGTAATTTATGGCGATGAGTCTATAGCTGATTTTTTTAGTCAGAGCTGTTTGCCATCAGAAAATAAAGAGTATAGGCCTCAATTTTTATTTGAAATAGTGAAAAAAAATTGGCACGAAATACTTCGCCGCTATTCACGAGGTGATGGCATTAAAGAGCTGGCCCAATATTTTCCGCCCTTGCTAGACGCTTGGGAGGAGTCCGAACGATTGGGCCGAGACGTTTTTACCGAGCAACAGCAATATACTCGTCATGCTTGGCAAGTAAACCTTGACCATTATATCGTCTGCTTCTGGCTTGTTGGATTGGCGTTGGCGTTGGATATTCCCGATGAACAGTGGCAACGTTTACTGGCGTTGATTGGCAATGAGGGTGAGGATGCTTTGCTTGATCGAGTGATCGCCAGCCGCCAGCAAGGGCGAACAATTGGCGAAGCGCTCTGCCACCCCAAGCCTTATCAGCGGTTACTTAACGCCATAGATGCTCCCGTAGAGCAACAGCCGTGTCTACTGGCTGAGTTTGTTGAAAACTGGTACCGAGAGCTGGACCGCCCCGCTAAACCGGGGAATGCACCAGCCACTGCTATGTATGAGCGTCCATATTGGTATACCTACGGCGATCAGAATTTTGAGGGAGGCGCATATTTTGGACGGTGGTGTGTAGAGGCCGTTGCAGCAGTCAAAGCATTTGGATTGGATGATAGTTTGTGCCTTGGCCATGAACACTACCCTGGCGATTTATTGCGCCCAGATGGGCCTAGCACTCACCCAGTACGTTCAGATGTTGAAACTCAACCGGAAGCATCTCCTCCTGCTACTACTCCAGCTAAAAACTGGTTCAAGAAGTTGTTAGGGCAGTAAGGGCGTATTGGAACACACATCTTTTTGAGACGCAATTCTGGGACAGCCACCATTTTGTTGAGAGAAAATATGATAAAGCGTGGTTATGAACCAGCTAAGGTCGATAACGCTATAGGTCTAATTATTGAAAGGAATCGACAAATAGGAGTTATTAAATAATGTTGATGTGGAGTGATTTGATTGGGGTTTTAGGTCGTCAGATAATGAGTGGCGAGTTTATCAATGTTTCTCAGAAACTTAATGAGTTGCCTATTATTGATAGTAGTGTTTTGGGCGACCGAGATTATTACTCTTTTTACAGGTCAGGTGTTTTAATTTTGCTGGAGGATAGTTTGATAAGTCAAATTAGTCTGTACATGCAAGCTTCCGAAGGTTTTTCTGTATATGCCGGAGAGTTACCCTTACCTGCTTATGGTTGTGAGTCAGATTTCATCCAGTTATTTGGAACGCCTTCGGCAACTGGAGGTGGGAGGGGGGATGCACTTTTAGGTTATATCGAGCGATGGATAAAATACCGAGTAGATAATTACATTCTGCATCTTCAGTTTGATCGGAGTGATCAGTTGTCTAGAGTGACATTAATGCAGTAAAGATTCCGCGCAAACAAGTAACTTAGCTATGGATTGGACCGGATATATATACAGATTGTACAGATCTAGTTATCACCTGACACCGGCATCAAACCGGTGTCTTGCTTATTCTATTTCATAGCACACTTCCTTCAGTATCAATTTCAGACCCTTTTTGAACATGGAGTGGGGGGTCTGCCCCTCCATCATCCTGCCCTGATGTGGCCGCTGGGTGTTGTAGTGTTCTAGGTAGCTATTCAGGTCTGTTTGCATCTGCTCAATCTACTCATACCAGGTTGTCCGCCCCTTGATACGGAAGTGTTCATCCAGCAGTGTGCGATGCAGCCGTTCGATAAAGGCGTTGCTTTGCGGCCTGTGTTTATTGGTTGTCCGCTATTCAATCCCCTCAAATTGCAGGAACAGCTCGTAGGGATAATGGTCAGGGTGCCCACAGAACTCGCGCCCGTTGTCCCACATGTGCTTCGTGAGCCTCGAAGAATGGCAGCACCGTTTCGTTGAGCACATGAACCGAGCTCACCGGCAGCTTGCTGGTTTAGAGCCGTCCCTAAGCCTGGCGGCTGTAGCAGCCCAACTCCCTTGAGCGCCCCTATCGACGCCACCAGTTCCCCGGTGTAGTGGACCTCAATCTGGCGTTCGCGAAACTCGGGGCTGAAGCGCTCGAGCAGGCGAATCTGCTCGTCATTGAGCTCAATCGTCTGCTCCCAATGGGTTTTCTCGAGGCGCAACAAGCGATCCTGCTTGGAGAGCAGGTCGTGACGTTGCCACACGTCACGTATCCCACCGGCACTGGCGTTGATGCCTTGCAGAGCGAGCTCTTGCGCCACCCGCAGCGGGCCGTGAGTAGGCTTGGTGAGGGAGTAATCGAGGATAGCCTGCTCAATCTCGGGATCGACCTGGTTGGGATGAGCTCCTTTACAGCCGGACAGTTTGTCGAGCAAGCCCTCGGCGCCATAGGTCTGGTAGTTACGGCGGATTTCGTAGAACTGCTGGTGGCTGTAGCCGATGAGCTTGCAGGCTTTGCTGACGTTATTGAGCTCTTTGGAGAGCTTTAGCAGGCTGAGTTTGCGACGTGTTACTTTCTCGTTGGTGGTCATACGGTGACTCCAGATAACACGGTAGGGGTTCCGTTTTGTTATCCGGTTTGAAACCGTATGACCACTCCCTTTTGTGGGCAACTACCAGGTGAATACCATCTCCATACACCCATTAAATTGGCAGGATTTTTATGTTTTGGGTGGTTATTCCCCGTAGAGCCTTATCTCGAGCACATTGGCGATGGCGCTGCCGTTCCAGTGGTATTCCAGATGCTGGGTCTGGTGAATTTTGGTGATGAGGCGGGGGCGGTAGAGCACATAGCAGTCGTGGCCGCTGTGGCGCACCGAGCGATAGTGAATGCCGTCCGCCCCGCCGTGCCTCTGCTCCCGGGCGAAGGCCTGGGAGTGGCCATAGTCGGTGGCGTGATAGAGGGGGGAGGCGAGGTAATCCTCCCCCCGGATATCGACGAGACGGGCGCAAAACTCGGTGTGCAGCACCCGCATCTGCAGCTTCTGGGGCGGTTCATTGGTGTAGCCGAAGATCCGCTCCTGGTGATAGACGGTCTCTTTCACCGCGGTGTCGAGCAGGGGGGCGCAGTAGTAGCCGCCGAAGTCCCCCGTGGTGAAGCGGGCCCCCTCGGGATTGAGGTGGGTGAAGGCGGCCATCACATAGCTACCGCCGGCCAGCCCCACCAGCCAATCCTCTTTCGGCACTCGCGCCAGCTCCCCGGCCTCTTCCCGCAGGCGATCGTTGGTCAGGGCCTCGACGGCCCAGACCGCCTCCAGCTCGTCCGCGTTGGCCACGTCCTCATAGAGGCAGATGGGGGGATAGCGGCTCGGGATGATGCGAAAGGCCTGCTGATCCAGTAGCTCGCGCGATGGCGGCATCGCGGACATCAGGCCATGCCTCCGCGCCAGGCGTGCAACCGGGTGGCCACCTCATAGAGATCGGCGACGCGACCCCCCTGCATGACGTCCATGGCGCTGCGCCCGGCGAAGAAGGGGTGGCTGTTGGGCTTGCGCACCCAGCCGTAGATGCTGTCATCGACGCTGAACAGCACCCGCAGGCTCTTGTGGATGTTGAGGATGTAGCTCATCCGCTCCTGCAGATCGGCGCTGAGACGGATGCCACCGCTCGCCTCCTTGTACTTGTTCAGAGTCGAGCGGGAAGAGATGCCGAGCAGCGTCAGCTGTTCATCCGTGCTGCACCGCCATTTGTCCAGGATGCGGAACACCACCGGCAGCGCCTTGCTGGGATCGACGGCATTGTCCCGGTGAGTGGCTTGTGCTGTGGCGACCATGGCTCCTCCTTATGGGTTGCATCGGGGCGAACCTCGGTGTGGGTTCGCCTTGTTCTCAGTATGGTGGAGTTGTCCATATATGTACATACATATGGCATTTTGTTCATATCGGGACGCGGATGGAGAGAGTGAAAGCAGAGAGTGGAGGCAGAGGGACAAGGACCGGCATCCCGCCGCAGGGCGGGCAAATGGCGAGAGGCCCCGCCAACCCGGTTGGCGGGGCCTCTCGCGAGCCGCAGGGAAAGTCGCGGCTTAGAGCGCGGGCAGCATGCCGAGGCTGACGCTGACCTGGACGCCGACGATCAGTACCCCCATGGCACCGGCCAGACCCAGGGCCAGCACGCCGCCCGGAACCCGGTAGTGGTGGGGCTCGGCTTGCTTGCGGCTCTGCCACACTAGGGCCACCGGCAGCAGCACCGCCAGCACCGCCAGCGCGATGGCCGCGTAGCCGAGCGCCATGATGAAGCCCTGGGGGAAGTAGAGGGCGAACAGCAGCGGTGGCACGAAGGTGATGAGACCGGTCTGGGTGCGCCCCTGCCAGTTGTCCTTGCGTTGGGTCACCTTGGCCATGAAGTCGAACAGCCCCAGCGTCACCCCGAGGAAGGAGGTGGCGAGCGCGAGATCCGCAAAGAGGTGCATGGCCTGGTTGAAGGCGGGCCAGTTCACCAGGTTGCCGACGCTGGCGAGCAGGCTGTCCAGGGCGCCACCGGTCTGGATCAGGGATTGCTGGCCCAGCAGCCCCAGGATCGCCACCTGCCACAGCACGTAGAGGATGAGGGGGAGGGCGGAGCCCCACACGAAGACCCTGCGTAGCTGCCTGGGGCAATCGCCCAGGTAGAGCATGACGCTGGGGATGGAGCCGTGAAAACCGAAGGAGGTGAAGATCACCGGCAGGCCCGCCAGCAGCAAGCCCTGACCGAGCGGCATGGCAAGCAGGTGTTGCCCCTCGGCGCGCGGCAGCAACAGGGCCAGTACCCCCACCATGATCACCAGTTTCACGGTGAACATCAGGCGGTTGAGGTAATCCACCTGTTTGGTGCCGACGCAGACCATGCCGCCGAACAGCAGAGTGAAGGCCCAGGCCGCCTGCTCCTGGCTGACGCTCATGCCGGCATCGGTCAGGGCCTGAACCAGCAGGCTGCTGCCGCCGCTGATGTAGGCGGAGGCCAGCGCGTAGAACAGCATCAGGATGCAGAAGGAGGCGATGCGCTTGCCCCAGGGGCCGAGCAGGTGATCCGCCAGCTGGTGCAGGTACCACTTGCCGGTGTTGAGGCTGGCTTCCACCTGCAGCATGGCGGTGAAGGCCATCAGGGCCCAGAGGCCGACCATCAGCAACAGGGTGGCGGGGCCACCCAGGGACGAAGAGGCCAGCGGCAGGGCCAGCATGCCGGCCCCTATGGTGGTGCCGGCGATAAGCAGGGTACAACCGAGAGTCTTGGTGTTCATAGTATCCATCCGGGATTGAGAAAAAGAGTGCCAGGGCAAGGAAGGGGGCGCCTCCGGGGTCGAGGCCGGAGGCTAGCAATATCGGAGTGGAGACATCGTTACGAACAGCCGCAGGTTGTAAAACAGGGTTGCCAACTTAACGGATTAAAATATCGAAAACAAGCGAGATTGCGCGAGTGTTCTGCTGTGAAAGGCAAAAAGGTGGAAATAAAAGATGACAGTTCGGCTATGGCCGTGGGGCGGCGCTGTGGGGCCAGCATGACCGAAGGCGACCCTGTCGCCCCCGGCGTCTGCGCCCCGGCCTAGCGGCGGCGTTTCAGGGTGCGGCTCACGTAGTGCAGGCCGGCGCGGTAGGTGCCGTTGATGGCCTCGAGGGCCAGGGTGAGCGCCTGGCCGGCCAGGGCGTCATGTTGTTGGGGCAGGGAGTTGATGCCAAAGGGGAGGAAGTCGAGCAGGCGGTCATCCCCGAAGGTGGCCATGGCGATCCGGCTCATGTCGCTCTCCTGTCCCAGCTCTCTTTCCAGCAGATAATCGAGCACCCCCTCCATCAGAATGTAGGAGGTGGTCACCAGGGCCTCGGGCAACTGGCCGAGTTGCCGGTGCAACGCCTTGATCAGGCGATACCCCTCGGCGCGGGAGAACTGCGCACCTTCGCAGATGTGGGCCGTCAGGGGGCTGGCATGGCTGGCCAGGGCCTGTTCGAAGCCGGCGCGTCGCTCATGGCTGATCGTGAGGGTGGGCAGGGCGGTGATCAGCGCCACATGGCGCAGGGCGGGGCTGAGCAGGGAGGCGGTGAGATCGAAGCTAGCCTTCTGGTTTTCGCTCGCGACGGTGACGAAGTGATCGGCGCTCATGGCCCGGTCGATGGCGAGGATCTGCACCCCCCTGGTCTGCTGTTCCAGATAGAAGGGATCCGCCGGGGGCAGGCAGCTCGCCACCAGCAGTGCATCCACATGACGGCTGACCAGCATGCGGGCCAGCTCCTTCTCGGTGTCCGGTTCGTCTTCCGAGCAGACGATCAGCAGCTGATAACCCTGGGTGCGGGCCCCCTGTTCGAGGCGCTTGGCGAGCTTGGCATAGCTGGCGTTCTCGAGGTCGGGCAGGATGAAGCCCAGTGTCCTGGTCTGGCCGCCACGCAGGGAGGCGGCACGGCTGTCCGGCTGATAGTTGTGGGCATGGACCACGGCCATCACCTTGTCGCGGGTGGCCTGGCTGATGCGGTATTGATCGGCCTTGCCGTTGATCACATAGCTGGCCGTGGTACGCGAGACACCGGCCAGCGCGGCGATTTCATCCAGTTTCATCATATTGGCTCTGTTTGAGTTGCAAGGCCCGCGCCGGTTCCTGGTGGGGGCACCGAAAAAGTGTGCGCGGGATCATATCATTGAAACCTACTCTCCGTGGGATCTTGAACAATTGGCTGAAACGATTCAGTCTGAGTGTAAGTGAAACGATTCAGCTTGTCAGTAGGCGATGATTATCTGAGCTTTGAAATGGGTTGCGGCTCACCAAAGCGAGAGATCCCCGTCTACTGTCAGCAGGCTAGTTACCCGAAAATTGAGTTGAGCCGGTACGCCGCGAGGCGCCGCCGGACCTGATGGAGAATCTCTATGTTGAAGTTGGCGCGACAGCAAATCCTGCTGGGACAAACGGTGACGACCAAGGCGGACGCCATCGCCCTGCTGGCAAGCAAACTGACCGAGGCCGGTCTGGTGGAGGCGGGCTATGTGGACGGCATGCTGGCGCGGGAAGCGCAGCACGCCACCTACCTGGGCAGCGGCATCGCCATTCCCCACGGCACCACCGACACCCGCCATCTGGTGAAGAGCACAGGCGTCATGGTGGCCCAGTTCCCCCAAGGCATCGAGTGGGACGACGGGCAGACTGCCTATGTGGCCATCGGCATCGCCGCCAAGTCCGACGAGCACCTGGGCATACTGCGCCAGCTCACCCACGTGCTGGGTGACGAGCAGGCGGCCGCTCAGTTGAAGGAAGCCACCGATGAAGAGACCATCATCAATATCCTGACCGGGGCGACGGCGGCCAAAGAGGTGCAGTTCCTGACCCTGGCCGACTTCCCGGCGGACGATCGCGACCAGCTGTTGCTGGGCGCCGCTGCCCGTGCCAAATCCGCCGGCTGGGGGGAGTCCGCCATGGTGAGCGCCCTGCTGGCTAGCGAGCCCGCCTACCTGGGCGAGGGCATCTGGCTGGCGCGGGCACAAGCGGCCCAGACCGGCTGGGTGTTGGCCACGCCTAGCACTGTGCTGAGCGTAGGGGAGCAACCGGTCAGCGCCCTGCTGCTGCTGTGCGCCGCAGATAGCGGTCATCTGGCGCAGCTCGATAACCTGGCCAAACTGGCCGCCGCCGGTCAGCTCGGGACGCTCGCGGGCGCCGACGGGTTGAGCATGCTGCAGACAGGCCCGGCCAGCGGTCTTTCCGACACCTTCACCATCGTCAACCCCCACGGGTTGCACGCCCGCCCGGGCGCCATGCTGGTCAAGGTGGCCAAGGAGTATGAATCCGACATTCGCGTCGCGAACCTGGATGGCAGCGGCGAGGCGGTTTCCGCCAAGAGCCTGATGAAGGTCATCGGCCTTGGGGTCAAGTGCGGTCATCGCCTCGCGTTTCGTGCCGAAGGGCCGGATGCCGAAGCGGCCCTCAAGGGGCTGGGCGAGGCCATCGCCGCCGGTCTGGGCGAGGGGGCGCACTGATGGACATCGTCACCATCACCCTGAACCCGGCGCTGGATCTCACCACCCGCCTGGAAGCCATGCACCTGGGGGAGGTGAACCTGGTGGGCGAGGCCAACTTGCGCGCCGCCGGCAAGGGGATCAACGTCGCCATGGTCTTGAAGGATCTCGGTCGTGACGTGGGCCTGACCGGCTGGCTTGGCGCCGAGAACCAGCAGAGCTTCGTCACCCTGTTCGAGGAGCGTGCCCTGGCCGATCGCTTCGTGCGCGTGGCGGGGAGCACCCGGATCAACGTCAAGATCTCCGAGCAATCGGGCCGGGTCACCGATCTCAACCTGCCGGGCCTCACCGTGCGAGACGCCGACGTGAGCGCCCTGGAGGCGGCGCTGGACGAACTGGCCCCTCAGGCCGACTGGTTCGTGCTGGCGGGCAGTCTGCCCAAGGGGGTCGCCCCCAATTACTGCGCCCGGCTTATTCGGCTGCTCAAGGCCAGGGGCAAGCGGGTGATCTTCGATTGCAGCGGCGCGGCTCTGGGGGAAGGGCTCAAGGCGGCGCCGACCCTGGTCAAACCCAATCTGGAGGAGCTTGAGCAGTGGGCCGGGCGCCCCATCAGGACCTTGAGCGATCAGGCCGAGTGTGCCCGCGTCCTGCAGGCCGCCGGGATCCCCCACGTGGTGGTCTCCAACGGCGCAGACGGCCTCGTCTGGTTTGGCCCGGACGCCACCTGGCAGGCCATTCCGCCGCGCATGGAGGTGGTCAGCACGGTCGGTGCCGGCGACTCCCTGGTGGCGGGGTTGGCCCATGGCCTCAGCCTCGGCTGGACGCCGGAGCAGACCCTGCGTCTGGCCACCGCCGTCTCGGCCCTGGCGGTCAGCCAGGTCGCGGTCGGTTTCGACGATGTGCGCGAGCTGGATCCCTTGCTCGAGCGGGTGCGCGTACAGCGTCTGGATGACCTGGCACCGGCTCAACCCCATACCCATTCAATGTCTAACTCAGGAGATGCCCAATGAAAGCAATTCTGGTTACGGCTTGCCCGGCGGGCATTGCCACCAGCTTTCTCGCTGCAAAACGGATAGAACAGCAGGCCAAGCAAGCGGGTTGGGAGCTGACGCTTGACGTCGACTCCAGCGTGCAACCCCGTCAGGTGCCGGGCAAGGAGCAGATTGCCGCCGCCGAGCTGGTGCTGGTGGTGGCAAGCAGCCCCGTTGATCTCGCCGCCTATGACGGCAAGCCGCTCTATCGGGGTGACATGGACCTGGCGCTGCAGGATCCTGCTGCCCTGCTGGAGGCCGCCGCGAGCGGCGCCAGCGTCTATCGCCACCAGGCCGCGCCCGCCGTGGCCAAGGCGGCTGCCGGGGCCAAGCGCATCGTCGCGGTGACCGCCTGCCCCACCGGGGTGGCTCACACCTTCATGTCGGCCGAGGCCCTGGAGACCATGGCCAAGCAACTGGGCCACCAGATCCGTGTCGAGACCCAGGGTTCGGTCGGTGCCCAGAACGCCCTGACGGCGGACGAGATTGCCGCCGCCGATCTGGTGTTCCTCGCCACCGACATCGAGGTGGACATGGCCCGCTTCGACGGCAAGCCTGTCTATCGCACCAGCACGGGGGCGGCCCTCAAGAAGACCCGCGCCGAGCTCGACAAGGCCTGGACCGAGGCCAAGACCTATCGCCACAGCGGCGGCGCCCAACCCAAGAAAGAGGAGAAGGCGGGCCCCTACAAGCACCTGCTGACCGGCGTCTCCTTCATGCTGCCCATGGTGGTGGCGGGGGGCCTTATCATCGCGCTCTCCTTCATCTTCGGGATTGAGGCATTCAAGGAGGAGGGAACCCTGGCCGCTGCCCTGATGAAGATCGGCGGTGGCTCAGCCTTCGCCCTGATGATCCCGGTGCTGGCGGGTTACATCGCCTACTCCATCGCCGACCGTCCGGGTCTGGCCCCCGGCATGATCGCCGGCATGCTGGCAAGCTCCCTGGGCGCCGGTTTCCTCGGCGGCATCGTCGGCGGTTTCCTGGCTGGTTACAGCGCCAAGTACCTGAGCGACAAGGTGCGCCTGCCGGTGACCCTGGAGGCACTCAAGCCCATCCTGATCATCCCGCTCTTTGCCAGCCTGTTCACCGGCCTGGTGATGATCTACGTGGTGGGCGGCCCGGTGGCCGGCATCATGAACGCCATGACCGAGTTCCTCAACAACATGGGCTCCGCCAATGCCGTGCTGCTGGGGGTCATCATCGGCGCCATGATGTGCTTCGACATGGGGGGCCCGGTCAACAAGGCGGCCTACGCCTTCGGGGTTGGCCTGCTCGCCTCCAAGACCTATGCCCCCATGGCCGCCGTGATGGCCGCCGGCATGGTGCCGGCACTGGGGATGGGCATTGCCACCTTCCTGGCCAGCAAGAAGTTCATCAAGGCGGAGCAGGAAGCGGGCAAAGCCTCCTTCGTGCTGGGTCTGTGCTTCATCTCCGAGGGGGCCATTCCCTTCGCAGCCAAGGATCCCATGCGCGTCATCCCGGCCTGCATGGTGGGTGGCGCCCTGACCGGTGCGCTCTCCATGCTGTTCGGCTGCGAACTGGTGGCGCCCCACGGCGGTCTGTTCGTGCTCTTCATCCCGAACGCCATCAGCAACGTCATGATGTACATCCTGGCGATCGCGGCTGGCTCGCTGTTGACCGGTGTCTCCTACGCCATGCTCAAGCGCGGCGAGGAGCAGGCCAGGCTGGCTACCGCCTGAGTCGGATGTCGGTGAATGAAAAAGGCGGCCTGCGGGCCGCCTTTCTTATGGTTGGCAAAAAGGGTGGAAAGCGTCAGAGATCCAGACCGGGCTGCGGGGGGGATTCGGGCGGTTCGCCCTCTCTGGCCTTGCGACGGGCGGCCTCGACCCTGGCCTTGCGGCCCCGGCACAGGCGCATCACCTCCTGCTGCTGGGCCGGGGTCATGGCGAGCCAGTTGAATCGCTCCTCGCGGCTGCGCAGGCACCCCTTGCAATACCCCTTGTTGTTCAGCTCGCAGACCCCGATGCAGGGGCTCTGGAGCGGGAAGAATTCGAGCTGTTCCATCCACGATCCCTCACATCCTGTCACCTTGTTATAACCCAGAAGATCCCCGCAGGAGAAATCCGCCGTGCGGGGGCGGAAGGCGTTTGCTTTCCCCGGGCAATTTTGGCATCTTCCCCGCCGTGCAAGACACTCGGTGTTATATGAGGACATATGAATAGACATGCGTACTGGCTGGCCGCCGCCGTGGTGGGGCTGGCCGGTTGTGCGGGCAGCCCTGAACCGGTCAAGGTGCCCCAGAAGAAGGCGGGATCCGGATGTTTTCTGAACTGTGAGGTGCCGGAGAATCTGGGCAAGCAGTATCTGGACGGTGCCCTGGCGGGGGATCTGGTGCGGGTGGAGCGGGTCAACAGCCGCGCCGGCGCCGACTACAGCAAGTTCGGCCCCCAGAGCCGGATGGTACTGGAGCGCTCCGGCCGCATGGCGAGCCGCTATGGGGAGCTCTATCGCCAGCTCTCCCGCTGGGTCGCCAATGGCGGCAATCCCGCCCATATCACCCAGTACGGCATCAGCCTGGCCCAGCTTGGCGGCGCCGATCGCATGGGCAACGTGCTCTTCACCGGTTACTACTCGCCGGTGCTGGAGGTGCGCCACCGCCCGGATGCCGAGTACAAGTACCCCATCTACGCCATGCCCAACTGCGGCGGCCGCTGCCCGAGCCGGGCCCAGATCCACGACGGGGCCTTGGCGAACCGCGGGCTGGAGCTCGGCTACAGCAAGTCCCTCATCGACAACTTCCTGATGGACGTGCAGGGCTCCGGCTTCGTCCACTACGGCGACGACGACAGGTTGCAGTATCTGGGCTACAGCGGCAAGAACGGTCACGGCTATGTCAGCATCGGCCGGGTGCTGATCGACCGTGGCGAGGTGCCCAAGGAGCAGATGTCCATGAAGGCCATCAAGGAGTGGGCCAGCCGTCAGCCAGAGGAGAGCGTCAAGGAGCTGGTGGAGCAGAACCCCTCCTATGTCTTCTTCGAGCGGCGCCCCACCAACGACGTGGTGGGGGCCGCCGGCATTCCGCTCTTGCCCATGGCGGCGGTGGCCGCTGACAAGACCCTGCTGCCCATGGGCACCCCCATCCTCGCGGAAGTGCCGCTGCTCGACAAGGCGGGCAACTGGACCGGCAGGCACCAGCTGCGCCTCTTGATCGCGCTGGATGTGGGTGGCGCCGTGAAGAAGGGCCACCTCGACCTCTACCACGGCATGGGGGAGAAGGCCGGGGTGGCTGCGGGTCACTACAAGCACTTTGGCCGGGTCTGGAAGCTGGGCCTGCACCACGGGCCGACCGCCGCGCCCTGGTTGTAAAGCATGAGGGGTCACGGCCCCTCACTTCGCCCGAGAGACGGGACATCCCCATGAAAAAAGCCGCCGGAGCAATCCGGCGGCTTTTTGTTTCGTGACTGGCTGGCGGCAGACGGTATCTTAGCCCTTCTTGATGTCCAGCCGGATGGCGCCCACCGGCTGGCAGAAACAGGGGAGGCACTCACCCACCGAGACAAAGGCGAGCGGGGCGGCAGGGTAGTGCACCTTGCCTGCCAGCAGCGGGGTGCGACAGGCGCCGCAATAGCCGCTGCGGCACTGGAACTCGACCCTGTGGCCGTGGCGCTCCAGGGTCTCCAGCAGGCTCTCGCCGGGCTCTGCGTGCAGCACGTCATCCCGGGTGTGGATCCGGGGTGCGGCCGCTGCCTCACCGGTCGCCAGCGGGGCAGGGGCCAGGGTGCCGATGGCGTCACTCATGGCGCCATCCCACCGGGTATTTCGGCGGTGATGTCGTCAACCAGGCCTGCATCCCGGCGCCCGTGATCACAGTTCGAAGTCACCCAGATCGTCGGCGTGCACTTCGCTGTCGATCTGACCCACCAGATAGGAGCTCACCTCCACCTCCTGGGGCGCCACCTGCACGTTGTCGGATGACAGCCAGGTGTTGATCCAGGGGATGGGGTTCTGCTTGGTGCCTGCGAAGGCCGGCTGCAAGCCGACGGCCGCCATGCGCAGGTTGGTGATGTATTCCACGTACTGGCAGAGGATGTCCTTGTTCAGGCCGATCATGGAGCCGTCCTGGAACAGGTACTCGGCCCACTCCTTCTCCTGCAGGGCCGCTTCCTTGAACAGCTCGAAGCAGGCCTGCTCGCACTCGACGGCGATCTCCGCCATCTCGGGGTCGTCGTTGCCGCTGCGCATCAGGTTCAGCATGTGCTGGGTGCCGGTCAGGTGCAGCGCTTCGTCACGGGCGATCATCTTGATGATCTTGGCGTTGCCCTCCATCAGCTCGCGCTCGGCGAAGGCGAACGAACAGGCGAAGCTCACGTAGAAGCGGATCGCCTCCAGCGCGTTGACGCTCATCAGGCACAGATAGAGCTTCTTCTTGAGATCCCGCAGGGTGATGGAGACCTCGCGGCCCCCCACCCGGTGGGTCCCTTCACCGTGCAGGTGGTAGACGGAGGTGGCCTCGATGAGATCGTCATAGAAGTGGCTGATGGAGCCGGCGCGCTTGAGGATCTGCTCGTTGGTCACGATGTCGTCGAACACCTGGCCCGGGTTGTTGACGATGTTGCGGATGATGTGGGTGTAGGAACGAGAGTGGATGGTCTCGGAGAAGGCCCAGGTCTCGATCCAGGTCTCCAGCTCAGGGATGGAGACCAGGGGCAGCAGCGCCACGTTGGGGCTGCGGCCCTGGATGGAGTCCAGCAGGGTCTGGTACTTCAGGTTGGAGATGAAGATGTGCTGCTCGTGGGGCGGCAGGGCCTGGAAGTCGATGCGGTCGTGGGAGACGTCCACCTCTTCCGGGCGCCAGAAGAAGGAGAGCTGCTTCTCGATCAGCCGCTCGAAGATGTCGTGCTTCTGCTGATCATAACGGGCCACGTTGACCGACTGGCCGAAGAACATCGGCTCCTTGAGCTGATCGTTTTGGGTCTGGCAAAAAGTTGAATAGGCCATGGTTCGAATGTCGTGAAATAGGGGAAACAGGAAGGCGGGAGCTTCTGCTCCCGCCCGGTTCATCGGATCGTTTCGCGGTTAGATCTTGCAGGCCCCACCGGCACAACCGTCATCCTGCAGATCGGTCTGGGTGTCGTCGGCCCCGTCGCGGGTGTTGTGATAGTAGAGGGTCTTGAGGCCGTATTTGTAGGCGGTCAGCAAGTCCTTGAGCAGCTGCTTCATCGGCACCTTGTTGCCTTCGAAGCGGGCCGGGTCGTAGTTGGTGTTGGCGGAGATCGCCTGATCCACGAACTTCTGCATGATGCCGACCAGCTGCAGGTAACCGTCGACGCTCGGCTGCTTCCACAGCAGCTCGTACTGATCCTTGAGGCGGTGGTACTCGGGCACCACCTGCTTGAGGATGCCGTCCTTGGAGGCCTTGACCGAGACCAGGCCACGGGGCGGCTCGATGCCGTTGGTGGCGTTGGAGATTTGGCTGGAGGTCTCGCTCGGCATCAGGGCGGTCAGGGTGGAGTTGCGCAGACCCACGGTGCGGATCTCTTCGCGCAGCGCTTCCCAGTCGAGGTGCAGTGGCTCGTTGCACAGGGCGTCCAGATCCTTCTTGTAGGTATCGATGGGCAGGATCCCCTGGGCATAGGTGGTCTCGTTGAAGGCCGGGCAGGGGCCGAACTCGCGGGCCAGCTGCACGGAGGCCTTCAGCAGGTAGTACTGGATCGCCTCGAAGGTGCGGTGGGTCAGGGCCAGACCGGAACCGTCGGAGTAGCGGGCACCGTTCTTCGCCAGGTAGTAGGCGTAGTTGATGACACCGATCCCCAGGGTGCGGCGGTTCATGCTGCCCTTCATCGCGGCCTTGAGCGGGTAGTCCTGATAGTCGAGCAGGGCATCCAGGGCGCGCACGGCGAGATCCGCCATCTCTTCCAGATCTTCCAGCTTCTCGATGGCGCCGAGGTTGAAGGCAGACAGCGTACAGAGCGCGATCTCGCCATCCTCGTCATCCACGTTGTTGAGCGGCTTGGTGGGCAGCGCGATCTCGAGGCAGAGGTTGGACTGGCGCACCGGTGCCACGGCTGGATCGAACGGGCTGTGGGTGTTGCAGTGATCCACGTTCTGGATGTAGATGCGACCGGTACCGGCGCGCTCCTGCATCATCAGGGAGAAGAGATCCACCGCCTTCAGGGTCTTCTTGCGAATGGCCGGATCCTGCTCGTACTTGACGTAGAGCTCTTCGAACTTGTCCTGGTCCGCGAAGAAGGCGTCATAGAGGCCTGGTGCATCGGACGGGGAGAACAGAGTGATGTCGCCGCCCTTGATGAGGCGCTGGTACATCAGCTTGTTGATCTGCACGCCGTAGTCCATGTGACGGACCCGGTTCTCTTCCACGCCGCGGTTGTTCTTCAGTACCAGCAGGCTCTCCACCTCGGTGTGCCACAGGGGGTAGAAGAGGGTGGCCGCACCGCCGCGCACGCCGCCCTGGGAGCAGCACTTCACCGCAGTCTGGAAGTACTTGTAGAAGGGGATGCAGCCGGTGTGGAACGCTTCGCCGCCACGGATGGGGCTGCCCAGACCCCGGATGCGACCGGCGTTGATGCCGATGCCGGCGCGCTGGGAGACGTAGCGCACGATGGCGCTGGCGGTCGCGTTGATGGAGTCCAGGCTGTCGTCGCACTCGATCAGCACGCAGGAGCTGAACTGGCGGGTCGGGGTGCGCACGCCGCTCATGATGGGAGTCGGCAGGGAGATCTTGAAGGTCGAGACCGCATCGTAGAAGCGCTTGATGTAGTCCAGACGGGTATCTTTCGGATACTTGGAGAAGAGGCAGGCCGCCACCAGGATGTAGAGGAACTGCGGGCTCTCGTAAATCTCGCCGGTGACGCGGTTCTGCACCAGGTACTTGCCTTCCAGCTGCTTGACCGCCGCGTAGGAGAAGTCCATGTCGCGCCAGTGGTCGATGTGGGCGTTCAGCTCCTCGAACTCGGCCTGGGTGTAGTCTTCCAGCAGGTGCTTGTCGTACTTGCCCATGTCTACCAGCCTGGCTACGTGCTGGTAGAGGTGGGGCGGCTCGAACTGGCCGTAGGCCTTCTTGCGCAGGTGGAAGATGGCCAGGCGGGCGGCCATGTACTGGTAGTCCGGGCTCTGTTCGGAGATGAGGTCAGCAGCAGCCTTGATGATGGTCTCGTGGATGTCGGCGGTACGGATGCCGTCATAGAACTGGATGTGGGACTTGAGCTCCACCTGGGAGACCGACACGTTGTCGAGCTTCTCGGCGGCCCAGTCGAGCACGCGGTGGATCTTGTCCAGATCGATGGGTTCTTTGTGTCCGTTACGCTTCGTCACAAACAAGTTCATTGGCTGATGACCCCTTTAGTTGATGCCTGGCGGCATCGGTGGATTCCCGAAAAACCATCGCGCGACGCTCCCGACGGACCAATCCTGGCGACGGGGTAGGGGCGTAATGCGCGATGAATCACAAGATATAGTGTTATTTTGAATGCGAACTACAAGATAGTGAGGTCGGCACGGCATTGCAATCTGTGGATAACGCAATTGCTGTGGATAAATTGTGGGTGTCGGGAGTGGAGTTAGTGGACGCTCACAGCGAGTGGGTTTTCATGCGTCCGATCCGGCAAATGCAAGTCCGGCGATCGAAGATGGAAAATTAAAATAACTTTTTTTGCTTGCGAAAGCGGGGTGTTTTTACTAGCAAATTCAGTCTGGTTATCCCTTGCGCAGACAGGGTCAAAAGGTGTCCTGTCCCCCTCTCTGGAGGCTTGCCAAACCGTGAAAAAGAGGGATCGTTTGAGATCCCTCTCTCACTTGGCACGTCGGGCCGTCAGGCATGAATGGTGCTCATATGGACATCGATGATCCCAAAAGCTGCCCGGGCAATCCATCTATAAGATGGCGAGGCGAACTCAGCCCAGTTCGTAGCGCAGCCAGTGGTGCAGGGCATGCACCGTATCGAAGTGCAAGTCAGCGCCCCAAAGGGCGGGATCCTCGTCGCCGTGCAGATAACCCCAGCCCGCCACCGCGGTACGCATGCCGGCGTTGCGGCCCGCCTCGATGTCCCGCACATGATCCCCCACATAGAGGCAGTGCGCCGCGTCCACCCCGAGCCGCTCGCAGGCAAAGAACATGGGGGCGGGGTCGGGCTTGCGCACCGGCAGGGTGTCGGCGCTGACGGTGACGCCGCAGTTGGCCAGCGCAGGCAGGGCGGCCAAGAGTGGCTCGGTGAGAAAGCCCGGCTTGTTGGTGACGATGCCCCAGGGCATCTTCCGTTCGTCGAGCCATTCGATGAGGTCCACCATGCCGTCATAAGGGCGGGTGCCGACGCAGAGGTTGGCCGCGTAATGGTCGAGCAGGGCGGTGCGAAGGCGAGTGGCCCCCAGCTCCTCGAGTAGCTCGTCGCCAAGACCGGCCCTGAGCAGCCCGAGCGCCCCGTGGGAGGTGGTCTGGCGGATGATGTCGTCAGAGAGCGGCGCAAAGCCCTCGCTGACCAGCACGTGGTTGACGGCGGCGCCGAGGTCCGGCGCCGTGTCGAGCAGGGTGCCGTCCAGATCGAACAGCACGCAGCGCAGGGGGGCAGTATGGGTGCTCATCAGCCTTGCTCCGGGCGCTCGAACGCCACCATGTAGTTGACGTCGACGTTCCTGCCGAGCTTGAAACGGTTGGAGAGCGGGGCGTAGTGCACCCCGCTCATGTCCCGCACCAGCAGGCCCGCCGCCTCACCCATGCGGCACAGCTCCGCCGGGGTGATGAACTTCTTGTGGTCGTGGGTGCCCTTGGGGACCATCTTCATCAGGTACTCGGCGCCGAGGATCATCATCAGATAGGCCTTGGGGTTGCGGTTGATGGTGGAGACGAACACCTTGCCGCCCGGTCGTACCAGGGTGGCGATGGCGCGCAGCACCGAGGCCGGGTCCGGCACGTGCTCCAGCATCTCCATGCAGGTCACCACGTCATACTGGCCAGGGGCCTCATCGGCGTGGGCTTCGGCGGTGATCTGGCGATACTCGAGCTCCACACCTTGCTCCAGAGCGTGCAGGCGGGCGACGCCGAGGGGCTCCTTGCCCATGTCGATGCCGGTCACGCGCGCGCCGCGGCGGGCCATGCTCTCGGAGAGGATGCCGCCGCCGCAGCCGATGTCGAGCACGCGCTTGCCGAACAGGCCGCCGCTCTTGTCGGTGATCCAGTCAAGGCGCACCGGATTGATCTGGTGCAGCGGCTTGAATTCGCCCTCCATGTCCCACCAGCGGGAGGCGATGGCTTCGAATTTGGCGATTTCTGTCAGATCGACATTGGCGTCACTGTGCATTTTTTGATGATCCTGTGGCAGGGCGCACGGCTTGGAGTCTGGTGCGCAATCTATTGTCCTGGCGGGCATTATAACGGACGGACTTTGTCACACCAGCCCGACTTGTTACCGGATTTGTGGCTTAAGGTATTTGGCTCAGTGTGTTACCATGTCGCGCTGTTTAAGCCAAAGAACAACTAATTAGGGATTAAGGCTTTCTATGAGCGATCTGGCCAGAGAGATCACGCCGGTCAACATCGAAGAAGAGCTCAAGAGTTCCTATCTGGATTACGCCATGAGCGTGATCGTAGGACGAGCTCTGCCGGATGTGCGTGATGGCTTGAAACCGGTTCACCGCCGCGTTCTGTATGCAATGAACGAGCTGGGGAACGACTGGAACAAGCCCTATAAAAAATCGGCCCGTGTGGTCGGTGACGTAATCGGTAAATATCACCCCCACGGCGACAGTGCCGTGTATGACACCATCGTCCGCATGGCGCAGGATTTCTCCATGCGCTACATGCTGGTCGACGGTCAGGGCAACTTCGGTTCGGTGGACGGCGACAACGCCGCGGCCATGCGTTACACCGAAGTGCGGATGGCGCGCATCTCCCACGAGCTGCTGGCCGATCTGGACAAAGAGACCGTGGACTGGGTGCCGAACTACGACGGCACCGAGATGATCCCGGCGG
Organism: Aeromonas sp. XH; assembly: GCF_033348475.1. Lineage (NCBI taxonomy): Bacteria > Pseudomonadati > Pseudomonadota > Gammaproteobacteria > Aeromonadales > Aeromonadaceae > Aeromonas > Aeromonas sp. XH. Next base: position 2,246,293 of record NZ_CP137630.1, on the reverse strand, counting down.
TCATGCCCACCAAGGTCCCCACCCTGCTGGTCAACGGCTCCTCCGGTATCGCGGTGGGCATGGCGACCAACATCCCGCCTCACAACCTCACCGAGATAGTCAACGGCTGTCTGGCGCTGATCGAGAATGGCGACCTCACCATCGACGAGCTGATGACTCATGTCACCGGCCCGGATTTCCCCACAGGTGGCATCATCAACGGTCGTTCCGGCATCGTGCAGGCGTACCGTACCGGTCGCGGCTCCGTCTATGTGCGGGCCAAGGCCGAGGTGGAGGTGGACGAGAAGAGCGGTCGCGAGACCATCATCGTCCACGAGATCCCCTATCAGGTGAACAAGGCGCGGCTCATCGAGAAGATCGCCGAGCTGGTCAAAGAGAAGAAGATCGAGGGCATCAGCGCCCTGCGCGACGAGTCCGACAAGGACGGCATGCGCATCGTCATCGAGATCAAGCGCGGCGAGTCCGGCGAGATTGTGCTGAACAATCTCTACAAGCACACCCAGATGCAGACCACGTTCGGCATCAACATGGTGGCGCTGGACAACAACCAGCCCAAGGTGATGAACCTCAAGGAAATCCTGGATGCCTTCTTGCTGCACCGCCGCGAGGTGGTGACCCGCAGGACAGTGTTCGAACTGCGCAAGGCGCGGGATCGGGCCCACATCCTGGAAGGGTTGGCGGTGGCCCTGGCCAACATCGACCCCATCATCGAGCTCATTCGCCACAGCGCGACCCCGGCGGATGCGAAAGTGGCGCTGGTGGCCAAGGGCTGGGCGCTCGGCAACGTGGCCGCCATGCTGGAGAAAGCCGGCGACGACGCGGCCCGCCCCGAGTGGCTGGAGCCGGAGTTCGGCATCCGTGAAGGGCAGTACTTCCTGACCGAGATCCAGGCCCAGGCCATCCTCGACCTGCGTCTGCACAAGCTGACCGGCCTCGAGCACGAGAAGATCCTGGAAGAGTACCAATCTCTGCTGGATCTCATCGCCGAGCTGTTGCACATCCTGGCAAGCCCGGAGCGCCTGATGGAAGTGATCCGTGACGAACTGCTGGCCGTGCGCGAGCAGTACGGCGACGAGCGTCGCACCGAGATCAGCATGTCCAGCGCCGAGATCAACATCGAAGATCTGATCACCCCGGAAGACGTGGTAGTCACCCTGTCTCACCAGGGCTATGTGAAGTATCAGCCGCTCTCCGACTACGAGGCCCAGCGCCGAGGTGGTCGTGGCAAGTCGGCCACCCGGATCAAGGAAGAGGACTTCGTGGAGCGTCTGCTGGTGGCCAACACCCACGACACCATTCTGTGCTTCTCCACCCGTGGCAAGGTCTACTGGCTCAAGGTCTATCAGCTGCCGGAGGCGTCCCGTGGCGCCCGCGGCCGTCCGATCATCAACCTGCTGCCGCTGGAAGAGGGTGAGCGCATCACCGCCATCCTGCCGGTGAAGGAATATGAGGCCGACAAGTACGTCTTCTTCGCCACCGCCAACGGCACCGTGAAGAAGACCAGCCTGTCCGACTTCAGCCGTCCGCTCTCCTCCGGCATTCGCGCCATCAACCTCAAAGAGGGGGATGAGTTGATCGGGGTGGACATCACCGACGGCAGCAACGAGATCATGCTCTTCTCCGATGCGGGCAAGGTTGTTCGCTTCGCGGAAGGCAGCGGTCGCGCCGATGCGGATGCCAGCGACGAAGTCGAGGCCGACGACGATGCCGGCAACGACGATGACGGCAGCGACAACGGCGAAGGCACCGAGAGCAAGGGCACCTTCAAGGGCGTGCGTCCCATGGGTCGTACCGCTGCCGGTGTGCGCGGCATCAAGCTGGGCGCCGGTGACAAGGTGGTGTCCCTCATCGTGCCGCGCGGGGTCGGCGCCATCCTCACCGCCACCGAGAACGGCTACGGCAAGCGCACCGCGCTGGACGAGTACCCGACCAAGAGCCGTGGCACCCAGGGTGTTATCTCCATCAAGGTGGATGAACGCAACGGCAAGGTGATCGATGCGATCCAGGTGGAAGATACCGACCAGATCATGCTGATCACCAACGGCGGTACCCTGGTACGTACCCGGGTGTCCGAGGTGAGCGTCATCGGCCGCAACACCGGCGGTGTGCGTCTGATCCGTACCGGTGAAGATGAGACCGTGGTCGGTCTGCAGCGCGTTGCCGAGAGTGACGAAGAGGAAACCGAGACCCTGGCCGTCGAGGGGGAGGTGTCCGAAGGCACCGATACCGCGGCTGACACGGGATCCGTCGATGCAGGGGAGGCGGGCGACGAGTAATCGTTCCCCCTGACCAGAAAAAAGAGCGACCTTCACGGTCGCTCTTTTGTTTTCTATCTGGCTCGGCGTTACCAGCCCACTGTCACTCCTGCAGCCACATTCTGGCGCCGCGGGCCGGGATGGTCAGCCTTATCCACTGGCTCTGCACGTTGACCACGGCATTCTGGTCGAGCACATCCCGGTAGTTGCGATACCAGTTCATCTCGAATCTGGCGGTATCGAGCCAGTACTCCTGCTCGTAGTCGCACTTGTTGATGCCGACCAGACCCTGCTTGCCACGCTTGAACAGCACGAAGCAGTCGTTACTGCCGATGAGCTGCATCGGTTGACCCTGCACTGTGTTATGGAAGCGGATCATCCCTTTGAGATCGGTGCGCAGATAGTAGTCCTGCCAGCGCAATCCGTCCTTGTCCCTGGTTTCACCGTGATCGGAGTAGACCAGAGGCGAGCCGCCATCGCGACCGAGCAGGTAGGCATAGGCCAGTCTCTCGTCGGTCTGGTTGAGGATCTGGTAGCGGAAACCGTCGTTGGTGGGGATGTCGTGGGTGATGGCGAAGGTGACGGCGCGGCTACCCGGCAGCGCCTGACCATAGGCACCGGGATCGGCCAGCAGGTTCATGCTGCCGCCGTAGCCCAGCGCTCCACGCAGGGAGGCGAAGAGCGGGAAGTCGTAGGCCCCCTGGCCGCTGCTGTCGAGGTAGGGTTGGAGGAAGTTCTCATAGTCGCTGTTGCCGGCGCCCCCCGTGGTGATCACCTCGCCAAAGACGTGCATCCCCTGTTTGATCTCGGGGGTGAACACGGCGTTGATCTGGTAATCGCTCATGTGCTTGACCGCATCGACCCGAAAACCCTTGATCCCCATCCCCTTGAGCGCCTGCAGGTAAGCCTGTTGCTGGCTCACCACCCAGTTGTTGGGGTCCAGATCCGGCAGCCCCTTGTCACCCGCCCCGCCGCACAGTCGCCAGTACTGGACATGGCCCGGATTGTTCCAGTCGGTGATGCACCCCTCCGAATGAAAATCCTGGGCGGCGAGGAAGTTCTGCCCCAGATCGCCAAAGAGCTTCTGGCGTTCAAAGTAGGCCGGATTGCCGGCGTAACTTTGCAGCAGCTCGCTGCCGGGGTAGTTGAGGTCGCTGCGCTTCCAGCTCTCGTTGGCCATGTGGTTGAGCACCACGTCCGCGTAGACGGCAATGCCCCGGGTCTGCATCGCGGCGATCAGCTGCTCCAGATCCTGCTTGTTGCCAAGGGGGGTGTCGACCAGGCGCAGATCCTGGGGCTGGTAACGAGCCCACCACTCGTCGCCCGAGGACTTCAGAGGCGGTGAGATGAGCACCTGCTTGTAGCCGGCAGCCTTGATGAGATCGGCCTTGGCGGTGACTTCACTGTATTTCCAGTTGAAGGCGTGCAGTATGACATCGGCATGCGCCAAGGGGGCGATCAGCATACCTGCGATCGCCAGCATTCCCGCTGTGTGTTTCATTGTTATGTCCCTGTCTTGTTGTTGTGACTCTGCCTGAAATGGGCGGTTCAGCTTTGGCACAACCGGGAACACTCGCAATCGAATTCCGGTCGATTTGTGATGAATTTCAAGGTGAATTCGCTGAAGTTGTGAGTGGTTTCAGGTTTCAATGACGCTGACCCATAGGCTGTCAGGGCCGTATCATTTGGTCATTTGTCTGTCACTCGGGTGTCATGGCTGAGGGTTATCTTGCTCGGCGAGCGGTGCCTCCTGGTATCGCCTTCAGCGTGGATCACATCGAGCGAACGGGAGTGGCATATGACCAGTTGGATAACCTGGGAGATCTGGTGGAGCAGGGTATGGGGCGAGGCCGAGCTGTCAGCCCGTGGCGAAGAGTGGCTGGAAGTGGCCCATGAACCGTCGAGGCTGCCCGCCGAGCTGCTGGAGCAGGGCAGGGACGAGCGCACTCGATGAGATCACTCGTTACTGCCGGGGTTAGCCGCTCCTAGAAGAGCGTCAACTGCTCGCCGGGGCGGATGAAGGCATCCTGGCGCAACTGAATGTGGCGCTTGCCAAGCCCGAGCCGCTTGCTGATGAGCCGAAAACGCTGGGCCAGCAGATCGGCAAATTGCCCTTCACCGCGCATGCGGGTCCCGAATGCGGGGCTGTTGAGGGTGCCGCCCCGGCTGGTCCTCAGCTGATTCAGGATGGCCTCTTTCTGGCCGGGGTAATGCTCATCCAGCCAGTCGCAAAACAGGGTGGTGAGCTCGTGGGGCAGGCGCAGCAGAATATAGTCGGCGCAGCCGGCCCCGGCCTCTGTCGCCGCCTTGATGATCTGCTCGAGCTCGGGCTCGTTGAGCCGGGGGATCATGGGAGCCGCCAACACCCCGACCGGCACCCCTGTCTGTGCCAGTTTCTCGATGACCTTCAATCGCCCGGCCCCGGTGCTGGCCCTGGGTTCCAGCTGCCGCCTGAGCGTCTCGTTCAAGGTGGTGACCGACACCATTACCTGGCAGAGCCCGGCTTTGGCCAATTCGGCCAGTAGGTCCAGATCCCGCAATATCATGGCGCTCTTGGTGATGATCCCCACCGGGTGGCGGTGTGCCAGCATCACTTCCAGCAGAGCACGGGTCAGGCGGTAGCGATGCTCGATGGGCTGGTAGGGATCGGTGTTGGCCCCCAGCACTATGGTCTGTGGCTGGTAGCTCGGCTTGACAAACTCCCGGCGCAGCAGTTCGGCGGCGTTGAGCTTGGCGAACAGCCTGGTTTCAAAATCCAGACCTGGAGAGAGCTCCAGATAGGCGTGGCTGGGCCTTGCGTAGCAGTAGATGCAGCCGTGCTCGCACCCCTGATAGGGGTTGATGGAGCGGCCGAACGGGACATCGGGGGAGTTGTTGTAGCTGATGATGCTGCGAGCAGTTATCTCCCGCACCTCGGTACGGGGATCGCTGGCGGCGAATGCCGCCTCCCACTCGGTTTGGGCCCAGCCGTCATCGACCGCTTCGACGAGCGGACCGCTGAAGCGGTGATCGACATTGTGGGAGCTGCCTCGTCCTGCCATCTCATCAAATCTAGATACTGTTCATACATACAGTTATTCTGGGGCGTGGCACCTCAAACTGCAAGTCCGGGCCCGTGTAAAGGGGTCGGGCTGGATATCTCCCGCTTGATCTGTTGCTACATTTCGTTTACATAGACGAAATGCGAACTGGATCACGGAAATCATCATGCAACCCACCACCTCCCGCTGGCTCTTCATCGCCATCATCGCCCTGGTCATCTGGCGTCTGATCCCGCTCTCCACCGAGCAGGAGCTGGCGGCGGCCAACCGTGCCTGGCGCAGCGGCCATTTCGATGAGGCGACCCGGATCTGGCAGCCGCTGGCGGACCAGGGCGAGCCACGAGCCCAGGCGCTGATGGGCTGGAGCCACGAGGTGGGGCAGGGGAGCGAGCAGGACATGGGCCAGGCCATCCGCCTCTACCGCCAGTCAGCCGAGGCGGGGGATGCCTTCGGCCAATACCGGTTGGCAGAGGTTTATCTGCGCGGCGCCGGGGTGACGCGGGATCTGCGCGAGGCGTTTCACTGGATGGAGCTGGCGGCTCGCAACGGCGATGTGCCCGCCATGTTGAAGGTGGGGGTGCTTCACCTGGTAGGGGCCAATGGCCGTGTCGACCTGGCCGAGGCCAAGCAGTGGCTCTATCAGGCCTCGCAAAAGGGAAACAGGCAGGCATTGCAGGTATTGCAGGAATTGGCGCTGGCCGAGGAGGGACGCAGCGCCTTCGATTTCAACGGTCAGTCCTTCCTGAATGCCGGCTAACAGGTCAGCGGCTGGCGGTGACCTTGCCGGGCGTCACGTCGGTGACATAAAGCGTACTGCGATCGGCGCTGTGCACTATGCTGCATACCTCGCGCTTGCTGCCGTCGCTCAGGATCACCAGCTCCCCGATATGAACGGGGCAGTGTGTCGTCAACAAGTGGTCCGGGTGGATGATCTTCTCTGCATGCTCCGGAAACGAAATGTCATAGGTGTACATCTTGCTCTCCTTGCTCGGGCTGACGCCTCACTGGAAACCTAGCACAGGGCGCGGCGTTGCGGGTCGGGCATCGTCAGGGCACCATCCGGCAACCGGCGCCTGTCATGACCCATGGTATGCAAAATCGCCAAGACAACTTGTCTGAGTTGTCGCGTCTGATACAATCCTCCGCTGTACCTGTCAATCGAGCGCCATGCACAGCCTGCGTCTGTGTGCCACGGCGTGTAGCAACCGCATTGTGAGCGGTGAAACACAAAGGTGAATAGTGCTCGATATAAAAGGACATCTCTATTTCACATGTGCCCTTTGGTAGGGGGCACCACTGTCTAAGGAAACACCGAATGCCAATCATTACTCTGCCTGACGGCAGCCAACGTCAATTCCCTCACGCCGTTTCCGTCATGGACGTCGCCGCAGACATCGGTCCCGGCCTCGCCAAGGCGTGCATTGCCGGCCGGGTGAACGGTGAACTGGTGGATGCTTGCGAGCTGATCGAGGCCGATGCCTCCCTGGCCATCATCACCGCCAAAGACGAAGAAGGTCTGGATATCCTGCGCCATTCCTGTGCCCACCTGCTGGGTCACGCCATCAAGCAACTCTGGCCCCAGACCAAGATGGCCATCGGTCCCGTCATCGACAACGGTTTCTACTACGACATCGACCTCGACCGCACCCTGACCGAGGAAGATCTGGCTGCCCTGGAAGAGCGCATGCTGGCGCTGGCCGCCAAGGATTACGACGTCGTCAAGAAGAAGGTCTCCTGGCAGGAAGCGCGCGACGTGTTCGAAGCCCGTGGCGAGACCTACAAGGTCGAGATCCTGGATCAGAACATTGCCCGTGATGATCAGCCAGGTCTGTATCATCACGAAGAGTACATCGACATGTGCCGCGGCCCGCACGTGCCCAACATGCGTCACTGCCACCACTTCAAGCTGCAGAAGATGTCCGGCGCCTACTGGCGCGGTGACTCCAACAACAAGATGCTGCAGCGCATCTACGGTACCGCCTGGGCCGACAAGAAGCAGCTCAAGGCCTATCTGCAGCGCCTCGAAGAGGCAGCCAAGCGCGACCACCGCAAGATCGGCAAGCAGCTCGACCTGTATCACATGCAGGAAGAAGCGCCGGGCATGGTGTTCTGGCACAACGATGGCTGGACCATCTTCCGCGAGCTGGAAACCTTCATCCGTGGCAAGCTCAAGGAGTACGACTATCAGGAGGTGAAAGGCCCCTTCATGATGGACCGCGTGCTGTGGGAGCGTTCTGGTCACTGGGAAAAATATGCCCAGGCCATGTTCACCACCCAGTCCGAGAACCGCGAGTACGCCATCAAGCCGATGAACTGCCCGGGTCACGTGCAGATCTTCAACCAGGGTCTGAAATCCTACCGGGATCTGCCGCTGCGCATGGCCGAATTCGGCTCCTGCCACCGCAACGAGCCGTCTGGTTCCCTGCACGGCCTGATGCGGGTGCGCGGCTTCACTCAGGATGACGCCCACATCTTCTGTACCGAAGAGCAGATCATGGAAGAGGTGTCTGCGTGCATCCGCATGGTCTACGACGTCTACGGTACCTTCGGCTTCGAGAACATAGTGGTCAAGCTTTCCACCCGTCCCGAGCAGCGCATCGGCTCCGACGAAGCCTGGGATCGCGCCGAGGCCGCCCTGGCCGAAGCGCTGGAGCTGAACGGTCTGAAGTTCGACCTGCAGCCGGGCGAGGGGGCCTTCTACGGTCCCAAGATCGAGTTCACCCTGCACGATTGCCTTGATCGTGCCTGGCAGTGTGGTACCGTGCAGCTCGACTTTGCCCTGCCGGGTCGTCTCGGCGCCACCTACGTGGGCGAAGACAATGAGCGCCACGTGCCCGTGATGATCCACCGCGCCATTCTGGGCTCGCTGGAACGCTTCATCGGGATCCTGACCGAAGAGTACGCCGGCTTCTTCCCGACCTGGCTGGCTCCCACTCAGGCGGTGGTGATGAATATCACGGATAACCAGGCCGATTATGCAGTGAAAGTTGCCAAAGCATTGAATGATGCGGGCCTTCGCGCAAAAGCGGACTTGAGAAATGAGAAGATTGGCTTTAAAATCCGCGAGCATACTTTGAAGCGAGTGCCCTTCATGCTGGTCTGCGGCGATAAAGAAGTAGAAGCCGGCAAGATTGCAGTGCGTACTCGTAAAGGGGCTGACCTGGGCTCTTATCCTGTTGAAGAGTTGATTGCTCTGTTGACCCAGGAAGTTCAGACCCGCGGACAAAAGAAAGTGGAGGAATAAGCTATAAAAGGCGGAAAAAAACTGGGCAAGCAACCGCAAGCCCGCGCTCACCGGATCAATGAAGAGATCCGTCTGAAAGAAGTTCGTTTGGCTGGTCTGGATGGCGAAGCACTTGGCATCGTTTCCATTCAGGAAGCACTGAACTTGGCCGCTGAGGCCGAAGTGGATCTGGTCGAGATCAGTCCGAACGCTGAGCCGCCCGTTTGCCGGATCATGGATTACGGCAAATTCCTCTACGAAAAGAGCAAGACCACCAAAGAACAGAAGAAGAAGCAGAAAGTCGTCCAGGTCAAGGAAATCAAATTCCGTCCTGGCACCGACGAAGGCGACTATCAGGTAAAACTACGCAACCTGGTTCGCTTTCTGGAAGACGGGGACAAGGCGAAGGTCACCCTGCGCTTCCGTGGTCGTGAAATGGCCCACCAGGATCTTGGTATCAAGGTTCTGGAGCGAGTCAAGAACGATCTGGAAGAGCTGGCCGTAGTCGAATCGTTCCCGAAAGTCGAAGGCCGTCAAGCTGTGATGGTCCTCGCACCCAAGAAGAAATCTTAAGGCCCACAAGAAATTGACTCATGGGGCTGACCCCATGAGTTGGTTCGCCTTGCGATTTTGTTGTCACTCACAATGCGGAGTATGAAATGCCGAAGATGAAAACCAACCGGGGCGCCGCAAAGCGCTTCAAGAAGACTGGCTCAGGTCGCTTCAAGTGCAAGCACAACCACCTGCGTCACATCCTGACCAAGAAGAGCAGCAAGCGTAAGCGTCAGCTGGGACCGAAGTTCTTTGTTTCCGCTGCCGACCACAAACGTGTTGTCGCTTGTCTGCCGTACGCATAAGGGGGGATGTGAAAAATGCCAAGAGTTAAACGTGGTGTGACCGCTCGCGCTCGTCACAAGAAAGTAATGAAAGCCGCCAAGGGTTACTACGGCGCCCGTTCCCGTGTCTACCGCGTAGCGGTACAAGCGGTAACCAAAGCTGGTCAGTATGCCTACCGTGACCGTCGCCAGAAGAAGCGTCAGTTCCGTCAGCTGTGGATTGCGCGTATCAACGCTGCAGCCCGTCAGAACGGCCTGTCCTACAGCCGTCTGATCGACGGTCTGAAGAAGGCTTCCATCGAGATCGATCGCAAGATCCTGTCCGATATCGCCGTTCACGACAAGCTGGCTTTCACCGCCCTGGTTGAAAAGGCCAAAGCAGCTCTGGTTTAATCCGGTTCTGTTTTATAGATGATAAAAGGAGGCTCAGGCCTCCTTTTTTGTTGCCTGCTGTTTTATGACGGCCAGGTAGCCAGCCTGATCAAGAGATGCGGCATTTGTCATATGCCAACAAACTAATAATGATCACCCATATCGACATAAAGTGAGGCAGCACTTGGGGCTCACTCGATATAACAAAATGATTTGCAGGGAGAAAAGCCCACCATAACTATGGTCAGCGAAGGGGCTTTTTTTGTATTATTCCCCTCTTGACCTTATTTAGCCTAAAGGCTCCTGTTCCGGGAGTGGTGACGAGGAAGACATGCAACAGCTTGAAGAAGTAGTCGGCCAGGCCAGAGCCGAAATTGAGGGCGTGAGCGACATCGCCGCCCTCGACGAAATCCGGGTCAAATATCTGGGGAAAAAGGGCTTTTTTACCGAGCAGATGAAGGGCCTGGGAGCCCTGTCTGCCGAAGAGCGTCCCGCCGCGGGCGCCGTGATCAACCAGGCCAAACAGCAGGTTCAGGATGCCCTGAACGAGCGTCGTGAAGCGCTCGAAGTCGCCGTGCTCAACCAGAAGCTGGCTGCAGAGACCATCGACGTCAGCCTGCCGGGCCGCCGCATCGAGAATGGCGGCCTGCACCCGGTGACCCGCACCATAGAGCGCATCGAGCGCCTGTTTGGCGAGATGGGCTTCAAGGTTGCCCGTGGTCCCGAGATTGAAGATGGCTTCCACAACTTCGATGCGCTGAACATCCCGGCTCACCACCCGGCGCGTACCGATCACGATACCTTCTACTTCAATCCTGATCTGATGCTGCGTACCCACACCTCGGGTGTGCAGATCCGCACCATGGAACATCAGCAGCCGCCGATCCGCATCATCGCGCCGGGCCGCGTCTATCGTAACGACTACGACATGACCCATACCCCGATGTTCCATCAGGTCGAAGGCCTGCTGGTCGACGAGCATGCCAGCTTCACCGAGCTCAAAGGGATACTGCACGACTTCCTGCGCAACTACTTCGAGGAAGACTTGACCATTCGCTTCCGTCCTTCCTACTTCCCGTTCACGGAGCCGAGCGCCGAAGTGGACGTGATGGGCAAGAATGGCAAGTGGCTGGAAGTGCTGGGCTGCGGCATGGTGCACCCGAACGTGCTGCGTTCGGTCGGCATCGATCCGGAAAAATACTCCGGCTTTGCCTTCGGCATGGGCGTTGAGCGCCTGACCATGCTGCGTTACGGGGTCAACGACCTGCGTGCCTTCTTCGAAAACGACCTGCGCTTCCTCAAGCAGTTCAAGTAAGGGCGAGAGAACATGAAATTCAGTAAATCCTGGGTGATGGAGTGGGTCCGCACCGAGTTGAGTGACAACGCACTGGCCGAGCAGATCACCATGGCCGGTCTGGAAGTGGACGCCGTGGAAGCGGTGGCCGGCCAGTTCAACAACGTGGTGGTGGGTGAAGTGGTCGAGTGCGCCCAGCACCCGGACGCCGACAAGCTGCGGGTGACCAAGGTCAACGTGGGCGAGGCCGAGCTGCTGGACATCGTCTGCGGCGCGCCGAACTGCCGTCAGGGCCTCAAAGTGTGCGTGGCCAAGGTCGGGGCGACCCTGCCGGGCGATTTCACCATCAAGAAAGCCAAGCTGCGTGGCCAGCCGTCTCACGGCATGCTCTGCTCCTTCAGCGAGCTGGGGATCGACGTCGAAGCCGATGGCATCATCGAGCTGCCGCTGGATGCGCCTATCGGGACCGACATCCGCGACTACCTCGCGCTCAACGACGTCAGCATCGACGTGGATCTGACCCCGAACCGTGCCGACTGCCTCGGCATCGCGGGCCTGGCCCGTGAAATCGGCGTGCTCAACAGCGTGGACGTGGTCGAGCCGACCTGGGCGCCTGCTGTTGCCACCATAGACGCCACCTTCCCGATCCGGGTCGAAGCGCCGGCCGATTGCCCTCGTTATCTGGGCCGCGTCATCAAGGGGCTGAACCTGCACGCCCAGAGCCCGCTCTGGATGCAGGAGAAGCTGCGCCGTGGCGGCATTCGCTCCATCGACGCCATCGTCGACATCACCAACTACCTGCTGCTGGAATACGGTCAGCCGATGCACGCCTTCGATCTGGCGACGCTTGAAGGGGAACTGGTGGTGCGCCGCGCTCGTAGCGACGAGCCCATGACTCTGCTCGATGGCAACGAGGTGAAGCTCAAAGAGACCACGCTCGTGATTGCCGATGCCCAGGGCCCTGCCTGCATGGCAGGTATCTTCGGCGGCGATCGCACCGGTGTCTCCGAGACCACCACCGACATCCTGCTGGAGTGCGCCTTCTTCGCGCCGCTCTCCATCACCGGTCGTGCCCGTGCCTATGGTCTGCACACCGACTCCTCCCACCGCTTCGAGCGTGGGGTGGATCCCGAGCTGCAGGCCAAGGTGATGGACAGGGCCACCCGTCTGCTGCTGGATATCTGCGGCGGCGAAGCCGGTCCGGTCATCGAGGTCAAATCCGAGGCCCATCTGCCCAAGGCTGCCCCCATCCGCTTGCGCCGCACCAAGCTCGACAAGGTGATCGGCATCAGCGTGGCGGATGCTCAGGTGGTCGAGATCCTGACTCGCCTCGGCATGCAGGTGACCGTGGAGGCTGACGGCTGGACCGCGCTGGCACCCTCCTGGCGTTTCGACATCGCCATCGAGGAAGACCTCATCGAGGAAGTGGCCCGCATCTACGGCTACAACAACATCCCGAACCTGAAACCCGCCGCCTCTCTGGCGATGGTGGAGCAGGCCGAAGGGCAGGTGACCTTGAAGCGGGTGCGCGACCTGCTGGTTGACCGCGGCTTCCAGGAAGCGATCACCTACAGCTTCGTCGATCCCAAGGCTCAGCAGACTCTGTTCCCGCAGAGCGATGCCATAGTGCTGCCGAACCCGATCTCGGTCGAGATGTCCGCCATGCGCGTCTCTCTGTTCCCGGGTCTGGTACAGGCCGTGGTTTACAACCAGAACCGTCAGCAGCCGCGGGTGCGCCTGTTCGAGCAGGGCCTGCGCTTCATCAAGGACGAGAATGCCGAGAACGGTATCCGTCAGGAGCCCATGCTGGCCGGCATCATCACCGGCAACCAGGGTGACGAGCACTGGGACATCAAGAGCCGCGCAGCTGACTTCTTTGATCTGAAAGGGGATCTGGAAGCGGTGCTGGATCTGACTGCCGAAGGGGCCACCTTCACCTTCGAGCGTGCCGAGCACAGCGCCCTGCACCCGGGCCAGAGCGCGGCCATCCTGCGCAATGGCGCCGTGATCGGCCATATCGGCGTGATCCACCCGAGCCTCGAGAAGAAGCTGGGTCTGAAGAGCCGGGCCGTGATGTTCGAGCTGGAGCTGGACAAGCTGACCCCGGCCAAGGTGCCGGTTGCGGCCGAAGTATCCCGCTTCCCGGCCAACCGCCGCGACATCGCCGTGGTGGTGGACAGACAGATCCTGGCAGGCGACGTTCTGGCAGTAATTAAAAAAGTTGGCGGAAATCAGTTAGTTGGAATAAACTTGTTCGACGTATACCAGGGTGCTGGTATGGCAGAGGACAAGAAGAGCCTGGCTATCAGTCTCGTGTTGCAAGACACCCAGCGCACCCTGGAGGAGAAAGAGATCGCCGAGACCGTAGACAATGTCGTGCGGGCCCTTGGTGAAGAGTTGAATGCATCCTTGAGGGATTGATCTATGGCGCTTACCAAAGCCGACATTGCAGAGCACCTGTTCACCCAGCTCGGGATGAGCAAGCGTGAAGCCAAAGATATGGTGGAAGCCTTCTTTGAGGAGATCAGACAAGCGCTTGAACGTGGTGAGCAAGTCAAGATTTCAGGCTTCGGTAACTTCGATCTTCGCGAGAAGAACCAGCGTCCCGGACGCAACCCCAAGACGGGGGAGGATATTCCCATCAGCGCCCGTCGCGTGGTGACCTTCCGGCCCGGCCAGAAGCTCAAGGCCAGGGTAGAAAATGTTGAACCCAACGAGTGACAAAAAGCCAGGCAACCGCCTGGCTTTTCCGTTTCGATGATAAAAATCCTGCTCCTGTCCGGTGCGCTGCTGGCCCTGCCACTGCGTGCCGCCATGCTTCCCCTGTCACCCGGTACCCAGGCCTATGCCGATTCGCTCACCGGGTTGACCTTCTGCTATCCCGCCCTGCAGCGCCCTCCCTATCTGGAAGAGCAGGGGGGGTTGCTCATCGATCAGGTGACGCGCCTGGCAGGACTGCTGCCGGTGCCGCTGCGCTTCGAGACCCTGCCCAGCTGGGCGGCGACCCTGCAGGCCTTGCAGGACGGGCGCTGCGATCTCGTTCCCCATGTGGGACCATTGCGGCATACACCGTCCGGCATGGGGCTGAGCCGGGCCATGCTGGAGGCGGAGTCCGCCATCCTTTACCGGGGGGAGCTGGATAAGGCCAGGTTCCTGATGTCGCCCATCTGGCAAGCACAGGACATCCTGACGCGGCTCTATCCCCACGCATCCCAGCTGCAGCTGACCGAGGCGGAGAACTGGTACGGCGCCCTGGTGGCGGGGCGGGGCAGCGCCTACCTCGGCGACTATCTGCAACTGCGTTACCTGATGCGGGAGTACCCGGACGAGGGGCTCAGGCTGCGTCGCCTGCGCAGCGACGATCTGGTGATCAGCTACCGGCTGATGATGCGAGACAAGCCCGAGCTGCGCGAGTTGGTGGACACGGCGATCCGCTTCCTGCCTCCGGGCAGCCTCTATCGGGATCTGGGGCGTTACCTGCCCCAGAGCGAGCAGGATGTGAACCCCTTGCACTTCACCGACAAGGAGCAGGCCTGGCTCGTGGGCAAGGCCCACACCATCAGGGTGGTGGCGGATCCCGGCTTCATGCCCTACAGCGGCGTCAGCCAGCAGGGAGAGCTCATCGGCTGGAGTGCGGATGTCTTGCGGGAAGTGAGCCGGCAGACCGGGCTGCATTTCGAGCCGGTGCCAGCCGCCAGCAAGGAGGAGGCGCTGGCCAAGCTGCGCAGCGGGGAGGCGGCCATGATGGCCGGCCTGCTGGAGTCTCCGGCGCTGGGGTCGGAGTTTGAATTCACCCGGGTGGTGGCGACCAGTCGCTACGCCCTGGTCAGCCGCAAGCAGGGGGCCCCCAGATCCCTGGCGGAGGTCAGCGGCAAGGTGATGGTCCCCAGGATGCTCTATGACACCAGCCTGCTCGCCCGCTTCGGCCAGCACGAGTGGGAAGTGACCGACAACCTGCTGCAAGGGCTGGCGGCGGTACAGCACGGCGATGCCCAGGCCATGCTGGCGGAGCTGTACCAGCTGCAATACCCCCTTCGCAACAACCAGTTGAGTGACCTCGCCATCACTGAGCTGCCCCAGCGCTTTGGCCTCGGCTTTGCCATCCGGCCGGGCCAGTCCAGACTGGCGGGGGTGCTGGAGCAGAGCCTGATGACCATCAACGATCGCCAGGTGAACGAGCTGGATCAGCGCTGGCGGCGTCTCGTCCTGAACCAGCAGGAGGGGGTCAGCTACGGCTTCTGGCTCGGCTCCGTCATGCTGGCCCTGGTGATCAGCATGGCGGTGATCTGGCTGATCTGGCGCTCCCGCCAGCAGCTGGCCCAGGAGGCGCGGGAGCGCCAGAAGGCGGAGCAGGCGCTGGCGCTGGAGAGCAAGTTCCGGGAATCCCTCTTCCAGGCGCTGCCGGTCCCCGTGTTTCTTCGCAATGACAAGGGGGAAGTGATCAAGCGCAACAAGCGGGCCAAGCGGATGGAGGCGCGCTACGCCGCCGATCTGGTGCTGCCTGCTCCCCAGTTGCAGGGGGCGGAGGGGGAGCTGGCGCTGCACGAGCAGGTCTACTCCTATGCCCAGATCCCGCTGCGCCTGGGGCCGCAGGCCCCGGCCGGGGATCTCATCGCCCTCTCGGACATCAGCGCCCTGCGCGAGCGCACCCGGCTGCTGCGCCAGGCGGAGCGGCGCCTGCGGGCCCTGACCAATACGGTGCCCGGCGTGGTGCTGCAATTCACCCTGCTGGACGGGGCCATCACCCGGGTGGAGTTTGTGAGCCGCGGCAGCCACGAGCTGCTGGGGCTGGCCAGCCAGCAGATCCGGAGCAATCCCAACGAGACGCTCACCCGCATCTCTCGCCAGGACAGGCGCGAGATGCGGGCTCCCATGCTGACCATGTTGCAGGCGGGGCACCCCTTCTCCCATCTGCTGCGCTACCAGCACCCTGCCAAGGGGCTGCGCTGGCTGCAGTTCTCCGGCAGGGGGCGTCGCCAGGGGGAGGGGTGGCGCGTCTACGGGGTGGTGCAGGATGTGACCAGCAGGGTGGAGCAGGAGCACTCCCTGCAGCTCTCCCACGAGCAGGCCCAGCAGGCCGTGCTCGCCAAGGGGCGCTTCCTGGCCGCCGTGAGCCACGAGATCCGCACCCCCATGAACGCCATGCTCGGCCTGCTGGAGTGGCTGGATCAGACCGAGCTCTCTGCCGAGCAGGCCTCGGTGCTGGCGCACGTCAGGCAGGCGGGCAACGAGTTGCTGGGGCTGCTCAACGACGTACTCGACTTCAGCCGCAACGAGACGCGCCAGCTTCGGCTCTCCTTGCAGCCCACGGATCTGGTGGAGCTGTGCGAACACGTGGCGGCGGTGCACTGGTCCAAGGCGCGCTCCCGGCATCTGCAGCTGCGCCTCAACCTGGATCCGGCGCTGCCCGCCCTGATGGAGCTCGATCCCCACCGGGTGCAGCAGGTGCTGCACAACCTGCTCTCCAACGCCATCAAGTTCAGCGAGCGGGGAGAAGTGGTGCTGTGGGCTCGCCGGCAGGGGGAGTGGATCTGGTGCGGCGTGGACGATCAGGGGCCCGGCATCAGCGCCGAGCTGCTGCCCCGGTTGTTCCAGCCCTTCGAGCAGGGGGAGGAGCCGGGACAGATCCGGGCCCAGGGCACGGGGCTCGGGCTCGCCATCTGTCGCCAGTTGATGGAGCAGATGGGCGGCGAGATCCGGGTCGAGCCCGTGGCCACCGGCGGCAGCCGCTTCATCTGTGTCTGGCCCCTCAGACAGGTGCAGGAGAAAGCGCCCTGGCAGCCCAGAGTCAAGCGGCTGTCCCTGCAACTGCCCCCCGAGGAGCAGGCCTACCTGCGTCCCTGGCTCGCCGAGCTGGGGGTCGCCGAGGATGGGATGGCCCCCGGCCTCGGCGTCCTGGTGGATGAGCGGGGGCTGCGCGCCTGGTCCTGGCAGGGGGAGCCCTGGATCCCGGGCTCCGTGGTCAGCCTGCTGCAACCCAGGCTTGCCCAGGAGGGGGAGGAGATCAGGGATCTGCCGGGCGCCGGCCTGTGCGTGCTCCTGGTGGAAGATCACGAAGTGAACCGGGTGCTGATCAGCATGCAGCTCGGTCAGCTGGGGGCCCGGGTACTGAGCGCCGCCAACGGCCGCCTGGCCCTCGAGATCCTGCGATCGGAGACGGTGGATCTGGTGCTGACCGATCTGCAGATGCCGGTGATGGACGGGGCCGAGCTGTGCAGGCAGCTGCGGGCCTCGGCACACTGGCAGCATCTGCCGGTCTACGTGATCACCGCCGATCTCAGCGAGCAGGCGGCGCAGCGGCTCGCCGAGTGCGGCTGCCAGGGACATCTGGACAAGCCCGTGCTGCTGAAGGAGCTGGCCATCCTGCTGCGCACCGTCTCCGGTCGCAACGGGGCTGAGGTGGCACAGGCTCCTCAGGCCATGCCCTTGTCCGCGCTGCTGAGCCCGGCCCTCATCGGAATTTACCTGACCTCGGTTCGCCAGGAGCTGGCGGACATTGAGCAGTGCCTCGCACAAGGGGACCCCCATGCTCTCAATGCGGCTTTACACAAGATGAAGGGGGCCGCCAAAATGGTGGGGGCCACCTCGCTGGTCCGGGTGATCGACCGTTGGCAGGAGGCCCCCGACCACCCCCTTGCAACTGAGTTGAGGCTGGCCGTGGAAGAGGTCTGTCGGCAACTGGGCGAAAGAGCATGAGATGATCATCACCGATGAAGAGTTGTTGGCCCTGCTGGAGTCGGATGACAGCCAGGGGCCCGTGTTTCACCCCGTCAGCGTCTATGCCCTGGACGCCGCCTCCCATCAGGCGGCGAAGGCGGCGGGCCTGCCGGCCTACGCCAGCCTGCATCGCACCCTGCCCGATGCCGGCTGGCAATGGGAGGGACTGTTTGCCGCCGGGGCCATCGCCCTGTTCGATCCCGCCTCCCATGCCGGGGCCGACTACCTGCCGCAGCTGCTGACCCCGGGAGTGGGGATCTATCGCCTGTCCGATCCCTGGCTCGAAGGGGTACAGGCACGGGAGCGGGAGTGGCGGGCCTGGCTTGCCCGGTTGCGGATCCTGCTGCTCGAGGATCACCCCTTCCAGGGAGCCTGCATCCAGCAGGAGATCCAGGCCCTGGGGACACCCTGCCACTGGGTGCAGGATGGCGAAGGTTGCCTGCGGGCCCTGGAGGAGGGGGGCGTGGGGCTGCTTATCTGCGATCTCAGCCTGGCGGAGCAGGATGCCATCAGCCTGCTGATGAGCCATCCCCAATATCGTCACAGCGGCCTGCCCATCATACTGCTCTCCGCCCACGATCAGACCCTGATCGACGGGGCCAGGCGTCTGCTGCACGACGCGGGTTTCAACGTGCTGGCAGCCCTGGCCAAGCCGCTGCAGAGCGACGATCTGCTGCGGCTGCTCAAGGTGCTCTATCTGGGGCCCCAGCGCCGGCGCCGACTCGGCGGCCTGAAGCGAACCATCCGCAGTTGGCAGGGGGAGCAGAGGGGGCAGCTTGGCCTGCTGGCGGAGGCGGAGTCGTTCACGCTGCCCGTCTGGCTGACCCTGAACGGCCTGTCGCCGCACTGGGAACCGCTCAAGGCCTGGCTGGAGCACCACGGGCGTCCGGCGAGCGAGCTGACCCTGGTCATCCATCGGCGGGATAACCTGCTGAGCCATGCGGATCGCTTCGCCCTGGTGTTGCAGGCGAGCCTGGCGGGGGCGAGGCTCGCCCTGCTGCTCGACAACGCTCAGCACCTGCCGTTCGATCTGCTGGAGCGTCTGCCGCTGCAATCCCTGCTGCTGGGGCAGCACATGCTGCCCGAGCTGGAGGCGATGGCCGCGGATTCCCTGCTGGCCCGCTTCATCCAGCGGGCCAGGGAGCTCGGCATCGCCCTCTACCTCGATGATCCCTTCAATCTGCTCGACGCCGCACAGTGGCAGGACTACGGCATGGCGGGGCGCTGGTAAGCCGTGCCGCACTATCTCTGCTGGCCCCTCGATGAGGCGCGCCTGGACAGGGGACTGAGCGGCTGGACGCCCCCCGTCTCGCGGGCTTCCCTGCCGGTGAAGATGACGGTGGGCGGGGTGCGCTGCCGGCTGCAGGAGCTGGCTGGCAGCGATCCCGAGCGCGTGCGGGCCGCCTATGAGGCGCTGAGCGAGCAAAGCGTCTACCTGCGCTTCATGCGCGCCAAGCAGCCCCCGACCCCGGAGCAGCTCGCGCTCTTTCTCGACTACCCCAGGGCGCCCCAGATAGGGCTGCTGCTCACCGATGAGCAGGGCCTGCCGCTGGCCATGGCCCAGTCCGTGCGCCGGCGCCTGCATCCCGACAGGGCCGAGTTCTCCTGCATAGTGGCGGATCATTTCCAGCATCGCGGCGCCGGGCGGCGCATCCTGCTGGCGCTGGCCCTGCTGGCGCACGGGGAGGGGATCCGGGAGTGGACCGCCGAGGTGCTGGGCCAGAATCGGCCCATGCTGGCGCTCTTGAAGGGGCTGGGGCTGCCGCTGACCCTGGTGACGGGGCGGGAGATGGTCTTCGCCAGGCTGGACCTGAGCGTCCTGGCGGGTCGTATTGCTGCCCGGCCATAAGACCAAGGGCGAATGGGCCGCCCCCCTCTCTTGTGCTAAGGTCAGCCTGTCACCCGTTGGAGGAGAACAACCATGGTGCAGTCAGCCAAACATATCGTGATCCTCACCGGTGCCGGCATCTCGGCCGAATCCGGTATCAAGACCTTTCGGGCCTGTGATGGCCTCTGGGAGGAACACAGGGTGGAAGACGTGGCGACCCCGGAGGGCTATGCGCGAGATCCCGAACTGGTGCAACGCTTCTACAATGCCCGGCGCCATCAGTTGCAGCGGGACGAGATCCACCCCAACCCTGCCCACTATGCCCTGGCCCGCCTCGAGCGCCTGTTCCCCGGGAGCGTGACCCTGATCACCCAGAACATCGACAACCTGCACGAGAGCGCGGGCAGCAAGAACCTCATCCACATGCACGGGGAGCTGCTCAAGGCGCGCTGCCCGGGGTCGGGCCAGGTGATCGAATGGCGCGGGGATCTCCACCAGCACGAGCTCTGCTCCTGCTGTCAGCTGCCCCAGCCGCTGCGGCCTCATGTGGTCTGGTTCGGCGAGATGCCGCTTGGGCTGGATCGCATCTATTCCGCCCTGGCCCAGTGCGATCTCTTCCTCTCTATCGGTACGTCCGGCGCCGTGTATCCGGCTGCCGGCTTCGTGCATGAGGCCGGCCTGAACGGAGCCCATACAGTGGAGCTCAATCTGGAGCCGAGCGAGGTGGGAAGCCAGTTTGACGAGAAGCGCTACGGCCCGGCATCCCTGCTGGTGCCGGCCTTCGTGGACGAACTGCTGCAAAGCTGCGGCGTGCACCAGCCCAGACAGATAGAGGGGCACAACTGGATGGAGATGCGTGGCTCATAACTATTGAGAATAAACACAGTTGCATTGGCTCTATGAAGTCGCCACACTGACTCCAACAACAAGGATGTGGCTGACGCAACATATATGGATATTCGAAAGTTCGGGTTCATTTCCCTTCTGCTGGTGCTGATCTCGTTCGGGACTCAGGCTGCTACTCCCCTGTTGCAATTGATCCTGCCGGACAAGCGGGAAGTCACCCTGGACGAGGCGGCACTGGCCGCCTTGCCCCAGGTGGAATTCGAGACGGCCACCCCCTGGACCGTCGGTGTCCACCGCTACCGCGGTCCGACCCTGGTCAGCGTGCTGGCGGCGCAAGGGGCCGCCGGGGCCAGCGTGCTCGATGTGGTGGCGCTCAATGGCTACCGGCAACGGGTCGATCTCTCCCTGTTTGCCAAGGTGCCGCTCACCCTGGTGCGCCACCAGGATGGCAAGCCGCTGACCCGCCGCAACAAGGGGCCGCTCTGGCTGCTGATCCCTCTCTCGGCGCACCCCGAGATGGATGTCTCCGCCATCCACAACAACATGGTCTGGCAGACGATCCGCATCGAGGTCGTCAAGTGACCCGTCGACAGCGCCACAATCTGCTGCTGGCCGCCATCTCGCTCTGCTTCCTGTTTTCCTCCGTGTGGGGCCTCTATCTGCAGAGCCGACACGAACAGCTGGTCGACATCTTCTACCGCAACACCCACTGGAACATCAGCCAGGTGATGCTGGAATCCCAGCGTTTCCTCTACAACCTGCGCCTCTACCGGGCCGACGGCCTCGACATGGAGACCCTGAGCCTGGATTACGATCTGCTGTGGAACCGGCTGGATGTGTTTCTGGTCGGCACCGAAACCGCAGATGCCCGCGCCCGGCATGGGCTGGGCGAGGTGCTGACCAAGCTGTTTGACGAGATCAAGATGCTGGAGCCTCAGGTCCAGGCTGGTGCGCTGCAAAAGGGCGAGGCCCTCGATCGGGCGCTTGTCCGGATTGCCGACCTGACCCGCCAGGTGGAGCTGATAGGGGATCAGATCCTCTCCGGTCAGGAGCGGGAGGCGTCACTCCACCAGCTGCGTCAGAGCCTGTTCTGGATCCAGATCTGGCAGCTGATCCTGCTGGTGATGGGGGGCGTGCTGGTCTTCGCCCTGATCCGCACCAACCTGCAGAATCGCCGGCTCTCCCTGCTCGATCCCATGACCCGGCTGGGCAACCGCCGGGCCTTGCAGGGGCAGCTCAGGCAGTCCCTGCAGCGGGGCCGGATCCAGGCCCTGGTGGTGCTCGATCTCAAGCGGTTCAAGCAGGTCAATGATCTGCTCGGCTACCAGGTCGGTGATCGCCTGTTGCAGGCGGTCGCCGCGAGACTGCGGCAAGCCTGCCCCGGCCTGGCCTATCGCCTGGGGGGAGATGAATTTGCCGTGGTGCTGGCCACCGACCATGAGGAGCTCGAGGCCCGCATGGAGGCCATGGTGAATCTGCTGCAGTTCGAGTTCGTGACCCGGGAGAGCAGTTTCGACCTCGCCTGCCGCTTCGGGGTGGCCAGGGTCGAGGGGGGCGAGGAGGCCGAGCAGCTGCTGGAGCAGGCCATATTGGCACTGAATGAAGCCAAACGCAGCAATGGCACCCTGGTCTGGTACCAGTCGGCGATGAAGGCGACCCTCAGCATGAACCAGCGGCAACTGCACCAGTTGCGGGAGTGGCTGGCGGGGGCCGCGCCCTCGCCCCTGGAGACCGTCTTCGAGCCCCTGCAAGACGAGCGGGGAGAGCGGGTGACGGCCATCGGCGTGCGCTGGCGGGTGGGGCAGCAGGTGTGTGACGTGGACTGGATGCAGGAGCGCGGCGTTCTCGGTCCCGTGGTGGCCAGGTTGCTGATGGACGCGGATCTCCGCCAGCCCCTGCTGCTGGCGCTGCGCCAGCCGTCGCAACTGGCCCATGTGCTGGCCTTCCTGCCGTCCCTGCCACAAGGAGCACTGATCCTGGCGCTGCCGACCCTGACGGAGGACGCGGCCCTGCTGGACAAGGTGCGCCAGCGTGACTGCGTGCTGGCGCTGGGTGAGCTCGGCAGCCGGGTTCCCGCGCTCTTGCAGGCGGGCTGGCCGATCCGCTACTGGCTGCCCGAGCCCTCCGATCACCTTGCTCTGCTGCACCCCCTTGCCAGGCAACTGGGGTTGCGGCGCCTGAACCGTACGGGGGCGGCGGGGCAGGGCGACGTGCTCAAGCAGCGCGAGCCCTATTGATGGGACAAGGAAATAAAAAAGGGCGGCTCGGGCCGCCCTTCTCGTATCTGCTGATCCTCAGGAGGCCTTGCCGTCCGGGGAGGGGAAGGGGGCGCAGGAGTTCCTGATCACCAGATCCGGCTCCACGGTGATCCGGCGATTGTCTATCTGCTCGCCGTTGATGCGAGCCAGCAACCGGGTGACGGCGAGGCGGCCCAGCTCCTCCTTGGGCTGGTTGACCGTGGTGAGCGGCGGCGACATGAACTGGGCCAGTGCCACGTTGTCATAGCCGACGATGGAGAGGTCGCGCGGGATCACCAGCCCCGCCTGATGGGCGGCACTGATGGCCCCCATGGCCATCATGTCGTTGCACACAAAAAGAGCGCTGGGACGCACGGGCTGTGCCAGCAGACGCTCCATGGCGGCGGCGCCGCTGGCGCAGTCGAAGTCCCCCTCCTGGATCCAGGCCGGATTGACGGCGAGCCCCGCTTCCTGCATCGCCTGCTCGAAGCCTGCCAGCCGCTGATCGGCGGGGGCGCGCTTGTGGGGACCCGTGATGCAGCCGATGGCGGTGTGACCCAGCCCCAGCAGGTGGCGGGTCGCCAGGTAGCCGCCGCGATGGGAGTTGTCGGCGATGAGATCCACTTCGCCGTTCTCCATGCCCCAGTCCATCACCACCACCGGCAGGCTCTTGAGCCAGTCGAGCTGGTTGAACACCTCCTGCTGCCCCTCGCTGCACATGATCAGCAGGCCATCCACTCGTTTTCTGAGCATCATCTTGAGGTAGGAGAGGGCGGTCTCGGCCTGTCCCTCGGTGTTGCCCAGCATGAGGTTGTAACCCTGCTCGAAGCAGTAGCGCTCCACCCCGCGCACCACCTCGGCGAAGAAGGGGTTGCTGGAGGTGGTAACCAGCATGCCGATGCTGTTGGTCTCCTTCACCTTGAGGCTGCGGGCCACCAGGCTGGGGGCATAGTTGAGCTCGCGCATGGCGGCGAAGACCCGCTCCCGGGTCTCCTCGGCCACGAAACGGGTCTCGTTGATGACATGGGAGACTGTGGTGGTGGAGACCCCCGCCTGCGCCGCCACCTCCTTGATATTGGCCATCAGTATCCCTGCGCCGTCTGTTCAAGGAGGAAGGATTCCACCTCCTGCTTGCTCGGGATGGAGCTCTGGGCCCCGAAGCGGGTCACAGAGAGCGCCGCCGCGCCGTGGGCGAAGCGCACCGCGTCGTGGAAGTCGGCGCCGGCGAGCTCGGCCGCCAGCAGGGCACCGTTGAAGGTGTCGCCTGCTGCCGTGGTGTCCACCGCCTTGACCCGAAAGCCTGGAATAAGTTGCTGTTGTGTCCCGTTGCTGAAATAGACCCCCTGGGAACCCAGGGTGATCATCACCTCCGCTATGCCCATCTGGTGGAAGCGGGCGGCGGCCTGGGCCGCAGTCGCCTCGTCGGTGACCTTGACCCCGGTCAGCAGCTCGGCCTCGGTCTGGTTCGGGGTGATGAGATCCACCAGCGCCAGCAGCTCCTGCGAGAGCGGCCGGGCAGGCGCGGGGTTGAGCACCACCCGGGTGTCGTGGGCACGGGCCAGACGGGCGGCCTCCAGCACAGTCTCCAGGGGCACTTCCAGCTGCAGCAACAGGGTGTGGGCAGCGGCGATCAGCCCTTCGTGGCCTTTCACCACGGCCGGGGTGAGGGCGCCGTTGGCCTCGGCGGAGATGCCGATGCTGTTCTCCCCCTCGTCGCTCACATAGATGATGGCGATGCCGGTGGGGAGCTTGGGGTCGAGCGCGACGGCGCTCACGTCGATGCCGTCCTGGGCGAAGCCTTCTCTCATCTGACGGCCGATGGCGTCATCGCCGATGCGGGCGATGAAGGAGACTTCTGCACCTAACCGAGCGGCGGCCACCGCCTGATTGGCGCCCTTGCCGCCGGGGACGACCTGATAGCTGTGACCGGTCAGGGTTTCACCGGGGCGGGGAAAGTGGGGGACACGCAGCACGTGATCCGCATTGACGCTGCCGAGGACTACGAGACGATTCATTCCTATCACCCTTGTTGAGAACATCCTGATCTGGGTGGGCCCAGATCGGGAGGCTCTGCCGAAGAAAGGGGGAGGCGAGCCTCCCCCCACGGACTTACTTGTTGACGATCTGCAGCGGTACCGGGATGGACTTCTCCACCGGCTGGCCCTTGAGCACCTTGTCGGCGGTTTCCACGCCGATGGCGCCGATGAGGGCCGGCTGTTGGGCCACGGTGGCGGCCAGTTTACCCTTGGCCACGGCGGCCTTGCCATCGTCGGTGCCGTCGAAGCCCACGATCATCACCTCTTTGCCGGCGGCCTGCACGGCGCGGATGGCCCCTAGCGCCATCTCGTCGTTCTGGGCGAACACCGCCTGCACGGTCGGGTGCGCCGCCAGCAGGTTCTCCATGACGTTCAGACCCTTGGTGCGGTCAAAGTCGGCGGGCTGGGAGGCCAGCACTTCCAGCTTGTTGGCGGCCACCGCCAGGGCGAAGCCTTCGCCGCGGTCACGGGCGGCGGAGGTGCCGGCGATCCCTTCGAGCTGGATCACCTTGGCACCGCTGCCCAGCTTCTCGGCGATGAAGTCGCCGGCCAGCTTGCCGCCCGCCACGTTGTCGGAGGCGATGTGGGCCTTGACGTCACCCTGGGCCGCACCGCGGTCCAGGGTCAGCACAGGGATGCTGGCCTTGTTGGCCAGACGGATGGCGTTGCCCACGGCTTCGGAGTCTGT
The DNA here is from genome assembly GCF_033348475.1 of Aeromonas sp. XH. Taxonomy (NCBI): domain Bacteria; kingdom Pseudomonadati; phylum Pseudomonadota; class Gammaproteobacteria; order Aeromonadales; family Aeromonadaceae; genus Aeromonas; species Aeromonas sp. XH. The sequence goes on along the minus strand of NZ_CP137630.1, from coordinate 2,220,920 downwards.
CGGGTTGATCAGGATGGCGTTGACCTTGCGCACGGTGAGATCTTCCACGTTGGAGAGCTCCTTGGCCGGGTCGTTCTGGGAGTCCAGCACCACCAGCTCGTAGCCAAGTTCCTTGGCCTTGGCTTCGGCCCCCTCCTTCATGGTGACGAAGAAGGGGTTGTTGAGGGTGGAGACCACCATGGCCAGGGTCTGATCGGCGGCCTGGGCGGTACCCAGCACGGACATGATGGCGGCAGCGAGCAGGGTATTTAGCTTTTTCATCATTTCATTCCTTGTGTGTGGCTTGTGGTATCAACGGTTGCTTTTGTTATCGATCATCACGGCGAGCAGGATCACGCTGGCCTTGGCGATCATCTGGTAATAGGAGCTGACGTCGAGCAGGTTGAGGGCGTTGTTGAGGAAGCCGATGATGAGGGCGCCTATCAGGGTCCCCATGATGCGGCCCTTGCCCCCCATCAGGCTGGTGCCCCCCAGCACCACGGCGGCGATGGCATCCAGCTCGTAACCCATGCCGGCAGTCGGCTGGGCGGAGGAGAGGCGAGAGGTGACGATGAGCCCGGCCAATGCCGACAGCATGCCGCACAGACCGTAGACCGCGAGCTTGACCCGATCCACATTGATGCCGGAGAGGCGGGTGGCCGACTCGTTGCCGCCCAGGGCATAGATGTAACGGCCCAGGCGAGTGTGGTTGAGCAGGTACCAGGCCAGCAGGAAGACGATGGCCATCAACCAGATGGGCACCGGCAGGCCGAGCAGGTAGCCGGTTCCCAGCCAGGCGAAGTGATCGGCGCCGTCACTGAAGCCGGTGGAGATGGGACGCCCCTCGGTGTAGACCATGGTGATGCCGCGCAGGGCGGTCATGGTGACCAGGGTGGCGATGAAGGCCTGCACCTTGCCCTTGGCGATGATGAGACCGCTGATGCCGCCGAGCAGGGCGCCGGCCCCCAGGGTGAGGGGGATCACCAGCATGATGGGCAGCTCCATGGCAACCATGGTGGCGGCCAGGGCGCCGCACAGGGCCAGTACCGAGCCGACTGACAGATCGATACCGGCGGTGAGGATCACCAGCGTCATGCCGACCGCCATGATGGCGTTGACCGAGGTCTGGCGCAGGATGTTGAGCAGGTTGTCGGCGGTGAAGAAGTTCGGGCTCAGGAAGGAGACCACGCCGATCAGCACCAGCAGCGCCACCAGGGATTTGTTCTCGATCCACCAGGCCTTGCTCATGATGCCGCGGCGGGGAAGGGTTTGGGTTGTCATTGTGCTGCCTCTTGCTCTGCTTGCCACTGTTTACCCACGGCGGCCGCCATCAGCTTCTCCTGATTGGCGTCCCGGGTATTGAACTCTGCGCTGATGCGCCCCTCGTGCATCACCAGGATGCGATCGCTCATGCCGAGCACTTCCGGCATTTCGGAGGAAACCAGGATGATGCTCATCCCCTCCTGCTTGAACTGGTTGATGAGCTGATAGATCTCCTTCTTGGCCCCCACGTCGACGCCGCGGGTCGGCTCGTCCAGGATCAGCACCTTGGGCCGGGTCAGCAGCCCCTTGGCGATGGCCACCTTCTGCTGGTTGCCGCCGGAGAGCAGCTTGATCAGCTGATCCTGGCTCGGGGTCTTGATGTTGAAGAGGCGCACGTAGTCCCCCACCGCCTGGCGCTCGGCCTGGCCGTCAATCTTGCCGGCGCGGATGAACTCGCCGAGGGCGCACAGGCTCATGTTCTCCCGCACGGAGAGCTCCAGCACCAGGCCGTCCCCCTTGCGATCCTCGGAGATGTAGGCGATGCCGGCCGCCAGGCCATCGGCCGGGCTCCTGGGGACCAGGGCGTGACCATCCACGGTGATGTCACCGCCGCTGATGGGGCTGGCGCCGTAGATGAGCTTCATCAGCTCGGTACGGCCGGAGCCCATCAGGCCGCTGAAGCCCAGAATTTCCCCCTGACGCAGGGAGAAGCTCACCCCGCGCACGCCGGGGCCGGCCAGATCCTTGACCTGCAGGCTGATCGGACCGAGCTCGCGCTTAAGACGCGGATACTGCTCTTCCAGCCGGCGGCCCACCATCATCTCGATGATCCTGTCTTCGTCGAGATCGCTCACCGCCTGCTCGCCGATCCATTTGCCGTCCCGCAGCACTGTCACCCGATCGCAGATCTCGAAGATCTCCTTGAGACGGTGGGAGATGTAGACGATGCCACAGCCCTGCTGGCGCAGCTCGCGAATGACGGTGAACAGCTGCTCTGTCTCGGTGTCGGTCAGGGCATCGGTGGGCTCGTCCATGATGATGACGCTGGCATCGAACGACAGCGCCTTGGCGATCTCCACCATCTGCTGTTCGCCGATGGAGAGATCCCCGAGTCGGGTATCCGGGCCATGCTTGACGCCCAAACGGGCCAGGAGGGTGCTGGCCCGCTCGCGCAGCTGCTTGTGGTCGATGCTGCCAAAGCGGGTGCGCGGCTCGCGGCCGAGGAAGATGTTGGCGGCAATCGACAGTTCCGGCAGCAGGTTCAGCTCCTGGTGGATGATGCTGATCCCCTGATCCTGGGAGTCGCGCGGCCCCTTGAAGTGGACCGGCTGGCCGCGGTAGCTGACGGTGCCCGCATCGGCCTGATAGATGCCGGTCAGCACCTTCATCAGGGTGGACTTGCCGGCGCCGTTCTCGCCGAGCAGGGCCATCACCTGGCCCGGATAGACCTTGAGGCCCGCCTCGTCGAGGGCGCGTACCCCGGGGAAGGTCTTGACGATCCCGGCGAGCTCCAGAATGGGCGAGGGGAGCGGGGAGCTTGTGCTCATGGCTGCGTCCTCCAAGACTTAGAACGCCACACCGGCGCAGAGGATGAGGTTGGCGTAGGGGGTCACCTCGCCGCTGCGCACAATCGCTTTGCTCTGGCGGGTGCGGGCCTTGAATGCCTCGTGCAGGCAGTATTCGATGGTGATGGGCTTGCCTTGGGCAGCGGCGTGCGCCTCCAGCTGATCCACCAGCGCCTGGTGAGCGGCGGGGCTGATCAGCTTGATCTCGCTCGCCATGATCACCTTCTCCACCACCAGGTCGGTGAGCAGGGCGCTCAGCACTGTGTCAAGGCTGGGAGTGCCTGCCATCAGCGCCAGATCGATGCGCTCGGGGCCCGCCGGTATGGGCAGCCCGGCGTCGCAGACGGTGATCTCGTCGGTATGGCCCATGTGGGCCACCAGCGAACTCAGGGGAGCGTTGAGCAGCTTGCCTCGTTTCATACAGCACCTCGGCGGTTTGTGACCGCATATCCGATATTGAACAGGGCAACCGGTTACGCAACCGGTTGCGTCGTTGATGCGAAAGATAGGCGCTAACCGTTAACGGGTCTAGGTACAGATGACGAAAATGTGAAAACGATCTCAGTGATGGGGAGCAAAGAGGAGAAAGGGGTGCCAGAAGAGCACCCGTCAGGTCATGAGAACCGGGTGCCCGGGAGCGGGGTCGGTGCCTCGAGGGAAGAGCGACAGAATGGGGCGGGATCAGACGGCGAGCGCCTCCTGCACGGCGGGGCGGGTCTGCATGCGCCTGTAGTGGTCCGCCACCCCGGGAAACTCGTCGATGGCCACCCCATCGCTCTCGAGCCAGCTTGCCACCACGAACAGGTAGATGTCGGCCAGGCTGAAGCGCTCCCCCAGCACCCAGGGACCGGCCAGGTAGTGGCGCTCTATCTGGTCGAAACCCTCGCGCATGTTCTGGGGCATCTTGGCCAGCATGGCCGCGATGGCCTGTGCCTCATCGGCCCAGCGGCTGCCGCGCCGGCCATGGGCGTGGGCGACGTGCACGGTGGAGGCGAGGAAGCTGTGCACCTCCTGCATGCGGGCCAGCAGGAAGGGGTCCTCCAGGGGCGCCAGTTTGGCCTCCGGGAAGCGCTGGGCCACGTAGAGCAGCAGGGCTGGGGTCTCGGTCAGCACACCCTGCTCGGTGACCAGGGCCGGCACCCGGCCCTTGGGATTGATGGCCAGATATTCAGGAGTACGCTGCTCGCCGGCGGCCAGATCGAGGCGCTTGACCCTGTGTGGGGCGCCGGCTTCCACCAGGGCGATGCGGACCGCCATGGCACAGGTGCCGGGGGCGAGATAGAGGGTCAGTTCGGACATGGCCGTTCTCCTTGTGTGAGCGATGGGGGGAGGAACCCGCCGATGAGTGCACCAGAGTCTGACGGGTCCAGGCATCATCCTACGCCCGTTGACGGCGGGGGCCAAGCCACGGAGTGTGCTGCCAGGGCTGGCCGTATTTTTGCGGCTGGTATCAACGGCTTTCTGAACGGAAGATAACAGGAAAAACGGCTACGCATGCCTGGTCAAACCGCTATAATGTGCCACCTTGGATCAGTCGCTAGTGAATGTTGGATAGTCAATTGAGTAATAGAATGCGGATCGGTGGAACCCTCGAACAGTCCCTCAGCCAGGGATACCGTCTGGACCTGCAAGGGGTGCTGAAAGAGGCGTGGCAGCAGACCCGGCGGACCGGTTTCGGCCTGGCGCTGGCCATCGCCGGTGTCATGGCAATCTGGATCCTGCTGAGCAATACCCTGCTGGCCCCCCATGTCGCCCAGGAAGGGGGTGACATGGACATGGCCCTGATCCTGAGCCTGCTCATCACAGTGATCATGTCCCCCATGACCTCTTCCCTCGACATGCTGGGGTTGCAGCAGTCGGTGGGAGTGCGGGCCCGGCCGAGCCAGGTGTTCGACTTCTTTCGCCACTTCCTGCGCCTGGGGAGCCTGAGCCTGCTCGGCAGCCTGATCACCAGCCTGTTCGGCCCCCTGTTCGAACTGCTGGGACTGCCGGTGATGCTGGCCTTCATTCCCTCTGCCCTGGTGGGCATGGGGCTGGTGTTCACCGTCCCCCTGGTGCTGGAGCGCGGCCTGTCGCCGGCTCAGGCCATTCTGGTCTCCCTCAAGCTGTTTGCCCGCGGCTGGCCCAGCATAGTGCTGCTGCACGGGGTCATGCTGGCGCTCTTCTTCCTGGCGCTCATCCCCATGGGGCTGGGGCTTATCTGGGTGGCGCCCCTCTATTTCAACTGCAAGGGGATCCTCTACCGGGATCTGTGCGGCGTCGCCGTGGAGGTGACCGAGGTGGCGGACAACGCCGGTGGGCAGGGGCCGGACCATTTCAATGCCTGACGGGCAGGCCGTGGCGATGGCCGATGTCGGCCGAGGAGAAGGCAAGATGCAAGAGGATGGCATATGACGAATCGATACGGGGTGGCGGCAGCCCTGCTGCTGGTGCCCATGCTGGGGCAGGCGGCGCCGTCCCTGGAGCTGGCCTACGGCACCTTCTACAGCCAGATGAAGACCTTCGCCAAGGGGGAATTCGGCCACGCCAGGCTGGGGTTTTATCTGACCGATCCGCAAAATGGCCGGCGCTGCCTGCTCACTTCGGCCAGGGTCTCGACCCCGGACAGGGATGTGCCTGCCGAGGTCACGGTGGACAGCGAGCTGCGCCTGCCCTACGACGATGATCTCAATCTGGACAAGGCGACCGTGGTGGTCGAGCTCACCGAGCCACACGCCGCCTGCGACATGTCGGTGCAGGTGATGGCTGACGCCCCCGCCACCCCCGAGGTGCCGCTGGCGGAGATCGCCCTGCGCCAGCAGCAGATGCAGCAGTTGCTCGACAAGATGGCCGGCATGGTCGGCAAGTATTTCCTGCCGCGGATGGAAGGGGTGCGCTTCTCCCTGGTGGCGCCTTCGGGGACGGCCTACCTAGTCGAGGGCGCCCGCCAGGAGGCGGTGCCCTGGCAGCAGGGGCAACTGCTGCTGAGCAATGCCCAGCTGGCGGCCTTTGCCAACGGCAGGCTGCAACTGCAGGGAGAGATACTGCGGCTGACCCCCTGGTTGCACAAGGGCTGAAGAAGCCGGGTGCCAGACAGGCAAAGAAAAGGAGCGCATGGCGCTCCTTTTTCGTGCTCGCTGGCAGGGAGCTCAGCGCACCTCGATCACGTCCAGCATGTCCATCTCGTCGATGTCCAGCAGCGGCGCCTTGGGCAGCTCGGGCGGGTCGAATGCCTTGTCACCCCCGTCGATGATGCCGGAGTCCCGGTTGATGCTCTTGAAGTCAAACAGCTTGTGATCGAGCAGGTGGCTCGGGATCACGTCCTGGATGGCGGTGAACATGGTCTCGAGACGGCCGGGGAAGCGGCGATCCCACTCCTGCATCATCTGCTTGATGGCCTGGCGCTGCAGGTTCTCCTGGGAGCCGCACAGGTTGCAGGGGATGATGGGGAAGGCCTTGACCTCGGCATAGCGCACCAGGTCTTTTTCCTTGCAGTAGGCGAGCGGGCGGATCACCACGTTCTTGCCATCGTCGCTCACCAGCTTGGGCGGCATGGATTTCAGCTTGCCGCCGTAGAACATGTTGAGGAACAGGGTCTCGAGGATGTCGTCCCTGTGATGGCCGAGGGCAATCTTGGTGCAGCCCAATTCCTGGGCGGTACGGTAGAGGATGCCGCGGCGCAGGCGGGAGCAGAGCGCGCAGGTGGTCTTGCCCTCCGGCACCTTCTCCTTGACGATGGCGTAGGTATCCTCTTCGACGATCTTGAAGTCGATGCCGAGGGTGCTCAGGTATTCCGGCAGCACGTGCTCGGGGAAGCCGGGTTGCTTCTGATCCAGGTTGACGGCCACGAGATCGAAATGGATGGGGGCGCTGGCCTTCAGGCTCATCAGGATGTCGAGCATGGCAAAGCTGTCCTTGCCGCCGGACAGGCAGACCATGATCTTGTCACCCTCTTCAACCATGTTGAAGTCGGCGATGGCCTGGCCCACGTTGCGCCGCAGGCGTTTCTGCAGCTTGTTGAAACTGTATTTCTCTTTGGCGTTAAGCTCTTCTAGCATGGCCTCAAACCCGGGACAAAAATAAGCGGCTTATTATAGCCATGTCCCGGGGGAGGGCAAGAAACGCTTATGCGGTATGCCGCCTGTCATCCACCGGGCAGCTGTAATCGTCGGGCTTGAGGATGAGGATGTCGCAGTTGAGCCTGTCCACCACGTGCTCCGCCGTGTTGCCGAGCAGGGCGGCGGAGAGCCCGGTGCGACCGACGCAGCCCATGATCATCAGGGTGGCCTTGAGCTCGTCCGCCATGTCCGGCAGCACTTCTTCGGGGAGGCCTTCCGCCACCTTGGTCCACATGTGGTTGATGCCGAACTGATCGGCATGCTCCCTCAGCAGGTCTTCGTGATGCTTGCGAATGGCGTCGTTGTAGGCGTTGGGATCGAACTCGGGCAGCTCGATGGCCACGTTGACCGGGGTGCCCGGGTAGGTGTTGACCAGATAGAGGTTGGCGCCGAGCAGCTCGGCGATGGCGATCCCCTCGCGGGTGATGCGATCATTGAGGACCTTCTGCTCCTTGTCGTCGCTCGAGCAGTTGATGGCGGCGATGAGGCTGCCGCCCCGTTGCCAGTGACCCTCCTTCACCAGCAGGACAGGGCAGGGACACTTGCGCAGCAGGTGCCAGTCGGTCGGGGTGAAGATGAAGGTTTGCAGGAAGGAGTGCTTGTGGGTCGCCTTGACCACCAGATCGTGGCGCTGCTCCAGCACCTCCTGAATGACGCACTCGAAGGGACGATTGTGCCACAGGACCTTCACCTCGCACTCCACCCCCCTGTCTCGGTAAGGCTGGAGGATCTCGTCGAGCCACTCCCGACGTTGGGCGATGACGCCATGGCGCATCTCTTCCCGCTCGTCCGCCGACAGCATGGCAGTCATTTCATACGAGAAGTCGTAGATCGTCAGGAGCAGGGTCAGCTGGGCGCCCTGCTCCAGCTCGGCGACCTTGACCGCGCGTTCGAGGGCGATCTGGCGCTCCTCTTCCGGGTTGATCACCACCAGAATGTTTCGGTACTTGACCATGTTCTCCTCCTTGGCAAAAAGGCCAATGATGGCAACTCTTTAGCCATTACAGCTTAGTCCAAGGGGGGAGGCGGGAAGGTGTGCCGGATCAAATTTCAGGGCGAACAGATCCGGCTGAGAATGGAGTAGGCGGGGGAAATCAGCCGCAGGGGGGACGGGTAGCACCGGCCATGACGCCGAGGGCCACGTGATCCAGCACGGTAATGTACTTGCCCTTGACGCTGATGAGACCTGACTTCTGGAAGCGGCCGAGCAGACGGCTGATGGTCTCGACGGTGAGGCCGAGGTAGTTGCCGATGTCGCCCCGGGTCATGGAGAGGCGGAACTCCTTGGCGGAGAAGCCGCGCTCGGAGAAGCGCACCGACAGGTTGTGCAGGAAGGCGGCGAGGCGCTCCTCGGCGTTCTTCTTGGAGAGCAGCAGGATCATCTCCTGATCCCCCATGATCTCGTTGCTCATCAGGCGCATGATCTGCTGGCGCAGCTTGGGCATCTTGCCGGAGAGATCGTCGAGCACGTCGAACGGAATTTCGCACACCATGGCGGTTTCCAGTGCCTGGGCGAAGGAGGGGTGTGCCTGCTTGTGGATGGCGTCGAAACCGACCAGATCGCCGGCCAGGTGGAAGGCGGTGATCTGCTCGTCCCCCTGCTCGGTGATGGTGTATGACTTGATGGTCCCGGAACGGATGGCGTAGAGCGACTTCAGCTCGTCACCGGCCTTGAACAACTCTTCACCCTTCTGGATCGGCTTCTTGCGCTCGATGATACTGTCCAGCTGATCGAGCTCGTTGTCGTTCAGGGTGAAGGGGATGCAGAGCTGGCTGATGCTGCAATCCTGGCAATGAATTGCACAGCCACCGCTCTGAATACGTCTGCCAGGTTTCTTGTCCGGGATCATAGGCTCAAATGAATAATTGATTTATATCAAACAAGTTTACCACCATCTCATCCGTTTTGGATAGGGTTTCAAAAGGACGCCAGCCCGATCCAGAGGGTATGAAGTCCGTATGCCATGAGCAGCAAGGCGCCGCCCAGGCGCAGGCTGCGCAGGGTCAGCCAGTAACGCAGCCGATCAGCAAGCCCCCCCAGGGCAAACAGGGTTGGCAGGGTGCCGAGGCCGAAAAAGAGCATAATGAGTGCCCCGCCACCGGTCGAGCCTGCCGCCGCGCTCCAGGTCAGCATGGAGTAGACCAGGCCGCAGGGCAGCCAGCCCCATACCATGCCAAAGGGAAGGGCCTGCCAGGCCGATGTGAAGGGGATAAACTTGCCCGCCAGCGGCTTGATATGGGGCCATAGTCTGGCGCCCATGCGCTCCAGCAGCAGCACACCCTGCCACCAGCCGGCCAGATAGAGGCCGAGCGCTATCATCAGCAGGGCCGCAATGAGACGCAGCCCTGCCAGGGCGTGCCTGCCCGCACCCAGCTCGCTGGTGGTGGCCAGCAGCCCCCCCACCAAGGCGCCGGCGATCACGTAACTCAGGATCCGGCCGAGGTTGTAGTTGAGCAGATAGCCGAGCCGGCCCCAGAAGTGCTGCTTCCGGGCGGGAATGGCCATGGAGAGCGCGGCCGAGACGCCGCCGCACATGCCGATGCAGTGACCGGATCCCGCCAGCCCCACCAGCAGGGCCCCCATCAGATCAAGGCTGGTGGTCATGATGCTTGCCGTCCTCCTCTGGCGTCTTCTCCCGGGGGGCCGGCTGCTCCTCGTCAAACAGGATGTTGGAGCCCTGCCTGTCGAGATCCTCGAACTGCTCGGAGCGGATGGCCCAGAAGAAGACCACGCCCGCGATGATGACGAACAGGATGGCGATGGGGATGAGGACGAAGATGATGTTCATGATCTCTACCTTGGTGAAGGAGTCGCTTTGACGACTCGGCTCATGTTAACCCCGTTCGGGCCCAGAGCCAGCCGCCATTGGCGAGAAATGTGGCCCGCCACGCAGGCTGGCCGTTCAATCCATGGCCGGGATCAGCGATTGAGCCGCATGGAGTTGGTGACCACGATGAGGGAGCTTAAGGACATGCCTGCCGCCGCGAGATAGGGGGGCAGCCAGCCGCTCGCCGCCAGCGGCAGTACCAGCAGGTTGTAACCGATGGACCAGGCGAAGTTCTCCTTGATGATCTTGCGGGTGCGCAGCGCCAGGGTGCGGGCGGCCAGCAGGCGGGAGAGATCGTCCGCCAGCAGGATGGCGTCGGCGCTGTTCTTCGCCAGATCCGTGCCTCCCGCCATGGCGAAGGAGGCGTGGGCACCGGCCAGCACCGGGGCATCGTTGATGCCGTCCCCCACCATGATGCTGATATCCCCGGCCGCCTCCCGGGCCTTGAGGTAGGCCAGCTTGCCATCCGGGGTGACCCCCTTGACCAGCTCGTCGACTCCCAGCTCCCGGGCCAGCCTGTCGCTCTGGGCCGAGCCGTCACCGGTGAGTATGGTGGTCTGGAGACCGGCGGCCTGGAAGGCCTGGATCAGCGCCCTGGCATCCGGACGTAAGGTATCCGCGAGCACAAAGCGGGCCAAGGGCCCGTGCTCGTCGGCCAGGTAGATGGCCAACCCTTGTGCGGCATCCTGGTCATCAGCCAGCCCGATCCAGCGGGCGCTGCCGAGGCGATAAGGCTTGCCCGCTATCTTGCCCTCTATGCCGTGACCGATGACGGGAGTGACGTCGCTTGCAGCCGGCAGCACCCCGTCCACCACGGGCTGGTTGCGAAACGCGCGGGCGATGGGGTGTTCGGAGTAGGCCTCCAGGGCCTGGGCGATGGCCAGACACTGTGTCTCGTCGAGCTCGGCCAGCGTCCGAGTCTGCACCAGGCTGATGTTGCCCGTGGTCAGGGTGCCCGTCTTGTCCATCACCACCCGGTTGGCCTTGGTCAAGATGTCTAGCACATGGCCGCGGCGCAGCAAGATGCCGCTGCGGGTGAGATGGGCGGTGGCCGAGGTGAGCGCGGTCGGGGTGGCCAGCGACAGGGCGCAGGGGCAGGTCGCCACCAGCACCGCCAGAGTGACCCAGAAGGCGCGTTCGGGAGCGTGGAAGTGCCAGAAGGTCCAGACCAAGGCGGCAATCACCAGCAGCACCAGGATAAAGTGGCGGGATAGCACGTCTGCCAGCTGGGCGATGGCGGGTTTGTCGTCCAGCGCGTGATCCTGCAGGCGCATGATCTGGGCGAGGCGCGACTCCTCGATGGGGTGGCTGACCCGGATCTCCAGCGGCGCGTCCGTGTTGATGGTGCCGGCGTAGACGGGATCCCCCGCCTGCTTGAGCAGCGGCAACTGCTCGCCGGTCAGCATGGCCTCGTTGAGGCTGGCCTGACCCTGGAGAATGAGGCCGTCTGCAGGCAGGGTGGCACCGGCCAGCACCCGGACCCTGTCCCCGATCCGCAGCGTCTTGGCCGCCACCTCGCGCTCGCCATCGTCGTCGATCCGGGTGGCCATGACGGGGACCAGGCGCGCCAGGTTGGAGCTGGACTCCGACGCCTTGCGCCTGGCTCTCAGCTCGAGCAAGCGCCCCAGCAGCAGGAAGAAGACGAACATGGTGATGGAGTCGTAATAGACCTCGCCGGTGTTGAAGACGGTGGCCCAGAGGGAGGCGACGAAGGCTCCGATGAGGGCCAGCGACACCGAGACGTCCATGGAGAGGTGGCCCTGCTTCAGGCTGCGCCAGGCCCCCACATAGAAGGGCTGGGCCGAGTAGATCATGATGGGGGTGGAGAGCAGGAGGCTTATCCACTTGAAGTAGATCATGAACTCCTCCTCCACGCTGATGAAGAGGTCCATGTAGAGCGCCACGGCGCACATCATCACCTGCATGGAGCCGAGGCCGGCCAGCGCCATGCGGAACATGTAGCTGCGCACCTCGCGGGCGTAGAGCGCCTCCTGGCTGTGGGTCTGGAAGGGGTAGGCGCGGTAACCTATCTTGGCGAAGCCCTTGAGGATGTCGCTCAAGCTAAGCCTGTCCGGATCCCACTTGATGCGGGCGCGGTGGGTGGTGGTGTTGACGTTGACATAGTGCAGGCCAGAGAGCTTGCTCAAGTGGCGCTCGATAAGCCAGGCGCAGGCGGCGCAGGTCAGCCCCTCCACGGTGAGCTGGATCTCCCGCATTCGCTGGCTCCCCGTGCCCGTCTCGGTGACGAACTCCTGTTGCACCTCGGCAAGATCATAGTGGGTGAGGGCGGCCAGCTCGCTCGGCACCAGCTCCCCCTTGCTGCCCGGGGCGGTGCGGTGTTCGTAGTAACTGGCGAGGCCGCACTCGAGAATGGTCTGCGCCACGGCCTGGCAACCGGGGCAGCACATGGGCTGGACTATGCCTTTGATCTCTAGGGTAAAGTGATTGTCAGTGGGAACCGGTTCACCACAGTGAAAACAGCCGGTCATGGGCATGATCCCTCTTTGCTGCAGCCCTCGTGGGCAAGATAAGGGAGGAGGCTCGCATGCCGGGAGACGGCTGCTCCTCCTCCATGGTTCAACGTCCCTTGGGATCGAGTTCGACGGGGGCCCGGGTCGGCAGTTGTGTCGTCTCCTGCAGGCGCCATTCATGATTGAAGGCGTCGACCCGCACATGCCATTTGCCGGTGACGGGTTGCTCCAGCAGCAGGCGATAGACGCCGTTGCCATCCGCCGTCAGCAGGTGTTCGCTGTCCTGGCCCGCCAGGGTCGGATGAAACAGGGAGAGGCGCAGCGCCTGGCCGGGGGGAATGTCTCCCGACAGGGGTTTCAGGGTCAGCTCCTTGTCGCTGACCGAGAGGGCGATGCGGATGCCGAGGGCCTCGGCGCGATCGAACTTGCTGAGATCCTGGTTGATCTCCTTGCCCTGCTTGTAATAGTCCTCCGCCACCAGGTTGACACCGTCCTGGCTGGCGATGATGGCGGTGGCGATGCTGCCGATGACGGCGGCGCAGGGGAGGGCGATGATGAACCAGGGCCAGAATTGGCGATACCAGGGTTGGGACATGGTGCTACCGAAACCTATGATTAACAAGATGGAGGCTTTTCAGCCAACACAAGATAACAAAAAGCCTCGAAGAGTCGAGGCTTTTTGCTGAGTAATCACGTGCTTATCACATGTTACTGCTTATGTTACTGCGCCTGGTGGGACAAACTATAGACATAGGATGCCAGCAGGTGGACCTTGTCTTCACCCAGGATATCCTTCCAGGCCGGCATCACGCCGTGACGCCCGTGGGTGATGGTCTGCTCGACCACCTGACGGGAGCCGCCGTAGAGCCAGGTGTTGTTGGTGAGATCCGGCGCCCCGAAGGCGATGCCGCCCTTGGCATCCGGGCCGTGGCAGGCGGCGCACATGGCGAAGCGCGCCTCACCCTTCTTGGCTTCCACCAGATCCACCTTGCGGCCGGAGAGACTCAGCACGTAGGAGGCCACCTCCTTCACCCCGTCCTGACCCAGGATCTCGCCCCAGGCGGCCATGACCCCCTGACGACCGCCCATGATGGTGGTCTTGATCTGGTCGGGCTGGCCACCCCACTGCCATTCGCTGTCGGTCAGGTTCGGGAAGCCGCGACCACCGCGGGCATCGGAGCCGTGGCACTGGGAGCAGTTCTGCAGGAACAGGCGCTGACCCACCTTCAGGGCTTCAGGATCCTTGGCGATCTCGGTGATCTCCTTGTAGTTCTTGCCGTCCGCCTGATAGGTCAGCTCGCGGAACTTGGCGCCATAGACCTCGTCGGCCTTGGCAAGCTCACGGTCGTACTCCACCGCGCGCCCTTCGGCCTTGGCAGACTCGGCTGCAGCCTTGGACTCGGCCAGCGAGCGAACGTCCTGGTTGGAGCTCTGCCAGCCCAGCAGACCCTTGAAATTGCCAAGGCCCGGGAAGGCGAGCAGGTAGATGAGCCCGGTGACGATGAAGAAGAGGAACATATAGGACCACCACTTCGGCAACGGGTTGTTGATCTCCTCGATGCCGTCGAAGGCGTGGCCCATGGGCTTGCCCTCTTCGGTTCCCATCTTGTCTCTCATGCACCAGGCCAGCAGCAGGAAGCAGCCGAGAATGGTGCCAAGACTGATGACGGTCACAAAAATGCTAAACAGAGTGCTCATTATTGCTTCGCTCCTGCGTTCTTGTTATCAGCACTGGGTTGCTCGTCGTCGGCAAAGACCAGGTTGGCGGCCTCGTCGAAGGAGGCCTTGCGGCGCTTGCTGTAGGCCCAGACGATGATGCCGATCATGATGGCCATCAACAGCAGGGTGTACAGGCCGCGGAAGGTGCCGTAATCCATATTTCGACTCCTTATTTCAGGGCATGACCCAGTGATTGCAGATAGGCCACCAGGGCATCCAGCTCCGTCTTGCCCTTGACCGCGTCGCCCGCGCCCTGGATATCGGCATCCGTGTAGGGCACGCCGAAGTGATCCCGGAACAGGGCCAGCTTCTTGCCGGTCAGCTCGCCGCTCAGCACGTTGGTCTCGAGCCAGGGGAAGGCAGGCATGTTGGACTCGGGCACCACGTCGCGCGGGTTGATGAGGTGGGCACGGTGCCAGTCATCGGAGTAGCGGCCGCCGACCCGGGCCAGATCCGGACCGGTACGCTTGGAGCCCCACAGGAAGGGGTGCTCCCACACGCTCTCGCCAGCGACCGAGTAGTGGCCGTAGCGCTCGGTTTCGGCGCGGAACGGGCGGATCATCTGGCTGTGGCAGACGTTGCACCCTTCGCGGATGAAGATGTCGCGCCCTTCCATCTGCAGGGCGGTGTAGGGCTTGAGGCCCTCCACCGGCTCAGTGGTCTGCTTCTGGAAGAACAGCGGGGTGATCTCGACCAGGCCCCCCAGGCTGATGGCAAAGATGATGCCGACCACCAGCATGGGAACGCTCTTTTCAAAAATTTCGTGACGGTTGTTGTTGCTCATGCGTTAGACCCCTTCAAATCAGGCTGGCTGTGCGACGGGTTCCAGGGAACCCTTGGGCGCAGTGACGGTGCGATAGGCGTTGTAGGCCATCAGCAGCATGCCGGTGACGAAGAAGCAGCCACCCAGGAAGCGCACGAAGTAGAAGGGATAAGAGGCCTGCAACGCCTCCACGAAGCTGTAGGTCAGGGTGCCGTCGTCGTTGACCGCACGCCACATCAGACCCTGCATCACCCCGGAAATCCACATGGCGACGATGTAGAGCACGGTGCCCACGGTCGCCAGCCAGAAGTGGACGTTGATGAGCTTGATGCTGTACATGCGGCCCTGGCCGAACAGGTTCGGGATCAGGTGGTACACGGCGCCGATGGACACCATGGCAACCCAGCCCAAGGCACCGGAGTGAACGTGACCGATTGTCCAGTCGGTGTAGTGGGAGAGGGCGTTGACCGTCTTGATCGCCATCATGGGGCCTTCGAAGGTGGACATGCCGTAGAACGACAGGGACACGATCAGGAAGCGCAGTATGGGGTCATAGCGCAGCTTGTGCCAGGCACCCGACAGGGTCATGATGCCGTTGATCATGCCGCCCCAGGAGGGGACGAACAGGATGAGGGACATCACCATGCCCAGCGACTGGGCCCAGTCGGGCAGGGCGGTGTAGTGCAGGTGGTGCGGACCGGCCCAGATATAGAGGGAGATCAGCGCCCAGAAGTGCACGATGGAGAGGCGGTAGGAGTAGACAGGGCGGCCCGCCTGCTTGGGCACGAAGTAGTACATCATCCCAAGGAAGCCTGCGGTCAGCAGGAAGCCCACCGCGTTGTGGCCATACCACCACTGCACCATGGCATCCATGGCGCCGGAGTACATGGAGTAGGACTTCATGCCGGACAGCGGCACTTCCATGTTGTTGACGATGTGCAGCACGGCCACCGTGATGATGAAGGCACCGAAGAACCAGTTCGCCACATAGATGTGGGAGGTGGTGCGCTTGGCCAGGGTGCCAAAGAAGACGATGGCGTAGCTGACCCAGACCACGGCGATGGCGATGTCGATGGGCCACTCCAGTTCGGCGTACTCCTTGGAGGTGGTGTACCCGAGCGGGAGGGAGATGGCGGCCGAGAGGATGATCGCCTGCCAGCCCCAGAACACGAAGGAGGCGAGCGGGCCACCGAACAGTCGGGTCTGGCAGGTGCGCTGCACCACGTAGAAGGAGGTGGCCATCAGCGCGCTCACGCCGAACGCGAAGATGACCGCGTTGGTGTGCAGGGGACGCAGGCGGCTGTAGGTCAGCCAGGGGGTATCGAAGTTGAGGGCAGGCCAGATCAACTGGGCTGCAATCAGTACACCCACCGACATACCGACAATTCCCCAGACGATCGTCATGACGGTGAACTGGCGCACAACGGTGTAGTTGTACTCAGGGTGGTTTGTTGTATGGCTCATCGTTGTATTCCGCTTCCGATGCTGTTGTTTGTCGTGCCCGGTGTGCTGGGCCATTTTCACCCCTGTTTTGCAAAATCCTCTCGTTAACATCTGTTAATAAAAGGAAAAGCAAAAGGTGGTTAAATGAAAATTCATTGGGAATGATACTGAAGTGACCAGTAAAATAACAGTACAAACAGTGATATATTTGGCTCCAGCGGGTCTGGTGTCCGCCAGTTTTTACCTTGCGCCAGATCACGAAAATCGCATTTTCAAAGTACCTTACAGGGCTGTTTTTTCATGAAAGAGAGACTCACTTCACGCAAAATCGGGCACTTGACCTTGGTGCTGGCCATTTTGCTCTCCCTGATGGCTTATCGGACCTGGTTTTCGGGCCCCCAAAGCGCGAAATCGGAGGAAACAAATGATCAGATTTGTGATCTGTCCCACAGCCCCTGTCCCCTGCTTGTCGGCGATGCGCCCCTGACGGCCAGCGTCGACGGCCTGCCGATCCGTCCTGAACATGACTTTGTCTTGCGCCTTCAGGGAGGTCATCCGGCCATCACACCGGTCACATCCTGGCTGGAGGGAAAGGAGATGTTCATGGGACGGATCCCGGTGCAATTTGAGGCCGGCAACGGGGGCTGGCAGGGAACGACCCAGGTGGGGAGCTGCACCACGGAGACAATGGACTGGTTGCTCAATATCGAGTGGAGCAATGGCCAGCGCCAGCAGCTGGCGCTCTCCGTCGCCCGCTGACCGGAGAGAACCTCAGGTGCCCCGGGAGGGGGGAGAAGTGAAAATTGATTTGAATTTTTCAGGCAGGACGGTACCTTGCATTCACTATCAAGGAGTGAAGCTCATTTAATCATGACTGAAAAACAAGCATTTTATCGCACCCTCAACCAGCAGGCCCAGGCATTGCTGGAGGGGGAGCCCGATCTGATCGCCACCCTGGCGAACCTCTCCGCCCTGCTCAACCAGGAGCTGACCGACATCAACTGGGTCGGCTTCTACCTGCTGCAGGGGGAGACCCTGGTGCTGGGGCCCTTCCAGGGCAAGCCCGCCTGCGTGCGCATTCCGGTCGGGCGTGGCGTCTGTGGCACCGCGGTCGCCGAGGGCAGGACCCAGCTGGTGGACGACGTGCACCAGTTTGCGGGTCACATCGCCTGTGACGGTGCCAGCAACTCGGAGATCGTGATCCCCCTTCGCCGCGCAGGCGAGATCATCGGGGTGCTGGATATCGATAGCCCAATCTTTAACCGTTTCGACGAGCAGGACCGCATCGGCCTCGAAGAAACGGTGCAAATTTTGGAAAGCATGCTCTAAGTCATTGCTAGATGGTTCGCAAAAGGTCCCAAGCTCTCTATAATGGGGCCTTTGTTGTGTTCGGGGCTGCCCCGTGCGTCTATATGAAAGCCAAGGTTATACATGGAAAACACTGAAAAGCTGAAGAACAGTAAAGAGATCGTCGCCTACCTGGTCGAGAAATTCCCGGCCTGCTTCATCGCCGAAGGAGAGGCCAAGCCGCTCAAGATTGGCATCTTCCAGGATCTGGCTGCGCGTCTTGCCGACGACGAGAGAGTCTCCAAGACCATGCTGCGCTCTGCTCTGCGTCAATACACCTCCAGCTGGCGTTACCTGCATGGCCTCAAGGCTGGCCAGGCCCGTGTCGATCTGGACGGCAACCCGGGTGAACTGCTGACAGAAGAGCACATCGAACACGCCAAGCAGGCCCTCAAGGAGAGCAAGGAGCGTGTCTTTGCCAGCCGCCGCACCAACACCAAAGAGAAGGAAGACAAGCCCAAGCAGCCTCGTCGTCCCGCTCCGCGCAAGGCTGAGGCCGCTGCCAAATCCGGCAAGCCGAAAGTGGCGCCCAAGGCGGCTCCCGTTGCCGACGAAGCCCCTCTGGTCAAGGTGGATGCCGCGACCCTGAAAGTGGAACAGGGTGTGCGCGTCGTGCTCGGCAAGTCTCCCGTGCCTGCCACCATCAAGGAAGTGACCAAGGATGACGTACAGGTTCAATTGCAGACCGGCATGATGTTGCGGGTCAAGTTCGAGCATCTGGTTCTCTAAGGAGACGAATGTTGAAGCATGGCGTGATTCGTTTTTCCCTCGTTGCCTGTAGCCTGGCGCTTGCCGGGCTCGCACAGGCCATCGAGCCGGTGCTCAAGGAAAGTGATTTGCCTGTGTTGGCTCAGGAGAGCCAACATGCTACGGCCAGCAAGCGAATTGCCAATCTGTTTACCCGCTCCCACTACAAACAGTTCAAGCTGGACGATGCCTTTTCCTCCGTGGTCTTCGACAAGTACCTGGAGAATCTGGACTACAGCCGCAACCTGTTTTTGGCCTCTGACATCAGCCGTTTTGAAAAGTACCGTACCGGCTTTGACACCGACCTCGAGAGAGGGCGGCTGGCGCCGGCCTACGAGATGTTCAACCTGAGTCAGCAGCGGCGTTACGAGCGGTTCGAATACGCCCTCAAACTGCTCGACACTCCCTTCGATTTTACCCAGCAGGACGACTACGTCTTCGATCGGGAAGGGGCTCCCTGGCCCAAGGATGAAGCCGAGCTCGACGAGCTGTGGCGCCAGCGGGTCAAGTTCGATGCCCTGAGCCTCAAGCTCAGCGGCAAGGAGTGGCCCGAGATCAAGGAACTGCTTGGCAAGCGTTACAACAACGCCATCAAGCGGATGTCCCAGACCGAGAGCGAGGACGTGTTCCAGCTCTTCATGAACTCCTTCGCCCGTGCCATCGAGCCGCATACCAGCTACCTGTCGCCGCGCAGCGCCGATCGCTTCAACACCGAGATGAACCTCTCGCTGGAAGGGATCGGGGCCGTGCTGCAGGCGGAAGATGACTTCACCGTCATTCGCTCCCTGGTGCCCGGCGGCCCGGCGGCCAAGTCCAACCACCTGAAGCCCGATGACAAGATCACCGGGGTGGGACAGGACGACGGCAAGATCGTCGATGTGATCGGCTGGCGTCTGGACGACGTGGTCGAGCTCATCAAGGGCCCGAAAGGCAGCAAGGTGAAGCTGGAGATCCAGCGCGGCAAGGGCGCCAGCGCCAAGACCGAGCTGGTGGAGCTGACCCGCGACAAGGTGCGCCTGGAAGACAGGGCCGCCAAGTCCAAGGTGATCACCGCCGAAGGCAAGAAGATAGGGGTGCTCGAGATCCCGAGCTTCTACGTCAACCTGCACGACGACGTGATCAAGGAGCTCTCCAGCCTCAACAAGCAGAAGATCGACGGTCTCATCGTGGATCTGCGCGGCAACGGCGGCGGTGCCCTGACGGAAGCCTCGGCCCTGAGCGGTCTCTTCTTCACGAGCGGTCCCGTGGTACAGATCCGTGATCACATGGGTCGCATCACCGTCAACGGCGACGACGACGGCAACGTCTATTACGGCGGCCCCATGTCGGTGATGATCGACCGCTACAGCGCCTCGGCCTCCGAGATCTTCGCCGCCGCCATGCAGGACTACGGTCGCGCCCTGATCCTCGGCGAGAACTCGTTCGGCAAGGGCACGGTGCAGCAGCATCGCAGCCTGGCCAAGGTCTACGACTTCTACGAGCAGCCGCTCGGTCACGTGCAGTACACCATCGCCAAGTTCTACCGCATCGACGGCGGCAGTACCCAGAATAAGGGGGTGGCACCGGACATCGCCTTCCCCACGGCGGTGGCACCGGACGAGACGGGGGAGAGCCGCGAGTTCAACGCCCTGCCCTGGGACAAGATCGCCTCGGCCAGCTACGAGCGGCTGGGTGACTTCTCCCGCCTGCTGCCCAGGTTGAAGACGGCCCACGAGGCGCGGATTGCCAAGGATCCCGAGTTCGCCTACGTGCTGCAGGACATCAAGGAGTATCAGGTGGACAAGGACAAGAAGTCGGTCTCCCTGAATGAAGCCGTGCGGCTGGACGAGCAGGCCACGCAGGACGAGAAGGCGCTGGTGCGAGCCAACGAGCGACTGGCCCGTCTTGGCAAGCCGGCGGTGAAGAGCCTGGATGAGCTGCCCACCGACTTCGAGGCGCCCGACGAGTATCAGGTCGAAGCGGCGAACATCACCGCGGATCTGGCGACCCTCAGCAAGCAGGGCTGATCCTCGGCAGCGGTATCCGCAGTCTACAAGGGCGACGTTGGTCGCCCTTTCTTTTGCCTGAATGCAAACTATTTGACCCTGCCGATCCGTTGTGACAGCCTCTGACACGTCGATAACAAAGCGTGGAAGCACACAATAATGACCGATCACTCCCAGGCCATGACGGCCAAATACCGCCAGGACTACCGGGCGCCCCTCTACTGGTGCGACAGCATCGATCTCGATTTCCAGTTGCAGGAGCCCCTGACCCGGGTCACCGCCATCTCCCGACTGCGTCGCAGCGGCGATCACAACGAGCCGCTGGTGCTGGACGGCGAGGGACTCACCCTCGTCAGCGTCAACGTGGACGGCGTGCCCTATCAGCAATACGAGCAGGGAGAGGGCAGCCTGACCCTGTTCAACCTGCCCGCCGAGTGCGTGCTGACCCTGGTCACCGACATCGATCCCGCCGCCAACACGGCGCTGGAGGGGCTCTACAAGTCCGGCGACGCCTACTGCACCCAGTGCGAGGCGGAGGGCTTTCGTCGCATCACCTATTACATGGACAGGCCGGACATCCTGGCCCGTTACAGCACCCGCATCAGCGCCGACAAGGCCAAGTACCCCTATCTGCTCTCCAACGGCAACAAGGTGGCGAGCGGCGATCTGGAGGGTGGCCGCCACTTCGTGCAGTGGCAGGATCCCTTCCCCAAGCCCAGCTACCTGTTTGCCCTGGTGGCCGGTGACTTCGACGTGGAGCGCAACCATTACGTCACCCGGAGCGGTCGCAAGGTGGCCCTCGAGATCTTCGTGGACAAGGGCAACCTGGACCGCGCCGGTTTCGCCATGGAGAGCCTCATCAAGTCCATGCGCTGGGACGAACAGCGCTTCGGCCTCGAGTATGACCTCGACATCTACATGATCGTGGCGGTGGACTTCTTCAACATGGGCGCCATGGAGAACAAGGGGCTCAACATCTTCAACTCCAAGTTCGTGCTGGCCAACCCGGCCACCGCCACCGACGCCGACTACCACGGCATCGAGCGGGTGATCGCCCACGAATACTTCCACAACTGGACCGGCAACCGCGTCACCTGCCGCGACTGGTTCCAGCTCAGCCTGAAAGAGGGGCTGACGGTGTTCCGGGATCAGGAGTTCTCCTCCGATCTGGGTTCGCGCGGCGTCAACCGCATCAACAACGTGCGCACCGTGCGCGGCCCGCAGTTTGCCGAAGACGCGGGCCCCATGGCGCACCCCATCCGCCCGGATGTGGTGATCGAGATGAACAACTTCTACACCCTGACCGTCTACGAGAAGGGCTCGGAAGTGATCCGCATGATGCATACCCTGCTGGGCGAGGCCGCCTTCCAGGCAGGGATGAAGCTCTATTTCGAGCGCCACGATGGCTCGGCCGCCACCTGCGACGACTTCGTGCAGGCGATGGAAGACGCCTCCGGGGTGGATCTCGGCCGCTTCCGCCGCTGGTACAGCCAGTCCGGCACCCCTGAGCTGACCGTGACCGACGAGTACGATGCCGCCAGCGGCGTCTACCGCCTCCATGTGCGTCAGCACACCCCGCCGACCCAGGATCAGCCGCAAAAGCTGCCACTGCACATTCCCCTCGATATCGAGCTGTACGACGAGCAGGGGACCGTGATCCCGCTGCAATATCGGGGGGAGGCCATCGGCAATGTGCTGAACGTGCTGGAAGAAGAGCAGACCTTCGTGTTCGATCGGGTTCCGGTCAAGCCGGTGCCCTCATTGCTGCGGGACTTCTCGGCGCCGGTCAAGCTGCACTTTGATTACAGCGACGAGGCGCTCGCCTTCCTGATGCGCCATGCCCGCAACGAGTTTGCCCGCTGGGACGCGGCCCAGATGCTGGTCAACAAGGCGGTGATCGCCGGGGTGGCCCGGGTGCAGCAGGGGCAGGAGGTGCAACTCTCCGGGGCGCTGCTCGGTGCCTTCGTCGCCATCTTCGACGACGCCGCGCTGGACCCGGCCCTCAAGGCGGAGATCCTGGCGCTGCCGGGGGAGGCGACCCTGGCCGAGCTGTTCGAGGTGGCGGACATCGACGCCATCCATCGGGTGCGCAATGCCATCCATGACCAACTGGCCGAGGCCTTCGGTGCCCGGCTGGCCAGCACCTATGAGGGGCAGCGCCTGACGGGCTATCGGGTGACCCATGCCGACACCGCCAGGCGTGCCCTCAAGGCCGTGGTGCTCGGCTATCTGGCGGCCCTGGATCCAGAGCAGGCCGATGCCCTGGTGCGGGAGCAGTACCAGGGGGCCGACAATATGACCGACACCCTGGCGGCCTTGCAGGTGGCCAACGCTCATCTGCTGCCATGTCGCGCCGCACTGATGGCCGACTTCGAAGGCAAGTGGGCCCATGACGGCCTGGTGCTGGACAACTGGCTGCGTCTGGTGGGCAGCAAGCCCGCCGCCGATGTGCTCGGCGACGTGAAGCAGGCGATGGCGCACCCCACCTTCAGCATCCGCAACCCGAACCGGCTGCGGGCGCTCGTCGGCAGTTTCGCCACGAACCAGGTACAGTTCCACGCCGTGGACGGCAGCGGCTACCGCTTCCTGACCGATCTCCTGATCGAGCTCAACGAGGTCAATCCCCAGGTGGCGTCCCGCCTCATCACCCCGCTCATCCAGTTCAAGCGGCTTGACGAGGGGCGCAAGGCGCTCATTCGCACCGAGCTGACCCGTCTGGCCAGGCTGGACGGGCTGGCGCGGGATCTGTTCGAGAAGGTGAGCAAGGCGCTGGCGCAGTAAGCCCATCGGCAGCGGGCAGGGGAGCCAGGCTCTCCTGCCCGTTTTTCATGACTATTCCCGGGAGGAGGGAAAATGCGGCAATACACCTTTCGGCTGGCCCTCGGGCGCGACGAGATCATGCTGATGTACCAGGGGCACGTCAGGCGGCTGGTGGTGCGCACCGAGCAGGGCCTGACCCTGGAGCTGGGGTTGGAGAAGCTGCGCGGCTTCGTGTCGGACAGCGGTGTATACGGCTACTTTCGGCTGAAAACCCAGGACGATCATCGCTTCATTTCTCTGGAACGCATAAATTAACAAAAGTTGAACATTATTCCGGGTAAATATCTGCTTTAAGTCACTATCTATCCGGTAAATTCCTCAGCATCCAGTGTGATTTTCTAAAATTTGCCGACTTGGCAAAATTTATCACAACCCAAGCCGTGATCTGCCCCTTGTTTTTAACATCTCGTTATCACCTTTGCTCGCCTTCCTCGATCCAAGCCATTACACTTCGCTGCAACTCTGTACCGGTGGGCATCCTGGGTGGATGTCGCCGTGTCTGTGATGTCGTCCGATAAGGAAACTAGCAATGGCATTGAAAGACGCCCCTACCTCAGTTCTGCTCGAAAACGTTCTCAGCCTGGTCCATCAGAAATTGCCCAAAAACAGCGCTTCCCTGGTCGAATGCTTCGTCGCCAAGTTCTACGGCAACATGGCGAGCACCGATCTGCACGATCGCAATGACAGCGATCTCTATGGCGCCGCCCTCAGCCTGTGGAATGCGCTCAACCTGCGCACCGGCACCGATCCCTACATCCGGGTCTACAACCCCGAGCTGACTCGCCACGGATGGCAGTCTCCCCATACCATCGTCGAGATCATCCTGCAGGATTCCCCCTTCCTGGTGGACTCCATCCGCATGGCCCTCAAGCGTCGCGGCATCACGGCGCACATGATGCTGCACCAGCCGCTGCACCTGATCCGCAGCGAGGGGGGCAAGATTGGCGCCATCCTGGATCTGGACAACACGGCGTCCCAGACCTCGGTGGAGACCGCCTTCCTCATCGAGATCGATCACCTGACCGAGGAGGAGGAGATGGAGGCCCTGACCGCCGAGCTCAATTCGGTGGCACGGGAAGTGGCCCTGGCGGTGGGGGACTGGCAGCCCATGCTGGCGCGCCTGAACGAGATCATTGAGGAGCTGCCCAAGCGCAAGCACCCGGTCAGCCAGGCAGAGGTGGACTCCTGCGTCGCCTTCCTCAAATGGGTCGCCGCCCACAACTTCACCCTGATGGGATATCGTCGCTACGACGTCAAGGCGGTGGAGGGGGATCACGAGATCCTGCCCCGGCCCGAGTCCAGCCTGGGCCTGATGAAGAATTCCATCAAGGACGAGGGGCAGCGCCTGGGCACCATGCCGGCCAGCGCCCGCCACGCGGCCCTGAGCTCCTCCTTGCTGATCCTCACCAAGTCCAACAGCAAGTCCAGGGTGCACCGCCCGGCCTACGTGGACTACATCGGCATCAAGCGTTTCGACGAGCACGGCAAGGTGGTGGGGGAGGATCGCTTCATCGGTCTGTATGCCTCCTCCATCTACAACACCAGCGCCACCCAGATCCCCCTCATCAGCCATCGCCTCGAGCGCATCATGGCCGCCTCCGGCTTTGAAACGGGCTCCCACGCCTACAAGGCGCTGCTGAACGTGCTGGAAACCTACCCGCGCGACGAGCTGATCCAGGCCCGGGAAGAGGAGCTGCTGGCCACCGGTCTCGGGGTGCTGGAGATGCAGGAGCGCGACATGCTGCGCCTGTTCGTACGCCGGGATGTCTACGGCCGTTTCTTCTCCTGCATGGTCTACGTCACCAAGGAGCGCTACAACACGGCGCTGCGCATCAAGACCCAGCAGATACTGCAGAAATATTTCGGCAGCAGCGAGGAGGTGGAGTTCAACGTCTACTTCACCGAGGGCGTGCTGGCACGGACCCACTACATAGTGCGGGTCAACAACAACAACGTGGATGTGGATGTGAACGAAGTACAGAACAACCTGATCGAAGCCGCCCGCAGCTGGGATGACCGCCTGGACTCCGTGCTGCTCTCCCACTATGGCGAGGCCCGTGGCAACGAGCTGCGCCGTCGCTTCAGCACAGCCTTCCCCCGCGCCTACAAGGAAGACGTGCTGCCGGGCTCCGCCGTCGCCGACATCATGGCCCTCGACGGCCTGAGCGAGGCTGAGCCGCTGGGCATGCTGTTCTATCGCGCCCAGGAGGAGGAGAACGATCGCCGGGTACGCCTCAAGCTGTTCCACCGCGCCGAACCCATCCACCTCTCCGACGTCCTGCCCATGCTGGAAAACATGGGGCTGCGCGTCATCGGTGAGACCCCGTACCAGGTGCGCACCCCCACCGGCGAGGTGTTCTGGATCCTGGACTTCTCCATGCTGCTGCGCGGTGATCAACCGTTCGATCTGGAGCAGAGTCAGCAGCGGTTCCAGCAGGCCTTCGCCGCCATCTGGAACAAGCAACTGGAAGATGACGGCTTCAACCGTCTGGTGCTGGGGGCCGGTCTCAGCGGCCGCCAGGTCTCGGTGCTGCGTGCCTATGCCAAATACATGCGCCAGACCGGTGTCTCCTTCAGCCAGTCCTACATCGAGGAGACCCTGACCCGTTATCCGGATATCGCCGAGCTGCTGTTCACCCTGTTCGAGCAGCGCCTGGACCCCGCCGGCAAGCAAGACGCCAAGGTACAGGCCAAGCTGCACGAGCAGCTCGCCGCCAAGCTGGATCAGGTGGCGAACCTGGACGACGATCGCATCATCCGCCGCTATGTGGAGATGATCGACGCCACCCTGCGCACCAACTACTACCAGCTGGACAAGGAGGGCAAGATCAAGCCCTACATCTCCTTCAAGCTGGCGCCTTCCAGCATCACCGACATGCCGCTGCCGCTGCCGAAGTTCGAGATCTTCGTCTACTCCCCGCGGGTGGAAGGGGTGCACCTGCGCTGGGGCAAGGTGGCCCGTGGCGGCCTGCGCTGGTCCGATCGCAAGGAGGACTTCCGTACCGAGGTGCTGGGTCTGGTGAAGGCGCAGCAGGTGAAGAACACCGTCATCGTGCCGGTGGGCGCCAAGGGCGGCTTCTACTGCAAGCAGATGCCGGCGGGCGCACCCCGTGCCGTCATCCAGGAGGAGGGCAAGGCCTGCTACCGCCTGTTCATCCGCGGCCTGCTGGATGTGACCGACAACATCATCAAGGGTGAGGTGATCCCGCCCAGGTCCGTGGTTCGCCACGACGAGGATGACTACTACCTGGTGGTGGCCGCCGACAAGGGCACCGCCACCTTCTCCGACATCGCCAACGAAATCAGCCTGGAATACGGCCACTGGCTCGGCGATGCATTCGCCTCCGGCGGCTCGGTCGGCTACGACCACAAGAAGATGGGCATCACCGCACGCGGTGCCTGGGAGTCGGTCAAGCGTCACTTCCGCGAGATCGGCGTAAACTGCCAGACCACGGACTTCACCTGCGTCGGCATCGGCGACATGGCGGGGGACGTGTTCGGCAACGGCATGCTGCTCTCCGAGCACACCCGGCTGGTGGGCGCCTTCAACCACATGCACATCTTCGTCGACCCGACCCCGGATGCGGCCAGAAGCTTCGTCGAGCGCCAGCGCCTGTTCGAACTGCCGGGCTCGAGCTGGGATGACTACAACCGTGAGCTGATATCGCAAGGGGGCGGCATCTTCCTGCGCTCCGCCAAGTCCATCAAGCTGAGCCCCGAGATGCAGACCCTGCTCGGCACCGACAAGGCCAGCATGGCCCCGAACGAGCTGATCAAGGCCCTGCTCTGCCTCAACGTGGACCTGCTGTGGAACGGCGGCATCGGCACCTATGTGAAGAGCGCTCGCGAGAGCGACGCCGACGTCGGGGATCGCAGCAACGACGTGCTGCGGGTCAACGGCCGCGATCTGCGTGCCCGCATCGTGGGCGAGGGGGGCAACCTCGGCTTCACCCAGCTGGGCCGGGTGGAGTACGCGAGCCAGGGTGGCCGCATCAACACCGACTTCACCGACAACGTGGGCGGGGTGGACTGCTCCGACAACGAGGTGAACATCAAGATCCTGCTCAACCAATTGGTGGCAGCCGGCGATCTGACCCTCAAGCAGCGCAACCAGATGCTCTACGAGATGACGGATGCGGTGGCGCAAGTCGTCATCACCAACGCCTACCGTCAGTCCCAGTCCATCTCGGTCACCGCCTTCCGCGGCGCCGAGCAACTCAAGGAGCAGCAGCGCTTCATCCAGGGGCTGGAGCGCGAAGGCAAGCTGGACCGTGCCCTGGAGTTCCTGCCCTCAGACGAGGAGCTCTCCGAGCGGATGGCGGCAGGGCAGGGGCTGACCCGTCCCGAGCTTGCCGTGCTGGTGGCCTACGGCAAGATGGTACTGAAAGAGCAGCTCAACTGCCCGGAAGTGACCGAGGAGCCCTTCCTCGCCAACATGCTGGTCACCAGCTTCCCGGCCCAGCTGCAGCAGCAGTTCGGGGCCCAGCTTGCCCAGCACCCGCTGCGGGGCGAGATCATTGCCACTCGCGTTGCCAACATGCTGGTCAACGACATGGGGCTCAACTTCGCCAGCCGGATGAAGGACGAGACCGGCGCCTCGGTGGCCGAAGTGGCCTGCTGCTTCGCCATGGCCCGGGAGGTGTTTGGCCTCGGTACCCTGTGGCGCGACATCGAAGCCTGCGACAACCTGGTGGACGCCAACACCCAGCTCGAGCTGATGTTCTACAGCCGTCGCATCGTGCGCCGTGCCACCCGCTGGTTCCTGCGTGCCCGCAACCGCAGCTGGAGCATCGGCGAAAACATCGCCTTCTTCCGTCCGGCCTTCGAGACCCTGGGGGAGCACCTCTACGAGGTGATGGACGAGAGCGAAGTGGCCGAGCACAGACAGGCGGTCGCCGCCCTGATGGCCAAGCAGGTGCCGGAGGCCATCGCCCGTCAGGTGGCGCACATGAGCAGTCTCTTCTCCTGCCTGGATCTGGCGCAGATCGCTGCGGAGCACAAGACCGACATCCTGCGCGCCGCCAACGTCTACTACCGTCTCGGTGCCAAGCTGGATCTGCACTGGTTCCTCGAGCAGATCAACCATCAGCCGGTGGGCAACCACTGGCAGGCGATGGCGCGGGCCTCCTTCCGCGAGGATCTGGACTGGCAGCAGCGCAGCCTCACTTCCGTGGTACTGGAAGGGTGCAAAGAGCAGGGGGAATGCGCTACCATACTGGCCGACTGGATTTCGGAGCATGAGCAGCTCTTGTCCCGTTGGACCCACATGTTGGCCGACTTCAAGACCACCAGCACCCACGAGTTCGCCAAGTTCTCCGTGGCCTTGCGAGAGTTGAACCTGCTCCAGTTGAATTGCCGAACTTCGATATAACGTTTATTGGCATCATCAAAGCCCCGGCCAGTCGCCGGGGCTTTTTTTAAGGAGCAAGCATGCTGTACCCCCTCGCCAGGCATTTCCTGTTCAAGCTCAATCCGGAACAGGCCCACGATCTCTCCATCAAATATTTGCCCCGCCTTCTCGGTACACCGCTCGATTGTTTCTTCCGCCATTCACTGCCCCAACGCCCCGTCACCTGCATGGGGCTTAATTTTGCCAATCCGGTCGGTCTGGCGGCCGGGCTGGACAAGGATGGCGAGTGCATCGATGCCTTTGGGGCCATGGGATTTGGCTTTATTGAAGTCGGTACCGTGACCCCCAGACCCCAGAGCGGCAATGACAAGCCGCGCCTGTTCCGGGTTATTCCGGCAGAGGGGATCATCAACCGGATGGGATTCAACAACAAGGGGGTCGATCACCTGGTCGCCCGGGTACGGGAAGCCAAATATCAGGGCGTCATCGGCATCAATATCGGCAAGAACAAGGATACACCCATCGAGCAGGGCAAGGACGATTACCTGATCTGCATGGACAAGGTGTATGACCATGCCGGTTATATTGCGGTCAATATCTCCTCGCCAAACACCCCGGGTCTGCGTCAATTGCAATACGGCGATGCATTGGATGAATTGCTGGCCGCACTGAAACAGCGCCAACAGGAGCTGGCGGAAAAATATAAAAAGTATGTGCCGCTGGCCGTTAAAATTGCCCCCGACTTGAGCCAGGATGAAATTAACCAGGTGGCGGCCTCCCTGATCAAAAACGGCATCGATGGGGTCATCGCCACCAATACCACCCTCGAGCGCGACATGATTTACGACATGCCCCACGCCGGCGAGGCGGGGGGCCTCAGCGGCCGTCCGCTCCAGCATAAGAGCACCGAAGTGATCCGTCAGCTGGCCAAGGCCCTCGATGGTGCACTGCCCATCATAGGGGTAGGGGGCATCGACAGCGCCATGGCGGCCCGGGAGAAACTGGCGGCGGGTGCCACCCTGGTCCAGATTTACAGCGGCTTTATTTATAAGGGGCCGAACCTGGTGAAAGAGATCGTCACCAATATATAAAAAATAACCGGCGGCCCTTATTTAACGTTGCTCAAATTCTCGACATGGAATAAAGTCGAGGGACGGCTTAGATAAGGGCTCCACCATGTGCATCCAACCCAATGATAATTGGCAGTGGCATTATGACGCTCAGGATGATCGTCTGATGCTGGATTTATCCGATCGCATGATATTTGCCACCGAATATAAAGGTCGGCAACTTGTCCCCAGCTCCTTCACCACCCAGCCTTTTTGCGTGGACGATGCCGCCCTCTATTACCAGTTGATGGACAAAGCCGCCGAACTTGATTGGAGTGTGCCCCATCAGGTGCAGCTGGTACTCAATGCCATCGCCGTCAGCCGCTTTTATAAACCCTTGATGCCACAAAGCTGGTTCTTTCATGAACAGCAGACTCACTTTATTCCGGATATGGGCGCCCTGGTGTGGATGGAGACTCCCCATGGCCGGGGGGAATTCATGGTCATCGAAGCCGGCGAGCAGGCCAGCGTCTGTCTGAATCTGACCGAGGAACTGGTGCTGACCACCAGCAAGACGCTGCCACGGTTTGCCGTGATCAAGGTGATGAATAACCGGATGCAATCCAGAGTCCGAGTGCAGGCACAATATCGCCACGTCAGCTGACCTCGAATATTGCGAGCGTAGCAGGTTGAAATATGAGCAGGCCTGCAGCCATCCTGTCCCGTTATTTGCCGCCGTACTGCCAATCTGTGTGATTTTTGCCACCGGCGGGCAAGACCTTCGATATCGTTCCCTTGAAATAAGGAGGCATCGCCCGTTCATTCCGGAGATCCTGCTGCCTGCGAGGGGAGGAGGGCGACCTCATGCCGTACCCGGCGCCGTTAATATTCGTGTGATGCCCAAGGTTCGGGTGCCGAGCGCGGGCCGATAAGGTATAATGCGGCACTATTTTTATGGCATCCCCGTGAGCGTGATGAAAGAATTTTTTGCAACCTGCCCCAAGGGGCTGGAAAACCTGCTGGCCGTCGAGCTGACCAATCTGGGCGCGGAGCAGGTCCGTGAGACCGTGGCCGGCGTCCACTTCAAGGGCGAACTGGCCATCGGCTACAAGGCCTGCCTGTGGAGCCGCTTTGCCTCCCGCATCGTGCTGGTGCTCTCCGAATTCCAGATGAACGACGATCTGGATCTCTATCTGGGAGCCCACACCATCCCCTGGGAAGAGCACTTCTCCGGCACCGCCACCATAGCGGTGGACTTTACCGGGACCAATGCTTCCATCCGCAATACCCAGTACGGGGCGCTCAAGATCAAGGATGCTATCGTCGATCGCTTCACCAAGCGCGGCCACGTGCGCCCGGACGTGGACAAGAAGTCCCCGGACATCCGCATCATGGCGCATCTGGGCAAGGGCAAGGCCAACATCACGCTGGACCTGTCCGGTCCCGCCTTGCACCAGCGCTTCTATCGCCAGGGCACCGGCGAGGCGCCCCTCAAGGAGAACCTGGCCGCGGCCATGATCGCCCGCAGCGGCTGGGCCGGCGAGCCCATGATGGATCCCATGTGCGGCTCCGGTACCCTGCTCATCGAAGCGGCCTTCATCGCCGCCGACATGGCGCCGGCCCTGCGCCGCGAGCGCTTCGGCTTCGATCGCTGGCTGCAGCACGATGGCGAACTGTGGCAGAGCCTGATGATGGAGGCCCAGGTGCGTGCCAAGCGCGGCATGCAGCGCTGCGAGGTGAAGCTGTTCGGCTGTGATGCGGACTCCCGCGTGCTGGCGAAGGCCCGTGACAACGCGAAAGCCGCCGGCGTAGCCCACCTCATCACCTTCAAGCAGGCCGACGTCACCGCCCTGGAGAACCCGCTGCCCATGCCGGCCGAAGGGGAGGCGCGCCAAGTGGGCATGCTCATCTCCAACCCTCCCTATGGCGAGCGTCTTGGCGAGTTCCCGGCGCTGCTGGAAGTGCACCAGGCGCTCGGCGACGCCCTGCGCCGCAGCTTCCAGGGCTGGCGAGTCACCATCCTCTCCGCCTCGCCCGAGCTGCTGAGCTGCCTGCGCCTGCGCGCCGACAAGCAGTACCGCCTGTTCAACGGGGCGCTCGAGTGCCAGCTGCGCAACTACCAGATCGCGCTGGACTCCGTTGCCTCCCAGAAAGAGGTGGCCCAGGACTTCGCGAACCGCCTGCGAAAGAACCTCAAGGCCCTGGAGAAGTGGGCCAGCAAGGAAAACCTCGACTGCTATCGCCTCTATGACGCGGACTTGCCGGAATACAACGCCGCCATCGACCGCTACCGGGATTATCTGGTGGTGCAGGAGTATGCCGCGCCCAAGGACATTCCCGCCCAGAAGACCCGTCAGCGTCTGCTCGACATGGTGCAGGCCGCCATCAAGGTGACCGGCATGGACGGCGAGAAGGTGATCCTGAAGGTGCGCGAGCGTCAGGAGGGCAAGCAGCAGTACCAGAAGCTCTCCGAAGAGCAGCACCGGATGGAGGTGCAGGAGTACGGGGCGCGGCTGTGGGTCAACCTCTACGACTACCTGGACACCGGCCTCTTTCTCGATCACCGTCAGACCCGCCGCATGCTGGGCCAGATGGCCAGGGGCAAGCGCTTCCTGAACCTGTTCGCCTACACCGGCAGCGCCACCGTGCACGCGGGGCTCGGCGGCGCCCGCGAGACCACCACGGTGGACATGTCCCGCACCTATCTCAACTGGGCGCAGGACAATATGCGCCTGAACTCGCTGGTGGGCCGTGAGCACAAGTTCGTCCAGGCGGACTGCCTGAAGTGGCTCTCCGAGGCGGATGAGCAGTACGACCTCATCTTCATCGATCCGCCCACCTTCTCCAACTCCAAGCGGATGGACGAGAGCTTCGACGTGCAGCGGGATCACCTGCTGCTGATGCAGCATCTCAAACGCCTGCTGGCGGCGGACGGCACCCTGGTCTTCTCCAACAACAAGCGCCACTTCAAGATGGACCTGGCCGGACTCGAGGCCATCGGCCTCAAGGCCCAGAACATCACCGGCAAGACCCGGCCGAAGGATTTCGAGCGCAACCAGCATATCCACAACTGCTGGATCATCACCCACGCCGAGGCGCAGGGCTGATGCTGACCCTGTTTCACACCGACGGCTGCCACCTGTGCGAGCAGGCCTGGGCGCTGGTGAAGCAGGCCGGGCTGGCGGGGCTGACCCGCCGCTGCGACATCCTGGACGATGACGCCTGGCTCGCGGCCTACCGGGTGCGGATCCCGGTGCTCTGCGATGAGGCCGGCCGCGAACTGGGCTGGCCCTTCACCCTGGCGGAGCTCCAGGCGTGGCAGGCCCAGGGGTGATACCGATTTGACGATGAAACGGGGGCAGATCCAGTCTGCCGCCCGTTTTTTCATAAGCAACAAGGAACAAACATGGCTCTTTTGACATTGCACGGCGCCTCCCTGTCGTTCAGTGACTTCCCGCTGCTGGATCAGGCCGAGCTCACCATAGAGCGGGGAGAGCGCCTCTGCCTGGTGGGGCGCAACGGGGCGGGCAAGTCCACCCTGATGAAGGTCATCGCCGGCGAACTGCCGCTGGACGACGGTCGCCTGGTGTTGCAGCAGGACTTGAAAGTGACCCGTCTCGAGCAGGATCCCCCCGCCTCGAGCGAGCTCACCGTGTTCGATTACGCCGCCGAAGGGCTGGCCGGGGTGGGGGAGCTGCTCAAGCAGTATCACCATGTCTCCATGGCGCTGGCGAGCGACCCCTCCGATGCCAACATTCGCACCATGAGCCAGTTGCAGGAGCAGCTTGACTATCAGAACGGCTGGCAGTTCGAGACCCGCATCAACCAGGTGCTGACCTTGCTCGATCTCGACCCCGATGTGACCCTCGACAGCCTCTCCGGCGGCTGGCTGCGCAAGGTGGCCCTGGCCCGCGCGCTGGCCTGCGATCCGGATCTGCTGCTGCTGGACGAGCCGACCAACCACCTGGACATCGATGCCATCAACTGGCTGGAAGAGTTCCTCAAGGACTTTCGCGGCGCCATCGTCTTCATCTCCCACGACCGGGAGTTCATCCACAAGCTGGCGACCCGGATCATCGATCTCGATCGCGGCGTGATCACCTCCTGGCCCGGCAACTATGACGACTACCTGCAGGGCAAGGAGGAGTGGCTGCGGGTCGAGGAGCTGAAAAACGCCGAGTTCGACCGCAAGCTGGCCCAGGAAGAGGTGTGGGTGCGTCAGGGGATCAAGGCCCGCCGCACCCGCAACGAGGGGCGGGTGCGCGCCCTCAAGGCGATGCGCATGGAGCGTACCCAGCGCCGCGAGCTGCAGGGCAAGGCCAAGCTGCAGCTGGACGAGGCGGGCCGCTCCGGCAAGCTGGTGTTCGAGACCGAGGGACTGGGTCTGGACTTTGGCGATCGCACCCTGTTCCAGGGGCTGGATTTGCAGGTGCTGCGCGGGGACAAGATAGCCCTGGTTGGCCCCAATGGCTGCGGCAAGTCGACCCTGATCAAGCTGCTGCTGGGCCAGCTCGAGGCGTGCCGCGGGTCGGTGCGCCAGGGAACCAACCTGGAGGTGGCCTATTTCGATCAGTACCGCGAGCAGCTCGATCCCGAGAAGACGGTGGTGGACAACGTGGGGGAGGGCAAGCAGGAGGTGATGGTGCGCGGGCGTTCCCGCCACATCCTCGGCTACCTGCAGGACTTCCTGTTCGAGCCCAAGCGGGCGCGTACCCCGGTGAAGGCCTTGTCAGGGGGCGAGAAAAACCGTCTACTGTTGGCCAAGCTCTTCCTCAAACCCAGTAACTTGTTGATTCTCGATGAACCAACCAACGACCTGGATGTCGAAACGCTGGAATTGCTGGAGGAGCTGCTCACCGATTACCCGGGCACCCTGCTGCTGGTCAGCCACGATCGCCGTTTCATCGACAATACGGTGACAGGCTGCTGGCTGTTTGAAGGGGATGGGCGGATCAGCGATTATGTCGGGGGCTATGCCGACATGATGGCCACCCGCGCCCAGCAGGCTTCCCTGCTGGCGGCCAAGGCGGCGCCGGTCAAGGTGGCAGAGCCTGTCGCGCAGGCGGCAGAGCCGGCGAAAAAAACGCGCAAACTCTCTTACAAGTTGCAACTGGAGCTGGATAATCTGCCGGCCCGGCTGGAGCAGCTGGAAGCCGAGCTCGATGCCCTGCAGGCCGAGATCAACCACCCCGGTTTCTTCTCCCTGCCCGCGGAGCAGACCCAGCCCAGACTGGATGCATTGAATGCGGCAGAAGCCGCATTGGAACACGCCTTCTCCCGCTGGGAGGAGTTGGAAGCGTTGAAACATCAAGACTAAGGAAGTAGATGAAAAAGCAATTATCCATGCTGGCCATCCTGGTCGGCGCCAGCCTCAACGCGCAGGCGGCACAAAGCTCCTTTTTCACCATCGTCGATGACGAAGTCAAAGGCTATGCCAGCGCGATCAGCGCGGATGGCAGCGGCCTCGTCGGGATCAACACCAAGAACAACATGGCCGAGTACTTCTCGACCGTGCGCTCTGCCGACTTCCTGGTCGATCGTTTCCGTTTCGAGCAGGGCTGCTTCTTGTCTAGCTCCGTCTGCGACTCCTTCTGGGATGACAATGCCGGTTTTGCCTACCAGTGGCGCCGTGACTTCCTCGACAAGGTCGATCAGCGCAACAACCTGGGTTACGTGCAACAGAGCGAGACCGACGGCCTGGTGACCGCGCTGGGGGAGGTGCCGGCGGATCGAGTGGGTTACAAGATGGATGGCAAGCTGCGCACCGCCTTTGCCATCGTCAATGACGGCAATCCGGTCGCACTGAAGGATGCGGCCAGCACCCATGGCGTGAGCGTACCGGCCGCCATCAAGAAGCTGGACAACGGCCAGTATCTGGTGACCGGCACCGCCGCCACCGACAAGTATCGCCACAAGGTAGGCGGCGATTTCTACAAGTGGTGCTTCGAGGGCAACGACGATGAGTACGGTGACTTCCGATACTGCCCAGGTGCCGATACCCAGGCCAGCTTCTGGCTGCTCAATGGCTCCGGCGGCCTCAACAAGCTGATGCAGGCACCCGACTATGCCCATCGACGGGATGAGGTGCTGCAGACGGCCTCCGCGCTCGGCGCGGCCGAATACAATGGCACCCTCTATGGCGTGGGTTACAGCTCCACCGGCGAGGTGGGGTCGGGGGACCTGGATGGCCGCAACCTGGCCAGCTACTGGGCTCTGGATCTGAACGCCGGCACAGTGGGCGCCACCAAGGTCATTCCGCTGCCGGATGGCGAGCCGGGCAAGGACGACGGCGTGCTGCAACATAGCTGGGCAGTGGCGGTCAACGACAACGGCTACGTGATAGGCAACCAGCGCTACCGCATCAACAAGGGTCAGAACCGCCCGGTGGAGATGTTCCTGTTCAATCTGGGCAAGCCCGGCACGGCGGCCACTCTTCCCCTGCAGGACAAGCCGCTCTCCGGCTCCGGCTCCGAGGCGGCGGCCATCAATGACCACAACATGGTGGTCGGCTGGCGCGACTCCCGTCATCAGACCCAGCCGGTGGTCAACGGCACCAACCGCATGCAGGAGGCCTTCCTGCTCAACGCGGCTGCCCCGAGCAACAGCTGGTATCTGAACGACCTGATCTGCGGCCTGAACGATGCGGGTGCCAAGCAGTGCGCCCAGAACGGTTACTACTACCACATCGCCTATGCCAGCGGCATCAGCAGCGATGGCACCATAGCCGCGACCGCCTACCGCTACGCCAGCGAGAGCGATCTGAACAACCGCACCAATGCGACCGTGGTGGCCGTCAAGCTGACGCCGGCGGTGGCGGACTACCAGGGCAACACGCCGGCCAGCTATGTGGTCAGCAATGCCCCGGTCAACAACCAGACCGGTCAGGATGGTGAAGGTGGCGGTGGCAGCCTGTTCTGGTTGACTCTGCTGGCCTTGCCCTTTGCCTGGCTGCGTCGTTACCAGCGATAAAAATGTGTCATGAAAAATTAATGCGCTTCAGTATCTTGTGTCACAACCCCTGAATAGCATGGAATTTTTTGTTTGACCCTGCCTCCCCCCTGGGGTAAAGATGAAGGCGACCGGTGAAAAACTGGTCGCTTTTTTTGTTCCACGAAGAGGGTCGTAGATGATGAAGAGACAGAAACGGGACCGTCTGGAGAGAGCTCGCGCTCGTGGTTATCAGGCTGGCGTAGTCGGCAAACAGAAAGAAGCGTGTCCGTATCAATGCCTGGATGCCAGAGGGCACTGGCTTGGTGGTTGGCGCGACGCCATGGAAGGGCGAGGCTCAGGCCTCTTCATGAAGTAACCGATACTTCATCACTCATTTCAAACAGGAAAGGGGCCTTGGCGGCCCCTTTACGTTATCCCTCTGGCACTGAACCAGAGCGGAAGATCAGAATGCGGTGGTGTCTTTGAACAGACCCACTTTCAGGTCGGTCGCGCTGTAGATGGGACGACCGTCCACTTCCACCACGCCGTCGGCAATGCCCATGACCAGCTTGCGATTGATGACGCGCTTGAAGGTGATCTTGTAGGTGACCTTCTTGGCGGTCGGCAGGATCTGACCGGTGAACTTGACTTCACCGACACCCAGCGCACGGCCTTTGCCAGGGCCGCCTTTCCAGCCCAGGAAGAAGCCGACCAGTTGCCACATTGCATCCAGCCCCAGGCAGCCCGGCATGACGGGATCACCGGGGAAGTGGCAATCGAAGAACCAGAGGTCCGGGGTGATGTCGAGCTCGGCCAGGATTTCGCCCTTGCCATGCTCGCCGCCGTGGTCATTGATCTTGACGATGCGATCCATCATCAGCATGTTGGGGGCGGGCAGCTGGCTGTTACCCTCACCAAATAATTCGCCACGGCTGCAGGCAAGCAGCTCTTCACGGGTAAAGGACTCTTTGCCTTGTTCGCACAGGGAGAGGCGGGGATTAGTGGTGTCGTTGTCTAGGGTCACGCTGTTTATCCTTCATATGGGTCAAAGCCGGGCCAATTTAGCGTACAGTTGTTCGCCAAACAACTCCGATCACTTCATTCAATGGCCGAATAGCCGGTCGAGCAGGCGCCGCAGCAGGCCGCTCTTGGCGGTCGTGCCATTGAGCTCGTCCAGCCGCTCCTGAATGCGGCCAAACAGGGTATCCGGCATGTCGGGTTCACCCGCGACGCAACCGGTCAGCAGTTCGATGGCCTCTTCCACGTGATCCACCGGATGGATATGGAACTGGCCAGCCTCGACGGCGGCGATCACCTCGTCGGAGAGATTGAGCTGCTGGGCGTTGGTGCCGGGCAGCAAGATACCTTGCTTGCCGGTGAGACCGTGGATCTTGCACACCCGGAAGAAGCCTTCGATCTTCTCGTTCACGCCGCCCACCGCCTGCACGTTGCCAAACTGATCGACCGCACCGGTGACGGCGAAGTGCTGGTAAATGGGCTGGCGGGCGAGGGCGGAGAGCAGGGCGCACAGACCGGTCAGGGAGGCGCTGTCGCCATCGATCTCGTGGTAGGACTGCTCGAACACCAGGTTGGCCGAGAGGGGGGAGGGGTTCTCGGCACCGAACTTGTTGGAGAGGTAGCCGTGGATGATCATCATCGCCTTGGCATGGATGTGTCCGGCGAGTTCCGCCTTGCGCTCGATGTCCGCCACGTCCCCGTCCCCCAGGTGAACGGTGGCGGTCAGGCGCACCGGCTCGCCGAAGTCGTAGGGGTGACCCGCGACCTGGATGACGGAGAGGCCGTTGATCTGGCCGACCTCCTCACCGTCGGTCTGCAGCAGGATCTGGCCGTCGATGACCCCCTGATCCGACTGTTCCACCAGGTAGTTGAGGCGGTAATCCTGCTCCTCCAGGGCGAGCATGATGTGCTCATCGGTCACGCTGCCTGCTTCCAGCTCGCGGGCCAGGCTGTCGGCCATGCGCATGATGGCGCCGAGCTGTACCTCTTCGATGGAGAGCCACTCCTGATGATCGCACAGGCGGCTGGCGTGGCGACAGAGGGCGAGAAGGGCGCTTGGGGTGAAATCCAGCAACTCCCAGCGCTCGCGCAGCCAGGCCAGATATTGCAGAAATTCGGGCAAGTCCTCTTCGATATTGACCTCGGAAACCAGGTCGGCGCGCAGGAAGATGCGTTCCGCCATGTCTCGGTCCAGCATCTGGAACTCGGCCACCTCCAGTCGATCGCCCACCAGGATCAGCTTGAACCGGATCGGTGTCGCCTCCGGGGTGAAGAAAGGCGTCAGCGTCTTGCCTTCCTGATAGGCATTCCAGTCCAGCTCGCCTTTTTGCATGGCGTTCTTGAGCTTGAACCAGAGGTGGGGCTGATCCAGCAACTCGTCGAGTTGCAGGATGAGGTAGCCGCCGTTGGCTTCCCGCAGCAACCCCGGCTCCAGCAAATGCTGGTTGGCATAGACCGAGCCTTGTTCCGTCTGGTAGTTGATGGAGCCGAACAGGGTGTCCCAGTTCAAGTCGCGACCATAGATGACGGGGGCCTGCTGATCTTCATGATGAATGAGCAGGTTGATGAGCACGGGGTGCTGGAACTCGAGCCCCTGGGCCACATGGGCGGCAAGATCGGAGAGAAAGTCCACGATCTTGGGGTCGTTGTTCTGCTTGCGGATGATCCGGGTGACGAGGCGCTCGGCATCCAGGTGATGGCTCATCAGCTTGAGCAATTCACCGACCATTTCGCAGAATTCGAAACCGGAGCCCGGTTGCAGCCTGAGCCAGATGGGCTTGAACGGGTTGTTCAGGTTCTCGGTGTAACAGAGATCGAACAGATCGCCATCCTTGCCATTGGAGGTAGCGATCAGGGTCTGGCAGACATTCTCATAATCCGCACCGGGGAAGCCGTTGAGGATCATGACCGGGCAGTCACCGTCAAAACTGGCCAACCGCTTGATGCCCGAAATGGCTCTGGGCTGCAGGGCGGCAAAAGGGATGGGGTCGAGCTCGCTGAGCGCGGGAAACTGCTCAATCGTGAAAGCGGGTTTTAGTTGTTCTGATGTTAATTCAGCCACTTAAGACATCCGGTCGGGAATAGGATCAATTGTCAGCATTATACACAGTTCAATTGAGGGGAACAGGAAACAAGCATATGTTATTTAACATAATATACATTATGCGCGGTTAGGTTAGGCCCGTTCAGGGGTGCCAGAAACACAGCCGCCGCAAGGGCTACCGCCGTGCCTGCACCTTTTGAATACTTCGCCAGGATCTCGTACCACGCCTTTTTCAGCTCGGGATCCGTGGCCCTGACTGCCGCCATGCTTAACAGCACTTCGCTGACGTCCAGACCTGCGGCTTCTGCCATTTTTTTTGCAGTGGCATCAGTGAGTTGCGACTTTCCTTTGTTCACAGCAGAGATGTATGAGGTGGTAAATCCCAGCTCTGCGGCAACTTCCTGAAACTGGCTGTACTTTTTGGCCCTCATGTAGGCCAGAAGCAGCGCTTTAGAGTCCATGTTTCTGTCTCCTGAGTGGTTAGACAATCGGCCCATCATACCGATTTTGCCGGAAAACGGCTTGTTTCCATTCAACTCATCACATGGTTGAATGCAATCAACAAACCATTTGATTGCATGAACCATGACCCACTCTAGCCCACAAAACCAAGATCTGCCCGCGCTCATCGAGCGCAAGGTCTACTGGCAGCCAGAGCCGACAGGCGATTACTCCGCCTGCATCGCGGGTCAGGTGGAGATGTTCCGCGACCTGCACGAGCTGCGGGTCTATCTGACGATGACGTACCCCGACACCGTATTCGAGCTGGTCGAGGTCACGGAAGAGACCTGGCAAGGCTTCTATGACCAGGGAGTGTTTTTCGATGACTGGTCATAGCTCCGTGATGCCGATAAATAGGGTTATCGGCGCCAACACCCTGATCGACTATCTGTCCTTTACCTGGGCACCGGATGAACTGCGCCGGATGACCGACTTGGCCAAGCAAGGCGCACTGCTCAAAGCCATCCCGCGCTTTGACACTGCCAACAAGGCGCTCCAGGCGGCGTTTGCTGCCCCTGCGGTGGAAGGTCTGCGCTACCTGTGGAAACGTCCGGTGGGCTTCGCTCCCCTCACCCGTTTTGACAAGGTGACGGAACGGCTGTGTGAAAAGGCCGCCCCCAAACCCTTGGCCGTCAAAGCCCCCTCCCCTGTGCTCACGCCGTCCATGACCGAAATGATGGAGCAGGCCCTGCACTCTGGGTACAAGTCCCGGGCTGACATGCGCCAGGAGCTCAAGGCCGTCTGCTCTGCCCTGCTCCAGTTCTCCGAGTTCGAGGTTGTCCAGGGCGCCAAGTATTGGGAAGCCTACAACGACTTGATCGACTGCTACGGCGTCCAGTTCCTGGATGCCCTCTGCTGCAACGAGATCGAGCTGTGGCTGGAAGAGCTGAATCAGCGTATCGGAGTGCCCATCCCCGAGCCGCGCTTTACCATGCGCCCTCGCCGCTCCGGTCTGCATGGCTACGCCAATTCCGCCGACCTGCTGTGTGATGGCCTCCCCTGCGGCCTCATTGGTTGGGGTGCCGCTAACCATGGCTGTATGGTGAGTTTTTCCGGCGTGGGTTGTGCCGCCCTGGATTTCCAGGCTTTGCATGCTGTTATCTCTCACATTCCTGGCGTGCGCATCACGCGGGTGGATCTCGCCCTGGATGACTACAGCGGCGAGCACATCACCTACCAGGGTGCCATTGCCGGCGCCGAGGCTGGCGAGTTCCATCCCCAGCGGGGCCGCGCCCCGTCCTGGATGAAGATTGAATCCGGCGAGTTCGTGATCTCCGAGGTGTCCAAGGGCATCGCCAAGCGCTTTGGCATGGTGCCGACCAAGGGCTGTTCGTTCTACGTGGGTAGCCGCATCAACGGTAAATGCGCTCGGGTATACGAAAAGGGCAAACAGATGCAGTCGGCAGAGTATCCGAACTGGGTACGCGCCGAAGGCGAGTTGCACAACAAGGACCGGATTATTCCGCTGGACGTCCTGGTAAACCCTGATCCCTATTTTGCGGGCATGTATCCGCAATTTGAAAAATGGCTGACGGCAATGCAGCAAGCGGAAATAAAACCCGTGCGCCTGACCACCTTTAAAAACAAGTTCAAAACGTCCAGGGATAACGCCGTTTTTAATATGTCCAGGATGGCGGGTCGCCTTGTTAATTGGTTAGCAAACATCGAGGGGCTATCCCCTGAGAAGATTGTTAACCAATTAACTGCGCACCTGGAAGAAACAGATATTCCAGCGCGATTAAGAATGCCGCTCCCTCCTGACCTGGATGAGCTGCCCCTATTTTCGACCTAACCAAGGTTCTTCAACGAGGTAATAACAATGTCTATTCTGTCCGGTGTTCTGGTCACTCGCGTGACCCATGGCTATGGTGTTTCCCGCAAATCTGGCGCTCCGGTGCCTTATGACTTTGCCCAGGTGGAATACCTGGCACTGGCAAATAACGTCAACAAGCCGGAGTGCAATATCACCTCCTGGGGTTATGAGGTTCGCCAATTGGCCCTGCGTAATGACGCCGCCACCATCAAAGAGCTGGCCGATTGCCCTAAATTGGTGGCCGTGGATCTCGTCCTGGAAGCCGATCCCCAGAATCCGACCCGTAACGTGGTCGTCGGTTTCCAGCCCACCAAAAAACCGCTGTAATCGGCGCGCAACGAGGAGGAGGAGCGAGGGCGCGCAGCGACCGACGACGAGGGCGCAATCATGCTTTGTCTCGATATTACCTCTGAGGGATATACCCGCCTTGCAGAGGGGGATTCATGTCAATACTTGCTCCTGACTGTCCAGGAGCACACCAAACTCACCGATATATCCAACTGGTTTCAGTTCGATATAGCGGTTGTAGGAATAGCCTTTAGCTCTGGCATCGTTATATGGGCTTTGGGTTTAAAAGTGGGCGCAATTGCCCGATTAATCGTAGGTGCAAAAAGAGGATAAACGAGTATGCAAAATTATATCCGTAATGGTTCCATCGCTCTGGTGGGTTCCCTGGTCGCCATGGGTGCGAATGCTGAAGGTGGTGGTGCTGCTGCCGCTGCGGGGGCTGCTCTGGATCAGGCGCAAACTGACGTGAACATGACGTCGCCGAAGGTGATGATGGTCGTGGCTTCGGTCGTCGCCGTCACCATCCTGATCGGCCTGATGCGCAAAGCCTAAGCATGTCTTTGCTTATCGGGACGCTGTGGTTCCTGTTCTTTGTGGAAGGCTACAGATCATCGTTTTCGATATGACACAAGGCGGCCTCGGTCGCCTTTTTTATTGGGGGTCGTGTGAGAGTCCTTTATCTGCTGTTCCTGTGGCCGCTAGGGGCTCTCGCGAGCTGTCCGGCAGGTATCCAGTTATCCAACGTGCCAATCAGCACCGCGCTGCCCTATTGCGTCAAATGGGAGTCATCCACCCTGGGCGGCTGTGCGGTGGACTGCAAGGGCGTGTGCGTCGAGTTTCCGGCTAACGGCACCAAGGGGCCAATGGAGACGACGGGCGGGGAATGCGAGCTAGGTGGTGGTGATCCAGGTGGTGGTGATACGGGCGGCGGTGATACGGGTGGTGCGCCATATTATTACCCCTTTAAAAACCAAATAAGCCCTATTGGTGTTGGCGGTCAATATCAAGAGGCTGCGACGGCGGCTTTAAAGCAAATTGATGAGGATTTGCGTTGGACTGCTATTAAATTATATGGGCAAGGTGAGGAATCACTCGCCACATTCAAAACTTTTAGCCGTGACCTGACGAAAGTTACCGATGCCTTGACGATTCAAAGTAATAATGCCGAGGAATCAGGCAAGACTCAACTTGCTATTTGGCAGACTCTTAGCCGAAGTGAAGATTCATTGCTGCGTTTAACAAATTGCGTGACCAATCCGTTTAATAATAATTGTGGGCACTTGGCTGGTTCTGGTGAAAGTGGTGGTTCTTCGTCGGGTGATACGGCGGCAATTAAAAGCATGATGCAAACCGCCATGGGTTGGTGGGGCGGTACTCCTGGTGCGCTAAGTTCCATTAATTATGGCATGTCGTCTTTATCCACTGATGTCGCTCAATTAAAGGGCATGACAGAATATTTTGAAAAGCAGCAGGTGGGTTTTCAGGGACAGATGGCCGGTGATTTGGCGGCTATTAAAGATATGATGAAAAATGGTCAAGGTTCCGATGGCGAGGGTAATGCGGGCATAGACTATTCAAAAATGCCAGGGGCAGCGGATAATCCATTGCACGTGGCCGAATCAAAATATGAATCCACACTGTGCCAGGATGGTGATAATTGCGCGTTTAACCTGGGAAAAATCAATAAACAGTATGATGACAAGAAAACGGAGTTAAAAGATAAATACAAGGCGATTAAAGATGAAATTGCCGAAATATTTAGATTCCAATTCTCCGGCTCGGCCTCGGTGCCCAAGTGTTTTGATATGTATTCATTCGCTGGCAAGTCGTATTCTATTTGTCCTGATGTGGGCGCTTATTGGGAGCTGCTGGCGGCAGTCATGATGTTTATTTTCTATTTTATCGCCTTAATGATGGTGGCAAAGAGGTAAATCATGGAGTGGCTAGGTGATTTGTTTAGCGGGTTATTCAACGATATATATAATCTTGCTGTCCAGGTAACGGCCTGGATAACGGTGAAACTGGCGATTGAATGGGTCGAGTTCAAGCTGTTCATGCTGGCCTTCTCCTGGGATGTTGCCAGGGAAATCCTGATTAACCTGCAATTCAGCGACTTGATTTCGCAGTCCTTTAATAACTTGCCGGATTCGGTACGGGAGATATTGCTCTATCTGCACTTTGACAAGGGCCTGTCCATCATCACCCAGGCATTTGTTACCCGTTTCCTGCTTAACATATTCGGGTGGTGAGCCATGTCCA
Organism: Aeromonas sp. XH; assembly: GCF_033348475.1. Classification (NCBI taxonomy): domain Bacteria; kingdom Pseudomonadati; phylum Pseudomonadota; class Gammaproteobacteria; order Aeromonadales; family Aeromonadaceae; genus Aeromonas; species Aeromonas sp. XH. The sequence continues at coordinate 2,176,642 of NZ_CP137630.1, read as the reverse complement.
TCAAAATCCATCACGGCGCCCCTGGTTCTTATAAGTCCTCCGGTGCCATTCATACCGATGTGATCCCGGCCATCAAGGCGGGTCGCTACATCATTACCAACGTGCGGGGCTTCTCGGTGGAGCGCTGCCGCGAGGTGCTGGGTAAGGATGTGCCAGACGGCTTTGAGGTGCTCTATGTTGAGACCGAATCCCAGGAGGGGCGTGATCATCTGGCTCGGTTCTACCACTGGGCACCCAAGGGGGCATTCTTCCTGGTCGATGAGGTGCAGCGGATATTTCCGCCAGCCTGGCGCCAGAGTGACCTGGATAGACTCGATTATCCTGGTGGGCCGGATAAGGCCAAGGAAGATGGCCGACCGGAAACTATCGACGTGGCTTTTGATATGCACCGTCACCACAACTGGGATTTCGTATTAACCACCCCGAACATTAAAAAGGTGCACCAGGTAATCCGGGCTGCTGCAGAAACCGCAATCCGCCATACCAATATGGCGATATTGGGGATTGGTGGCCGTTATAAGACCGTGCTTCACCTCTCCGATAACTCCGGCACCTCTTTATCTGACGTGCTGCAAGCCAAGCCATTCAACAAGGTGCCGAAATATGTTTTCAAGCTTTATGACTCGACTACAACCGGTAAAGTCTCGGATACAATCGCAGGCAGCTCGGTATTACGAGATCCTAAAGTTCTCTTTATTCTGGCGGTTTGGGGACTCTGTTTATATTTTGGCTTCATCAAGCCTGAGTATATTGACGCGCCTGCTAAGGCCCCTGCGCCCTCTCCTGCCGCTGCTTCGACTCCTGGGGCGGTGGGTGCTTCGCCCACTGCTGATGTACGTCCTGGTGGCGCTCCTGCTGCGTCTGCTGATGGCGTCTTTGCTGTAGGGCCCTTTGCGGGCTATCGCCTGATCATCAACTGCCATGTGCTGACCAAAAACAGCCGGGACGTCTACAACGTCGAGTATTGCTTTGCCCTGCGCAAAGGTGATGACGAACAAGCCATCTATGCCGAGGAGTGGCCGCAGTTCTTCGTGGACTTGAAGCCGATGACGGCCTGCCATGCGGTGATCCAGTACCAGGGGCAACCCGTGGATGTGTACTGCGACCCTGACGGGGATGCGCTGCGTAAACGGGTCAATGCTGCCCTCTTCGCGGGCCGGGATAGCGCAACTGAGCCAGTCGATGACCGGACATAACAATATCGGTGTCCGGGTATAAAAATGGTCACTGCGTAACGCGGTTTCTTATGTTAAATAAGGCTGTTAAAAGGAGTCGATGTGCTTGGGATCGTTGTGGTTTGCATTGATATTGCCATTCTGATCACGATTGGGAGCAATCCCGACTATTCCACCGAGGCCCGTTGGGCCTGCTTCGCCCTGGTGGTGCTGTTCTCACTGCCTTCCCTGCTCTGGCTCTTTGGAGGCCACCTCATGGAGCTGGAGGCTAAGTGGCAACACCACTGCCGCGCTAAACGCCGTGCTCGCGCTGCTGCTGCTCGCCTCAAGGCTGGTCACTGAACCCCAGGGGCGTGAGCCCCTATAAGGCGACACACTGAGGCCCATTGTCGGGAAGGTGGTAGGCTCGCCGAAACTTCTTTGGAGTGCCTCTGTGTGGCTGTAACCCTCCCCTTCCCTGCTAAACCGGCTTTTGAGGCTTTCCGACTCTGAGAGAAGTAAACGCCTCAGCGCAATATTCATGTCTAAACCATGCTGCTTTGAATAGGGTCTAAGCAAATGGGATGGGTTTCTCAGAATTAGTTGATTATAGCTTCTCTTCTGGGGCAGAATTTGTTGAAACGACTAAGGAGAGAGCGTTATGTTTGAGCTAAATAATCTTTATGGTGTGCTGATACCAGCGTTGTTTGCGTTGGCTTGGAGCAAGCCAGAATTATATATCCAAGAATCTAGCAAGTTATATGCATTGCTTTTTATTATTACTTCTGTTTTTGGTGTTTGGACTCTTTCTGTAAATATGATACATCATGGTATTTCTGACTTAGGCCTACCTATCGAATCATATAAGAAAGTTGTAGCTTATATAAATACCTTTAATATCCCGCCTGCATTATCTTTTATGCCGACAGTGCTCATTGTTTGTCATGTTTTTTTAGTGTGGTTTTCGGGCAAGCTTGTGGCTCATGAAAAGCAGAAGGCGACCCCCCCCGTGTAGTAATACGGGGGGAATTGTTACACTAGGACTATGCAACAGAAGATGGGTGCACAATGGGTCAAGATACAACCGAGCAACACCACACGACGAAGACGATTGCTGAAAGGCTTTCCAAGCTCTACATGTCCAGATCAGATTCGCAGCTGAGTTTTAAAGAGAAGCTTGACCTCTTGTTGGAGGATTTCCACAAAAGGGGGGCAGCAGGGGAGACATTGGAGGACGCAAAGAGTGGCCTTAATGGCCAGATGTACCCTATGCGTATGTACCACTCTTTGATCCGTGAATATACAGAGCAAGAGAGGCTGTATAAATATGCTGTAGATATAAAGAAAAATTCAGACTGGAATGAGTTAAAGGTTCATTTCAGAGGCTTGGTTTTTCGAGGCCTTACCACGCTGACTATCGGTGGTGCAATCATGTTTATCTATTGGCTTGCTGCTAGATGGGGTATTCAGTTACCGCTTCTTCGTATCCCTGTGTAAAAAGGGGGCTTCCGCCCCCTCTCCTGTCTAGTTGATGCCTAGCTTCTTCCGCCAGTAGAAGGCTTCCCTCTGCTTCTCTGACATTTCCGCCTGGATGATGGCCAGCGCCTCGATCCTCCTCTTGTCGAACATCACACCATTAGGTGCGATCAGACAGTCATTCTTCATACGCCAGCCTTCCCAGGCCTTGAAAATCGTGGGCAGCTCCCGCCCTGATGCCATACGCATAAGCCGTTTATAGACAGGTGGGATCTCTTTACCCTTATCCCAATATGTGACCTGTCTCACAGAAACGAAACATAGATTTGCCGTCTCCTCTTCCGATAAACCGCATTCAAACCAACGAAAAATGAAGTTTTTGGTCAACTCTCGTTCCATCCAAGTAAATACCTGATAAACCAGCAAAATTGCGTGGGCTGGCTTATCGGCAGGTTTCAGATGGGCATTTAACCAAACGCGACATTATACGCGGTTAATGGATTTCAGGGAAACCAACGGGCGATGGTTCGCCACCTCAGTATGACTTTTGTCGTGTCTTGATCTTGATGAACAGGTATTCGTGACTTGTCATCTGTTATCTCTCACCGCTCACGACCTCTACTCTTTCAGCCTGTCCAGCGGTTTGCGACTGGCGCTCTCGTGGCGTTCGCTGTTGCCGGTGTGCAGATATTTGGAGGTGGTGTCTATGCTGTCGTGTCCGGCGTCGGCTTGCACGTGGGACAGAGGCCGGCCATGCAGATTGATGTCGTGGGTGATGCCGGTATGGCGGATGGAATGCGGCGTCAGGGTGCGCATCTCGGCGGCATCCTGGGCAAAGCCATCCTGCTCGGCTAGGCTGGCCGCTTGCTCGAATACCGCCATCACCAAGTCGCGCAGTTGGCGGATCCCGAGATTGGCATTGAGCTCGCCTTGCTCCCGGCCATGGGCGGCCGCCTTGTGGCGTACGAACAGCGGCGTCTGTTCGCCCGGGGTTGGCAGCGGCGAGAGCCCAAGAAAGGTGCGATAACGTGCCAACGCCTCCAGCAAGGCCTGGGAGACGGCCACGGTGCGGCGTTTGCCGCCTTTGCTGCGGGGTATGTCATAGCCCCAGACCCCGGTCTTGCTGTCGCGGCGAAACTGGCTCATGACGGGACTGAAGCCGGGTCTGGCCGCCACCTCGGAGATCCGCAGATAACAGGCGTACATCAGGCAGATGAGAAACCGGCTGCGCTCATGCTGAGCCGGACATTCGGTTGCCAGCTGTTCGGCGGCCTGCATCACATAGGACCACTGCAGTTCGGTGAAGGATTGGGCCTCTTCGCCCGTATCCTGGCTGTCCGGTCGCTTCACCCGTTGCAGCAGGAGCGCCGGATTGCGGTCCATGTACTCCTCCTGAATGAGAAACTGGAAGAAGGCGGACAGGATGGCGAGCTTGGTTTTCATCGCCTGTTCGCTCAGACGATACGGCAGTTCCCGGCCGAGCTCACGTTTGCCCAGAAACGGACGCCACTGGGGATTGGGCAGCCTCTCCCCCCACTCCTTGTCGAATACGAACTGGGCGACGTTGCGATAGGCAATAAGCTCGGATGGCGGTGCCTGACAATAGTCGAGATAGCGCATCATGATGCGCCTGGTGAGGTCTTTCGGGCTGATGGCCACCTCGCAGAAGCACCAGTGCAGGAAGGTGGTCAGCTCGCTGCGGTAGGTCTTGTAATTGTTTTCGCTATGGCGCTGCTCCAGCAGCCAGTCGACGGCCAGCTCGTAGACGAGGCCCGCATCGGGGACAGTGCCAAGGCTCAGGGTGGCCAGGTACTGGTTGACCTGAGGGTTGCCGGCCTCCAGATGATTGACGCCATCGAACAGCGGCATGGCGGGTGGCAGTGAGGGATCTGTCATGGTGGTACTTGTGGTGTCGTTTGTTTGAATGAGTCTGGGTGGGCGCCACTGAACCCTGATGCCGATAAATAGGGTTATCGGCATCAGGGCCTGCCGGTTGTCTTGAGGTCGATGACCTGGAGATCCCGGTGTGGCCCCCATCATGACGAATACCAGGATTATTCAATGAATATGCAGCTTGGTTGGAAAATTCTCGGGGTAAATACCATTTAAAATGACTTGAATTGCTTTTTAAGTGCATATTCAGAGGGCCGCCGTTTTCTCGCAGCCCCCTGCCCGTTCGTTCGTGTCAGGCCACGCTCTTGAGGGCCTTGCCCTTCGGCGGCTCGGCATCCGCCTTCTCTTCCCTGGGGGCACTTCCCTGCCCTTTGCCCCCGCGCAGCACGTTCTGCAGCTGATCCCGCTGCTCGGCTAGGTAAAAGGCCAGGCTCTCCTGTTGCTCTGGTGCCAGCGCGATAGGGGCACCTGCCAGCAGCGTCATCAGTTCGTCGGCGGTATCCAGCAGCTTGTCATAGGCATCGGCCTCTTTCTTGCTGGCAAAGGTCATCTTCTCCACTCCCCCACGGACCACAACATACTTGATTTCAACGGCCATAGCGGCGTCCTCCTCTGATAGTGCACATGAGTATATGTATGGATATACAGTATTGCAAATCAGGATACGGAGGACGCGCAACCCAGCCCAGTGACGCTGAGCGAGTTGCGTTGACACTCCCCCTCGCCTGTCGCCCATTCTTCAGCCTTTTGCGCAGGCAGAAGGCCTTTCTTGGCGACAAGTCGGTGGTACGGCAAGACAGCGGAGGCGTTTTAGGGTAAATTTTATCAATTCCTTCAACAGGTTGAATCGTATGTCGGATCCGCACTCCGTGATCGTCTGTCCGGCCTGTGACTTGCTGATCGAACGCAAGTTGCTGCCGCTGCGCCGTCACGCCCATTGCCCCCGCTGTCACCAGCACCTCTACGGGCGCTATGCCTTTCGCCCTTCCCAGCTGATGGCGCTCACCATCACGGGTTTCCTGTTGTTGCCCTCCGCCTTTTTTGAGCCCCTGATCTATCTGCGTCTGGCCGGGGTCAACTCCGATGCCAACCTGGTCAAGGGCATACTCATGCTGTTTGCAGAGAGCGAAGTCTGGGTGGCGAGTCTGGTTCTCTGGTGCGCCGTGCTGGCGCCGACGGGGCTGTTGCTCGGAATTTTTGCCCTCGCCTCCGGTCTGGCCAAGCGCTGGCACTTGCTGGCGCCAACGCTGAAGTCGGTCGAGGTATTCCGGCACTGGGCCATGCTGGAGGTCTACATCGTCAGCCTGCTGGTCGCCCTGTTCAAACTGATCGACATCGCCGACGTGCGTCTGGGAGGCGGTCTGCTGAGCCTCGGCTGCCTGATGCTGCTCAACATGACGCTCTTGATCCTGTTCGATCCCGCCCCCTACTGGGAGCGGATACCGCTGCAACCAGCCTCCCTGGAGCCGGAACATGCACCCGACCAGCGCCCGTGAACTGGGGCTTTGCCGCTGCCATACCTGCGGCTTGCTGGTGCGTTACCAGAGCGCCATGAGCTGCCCGCGCTGTCACACCTCCTTGCAGATGCGCATCCCCCATTCGCTTGCCTGGTCGTGGGGCCTGCTGGCGCTGGCTACCTTCATGCTGCTGCCGGCCAACCTGCTGCCCATCACCCACTTCTACAACAAGGGATTATTGCAGTCCGATACCATTTTCAGCGGTATCATGGCGCTCTATCGCAGCAAGATGTCCGGCATCGCCACCATAGTGCTGACCGCGAGCATCATAGTCCCCATCGGCAAGATCCTGGGCCTTGGCTGGATCTGCTGGCAGTTGCAGCGCAGCAAGCCGGTGCGGCGCAAGCGCCAGCTCATCATGTACCGCATCATCGATTTCATCGGGCGCTGGTCCATGCTGGATCTGTTCGTCATCTCCCTGATGGTGGCCCTGGTGGATCGCGGTGTGCTGCTCAACGTGCGTGCAGGCCCTGGGGCGACGGCCTTCGCCGGCGTGGTGGTGCTCACCATGATGTCGGCCCGGATGCTCGATACCCGCCTGTTGTGGGACAAGGCGGCCCGTTAATCTCTTTTGTCTCGGATGTGCCGTGCCATCACGGCCAATGTAAGGAGTCGGTATGATCGGGGCTGAACCCGTCATTAAGAAACATCGCTGGTTATCCCCGGTCTGGCTGTTGCCCTTCATCGCCCTCTTGCTGGCGGGAGGCTTCATCTATCAGCAGTGGGCGAGCAGTGGCCAGCTGATCCGCATCAACTTTGCCCAGGGCAACGGCATCTTGCCGGGCAAGACCCAGCTGCGCTATCAGGGGGTGGCCATCGGCGTGGTCCAGGAGCTGGAGCTGGCGCAGGATGGTCGCAAGATCGCCGTGCTGGCCAAGGTCGACAGCCGCGCCCGCCCACTCATTCGCAAGGGGTCCGACTTCTGGCTGGTGAGCCCCAAGGCGTCGCTCACCGAGATCTCTGGCCTGGATACCCTGGTGTCCGGCAACTACATCAACCTTCAGCCCGGGCGGGAGAACAACCCGCTGGAAGATGAATTCGACGCCCTGGACGGCCCTCCCCCCGGCTATCAGGCCCAGGGGCGCACCCTGCACCTGACGGCCGACTCGCTGGGGTCGGTCGGCATCGGAGCCAAGATCTACTTCCGGGGCCTGGAGGTGGGCAGCGTCATCAACACCCGCCTCGGGGAAGAGAACCAGCACGTGATCCTGGATCTGGTGATAGAGCCGCGCTTCGAGCATCTAGTCAAGGTGGACAGCCGCTTCTGGAACATCAGCGGCATCAAGGGTTCCTTCAGTCTGGCGGGCGTCAGCGTGGAGGCCGGCAGCCTCACCTCCATCCTGAGCGGCGGCATCGCCTTCGATTCTCCCAAGGCTTCTCCGGTAGCCGAGAAGGGGCTCAACTTCGTGCTCTACAAGGGGCTGGCCGAGGCGGCCAGGGGCGAGCGCATCACCATCCAGGCGGGCGATCTGCCCATCATGGAGGGCATGCCCATTCTCTATGAAGGGATAGAGATTGGTCGGGTCGACCCCATTCGACTCACCGAGCAAGGCCGGGTCGTCACGGCGCTGATCAACCCCGAGCAGGCGTTTCGGATGACCGGCAAGAGCCGCCTCGTCTGGGAGACGGTCTCCCTCTCCCCGTCCGGGCTCAAGCATGCGGATCGCCTGCTGGCCGGGCCCGCCATCCGCCTCGACTATGCGGCGGGCGAGCGGGTCAGCACCATGACGCTGGAGAGCCAGGCCCAGCGCGGCGGCATCCCGCTGACCCTGCAGGCGGATGACCTCGCGGGATTGACCGAGGGGGCACCGCTCTGGTTCAAGGGTCTGCAGATAGGCCAGCTGGGGGCGCTGACCCTGGACGCCGGTGGCAATGCCAGCGTCGATCTGCTGGTGAACGAGCGGTATCGCCACCTGCTGCAGCGGGCTCGCTTCTATCGCGCCTCCCCCTTGCAGGTCGAGGCAGATCTGAGCGGCGTCAAGGTGGAAACCAGCCCGGCGAGTGCCTGGCTGGGGGGCGGGATCAAGCTGGTGCAGGCACCGGAGGGCGAGCGAATCGATCGCCTCTACCCCAGCCAGGAGCTGGCCCTGCTGGGCAGCCGCCACGCCAAGCCAGAACGCTGGGTGCTGCGCGCCGAGCAGGCCGATGGAATAGGCGTTGGCTCCCCTGTCCTCTACCTGGGGCTGGAGGCGGGCAAGGTCAAGGCGCTGAAGGCCGAGGGCAGCGGCGTGGCGATCACCCTGGAGATCGATGCCGTCTATGCGCCCCTGCTCAGGCAGCAGCCCCAGTTCTGGAAGAAGGCCGCCATCGACGGCAAGATCCGGCTCGATGGGGTGCAGGTCAAGATGGGGAACCTCGCCACCCTGCTGCGCGGCGCAATCGAGTTCGACAGGCTCGGCACCGGTCGCAGCAGCCATCAGCTCTTTGACAGCAAGGAGCAGGCCGGTACCCAGGTGCGTACCCTCACCCTGACCGCCGATCACAACCCGGGTCTCGGGGTGGGCAGCCCCATCCGCTATCGGGGGGTAGACATCGGCAAGGTGGAGCAGGTCGAACTGGATCCCTCCCTCGGACAGGTTCGTTTCAAGGCCGAGCTGGATCAGCAATATGCCGCCCGTTTCCTGCAGTCCGGGGCGCGCTATACCCTGGTGCAGGCCAAGGTCGGGCTCGGCGGGGTCGCCCATCTCGACACCCTGATCAAGGGCGCCTTCGTGGAAGCGAGCCCCGGTCAGGGGGCGGGCAAGGAGCGCTTCCCCCTGCACCAGAGCGGCCCCGTCGGCCTGGCGCTGACCCTCAAGAGCCCCTCCGTCGATGGCATCGGCGTCGGCAGCCCCCTGCTGTTTCGCAAGATGGTGGTGGGCAGCGTCACCGGCGTGACCCTGGCCCGGGATGGCAGCGAGGTGCTGATCGACGTGAACGTCGACGGGAATTATGCCCACCTGGTGCGCGCCAACAGTCGCTTCTGGAACGTCTCCGGCGTCAAGGCAGACATCGGCCTGACCGGCGGCACCATAGAGGTGGAGACAGTGCAGAGCCTGCTGGCCGGCGGCATCGCCTTCAATACCCCGGAGCGGGAGATGGGCGCCACCGTCAAGGCCGGCCATCGTTATCCGCTTCATGCCAAGGCCGAGAAGGAGTGGCTGGCGTGGAGCCCCCGCATCCTGCCCTGAGCCATCCCACATTCGTCAAAAACCGGCCCTGCGCCGGTTTTTTTATTGATTGGCCTCCTGTGGCCAGAGCAAAGGCGCCTGAAGAACAGGCCGGTGCTGTGGTAAGATGTCGCCCCTCATTTTGGGTCAGCGAGATTGCGCCGTGCACGACAACACCTACCTCCCCGATCACTTCCTACGCCACATTGCGGCCTTCATGCCGCCCCACCTCTCCATGGAGGACTTTGTGGCGAGTTGTCGGCGACCGCTGCGGCGCAGCATCCGGGTCAACACCCTCAAGATCTCCGTGTCCGACTTTATCGCCCGCATAGCGCCACTGGGCTGGCAGCTGGATCCCGTGCCCTGGTGCGACACCGGCTTCTGGCTCACTCGCAGCGATGAAAGCGTCCCCCTTGGCAACACCGCCGAGCACCTGTGCGGCCTCTTCTACATCCAGGAGGCGAGCTCCATGCTGCCGGTGACGGCGCTCTTCGCCAGCGATCGGCTCAAGCACGATGGCATGCTGCTGGATGCGGCGGCCGCTCCCGGCTCCAAGACCACCCAGATCGCGGCGCTGATGGAGAACCAGGGCATGCTGATCGCCAACGAGTTTTCCAGCAGCAGGCTGAAAGTGCTGAGCGCGAATCTCCAGCGTTGTGGCGTGACCAATGTCGGCATGACCCATTTCGATGCCAAGGTCTTTGGCCAGTGGCTGCCGGAAACCTTCGACGCCATTCTGCTCGACGCCCCCTGCTCCGGCGAGGGGACGGTGCGCAAGGATGAAGACGCCCTGCGCAACTGGAGCCTCGAGAGCATCGAGGAGATAGCGGCGGTGCAGCGGGGTCTGCTGGAGAGCGCCTTCCACGCCCTCAAACCCGGCGGCGTGCTGGTCTACTCCACCTGTACCCTTAGCCTGCAGGAGAATCAGGCCGTCTGTCAGTCGCTGCAGGAGAAGTTCGGCGATGCCCTGAGCGTTGACTCCCTGGCCGACCTCTTCCCCGATGCAGAGAAGGCCTGTACCCCGGAGGGATTCCTGCACGTCTGGCCCCAGATTTTCGACAGCGAGGGCTTCTTCGTCGCCAGGCTGCGCAAGCACCACTCGGTGCCCAACACCATGTTCAAGCCGGGCAAGCTCGGCAAGTTCCCCTTCTCTCCTCTGCCTGAGAAAGAGGCCGACCCCATGCTGCGGGAGATAGCGGCGAGCTTCGGCATCGCCCCCAGTGGCCGGCTGTTTGGGCGCAACGATGAGATCTGGCTCTTCCCCCGAGCCTTCGAGCAGGTACAGGGCAAGCTGCGCTTCGATCGCATCGGCATCAAGTTGGCGGAAACCTTCAAGAAAGGGTATCGACTGACCCATGAATGGGCGCTGGCCTACGGCACGCTGGCCACACGGGGATGCGTCGAGCTCGATGCCGCCAATGCGCGGGAGTTCATGATGGGCCGGGATGTCTGGCCCGAGCAGGATGCGGGGAGCGGCGAGGTGATCGTCCGCTATCAGGGGCACCCGCTCGGCATGGGGAAATGGGTGGGGAGCCGCATCAAGAATGCCCTACCCCGTGAGCTGGTACGGGACAACAACCTGTTCAATGAGTGAGGCCGGCACCCAGGAGTGAAAATGGCGCCTGTTCGAGTCTGAAAAACCCACACTCTGGTTGAACTTTTACCCGGTTCTTGAAATGCCCCTAGCCTTGTCTAAGCTTAAGGCTATCCGCATACCAGTTAGCGCACGGCTCTGCAAGGAGCCAATTCCCCTATGCCAGGTACAAGGAATTCGTACCTGGCTTTTTTTATGCTCCGTCTCTGTCCTACTCCAGGGCCTCCACCGGCGAATGCTCGGCGCGCACCCGGGTGACCAGTTCGTGCTGGTAGAGCAGATCGATCGCCTGCTCGATGAGGGAAGCCTGGCTGTCCTCCAGATGGAGACCCAGCTCCTGCAACCGTTCGGCGTGACGATTGCTTATCCAGCATTGCAGCCGGCTATGGGTCTCCTGCTTGCGCTTCACATGCTGGCGCTGCCGTTCGGCATTGTCTTGTGCCCCGGCGCTTTTGATTTCCTGGCTCATTATGTCCTTGCTGAATTGGATAAACTCGACACGTTATCTCTCACGCCTTCCTGTACGGAGAGCATCGGGAGGCAAATCCTCCCCTGCGGATAGGTATGCGGAGAAGTGCGGCAAATATATCATCAAATCAACTAGATGCCATTTAACATAAGAAACAAAGTGACGCGGTTTTTCAGAGCAGGCCCGCGAGGGCGTGATCGGAGAACTTGTGTGCGTCGTCGAAGTACTCCTGCAGGGTGCGCATGTCCTTGTGGCGAGTCACCTCGATGATCTTGTTCATGGGCTTGCCCGCCGTCACCGCCGAGGTGATGAAACCTCGGCGCAGGCTGTGGCCGCTGACATGGAGGTCGTCGATGGCCTGGCCGGTACGACGCTTGATCATAAGGTTGATCCCCTGTGGTCCCAGGGGATCGGCCGTGAGTTGTCCCCAGCGGTTCATCCGGCGAAACAGGGGGCCCGCCTCTATCCGGCTCTTCTTCAGCCAGCACTGCAGCGCCGACACCGGGCAGTAGTGCTGGCCCGGGATGAGGGCGATCTCGGACTCATGGAGCTGATGCTTGCTCGGCTTGAGGCGAAGCCGTATCCCCTGCCCCACGAACTGCAGGTCATCCACCTCGATCCTAGCCGCCTCCGAGCGGCGCAAGGCGCCGCTGAACATCAGGAGCAACAGGGTGTAATCCCGAAGCCCCGCCAGGCTGTTGGTATCTATCTCGTCCAGCACGCAGGCGAGCGGTGTCAGGGTCAGCGCCCCCGTCTTGCGTTTGCGGTTGTCACCGAGACGCACTATGCCGCGCATCATCTCCTTGATCTCCGCATGCTCGGTCGGCATGGGATGGATGCCCTTCTGCTTGAAGGCATAGCGAATACCGGCAAGCCGTCGTACCAGAGTGGCTGGTTTGCGAGGCTCCCCGTTGCGAAGCTCCCCCTTCCCCTCTTCCTTGTCCAACCATACCCAGTCCGCCAGGATGCCGTCCGCCTGATCCGCGAGAAAGTTCATGATGTCGTGGTGAGTGGTCTGCAAGGGATCCAGTCCGTGCAACTGGCACCAAAAGACAAAGATACGGGTATCCGCCTGGTAGGCATTGAGGGTGGAGCCGGCTTTGGCACTGCGTAAAAAACGTCTGGCCCGGCTATTGAGCTGTGAGTCGAATACGGCCTGCAGCGAGTGCTGTGCCGGACTTGGGAAGGTGGAGTGGGTCACTTAACTCTATGATTTAATGTGAAGTTGAGGAGGATCTTACAGGATCTTGCGGATCCATCAAGTATCGATAATGAATATTATCGATACTTATAGAGGTATGTATTTAAGCAGCTTCCAACCTCCTCTCATTTCATCGACAAATTTGATACCGGGTATATTGTTATTCAGGTAGCTATCCCATCGGAGAGTATTTGTGAGAGATAACGACATGGCCTATTGATATTATTGAGGGGGTTGCCGTAATGATTTGAAATAAACAGCCCCGATATTCGGGGCTGTTTATGATTATTTCTTCGCCAGCTTGAATAATTCGAAGAAATTGCGGCTGGTGGCCTCGGCCAGCTCGGCGAGCGGGATCTGGCGCAGGTCGGCGATAAACTGGGCAACGTCCCGAACGAAAGCCGGTTCATTTTCCCTCCCCCTGTGGGGAACGGGGGCAAGGTAAGGGGAATCCGTCTCGACCAGCAGGCGCTCCAGGGGCAACGCCTTGACCACCTCCTGCAAGGCTGCGGCATTCTTGAAGGTGGCTATCCCTGAAATGGAGATATAGAACCCCATTTCCATCGCGGCCTGTGCCATCTCGAGGGACTCGGTGAAGCAGTGCAACACGCCGCCCACCTGGCTGGCCCCCTCCTCCCGCATGATCTGCAGGGTATCCTCCTGGGCATCCCGGGTGTGGATGATGAGGGGCTTGTTCAGCGCCCGCGCCACCCGGATATGTTCCCGGAAGGAGGCCTGCTGCACCTCCTTGTTCTCCGGCGAATAGAAGTAGTCGAGCCCGGTTTCACCAATGGCCACCACTCTCTCATCCGCAGCCTGGGTCAGCAGCAGTTCACCATCCACGCCGGGATCCTGATTGAGGGGATGCACCCCGCAGGAGGCAAACACCTGGGGATAGGGCGCGATGGCGGCCAGCATGGTCGGAAACTGCGCCTGGGTCACGCTCACGCAGAGAAAATATCCCACATCCTGTTTTGCCGCCTTGGCCAGCACATCGGCCATGTCGGTCTGCTTGCTGCCATAGCTCAGGCGATCGAGGTGGCAATGGGAATCAACGAGTAACATAGACAACCTTGTTCATAACCAGCGGTGGAGCCAGTTCATCAGATGAATGGTGGGATTGGAGAGCTGCCCCGGCTGACAGGCCTCCTTGAGCGCGACGAGTTGCTGCTCCGCCTCGAGCAGCCGCTCGCTGCCGTGACGCTCGGCCAGTTGCTGGCTGAGGGTCGCCAGATCCGGCATCGCCAGCTGGTGATGGCCACAGCCCGCCTGGGTCTTGAGCGCATCGCATAGGAAGAGCTGCAGCCAGTGCAGCCTGACCTGGCAGTCCTCCGCCAGCTGGGCGCAGACGCTGGTCGCCCGGGTCGGCGTCTGGGACAGGGAGACGAAACTCTCCAGCAGCTCCCGGCGGGCAGCGTCCTGCTGCTCCTCGATATAGCGCAGCACCCGCAGCGGCGCTCCCTGGCAGATCCGCACCTGAGCCTGGGTAGCCTGATACCCCTGCTGTGCCAGCCAGGCCAGGGTCTCTCCCTCCGCCGGCAACCGGCAGACATGCTTGTGACAACGGCTGAGAATGGTGGGCAACAAGCGGGAGATCTGGGAGGCGATAAGCAGCAAGAGGCTGTCACCCGCCGGCTCCTCCAGGGTCTTCAGCAAGGCGTTGGCGGCGGATTCGGTCATGCGCTCGGCATCTTCAATGATCACCACCTTGCCGCGGCCGAGCTGGGCCGTGCTCTGCAAGCGGCCGCAGATCTCGCGGATGGCCTCGACCCCTATGGTCTTGCCCTCGGGCCCCAGGGTGCCGAGATCCGGGTGATGGCCCTTCTCGAACAACTGGCAGGAGTGACACTGACCGCAGGGCTCGCCCCGTTGCGGTTGCTGGCACAGGTGCAGTCGGGCCAGGCGCTCGGCCAGCAGCTCCTTGCCAAGGCCGGGATCCCCGAGCAGCAGCCAGGCGTGTCCGAGCCGTCCGGCCTGGGCCGTCTGGCTCAGGGCATGCCAGTCCGGGATCAGCCAGGGATGCATAGCCCCTCGCTTGCGAGGTAGTGATCCAGCGCGGTCTCGATGGCAGCCTTGACCCGGTCCGGCGTCTGGCCGGCATCGATCACCAGGATGCTGTCATCCTTGGCCGCAAGTTCCAGATAGCGGGCGCGGGTGCGCTCGAAGAAGCTGAGCTGCTCCAGCTCGATCCTGTCCAGCTCGCCGCGGTGGCGGGCCCGCTGCAGACCGATGGCGGGATCGATATCGAGATAGAGGGTCAGGTCCGGCTTGAAGTCGCCGAGCACCGCCCGCTTGATGGCTCCGATGAGATGGGCATCGATGCCGCGCCCGCCACCCTGGTAAGCCTGGGAGGAGAGATCGTGCCTGTCCCCCACCACCCAGATCCCCTCGGCCAGCGCCGGCTTGATGCGGGTCTCGACCAGCTGGACCCGGGAGGCGTACATCAGCAGCAGCTCGGCCTCGACGGTCAGACGCTCGTCGTGCACCTCCTTGACGATGGCGCGCATCCGCTCCGCCAGCGGTGTGCCGCCCGGCTCGCGGGTGCACTCGATGCGCTCGATACCGTGGGCCCGCAAATAGTCGGTCACGTAGCGCACAGCGGAGCTCTTCCCTGCCCCTTCCAATCCTTCAATCACGATAAATTTAGACATTAGGGCTTCTTCAATATGTATTCGCGTACCGCCCGATTGTGTTCATCGAGGGTCTTGGAGAAATAGTGGGCCCCGCCTCCCTTGGCGACGAAGTAGAGATAGTCGGTCGACTTGGGATTGAGGGCCGCCTCGATGGACGCCTTGCCCGGCATGGCGATGGGGGTAGGCGGCAGGCCATCGATCACATAGGTGTTGTAGGGGTTCACGTCGGTCAGATCGCTGCGGCGAATGTTGCCGTCGTACCTGTCTTTCACCCCGTAGATGACGGTGGGATCGGTCTGCAGCTTCATGCCGAGGCGCAGGCGATTGACGAACACAGAGGCGATCTGGGCCCGTTCATCCGGCTGACCCGTCTCTTTCTCTATGATGGAGGCCATGATGAGCGCCTCATAGGGGGTCTTGTAGGGCAGATTGGCCTGACGTTTCTCCCAGGACGCGTCCAGGAAGGCTTTCATGTCCTGGTAGGCGCGGCGCAGGATGGAGATGTCGCTGGCATGGGTGGTATAGGCGTAGGTTTCCGGCAGGAACCAGCCCTCCAGCTTGCCATTCTCGATGCCGAGCTCCTGGGCCAGATCCGCCTCGCTCTGCTCCACGGTGAGGCGCTCCAGATAAGGGGCGCTGGAGAGCTGCTTCAGCCAGTCTTCGAAACGGGAACCCTCGACAAAGGTCAGACTGAAGTGAAACTCCTTGCCGGAGGCGAACAGGGAGAGGGTCTCCTTGAGCGGGGCCCCTTCCTTGATCTCGTAAGTGCCTGACTTGATGGCCACCAGTTCAGGATGGCCGCGCAGCCAGAGCCGCACCGCCCAGGGACTGGTTTCCCCCTCCCCCAGCTCGGCAATCAGGCGCGCCGCGTGGGCGCCTTTCTCGACGGTAAAGAGGCGGGTCGGCCCCTTGTTGGTGAGCGTCTCCACCTGCTGCCATTTGTAATATACGTACCCCCCCGCGGCGGCAACGGTCAACGCCGCCCCCGCGAGCAGGGTGTAGAGCCGATTAAACTTCAATGACCAAACGCTCCTGTAAACGGCGGATCAATACCGGGCTGGGATAGTGCACATCCCCGATGCTGGTGATCGGCACTATGCCCATCAGGGTATTGGTCAACCATACTTCTTCGGCCTGCCACAGCGACTCCAGCGGAGCCTCCACGACACGCAGTTCAATGCCCATCTGTTTAAGCATCGTCATCACTCGCTTGCGCATGATGCCATCGATCCCGGCGCGGGAGAGATCCGGCGTGAACACCGTCCTGCCGCGACGCCAAAACAGATTTGCGCTGACCCCTTCTACCAGAAATCCCCGGCTGTTCAAGACTATACCTTCGACCCCGCCGCGCGCCGCAAGTTCGCGTTTCAGCATCACTTGTTCGAGGCGCCCCAGCGTCTTGAGGCCCGCCAGCATGGGGGCCTCACCGAGCGGCTGCTGACAGACAAGGGTCGCGATGCCGTGCTGCTGCCAGCCAGGATAATGCTCCGGGTAGGGGGCGAGGGAGACGATGCGGGTCGGTGCATCGCAGCCGCCGCTGTCATAACCCCGTCCGCCAACGCCTCGGGTCAGTACGACCTTGACGACAGCCTGCGTCTGTCCTGCCGCCATTTGCGCCACCTCGGCGGCAAGGGCATCCCAGGGTTGTTCGGCAAGGCCGAGCCTGGCGTTGGCATGCTGCAACCTGGCCAGGTGCGCCGGCCACCAGACCACCTCCCCTGCTTTCACCAGCATGGTGGTGAAATGGCCGTCGCCATACGCCAGACCACGATCCCTGGCGCTGAGGCTTTCTGTCGCTATTCCATTAATCAGCAAGGGGATCCCTCCGATAAAAAAGGCCCGATACTGGGTATCGGGCCTCATGGTTCGCCCAAGGCGAATTATACGCGTTTGAAGATCAGGGAGCCATTGGTGCCGCCAAACCCGAAGGAATTGGACAGGGCATACTCGAACTGGCCTGCCTTGGCCACATGGGGCACCAGATCCAGATCGCACTCCTCATCCGGGTTGTCCAGGTTGATGGTGGGGGCCACCATCTGGTCGCGCAGGGAGAGCACGGTAATGATCGCCTCGATGGCGCCCGCCGCCCCCAGCAGGTGGCCAGTCATGGACTTGGTGGAGCTGACCATCAGGGACTTGGCATGTTCGCCAAACACCTTCTTCATGCCGCGCAGCTCGGCCACATCGCCGAGGGGGGTGGAGGTGCCGTGGGCGTTGATGTAACCCACCTGCTCGGGCGCGATGCCGGCATCCTTGATGGCGTTCTTCATGGCGCGCGCGCCACCGTCACCGTCAGAGGGCGGTGCCGTCATGTGATAGGCGTCGCCACTCATGCCAAAACCGACCAGCTCGGCGTAGATCTTGGCGCCGCGGGCCTTGGCGTGTTCGTACTCTTCCAGCACCAGTACGCCGGCACCGTCACCCAGCACGAAGCCGTCGCGATCCTTGTCCCAGGGACGGCTCGCCTTGGTCGGCTCGTCATTGCGGGTGGAGAGCGCCTTGGCAGCAGCAAAACCACCCATGCCCATGGGGGTGGAGGCCTTCTCGGCACCGCCGGCGACCATCACGTCCGCGTCACCGTAGGCGATCATCCGGCCTGCCATGCCGATGGCATGGGTACCCGTGGTACAGGCGGTGGTGACGGCGATGTTCGGACCCTGCAGGCCTTTCATAATGGAGAGATGACCGGACACCATATTGATGATGGTGGACGGCACGAAGAAGGGGCTCAGCTTGCGGGGGCCGCCGTTGACGAGGCTGCTGTGGTTCTGCTCGATGAGACCCAGGCCGCCGATGCCGGAACCGATGGCGACGCCAACCCGCTCCGCGTTTTCTTCGGTGATGGCCAGGCCGGAATCGTCCAGGGCCTGCACGCCCGCCGCCACGCCGTACTGGATGAAGAGATCCATCTTGCGGGCTTCTTTGCGGTTGATGCCGAACGCTTCGGGGTCGAAATCTTTGACCAGGCCGGCGAAACGGGTCGCATACTCGCTGGCATCAAAATGGTCGATGAGGGAAATGCCGCTCTGCCCCTTGAGCAGGGCTTGCCAGCTGGATTCGGCAGTGTTGCCCACCGGGGAAAGCATCCCCAAGCCGGTCACCACGACTCTGCGTTTTGACACTGAGGTAGTCTCCGAGAGGTGTTTTGAAAGGGGTAAACATAAAAGAAGCGGCCCTTGGGCCGCTTCCTTCAGAACAGGAACTTATTCCTGATTAGCGGTGATGTAGTCGATAGCCGCTTGAACAGTGGTGATCTTCTCGGCTTCTTCATCAGGAATTTCGGTATCGAATTCTTCTTCCAGCGCCATTACCAGTTCAACGGTATCCAAAGAGTCAGCGCCCAGGTCGTCGACGAAGGAAGCAGCGTTCTTCACGTCTTCTTCTTTAACACCCAGTTGTTCGATGATGATTTTCTTTACGCGTTCTTCGATGTTGCTCATGACCTGAATTTTCCTTTAAAAATACGCTATTGCGTCTGGTTGGGGTAGTGTATTCAATTGACGTGAGTTTGCAAGTGACTTGCCGCTGGTCAAACCACGAAATTCGCCAAACTTCGGCGTATTATCGCAAATTTGAACAGAACTCACGACAAATTGATTACACCATGTACATCCCGCCATTAACATGCAGGGTTTCGCCGGTGATATAGGCGGCATCATCCGATGCCAAGAATACCACAGCGGCAGCAATTTCCTTCGGATCGCCCAAACGGGCGGCAGGCACCTGGTTCATGATGCCGGCGCGCTGTTCTTCGTTGAGCGCCTTGGTCATGTCGGTCTCGATGAAACCGG
The DNA here is from genome assembly GCF_033348475.1 of Aeromonas sp. XH. Taxonomy (NCBI): domain Bacteria; kingdom Pseudomonadati; phylum Pseudomonadota; class Gammaproteobacteria; order Aeromonadales; family Aeromonadaceae; genus Aeromonas; species Aeromonas sp. XH. The sequence goes on along the minus strand of NZ_CP137630.1, from coordinate 2,157,765 downwards.
GAGCAACCGCGTTCACCGTGATGCCACGGGACGCCACTTCACGGGCCAGCGACTTGGTGAAGCCGACCAGACCTGCCTTGGCAGCAGCATAGTTGACCTGACCGGCATTGCCCATGGTACCGACCACGGAGCCGATGCTGATGATGCGACCGTTGCGCTTCTTCATCATGGCACGCAGCACCGGTTTGCTCAGACGATAGAGAGAGGTCAGATTGGTATCGATGATCTCGTTCCACTCGTCATCCTTCATCCGCATCAACAGGTTGTCGCGGGTAATGCCAGCGTTGTTGATCAGGATGTCGATGTCACCGAAGCGTTCCTTGATGGCGGCAAAGACAGTCTCGATGGATTCCTGGCTGGTCACGTTCAGTGCCATGCCACAGCCCTGCTCGCCCAGATAGGCGCTGATGGCCTCGGCACCGCTCTCGCTGGTCGCCGTGCCCACCACTTTCGCACCACGGGCAGCAAACGTCTCGGCAATCGCACGACCGATGCCACGACTGGCACCGGTGACCAACACAACCTTATCGGTAAAACTCATGACTTGCTCCTGTTTACTTGATCTGGGCCAGTGCCTGCTCGAACGAGGCTGCGTCGTTGGCGTGAATGCCTTCCACCCGCGCATCGATGCGCTTGGCCAAGCCAGTCAGCACCTTGCCCGGCCCCATCTCGATCTCGAGGGTAATGCCGTCGTTGGCCATGCGCTCGACCGTCTCGGTCCAGCGAACCGGGCTGAACAGCTGGCGCACCAGGGCCTGCTTGATGGCGGCCGGATCCTGCTCACAGGATACGTCGACATTATTGATGACGGCGATGGCGGGAACCTTGATCTCGATCCCATCCAGGGCGGCGGCCAGCTTTTCGGCGGCCGGTTTCATCAGCGCGCAGTGAGACGGCACGGAAACCGGCAGCGGCAGCGCACGCTTGGCGCCCGACTCCTTCATCAGCACGTTGGCGCGCTCGACGGCCTCTTTGTGACCGGCGATGACCACCTGGCCCGGGGAGTTGAAGTTGACCGGAGAGACCACCTGACCTTGCGCGGCTTTCTCGCAGTTGGCGGCGATGCTGTCATTGTCCAGCCCGATGATGGCGGCCATGGCACCGGTGCCTTCCGGCACGGCCTCCTGCATGGCCAGACCACGCAGCTCGACCAGCTTGACCGCATCGGAAAACGCCAGCGCTCCGCTGCACACCAGGGCGGAGTATTCCCCCAGGCTGTGGCCGGCCATCACGGCGGGAGTTGCCCCCCCCTGCTGCTGCCACAGGCGCCACAGGGCGACGGAGGCGGTCAGCAGTGCGGGCTGGGTGCGCCAGGTCTTGTTCAGATCCTCGGCCGGCCCTTCCATGACCAGGGCAAACAGGTCATAGCCCAGCACCTGGCTCGCCTCGGCGAAGGTCTCTTTAATCACGGCGTGTTGCTCGGCAAGTTCAGCCAGCATGCCGACGCTCTGGGAGCCTTGTCCCGGGAAGGCAATGGCAAATCGGGTCATCATTGATTCCTTTAAGGTAAGACGAATTCGGTAAGCGGGCGCCCGGAGTCAGACGCCGCTCGGTATCAGAGGCGAACCAGCGCAGAGCCCCAGGCAAAACCGCCGCCGAAGGCTTCCAGCAGGACCAGCTGGCCGGGTTTGATGCGGCCGTCACGCACCCCTTCATCGAAGGCGATGGGCACGGAGGCCGCGGAAGTGTTGCCGTGACGATCCAGGGTCAGGATCACCTTGTCGAGCCCCATGCCGAGTTTCTTGGCGGTGGCGTTGATGATGCGGAAGTTGGCCTGATGGGGCACCAGCCAGTCCAGCTCGCTCGGCTCGATGTCGGCGGCGGCCAGGGTTTCGGTGACGATTTCGCTCAGGCGAGTGACCGCCACCTTGAAGACGTCGTTCCCCTTCATGTACATGTAGGCTTCGAGCTCGGCCCCCGGCATGCCACGACGGGGTTGCGGCAGCTTGAGCAGCTCCCCGTAACGGCCATCTGCATGCAGGTGGGTGGAGAGGATCCCCGGCGTCTCGCTCGCGCCGATGACCACGGCCCCTGCCCCATCCCCGAACAGGATGATGGTGCCGCGATCCTCGGGATCACACATGCGTGAGAGCACGTCGGCGCCCACGACCAGTACGTGGCGAGCGGCGCCGGATTTGACGAACTGATCGGCGATGGCGAGGGCATAGGTAAAGCCGGCACAGGCGGCGGCGACGTCAAAGGCCGGGATCCCCGGCACCTCGAGCAGCCCCTGCAGTTCGCAGGCGGCGGCAGGGAAGGCATTCTCCGCACTGGTGGTCGCCAGCACTATCATGTCCAGATCCGCCGCGGTCAGACCTGCGGCGTCCAGCGCCCGCAAGGCCGCCTGGTGAGAGAGGGTCGCGACGGTTTCGTCGCTGCCCGCGATGCGGCGTTCACGGATCCCGGTGCGTTCCACGATCCATTCGTCACTGGTTTCAACCATCTGCTCAAGATCGGCGTTGGTACGGACCGAACTCGGCAGATAACTGCCAGTACCCAGAATTTTGCTATGCATAGAGTTTTATTAATCCCTGTCGGAAAAGACAGATTCAAGGCGATCTGCAATGTGCAACGGAAGTTGGTGTTTGGCTTCTTGTGCGGCCAGCAGAATCGCATGACACAGAGCGCGGCGCTCGGCCCGCCCATGGCTTTTTACCACAATGCCGCGCAATCCTAACAGACTCGCGCCATTATACTGGTCGGGGTTCAGGTAAGAAAAACGCCGTTTGAACATAAATCCGGCGAGTCGACCAAGAAAACTGCGTTTTTTGCGCGGATATCCGGCCAGTTCGGCCATCATCCGCACCACCCCCTCGGCGGTCTTGAGCGCCACGTTGCCGACAAAACCGTCGCAGACGATGACGTCACAGTCGCCGCTGAAGATCCTGTCACCCTCGATGAAACCGGCGAAATTGAGGGTGTTGCACTGGCGCAGCAGCTCCGCGCTGTGGCGAACCAGGTCGTTGCCCTTGATCTCCTCCTCCCCCACGTTGAGCAGCGCCACCCGGGGGAAAGGGATCCCTTCGACCTTTTCGGCGACCACGGCCCCCATCACCGCAAATTGCAGCAAGGTATCGGCATCGCAGCTCACGTTCGCCCCCAGATCCAGCATCACGGTGCGCTTGCCATTCACGGTCGGCAGCGCCTTGATGAGGGCGGGTCTGTCGACGCCAGGCAAGGACTTGAGCACGCACTTGGCCATGGCCATCAGGGCACCGGTGTTGCCAGCGCTGACGCAGGCATCGGCGGCGCCGCTCTTGACCAGATCCAGGGTCACGCGCATGGAGGAGTCTTTCAGGGTACGCAGCGCCACGATCGGCTTTTCGCCCATGCCCACGACTTGGGAGGCATGCACGAGACGAACGCGGGGATGGTTGAGCAAGCCGTGTTGCTGCAACAGAGGAGCGGTCTGGTGTTGATCACCGACCAGGACAAGGCGTAGCTGGGGCAAAAGAGACAGTGCCTGCACGGCGGCAGGCACTGTTTCCGAGGGGCCGATATCTCCCCCCATTATGTCTAGCGCGACAGTTTGCGTAGACAAAGGCAATCCTTAAGCGATTACCTTTTTACCGCGGTAGAAACCATCGGCAGTCACGTGGTGACGACGATGAATTTCGCCACTGGTCTGATCAACAGTCAGGGCTGCGGTGGTCAGTGCATCGTGGGAACGACGCATGCCACGCTTGGCGCGGGTTTTACGGTTCTGTTGTACGGCCATGGTAGGCTAACTCCTAAAATTCACTTACGTTTGAGCGCTTCAAGAACTGCAAAGGGATTCGGCCGCTCATCAGCAGGTTCGATTTCACCCCAGGTCATCTCCATGTTTCCTCGCGGGCAGACATCCACTGGATGCATGGCCACCTGAGGCAACGAGAGGATGAGCTCATCCTCCAGGATTTGATGAAGATCTATCTCGCCGTTTTCGTCCAACTCAATGGGCTCATAAGCTTCCGGCAGTTCTTCCTCGTTTGTCCTTTCGAACAGCGGAGTGTAGATAAAACTAGCTTCACAAAGGTGTTCGAATGTCTCTCCACAACGCTGGCAAACCAGGTCGACCTTGGCATGGGCAGTGCCTTTCATAACGGTCAACTTCTGGACATCTTTGCCAAAGTGCAGGGTGACATCCACATCACTTCGCAAGCCTTCGGTTGATTCCTCCAGCCTGGGCATCTGCGACTTTTCCACTATCCCGACATAGTCGAGTAGCTTCAAGGCATTACGGACTGGATCAACCTTAACGGGCAACTTCACCTTTTGCATAGGGCGCGAATATTATAGGTCCAACAAGGGATAGTCAAAGGAAAAAGTCCTTACCACCGATGATTTTAACTGCACAGGTCCCTGCGGGGAGGAACTTGCGCTCATCGGTGGCCGATTATGCCATAAACCGCAGGATCCCGCACAGGATCCTCACCACCTCCCAGACCGGATATGGGGGCACTGTCTCACTCCGAAAGTGGCGGGCAGCGCTGGCTGGCGCCGAGCAGGTGCTGCGGATTCGCTACCCTGGGCTGCTCTTCCATCAGCCGGCGGATGGCCTGAAAACTCTCAAGGGCTCCCTTGATGGCCATGGGATTGGCCAGCCAGCCCGGCAGGTTGCTGCCCGGGTTGGTATAGGTCTCGAGTCTGATCAGGGTGGTGCCATCCGGCCTGGGCTGCGCCTCCCACCGACCCGAGCTTTCCTGGATCCGGAATCGCCCGGCCCGCACTGGCAGCGCATTGGGCTCGGCCCAGACCTCGAGCGTCAGCCCGCAATCGGCTCCCCTGCTCAGATGGGAACGGGTGATCAACTCCCTGTCCTGAACCGGCCAGGGGGCAGACAATCGGGTGTACACCAGATCATCGTCGGGACCGGACCTTGCCAGCAACCTGACTTCGCGGCTTCGGGGCAGCCACTCCTGGTGGCGCGCCGTGTTGCGCAGCACCTTCAGCAGCGCGGCGGGATCCGCATTGACCTGCATCTCCAGACGCAGCGCCAGAAAGGGCGACGGAGGTCGAGCCTGAGTCCAGAGCAGGATCCCCTCCTTCCCCGGCCGTAATTGCCACCCCTCCCCCCAGCCTGCGAAGGAAAGCAGCATCAGGGCCAGCACCGCGTATCTTGCCATCTCTCTCGGCCTCATCGTATCGCTCTATGTCATTGTCAGCCGCCGGGACGCCTGCTTCCAGCCCGGCTCCTAAGTCGCCCACTCAGAGGCAGGCAGATGATCGACGCAATTTGCGCAGCCCTGTTCGCACGGATAGAATCAAGCAATTGATTTATAAATGGATATCATCAGAAGATGCAAACGCCCTTGATCCTCGCCTCCACCTCTCGCTATCGCAAGGCGCTGCTGGAAAAACTTGGCCTGCGGTTTCAGTGTGCCTCACCCGAGGTGGACGAGACCCCTCGACCCGGGGAAACGGCAGACACCCTGGTCCGCCGGCTGGCCCATGCCAAGGCGAGCGCCATAGCACGTCAGCATGATCAGGGGTTGATCATCGGATCGGATCAGGTGTGTGTCTGCGACGGGCGCATTCTCGGCAAGCCTGGCACGGTGGAGAATGCGGTGGCGCAGTTGATGCTGGCCCAGGGCAGGAGCGTCACCTTTCATACCGGGTTGTGTGTCGTCAATGCCGCCAACGGCCATGTCGAGCAGCTCGTCGAACCCTTTACCGTGCATTTTCGCTCCCTCGGCGAGGCCGCCATCCGCCGCTATGTGGAAGCCGAACGTCCTCTGGATTGTGCCGGCAGCTTCAAGTGCGAAGGGATGGGCATAGTGCTGTTCAAGGCCTTGGAGGGGCGCGATCCCAACGCCCTTGTCGGTCTTCCCCTCATCGGCCTGATCGACCTGCTGGCATTGCATGGACTTCATCTGCCTTGAGACAAGGGCTGTACCAACGATGAAAAACGGGAGCCAAGGCTCCCGTTTTTCATTCGTGTCAGCGTGGCAGCTTGGCGAGGAACGCCTCAAGCTCCGGTGACAATGGCGCTTCCACCTGCATCTCCCGATCATCCACCGGGTGCGTGAAAGTAAGCTTCCAGGCGTGCAGGAACAGTCGTTTCAGACCCTGGGTCCGCATCTTTTCATCGAACGCGGCCTCACCGTACTTGTCATCGCAGGCGATGGGGTGGCCGGCGTGCTGGGTATGCACCCGGATCTGATGGGTCCGGCCGGTGATCGGGCTGCACTCCACCAGGGTCGCCTCGGCAAACGGGCGGGCAATCCGGAAACGGGTCTCGGAAGGCTTGCCATCGCTGCTGACCCGCACCACCCGCTCGCCGGATTGCAGATCGTTCTTGCGCAGCGGCGCATTGACCACCTTGACGTGGGGTTGCCACTGGCCACGCACCAGCGCCAGGTACTGCTTGCGCATGGTCTTGACCCGCAGTTGCTCGTGCAGGCTGCGCAGGGCACTGCGCTTCTTGGCGACCAGCAGCACGCCGGAGGTGTCGCGATCGAGCCGGTGTACCAGCTCCAGGAAACGGGCCTCCGGGCGCAGGGCGCGCAGCCCCTCGATGACGCCAAAGCTCAAGCCGCTGCCACCGTGCACCGCCATGCCGGACGGCTTGTTCAGCACTATCATGGCGTCGTCTTCAAACAGGATCTGGCTCTCCAGACGCTGGATGCTGCCGAGGTTGGCGGAGGGCAATTCGTTCTTCTCGGCGACGCGCACGGGGGGCACGCGCACCTCGTCGCCGGCACAGAGCTTGTATTCCGGTTTGATGCGCTTCTTGTTGACGCGCACCTCCCCTTTGCGAAGGATGCGATAGATCAGGCTCTTGGGGACGCCCTTTAACTGAGTCTTGAGAAAATTGTCGATGCGCTGCCCGTCATGCTCAGCTTCGATGGTGAGCAGCTGCACTTGTTGATGTATCTGTGTCATGGCGCGGATTTTAACACCGCCGACAGCCCTTGGCTGCATGCTTTGTTAAAAAATGGCGTCTTGCTATAAAAGTGATTTAAATGGGATAATAAACAAGGTTTTGTCATTGTGTTCAAGCCTTGTACTAAGTGGCCAAAATGTATGCCACCCAATCCCGAAACACCGTGTATACAAGAACATGACGGTTCCCGGGTGCGAGGTACAACGCATGGAGAACGCAAACAGAGCCGATGTAAATTGTCTCCACACCGGTATCCTTAATTCACGCCCTCTCGAGATGGCTGAACCAGAGTGCCCTTAGTTTGCGCCTCATGCATACCCCAACCGGGAGGTTGTCCAAGCATGCTGAAGACCCGAGGCCGGCGCCGGCAGGATCCTGTGGAGGAATCAAAATGACAAAATAATGAGAACTCAATGAAAAGAATGCTAATCAACGCGACTCAGGAAGAGGAGTTGCGCGTAGCGCTGGTTGACGGACAACAGCTCTACGATTTGGATATTGAAAGTCCGGGGCATGAGCAGAAAAAAGCGAACATTTACAAGGGCAAAATCACCCGCGTAGAACCCAGTCTCGAAGCTGCTTTTGTCGACTATGGCGCCGAGCGCCACGGTTTCCTGCCGTTGAAGGAAATCGCCCGCAATTACTTCCCCTCCGGTTACTCCTATCAGGGTCGTCCCAACATCAAAGAAGTGGTCCGTGAAGGCCAGGAAGTGATCGTCCAGATCGACAAGGAAGAGCGTGGCACCAAGGGTGCGGCCCTCACCACCTTTATCAGTCTGGCCGGCAGCTACCTGGTGCTGATGCCGAACAACCCCCGTGCCGGCGGCATCTCCCGTCGCATCGAGGGTGACGAGCGGACCGAGTTGAAGGAAGCCCTGAGCGGTCTGACCGTGCCGGACGGCATGGGCCTCATCGTGCGTACCGCCGGTGTAGGCAAGTCTCCGGAAGAGCTGGAGTGGGATCTGAACGTCCTGCTCAACCACTGGGACTCCATCCACAAGGCGTCACAACAACGTTCCGCCCCGGTGTTGATCCACCAGGAGAGCAACGTCATCGTGCGCGCCATCCGTGACTACCTGCGTCGCGATGTGGGCGAGATCCTGATCGACAATCCGGTCATCTTCGAACGCGCCAAGTCGCATATCGAGCTGGTCCGTCCCGACTTCCTCAATCGCGTGAAGCTGTACAAGGGTGATGTCGCCCTGTTCAACCACTTCCAGATCGAGAGCCAGATCGAATCGGCCTTCCAGCGCGAGGTGCGTCTGCCCTCCGGTGGCAGCATCGTCATCGATCCGACCGAGGCCCTGACCTCCATCGATATCAACTCCTCCCGCGCCACCAAGGGCGGCGATATCGAAGAGACCGCGCTGCAGACCAACCTGGAAGCGGCCGACGAGATTGCCCGTCAACTGCGCCTGCGCGACCTGGGTGGCCTGATTGTCATCGACTTCATCGACATGACCCCGGTGCGCCATCAGCGCGAAGTGGAAAACCGTCTGCGTGAAGCCGTGCACCAGGACCGCGCCCGCATCCAGCTGGGCCGGATCTCCCGCTTCGGTCTGCTGGAGATGTCTCGCCAGCGCCTGCGCCCCTCCCTCAACGAGTCCAGCAGCCATATCTGCCCCCGTTGCCAAGGCCAGGGGGTCATCCGTGACAACGAATCCCTCGCCCTCTCCATCCTGCGTCTCATCGAAGAAGAGGCCATGAAGGACAACACCGAGCAGGTTCACGCTCAGGTGCCGGTCGATGTGGCCGCCTATCTGCTCAACGAGAAGCGTACCTCCATCGCCAATCTGGAACAGCGCAATGATGTGCGTGTCTACATCATTCCGAACCAGCATCTGGAAACCCCGCACTACGAAGTGACCCGCATCCGTCAGAACGAGATCCCGGAAGCGGCCAGCTACGAGCTCAAGACCGAGATCGCCAAGCCGGTCTATCAGCCTCGCCAGGCGCAGGTGATCGAACGCGAACAGCCGCTGTTGCAGGGCTTCGCACCGGCTCCTCAGCCGGTCGCCCCCGTCGCCGCCCCGACGCCTGTTGCGGCTCCCGCTCCGGTTGCAGAACAAACCGGCTTCTTTGGCAAGCTGGCCAAGGCCTTCTCCGGTCTGTTCGGCTCCTCCACCGAGGCTGCTCCGGCCGAGACCAAGGCTCCTGCCGAGAAACCGGCCGCCCAGCGCGACGCGCGCAAGGACGAAGGCCATCGCCATCAGCGCGATGAGTCCCGCAGCCGTGGTCAGCGTGGCCGTCGCGACGACAACCGCGGCAGTCGCAATGCCGAGGCCGGCGAGAAGCGTGAAGGCGCAGCCAGCCGCGAGAGCGGTGATCGCAATCGCCGTCCGCGCAAAGAGCGTGAGCCTCGTCAAGAGCGGGAACCGCGCCAGGAACGGGAAGCCCGTGGTGAAGTGCGCAGCGAACAGCGCATGGAACGTGAGCCCCGCGAGCCTCGTCAGGAGCGTGAACCTCGCGCCCCGCGCCCGGCCCGTGAGCCGCGCGCTCCCCGTGAACCCCGTGCCGAGGTCGTGGTTGAGGCGGTAGAGACCCAAGCTGCTATTGCCGCCGTCGATGCCGAACCGCACCAGGAGAAAGAGCAGAAGGTGGCCGAGCGCCGCGAACGTCGTCAGCTGCGCAAGCAGATCCGCGTCGATGTCGCCGCAACCGACTCCCCTGCCCTGCCGGTTGACGAGCAGGCAGGCGATATCGCCGTGGTGCAAGCCGCAACCGTCGAGCAGCAGGACGAGCAGGGTGAAGGCCAGCGCCGTTCCCGTCGCACGCCTCGCAGCCAGCGAATCGAAGGCCAGCGTCGCAAGCGCATCAACGAAGATGCACGCGGTCAGCGTGACGACGAGCCTCAGGGCGAGGTGCAACTCACCACCGCCGCCCAGGCGGATGCGGCCCAGGTCAATGTGGAAGAGCCCGCCGTGCCTGTCGTCACCATTCCGAGCGCGGAAGCCGTGGCTGCAGCGCTGCAAGCCTCTGCCGCCCTGACCGAGCACGTGGTTGCCGAGGCCATTGCCGAAGAAGCTGCCGAGCAGGCACAAGCCGCCTTGGCCGCCAAACCTGTCACCGAGACTGCCGAGCGGGCGGTTGAACCGGCAGCCGTAGTCGCAGTAGCTGCGGTCGAAGAAGCAGCTGACGTCGTGACTGCCGAACCCGTGGTTGCCGACGTGGTGGTCCAGGCCGATGAGGCCCAGCCCAGTGCTGCCGTCGTTGCCGAACCCGTGATGAACGAGGTCGTCGCCGAGGTGGAAGCGGCCCCCGCAGTTACCGCCGAGCCGGTGGCCCCAGTTGTAGCAGCCGAGGCCGAAGTCGTCACAACCCCCGAGGTTGTGGTGGCCCAGCCTGCGCCCGTTGCCGTACCTGCGGCCAAGACCCTGAGCAAGGGTGCCGGCGTGCTGGCCCGTGCTCGCATGGCCTCTGCCCCCATGGCAACACCGGCGGCCGCCCCAGCACCGGCGCCTCGCGCACCGGTTGAATACGAACCTCTGGTGCGCAGCGCAGTGACGACCTCTGGTCGTCACGGTGGCAGCACCGCGGCCAGCAACGTGGCAACCAGCCCGGCCGGTCGCCCCTGAGCGGACTCGCTAACCTGATCAAAGGGCCACACACTGTGTGGCTCTTTTTTTGCGCGCCGATCTGTCTCTCCCTGTCCCCCCTTTATCATGGTGATGGCGCCCGCTCTCAATACCAGGGCGAGTGCCAGCGTTGTCGACGATCCCGACTTGCCCTTCTGACAGAGTCGCGAAGAAGCCCTCGGTACCCCGCATCCTCTGATTGCACTCTCACCCTGGATATCCTACTCGACACTCCTGAGCCCCCGTGCTTATCCCACTGACCCAGCTTGACCATCCATGGCCCGGCAGAGGTCCAGGTCAAATGCCCGAACCATATGCCGGCAGCCCTCTTTATCTCCTCTGTATGGGCGTCTTGGCTGTCCATCCAGGCCCCTGGATACGATATGTCCGCCCCCTCCATCTACTGAACGTGTCACCTCCCCGGCTTTCGAGTCGGCCAAGGTTTGCCAGGGTTGCAAAACAGGGGTTGACCATGGACAAGAGGAGTAATGGAGTGTAGATATGGTTTATTAAGAGTTTAGTTTGATGGCATACAAATACCCATCAGGAGGTCGCAACAACAGGGGTCAAGTACACAGCCATCACTTTCTTGCAAGGATCCGACGTCACTGGGTCGCTCACCGGCAGAATGTCGTGCCAAGGATCGGCGGCTAAAGCCTGGGCAGCCACCTGTCCGGCTCGAGGAACGCTGCTAGTCCTCCCCATCTGGCTAATCCCCTTTCTTGACCCAAGAAAAAAGGGCCCGTAGGCCCTTCTTATTCGAGAGAATGCTTGGCGGTCAGCCGCCAAACAGATGGTTGCTCAGCAGGAACAGACCGCCGGAGAGCAGCATGGTCAGCGGCAGCGTCAGCACCCAGGCCAGCAGTATGGTCTTGATGGTCTGGGTCTGCAGGCCCGACTTGTTTGCCACCATGGTCCCCGCCACCGCGGAGGAGAGGATATGGGTGGTGGAGACCGGCATGCCGGTCAAGCTGGCCACGCCGATGGAGGCGGCGGCGGTGATCTGGGCGGCGATCCCCTGGCTGTAGGTCATGCCGGAGGAACCGATCTTCTCGCCTACCGTGTAGACGATACGGCGCCAGCCCACCATGGTACCGCAGCCCAGGGCCAGGGCGATGGAGACAATGACCCAGGTCGGTGCATATTCGGCGGTCGCAGTCAGATCCTTGCGCCATTTGGCGAGATCGGTCAGCTCCTTGGCCGGCAGCGGCAGCTTGGAGACCTTGCGCGCGGTGTCGTCGATGCACAGCAGCAGGCGACGCACCTCGCGGCGATCGACCAGGCTCATCTCCTCGTAGGTGCGCACCTGGCCGAGACGATTGTCGAGGGTGGCCATGGCCTGCAGGGCCTCACCGGCCTCACAGTGGGTCATCAGCTCTTCCTGGGCCTGGGCCGGTACGCTGAAGTTCACCAGGTGGGAGACCTGCTCATGGTTGCGCTGGTAGATTTCCATGATGCGCTGGTTGGCATCCTGGGTACGGTCCAGATCGTAGGAGCGGCTGTTCATGTCCAGAGCAAAATAGGCGGGGGCCATGCAGATCAGCACCAGCATCACCAGACCAATGCCCTTCTGGCCGTCGTTGGAGCCGTGCACGAAGCTCACGCCCATGGCGGAGGCCACCAGGGTCAGACGTGCCCAGAACGGCGGATGCTTCTTGCCGTCCACCAGCAGGCGCTCTTCAGGGGTCTTGTGGATCTTGCTGCCCAGCCAGACTCGCTTCATGGCGAACAGCAGCAGGGCGGCGATAATGAAGCCCACGGTGGGAGAAATAATGAGAGAGAGCATGATGTCGATGGCTTTGCCGACGTTGATGCCCTCTTTCAGAGGTTGATGGCTGATCAGGGCATAGGCACCGCCCACCCCCAGGATGGAACCGATCAGGGTGTGCGAGCTGGACGCCGGAATGCCGAAGTACCAGGTCCCCAGGTTCCAGACGATGGCTGAAAACAGCAGGGAGAAGACCATGATCAGGCCCTGGGTGGAATCCATGCCGAGCAGCAGATCGATGGGCAGCAGATGAACGATGGCATAGGCCACCCCCAGTCCACCCAGCATGACACCGGCAAAATTGAACAACCCGGAAGCCACTACCGCCATATGGGCCGGCATCGCCTTGGTATAGATAACCGTTGCTACCGCGTTGGCGGTATCGTGAAAGCCGTTGATGAACTCATAGGCCAGCACAAAAAAAACGGCCAATACCAAACCGATTGACCACCACAAACCCAAACCACTAAACATTTCAAACATAAAAACGAACCTGTTTATGAGTTGCGGCGGATTATGCCAGAAGGCTCGATGCGCCATACCCGTTGTTGAAATATTTCAGTAAGAAAAAAAAAGGGCATTCCGTCAAAAAATGTCTTAGACCCTGACGGAATGAGACTTGTCATCGATTAATTAAAGCCCGTGGCAACCCGGTGAACGAGGTTCAAACAGGGCTATCAGTGGCAGCCCTCCCATGCCTGAACGCCGCTTCATACCTCCCGTCACCTGCCACAGGGTGAGAAAAAGGGTGCCGCGGCACCCTCCTTATATAAGCAATGGCGTCAAGCTCAGTCCTGGTTGATCCGGCTGGCCACCGCCCCTTGCTGGCTCTTGTACTTGGCATTCTCCCGCTTGTTGTACGGGCGAGCCGCGGTGCCGGAGAGCATCTCGAAGTTCAGCGCCCCTATCTTCATCTTGGGGCGCAGGGCCAGGGGCAACTTGCCGCCGTTGTAGAACTCCAGCACGATGCGGCCGGACCAGCCCGGATCGATGCGGTGCGCGGTGACGTGCACCATGAGGCCCAGGCGGGCCAGGGAGGAGCGACCATCCAGCCAGCCGACGATATCCGCCGGCAGGGTCACGGATTCATAGGTCACCGCCAGTGCCAGCTGACCCGGGTGCAGATAGAAGGCTTCGCCGTCCGGCACGTGGATCTCCTCGCTCATCACCCGCTCGATGGCATCGGCCATCTCGGCACTGGTACCCCCGAGGTCGATATAAGGCGCGGTATGATCGCGAAACACCCGAAACTCGTTGCCCAGCAGCACGTCGACGCTGACGCCGCTGATCCGCTCAACACCGGGCCGCGGCTCGATGACGATCTTGCCTTCATCCAGATGCCGTTCGATATCGGTATCACAAAGACGCATTCTGCGACTCTCCTGACAAATGATTCATTTAAAAAAGCCGGGCATCACCCGGCTTGTTTTCTCTCAACCAATCAGCATGTGGCGGATACGCGCCTTGAGCATGTCGATGGCGATGCGGTTCTTGCCGCCACGGGGCACGATCACGTCGGCATACTGCTTGGACGGGTCGATGAACTGCATGAACATGGGACGCACCGTCTTCTGATACTGCTTGAGCACGGAGTCCATGGTACGGCCGCGCTCCTGCACGTCGCGCACCAGGCGGCGCAGCAGACAGATGTCGAGGGGGGTGTCCATGAAGATGGAGGCATCCATCAACTCGCGCAACCGGCTGTCGGTCAGCAGCAGTATCCCTTCCAGAATGATGACGCGGCGCGGCGCGAAGACGGTGACGTCACTCATCCGCGTGTGCTCGGTATAGGAGTACTGGGGGATATTGACCGCCTCCCCCTGCATCAGCTGGGTCAGATGCTCAACCAGCAGATCGTGATCCAGGGCATTGGGGTGGTCATAGTTGGTCTTGACCCGCTCTTCCATGGTCAGGTGGGTCTGATCACGGTAGTAGCAATCCTCGGTGATCACACCAATCTGACCCGCCCCCAGCTCGGCCACCAGCTCTTCATAGATGGTTTGGGCGATAAGACTCTTGCCGGAAGCGGATGCACCAGCAATACCGATGATCACACAGGAATGTTGAGTATCAGACATTGAAAATACCTAAAGAGAAGAGCACTGGGGATTGTTTAAACCGATCCATTATATGAAAAAGGGTGGGCCATGCCCACCCCAAATCCGCCTGTGACGGCCGACAGCCGATTATTCGTCCAGCGCCACCGTGTAGAGCGGGGTCGCAATCGGTTTACCGCTGAAATAGAGCTCGGCCCCCACCCGGCGGGCCAGTTTCAGATAGGCCTGTGCCAGCTCTCCGTCCGGCGCCCCGAACACGGTTGGACAACCGTCGTCCATGTGCTGGCGAATGTCGATGTGCAGCGGCAGCTGGCCAAGCAGCGCCACTTGATACTGCTCTGCCATCTTCTTGCCGCCACCGGTGCCGAACAGCGCCTCGTGATGACCGCAGGCACTGCAGACGTGGTAGCTCATGTTCTCGACAATGCCGAGCACGGGCACCTGGACCTTGTTGAACATGGCGATCCCCTTGCGGGCATCCGCCAGCGCCACGTCCTGGGGCGTGGTGACGATCACGGCGGCCGTGGTCGGCACCTGCTGGGCCAGGGTCAGCTGAATGTCACCGGTGCCGGGTGGCATGTCCACCACCAGGTAATCCACCTCACCCCAGCGGGTCTCATGCAGGATCTGCCCGAGCGCCTTACTCGCCATGGGGCCGCGCCAGATGGTGGCATCCTGCTCGGCCACCAGATAACCGATGCTGTTGCTCTTGAGGCCGCACGCCATCACGGGCTCCATCAGCTTGCCATCGAAACTGACGGGACGCTCCTTGAGGGTCCCGGTCATGGTCGGAATGGAGGGGCCATAGATGTCCGCATCCAGGATGGCGACCCGCGCCCCCTCCTTTTGCAGCGCCAGCGCCAGGTTAACCGCGGTGGTGGACTTGCCCACCCCCCCCTTGCCGGAAGCGACCACCAGGATGTTGCGAATGCCTTGCACCGCCGCGAGCTGCTGGGCGCGCGGCATGCTGGCCACGTCGATCTCCCCCGTCCAGTCGATGCGGGTCGCGCCCGTGGCGCTGCGCAGCCGCGCATCGAAGGCGGCTTTTATCTCGTCAAACAGGGATTGGCCGGCAAAGGGCAGCACCAGCTTGATGGTCAGGGTCTGCCCCTGATGCGCTATGGTGCGCACAAAACCGGCTGCCACCAGATCCTTGCCCCATCCGGCCGGCTTAAATTCGGCCAGGATCAGTTTTACTGAATCAATCACCATTAACTCCCCATTATGTTGTCGTTATGCTGAGGTGAACGGTTACCGCACACAAATCAGTGGCTTGCCGACGTTCCAGCGATGCCGCCGGCCTGTGCCCTGCGGGCCACAACCCTAGGCAGGCCGCCCCCAATTCGGGTAACATGCTCGGCACTGTATCATCCCAACAGGCACATAAAGAACGTATTATGGCAACTGATCCTCGTAGAATGCTGGTAACCTGCGCCCTCCCCTATGCCAACGGCTCCATCCATCTTGGCCACATGCTGGAACACATCCAGGCCGATATCTGGGTTCGTTATCAGCGAATGCGTGGCCATCAGGTGCATTTCGTCTGCGCCGACGACGCCCACGGTACCCCCATCATGCTCAAGGCGCAGCAGATGGGGATCACCCCGGAGGCGATGATCGCGGCGGTCTCCGAGGAGCATCAGAGCGACTTCGCCGGCTTCAACATCAGCTTCGACAACTACCACTCCACCCACAGCGACGAGAACCGCGAGCTGGCGGGCGTGATCTATGGCCGTCTCAAAGAGTCCGGCAAGATCAAGATCCGCACCATCTCCCAGCTGTTCGATCCGGAAAAGTCCATGTTCCTGCCGGATCGCTTCGTCAAGGGCACCTGTCCCAAGTGCAAGTCCCCCGACCAGTACGGTGACAACTGCGACAGCTGTGGTGCCACCTACAGCCCGACCGAGCTCATCGACCCGAAATCCGCCGTCTCCGGCGCAACCCCGGTGATGAAGGACTCCGAGCACTACTTCTTCGACCTGCCCCAGTTCGAAGCCTGGCTCGCCGACTGGGTGCGCGGCTCCGGCGCCATCCAGGAAGAGATGGCCAACAAGATGCAGGAGTGGTTCGAGAGCGGCCTGCAGCAGTGGGACATCACCCGCGACGCCCCCTACTTCGGCTTCGAAATTCCCGGGGCGCCGGGCAAGTACTTCTATGTCTGGCTGGATGCCCCCATCGGCTACATGGCCTCGTTCAAGAACCTGTGCAACAAGCGCGGCGACATCGACTTCGACAGCTACTGGAAGGCGGACTCCGACGCCGAGCTCTACCACTTCATCGGCAAGGACATCGCCTACTTCCACTGCCTGTTCTGGCCGGCCATGCTGGAAGGCGCGAACTTCCGCAAGCCGACCAAGGTCAACGTGCACGGCTACGTGACCGTCAACGGCGCCAAGATGTCCAAGTCCAAGGGCACCTTCATCAAGGCATCCACCTATCTCAAGCACCTGGATCCGGAGTGCCTGCGCTACTACTACGCCGCCAAGCTCAACAGCCGCATCGACGATCTGGATCTCAACCTGGAAGACTTCGTGCAACGGGTCAACGCCGACGTGGTCAACAAGCTGGTCAATCTGGCTTCCCGCAACGCCGGCTTTATCGCCAAGCGCTTTGACGGCAAGCTGGCGGCCACCTGCGCCGAACCCGAGCTCTATAGCGAGTTCGCCAACGCCAGCGCCGCCATCGCGGAAGCCTACGAGAGCCGCGAGTTCAGCCGCGCCATCCGCGAGATCATGGCGCTGGCCGACAAGGCGAACCGTTACGTGGACGACAAGGCCCCCTGGGTCATCGCCAAGCAGGAAGGCGCAGACGCCGAACTGCAAGCGGTCTGCTCCGTCGGCATCAACCTGTTCAGGGTGCTGATGGCCTACCTCAAGCCGGTCATGCCCGAGCTCGCCGAGCGCGCCGAGGCCTTCCTCGGCGAGACCCTGACCTGGGACGGCATCGCCGCCCCCCTGGTCGACCACACCGTCGCCCCCTTCAAGGCGCTCTTCTCCCGCATCGAGCCGGCCAAGATTGATGCCATGATCGAGGCCTCCAAGGAAGATCTCGCCAAGGAGCAGGCGCCGAAGGTGACCGGTCCCCTGGCGGACGACCCCATCAGCGACACCATCGCCTACGAGGACTTCGCCAAGATTGACCTGCGGGTGGCGCTGATCAAGAAGGCCGAAGCAGTGCCGGAAGCGGAGAAGCTCCTGAAGTTGCAGCTCGACATCGGGGGCGAGACCCGCCAGGTGTTCGCCGGCATCAAGTCCGCCTACAATCCCGAAGACCTGGAAGGCAAGCTGACCGTGATGGTCGCCAACCTGGCACCGCGCAAGATGCGTTTCGGCATGTCCGAGGGCATGGTGCTAGCGGCAGGCCCGGGCGGCAAGGATCTCTGGATCCTGGAGCCCCAGGACGGTGCCCAGCCGGGCATGCGCGTCAAGTAAGGGCAAGCCCCGCAGAAGAGAGAGGCCGATGGCCTCTCTTTTTTTGCATTCCTTTTTATCAGCCGCGCCGGCGAACTACCCCTGGCGCAGCAACGCCATCCTGAGCCCCACCAGCTCCGCCTGCTGGCAATCGAGCTGGCGCAGCTGGCAGCGCATCGCCTCTTCCAGGGCTCGCCTCCGCTTGCCACGCCCCTTCTGATCCCCCAGACGCCTGAGCCATTGCCGCGTATCCTGCAACTGGCCCAGCCTGTCCTGCCACTCCACCAGCATGGGCAGCCAGGCCGGATCTCCCTCCCCTTGCCCGATCAGCAGCTCCACCCCATAGCGGATCTGCTTGAGCACCAGCCGCAGCCTGTGCCAGTGGCGCAGCCGCGCCTTGCGACCGTCAGAAGAGGACAATCCGGGCGCCGCCAGGGCATCGGCCAGGCTGAGCGCCAGATGCAGCTGAAAGAGCGGCAAGGGATCCACCCCAGCGGGCACCTCCTCCAGCCTCGCCAACCAGCGCGCCAGGCGTCCCGCCAGCCCGGGCACCCTGGTGGGCACCTGCTCCTGGTGGGAGGGGCCGCCAAAATGTGCCGCATAGACCTGGGCATCGCGCAGGGCGGAGAGCCGTCCCACCGCGCGGCTCAACCGCGACTCCAGCTCAGGGGCGTGGATGAGGGGCCGCCACAGGGCGAGCAGGGCCAGCAGACGGCGGGCCGCAATCCGGTAGGCATGCACCTCGTCCGCCCCGACCCGCTGGCGCAGGGCCTGCGTGGCCGCCCCGTACTGTTCGATGAGCCGGCGGGCCTGCTCGACCCCCAGTGTCGTCATCATCCGCCCCGCTCAGTTGGTATGAAAACCTGACCCGGTAGGAGGCAGCGCGTTGGCGCACTCCATCCTGGTCACGGTGGCGGTGCGGGGTCCGTGCTCCAGCCAGCCCAGCATCATCTGCACCTTCTGTTCAGGTCCGGCGATCAGGATCTCCACAGACCCATCCTCCAGGTTGTAGGCATGACCCCGCAACCCCAGCTGCAGCGCCCGCTCCCGGGTGAAGTAGCGAAACCCCACCCCCTGAACCTGGCCCCACACCCGAACGACAAACGATTGCTCTCCCATTTATCACACCTTTCCCTTAAGTAATTTTTCCCCGGGGCGATAATGAACGCGACACTCTCCTCCCCTTGCAGGACGCAATATCATTATGAAAGAAGTTAAATTCCGGTGGGTTGACCGTTATCTCATTCACCTCACGATCAGCGAGAAATTTCTCATCACCTTCTGGTGTCCCCTGTTGTTCATCGCCTTCCTCACCTGGTACCTGCTGGCCGACAGCCATGATCAACAGATGCAGCTCAGGCTGGATCAGCTCAAGCAGCGGGTCGAGACCACGGCCCAGCTGGTGAGCCAGCAACCGACCCTAACCCTGCCTGCGGATCTCGTCCTGACGCCGACCGCCACGGCCGGCCTGAACCAGCAGGGAGAGCTCTATCACTACGGCGTCAGCGCGGGTCAGGCCGGCTTCGTGACCGGCACCCTGGACACCGCCCGCTACTCCATGTGGGATGGTCAGGGCAGCACCCTCACCATCATCGCCGTGCTGGCCGCCCTGCTGGCTCTCATCACCCACTATCTGATGACCTTCGTCTCCGGGGCGCTCTACTCCACCAACAAGGCGCTGCAGACGGTGGCGGGCGGTGATCTCACCTTCCGCCTCAACTTCTTCCCGGTACGGGACGAGTTCTCCATCCTGGCGGGCAGCATCGACAAGTTCACCGATCGCCAGCACAAGATAGTACAACTGGTGGAAGAGTCCGCCGAGGCGCTCACCCTGGCGGCGGACGAGTTTCGCGAGCACGCCAGCGATGGCGAGACCCAGGCCCGCGCCCAGCGCCAGCACATGGACTCCCTGGCCGCCGCCATGGAGCAGATGTCCGCCGCCATTCGCGAGGTGGCCCGCAATGCCAATGACACCCTGCAACAGACCCGCCAGTCCAGCGAGGAGGCCGCCAACGGGGCAGCGCGGGTCTCACGCACCATCAACGCCATCGCCACCCTGGCCGACGAGATAGGCAACGCCTCCGGCGCCGTGGAGCGGCTGACCCAGAACGCCAACCGCATCAACGAAGTGGTCAATGTCATCAACGCCATCTCCCAGCAGACCAACCTGCTGGCCCTCAACGCCGCCATCGAGGCCGCCCGTGCCGGCGAGCAGGGTCGCGGCTTTGCGGTAGTGGCGGACGAGGTGCGCACCCTCGCCAGCCGCACCCAGCAGGCGACCGTGGAGATCCAGCAGATGATCGAGGAGCTGCAGGCCGGCACCGGTGCCCTGAACGACATCATGGAGAAGACGGTGGGCCGCGCCGCCAGCAGCCAGCAGCTCATCACCGAGGTAGGGCTCGACATCGACAAACTCAGCAGCCACAGCGACGCCGTGCTGGAGATGAGCACCCAGATCGCCACCTCGAGCGAAGAGCAGAGCTCGGTGGCCGAGGAGATCACCCGCAACCTGGACAGGGTACGCCAGGAGGCGTGCCAGGTGGAGGAGTCCGCCAGTGCCGCCGTGGCCGGCACCACAGGCCTCAAGGGCACGGCCAGCGAGCTCGGTCGGGCACTGACCGGCCTGCGGATCTGATCCTCGCCATCCCCACGGGCCATCTTGCAGATGGTCCGTGTTTTTTCGGGGTTCCGTTGGCCTGAAACAGCACGATTTTGCCCGCCCCTGGATGCAACCCCTCCCACTGAGGCCACTTATCGCTGCGGTGCGGCTTGCACCCAAACCCTGACAACCCCTACTATATGCCCCCTTCTGTTCCTAGCATCGGCAACTACCCATGAGCGCTTCCATCTATCTCGTCAAAGGCCGCGAAAAATCCCTGCTGCGCCGCCACCCCTGGATCTTCTCCAAGGGCATAGAGCGGGTTCAGGGCAACCCCATCGACGGTGACACCGTCGAGATCTTCACGAACGATGGCAAGTGGCTCGCCCGCGGCGCCTGGTCCGGCAGCTCCCAGATCCGCGCCAGGGTCTGGACCTTCGACAAGGACGAGACCGTCGATCTGGACTTCTTTATCCGCCGGCTGAAATACGCTCAGGAGTCCCGGGATCCGCTGATCAAGCGTCAGGGCCTCACCGGCTATCGTCTGTGCGCCGCCGAGTCCGACGGCCTGCCGGGCCTGACCATAGACCGCTACGCCGATTTTCTGGTGTGCCAGATCCTCTCCGCCGGCGCCGAGTTCCAGCGCGAACTCATCACCCAGGCCCTGCGCACCCTCTACCCCGAGTGCAGCATCTACGAGCGTTCCGACGTGGCGGTGCGCAAGAAGGAGGGGCTCAAAGAGCGCACCGGCGTCATCCATGGCGAGACCCCGACCGAGCCCGTGGTCATCGAGGAGAACGGCGGCGTCAAGATCCTGGTGGACATCCGCAACGGCCACAAGACCGGTTTCTATCTGGATCAACGTGACAACCGTCAGGCGGCCGCCAAGTACACCGAGGGCAAGCGGGTGCTCAACTGCTTCTGCTACACCGGCGGTTTCGGCGTCTACGCCCTCAAGGGGGGCGCCAAGGAAGTGGTCAACGTGGATCTCTCCCAGAATGCGCTGGACATCGCCCGCCAGAACGCCGAACTGAACGGCCTGGACGTCACCAAGGCCCAGTTCATCCGCCACGACGTGTTCAAGCTGCTGCGGGAATACCGCGACAAGGGCGAGAAGTTCGACGTCATCGTGCTGGATCCGCCGAAGTTTGCCGAGAGCAAGGCCCAGTTGCTGGGGGCCTGCCGCGGTTACAAGGACATCAACATGCTGGCGTTCCAGCTGCTGGCGCCGGGCGGCGTGTTGCTCACCTACTCCTGCTCCGGCCTGATGGAGCAGAGCCTGTTCCAGAAGATAGTGGCCGATGCGGCGCTCGATGCCGGTCGCGATGCCCAGATCCTGGAGCTCTTGTCCCAGGCCTCGGATCACCCCATCGGCACCGCCTACCCGGAAGGCTTCTACCTCAAGGGCTTGGTGGTCCGCGCCCGCTGATCATCCAAGGCACAGACATATTGATCACACAGGCCCGCATCGCGGGCCTGTTTTTTATCGGGGCTTGGTGCCTCAGTCCCGCGCGGGGGCACCCAGAGGAAAGTAGTGGCGATAGGGCCTCGCCTCGTCCACCACCCGGGCGATGGCAGGACGGGCCAGCAGGCGGGCGCGATAGGCGCGAAGCCCGGCGCAGGCAGGCGGGATCTCGTGGGCCCAGTCGGCATAGAAGAGCGAGGGGGCGGCGGCGCAGTCGGCCAGGGTGAACGCCTCTCCCGCCGCCCAAGTCCGCCCGGCGAGGCGCTCATCCAGCCAGGGGTAGATCTTGTCCAGCATCTCGCGGGCCTGGGCCACCCCGTAACCGTCGCGCTCGGTGGCCGGGCGCATCCTGTCCAGCACCACCTTCTGCATCGGCGTCATCACATAGTTGTCGAACAGGCGATCCAGCATGTGCACCTCGATCCCCTCCTCCCCCTCGGGCACCAGGCAGTGGGGGCCGGGATGACGGTACTGGAGATACTCGATGATGGTGCTGCTCTCGAGCAGGGTGCGCTCCCCGTCCACCAGCACGGGGAAGCGCTTGAGGGGCCAGAGGAGCGCGAGCTCGGCCTTCACCGTCGCGGACTCCAGGTTGAGGTAATCGAAGGCGATGTCATTCTCGTAGAGGCCGATCAGCACCTTCTGGCTGTAGGACGAGAAGGGATGGGCGTAGAGTTTCATCGGGATCACTCCTTGTATGGGGATGTCCTGACCAGTCTATTCCCAACCGGGCGCCTCTGCCGGGCCCCTCTCTTCACGTCTCTGGCACGGGCAGCGGACTCCCCACACGCTTTGTGGCATAATGCGGCGTTTCGTGATCCCGCCCGGCCCTCCTAGGCCTGGTCCTGCGGCTCCTCGGCCCTGTCCGGGATCACTACTGTCGTGGACCATGAGTGTGGTCGCACCCCGGGGTGCGAGCCGACACCAGCTTGAACCAAGAGGGGTATGTATGCCTGCCATTCGTCTCACCCAGTACAGCCACGGCGCCGGCTGTGGTTGCAAAATCTCCCCCAGGGTGCTCGACACCATCTTGAAGAGCCAGATCCCGGGCTTTGACGATCCCACCCTGATCGTCGGCAACAGCAGCAAGGATGACGCCGCCGTGGTGGACATCGGCAACGGCCAGGGCATCGTCTCCACCACCGACTTCTTCATGCCCATCGTCGATGATCCCTTTACCTTCGGCCGCATCGCCGCCACCAACGCCATCAGCGACATCTATGCCATGGGCGGCAAACCCATCGTCGCCATCGCCATCCTCGGCTGGCCCATCAACACGCTGGCGCCCGAGATTGCCCAGCAGGTGATCGACGGTGGCCGCCAGGTGTGCCACGAGGCGGGCATTTCGCTCGCCGGCGGCCACAGCATCGACGCCCCCGAGCCCATCTTCGGCTTGGCGGTGACCGGCATAGTGCCGCTCGATGCCATCAAGCAGAACGACACCGCCCGGGTGGGCGACACCCTCTATCTGACCAAGCCCCTTGGCATCGGCATCCTCACCACGGCCCAGAAGAAGGGCAAGCTCAAACCCGAGCACGAGCAGCTGGCCCCAGAGGCCATGTGCACCCTCAACAAGATTGGCCAGCGCTTCGCGGCCCTGCCCGGGGTCCACGCCATGACGGACGTGACCGGTTTTGGCCTGGCGGGCCACCTGCTGGAGATGTGCGAAGGCTCAGGGGTTTGCGCCCGCCTCGACTTCAAGGCGCTGCCGCTGCTGCCCGAGGTGGATCACTACCTGAGGGAAGGCTGCGTGCCGGGCGGCACCCTGCGCAACCACGACTCCTACGGCCACAAGCTGGATACCATGGATGAGCGCACCCGCAACATACTGTGCGATCCCCAGACCAGCGGCGGCCTGCTGGTGGCGGTGGGCTCCCAGAGCGAGGCCGAGCTGCTGGCCATCGCGCGGGAGGAAGGGCTCTCCCTCACCCCTGTCGGGGCAATGAAGCCGCTGGAAGGCACGCGCTTTATCGAGGTTGTCCAATGAGTGCACTGCCGCTCGAAACGAACCTGGCGCGCATCTTCCTCGAGGATGTTCCGCTCATCGATCTGCGCGCCCCCGTCGAGTTCAATGAGGGGGCCTTCCCCAATGCCGTCAGCCTGCCGCTGATGACGGACGAGGAGCGTGCCCGGGTCGGTACCTGCTACAAGCAGCAGGGTCAGGCCGCCGCCATCGCGCTGGGTCACCGGCTGGTGGGGGGCGAGGTGCGCGCCGCGCGCATCGAGGGATGGCTGGCCCAGCTGCGCCAGCAGCCAGATGCCCTGCTCTATTGCTTCCGTGGCGGCCTGCGCTCCCAGACGGTGCAGCAGTGGCTGGCCGAGGCCGGCGTCACCCGTCCCCGGGTGGATGGCGGCTACAAGGAGCTGCGTCGCTTCCTCATCGACACCCAGGCGAGCGCCTCGACCGAGTGTCGCTGGACGGTGCTGACCGGCATGACCGGCTCCGGCAAGACCCACATGCTTGGCCACATTGCCCAGGCGGTGGATCTGGAGGGGCACGCCCATCACAGGGGCTCCTCCTTTGGCCAGCTGCCGGGGGGCCAGCCCAGCAACATCAACTTCGAGAACCGGATCGCCATCGAACTGCTCAAGCGCCGCCACCGGGGGGAGACGCATTTCGTGGTGGAGGACGAGAGCCGCCTCATCGGTCGCTGCGCCCTGCCGCTGAACCTCTATGAGGCCATGTGCCGGGCGCCCCTGGTGGTGGTGGAGGTGTCACAAGATGAACGCGCCGAGCAGATCCGCATCGATTATGTGCAGGATCTCTGGCAGCGCTACCTGGCAATGTATGGCCAGGAGGCGGGCTGGCCGCTCTTTGCCGGCTACCTCACCGACGCCATGGCCCGGCTCAAGCGCCGGCTCGGGGACAAGGACCACCGCGAGCTGGATGGCTTGTTGCAGGCCGCCCTCACCGAGCAGGCCGAAAGCGGGGAGACCACACTGCACCTCGCCTGGATCCGCCTTCTGCTGACCCGCTACTATGACCCCATGTACCGCTATCAGCTGGACAACAAGCGCGAGCGGATCCGGTTTCGCGGCGACAAAGAGGCCTGCCTCGCCTTCTTCGCCGAGCAGCACGCCCTTCAGACCCATCAGGAGAGTCCCACATGTTGAAGTTCGAGGTGATCCCCGTCACCCAGTTCGCCCAGAATTGTTCCCTCATCTGGTGTGACGAGACCCGCCAGGCGGCGCTGATCGATCCCGGTGGCGAGGCGGACAAGCTGCTGGCCGCCATCGCCAGGCACGAGTTGCGGCTGGTGAAGATCATCCTGACCCATGGCCACCTGGATCACGTGGGGGCCGCCGCCGAGCTGCGCACTCGTACCGGCGTCAGCATTGTCGGCCCCCACCGGGAAGATGCCTTCTGGCTCGACATCCTGCCCCAGCAGAGCCAGATGTTCGGCTTTGCCCATACCCCGGCCTTCACCCCGGATGGCTGGCTCGCCCAGGGGGACAAGGTTCAGCTTGGAAATTGCGAGCTGGAGGTCTATTTCTGCCCGGGCCACACCTCGGGTCATGTCGTGCTGCTCAGCCAGGCCGAGCGCCTGGCCTGGGTGGGGGACGTGCTCTTTGCCGGCAGCATAGGCCGTACCGACTTCCCGCGCGGAGATCATGCCACCCTGATCCGCTCGATCACCGAGACCCTGCTGCCGCTCGGGGATGACATCGTCTTCATCCCGGGCCATGGTCCCAGCTCCACCTTCGGTCGCGAGAAGGCCAGCAATCCCTATCTGACAGCGCCCATCTGGTAATCCCCCCGCGCCTCGCGGGCATCCCATTGAGCCTTGAGGCGCAAGATCTCCGGCATGATCTCGAGAAAACGGGCGAGCAGCCGGGGATCGAAGTGCTGGCCGGCCCCATCACGCATGGTCGCCAGCACCCTGTCCAGAGGCCAGGGCTCCTTGTAGGGGCGGCGCACGCTCAGGGCGTCAAACACATCGGCAATGGCCACGATCCGCGACGCCTCGGGGATCCCCTCGCCGGTCTCGCCGGCGGGATAACCCGAGCCGTCCCATTTCTCGTGGTGATGCAGGGCAATTTCCGCCGCCATGCGAAAGATGGGGGCATCGGATCGCCTCAGGATCTCGTAACCGATGCGCGGGTGACTGCGCATGATGACCCACTCCTCCTCGGTGAGGGGACCGGGCTTCTTGAGGATGTGATCGGGGATACCAATCTTGCCCATGTCGTGCATGGGGGCCGCCAGCTCCAGCAACTCCGACTGCTCCGGACTCCAGCCCGCCGCATCGGCCAGGGCCCGGGCGTAAGCGGCCATGCGCCAGATATGCACACCGGTGTCGGTGTCGTTGTAGTGACCCGCCTCGCTCAGCATGACGATGGCGGTGCGATAGCTGCACTCGAGCTGATCGAGGCGCACCAGGGAGAGGTGATTGCGCACCCGGGCACGCACCGTGCTCGGGCAGACCGGCTTGTAGATGTAATCCACCCCGCCCGCCTCAAACCCCTGGCTCTCGCTGTCTGCGTTGTCGCTCGCGGTGATAAAGAGTACCGGGATCCCGGCGTGGGCCGGATCGGCCTTGAGCCGGCGGCACACCTCGTAGCCATCCATGTCGGGCATGCGCACATCAAGCAGGATCAGGGCCGGCTCGTGGCGCCCCACGGCGGCCAGCCCCTCCTCTCCTCCCTTGGCAAAGAAGAGGTTGTACTCCTCCTTGAGGATTTGCCGCAGCAGCCCAAGGTTGCTCGGCTCGTCGTCGATGATCAGCACTCGCGGTCGATTCATGGCGCAGGTTCCTCCCGATCCTCCAGATAATCCTCCAGCTTGCGGGTGGCGAACGGGATATCGAACAGCTCCAGGGCCGCACTTATCTCGCTCACCAGCTCGCAAGGCAGGTAACTCCTGGCCTGACTCAGCGCCGGCTCAATCAGCTCCAGATCCTCGCTCACCAGGGCCTGATGCAGGGCGTGCAGGCAGACCTCCCGCGCTTCCCCCTGGGCCAGCGGGGAGCTGACAGCGCCCGGCTCGCGCCCGGCATAGGTATCGATGGCGTGTTGTGCCTGCTCCAGCGCCTCGAGGAAGGGGGCGATGAGCTGACTGGTGTCGCCCCCCTGCTCGATGGCCTCGTTCAGCTCGGCGCTGATGCGCGCCACATCCGTGAGCGACAGACTGCCCGCCACCCCCTTAATCTTGTGCGTCAGGCTTGCGGCCGCATCGGTCTCGTGCTGGGCGATATAGTCCGGCAACACGGTGCCGACCGTCATGTAGTCATCGCGGAAACGGCGCAGGTACTTGAGATAGACCGAGGCTTCACCCCAGTTGCGAAGTCCGGTATCGATATCGATGCCGGCCACCGGCTCCTGGGCGCGTGGCTCGTCGCTCACGGTGAGCGGCAGGACACAGTCCGGCAGATAGCGCAGCAAGGTCGCGATGAGCTGCTCCACATCGAGCGGCTTGGCGATGAAGTCGTTCATGCCAGAGGCCAGCGCCGCTTCGCGCTGATCCTTGAATACCCCGGCGGTGAGTGCCAGCACGGGAGTCTCTCCGCGTCCCGGCAGCTGACGCAGGCGACGGGTCGCCTCGTAGCCATCCATCACCGGCATCTGCACATCCATGAGCACCAGATCGATGCGCCGTGCCGGATCGGCGAGACAAGCCAGGGCCCGCTCCCCGTCGATGGCGGTGATCACCTCGGCCCCCTCCCGTTGCAGCAAGCGGGTCGCCACCTCCAGGTTGATGTCGCTGTCATCGACCAGCAGGACATGCACGCCCGGCAGGCGCAGACGGCGCTGGCCACTCTCAAGCGGCTCCACGTGCTCGCGCTTCTCGTGGATGAGGCGTGCCACCGCGTTGTAAAGACTGGAGCCGGTCACCGGTTTGTGCAGCACCAGATCCACCTGCTCCGAGCCGGGGCAGTGCATCAGCTCATCCTGGGAGTAGGCGGTCGCCATGATGATGATGGGTGAACGCTCCTGCCGCTCGAAGGCGCGGCGAATGGCCAGGCAGGTCTCGAGTCCGTCCATGCCCGGCATGATCCAGTCGAGCAGGATCACATCGAAACGCTCCCCCTGGCGCAGCAGATGGTGCAGCGCCTGCTCACCGGACTCCACCACCCGTGACTGCCAACCGAGGGAACCCACCGTCATCGACAGGGCGTCACGGGTCACCTGATTGTCGTCGGCGATGAGCAGCGAGATGTGCTGCAGACGCTCGTTCAGGGCCTCGGGCCGCTCCACCTGCTCCAGCCGGACGCGGAACCAGAACTCGCTCCCCTTGCCCAGTTCGCTGGTGACGCCGATATCCCCCCCCATCAGGTTCACCAGGCGGCGACTGATGGTCAGACCGAGCCCGGTCCCTCCGAAACGGCGGCTGGTGGAGGAGTCTGCCTGGGAGAAAGCATTGAAAATATTGGCCTGCTGCTCGGGGGGAATGCCGATCCCGGTGTCGCGCACCCGAAACAGCAAGGTGGCCATGCCCTCTTGCTCGGCTTCCAGCTCGACCTTGACCTCCACCTCCCCGCGCTCGGTAAACTTGATGGCATTGCCGGTCAGGTTGAGCAGCACCTGCTCGAGGCGCAGGGCGTCCCCGATCAGATGGGAGACCTGCTCGGGAGCGCTGCTCACCACCAGTTCCAGGTGCTTCTGGCCAACGCAGGTGGACATGATGGCCGCCACGTGATCGAGCACCTCTTCCAGACTGAATGGCACCCGCTCAAGCTCGAGCCGGCCCGACTCAATCTTGGAAAAATCGAGAATGTCGTTGATGATCCCGAGCAGCGCCTGCCCGGCCTGGTGGATTTTGCGCACCAGGACATGCTGGCCATCGTCGAGCCCTCCCTGCTCGAGCAGGTAAGTCAGCCCCATGATGGCGTTCATGGGGGTGCGGATCTCGTGGCTCATGTTGGCGATGAAATCCCCTTTGACCTGTGCCAGCCTGGCTGCCTCCTGCTGGGCCAGCTGCTCCCTGTGCCTGCTGCGCACCAATGCGGCCACCCCGGCACCAAACAACAGCAGCAGCATCGCGCAAGTGGCCGAGATGATCCCCCAGATGTGAGTGCGAATGGCCAGCAGCTCGCTGCGCGGCACCAGGGAAGCGGCTTTCCAGATCAGCTGATCATGATTCTGTGCCGGGTACAGAGTGGTCCAGCTCCACAGTCCGTCGGCAGACTCCATCTGGCCGTTTGATGCGCCCCACAACGCCTGCCAGGCCTGGGGGGACGTGTGCTTCAGGGTGAGATCCGGACGTTCGAGCATGAAGCCCCATTCCTGGGATGGGTCCGGGCTGTGCAGCCAATATCCGTCCTGGTTGAACAGCATGGTGTGATCGGCCGCCTTGCCGCTGCTGTCGGCAAACTCCTTGAGCATACGGGCGGCCTGCACGTTGATAAGCAGCAGACCAAGATCTCGTCCCCCAAGGCGCATACGTTTGGCAATGCGGATCATGGGGTTGAAGGGGCGTTCGATCACGCCGTGTTCAACGTTGAGATCGAGCGGCGAGACGTAGACCCGCTCCCAGGGCAGCGCCATGGCGTCGCGAAAATAGTAACGTTCCCCCTTGTTCTGCAACTGGTCGTCCGTCACACGCCACACACGCTGTCCCTGACGATCGATGCGCACCAACTCCATGCCATCCGGGGCAAGCCAACGCACCTGGGCATAGTCGGGATTACGGTTCATCAGGATGGTGAACTGGACGGCCAAGGTGTCACGGTCATTGCGACCCGCCGCCTCGAGCAGAATGGGCTCTTCCGACATGCTGCGCACATGACGCAGCGGCACCGCCAGCTCGCCGTCAAGGCGGCCGCTGGCAAGCGCCAGGAAGGTGCTCTCATCGCTGCGAACGCGGTAGAGCTCGCGCTCGATCAGTGCATTGCCCAGCAGATAGCCCCCCGCCAGGACCAACAGCAGAATAGGTGAAAACAGCAGGAAATATGTCCGTACGATTCCCTTCATAACGGTCAACATCACCCCGAAAAATGGATTTGTTCGAGCACCTTGTGGACATCAGAGCATCACAACACGTGACCTGCTGTCAATCATGCCTACAAGTAAAGACCAATAGTGCTGTTTGAGTATTTTATTTTCCCGGCAAAAATGCTGTAAAAACAAAGAGGCCACCCGATTGGGTGGCCTCTTCACAGGAACATTCGTTGTCGATTAGACGCGAACGAAGTCCAGGTGAACCAGCTTGTAGCGAACCGGGTGACGCTGGATAGCCTTCACGTTCACTTTCACTTCTTCGCCGTTGATGACCAGGGTCAGCTCGGAGGAGTAGAACTCCGGCTTCTCTTGGGCCAGGATCAGCTTCTTGTGGTCCAGGGTAACGGACACGGCTTCTTTGCCTGCACCGTAAACGATGGCAGGAACTTGGTCAGCATGACGCAGGCGGCGGCTCGCACCTTTCCCCAGGTCAGAACGGACTTCAGCTTGGAATACGAAAGACATAGTAAGTATCTCTTTTAGATGAATGTATGGTGTTGACTGCGACCGGTCAGCACCTCGCAAAACGAGCGCGAATACTAGCACGGGCCCGGGGTGGATACAAGGGACGAACCGCTTGCCATCGCACTGGCGGATGCCGAGGCTCTCCCCTGCCCCGACGCGCCCCTCAGCGCCCCTGCTCTAGGCGGGCAAACTGCTGCTGGCGCTGGGCCGGGCTCAGGGCCTCAAACTGCGCCAAGGTCTCCGCTTTCGGGCAATAGAGTCGCTGGCCGGTCTGCACCCGGATCCCCTTGCCCATGGCGGGACGGTTCTCCGCCACCAGCGCCAGCAGATAGCTGTAGGTGTCGGATCCGCTACCCGCCTGTGCCTGCAACTGGCTCGCGATACGCCAGAGTGTCTCCCCCGCCGCCACCTGATGACAGACCCGCCCATCCCCCCCTGCCGCCGTGGCGGAGAGGGTCAGGATGGCGCCCTCTGGCGACGGGCTGGCTGCGGCAAGCTCCACGCTCCCGCCCGCCCCGGACAGTGACGGCACCGCCAGCCTGGCCAGCGAGGGCTCCCCCTGCGCCATCCGGCCTCTGCCCGTCATGGCACCAGGCAAGGAGAACTCGGCAATAAAGGCACTGGCCCCCGGCGCCTCGAAGGAGGGTTGATACAGTGCGGCCGCAGTCGGTTGCGATTGATGGGGGGCCATGCCATAGGCCATCTCGTCGATGCGCTTGAGCCTGGCCAGGTAGGCCTTGGAGAGCTGGGCCTCCCCCTCGAACAGATCGAAGGGGGGCACCAGACGGGCGGGAAAGAGGATCTGCCAGCGGCCGTTCTTCTTTTTCTGCTCCAGCGGCGGGAACTGATTGCCCCGCCAGGCGGCGAAGATGGGCGGCACGGCGCGGTGCACCGGATAGAACTCCGGGTTGAGCTGCACCCAGGTTTGCTCCGCAATGGGCTGGTAACCGCTGATATTGACCAGCGCCACCCCCAACCAGATCCCCAGCATATGATGGCCTCCCTTCCCTTCAAGCCTTCTCTGTTCTTATTCTATCCAATAAAACAGATAGATAGCAGCTTAGCACTGGGCGATGGCGCTCTGCACCCGTTTATCCGAGATGGGGTACGGCGTCCCCAGCTGCTGGGCGAAGAAGGAAACTCTCAGCTCCTCTATCATCCAGCGGATATTGGCCACCTCGGGTGGCATCGGCTGGGATTTGGGGATCTTGGCCAGCAGCGCCTTGTACTCCGACTCCACGCTCTGCACCTTGAGCATGTAGACCCGATCCCGGTTGGGATCGATGGCAAGCTTCTCCAGACGCCGCTCGATGGCCCTCAGGTAGCGCAAGAGATCCGGCAGCCGCTGCCAGCCGGTCTCGGTGACGAAGCCTTTGTGGATGAGCTTGTCCAGCTGCAGCTGGATGTCCGACATGGCAAAGGCGGTATCGAGCTGCATCTTGCCCTTGAGCCGTTTCTTGATCTCATGGGACAGCGTCAGCACGGCTTCCACCTGCTTGGCAACCTCCACCACGGCGTCGTTGAGCTCGGCGCGGACATACTCCTTGAGCGCCTCGAAACCGGCCTCGTCCCAGGCCATGCCGCCGTGCTGCTCGATGAGCTTGTCACAGCCGCAGGCAATGCAGTCATCGATAAGCTCGGCCACCTTGCCAAAGGGGTTGAAATAGAGGCCCAGCTTGGCCTTGTTGGGCAGTTTCTCCTGCAGATACTTGATGGGGGACGGCACGTTGAGCAGCACCAGCCGGCGCTGGCCCGCCCACATCAGCTGCTGTTGCACCACCGGACTCTCCACCAGCTGGATGGCGACTGAATCCTTCTGATCCACCAGGGCCGGATAGGCTTTCACCTCGAAGCCGCCGCGCTTCTGGCTGTACTCCTGGGGCAACTCGCCAAAGCTCCAGAGGGTGAGGCCGGACTGCTCGATGTCGTCGTCCGCCACCTGGGACAGGGTTTCCTGCACCTTGCCACGCAGGGACTCTTTCAATGCCTCCAGGTTCTTGCCTTCCGCCACCTTCTTGTGTTTATCGTCCACCACCCGGAAGGTGAGTTTCAGGTGATCGGGCACCGCAGCCCAATCCCAGGATTCGCGGGGTACGGTCACGCCTGTCATGCGGCGCAGCTGACGCTCCATCTCGTCCAAGAGCGGCCCCTGCTCGGGATTGATGCTGGCAAGCAGCGCATCGGCGTAGTTGGGGGCCGGCACGAAGTTTTTGCGCATGGGCTTTGGCATCGACTTGATGAGGGCCACCAAGAGCTCGTGGCGTAGCCCGGGAATTAGCCACTCGAAGCCTTTCACCTCCACCTGGTTCAGGAGCGGCAGCGGAATATGGAGCGTCACGCCATCCGCCGCCTCCCCCGGCTCGAACTGATAGGTCAACTTGAGCTTGAGACGCCCCTGCTGCCAGAAGTTCGGGTAGTCGAGATCGCTGATGTGGGCCGCGTCCCCCTTCATCAACATCTCTTTCTCGAAGTTGAGCAGCTCGGGATCCTGCTTTTGCGCCTCCTTCCACCACTTGTCGAAGTGACGGGCGGAGATGACCTCCTCCGGCAGGCGGGCATCGTAGAAGCGGAACAAGTCCTCGTCATCCACCAGGATGTCGCGACGACGGGACTTGTGCTCCAGCGCCTCCACCTCGGCCAGGAGCTTGCGGTTGCCTTCGAAGAAGCGGTGGCGGGTCTCGAAATCCCCCTCCACCAGGGCGCGACGGATAAACAGCTCACGACACAGGGCCGGATCGATGCGGCTGAAGTTGATGGTGCGCTCGGCAACCAGGGTCAGGCCATAGAGGGTCACCTTCTCCTTGGCCATCACGGCGCCGTTTTTCTTCGACCAGTGGGGGTCGCTGTGGTGCAGCTTGATGAGGTGGCCCGCCAGCGGCTCCACCCACTCGGGTTCAATCCTGGCGTTGATGCGAGCGTAGAGGCGCGAAGTCTCCACCAATTCTGCGGCCATCACCCACTTGGGCGGCTTCTTGAACAGACCCGAGGCCGGGAAGAGGTGGAAGCGGCCGTTGCGGGCCCCGAGGAACTCGGGCTTCTCCAGATCCTTGTTGCCGATATGGCTCAAGAGGCCGGTCAGCAGGGCGCAGTGCACCGTCTTGAAGTCCGCCGGTTCATGGTTGGCTTTAAAACCCAGCTCCTTGACCGTCTGACGCAGCTGGAAGTGGATGTCCTGCCACTCGCGCACCCGCAGGTAGGAGAGAAACTCCTTCTGGCACAGGCGGCGGAACGGGTTGCTGCCGAGCAGATCCTGCTGCTCTTTCAGGTAGTTCCACAGATTCACGAAGGCGAGGAAGTCGGAATCCTTGTCTTCGAAGCGTCTGTGCTGCTCATCGGCGGCCTGCTTCTTCTCCATGGGCCGCTCGCGGGGGTCCTGAATGCTGAGGGCGGCGGTGATCACCATCACCTCGCTCAGGCAGCCGGTCTGCGCCGCGCTGATCACCATCTTCGCCAGACGGGGATCAAGGGGGATGCGCGAGAGCTGGCGACCGGTCTCTGTCAGCTGCAACTTGGCCTCGCGATCGCCCGCGGCGGGCAGCTCGCGCACTGCCTCCAGCTCTTTCAAGAGGGTCAGGCCGTCCTTGATATGGCGCGACTCCGGCGGCTCGACGAAGGGGAAGGCCTCCATGTTGCCAAGGCCGAGCGCCAGCATCTGCAGGATGACCGAAGCCAGGTTGGTGCGCAGGATCTCGGGGTCGGTGAAGGCGGGACGGCCGTTGAAATCCTCCTCCGAGTAGAGGCGGATGCAAATCCCGTCCGCCACCCGGCCGCAACGCCCTTTACGCTGGTTCGCGCTCGCCTGGGAGACCGGCTCGATGGGCAGGCGCTGCACCTTGGTGCGCCAGGAGTAGCGGCTGATGCGGGCGGTGCCCGGATCGATCACGTAACGAATGCCCGGTACCGTCAGCGAGGTCTCCGCCACGTTGGTGGCGAGCACGATGCGCCGCCCGGCGTGGGGCTGGAATACCTTGTTCTGCTCGGCGTTGGAGAGGCGGGCATAAAGCGGCAGCACCTCGGTGTCGCGCAGGTTGAGCCTGCGCAGGGCATCGGCGGTATCGCGGATCTCCCGCTCGCCGTTCATGAAGACAAGGATGTCTCCTAAACCTTCTCTAGCCAGCTCTTCCACCGCATCGAAGATCCCCTGCAGCTCGTCGCGCTCCTCCAGCCCCTCACTTTTATCACTGGTGAGCGGACGGTAGCGCACCTCCACCGGGTAGGTGCGACCGGAGACCTCGATCACCGGCGCCTTGTTGAAGTGGCGGGAGAAACGCTGTGGGTCTATGGTGGCCGAGGTGATGATCACCTTGAGATCCGGGCGCTTGGGCAGCAGTTGTTTCAAGTAGCCCAGGATGAAGTCGATGTTGAGGCTGCGCTCGTGGGCCTCGTCGATGATGATGGTGTCGTACTGGGTCAGCATCCGGTCGTTCTGGATCTCCGCCAGCAGGATACCGTCGGTCATCAGCTTGATGTGGGTCTGCTCGCTCACCTGATCGGTAAAGCGCACCTTGTAGCCCACGTAGTGTCCGAGTTCGGACTCCATCTCTTCGGCGATGCGGGCCGCCACGGTGCGGGCCGCGAGGCGGCGCGGCTGGGTGTGGCCGATAAAGCCCTTGACCCCGCGCCCGAGCGCCAGGCAGATCTTGGGGATCTGGGTGGTCTTGCCCGAGCCGGTTTCCCCGGCGATGATCACCACCTGATGGTCCTGAATGGCCTTGGCGATCTCCGCCTGCTTCTGGCTCACCGGCAGGTTGTCCGGATAGGTGACCCTGGGGACGCCCGCCAGACGTGACTGATAGCGCGCCTGGGCCGCATCCAGCTCGGCGGCTATGGTCTCAAGCACCTGGCCTTGCTTGGCTTCCGGCAACTTCTTGACGCCGTGCAGACGGCTGGAGAGACGGCGGGCGTCGAGGTTCATGCAGGCGGTTAAGCGGCGGCGCAGCGCCTCGATAGAGAGAGACAAGGTACGAATTCCTTAAAAGAGTGCCCGGCAAGGGGGCCATATCGACAAGCTGGGAGCGATCCTAAAGAGCGAGGCCGGAGGGTGCAAGCCTTAAAGCGGCGCACC
Organism: Aeromonas sp. XH; assembly: GCF_033348475.1. NCBI lineage: Bacteria > Pseudomonadati > Pseudomonadota > Gammaproteobacteria > Aeromonadales > Aeromonadaceae > Aeromonas > Aeromonas sp. XH. Next base: position 2,122,558 of record NZ_CP137630.1, on the reverse strand, counting down.
AGGGCATGAACCGGAGCCCTCATGACAACCACGGATGAAAAGAGCAGGCCGGGGCCTGCTCATGAATGCCGTGACACGGGGAGCGTCAGACTCTGGCCTGGTGCACGAAGCAGGTGCCGAGCTGGGCATGGATGGCCTGCATCACGTTGTGGCGATTGATCACCCCGAGCAGGCGCCCCTCCTCCACCACCGGATAGATCTTGGGTTTCTGCCCCATCATCATCTCGGCCAGATCCAGAATGCTGGTGTCGGGGCCCACCGCCAGCACCTCCTTGCGCATCACATCCTTGACCTGGGCCACCTGTTCACAGTGGTAGGCCTCTTTGAGCATGACGGCGATGCAATCCTGCTCGGATACCCAACCAATCAGATGCCCCCGGCTGTCCACCACGGGGCCGCCCAGCTGATGGCTGTTGAGAAATTTCTCCACCGCCGCCTGCACCATCATCTCCGCGCTGAAGGTGATGGGCTTGGTCTGCATGTAGTCCTTTGCCTTGAGTGATTCCATGACGCTTTCCCCCAACAGGCCTCCCGAGGGGAGGCAAGAGCCGGGCACTATGTCCGGCTCACTCCAAGCATAGCGCGCACGGATCAGGAGATGGATTGCAGCAACAGCAGCAGCTCGTTCTGGCTGTGGCAGTCGGTCTTCTTGAAGACGCCCTTGAGGGTGGAACGCACGGTTTCCACCTTGACCCCGCGCAGTTCGGCGATGTCGTTGCTGCTGTACCCCTTGCTCATCAGCACCAGCAGCTCCTTCTCGCCGATGGTGAGCGGATAGAGGCTGGCCAGCGCCTCGATGTCGGGGTTGAAGGAGTGCTCGGGGTCGCGCAGCACCACCTCCACATAACGCTCGAAACGGCTGAGGCCGCTCATCAGGGTGCACTGGATCAGCAGCGGCCTGAGGTTGGCCTGGCGGGGAATGGACATATAGGCGCTTGCCCCCGGCAGCAAATAGGCAAATCCGTTGAGGATCTCCTTGAGCTGGCGCTGCTGCTCTTTATTTTGCAAAGAGAAAATGCCATTGATGGCGCGCAGTTCCACATTTTCATCGGCAATGCGGTTGAATGCCACATTGGAATAATGGATATGTCCCTTGTCATCTATGATGGCGCTGGGCTTATTATGATTTTTTACCAGCTGCTGCAACTGGTAGTTCTGGGTTTCCAGGGCCAGCAGATTCCAATAATGGTGGCTCCAGGCGGCAAGACCGGAATAGATCTCCGACAGCGACATGAGCTCCCGGCTGCTGAAGTCATCCTGGGAGGCACCGCGATAGCTGCACAGGCTGCTAAGACCCCTTCCCTTCACCCGGCAGACGCCACCGGCCGCAAACTGGGCGCCGAAGCTTGCCAGCAGACCCACCGAGCTGGAGATGGTGTTGGCGCTGACGATCCCCTGACAGCCCTTGTCCAGATAATGATTGAACCACACATCCTGGCGATGGTGCTGTACATAAAACTGTTGCTGGGCCTCGCTCAACCCGCTGGAAAAGAGCTTTATTCCGTCGCTCTTGTCATCGTCCCGCAATAAAAACAGGGACGAGCTGCAGGAGACGTCCGCGCGAAATTGGTCCACCACCAGCTTAATGTCAGAATCATTAATACCGCACTCGTATAACTGGCTGATATAGGGCGATATCCTTTCTTTCTCTAATGCCTTCACACCCGAACTCCTAATTCTTATTTTTATTGAAGTGGCATCTTACTCTGCAATGAGAAACTCGAAAAGTAGTCAAATGAATAAAGCCTTTATGACTAATTCATTAATGGTTATGTATAAAGTCAGGCCGATGAAAAGCATGAAAAAAACCAAATCCCGGCTCAGGTTTATCCGGGTTCTGGTCGCTTTTCACAATGTTTTTGATGTAGTGGTGCCCTCTTCCTTTCGGACACCCGTGGTCACCAGGAGCCGGAACCACGAGAGTGATCCGTGCAGCCCGCCCCGTCCGCCCGCATCCTGACAGCCCCTGACCCTGATGACTGTCCGGCGCGGCGGCGCGATACCGCTCATCAACACAGCGCCTGATGGCACCAGACTGATGATGGACAAGAATAACGCTTCAATCGAACCACCTTCGCAGGGCCAGCGTGGCGAGATCGACAAAGGCACGCAATCCGGGGGACATGAAGCGCTGCCTTGGGTAGACGATATGGATGGGGTCGATCTTCCCATGCCATTGGGGGAGGACAGCCACCAGTCTCCCCTCGTCGCAGGCCTGGCGACACAGGTAGGACGGCAAGAGTGCCACCCCCTCAGCGGCCAGGACCATGGTCATGATCAAGCCGACATCGTTGATCAGCGTCTGCCGTGACAGAGAGACGGTCAGGCTGTTGGCGGCCTCGTCCTGAAGGTCCCAGGCCTCTTTGCCCAATGGGGTGAACTGCAGGCAGGCATGCTGTCGCAGCGCCTGCGGGGCATCGAGCGCCGGCGCACTGGCGAGGTAATCCGGGCTCGCAAACAGTGCCCAGCGCGCAACGCCCACCGGCCTGGCGATCAGCGTCGAGTCCTTGAGTGGGCCGGTACGGATGGCGACATCGACGCCTTCTGCGACCAGATCCACGTAGCGGTTCATCAACACCAGTTCCACATCGACCTTTGGCCACTGGCTGCGCATCTGCCCCAGGAGCGACGACAGTATCTGGTCGCCGATATCAACGGGCGCCGTGATCCGCAGCAACCCGCAGGGCTCCTCCCGCGACTCGGTCACGGCGGCCTCGGCATCGAACACATGCGCCAGCCCGGTCGAGGCGTGGTCGAAATAGATCTGTCCGGCCTCGGTCAGATGCAGGCGACGGGTCGTCCGCTGCAAGAGCGTGACGCCCAGGCGCTTCTCCAGCATGGCCACCCGATGGCTGACCGTTGAGGTCGGCAACCCCAGCAGACGCGCAGCGGCACTGAAACTGCCGGCTTGCACGACCTTGACGAATACAACGACCTGATTGAAGTCCATCATCCAACTCAATAGAAAGTGTTTTCTGATTTAACCACCTAGTTGGACAGATGACCACTTCCTACACTGTTTCCATCGCTTCATGGAGACACCGAGATGAAAGAACTGGCATTTATCAAGCGCAGCAACGGACGACACTGGGTGGGTGACGGCTTCCCCGTCAGGAGCATCTTCTCCTACAACGACATCGCCGAGGAGATGTCCCCCTTCCTGCTGATGGACTACGCGGGCCCGGCTACTTTCCCGGCCACATCCCATCGGCTCGGGGTCGGCCAGCATCCTCATCGCGGGTTCGAAACGGTGACCATCGTCTATGAAGGCGGCGTCTCGCACAGAGACTCCTCGGGGGGCGGCGGCACCATAGGACCGGGGGATGTGCAGTGGATGACGGCCGCGTCCGGCCTTATCCACGAGGAGTACCACAGCCCGGACTTTGCCAGGACGGGTGGCGCCTTCGAGATGGTGCAGCTGTGGGTGAACCTGCCCGCCCGTGACAAGATGACGGCCCCTGGCTACCAGGGCATCACCGCAGGAGAGATCCCTCGGGTGGCCTTGCCGGATGGCGCTGGCGAAGCGCGCATCATCGCCGGGCGCTTCGGCGAGACAGCTGGCCCTGCCCGCACCTTTACCCCGATGAACGTCTGGGACACGCGCCTGAACGCCCACCACAGGGTCACGATCCCCTTGCCGGAAGGGCACACCACCGCCTTGTTCGTGCTCAAAGGGGCTATCCGTCTTGGCGACCGCCACCCGGTCCGCACCGCCGAACTGGCAGTCATGGAGCGCCGCGGCACGGAACTGGTGATGGAGGTCGAGGAGGAGACGACGTTGCTGCTACTCAATGGCGCCCCCCTCAATGAACCCATCGTCGGTCACGGTCCCTTCGTCATGAATACCCAGGAAGAGATCGTGCAGGCCATCAATGATTACAACAGCGGCCGTTTCGGCCAGATCGGACGCTGAACCCAAAGTCAGGCAACAGGCGCACAGTGAACAGCCCGGCCCATGTCGGCGGCGCCGGATCCGGCCACGCCGGGATGGCACAGGGCATCACACTGGCTCCCGTGCTGGCTGGCCTGCTCCCCCTGGATAGCCCGGTGGAGGCGGTCGAACGACAAGGCACCAATCGTCCTGCAACAACCACGAAGTGCTGGATCCCCAGCGTGAATGTCCTGACCAACAAACCTGGAGAAAAGTCATGAACAAGCCCTACGTCAAACTCGACAAGCACAACGCTGCCGTGCTGCTGGTGGATCACCAGGCCGGCCTCTCCTCCCTGGTGCGCGACATCGAGCCGGACAAGTTTCGCAACAATGTCCTGGCGCTGGCCGCGACGGCCAAGTATTTCCAGCTGCCCACCATACTGACCACCAGTTTCGAAAACGGGCCCAACGGCCCATTGATGACGGAGCTCAAGGAGACCTTCCCGGATGCCCCTTACATTGCCCGCCCCGGGCAGATCAACGCCTGGGACAACGAGGAGTTCGTCAAGGCAGTCAAGGCCACCGGCAAGAAACAGCTGATCATCGCCGGCATCGTCACCGAGGTGTGCGTGGCCTTCCCGGCCCTGTCCGCACTCGAGGAGGGGTACGAGGTGTTTGTCATCACCGATGCCTCGGGAACGTTCAACGAGATCACTCGTCACTCGGCCTGGGATCGCATGTCATCCGCCGGGGCGCAGCTGATGACCTGGTTTGGCGCCGCCTGTGAACTGCACCGCGACTGGCGCAACGATGTGGAAGGCCTGGGCACCCTGTTCGCCAACCACATCCCCGACTATCGCAATCTGATCAACAGCTACACCACCGTCCAGAGCAGCAAGTAATACACACCGGCCCCGGGAATCCGGGGCCTTTTCTTTTACTGGTGCCACATCTGGGCTATATGCCCCCTTTCTCCCGAGCATATCAATGCGTCAGGCTGCTGCTCTAGCGTATGGAATAGATCCGTCGTTCATGGTGACGTGCGCCCCATCAGATGGGTACTCGTGAGCGGGGCGGCAATATTCTCTCGATCAGGTGAGCCAGATGCGCCTAAAACCCGCAGCAAGCCTGATAATGCGGGGATGCCGGCTGGCTGCAAGGCATAGCACTAGGCCCTGCCACACGGACAGCTGCGACGCAGCGCATTCGGGAATGGGGACTTCGCCTTGTCCAGACAGGCCCGGCACAATAGTGGGCTGGGTGAAGGAAAAACAAAACGCAGCTGACAGGGTAGGAACCCTATCAGCTGCGCCCTAGCCATGGATCAGGACATCCAGATTTGAAAGGCGTTCAGCCCTCAGAACGGCATCTTGAAGCCCGGGGGCAATTGCATGCCGCCGGTCAGCTCGCTCATCTTGCTCTTGTTCTGCTCTTCCACCCGGCGCACGGCGTCGTTGACGGCGGCGGCGACCAGATCTTCCAGCATCTCCTTGTCATCTTCCATCAGGCTGGGATCGATCTCGATGCGGCGCACGCTGTGGCTGCCTGCCATGGTCACCTTGACCATGCCGGCGCCGGCTTCGCCGACCACTTCCATCTGGGCCAGCTGCTCCTGCATCTTCTGCATGCGCTCTTGCATCTGCTGGGCCTGTTTCATCAGGTTACCCATTCCACCTTTACCAAACATAGATCGTCTCTCGTCTTGAAATCCGGCATCCAGCGCCGGGCTGTGGGTTCATCTGCCCTAAGTGGGGGCAGCCAAAAGGCTTTTCAACGGGGATCCAGACCCCGGCGCGGTTTTTTGACCGCGCGTCAACGACTCAGGGGCTCGATGCTCTCGGGATGGAGCACGGCGCCGAATCGTTGCTGCAAAAACTGTACGTTGGGATCGGCCGCCAGATCCCGGCTCACCTGCTCACGGACCCCGAGATAGAGACGGTGCTCAATCTCGAGCGGCGTCTCCCGCTCGGGATCCGTGCCCAGGGTCACCTCGATGCGCACCCTGCCCCCCAATGCCGGGCCTATGATCTCGGCCAGATCGGCGCGGGCCTTGTCGCTCACCAGATGACGCTGCTCTGGCTTGAGAACGAGGGAGACCAGCTCCCCCTGCTGGCTCATCACCGAGTTGATGGCGAGCTGGCGCAGCCGGCCCCCTACCCCGGTACGGGCGATCAGCTCGGCCCAGGGATCGCCGCAGTTGACCAGGAGAGAGGACGGGATCAGACGGGATACCTCCCCCGCCTCCTCCGGCTGATCGTCATTTTCCAGCGCGTCCCAGTCGATGGTCTCCATCACCGGGACGGCGGGTTCCGGCCTGCTCACAGCCTCCTGAGGCACGGCCACGGGAGGCGAGAGCGGCGCAGTCGACGGTGCCGTGGCCCGCCGGCTGACGTCAGCGTCCAGATCCCAGGGCGGCAGGTCCTGCTCCGGGGGAGCCATGGTCACAATGGCAGGATGAGGGGCCGGTGCAGCCCGCTCCGGCAGCGGGGCGCTGGCGAACCCGTCGCTGAAACCTTGATTCAGATACTCTTCGTAGTCACTGCCGCTCTCTTCATAGGCATCGAGGGGCGGCAGGTCGTCATACCCCAGGGCGGGCGCTTGCCCCTGACTATCCGGTCGCGCCACAGGTAGTTCGGCAACCAGGGTCGAGGGGACGGCGGCTTGCACACCAGGCGCAGGTTTTGCCACTGCCAGCGGCTTGGGGGTCGTCCGGGCGGGCGCGGCGCCCGCGCTCTGCTCGCCGCGCAGGCGACTGCGCAGCAGATTGCGCTTGCCCAGCAGGCTCTGCATGCTGGAGGCCGCCGAAGGCGCCGCCTCGGGCTCCTGGGCTGGTTCGGGAGCAGGGCCATCATGGGAAGAATGCGACGATTCGGGCTCGCAGGCCTCCTTTGCGGCAGCCAGGTCGTCCGGCCTCGCCTCAGGCGCCATGGACTGCACCTCGTACCCCATTTGCTCTGCGGCTTGCAGCAGTTCGCTCTGCTCGGCAAAGAGGCTCGCATTGGGCTCATCGTCACCGGGTGCCGGTTCATCGGCCTGCAACTCAGGCATGGGTCCGCTCGCCGCCATGGCTGCGGGTTCGCTCGCACCGATCGCCCTGGTCCCCTGATGCGGGGCTGGCTCAGCCCCTTGAGGCTTTCCCGGCGGGATAGAACCAGTCTCCCTCCCCACCGCAGAGGAGGTGACCTGCCCTGCCATGGAAGGGGGCAGGGCCGTCAGATTGGCGGGGTGCAGTACCTCGCGGCGCGGCGAAAAGGCCAGCATCCGCAGGCAGGTCATCTCCAGTGCGGTGCGCCCGTCGGGCGCCCAGGGCAGATCCTTGCGTCCGCCGAGCACGATCTGGTAGCAGAGCTGTACCTCTTCCGGGCTCATGGCCTGGGCGAGCTGCAACAGGGCATCGGCATCCGCACCCTGCTCCTGCACGCTGGCGGGCAGCAATTGGGCCATGGCGACGCGGTGCAGCAAGGCTTCCAGCTCGGCGTGAAGCTGATCAAAATCCGGCCCCAGGGTGGCGATTTCGGTGATCTTGGCCATGGTGGCCGGGGCGTCCTGGCGGAGCACCGCCTCCAGCAGCTGGTGCAGGTGGTGATGATCGAGTGTCCCCAGCATGGCGAGCACGGCGTCGAGCCGCACGCTGCCGTTGCCGTGGGCCAGCGCCTGATCCGTCAGGCTCAGGGCGTCGCGCATGCTGCCGTCGGCCGCCTTGGCCAACGCCAGCAAGGCGCGCGGCTCGAACGGCTGGCCTTCCCTGTCCAGCACCCACTCCAGCTGCTTGGCGATCTGGGTCTGATCCAGGCTCTTGAGGTGAAACTGCAGGCAGCGCGACAAGATGGTGATGGGGAGCTTCTGCGGATCCGTGGTGGCCAGCAGGAACTTCACATAGGGGGGCGGCTCTTCCAGGGTTTTGAGCAGCGCATTGAAGCTGTGGCGCGACAGCATGTGCACCTCGTCGATGAGGTACACCTTGAAGCGGCCGCGGGCCGGGCGGTACTGCACGTTGTCCAGCAGTTCGCGGGTATCTTCCACCTTGGTGCGGGAGGCCGCATCGATCTCCAGCAGATCGACGAAATTGCCCTGATCGATTTCGCGGCAGGTGTCGCATACGCCGCACGGATGGCTGCTGATCCCCTGCTCGCAGTTGAGGCTCTTGGCCAGGATCCGGGCTATGGTGGTCTTGCCGACACCGCGGGTGCCGCTCAGCAGGTAGGCGTGATGCAGCCGTCCCTGATCCAGGGCATTGGTCAAGGCAGTCAGCACATGCTGCTGGCCAACCACTTGTTCAAACGTATGGGGGCGCCATTTGCGCGCCAGAACCTGATAGCTCATAGATCTCGATGCTGGAAAACGAGGCATTGAGGCAGGATGCTAACACAAATGGCGGGAGGGCTGTATGGACTATCGGCCGCCTTGGGAGGGATCGCTTGAATTTCAAACCGGTGCCCATTCAGGCACCGGTCTGAGGCTGGCGGCAGGTTGACGAGGCCCGCCTGCCAGGGGGGTTACTCGCCCGCGAGTTCCACCAGGGAGATCACCTTGACGCCGGCGGCCGTCAGGCGAGCCTCGCCACCGAGGGACGGCAGGGAGATGATGAAGGCGGCATCGACCACCTCACCGCCGGCACGGCGGATGAGCTTGACGGTGGCATCGACGGTGCCGCCGGTGGCCAGCAGATCGTCCACTACCAGCACCTTGTCACCGGGCACGATGGCATCGGTGTGCAACTGCAGGGTATCGGTGCCGTACTCGAGGGCGTAGGACTCCTCGATGACGCTGCGGGGCAGCTTGCCAGGCTTGCGCACCGGCACAAAACCCAGCCCCATGGCGTAGGCGACCGGGGCGCCGAAGATGAAGCCGCGGGCCTCGGTACCGACGATCTTGGTGATCCCTTGATCACGGTAATGATCGGCCAGCAGATCGATGGTGGCCTTGAAGGCCTCGGCATTCTCGATCAGGCTGGTGATGTCGCGAAACAGGATGCCCGGCTTCGGGTAGTCGGGAATGGTCTTGATGCTCGCTTCGATAAACTTCAGGGTATCCGGATTCATTATTTGACCGCTTATTTTTTTGAGCCCAGCTATGGCGGCACATAGGATCTCCGCCTGGGGGCAATAAAAAGGCCCGTCACGCAAAAATGACGAGCCGACTCCATAGCATTATTGCCGCGATAGCTTAGGGATTTCACTTCTTCATTGCAACCGGCTCCAGCACAGGCAGACGCATCAACCAGGTGAGCAGGATCACCATTATGACAACGAGCAACCACCTCACCCAGGGCAGCGGTACCACCAGGAGCGACACCGAGAACGAGATCAGGATGAAGACGACCGCCCGACGTCTGGCATGACGGCGAATGCCGCGATACTGCTGCCAGTCGAGGATGGGGGGGCCGAACCAGGGGTGAGCCAGCATCCAGCGGTGAAACCGGGGGGAGGATCGGGCAAAGAGGGCCGCCGCCAGCAGCATGAAGGGCGTCGTCGGCAGCAGGGGCAGGACTATCCCGACTATCCCGGTGGCGAAGGCAAGCCAGCCCAAGGCCATCAGACACCAGCGTTTCATGGGTACTCCTCTGAATGCATCTCTGCCTTTAGCCTAACAGAGTTGGCCCGGAAGCTGACAGACTGGCCCAGGCGGCGGCCGTCGATTGGGTTCATCGAGTGGGCAGACGGCTGACAATCCCGGCCATTGCCACTACAATCTGCGCTCTTTTTTCTCCCCTTGTCTTCGGAAGCAGCTATGCGCGTTATTTTGGCCCCCATGCAGGGGGTCCTGGATCACCTGATGCGGGAAGTGCTCACCTCCGTCAACGATTACGACCTCTGCGTCAGCGAATTCATCCGGGTGGTCGATCAGCTGCTGCCCGCCAAGGTCTTCCATCGTCTCTGCCCCGAGCTCAGACAGGATGGCAAGACCCGCGCCGGCACCCCGGTACGGGTGCAGCTGCTGGGCCAGCACCCGGAATGGCTCGCCGAAAACGCAGTGCGCGCCATCGAGCTCGGCTCCCCCGGGGTCGATCTCAACTTCGGCTGCCCCGCCCCCACGGTCAACAAGAGCAAGGGGGGCGCCGTGCTGCTCAAGGAGCCCGAAACCGTCTATCGCATCGTCAAGGCGGTACGGGACGCGGTGCCCGCCCACCTGCCGGTCAGTGCCAAGATCCGCCTGGGTTATGATGACAAGGAGCTCTATCTGGACAACGCCCAGGCCGTCTATCAGGGAGGGGCCAACGAGCTGGCAGTCCATGCCCGTACCAAGCGCGAAGGCTACAAGGCCCCGGCCCACTGGGAGTACGTGGACGCCATTCGCCGCGCCCTGCCCATTCCCGTCACCGCCAACGGCGAGATCTGGGATCACCAGGATGCCCTGACCTGCGCCCGGGTCTCCGGCTGCGACGCCCTCATGGTCGGGCGCGGTGCCATCTCGCTGCCCAACCTGGCCAACGTGATGAAGACGGGGTGCCCCCACATGAGCTGGGCCGAGGTACTGCAGCTAATGGTGACCTACACCGAGCAGGATCTGGCGAGCGAGAAGGCCGACTACTATCCCAGCCGGATCAAGCAGTGGTTCAGCTATCTCAAGCGTGAATATCCCCAGGCTGCCGTACTTTTCCAGGAGATTCGTCTGCACAAAGAGACAGGACCTATCCGGGACGCCTTGCTGCAAGCCGCGAAAACTGTGAGCTAACCCACTTTTACTTGACTCATGTCATCTTGATAAACCGCGGGTTTCCCTATACTGGCCGAGTTTTATCACTCGTCTTTGGGGGCTGCTGTGTGTGAAGTGACGCAAGCCCGGTTGGCCGAATGGCATGAGCGCCTGCTGACCGATTGGGCACAAACAAGAGAAGAGCTGATAGGCCAGCTCAAGGCCTGTCGACGTGACGACTGGGCACAGAAGGTGGCATCCTGCGAGCGGGATCAGCTGGTGGACCTGACCGGTCGCCTCGATCTGCCCAAGGTGGAGCAGAGCGTGGCGCGCCTCAAGCGCATCGACGCCGCGCTTTGCCAGATGGAGCTGGGGCTCTATGGCCTCTGCTCCGATTGCGAGGAGCCGCTCATCGTCGAACAGCTCGATCAGGATCCCAGCCTGCAGCGCTGTCCGCGCTGTGAAGCCCGCTATCGCAAGGGATTCCACGCCCACGAACTCTGATGGGCCTTCCCCTGCCCATTGCCATCCATGCCCTCCCCCTCTTGCCAAGGCCATAGCTGACTCTCCACCCGACAAGGGCCCCCGGCCCCTTCATCACGCGGGCCCCGGTGGCCTGCGGCAAGATCATCGCAGCCTTGGGAGGCCGACAGGCGTTTCAGGTCTGGGATCCTTGCTCTGTCAGCGCATGCTTCTGTGCATAGGCATAGAGGCCCATTCGATTGCGAATGCCCAGCTTGGCGTAAATGGATGTCAGGTGATTGCGCAGGGTGTGCTCACTGATGTTGAGGCGCCGCGCGATCTCGAGGGTATTGGCATCGACGCCCAGGGTAATGGCCGCGATGGTCAGTCTCTCCTTGCGGGTCAGCCGCGCTATCTTCGCCTGCTCGGCGTGGTGAGCCCCCTTCTCCCTCGCGATGGCCATCAGGATCCGCTCGGTGGCGGCGCGATCGACCCAGTACTCGCCCCCGTGCACCTTGCGGATGGCCTTGTACAGCACCTCCACCGGTTCCCACTTGCTGATGGCGCCGCAGGCCCCGGCCAATACCGCTCTCTCCTGCAGTTCGGTGCCCTGCGCAGTGGCGATCACCAGCACGCGCACGTGGGTATCGCACAGCAGGGGCGGAATTTGGTCGATGCCGTTGCGGCCATCCAGATCGAACAGGACGACACACGTCTTGCCCGGTACCATCCACTGCACGGCCTCGACGGGATCGGCAACGCAAGCGATGACGTCCATCTCGTTGGGCTGTGCGTTAATGGCCCCGCGCAACCCCCATGCGACTATCGGCAAGTCGCAGATCACGATGACATTGATTCTGGTATCCATACCCCGCCCCCTACGCCTACGACAACGTGACAGGCATCCTGCCTGACAATGGTCCCCTCTCAAATTAGTTGAAATATCCTGGTTTTGTCCTGGGTCGACCGACACTTTGTCCCACATAAATCGGTCTGATTCTTCCATTTTTCATCTTCCCCTTCTGGCCTAGGCTAATCGGCATGACAACGCCCACACATATCCATGCTCGCCAGCATGAGCGCATCAGGACGGTGATACCTGTCCGGCTCTCGGGCCAGACAGGGTTCACCCGGGACATCAGCATCGGGGGCTGCTACCTGCAACTCGAGGAGGCCGCCACGCCTGAGAAAGAAGGGCGTGACGTCTGCTTTGATCTCGAGCCGGGGGTGACGCACGGTGCCATGAAGATCCGGTGTTGCGGGCAGATAGTGCGGCAAGACCGGGACGGCCCTCTCACCGGTATGGCCATCAAAATCAAAGACCTGCAACTGCTGGTGAAGGAGATCCCCGACAGTTGCACCAAATGAAGAGTTGCTCGGTGCAAGAGCAGATGGCCAGGACGGCGATCTTGTCTCCATACCGAATCATCTTCCCGCTTTCTGAAGGAGCAGACCCATGGCTGACATCAGCGGCACCAATAAAAACGACTCTCTCTTTGGCGGCACAGGAGCCGACCTCATAGATGGAGGCAATGGCAGTGACATGCTCGACGGCGGCAGCGGGAGCGACACCCTGCTGGGCGGCAACGGCGAGGATACCCTCTACGGCGGGCTCGGGGACGATACCCTCTCCGGCGGCAACGGCCAGGACCTCGTCTATGGCGGATCCGGCAACGACGTCATCGGGACATCGCTTGTCAACAGCGAGAACGGTAACGACGTCATCTACGGCGACGGCTGGGATGACTACCGGCAGCAGAGCCGAGCCCTCGCCGGCAGCGACACCATCTACGGCGGCAATGGCTCGGAGACCATCTATGGCGACAACGGCGATGGCCATGCAAGTGGCGGCAACGACTATATCTATGCCGGCAACGGCAACGACACCGTCTACGGTGAAGGCGGTGACGATACCCTCCAGGGCGGCAATGGCGCCGATCTGCTGAGCGGTGGCAGCGGCAATGACCTCTTCGTCTACCAGAGCGCGATGGAATCCAATAGTGGCGGGATGGATACTATCCGTGACTTTTCCGGTGTGCATGACGCCAACCCGGACAACGACAAGATCGACCTGCGCCCGTTGCTGGGTTCCACCGACCTCAAGTGGGGAGGCACCACTTCCCTGATCAACGGTGTCTGGTACGAGCAGAACGCCGGGCAGAATGCCACCTACGTCAAGGCCGATACCAACGGCGACGGCCAGGCCGATCTGGTGATCAAACTCGACGGTCTCAAGGACCTGAGCAACACCGACTTCCTCGGTGTGCAGAACAACGGCCCCACCATCACCTCCAACGGGGGCGGCAGTTCGGCTGCTCTGGCCATCGACGAAAACACCACTGTGGTCACCACAGTGACGGCCAGTGACCCGGACTTCGGTGCGCTGCTGACCTACACCATAGTCGGTGGCGCCGATGCAGGACTCTTCACCATAAATCCCAACACCGGCGTCCTGTCGTTTGTCAACGCGCCCAACCGGGAAAGCCCGGGCGACAGCAACGGCGACAGCACCTATGAAGTGGTGGTACGCGTCTCCGATGGCAGTGCCTTCGACGAGCAGGCTTTCACCATCGCCATCAACGATGTCGACGAGTTCGATGTCACTACCCCGACCGACACCAACGCCGCCACCAATGCCGTCGACGAGAACATCGCCATCGGCTCCCTGGTCGGCGTCACCGCCTTTGCCAGCGACGCCGACGCCACCACCAATGCCGTCACCTACAGCCTGTCCGGCAATCCCGGCGGCCTGTTTGCCATCGATCCCGCCACCGGCGTGGTCACCGTTGCCGCCGCCATCGACCGTGAAGCCCTCGGTGCCAGCGTGAATATCGAGGTCACTGCCACCAGTGCCGATGGCTCCAGCAAGGCGCAGACCTTCACCATCGTCATCAACGATGTCGACGAGTTCGATGTCACTACCCCGACCGACACCAACGCCGCCACCAATGCCGTCGACGAGAACATCGCCATCGGCTCCCTGGTCGGCGTCACCGCCTTTGCCAGCGACGCCGACGCCACCACCAATGCCGTCACCTACAGCCTGTCCGGCAATCCCGGCGGCCTGTTTGCCATCGATCCCGCCACCGGCGTGGTCACCGTCGCCGCCGCCATCGACCGTGAAGCCCTCGGTGCCAGCGTGAATATCGAGGTCACTGCCACCAGTGCCGATGGCTCCAGCAAGGCGCAGACCTTCACCATCGCCATCAACGATGTCGACGAGTTCGATGTCACTACCCCGACCGACACCAACGCCGCCGCCAATGCCGTCGACGAGAACATCGCCATCGGCTCCCTGGTCGGCGTCACCGCCTTTGCCAGCGACGCCGACGCCACCACCAATGCCGTCACCTACAGCCTGTCCGGCAATCCCGGCGGCCTGTTTGCCATCGATCCCGCCACCGGCGTGGTCACCGTCGCCGCCGCCATCGACCGTGAAGCCCTCGGTGCCAGCGTGAATATCGAGGTCACTGCCACCAGTGCCGATGGCTCCAGCAAGGCGCAGACCTTCACCATCGTCATCAACGATGTCGACGAGTTCGATGTCACTACCCCGACCGACACCAACGCCGCCACCAATGCCGTCGATGAGAACATCGCCATCGGCTCCCTGGTCGGCGTCACCGCCTTTGCCAGCGACGCCGACGCCACCACCAATGCCGTCACCTACAGCCTGTCCGGCAATCCCGGCGGCCTGTTTGCCATCGATCCCGCCACCGGCGTGGTCACCGTTGCCGCCGCCATCGACCGTGAAGCCCTCGGTGCCAGCGTGAATATCGAGGTCACTGCCACCAGTGCCGATGGCTCCAGCAAGGCGCAGACCTTCACCATCGCCATCAACGATGTCGACGAGTTCGATGTCACTACCCCGACCGACACCAACGCCGCCGCCAATGCCGTCGACGAGAACATCGCCATCGGCTCCCTGGTCGGCGTCACCGCCTTTGCCAGCGACGCCGACGCCACCACCAATGCCGTCACCTACAGCCTGTCCGGCAATCCCGGCGGCCTGTTTGCCATCGATCCCGCCACCGGCGTGGTCACCGTCGCCGCCGCCATCGACCGTGAAGCCCTCGGTGCCAGCGTGAATATCGAGGTCACTGCCACCAGTGCCGATGGCTCCAGCAAGGCGCAGACCTTCACCATCGTCATCAACGATGTCGACGAGTTCGATGTCACTACCCCGACCGACACCAACGCCGCCGCCAATGCCGTCGACGAGAACATCGCCATCGGCTCCCTGGTCGGCGTCACCGCCTTTGCCAGCGACGCCGACGCCACCACCAATGCCGTCACCTACAGCCTGTCCGGCAATCCCGGCGGCCTGTTTGCCATCGATCCCGCCACCGGCGTGGTCACCGTTGCCGCCGCCATCGACCGCGAAGCCCTCGGTGCCAGCGTGAATATCGAGGTCACTGCCACCAGTGCCGATGGCTCCAGCAAGGCGCAGACTTTCACCATCGCCATCAACGATGTCAACGACAACCCGGTGCTTGGCCCGAACGATAGCAATGTTGCCAGCAACTCGGTGGCCGAGAACGCCGCCATTGGTACCCAAGTGGGAATCACTGCCTCCGCCAGTGATGCCGACGCCGGCGGCCAGGCCATCACCTACTCGCTGAGCAACGATGCCGATGGCCGCTTCACCATCAACAGCAGCACTGGGGTGGTCACAGTGGCCGCAGCGCTCGATTACGAGACCGCCACCAACCACAGCATTACCGTGCGGGCCACCAGCGCCGACGGGTCCAGCAACAGCACATCCTTCACCATAGGCGTGACCGATGTGGGCGAGCCACCGACCACCACAGCCGACAGCGTGATCACCAGCATTGCGCTGGGCACCGCCATCCTGATCCCGGAGTGGTCGCTGCTGCTGAACGACAGCAGCAATGGAGACGGCTTGCTGGATGTAACCAATGTCGGTAGCGCCTCAGACGGAACAGTCACTCATTCTGCCGGCTTGGGAAGCAGCGGCAGCGTCAGCTTCATCGACAGTACCCCTGCCGGGGGCTCATTCAGCTATGCGGCCACCGATGGCACGCTGACTGGCGCTGCGGCAACCGTATCCATACTCCGAGACGGCTTGGGCAGCCTGGATGGCACGGAGGGTAACGAAATACTGATCGGTAGCAACAGCGCCAGCGAGACCCTGGTCGGCGGCCAGGGCAACGACGTGCTGCTCGGCGGCAGCAGCAACGGCGATATCTACCGTTTCGGTCTCGCCGATGGCTCGGACATAGTCCGGGACAGTGGCGGCAACAACGACGCCCTGCTGATCAACACCAGTTCACCGACAGACAGCACGGCACTGTCCGCCCTCCACGTCGAGCGGGTCGGCAGCCATCTGCTGCTCGACATCAGTGACACCCATATCACAGTTCAGGATCAGTTTGCCGGCGCACAGGTGGAGACCCTCACCTTCAGCAATGGCGGCACCATCCATGGCTACACGCTGGGTACCGCAGCCTACACCTTGGTCGCCGACAACGGCACGCCGCTGGACGGCAGCAACGGCGACAACGATCTGATCGCCTCCTCCTCGGGCGCGGAAACCCTGAACGGCCTGAACAAGAACGACCTGCTGTTTGGCAACAGCGGGACGGACATCCTCAATGGAGGCGGCGGCAACGACCTGCTGCTCGCGGGCGGAGACAACGACGTGCTGAGTGGTGGAGATGGCAATGACGTGCTGGGCGGCGGAGCGGGCGCCGACCGCTTCGTGTTCGCCCAGACGGGGGTGAGCCACTTAGACTCGATCATCGACTACAACTTCTCCGAAGGTGACAGCATCGACCTATCGGACCTGCTGGATGCTAATTTCACCGCAGGGAGCCAAGAGTCGGATTTTGTTCGCCTGACGCAGTCAGGCAACTCGGTTACCGTGCAGGTGGATACCAACGGCGCCAGCGGCGGCGCCAACTTCGTGGACGTAGCGTCGCTTGCCAATTACGGCACCAGCGGTAGCGACGTCGTGAAGCTCCTGTTCGAGGGGAGTGACCATCTGCTGAGCATATAGCGGCACCATCGGGGGAGTCAGAATATAGTGCTGACGAATTCCACCAGTGACCCACTGACGGTCGATGGGAGTAATACAGCAACCAACTTATAGGCTGACGCTGACCAAGCACAGGTTGAACACCGTATAAATACTCAGCATTTAGCTGAACGATACTGCGGGGGGACCGGCTTCCAGGATCTGGTCCTGTTGCAGGGCATCCTGATAAGCAAAAGCCCTGGCCGCACACGCAGCCAGGGCTTTCGTCATAGGGGCACCAAAGGCCGCTACTGCGCCAGCAGGTGGCCCACCAGCTCATGGCGCCAGCCTTGCAGCAGCATGGGCTTGTCCGCCCGGGCCCGCTCCTCGGCGCTCATGCGCCAGCTCCAGGTGAAGTACTGGTGAATGATCTTCTTGCTCGCGACCAGCTCAGGGGGGATGTTGCTGGCCTTGGCCTTCTCCTCCACCATGGCCTTGATGCGCTTGAGCTCGGCCTTGTACTGGGGATAATCCACCAGCCGGCGGATGGGCTCGGGCCAGCCTTCGGGGTCGCTCTGCTGGGCGGCCGCGACTATGTCCAGCATCCGCTTGCCGTGGATCTTGATCTCGATGGGGGCCAGCCCCAGCTCGTTGAGATCCCGCAGCGAGGTTGGCCTGCGCTCCGCCACCTTGAACAGGTGCAGCTCTTTGACCACGAAGTTGAGGGCGAGATCTCGACGCACCGCCTCCTGCTGGCGCCAGGCGGCCAGCTCCCGCAGGATGGCCAGCTCGCGGCGGCCCAGTTGCCAGGCGTTGACGATCTCGAGGTAGGCCTGACGGGGATCACTGCCCTGGGTCTTGCGGGCGGAGTGGTTCTGGCACTCCTGCTCGAACCAGGCAAACTTGCCGCTCTCGCGAAGCCTGGCCATCACCTTGTCGTAGAGGGGCAGCAGATAGAAGACATCCGCCGCGGCATATTCCAGCTGACGAGGGGTGAGCGGACGAGCCAGCCAGTCGGTGCGAGCCTGATCCTTCTCAAGCTCGACCCCGAGGAATTCGTTGACCAGGGCGCCAAAGCCGACCGAGACGCCATGGCCCAGGAAGGCCGCCGCCAGCTGGGTGTCGTGCATCTGGTTCGGCAGATGACCCGCCTGATGCTGGATAAGCTCCAGATCCTCGCCGGAGGCGTGCAAAATGGCGATCTGCCCTGCCCGGCCTAGGCGCTGCCACAAAGCGGAGAGATCGAGCGTCAGGGGATCCAGCAGGGCGAGGCGCTCGCCGTCATAGATCTGGAACAGACCGAGCTGGGGATAGTAGGTACGGGTGCGAACGAATTCGGTATCGATGGCCAGGGGAACGTCGGCCAGGGAAGCGAGATACTGATCCAGTTCGGCTTGCTGTGAAATGAGTTGATATTGCATCGTTGCCTGCACGTTGGTCGGACCCAGAAAGAAAAAACCGTGGATGCCCCACGGTTTTGCATAACGACAGCGCGTGACTGCAGAGCAGTGCATGCCGGTTACTGCTTGGCAATCTCCTCGTCGCGCAGCACGCGGCGCAGGATCTTGCCCACGTTGGTCTTGGGAAGTTCGTCGCGAAATTCTACCAGTTTCGGCACCTTATAGGCAGTCAGATGTTTGCGGCAGTGGGCAATTATCTCGTTCTCTGCAAGCGCCGCATCTTTCTTGACCACGAAGATCTTAACCTGCTCGCCGGAGACCGGGTTCGGCACGCCGACGGCGGCCACTTCCAGCACCTTGGGGTGGAGCGCCACCACGTCTTCGATCTCGTTCGGATAGACGTTGAAGCCGGAGACCAGGATCATGTCCTTCTTGCGATCCACGATCTTGAAGAAGCCCTGCTCGTCGCACACCGCGATGTCGCCGGTGCAGAGCCAGCCATCCTGCATCACCTCGGCGGTGGCCTCCGGGCGCTGCCAGTAGCCGGTCATCACCTGGGGGCCGCGTACCTGCATCTCGCCGGGGGTGCCGCTCTGGGTGACGAGGTTCCCCTCGTCATCCACCAGCCGGATCTCGGTGGAGCAGACCGGCAGGCCGATGGAGCCGTTGTAATCCACCAGATCGTAGGGGCAGACGCTCACCAGGGGGGAGCACTCGGTCAGGCCATAGCCTTCCAGCAGCGGGGTGCGGGTCAGCGCCTTCCACTGCTCGGCCACCGCCCGCTGCACCGCCATGCCGCCGCCTATGGTGAGCTTGAGCTTGGCAAAATCCATGCCCTTGAACTCGTCGTTGTTGACCAGCGCGTTGAACAGGGTGTTGACCCCGGTGATGCAGGTGAAAGGGTACTTCTTGATCTCCTTGACGAAGCCCGGGATGTCGCGGGGATTGCTGATGAGCAGGTTATAGCCACCCAGGCGCATGAACAGCAGGCAGTTCACGGTGAGGGCGAAGACATGGTAGAGCGGCAGCGCCGTGACCACGAACTCCTTGCCGCGCTCCAGCACGGGACCGTAAACGCCGAGGCACTGCTCCACGTTCGCAATCATGTTGCGGTGGGTCAGCATGGCCCCCTTGGAGAGACCCGTGGTGCCGCCGGTGTATTGCAGGAAAGCGATGTCCTGGTTGCTGATCTCCGGCTTGATGTACTGCAGATAGCGCCCCTTGGCGAGCGCCTGGCGCATGGTGCTCGCATGGGGCAGGTTGTATTTGGGCACCAGCTTCTTGACGTATTTCACCACGAAGTTGACCAAGGTCCCCTTGGCCAGGCCAAGGTTGTCCCCCATGCGGGTCAAGATCACGTGCTTGACCGGGGTGTCGTAGACCACCTTCTCCAGGGTATGGGCGAAGTTGGAGACGATGACGATGGCCTTGGCGCCGGAGTCGTTGAGCTGGTGCTCCAGCTCGCGCGGGGTATAGAGGGGGTTGACGTTGACCACAGTCATGCCGGCCCGCAGTATGCCGAACACGGCGATGGGGTATTGCAGCAGGTTCGGCATCATCACCGCCACCCTGTCGCCCTTGCCGAGCTTGAGCTCGTTCTGCAGATAGGCGGCAAAGGCACGGGACTGCTCCTCCAGCCGGCGATAGGTAATGGTCTGCCCCATGTTGACGAAGGCGGGCTGGTCGGCAAACTGGGTCACCGACTCTTCAAACATCTCGACCAGGGAGCCGTATTGGTCTGGATTGATCTCGGCGGGCACCCCTTCTGGATAACGCTTCAGCCAGACTCTTTCCACGAACTTCTCCTGCATAACTCGCACCTGTGCGCTCACTGTGTTGCCTCCGTCCCTGTCACATCCATTTCAATCAGTTGTTTTAAGCTCATGCTCTAATGCCGCACATATTTACATAAGGCAACATCGATTAACAGTGAATTAACAACGGGAAGTGTGAGGGAGAAAGCAAACCTGACATGATTCAAAGCCGGCGATCCTACCGGATTTGACTGAACTTTTCGATATAAACGGCGGTTTGTGCCGAATTTTCCATGTGGAAATGGTGATTTCCCGCCACCTGCACCATTTCAATCTGGCCAAAGAGCGGCCCCCGCAACTGCCATTGCGCCAGCAGCCCGGGGAAACCCTGTTCCCCCCGGATGAACAGCACGGGACAGGCGATGGCCCGGATCAGCGCCTGGGCCTGCCCTTCGCTCATGCGCAGCGGCGAGAGATCCCGCAGCCTGGGGTCGCTGCGCCAATGCCAGCGCCCTTCCCGCTCCTCCAACTGACGCTCACAGATAAGGCGCGCCGCCGCCGGGGAGATGTCAGCCACCTTGCAGCGGGCCGCCACCGCCTCGTCGAGGGAGGCAAACCCACCGGACGCGCGCTCGCGAGTACGACTGCGATTGAGAATGGCGCGGCGCAGTTGCCCGGGCACCTCTTCGTCGGGCTGGCTCAGCGGCCCTAGCCCCTCCAGCAGGATGAGGCGCGCCACCTGCTCGGGAAAGACCCCGGCATAGGCGCTGGCGATCAGCGCTCCCAGGGAGTGCCCCAGCAGGATGAAGCGCGACCAGCCTGCGGCCTGCACGATCTGGTGGAGATCGTCCAGCCAGTCAACGAAGACATAGGGGGTCACCTTGTGATCCGAGTGGCCGTGCCCCGGCAGATCGAGACAGACGAGGTGAAATGCCTCAAGATGAGGCGCCAGGGGCAGAAAGCTGGCGCCGTTGTCGAGCCAGCCGTGCAGGGCTACGAGCAGCGGCCTGCCCTGCCGACCGTTGTCCAGCAGGGCGATGCGCCGCCCGTCCGCCAGGGTGATGAAGCGCTCTGTCATCATCACCAGCGGGAGTAGTGGCGCCTTGGCCAGAAGGGATCATAGAAGGGGTCGTAGAAGTAGGGATCCACGTAGCGGATCTCCACCTCCTTCACCGGTGGCCACAGCTTGCTGGCGGTCACCTTGAGCACGGAGAAACGATACTTGTGCTCCCCTATCTGGCTGTCCACCGGCTTGTCCAGGGTGCCGAGCACCGTCAGGCTGCGCCCCTTGGCGTAGAGCGTCGGATCCACAAAACCCTTCATGACGGCGAGGAAGCGCCCCGGGCTCTGCTCGGTCTGGGTCGGCACCCCGTTGGCCTTGAGCGGCAGATAGACCACCTCCACCACGCTCTGATCCTGTTCGTTGTGCACCGCCGAGATGACCCCGCTCCAGCGCGCAGGCTTGCCCTCCATCCCCTGCAGGGCGGGTTGATAGGCCACCAGCTGGTTTTCCGGCTCATAGACCAGCTCCCTGGGCACCGAGCTGCAGCCCGCCAGCAGCAGCCCCGCCAACATGATCACGGATTTCATCATTCGCCTCTCCTTATCCGCGTCGTCCACCTTCACTCACTGGCATCGAGTCGCGGCTCGCCGTTGGATGTCACTCGCGACCCGGCAGTTTCTTCCAGGTCACCTTGTCGCGTAGATATACCGGTGTGGCCTGCTCCACCGGCACCGCCTCCCCCGCCAGCCAAGCTCTGCTTGCCAGGGGCAGCATGTCGAGCGCCGCCGGGAAGCGCACCTGGCTCGTCACCAGGACCTCGGCCAGATCGTCGAGCGTCTCACCATAGGTCTCAAAGCCGGTGCCGACACAGGCAACACGCCCGTTCAGCGTGCCACGGGCCTCAACCAGTGCGCCTGGGTGGCTTACCACCTCCTCCCCCACCAGTTGCATCGTGTCGCCCTGCCACTCGTAGTGGCCGAAGTAGACCTCGTCCATGCGCGCATCGATGGCGGCCAGCACCCGCTCGGCCCCTTCCAGACGGTGAGCCCCCTGAGCCATGGCCGCCAGGGTGGAGATGCCGATGAGCGGCACGCCGGCCCCAAAGGCAAGCCCCTGGGCCACGCTGATCCCGATCCGCACCCCGGTGAAGGAGCCCGGTC
Organism: Aeromonas sp. XH; assembly: GCF_033348475.1. Taxonomy (NCBI): domain Bacteria; kingdom Pseudomonadati; phylum Pseudomonadota; class Gammaproteobacteria; order Aeromonadales; family Aeromonadaceae; genus Aeromonas; species Aeromonas sp. XH. The sequence goes on along the minus strand of NZ_CP137630.1, from coordinate 2,100,293 downwards.
CCCGCCCGAAGGCGATGGCGTCGAGTTGCTCCAACGATAGACCGGCGTCGGCTAACACAGCCTGAACCATGGGCAGGATCTTGCGGGTGTGATCCCGCGGCGCCTCCTCCCAGCGGGAGAACACCTTGTCGCCCACCATGAGCGCAGCGGAGCAGGCCTCGGTGGCAGTATCAACGGCCAGGATCTTCAACTCATCCATTTTTTTTATTCTCTTCACATCAATCAGTTAAATCGTCAGCATGGCCTTGGCCTGCCGTCATGCACTGGCCGGGACGAGTTCCCGGCACGGTGGACTCACTCCCGTGGTCCGAAAAATTCTCCCAGGCTCGCCAGTTCCCGGGTCCTTGGGATGGCGGGCAGGCTCTTGATGAAGGTGGCGCCGTAGGGCTTGTTGACCACCCGGGGATCACAGATAACAAGAACCCCGTGATCACTGCGATCACGGATGAGCCGCCCCACCCCCTGTTTGAGCGCAATCACCGCCTTGGGCAGTTGAAGTTCGGCGAAGGGATCTCCCCCCTTGAGCCTGCAATCCTCCACCCGCGCCTTGAGCTGGGGATCATCCGGGCTCGCAAAGGGCAGCTTGTCGATGATAACACAGGACAATGCGGCCCCCCGCACGTCTATCCCCTCCCAGAAGCTGCTGGTGGCCACCAGCACGGCGCGGCCGTTCTCCACGAAGGTCTTGAGCAGCCGCTGCTTGTTGTCCTCCCCCTGCAACAAGACGGTGCGACCTATCTCCCGGCGCAGCACCTCGGCCACCTGCCGCATCACCTGATGACTGGTGCAGAGGAAGAAACAGCCCCCCGGCGTCTTGTTGATGAGCGGGATCATCAGGGTGGCCAGCTGCTCCCCCCGCCCGAAGGCATTGGGCTCGGGCAAGAAACGAGGCACGCACAGCCGCGCCTGCTCGGCATAATCGAACGGGCTGTCGAGGATGAGCTCGGCACTGCCGGCCAGCCCCATCTCGGCCACAAAGTGATCGAAGCGATTGTCCACCGTCAGGGTGGCGGAGGTGAAGATCCAGGCCACCTCGGGGCGAAGGACCTCGGCGCCAAAGCGCTCGGCCACCGAGAGCGGGGTGAGGCTCAGGGTGAAGTGCAGACGCGAACAGTCGTACCAGTAGGAGAAACCGGTCTGGTTGATGGCCAGCACCTCCCCAAGCCGGGTGCGCAGCTCGCTGATGCGCTCGAAACAGTGGTCGAGCTGCTCGCCACGCCCGAGCGCCAGTTTCAGCACCTCGTAGCAGAGCCCGAGCGCGTCGTTGAGGCGAGCCAGCGCCTGGGCCCAGAGCGGCTGGCGCAGCAGGTCTCGGGTGTTGCCGCGCCCCCCCTCCACGCCGAAGGCCAGACGCAGATCCTGGCTGGCGATGGCGAGCCGGTCCGCCGCCTTGCCGAGCTGGGCCATGTCGTGAGCCTCGGCCCGATAGGCCAACTGGATGTCCTGAGCCAGATCCTGGATGGTGCGGCTGCCCACCGACTTGCCGAAATAGTTGCTGGCGATCTCGGGCAGCTGGTGCGCCTCGTCGAACACATAGACCTGCGCCTCGGGCACCAGCTCGCCAAAACCGGTGTCTTTCACCGCCATGTCGGCGAAGAAGAGGTGATGGTTGATCACCACCACCTGGGCCTCCATGGCGCGGCGGCGGGCCACCACCAGATGGCAGTCGTCATAGTAGGGACAGTCGCGGCCCAGGCAGTTCTCGTTGGTGCTGGTGACATGGGGGAGGAGCTCGGCATTCTCCTGCAGCCCCGGAATGTCCCCCACATCGCCATTGTCCGTGGTGGTGGACCAGGACTTCACCTTGACCAGATCATTGAGCACGTCGGGCTTTTGCAGGTGGGATTCGGCGAGCAGGCGGTTCATCCGCTCGATGCACAGGTAGTTGCTGCGCCCCTTGAGCAGGGCCACAGGCCGCGTGTAGTCGAGCGCCCCCGTGATGGTGGGGAGATCCCGGTAGAAGAGCTGCTCCTGCAGGTTCTTGGAGCCCGTGCTGATGACGATCCGCTTGCCGGACTCCAGCGCCGGCACCAGGTAGGCGTAGGTCTTGCCGGTGCCCGTGCCCGCCTCCACCAGCAGGCGACCACCATGCCGGATGGCGCGCGCCACCGCCTCGGCCATCTCCAGTTGCGGCGCGCGGGCCTTGAAGCCATCGATGTGGCGGGCCAGAGGGCCGTCTGGCTTGAACAGGGTCTGGATGGTCAAAGGCGTGTCCCGCAGCAAAAGCGGGCATTATGCCAAAAGCGCGGCGAAAGCGGGACTGATAATGCGTTCAGACGAAGAGATCGATCTGGTGATCGGGGTCCGGCTTGTGATCATCTTCCTGCACCTTAGGCTGATCACGCCGCTCCGGATGATACCCCTGCTGGCGCGGCTGGCCGCCACCGCCGCCATTCTCGGTGCCTATCTTGCGCAGCTGATGCTTCTGGCTGATCTGGGTCACCTCCCGCTTGATGTCGTCGGGGCTCGGCGTCGAGGGCGCGCGGGGCAAGATGGGGAATAACAGGTCCTGGCTGGGCATGATGTCGCCTCCTCTGGCTCTTCATCGTTTAGTTATCGACCAGAAAACCGTTTTCTCAACTTTAATCGTCCGGATCACATTTTTCGGTTGCTTTTTCCGTCAAGGCAGGTAGTTTAAATCGGGCGTCAACAACGACATCTGATTTGTAAAGGATTGATTACATCATGAAGTTCACCACCCTGAAGACTCATCACCACCATCATCATCCCGAATAGTCTTTCAGGAGGTTGACTGCTGGAAGACACTTAACTGGTGACTTCCAAAAGGACCGCAAGATTCATAAACCCTCGGAAGCACCCACTTCCGAGGGTTTTTTCGTTTTTGACTAGAAGGAAAATCGAGCAATGGAAACACAACGTTTGCGCATCGCCATGCAAAAGTCCGGCCGCCTGAGCCAGGACTCCCAGGCCCTGTTCAAGAGCTGCGGCCTCAAGATCAACCTGCGGGAGCAGCGCCTCATCGCCCATGTGGAGAACATGCCCATCGACATCCTGCGGGTGCGCGATGACGACATTCCGGGTCTGGTGATGGAAGGGGTGGTCGATCTCGGCATCATCGGCGAGAACGTGCTGGAAGAGGTGCAGCTCATCCGCGCCGCCCAGGGACTGCCAGCCGAGGTCAAGACCCTCAAACAGCTCGATTTTGGCGGCTGCCGCCTCTCTCTGGCCGTGCCGGACGACGTGGACTATCAAGGCCCTGCGAGCCTCGCCGGCAAGCGCATCGCCACCTCCTACCCCGGGCTGCTCAAGCGCTTCTTCGACGAGCAGGGCCTGGGCTTCAAGAGCGTGATGCTGGGGGGCTCGGTGGAAGTGGCGCCGCGCGCGGGCCTGGCCGATGCCATCTGCGATCTGGTCTCCACCGGCGCGACCCTGGAGGCCAACGGCCTGAAAGAGGTCGAGGTGATCTACCGCTCCAAGGCCGTGCTGGTCCAGGCCCCCAACCCCCTGAACGACGCCAAGCAGAGGCTCATCGACAAGCTGCTGCCCCGCATCCAGGGGATGCAGCAGGCCCGCGAGAGCAAGTACATCATGCTGCACGCCCCGAAAGACAAGCTCGACGCCATCACCTCCCTGCTGCCCGGTGCAGAGCGCCCCACCATCATGCAGCTCGCCGGCGAGACCAATCAGGTGGCGCTGCACGTCGTCTCCAGCGAAACCCTGTTCTGGGAGACCATGGAGCAACTCAAGGCCCTGGGGGCCAGCTCCATCCTGGTGCTGCCTATCGAAAAGATGATGGAATAAGGAAGCAACATCATGCAGACCCTGATCTGGAAGAGTCTCTCCCCCGCCCGGCAGGCCGAGGTGCTGACCCGCCCCGCCCTCGGCGACGAGGCCGACATCGGTGCCGTGGTGCGGGAGATCATCGCCTCCGTACGGGCCCAGGGCGATGAGGCGCTGCGCGAGCTCAGCCAGCGCTTCGAGCGCGCCCCCCGCGAGCAGTTGCGGGTGAGCGAGGCCGAGATAGACGCCGCCTGTGCCCGACTGGATGACGACATCAAGGGCGCCATCCTGACCGCCATCGCCAATATCCGCACCTTCCACGCCGCCCAGGTGCAGCCCGTCGTGCGGGTCGAGACCCAGCCCGGCGTCCTGTGCGAGCTGCGCACCCAGCCCATCGGCCGGGTCGGCCTCTACGTGCCGGGGGGCAGCGCTCCGCTCCCCTCCACCGTGATGATGCTGGCCATTCCGGCAAGCCTGGCCGGTTGTCGTGAGGTGGTGCTCTGCACCCCGTCGCCGGCCAGCGACGAGATCCTGTTCGCCGCCCGCGCCTGCGGCGTGCGCCAGGTGTTCGCCATCGGCGGTGCCCAGGCCATCGCCGCCATGGCCTATGGCACGCAGACGATCCCCAAGGTGGACAAGATCTTCGGCCCGGGCAACGCCTACGTGACCGAGGCCAAGGGCCAGGTCTCCCGCGACTGGCGCGGCGCCGCCATCGACATGCCCGCCGGCCCCTCCGAGGTGCTGGTGATCGCCGACGACAGTGCCAACCCGGCCTTCGTGGCGGCCGACCTGCTCTCCCAGGCCGAGCACGGCCCCGACAGTCAGGTGGTGCTGGTCACTACCTCTGCACCCCTGGCCGATGCCATCGGCAGCGAGATCCAGGCGCAACTCGCCGACCTCAGCCGCCGCGACATCGCCGAGCAAGCCCTGAAGGCAAGCCTGGTGATCCTCTGCGACAACCTGGAGGAGGCCTGCGCCATCTCCAACGCCTATGCCCCGGAACACCTCATCGTGCAGACCGAGGCGCCGAGGGCGCTGCTGGACAAGCTCGAGAATGCCGGCTCCATCTTCCTGGGTGCCTGGACGCCAGAGTCCGTGGGGGATTACGCCAGCGGCACCAACCACACCCTGCCCACCTACGGCTACGCCCGCACCTGCTCGAGCCTGGGGCTCGCCGACTATCAGCGCCGCTACACGGTGCAGGAGCTGAGTGCGGAAGGGATCCGCGGCCTGGGTCCCATCGTCCAGCGCATCGCCCAGGCCGAGGGGCTCGATGCCCACAAGAATGCCGTTACCCTCAGACTGAACGCACTGCAAAAGGATTTATCATGAGCATCGCCAACCTGGCTCGCCGCGTGGTGCGGGCCCTCACCCCCTATCAGTCCGCCCGCCGCATCGGTGGCAAGGGCCACGTCTGGCTCAACGCCAACGAGGCGCCGCTGGCCTACCCCTTCACCGTCGAGGGCAGCCGCCTCAACCGCTACCCCGAGTGCCAGCCGGCCGAGGTGGTGAACGGTTACGCCGCCTACGCCGGGGTGACCCCGGATCGGGTGCTGGTGAGCCGCGGGGCCGACGAGGCCATCGAGCTCTTGATCCGCACCTTCTGCGAGGCGGGGGAGGATCAGATCCTCATCTGTCCGCCCACCTACGGCATGTACGCCATCAGCGCCGAGACCTGCGGCGTCGGCATCGTGGAGCAGCCGCTCACCGCGAGCCGTCAACCCGACTGGCCCGCCATCGCCGATCGGCTGTCGGACGTGAAGCTGGTGTTTCTCTGCTCCCCCAACAACCCCACCGGGGATCTGGTGGGCCGCAAGGGGCTCATCGCCCTGCTGGAGAAGGCCAGGGAGCGCGCCATCATCGTCGTGGACGAGGCCTATATCGAGTTCTGTCCGGAGGCGAGCGTGGTGGACCTGCTCGCCCAATACCCCAACCTGGTGGTGACCCGCACCCTCTCCAAGGCCTTCGCCCTGGCGGGGATCCGCTGCGGCTTCACCCTGGGGGATCCCGAGGTCATCGCCATGCTGGCCAAGGTGATCGCCCCCTACCCCATTCCCGACCCCATCGCCCAGATAGCAAGCCAGGCGCTCTCCCCCATGGGGCTGGAATTGATGCAGGAGCGGGTACAGGAGCTCAACAAGCAAAAAGCGATCATCAAGGCCGAACTGCTCCGTCTGCCCTGCGTCAAGGAAGTGTTCGAGGACAAGGGCAACTTCGTGCTGGTGCGCTTCAATGACGGGGCCGCCGTGTTCGCCGCCATGAAGGCCGCCGGCATCATACTGCGAGATTTTTCCAGCAAGCCGGGGCTCGACAACAGCATCCGCATCACCATCGGCTATCAGGGCGAAATGGATGCCGTGCTCCTGGTGCTGCGCGATGTTGCCGCCACCACCCCGTCTGCCGCCAGCGTATAAGGATGTAGAAGAGATGAAGACCCCGTTTTTGTTTATCGACCGTGACGGCACCCTGATCGAGGAGCCGGTCACCGACAAGCAGGTTGACAGCCTCGCCAAGCTGCGCTTCGAGCCCATGGTGATCCCTGTGCTGCGGGAACTCCAGGCCGCCGGCTACGTGCTGGTGATGGTGACCAATCAGGATGGGCTGGGCACCGCCAGCCTGCCGCTGGAGAATTTCCAGCCCCCCCACGATCTGATGATGCACCTGTTCGAATCCCAGGGCGTCACCTGGGAGCAGGTGCTGATCTGCCCCCACTTCCCCACCGACGGTTGCAGCTGCCGCAAGCCCAACCTGGGCCTGGTGAAGGAGTACCTGGCCTCGGGTCGCATCGACTTCGCCAACTCCTTCGTCATTGGCGATCGCCAGACCGACCTGCAGCTCGCCGAGAACATGGGCATCCGTGGCATCCGCTACCACCCGCAGGAGAGTGGCTGGCTCGCCATCCGTGATCAGTTGCTCTCCAAGGGGCGCACCGCCGAGGTGGAGCGCTACACCAAGGAGACCCGCATCCAGGTGGCGGTGGATCTCGACAAGAGCGGCGGCAACCAGATCGCCACCGGCATCGGCTTCTTCGATCACATGCTGGATCAGATAGCGACCCATGCGGGCTTTCGCCTCAGGCTCAAGGTGAGCGGCGATCTGCACATCGACGATCATCACACGGTGGAAGATGTCGGGCTGGCGCTGGGCCAGGCCCTGCGCCAGGCCCTTGGCAACAAGCGCGGCATCGGCCGCTTCGGCTTCGTGCTGGCGATGGACGAGGTGCAGGCGGTGATCGATGGCCGTCCCCGTCCGGCAGCAGCCACGAGCGGCAACGAGCAGACCCCCTCCCTGACCGAACTGGATGTGGCCACGGCCCTGGATCTCAGCGGTCGCCCCTACTTCGTGTTCGACTGCCCGAGCGGCTTTGGCCGCGACAGCGTGGGCGAGATGGCCACCGAGATGGTGCCCCACTTCTTCCGCTCGCTCTCGGACGCCATGGCCATCACCCTGCAGATGAAGGTCGGCAGCGGCAACACCCACCACCAGGTGGAGGCGCTGTTCAAGGGCTTCGGCCGTGCCCTGCGCCAGGCCATTCGGGTGGAAGGGAGCGAGCTCCCCTCCAGCAAGGGGGTGCTGTGATGGCAAACCAGAAGCTGGTCATCATCGACACCGCCCCTGTGGTGCCAATCTCAGGCAACAGCATGAGGAGCACAACATGAGCAAGCAGAATCTGGTGATTATCGACACCGGCTGCGCCAATCTGGCCTCGGTCAGGATGGCGTTCGAGCGTCTGGGTGTGCAGCCCCAGGTCTCCAGCAAGGCCGTCGACATCGAGCAGGCCGACAAGCTGATCCTGCCCGGGGTCGGCACCGCGGTGGCCGCCATGAAGAACTTGAACGAACGCGGGCTGGTGCCCCTTATTCGCGCCGCCAAACAGCCGCTGCTGGGCTTTTGCCTCGGCATGCAGATGCTGGCGCAGGCCTCCGAAGAGAGCATGAGCACAGCGGATCAGGGATGCGGCGAGATCGACTGCCTCGGCATAGTGCCGGGCAAGATCCGGCTGATGGAGGTGGGCAATCTGCGCCTGCCCCACATGGGCTGGAACCAGATCACCCACGACGAGACCCACCCGCTGCTCAAGGGGATCCACAGCGGCAGCTACTTCTACTTCGTGCACTCCTATGCGCTGGAGGTGACCGAGGCGACCCTGGCAATCTGCGACTATGGCCGACCCTTTACCGCCATCGTGGGCCGCGACAATTTCTTTGGCGCCCAATTCCACCCGGAGCGATCCGGTGCGGCCGGCGCCCGTTTACTGCAAAACTTTCTGGAGCTGTGACAAGGATGATCATTCCCGCCATTGATTTGATTAACGGTCAGGTGGTTCGACTCTATCAGGGGGACTACGACCAGAAGACCGCCTACAGCAGCAGCCCCCAGGCCCGCTTCGATGAATACGTCGCCCAGGGGGCGGGGCAATTGCACCTGGTGGATCTGGACGGCGCCAAGGATGCCAAAGCGCGCCAGCTGTCCCTGATCACCCGGCTGCTGTCGGCCACCGACGCCCCGGTGCAGGTCGGCGGTGGCGTGCGTACCGAGCAGGACGTGGCCGATCTGCTGGCGGCAGGTGCCAACCGGGTCGTGATCGGCTCCACCGCCGTCAAGTCTCCGGAGCTGGTGGCCAGCTGGATGGAGAAGTACGGCCCCGAGCGCATCGTGCTGGCCCTGGACGTCAACATCGATGAGGAGGGCAATCGCCATATTGCGGTGGCGGGCTGGCAGGAGAACAGCGGTGTCACCATCGAAGCCCTGATCGAGCGCTTCCTCCCCGCCGGGCTCAAGCACGTGCTCTGCACCGACATCAGCCGGGACGGCACCCTGGCCGGTACCAATGTCGCGCTCTACCGGGATCTCTGTGCCCGCTACCCGAGCGTTGGCTTTCAGGCCTCAGGCGGCATCGGTGGACTGGCCGACATCGAGGCGCTCAAGGACTCGGGGGTCAAGGGGATCATCCTCGGTCGCGCCCTGCTGGAGGGCAAGTTCGACGTAAGAGACGCTATCCTGTGCTGGGGCCAGGGCACCACGACCCCGTGAACCGGGAGAGCCTGCCCATACGGGCGGGCCTCTCTTCCCCGATGTGTGCGAACCTTATGATTTGGCAGCAATTGGCTCTATACTCGACCCCATAGGGACAGCGTCATGGAAGACATATGTTGACACCTCACAGCGCCACCATCCTGATTGTCGACGACTCGCCCGAAAATCTGATGGTACTGACCGAACTGCTCTCCCCTCACTACCGCGTGCTGGCCGCCCAAAGCGGAGAGAAGTGCCTGCGCATCGTCGGCAGCGACACCCAGCCGGATCTCATCCTGCTGGACGTCATGATGCCGGGCATGGACGGTTATGAGGTGCTCAGACAACTGCGCCAGTCCCCGGGTGGCAGCACCATCCCCGTGGTCCTGCTCACCGCCCTCGCCGATCCCCAGAGCGAGGAGTACGGTCTCTCCCTTGGCGCCGTCGACTACATCACCAAGCCCATCAAGCCGATCATCGTTCAGGCCAGGGTGCGCACCCAGCTGGAAGCCAAGCAGGCCCGCGACGGCCTGCAGAACCAGAATGCGGCCCTGGAAGCCGAGGTGGCCAGGCGGATGGCCGAAAACGATCTGATCCAGCAGGTGGCCATCCGCGCCCTCGCCCACCTGGCGGAGATCCGCGATCCCGAGACCGGCAACCACATACTGCGCACCCAGGGGTACGTGCACCTGCTGGCCAGCGCCCTGGCAAGCCACCCCCGATTCGTCCATACCCTGACCCCGGGCTACATCGATCTGCTGAGCCGCTCGGCCCCCCTGCACGACATCGGCAAGGTGGGCATTCCCGACCACATCCTGCTCAAGCCGGGCAAGCTGACCCCGGAGGAGTGGCAGGTCATGCGCTCCCACGCCAAGCTCGGCAGCGACGCCATCGAGCAGGCCGAGCAGGACATGGAGCAACCCCTGGCCTTCCTGACCCTGGCCAAGGAGATCGCCCACTGGCACCACGAGAAGTGGGACGGCAGCGGCTACCCGGATGCCCTGCAGGGGGACGCCATCCCCCTTTCTGCCCGTCTGATGGCGCTGGCCGACGTGTTTGACGCCCTCATCTGTGCCCGGGTCTACAAACCGGCCATGCCCTATGAGGAGGCGCGCGCCCTCATTCTCTCCGGCAGCGGCCAGCACTTCGATCCGGACGTGGTGGCGGCCTTCGACCGTCACTTCGAGGAGTTCGTGAGCATCGCCGAGCGCTACCGGGATGACGGCGAGGTCGCGCATGGCTGAACGGCCTCCGCTGACCCGGGCCCACGTGCTCAACGTGGTGCTCACCTATGCCGCCGTGGCGAGCCTGTGGATCCTGCTCTCCGACAAGGCGGTGGAGTGGCTGTTCAGCACCCCGGCCCAGTTCGCCCTCGCCAGCACCATCAAGGGCTGGCTCTTCATTCTCATCACAGCGCTCATGCTCTATGCCATGCTGCGCCGTCGCACCGACCAGGCCCTGGTCACCCCCGGCGTCACCCGGCGTCAGTGGCTCCCCTTCGTGCTGCTCAACGGGCTCATCCTGGCGCTGACCGGCATGGCCATCGCCCAGAACATCGAGCTGACCCGGAGCAAGGAGGTCGCCCGCCTCGAAGCCATCGCCGATCTCAAGAGCAGGCGCATCACCGAATGGCTCGACAACCGCGAGCAGGATGTCCGCCAGATCATCGAGAGTCCGCGCTATGACGCCCTGCATCGGGATGGGCTGGCGGCCGCATCATCCCATGAACAGGCGCAGTGGCAGACACAGCTGCTGGACTTCATCTCACTGCGAGGATTCCAGGGGGCCGCCGTGTTTGGTCCAACCGGCCAGACCCTGTGGCACACCCCGGGGGCCGGCACCATGAATACTACCCTGCAGGATGCCCTGGCCCGGGTGGAAGCAGGCAAGGTGCTCAGGGTGGGCCCCTACCTCGATGAGCGGGGACAATCCAGGCTGGATTTTCTGGCCGCCCTGAACACCCCGGGCAAGGCTTCCCCCGTGATCGCGCTGCAGATCATCGGCACTGACTGGGCCGATCGCATCCTTCGCACCTGGCCCATTCCCGACAGCAGTGGCGAAGCCATGCTGTTTCGCCAGCAGGGGGATCAGGTGCGTTATCTGAGTGGCCTGCGTTATCGCCCCGATGACGCGGCCCTCACCCTGCACTACCCCCTCACCCACCAGACCCTGTTGGCCGCCAAGTACCTGCGTCTCTACGCCGGTCAGGGCGAATCCCGGGTGCTCTCCGGCAAGGATTATCGGGACACCGAGGTATTTGGCGTCGTCTACCCTGTGATGAACACGGACTGGTATCTGCTGGCCAAGATAGACAAGGCCGAGCTCTATCAGGCCACTTTCAAGGAGAGCATCTGGATCGGCCTCATCGGCCTGCTGGTGCTCTTCATCACCAACGCCGGCGTCATCCTGCTGCGCCAGCACACCCGGCTGCAGATGGCCGAGCAGCTCCACCACTCCCAGTCCCAGCGGCTGGAGGCGCTGCAGCTGCTCTCCGCCATCGCCGACAGTTCGGAAGATGCCATCTTTGCCAAGGACAGGGAGGGCAAGTACATCCTGTTCAATCGCGCCGCCAGCCGGTTCGTCGGCAAATCCGCCGCCGAGATGCTGGGCCAGGACGACATGGCCATCTTCCCCCCGCAGCAGGCCCGGATGCTGATGGCCGCCGGCCGCCAGGTGATTGAACGCAACCGGGTGCAGACCGAGGAGGAGTACCTGACCCTGCCCTCAGGGGATCGCGTCTTCCTCGCCACCAAGGGGCCGCTGCAAGACAGCGATGGCCGGGTGATCGGCATCTTCGGCATCTCCCGCGACATCACGGACGCCAAGCGGGCAGAGGCCGACTTGCGCGAGCGGGAGGGGCTGTTTCGCGCCCTGGTAGAGCAGTCCCTCGCCGGCATCTACATCATCCAGCAGGGGCGTCTCTGCTACATCAATCCCTGCTTTGCCCAGCTGTTTGGCTATGATGCACCTGGGGCCTTGCTCGGCGTTGGCAGCCTGCACGCCCTCGCCGCCCCCAAGGACAGCGCCAGGGTGGCCGAACTGATACAGGCGTGCGAGCAGGATGACAGCGAAATCCACACCCGTTTCAGCGCCCAGCACCGGCAGGGGGAGGCCCTGGAGGTCGAGCTCTACGGGCGGCGCGTCGATTATCGCGGCCAGCCCGCGGTGATCGGGCTCCTGCTCGACGTCACCGAGCGGGAGCAGGTCGAACAGGCCCTGACCCACCAGGCCGACGAGCTGCGCCAGCAGAACCATGAGCTGGAGCGTTTCAACAAGGTGATGGTGGACAGGGAGCTCGCCATGCTGGCGCTCAAGCACCAGATCAACGGGCTCTCGCGCCAGCTCGGGCTGCCGCCTCCCTACCCCCAGGCCCCCACGCCACCGGAGGATCTCCCATCATGAGCTGGTCGCAACTCTGGCATGTTCGCCCCTCTACCCAACGCTGGGGTGTCTGCCTGCTGGCGGTGCTGCTTCCCCTGCTGATGCTGCAGATCCGGATCCAGCTGCCCATCGCCTTCGGCGAGCGCCCGCTGCTGGTGCTCTTCATGCTGCCCATCATCATCTGCGCCCTGCTGGGAGGCCTGCTGCCTGGCCTGCTCTGCACCCTGGTCAGCGCCCTGGTCACCACCTATTTCATGCTGCCCCCCGTCAATGAGCTGCGCATTACGGCGGGCCAGGATCTGGTGCAGTGGGGGCTCCTCATCGCCAACGGGCTCCTCGTCAGCCTGCTCAGTGCCGCCATCCACAGCGCCCGGGCCCGGGAGATCCTGCACTGGCAGGAGCTGATGAACACCCAGTCCCGCCTGCAGCAGAGCGAGAACCGCTTCCAGGCCACCTTCGAGCAGGCGGCGGTCGGCATCGCCCTGGTCTCCCCCGATGGTCACTGGCTGCGGGTCAACCAGCGCTTGTGCGACATGCTGGGCTACCGGGCCGACGAGCTCACCGAGATGACGTTCCAGCAGCTGACCCACCCGGACGATCTCTTCATCGATGAGACCCATGTCGCCCGGGTGCTGGCGGGGGAGATCCCCCACTACACCCTGCAAAAGCGCTACCTGCACAAGGGGGGAGAGACCATCTGGACGACCCTGACGGTGGCCCTGGTAAGGAACCTCGACGAAGAACCCGACTACTTCATCTCCATCATCGAGGACAATCGGCAGAACAAGGAGACCGAGGAGGCCCTGCGTCGCAACGAGGCCATACTGCGCGAGTCCCAGCGGCTGGCCAAGATTGGCAACTGGCGCTGGCGCATTGCCGACGACAGCCACTTCTGGTCGCCGGAGATCTATCGCATCTACGGCCGCGATCCCGCCCTGCCCCCCGCCGTCTATCCCGAGGTGAGAAAGTACTTCACCCAGGAGGGGTGGCACGCCGTCGCCCAGGCCGTCGAGCGCTGCCGACGGGACGGGCAACCCTACGAGTGCGATGCCGAGATCATCAACGAGCAGGGGGAATCCGCCTGGGTCATCGCCCGTGGCGCGGCCCTCACAGCGCCTGACGGCACCATCATCGAGCTCTATGGGACAGTGCAGGACATCACGGAGCGCAAGCTGGCCGAGCAGCGACTGCTGCACAATCAACAGGCTGCGCTCGATACCCAGCGCCGCGCCCGCCTCGCGGCACTGAACCTGATGGACGATGCCATCAGCGCCCGGGTGCGTGCCGAGACCATCAGCAGCGCCCTGCGCGAGAGCGAGCAGCGGCTGTTGATGGCTCAGGAAGGGGCCCACGTGGGGATCTGGGAGTGGGACATGGTCAGCAACCGTCTCTTCTTCTCGCCCGAATGTGCCCGCCTCTATGGCCGCAGCGCCCAGGACCTGGGTGATTTCGCCGCCTGGCAGGCCTGCCTGCATCCCGATGACAGGCCCCGCATCGAGCAGTTGCTGGCCGAGCGGGCGGTGAGCGGGGCACCGGTCGAGCTCGAGTTCCGCATCCTGCTGCCGGACGGCAACGTACGCTGGCTGGCGAGCAAGGGGAGCGTCTACCGGGATGCCCAGCAGCGCCCTGTCCGCCTCCTTGGCATCCATCTGGACATCACGGAGCGCAAGCTGGCCGAGCAGCAGCTGCGCCAGTTGTCCCTGGCCCTGGAGCAGAGCCCGGACGGCGTCTTCATCACGGACACCCGATCACGCATCGAGTACGTCAACGCCGCCTTCCTCGCCGCCAGCGGCTACCAGAAGAGCGAGGTGATCGGCCAGACGCCCTCCCTGCTGCGCTCCGGTCTCACCCCGAATGCCACCTATGTCGCGCTCTGGGATGCCATCCACCACGGCCAGCGCTGGCACGGGGAGTTCATCAACCGGCGCAAGGATGGTGCCCACTACCAGGTGCTGGCCACCGTCTCCCCCATCCGCCAGGAGAACGGCGAGATCACCCACTATGTGACCGTGCAGGCCGACATCACCGAGAAGAAGCAGCTCGGCGAGGAGCTGGACCAGTATCGCTACCACCTGGAGGAGATGGTCAACGAGCGCACCCTGCAGTTGGCCCTGGCCCACCAGCGCGCCGAGAGCGCCAATCACGCCAAGAGTGCCTTCCTGGCCAACATGAGCCACGAGATCCGCACCCCCATGAACGCCATCCTGGGGCTCACCTATCTGCTCAAGCGCGACACGCCGGATCGCATCCAGCACGAGCGGCTGGAGAAGATAGACAACGCCGCCCAGCATCTGCTGAGCATCATCAACGACATCCTGGACCTCTCCAAGATCGATGCGGGCAAGATGGCGCTGGAGCTGACCGACTTCTCCCTCACCGCCATGCTGGACAACGTCAGCGCCCTGATGAGCGAGCAGGCCCGCGCCAAGGGGCTCGCCATCGTGATCGACATCGGGGATGCCCCGGCCTGGGTCCACGGTGACATCACCCGGCTGCGCCAGGCGCTGCTCAACTACGCGACCAACGCCATCAAGTTCACCGAACAGGGCTCGGTCACCCTCAGGGTCCGGGTCACCCGCCCGCTCACCACCGGCTATCTGCTGCGTTTCGAGGTGGAGGACACCGGCATCGGCATCACCCCAGAGCAGCGCGAGAAGCTGTTCCAGGCGTTCGAGCAGGCCGATGTCTCCACCACCCGCAAATATGGCGGCACCGGCCTGGGCCTGGCGATCACCAGCCGGATCGCGGCCCTGATGGGGGGAGAAGTCGGCGTCACCAGCACCCCGGGCAAGGGGAGCTGCTTCTGGTTTACCGCCCGTCTGTTCAAGGCCAGGGAGGAGGTGCAGCCATCGCCGCTGCTCGAACAGGTGGAGCAGACGCGCTATTTCCCGGGCCATGCCAGGGTATTGCTGGTGGAGGACAACGCCATCAACCGCGAGGTGGTGCTGGAGCTGCTGTGCAACAGCGGCCTCGTCATCGAGACCGCCGTCAATGGCCAGGAGGCGCTGGAGCGTGTCAGGCAGCACTCCTTCGATCTCATCCTGATGGACATACAGATGCCGCTGATGGACGGTTACAGCGCCACCCGAGCCATCCGGGCGCTGCCCGGCTGGGAGCAGGTTCCCATCCTGGCCCTGACGGCCAGCGCCTTCGAGGAGGACAGGAAGGCGAGCGAATCGGCCGGCATGAACGACTTCATCCCCAAACCCGTCACCCCCGCCAAGCTGTTTGAGGCCCTGCAGCGGTGGCTGCCCGACGGCAAAGTGGCCGGGCTCCGCCATGAGGAGCATGATCCGGGCATAGAAACGGGCCCCCTCTCCCCCCTGCTAGGACTCTCCGGGCTGGATCTGCAGCAGGGGCTGGCGGTGCTCAAGGGCAATCAGGAGAAGTACCTCTCCCTGCTGCGCTACTTCGCCAGCGAGCACGATCAGGACATGGTCCTGCTGAGCCAGCATCTGCAGACCGGGGACCAGACCGCCGCCTCCCGCCTGGTTCACACCCTGCGCGGCGTGGCCAGCACCCTGGGGGCGGTGGAGCTGGCGCAGCACTGCCTGCAGCTGGAGCAGGAGATCGCCGCCGGTACCCCCCCGCCGGCCGAACTGATGTCGACCATCGACAGGTGGCTTGCCGCCCTGCATGAACGGCTGGGGAACGAAGAGGCGGCCACGGCCACGGATCTGGTGCCCCTCGGCAACCCGTGGCGCCGCCAGCTGCTTCGCCAGATGGAGGCGCTGCTGGTGCAGAGCGACACCGCGGTGATCCCCCTGTACGAGCAATACGCCGCCCCCCTGCGGCTCATGCTGGGCACTCGAAGCGAGACCCTGGCCAGGCAGTTGAAGGAGTTCGACTTCGACGCCGCCCTGCTCACCCTTCGCCAGCACATGGCTGCGGACGAGCCCGATCCCGATGACCTGACCCCGCTTGCCGACACCCCGTCGCGCAACCCTGGGCTGATCAAGGGCGACAAGGGGTTGAACCACTGAATGAAGTCATGCATATAGTGTGGGTCCCGGGGATGGGCAGCCGTGTAGCTGCCCCTGCCCCGTCAGGATCCCGCAAGGCATGCCGACCGCTTTCCCATTCGCCGCCAGATCCTGCGTCGGCGGCAGAACGATGTTGTTTAACCGTGCTTTACATGGAGCCATGAGCATGTTGTCAAAGCGTATTATCCCCTGTCTCGACGTCAAAGATGGCGTGGTGGTCAAGGGCGTGCAGTTTCGCAACCACGAGGTGATGGGCGGCATCGTCGAACTCGCCCGCCGCTACGCCGCCGAGGGGGCCGACGAGCTGGTCTTCTATGACATCACCGCCTCGAGCGACGAGCGGGTGGTGGACAAGAGCTGGGTGAGCCGGGTGGCGGAGGTGATCGACATCCCCTTCTGCGTCGCCGGCGGCATCAAGAGCGTGGAGGATGCCCGCCAGATCCTGGAATTTGGTGCCGACAAGGTCTCCATCAACTCCCCTGCCCTGGCCGATCCCACCCTGATCACCCGTCTGGCCGAGCGTTTCGGCGTGCAGTGCGTGGTGGTGGGCATCGACTCCTACTTCGACGCGGCCCTCGGCCAGTATCAGGTCAAGCAGTTCACCGGCGACGAGAGCCGCACCCGCACCACCGCCTGGACCACCCTCGACTGGGTGCAGGAAGTGCAGCGCCGCGGTGCCGGCGAAATCGTGCTGAACGTGATGAACCAGGATGGCATGCGCCAGGGCTATGATCTCGAACAGCTCAGGCTGGTGCGCGCCGTCTGCAAGGTGCCCCTCATCGCCTCCGGCGGCGCCGGTGCCATGGAGCACTTTCGCGATGCCTTTACCCTGGCCGACGTGGACGGGGCCCTGGCGGCTTCCGTGTTCCACAAGGGCCTCATCCCCATTCCCGAATTGAAACGCTGGCTGAAAAACGAAGGAGTCGCCATCCGTGAATAATCAAGCAGTAGACAATGCATTGCCGCTGGCCGAGCGCCTGGACTGGGCCAAGTGTGACGGCATGATCCCCGCCATCGTCCAGCACGCCGCGAGCGGCCAGGTGCTGATGCAGGGCTTCATGACCAAAGAGGCGCTGAAGAAGACCCAGGCCACCGGCCAGGTCACCTTCTTCAGCCGCAGCAAGCAGCGCCTCTGGACCAAGGGGGAGAGCTCAGGCCATGTGCTCAAACTCGTCGCCATCTCCACCGACTGCGATCAGGACTCCCTGCTCATCGCCGCCGATCCCGTGGGCCCCACCTGCCACCTGGGCACCCCGTCGTGCTTCGACGGCCACCCGCTGCCGCCGCTGGGTTTCCTCGCCGAGCTCGAGCAGATCCTCGCCGCCCGCAAGGGGGCGGACCCCGCCACCAGCTACACCGCCAGCCTCTATGGCAAAGGCACCAAGCGCATCGCCCAGAAGGTGGGCGAAGAGGGGGTCGAAGTGGCCCTGGCCGCCATGGCCAAGGATCGGGAGGAGCTCATCAATGAATCCGCCGATCTGCTCTATCACCTGACCGTGCTGCTGCAAAACGAGGGGCTGGGGCTGAAGGATGTGGTGCAGCGCCTCCATGAGCGCCACAACAAGTGATCGACACCGAGATAAACAACGGGCCCTGATGGGCCCGTTTTGTTTTACGGCTGTGGCAGCCTCAACAGTCCAACTGCTTTCGCAGCATAAATTTCTGCACCTTGCCGGTGGAGGTCTTGGGCAGGGGGGTGAAGATGATCCGCTTGGGGGCCTTGAAGTGGGCCATCTGCTCGCGGCAGAACGCGATGAGGTCGGCCTGGGTGAGCTCGCGGCCCTCCTTGAGCTTGACGAAGGCGCAGGGTACCTCCCCCCACTTCTCGTCCGGCATGGCGATCACCGCCGCCTCGTCCACGTCCGGGTGGCGATAGAGCACGTCCTCCACCTCCAGGCTGGAGATGTTCTCCCCGCCGGAGATGATGATGTCCTTGGATCTGTCCTTGATCTCCACATAGCCGTCCGGGTGCCAGACCGCGAGATCCCCGCTCCGAAACCAGCCGTCTGCCATCGCCTCCTCGCTCGCCGCCGGATTCTTGAGGTAGCCCTTCATGACGATGTTGCCGCGCAGCACTATCTCCCCCAGGGTCTTGCCATCCCGGGGAACCGGCTCGCCGCTCACCGGGTGGATGACCCGCATCTCCCCCTGCAGTGGTGAGGCCACCCCCTGGCGCGCCTTGAGGCGGGACAGCGTGGTGGCGTCCTGCCCCTCCCAGCTTCGCTGCGGCTCGCACACCACACAGGGGCCATAGGTCTCGGTGAGACCGTAGACATGGGTCACGGCGATCCCCATGGCCTCCATGCCGGCGATCACGGTGGCGGGCGGCGCCGCCCCCGCCGTCATCGCCTTGATGGGGTGATCTAGCCCCTGCTTGAGCGCCGGATCGGCGTTGTTCAGCATGTTGAGCACTATGGGGGCGGCGCAAAAATGCGTCACCTTGTGCTCGTGCAGCGCCTCATAGATGGCCGCCGCCTGCACGTGACGCAGACAGACGCTCACCCCGGCG
The DNA here is from genome assembly GCF_033348475.1 of Aeromonas sp. XH. Classification (NCBI taxonomy): domain Bacteria; kingdom Pseudomonadati; phylum Pseudomonadota; class Gammaproteobacteria; order Aeromonadales; family Aeromonadaceae; genus Aeromonas; species Aeromonas sp. XH. The sequence goes on along the minus strand of NZ_CP137630.1, from coordinate 2,081,663 downwards.
GTGGCCGCCAGGGTCCAGGGGAAGCACCAGCCGTTGCAGTGGAACATCGGCAGGGTCCAGAGATAGACGCTGTGCTTGGGCAGCTCCCAGGAGAGGGCGTTGTTCACCGCGTTGAGGTGGGCACCGCGATGGTGATAGACCACCCCCTTGGGGTTCCCCGTGGTGCCGGAGGTGTAGTTGAGCGAGATGGCCTGCCACTCGTCCCCGGGCAGCCAGCCGGGCTCATCGCCGTTGCCCCCGGCAATAAAGGCCTCGTAATCCAGCTCGCCAATGAGCTCCCCCTCCCGGTAGAGGGGATCGTCGATGGCGATGACCAGGGGCTGGTTGTCTATCTGGGAGAGCGCCCTGCGCACCACGGCGCCAAACTCCCGGTCCACCAGCACCGCCTTGCTCTGGGCATGCTGGAAGATAAAGGCCATGGCGTCGGCGTCGAGCCGGGTGTTGATGGTGTTGAGCACGGCACCGCTCATGGGCACCCCGAAGTGGGCCTCGAACATCGCAGGCACATTGGGGGCGACGATGGAGACGGTGTCCCCCTCGCCGATGCCGCGGCGGCGCAGGGCCGAGGCGAGCCGGCGGCAGCGCACCTCAGTCTGGGCCCAGCTCTGGCGCAGGGGGCCGTGGATCAACGCCGGGTAGTCGGGGTAGACGCTGGCCGTCCTGGCCAGGAAGCTCAGGGGGGTCAGCGCCTCGAAATTGGCGGGCGTCTTGCCAAGGCCGGTCTCGTAGATGTGGGGCTTTGTCATCGGGTTCCTTCCTCGTCGGGTACAAAGCGGAGTGCGTCTCGCGTTCGAGATGCCGCCCGACGCAGCGCAGGGGCGACTCTCGAGAACGGATGAAAGGGTATCAAGGGGGCGTGATCCCAGGTATTAGCGAAACGTCTTAGGGTGCAGGCCTGCCCCCCGTTGTCGCCAATCGCCGACGCTCTTTTGCCAAGGTCGTTTTTTGCGCAGTCAGTCTCTGTCGCAGTCGGGGGGCGGTCTGCTTGAGCCGGAGGGGGAAAATGCCAAGAATGCACCCAGGCCCGAAGCGGGCATCTGTATGAGGAGAGAGACGATGAACACATCCATGTTGGCAGGTATCGGGATCGGTGTGGCCTCTGCGCTGGCCTTGTCGGCCGCCGCCAGCGGATCCCTGTTTACCTCAGAACCCCAGTTTGCCGAGGTGCTGGCCAGCAAGCCGGTGACCGAGACCATCAAGACACCGCGCCAGGAGTGCCGCAACGTCACCGTCACCCACCGCAAGCCGGTGCAGGACGAGCACAAGATCCTGGGGACCGTGGTCGGGGCGGCGCTGGGGGGCGTGGTCGGCCACCAGTTTGGCGGCGGCAGCGGCAAGAAGATCGCCACCGCGGCCGGTGCCGTGGCCGGCGGCTACGCCGGCAACCAGGTGCAGGGCAACATGCAGGCGGGCGACACCTACACCACCACTGAGCAGCGCTGCAAGACGGTGCAGGAGAGCAGCACCCGCACCCTGGGCTATGACGTCACCTACCGCCTCGCCGGCCAGGAAGGGGTGGTGCGCATGGAGAAGCAACCCGGCACCACCATCCCGGTCAAGGATGGCAAGCTGGTACTGAGCAACGAGCAGGGTTGATACTCCGTTAGGAGCGCCCTGCCATGAGGAAGGCCCACCAGAGAGGTGGGCCTTTTTCTTGGGTCACCGTTGGAAAAGCACCGGAGCCACGGCCACCTCTGCCCTGCCTGTGGCTCGCCCCCCTCATTGCCAATGGGTGTCATCTGGCTAGTCGTCAAGCCACTGGCGGGCGTCATTAGCTTCCCTTTTTCACTGCCGCCCCCGGTTTTCTCTCCCCATCGCCGCAACGGCTGTCTTTTTTCTTGACCCCCATGGCGGGCCGACTAAGATGATTCCGATTGCCAGCCTGCGGTATAACGGTTTGAATATGTCAAAGATATCAAGTACATCGCTTCCATTGCATGTCCGCTTTGGCGAGTTCGAACTGGATGAACGCAACGCACTCTTGCTGCGCAGCCACAGGGCTATCCCCCTCTCCCCCATCCCGTTCAACCTCTTGTGTGCCCTGGTACGGGATCCCGGCGCCCTCCTGACCAAGGACGAGCTGCTCGACCGGGTATGGGGTCATCGCTTCGTCAGTGCCTCCGTGCTGAAAGGGGCCATCAGTGATCTTCGCACTCTGCTGGGAGACAGTCCCCGTCAGCCGCGCTTCATAGAGACGGTCTCACGCCGCGGTTATCGCTTCATCTGCCCGCTCCTCCCCCAGGGGGAGTCTGCCCCGACCGAGGGCCCTCTCCCCCCAGCAACCCGGTTGCCGAGCATCGGCACCCCATCCCCCGGGGGATTCATCGGCCGCGGGGAGGAGCTGGCGCGGTTGCAGGACGCCTGGCGACGGGCGACTCAGGGTCAGCGCACCATAGTCTGGGTCGCGGGCGAACCCGGGATCGGCAAGTCCACCCTGATCGCGCACTTCTGCTCCGGGCTCGACCACGCCCTCTGGGTGCGGGGGCAGTGTGTGCAACTGCATGGGTCGGGCGAACCCTATCTGCCGGTGCTGGAGGCCATCGCCGAGCTGTGCCGTCGCGATGAGCAGGCGATCCCCCTCCTTCGCAGCGTGGCCCCCACCTGGCTGCTGCAACTGCCCTGGCTCTGCTCGGCCGCGCAGCGAGAAGCCCTGCTGAATGAACTGGTCGGCACCCACCCGCAGCGCATGTTGCGGGAGATGAGCGAGTTTCTGGATCGTTACACCGAGCATCGGCCACTGCTGCTGATCACCGAAGACCTGCACTGGGGCGATCCCTCCACCCTGCAGCTTGTCGACTATCTCGCCCGCCGGCGCAGCCACAGCCGCCTGATGTGGCTTGGCAGTTTCCGCCTGACCGAGATCATCGCCCAGGATCATCCTCTCAACGAGCTCAGACACGAGCTGCGCCCGCAGGGCTTGTGCGAAGAGATCCTGCTCGACGCCTTCTCCGAGCGGGATGTGGCGACCTATGTCTGCGCGCGGCTGCCGACGCTGGCCGCCGAGGACAGATTCGTGAAGGCCCTGCATGAACGCACGAGTGGTGTGCCCCTGTTCGTGGCATCCCTCGCCAACGAGGTCCTCGCCCAGGCCGCCCATGGCAGCCTCGCCGGGCTGGCGGATCTGGCCCGCACCCGGATCCCCGAGAGCCTGAACGCCCTGATCGATCACCATGTGGCCAAACTCTCGGGCGAGCGGCGCCAGTTGCTCACGGCGGCCGCCGTGTTTGGCATGACGCTGCGTCTCGACTTGCTGTCACGGGCGCTGGACAGCGATCCTGTGCAGGTGGCGGAGCTCTGTGATCGGCTGGCACGGGAGCGGCTCTGGCTGACGGAAGTCGGGTCGAGCGAACACGCACTCGGGGTGATGCCCTCCTTCGTGTTCCACCACCAGCTGTTCCGTCAGCGCCTTTATGACGGCTTGCCCGGCGCGGTGCGCGCCGCCTGGCACGGCAAGATAGGGGCCCTGCTCCAGCAGGACGGGAGCGCAACGGCCGCCGAACTGGCCATGCATTTCGATCGGGGCCGTGAGCCCATTAAGGCGCTTGGCTATTATGCCGAGGCGGCCCAGGCGGCCTTGCTCCATCTCAGCCCCGTCGAGTGCATGGGGTTGACCGAGCGGGCGCTCTTTCTGATCGATCAGATGCCGGAGAGTGCCCAGCGCCATGCGCTCGAGATCACCCTAGCCACGCTGCGCGGCTGCGCCGCCTTCCACACCCTGGGGGCCGGGGACGACACCCGCGCGGCCTACCAGCGTGCGACCAGACGCCTCGTCGAGGTGCCATCGCATCCCATGGCCGGCCTGGCACTGCACGGTTTTGGCCTGCTGCTCGATTTTCGGGCCGAGTATGACGAGGCGCTGGCCATAGCCGCACGGGCGCAAGCCCTCGCCACCGAGAGGGCGGATCCCCTGCTGACGCTGGCGGCCTGCACCATACAGGGGCATGCGCTCATGATGCAGGGCCATCATCTGGCGGCCAGGGAGGTACTGGAGCTGGCGTTGCCGGCCCTCGAGCAGGCGACGGCGACGACCGAGCACAATTTCATCGGGTTCATCGCCGATCCCCAGGCGACTGTGCTCGCCTTGCTGAGTCTTTCCCTCGCCCAGCTGGGCCTGTTCCATCAGGCGCGCGAACGCCTCCGGCAGGCTTATGCCCGCTCCCGCCACCTTGCCCAGCCGATGGCGCTGATGTTTACCCTCTGGTGCGATGCGCTCTGTGCCATCCGGCATGGCGACGTGGCGCGAGTCGCGGCGCTGGCCGGAGAGATGGCGACCCTCGTCGACCGCTTCTCCCTTGCCCAGGGCAAGGCGGCCTGCCGCTGGTTCCAGGGGTGGGCAGAGAGCCATTGCGGCAGCCCCCTGGAAGGAGGCCGCCAGATCTGCCTGGCTTACGAAGAGAACCGGGCGCTCGGGATGCTGTCAGGGAGCAGCGAAACCCTGGGCTATGCCGCCGAGGCCCTGGTCCTCCAGCAGGAGTGGGAAGGAGCCCAGGCGACGCTGGCGCGGGCGCTGGCGTTCGTGCACAGCCACGGGGAGCGCATCGTCCTGCCGCAATTGTTGCTGCTTCGCGCGGCCACAGAGCAGGCCAGGGGCGACGTGACGGCCGCGGCAACCTCGGCACGCCATGCACGCGCCGAGGCCATGGCCCAAGCCGCGCCATGGCTCGAAGTCATGGCATTGACCGCCCTTTGCGACCAGGGCGCTGCGACGCCAGAAGAGAGGGCGGCGCTCGCCGGATGGGAAGAGCGACTCGCCGCGCAGGGAGAGCCCGCCCCCCTTGTCAGGACGGTGCGCCCCCATGCAAACGGCAAGGCGGCTCAATAAGCGCCCCTCCCGACCGAATCCCCACCTCTCCCTGACCACATGCCCATTCGTCGTCCTTATACTCGATTGCGACAGGTAATGGGCGTGATCCGGCCACTGGCCCGCGTCCTGGTGTGAGAAGGGGGATCCTCTGGCCCCCGCCTCGCCAACACCCTCGACAGGGCCTGGCGATCCCCGTCATTCAGGCCCAGCCATGGACACAGGGGGATTGAACGGCAGGCCAGGAGCCCCTTGTACCTGACGCCGCCATCGGTCGCGTTCACGCGTTTCCGGCGACCTCTTGCCTCCATTTACGTGATACCGGTGCCCCCATGGATATCTGTGATTGCCGTCAGTCAGGCCGTTGCAAGGATAGATTCGCCTCAGGCAGGCCCCTGCCAGAGTCGATCATCGACGAGCTCTGCTCGCTGGCCTGCCTTGGCCAGCCATCACAGCACCGCCTGCCCTGGCATGTCATGGTGGCCTCCTCGCTGGATGCGAAGCGGCGCATCAATGCGGTGGTCAGCGGGGCGCTCCCCTTCGCCCCCTGCCTGCTCCACAAGGCGTCCCATATCGTGGTGCTGTGCGCCAGAACAGGGCCGAGGCGGGCCGCCGATGATGGGGCGTTGCCGACGGCCGTCCCCGGGCACCATGCCGAATATCCGGCAGCCCCCCGGGAGCACGCGACAGAGCGGGCGGCCCTCGCCGGCGCCTCTCACCCGATCTACATGGCCCTGGGCGCACTCTTGCTGGGAGCGGCGACCCTGAACCTGGCCACTTGCACCGTGGATGACTTTGATGCTGACTGGCTGGATGCCGAGCTGGGGCTGGCCGAACGGGGATGGCGCAGCGTCGTGATGGTGGGTCTGGGCCAGCATGCCGCTGGCGATATCGAGCCGCCCTCTCTCCCCCTGCCGACGGAGCTCTTCATGACGCGACTGTGAACAGATCGCCACCCAATTCCGACCTTTTATCCACCACTTCGCCCTCGTACTCCCGTAATCTTCTGCGGCAAGCCCGAATATTGATGGATGCTGCCCATGATCCTCAGATCCGATCCCCAATACCCCCTCCATCGCATGTACGTCGTCAAGCTGGACCGGGACGCCACGCCAGATGCGCTCCATGGGCGCCTTGAAAACCTCGTCTCCGGCACGCAGCGCAACTTCGCATCGGCGCAGGAGCTGCACGGCCTGATGGAGCGGGATCTCGAGCGCGAGGACGCCCCCGGGCAGAGTCCTGACCCCATTCCCTGACGGCCACCCGCTCCCACCCATTTCCGACCAAAGTCCGACCCCTTCCTGACCATGACCGCGGCCCGGCTTGCTAGTCTGCCTACCCGATCCCGTCCACCCCATGATGCGAGTTATACGATGTCTCCAGCACCTGCCGTCTCCCGGGTCCCGCGCCCGCGAAGGATGCGCGTCATCCCAGTCCTGGTCTCCTCTGCCCTGGCGCTTGCCTCGGCTGGCTGCACCACGCCCCAACTGGACTCCACCCTGGATCTCCCCGCCAGCTTCGCCACCTCGCGGGAGGCGGCCGAGCCGGACGTGCCGTGGTGGGAGAGCTACGGCGATCCTGTGCTCAGCGAGCTGATCGTCCAGGCGGCCCACGCAAACCGCGACATCCGCATCGCCGCCCAGCGCCTGCGCGCCGCCCGGGCGGGAGAGACGATCAGCCGCTCCGTCCTCCTGCCCAACCTGGGGGCGACGGGCAGTGCCGGCCACAGCGACAACGGCTATGGCAGTGGTGCACGGCAGGCCGCCCCCGAGACGAGCAGTCTCTCTGCGGGCCTGAGCGTCTCGTGGGAAGTGGATCTCACCGGCCGTCTGCGGGCCGGCGCGGCCGCCGCCGCGGCAGAGGCCGAGGCCAGCGAGGCGCAGGCACGCGGCGTGCGTCTGCTGGTGCTGACGGATGTGGCCAGCAACTATTTCACCCTGGTCGGCGCACAGCGCCAGCTGGAGACGGTACACGCCATCTCGGAGGCCCAGGACGAGACCTTGCGTCTGGTGACGGCGCGCCAGCAGGTCGGGTTGGCCTCCCCCTTCGATGTCGAACGGGCGCGCACCGATGCCGCCCAGGCACGGGCGGCCATGCCGCGACTCGCCACCCTGATCGCCGTCTCGCGCCATCGTCTCGCCGTGCTGATCGGCGCCCAGCCGGCGGCCGCCAGGATCACCCCTTCCCAGGCCGTCATCAAGACCCCGCCGGTACGCCCCGGACAACCGGCCAGTCTGCTGGAGCGTCGCCCGGACCTGCTGGCGCTGCGTGCCCAGCTGGCAGCCTCGAACTGGCGTCGCCAGCAGGCAAAAACGCAGTGGTTCCCCCGCCTGTTCGTCAGCGCCCTGTTCGGTCGCGAGGATCTGGATGTGAACGGTATGGCGCTCGGATCGGCCCGCTTTGGCAACATCGCCGGCCTGATGACGATGCCGCTGCTGGACTGGGGCCGAACCAGCGCCGTCAACGAGATCGCCGAGAGCGCCCAGTCCGAGGCGCTGCTGCGCTACGAGGATGGCATCGTCCGAGCGCTCGAGGATGTGGAGAACAGCCTGGTCGCCCTGCGCGACGAGCGTGAGCGGGCAGACGTGCTGCAAGGGGCCGCACGGTCGGCGCAGATGGCCCTCAAGCACGCCGAGTCCCTCTATCAGCGGGGGCAGATCGATCTGTTGCCGCTGCTCGATGCCCAGCGCGCACGCCTGACCGTGCAGCTCGGCGCCAATGACAGCCAGACCCAGGCCCTGCTCGACAGCGTGACGCTGTTCAAGGCGCTGGGCGGTGGCTGGCAGTCCTTCGAGCCGGCGACAACCCATACCCCCGAGACAGCCGTGTCCAAACGCATCACCCCCACCCCTTTATCCACTAACGAGGAATCGTCGTGAAATCCTTCGTCGCCGCGGCCAGTGCCGCCACCCTTACTGCCTTGCTGTGTGCCTGCTCCGAGCCCGCCCCCTCCACGGGCGCACTCAGACCGGTGAACACCATGGCGCTTCATTACGACAGCCTGCGCGACAGCCAGCGCTATTTTGCCTCGGTCGCCTCCCGCTACGAGGTCGAACAGGCCTTTCGCATTGGCGGCAAGGTGCTGGTGCGCAAGGTCGATGTCGGCCAGGTCGTGAAAGAGGGCGATGTGCTCGCCATCCTGGATGATGCGGACTACCTGCTCGCCGAAGAGGCCGCCCGCCAGCGTCTGGCGGCGGCCAAGGCGGCCGCCTGGCAGGCCGAATCGGATTGGCAGCGCCTCAGTGAGCTGAAGAAGAACGGCTCCGTCAGCGCCTCCCACGAGGAGCAGGCACACAGCACCCTGCTCACCGCCAGGGCGGCGGCACAGGCGGAGGCCCGCCAGTTCGAGCTGGCCCGCAACCAGGTCAATTACACCCAGCTGCGGGCCCCCATCAGCGGCGTGGTGACGGCGCTGCGCATGGAAACAGGCCAGGTGGTGGCGGCGGGTCAGCCCGTCATCACCCTCGCCAACGAGGGCAAGCCGGAAATCGTGGCGGATATTCCCGAGAACCGGCTGGCCGAGTTCAAGGCCGCACGCTACAAGGCCGCGCTGGCCACGGCGCCGGAGCGCTATTTTGCGGTCGAGCTGCGCGAGCTGTCGGCCCAGGCCTCGGCGCAGACCCGCACCTACCGCGCCCGCCTCAAGCCGGTCGAGCCCAGAGCACTGCCGCTGGGGGCGACCGCCACCCTGATCGCCGAGCGCACCGATGAGGGCACCCGCGTCGCCACCCTCCCCGCCACGGCCCTGACCCAGGAGCAGGGGGCGCCGGCCGTGTGGACGGTGCAACAGGACGGCAAGGGCAATACGGGCACCGTCAAGCTGGTCAAGGTCGCCATCCAGGGCTATCGCAGCGACGAGGTGCTCGTCTCCGGTCCCGCCGAGGGCGCCCTCGTCGTCACCGCCGGGGTGCAGAAGATGGCGCCAGGGCTGAGAGTCGCCCTGCCCGCCGCCGCATCCGCATCCCGCTCTGAACGTGAGGAAGTGACCCCATGAAATCGCTCAATCTCACCGAATGGGCGCTGAGCCACCGCGCCGTGGTGCTGTTCCTGATCCTGCTGGTGACGGTGGCGGGGACCCTGGGCTTTGGCAGGCTGGGTCAGCTGGAGGACCCCAACTTCTCGGTGCCCTCCATGACCGCCATGGTGGTCTGGCCCGGCGCCACGGCGCAGCAGCTCCAGGATGAAGTGCTCAACCGCATGGAGAAGAAGTTCGAGCAGCTCGATCACTTCGAGAAGGTCAAGACCTTCGCCCGCCAGGGGTTCGGCGGCATGCTGATCACCGTCAAGGGGGGCACCTCCAAGGCGGATCAGCAGGAGGCCTGGTATCAGGCGCGCAAGAAGTTCAGCGATCTCGAGCTCGAGCTGCCCGAAGGCGTCGTGGGCCCCATATTCAACGACGAATTTGGCGACGTCTACGGCCTGATGTACGCCATCAAGGGGGACGGGGTCAGCCTCGCCGATCTCGCCGATCAGGCGGAGATCATCAAGCGCCGCCTGCTCAAGGTGCCCATGGTCAAGAAGGTGGATCTGCTCGGCAAGCAGGCGGAAAGAGTCTACATCGAGTTCTCCCACGAGCGCCTGGCGGCGCTGGGCATCCAGCCCGTGCAGATCATGGCGGCCCTGAAGAGCCAGAATGCCGTCCTGCCGGCAGGTTCCCTCGACACCGCCTCCGACCGGCTCTATGTGCGGATCAGCGGCCAGTTCCGCAGTCTCGACGACATCCGCAACCTGCCCATTGCCGCAGGCGGGCGCGTCATCAAGCTCGGCGACTTCACCACGGTGCGCCGCGGCTATGAGGATCCCCAGACCTACAGCATCCGCCACAACGGCCAGCAGGTGCTGATGCTGGGTATTTCCATGACCAATGACGGCAACATAGTCCAGCTGGGCGAGGCGCTTGAGACCGTCATCGCACAGATCCAGAACGAGCTGCCCTACGGGGTCGAGCTCGAGCAGGTCGCCGATCAGCCCACCACGGTCAAGGAGGCGGTCTGGGACTTCGAGCGCTCCCTGGTGGAGGCCCTGGTGATCGTCGTCATCGTCAGCCTGCTGAGCCTGGGCTGGCGCACCGGCATAGTGGTCGCCCTGTCGGTGCCCCTGGTGCTGTGCATGGTCGCCATCTTCATGCTGGGGACCGGCTGGAATCTGGAGCGGATCTCCCTGGGGTCGCTCATCATCGCCCTGGGCCTGCTGGTGGACGACGCCATCATCGCCCTCGAGATGATGGTGGTGAAGATGGAGGCGGGCTGGGACAAGGTCAAGGCCGCCGCCTACTCCTACAAGGCGACCGCCATGCCCCGCCTGTCCGGTGCCCTGATCACCGCCGCCGCCTTCATGCCGGTGGGCTTCTCCCAGTCCACCACGGGTGAGTACGCCGGCGGCATCTTCTGGATCGTCGGCGTGGCGGTGGTCTTCTCCTGGCTCTGCTCGGGCCTCTTCACCCCCTACCTTGCCGTCAAGATGCTACCCGCCCAGCTCGGCCATCACCATGGCGAGGGGAACCCCTATGACACCAAGGGCTACCGCCGGCTGCGCGGCTGGATCCAGCAGGCCATCGCGCGCCGCTGGCTGGTCATCGGCATCACCTTCGGGGCCCTGGTGCTGGCCGTGCTGGCGGTCAGGCTGGTGCCGCAGCAGTTCTTCCCCAACAGCACGCGGCCCGAGCTCATCGTCGAGCTGCGCGTCAAGGAGGGGGCCTCGTTCGCCGCGACTACAGAGCAGGTAACACGCCTGGAGCAGCTGCTGGCCAAGGACGAGGACGTGCGCTTCTACACCGCCTACACGGGCGCCGGCGCACCGCGCTTCTACCTCTCCCTGGATCCCGAGCTGCCCAACCCGGGCTATGCCCAGTTCGTGGTGATGACCAAGGATCTGGAGGCCCGCGAGCGCGTGCGTTCGCGCCTGATGGCCATGGCCGGCGACCAGTTTCCCCAGGCCTGGGTGCGTGTCACCCGCCTCGAGCTCGGCCCGCCGGTGGGCTTCCCGATCCAGTACCGCATCGTCGGCGCCGACACTCAGGTGGTGCGCGCCATCGCCCGCAGGGTCGAGCACCTGGTGGCGAGCAATCCCCAGGTGCGCGACGTCCAGCTCGACTGGAACGATCCGGTGCGCGCTCTGAATGTGGCGCTCGATCAGGAGAAGGTGCGCGCCCTGGGGCTCTCCCCCGCCGAGGTGGCGATGGCGACCCAGTCCCTGATGCAGGGAGCGACCCTGACCCAGTTGCGCGACGGCGAGGAGCTGGTCGACGTGGTCGCCCGCGCCATTCCCTCGGAGCGACTGGATGTGGAGACCCTGAAGGACATCAACCTCTACACGAGCCAGGGCACTGTGGTGCCCCTGTCGCAGATTGCGACCGTGCGCCATGAGCAGGAAGAGCCTGTGCTGTGGCGGCGCAACCGAGATATGGCGATCACGGTGCGGGCCGACGTGGTGGACGGTGCCCAGGCGGTCTCCGTGACCCAGGCCATCACCCCCCTGCTCAAGGAGCTGGAGGCGACCCTGCCGTCCGGTTACCGGATTGACGTCGGCGGCGCGGTCGAAGAGAGCAACAAAGCCAACGAGGCGCTGATCGCCGTGGCCCCCGTGATGCTGATCACCATCTTGCTGATCCTGATGCTGCAGTTGCAGAGCTTCTCCCTGATGGCCATGGTGCTCTTGACCGCGCCCCTCGGGATGATCGGCGTGGTGGCCGCCCTGCTGGTGTTTCAGGCTCCCCTGGGCTTCGTCGCCATCCTGGGCGTCATCGCCCTGTGCGGCATGATCATGCGCAACTCGGTGATCCTGATCGACCAGATCCAGATAGAGACGACCGGTGGCCGGGATCCCTGGAGCGCCGTGGTCGAAGCCGCTGTGATGCGGGCTCGCCCCGTGATGCTGACGGCGGCGGCCACCGTGCTGGCCATGATCCCCCTGACCCGCAGCGTCTTCTGGGGCCCCATGGCCATCGCCATCATGGGCGGGCTGACCATCGCCACCCTGCTGACCATCTTCTTCGTGCCCTCCCTCTATGCGGCCTGGTTCCGGATCGCCCCGGCCAAGGAGACCGGGCCCACCCTGGCGCAGGCCTCTGGCGCAGAGGAGCGCGCATAGTGAACAAGGGACGCACTGCGCTGATGTTGACAGGGTTGCTGCTGAGCGGCGCCAGCCAGGCCGGGGATGGCACCCTGACCCTCACGGTGGAGAACGACGTCTTTACCGGCTCAGACAACAACTACACCAATGGCGTGGGGATAGCCTGGGTCTCTGAGGCCATCGCTCGGGAGGACGATGACCCCCTAGGTCAATGGACCCGCTTCTGGGCATTCCTGCCGTTCGTGGCCGATGAGGGCTACACCAACTATGCCTCCTGGGCCCTGGCCCAGGAGATCAACACCCCGGACGACATCGGGGAGCCCCATCCCGATGTCGACGATCAGCCCTACTCAGGGGTGCTGGTGGTCGACAGCACCCTCTATGCCCGCAGGTGGGACTGGAACCACGCCTGGCAGCTCAGGCTGGGGGTGGTGGGGCCCGCCTCCCAGGCCGATGACACCCAGCGGGAGTTCCATCGTCTGATCGGGGCCGACAAGCCGCAAGGCTGGGATACCCTGTTGCCGAACGAACCCGTCGTCAACCTCAACTACACGGTGGCCCACCTCGCGGCGGCCGGACACACGGCGGCCGAGCTGGAGTGGCGCCTGGTACCCCTGGCCACCGCCGGGGTTGGCAACTATTTCACCGGGGCCGGGGTCGGCCTCTATGGCGAAATAGGCTGGGATCTGGTGGATGCCCTGGGGGTCACCGCCCTGCGCTCCGGCCTCAATGCCGCCTCCACGGTCGGCATTGCACCGCAGAACCGCTGGTCGGTCTCGCTCTTTGGCGGGGGCGGCGCCTACGGGGTCGTCCACTACCTGCCCCTCGACGGCACCCTGTTTCGCACCAGCCACGCCGTCGATACCGAGCCCGTCATCGGCATGGGCTCCTTCGGCTTCTGCCTGCGGCGCGGCAAGTTGACCCTGGGGTTCGCCCGCACCTTTTTCACCGAGACCTTCGACACCCAGCGAGAGCAGACCGACTTTGGCACCCTGAGCCTGTCATGGGTGCTGTGATCGCCATCCCCCTGGGCGCGTTCGCCGGCAGCCAGCGTCCGGGCCGAGGTTGCCCTCGCGCCAGATGCAGAGCACAGCGCCCTTCATAAAAAAACGGGAGCCATGATGGCTCCCGTTGTCATGCTTTCTCCCGGTTACTTGCGACCGAAGGGCCACCAGGACTTGTCGTTGTCCAGAATGTCGACCCGGGTCTGCTGGACGGCGCCCGGCTGGGCCCCTTTCAGCTTCTCGAGGTTCACGCTGAACTGCTCGGTGGGCTCGACAAACCAGTCATCGATGATCAGCACCTTGACCGACTTGCTGCCCCCCTCGCCCGCGGCCCAGCTCACCGACTGGCCGAGCCAGGGCAGGAAGTCCAGCCCCCAGCGCGCCGTGCTCCCCTCAAGGCTCACCCTGGCACGGGCGGGCTTGCTGAGATCGCCGGTGCGCACCAGGGGGATCTCGGCAAACCACTGCCCCTCGTTCACCGTCAGGGTGGGGTGAGCCAGCGCAATGGTGGACGGCGCCAGCTTGTCCTTGATGGTCACCAGGGTCTGGTGCTGATCCCCCAGGGCCGCGCCGTTCGCATCAAACAGCTCCAGGGTGAAGGTCTCGTCCCCCTCGCGCAGGGTGTCGCTCTTCACCGGGATGCTGATGGTCTGGCTGTCGCTCTCGCCCGCCCCCCAGTGCAGGGTGCCGGTGAGGGGTGCCACGTCGTTGGCATCGGCGCTGCCATAGGCAATGCGGTAACCGACGCTGGCTTCCCCATGGCTGCCATCGCTGCGGCTGACGGTCAGGGACAGGGTGTTGCCCTCCTCCACGCTGGCGGCGGCGCTCTCGAGGCTCAACACCCCGGCGGGGGGCAGCGGATACTGGATGGCCACCAGCACGGGATCGTGATCCGAGGCGCTGAAGGGCCCTTCGGATTTCGCCAGCTGGCCGCTGTACTTGCTGCCGTACTCGAAGAAGTTGCTCTCGGCGGAGTTGATATGCCAATCCTCGATGCCGATCACCTTGGCCGCGAGGCTCGGATTGGCCAGGGCGTGATCCAGGTTGCCGAGCTCCCCTTCATAGCTGTAGGAGTAGGTGTCGGTGCCGTGGAAGCGGGTGTTGAGGTTGATGAACCCATACCCCTTGCCCAGGGCGCTGCCGCTCTCCTCGAAGGGCTGGCCCGCCAATGTGGTGAAGGAGGCGCTCATGATCTGGCGCGACTGGGCGGCCGGATCATAGTCGGTCAGCACCCGGATGGGATCCTCCATGCCGTAGGCGTTCATGTCGCCGATAAGCAGCAGATCCCCGCTCACCCCCTTGAGCTGTTCCCCCAGCACCTTGGCGGCGGAGACCCGCAGCGCGTTGCAGTGGCCCTGGCCATCGAGGGGATCGGCGGTGGCGTAGTCGGGGTAATCCTCGAAGCAGGCGGAGCCCTTGGACTTGAGGTGGTTGACCACCAGGGTCAGGGGAGCATCCCCCTTGGGCGAGCTGAAGCGCTGTACCAGCGACTCGCGCATCCCCTGGTTGATGGTCACCGGCTTGCCGCTGGCATCCACCGCCTCGGCCTGCTGCACCGGCAGCGCGATGAGGCTGGCGGCCCCCTCCGGGGTCACCTTGGCGGGCCGGTAGATGAGGCCCACCGTGATGGCGTCGGTGCCGATGGGTTTGCCATCCGGCGAGGCAATCCAGCGGTAGTGATCCGCCTCGTCCGGCTGGGCGGCGTTGAGGGCCCCCACCAGGTTGGCGATGGCGGAGTTGTCGCCGTAGCCGTTGTTCTCGATCTCCATCAGCCCCACCACGTCGGCATTGAGGCGGGTGATGGCGCTGACGATCTTGGTGCGCTGCAGCTCGAACTCCGCCACCGTGAGGGCGCCCCGGTTGCTGCCGGTGGGGTTGGCATCCCCTCCCACGACAGTGGTGAAGAAGTTGAGCACGTTGAAGCTCGCGACCCGCAGATCCCCCGCCTCGGCGAGCTCTGGGGTTTCCACCCGATCCCAGCCGCTGTGATCGATCTGGATTGCGTCGATGCGATTGTTCGCCACCAGCCTGAACAGGTTGTAGGAGTAGCCGAGCGCCCCCTCCAGCCCGTTGAGCCTGTCGCCGATGCGCAGGTAACCGTCCTCGGCGTTGAAGCCGGGGAACCAGGGCAGCACGCCGTCCGGCGCCTTGGCGTCGGTCTCCACCACCAGCTGGTTCTGCTGGTTGCGCAGGGCCCAGTTGCTCGCCTCCTGGCTCATGGCGGCAAATTTCTGGGTCGACTTGATGAGCGGCGCGCCATAGGCCAGCACCAGGTTGTTGCGCTTGCCGTCGTAATCGAAGCTGAAGTTGCGGGTCACCACCAGGCTGGATTCGGGCACCAGCCGCACCTGCATCCCCTCGTGACGCTCCAGCAGCTGGCTCAGGCTCTCCCCCGCCACCGGCAGCAGATCCACCGCCGCCGGCACGGCGCCGGCAGGCTGGGTCACCACCAGTTCGTCGGCACTGAGCTGGGTCTGGTTGAAATACTCCTTCACCTTGCCCGAGACGCACACCTCGGCCCCCGGCACTATGGCAGCGTTGGCCTTGGTGCTGTAGACGAAGAGGCCATCGGAGGTGGCCGGATCGCCGTCCCCCTGCACGTCCTGAATGAAGAAGCCCTTGTAGAGGCCGCTCACCACCTGGGTCACCACGCCGCGGGTGGCATAGGCCTGCTCGGACTCGAACTTGCCGGCCGGCACCAGCGGGCTGCTGTTGCCGGGGCCCTGAATGGCGGGCACGGGCACCAACTGATCCACCGGGCAGACAAAGGCGGGCGGCTGGGTGCCATCGCAGGGACCATCGCCACTGCAACCCAGACCGCTGGCGTCATCCTTGAGAGCAGCCACATATTCGAGCGCCGGATCGAAAGGGGCGGTCGCATCGACCCGGCCCGTGGTGACGGTGGCCTTGCGGCGCAGGGTCATGTCCAGGGTCGAGACGCCGCCCGACACCCAGGCCGTGCCCGGATCCACCCCCACCTGGCCGAAGCTGTCCACAAGCTCGCTGCCGCGATAGAGCACCAGGGCGTCGTCACCGTTGAACACCAGGTTGCCGCTGGTCTGATTAGCCTTGGCCAGGATCTCGCTGCTGGCGGAGGGATTGGCCAGCACCAGGCTGGCCCCCGGCGCCAGGGTGCCCTGCAGCGCCAGGCTGTTGGTGGGGGCCTCGGTGAGGGGTTTGCCGTTGGCATAGAGCGCCAGCCGGTATTGGGAGAGATCGATGACGCTGGAGCCCACATTGCTCAGCTCCACCGCCTTGTTATTGCTGGATCCTTCCAGATATTCGCTGATAAGCAGTTGCGCCTGCGCCTGTCCAGCGAGCGCCAGCCCGACGGCCAGCGCCACGAGAGAATGTCTTCCTGACATGGTCAGTTTCCTTTTTTTATTTGCAGTTCGTGTTATTGGCGCCCCGCGCAAGGCGGGCCGCAGCACCTTGTTGCCGGCGAGATCATGACGATTCGGTGCCATGATCCCGCGGCGGGCCTACTCTGCCCCTTTGACGGCGGAGCCGCTGGGAGCTGGCTAACAATGACAACAAAATGTTGCGTGCAGGTGACGGGCAATACCCGAATGGGCAGTGTCCGTCATCGGTGTGCAGGAAATCGTCGCCACCTCTGGCGGTGCCATGCCAGGGGGACTCGACATCGGGCAGAGCCCAGGGTTGAAAGCGCGAGCGGTGCGGCGGCCAGTACCCTGCTCCACACGCGGCAAGATGGGCACCACGGGCCACCCTTTTTCCATGCAAACAGAGAGAGGGCTTCTATTGGAGCAGGGTGTTGTGCCGCGGTGGCATGGGTTCCAGTAGTGACATAAATAACAAAAGAGGGGATGGCACAAAGGTTTGTTGCTTTTGCGCTCGCGAATGGCAATAGTTCTCACTTTCTTTTTTTGACCGTCTCTATTCCCGAGGTGCTACAAGATGTTTCGTCACCCCCTGGCAAAGTTGCTGCTGCTCAGCCAGCTCGTCCTGGCGAGCTGGATGGCGCAGGCCGCCCCCCCCGTTGAAGTGGAAGATGTGATGGGCCGCAAGGTCTCCCTGAGCCTTCCGGCCAGCCGCATCGTGCTCGGTTTCTATCCCGAGGATTACCTGGCCGTGGCCGGTGAAGGCGGGGCCGAGCGCCTGGTGGGCATGTCCCTGGGCTGGTTCATGAAGTCCCGTCCCGCCATCTGGTCTCTCTACGTGGCCAGCCAGCCACAACTGGCCAAAGTGCCGGACCTTGGCAACGTGCAGGATCAGAGCTTCTCCATCGAGAAGACCCTGGCGGTCAAGCCCGATCTGGTGATCCTGGCGAAGTGGCAATACGAGGCCCTGGCCGCGGACCTGCCACGCCTCGAGCAGGCGGGCATCCCGGTGGTGGTCATCGACTACAACGCCCAGACCCTGGCACAGCACATGGCGAGCACCCTGCTGCTCGGCAAGCTGACCGGCCAGGAGGCCCGTGCCCGGAAGATGGCCGACGAGTACAAGGCCAAGATTGACACCATCACCTCGCGCATCGCCGCCGCGAAGCACAAGCCGCCCCGGGTCTATATCGAGCTGGGTGACAAAGGCCCGGCCGAGTACAGCTACACCTATGGCAAGGACATGTGGGGCGCCATGGCCCTGCTGGCGGGCGGTGAGAACGTGGCCGCCCCCTTCGTCGATCGCTGGGGCCCCATCCACCCGGAACAACTGCTGGCGAGCAAGCCCGAGGTGATCCTGATGGCGGGCTACGAGAGCGTGAGCAGTGCTGTCGCCATGCAGGTGGGCCAGGATGTGTCGGCCGAGACCGTGCGCCAGCGCCTGCAGGGCTTTGCCGCCCGTCCGGGCTGGCGCGAGCTGCCTGCGGTGCAGCAGGGGCGCCTCTATGCGGTCTACCACGGCGCCACCCGCAGCATCATGGATGCCGCCCTGATCGAGTTCATGGCCAAGGCCCTCTATCCGGATCTGTTCCAGGATCTCGATCCCCTGGCCACCTATCAGGCGTTCTACCAGCACTACCTGCCCATCCATCCCCAGGGCACCTTTATGCTGGGCATCAAGCAGGGTGACGCAAGCTAACCCTGGCAATTCGGGCGCGGCCCACCTCGGCCGCGCCCTCTTCAGCAACCCTCTTGGATTGTGTGGGCGCCTCTTGTGGCGCCCGTTTCAGGATTGACATCATGAATGATTTGGCTGCCCTGCAGCAGACCCTCGCCCGGCAGCGGCAACGGGAGCGCCGTCGCTGGCACTGGCTGGCGCTGCTCGCCCTGGTCCTGTGCATTACCCTGGTGCTCGACATCGCCACCGGCCCCTCCCTGCTGGCCCTGCACGACGTGGTCGATGCCCTGCTCTCCCCCGCCCAGGCCGATCCCATGACCCGCACCATAGTCCACGACATGCGCCTGCCCATCGCCCTCATGGCCCTGGTGGTCGGTGCCTCCCTCGGCCTCGGCGGTGTGCAGATGCAGACCCTGCTGGACAACCCCCTCGCCAGTCCCTACACCCTGGGGCTCGCGGCGGCGGCGGGCCTGGGCGCGGCGCTCGCCCTCTACACCGGCGGCCTCGGGCTCTCCCCCCTGGTGGCCATCCCGGCCGGCGCCTTCATTGTGTGCATGTTTGCCGCCTGCCTGCTGTTTGGGCTGGCCATGATGCGCCATGTCAGCAGCCAGACCCTGATCCTGGCGGGCATCGCCCTGCTGTTCCTGTTCCAGTCCCTGCTCTCCCTGCTGCAGTTCCTCTCCTCCCCCGAGCTCAACCAGCAGATCCTGTTCTGGCTGTTTGGCAGCCTGATGCGCACCACTTGGGACTCCCTGATCATCACCGCCGTCGTCACCCTGATCTGCACCCTGCTCATCTACCGGGATGCCTGGGCCCTCACCAGCCTGCGCCTCGGGGAAGCCCGTGCCCGCAGCCTCGGAGTCAACGTCGACAGGCTGCGCATGAAGACCCTGGTGCTGGTCGCCCTGCTCACCGCCACCGCCACCAGCTTCGTCGGCGTGATCGGCTTCGTCGGCCTGGTGGCCCCCCATATCGCCCGCATGCTGGTGGGGGAAGATCAGCGCTTTTTGATCCCCCTCTCCGCCCTGTGCGGGGCCTGCATGCTCTCGGCGGCCTCGGTGCTCTCCAAGTCCATCATTCCGGGAGCCCTCTTCCCCATCGGCATCGTCACCGCGCTCATTGGCGTGCCCTTCTTCATCTGGTTGATCCTCGGCAGGGGGCGTAAACGTGCTTGAAATATCCCGACTCTCCCTCTCCCTCGGCCAGCAGACCCTGCTGCGGGATCTCAGCCTCACTCTGCATCCGGGTCAGGTCCATGTGATCATCGGCCCGAACGGGACCGGCAAGACCTCCTTGATGCGCACCCTCTTCGGCGAGCTGACCCCGGACAGTGGCGACATCCGCCTCGGGGACCAGAGTGCCCGCCAGATGACGCAGGCCAGGTGGCGCCAGCAGTTTGGCTACATGCCCCAGAACATCCAGCTGGAGCTGGATCTCAGCGTCATCGAGGTGGTGGTGCTCGGGCGCCTCGACAGCCTCTCCATGCGCCTCGCGGACGAGGACATACTGGCGGCCGGCCGCGCCCTGCAGGCGCTCGGCATCGCCCATCTGGCGGATCGCCCCCTCTACTCCCTGAGCGGCGGCCAGCGGCAGATGGTGCTCTTCGCCCAGGTGCTGCTGCGCGATCCCCGCATCATGATGCTGGACGAGCCGGTCAGCGCCCTGGACCTGCACCACCAGATGCAGCTGATGGAGCACCTGTGCCAGCAGACCCGGGATCAGCAGTGGATCACCCTGGTGGTGCTGCACGATCTCAACCTGGCCGCCCAGTTTGCCGATCAGCTGATCGTGCTGGCAGGGGGGGAGCTCCAAGCCTTCGGCCCCCCCGCCCGGGTGCTCGACGCGGCCCTCATCGAGCGCCTCTACCAGGTGTCGGTGGAGATAAGCCACGATCAGCGCGGCATCCCCTTCCTCAGAACCCTGCGAAAGACGTCATGACACAGTGCTGCGCCACCCCGACGACCTCCTCCCGACACGATGGCGGGAGGCGACCATGAACGGCGCCTCCTACTGGCGGGACTGGCAGGGCATGAGCCCGGCCGCCCGCCTGCTCATCACCAACGGGCTCGCCTTCAACCTCGGCTTCTACATGATGATGCCCTTCCTCGCCCAGCACATGGGCAGCGGCCTGGGCCTGGCCGGCTGGGCCTGTGGCCTGGTCATGGGGATGCGGGTCTTCAGCCAGCAGGGGCTGTTCCTGTTGGGCGGCACCCTTGGGGATCGCATCGGCTACCATCCCGCCATCGTCTGGGGCTGCCTGGTGCGCTCCATAGGCTTCGTGCTGCTGGGCTGGGCCGAGTCCCTGCCCATACTGCTGCTGGCCGCCGCCCTCACCGGCTTTGCGGGGGCCCTCTTCACCCCCTGCGCCCAGGCCTACCTTGCCAGCGAATGCCACAATCCGAGCCAGCGTCAGCGCGCCTTCGCCCTGCACAATCTGGCCAGCGAGGCGGGCATGCTGCTCGGCCCCCTGGTCGGCCTCACCCTGACCCAGCAGAGCTATACCCTGACGGGGATCCTGGCGGCGAGCCTCTTCGCCCTGCTCGGGGTGCTGCAATACCGGGGGCTGCCCAAACGCCCGGTGAGCAGCCAGAGCCCCCGCGGCGCCATCTTGCGCCAATGGGGGGAGATAGTGCGCCAGCGCCCCTTTATGGGGTTCACCCTGCTGGTGGGCAGCTACCAGATCCTGTTCCACCAGCTCTATCTCGCCCTCCCCGCCCATATCCAGAGCCTGCCGGACGCCACCCACCTGCTCGGCAGCGTCTTCACCCTCTCGGCGGTGATCGGTGTCGTTCTCCAGCTCCCGGCCTCGCGCCTGGTGGAGCGCCGCCTGGGGGTGCCGCTCGCCATGGGGCTGGGGATAGGCATGATGGGCCTGAGCTACCTGGCCCTTCCCCTGCTGGCCCCCTGGCCGACGGCGGGCGTGTTGACGCAGGTGGCCCTGCTATCGCTGGGCTCCATCCTCTGCTTCCCGCTCTTCGCCGCCCAGCTGCCCCGCTACGCGCCCCCAGAGCAGCTCGGCAGCTACTACGGCTTCTATGCCAGCGCCGGGGGCTGCATGGCGCTCTTTGGAAACCTGCTCATCGGTTTTATGCTGGGGGACGCGGGCAGCCGCCCCGCCAACGCCATCTGGTGGCTGCTGGCCCTCGCCGGCCTGCTGGCTGGGGTTGGCCTCTATACCCAGTTGCGCAAGGATGGCCAGGTTCAGCCGGCCACCCATCAATAAACAGGGCGGCCAAGGCCGCCCGGTTTTATTCCCTTTCCTC
This sequence comes from Aeromonas sp. XH, assembly GCF_033348475.1. Classification (NCBI taxonomy): domain Bacteria; kingdom Pseudomonadati; phylum Pseudomonadota; class Gammaproteobacteria; order Aeromonadales; family Aeromonadaceae; genus Aeromonas; species Aeromonas sp. XH. Next base: position 2,060,505 of record NZ_CP137630.1, on the reverse strand, counting down.
CACTCTCCACTCGCCACTCTCTGCCTTATCCGGCTAACCAGAACCTGTTTCAAGACCTTGCCAGATAAGCGAGCAAGCTCGGCTGTGCTCGATGAGCAAAGCAACATCGGACATTCGCGATGGCGATAAAAAGGACGCCATCAGGCGTCCTTGAAGGTGAAGAGCGAACCGGGTCAACTCCCCAGATGCAGCGCCAACCAGACCGCCAGCGGGATCACCACCACCGAGAGCGCATTGCCGCCCAGCACTATGCTGGCCACCTTGTCGGGCTGGCACTGGTACTGCTCGCACAGGATGTAATTCAATACCGCCGGGGGCAGTGCCACCGAGAGTGTCAGCAGCGGGATCCAGGCAGGCTCCAGGGGCAGCAGCCAGACGGCGAGCCCAAGGGAGAGGCCCCCCGCCAGCAGATAGAGCAGGTTGCACTTGAGCGCGAGCCCCAGATGACCCAGCTCCCCTTCCATCAGCCGAACCCCCAAGGCAAACAGCATCAGGGGCACAGCTATCTGACCGAGCAGGGCGGCGCTGGTCACCAGGTATTCCGGCAGCGGGATATGCAGGTTGGCCACCAGCAGCCCGGCGAAGGCGGCCCAGAGCACCGGGCTTCTCAGCCAGCCCCAGCGGGAGCTGCTGGCCGAGAGGATAAACATGCCCACCGAGAAGTGGAGCAGGTTGGAGAGCACGAACAGGATGACGATGGCGCCGAGCTGCTGCTCGCCAAAGGCGAGCACCATCAGCGGAATGCCGAGGTTGCCCGTGTTGCGAAACATGGCGGGCAGGATCAGGGCTGCCAGCGCTATCTCCTTGAGCCTGAGCAGGGCGAGCAGCAGGCCGGGGAGCAAAATCACCAGGGCGCCGGCCGCGATCAGCGGCAGGTGCGCCGCCAGATCCAGCGGGTATTTCACCAGGGCCGAGAAGACCAGCGCCGGGGTAAAGAGCTCGATATTGGCCCGGTTGATGTAACCCAGGTCGCCACCCGGTCGCAGCCGCCCATAGAGGGCGCCGAGGCCCGCCACCGCAAACACCGGGATGACGATATTGAGCAGGGCACTGAACATGGGGGCTCCCGATCAGAGTTCGCGGGCCGGACGTCCCATCAACACCACGGGATCCAGGGTGACCTCCTGGCTGCCGTTGCTGACCCAGAGCTGGCCGTCGGAGATGGTGCAGGTGAGCTGCATGGTGCGCTCCACCATGGCCGCCAGGGGCAGGGTCTGGCTGTCGGAGAGCTCGATGACGCTCAGGTTGTCGTGCAGACCGAGCTTGCCCTGGTTCTGCTTCCACCAGACGCTGGTGCCGCGGCCGCCGTAGAGGTAGAGCACCACCTGGCGGGAGCGGTTGCACGCCTTCTTGAGGCGCTTCTCGTCCGGCTGGCCCAGCTCAATCCAGAGTTCAATCTCGTCGGAGTAGTTCTTGCGCCAGAGCTCGGGTTCGTCGTCGGCAGAGAGCCCCTTGGTGAACTCCAACCGCTCGGCGGCATGCCAGGCGAAGGCCGCGAGGCGGATCATCATGCGCTCGTCGGTCTCGGAGGGGTGACGGGCCAGGGTGAGGGAGAAGTCCTGATAGAGATTGCGATCCATGTCAGACAAGCTGATCTGGGCCTTGAAGATGGTTGCCTTGAGCGCCATAGAAGTCGTGAACACCTGATAAAAGAGAAAGGGGCGGACATGCCGGGCGTCAGTGTAATCAAAATGGCCGCCGGGTTCGACCGTCTTGCGCTCCCTTTACCCTATCAGGGGCGGGATAAGTGCTTCAGGAGACACAAAAAACAAATGCCAGTCGTGAGACTGGCATTTGGCGGCATGAACGAGAGTGACTCACTTCTCGGCGGACTTGACCCCGAAGGCATTGAGCAGCAGGCAGCAGGTGACTGCCACGGCCACGAAGCCACTCAGAAAGATAAAGGGCATGGCCCCGTATCCCAATATGTTCCAGATGGTTTGTTCGAGCAGACTCATAGTGTGTCCTTCATCCAGTGAAATGGGTGTCCCTTTCGCGACGGGGTGGTCCCCGCTCCTGATAAGGCTATTTGACCTCAACCCGCGCCTGAGTCCTATGCCACCAAAGTAATAAATGGGGCACCAGTTTGCGCCAGATCAATAATTTAGCCCCTTGTCACCCCGTTTTCCGCTCCCCGGGGCCCCTGGCTTGGACAAAACAGGCGGGGCGACCCAGGGCCGCCCCGCCTGTTTGTCACGCAGACGCCTCAGCCGTAGAAGCGCTGCTGCTCCGCCGCCATCGCCTTGAGCCGCGCACAGGGGGCAAAGCGGTCGCCAAAGCGCTTCTGATGGTGCTCGAGGCGCCCCACCAGATAGTCGATGCCGAGGCTGTCCATGTAGCGGAAGGGGCCGCCCAGGAACGGCGGGAAGCCGATGCCGAAGATGGCGCCGATGTCGCCGTCCCGGGCCGAGGCCACCACGCCGCTGTCGAGCGCCATGGCCGCCTCGTTGAGCATCAGCAGCACGCAGCGCTCGGCGATCTCCTGCCTGGCCAGCCTGGCCTGGGGCTTGACGCCGAGCACGTCGTAGACGCTCGCGTCCACCGTCTTCTTGCCCTCCTTGCCGGTGAGCCGGTTGCGCGGCGCCGCCTTGCCATAGAGGTAGAAGCCCTTGCCGTTCTTGCGCCCCTTGCGATCGTCTTCCAGCAGCTTGTCAAACGCCTTGGGGGCCTGGAACTGCTCACCACCCAGCTCCTTTTCGAGGATGGGGGAGATCTTGGCCCCCACGTCGATCCCCACCTCGTCCAGCAGGGTGATGGGGCCCACCGGGAAGCCGAAGTCGAGCAGGGCGCCGTCCAGCACCTCCACCGGCTCCCCTTCCAGCACCAGGCGGGCCGCCTCGTTCATGTAGGGGGCCAGGATGCGGTTGACGTAGAAACCCGCCTCGTCCTTCACGACGATGGGGGTCTTGCCCTGGGCCCGGGCGAACGCCAGGGTGGTGGCCACCGTCTCGGCGCTGGTACCCGCGTGGGGAATGATCTCGGCGAGCGGCATCTTGTCCACCGGGCTGAAGTAGTGCAGCCCCACCACCCGCTCCGGATGCGTCGCCGCCGAGGCGATCTGGTGGATGGGCAGGGAGGAGGTGTTGGAGGCAAACACCGTGTGCTCAGCGCACTCGCGCTCCACGTCCTGCACCATCCGGTGCTTGAGATCGATATCCTCGAACACCGCCTCCACCACCATGTCGACCCGGTGGAAGCCGGAGTAGTCCAGGGTGCCGGTGAGCAGGCTCATCTGTTTCTCCAGTTCGCTGCGCAGCAGTTGGCGACGCTTGAGCTTCCTCGCGAGGATGTCGTAGCTGTAGCGCATGGCGTTGCCGATGCCGGCGCTCGCCACATCCTTGATCCGCACCGGCACCCTCGCCTTGGTGGCGGTGACGAAGGCGATGCCGCCCCCCATCAGGCCGCCCCCCAGCACGGCGGCATGGGCCACCTTGCGGGGCTCGGCCCCCTGATAGCTCACCTCTTTCTTCATCTCTGTGGTGGCGAAGAAAATAGAGCGCAGGGCGGCGGATTCCGGCGTCATCACCAGCTCGCCGAAGTGGCGGGCCTCGGCCAGCAGGCCGGCCTGCATCCCCTCCTCCACGCCGATGCGCACCACCTCGATGATGCGCTCCGGCGCCGGGTAGTTGCCCCGGGTCTTCGCCTTCACCCCCTTGCGGGCCTGATCGAACAGCACCTTGCGCCCGAGCGCGTTGGTCTCCAGCACCTTGCCCTGCAGATCCCGCTTCAGGCGGTGGCGCGGCTTGCCCTTCTTGGCGAGCTTGATGGCGGCTTCCAGCAAAATGGAGGTGGGCACCATGTCATCCACCAGCCCGAGTTTCTTGGCCTGCTTGGCCCGCACCTGCTTGCCGGTCAGCATCAGATCCAGCGCCTTGGCCACCCCGATGAGGCGCGGCAGACGCTGGGTGCCGCCGGAGCCCGGCAGCAGGCCGAGCTGTACTTCCGGCAGCCCCAGCACGGTCTTAGCGTGATCGGTCACCACCCGGCCATGGCAGGCGAGCGCCAGCTCCAGCCCGCCGCCGAGGCAGGGGCCGTGGATGGCGGCGATCACCGGTATGCCCAGGGATTCGATCTCGGCGAACACTTCCTGCCCGGCTTTCGACAGCGCCTCGGCGTCCTGGGCGCTGGTGCAGGCTGCCAGCATGGCGATGTCGGCCCCCGCGATGAAGGAGTCCTTCTTGCCGGAGACGATCACCAGGCCGATCAGATCCCCGTTCCCCCGCACCTCGGCCAGCAGGTGGCGGATCTCGTCCGCAAAGGAGGCCTTCAGGGTGTTCATGCTCTCGCCCGGCACATCCATGGTGAGGATGCCGATGCCGTCTTTGCGAATTTCCAGGGAAAAAGTCTTCTCGCTCATCATTCCACCTCCAGCACCATGGCCACACCCAGCCCGCCCGCCGCACAGGCGGTATTGAGCCCCAGTCCCCCGCCCCGACGCCGCAGCTCGTGCAGGGTCTGGGTGATCATGCGCGCCCCGGTGGCGGCAAAGGGGTGTCCGTAGGCCAAAGAGCCGCCGAGCACGTTGAATTTGTCCATGTCCACCTCGCCGATGGCCTGATCCCGGCCCAGCTTGTCACGGGCGAATTCTCTGCTTGCAAACATCTTGAGGTTCGCCAGGGTCTGGGCGGCGAAGGCCTCGTGCATGTCGATGAGGGTCAGATCCCCAAGGGTGATGCCGGCGCGGTCCAGCGCCTGCGGCGTGGCATAGGAGGGGCCCATCAGCATGTCCTGCCACACGTCGATGGCGGAGAACGCGAAGCTGCGGATGTAGCCCAGCGGCTCCAGACCGAGCTCGCGGGCACGCCCTTCACGCATCATCAGCACGGCGGCGGCGCCGTCGGTGAGCGGAGTGGCGTTGGCGGCAGTCACCGAGCCGTGGGCCCGGTCAAACACCGGCTTGAGCTTGGCGTAGCTCGCCAGATCCGAGCCTTCGCGGATGTTGTTGTCCCGCTCCAGCGGCGACTTGTAGGGGGGCACGTGTGCGGTGAACACTTCGCCACTCAATTTTCCCTGCGCCCAGGCCTCGGCCGCCAGGGTGTGGGAGCGGTGGGCCAGCGCATCTTGCGCCTCGCGGCTGATCTGATGGGTCTTGGCCATCTGCTCGGCGGTCTGCCCCATGGAGAGACCGGTGGAGTACTCGGCCACGGCAGGGGGCACCGGCAGCAGGTCCTTCAGGCGCAAGCGGCGCAGGATGTTGAAACGCTGCTGAAGGTTGCGCGCCTTGTTGAGATCCACTAGGGCGCGGGCCAGAGACTTGCTGACCCCGATGGGCAGCACGGAAGAGGAGTCGGCACCGCCGGCGATGGCGATGTCCACCGTGCCGGCCATGATGGACTCGGTGACGTTGGCCACCGCCTGGAAACTGGTGGCGCAGGCGCGCGACACGCTATAGGCATCGGTGCTGACGCTCATGCCGGTGCCGAGCACGATCTCGCGAGCGATGTTCGGCGCTTCCGGCATCTGCACCACCTGGCCGAACACCAGCTGGTCGATGAGCATGGGATCGAGATCGGTGCGAGCGAGCATCTCGCTCACCACCAGTTTGCCGAGATCCACCGCAGGCACGCCGTGAAAAGCGGTGGCCTGCTTGGCAAAGGGGGTGCGCAGACCCGCCACGACGGCTATCCGTTCGCCCTGGCGAGTCGTCAGTTTCAATGGCTGTTTCATCCTGGCTCCTTGGGTTGAAAAGGCAGAGGTCAGACCTCATTGCGCCACATCTTAACAATCCACTCACAACTTTCATACAGCTGATTGAAACTAAATTGTCCCCATCTTGCCACCCTCCCTCGCCCTTGCGAGCCAACTGGGGTATAAAAAGATCAACTTCCATAAAAACAACGGGTTTATCGCATGGCAGCGGCCGAGTTCAGAGCACTTGGAGACCATCTGGGCAGCCAGATCCTGGGACAGGGGCCCCTCATCGAGGGGCTCTTGATCGCCCTGTTATGTGAAGGACATGTGCTGATCGAGGGGGCGCCTGGCCTCGCCAAGACCCGGGCGGTCAAGGCGCTGGCCGGGGCGGTGGAGGGTCGCTTCGCCCGCATCCAGTTCACCCCGGATCTGCTCCCTGCCGACCTCACTGGCAGCGAGGTATTCCATCCCCAGGATGCGAGCTTCGTGTTTCAACCCGGCCCCCTCTTCAACCACCTGGTGCTGGCAGACGAGATCAACCGGGCCCCGGCCAAGGTGCAGTCCGCACTGCTGGAGGCCATGGCCGAGCACCAGATCACCGTGGGCAAGAAGAGCTGGCGCCTGCCGCCGCTCTTTATGGTGGCCGCCACCCAGAACCCCATAGAACAAGAGGGCACCTACCCCCTGCCGGAGGCCCAGCTCGACCGCTTCCTGCTCAAGCTGCTGGTGGACTACCCCAGCCCCGCCATGGAGCTCGCCATCCTCCAGCTCAACGCCCGGGGCGACGCCCTGCCGCCACCGCCATTGACCCTGAGCCAGGCCGATCTGCTCTCGGCCCGCACCGCGGTGCAGGTCGTGCAGATGCAGGGGCGCCTCGAGCACTACCTGGTGCAGCTGGTCTGCGCCACCCGCCCAGGCAGCGGCCTGTGCCCCGAGCTCGAACCCCTTGTCGCTGTGGGAGCCAGCCCCAGGGCCAGCATCGGATTGGCCCGCGCCGCCCGCGCCCGCGCCTGGCTGGCGGGGCGCGACTTCGTGCTGCCCGAGGACATCCAGCAGCTGGCCCCCGCCGTGCTGCGCCACCGCCTCATCCCCAGCTACCAGGCCCTGGCGGACAACCTGGACAACGAGGCGCTGATCGCCCTGCTGCTGGATGCCGTTCCATGCCCCTGAGCCTTCGTCAGCCCATGGTCTCCTCGCCCCCGAGGCCCCGGCAGTCATGACCCGCGCCGCCGAGCCCCGGGATCACCCCGACATCGCCCTCACCCTCGACCGCCTGCTGGCGGTGCGGCTCTGGGCGCGACAGGGCGAGCGGGCCCGCATTCACCAGGCGCGTCAGGGACGCGTCAGGCGCCAACCTGGCCTGAGCTTTCGCGAGCTGCGCCTCTATCAGGCCGGAGACGAGGTGCGCCACATCGACTGGCGGGTCACCGCCCGCCTCGGCCGCCCCCACACCCGCCTCTACGGGGAGGAGCAGGAGCAGGCCCACTGGCTGCTGCTGGATCTCTCGCCGGCCATGTACTTCGGCTCCCGCGCCCAGCTCAAGGCCCGCCTCGGCTGCGAGCTCGCGGCCGCCCTGCTCTGGCAGGGGGAGAAGCAGGCCAACACCCTGATCTGTCACGGCATGGACACCCGTCCCCTGCACCAGCGCGGCCCCCTCATCCCCTTGCTGGAGGCGCTCTGCCACCACTACGAGGCGGGGCTGGATCGCGCCCCCCAGCCCCAACTCCTGGCCCAGACCCTGGCGCGGCTCACCCTGCCCCATGGCGCCAGGCTGACCCTGATAAGCCACCACCAGGCGCCGGACAAGGCGCTGTGCCAGCAGTTGCAGCGCCTTCGCCTGCGCCACGACATCCACTACTGGCAGATCCGGGACCCCCTGGAGGCGGCCCTGCCCGATCAGGGGCAACTAGCGGTGCAATCGGGCAGGCGCAGCGGCTGGCTCGATGGGGGGCAACCCCGCTTTCGCGCACGCTACCAGGCAGCGGCCGACGAACAGGCGGCGGCCAGCCAGCAGCAACTGCTCCCCCTGGTGACACGCCTCTACCGCCTCGACAACGGCGCATCGCTGCAACGCCAGTGGCAGGAGGGTGGATGCCGTCTGTTCTGAACGCCGCCCCCGGGAGCGGGCCGACTTCCCCGCCGACCCCCTTGCAGGGGATCCAGGCCCAGCTTCGCGACATCCATCCGGGGCCGCCCCTCGAGACCGAGCCCGATCCCCGCCTGCCTGCCCTGGGGTGGCTGCTGATCGCGGCCATCGCCGCCTGGCTGATCTGGGCCACGGTGCTCACCCTGTGGCGCCAGCGCCGCTGGGCGCGCCAGATCGAGTGGCAGGCCGACGATCTCGTGCCCAGGCTGCACGAGACGCTGCGGGAGGCGGCCATGGCCCGCTGGCCCGAGGCGGCCTCCCTGCAGGGAGAGGACTGGCTCGCCTGGCTCGACGAGAAGGGCGGCGGCGATTTTGGCCAGTTTGCCTCCCAGTGGCCCCGCTGGCTCTATGGCTCACAGAGGCCCAACGAGGGACAGCGGGAAAGGCTGCGCCGCGCCTACCTCAGCTGGGGGCGCCGCTGCGTCAGCAGGCCGAGGCTGCCGTCACTGAGGCGGGACGCAGGACGCGCCCGGAGGGTGCCATGATCCTCGCCTGGCCCTGGTTCGCTCTCGCCCTGGTCCTGCCGCTGCTGGTGCGCTTCGGCCTGCCGCCCCTGGCAGGGGGCGGCCGCGCCAGGCTCTCCCACATCGGTTTTCCCCTGCTCCAGCCCCAGGCGGGGCAGCCGTTCTGGCGCATGGCGCTCTGCTGGTGCGCCCTGGTGCTGGCCCTGTGCCGCCCCCAGTGGCAGGAGGCCCCCGTCATCCACTACCAGGGCAGCCGGGATCTCATCCTGGCGGTGGATCTCTCCGACAGCATGCGCACCCAGGACATGCTGGACGAGGGGGAGCAGAAAGACAGGCTGGCCGCGGTGCGCCAGCAGATCGACGGGCTCATCGCCGCGCGCCCCGGCGATCGCATCGCCCTCATCGTCTTCGCCGATCACGCCTATCTGCTCTCCCCCCTGACCCAGGAGACCGGGGCCCTGCTCGCCCTCACCCGCGAGCTCGACTTCGATCTGGCAGGGCGCACCACGGCCCTCGGCGAAGCCCTGCTGCTGGCCCGCCAGCACGCCGACCCCACCCGCCCCACCGCCCTGCTGCTGGTGACGGACGGGCGCAACACCTCGGGTAACGCGGATCCCCTGACCGAGGCCAGACTGGCCGCAGCCGCCGGCATCCGCCTCTATACCCTGGGGGTGGGCGCCGATCCCGACACCTTTGCCGCTCCCGCAGGGGACGCCGATCCCAGCACCGAGCTGGATGAAGCCCTGCTGCAGCAGCTGGCCCGGCTGGGGCAGGGCCGCTATTTTCGCGCCCGCAACCAGGGGGAGCTGACCGCCATCAACCAGGCCCTCGACGCCCTGGAGCCCGCCGCCCGTCCCCAGACCCTCTATCGACCCCGCCAGGAGCTCTACCCCTGGCCACTGGCCCTGGCCTGGCTGCTGCTGGCTTGGCCCGCCCGCTGGCCGGGGCGTCTGCGTCCGACAGGGGAGTGGCCCCATGGGTGATCATTCCCCCCGGAGGGCCCCCTGATGGAATTCACCCTGTTGCGCCCGCTCTGGCTGCTGGCACTGCTCCCCTGGCTCTGGCAGGGGTGGCGGCGCCGTCGCTCACCCGAGCTGCTCTCCCCCGCCATGCAGGCCTATCTGCTGCCGGCCCGGCGCCGGGCCATTCCCTGGCTCTGGCTCGCCTGTCTGCCGGTGATCCTGGCGCTCTCGGGCCCCGCCCTGCGCCAGCAGAGCCTCGCCATCCAGAGCCCGGCCCTGGATCTCTGGCTGCTGGATCTCTCCGACTCCATGCAGGCGCAGGATCTGGCGCCGGACAGGGCGACCCGGGTACGGCTGCAACTGCGGGAGATGCTGGCGGCCGCCGACACCCGGCAGGCACCCCATCCCCTCGGCCTCATCCTGTTTGCCGGGGATGCCTACCTCGCCATGCCGCCGACCCGGGATCATCAGGCCGTCGCCCTGCTGCTGCCGGACCTGCGCCCGGCCATCATGCCCATTCAGGGCAGCGCCCCCGAGCGGGCCGTGGCCCTGGCCCTCGCACAGATCCCCCGAGGCCAGTCCGCCCGCCTGCTCCTCGTCACCGACGGCCTGTCGCAGACGCAGCGCGAACGCATCGCCGCCCTCTGGCCCTGTCTGGACGACCTCTTCTGCCCCCAGGGAACCTCCCCCCGCCTCGACATTCTGCTGGCCAGCGGCGGCCAGGAGACACAGCTGCCCGCCGCCGAGCACAGACAGCTCGGAAGCCCCACCCTGCCGGCCCCCGACGCGGCGGCCATGGCGCGGCTCGCGGCCAGCACTGGGGGGACGCTGCAGTGGCTGCAGGCAGGCCTGCCCCGCTTCGCCCCCCTGCCCATGAGCCAGACCCTCACCCAGGTGCAGTCCCGGGATCTCGGCCCCTGGCTGCTGATCCCCCTGCTGCCCCTGGCGCTGCTGGCGCGCATCGGCGCCCACTGGCTGATCGTGCTCATGGCCATCGGCCTCTGCCCGCCTCCCCTGCAGGCGGCCGGCTCCTGGCAGGACCAGCAGGGCTGGCGCGCCTTCCAGCAGGGCCGCTATCAGGAAGCGGCCAGGACCTTCCAGGATCCCGTCTGGCAAGGCAACGCCTGGTACAGGGCGGGCGACCATGCCAGCGCCGTGGCCGCCTATGGCCGCGCCGACAGCGCCACCGCCCATTACAACCGCGGCAATGCCCTGGTCTGGCTCGGGGATCTCGCGGCCGCCGAGCAGGCCTATCTGGCCGCCCTCAAGCGGGAGCCCGGCCATCAGGATGCCCTGCACAACCTGGCCCTGCTGCGGGCCGGCGCGCCCCAGGCAGCCCCCCAGACACAGCCCGCCGATCCCGGCGAGCGTTCCGACCCTTCGAACGCATCGGATAGCCCCCGCCCTCCTGCCCCCCCCGTGCTGCTGCTGGAGCAGCGCCTGCGCAAGGAGACCCAGCGCCGCCCCCTTCTCAAGGTGGAGGAGCCCTGGTGATCCCCTGCGTTCGCTCATGCCTCTCATCTGTCCACGCCTGGACCGGCTGGCTGCTGGTTGTCCTCCTGCTGGCCTTGCCGGCACAGGCCGCGCCCCCTCGCGTCGAGCTGCTGCCGGGGGCAAAGGAGAGCGACTGGCTGCTCATCGTCGAAGCCGACGGGGAGCGGCGCGATGACGAGCTCGACCTGCGCCCCCTGCTGCGCCAGTTTGCGGTGGGCCGGGTCAGCATCAGCCGCGTCCATACCCAGACCCGCCGCCTGACCCGCTGGCAGATCCCTCTGCACCTGCTGGACACCAGCCCGCGCCTCGTGCCCCCCCTGCCCCTCGGAACCGAATTCACCCCGCAGCGCCCCCTGACGGCACGCCGGGCAGTCGGCACCCTGGTGCCCCTCCCCGCGCAGCTCGTCTCCCCCGTCGAGCTGCAGGCCCAGGTGCTGCACCAGGGCCCCCTCTACCCGGGCCAGCCCTTCATCTATCAGTTGAGCCTGTGGCTGCCGGCCAACCTGGAGGCCCCCCATCTCGGCGAGCCCGCTGCCCCCGCCTTCACCATCCGCCGCCTCGGCGACGATCGCTGGGAGTCCCCCGCGAGCCCCGGCATGCCCGGGCGCCTGACCCGCAAGTGGCTGCTGCAGGCCAGGGAGCCCGGACAGCACGCCATCGAATCCCCCCGCCTGGAGGGACGGCTGCCGGATGCCGCCGCGCCGACGGGGACGGAGGAGCGGCTGTCCGCCAGGGCGACCACCCTCTTCGTCAAGGTGGACAAGGCGCCGCTGGAGCCGGTGGCAAGCAGCCTGGTACTGCGCCAGCGGCTCAGTCCGCCCCGGGCCCGGGTCGGCGAGCCCGTGATCCGCACCCTCACCCTGGTGATGGAGGGAGGGGACGGCAACCGCCTGTCCCCGCTCCCGGCACCGCCTCTGCCCACCGACCTCTCCATGCAGCCGGACGGCGAGCAGCAGCAGGAGCGCTTCGTGGCCGAAGGGGTGCTGCGCTTCGAGCGCCAGTGGCGCCAGGCCCTGACCGCAGGGGCGGCGGGTTCCTATGCGTTGCCGGCGCAGACCCTGCGCTGGTTCAACACCCGGAGCGGGCGCATCGAGGAGGCCCAACTGCCCGCACAGATCCTGGTGTTCGAGGCCGGCGCAGGCGAGGCCGCCGCTCCGCCGCCGGGTACTCAGAGCCTCTACTGGGTGATGATGGCGATCTTGCTGCGCGCCTGGTGGCGGCGCTGGCCACGCTGGCTCGCCTTCTATCGCCTGCAGCGCGCCCTCGCCGCCCGCGCGCCGGACACGGCCAGACGGGCCCTGCTGGCCTGGGCGGCGCTGCGCTGGGGTACCCCCTGCCAGCACCTGGCCAGCCTGCCCTGTCACCGGGACCCCGTCATGGGCCCCCTGCTTGACGGGCTGGATCGGGCCTGTTTCGGCCCGCCTCAGGCCGTCGGCGACACGCTGCACTGGCAGGCGCTGGCCCGGGAGCTGTGCACCCGGGAGACCTTTGCGATAGCCTATGCTCTTGGCAAGCTGGCCTGGCGACGTTCCTGACGCCTGCCGGGAGCCACTCATGCAAAAGGACATCCCTTCATGGCGTTAGGTTTTTTTAGAAAAAAGAAGGCGGGAACGGGAAAGGATCCCTCGGCCAACCCGGTCTATCAGGAGATGGCAGACAGACAAACCAAATACGAGGCCCTGGTGCACGCCCTGCACGGGGACATCTACCGCTACGCCTACTGGCTGTGCCGGGATCCGCAAATCGCCGAGGATCTGGTGCAGGAGACCTTCCTGCGCGCCTGGAAGGGGATCGACACCCTGCAGGATGACAAGGCCGCCAAGGCGTGGCTCATCACCATCTTGCGGCGGGAGAATGCCCGTCGTTTCGAGCGCAAGCAGTTCGATCTCGTCGATCTCGACGAGCATCCCCAGCGCGATCAGGCCGCCCTGCACAACGAGCAGGAGATGGAGCACGAGTGGCTGAGGCGCCACATCGCCCGCCTGCCCGCCGAGTATCGGGAGCCCCTGTTGCTGCAGATGCTTGGGGGATTCAGTGGCGAGGAGATCGCCGAGCAACTCGGCCTGAACAAGAACACCGTCATGACGCGGCTGTTTCGGGCCCGTAACCAGATCAAAGAGGCCATGGAGTCTGCGCAGCAACAGAGAGGACACACCAATGGATGAGCTTGAATTTCGCCGCCGGGCCATCACCCATCCCTCGGACAGGGATCCCGCCTTTCTGGAGGCCGCAGAGACCTCCCCTGCCAATCGCAAGCACCTGGAGGAGATGAAGCAGCTCGACCGGCAACTGCGCCGCACCCTGGAGGTGGAAGTCCCGGCCGGGCTCGCCGACCGGATCCTGCTCAGGCAGGCGGTGGAGGCCAGCGACGAGGTGGTGGTCCCCCTCACCCCTGCGGCCCCGCGCCGTACCTGGCGCCCCGTCGCCATCGCGACCTCGGTCGCCTTCCTGCTCGGCATGAGCACCCGCTGGATCAGCTGGCCCCCGGCCTCCGAACCCTTCTCGCTGGCCCAGGTCGCCATGGCTCACGTCTACGGCGAGGAGCCCTTCATCCACGATGTGGACGAGAAGGTGAGCCTGCAGACCATCAACGCCAAGATGGAAAGATATGGCGCCACCCTGACGGACATGCAGGGCATGACGGTGACCTATATCAATCACTGTGCCTTCTATCAGGGGCCGGCCCTGCACATGGTGATCCAGGGGAAGATGGGGCCTGTCACCCTGTTCCTGGTGCCCAAGCACCTGCCACTGGCGATCCAGCCCGATTTTGCCGATGGTCGGCTCAAGGGGGAGATACTGCCGCTCAAGGGGGCCAACATGGTGCTGATCGGCGACATGCAGGAGCCGCTCGCCCCCGTCGCCCGGCAGATCGAGTCCCGCCTGCAGTGGTCCATTTAACAGATCTTAACCCTGGCTGACCGGAACCGGTGCCACGCAAAAACACAGGCAGACGCCCTCAATGTCTGCCTGTTCATCTCAGAATCCCCGCACGTTCCCGCTTCTTGCCTCTCTGACATCACATTTTTGCCATTTATTTTGAATGACACGAACGAAACCCTTTGTTTCTTATTTATCCAATAATGGATAAAACAGACCAATAAAACGGCAAATTCAAACAAATGATTAACACAATGGAAACTTTTATGTATTCTGCTGTCACTGGTCTGATTTCTTACCTCCTACCAGATCCATAGAATCACGCCAGAAATGTATGGGAAGAAGCTGACATAACAACAGATCTTGTCGCCTACAGCGGCCAAAGAGCCGCGATTTCGACAGAAAATCTGCTACAAAGAGAGAACACTATGACGACTGCCTTTTTCAAGAAAAGCCTGATCGCTACGGCCATGACCCTGGCCAGCACCCAGACCTTCGCCGCCGCGTTCCAGCTGAACGAGCACTCGGCCTCCGGTCTGGGCCGTGCCTATGCCGGTGAAGCCGCCATCGCCGACAATGCAGCCGTGCTGTCCCGCAACCCGGCAGCCATGACCACCTTTGACAAGATGGCTCTGTCTGTCTCCGGCACCTATATCAAGCCCGACGTGGACGTGGCAGGCGACATCTATGCCGGTCCGACCAAGCTGGCACCGTCCAGCGAGAGCGACATCGCCCCCGATGCCTTCGTGCCGGCCAGCTACTTCATCCAGCCCCTGAATGATCAGTGGGCCTGGGGCATCGGCCTGTTCTCCAACTACGGCCTCTCCACCGAGTACTCCAAGACCTTCGCGGCCGGTGCCGGTGCCGGTGACACCGAGCTGGTCACCCTGAACATCAACCCCAACATCGCCTATCGCATCAACTCCAACTTCAGCGTCGGCGCCGGTATCAACGCCGTCTATGCCCAGGCCGAGCTGAACCGCTATGCCGGTGCGCTGGCTGCCGCCATCCCGGGTGCCAACTCCGATACCCGCCTGGCGCACCTGAAGGGCGACACCTGGGGCTTTGGCTGGAACGTCGGCACCCTGTACGAGATCAACGAAAACCACCGCCTCGCCCTGACCTACCGCTCCCAGGTGGACTTGAGCTTTGACGGCGACTTCCAGGGCGCCACCTCCGGCAACCGCGTCGTCGACGGCAACCTGAAGCTGGATCTGCCGGCCCAGGCCGAGTTCGCCGGTTACCACCGTCTGAACCAGCAGTTCGCGGTGCACTACTCAGTGAACTGGACCGACTGGAGCGCCTTCCAGGAGCTCAAGGCCACCAGCAGCAACTGTGCCGGCGGTGTCTGCCTGCAAAAGGACGAGAAGTTCAAGGATTCCGCCCGCTACGCCTTGGGCGGCACCTGGTACGTCAACCCGTCCTGGGAAGCCCGCATCGGCTTCGCCTATGACAACAGCCCCATCGAGCCGGAATACCGCAGCCTGAGCATCCCCGACTCCGACCGCGTCTGGTACAGCGCCGGTGCCACCTACCACATCGATCAGGACATGAGCGTCGATCTCGGCATGGCCTACCTGGACGGCAAGGAAGTGGACGTGAACGAAGGCCTGCGCAGCCACGGCGACGCCCTGCGCTGGAAAGGCACCTCCCACGGCAACGCCTTCCTGGCCTCCGCCCAGTTCAACATGAAGTTCTGATTTCATCGCCATCAAAAAGAGCGCCCCAGGGCGCTCTTTTTTTATACCAGGGCCCTGTTTCGGCGCACACATGTAGCAAACAGCTGTTCTCTTTTCGTTTTTTATCAATCTGTTATAGCCATGCCTGCCAGCATTTAATCCCGTTTTGCTCCCCTGGCCCCGCCGCCCGTTGCCTTACTGGTCGTACCATATAAAATCCCGGCCCCAACCGAATAACAGAATGAACGTCCAGTTCACTCCGAGGACAAACCATGCATCCGACCATCAAACCCTCTCTCATCGCCCTGCTGCTGTTGTCTGGCCATGCCCAGGGCGCCGGCTTCCAGTTGGCGGAGCAGTCCGCTACCGGCCTGGGGCGTGCCTTCGCAGGCGAAGCCGCCATCGCCGACAATGCCAGCGTGCTCGCCCGCAACGCCGCCGCCATGACCCGCTTCGATCGCACCGCCTTCTCCGGTGGCGTCATCCATATTCAGCCCGACGTCAACATCGAGGGAGTGACCCGGGTCCCCACCGCCACGGGGCCGGTGGCCCTCGACGCCAGCGCCCACGACATCGCGGACAATGCCTGGGTCCCCAACGCCTACCTCATCCTTCCCCTGAATGAACAGTGGTGGCTGGGTCTGGCGGCAACCTCCTACTACGGCCTCGGCATCCAGATGCCGGATAACTACAACGCCGGCCACTTCGGCAATGTTTCCGACATCAAGACGGTGGATCTGGGGGCCTCCCTGGCCTACCGCATCAACGACAGCTGGAGCCTCGGGGCCGGCCTCTCCGCCATCCATGGGGAGGGGGAAGTGGGCGGCACCTTCCCCTCCAACAACAAGATAGCCAAGCACCTCAAGGGGGACGGCTGGGCCCTCGGCTGGCACCTGGGCACCCTGCTTGAGCTGTCACAGGCCACCCGCATCGGTCTCTCCTATCGCCACGACGTGAACCTGACCCTCTCAGGCGACGCCGTCGGCACGGATCTGCAGGGTCGCACCTTCACCGACACCGGCAGCCTGGATCTGCCCCTGCCCGCCACCGCCGAGCTGGCCCTGTTCCATCAGCTGACCCCGTCCCTGGCGCTGCACTCGAGCATCAACTGGACCAACTGGAGCAAGTTCGTGCAGCTCGAATCCGAGCTCGATCACTATGGCACCATGCATATCAAGGACGAGCACTGGGAAGACAGCTGGCGCTACGCCCTTGGCCTGACCTACCAGCTGGCGCCCCAGTGGCAGCTGCGCTCCGGCCTTGCCTATGATCGCAGCCCGGTGCCCGCCGATCGCCGCACCATCTCCATCCCCGACTCGGACCGGATCTGGTACAGCGCCGGGGTGGGTTACCAGATAGATCGCAATCTGTCGCTGGACGTCGGCCTGACCCTGATCGACGGCAAGAAGGTGGACGTGAGCGAGACCCTGCAGCTCAAGCCCGGCATAGCGCAAACCACCTCCACCTTCCAGGGCACTTCGGAAGGGGACGCCTGGCTGGCCGGCCTGCAGCTCAACTACCTCTTCTGACCCCAAATCCTCCGTGCAACACTCTGCCAGTTGTTGACCGTCTCGACCCGCTCGACACTGGCATAGTGATCCGCTTCACCATAGAATCAAGCCTGCACCCATGGTGGAGAGATGCATGTATTCCTATGTAGCAAGGCAGCCCATTCTGGATCGGGAGTTGAGAACCCAAGCCTATGAGCTGCTGTTTCGCGACAGCCTGGACAACGTGTTTCCCCCCGTCTCGGCACAGCAGGCCACCTCCCGACTGGTGGCCGAACAGTTTCTGCAGCAGAACATCGATCACCTGCTGGGGGGCCACCCCTGCTTCATCAACTTTCCCCACTCCCTGCTGCTGGACGGCCTGGCCGAATGCCTTCCCCATGACAAGGTCGTCATCGAGATACTGGAAGACGCCGAGCCCGATGACGCCCTGCTGGCCAAGGTGATCCAGCTCTACGAGATGGGCTATCGGCTGGCGCTGGACGACTTCACCCTGGTCGCGGAGTGGGACAGGTTCCTTCCCTATATCCACATCATCAAGTTCGATCTGCGCAGCACGCCGCTCCCCAGCATTGAGCGGTTCATGGCGAGCCATCGCCACCTGCCCCTCACCTATCTCGCCGAGAAGGTGGAGGATCAGGCCGAGTTTGAGCAGATGAAGCGGCTCGGCGTCACCCTGTTCCAGGGCTTCTTCTTCAGCCTTCCCCAGATAGTGCAGCAGCCTGCCATGCCGCCGGCCCAGCTGGTGGTGATGCAGTTGCTGGAGGTAGTCAACCAGCCCGAGCCGGATCTGGACAGGATAGAGCGGCTGCTCAATCAGGATCTCTCCCTCTCCCTCAAGCTGCTGCGCTACGTCAACCACCTCAAGCGCTTTCCCCAGCCCATCGCCTCCTTTCGCCAGGCCGCCAGCTCCCTGGGCCACGCCCAGCTGAAGCGATTCGTGGCCCTCATCGCAGCCACCAGCGCCGGTCACGACAAGAGTGCCGAGCTCTACCAGATGTCCCTCATCCGGGCCCGGTTCTGCGAGCTGCTGGCACAGACCCATGGCCCCGCCCAGCAGGCACAGCAGGCCTTCATCACCGGGCTCTTCTCCCTCTTGGACGTGCTGATGGGTCAACCGCTGGAGCAACTGCTCGGCACCATCCCCCTGACCGACGACATTCGCGCCGCCCTGCTGGCGCGCACGGGCACTCTGGGCTTCTACCTCGCATTCTGTGAAGAGTACGAGAAGGCCAACTGGCAGCGGATCGCCGCCAGCACTGCCCGCCTCGGCCTCAACGAGGAGAAGGTCAGCCACCTCTATCTGACCGCCACCGCCTGGGTCGATCAGCAGCTCCAGGCCATGGGGGTGGAATAGACCCCTCTCCCTCACCTCTAAATGACAACGTCCCTCATGGAGGGACGTTGTCATTTCATCGTGCAGGACCATAGTGCCCGAGTCCGTTGTCTGGCGTCAGCCCAGCTCGATGGCCATGGCGGTCGCCTCCCCGCCCCCGATGCACAGACTCGCCACCCCCCGCTTGAGCCCGCGCGTGCGCAGGGCGTGAACCAGGGTCACCAGGATGCGGGCGCCGCTGGCCCCGAGGGGATGCCCCAGCGCGCAGGCCCCGCCATTCACATTCAGCTTGTGATGGGGGATGCCGCAGCCCGCCATGGCCAGCATGCTCACCATGGCGAAGGCCTCGTTCACCTCGAACAGATCCACTTCCTCCACCGACCAGCCCACCCGGGCCAGCAGCTTGTCGATGGCGCCGACGGGGGCGCTGGTAAACTCAGCCGGCAGGGCGGCATGGCTCTGGTAGCCCACCACCCTGGCAAGCACGGACAACCCCAGGCGCTCGGCGGTCTCGGCCCGCATCAGCACCAGCGCCGCCGCCCCGTCCGAGATGGAGCTGGCATTAGCCGCCGTGATGGTGCCGGTCTTGCTGAAGGCCGGTTTCAGGGTCGGTATCTTGTCGGGCCTGGCCTTGCCCGGTTGCTCGTCATCGGCCAGCAGCAGGACATCAGCGGCCATCACGGGCGCCAGCTCTGCCTGGAAGGCGCCACTCTGCTGCGCCGCCAGGGCCCGCTCCAGGGAGGCGATGGCGAAGGCATCCATATCGGCCCGGGTCAACCCGGCCCTGTCCGCACTCAGCTGGGCGTAGTGGCCCATCAGCTGCCCCTCGTAGGCATCCTGCAAGCCGTCGAGAAACATGTGATCCAGCACGGTCGAATGGCCCATGCGATAACCGCTGCGCGCCTTGTCCAGCAGATAGGGGGCCCGGCTCATGCTCTCCATGCCCCCCGCCACCACCACCTCAGCTTCCCCCAGGCGCAGGCTGTCCGCCGCCAGCATCACCGCCTTCATGCCGGAGCCGCACACCTTGTTCAGGGTGGTGCAGGGCACGCTGTCCGGCAGCCCGGCCTTGAGCGCCGCCTGGCGGGCCGGGGCCTGCCCGACCCCGCCACTCAGCACGTTGCCGAAGTAGACCTCATCGACCCGGTCCCCATCAATGCCCGCCGCCGTCAGCGCGGCGCGGATGGCGCAGGCGCCGAGCTCGGGAGCCGTCAGACCGCTCAGGGCTCCCTGAAAAGCCCCCATGGGGGTACGTTTGGCCGCAACAATCACAATATCCATCGATAGCACTCTCCTTGTTACATTGGGATAACATATGCCGCCGCCGTCACCGGAACAAGACTTGCGGGGAAGTTGACGTTTGGGTAAGGTGCCAGCCTGCATTGACAATCAGATGACAGCCAAGACAGCCCTATGACCAAATCCAAGGATGAGAGCCGTACCTTCAGCATCAGCGAACTGGCCCGCGAGTTCGATGTGACCACCCGCAGCATCCGCTTCTACGAGGATCAGGGGTTGCTGAACCCGACCCGCCAGGGGCAGACCCGGATCTACAGCCGTCAGGACAGGGTACGCCTCAAGCTGACCCTGCGCGGCAAGCGGCTGGGCTTCAGCCTGGCGGACATTCGCGAGCTGTTCGATCTCTACGACGCGGACAAGAGCAGCCGCTCCCAGTTGCAGACCATGCTGGGACTGGTGGCCGACAAGCGGGAGACGCTGCAGCAGCAGCTCGAAGACATCCAGATGGTGCTGCTGGAGCTGGAGGCGGCCGAGCAGCGCTGCCGACAGGCCCTGGCCCAGCTGGGCACCTGAACTCGGGGCGTTCGCCCGGGCTGACGGAGAAAACGGGGAAAAGAAGAGGGAGGCACTTGGCCTCCCTCTTCTGTTTATCACGGCTGGCCCGGTATCAGGCCTCCTTGCTCCAGCGATCCGGATCGTAATCCGGGCTGTAGCGATCGACGATGATGGCGCAGGCCGCATCGCCGGTGATGTTCAGCGCGGTCCGGATCATATCGAACAGGCGATCCAGTGCGAACAGCAGCGGCAGACCCTCGATGGGGATCCCGGCGGCCAGCAACACGGCGACCACCAGGAAGCTCGGGCCCGGCACGCCGGCCTGACCGATGGCACCCAGGGTGGAGGTGACGATGATCGCCGCCCAGGCTCCCATGGAGAGATCGATGTTGTAGACCTGGGCGAAGAAGATGGCGACCAGGCCGTAATAGATGGCGTTGCCGCTCATGTTGATGGTGGCGCCGAGCGGCAGCACGAAGGACGCGGTGGCGTTGGTCACCTTCAGATCGCGCTCGCAGGTCTCCATGTTGACCGGCAGGGTCGCCATGGACGAGGCTGTGGAGAAGGCCACGATCTGCGGCTTCTTCATCGCCGAGAAGTACTTGCGTACCGGTGTGTTGGAGAAGAACGCGATGAGCAGCGGATAGACCACGAAGCCGAAGATCAGGATGGCGGCGACATAGACCACGAACAGCTTGAGCACCAGGGTCAGCACGTCGAAGCCATAGGTGCCGATGGCGTCGGCCATCAGGCCGAATACCCCGATGGGGGCAATCAGCATCACCTTGTTGATCATCCAGACGAAGGCGTCCACCAGGGTGTTGAGCCCGTCCACCAGCGGCTTGGCGCGCTCGCGGGGCTGCTTGGCCAGGGCGATGCCGAGGAACATGCAGAACACCAGGATCTGCAGGATGTTCGCCTCGTTCAGGGCGCTGAACACGTTGGTCGGGATCATGCCAAGCAGGGTGGCGATCGCATCGGGCAGTTCGCCCTTGTCGGCGTAGTCACCGGAGAACATGGCCGCGGTGGAGCCGAAGTCCACGCCGACGCCGGGCTTGAAGATCTGCCCCATCACCAGGGCCAGGAACACCGCCAGGGCTGAGGTAATGAGGAAGAAGGCGAGCGTGGTCACCCCTATCTTGCCCGCGGCGGGGCTCGCGCCCAGGTTGGCGGCACCGGACAGGATGGCGACCGCCACCAGCGGGATCACCAGCATCTTGATCAACTGGATAAACAGGGTGCCGAGCGGCGCAAACACCGTGGCCTGCTCTCCCATGAGCGCACCCGCCAGCGCACCCAGCACCATGGCAACCACGACCTGGAAGCCGATATTTTTGATTAATCCTTTCGTTAACACAGAATGTTCCTTTATTTAGCAATTACTCACACTTTTGCAGCGTAAATGACCACCCAGAGCGTCAAATCCTCTCCATTGCTCTGGCGGTGCGCTTTATCTCATATTTGCATGCCGTTTAACATCCCGATTCCTGAACGGATCGAATTTTTCATATCTCCGAAAAAACGGGGCCTCATAGGAACCTCATCGGTTTTCACCTATTTCACCATGACAAAGACCAAAACAGTGTGCTACGTTGGCCTTGCAAACGTGCATACAGGGAAGAAAAGATGCTGAAAGTTAACGAGTATTTTGACGGAAATGTTAAATCTATCGGTTTCGAGCAAAAAGGCGAGAAGGCCACGGTCGGTGTGATGGAAGCGGGTGAGTACCTGTTCAACACCGCCGCCCCGGAACGCATGACGGTGATCAAGGGCGCCCTCACCATCCAGCTGGCCGACGAGGATGAGTGGCACACCTACCATCAGGGCGAGTCCTTCGACGTGGCCGGTCACTCCTCGTTCAAGCTGGAAGTGAAGATCGCCACCGCCTATCTGTGCGAGTTCCTCGACTGATGGCGTCACGGGCGCCGTGGGATGCCGGACCGGCTCTCATGGCGCTCTTCACCCTGACCCCATTTTCGCACCGCCATCACACCCCGCCCTTTCCCCCCTTTTCAACGACTACAAAAAATTTACAATGTTTAGACGAAATCCATAATTGGAGTACGTCATGATCAGTGTCTTCGACCTGTTTTCCATCGGGATAGGCCCCTCCTCCTCCCATACCGTGGGGCCGATGCGGGCCGCCTTCGCCTTCGTCCACGCCCTCAAGCAGAACGCACTCCTCTCCCGTACCGGGCGCGTCGTCACCGAGTGTTACGGCTCACTGGGTCAGACCGGCAAGGGGCACGGCACCGGCAAGGCCATCATCCTGGGGCTGGCGGGTTTTGAACCCGAGTCCGTGGATATCGAAGCCATTCCCGCCTTCCTCGACCAGGTGGAGCACAGCCAGAGCCTGCGCCTCGGGGGGGAACAGCCGAGCCAGTTTCCCCGGGTCGGCGCCATCCTCTTCAACCGGCGCAAGACCCTGCCCGCCCACTCCAACGGCATGACGTTGCGTGCCTTCGACGGCGAGACCCTGATCTTCGAGCAGACCTACTACTCCATCGGCGGCGGCTTCATCATCGAGGAGAGCCACTTCGCCAATGCCCGGGAAGAGGCCGCCCGCTTCGATGCCGCCCACCCCATCCCCTACCCGTTCGAGAGCGGTGCCGAGCTGCTGGCCCAGTGTCAGGAGAGCGGCCTCTCCATCTCGGGGCTGATGCTGGCCAACGAGAAGGTGTTTCGCAGCGAGGCGGAGATAAAGGCGGGCCTGCGCAAGATCTGGCAGGCGATGCAGAGCTGTGTCGAGCGCGGTTGCAGGAGCGAGGGGGTGCTGCCCGGCGGCCTCAAGGTGAAGCGCCGGGCCCCCGCCCTCTATCGCCAACTCTGTGGCGAGACCAGCTTCAACAAGGATCCCCTGATGGTGATGGAGTGGGTGGACCTGTTTGCCCTGGCCGTCAACGAGGAGAACGCCGCCGGCGGCCGGGTGGTGACGGCCCCCACCAACGGCGCCGCCGGCATCATCCCCGCCGTGCTGCACTACTATGATCGCTTCGTGCGCAAGGTGGATGACGATCTGCTGATGCAATACTTCCTCACCGCCGCCGCCATCGGCATCCTCTACAAGAAGAACGCCTCCCTGTCGGGGGCGGAGGTGGGCTGCCAGGGCGAGGTGGGCGTCGCCTGCTCCATGGCCGCCGGCGCCCTGGCCGAGCTGCTGGGGGCCAGTCCGGCCATCGTCGAAAATGCCGCCGAGATCGGCATGGAGCACAACTTAGGTTTGACGTGCGATCCCATCGGCGGCCTGGTGCAGGTGCCCTGCATCGAGCGCAACGCCATGGGGGCGGTCAAGGCGATCAATGCCGCCCGGCTCGCCCTGCGTGGCACCGGCGAACACAAGGTGTCCCTGGACAAGGTGATCAGAACCATGTGGGAGACCGGCAACGACATGAAGACCAAATACAAGGAAACCGCCCGTGGCGGCCTCGCCGTCAACATCACCGAATGTTAATGCGCCGTAAACCAGCCACATACGACACTCAACTACCCGGCCTTGCCGGGTATTTTTTTGCAAAACGTTTGCACGGCGCTTAACAAAATGGATAACCATCAAAATAAATTTTATACTCGCGCCGCGAATTCAACAAAAATAGATCTGTTTCAACTTTTTTTAGGCATAGAGCCGTTACACTGTGGTTATCCGGTTCCCTGGCCTTTGTGACGACAGACCCGTCCCATGGATCCCCTTTCTGCGAGCGGGCATGGCGCCCCCTTCTACCCTGAGGTAATTGTTACATGATCAGCGTTTTTGATATCTTCAAAATCGGTGTTGGCCCCTCCTCTTCCCACACTGTCGGCCCCATGAAGGCTGCCAAACAGTTCGTGGATGAACTGCGTGCTGGCGGCAAGATCCGTGACATCACCCGGATCCAGGTCGATGTCTACGGCTCCCTCTCCTGGACCGGCAAGGGCCACCACACGGATACCGCCATCATCATGGGCCTGGCGGGCAACCTGCCGGAAAACGTCGACATTGACGCCATTCCCGAGTTCATCTCCCGGGTCGAGCAGACCGGGCGTCTGCCCATCGGCCTGCACTGCCACACCGTCAGCTTCCCGAAGGGGGCCATGGTGTTCCATGACGAGGCCCTGCCCCTGCACGAGAACGGCATGAAGCTGACCGCCTTCATCGAAGACGAGGCCATCTACAGCAAGACCTACTACTCCATCGGTGGCGGCTTCATCGTCGACGAAGAGAACTTCGGCAAGGGTGACAGCGGCGACATGGCCGTCAGCTACCCGTTCAAGAGCGCGGCCGAGCTGCTCGCCCATTGCGGCCAGAGCGGCCTCTCCATCTCCGCCCTGATGATGGAGAACGAGAAGTGCTTCAACACCCCGGAAGAGATCTACAAGAAGCTCGGCAAGATCTGGACCACCATGCGTGAAGGGATCGAGCGCGGCTGCCGCACCGAGGGCGTGCTCTCCGGCCCGCTGCGGGTACCGCGCCGTGCCGCGCCGCTCTATCGCCAGCTGACCACCAACGAGAACCTCTCCAACGACCCCATGAACATCGTGGACTGGGTCAACATGTTCGCCCTGGCGGTGAGCGAGGAGAACGCCGCCGGTGGCCGCGTCGTCACCGCGCCGACCAACGGCGCCGCCGGCATCATCCCGGCCGTGCTGGCCTACTATGACAAGTTCATCCAGCCGGTGGGCCGCGACGAGTACACCCGCTTCTATCTGGCCGCCGCCGCCGTCGGCATGCTCTACAAGATGAACGCCTCCATCTCCGGCGCCGAAGTGGGCTGCCAGGGCGAGGTCGGCGTCTCCTGCTCCATGGCCGCCGCCGGTCTGACCGAACTGATGGGCGGCAGCCCGGAGCACGTCTGCGAAGCGGCCGAGATCGGCATGGAGCACAACCTGGGGCTGACCTGCGACCCGGTCGCCGGCCAGGTACAGGTACCCTGCATCGAACGCAACGCCATCGCCGCCATGAAGGCCGTCAACGCCTCCCGCATGGCCCTGCGCCGCACCTCCAAGCCGCGGGTGTCCCTCGACAAGGTGATCGAGACCATGTACATCACCGGCAAGGACATGGACTCCAAGTACCGCGAGACTTCCCGCGGTGGCCTGGCCATCAAGGTGATGCAGGTTGCCTGCGACTAAATCCGGATCGCGATGACATGAAGAGAGCGGGATATATTCCCGCTTTTTTTTTTGGTCGTTATTTCACGGGCTTGCTGAGCAAAGCCCTTGATTAAGGCGCGTTTGATAGAGAAGCAAAGAGAGAAAACAGGCGACAAGCGACCCGATGCGGGTGGCCATGAGGGGTGGGTCAGTGAGGGAGCAAGAGGCGACTATTCCCCGATGCGATCGGCCAGGGTGCCGACGGCCACCACGAAATAGGGGGAGCGGTTCCAGTGACGCAGCACCCGGTAATTGTCGTAGGCGAGGTAGCTGCGCCCGTGAATATCGTCGGGGCGGATGAGGGAGGCCTGCATGTCGGCCTTCGGCAGCGGCGAGCCATCCAGCCGGCGCACCCCGAGCGCCTGCCAGGCCGACAGCGGCTTGCGGGTCTCAAGCCCCAGCAGGGCAGGATCGAGATCGTCGGGCACCCTCACCCGCCGACCCCAGGTCTCATCCTCGCGCCAGCCGTTCCGGTGCAGATAATTGGCAGCGGATCCAAAGACATCCGCGAGATTTCCCCACAGATCCTTCCTGCCATCCCCGTCCTGATCCACCGCGTATGCGAGGAAGGAAGAGGGCATGAACTGCACCTGCCCCATGGCCCCCGCCCAGGATCCCTTGAAGGCGGCCGGGCTCACATGCCCCTGCTCCAGGATGCGAAGGGCATCGAACAGTTGATCCTTGAAGAAGGCTTCCCGTCGCCCGTCCCAGGCCAGGGTCGCCAGGGAGGAGATCAGCGGGAAATTACCGGTCAATTTGCCGAAATTGGTTTCAATTCCCCACAGGGCGACAATAAAACGGGGTTGCACCCCATATTCACGGCCTATTTTTGTGAGCAGCGGCAAATGCTGGCGATATAAGGCGTTGGCTTGCTTGACTTTCCATTCCGGCACCGCGCGGGGAATATATGTGTCCAGCGTCAATTTGAATTCCGGCTGGTTTTTGTCGTGCCGGATCGCCGCCTCGATGAGGTGGACATCGGCAAAGGCGGCCTGCACGGTGGCGGCCGGGATCCCGACTGCCACCGCCTCCTGTTTGAGGCCCTCGACATAGCGTGCGAAGTCAGTGCTGGCCTGCAGTGGCGCGCTCAACAAACCGCCGAGCAATAGCAGCGCCAGCCGACCCCGCATCAGGATGAGGCCTTCAATTGCGCCTTGTGCTGCTCCAGCAGGTTTTCCGGCGGGGGCGGTACCTGCAGGTAGAAGCCCTGGCTCTTCAGGGCGGCCATCACCCGCTCGGTCGAGGCCAGCCCCAGGGGCTTGGCCGGGTCCAGTTTGGTCATCAGGACCAGCTCGGGACGCCCGAAGGTACTCATCAGTGCCTCTGGCACCCGGGAAAAGTCCTCTCTTCTTTCAATAAAGAGATAGGTCTCGGCTTTTTTGCGACTTTTATAGACTGCACACAACATGGAACTTGATATAATCCGACGGGTTTATTGCCTCTGGTGGTGGCAAACTATAACATCAGGAATTGAATAACAATAACGTATTGCCGTCTCGGTTCGGGGAAGATTCATGGTTGAACGCGATAACGAATTGAAAGGGACCACCTTCACTATTTCTGTGTTGCATCTCAGCGATGGCAATCCGGCCCGGATCCGACAACTGCTGGAGGCCAAGGTCGCGCAGGCCCCTCAGTTTTTTAATTGTGCCCCCCTCGTCCTCAATGTGGAACGCCTCACCGAGATCCCGGATTTCGAACAGCTCAAGGAGCTGGTCGAGTCGGAGGATTTCGTGCTGGTCGGCATCACAGGGACCCGGGACGAGGCGATGAAGACGGCGGCCAAGGCGGCCGGTCTCGCGGTGCTGGTCTCGGGCAAGAGCCGCAAGGCCGAGCCCGTGGCACCCGCGCCGGCCCCCGAACCTGAGGCAACACCAGTCGCCCCCGTTCAGGCCCCCCTGGAGGCGAGCAAGGTCCACGTCGGACCGGTGCGCTCCGGCCAGCAGATCTATGCCGCCGGCACCTCCCTGGTGGTGCTGGGCTCGGTGAGTCCGGGCGCCGAGGTCATCGCCGACGACAGCATCCATGTTTATGGCGCCCTGCGTGGCCGTGCCATCGCGGGGGCCAAGGGCAATCCCCAGGCCCGCATTTATTGCCAGCAATTGCAGGCCGAGCTGCTCTCCATCGCGGGCACTTTCCAGCTCAGCGATGCATTGCCGGCAGGCCTGATCCAAGAGCCAGTCCATATCCGGCTGGACAACGAACAACTTCGTATAGACCGAATCAAATAGAGTTACAAGGAAGCGAGAATGGCGCGAATCATAGTCGTTACATCGGGCAAAGGTGGCGTTGGCAAGACCACAACCAGCGCGGCCCTGAGTACCGGTTTAGCCCAGCGTGGCCACAAGACAGTGGTCATCGATTTTGACATTGGCCTGAGAAACCTGGATCTCATCATGGGCTGCGAGCGCCGCGTGGTGTATGACTTCGTCAACGTCATCAACGGGGAAGCCAACCTCAACCAGGCCCTCATCAAGGACAAGCGCTGCGAAAATCTGTTCATCCTGCCCGCCTCCCAGACCCGGGACAAGGACGCCCTGACCCGTGACGGGGTCGAGAAGATCCTGGATCAGCTGGCGGAGATGAAGTTCGACTACATCGTCTGCGACTCCCCCGCCGGCATCGAGTCTGGCGCCCTGATGGCGCTCTACTTCGCCGACGAGGCCATCGTCACCACCAACCCGGAAGTCTCTTCCGTGCGCGATTCCGATCGCATCCTCGGCATCCTGGCCTCCAAGTCCCGCCGTGCCGAGCGTGGCGAGGATCCCATCAAGGAGCACCTGCTGCTGACCCGCTACTGCCCGACCCGCGTCAACCGTGGCGACATGCTGAGCGTGCAGGACGTGCAGGAGATCCTGGCCATCAAACTGCTCGGGGTGATCCCGGAGTCCCAGGCGGTGCTGCGCGCCTCCAACTCCGGCGAGCCGGTGATCCTGGACAAGGAGTCCGATGCCGGCCAGGCCTATGAGGACGCCGTCGCGCGCCTGTTGGGTGACACCAAGGATTTTCGTTTTCTGGAAGAAGAGAAGAAGGGCTTCTTTAGCCGACTGTTCGGGAGTTAAACATGTCATTATTGGATTATTTTCGTTCCAACAAGAAACAGAACACCGCACAACTGGCCAAAGAGCGGTTGCAGATCATCGTCGCCCACGAGCGCTCATCCAGAGGGGGGCCGGATTACCTGCCCCAGCTCAAGCAGGACATCCTCGACGTGATCCGCAAATACGTGGAGATAGACCCTGACAAGATCACGGTCCAGCTCGACAAGAAGAGCGACGAGCTGTCGGTGCTGGAGCTCAACATCACCTTCGCCGACGACAAGAAGGGATGAGCTGACGCCCCATGCGCGACCCTTTCCCCCAATGAAGACCGGATCCTTTGCCAGGATCCGGTTTTTTATTGGTGTCGACACATCTCGCCAAGGGCGATGGGGGCGGCTAGAATACCGCGCACCACGAGGGCCTGCCGACGGCGCCCCTCCCCATCATCTGGAACACCGAACTTATGTCTTTGAACGACGAAATGCACAGCGTCGAGGAACTGCTCGACACCGCCCTCGCGCTCTTCATGGAGCTGGCCTCCGACAACCTGCCCGAGCAGGAGATCGCCCGCTTCAACCAGGAGTTCAACGACCGCGGCCTGCTGGCGGAAACCGATCCCGCCGACGACTGGGCGGCGGACGTGGGCTTCGAAGTCAGTGATGCCGACTATATCGAGGTCTGGATCGGCCTTGGCAACGAACAGGAAGAGTACGAACACCTGTTCGCCCGCATGCTGCTCTCCCGCCGCGTCGACGAGAAGTTCTGCCACATCGAATGGCTGCCCCAATAATTCCGGACCCCGATGATCCCGGTCACTATGACTGGGACGCAGAGCCCGAGCCCGTGAGGGCGACGGGGTGGCGGCGCCTGCTGGGCTGGCTCGGCAAGCTGTTGCTGGCCGCCTTCCTCAGCACCATAGTCTCGGTGGCATTGCTGCGCTTCATCGATCCCCCCATGTGGACCTGGCGCCTCGAACGGGCGCTGTTCCCGCCGGCCAAGGTGGCCGAGGTGAAGCACGACTGGGTGCCCCTCGAGCAGATCTCCCGCGAGCTGCAGCTGGCGGTCATCGCCGCCGAGGATCAGCGCTTTGCCGAGCACAACGGCTTCGACATGGATGCCATCAGCTCCGCCCTCAGGCACAACCAGCAGAGCCGGCGGGTGCGTGGCGCCAGCACCCTGAGCCAGCAGACGGCGAAGAACCTCTTCATGTGGAGCGATCGCAGCTTCCTGCGCAAGGGGATCGAGGCCTGGTTCACCCTGCTGATGGAGCTGGGCTGGGACAAGTCCCGCATCCTCGAGGTGTATCTGAACATCGTGGAGTTCGGGCCCGGCATCTATGGCGCCGAGGCCGCCGCCAGGCACTACTTCGGCAAGCCGGCGGCACGGCTGACCCGCTACGAGGCCTCCCTGCTGGCCGCCGCCCTGCCCAACCCCTGGCGCTACCGGGTCAAGCCCCCCTCGCCCTATGTGCAAAAGCGCTCGGCCTGGATCCGCCGCCAGATGGGCCAGCTCGGCCAGATCACCCTGAACCGGGTCCACGAGGCGGGCTAGGCGGGTCGGCGGCATCGGGCGCAGGGCCAAGATGACCGCCGACGGTTTCCCGGTGCAACGGCAGATAGTGCCACCACCAGGTCTCCCGTCGCCGCGTGATCCGTCGCCTGTAGTGTCGTCGCTTCATGCTGCCTGCACGCCTCGTCATGCCGCCCGCGCGGCGGCTCTGTTAACCTTATCCCCTGATCCCGCCATTTGACAGCGCGGCGTCACCGCCCCCGGGCTGGCTGCCCATCCCAATACTTGTTAAAGTGGCGAACCTGGACGTATCTGGAGTGATTTCATGGAACAACGTAGCCCGGATCAGCTGGTCGAGTGGGCCTATGATCAGTTTCTGGAGCAGGCCGCCGACATGCTGGCCCCCGAACAAATCGTCGACATTACCCTCGAGTTCGAGCAGCGTGGCGCCGTCGAGGCGACCCTGCCCAATGCCGACTGGTCGACCGAACTCGGCGAGCCGGTCGACATGGCGCGTTGGGCCGAGGTCTGGGTCGGCTTGCTGGATCATCAGGAGGAGTTCGAGGTGATCTACGCCACCTTCCTGCTGCCCCGGGATCAGAGTGAACACGAGGTGCACGTTCGCTGGCACCGCCAGCAACAGGCATAAGAAAGGCGCCCCTGGCGCCTTTTTCGTTTTTGCGATTCACCGGTTCAGGGCCGTGCCGCGACGGCCTTGGCCAGGCAGCGCCGGCACCAGCAGGCACCGGCATCGCTCATGGGCAGAGCCGGCAACTGGCTGCACCAGCAGCGCTCGATGGGCTCACCGGCAGAGACGGCGCAAAACGCCGGCTCGCCGCATCCCGGGCAGACATGGGTGCTGATGGTCCCGTCCAGCTCCGCCATGCGCGCCAGCTGGGCCTCGTTGTCCATGGCGGACCACTGGCCTATCTCGGTCAGGGTGCGACCGCAGCCGAGGCAGAGCCCATCCCTGGCCTGGCACTGGCCGATGCAGGGGCTCGGCACCTTATTCGCCGTCCCCGGCCGCATTCGCCCCGGTGAGGCTGATACTGTTGTCTTCGATGACGATCCTGCCCTGCTTGTAGAGCCCGCCGATCGCCTTCTTGAAGGTACCCTTGCTCATGTTGAACATCTTGTAGATGAGCTCGGGGTCGCTCTTGTCCCCCACCGCCAGACTCCCCCCCTGCTTTTGCAGCCGGGTCAGGATGCGCTCCCCGGCGTCGTCCATGCGAGCCAGCCCGGGTTTTTGCAGGGCCAGATCCAGCTTGCCATCCTCACGCACCTGCTTGACCCAGGCGGTCAGCGGCCGACCCGTCATCACCCGGCCGAACACCTCGTTCCTGAACAGCATGCCGGCGTACTGGCCGTTGACCACTGCCTTGATGCCGAGGGGGGTGTGTTCCCCCGGCAGAGCCGTCACCTCGTCGCCGGCCTTGAAGGGGGGATCGCTGCGCAGGAAGCGCTCCAGGCGGCTGGTGCCCACCATGCGCCCCTCGTTGTCCAGCATCAGGTGCACCAGATAGACGTGACCCACCTGCATCGGCTTGTTCTGCTCGCGGCTCGGCACGAACAGATCCTTCTTCATGCCCCAGTCGAGGAAGGCGCCTATCTTGTTGGCGTTGACCACCTTGAGGCCGACGATGTCCCCCACCATGGCGAAGGGCTTGTCGGTGGTGATCACCGGCTCGCAATCGGCGTCCAGATAGAGGAAGACGGACACCTCCCCCCCTTCGGCGACGCCTTCCGGCAGCTGGCGCCTGGGCAGCAGCAGCTCGCCATATTCCCCCGCAGCCAGCCAGGCGCCGCGATCCTCGAGCTCAACGACGGTGAGGGTGTTCATCTTGCCAATCTGTAACATGGTGATCTCTTCTTTCAATATCCGAATGGGCCCGTTTTGCCGGCCCGTAAATGGAGGCGCATCGCCGCCGTCGTCCGACGTAAAGAGGACGGGGGCTTATTTCTCATGCAGGCGCGCATGTTACCCCAGAGCGGGGGCTGGACCTAGTCCCCTGCCCTCTGGACGCGGACTATTTTCCCGTCCCCTGGGGCCCAGATTGGCGATATTAGCAGCATTCGGTCGCCCCTTTACTGCAAATAACCCCACTTTTAGGTAGACTTCGCGGCCGTCAAATCCGGAGGAAGCGTCGATGAACCCAGCCACTCGTACCCGTCATCTCAATCAGTGGATCCAGGCCCACAGCCGGCAGGACATGAGTTATCCGGCCCTGCACGGCTTTCTCTGCGCCCGCCTGACGGGGCCGACCGCCCCCGACTGGCGGGATCCGCTGGCCGGTCTGCTGCCCCATGAGGCCGAGCTGGACGAGAAGAGTGCCGAGGCGCTGCACCAGCTGATCGCCGAGCTGGAGGCCCAGGCCGACGCGGCACAGCTCACCCTGCCCAGCCAGTGTCGCCTCGCCACCGACAACCCGGAGCAGGTGTTTGACAAGAGCCATCCTCTGGGCCAGTGGAGCTACGGCTTCAGCCAGGGGGTCGCCTGCTGGCCCACCCCGACGGACCTGAACGATCCGGCCACCCGCCAGCGCTTCAGCCTGGTCGCCGAACTCTGCCTGTTTCGCGACAAGCCCATGGCCATGATGCTGCACCAGGCTGCGGCCAGCGAGCTGCCCTTCCTCGATTTTTGCAAGCGCCAGCGCCAGCAGATGAAGACGGCCCTGAACCTCCTGCTCGGCCTTGAACACTACGAGGCCAGGCCCGAGGAGCCAGTGCTCCCCGAGAACGACCAGACCCGCCAGTGGCAGCAGTGGTTCGAGCAGGCGGCCCAGAGCCGCGATCCCCTCGCCCGCCTTGGCTGGTTTGACCGCATCGTGGCCGATGCCACCCCCCTGTTCGACGAGGCGTTCTGGCGGCAGCACGCAGGCCATGGCTGGCAGGCCCCCGAGGCCCGGCCCCTGATCGCGGCCAGGGCGGGGCGGGCCGACTGCCTGCTGCGCCTGGGACAGCTGGCGCAGGCCAGAGACGAATACCTTGCCCTGCTCGCGCTCTGCCTCGCCGACGAGCCGGGTTGCCGCCATCCTCTCTCCAGCCTCTATGCCCGGCAAGGGGAGTGGGACGCTCTCAAGGCGCTGCTGGTGCGCTTCGACGAGGCCTCCTGCTGGCTGCTCTACAACAGGGCGCTGATGAGCTTTGTCTGCGAGGGGCCAGAGGCGGCCCGCCCGCATCTGGCCGCCGCCCTTGGCGCAAACCCCCATGTGCCCGCCTGCCTGCTGGGCCAGCGCAAGCTCCCCAGGCAGGATCCCCCGCACTGGCAACCGGGCAGCCGGGACGAGGCCGCACTCTATGCCTTGCAGAGCCGTGAGGCCTGGCTTGCTCATAATGCCTTGATCTGGCTGCGTAAAGGGGTCAGCAAACAGGCCAGTTGAGACCCTATTTGTCCCCTTGATGATGCAACACGTGCGCAAACGCACATTTTTCTGGTGCCTGGTCGGACAAATGCCCCTGTGTTACGTATCATCAAGGTCAAAGTATCAAGAGAAACTGCACTCGATGCAGCCGCCACAGCAGGATGTCATATGTCGAAGATCATAGAGCTGCTCGCGCATTACCCTCCCTATCAGCTGGTGCACGCCGCTGAGATGGTGCGCGATACCTTTGAACAGTTTTATCAGCAGCGTTACCAGCTGACGGTACCCCAGTGGCGCCTGATGATGGTGCTCGGTCCCCACTACCCCATCAGCCAGAAGGAGCTGGTGGAGGCGAGCGGCATGGACAAGGTGCGGATCTCCCGCGAGATCCACCGCCTGGTGGAGAAGGGTATACTGTTCACCGAGAACAGCGTGCAGGACAAGCGCATCAGCCTGGTCTCCTTCACCCCGGCGGGGCTCACCCTGTTCCAGCAGCTCAAGACCGAGGCGGGCAGCTGGCAGCATACCCTCACCGACTATCTGCCGGAGGAGGCGCGTCAGAGCATCCGCTTCCACCTGCAGAGCGTCAGCGACGCCATCGAGCAGCTCCACCTGCTGGACAAGGAGCAACAGTCATGAAGCTGACCCAGTTTGCCACCATGGACGTCAACATGCTGCTGAGCCTGGTCAACATGCAGCTGCGTGATCACTACGATGATCTGGACGATCTCTGCCAGTCCCAGGATCTCGACAAGGCGGCCCTGGTGGCCCGCCTCGCCACCGGTGATTTTCACTATCTGCCCGCACAGAGGCAGTTCAGATAGGGATCCGGATCACAACCCGGCCCATGCCGCTGGCGACGGCGACAAAAACTGCTATGGTGATGGCTACCCGGTCAGTGGCCAGTGGCAAGGCGTACGGATACATCTTGCTGTCACAGACCGAGGTTAGCCTCTCGTTCAGCCCAGCAGCCAAGGATGACCCATGATGCGCCTGACCCGTTCCACCAGCCTGATCACCCTCAGCGCCCTGCTGATGATCAGCCTCTTCTCCCCCCAGTTGCCTGACAGTGCCGAACAGTGGCTCACCACCCTGTTGCTGGGGTCCTTGGTGGCGGTCTGCCTGATGGTCGGCAGCGGCTGCCGCCACTTCCTGCGGGAGTGACTCGCCTGCGATACCTCGCAAAAAAACAACGCAGCCCTTGGGCTGCGTTGTTTTTTTCACATCCTTGGGGTGACCCCGAGGGACATCAGTAGGCCAGGGTTTCCAGCTGTTCCTTAGCCTGCTCGATCCCCTTGGCTTGCGCCTCCGGCCCCATGCCCATGCCCTCGGCATAGATGAAGTCCACGTCCTTGATGCCGATGAAGCCCAGCACGGTGCGCATGTAGGGGGTCACCAGGTCGGTGGCGTTGCCCACGTGCATGCCGCCACGGGGGCTGACCACCAGGGCGCGGGTGTTCTCCACCAGGCCCACCGGGCCGGTCTCGGTGTAGCGGAAGGTCACGCCGGCACGGGCCACCAGATCGATCCAGTTCTTCAGCTGGGTCGGGATGTTGAAGTTGTACATGGGGGCCGCGATGATCACCAGGTCGCTCGCCTTGAGCTCGGCGACCAGCTCGTCGGACTGGGCCAGCACCGCTTGCTGACGCTCGTTCAGGTTCTCGCCGCCACGCAGGCCCATGGCCAGCTCGCCGTCCAGCACCGGCAGGTTCAGGGTCGCCAGATCGCGCACCTTGATGGTGTCACCCTGGCGATCGGCCAGGTAGCCGTCGATCAGCGCGTTGGATTGGGAATATTGGCCCAGGATGCTGGACTTGAGTACGAGGATATTGGCCATGGTGAAACTCCATTTGATTGTCAATTGAACAGCCAGGCTGTCGATGGAGGTCACTATAAAGATTGAGATTCAAGCCTGATAGCGAAAATAGATGCTCAAGTTATTCAAAAAATTTGATGCTTCGACTCCCTCAGGCCAGCAGAGGTACTCAGCGAACTCCCTGCCCTTGGCAGAACAAACGATTGCCGTTATGATCCGCCGCACTTTTTGTAAGTGACCCGGATCCCATGACCTCCTCCCGCAGGCACTCCCCCTTTGCCGGCGCCATCTGGATGATGGTGGCAGGCCTCTGCTTCGCCGCCGTCAACAGCCTGAGCCAGTATGTCAGCTTCCAGCTCGGCCTCCCCTCGACCCAGGTCGCCTTCCATCAGTACCTGATCGCCCTGGTCTGCCTGCTGCCCTGGCTCATCCGTCACGGCCTGCGTCAGTCCCTGATGACGAACCAGCTGCGGCTGCACCTGCTGCGGGTCGCCCTGGCCGTGGTCGGCATCCAGTTCTGGCTCTGGGCGCTGGCGGTGCCCGTCCCCATCTGGCAGGGAATCGCGCTGCTGATGACCTCGCCCCTGTTTGCCACGCTCGGCTCCGCCCTGCTGCTCAAGGAGCAGGTGAGCCGGGCCCGGATCCTGGCGACCCTGGCCGGCTTCGCCGGCGCCATGCTGATCCTGGCCCCCTGGACCGACGACTTCAGCTGGGCCTCGCTGCTGCCGGTGGCGGCCGCCCTCTTCTGGGCCGGTTACTCCCTGCTGGTGCGTTATCAGGCGGCGAGCGAGTCGTCCCACACCATAGTCGTCTACCTGCTTATCTTCAGTACCCCGTTCAACGCCATGCTGGCGCTCCCCGACTGGCAGTGGCCAAGCGAGATCCAGTGGCTGCTGGTGGCCGCCTCCGGCGTGCTGTCGGCCCTGGCCCAGATGTCCATCGCCCGCGCCTACAGCGTGGCCGAGGCCTCCTTCGTGCAACCCTTCGACTTTGCCAAGCTGCCCATGAACGTGCTGGCCGGCTGGCTGGTGTTTGGTTGGGCGCCCCCCGGCCGATTGTGGCTGGGGGCCGCCATCATCATCGGGGCCATCACGCTGCTGACCCATCTGGAGCAGCGCGCCCACAGATCCGTTTCCTGAGGCACGCCATGCGTGCCTCTTTTTTTGCTCACCCGGGTCAGCCCCTCTGACCCTCGACCTCAGGAGAGATCACATGTTTGGAACCGCCACCCGCCCCGGCGCCACCCGTGCCCTGCTGCTCGGCTCAGGCGAACTCGGCAAGGAAGTCGCCATCGAGCTGCAGCGCCTCGGCATCGAGGTGATCGCCTCCGACCGCTATCCCAACGCCCCCGCCATGCAGGTGGCGCACCAAGCCCACGTGCTGGATATGCTCGATGGCGCGGCCCTGCGCGCCCTGGTGACCGAGGTCAAGCCAGACCTCATCATCCCCGAAATTGAAGCCATCGCCACCGATACCCTGGCCGCCCTGGAGCAGGAAGGGGTCAGGGTAGTGCCCAATGCCCACGCCACCCAACTCACCATGAACCGGGAGGGGATCCGCCGCCTCGCCGCCGAGACCCTGGGGCTGCCCACCTCCAGCTACCGCTTCGCCCAGAGCAAGGAGGAGTTCGTCGCAGCCGTCGAGGCGATCGGCCTGCCCTGCGTGGTGAAGCCGGTGATGAGCTCCTCCGGCAAGGGCCAGAGCCTGCTGCGCGATCTCGCCAAACTGGAGGCGGCCTGGACCTATGCCCAGGAGGGGGGCCGCGCCGGTCGCGGCAAGGTGATCGTCGAAGGCTTCGTCCCCTTCGAGTACGAGATCACCCTGCTCACGGTGCGCGCCGTGGACGGCATCCACTTCTGCGACCCCATAGGCCACCGTCAGGAAGACGGGGACTACCGCGAATCCTGGCAACCCCAGGCGATGAGCGAGCTGGCGCTGGCTCGCGCCAAGGAGGTGGCGGCCAAGGTGGTCGAGGCCCTCGGCGGCTACGGTCTGTTCGGAGTGGAGTTGTTCGTCAAGGGAGACGAGGTGTGGTTCAGCGAGGTTTCCCCCCGCCCCCACGACACCGGCATGGTGACCCTGATCTCCCAGGATCTCTCCGAGTTCGCCCTGCACGTGCGCGCTATCCTGGGGCTGCCCATCGGCACCATCACCACGTTCGGGCCAAGCGCCTCCGCCGTGGTGCTGCGGGAGGGCCACAGCCAGGACATCCGCTATCAGGGGATTGGCGAGGCGTTGGCCCTGGTGCCGGGTGCCCAGTTGCGCCTCTTCGGCAAGCCCGAGATCGCCGGTCGTCGCCGACTCGGGGTGGCGCTGGCCCGTGGCCAGGATTGCACTGAGGCGGTCGAACAGGCCAAGACGGTCGCCGCCCGGGTCGAGGTGCTCTTCTGACCTCATTTTTTACCACGCAAAAACAAACGTTTGCCGGCATGATCCGGCGCAAGGGGCAGGCGACTGCCCCTTTTCCATCGGGGCATCTCGCTTATAATCCCCCCTTCACCTATGTCAGGAGTACAAGATGTTAGCTGCCGTGATCTTCGATATGGACGGTGTTCTGATCGACTCGGAACCCTTTTGGCAACGAGCCCAGATGGCCGTGTTCTCCGAGCTGGGCCATCCCCACACGGAAGAGGACTGCAACTCCACCATAGGGGTGCGCATCGATCAGCTGGTGGCCCACTGGTATCGTCTGCGCCCCTGGAGCGGGCCGAGCCAGGAAGAAGTCGTGCAACGCATCCTCGATCAGGTGATCTCCCTCATCCTGCAGGAGGGCCAGGCCAAGGCTGGTGTGCAGGAAGCCCTCGACCTCATCGAGGCGCAAGGGCTGAAAGTGGGTCTGGCTACCTCCTCCCCCTTCGTCATGGTGGAGGCGGTGCTCGGCAAGCTCGGTATCCGGGATCGCTTCCTGGCTGTGCACTCCGCCGAGGTGGAGCGCTTTGGCAAGCCTCACCCGGATGTCTACATCCACGCCGCCGAGAAGCTGGGGGTGGAGCCCGTGCACTGTCTCGCCATCGAGGACAGCTTCACCGGCCTGCTCGCCGCCAAGGCCGCCTCCATGACGGCGCTGATCGTGCCGGACCCTGCCCTGGTCGGCGACCCGCGTCTGGCCATCGCCAACCATCAGCTCGCCTGCCTGAGCGAGCTGGATGCCGAGATGCTGGCTCGCTGGGTCAAGTAATCCTGCAGGGGCGTTCG
The DNA here is from genome assembly GCF_033348475.1 of Aeromonas sp. XH. Classification (NCBI taxonomy): domain Bacteria; kingdom Pseudomonadati; phylum Pseudomonadota; class Gammaproteobacteria; order Aeromonadales; family Aeromonadaceae; genus Aeromonas; species Aeromonas sp. XH. The sequence goes on along the minus strand of NZ_CP137630.1, from coordinate 2,022,561 downwards.
CAGTGCCCTCCACCGGCGCCCCTTGATCCCGGTCATAAACGTGCGCTTGCTCGCGGTTGCGCCGCCTCTTGGCGACTAGAATCAGGGTAACAGAGGCGGCCAGTTGGCCCCGGGAGGTCATCATGATCGAGTACACCAGCAAGCGCATCGTCTGCCCCCACTGTGGTCATCACACCCGAGTCGAGCTGGATGCCAGCCAGGGGGATCAGGAGTTCTACGAGGATTGCATGGCCTGCTGCAATCCAATCCACCTGCGGCTGCACCGGGACGAGGCCCGCGACTGCCTGCAACTGTTCGTGGATGCGGACGACGAGCAGGTCTTCTAGGCTTTCGAGGGCTTGGCCCGGGATGGCCGACAGAGCGGTGGCATCTGGGCCGTGACGGCTCCCCCCATGCGAACGTCAAGGCGCCGCGCTGAGCGGCGCTGTCGACGGGTCGCCTTTCAGTGCTACACCAGCCAGCAATACAGCAGCACGCCACCCCCTATCCAGAGCGTGACAAACACCGCCGCGGCCACCCGGCTCACGGGCCGCTGGGCGGCCCTGGCGGCGGTGGCCCTGTGCTCCTTCATCACCTTTGGCGGGATCAGCCGCACGGCCAGCAAGATCCCGAGCGGCACCAGGACGAGGTCATCCAGGTAGCCGAGCACGGGGATGAAGTCGGGGATGAGGTCGATGGGCGAGAGGGCATAGGCGGCGACAAGCAACGCAAGCGCCTTCGCATACCAGGGGGTCCTGGGATCCCGGGCCGCGAGCCACACCGCATGAACATCGCACTCGATGGCTTTCGCCCACTGCCTGGCTTTCGAGATGAGCCTTGTCGTCATGATCTCCGTCCCTCTTCCCCCCCGTGTAACGGGATCTCCCCTTCGAGACAGGGCGCCTCCCCAGTCCCATGTCACGCGATACCCGGTACCGCCTTTGGCCCATCGCCCCGAGAGACGACAAGGGCCTGCCTGTCGCAGGCCCCTCTGGCCGCGGCGTCCGCATGGGGGCATCAGTCCGGGCGGCGCGCCGCCAGCACCCGCTCCACCGTGTCGACGATGGCCTGGGTCTGGGGATCGATCTCGATATTGGTCTGCCAGCCTGCCTTGACCCAGCCGAGGTTGGTGCGGGCCAGGGTCTCGGGGATGAGGTTGACGCAGAACTCGCTGCCTCGCACCTCCCCCACGGTGAGGCTGATGCCGTCGATGCCGATGTAGCCCTTGGTCAGCACGTATTTCATCAGTTCGGGGGCGAGGCGATACCACACCTGGCGGTTGTTCGGGGTGTCGATGACCGAGGTCACCTCGGCCGTGCCCATGATGTGGCCGGACATGGCATGACCGCCGATCTCGTCCCCAAAGCGGGCGGCCCGCTCCACGTTGACCTTGTCCCCCACCGCCAGTTGCCCGAGGTTGGTGAGGCGCAGGGTCTCCTGCATCAGATCGAAGCTGACCAGATCCCCCTCCACCCGGGTGACCGTCAGGCAGCAGCCGTTGTGGGCCACGGAGGCGCCGAGCGCCAGCCCCTCCCCCCAGGCCGGGCTCGGCATGCGGATCACGTGGGTGCGAAAGTTGGGCAGCGCCTCGATGGCCACCAGTTCGGCGGTCCCCTGTACTATGCCGGTAAACATGTGTCTCTCCACGCTGTGACAAAATTGTCGGCAGGTTACCCCCGCCCCCCCTGCAAGACAAGCATGCCGGCTGACAAGGGGAAGCGCGATCGCTATAGTGACCCCATTCAATCCAGGCTTAACGAGGAAACAAAAATGCAGGTATATCAGTGCTGTGAAGCCATTCGAATCGCCTACAACCAGATTGGCTCCGGCGAGCAGGGCTATGTGCCCCAGGCCATCGCCGCCAGCATACGGGCGCTCAACGCCGTCGCGTCCGACGAGCGGGTGCCGGCGGATCTGCGCGAGCAGGCGGCCTATGCCGCGGCCAACCTGCTGATCAGCGATCACGAGGACGCCTGATCCCGGGCACAAATCGACCGCCGACCTTCCCCGTTGGCGGATTTTCAGGCTAGAATGACACCCCCGCATTTTGTCTCCTCAGGACGAGGAGGCAAAAGCCCATCTCTCTTACCCGCTCTTTCTCTATTATCTGATCCACTCGGAGGTGTCAGTGCAACGTTATTGGTCCGAGGCGAAGCAGCTCCTTCGTCTAGCCAGCCCCATACTGGTGGCCCAGGTGGCCCAGATCGCCATGAACTTCGTCGATACCGTGATGGCGGGACAGGTGAGCGCCGTGGATCTCGCCGCCGTGTCGGTGGCCTCCAGCTTCTGGCTGCCGGTCATCCTGCTGGTGCAGGGCATCATCATGGCGCTCACCCCCATCGTCTCCCAGCTCAACGGCGCCCGCAAACAAGACGAGGTGCGCCCCGCCGTGCACCAGGGCTTCTGGCTGGCGCTGATGGTGACCCCTATCGCCATGGTGGCGCTCTACTTCAGCCCCCTGGCGCTGCAGTTCATGGACGTGGATCCCGTCATGGCGGAGAAGACCGCCGGCTACCTGCACGCCATCCTGTGGGGGCTACCCGCCTTCGTGCTGTTCCAGGTGCTGCGCAACTTCAGCGAGGGGCTCTCCCACACCATGCCGACCATGGTGATCGGCTTCGTGGGGCTCGCGGTCAATATCCCGGCGAACTACATCTTCATCCACGGCCACTTCGGCATGCCCAAGCTCGGCGGGGTCGGCTGCGGCGTGGCCACCGCCATCGTGCTCTGGGCCATGCTGCTGGCGATGATCCTCTATGTGAAGTTCTCCTCCCACTTCCAGAAGATCAACCTCTTCGCCCAGCTGGCACGCCCCAACGGCAGCCGGATCTGGCGCCTGTTCCGCCTGGGGTTTCCCATCGCCATGGCTATCTTCTGCGAGGTGACCCTGTTTACCGTGGTGGCCCTGATGCTGGCCCCGTTCGGTGCCGAAACGGTGGCGAGCCACCAGATAGCGCTGAACTTTTCCAGCCTGGTGTTTATGCTGCCGCTGTCCATCGGTGTCGGCGTGACCATCCGGGTCGGTCACAACATAGGGGAAGGGCAACCGGATCAGGCCAGGGTCGCCGCCCGCACCGGCCTGATGCTGGGCATGACGGTGGCCGCCGCCACCGCCGCCCTCACCGTGCTGCTGCGCGAGCAGATCGCCACCATCTACACCGAGGACCTGCAGGTGATCACCCTCGCGGCCACCCTGCTCTTCTTTGCCGCCATCTACCAGATCTCCGACTCGGTGCAGGTGGTAGCGGCGGCGGCCCTTCGCGGCTACAAGGACACCCAGGCCATCTTCTACGTCACCATCGTCGCCTACTGGGGCATGGGGCTCCCCACCGGCATGATCCTGGGACTGACCGACTGGGTGGTGCCGCGCATGGGGCCCCAGGGCTTCTGGGTCGGCTTCATCGTCGGCCTCACCTCTGCCGCCCTGATGCTGGGGGCGCGGCTGCGCGTCATCTATGGCCGCTTCGCCAGCCCCGCGGCCTGCACCGCCCTCTCCCGGGCGCAGTAGGGCGCTGCCAGGAGCACAGGGAGCCGCGCGTTTTTTGGCGGCTCGCCTGTAAAATCAACAGGCTGCGCAAGAACTGGGCAAACAGTCTCCTTTGTGCATGTCCCTTGTTGACAGCCTTGGGGGCCATGGGTAGTATGCCGACCACGCCAGCAGTGCTGGCGGAATAAAACGGGCTTTCGGTCCGGTTTATGAAGTGGGTTTATAGCTCAGTTGGTTAGAGCACTACCTTGACATGGTAGGGGTCGTTGGTTCGAATCCAATTAAACCCACCACTTTTCGTGATGCGTCCTTAGCTCAGCTGGTTAGAGCACCACCTTGACATGGTGGGGGTCGGTGGTTCGAATCCACTAGGACGCACCATCACGAAACCCTGTTATGCGTCCTTAGCTCAGCTGGTTAGAGCATCACCTTGACATGGTGGGGGTCGGTGGTTCGAATCCACTAGGACGCACCATAACAGTTTGAATTGATTGCAGATGTGGATTTATAGATCAGTTGGTTAGAACAGTACTTTGACATGGCGTAGGCGATGTCGTTGGTTCGAAACCGGTTGAACGCAGATGTGGGTTTATAGCTCAGTTGGTTAGAGCACTACCTTGACATGGTAGGGGTCGTTGGTTCGAATCCAATTAAACCCACCACTCCCCTGCAATGACACACAAAGTCGCCTTGCGCACCCTGCGTCCTTAGCTCAGCTGGTTAGAGCATCACCTTGACATGGTGGGGGTCGGTGGTTCGAATCCACTAGGACGCACCAGATTGAAAAAGCCCGCTCCTAGAGCGGGCTTTTTGCATTTCTCCCCTTTCCTGCCCGTATCTGAACGACTGAATCCGCCGTGCGTTCAACCATGCCCGGCAGGCAGGCCCCCCGTCCGAAGGCGATCTCGTCAGAAGAGATCCAGCTGCTGGCCGCAGATCCGCTCGAACGATTCGCCGATAAAGGGCAGGATGGCGTCGGCGATGGGCCTCAGCTGCTTGTCGATATAGTGCTCGTAGTCGATGGCGCTGCGCCTGTATTCCAGCGGCTCTGGCCCGTTCAGGGTCACCAGGTAGGCGATGGAGCCCCTGTGCTGGTAGCGCTGGGGCTGGCCGCGGCGCAGGTTCTCCTCGTCGGCCAGACGCGCCGCCCGCACATGGGGCGGCACGTTCTTCTGGTACTCCTCGAGCTTCTGGCGCAGCCGCTTGCGATAGACCAGCAGATCGTCGTGCAAGCCGGCCCGGGTCTCGTCCACCATGGTGCGCACATAGCCGCTGGGATCCTGGTCGTGGAAGACCAGCTCATAGAGCCGGGTCTGGAAGGCCTTGGCAAGGGGCGTCCAGTCGGTGCGCACCGTCTCCAGCCCCTTGAACACCAGGTGCTCAGCTTCCCCTTCACCCACCAGCCCCGCATAGCGCTTCTTGCTCCCCTTCTCCAGCCCGCGGATGGTGGGCATCAGGAAGCGGCGGTAGTGGGTCTCGTACTGGATCTCCAGATGGCTCGGCAAGTCGAACTCCCCCCTGATCCGCGCCGCCCAGTTGTCGTTGATCAGCTTCGCCAGCCGCTGGCCGATCTCGTCCGCCTGCTCGGGGCTGGCATCCCGCCCCAGGTGCACGAAGGTGGAGTCGGTGTCGCCATAGATCACCTCGAACCCCTCCCCCTCTATCCACTCCCGGGTCTGCTGCATGATGCCGTGACCCCGCAGGGTGATGGAGGAGGCAAGCCTCGGGTCGTAGAAGCGGCAGCCCCCCGAGCCCAGCACCCCGTAGAAGGAGTTCATGATGATCTTGATGGCCTGGGAGAGCGCCTTGTTGCCGGCCGCCTTGGCCCGATCCCGCGCCGCCCACAGGGTGGCGATGAGATCCGGCAGGAAGTGCCGCTCGCGGGAGAACAGGGCGCCGCGAAAGCCAGGAATGGCGTGCGCGGGGTGTTGCAACCCCTCCACCAGCCCCATGGGATCGATGCAGAAGGTGCGGATGATGCTGGGATAGAGGCTCTTGAAGTCGAGCACCAGCACGTGGCGATAGAGCCCGGGCCTGGAGTCCATCACGTAGCCGCCCGGGCTCGCCAGCCCGCCGTCGGCGGGCAGGTTCGGGGCCACGTAGCCGCCGCGGTGAAGCCGTGGCAGATAGAGGTTGGTAAAGGCCGCCACCGAGCCCCCCACCCTGTCGAGCTCCAACCCGGTGAGGGAGGCCCGCTCGATGGCGAAGGGGATGAGGTGGCAGAAATCGAAGATCTCCCACACCAGCTTACAGTCTTCCAGGTTGTAGCGGGCCAGCGCCTCCTTGTCGGAGTGAAACAGCTCGGTGATCTTCTCCCCCCGGTTCGCCACGTCCTCGATATCCTTGCCCCGACCGAGCAGCTCGCTTGCCACCGCATCCAGGCTGTAGCTCGGGAACTGCCAGGTGGCGCTTTTGAGGGTATCGATGCCGTCCAGCACCATGCGCCCGGGGATGATGACGCTGCCGCTCTGGGGGTCGTTTCGGGACGAGCGCCAGAAGCAGAGCTCCCTCCCGCGCCCGAGCCGCAGCCGCCGCTTGCCGAGCTCGGCGCGGCGCAGCAGCAGGCGAAAGTCGAAGTTGACCACGTTCCAGCCGATGACGAGATCGGGATCGTGCAGCTGGAACCAGCGCTCCAGGGCGCCGAACAGGGCGCTCTCGTCCGCCACCCACTCGACCCGGGTGCCCCAGCTATCGGCATCCGCCTCCGGGGTGCCAATCATGATGACCCGCGCATCCTCACGGCTATAGAGCCCCACCGAGAAGAGGGCCCCGTCCATGGCGCACTCCACGTCGAGGGACACCCAGGAGAGGGTCGGCGTCACGGCCTGGGGCGCGCAGCGCGCCTCGTTCACCTCCCAGTAGCCCTGACTGCCCCCCCTGCGCCTCGCCTTGCCATCGAAGCGCACCCCGGCGGTGATGAAGCGCTCCATCAAAAAGCGCTCCGGCAGCCGGATATCCGCCTCGAAGTGCTCCAGGCCGCGGATGAGCAGCAGCTCGATGGCGCGGTGGAAGGCGCTCAGGGTTGCGAAGTAGCAGCCCACCACCCGACTGCCCTCGAAGGTGTGCATGGGCAGGCGGCGAAACCGCCCCCGCACCCCGGCGCCCTTGAAGAGCTCGGCCGCCTCCTCCAGGTGGCGCTCCGGCAGGAAGAAGACTGGCTCCTGTCCCGGCACCACCAGCCGCACCGGCCCCTGGGCGCTCCAGAGCCACATCACTATCTCGGTACGCCCCTGCACATCCCGGCCGTGACGGGTCAGGATGAAACCGTCGAGCGGCGGGGTGGCGGGCGGAGCGGGCTGGATCTCGGTCATGCAGGCTATGGGGTTCAAGGCTGGGATGAGACTATTGTACGTTCATACAGTAGCGACCCGCAATCCTGACTGCCCGGGCCAATGATATGCCGTATAATCCGCTCAAGATCAGCCTCTCTCCCAGGAGTCTCCATGCGCGTCATTCTGCTTGCCCCCCTGTTTGCCCTGAGCCTCGCCGGCTGCAGCTCCTCGTCGGGCGGTGGAGCAGGGGCCGGCCCTGGTGGCCCTTACGGCGGTGTCTATGGCGCCTCTTACTGGTGGTATGACGACTATTACGGCTATTGGAACGACTATTATCCCTGGTGCTGTGACAACCAGGGGGAGTTCGACGAGCTGATCAAGAAGTGGTGGAATGGGCTCGATCCGGCGCGCCAGCAGGAGATCAAGGAGAAGTATCAGGATTGGCAGGAGGACCATGGCCAGCCAGACCTGGTCACCCTGCGGGGGGATCTGGCGACCCGCTGGCATGCCATGACGCCGGAACAACGACAGGCGCTGCGCGACAACCGGCAGAACAGACCCAGCATCAGCAACCCGGACAAGTCCCCGCGCTCGCCGCTGGACGACAGAGGCGGCACTCTTCCCAGGGCCGAGAATGGCCTGCTAGCCCCCTCGACTCTGCCCAAGGCCGACAACGGCTTGCTGACGCCTTCCGCTCAGCCCAGGGGGGATGCCAGACCGCACCTCCCCCGCACCCTGGCCACGCCGGTACGCCCCACCGTCAGACCGGCGATAAGACCCGGCTTCACCCCCATGCGCAGCGTCGGGGGAGGTCGCCGCCGCTAGGGCCGCTGGCCTCGCCCCATTCCCTCTTCCCGCACAAGGAGCACGACATGACACATGAGTGGCAACGCATCGCCTCCCGCCTCACCGACGTAGGCGGCATCCCCGTGGCCCGGGCCCTCCCGGTCAAGGAGCGGCGCACCATAGGACCCTGGTGCTTCCTCGATCACATAGGGCCGACCCGCTTCGCCCCCGGCGCTCCCGGGCTGGACGTGGGGCCCCACCCCCACATCGCCCTGCAGACCTTCACCTGGATGCTGGAGGGGGAGATACTGCACCGGGACAGCCTGGGCAGCGAGCAGGTGATCCGCCCGGGCCAGGTCAATCTGATGACCGCCGGGCACGGCATCGCCCACACCGAGGAGTCCCTCCCGAACCAGCCCGATCTGCACGCGGCCCAGCTCTGGATAGCCCTGCCCGAGGTGGATCAGCACACCCCGCCCCGCTTCGATCACTACCCCAGGCTCCCCCGCTGGCAACAGGGGGAGATCACACTCACCCTGCTCATCGGCGAGCACGACGGGCAGCGCGCCCCCACCCTGCACTTCTCCCCCATCCTGGGGCTGGATCTGCACGCCCCCGCAGGGGGGCAGATCACCCTCTCCCTGGATCCTGCCTTCGAGCACGGCCTCTTCCCCCTGCAGGGGGAGACAGTCGTCGCCAACGATCCCCTCGCCCCCGAGCAGCTGCTCTATCTGCCGCCGGGAAACCGCACCCTGGAGCTGACCCTGAGGCCCGGCGCCCGTCTGCTGCTCATCGGTGGCGAGCCCCTGGCCCAGCCGCTGCAGATCTGGTGGAACTTCGTGAGCTTCGACAGGCAGGCCATTCGCACCGCCGCCGCCGACTGGGAGCGGGGCGATCCCCGCTTTGGCGAGGTGCGGGGCTATGCCGGCCCCCGCCTCAAGGCGCCGCCCCTGGCCGGGCTCTGACAGGCCGCACGAACGACACAGACAAAAAGAGCGCCTGATGGCGCTCTTTTTGACGACGTGACGACAGGGGCTCAGAACCCCTCCTCCTGCTCCGCCTGCTGTCTGGCGCGGCGGGCCATGGCCTCCGCCTGGGCGCTCTCGATCTCGTGCAGCACCCCGTCCAGATCGATGGCCTCCCGGCTCTCCTCGAACAGGCCGGTGAGCTCGGTCTCGGGGCCCAGCTTGCCATCTTCGAACAGGGCCCACATCTCTCTGGCGTAGCGGGTCTTCAGCAGCTCGGGGGCATACATGCCGTAGTAGTTGCGCATGTTGTTGACGTCCCGCTCCAGCATGGCCTTCGCCTGGTTGTTGGCGGCGGCGTCCACCACCTGGGGCAGATCGATGATGACGGGGCCCTGCTCGTCCACCAGCACGTTGAACTCCGAGAGATCCCCGTGGATGAGGCCGGCGCAGAGCATGCGCACCACGTAGCGGATCACCTTGCCATGGTCGATGAGCGCCTGCTCCCGGGAGAGCGCCACGTCGTTGAGGCGGGGGGCCACGTTGCCGTCGGCATCGGTGACCAGCTCCATCAGGAGCACACCGTCCAGGCAGACATAGGGTCTGGGCACCCGCACGCCGGCGGCAGCCAGCTTGAACAGGGCGTCCACCTCGGTGTTCTGCCACACCTCCTCGTGCTGCTGGCGGCCGTACTTGGAGCCCTTCTCCATGGCGCGGGCGTTGCGGCTGTTGCGTACCCGGCGCCCCTCCTGGTAGACCACCGCCTGCTTGAAGCTGCGCTTGGAGGCCTCCTTGTAGACTTTGGCGCAGCGCACCTCGTCGCCGCAGCGCACCACGTAGACGTCGGCCTCTTTGCCGCTCATCAGCCGGCTGATGACCTCGTCCACCAGGCCGTCATCAACCAGGGGCTGGATTCGATTTGGAATTTTCATGACCGCCCTTTCACCCTATTCATGCCTTAGTTGCCTCTGTGTGTCCCCTGACCGCCATGGTCATCACCGAAACCGGAGCATGCGGTGCCTGCGTCATCAGGTCAATAAAAACGGCCCTCAGGCGGGCCGTGTCGCTCAAGGTTCCGGGGGCAGACCCTGGCGGATGCGCCGGATCCCCTCCTCGTAGAGGCCCTCCTCTCCCTGGTTCTCTTCCTGGGTCTCGAAGATCTTGAGAAACCACATGTACTGCTCGGGGAAGCGGGCGAGCTGCTGCTCCACGGTGCGGTTCATGGCGTTGACATCCGCCAGCAGATCCGCGGTGGGATAAGGGTCGAACGGCGGCTCTATCTCCAGCCGGTAGCAGCCCTCGTCCTCGTCATAACAGGCCAGGATGGGCACCGCCCTGGCGCCGGTGAGTTTCACCAGCTTGGGCAGGGCCGGCAGGGTCGCCTTGGGATGCCCGAAGAAGGGCACGAACACGCTCGCCTCGCGGCCATGATCCTGATCCGGCAGGTAGAAGAAGCTGTCGCCAGCGCGCAGGGCCTTGATGGCGGGCTTGATGCCGACGCTGCGCTCATAGACCCGGCCTCCCTTGCTGCGCTCACGGTTGATGTACCAGTCGAACACCAGATCCTTGGGGCTCTTCATCATGGTGCACAGGGGCACCCCCTCGTTGGTGATGAAGCGGCCTATGGTGTCCACCGCCCAGGTGTGGGGCACCACGAAGATCATGGGGCGACCGGCGGCCCGCTCCGCGGCCACGTGCTCCCAGCCCCGCACCTTGATGCGCCCCTTGAGGAAGGCCTGGCTTCGCCAGGTCAGCTCCCCAAAGCCCATGAAGGTCTTGAGACCGACCCGGATGGATTTCAGCAGCAGGGCCTCACGGCCCGCCTCATCGAGCGCAGGGAAGCAGATCCTGAGGTTGGTATCGGCGATGTAGGCCTGCTTCCTGGAGAGCCGCAGCAGCGTGGGCGCCAGGACGTCGGCCAGTTTGTCCCGGGCTCTGGCCGGGATCCAGGCCAGCAGGGAGAGCAGGGCAATCCCCAGCCAGCTGCCCCACAGGCGGGGGTGCAGCAGGCGAAGATGAAAGGAGGTGTCAAACACCGGATCTTGTGCGGACATGGTCGCCATCGAATCATCAAAACAGACCGTCATTTTAGTGATCCTGACAGTTTTTTCTACCCTGCCCTGCGCCGGGGTCTGACGCCAAGTCACTGATCAGACTAGTTAGAAACTAAAAGTGGTCCGCTTGGGACCACCTTTGACCTGCACTCAGGGATGGGGCGACAACCCCCGGCGAATGCGCCGGATCCCCTCCTCGTAGAGGCCATCAGGACCCACCTGATCCTCACGGGTGTCGAAGATCTTGAGGAACCACATGTACTGGCCCGGGTGGCGGCGAAGCTGGCGTTCCACGCTGTCGTTCATACGGCAGGTGTCCGCCAGCAGATCCTCCCCGGGATAGTCGGCGTAGGGGGCCTCGATCTCCAGCCGGTAGCCGTGCGCCTGCTCGTCATAGCAGGCCAGCACCGGCAGCGCCCTGGCACCGGTCAGCTTCACCAGCCGCGGCAGGGCCGGCAGGGTCGCCTTGGGGTGGCTGAAGAAGGGGGCAAACAGGCTCGCCTCGCGGCCGTGATCCTGATCCGGCAGGTAGAAGAAGCTCAGGCCGGATTTCACCGCCTTGATCACCGGCTTGATGCCGGCGCTGCGCTCATAGACGCGGCAGCCGTGCCGGGTCCGCGCCCGGTTGATGTGCCAGTCGAACACGGGGTTGCGGGCGCTCTTCATCATGGTGCACATAGGCAGGCCCCGCTGGGCGAAGTAGTAGCCCGCCGCGTCGATGGGCCAGCTGTGGGGCACCACCAGGATCACCGGCCGGCCGGCGGCCTGCTCGGCCTCGATATGTTCCCAGCCGCTGACCCGGATCCGCCCCATCACGTGGGCAGGGCTGCGCCAGGTGAACTCGCCAAACCCCAGCAGGCTCTTGAGGCCCACCCGGATGGAAGTCATCAGAATGGCGTCGCGCTCGGCCTCGCTCTTGCCCTTGAAGCAGATGGCGAGGTTGGTACGGGCGATGTAGACCTGCTTCTTCGAGATCCTGAGCACCAACGGCGCCAGGGCCTCGGCCAGCCGGTCCCGCCAGCGCGGCGGCACGAAGGCGAGCACGCCGATGGCGCCGAGGGCGAGCCAGCTCAACCAGTAGCGGGGATGGAGCAGGCGGGTCTGGAATCTGGCGTCAAAAACGGGGTCGTGAGAAGACATGGAAATAGGGCAAAGGGTGGCGGTGGGATAATGGCACGCATCCTGACAGGTATTACCAGTTAACGCCAACTGAATGTCGCCTGTATGAGCAACTATTTAAGCCGGATCACGGATTGACAAGGAGATCATTTGCCTCATCTGGCGACGCCCATGCAAACGGACCCCGCAGGGCGGGGTCCGTTGCTCGCTACACCCTCTCAGCGATGCAGGGGGGCACCCAGCGCGCCGCCCTGGCCCAGGGGCAGGAAGTACATCAGGTAGCGCAGCGCCACGTACCCCACCACCAGGGTCGCCACCCCCAGCTCCAGATAGGCCAGCTGATGGAGCTGCTCGGCATAGCGGGCCGCTTGCGGCCACTGCGACAGCAGGTGACTCACCTTGAACAGGGCGGTGGCGCCGATCACCAGAGGGAAGGTGAAGGCGGCATAACCGGGCGAGAATGGCAGGCGCAGCAGCTTGATGAAGGCCAGGTAGATGATGCCTGTCATCAGCACGGCGATCCCAAGCAGCACGGCCACCAGCAGCAGCGACGGATCCGGGCTCACGGTCAGGTAACCGGCCAGCGACAGGCTGGCGGGAGCCGCCAGGATGGCGATGGTCGGCTTGGCGGCGTCCGGCACCTCGTGACTGAAGATGAGACGATAGATCATCAGCGGCAGCATCAGGGCGTAGCAGCCCATGCCGAACCAGAGCAGGCCGTTGGCCAGGGTGGCGAAGGGACCGCCCGGGTAGGCGACGTCGGCGACGATGATCCCCACCGGCGGCACGAACCAGCTCGGCACCATGTGGTGGATTTCAAACTCCCTGGCCCTGTGCCAGACGAAGGTGGCGAGAAACACCAGGTGGATGACCACCGCAAACAGCCAGAGTCCCTGTCCCAGGGTCGGGGCCAGCAGGCCGACCGCCTTGGAGACCACCATGGTGCCCATGGCGTAGGTGGGCACCACGCTGCCCACCACGGGGTGGGCGAGATCCTGCCACAGCAGGCGCGGGTGGAGCAGGAACTTGAAGGTGAGGACGAGCAGCAGCACGGCGGCGATGGCGGCCCCCAGCAATTGCAGGCGGCCATCAAACCGACCGGCATTTTCCCAGGCCCAGCCGAGGCTGGCGATCCCGAGCGCCAGCCCGGCCATGGGGGTCGGGGCCTGGCCCAGGGAACGGCGGGTGCGTGCGATCATGGCGTATACCCTCTTGATTGGTGACGATGGGCATAGGATAAAGGGGGGCTATCGTTTACGATATCTAAATGATTTGAACCAAGCGTTTAGGAAAATCAAACGACATGAAGCTCACCCTGCAACAACTCAAGGTGTTCGCCACCATAGCCCGCCACGGCAACCTGGGGCAGGCGGCCGGCGAGCTCTGCCTCAGCAAGGGGGCCGTCTCCCAGGCGCTGCAGGAGCTGGAGCGCCAGCTCGGCACGCCGCTGTTCGACCGGGTGCACCCCAGGCTCCAGCTCAACAGCGAGGGGCGCCTGCTGCAACCGGCCGCCGATGAGATGCTGACCAGGATGCAGGAGATAGAACAGCTGTTCAGCCCGGATGCCGAGCCCAGCGGCCAGCTGCGCCTTGGAGCCAGCCAGACCATAGGCAACTACCTGCTGCCCGATCTGCTGGCGGGAGGAGCCAGGGATCAGGGCGCCGCCCCCAGGGTCACCATCGCCAACACCCATCTGCTGTGCCACGCCCTGGCCCACTTCGAGCTGGATCTGGCCCTCATCGAGGGGGAGAACCACCACCCTGAGCTGGTGAGCGAGCCCTGGCTGGAAGACGAGATGCTGATCATCGCCCCGCCCCACCATCCCCTGGCGGGCCAGCCGGAGCTGCCCCTTCGCCGGCTCGCCGGCGAGACCTGGGTGCTGCGCGAACCCCAGTCAGGGAGCCGCGAGCAGTTCGAGCAGCAGATCCAGCCCCAGCTGCCGCACTGGCGTGCGGGGATCGAGCTCAACACCCTGGAGGCGGTGATGCTGGCGGTGGAGAAGGGGCTCGGCATCTCCTTCATCTCCCGCCTCGCCGTCGCCGATCGGCTGGCACAGGGGCGCCTGGTGGCCCTCACCCCGAGCCGCCGCTTCCCCCGCCGGCTCTCCCTCGCCTGGCACAAACAGAAGTTCCACTCCGCGGCCCTGCGCCGTTTCCTGACCTTCTGCCGCGCCCAGACCCTGCCCTGAGCCCGGGCCGAGAAGGCAAGAGAGGGCGCCTGGGCGCCCTCTCTTTCGTTGGGATGACGGCCGCTTAACGGCCTCACCCTGCCCCCTTGAGCCCCCCTTCGACCCAGCCCAGCACGCGGCGCGTCAGGGCGTGGGGCAGCCAGGGGGAGTCCAGCAGGCGGTGACGCAGGCAGTCGGCGAAGTGATCCGCCTCGTGCTGCATGCCGCCCCCCTCCACCGGCAGGTAGATGTCCGCCGGCCAGGCGACCGGCGCCCCGCCCCCCTGCCAGCGAATATGCTGGGGGTTCCACCACTTGCCCTCGATGACGAGGGACCAGTCCTCCCCCTCCAGCCAGGCATCCCGGTCGAGATCCTCGGTGATGGAGGCGCCGAGCTCGGCCGAGAAGGGGTAGTGGAAGGTGAAGCTGGCGGCCAGATCCACCTCCCCGCTGGCCCGCGCCAGGGTCACCTCGGGCACGCCGCAGGCCAGCCCAAGCCGATCGCAGAGGGCGGCATAGAGCCAGAGCGGATAGACCCCCACATCCCAGGCGGCGCCACCATCCAGGGCGGGATCGAACAGCTTGCCGACCGGGGGCTGGGCCGAGCCGAACGCCGCCCTCAGACTGCGGGGCGCCGGCAGCAGCGGCAGGCGTTGCAGCAGGGCGCGCATGGCGGGGAAGCACATCACCTTCATGGCCTCGAGCAGCAGCAGGCCGCGCTCATGGGCGAGCGCCACCAGGGCGTCCCAGTCCGCCACCCGGGTCACCGCCGGTTTTTCCACCAGCACGTGCTTGCCCGCCAGCAGCATCTGCCTGATCAGGGCGGCGTGCTCCGGGTGGATCACCGCCACATAGACGGCCTCCACCTCGGGGCTCTCGGCCAGGGCCTGATAGCTGCCATAGGCCAGTGGCAGCCCCAGCTCGCGGGCGAACGCGTCGGCCCGCCCCTGATCCCGGGCGGCGATCGCCACCACCCGCCCGCCCCTGGCGTGCTGGTTGACATCGCGGCAGAAACGCCGGGCGATGGCGCCCGCCCCGGCAATCCCCCATCGCAGGAGCCCCTTTCCCTCTTCTTGCATCTCGTCTCCTCACTGACCTGTGGCAACGCGCATCCTGCCCCGAACCTCAGGCTGCTGCCGGACTGGTCTGCAGGCTGCGCAACCAGCGGATCTCTTCACCCCAGATCGACTCGTCTATGGTCTCGAGGATCAGCGGGATGCCGTCGAAACGCGCGTCATTCATGATGTGGTGGAACACCGCCTCCCCCAGGTTCCCCTCCCGCAGGCTGTGGTGGCGATCGACCCGACTACCGAAGGTACACTTGGCGCCGTTGATATGCATCCCCTTCAGGTACTCAAAGCCCACGATGCGCTCAAACTCGGCGAACACGGCGGCGCAGGACTCCGGGGTGCGCAGATCGTAGCCGGCGGCGAAGGCGTGGCAGGTATCGAAGCAGACGCCGACCCGGCTCTTATCCTCCACCCCCTCGATCAGGGTGGCCAGGTGCTCGAACGACCAGCCGAGGTTGGTGCCCTGGCCTGCGGTATTCTCGATCACCGCCGTCACCCCCTGGCTGCGCTCCAGCGCCCAGTTGATGGACTCGCTCACCAGTTTCAGGCTGGCGGCCTCCGGGATCTGCTTCAAATGGCTGCCGGGGTGGAAGTTGAGGTAGCAGAGCCCGAGCTGCTCGCAGCGCTTGATCTCGTCCAGGAAGGCATCCCGGGACTTGGCGAGGCCGTCGGGATCCGGGTGACCCAGGTTGATGAGGTAGCTGTCGTGGGGCAGGATCTGCTCCGGGAGAAAGCCTGCCTTGTCGCAGGCCGCCTTGAAGGCGCGGATGCTGGCATCCGACAGGGGCGCCGCCTGCCACTGGCGCTGGTTCTTGGTGAACAGGGCGAAGGCGTTGGCCCCGATGGCCTCTGCGCGGGCTATGGTGTTCTCCACCCCGCCGGCCGCACTGACGTGGGCTCCGATAAATTTCATCTCATCTCCTCTGCGCGTTGCCATGGGCCTCCCCGGGCGCTTCTGGCACGGGACAAGGCACATGGTGATGGGGCGCCATTATGCCCAAGCCGCCCCACTGCGCCAAACCGGGATTGTCGATGGGGGCCATGGAAAAGGCGCCCGCAGGCGCCTTGGTGATGACAGATGTCGGGGCTCGCTCTCAATAGGCCAGGCCGGCACCATAGGGGTAGAGCGGGTTCGCGGAGTCCTTCGCCACGTCCGGGTGCTGGTTTTGCACCGCCTGCCAGCTGGAAGGCAGCTCGAAGGGCAGCTTGCCGCGGGCCTTCTGCTTGCCGCTGATGACGTCGAACAGCGCCTGATCCAGGGCACCGAAGTTGGCGAGCAGCACCCGGGCAGCCGGGGCCACCTCGGTCAGGATGGCGGGCCTGTCCAGATAGACGGAGAGCACCAGGGGCACACCAGCCTGCTCGATGGCCTGGATGGCGGCAAAGTCGTCGGCCCCGTGGTAGATCCCCTCGTGGGCCGTCTCCTGCACCACCTGGTCATTGCTGGCAAAGCCGAGCTGGCCAAAGTGGATGCTGCCAAACGGGAAGCGGGGATCCTGCTCGCCCGGGGCATTGACCCGCACGATGGCGAGCTCCGCCTGGGCCAGGTCCGTCACCACGGTATAACCGTTGGCCGCGGCCACCTCGGCATTGACGTTGTGCAGGTAGACCCGCTTGCCGTCCGCCTTGAGTGGCAGCAGGGCCCCCTCGTTTTTCAGCAGCACGTGGGACGCCGCCTGGGCAGCCTGGGCGGCCTGCTGGAACTCGGCCTTGCCCACCAGGGCCACCGCGGCCTGGGTATCCACATAGGGATTTTCGAACAGCCCCAGGGCGAACTTCTGCTCCAGGATGCGTTCGGCCGAGGTGGTGAGCGCCGCCTCGGTCACCAGGCCGCTCTGTACCGCCGCCAGCAAGGGCGCCGGATCCTCCACGCCGCCGAACTGATCCACCCCGGCGTCGATGGCCTTGGCGTAGCGCTCGGCCTTGGTGAGCTTCTCCACGCCCCAGGACATGCCAAAGGGCACTGTCCAGGGGCTGACGCCCGCCGTCACCTCATCCTGGGTCAGCCCCTGCTCGCAGCGGCTGTCGCAGTCGTTGACGATGCCCCAGTCGCTCAGCACCACACCGTCGAACTTGAAGTGGCCACGCAGCAAGTCGGTGAGGATCTGGCGGTTGAAGCCAAAGCCCACCTCCTCGATGGCCTGGCCCTCATGGGTCAGCCCCTCGGGCAGGGCGTAATAGGGCATCACGGCCCCCACCCTGGCCTCGAAGGCCCCCTCGAACGGCACCAGGTGATAGGCAAACTGGCCACCGGGATAGACCTGCTCCTTACCCCAGGGGTTATGGGCGTCCAGCCCGTCCTTCTGGGGGCCGGCCCCGGCGAAGTGCTTGACCACGGTGACCACGCTCTCCTTGCCAATGCCGTCACTCCCCTGCTGGAAGCCCTGGATATAGGCCTTAACCAGGGACTTGGCGAGCTGGTTGTCTTCGCCGAAGGTGCCGTTGATGCGCCCCCAGCGCGGCTCGGTCGCGAGATCCGCCTGGGGCGAGAGCGCCTCGTGAATGCCGACGGCGCGGTACTCCTGACGGGCGATGTCGCCGAAGCGCTGCACCAGGGCGGCATCGCCGATGGCGGCCAGCCCCAGGGTCTCCGGCCACTGGGAGAAGGCCCCGGCGCCGACGCTGGTGGCGTTGGGATCATGGGTGAAGTGGTTGCGCGGATCCGTGCTCACCGTCATGGGGATGCCGAGCCCCACCCCCTCCAGCAGGGCCTGCAGCCGGTTGTTGTCTTCGGCGATGGCCGCCGGATCCCCCGCCATCCGGGTGATGAAGGTATTCACCCCATCGGTACGCAGCATCTTGTCCATGGCGGCGAGGTCGACCCGGCCGTCGGCATCCAGCACCAGGGTGCCGTGCATCATCAGGCCCGCCTTCTGGGCCAGGGTGAGCCGACCCGTCAGGTCCCGCGCCCGCTCGGCGGCGCCGAGGCGCCAGTCCTCGTAGGGGGTCAGGGTGCCATTGCCGTCCAGATCCTTGAACTGCAGGCCGTCCTGCTCGATCAGGGCGACGGTGCGATGGCCCAGGACGGGCTGTTCCGGTTTGGGGGTGGAGTCGTTGTCGTTGCAACCCGCCAGCAGCAGGGCCCCTATGGCGAGGGCGACACGGGTTCGGGAGAGCGAGTGGTGTTTCATTATTGTTATCTTCCTTGTGTGTGTAGGAGTGACCACTCTATGCAAATGCGGCCCCCCTCACTTGCCCGTCGGGTGCAGGAAGTTGCCGGTTGGGAGCAGGGGTGAAAAGTGTGAAAAGGGTTGCAGGGTTACCCTTGGTTACAAATCCGAAACATAAAAGCGGCGCTGGCTCACGGCAATCCAGCGCCGCTGACGGATGATGGAAGGCCACCGCCGACAAGGATTTTTGCCGTGAAAACCGTCTCCAACCGGATTGCCCTGCACTGCCTCACCCACTGGCAGAGACAGGGACGAGATCCGGCCCAGCTCCTGCAAGGTGCCGGGATTGCCAGAGAAGAGCTGCTGCTCCCCCAGGGGCGGATCGACGCCCAGCGCCACTTCCGGCTGCTGGCCCGGGCCGCCCCCCATATGAACTGCGACCACTGGGGGGCGCCCCCCACGCTCACCGGCCTGTTCGCCGACTTTCTGCCGCTCGCAAGCCTGTGCTGCAACGCCGCCACCCTGCGCCAGGCGCTGCACTTCTTCCTCTCCTTTCGCCCCCTCATCGGCGAGAGCGACCGGATAGTGCTGCGGGAGGAAGATGGTCAGGCGAGGCTGAGTTACCACTCGGAATCCGATCACCCGGACGTCATCGCCATGAGCAGCCTGGCGAATCTGGGCAATCTCTATGCCCTGCTCCAGTTCTATCACCCGGGGCAGGGCCAACTGGTGCTGCCCGCCCTCGTCAGGCCTGCGCTCTGGCGCGACCTGGCGACCTGGCTGGGCGCCCGCCTGCTGCGGGGCCAGGGGTTCGAGCTGCGCTTCCCCTCGGCCCTGCTCGATCTCGCCCACGGGGGCTGCAACCTCCCCCTGCAGCCCCTGCTGCTGGGGGAGATAAACCGGCAGATGGCCCTGCTGCGCCCGCGCACCCGCTACCGGGATCGCGTGCTCGATCTCATCCGTCAAACGCTCTGGCAGGAAGGCCTGGAGGAGCGAGCGCCTCTCGCTGTGGTCTGCGACAGCCTCGGGCTGACCCGCTGGACCCTCAACCGCCACCTGCGGGAGGAGGGCTGCCACTTCTCCGGGCTGCTGGATCAGGTGCGGCGGGAGGAGGCGTGCCGCCTGCTGCAGGATCCCGCCCTGCCGCTGCAGGCGGTGGGAGACAGGCTCGGCTTTGCCAACCAGAGCAGTTTCACCCGCTTCTTTCGCGCGGCCTTCGCCCTCTCCCCCCGGGAGTTTCGCTCAAGGCGCGGCCGCCTCTGACTCCCCGGCCAGGGAGCGGGCGAGCAGCTCGCCCAGCCAGCGGATGAAGAGCTGGACCCTGGGTGCCAGCTGGCGGCGGTGGGCATAGAGGGCGTGGATGGGGAGCGGCGGCGCCTGCCAGGCGGGCAGTATGCTCACCAGCTCGCCGCGCGCGAGCAGCCCCTCCACCCCCACCCTCGGCATCTGGATGATGCCGAGCCCCGCCAGCGCCGCCGCCAGATAGGTCTCGCTGTCGTTGACCGTCAGGGCTCCCGCCATGGGCAGCAGGGCCCGGCTGCCGTCCTCCCGCAGGTATTCGAAGCCGGGCTCGGGGCGCCCCTGGCCGGCGCAGCTCCCCGTGCCAACCCCGGGGCCATAGTGCACCAGCCGGTGGTGGGCCAGATCGGCGAGGTGCTGCGGTACCCCGTGGCGGGCCAGGTAGGCGGCGCTGGCGCAGTTGATCTGGCGGTAGTGGCCAAGGGGCCTTGCCACCAGGCTGGAGGGTTCCAGGCTGCCGACCCGCACCACGCAGTCAAACCCCTCGCGCACCAGGTCCACCCGCCTGTCCGTGCTGCTCAGCATCAGCTGCAAGGCGGGATGCCTGGCCAGAAAGTCCGGCAGCGCGGGGATCACCAGGTGGCGCGCCATCCGGCTTGGCATGTCGACCCGCAACTGGCCCGAGATCTGGCCCTCCTGGCGAAACAGGCCGTCAAACTCCTCCATGTCCGCCAGCAGCTCCCGGCAGCGGGCATAGCAGATCTGGCCGTCCGTGGTGAGTTGCACCCGCCTCGTGGTGCGCTGCAACAGCCGGGTGCCCATGCGCTCCTCCAGCCGGCGGATGGCGGCGGAGAGGGTCGCCTTGGGGATGCCGGACAGCTCGGCGCAGCGGCTGAAGCTCTCCAGTTCGGCGACCCGCACGAAGGCCCTCATCGCATCCAGGTGATCCATGGCCTGATTGTCTCTCTAAACGGAACAGTGATTTCATTATCACGCTATTTATCGAGTTTGAAACGAACAATACAGTGATCCGGTCGGCTCGCACCGAGCCCTCGTCATTCACCCGGACAGGAGTCACACCATGACCAGACCCATCGCCCTCATCACGGGAGCCAGCCGCGGCCTCGGCAAGCACGGCGCCCTGGCCCTCGCGGCCAAAGGCGTCGATCTCATCCTCACCTACCGCAGCCAGGCCGGGGAGGCCGCCGCCGTGGTGGCCAGGGCCCGCGCCCTCGGGGTACAGGCCCATGCCCTGGCGCTGGACGTGGGGGAGAGCACCACCTTCGCCACCTTCGCAGACGAGGTAAAGCAGCTGCTCGCCCGGGAGTGGCAGCGCACCCATTTCAACTTCCTGGTCAACAACGCCGGGATCGGCATCCGCGCCAGCTTCGAGCAGACCACGGAGCAGCAGTTCGACACCCTGCTCAACATCCACCTCAAGGGCACCTTCTTCCTGACCCAGGCGCTGCTGCCGCTGATCGCGGATGGCGGCCGCATCCTCAACCTCTCCACCGGCCTCACCCGCTTCGCCATGCCGGGCTATGCCGCCTACGCCGCCATGAAGGGGGGTGTGGAGGTGCTGACCCACTACCTGGCCAAGGAGCTGGGTCCCCGCGGCATCGCCGTCAACGTGCTGGCCCCCGGCGCCATCGAGACCGACTTTGGCGGCGGCGTGGTGCGCGACGACAAGGGGGTCAACGCCTTCCTCGCGAGCCAGACGGCCCTCGGCCGGGTGGGCCAGCCCGACGACATCGGCGGCGTCATGGCCGCCCTGCTCTCCGATGACAGCCGCTGGATCACCGCCCAGCGCATCGAGGCCTCGGGGGGCATGTTTATCTAGGCCGCGCTTCGCGCCAGCCCCCTCAAAACAGCAGGCCCCCTCGGATGAGGGGGCCTGCTGGCATTCAGGGCGGGCATTCTCTGCGCACTGCCGCGCTCACTCGCGCCTTACAGGGTCTTGCCGCCGGAGGCGATCACCTGGCGGTACCAGTGGAAGCTCTCCTTCTTGATGCGGCGCAGGGATCCGCCCTGCTCGTCGCGCTCCACATAGACGAAGCCGTAGCGTTTCTGGTAGCCGTTGAGCCAGCTCAGGATGTCGGTGAAGGACCAGGCGCAGTAGCCAAGCAGCTCGACCCCGTCCTGCATCGCCTCCTGGCACGCCTTGATATGGCTGCGCAGGTAATCGATGCGGTAGTCGTCCTTCACCTTGTCTCCCGCCTCCAGCTTGTCGAACTCGCCGAGGCCGTTCTCGGTGATCATCAGCGGCAGGCCGTAGCGAGACGAGAGGCGACGCAGGGCGATGCGCATCCCGGTGGGATCGATGGCCCAGTCCCAGTTGCTGGTCTCGAGGTGCGGGTTCGGGGTGGTCCGGTAGAGGCCCGGCACGCCGCTGGACGGCGTGGTGCCCTTCTGCCCCGTGGTGTTGATGCGCTGCATGGTCTGACCGCCGAGGGGATTGTCGGTGAAGGTCAGGGTGTAGTAGTAGTTGACGCCTATGTAGTCCGGCGTCCCCTCCTTCAGCAGTGCCAGATCCCCCGGCAGGATCTCGGGGGCCTCGCCGGTCTCCCTCAGGTAGGCGAGCGCCGCCTGGGGGTAGCGGCCGAAGCAGTAGGCGTCCAGCCACCAGAGGTTGGTGAACTCCTCGGCGTTCTCGAACGCCAGCATGTCTTTGGGATCGCACGACGCCGGATAGGCGGGCGAGTAGGCGAAGCTCGGGCCGATCAGCCCCCCCGGCACATGCTCGCGGAACGCCTTGATGACCCTGGCGTTGGCGAGAAACGCGATGTGGTTGGCGGCAAAGAAGCGCTTCCTGTCCTGCACCGCGGGCGGGTGGGTGCCGAGCTGGTAGGCGTTGGTCAGGTTGTAGTTCTGCTCGTTGAGCGACACCCAGTACTTCACCTTGGCGCGGAAGCGCTGGTAGAGGGTCACGCAGTAGCGCTCGAAGTCGTCGATGATGCGCCTGTCTTCCCAGCCACCGTACTCGTCCTGCAACGCCTGGGGCAGGTCCCAGTGATAGAGGGTCAGCACCGGCTCGATGCCGTGGGCCAGCAGGGTATCGACGAGTTTCTCGTAGAAGGCCAGCCCCGCCTCGTTCACCTCGCCGCGGCCGGTCGGATAGATGCGCGGCCAGCTCACCGAGAAGCGGTAGGCCTTGAGCCCCATCTCCGCCATCAGCGCCACGTCCTCCTCCATACGGTGGTAGTGATCCACCGCCACGTCGCCGTTGCTGCCCTCAAAGGTCTTGCCCGGCAGCTTGGTGAACAGATCCCACACCGAGGGGCCCTTGCCATCGGCATTCCAGGCCCCTTCCACCTGGTAGGCGGCGGAGGCGGCGCCCCACAGAAAATCGGTGGGGAAGTCGTTGAACTTGTGATGATGCATCTGGTGTTGCTCCTTCTGCGCGAATGGCCCTGCCCCCCTGCGGGGAGCCCGAAATCAATTGGCATCAGCATCCAACACTTCTAAAATTCCGTCCAATGACAAATATGACCACTCAAGATTCCCAATAGGAATGAAAGGGGAAACCATGGAGCTAAGGGATCTGAAAGCCTTCGTCACCCTGGGGGAGGTATTGCACTTCGGTCAGGCGGCGGCGCGCCAGCACATCACCCAGTCGGCCCTGAGCAAGCAGATCCGGCGCCTGGAGGCGGAATTTGGCGGCGATCTGTTCGAGCGCAGCGCAAGCCACACCCGGCTCACCGCCCTGGGCCGCGCCCTCTACGGAGACGCCTGTGCCCTGGTGGCCCAGAGCGAGCAGCTCGCCCGCAGCGCCCGCGACGTGCTGGCGGGCAACGGCGGCACCCTGCGCATCGGCTTCGGGGTCGCCACCAAGCTGCTGGTGCCCGCCGCCATCGCCCGGTTTCGGGCCAGCCGCCCCGGGGTCAGCATCGAGCTCAACGATCTCTCCACCCACCACCAGTTGCTGGCGCTGGCCGAGGGGCGGCTGGATCTCGGCTTCTGCCGCCTGCCCGCCCCCAAAGGCTGGCACTGCCTGCCTGTGGTACGCGCCCATTTCGTCGCCGTGCTGCCTGCGAGTTACGCCGGGGTCAGCGGCCTCAAAGATCTGGTGGACAGGCCGCTCGCCATCCTGCGCCGGGACAAGGCCCCCTCCTTTTACGATCAGTTCGTCCACTACCTGGCCCAGAGCGGGCTGAGGTTTCAGGAGATCCAGTACGTAAACGACTTCGCCGCCGGCATCGCCACCGCGGCGGCAGGCATCGCCTGGACCCTGGTCCCCTCCTCCACCACCATAGAGCACCCCGACGTGCTGACCCTGCCCCTGGAGGAGCCCGAGGCGAGCTGGATCATCGGGCTCATTCGCCCGCCAGGCAACGACAACCCCCTCATCACCCCCTTCTGGCAGACGGTGGCGGCGCTTGCGGATCCCGCCCTCGGCGATCCGCCCGGGCAGCAGAACAGGGTGTCACCCGACGACCCTACCTCCGACGAGAAGGGTATCACCTGAGAACCACATTAAGGGTAGCTTTGGGCGGACACCCCCCTTAAAATCGTGCCATTGCCTCTGGCGCCCACGACAAGGATCCGTTTCTTCCATGCCATCCCACTGGTTGCTGAGGTTTGACCTTCATCGCCTCATCCTGGCCCTGGCCGTGCTCGGCGTGCTGGCCACCTTCGGCAACAGCTTCTACGCCATCCATCAGGCCCAGCGGCAGTTGCTGATCGACAGCACCCTGGAGGCGAACCGGGTCTATGCCGCCAAGCTGGCCGCCTCCACCGACGCCATGCTGCGCTCGGCCCAGGGGCAGCTCGCCTATGGCGCCAGCCGGCTGGCGCCCATGCTGCTGGCCAATGACGTCGAGGGGCTCGATGAGCTGATGAGTCAGCTGCGCCAGCAGACCAACACCTTCAACTCGGTGGCCGTCGTGAACACCGAGGCCACCGTGGTCGCCGTCTCCCCCGAGACCCTGAAAGTCAAGGGGGTCAAGCTTAGTTCCCGCAGCGCCCGTCAGAGTCTCGCCAGTCGGAAGCCACTCATCTCGGACCCGCTCATCGCCCTCTCGGGCAACTACCTTATCAGCCTCTCCTATCCGATCTTTGCGGCCGACGGGCGCTACCTCGGCTTCGTGGCAGGCAGCATCTATCTGGAGTCCGCCAGCGTGCTCTCCAGCCTGCTGGGCCAGCACTACTATCAGGACGGCTCCTACCTCTATGTGGTAGACCGGCAGAGAACGCTGATCTACCACCCCAATCCCAAGCGCATCGGCCAGAAGGTCGGCGACAACCGGGTGGTGGACGAGGTATTGCAAGGGCGGCAAGGCGCACAGGCCGTGCTCAATTCCGGAGGAAACGAGATGCTGGCGGGCTTCGCCCCGGTGGCAGGCGCCGGCTGGGGCGTGGTGGCCCAGCGCCCCCGCAGCGCCACCCTGGCCGGGCTGGATCAACAGATGTTCGAGATCCTCAAGGGGATGATCCCGGTCACCCTCTTCATCCTCTTCGTCATCTGGCTCTCGGCCACCGCCATTGCCAGGCCGCTGCGACAACTGGCCAACCGGGCCAGGCTGATGGATCAGCAGGGGGCGGCCTCCAACATCTCCGGCATCCGCGCCTGGTACTACGAGGCGGCCCAGCTGAAGCTGGCCATCCTCAAGGGGCTGGGGCTGCTCAACACCAAGATAGACAAGCTACACACCGACAGTCACACCGACCCCATGACCGGGCTCTTCAACCGGCGGGCCATGCAGCAGATGCTGGACGACTACCAGGCCCAGTCACGCCCCCTGGCTGTGATCGCCCTCGACATCGATCACTTCAAGGCCATCAACGACGGCTTCGGCCACGACGTGGGGGATGCCGTCATCATCGCCCTGGCGACCCTGATGCAGCAGGATCTGCGCCCCGATGCCGCTCTGTGCCGCAGCGGCGGCGAGGAGTTCCTGTTGCTGCAGCCCGGGGTCTCCCTGGCGCAGGCCCAGCGGATCGCCGAGCGGCTGCGGGCCAGGGTGGCCAGTCACGAGATGGAGACGGGCGGGCATATCACCATCTCCCTCGGGGTCGCCCACTGGCCGGCGGATACCCCGGATCTCGCCGCCGTGCTCAAGCAGGCGGACAAGGCGCTCTACGAGGCCAAGCGCAGGGGCAGAAACTGCGTGGTGGTGGCAGAGGCGGATTGACATGCGGCCCCATCAGGGGCCGCGTTGTATCAGAAGCTGTAACCCATCTTCAGGTAGATGCCGGCGTTGTCATCCTTGCCCATGGCGTATTCGAGGTTGGCCACTATGCCCGCCTCCGGCTTGAGCAGGTACTGCACCCCCGCCCCCCAGGCGGGATAGACGTTTTCGCGGTCGCCACAGTCGAGGGCCTCGCCGTTGACGCCGTCCCCATAGAGGCAGGCCACCCCGGCAAAGGCGGTCAGGGTCCAGCGTTCCGCCAGCTGGTAGCGCTCCTCCACCTCCACCGCCGACATGTGCTGTCCCAGGTATTCCCCCGGGGTGTAGCCACGCAGGTAGATGGGGGAGTAGGAGCCCGTCGGCGCCTGGTGAGAGAACTGGTTGCGATTGCGCCAGGCGAGCACATGGCCATCGCCGTGGCTCCAGTAGCCGCGATAATCCACCCGGTAGATATCGAAGTCCTCCTCTCCCCCCAGCCCCTCCCGGTAGGCCAGGTTGTTGACGTTGAGGTACCAGCCCCTGGTCGCACGAAAGTCGCTGTCCCGGGAGTCGTGCTGCACCACCAGCCCCAGGCCCCCCGAGGTGAAACCCTCCAGCCCCAGCTCCTCCAGGATCTGGTCGGACTGTGGATCCTGCCCCTGCATCTCGTAGTTGGAGTAGGCCGCCATGCCGCCGACGAACCAGTCCCCCTCCACCCGATGGAGGTAGCGCAGGAAGGCGGAGCGGAAGTGGTCGTTGGTCTCGAGGGGGCGGCCGCTGCCGAGGTAGTCCTCGTAGTCGTTGTTGATGTCCCCCGAGATGATGCCGCCGACGAGGCGGTGGTGGTCCACCCCGAACGACGTCTTGGCGAAGGCGCTCGCGATCAGGGACTCCGAGGTGGTGTACTTGGCCGAGACGGTGAAGAGCGAGGGGCGCGATCCCTCGTCGAACTGGTGCAGGTAGCCCACCATCAGCCCCGCCGCCGTGTCCAGCTTGGGGCTGGAGCTCAGCAGCGGCACGAACAGCCAGGGCGAGCGCCCGGCCTCCCCCTTGCCGTTCACCCCGGCCTTCTCCTTGTCCTCCCCGCCCTCCTGGCTCGCCTCCTCGGCGGGCGCCGCGTTCACGATCGGGCTGGCCAGGATCAGGGCGAGGCTGGCCAGCAGCGCTGTGCTTGAATTCAACATCTGTGGGATCCGTATCGGGTTGAGTGCGCCGCCGCTCGGGATGGACCGGCGCGGGCGCGCCACTGCAGGTAACCGTCCCGGCCTGGTCGAGGGGGAGCGGGAAGGGGCAGAAGCATAGGAGCAAGCGCGGGCCCCGGCTACCTAAAGGTGGTCAGCCATACAATCGCCATACAGCTTGGCCACACATTGGCCCGGATGAATACCGCCCAAGCCAAGACCCCTGTCATGGACAGGGGTCTTGGGAGGGTCAGAGGTTGACGGCCAGGCTCGCGGCCAGTGGCTGGCTTGGGGTCACCAGCACGGGTACCGACTTGGAGGTGGGGGTGAAGGAGCCCTCCCCTATGCTGTCGATGGCTACCAGGGGGTTGGTTTCCGGGTAGTAGGCGGCGATGTTGCCCCTGGGGATCTCGTAGAAGATGACGCTAAAGCCGCGCACCACCCGCTCGCGCCCGTCGTTGCAGATGGCCGCCATGTCCACTAGCTGCTCCTCGGCGAGCCCCAGCCTCCTGGCGTCCTCTTCGTTCATGAAGACCACATTGCGCCGCCCCTTGATCCCGCGGTAGCGATCGTCCATGCCGTAGATGGTGGTGTTGTACTGATCGTGGGAGCGCAGGCTCTGCAGCAGCAGCACGGGCTCGTCCACCATCTGCTCGGCGTGGCTGGTGCACTCGGGCAGGATGGAGTCCGGCAAGCGGCTCGCCCGAAATTCGGCGCGCCCGCTCGGGGTGTTCCAGCGCAGCCGGGCGGCGCTGTTCTCCAGGTGGAAGCCGCAGGGCTCCTCGATGCGGCGGTTGAAGTCATCAAAGCCGGCGATGGTCTGCTCGATGAGGTCGCGCAACTTCGCGTAGTCGTCCCGCATCGCCAGCCAGTCCACCCGCTCGCTGCCGAGCGTTGCCTCGGCCATGCGCGCCACTATGTCTATCTCGGAGAGACAGAGCGGCGAAACCGGCTCGTTCATGCCGGTGGAGGCGTGCACCATGCTGAAGGTATCTTCCACGGTGATCTTCTGGACGCCGCTGCGCTGCAGGTCGAGCTCGGTGCGGCCGAGGCAGGGCAGGATCAGGGCATCCTTGGAGACCATGAGGTGGCTGCGGTTGAGCTTGGTGCTGATCTGCACGTTGAGCTCGCAGCGGCGCATCGCCTCATAGGTGAAGTCGGTGTCCGGCGCCGCGGCCGCCAGGTTGCCCCCGAGGCAGATGAGCACCTTGCTCCTGCCGCCGTGCAGGGCCTTGAGGGCCTCATGGACGTTGTGGCCCGGCGTGCGCTTGAGGCCCACCGGGAAGCGGCGCTCCAGACGATCGAGGAAGGCGGCATTGGGTTTCTCGTTGATCCCCATGGTGCGGTTGCCCTGCACGTTGCTGTGGCCGCGCACCGGACAGAGCCCGGCCCCCGGCTTGCCGATCTGGCCGCACATCAGGTGCAGGTTGACGATTTCGCGAATGGTGTCGACCGAGTGCTTGTGCTGGGTGATCCCCATGGCCCAGCAGCTGATCACGCGATCGCTCTTGGCGAAGATCTGCGCCGCCCGGGTGATCTCCTCTCGACCGAGCCCGGATTGCGCCTCGATCTGCACCCACTCCGTGGCCTTCACCTGGGCCACATACTGATCAAACTGCGTCGTATGCTGCTCGATAAAGGCGAGATCGAGGCGACTCCCCTCCTCTTCCAGGATGTATTTCGCCATGCCGCGAATCGCCGCCATGTCGCCGCCAAGCTTCGGCGTGAGGTACTGGTGGCTGATGGTGGTAGCCGCCGGGGTCAACAGCTCCGCCGGGCTCTGTGGGCTCGCGAAGCGCTCGAGGGCCACCTCTTTCAGGTTGTTGAAGGTGACTATCTGGCAGCCCTTACGCGCCGCCTTGCGCAGGGCATTCATCATGCGCGGGTGGTTGGTGCCCGGGTTCTGGCCAAAGACGAAGATGGCTTTGGCGGCGTCGAAGTCATCGAGCACCACTGTGCCCTTGCCCACCCCGACGGACTGGATCAGCCCCACCCCGCTCGCCTCGTGGCACATGTTGGAGCAGTCGGGGAAGTTGTTGGTGCCATAGAGGCGGCCGAACAGCTGATAGAGGTAGGAGGCCTCGTTGCTGGCACGGCCCGAGGTGTAGAACTCCACCTCGTCGGGGCTCGAGAGGGTCTTTAGCTTGTCGGCGATGATCCCGAAAGCCTCGTCCCAGCTCACCGGCTCGTAGTGGTCGGTGGCCGGGTTGTAGCGCAGGGGCTCGGTCAGTCGCCCCTGGTATTCGAGCCAGTAGTCGCTCTGGGTGGCGAGGCGGCGCACCGAATGCTCGGCGAAGAAGTCCGCTCCCACCGTCTTGCCGGTGGACTCCCAGGCCACCGCCTTGGCGCCGTTCTCGCAGAACTGGAAGGCCCCCTGCTTGTTGTCCCCCCAGGCGCAGCCCGGGCAGTCGAAGCCGTCGGTCTGGTTGACCCGCAGCAGGTTCTTGATGTTCTGCCGGGTCTTCTGGCTGCGTAGCACCTGCTTGAAGGTGGACTGCAGGGAGGAAAAGCCGCCGGCCTTGGCCGGTTTTTCAATATGACTGGACATGGGAGTCTCCGAGCTGATCCTGGAACCGGGGGCTGGCATAGCAGACCGGGGCATCGGATCTGGGCACATGAATGAGGGTCAGGTTGTATTTTTGGGCCAGTCGCACCGCGAGCTGGCTGGGAGAAGCAAGGCTGATGAGGTGGGCGGCGCCAAATTGCACCGCCTTGTGAATGAGTTCGCTGCCGCAGCGGCTGGTGATGACCAGCGTATCGGCCTGCGCGGGCTGGCGCAGCTGCATGCCGATGAGCTTGTCCAGGGCGTTGTGGCGGCCGATGTCTTCCCGACAGGCCAGGATCTCGCCGCGATCATCCAGCGCCAGGGCGGCATGAAGGGCGCCGCTCTGGCGGGCCTTGCTCTGCCAGGGGACGATGCGCTCCCGCAGATCCTGCAAAGAGGCGGTGTCGAAGGGGGCGCCCGGGGTCAAAGGGGTGAGTGCCGGCAGCGCATGCTCGATGGCCTCCACCCCGCAGATGCCGCAGCCGCTCGCCCCGGCCAGGCGACGCTTGCGCTGACCCAGCGCCGCCAGGCAGCGGTTGGCGATGGTGATGTCGAGCACCACCCCCTGCTCGGACGGGGTGCTCTGGATGTCGTGCACATCGTGATTGCCCCCTATGATGCCCTCGCCAAACAGGAAGCCGATGGCGAAGTCGTCGAGATCGTCCGGGGTGGCCATCATGACCGCGTGGTTGATGCCGTTGATGTTGACGGACACGGCCACCTCTTCCACCAGCTCATCCAGCCTGGGCAACCGTGAATTGAATGGGATCATGCGAGACGCTTATAAGCTGTATTCGGGCCTCAAGTTTAGATAAGTCGCTCTCCCAAAACCAATGAAACAAATCTATTCGCCGATAGACAACCTCTATTGCCTTGACGATGTCGATTGATTAACTTTGTCAGCCATTCTCCACTTCAAACGCCCCTCTTCGATGAACATCAAGCAGTTGCACTATTTCTACGAGCTGGCCCAGCACAAACACTTCGCCAAGGCGGCCAAGGCCTGCTTCATCACCCAGCCGACCCTGTCCGCCAGCATCACGGCGCTGGAAAAATCCCTCGGCACCGAGCTGGTGGTGCGCAACAGCCAGTTCGTGGCGCTGACCCCGGCGGGGGAAGTGGTGCTGCACCACGCCGAGCGCATGCTGCTGGAGCAGGACGCCATGCATCAGGAGCTGAGCCTGTTTGGTGGCGCGCTCTCTGGCACCCTGCGCATCGGCATGGTGCCCCAGTCGAGCATCGACATCATGCCGCTGCTCAAGCGCTTCCACGACGCCTTCCCCAAGGTCAGCCTGCGCCTGTCGGTGATGACCCACGCCACCCTGCTCGAGCAGCTGGATCTGCACCAGACCGACATCGGCCTCGGCTTTGACGAGCTGCTCACCGAACATCAGCGCCGGGCCCTCGACGTCCAGTTGCGCCACCCCAACCCCATGGCCCTGCTGGGCCCCCTGCCTGCCCACTGCGCCCCGACCGGGCCGCTGACCCTGGCGGACCTGCAAGATCTCCCCCTGATCCTGCCAAGCACCACCATGCAGTTTCGCCGCTATCTGGACGAGGCCGCCGCCCGCCAGCAGCTCAGCCTGCGGGTGGTGCTGGAGACCGACTCCCTGTTCCACCTGGTCAACGGGGTGAGCCACGGCCTGGGCTGCGCCGTGGTCAGCGCCGGCATCGCCGCCACCGCCCAGCAGCTCTTCAAACTGCCCTGCCATCCCTTGAGCGATGCGAGCGCCGGCACCATCGCCTTCATCACCCGAAAACACAGCGTCACCCCCGCCATGAAGGCGTTACTCGCCGAGGCCGAGACATGAAAAAGGCAGCCCACCCTGGGCTGCCTGCATCTGTCGTCTGGGGAGCTGTCGCCTCCCGTGGCGTCAGCGCGCCCCTTGCTGCTTGTCCAGCGCCGCGATGAAGGCGCTCGCCAGGGCGTGGTCGGAGAAGGGATTCTGGCCTGTGATGAGCTCCCGATCGATCACCACGCCGGGCTGCCAGGGGGCGACGAACTGCATCTTGCCACCGGCTTGCGCCATGGCCTGCGCCGGGTAGTAGCGCAGCTTGTCGCCCCCAAGGGAGCCTTCGAACACCACCTCTTCCTTGTCGGAGAAGATGGTCATCCTGTAACCGTCGTAGATCCACTCTCTGGCGCCGTCCGCCTTGCCTGCGATGACGGCCTGCTCGAACCCGGCCGGATCCGCCTGCGCCGCCAACAACGCGATGGGGCCGTGGCAGATGGCCGCCGTGGGCTTCTGGTGTTCGTGGAAGTGGCGCAGCAGGGTGCCCACCTCGGGATCCTTGGCGAGATCGATAAGCGGGGCATGACCGCCGGGAATGAATAGGCCGGCGTAGCGCTCGGGACCGGATTGCAGCACCTCCCTCAGGGAGAGCACCTGGTTGGCACCGAACAGCCCCTCCACCACGGCGCCGATGCGCGCCATCTCCTGCGGGTTGCCGCCAAAATACTGGGGATCGATGGAGCTCTTGTCGGCTTCGGGCCGGTTCCCTCTCGGGGTCACCGGGGTCAGGGTATAACCGGCCTCCAGCAGGGCGGCGGCAGGCACCCCCAGTTCATTCTGGTAGAAGCCGGTGGTCAGGCTCTTGCCCCCTTGCAGCGGCAGCTCGGTCTCGCTCGAGAGCAGTACCAGGATCTCGCCTTTCGGGGCGGCGCTGGCCGCGGCGGAGGTCGCCAGCAGCAGTGAGGCCAGCACAGCCTTGAGGGTGTTCTTCATCGTGATCTTCCTTCTGATGGCAGTGATCGATCGGGCGGCCACCGGGCCGCCCTCGATGAGCAATTTACTGATTACCCACGGGCGAATAAACTCACGCCAATGAACTTGTTTATTTACATGGATGAACATATGTCCCGTGCCTTCGACCCCGTCCAGCTCGGCACCATAGAGCTCTTTTGCAAGGCAGCCGAACTTGGCAGCTTTACCGCCACGGCTCAGGTGCTGGGGGTGACGCCCGCCTCGGTGAGCCGCTCCATCCAGCGTCTCGAGGCCAGGCTCGGCGTCAAACTCTTCCATCGCACCACCCGCAGCGTGCGCCTCACCCACGACGGTGAGCTCTATCGGGATCAGTGCCAGCAGGCGCTCGAGCAGATCGCCGAGGCCGAGCGGGCCATCACCGGCCGCCAGCGCCACCCCAAGGGGGTGCTGCGCATCAGCGTGGGCACCGTCTATGCCCACCACCGCCTGGTGCCCCTGCTGCCGGGGTTCATGGCGGCCTATCCCGAGGTCGAACTGGAACTCAATGTCTCCAACAGGAACATCGACTTCGTGGAGGACGGCTACGATCTCGCCATCCGGCTGGGGGAGCCGCGCGATGGGCGGATCATCGCCCGCAAGCTGGAGGATGCCAGCCTCGGGGTCTTCTGCGCCCCCGACTATGTCGCCCGCCGCCCCGCGCCGACCTCCCTGGACGCCCTGCAGCAACACGATCTGATCCAGTTCATCACCCCGAGCACGGGTCGCCCCTTCCCCTGGCAGTTTGTGGACGAGCAGGGATCCCCTGTCGATCTCCATGTGCACAGCCGCCAGCGGGTGCTGGACGACGTGCTGGCGGGCCTGGGCTGGGCGGTGGCGGGCGGCGGCCTGTTCCAGATCTACCATTTCGTGGCGGCAGAGGCGCTCCGCCAGGGCAAGCTGGTGGAGGTCATGACGCCCTTTGCGGGGCGATCCCGCCCCTTCTACGCCCTCTATCCCCAGCACCGCCACCTCTCCGCCCGGGTGCGGGCCTTCGTGGACTACCTGCTGGCGGCGGTGCGCCCCTGAGGCAAGGTCCCTCTCTTTTTTAAATAACGGTGCGCGCCAGGCTGACGCCCCCCTGACCATCCTTCTTCCGGGGCGAGAAGGCGATGCCCACTCTGGACACTCTGGTTGCCGGAATAAATATGCAGAGAAATCAACGCAGCCCCCGCCGGATATATGAACTCTTCTGCTGTTTGTATGAAGCATCGTGCTGCTGAAAATTTTCTGTGAGCCACCTCCCGCCGTTTAATTAAAGAGCCTATAACCTTGACCCGTACAATAAAAACCTGACGCGTTCCGGTTTATTTCACCATGCATCACAAAGGAGTGTCATATGTATAAAAAAGTGAAACTGGCGGGCATTATCAGCACCCTTATTCTCTCGGCCACTGCATATTCTGCAGAGATGACCGTGGGCTTCTCGCAAATAGGTTCTGAATCCGGGTGGCGGGCCGCGGAAACCTCGGTCGCCAAGAGCGAAGCCCAAAAACGCGGCATCATCCTGAAAATTGCCGATGCCCAGCAGAAACAGGAGAACCAGATCAAGGCCATTCGCTCCTTTATTGCCCAGGGGGTGGATGCCATCTTTATTGCCCCCGTGGTACAGACCGGCTGGGAGCCGGTATTGCAGGAGGCGAAAGAGGCTGAGATCCCGGTGTTCCTGCTGGATCGCAATATCACGGTAAAAGATGACGGCCTCTTCATGACCGGGGTCGCCGCAGACAGCGTCCACGAAGGGGCAGTCGCGGCCCAGTGGCTCATCAAGCAGCAGGATGGCAAGGCCTGCAACGTGGTGGAATTGCAGGGTACCGTCGGGGCCAGCGTGGCGCTGGATCGCAAGAAGGGCTTCCTCGACACCGTCGCGGCCGTGCCCACCATCAAGATCATCCGCACCCAGTCCGGCGACTTCACCCGCAGCAAGGGCAAGGAGGTGATGGAGAGTTTCATCAAGGCGGAGAATAACGGCAAGAACATCTGCGCCGTCTACGCCCACAACGATGACATGGCCATCGGCGCCATCCAGGCCATTAAAGAGGCCGGGCTGAAACCGGGCACGGATATCAAGATCATCTCCATCGACGGCGTGCCGGATATTTTCAAGGCGATGATGGCCGGTGAAGCCAATGCCTCGGTGGAGCTCACGCCGAATATGGCGGGACCGGCCTTCGATGCCCTGCTGGCCTATAAAAAGGATGGCTCCCTGCCCCCCAAACATATCAAGACGGAGTCTATTCTGTTCGAGCCAGAGAGTGCCGAGGCGCAGCTCGAGCTGAAAACAGACATGGGTTATTAATGCCCGCCCTCTGAGCCAGCCAGTCAAATAACACGTCATATCGGCTGCGTTGCGATATGGCGTGTTATATCGGAGAGCCTATTTTCATGTCACAGAACACTCACGATGTCGTATTGAATGCCCGCGGGATCTGTAAATCCTTTCCCGGGGTACGGGCCCTGCATCAGGTGGACTTCTCCCTGCGACGGGGGGAGATCATGGCGCTGCTCGGCGAGAACGGGGCCGGCAAATCCACCCTGGTCAAGACCCTCACCGGCGTCTATCAGCGCGATGGAGGCCGCATCGAACTCGATGGCGTCGCCATCTCCCCGACGGACACCGCCCATGCCCAGCGCCTGGGGATAGGTACCGTCTATCAGGAGGTCAACCTGCTGCCGAACATGTCGGTGGCGGACAACCTCTTCATCGGTCACGAACCCCGCCGCTTCGGCTTCATCGACCGGGCCGCCATGACCCGGCAGGCCAGCGCCATCATGGCCAGCCACGGCTTCGAGATGGATGTCACCCTGCCCCTCGATCACTACTCGGTCGCCATGCAGCAGATCGTGGCCATTGCCCGGGCGGTGTCACTCTCGGCCAGGATCCTGATCCTGGATGAGCCGACCGCAAGCCTGGATGCCAGCGAGGTGCAGATGCTGTTCGCCCTCATGGGGAGCCTGCGGGATAACGGGGTGAGCCTCATCTTCATCACCCATTTCCTCGATCAGGTCTACGCCATCAGCGATCGCATCACGGTGCTTCGCAACGGCGAGCTGGTCGGTACCCGCGACACCGCCGAACTGCCACAACTGGAGCTGGTCAAGATGATGCTGGGGCGCGAGCTGGACGACAACGCCCTCAAGCGGGCGGGCAAGACGTTGCGCAGCCACCAGCCCATGGTGTCGTTCAGGGGCTATGGCAAGCGCGGGGTCATCGCCCCCTTCAGTCTCGACGTCATGCCCGGGGAGATAGTGGGCCTCGCCGGCCTGCTCGGCTCCGGTCGCACCGAAACTGCCGAGCTGATGTTCGGCATAGTACCGAGCGACAGCGGCGAGTGCCGGGTACGGGACAAGCCGGTGACCATCCGCTCTGCACGCCAGGCTGCCGCCAACGGCTTCGGCTTCTGCCCGGAGGATCGCAAGAGCGCCGGCATCATCGCCTCGGCCTCGGTGCGTGAAAACATGGTGCTGGCCCTGCAAGCCCAGCGGGGCTGGTTGCGACCCCTGTCTCGCAAGGAGCAGGACGAGATCACCGCCCGCCTCATCGAGCAGTTGGCCATCAAGACCCCGGGAGCGGAGCAACCCATCCAGTTTCTCTCGGGAGGGAACCAGCAGAAGGTGCTGCTGGCCCGCTGGCTGCTGACCAAGCCGCAGTTCCTGATCCTGGACGAGCCCACCCGGGGCATAGACGTGGGGGCCCACGCCGAGATCATCCGCCTCATCGAATCCCTCTGCGCCAACGGGCTGGCCCTGCTGGTCATCTCCTCGGAGCTCGAGGAGCTGGTGGGCTATGCCGATCGGGTGATCGTCCTTCGCGACAGAAAACAGGTGGCAGAGCTTGCGACGGACGCCCTCAGCGTCCCTGCCATCATGAACGCCATTGCATGTGAGGCCTGATATGACGTCATCCATCCTTACCCTCGCCAAGGGGTCGCGCGCCCGCAGGGAGTGGCCCACGGGCTCGGCCCAGTGCGCCGCCCTGGTGGGCGTGCTGCTCATCAATGCCCTGGTCGCCGACAACTTCTTCGCCATCCACATTCAGGATGGGCGGCTGTTTGGCAGCCTCATCGACATCCTCAACCGCTGCGCCCCTGTGGCCCTGCTCTCCCTCGGCATGACGCTGGTGATCGCCACCGGCGGCATCGATCTGTCGGTGGGAGCCGTCATGGCCATCAGCGGGGCCACCATGGCCAGCCTGGCCACCGGCGGTCACAGCCTGCCGGTCATCTTCGCCGCCGTCATCGGGGTGGGCCTTCTGTGCGGCCTGTGGAACGGCCTGCTGGTGGCGGTGTTCAAGATCCAGCCCATAGTCGCGACCCTGATCCTCATGGTGGCGGGCCGGGGCATCGCCCAGCTCATCACCGAGGGGCAGATCATCACCTTCAACAACGACGCCCTCGCCTGGATCGGCAGCGGTTCCCTCTTCTATCTGCCCACGCCGGTCATCATCACCCTGGGAATGGCACTGCTGCTCTGGCTGCTGACCAAGCGCACCGCCCTCGGCCTCTTCATCGAAGCGGTGGGGATCAACATCAAGGCCGCCAAGAACGCCGGGCTCAACACCCCCATGGTGGTGATCGCCACCTACCTGCTGAGCGGCATCATGGCCGCCGTCGCCGGCATGATAGTCGCCGCCGACATCCGCGGTGCCGATGCCAACAACGCCGGGCTCTGGCTCGAGATGGACGCCATCCTGGCGGTGGTGATAGGAGGCACCTCCCTGATGGGGGGACGCTTCAACCTCGCCCTCTCCCTGATCGGCATACTGATCATCCAGGGGGTGAACACAGGGATCCTGCTCTCCGGCTACCAGCCCCAGTGGAACCAGATCGTCAAGGCCCTGGTGGTGCTGGCGGTGCTGATCATGCAGTCACCGGCCCTCAACCACCTGTTCCAGCGAGGGACTCGCCATGTTTAAACGCAACCTCCCCCTGATGGTGACCATCATGGTCTTCGTGCTGGGTTATCTGCTCTGCCTGGCCTCCTTCCCTGCCTTCATGTCCACCCGCATCATCTGCAACATCCTGACGGACAACGCCTTCCTCGGCATAGTGGCGGTGGGCATGACCTTCGTCATCCTCTCGGGGGGCATCGATCTCTCGGTGGGCGCCGTCATCGCCTTCACCGGCGTGCTGCTGGCAAAACTCATCGGGGATCTGGGGGTCAGCCCCATGCTGACCATCCCCCTGGTGCTGGTGCTCGGCGCGGGCTTCGGCGCCCTCATGGGCTGGCTCATCGACACCCTGAAGATCCCCGCCTTCATCATCACCCTGGCGGGCATGTTCTTCCTGCGGGGGGCCAGCTTCCTCATCTCCGAGCAGTCCCTGCCCATCGATCACCCCAGCTTCACCTACCTGTCGAGCCTGTCGTGGAAGGTGCCGGGGGGCGGTCGCCTGAGCCTGCTGGCCCTCATCATGCTGGCGGTGGTGGTGCTTGGCATCCTGCTCGCCAACCGCACCCGCTTTGGCAACAACGTCTACGCCATCGGCGGCAACGCCACCTCGGCGGCCCTGATGGGGATCTCGGTGCGCCACACCACCATCCGCATCTACCTGCTCTCCACCACGTTGGCGACCCTGGCGGGCATCGTATTCGCGCTCTATACCTCGGCGGGCTATCCGCTCGCCGCCGTCGGGGTGGAGCTCGATGCCATCGCCGCCGTGGTGATCGGCGGCACCCTGCTGAGCGGCGGGGTGGGCACCGTCTTCGGCTCCCTGTTCGGGGTGCTGATCCAGGGGTTGATCCAGACCTACATCAACTTCGACGGCACCCTCAGCTCCTGGTGGACCAAGATCATCATCGGCCTGCTGCTATTCAGCTTCATCGCCCTGCAGCGCCTGCTTATCCTGGTCTCAGAACACCGCAAGGCCAACAAGCCAGGCCCCTTCAAGCGGCAGATCCCCGTCACCCCCCTTGAGTGAAAACATCGCGGGGCCTGGGCCCGGTCAACCCAGGCACAAGCCCCGCGATAACACGCCTTTATGGTGGCCAGGCGCTAGTATTCGCCCGCCCCCAGTAGCCGCTCTTTCCAGAGATAACCCTGCACCCCCAGATCCAGCCAGGGACGTGGCGGGAGATAGTTTGCCATGCCCAGAGCGCGCATCTGCTCGCCCCAGGGGCTCTCCACTCCGCACACCAGATCGGCCAGCGCCTTGCCCGCCATGGTCTGCTTGCTGATGCCAGCGCCGTTGCATCCCAGCGCGGCGTAGAGATCCGGGCCGAACTGGCCCCACAGCGGCGCCCCGTTGCGGCTCACGCTGATGAGCCCGGACCAGCTGTGGGCGAAGGCCACCTCCCCAAGTTCGGGAAAGCGGGAGAGCAACAACCGGCGGTGACGCCGCACCATGGCCTCGTTGGTCCCGGCACGACTTTGCAGTGTCGGCGCATGAGCCACTTGCTGGCGGATCAGAATGCGGTGATCCCGGGTGTAGCGAAAGGTGGCGCCGACGATGGCGTTGACCGGGGTCAGCCCCCAGGGGGCAATGTCCCCCAGCCTGGCCCGCTGCCGGGGCGTCAGCGGCTCGGTCAGGGTGGCATGGGTCACCAGGGAGGCGAGCTTGCCGGCAAAGGGGGTCAGCTGACCCGCACCGCCATTGATGGCAAACATGGCCTTGCTCGCCACCACCTCGCCATGGGGCGTGGTGATGCGAACGCCGCCTTCGCTGCCCACCCGCAGGGCAGGGCTGCGCTCATACAGGGTCACATTGTCCGGCAGCTTGTCGGCCAGCCCCCGCACCAGAGCGGCCGGATTGAGCAGCACGGTATTGGGGGTATAGATGGCCGAGTGGTAGAAGCCGGTGCCGAGGCGGGCCGAGAGCGCCGCCCCCTCCAGGTACTCATAGCCTTCGTCCAGCAGATCCAGCTCGTGGGCGTATTGCTTCAGCAGCCCGGCGGATCCGGCCTTGACGGCGCAGTGATACTTGCCGCTCTGCTGCCAGTCGCAATCGATGCGATACCGACCGACCCAGTGCGCCAGCTGGGCCAGTCCCCCTTTCAACAACTGCCGGTAGTGGCTGGCCTTGGCCAGCTCGGCGGTGCCACTGCCGATATTGTGGGGCAAGTCGATGGCAAACCCCGAGTTGCGTCCGGCTGCGTTGTCCCCCACCACACCCGCCTCCAGCAGCACGATGCGGGCCTGTGGCTGATGCTCGGCCAGTGCATGGGCAAAGGCCAGCCCGGCATAGCCCGCCCCTACCACCACCCAGTCCCCCTGGACCACCTCCTGCAGATGGGGTATGGGGACTCGCTCGGGCAAGATGGCGGCCCAGCCGTTGGCCTCTTTGTGCCGGGGCAAATATCGAAACTTCATGGGACATCCTGTTCACACGAAAAAATCGGCAAGGACCCTGTCAACCATGGGCCCTGCTGGTGACATGCCTTGTCAGGCCTTATTGTGCAGCCAGAGAATGCCGTATACGGGCGCCCCTTCCATGAGGGCAACCCGTATTAAAAAACGGCATCAACGGCAGGTGGATATGATGGATGAATCACTGTCATTTCATTACCACGCGGGGATTGCCGTCCCTTTATAATATTTATCCAATGCAGCCTTGACCTCCTCATTCTGGTAGGAGGCAACCAGGGTTTTCACCCAGGGGGCACTTTCATTGCCACTTTTGACCGCGATGAAATTATTGTAAGGATTCTCTTTTGCCGTCTCGGAATAAATACGTTGCTGCTGGCTCAGCCCGGATTTCAATGCCCAGTCCGTATTGACCACGGCCGCATCCAGATCCTCCAGCGAGCGCCCTATGATGCCGGTATCCAGCTCCCGGATTTGCAATTTCTTGGGGTTGTCGATGATGTCGGTGGTGGTCGCCAGTATGCCCGAGCCAGGGCGCAGCTTGATGACCCCGGCCGACGCCAGCACCCGCAGAGCACGCCCTTCGTTGCTGGGATCATTGGGCACCCCTATGATGGCCTCCTCCGGCAAGTCACCGACTGCCTTGAATTTCTTGGAATACAGGCCGATGGGCCACACGGCCGTATTGCCGACCGGCACGATATGATAGCCGCGGCTCTTTACCTGATTATCCAGATAGGGTTTGTACTGGAATGCGTTGGCATCTATTTCACCATTCTCCAGCGCCTCGTTGGGTAGGATATAGTCATTGAACTTGACAAGTTCGATATCCAGCCCCTGTTTCTTGGCCTGTGCCGACGCAACTTTCCACACATCTTCATCTTCGCCGCTCATGATCCCCAGCCGGATGGTTTCCCCGGCACTGGCATACCCAGACATAATGGCGGCAACCAGAGGCGTCACTTTGAATATCGATTTCAACATGGCTATTTCCTTGCTAATGAGTGATGACGACCCCGAGATTACGGGGTCGGCGCAAGGAGCACAAAGCACAAGATATCCCTTGGATATATCAGAAATGAGGAATGCCGGGATCAGTGAAATAGCCCGATGCCAAGGGCTATTTTCAATCTTTTACTTCCACCATGTGGTACACAGATGGCGGCCGATACCGGATGCTGGAACCGTCCATGTCGGCCTCCTGCGAAGTGAGAAAACAGGCAAGGCCTAAGAGAGGATATTGACGACCTGCACGGGCTGCCAGCTTGGATGTTTGATCCCGTTACGACGACCACTCTTGATGACGACCACAGGGAGCAGTGTCACCTTGCGGTAGTACCACATACCTTGAGGACTGAGCCAGAGATTCACTTAGAAGACTCCTGATTCATCCACACAAAGTGGATTACCAAGAGGTCTGAAGGGGGTATTAGCTGTAACTTATTGAATAGCAGAAACAAGTGGTGGCCCTACCAGCCACATCCCGGCACTCGAGTCCCCCGCCTTGGCTGCTACCTTCCGGTCCTGACCAGGTCGACGGGTTATCAATGCGAGAGGACCAATAGGACCACCGGCGAGGAGAATAGGCAAACTGGCCTGCCAATGCAATGGCTTTCTGCCCTGGGCCTGACCGTTCGCCTGCTTTTTCGGCAATTTTCCAATAAATCAGCTAAATAGCATAAATTTCGCCCCCACCACCAGCATCAGCAGGGCGAACGCCTGCTTGAGCCGCCTGGGGGAGAGGCGATGGGCCAGTTTGGCGCCGAGCCTGGCAAACTGGGTGCTGGTGAGCACTATGCCGAGCAGCGCCGGCAGGTAGACGAATCCGACGCTCCACTCGGGCAGATCGGTGCGGCCCCAGCCCGCATAGAGGTAGCTGAGGCTGCCCGCCACGGCGATGGGGATGCTGCAGGCGGCAGAGGCCGCCACGGCGTTGCGCATGGGCACCGAGTTCCAGCTGAGGTAGGGCACCGTCATGGAGCCGCCACCGATGCCGAACAGGGCGGAGAGCCAGCCGATGACGGTACCCGCGATGCCGGTCCCGACGGGGCCGGGCAGATGGCGCTCCGCCTTGGGCCTGAGGTTGAGCCCCATCTGCAGCGCCATGGTCCAGGCGAAGCAGCCGATGATGATGTTGAGGGTGCTGGCGCTCAGCAGGTTGGCGGTCATGCCACCGAGCCAGGCACCGATCAGCATCCCGGCGCCGAGTCTGCGGATCATCACCCAGTCCACCGCACCGGCCTCCTGGTGCGCCCGCAGGGAGCTAATGCCGGTGAAGATCATGGTGGGCAGGGAGGTGCCAAGCGCGAGGTGGGTGATGATCTCGGGGGAGACCCCCTGTGCGTGAAAACTCAGGACCAGCACGGGGACGATGATGAGCCCGCCACCGATGCCGAACAGCCCAGCCAGCATGCCCGCAAAGGCCCCCAATACCAGATACCCCACAAACAGCATAAAAATTCCTTCACCGAGTGAATGGCGGTCAAGTTGACCATTAATTCGCATAAAAAAAGAGATGGCGCCAGGCCATCTCTTTATTGTGCCGATTAATGCAGGGGAATGGTACCGTCCATCACCTTGTAGAAGGCCAGCACGGCGCAACCGAGCAGGGCCGCCGTCATCCCCTGCTCCAGCCGGTTGAGGCTGCGCAGGCCATGGTGCTGGCGCGCCTTCCAGTAGATGAAGATGCCCGGGCTGTAGAGCAGCGCCACCAACAAGAGGTACTCCACCCCGGCGGCATAGACCAGCCAGCAACCGTAGACGGTGGCTACCAGGGCCAGCAGCAGGTCACGCTTGCGCTGGTGAGGCTGGTGCTCGTAGGTCTGCCCCGAGAGCGCCAGCTTGAGGCCGTAGGCACCGGAGAAGACGTAGGGCACCAGGGCCGCCGAGGTGGCGATGTTCACCAGCGCCAGATAGGTGCTGCTCTGGAAGTAGATGATGATGAGGAAGATCTGCACCAGGCAGGTGGAGCACCAGAGCGACACCTGGGGCGAGCCGTTCTTGTTCTCCCTGGCGAACCAGGCCGGGAAGACACCGGTCTTGCCGGCGATGTAGGGCACTTCCGCCGCCAGCACTGTCCAGCTCAGCAGGGCCCCCATCACCGAGATCACCAGGCCGATGTTGATGAGCCAGGCGCCCCAGGGGCCGACCACGGCCTCCAGGATCATGGCGGTGGAGGGGTTCTTGAGCGCCGCCAGCTGCGGCTGGTTCATGACCCCGAGGGAGAACAGGGTCACCATGACGTAGAGCGCCAGGGCGCCAAGCAGGGCCAGCACGGTGGCACGGCCCACGTCCTTGCGATGGCGGGCCCGGGCGGAGACCACCACGGCCCCCTCGATGCCGATGAAGACCCAGAGCGTCACCTTCATGGTGGACTTCACCTGATCCATCACGGAGCCGAGCTCGGGACTCCCCTGCCCCCAGAGATCCAGGGTGAAGGTCTCCATGTTGAAGGCGAGCAGGATGGCGACGCAGAAGACGATGAGGGGCACCATCTTGGCGATGGTGGTGACTATGTTCACCAGGGCCGCCACCTGGATGCCGCGCAGCACCAGGGCATGCACCGACCAGATGAGCAGGGAGGCGAGCGTGATGGCGACCGGGGTGTTGCCGTCACCGAAGATGACCTTGTCCGGCGTGTCGAAGAAGTAGCTCAGGGCACTGAACACCACGATGGCATAGGAGACGTTGGCCAGCAGCTGGCAGAGCCAGTAGCCCCAGGCCGCGTTGAAACCGACGAAATCGCCGAACCCCGCCTTGGCGTAGCTGAAGATGCCGCCATCGAGATCCGGACGACGCATGGAGAGGTTCTGGTACACCAGGGCGAGGCAGATCATGCCGATCCCCGTGATCGCCCATCCCAGGGCGACGGCCCCGGCGCTGGCGTGCGCCGCGATGTTTTGTGGCAGACTGAAGACCCCGGCGCCGACCATGGAGCCGATCACCAGCGAAATGAGGGCGCCCAGCCCTAGTTTCTTGTCCATCTCAAACCTGTTTTCTTAGGCGGCGGCTG
This sequence comes from Aeromonas sp. XH, assembly GCF_033348475.1. Taxonomy (NCBI): domain Bacteria; kingdom Pseudomonadati; phylum Pseudomonadota; class Gammaproteobacteria; order Aeromonadales; family Aeromonadaceae; genus Aeromonas; species Aeromonas sp. XH. The sequence goes on along the minus strand of NZ_CP137630.1, from coordinate 1,979,428 downwards.
AGCATCCGTATTCATACAGCGCGCGACATGGGAGGGGCGAAAAATCCATACCCCGTGAAAAAGGCGGCAACTATATTGCATGACTATTCCGACCGCAATCCCTCCTGCCGTCAATCATGAGCCACCTTGACCGCGCGCAATTTTACAGCACTGACCCGGGGGGCCTGTGAGCTGGTTCAAATTAAGAGAGACCCGTTGATCTTTCACGTTTTTTCATGATGTCACCCGGTGTTTTCGGGACCAGACCTGCATGGCTATGCATCCCCCGGGATCGCCTGCCGGGCGCGCCGGCGCGCCCATGAAAACGCCCCGGGAGTCGGGGCGTGGAGTCAAGGGGAAGTGGGGCTAGAGCCTCAGCCCGCCATCTATCTCGATCATCCGCCCCGACAGATAGTCGTTGGCGAGGATGAACTGCACCGTCTGGGCCAGCTGGGCCGCTTCCCCCAGGTGCCCCACCGGGATGGCCTGCTGCATCCGGGCCATGGCTTCGGGTTTCATGGCCGCCGTCATGTCGGTGGCAAAGACCCCGGGGGCTATGCCCATCACCCGGATGCCGTGGCGGGCCAGCTCCCGCCCCCAGGTCACCACCAGCGAGGCCACCCCCGCCTTGCTGGCGGCATAGTTGCTCTGGCCGATGTTGCCGGCGCGAGCGATGGAGGAGATGTTGATGATGACGCCCTGCCCCCCTCGCGCCATCAGCGCCGCCCCCTCCCGGCCACACAGGAAGGTGCCGGTGAGGTTGACGTCGATGACCGCCTGCCACTGGGCCAGGCTCATCTTCTCCACCAGCTCCCCCTCCTTCACCTTGATGAGCATGCCGTCGCGCAGGATGCCGGCGCAGTTCACGAGGCCGTGCAGGGCACCGAACTGCTCGTCGATGGCGGCGAAGGCCGCCTCCACCTCCGGCTCGCTCGCCACATTGCAGACGAAGAGGGCGCAGCGGCCGTCACGGCTGTGCACCTCGGCCTCGGTCACCTCCAGGTCGGCGCGGTTGACATCCATGAGCGCAAGCACGGCCCCCTGCTCTGCCAGGCTCAGGGCGATGGCGCGACCCAGGCCCCTTCCGGCCCCGGTGATGGCGATGACTTTCTGTTTGATATCCATAAATGCTCCTGGTGAGATGGCCGGTGACTGTCGAGTCAAAGACTATCGGGTAAAAAGGTAGATAGCGGCCCTTAACCCGGCTCTGTCTTGTCCCGATAGAGCTCGAGGATGCTGGAGAAATCCTTGTTCTCCTGCCCCTGACTCGCGTGCAGGTTGAAGAGGTTTCGGGCCAGGGCCCCCATGGGCACGGCGCTGTGGGCATGCTCGGCGAGCGCCATGGCGAGCCCCAGATCTTTCACCATCAGCCGGGTCATAAAGCCCCCTGCATACCCACGGGACGCCGGGGTGTTTTCCATCACCCCGGGCCAGGGGTTGTAGCGTTCCAGGCTCCAGTTGTTGCCCGAGCTCTTGCCCATGATGGTGGAGAGCACGGCGGGATCCAGCCCCTCTTTGACCCCGAGCGCCAGCGCCTCCGCGGTGCCCGCCATGTGGATGGCGAGCAGCATGTTGTTGCACATCTTGGCGATCTGGCCCGCCCCGAGCGCCCCGGCGTGGAACAGGTTCTGCCCCATGCAGGCGAGCACGGATCTGGCCGCCTCAAAATCGGCCTGTTCACCGCCGACGATAAAGGTCAAAGTGCCCGCCGTGGCGCCCGCCACGCCCCCCGAGACGGGGGCATCGATAAAGCGGATGCCGCGCGAGGTCGCCACTTCCCCCACCCGGCGGGCCGAGGCCACGTCTATGGTGGAGCAGTCGATCACCAGGGCCCCCGCAGGCAGGGCCGCCAGCAGGTCCTGACCCCCCCGCTCACCGGCACTCTCGCCGAGCCAGAGCCCGCGCACGTGCTCGCCGGCCGGCAGCATGCTGATCACCACCTCGCAGCCGCTCACCGCCTCGCGGGCATCCCCGGCGGCGATGCAGCCGGCCTCGATCGCCCTGGCGAGGCTCTCCGGCACCAGATCGAAGACCTGCACGGCGTGTCCCGCCCGGGCCAGGTTGGCGGCCATGGGCCCCCCCATGTTGCCGAGCCCGATAAATCCCATCCTTGTCATGGTGTGCTCCTTGTGTGTGATCCCGCATCAGCAGCCGGGGCGCAGAGGGTTGTCCCCTTGTGGCCAGCGATAGAATTCGTCGAGCCACCCGGTGCCGGGCTGCAGCGTCTGCCAACGGGGGGACTTGTCCTTGTCGATGAGCAGGGCCCGCACCCCTTCCACGAAATCCCCCCTGAGCACGCAGTTGACCGAGAGCGCCAGTTCGTCGGCAAACACCTCGGCCAGGGACTGGCGGCGCGCCTGCCAGTACTGGCGCCAGAGGATGGCGCGGCTGATGGGGCTGCCGCTCTGGCAGATCTCCCTTGCCTGGGCCAGGCCGGCCTCTGCATCCTCGAAGCTGGCCTTAAACAACCGGGCCAACACCCCTTCCAGGCTGCGGCCCGCCAGCAGGCCATCGATGCGAACCTGATGGGGCAGGATCACCGGCGCAGGCAGCCGCGCCGTCACCTCCCTGTGCAGCCCCCTGAACAGTCGATCCAACTGCTCGCGGGGATCCTGGCATTCATCCGCACAGGAAGACCAGTCGAGGGCGGCCAGGCGGGGCAGCAGCTCGGCGCGCTCAGGGCTCGCCATGGCGTGATCCGCAAGCCCGAGGCCGATGGCATCCGCCCCGTTGAAGCGGGCGCCGGTGAGGCCGAGCCAGAGCCCGAGCCGACCCGGCATCCGGCTCAGGAACCAGCTGGCCCCCACGTCCGGGTAGAGGCCTATGGTCACCTCCGGCATGGCGAACAGGCTCCGCTCGGTTACGATCCGGAACGCGGCGCCGGCAAAGAGGCCGATGCCTCCCCCCATGCAGATGCCGTCCGCCACGCAGATGAGCGGCTTGGTGTAGCGGTGGATATGGTGATCGAGCCGGTATTCCTGCTCGAAGAAGTCGCGGGCATAGCCAAACAGTTCCGACTCGCTCGCCTCCTGCTTGCGGTAATAAAAGGAGCGGATGTCGCCACCGGCGCAGAACGCCTTCTCCCCCGTCCCCTGCAACAGCACGCAGACGATGGACGAGTCCTGCTCCCAGGCGGTGAGCGCCTCCTGCAGGATCTGGATCATCGGCAGGCTCAGGGCATTGAGGGAGGCGGGGCTGTCCAGGGTCAGCACGCCCAGCTTGTGGCCATCGGCGGTGGGACAGGTTTCTACGCGTACGGGTCTATTCATTCGTCGCTCCATCGGGCTTGTCATATCGCCAGCGCGGGGCGCGCTTCTCGAGGAAGGCCGCCACCCCCTCGCGCTGGTTGGGATCCGCAAACAACTCGAGGAAGAGGCTGCGCTCGCGCGGCAGGGCCGCGTCTCTATGGGTGCTGCGGCCCTGGTTGATAAGCGTCTTGCAGGCGCGCAGGGCGCTCGGGCTCTGGCGCTCAACCAATTGCGCCATCTGCTGCGCCGCCGTCCAGGCGTGTCCCTGGGTCACGACCTCCTCCACCAGCCCCATCTCGTAGGCCAGGGTGGCGCTCACCTTCTCGCCGCACAGGATCATCCGCTTGGCCCAGCCCGGCCCCACCAGCTCGGTGAGTCGCTGGGTGCCGCCGGCGCAGGGCAAGAGCCCCACCGAGGCCTCCGGCAAGCCCAGCTTGGCCTGCTGCTCGGCGATGCGGATGTCGCAGGCCAGCGCCACCTCCAGCCCGCCCCCCATGGCGTAGCCGTTGATGGCGGCGATGCTGACCCCATGGAAACGGGCCAGGGCCTCGAAGGCGCGGCCGAACGCCTCGGCCACCTCGCGGGCGTGCTCCAGGTTGCCGTCGGCGAACATCTTGAGATCGGCGCCGGCGCAGAAGAACTTCTCCCCGGCGCCGCGGATCACCAGGGCCACCACGTCGGGGCGGCTGTCGAGCTCCACCATCATCTGCAGGAAGGCCTGCAGGCTGGCGAGGGTCCAGGTGTTGGCGGGCGGGTGATCGAGGGTGATGTAGGCCACGTGACCGTGGTATTCGAGCCTGATCCTTGTCATTGCATCGTCCTTGTCATGGAAACCTGCCCATGATGGCAGGGTTGAATGGCGCCGACTCTCGGCTGGCTCACACAGCCAGACGGCGAATGGGGCTGACAACGGGCCTCGCCGCTACTGGCCAGGGGGGCCCCAAAGAGCCCCATCACTCCAGCGACAGGCCGGGGTCGGCCAGCAGACGGCGGGCGATGATGAGCCGCATCACCTCGTTCGTCCCCTCCAGGATGCGGTGCACCCGGGTGTCGCGCAGGTAGCGCTCCAGGGGGTACTCGCGGATATAACCATAGCCGCCAAAGAGTTGCAGGGCGTCGTCGCAGATGCGGTGGCCCACGTCGGTGGCAAAGCGCTTGGCCATGGCGCACCAGGCGCTCTTGTCCGGGCTGCCTCCGTCGAGCTTGGCGGCGGCCTGGCGCACCAGCAGGCGGGCGGCGGCGAGCTCGGTGGCCATGTCGGCGAGGCGGAACTGCACGCTCTGGAATTCGCTGATCGGACGCCCAAATTGCTGGCGCTGGCGCACATGGGCCAGGGCGTCGTCCAGCGCCTGCTGGGCGGTGCCGAGGGAACAGCTCGCGATATTGATGCGCCCGCCATCGAGCGCCTGCATGGCGAACCTGAAGCCTTCCCCCTCCTCCCCCAGCCGGTAGCGGGCGGGGATGCGCACGGCGCTGAAATTCACCTCCCGGGTCGGCTGGCTGTTCCAGCCCATCTTCTCCTCCGCCTTGCCATAGCTCACCCCGGGCGTATCGGCGGGCACCATAAAGGCAGAAATCCCCTTGGCTCCCTCGCCGCCGGTGCGGGCCATCACCACCAGCACCTGGGTGCTGCCGGCCCCGGAGATAAACACCTTGCTGCCGTCGATGAGGTAGTCATCGCCGTCCCGCACGGCGCGAGTCTTGAGGGCCGCCGCATCCGACCCGGCCCCCGGCTCGGTGAGGCAGTAGGAGCCGAGCAGCTCGCCGCTGGCGAGCCTCGGCACCCACTCCTCGGCCACCTCAGGAGGCAGCCAGCTGCCCAGCATCCAGCTCACCATGTTGTGGATGGTGAGATAGGCCGTGGTGGAGGTGCAGCCCATGGCGAGGCGTTCGAAGATCAGGCTGGCATCGAGGCGGCTCAGGCCCAGGCCGTCGTATTGTTCCGGGGTGTAGAGGCCGCACAGCCCCAGCGCCGCCGCCTGCTTGATGGTGGGGATGGGGAACTCGTGCTCCCTGTCCCAGCGCGCGGCGTGGGGTTTGAGCGCCAGATCGGCGAAGGCGCCGGCCGACTCGACACAGGCTCGTTGGGATTCGGTCAGGGTAAAATCCATCTTGTTCGCTTCCTCGTTATCTCAATCGTTCGGGCCACTCAAGGCAGGTGGCCGGTCGTGGCTGTCCCGGCGGGAGTGCCTTAGGCCCATCCCTCAACGCAAATGGATGGTCATATTGGGCCCGCCCGGTATGTCCTCGTCGAACCAGCGCTCCGTCACCGTCTTGGTCTCGGTGTAGAAACGCACCGCCTGCTTGCCATAGGCGTGCAGATCCCCGTAGAAGGAGCCGCGCCAGCCGGTGAAGGAGAAGAACGGCAGCGGCACCGGGATCGGCACGTTGATCCCCACCTGGCCCACCGCCACCTCGTGGCGAAACTTGCGGGCCGCGGCGCCGCAGCCGGTGAAGAGGGAGGTGCCGTTGCCGTAGGGGTTGGCGTTGATGAGGGCAAGCGCCTCGTCCAGGCTCTCCACCTCGAGGCAGACCAGCACGGGCCCGAAGATCTCCTCTTTATAGATGCGCATCTCGGGCGTCACGCCGCGAAACAGGGTGGGCCCCACCCAGTTGCCCACAGGGTAGCCGGGCACGTCGCAGAAGCGGCCGTCCAGCAGGCACTCGGCCCCCTCGGCGATCCCCGCCTCGATAAGACCTTCCACCCTGACTTTGGCCTCGGGGCTGATAAGGGGACCGTAGGCCGCCTCTGGATCGTGCCAGACGCCGGGTTTCACCCTGGCAAACTCGGCGGCGAGCTCGGGGATCCACTCCCTGGCGCTCCCCACGAACACCGCCACGCTGATGGCCATGCAGCGCTGGCCGGCGGCGCCCACCCCGGCCCCCACCAGGTTGCCGAGCACCTGCCCCTTGTTGGCATCCGGCATGATCACCATGTGGTTCTTGGCGCCGACGAAGCACTGGGCCCGCTTGAGCTGCGACGTGGCGGTGCGATAGACGTGGGCGCCCACCCGGGCCGACCCCACGAAGCTCACCGCCTTGACGTCGGGATGGGCCAGCAGCGCATCCACCTGCTCGGCGCCGCCGTGCACCACCGACAGAATGCCCGCTGGCGCCCCTGCCTCGGCGAACAGCTGTGCCAGGCGCATGGGGGTGAGCGGGTCCTGCTCCGAGGGCTTGAGCACGAAGCCATTGCCGCAGGCCACCGCCAGCGGGAACATCCAGAGCGGGATCATGGCCGGGAAATTGAACGGCGTGATGCCCACGCACACCCCGAGCGGCTGCACCCAGGAGTGGCCGTCCACCCGGCGTGCCACGTTGCCCATGGTCTCCCCCAGGGTCTGGCTCGCGATGGCACAGGCCTGCTCCACCACCTCGATACCGCGCCACACATCCCCCTTGGCGTCCGCCAGATTCTTGCCCGTCTCCCGGGCCAGCAGGGTCGCCAGCTCGTCGTGATGCACCTTCAAGAGATGCTGGTAGTTGAACATCACCCGGGCCCGCTCCGAGGCCGGCACCTCCCGCCACTGCAGGTAGGCGTCGTGGGCGGTGCGCACCGCGAGTGCGATCTCTCCTTGGGTGGCTTTCGGTACCCGCGCCAGCAGGCTCTGATCCGCCGGGTTGGTCACCTCGATCCACTGCTCGCTCGCCGACGGGTAGGCCTCGCCGCCGATATGGAGCGGCAGATCCCCGTACTGGGTATGGTGTTGGCTCATGCCGCCCCCTCCTCTGGTTGACAGGAAATAGCGGCTCGCGACGGACCCGCCTCCCCCATGCACATGCTGTTCATCCTGTTCGCTCCTTGCGTTTGCCCACCCGAAGGGATCCCCTTGCAGTCGGCAGGCAACGAATTTACCTTAGACTAACAACTCATTTACGTTTACGCTAACGTAAACTTAATTCATGAATGGACTGACCAGTGCCAACGGTGCCAACCCGCCTGGGTGAGCCCACCGCACTCGGTCCCACAGAACGGAACCCCAGGAAAAGGAGAGCACGGATGCATGCCCTGATGGACGACACCCTCCAGGCCCTGACCGAACAGGTCGAGGCCTTCTGCCAGAAAATCATCGCGCCGCGCGCCGAGGAGATAGACAGGAGCAACGCCTTCCCCCGGGATCTCTGGCCGCAGATGGGTGAGCTGGGGCTGCACGGCATCACGGTGGCAGAGGCCTATGACGGGGTGGACCTGGGTTACCTCGCCCATGTGCTGGTCATGGAGCAGGTGAGCCGCGCCAGCGCCTCGGTCGGTCTCTCCTACGGCGCCCACTCCAACCTCTGCATCAACCAGATCCACCGTCACGGCACCCCTGATCAGAAGGCCCGCTACCTACCTGATCTGGTCAGCGGTAAACACGTGGGGGCGCTGGCCATGAGCGAGCCGGGGGCCGGCTCCGACGTGGTCGCCATGCGCCTGAGCGCAGAAGAGAGGGGCGATCACTTCCTGCTGAGCGGCAACAAGATGTGGATCACCAACGGGCCCGATGCGGACACCTTCGTCATCTATGCCAAGACGGATCCCGCCGCCGGTCCCAGGGGCATTTCCGCCTTCATCGTGGAGAAAGGGACGCCGGGCTTTACCACGGCCCAGAAGCTCGACAAGCTCGGCATGCGCGGCTCCAGCACCTGCGAGCTGGTGTTCGAGGCGTGCAAGGTGCCCAAGGAGAATCTCCTCGGCCCCCTGCACGGCGGCGTCCGGGTGCTGATGAGCGGCCTCGACTACGAGCGGGTGGTGCTGGCGGCCGGGCCGCTCGGCATCATGCAGGCCTGCATGGACGTGGTGCTGCCCTATGTGCGCGAGCGCAAGCAGTTCGGTCAGGCTATCGGCGAGTTCCAGCTGGTGCAGGGCAAGCTCGCCGACATGTATACCCGTCTCGCCAGCAGCCGGGCCCTGGTCTATTCGGTGGCCTCGGCCTGCGACAAGGGGCATACCAGCCGCAAGGATTGCGCCGCCGCCATCCTGTTTGCCGCCGAAAACGCCACTCAGATGGCCCTGGACGCCATCCAGTTGCTGGGGGGCAACGGCTATATCAACGACTATCCCACAGGCCGGCTGCTGCGGGACGCCAAGCTGTACGAGATCGGCGCCGGCACCTCGGAGATCCGCCGCTGGCTCATCGGCCGCGAACTGATGGGGGAACACGCATGAAGCATGTCGCCCCGTCCACCACCATCGGCAACGACGCTCCCAGGGGAGAAGGCAGATGAGCCGCATCCACTCCCGTCTCGACACGGCCAGCCCCGACTACCTCGCCAACAGATCCGCCATGCAGGGGCTGATCGAGGATCTCCATGCCCGGCTGGAGGAGATAGCCCAGGGGGGCGGCGCCGCCAACAACGCCCGCCACCAGGCCCGGGGCAAGCTGCTCCCCAGGGAGCGCATCGACCGGTTGCTGGACCCGGGCTCCCCCTTCCTCGAGCTCTCGGCCCTGGCCGCCTGGCAGGTCTATGACGAGCCGGTGCCCGCCGCTGGCATCCTCACCGGCATAGGCCGGGTCTCTGGCCGGCTCTGCATGCTGGTGGTGAACGACGCCACCGTGAAGGGCGGCACCTACTACCCCCTCACAGTGAAGAAGCATCTGCGCGCCCAGGCCATCGCCGAGCGGCTGCGCCTCCCCTGCCTCTATCTGGTGGATTCCGGTGGCGCCTTCCTGCCCATGCAGGACGAGGTGTTCCCCGATCGGGACCACTTCGGCCGCATCTTCTACAACCAGGCGCGCATGTCGGCCAAGGGCATCCCCCAGCTCGCGGTGGTGATGGGACTCTGTACCGCCGGTGGCGCCTATGTGCCCGCCATGGCGGACGAGTCCATCATGGTCAAGGACCAGGCCACCATCTTCCTGGCGGGCCCGCCGCTGGTGAAGGCCGCCACCGGCGAGGAGATCAGCGCCGAGGCCCTGGGCGGCGCCCTGGTGCACTGCGCCCACTCCGGGGTGGCGGATCACCTGGCGCAAGACGATGCCCATGCCCTGGCGATTGCCCGCACCCTGGTGAGCAACCTGGGGGCCAACAATCCGGGAGAGTCACCCGCCCAATCCAGCGCCGCCCATGACGAACCGCTCTACCCCATCGAGGAGCTCTATGGCCTGGTGGGCACCAGTCTCAAGCGCCCCTATGACGCCCGGGAGCTGATCGCCCGTCTGGTGGATGGCTCTGAACTCGACGAATTCAAGGCGCTGTTCGGCACCACCCTCGTCACCGGCTTTGCCCGGATCCAAGGCATGCAAGTGGGGATCCTCGCCAACAACGGGGTGCTGCACAGCGACAGCGCCCAGAAGGGCGCCCACTTCATCCAGCTCTGCAATAAACGCGCGATTCCCCTGCTGTTCCTGCAGAACATCACCGGCTTTATGGTGGGCAGCCAGGCGGAACAAGAGGGCATCGCCAAGCACGGCGCCAAGCTGGTCACCGCCGTGGCCTGCAGCCGGGTACCCAAGATCACCCTGATCGTCGGCGGCAGCTTCGGCGCCGGCAACTACGGCATGTGCGGGCGCGCCTATGAACCCGATTTTCTCTTCAGCTGGCCCAACAGCCGCATCTCGGTGATGGGGGGCGAGCAGGCGGCCGGCGTGCTGGTGCAGGTGCGCCGTGACAGGCTGGCCGCCGAGGGCAAGGCCTTGAGCGAGCAGGAGGCAGGCGCCATCCGCGCCCCCGTGATAGCGCAGTATGAGCAGCAGGGTCACCCCTATTACGCCAGCGCCAGGCTGTGGGACGACGGCGTCATCGATCCGGCCCAGAGCCGCACCGTGCTGGCCCTGGCGCTGGCCACCTGCCAGGGGGCCCTGTCAGACTCAACAACCAGCCCCGAGCAGTACGGCATCTTCCGGATGTAAGGAGTTCGACATGTCTGACCCTATCTGCAATGACCCCCTGGCAGGTTTTCGGCTGGAGCGCCATGGCCCCCTGATCGAGCTGGTGCTCGCGCGCCCCGAACGCCACAACGCCCTCGACGCCGACCTGATGCAGGGGCTGCTCGAGTGCCTGGGGGATCTGGCCCACTGCCACGGCCAGCCCCTGGCCGAACGCCCCCATGTGCTGCTGCTGCGGGCCGAGGGCCCCCACTTCTGTGCCGGCGCCGATCTCAACTGGATGCGCAAGATGGCCGGAGGGGATGCCTCCCCCGGCGCCTTCGACCGGAACCGGGAAGACGCCAGGGTGCTGGCACACCTGATGCAGGCTCTGGATGAGCTCCCCTTCCCCACCCTGGCCCTGGTTCAGGGCGCCGCCTACGGCGGGGCCTTGGGACTTATCTGCGCCTGCGACATCGTGCTGGCCAGCGAGGATGCCCGCTTCTGCCTCTCGGAGGTGAGCCTTGGCCTGGTCCCCGCGGTGATCAGCCCCTATGTGGTGCGCGCCATGGGCATGCGCCAGGCCCGCCGCTACATGCTGAGCGCCGAACCCTTCGATGCCATCACCGCCTGCCGGCTCAATGTGGCGCACCGACTCAGCAAACCGGCCCAGTTGCTGGCCGAAGGGCGCCTGCTGGCCCTGCGCCTGTGTCGCAACGGTCCAGAGGCGATGAAGGAGACCAAGCGGCTGCTGGCCGCCATCGAGGATCACCCCGGCCGTCAACACGAAGAGAAAACCGTCGAGACCATCGCCCGGGTGCGGGTTGGACTCGAGGCCCAGGAGGGGATCCAGGCCTTCTTCGACAAGCGCCCCCCCACCTGGCGCCCCCGTTTCAAGGACGAAGCATGACCCAATACCATCCCATCAAGCGCCTGCTTATCGCCAACCGAGGCGAAATCGCCGTGCGCATCATCAAGACCGCCAGGCGCCTTGGCATTCACACCATCGCCCTCTATTCGGACGCGGACGCCAACGCCATGCACGTGCGGGAAGCGGACGAGGCCTGGCACCTGGGGCCAGCCCCCGCACGGGAGAGCTACCTCGATGCCGGCAAGGTGCTCTCCATCGCCAGGGAGACGGGCGCCGACGCCGTGCACCCGGGCTACGGCTTCTTGTCGGAGAACAGCGACTTCGCCACCGCCTGCGAACAACGCGGCCTGCGTTTTGTCGGCCCAAGCGGCGCCGCCATCCTCGCCATGGGGGACAAGTCCGGCGCCAAGGCGCTGATGGAGGCGGCCGGCGTGCCCGTGCTGCCCGGCTATCACGGTGCGGATCAACGACCGGCAGTCTTGCGTGATCAGGCGACCCTGGTGGGCTTTCCGCTCCTGATCAAGGCCGCCAGTGGCGGCGGCGGCAAGGGGATGCGCCGGGTCGATCAGCTGGGCGAGTTCGACGCCGCCCTGGCGGCGGTCAGGCGCGAGGCCCTAGCGGCCTTTGGCGACGACAGGGTGCTGCTGGAGCGCTACCTGCCCCGCGCCCGCCACGTGGAGGTGCAGGTCTTCGCCGATACCCTCGGCAACGCCCTCTACCTGGGGGACAGGGACTGCTCCCTGCAGCGCCGCCACCAGAAGGTGATCGAGGAGGCCCCCGCCCCCGACATCCCACCACCCCTGCGCCGCGCCATGGGCGAGGCGGCCGTGGCCGCCGCCCGGGCCATCGACTATCGGGGAGCTGGTACCATCGAGTTCCTGCTGTGCAAGGATGAGTTCTTCTTCATGGAGATGAACACCCGGCTGCAGGTGGAGCACCCGGTCACCGAGGCCGTCACCGGCCAGGATCTGGTGGCCTGGCAGCTGGCGGTGGCCGAAGGCAGGCCGCTGCCCCTGACCCAGGAGGAGATAGTGCTGCGCGGCCACGCGGTGGAGGCGCGCCTCTACGCCGAGGACGTCGCCGCCGGCTTCCTGCCCGCCAGCGGCCCCATCCAGTGGCTCAATTGGCCCAAAGGGGTACGCATCGATACCGGAGTGGCCGCCGGTGATGCGGTGAGCCCCTATTACGACCCCATGATCGCCAAGCTCGTCGCCCACGGCGATGACAGGGCCCAGGCCTTCGCCAGGCTGGCGGACGCCCTGGCGGCACTGGCACTGGGCCCCCTGGTGCACAATGGCCCGCTCCTGCTGCGCCTGTGCGAGGATCCCGAGGTGCTGCAGATGGGCCACCACACCCAGTGGCCCATCCCCACCGCCCCCCTGACCATCCCGGCGCTCGCCTGGCCCCTGGCCACCCTCTGGCTCGCCAGTCGCCCCGGTCCCTCCCCCTGGCAGCAGGCCCCCGGCTTTCGACTGGGGCAGGCCGGCAGCCTGACGGCGGCGGTGCGCATCGGCGACGAGGCCAGGGTGCTGACCCTGCGCGCCCTGCCCGGCCGCATCGAGTGGCAGGGGGAGAGCATCCACTATGCCCTCGGTCAGGATCACATCCGCCTGCGACGAGGCGATGGCTGGCTACGCTGCCCCGTCACCGAGCTGGCCGACGGGGCCTTCGTGCTGCAGCTGGATGGCCGGCGCCTGCGCGTTGACGAAGACGATCAGCAGCACAGGCCGCACCATGATCACGACCACCCCAGGGGCGCCGTTGCCCCCATGCACGGCATCATAGTGGCGATCCTGGTCGAGGCCGGGCAGGCCGTCACCCGGGGCCAGCCCCTGCTGGTGCTGGAAGCCATGAAGATGGAGCACGTCCTGAAAGCGGACAAGGACGGGGTTGTCGCCGCCCTGCCCTGTCGCCAGGGGGATCAGGTGAGCCAGGGCACCCTGCTGGTGCACTTCGCCACCGATCATGACGAGACAGACGAGCAGGGAGAGGCGCCATGAACAAGGAGATCCGCGCTCCCGTCGATCGGGTCAGCCTGGTGGAGATGGGGCCGAGGGACGGCCTGCAAAACGAGGCTCGCATGCTGTCGCTGGCCCAGCGGCAGGTCTTCGTCGAACGCCTCGTGGCATGTGGCCTGCAGCGCATCGAGGTGGGGGCCTTCGTCTCCCCGAAACGGGTGCCCCAGATGGCGGACTCCGCCGCCCTGCTCGAGGCGTTGCCGCGCAAGGGCGCCACCCGTTACGGCGCCCTGGTGCCCAACCTGCAGGGCCTGCAGGGGGCCATCCAGGCCAGGGTCGACGAGATCGGCCTCTTCACCGCCTGCTCGGACGGCTTTACCCGGGCCAACATCGGCATCGGCGTGGAGGAGTCCCTGGTGCGTTTCGCCCCTCTGGTGGCGGAGGCACGCCGCCTCGGCATCAAGGTGAGAGGCTATCTTTCCACCGTCATCGCCTGCCCCTATGAGGGACCGACCAAGCCCAAGCGGGTCGCCGCCCTGGCCGAGCGCCTGCTGGATCTCGGCTGTCACGAGATCTCCCTTGGCGACACCATAGGCGTCGGGACCCCGGGCACCGTCGTCCCCATGCTGGACGCCGTGCTGCACGAGGTGCCGGCCGGGCGCCTCGCGGTGCACTTCCACGACACCTATGGCCAGGGGCTGGCCAACCTGCTGCCGGCGCTCGAGCGCGGCATCCGCACCATAGACTGCTCGGTGGCCGGGCTAGGTGGCTGCCCTTATGCACCCGGCGCCTCGGGCAACGTCGCCTCGGAGGAGGTGGTCTATCTGCTGCACGGCCTTGGCATGCACACCGGGGTGAACCTGGAGGCGCTGGCGGCCACCGGCCAGTGGGTGAGCGAGCAGCTCGGTCGCCCCAACGGCTCCCGGGTCGGCCAGGCCCTGCACGCCAGGGCCCGCCACCCTGCTGCTGAGACAACGCAAGGAGATCACCATGCCGGATAACGTCATGAGGACCGGCGGCTTCGGCGGCAAGGAGAGAACCTACAGCATCTCGGAGCTCGCCCAGGAGTTCGACATCACCCCGCGCACCATCCGCTACTACGAGGACGAGGGGCTGATCACCCCGGCCCGGGAGGGGCAGACCCGCATCTACAGCCACAAGGACAGGATCCGCCTCAAGCTCACCCTGCGGGGCAAGCGGCTGGGGTTCAGCCTCGCGGAGATCCGCGAGCTGTTCGACATGTACGACACCGACCGCTCGAGCCGGATGCAGCTGCACTCCATGATCCAGCTCATCGAGGCGAGGCGCCACTCCCTGCGCCAGCAACTGGAAGACATCCAGATGGTGATGGCCGAGCTCGATGCCGCCGAGCAGCGCTGCATCCACTCCCTCGATGGCTTGAAAACCGACGCGGATTGACCGAATCTGGGGGCATATCGCCCCCGGAGTCCCCCATGCCACAGATGCGCCCCAGGTACAGGCCGACAGCCCCGGCAGGAGTGGCTCTGTGCCCCTTGCTCAACATGGTGCTCAACATTTGTGCCATCCCGGTCAGAGTACGGCGCAACCCATGAACCCCTGCCATGATCCCCTCTCGATTACTTGCTACCATATGCGCATCAAATGGAGACCATCATGCTCAAGCCCCTCCCTGCTCGTCTGTTGCGCTATGCCTTCTATCTCTGCGCCGGTCTGCTCGTCTGCCTCACCCTGCTGCTCTGGCAAGCCCCCAGCCTGATCCAGCGTCACCTGCCCGGCTGGCTCGCCACCCACTACGGTCTGCACCTCACCCTGGGAGAAATAAAGGTAGGGCTGCGCTCACCCTCCCTCACCCTGGGCCCCAGCGCCCTGCTCGATGAGCAACAAAAGACCCTGGTGTCGTTCGACGAGCTGAAGGTCATTCCCGCCCTGAAAGAGAGCTGGCGGCAAAGGGCACTGGTACTGGAGGAGGTCACCCTGACCGCCCCCAGGGCAGATCTGGTGCGCCTGGACGATCTCAAGGGGGAGGTGCGCTTCAACCTGACCGAGGCCCTGGCCTCCCTGCTCACGCCTTCGCAGGTGCAGACGCCGCCATCCGCCACCGAGCCCCTGCCGGTACGCATCGGCAAGCTGTCGGTTGAACAGGGTCGGCTCAGCTACCGGGACAGCCGCAAGCAGAGCAGTCCGGGCTGGGTGCCCCCCCTCGCCCTTGCCGACCTCGGTCTGCAGGTGCCCGGTTTCTCCAGCGCCGCGGGCGCCCTCACCCCCTATCGACTCAGGGCCACCCTCAACGAGAGGAGCCCCCTCAAGGCCGAAGGCGAGCTCGACCTCCTGACCGGCGCCGGCAAGGGCCGACTCAGCCTAGGCAAGGTGGCGATCGCCCCCTTTGCCCCGCTCTGGGCGCCCTACGTCAGGGCCAGACTGACCAAGGGAGAGGCCAGCGCCGAGCTGGACTATCGCCTCGCCCCGGGCAAGCAGGCGCTGGGGTGGCAGCTCTCCAAGGGCAGGCTGACCCTCGATGACTGGCAGCTCAAGCAGGAGAAGGGCGGCGAGTTTGCCCGCTTCAAGCAACTGGCGCTGACCGGGATCCGGGTCGATGGCAACAAGCACTCCCTCGCCGTCGATGCCGTCACCCTCAAGAGCCCGGCGGTCAACGCGGTGCTCGACGACAAGCAGCAGCTGGATCTCGCTGGCCTCATCATTCCCCAGCCGGCCCCCAAGACGGTCAAGCCACCGGCCAAGCCAGCCGCCCCCTGGCGCTGGGCCCTCAAGCAGACCCGCATCGACCAGGGCCGGCTCAAGCTCACCGAGTCCAGCAGCGGCAAGCCCCTGCTGCGGGAGCTCTCCGGCCTCACGCTGGCCCTGGGCCCCCTCGGCAGCCAGCCAGGCCAGGGCAGCCCCCTCACCCTCGGCACCACTTTCGACAACCACACGACGCTGGACTTTGACGGCACCCTGGGGCTGGCCCCCTTCACCCTGGACGGCACCCTCAAGCAGCAGGGGCTGCCGCTCACCCTGGCACAACCCTACCTGCAGGATCTGCTGCGCATCAGCGTGCGGGAAGGCGAGCTCGCCAGCCGCATCAAGCTGGCGCTGGCCACCGATGACAAGGGGGCACTGAGCAAGCTGGAGGTCAGCGGCGGGCTCGACATCGCCGGGCTCAACGTGCTGGATCGGGCCGACAACCAGCGCCTGCTGCAGATAGACAAGCTGCTGCTGAGCGGCCTGCACTACGACGGCCTCAGCCAGCGGGTGACGATTGCCGACATCCTGCTGAGCAAGCCCTTCGCCCGCATCGAGATCAGCGAAGAGGGGATCACCAACGTGCAGCAGTTGCTGCTGCCGCAACCGGCCGGCCAGGAGAGCGCCCCAGCCCCACGCATCCTCATCGATCAGGTGCGCACCGAGCAGGGCAACCTGCGCTTCGCCGATCGCAGCCTGAGCCCGGAGTTCGTGGTGGACATCGCCTCCCTCGAGGGTCAGAGCCGCCACATCAGCAACACGCCGGGACAGCGCTCCGAGCTCACCTTCCACGGCAAGGTGGACAGGTACGCCCCCGTCACCATCCGGGGGGGCGCCAACCTGCTCATCGCCGATCCCGTGCTCGACGTAGCCGTGGCCTTCAACAACCTGGAGCTCACCACCTTCACCCCCTACTCCAGCACCTATGCGGGCTACGCCATCGACAAGGGCCAGCTCTCCATGAGGCTCAACTACAAGCTGCAGGGCAACCGGCTGGAGGGGGACAACGACATCACCATCAAGAAGCTGCAACTCGGGGAGAAGGTGAAGAGCGAGCAGGCCAGGGATCTGCCCCTGGGCCTCGCCATCGCGTTGCTGAGCGATGCCAGCGGCGTCATCAAGATGAACCTCAAGGTGAAGGGCAACCTGGATCAGCCGGATTTCAGCCTGGGCAACATCTTCTGGGACGTGCTCGGCAACACCCTCGGCAAGGCCATCACCTCCCCCTTCTCCCTGCTGGCCTCCCTGACGGGCGGCACCCAGGATCTCGACGAACTCCCCTTCCTGCCCGGCGATCCCGCCCTGACCCCGACCCAGCAGACCAAGCTCGCCACCCTGGCCAAGGCCCTGAAAGACAGGCCCAGGCTCAGCATGAACATCCGCGGCAAGGTCAACTTCAACGATGAGCGGCCCATACTGCAGCGCCAGAAGCTCGAGCGGGCGCTGGCCAAGATCACCGGCAGCCCGGTGGACCTGACGCAGCTGGAGCAGGATCCCGCCATGCAGTCGGCACTGGCCCAGGCCTATGAGGCCAAGTTCAACGAAGACCTCGGGGATCTGGCCGACAGGTTGCAGCTCGAGGAAGGGAGCGAGGCCCTGCACGCCCGGGCGGTGCTCCTGCTGCGGGATCAGCAGTTCATCACCGCCAAGTCCCTGCGCAACCTCGCCATGCGCCGCGCCCAGAACACCAAGGAGTATCTGGTGGACACCCAGGGCATAGCGCCGGAGCGCCTCTTCGTGCTCGACAGCCAGGTGAAGGAGACGGACAAGGAGGCCAAGGTCGTGCTGACCCTGGACGACTGACCCAAAAAGGGGAGCCACAGTGGCTCCCCTTTTTGTGGTCGGGCACGTTAGCCTTGGTTACGCCCCGCCCGTTCGCCGCTTGGCGCCACTCCCTTTCTTTACTGGCGGCCACGCCCCTTCCCCACAGCCGCTGTTCAGCCTTTCCCCTCCCTTAACCCCCTCGCAAGGGTTTTCCCGTCCGCCTCCGAGTGGCCGACAGAAAAGGGCATGCCGGCTGTCTGGGAGTCGAGGTGAGAGAAATGGTGGTAAACATCTCTTGTCTGATGGCATATCAGATGTTTTTTTGTACCAAACCCTGCTTGCACCCAAGTCCCGCAGCACCCGTTCGCTGCCAGCGGGGTCACTGCCCCATTCGTTACCCAGTTTCATTTTCGACGTCAAAAACACAAAAATGCAACGAAGAAAACGTTATTCATTCACGTGTTGCCTACCTGAATCGCACGAATGGTTGGCTGCGTAAAATTTCGTGTCATTTTTTTACCGTTTCAGCCCTTCCCCCCCTTGCCCGGGACCAAGAGCCTGCCTAAAATCGCGCGTCTTTTATCAACCCCCACCTCTATTGTTGGAGAACACCACGTGAGCGAAAAATTGGCCAACCCTGCCCCTCTGGGTCTGATGGGTTTCGGTATGACCACCATTCTGCTGAACATCCATAACGCAGGTTTCTTCCCCATCAGCGCCATGATCCTGGCCATGGGCCTGTGCTATGGCGGTCTGGCCCAGATCATCGCCGGCATCATGGAGTTCAAGCGTGGCAACACCTTCGGCGTCACCGCCTTCATCTCCTACGGTACCTTCTGGTGGAGCCTGGTGTTCCTGCTGGTGATGCCGACCATGGGTCTGGCCGAAGCCACTCCCCACGCCTACATGGGCTGGTACCTGCTGATGTGGGGCATGTTCACCCTGTTCATGCTGATCGGCACCGTCAACTTCCCGCGCGTGAAGCAGTTCGTGTTCGCCTCCCTGACCGTGCTGTTCTTCCTGCTGGCCGCCCGTGACTTCACCGGCAGCACCCTGATCGGCACCATCGCCGGTTTCGAAGGCATCATCTGCGGTGCCAGCGCCATCTACCTGGCCATGGCTACCGTGCTGAACGAGCAGTTCGGCCGTACCGTGCTGCCCATCGGCGATCACAAGAAGGCCGCCGCCGTCCAGCTGAAAGCCGCGGCCTAAGTCTGCCGCTGTCATTGCTGTCACGAAAAAGGCACCCCGCGGGGTGCCTTTTCGTTTTTGCGGGTTTGGCCATGCCAGGGGATCTCCCAACTAGCCGCGAGGCTCAGCCTCCCCCGCCAGCAGCCGGGTGGCCGGGAAGCGCGTGGCAGGCTCCTGGCCGTAGAAACGGCAGAACTGCTCATACACCGCCGGATAGACGTCGCGCAGGCGCAGCGGCTCGGTGAAGAAGCTTTCGCTGCACACCGCGAAGAACTCGGCGGGGTGCGAAGCCGCATAGGGATCGATCTCGGTCACCTCCCCCCTGGCCAGCTGGTCGTTCATCTCGTCGAATGCGCTTTGCAGCGCCCGGGTCCATTGGCGCGGATCCATGCCGCCCGGCAGCGGCGGCGCTCCGTCCGCCGCCCCCCCCAGCATGTCGAGCTTGTGGGCGAGCTCGTGGATCACCAGGTTGAAGCCATCCCAGTCCCCGTCCTGCTGCAGCTCGCTCCAGGCCAGCACCAGGGGGCCCTGGGGCCAGGATTCACCGGCGTTCTCCTCTTCAACCTCGCTCACCAGACCGAACTCGTCCTGCACCTCCTGCCGGCGGGTGACGGGCTCCGGGATGATGATCACCTCGTGAAAACCGCGATACCACTCCAACCCCAGGTGCAGGATGGGCAGCACCGCCTGCAGGGCCAGCACACCCTGCTGCCGGGGGCTCAGCTCGACCCCTATCTGGGTGAGCGTCTTGCGCGCAAGGAAGTGGCGCGCCAATTCAATCAGAGTCTGCTCCTCCTCGCCGGAGAAGCCCTGCAGGATGGGCACGGCCGCCAGGGCCTGCCGCCACTCCAGCTCCCCCGGGAGCGCACGCTCGATGGGGGAGGCACGCCCAAACACCTCTTTCAACCTGGACCAGAACACAGGGACTCCTCTTGCCAATCAGACAGCTTTCACGAAGCGCCTCGGGCGCTCGCAATAGCCTTGCGCCAGATAGAAACGGTGTGCCCCCTCGCGCTTGAGGCTGCTGGAGAGCTCCATCTGGCAGCACCCCAGATCACGGGCCCGCCGTTCGGCCGCCGCCAGCAGCCGGGCACCGATACCGCCTCCCCTTGCACCCTCATCGACAACCAGCGCCGAGATCAGGCCCCAGGCTGGTGCAAGGTGCACGGGGTGCAGGCGGTGCCACACCAGCACACCCACCATGCCACCCCGGTGACATGCCACCAGCACCTCCCGGGCCGGATCGGGCTCGGCCAGGCGCGCGGCCACCTCGCCATCAGGGTTCGGGTAGCCCAGCTGGGCAAACAGTCCCGACAACGCGGCCCCATCCCCCCGTTCGGCAGGGCGAATGGTGCACTCCTGTTCCGTCATTGCCACTCATGGCCTCCTATTTGCATTATGCCCCTTGGCCCCAGACATGAAAAAGGTGTAGATGATGGGTAAGTACCGAATCTTGTCCAGTTCCATTCATCGTTTGTTAATGTCAATTCACAAATTAACAAAGTGACAACACATTTCACTAGGAAGGGCCTGTACAAACCGATATGTTAAATCCCGCGGACCAAGCAGTGGAAAGTCCTGCCCAATGCTGAGTGACCCCCTTGGTCACCGTCTATTTCAATGTTAAGGGAGCGAGGCACAGACCTCGCCAAGACAGCGCAACAAAGGAGTTGTTGTACATGAATGAGATCGTCAATGCCATCAATGGCGTGATTTGGAGCCCAGCGCTCATCTATCTGTGCCTGGGGGTAGGCCTCTACTTCTCCCTGCGCAGCCGCTTTTTGCAACTGCGCCACATCAAGGAGATGATTCGCCTGATGTTCGATGGCAAGAGCACGGATGCGGGGGTCTCCTCCTTCCAGGCCCTGGCCATGACCCTGGCCGGTCGCGTCGGTACCGGCAACATCGCCGGTGTCGCCACCGCCATCACCTTCGGCGGTCCGGGTGCCCTGTTCTGGATGTGGATGGTCGCCTTCCTCGGTGCCAGCTCCGCCTTCGTGGAGTCCACCCTGGGCCAGGTCTACAAGGAGAAGATCAACGGTGAATACCGCGGCGGCCCGGCCTTCTACATCGAGAAGGGGCTCGGCATGAAGTGGTACGCCTGGACCTTCGCCATCGCCACCATCTTCGCCTGCGGCGTGCTGCTGCCGGGCGTACAGGCGAACTCCATCGGCTCCAGCCTGCAGACCGCCTTTTCCATCGATCCCAACGTGACCGCCGCCGGTCTCGCCCTGCTGCTCGGCTTCATCATCTTCGGCGGCGTCAAGCGCATCGCCAACTTCGCCAGCACAGTGGTGCCCTTCATGGCGCTCGGCTACATCATCGTCGCCTGCGTCATCATCGCCCTGAACATCGGCCAGCTGCCGGGCGTGATCCTGCTGATCTGGAAGAGCGCCTTCGGGATGGAAGCCGGCTTCGGTGCCATTCTGGGCCTGGCCATCATGTGGGGCGTCAAGCGCGGCGTCTACTCCAACGAAGCCGCCCAGGGCACGGGTCCGCACGCCTCCTCCGCCGCCGCGGTGAGCCACCCGGCCAAGCAGGGTCTGGTGCAGGCGTTCTCCGTCTACATCGACACCCTGTTCGTCTGCTCCGCCACCGGCTTCATGCTGCTCATCACCGGCCTGTACAACGTGCAGGGTCCGGACGGTGCCGCCCTCTACACCGGCATCGCCGGCGTGGCCGCCGGCCCGGGCTATGTGCAGACCGCCATGGAGAGCATGATGCCGGGCTTTGGCAACTACTTCGTCGCCATCGCGCTGTTCTTCTTCGCGTTCACCACCATAGTGGCCTACTACTACATCGCCGAGACCAACATCGCCTACATCAACCGCAAGATCAACCGCCCCTGGCTCACCTTCCTGCTGAAGCTGGCCCTGATGGCCTCCACCGTCTACGGCACCGTCAAGACCGCCGAGCTGGCCTGGGGTCTGGGTGACATCGGGGTCGGTCTGATGGCCTGGCTCAACATCGGCGCCATCCTGCTGCTGCAAAAGCCCGCCTTCGCCTGCCTGAAGGACTACGAGGCCCAGAAGGCCCTGGGGCTGGATCCCGTGTTCCATCCGGAGAAACTCGGCATCAAGAACGCCGACTACTGGACCGGCCGCCGCTCGGAGCAGAACCTGGAGCAGGAGCAATCCGGCCACCCGTTCGAGCCGGATCGCGAACCCACCTGATCCTGTGATCCGCAAGCAGATAAAAATGGCAGCCTCGGCTGCCATTTTTATTTCTTTAATTTCAATAGCTTGCATTTAAATCAAGGGGTTAAGTGCCACACAAGGGGACACTTTGGGACGTGAAAAGACACCAAAGTTGGCAAAATGTGGACACTTTTTTCTGTCCGTTCACGGGGAAGTTCAGGCTGGTTGAAGATGGTTTTCCAGCGGGTTGAAGCGGACCGCATCATTAAGATAATCCGGTGCAAAGTGGGCATAAGTCATCGTCTGATGAATGTTATGATGCCCCAGAATTTTTTGCAGTGCCAGGATATTTCCTCCCGCCATCATGAAGTGAGAAGCGAACGTATGGCGCAGCACATGAACCGCCTGCCCTGCTGGCAGATCTGGTGCAACTTGCTTGATCACGTCACGCACCAGCAGATAGTCAACGTCTTTGAATAACAGGCCACGATGAATACCTTGGGTGATCTCCTTCGCCAGGGCGGCAGAGATAGGTACTGTCCGGTTCTTGCCGTTCTTGGTGTTGATGTAGGTCACCCGGCTGGCAATTACATCATCCCGTCGCAGCCCTGTCGCCTCGCTCCAGCGGGCACCGGTGGCCAAACACAACTTGACCACTTTCAGGTTATCACCAGTCAGCGCGGCCAGCAGGCGACCAATTTCCTCATGGGTGAGATACCCCATAGCGCGGTCTACCTGTTTGACCTTTTTCAGGCCCTTGAGTGGATGTTCATTGTGATAGTGCCCCAATGCAATCAGCACGGAAAAGACACCGCTAAGCCTATCCTGCTCCCAGTTGAGCGTACTGGGCTGGCAACCGGCTTGCAGACGTTGAGCCCGATACTCAGCAAACAACAGACGGTTTATTTGCCGGGCCTGAGGATAGCCCAATGCAGCATCCAATTTGCGCAGTCGGGTAATGGCATTTACCCCCGACTTCAGCGTCTGGCCATGGTAACGCCACCAAAGCTCGATAAGCTCGGAGAGCGTCCGGTTATCTGCTGGCCGCTCCACCCACTCTTTGTTGTGTTCGGTGGCGATCACCCAGCGCTCGAACTGCAGGGCCTCGGACTTGGTTTTGAAGCGCTTGCGGATACGCTTGCCTTCCCTCCCCTGCGGGCGGATATCGACCAGGTAACCATCAGGCGTGGACTTGATGCTCATCGGCTCTCCTTATACTGGTAGGCCCCCCCATCCCCTCGGCCCACACATCGAGACCACATCCGGCCACAGCTCTCTAACGTTCATAGTAACTCCGCCAAACAACTGTGTATTTACACATAAACAGATTAAGGATGGGAGTGTTTAATGTGGGGGAAGGCATACATGAGAAGGTAACGAGTTAAAGTGATTATCTATGATTAGAGATCAGAGGAGGCACCATTGTGCCTCCTCTATCTCTAAGTTAGAGATCAACCTTCATGCCGGTTGATGATACGTTCAGCATCTCTGTCATAGCCGTCAGCAACTTCTCGTAACGTAACTGCAAGCCGCACAAAACCAGCGTTTTCTACTTCCTCAGCCTTTCTTCGGTATTGCTCAGCCAATTCTCTTTCCTGCTTTCCACTTGGGTCAACCCAATGGATGCCACGCGAGTTATATATCGCACTACTAAAACCATCTCGCATGGACTCAGCGTCACGACCATTCAGTACATCAGCAACAATACGACGTATCCATAACCCATTTGTATCAGGTGGGGTATGAATCAGCACTTCACCAATTGTGGTAAGTGCAACCTCTAAATGTCCTGATTCCGTACATATCTCTTTTACCTTCTGGATCCATTCAATGAACCTCTCTTCACTAAACGTTCCATCTTCTTGTGTTCCTGGTGGGGACTTCCACTGACGAAGCAGCTTCCAAGCATTTGTGGCAATCATTTTTGACGTTTCTGTGGGTTCCTCTACTGGTAGATCTTTTTTCTTAGAGCGATAGATCAGTCTGATGAGTTCTGAGAAGAACTCGGGCTCAGTAGCTAGTTTTTTTTCAAGGCATTTGGGGGCTAACCCACTATGTCTATCCAGCAAGGGAAGATATGCCCACTCTACTCTAAAGAGATTATCCTGCTCAACCGACGGCTCGGTTTGAAGATACTTAATCAGCTCGATAATACTGTGACGGTTCATTACAGAGCTATCCTCTTTGGAAGACAGCGCACCCAGTAGAGCACGAACACATTGATCAGTATTAAGCACCTTTTTGGTATGGCGCATAGCACTCAAACAACTGATTGCTGCATGGGGTCTCCCATGCTCAATGAACTTATCAATGGCTATGCTTGGATCGCCATCGATTTGATATGCATTTGCATGAACACGACTCCAATATTCATTCTCTTTATTCAGAAGCCAATTGGAAGCCCTTTCCCAAGCCTCTTTTGCAAATGGTAGGTACGCAAGAAACTGACCGATTTGCACGGATGTCCAGCTAGATCTATCTATGCTATCGACCCATTCCCAACCATTTACTCTGGCTTTGCGATAAATAAAACTGCTCACCAACATGCGGTGTTTATTATCATCTGAATCAAGAAGGCTAGGTAACAGTGCTCGTTCAATATCATTGTTGATAATATGACAAATTGAGTACCCTACATAATGTGGAGATAATACGGATTCAGCAAACCGAATAACACCATTCACACCATATTTATTAAATATTTCTGATATAGCTGTTTCTCGTCGTAAGTCAAGCTTTTTGGATTGTTCTTCCCAATCCTCATTTTCGTTGAAATATTCAGTTTCATTGTCACTAAAGATTTTCTGATATAGATTAAAAGGATCTATGGGTGCAAGCCCCTTAGCCACTTCCTCAATACGAACAATTAACTCTTCTGGTAAAGCCCAATTTGTATCTGAGAATTTTCGGTGCTTACTGGTAAATTTATTAAGCCTATTCCAAATAGGAAGTCTTTCTTCTTCGGAAAGGGTAGATATAGGCTCAGAACTCAATACTTTAAGAAGCTGTTCAAAGGCCTGCTCCGTCAAATTATCAAAACGGTCAATCAACTTTGCAAGGCGATCTATATTTTTACCAGCAGCAGCAACTGCAAGCTCTGCATAATAAGAAGACTGTTGCCAGTACTCCTCTGGTTCAACACCTTTCTCCCAGTTTTCCGGAATTATCACACGCCAAATTGGCTTATGTGTTCCAAAAGAAGTCCTATGCTCGTCAGGTAAAAGTTGGATTATCAGCTCCCAAGCGATATCAGGGACTTCTTTCAGGAGCGTATCGACTGCCACCTTGCGCTTCTCGATGGATGCCAGTGTTTGTGGCATCCATGGAAGCAAGATAGTTGCAAGTGAATTGGAAGGCCGGTTAGCCCATCGACCACCAGGGTCATGGCTAGCGATTTCGCCAAGCACAACACAGACACGTACTAGGTATTGTTCATCCCAAGCAAGCCCTTCTAGAGACCACAGCAAGCCAGTTAAATAATTACCTCCAGTTATACCATCACCTTCTTGGGAAAATAGCTCATCAAAGGGGCATGGTTCCAGTCGCAGGGCAGCCTCTACGGCAGCAAGGTATTCACCAGGAGCAGCTTCAGCCAAGGTGGGTAATAAACCATCCAAGCTTCCCCAACGAATCCAATCAGCACCGGCCAGAAGTTCACGTATAACTAACAAGCTGGTAGATTCAGCTTTCCATTGCGAGCAGTGATTACATGAGCCAGGTTGGGCCCCAAGAATAGCTAAACCTTCGGCTACACCTTTTCGTAGCACTCTCGAATACTGAAGTTCTTTGCCATATATGCTAGCCGCATACCTGTCCTCAACTGGTAATTCAAAAGCAGGATCAGACTCTTTCAGAATAGAAAGAGCTAACGTTTTAAATGCGTCTAAATTTTGGTCAACAATGCGTGACCCGAGCTCCTTCCAGAGTTCGGTCCGATTAACAACATTCCAAATCCCATTTTTTAGAGAAAGCGGGCTCTCGGGGTAATGTAATAAATCCTGTGCCTTTCGGAGCCATTCCTCATGGCCGATGCCAAATAACTGAGTGATAGTTTCAATATCATGCTCATTCTTGTCATTCCAAGCACCAAGTAGCACAGCAAGTGCCAGATAAGTAGCATCAGGGTGCTGTAACCAATTGTTTTTTTGTTTTACAGGAGGTGCTTTTAATATCGTTGGCATCTCCATTTTAGCTTTTTTCTTAAAAGCATTTCGAAGGTCTTCTGGTAACTTGCCATGAATTATAGTACCGGCATCCTTACCCCATACCTGTACAGTTTCAACAACTCTGGACCAGACACCCAATGTATGTTGATGCTCAAACTGTGATATATGTGAATGCAACAGAGACAATACTACTCCTGACTCGTTTCCAAGATCGTAGCCAAGAAGTTTAAAACAATTTAGGAAATTATATAATTCCTCATTTGAAACATCGACCCCATCATTAGCTACTTTTAGATGATGCTGAAATACCTCAAGCTTTGCTTTGCTTTGGGACGGACTGAATTTTGCTTCTTGCACGTACCTAAAAAATTCATCTGAGTTTTTAGTATGTCTTGCAGTGTTCAAGAGCCAAGATACCGTATGCTGATCCGTTGTACTGAGTGGGCCAGTAATCAACGCAATAATATCTCTTTCTTTATTAAATAAATCGGAATTATTAAAATCATTCCAAGCTGCTTGCATCACTTCAGCAAACACCGAATTGTTCAACGTAATGCCTATTGAATGCTTAACTTGTCCTAGAAGCTTACGTCGTTCCTTACTATTTACGTCTTCTATAAATACTATAAGGTCATCAGTATCAAAACCATCAACCTTGCCTTGAAGTTTGATCTCAGTAATAGGCCAGCACGGTAAGTAAGGAACATGCCCACCACTAAGCATTAGCGTAACAAACGATGCTTGCACATGTGCTTCAAAATGCCCCCCACCACCTCCAGTTGAAAATGGATTACTGAGTTGTTTCCTTTTTGCCATCTGTAGCCCTCCGATCGCATCAAGTTGTATTTGAAATTACTGATACCTGCCGATTTACAAGTTGGGCTATGACATCAAGCTCGTTTATGAATAATCGACAACATCTCCACTGCAACCTCATGCTTTGAAAACAGCTCACGATAAAGCCATGGATCATCTGGCAATTCACCTGTTTCAAGCAGGGCTTGGAATTCCAGTTCAGAGATGATGCTTATACCAGAGACCAATGCATCAGCAATCTTGGTCATACCGAGTTGTGCAGAAGCGTCAGAACAACAACAGAGAAATGACAAGTTTTTGGTAATACCGGTTCGAGTGACAAAACCAGATTTCTCCGCAGTTTCAACTAGAAACATTTTTTGATTGGGTACATCACCAAAACCGGTGAAGCAGATCTCAAGGGCAGGCAATGGCTGCGGTTCTGGGCGAGCATCGGTGCCATCAACCCTGATCAGCCCTGTTTCCAACAGCTTTATAAACTGTTCTTCATCAAAAAGATGAATCCCCTTGGATTGCGCATCGGCCACTTTTTTAGGACCAGCGTTTTCACCACAGCAGAGGATGTCCAGTGTTTTAGTTACGCTGTTTCGAACCACAAACATATCTTTCGTGGCACCTTCAGCCAATGCGATCAGCTCGCGCTTTTTAGCCGAATCAAATCCAGTAAAGCAAATTTCAAAGATACCTGGAGTCATCAGTAATATCCTCAAAAAAAAACGGGCGCATTAGCGCCCTGTTTGTCTTTTTCTATAAGATCTGTGTTCTACCATCACGCCGATGATCTGGATGTGCTGCCGGTCGGAGTGCATAGTGGGATAATCGTCATTGAGGGGGACCAGTTCAAACACCTCTTGACCGTTCTCATCAATGCCGCGGGGCCGATACTTCTTGAATGTGGCCTCGTCGCTGCCGTTTTTGGCCACGACGTAATCCCCTGGCTGGGGTGACTCGTCAGGGTCAACGATGATGAGATCCCCTTCCTTGAACTGCGGCAACATGGAATCACCGCGCAACCACAGGCCAAAGCCGTAAGGGCCTATCTCTCCCCCTGCCGATACGTATTCGACATTGCCATCGAAGGCTGTGGCCTGCTCGCACATCTCGCGCCAGTTGCCCGCTTGGACATAGCTGAGGATCGGAACCCTGTTACCTTGCGGGATCACTGCAGGTTCCACGTTCGAAAGCTCAGGGGAGCCCTTCCCCGTAGCAAGCCAATGTGCGGACACTCCAAACACCTTGGATAACTGGGCCAAGTTGTCGCCACTGGGAGAGTGCTCATCATTCTCCCACTGAGAAATGGATGACTTTTTTACACCAATGAGTTCACCCAGCTTTTGCTGGGTAAGTCCATGTTTTTTCCTGAGTTCTCTAATGCGTTCACTTTTCATAGTTCAGTAATCTAAACAATTTCAAGTCCAGAGTGCTTGACCAAAAAGTCCAGATCACTTAACTTTCCACGAAGTTAAGTTATTTGAACTTAGTTCAACAGACAGAACATTGAGGTGAGCATGAAAACTGAATTAGCCGTCGACTACTTCGGCACCAAAGCAGCCATTGCTGATGCCCTAGGCATCAAAAGAAGCGCGGTATCCCAATGGGGAGAAACCATCCCCAAAGGCCGCGCCTACCAAATCGAGGTACTGACAGACGGCAAGTTGAAGGCCGACTCGCGCAGAACCCCGCAACAACCAACTCCTTGTGTTTGAACCCCCTAAGAAGGATTCATCATGACTACTCGAATCAAACCTATCCGTATCCCCAGTGATGTGAGCCAGCTACCGCTTGATTACCCGTTTGGTGATCGGGTCAGCGAAAGCCTAGAGGAGTACGCCAAGCGCCAAGGCTTGACGATTGGAGCCGTTAAAAAGCGCGCCGACCGCGGCCAGTTGCCCATTTTGCAAGACGGTCCCGGAGCACCTCGCGAGGTCAATCTATATGCCCTGTTCCTGAAAGCCCGTTATCAGGCTGAGCGCTACGTCACCATGACGCTCGCGTGAACCTGCAAACACCATAACGGGTCAAGGAGAACCTCGCATGTTTACCGAATACGTCAGCAAACATCCGCACTGGATCAGTGCCTGCCAACGCTTTTCGGCCAATCACAACATGGCCGAGATCGCCCAACGAGCGGGCATGAATCCGCAGATCCTGCGCAACAAGTTAAACCCCGACCAACCTCACGAGCTGACGGTGGCTGAGTTGATTGCCATTACCCAGGCAAGTGAGGGGGATGAAACCCTGTTCGATGGCGCCCTGTTTGGTTGTGGCTTGACGGCCGTTGCCATCCCACAGGCAGAGCGAGCCCCTTCCCTGCCCCACCAAGCCATCGACCTGAACGCCAAGATCGCCAGCATTGGCCAGCGAGCGCTGGAGCTGACCGACCGCGGCCGGATCACCCGCTCGGAGCGCAACACCCTGGTGAGCGTGGCCACCTCGGCCATGGGGTCACTCGCCATCTTGATCCACGACATTGAGGCCCGCTTTCAAGCGGTGCCGACCCTGGCCTGTGCGTCAGACATTCTGATGCAAACCATGACCATGTAAGGGGGAACCCATGCAAACCCAACGCATTGACCATCAACAACGCAATCTGGCTGGCCTGACGCCAGAAGAACAGGTGGCCATGAACACCGCCGGCTGCATGTTGCTGCGCGAGATGTTCGGCAAGAAGCGCTCGAGCCTCGACACCGACTGGCTGGCACTGGGCCAAGCCAAGAAAGCCGCCATCTGTGCCATCGCCCGCCAGCCTCGGGGCGAACTGATGAGCGCCACGCTGTCGACACTGCCCCATGCGCAGCGTGAAGCAATCCGCCTTGC
Organism: Aeromonas sp. XH; assembly: GCF_033348475.1. Lineage (NCBI taxonomy): Bacteria > Pseudomonadati > Pseudomonadota > Gammaproteobacteria > Aeromonadales > Aeromonadaceae > Aeromonas > Aeromonas sp. XH. Next base: position 1,949,972 of record NZ_CP137630.1, on the reverse strand, counting down.
CGTGATTGCACTGGAGTACCAAAGCGAATTTCGCGGCGGCTGTGACACCAAGGTGTGGCACCCGGCTCCGGTCACCAGATCTATCAGGGATATCGAGAGGGAGAAGAAGGAGAGAGCAGCAAAGCTGCGCATGAAGCGCGCGGTGCTGGCAGCAAGCCAGATGACCGGGCAAGGCCCACGTCCTATTGGGCAATAAAAAAGCCCGCATTACGGAGCTGCAACTCCAAGCGGGCCTCTATCAACAACGTATGAGGAAGTCGACATGGCAACTTTAGCGATCCCCTGCGCACTGCGCAACCTTCGCATCCAACAACGCAAGCTGACGGGCCGCTATGGCGCCCGTCTTAGCCAACACCCGGACGGGGTTGCGCTTATCGAGCGGTCAACCGCACTGGCTTGGGCTTCTCTGTTCAGCCGCATCAACCCCTGCACCACTCAACAAGGAGCCTGACCATGAACGCACAACCAACCCAAATCAACCTGCTCAACCACCATGCCGCCAAGCGCCTGCGCCAGTTGCGGGAACAATTGAAGCTGAGCCGCCCCAAGTTTGCCGCCCTGCTCGGCATTCCGCCCACCACGCTCAAGAACTACGAGCTGGGATACCGTGAGATCGGGGGTGGTCTGTTCTTGCTGATCGCCAACCACCCGGAGCTGAAACGCCATGTCGATTGGCTGCTGACCGGTATCGCCACGCCGGAGGTGCAGGCATGACCAAGATCTTCCATCCCATATCCGAACAGGAGGCGCTGGCCGAGTTGCCGCGCCTGCGCCAGCGGCTCACCGCCAAAGCCCGTCACTCCTCATGCCTCAGAGGAACGGAGGGTAAAACCTTGTTAGCCCAGGCCAAGCGTGCCCTGCGCTGGCACCAGCTGTTTGTCAGCATCAACCGGAGGGCCTGCCAATGAGCGACATCATCAAGATTGCCCGCCAGGCGCCCAAGGTGGTCGAGGGACTGCTGGCAGATATGTTCGCCGCCAATGCCGAAGATAACCGCATCGCCCTGGGCGGGGTGTACTCCGGCCAGCAATACATCCAGCTGCAGCTGGTTGTGACCAGCAACCCGGCTGATCTGCTCGATGATGACGGCGACGAGGACGATGAAGAGGCGGCATCACTCCCCGCCCACAACCCACTGACCACCCACTGGCTGGCAGCCCGCGCCGAGTTTATCGCCGCTGGCGGTGAGGCCAGAGGCGATCGGGATATCTCCCGGGAGCTGCTGGCGCTCGGTGCGGTGCGCTCTGTCTATTGGCTGGCACTGGGCCAGGGCGAAACCGCGCTGGCCAAAGAGATCGGCGAGTGGTGGCAGGAGTGCGCGCCACTGCATGGGCAAGGTGAGGTGATCAAGTGACTCATCACCTGCAGCAGGAACTGACCAGCCAGATGCATCGCTGGCAAGAGACCTATCGGGAGGACGCAGCGCGGCTGCGTCTTTATCAACGGGAGCTGGCCCATGCGCGCCGGCTACCTGCCCGCCCCCACGTCAGCATCAAGTTGTTGCTGCGCCAGTGTGCGGCCGCCCGTCGAATGAAAACCCATGCCCAACAACGCATCAGTGGATGCCTGTTTCGCATCAAGACGTTATCCGCTTAACGCATGACAAAGTTCACCACCCGGCTGCCGCTGTCGAGAAAAGCACAGCTGCAGCGCATCAACACCCTTTGCAACTCTCTGCCCGGCGTCAACTTTGACGCCGTTTTCGGCGGCCCACGTGGCCAATACGATCTGCTGTGGGCCATCCAGCTGCTTGATGGCCTCTCCCCCGAGTTAACCCGCGACCTGTTCAAGCAGTACGCGCGACGCCGCAAGGATTGCAGTTTCACCCATTGCCGGGCGGCCAATATCTGGCTGCGTGAGCGAACCCGATGGGTGCGCAAGCTGATCCAGTCCATCCCGGTCGATCCGAAAGAGATGCGCGATGAAGATGGCCGCAAAAAGGTGGCCCACCAGTTCGCCAATCAGACCGCAGCCATTTACAGGAATATCGAACAGGGCATCAAAGAGGGCGCCGAGCCGGATCTGCTGCAGACCTGGGAGCTGATGCGCCAACCGGCCGACCAATGGGGCTTTATCGGCAAGATGCCCAAGTTCAAATCCGACGAGGTGCGGGATAACTGGATCCTGAGCGTGCTGGTACGCCTGCTCTCTGCCAAGTGGTGGGAGAAGCGCGTCAACCGCTGCTGGGATCGGCTGCAGGAGCAGATCAATATTCTGCTCGGCAAGGTGCGCAAGGGCGTGTCGGCTTATGTATCGAACGCCACCATGAAGGTGGTGCGCGAACGCAAGCGGGCCATGATGCGCTGGCTGGCCGAGTCGGAAGTGGTCAACGAGCAGTATGACCTGGTCGTGTCGATGAAGGATTGCTGGGAGGCCAGCAACGCCAACCCGGTGAACCGCCGCAACGAAATGATGGTGCGGGCTCGGGGGTTCAATGACTATGCCGAGGAGCAGGGTCATGTAGGGGTCTTCTTCACCTGGACAGCCCCGAGTCGCTTTCATGCCTGGACACAAAAGCACAACGGCAAAGCGGTAGAGAACAAGCGATATCAAGGGGCCACGCCCCGGGAGACCTGCGCCTATCTGGCCAAACTCTGGAGCCGCGCCAGGGCCGCCCTCAAACGGTGGAACGCCCCCGTCTATGGATTTCGCGTTTGCGAGGCTCACCACGACGGCACCCCGCACTGGCACCTGCTGCTATTTATGCGCCCAGAAGATCGCAACCGGGTAATAGGCATCCTGCAACGCTATGCCCTGACCGATGACCACGAAGAGCTGGTACGGGATATCAAGGGCGCCCCACCCTTTACCGACTTTACTCCCCGCTTTGACTGGAAAGAGATAGACCCGGCCAAGGGAGATGCCGCGGGTTATATCGCCAAATACATTGCCAAGAACATCGATGGCGCCTACCTGGACGACGACGAAGAGGCCGGTACCGCCGCCGATGAAGGTGCCCTGCACGCTGTAGCCTGGGCCAGTTGGTGGGGCATTCGCACCTTCCAGCAGATCGGGGGCGCCCCGGTCGGGGTATGGCGCGAGCTGCGCCGCATCAGCAACGCCAAGAAGCATGCCGAACTGGTGGGCCCACCCAAGCCAGTTCTGCAAGACCCACGCTTTGAGGCAGCCCGCTTTGCCGCGGATAACGGCATCTTTCGCTGCTACCTGCACGCCATGGGCGGTGCACTGGCGACCCGTGCCGAACATCCCATCAAACTGGCCCACCTTATCGAGGAGCAGGCCAACAGCTATGGCGAAGACATCAAGCGCCTGATGGGCATTACCTCCGCTCGCCTTGGCATCAAGACCCGCCTGCAGGGGTGGGAAATTGTGCCTGCCGGCACCCATGAAGCCAGAAAAGCCGCCGAGGGTGCAGCGAGGGGGGTTGGGGTTAAGACGGGCGACAGCCCGGCACCTTGGAGCTCTGACAATAACTGTACGCTACCGGATCCTGATGCTTTCACAGACCAGGTCATGAGGGAACAATGGGGATTATCGCCCTTCTCCATTGACCGATTACGGGCTGGCGCCAGTGTTAGGGCTGACGGTTACACCCTCTGGTTAGAGAACGGACAGGTGCAGTCGTGCAAATCGCTGCCAAACGAGATGGATTGGCAGCCAGAAAGCCAGCCGCCAACCGAACAGGCTGAAGCGGATGAAGACGCGATCCCGGCTGATGACCGAGATTGGCCGATGCTGGTTGAGCTGTGCGGTGAGGTCTACCAGGCACAAGGCCACACCGGGGCGCACCGCTGGATCGAGATGCTGCCAGAGCCCTATCAGTCGGAGATGTGGCGGGTGCTGGAGGGGCTGGATGCGCTAGAGTGGATGCAGGAACCCGAGAAGTGGGTATGAACATGAACCATCAGCTCATGTTCATACTCGTGGTTGAACTTACTAAGATAAGATTCGGGAATATTAACCAATTATTGCTATGACATTACACTTATACATCGGCGTTTATTACCGCCAGTCATTATCAAGTGGTTTTATTTATTCCCTTGCTGCTCAAAGAATAATAATAGTGATAAAAATCTTTTATGTGCGGCTCACTAAATGGATCCTTGAAATTAATAAATCCATTTTTTTCTTCCACCATATTTTTATAAATACTGATTTTATTAGCCTCATAAAATGAATTTAATTCATTATCAGACGGCTCGAATTTAATTTTCTTCGGCTCATTATTTTCATCATCAGATAAACCAAAGGCTTCATAATTTATTGTTGGCATGGAAATATCGAACTTTACAATAAGCTTGTATTTATCCAACCACCGATAGAACAAACCATCCAAAATAACAGATTGAATATCATTTCCAAAAACACGCTCAACTAAGTTCAATCCTAGATCTTTTAGTTTATTCTGTATTTTACAGTCCCTAGGGGCTATTTGAAGCAAAGCTAATATTGAGTCAAGAATATCCTTACTCAGCATATAGTCACCACTAAACTGATCATGACTAATTTTTGTTGGTGAAAGCCTTATTATTTCATTTAACTTTGCATATACATCAATAAATTCTATATTTATATTTTCACTAGCAACATCCATTTCAATGTAGTTATTAATCTTTCCATAATGCACATTGAGCTCACTAATCAGAATTTTTATTCTTTCTTCAGGAAATGCAGATAAAATATAGTTGTTAATTATGTTAACTTGAATTAGCTTCACATCTAAACTATTCACAGGCAACTCCTATACTTAGGGAAAATGGAGTGTTTTTAATAATTTAAAAATAGGGAATTGCTAAACGGTAACCCCTAATAACTTTCATCGTCTTACATACTACTTTTTTCTTTTCGCACAAAGCTGCACACAGGGTACCAAATGCAGCCAACCATTGTCAGTCTTTTTATTCAAATACATAATGATTTTCCCACATTTCAATGATAGCGACTTTCATTACCAACAAAGCTTTGTATCAGAGTGGGTATCTGAGCATTAAAAAACATGAATATGAATAGTCACCACACAATAGGCAGCTCGCCGAGCGCGGTGGTATAGCGGGGGCTTAACTGCTCCCGCTTCATCATCCACTCCCGGGTGTCGCGGCCGCGGGCCGCGAAGTAGACCTTCCCCAGCCGCCCCTGATTGATCTTGTCGATGACCTGCATCAGCGCCTCGCTGCGCTGGGTTTGCTGTTCACCGGCGAACAGGTCGCCCTGCTGCATGTTGGCGGGGGTGAAGTCGGCCAGCATGACCCCCCCTTTCTGGTATCGCTGCTCATCGCGCCAGATCCGGGGGAGGAGTTCCGGGATCAGGGCCAGCAGGGCCCGGGTGTCATGGGTGGGCATGGCCAGCTTGGTGCTCACCTGGTTGCCGTAGGGCTCCCGGTCGCTGAACGGGCTGGTGCGAATGAACAGGGTCACGTGCCGGCAGCACATCCCCTCCCCCCGCAGCTTCTCGGCGGCCCGCTCCATGTAGCCGGCCAGCGCCTGGTGCATAGGGCCTATCTGGGTGATGCGCTCGCCAAACGAGCGCGAGCAGATGATCTGCTGCTTGGCCTGGGCCTCTTGTTCCAGCTCGGCGCAGGGGATCCCCCGCAGCTCCTGCACCGTGCGCTCGACCACCACGCCATAGCGGCGCCGCAGCGCCTTGGGGTCGGCGGCAACCAGGTCGGTCACCATCTTGATGCCCTGCGCCTCCAGCTTGGCCGACAGCCGCCGGCCAATACCCCATATCTCGTCCACCGGGGTGATCGCCATCAGCCGGGCGCGCCGCCCTTCATCCCGCAGATCCACCACACCGCCAGTGGCCGGCCACTTCTTGGCGGCGTAGTTCGCCAATTTCGCGAGCGTCTTGGTGGGGCCGATGCCGACCCCCACGGTCAGCCCGGTCCACTGCTGCACCCGCTCGCGGACTTGGCGGCCATAGGCCACCAGGTCGCCCGCCCAGCGCTCGCTCAGCTCTATAAAGGCCTCGTCGATGCTGTAGACCTCCACCGCCGGGGCCATCCCCTCCAGAATGGTCATCACCCGGTTCGACATGTCGCCATAGAGGGCGTAGTTGCTGGAGAACCAGACCCCACCCATAGCTTCGAAAAACTGGCGGATCTGAAAGTAGGGTACCCCCATCTTGATGCCGAGCGCCTTGGCCTCGGCTGAACGGGCCACCACGCAGCCATCGTTATTGGAGAGCACAACGATGGGCCGCCCTTTGAGGTCAGGGCGGAATAGCCGCTCACAGCTGGCGTAGAAGTTGTTCACGTCAACCAGGGCGACGGCGCAGCGCTTGTTCATGGGGTATCCATCTTGTGCACGACAAAGGCCACCACCCCGAAAATCTCAAGCTCCTGCCCATCGTTGAAATGGATGGGGCGATAGGCCGGGTTGCCAGGGAGCAGAGCCACGGTCGGCGCAAGCTGCAGCTTCTTCACCGTGAACTCGCCATCCACCGCCGCAACCACCACGCAGCCGTGACACGCCTTGCGGCTACGGTCCACGACCAACAGGTCACCATCGCGGATCCCGTGGTCAACCATGCTGTCACCCGCCGCCCGCACGAAATAAGTGGCCGCCGGGTGGGCCACGCACAACTGATTAAGGTCGATGGTCTGCTCGGTGTAGTCCTGCGCCGGCGACGGAAAGCCGCAGGCCACCGGTGAGAGAAACAGAGGTAGTTCCAACAAGGGAGCATCAGGAGCGGGTTGAGCAAACATGCTGACAATCTCAAAAAATACTGTATATATAACCAGTATAGCAAGGCATCAAAAACGGATCACCGTGCGGCATTTGGCTCCGCCATAATGGGCCCCCTGTGTATGTTTCCTGCCGGAACTCACTGCATTCGCTGGCGTGGCTCTGGCGCGCCGCCGATTACATGATGGGGGGCCGCCCACCACATCTATCCCCTGCTCGAGGTAGCCGAGCACCGCGAAGCCGGCACCTACTACTCCATCATCCACGAATACCCGATGACCCTGGCCGCCGCCCAGCGCATCGAGTATTACTTAGATAATGCCGACTCGAAATACTACATTAAGCATATAGATCATGAATACATATTCTACACAATGGAAGAGTTTATAAAAAGGCAATATGACCATAAACAAAAAGGGCAAGCCTACTCTAGAATAAAGACATTTAAAATAGATGAATCAAAAATACCACTTATATCAAGCAATTGTCAGATGTTTGTTTACATGGTCTTGAAGTCATATTTCTCAAACGGCGAACTAATTGATGAATATTTCAGTGAGATCATAAAAACGAACAACTAATCAATGAAAGCATAATAATCCACTAAGTTTGCAAGGTCTAAACCAAGATGTGAAATAGACTGAGTGATTTTAAAGGATCACAAAAAGGCTCCGGCTCCCCCCGCGCGGCCAGCGCTGGCGCGGGGAACCGTTCCCCTCCCCCAGCCGTTCACCAGCATGATTTTCCACACATAAGCGCGCAGGCGAGGCGGGGTCTTGACTGCGCGCGCAGGGTCCTGAGGTGCCGCCGCCCCGGGTCGTCAGGGCGCTGAACGCCAGGCAAAACAAAGCCCCCTCGTTGAGGGGGCTTTCGTGACACCTTGAACATACACAAACTCCAGATGTTCGATGTAACTGTAGCCTCGGCTATGCCGCCTGCCCTGTCAGATCTGACAGTTGATAGATATTCAATGACGGATGTCATACGTCTGTGGCACTGAATTCCAGCTTGTTACGATCCACTCAGTCCTTGCAACATCAACTGTCTCCCCTCTGGCGTCAGTGAGCCCATTAAGCTCAGCACAAGCTGGTTCGTGGTCTTGGCCGAGGGACTAAGGGTGTGGGCGAACGACAAGGTGGCCACCCAGCTGTGGCCACATTCTGCATCGGTACACTGACAATAGAGATCGGAGACATCATCGCTCAGTCGGTTGGTCTTGGTAATGCGGCCCCGCTGGCCACACACTTTACAATAAACCCGCATTACGCCCCCTTTTCTATCCAAATCAACAGCCTATCTTGCCACAGCAAACACTGTTTGTTTATACAGTCGAACCGATATTCTCCCGAAAATCGACCCAGAGGGAGCGAGGGAGTCCCGCGCTGTTGATGGCATCCTGGATAAGCTCGCACAGCGGCAGCACCTCGTTACGGGCATAGGTCGCATCGTACTTCTCAGGATCCCCGAGCCCTCCCCCGCCATTGGTCTGAATAATGCCGGCCAGCGCCGCCGGAAAGCGGTGGCTGGTCAGCACATCCTGAGTGGTGATCCCCTTGATAGCGACGAACTCGTCCTTGGTAGCGATATCCCTCACCGGAATAAGCTTGATGCCATCCGGGATATTCACGAAGCGAATGCTTGTAGTGTCTTTCTCACTCAACTTATTTTACAGTTTTTAAAAATCAGCAACAGGCCGTAGTAGGTTGGCAAAGAAATATCTCTAGACACAGTTCCAGACAGTGTAATAGTATGATTTAAAAACGCTCAATTAACATCTTGATTGGGAATTTACTCTATATTAAGAATATTTACCCAACCTTCATATTAATCACTATTAGTGAGGGGTTATGCGCATAAATATCGGCCAGAAAGGTATCGGTGGAAATAATGAGTCATGGTATTACCTTGAATTCAACGAACACGAAGGGCGGTTCTATCACGTTCACGAATGGCACAATATGAATCATTCGCTATCTGTGGACGAAGGTGAAGAAAGAACCCCACTGGAACAAGCTAAAGAGAAACGCTTCTATGCCGAGGCAATAGGAGTCATCAAACAGCGCATGTTTCCGAGTCGCGCTAACTAAACATTCAAGCCGATTCCTTATCGGAGAGACAACATTTTAACGTTAGAACTTAACGCTTCAATACACTCATATTTGCAATAAATTTTTTATGCTAAGTGAATATGATATCAGGGGGCTATTATTTCGCCCCCTTTTCTATCCAAATCAAAAGCCTACCTTGCCACAGCAAATACTGTTTGTTTATACAGTTGAACCGATATTCTCCCGAAAATCGACCCAGAGGGAGCGAGGGAGTCCCGCGCTGTTGATGGCATCCTGGATCAGCTCGCACAGCGGCAGCACCTCGTTGCGGGCATAGGTGGCATCGTACTTCTCGGGATCCCCAAGCCCTCCCCCGCCATTGGTCGGAATGATACCGGCCAGCGCCGCCGGAAAACGGTGGCTGGTCAATACGTCCTGGGCGGTGATCCCCTTGATAGCAGCAAACTCGTCCTTGGTGGCAATATCCCCCACCGGGATCAGCTTGATGCCATCGGGCTTACCGTCCGGGATGTTCACGAACATCGAGCGGAAGTTTCCCACCCCCTTGCTGCTCGCGATCATCTCCTTCATCTCCTCCTCTGTGTCGTCGTCCATGTTCGGGTCGGTGGCGTAGAAGATGAACCCCATATGGGCGCCGTTGAGGAAGTATTTGCGCCGAAACAGGGTGGCATCCTGGTTGAGCAGCGCCGACTGCAGGCCGCCCAGGTAATCGGGCATGCCGTAGATCTGCTGCTCGGGGTCGTACTGGGCCAGCCAGATGATGTCCTCCGGCCGGTAAATCAGGTTAGGCTTGCCCTGCTGCAGGTAGACAAAGCAGCCATCCTCGCGCCGGCGCAGGTAGACACTCGAGAGCGGCAGCAACCCCACCACCTGGTTAAAGCCGTTGCGCAGCTTGAGCAGTCCCGCATCCCCGAACTGCAGGTAGTTGTGGGCAAAGGCGGTGACCGTGGTGCGCTGGTTGGTAAAGCGCCCTGCCACCATATTGCGGCGCGCCATCAGGATGGCCCCGTGGTGGGCATTGGCCCGCACCACTTTGGCCAGCCCTTTGCGCTCGATGGGCGGCTGGTAATACTCGCCATAGGGGTTGTAGAACACCCCGGTGTAATCGGTCATCCAGGCCGTGGGGTCGATGGTCTCCGGCATGCTGAACGCCACCGCGCTCTTTGCTGGGGTGGCCACCCGGGCCGGTTGGGGTTTGTGTCGCTTGGTCATGCTGCCTTTCTCTCCTGGCTGGTTGCCCAGGTGGATTTACGTTTGCGGGTGGTATCGAGGGGCTCGTTGGCCACGGCGTGGGCGATGGCAAAAAAGACGTCGGCGTGGCCGGTCACATTGTCCCGGGCGGCCCGAAACGTCATCTGGCCGCCGCCGGTGGTGCTGCGCTTGATGGCGAGGAACGCCAGCGCTATATCCCGATCTGCGCTGTCCCACTCGATGCGGTTCGCCTCCACCACGTCGATCATCTTGAGCACCAGCCGTGATTTGCTCTCGATGCTGTAGTTGATGGGGTGGCATATGCCTTTGAAAGTGGGCTTCAAGAGGTCATACACCCCGGCGCCAATGCCGGAGACATCGACCCCGAGATAGGTGACCCGAAACTTCTTGGCGATGCGTTCAATCTCCTGCGCCTGGTATTGAAAGTTAAGCCCGCGCCAGTAGTGCTTCTCGAGTACCCGAAAGCGCTCACCAGCGACCATGGGCGGCGCAACCACCACCAAGGTGGCGTTGTCGCGGGTGCGGCTCGGGTCGTAGCCCAGCCACACCTCGCGCCGGCCAAACGGATCAGGCCGCCCGGGCTTGTAATCCTCCCACCGACTCGGGTCTACCCCTGCCCGCTCCATATCCTGGAATTTGAACACCGACAGCGCATCGTCGATAAAGCGGCACATGTAGAGGCGGTCGAACACCTCCTCCGGGTACTCGTCTTTAAGCTCCTCAATGTCGATGAGGTTACAGCCAAGCCGAATGGCATCTTCGATGGTGATGACGTAACGCCACTGCCGATCCGGGCAAACGCGGCCGCCATCGCGCAGGTCATCTTCGCCCGGGAAATCTATAGCCACCCGGCTCGGGCGTTGCCCCTTCCAGCGATCCCCGGTCCAGAACCGGTATGCCTCGTGCACCTTGCTCGACGGGGTCGAGAAGTAGGTCTTGCGCCAGCGCGATTGGGTCGCCATGGCGCTGGCCACGTCGGAGAGCTTCTCGAAGTTGGGGATCCAGAAATACTCATCGATGTAGACGTTGCCCGAGCGGGACTGGGCGCTGTTGGAGTTGGTCGAGCAAAAATGCAGCTCCGCGCCGTTCGACAGGACAATGGGGTTGCCGGTCAGGGTGACGCCGAGGAAAGTCTGGGCAATCTTGCAGATATAGGAGCGAAACACCTCCGCCTGGGCCCGGGTGGCGGACAGGAAGATCTGGTTGCCACCGGTCAGAATGGCATCCTCCAGCGCCTCACCGGCGAAGTAGTAGGTCATGCCGATCTGGCGAGACTTCAAGATGTTGCGGGTACGCGGCAGCGCCGGGTCGTTCTTGGCCTCCCGCACCCGCAACTGATAGCCAAACAGGGAGCCCAGCCACTCAGTAAAGTCATCGGCCGTCAGGTGGCCGATCTCGTTCTTGGCCTTCTTGCCGCCCTTGCGGCTGCCGCCTGCCTGGTTGCTGCGCTCACGCTTGCCACGGCTGGGCCCGGGCTCATGCCCTTGCTCACGCTGGACCTTGAGGGCCTGCTCGCGCTCGGCCCACTTGAGCGCCTTCTCTTTGAGGCTGACATGGTGGCCGATGAGTCGGTCCAGCTCCTCCTGCTCGCCCGGGGTTTTCTTCTCCCGATGCAGCAACACCTGCACCCGGCGATTAATGGCATCCTCGACCGCTTCCTCGGTCAGCAGGTCGCGCCAGCCGAGCTTTTCGGCCCAGTAGTAGATGATGCGACAGGAGTTGAGCCCCAGTTCGTCCTTGATCTCCTGGGGTGTCCATCGTTTAAGGTAGAGTCCCTTCGCCGCATTGCGGATCTCTTCGGGGTACGCCACGGCGCCTCCATCCGGTGAATGATGGCGCCATCATAGCCAGCCCCCTCCCCCCACTTATCCCACTGATGTTCTGAGCAATTCGGATTTCCTGCTGGATCCGAATCCCGCCGAACACCATAACGTGAAACCCCCTTGCCGACCCGATAGCCTGAGCCCGCATCACTTGGGAGCAGGCATGAACGAATCAACCTTGAGAACTGGCTGGGTCTGTATCGCCACCGAAGGCAAAGCGGTGGACGGGCGGGACATTACCCGCGACTGGCTCACCGACATGGCAGAGACCTACGACCCGACCTATTACACCGCCGTCATCTGGCCCGATCACGATCGCTGGTCCAGCTACGGCACCGTGCAGGCCCTCAAGACCGAAGAGGTGGATGGCAAGCTCAAGCTGTTCGCCATCCTCTGCCCGAACCGGGATCTCATCTACTACAACCAGAGCGGCCAGTATCAGTTCTGCTCCATCGAGCCCTTCGAGAACTTCGCCGATCTGGGCCGCACCTACCTGCTGGGCCTCGGCGTCACCGACGAACCGGCCAGCATCGGGACCACCCATCTCAAGTTCAGCAAGAGCAACAAGGGGCAGGCCGTTGGCACCAGCGAGCCGCTGGATCTCTCCACGTTCAAGCTGCCCAAGCACGAAAAGGCCGATGGCCTGATCGCCAAGTTTTTCAGCTTCCTGGCCAGCCACGGCGAGCAAGCCCCCCAACCGACCCCCAGCCAACCCGAGGATGAGGAAATGACCAAAGAACAGTTCGATCAGATGCTGGGGGCCCTCAATGGCCTTGGCACCAAGATCGATGGCTTCAGCGCCAAGCTGGACACCCACCCCGCACCCGAGCAACCCGCCCCCCCGGCCACCGAGCCCGACAAGGTGGAAGAGAAGCCCGGCATCACCACAGAACAGTTCAGCAAGCTGGAGCAGACCCTGGCCAGCCTGACCGACAAGTTCGGCGAGCTGAACGGCAAGATCGACCAGTTCTCCGCCGAGAAGCCGGGCCAGCGCCCGGGCGCCCTCGGCGGTGACGACACCCCCTGCGTATTTTAAGGAAAGCTCATGAGTCAGACCCTCACCGTCCAGGCCATGGAGCGCCTGGAGCAATACAGCAATGCCCTGGCCAAGGCCTATGGCATCCCCGTCAACGCCCTTGCCAAGCAGTTCAGTGTCACCGGCCCCGTGGAAACCGGCCTGCGCGCCGCCCTGCTCGCTTCCGTCGAGTTCCTCGGCCTCATCACCTGCCTGGATGTGGACCAGATCAAGGGTCAGGTGGTGCAGGTCGGCATCGGCAAGCTGTTCACCGGCCGCAAGAAGAACGGCCGCTTCAACGGCAAGATCGGCGTCGATGGCAACACCTACGATCTGACCGAGACCGATTCCTGCGCTTCGCTGGACTGGGCGACCCTGTGCGTCTGGGCCAACGCCGGCAGCGAGGGCGAGTTCCTGCGCCTGGTGGGGGATTTCATCAACAAGGCCTTTGCCCTGGACATGCTGCGGGTCGGCTGGAACGGCGTGGAAGCGGCCGCCGATACCAATCCCGCCGAGCACCCGCTGGGGGAAGACGTCAACAAGGGCTGGCACCAGATCGCCCGCGAGTGGAACGACGGTAGCCAGATCATCAAGGCAGAGGCCGGCAAGAAGATCTACTTCGACCCGGACGGCAAGGGGGATTACAAGACCCTGGACGAAATGGCCTCGGACCTCATCAACACCACCATCGATCCCCTGTTCCGCCAGGACCCGCGTCTGGTGGTGCTAGTCGGTACCGACCTCATCGCTGCCGCCCAGGCCAAGCTCTACAGCGAGGCCACCAAACCGAGCGAGCAGATCGCTGCCCAGAAGCTGGCAGAGTCCATCGCCGGGCGCCGTGCCTATATCCCGCCCTTCTTCCCGGGCAAGCGGATGGTAGTCACCACCCTGGACAACCTGCACATCTACACCCAGCGCGGCACCCGCAAGCGCAAGGCTGACGATAACCAGGACAAGAAGTGCTTCGATAACCAGTACTGGCGCATGGAAGGCTATGCCCTCGGCGAGCACCTGGCCTATGGCGGCTTTGAAGAGGCCGACATCGAGATCGGCGCCGCACCGGCGGCTCCCGAGGCCTAAGCCATGAGCTCACCCGGTCAACGTCACAAGCAGCGCGTGCACGCCGTGCAGGGGGCCCAGCAGGCCGCCAGCTCAGGCGTGGCCACCGGTGCAGTGGCCGACAGCCTGCACCTGCAGCTGATTGCCCTGGAGCAGGACATCGTCAGGCTGCGCAAGCTGGCCCGCATCGGCGACCGGGTGAACATGAAACGCGATGAGCTGATGCCCAAGTACCGCCCCTATGTGGAGCGCTATCTGGCCGCCGTCAGCGAGTCGGGCCAGCCCTATCAGAACGAGCTGTTCCAGCGCCTCATCATCTGGGCTTTCGATGTGGGCGACTTCGACGCCGGCATCGCCTGGGCGGATCTCGCCATCAAGCAGGGCCAACGCACCCCGGCCAACATCAAGCGCGACTGGGCCCACTTCGTGGCCGACACCGTGCTGGAGTGGGCCGAGAAGCAGGCCGCCGAGGGGCATGCCGTCGATCCCTGGTTCTCCCGGGTGTTCGACAAGGTGCGCAATGACTGGCGCCTCAACGAACGGCTAACCGCCAAGTGGTTCAAGGCTGCGGGTTGCCTGCTGCTGCGCGACCACGACGGCCAACCCCGCCCGAGCGCCGTGGGGGACAGCGCCACCCTGGAGCAGGCCGATCATTGGCTGGCCCAGGCCGAGCAGCTGCACGGCAAGGTGGGCGTCGGCACCTTGCGCCAGAAGATTGCCATGCGCCTGCGGGCGCTGAATCCGGAGTAACCGACTCTCCGCGCCGTCGCACCCCGGCGCGAATGCCATGGACCGCCTCTGGCGAACCCAGCGGCAATTGCGTGGCTACAGGGGTGCCCACATTCAACCAGCGAGGCAAGCCATGTTTGCAGGCAAGGACATCGACTACAGCGCCGCCACTATCCGCAATGATGGGTTCTGGCCGGATGTGGCCGTCGCCGACTTCGAGCGCCGCCGCGCCCTGCCTGCCGATCTGGACCAGCAGACCACAGGCGCCGCCTTGCTGGCTGCCGTCTCTGAAATAAACCTGCAGCTCGCCAGCCACCAGGCCGCCCTGCAGGCCAAGGGTTATGCCAGTGCCGCCGCCGTGCCGGGTCCGAGCCTTGACGATGGCGCTGACTCCGGCAGGAACGCCCTGACCGAGCAGTACCTGGGCGCCGTCTTTGCCCGGGCCAAGGCGGCCTTGCTGCCGGAGTTCGCCAGCGTCACCGAGCGGGCCACCGCCAACAACCAG
Source organism: Aeromonas sp. XH (assembly GCF_033348475.1). Lineage (NCBI taxonomy): Bacteria > Pseudomonadati > Pseudomonadota > Gammaproteobacteria > Aeromonadales > Aeromonadaceae > Aeromonas > Aeromonas sp. XH. The sequence goes on along the minus strand of NZ_CP137630.1, from coordinate 1,934,915 downwards.
GTGGAGCGCTCCCCGGACCAGCGCGCCCAGTTGCTGGCCGAGAGCCAGCAACTGGTGCGCAGCATCAAGGGCAAGCACCGGGCGGGAGTGTCGCTGATATGAGCGCCGCTATGAACGAGCAGCAGGCCCAGGGCTACTTCCTGCAGGCGCTCCACGCCGAGTTGTTGCGGGTGCTGCCGGCCAAGTGCCACAAGCGCCTGGATAGCTGGATGGAGAACGGCACCATCAAGCTCGAACCCAGGAACATGGGGCCCACCGGGGTGGACGTGGCCTGGCTCACCTATCAGGCGGTGTTCACCATCGAGCAACTGCCGTTTCGGGAGCTGGATCCGGCCATTCTGCTGGCGGCCGTCGCAGCCTGGGTGCAGGAGCACGACGAGGTGCGCGGGCAGCTCGACCTGCCCGATCCCGAGTACGCCGTGACCCCGAACGACGAGCAGACGGCCGATCTCGAGATCCAGCTCCCCTTCGCCGAGCCGCTGCGGCTTATCGAGCACCCGCAAGGGCCCATCAACTGGCTCGGCAAGCACTGGAACGTGGCCCCCTATGACATCTGGGTGGCTGAGCAGATTGACCTGAACGTGGGTGAAACCGGCGCTCACCAGGTGGGTGGCCTCTCATGATCACCATCACCCTGGACACCCGTCGTGGCAAAGACCAGCTCAATCTGCTGGCCCTGCCGCCCAAGCAGCGCAAGCGCCTGGTATGGCGCGCCGCCAACGAGATGAAGAAGCTGGCCGCCCGTCACGTGCGCCAGCAGCAAGACCCCAACGGCAATGCCTGGGCCCCTCGCAAGCGGGGCAAACGCAAGATGTTGCGCGGCCTGCCCAAGCTGCTGGTGATCCACGAGCCGCGCCAGGACGTGGCCGAGGTTGGGTTCAAGAAAGGCACCATGAGCGCCCACGCCGGGGTCATCGCCAACACCCATCAGAAGGGACACACCTACAAGGTGACGGCCGCCAGCCGGCGACGCATCGCCCCCAGTGAAGGCGGCAAGCAGAAGCAGGCCACCAAGGCCCAGGCACGCAAGCTGCGGGAGCTCGGGTTCAAGCGCCCCGGTCAGCGCAAGCGCTCATACCGCTCGGCTTCACTGGGCTGGATCACCGGTCACCTCAACTACGCCCAGGCGGGGTTGCTTATCAAGAAGCTCAAGGACGAACCGGCGGCCGAGAGCTGGGAAATCCATCTGCCGGCGCGCCCGTTCCTGGGCGCCAATGTCAGGCAGCGGCAACAGGCCTTCGCCCGCGCCCTGCAGAGCATCGACTACGGCTGGGACGTCAACAAGCAAGACATGAAGGGGAAATAACGGCATGTGGCCTTACGTACAGATCAACAACTTGAACCAGATGCAGGGGCCCGTGACGGAAGTCGAGCGCCACCTGCTGTTCATCGGCAGCGCTGCCAGCAACACCGGCAAGCTGCTCTCCCTCAACGCCCAATCCGACTTCGATCAGTTGCTCGGTGCCACGGACAGCGAGCTCAAGGCCAACCTGCTGGCCGCCCGCGATAACGCCGGCCAGAACTGGTCGGCGGCGGCCTATGTGCTGCCCACCGACAAACCCTGGCTGGACGCGGCCCGCGACGCCCAGCAGACCCAGTCGTTTGAAGGGGTCGTGGTGCTCGGGCAGGAGTGGGACCAGGCGGCCATCAACGCCGCCCACGCCCTCAACCAGGAGCTGATCGCCAAATGGGGGCGCTGGCAGTTCATGCTGCTGGCCGTGCCGGCCATCGCTGACGAACAGGACTGGTCCACCTACGAGGCCGAGCTGGCCACCCTGCAGGACGGCATCGCGGCGAGCTCGGTCTCCCTGATCCCGCAGCTTTGGCCGACCCTGGCCGGCGCCTACGCGGGCCGTCTGTGCAACCGGGCGGTGAGCATCGCCGACAGCCCCTGCCGGGTGAAGACCGGCGCCCTGGTGGGCCTTGGCAACAAGCCGGTGGACAAGGACGGGATCCCGCTGCCGCTGGCCACCCTGCAGACCCTGGAGGCCAACCGCTATTCGGTGCCGATGTGGTACCCGGACTATGACGGGATCTACTGGGCCGATGGCCGCACCCTGGACGCCGAAGGCGGTGACTACCAGGTGATCGAAAACCTGCGCATTGCCTACAAGGTGGCGCGCCGGATGCGCCTGCGCGCCATCGCCCGCATCGGGGATCGCTCGTTCAACTCCACCCCGGGCAGTACCGCCGCCGCCATCACCTACTTCGGCAAGGATCTGCGCGAGATGGCCAAGGCCACCACCATCAACGGCCAGCCGTTCCCGGGCGACATCGCCTCCCCCCAGGATGGCGACATCCGCATCCAGTGGGTCGCCAAGAACCTGGTCTCGGTGTTTGTGGTGGTGCGCACCGTGGACTGCCCCAAGGGGATCACCGTCAACATCATGCTCGATTTGAGCCTCAACAATGGGGAGGGCTAACCCATGACCCGTCGAATTTCCGGTGCCAGCTTTGACGCCACCCTCCTGGGGGCCATGGTCCACGTCGAAAAGGCCAGCCTCTCCATCACCGACAACAGCGCCGTGGCGCAAACCCGGGGGATCCCGGACGGCTTCGTCGATGGCGATGTCGCCGCCGAGCTGGAGTTCGAGCTCGATACCAAGAACTTCTCGCAGTTGGCCGACGCCGCCAAACGGGCGGGGAGCTGGCGTGGGATGGAACCGGACGATGTGCTGTTCTACGCCGACACCGGAACCGAGACCATGAAGGTAGAGGCCTTCGGGGTGAAGCTGCTGGTCTCCGACCTGCTCGACATCGATCCCAAGGGGGGCAGCAAGAGCGTGCACAAGGTGAAAGGCTTTGTGACCTCCCCCGACTTCGTTCACCTCAACGGCGTGCCTTACCTCTCCAAGGAAGACACCCGCCACCTGCTGGGTTAAGGGGGACGCTTGGACGACATCGACCGCGCCAACCACCACGCCGCCCGCATGCTGGCGATCCAACTCGCCAACCAGGTGGGCAAGGGGCACTACCAGGGGGAGAGCCTGCGCCAGTGCGAAGAGTGCGACGACGACATCCCCGAGGGACGCCGTCGCCACGTACCCGGGGTGCGCCTGTGCGCCCCCTGCCAGACCCGCCTTGAACGGTTGGCCCGCTAATCAGAGCAACGGACATGAACCACATGCCTCATAAAGACCCGACCCTCGCCACCGCCCTGCTGGCCTGGCTGATGGACAACTGGCCCGCCGTCTATGGGGCCCTGCTGGCGCTGGCCATCGCCTTCCTGCGCATCACCTACGCCGGTGGGCGGGGTCGCCGCCGGCTGATCGAATCCCTGCTGTGCGGCCTCATTACCCTGGCGGCCGCCACCGGGACCCACCTGCTCGGGATCCCCCAGGAGGCCACCCCCTTTCTGGGCGGCGTGGTGGGGCTGCTTGGGATCGACATCATCCGCGACAGGGCGGCCCTGATGTTTAGCAAGAAGGAGGACAACAATGCCGCGCAGTGACTGCCATCCCCAGATGGCCGCCTTTCTCGACCTGCTCGCCTATGCCGAGGGCACCAAAGGGCTGGGCGACGACGGTTACAACAAGCTGGTCAACCCGGCCGGGTTCTTCCAGGACTACCGCGAACACCCCGATGTGTTGGTGCGGGTCAATCCGACCCTGCACAGCACCGCCGCCGGGCGCTATCAGTTCCTGTCCCGCCATTGGCGCCACTACCAGGCGGCGCTCGGCCTGCCGGACTTTGGCCCCGTCTCCCAGGACACCTGGGCCATCCAGCTTATCCGTGAGCGCAAGGCACTGGATGACGTGATCAAGGGGCGCATTCAACAGGCGATCAGCAAGTGCGCCAACATCTGGGCCAGCCTACCCGACGCCGGCTACGGCCAGCGCGAGCACAAGCTGGCGGATCTGCTGGCCAAGTTCACCGAGTTTGGCGGGGTGCTGGCATGAGCACGTTCATCCGGTTGTTACCGGCCCTGATCGGGTTGGTGATCGGCAGCTTGCTGTTTGCCCAGGGGGAACGGCTCACCCAACGCACCCGGGAGCTCGCCACTGCCAACGAGACCATTGCCACCCTGCGAGAGGCCAACGACCAGATGGGCAGTGTGCTCAAGACGCTGCGGCAAGAAGACAGCGCCCTGCGCCAACTGCTCGCCCACCAGAACGCGGCCTTGGCCGAGCTCGACAATCAGAACAGGAAGACCGCCGATGACCTGCAACAAGCCCTGGCCACGCCGCCGGCGGGCCGCCCGGATTGCGCTCGCGAGCCTTTGCCTGCTGGCGCTCTGCGCCTGCTCCAGCCAGCCGTTGAGCGTGGTGCAAACCCGGGTGGTAAAGCGGCTGCCGCCGCCGGGGCTGGTACCCCACTGCCCGGAGCCTGATTTCACGGGGAGCACCTACGGCGATGCCGTGCGGTTTATCCCCACCCTGCAGACGGCGCTGCGCCGCTGCCAAACCCAGATCACCACCCTGAACAACTGGATTACCCAAGAGGAGACCACCCCATGAGCACACCGATCATCACCCTCGACGTCGCCGGCAAAGAGCTGAAGTTCGCCCCCACCATGGTGGCCTACAACGGCTTCATCAACGACATGATGCCGAGCGACAAGGTGGCGCCGGCCCACAACTACCTCAAGAAGATCGTCTGCCAGGAGAGCAAGGCCGCGCTGGACGAGCTGCTCAAGCGCCCGGGCGCCGCCCTGCAGTTGGCGGGAGCCATTAACGAACAGTTCGCCCCCACCCTGGAGATCACCGTAAAAAACTGACCGCGCGCGCCGAGGCCATCGAGCGCAACCAACTGGAGCAGGTGCTGGCGCTGCGGCGCTACTACCTGCCCCACGAAGAGGACGACCTCGACAACCTGGCTCGCGCCATCTGGTTAGACAAACAGCACCGAGAGTCCAACGCCGCCGCCGTGGCCGAGGGCATTGCCAAAGCACTAAACGGGTAACGACTGATGGCCTGGATGGAAAAATTGATGATGCAGGTGGCCCTGGTTGACCAGGTCACCAAGCCCCTTGCTGGCATCAATGCCCAGATGGACAAGGTCAGCAAGGCGGGCCGCCAGGGCTGGAGCAACATGGCCATGGGGGCCACCACCCTGGCCGCCGGCGGACTGGCGGTGCAGGCGGCACTGGGTCCTGCCATCGAAATGGACCGGGCCCTCTCCGAGGTGGCCTCCCTTGATGTGCAAAAGGACGTGCTCGGCGCGCTTGGCCGCGAAGCCCTCAAGCTGTCCGTACAGTACGGCAACTCGGCCACCGAGATTGTCCGCTCCTCCTACGACATCCAGTCCGCCATCGCCGGGCTGGAGGGTAACGAGCTGCCCGCCTTCACCCGCGCCTCGACCGTCCTGGCCAAGGCCACCAAGGCCGATACCGCCACCATCACCAACTACATGGGCACCATGTACGGCATCTTCGAGCAGCAGGCCAAGAGAATGGGCAAGGCCAACTGGGTGGAGGATGTGGCCGGCAAGACGGCGCTCGCGGTGCAACTGTTCAAGACTACCGGTCAGGGCATGGCCGATGCCTTTGGGGCCATCGGTGCCAACGCCACGGCGGCCGGGGTGTCAATGAACGAGCAGTTCGCTGTGCTGGGCCAACTGCAGGCCACCATGGGCGGTGGCGAAGCCGGAACCAAGTTCAAGGCGTTCCTGGCCGGGGTGGGCAGTGCCCAGAAGGCGCTCGGCATGAAGTTCACCGACGCGGCGGGCAACATGCTGCCGGTGCTCACCATCCTCGACAAACTCAAGGCCCGCTATGGCGAGACCCTGAGCGTGGCCGAGGGGGACGAGCTCAAGAAGGCGTTTGGCTCGGATGAGGCGGTGGCCATGGTCAAGCTCCTGATGACCAACACCAAGGCCCTTTCCACCAACATCAACGCCCTGGGCAACACCCACGGCATGGGCAAGGCTGAGCAGATGGCGGCGGCCATGACCGACCAGTGGGAGCGGGTGACCCAAGCCTGGTTCGCCATCCGGGCAGCCGCCTTCGGGGTGGTGCTGCCGGCCATCAACAAGGTGGTGGGGGTCTTTGCCGATGGGGCCGACACCGTGCTGCGCTGGACCCACCTCTTCCCGAACCTCACCCGGGCGGTGAGCTATGCCCTGCTGGCCATCGTGGGCCTTAGCATGGTGACCGGTGCCTGGCTGCTGGTCGCTGGCGTGGCCAAGCTGGCCACCCTGGGGCTCGGCATCGCCTGGTCGCTCCTGATCGCCCCGCTCAACCTGCTCAAGGCTGGGCTGGTTGCCTTTCGCGCCATCCTGCTGGCCGTCAACATCATGATGGCCGCGAACCCGGCCGTGCTGCTGGCCTATGTGGTCGGCGGGCTGCTCGTCGGGGCTATTGGGCTGGCGATCTACTACTGGGATGACCTCAAGAAGACCCTGGCGGATTGGGGCGTGTTCGACACCATCCAGAGCATGATCGACGGAGCCACCGCTGGCTGGGCCAGCTTCACGCAGCTACTCGGCAACCTGAGCCCCTTTCAGTTGCTGGGGCGGGCGGTGGACTGGTTGATCGAGAAGCTCAACCTGATCCCGGGGGTCAATATCGAGCTCGGCGGCATGCCGGATCTGCAGATGCCCGCGCTCACCCCGCTGACCCTCCCGGTCATGCCTGGGACGGTCAGCGCCCCCATGGCGGCAGAGCAGCAACAGGCCTCGATCACCGCTCCCCTCGCCCGCTACCGCCAGCCGGAGCAGAGCAAGGTGCCGGCCGGCGGACTGGGCCAGCAGCTGATCCAGGCCAACGCGGCCGCGAGCGCTGCCAACCAGAAGCCCGCCAAGTCCCTGCACATCGGCGAGGTGCACATCACCAACCAGAACCCCATGACCCCGGAACAACTGGCCGAAAACGCCTGGCTGGAGACCAAGTGATGAGCGAACCCAAGTACATCGACATCCTGGTGGTGAACGGTGCCTGGCAGCTCGATGCCGGCGGCCAGCCCCGCACCACCCAGGACCGGCACAGCATCGGTCAGGACATCAAGCACCGCATCATGGAATCCGGCCTCGCCCGCAAGCTCATCGGCGAGCGCAGCCCGACCCTGCGCAGCGACGTGATGACCGAGATTGAGCTGCTGGTTGAAGACGATGAGCGGCTGGTGCCCGGCACCATCTTCATCAGCGAAGAGGCCCCCGACCGGGTGCTGGTCACCGCCCGCACCTATGAATTCGGCGAACTGGAGGTAACCCTGTGAACCTGCGCCCGACCGTGGACTTTATGGCCCTGCTGGCCGAGGCTGGCGTGCCGACCACCGAGGCGGCCATGGAGGCCGAGCTCAAGAAGGAAGTGGTGGCCGCTGGCTCCCTCATCACCAACGACAGCGACGTAAGCCCATTCTGGCGGCTGGTGCGCGGCGTGGTCATCACACCGGCCCTCTGGCTTATCCGCACCCTGCTGGCGGGCCACGTGCTGCCCAACACCTTCGCGGCCACCGCCACCGATGCCTATCTCGACCTCAAGGCCTGGGATGTGGATCTCACCCGCAAGGCGGCCCAGAAGACCCGAGGTCTGGTCAACTTCGTGAAAGCCAACCCAAGTGACGCCGTCACCATCCCGGCCGACATCTGGGTCACCACCGAGCGCATCAACGGCACCATCTATCGCCTGCGCCCCCTGCAGGCGGTGGTGAGCCCGGCCGGGGAGGCACTGGCCCGGGTGATGTGCGAGGCCGAGCTCGCCGGCGCAGCCTGGAACCTGGCCCCGGGCTATTACAACCTGTTGAGCGAACCGGTGACCGGCATCCTCTCGGCCCGCAACGATGACAAGGAGTGGATCACCACCCAGGGCAGCGACGTCGAGAGCAACGACGCGCTTGGTCTGCGCATCCAAAACCAGTTTTCGGCGGTGGGTCGTTACCACATCGATGCGATTTACCGCTCTATGCTGGCGAGCGTCGCGGGGATCCGCGCCGATCACATCTTCTTCGAGCACGACGCCCCGCGGGGGCCCGGTACCGCCAACGCTTACATCCTGCTGGAGGTGGGGGCCACCCCGGCCAGCCTCATCAACCAGCTCAACGACTACGTGGGCCGCCAGGGCAACCATGGCCACGGGGATGATCTGTTCGTGATGAGCATTCCCGAGACCCAGCACAGCCTCACCCTAGCGCTCTGGCCCCAGGCCAACCTCAGTGACGAGCAAAAGGCCTCACTCAAAGCCGGCGCCGAGAACCTGGTCAGGGCGGCGTTTCGCCAGTCGGCAGACTTCCCTGCCGTCACCCGCACCTGGCCGCGCTCGCGCTTCTCGCTCTCCCAGCTTGGCCGCGAGCTGCACAGCCAGTTCCCGCAGCTCCAGAGCCTGCGCTTTGGCGAGAGTGACATCGTCGCAGGGCTGGCCATCCCACGATTGAAAACGCTGACGGTGACTCTGCATGACTGACCCGACCCCCCTTGAGCATGAGCGGCAGGCGCCAGTGCTACCCGATGCCAGCGCCCCCTGGTGGGAAGACGGCTACACCATCAGCCCGGCCCATGCCGAGCCGGGGTTCTTGGCCAAGGGCATCAACGCCTTCTGGCAACGGCTCAAGGCCTGGTTGTTGCTGCCGCTGGCCCAGCAAGACCCGCTGACCTGCTCGGAGTCCTTGCTGGCCCTGCTCGCCTGGGAGCGGGACATCGCACGTTTCAACGGCGAGCCGCTGCCGCTCTTTCGCAAGCGGGTCAAGTTCGCCTTTGTGAACGCCCGGGACGCCGGCGAGGTGGCGGGATTTAAACGCATCTTCGAACGCCTCGGCATCGGCTGGTGCGACATCCACGAACGCCAGGCCGGCACGCCCTGGGACGTCATCACCATCGAGGTGACCGACAGCGCCATCGCGAGCAATCAGCAACTGATGGAAACCCTCATTCAACACTATGGCCGTACCTGCCGCCGCTACCGCTTCCAGGTGGTTTACCCGGTCACTGCCACCCTGCGCCCCGGTCGTATCGACATGAACCAGCAGGTGCTCGGCGCGACACTCAAGAGGACCCCATGAGCCAGATCATTACCAACGCTTTCGCCAGCTACCTGCAGGCGAGCCTCGCCAACCAGACGCCGGTGGTGCTCGATGAGTTCGTGCTGGCCAACATCCCGGGCCTGGACCCGAACCAGCCGATAAGCCCGGATCTGGGCTTGCCGCCGGCGGGCCAGATTGTGCACCGCCACGCGGTGGACCAGCGCGGGCGCATCAACAACGACGCGGTGGCCTACACCATCGTGATGGACACCACGGTCGGCGATTTCAGCTTCAATGCCCTGTACCTCATCAACAAGGCCAGCGGCATGGTGGGGATGATTGTACACAAGGGGCTCGAGACCAAGCTCAAGACCAATGAGGCCACCGGCCAGACCGGCAACAGCCTGGTCAAGTCCATGCTGATGGAGTACGACCGGGCAAGCGAGGCCACCGCCACCCACGTGGACGCCAGCACCTGGCAGATTGACTATGCCGCCCGCCTGCGCGGGATGGACGACGACCTGCGCCTGCAGGCCCTGCAGTTCTTCGGGCCGGCCACCTTCTACGGCGCCGGCTTCAAGCTGGTAAGCGAATCCGGTGTCTACAAGGTGCAGCCCGGGGTGGCCTATGTGGGTGGCCTGCGCGCCCAGCTCGACGAGGTCAGGAAAATCACCCCCGGCGCCAAGCCGGTGGGGCTCTGGCTCGACATCTACCGGGCGGGCTCCCTGTTCAATGCCTGGGTGAATCACTTCACCCTCACCCTGAGCGTGCCGGCCCTCGCCGACTATGTGGACGGCAACGGCTATCAGCACCATGTGGCCCAGGTCGCCATCATCAACAGCGACGGCAGCATCACCGACCTGCGCCGCAAGCGCACCATCGAGCTCTCCGGGGATGTGATTGGCAAGGGGATCCTGGAGGATGCTCAGGGCGTCAACATCGCGGTGGAGATCAAGGCCGGCAGCCATCGCCACCCCTGGTCCGAACTGGACGGCGTGCCAGCCACCGCCAGCCGCTGGCCGAGCTGGGCAGAGGTGACCAGCAAGCCAGACCTCGCGGCAGCTAACCATTCCCACCCGGGCTCCTGGCTCAACCCCATCAACCTGGGTACCGAAGATCTCGACACCCTGAAAGAACCCAAGGTGTATGCACAACATGCCAACGCCAACACCTCGGCCGCCCGCCATTACCCGGAGAACAGCGCGGGGGCGCTCATCGTCAGCGCTGGTGCCGGCCCCCAGCAGACCTACCTGGTCTACAACTCCAGCCGGGTCTGGCGACGGGCGCAGTACAGCACTGGCGCCTGGACACCCTGGACCCGGGATTACAACACCGGCAACAAGCCGAGCCTGGCCGAGTTGGGGGCCGCCGCCGCGAGCCACGCTCACCAATGGAGCCAGATCACCGGGGCACCGGTGCAAACGACCCGCTGGCCCAGTTGGGCAGAGGTCACCGGTAAGCCCGGCACCATGCCGCCCAGTGCCCACACCCACCCCTGGTCACAACTGACCGGGATCCCGGCCTATGCCGCGCGCTGGCCCAGCTGGGGGGAAGTCACCGGCAAGCCCGCCACCATGCCGCCGGCCGCCCACACCCACCCCGCAGCCCAGGGCAATGCAGATGTGGTTGCCAGCGGCTGGGGACAGATTGGGACCTATGCCATGGCCTGCTGTATCGCCAACGTGGGTGCCAGAAGCGCTGGATTCGTTGTTGCTGGCAGCAGTTTGAAACTTGCCTGCGGCTCAGACCAATGGGCTGGCCGGGGGGCCACCTTGCCCGGTACCTGGAAACTGCTCGGCTACATCGTCGGAGATGGCAAGGAAGGCGGTTGGAATAACTCAACCTGGATCCGCATCAGCTAAGGAGACCCCCAATGACCATCGAGATTATCCAAGCACGCAACGTCACCGCAGAGCAGGGCCGGGAAAACGAGCTGAACATGGAGGTGCTCTTTGCCCACCTTCCGATGTTCGTCCCCTTCACCGCAAGGCGTGATGATATAGAGCCCCACGGGCGTGAACTCTACAGCCGGGCCATGTTTGGCGACTTTGGCCCCATTGAAGCGATCCCCCTGCCGCTCCCTACCGAGGCCGATCAGCAGGACCGCCTGTATGACCGGCTGACAGTGGCGAGCACCGCCATGGCGCCGCTGGAGGATGCCGAGAAGCTGGGCATCATCAGCGATTTGGAACGTGAACGGCTCATCGCCTGGCAACACTATCGGGTTGCCCTCTACCGTTTGCCGCAAAGCGAGGGCTGGCCAACTACCGTCACTTGGCCGGAGAGGCCCCAATGAGCTGGGCCCAGGGGGCGCTGCGCTGGCCCGCCACTGCCGGCAGCGTACACACCCGCGCCCAGGAGGTGCTGGGGCAGCTTCCGGCGAGCCAGGCGAACTCCATGGGACGACTGCAGGGACAGTCCGCGCGGGCCCAGTATCGGCGCCACCCGCTTAGCGAGGCGGCCGGGGGCTTGGCCGGTCTTAGGGCCGAGCTCGACCGGTTGCTGGTGAATGGCCACTGCCTCACCGTCACCCCTTACCAGCACGGGGTGGGCCAACAACAGGGCAACCAGCACCATCTGTCCGCCCCCAACGCGGTGGCCGCCCTGGCCGCCAAGCTGCAGGATGGCGCCGACCCACGCCTGCCCAGCCGGCAGCAGCATGCCCTCGCCTGGCTGGTGACCGGCAACAGCGCCGAGGACCTGGCCCGGCAGCTGGCGCTCCTCTGCGCCCTGCTGCCACTGCCGGAGTGGTGCGCCACCCTGCGCCGCCTCACGGCCAGCAACGACACCATGCATCAGCCCACCGCCGCCAGGGTGCCGCGCTGGCGCGCCGGGGAGCCCCTTTGCTGGGTGCCGTTGCGCCCAGCCAGGGCAGCCATTGGCGCTGAGCTGGCGCAACTGGAGAGCCTCGCCCGGGATAGCCAGAGCCCCATCGACAAGCTGCAGGGGCTCGCCGGGCGCCGCAGCGCCCGCCTCGATGCGCTGGCCACCACCCTGGCCGAACTGGGCAAGCTCTCCGGCACGCTCTGGCACTGGCAAGGCCAGGGAGATGCGGCGAGCCTCGCCACCCAGCTCGGGCAGAGCACGCCCCCCGACCACAGCATGAGCATGACGGTCGGTGCCCTGCTGCTCTCCCCTTCCCCGCTCACCTTCTGGCAGGAGTTGACCCCATGAGCCAAGCCATGCTGACCCTGGATGGCGAACCCATCACCATGAAGTCGATGCGGGTCTCCGCATCGATGCAGTTTCAGGACAAGGACCAGAGCGGGCAGACCAGCTCGACCAGCAGCGCCGAACAGGGCGCCAAGGGCAAGGAACTAGACGTCTCAGGCCTCATTCCGTTCAAGGAGGAGCGCATGCTGAGCCGGCTGTTTGAGCTGGCGGATGCCAAGGGCAACGGCGGCAAGCGCCACATCTACCGGGTCGGCTCGCTCCTGGCCAAGTCGGTGAAGGTACGCCAGGCGAGGTTCGCCGGGCGCATCACCGCCAGCGAACAAGAGGGGCTGCTGGCCTGGCAGGTGCAATTCACCTTGAAGGAGTTCAACTCGGTGCCGGAGAAGCGCGAGCAACGCCTGCCCAAGCAAGCCCCGACCGTGGGCCAGGGCACTGCCAACACCAGCGTCGCCAAGCCCGGCGGCAAAGAAGCGGGGGATGAAGCACAGGACCTCAGCAGCTTCGAGCGCTACGTGCTCCAACCGATGGATGACATGCTGGCATGAAACTGACCACCTCTCTGACCCTTGCTGGCCAACCGGTGCACCTCATCGACCATGATCTGGTGCTAGATCTCAACGCCGGCGGCCGCGCCGCCCTTACCATTGAAGGCACCGCCCGCAAGGGGCAGACCTTCACCCTGAACACCGGCTATAACGGCGACCTGCGGCGCTGGTTCACGGGCTACGTGTACGACGTACAGTCCGCCGCCAACGGTGCCAGCAAGCTGCTGTGCCGGGAGCTCGCTGGTGCCCTGGGATCCCGCCTGCCCGTCAGCCAGCAGCATGCCACCCTGCGCGGCCTGCTGGCCTGGCTGACCGACCGCTGCGGGCTCACCTTCCTGCTGCCCCTGGGGGCGGACTACACCGACCGCCCTATCCCCAACTTCACCAGCGCCGGCACCGGCTATCAGTTGCTCGATAACGCCGGGCGCGCCTTCGAGGTGCCGGATTTTGTCTGGTACCAGCAACCGGATGGCGCCATCTACGTGGGGAGCCACGCCCATAGCCGCTGGCACGACAAGGAGGTGACGCTCGATCCCGCCTGGTCAGGGCGCCAGGCGGGCGACACCCTCACCCTGTCGCCGGTGCCGGCCATCCGCCCCGGGGCCATCATCAACGGCAAGCGGGTTATGCGGGTACGGCTCAAGGGCGATGAGATGACCCTGACCACGGCGACACCCGACAAACCGGTGAAGTCGCCGGAGCGGCGCAAGATGGAGGGCGAGTTCCCGGAGCTGGCGGACAAGATGCACCTGCCCAAGTTCGGGCGGGTCGAGGCGGTGAGCGATCTGGCCACTACCGGCCAGCTCAATGACCCCTTTCGCCCCCGCTACGCGGTGGATGTGCAACTGCTGGGCGAGGATGGCCAACCGGACAAGGCGGCCCCGCTGTATCGGGCGGTGCCGTTGCCGGTAATGTTCGGCGGGCAGGAGCAGGGCCTGTTGCAGTTCCCCATCGAGGGGACCCTGGTTGAGCTGGGGTTCGCCTTTGGTCGGGCAGATCGGCCCTTTATCCGCACCGTGCTCGGCAGCGGCTGGTCTCTGCCGGACATCGCCCCGGGTGAGCAACTGCAGCAGCAACGGGCCGAGGTGTTCAACCGCACCGACACCGTGGGCAACCTCTCCCGCCACACCGACCGGCGCCTGTACGACCACGCCCTGCAGATGCACCACCAGAGTGACGACTACCTGGGGGAACATGGCCAGCATCGGCTGCAGGTGGCCCAGCACAGCATCGAGGAGGTCGGCGGGCTCAAGCTCATCGAGGCGCTGGGCGCCGTCGAGCTGCTGGCCGGGGATGATCTCACCCTGGGAAGTCTGGGTAACATGAGCCAGACCACTGCGGGGGATCTGGTCGAGGTGGTGGGACAACTGCGCCGGGCAGTTGCCGGTGAATTGCAGCACCTGGAGGCGCCCCGTTCGTGGATGGGGACCCATGGCGTGAACATCTTCCAACTGCTGCTACAGCTGATGAACGTGGTGGAGCAGCTGGCAGCAGCCACTGCCGGCCACACCCACGGCAGTGGGCCAGCCCCAGGTAACAGCGGGGCCATTGCAGGACATGGCCAACAGGCCAAGCAGTTGGCCGGCCAGCTATCTCCCATCATCGAGTAAACCACCAAGCGAAGAAGGCCCCACAGTGTGGGGCCTTCTTCTATCTGCCTGACAGCGCCTGAGCATGGCCAGGGAATGGCGCCGCATGAAGAGGCAGCCATCGGGCAGCGCTGCATCATACGTGAAGCCTGCGCACGCTCACAGCCTCCCTACGCGCGCCGGCGACGCCCACCGCCGCGTCTGCGTCACGGAATCCGCGCTCATCCGCTCCCGCCTGCGGGGTTCATCAGGAAAAATTTTTGCAAAAGTGGATTATCGCAAAACCATATGCCCAGACCGCGCCAGATAAAAGATCCGCAGAGCGTTGAGGATCTGCAAAGAAGGATCTTTTTTGCTGAGTTTTACAGTTTTCCGAGTCATTAAGACACCAGAGGAAAGCGTAATACATTGAATACTATGGGCAGTGAGTACTTTCCGTGGATATTTGAACGATCGATGAAGTAATGAGCGTACACCTTGAAGCCAATAAAAAACCTTTATTTTCATATGGTTAGATTATAATGAATAGCGATTTTGAAACTGAAACATTGAAACCTAGCTCGCCACATCCCAACTACTGGTTCACATTTCAATTCTCCATAGTATCGGTACAATAACGGACATGTTTGAGGCTCACTATTTTTTGAGTAGGGATACATGAAGAAAAAAAAAGAGATCAACTGGGAGCGCTGGCATTGGTTAAGGCAACATCTTAAACAGATACGAAGAGCACCAGACCCCATAGAACCACAAGCTAAAATTACTACCTTCCTAACGAATGTATTTGCAGCAATCCCTGTAATCACTGCGGGTATCTATTTATCCGGAATGGCATATCACTTGGGCGAATGCCTAGTTGATGGGTTGGAGATTTTTGAGTTTCCATGGCCTGCGGACCTATATCTCGCTTGGGGATACATGCAATGGCTAGACGCGGGAAAGATCTATCTCAAGCCGGTGTTCTGGGGCATCGTTGCAATAGCATTCATCATCGTGGTTCTATTCGTATGCGTCGGGCTACGGCTAAGATGGGCATGGTATTGCCATCGCTTATGCTCAATACGTCTTCCAAAGGTAAAAAAATTCTTACGTAGAAGAGCACTGGTGCCAACGCCAAGGCTCTTTATCTTCTTTTTTTGGTTGAAAATCATTTATGATCGGTTTGCCATTTTGATCATACCTGCACTGCTTGTCCTCTTACCTGCATTCTTTAGTTTCAATGAGGGTATTAGCTCTGCGCAAGCAAGGGTTGACAGGTTGGAAAACGATCAATTGACAGCCGAAGACGCAAAGACCCAATCAGTTCTCCTCAAAGATACACCGCATATCCGTTTGATATGTAATGGCGTCCATTGCGCTTATCGACTAAAAGGGGGACAAGTCACACTAGTACGCCACGAGCAGACCGAGAAAGTGACATGGATTGCGCCAAAGGACATCCCAACTAACTCATCAAAAGTAAGCCGCTCCGAGTAACAGCACAGCTCAAAATAATTGCGTGTCTCTACTTCACCTTCCCTACTATTACCCCAAAAGAAGGCCCCAACTAATATGGGGCCTTCTTTTAACATTTAGGTACTAGGTCAATGAGCCGCCAACTCACGAAACAAGTCAGGCTTATCCTGGATAAGGCCCAACACTTTCGCAGCTAACCCGGTCGGATTACGACGCCGGGTTTCCCAACTTTTTACCGTATCCACACTCGTTCCTAATGCTTGGGCAAACTCCTGCTGTGATACCTTGAGGTTAAGACGGATGGCCTTGACATCAGCAACCTCGTATTTTGTCCGTGCGGCAGGCTCTACACGACCCTGCTTGATCTCGACAGCCTCTTCCAGGGAAGCCTTCAGTTCGTCAAACATGTTCATATCAAACCTCCCCTTTCAGTAACGTGGTCAATTTCTTCAACTCAGCCTTTTCTGCGGCTGTGAGGCTCTCTTTCTCACTCTTCGCATACGCCAGTACCAGGTAAATCGTCTCTACAGTTGCCAAGAAGTAGATCACCCTGGCACTGCCGCTTTTCCCTTGCTGGCCTGTTGCCATGCGAACTTTTCGCAAGCCACCAGTACCTTGGATCAAGTCGCCTTTCTCTGGCTGGGCAATCAGCTCGACTTGCAATGCTCTGAGCTCATCGTCTGTCGCTAAGGCTTTGATCTGCCTGGTGAAGATAGACGTCTCTATAAATTCGATCGCGTGACTCACGCATCACTCACTCTGAGCATTCATCATAGTGTACATAGTACACATCACGAATCTGCGAGGCAACATGGCCATTCTGGCTATGTCCCACCCTTGCAGCCAATACGCCCACCAGGCTCTCAAGCTACGATGGCATCAAGCAAAATAAATGGGGCGATATGCGGACATCAAAAATAATAAAACCATATAAAACAGTTAATTACAGATGCAAAAATGGCAGCCTAGGCTGCCATTTTTTTTGATCCATTTTGATTGGGCCAGACGGGTGAGCCAACCGCTCAGAGGGCGTTGCGCCTGGGGCCGAACGGCAGGCGCCAGCGCAGCAGGCTGTTGAGGGTGGCCCGCCACTGGTTCGGACGCCCCAGGATCTGCCTCTGCAGCCGGGTCTCCTCTTGCAGCATGGCCTCGTCACTGCGGGCCCAGGCCTGGGTGTAGAGCTGCTTGATCCCCGCCAGCGCATCCGGCGACTTGGTGATGAGGGTCCTGGCGAATGCCCGTGCCTCCTCCAGGGGGTCAGTGCAGACCCGGCTCACCAGCCCCAGGCTCTTGGCCTCCGCCGCCTCCAGCTCGCGGCCGCTCATGGCCAGCTCCATGGCGGTGTCTATCCCCATCAGGTTGCGCAGGGTGACGCTGCCGCTCATGTCGGGGATGATGCCCCACTTGATCTCCATCACCGAGAAGCGGCAATCGGGGGTGCTGAAGCGAAAGTCGGCGCCCAGCGCGATCTGCAGGCCGCCACCGAAGCAGACCCCCTGAGTCACCGCGATCACCGGCACCGGCAGCTGGTGCCAGCCATAGGCGACCCGCTGGGCCAGGTTGGTCGCCTCGTCCGCCTCGCGCTTGAGGATCTCGAGCGCCGCCACCGGCTGTCTCAGCATGGATTTCACATCCAGCCCGGCGCAGAAGGCCCGCCCCTCCCCGTGCAGGATCACCGCCCTCAGCCCCTTCTGCCGCGACACCTGGCCCAGCACCTCGTCGATGGCGTCAAACATGGCCCGATCCAGCGCGTTGAGCTTGTCACCCCGGGTCAGCATCACCTCGGCGATACCGTCCTGAAACCCCCATTTGACCCTTGGCTTGTCCATTTCCGTCCTCGTCCTCTCATTCAACTGGTCATACCACAACGTTACCAGAGTGTTACCGGCAGGTACAGGGAGGCGACCCCGGGTCTGCGACTAAAGTCGGCTGGCCTCGGCCCTGTCCCTTTGCCAGACTGGCCCCATGCTCACGGCGGAGAGTCGTCATGTCACTTCTGTTCAATTTTTCCCGCCCGCCGTTCGACTGCCTGGACGAGGCGGCCCGCCAGCGGCTCGGCCAGCGGCTCAGCATCTGCTACTTTCGCGCCGGCCAGACGGTGCAGAGCCCGGGGGACGAGCCCGAGGGCCTCTATCTGATCATCAAGGGGGCCGTGGAGGAGTCTGCCCCCCATCAGACGTTCGGCGACTACGGCGAGGGGGACATGTTCGACGTCAGGGCCCAGTTCGACGGTCGCTGCCGCCACCGCTTCGCCGCCCTGGAAGACACCCTCTGCCAGCTCGTTCCCCGCCCAGACTTCCTG
The DNA here is from genome assembly GCF_033348475.1 of Aeromonas sp. XH. Taxonomy (NCBI): domain Bacteria; kingdom Pseudomonadati; phylum Pseudomonadota; class Gammaproteobacteria; order Aeromonadales; family Aeromonadaceae; genus Aeromonas; species Aeromonas sp. XH. The sequence goes on along the minus strand of NZ_CP137630.1, from coordinate 1,916,956 downwards.
GCGCTGTGCGACCTGCATCCCGACATCGCCCACTACTTCACCGCCACCCTGGCGGAACGCCAGCGGGAGCAGGAGCGCCGCGGCCAGCTCGGGCAACAGAACCTGGCGGAGTTCATCCTGACGCGGATAGGCCCCGGGCATCTGCAGCCGGCCCTGCAACTGGACAGCCAGACCAGCCTGCTGGCCGCGACCGAGGCCATGGTGGCCCGGGGAACGGACTGCCTGCTCTACCCCGCCGCCGATGGCAGCCTGAGCCTCGCCACCCGCAAGACCCTGCTCCATGCGCTGACCCTCAAGGGACTGCCGCTCACGGCGCCGCTCGCGGTGCTGACCCCCGCCCCCCTGATCGGCCTGGCCCAGGGCAGCTATCTGTTCGACGCCCTGCTGCTGATGACCCGCCACCGCATAAAGCGCCTGGTCATCTGGCAGGGGCAGGAGGTGGCAGGCATACTGCACCTGACCCAGGTGCTGGGGCTCTTCTCCGCCCACTCCCACGTGCTGACCCTGCGCATCGCCCGGGCCGACAGCCCCGCCGCCCTCGAGGCGGTGGCCCGGGAGCAGCAGCAGCTCACCCGCTCCCTGTTTGCCCAGGGGATCCACACCCTCTTTCTGATGAAGCTCATCGCCACCATCAACGAACAGCTGATCGCCAAGGCCTTCGCCCTGGTGATCCCCCCCGAGGTGCAGGAGAAGGTCTGTCTGCTGATGCTGGGCTCGGAGGGGCGCGGCGAACAGATCCAGAAAACCGATCAGGACAACGCCCTGATCCTGCCAGAGGGCCTGACATGGCCCGCACGGGAGGCGGATCTGGCCGCCTTCAGCGACCTGCTGGCACGGCTCGGCTACCCTCCCTGTCCGGGGCATGTCATGGTCAGCAACCCGGCCTGGGTGAAGGGGGCGCAGCAGTGGCAGGCGCAGATCGAGCTGGCCTGCGCCCGGGCCGACGAGGACGATCTGCTGTGGCTCGCCACCCTGGCCGATGCCCAGGCCATCATGGGGGATCGCCCCCTGCTCGCCCCCGTCGCCCGCCACCTGAGAGCCTGCCTGGCCGACAGGCCGGATCTGCTGGCGGAGATGGCGCGGGCGGCGGTGGCCTTTCACACCCCCCTCACCCTGTTTGGCCGGCTGGAGCAGGATCCCGAAGGGCTGGATCTCAAGCGGGGCGGCCTCTTCCCCCTGGTGCACGGTGTGCGGGTGCTCTCCCTGGAGGCGGGCGTGCTGGAGACCTCGACCCTGGGGCGCATCGACGCCCTGGTGGCCCAGGGGCGCCTCAGCAGCGACTACGGCGCCAATCTGGCGGAGGCCTTTCGACTGTTTATGCGGCTTCGGTTGCGCAGCCAGTTGCAGGAGGGGGACGGGCGGGTACACGTGGCCGGGCTCGGCCACACCGAGCGGGATCTGCTGCGCCATGCCCTGCACCAGGTGAAGAAGTTCCAGCAGTGGCTCACCTTGCACTTTCGTCTGAGGCAATAGGGATGTGGGCGCACTGGCGACGCCGCTGGCAAGGCAGGGCCTTCCGGGACGGGGAGTTTGCCCCCCTCTTTGCGAGCCCTCCCGCCGACGAGTGGGTGGCGCTGGACTTCGAGACCACCAGCCTCAACCCGGCGCGGGCGGAAATAGTCTCCATCGGGGCGGTGCGCATCCGCGGCAACCGGATAGAGACAGGCGACGCCCTCAGCCTCCGGGTCCAGGCCCCCGCCAGCCTGAGCACCCAGTCTGTGGTGATCCACGGCCTGCGCCACCGGGATCTGCAACAGGGCATGACGCTGGAAGCCGCGCTGCGCCAGCTGCTCGCCTTCATCGGTCCCCGCGAACTGGTGGGTTACCATATCGCCTATGACCTGCGCATCCTCAACCTGGCGTGTCAGCGGCTGTGGGGGCTCACCCTGCCCCAGTGGGGCCTTGAGGTGAGCCGGCTCTACCACGACCAGCTCTACCGCCGTTATCCCGATGCCGCCATCGACCTGCATCTGGCTGCCATCTGCGCCCACCTGGCACTGCCCCCCCTGCCCCTTCACGACGCTCTGAGTGACGCCGCCGCCGCCGCCCTCATCTTTGTCCGCCTGCGCAATGGCGGCCCCCTGGCTTATCCCAAAGTCTAATTGTCGACAAATAACATTTAATTCACATTTTGCTTACATGAGCGGCCTGGCTGCTCGGTAGGGAACCCCCTTCATCCACCGCTGACACTCAATGTCATGGAGCACTGCAATGGAACAGCAACCGTATCTTCGGATCCAGCAAGATCCCAACTTCCAGGCTCTGGTCGCCAAGCGCCAGCGCTTTGCCTGGATCCTCTCCATCCTGATGCTGGGACTCTACCTGGCGTTCATCCTGCTCATCGCCTTCGCCCCCGGCTGGCTCGGCACCCCCTTGAGCGAAGGCTCGAGCATCACCCGCGGCATCCCGGTCGGGATTGGCCTCATCCTGTCGGCCTTCGTGCTGACCGGCGTCTATGTGTTTCGGGCCAACGGCGAGTTTGACGAGCTGAACCAGAAGATCCTCAAGGGAGTGCAATCATGAAAGGCAAGTCTCTGCTGCTGTTGACCGGTCTGGTCTCCACCCCCCTGCTGGCGGCCGATGCCCTCACCGGCGAGGTGCAACGCCAGCCCCTCAACGTCTCGGCCATCGTCATGTTCGTGGCCTTCGTGGCCGCCACCCTGTTCATCACCTACTGGGCTTCCAAGCGCAACCGCTCGGCCTCAGACTACTACGCCGCCGGCGGGCGCATCACCGGCTTCCAGAACGGTCTGGCCATCGCCGGTGACTACATGTCTGCCGCCTCCTTCCTCGGCATTTCCGCCCTGGTCTACACCTCGGGCTATGACGGCCTCATCTACTCCATCGGCTTCCTGGTGGGCTGGCCCATCATACTGTTCCTGATCGCGGAGCGGCTGCGCAACCTCGGCAAGTACACCTTCGCCGACGTGGCCTCCTACCGCCTCAAGCAGACCTCGGTGCGCAGCCTCTCCGCCTGTGGCTCCCTGGTGGTGGTCGCCCTCTACCTCATCGCCCAGATGGTCGGTGCCGGCAAGCTCATCGAGCTGCTGTTCGGCCTGCAATACCATGTGGCCGTGGTGCTGGTCGGCATCCTGATGGTGCTCTACGTGCTGTTCGGCGGCATGCTGGCCACCACCTGGGTACAGATCATCAAGGCGGTGATGCTGCTCTCCGGTGCCTCCTTCATGGCCATCATGGTGATGAAGTCCGTCAACTTCGACGTCGGCGCCCTGTTCAGCGAGGCGGTCAAGGTCCATGCCAACGGCGCCGCCATCATGAGCCCGGGCGGCCTGGTCGCCGATCCCATCTCCGCCATCTCGCTCGGGCTGGCCCTGATGTTCGGCACCGCCGGTCTGCCCCACATCCTGATGCGCTTCTTCACCGTGAGCGATGCCAAGGAAGCCCGCAAGTCGGTGTTCTACGCCACCGGCTTCATCGGGTACTTCTACATCCTCACCTTCATCATCGGTTTTGGCGCCATCCTGCTGGTCAGCACCAACCCTGACTTCAAGGACGCCACCGGCGCCCTGCTGGGCGGCACCAACATGGCGGCGGTCCACCTGGCCGATGCGGTGGGCGGCAGCCTGTTCCTGGGCTTCATCTCCGCCGTGGCCTTCGCCACCATACTGGCGGTGGTCGCCGGGCTGACCCTGGCGGGTGCCTCCGCGGTCTCCCACGACCTCTATGCCTGCGTGATCAAGCAGGGCAAGGTCAACGAAACCGACGAGCTGCGCGTCTCCAAGATGACCACGCTAGTGCTGGGGGTCGTCGCCATCGGTCTGGGCATCCTGTTCGAGAAGCAGAACATCGCCTTCATGGTGGGCCTGGCCTTCTCCATCGCGGCGAGCTGCAACTTCCCTGTGCTCTTCCTCTCCATGTTCTGGTCCCGCCTGACCACCCGTGGCGCCGTCTATGGCGGCTGGCTCGGGCTGGTGAGCGCCGTGACCCTGATGATCCTGGGTCCCACCGTGTGGGTGAAGGTACTGGGCCATGCCGAGGCTATCTTCCCCTACGAATACCCGGCGCTCTTCTCCATGGCGCTCGCTTTCGTCGGGATCTGGTTCTTCTCGGTGACCGACAAGTCCCAGAGCGCCTCCGACGAGCATGCTAAGTTTTTCCCGCAGTTCGTCCGCTCCCAGACCGGGCTCGGTGCCTCCGGCGCCTCCGCCCACTGAGGTCCCCCTCCCCCTTCCAAGCCGGCCCTGCGCCGGCTTTTTTCATGTGAGGCGCCCCTCGCCCCCCCTGTTCGCCCCGGCGGCCCCAGGGGTCCGTTGCACGATGGCAAAACCCCCTGCAACCGGTCTGGATCACAGTTCTTGCTAAAACTTTCGGGGGATCTGTGCCATAATGCGCGCCATTTGACAGATCAACCGGGACATTCCAGTGCTTTCGAGTAACAACATCACCATGCAGTTCGGCGCCAAGCCGCTGTTTGAGAACATCAGCGTCAAGTTTGGCGGCGGCAACCGCTACGGCCTTATCGGTGCCAACGGCTGTGGCAAGTCCACTTTCATGAAGATCCTCGGCGGCGATCTGGAGCCCACTGGCGGTAATGTGAGCCTGGACGTCAACGAACGTATCGGTAAGCTGCGTCAGGATCAGTTCGCCTACGAAGAGATGCGCGTACTGGACGTGGTCATGATGGGTCACACCGAGCTGTGGGCCGCCATCGCCGAGCGCGATGCCATCTACGCCAACCTGGAAGCGACCGACGACGACTACATGAAGGCCGCCGAGCTGGAAGGCCTGGTCGCCGAGTATGACGGCTATACCGCAGAATCCCGCGCAGGCGAGCTGCTGCTGGGTGCCGGCATCCCCATCGAGCAGCACAACGGCCCCATGAGCGAAGTGGCGCCGGGCTGGAAACTGCGGGTGCTGCTGGCACAGGCGCTCTTCTCCAACCCCGACATCCTGTTGCTGGACGAACCGACCAACAACCTGGACATCAACACCATCCGCTGGCTGGAACAGGTGCTCAACGATCGCGAGAGCACCATGATCATCATCTCTCACGACCGTCACTTCCTGAACTCCGTCTGCACCCACATGGCGGATCTGGACTACGGCGAACTGCGGGTCTACCCGGGCAACTACGACGAGTACATGACGGCCGCCACCCAGGCCCGTGAGCGCCTGCTGGCCGACAACGCCAAGAAGAAGGCCCAGATCGCCGATCTGCAATCCTTCGTGTCGCGTTTCAGCGCCAACGCCTCCAAGTCCAGCCAGGCCACCTCCCGTCTCAAGCAGATCGACAAGATCAAGATTGAGGAAGTGAAGGTCTCCAGCCGGCAGAACCCCTTCATCCGCTTCGAGCAGGAGAAGAAGCTCTACCGCAACATCCTGGAGATCGAAGGGGTATCGAAAGGCTATGGCGAAGCCCCTCTGTTCAAGGGCCTCAACATGATGCTGGAAGTGGGCGAGAAGGTCGCCATTCTGGGGACCAACGGGATCGGTAAATCCACCCTGATCAAAACCCTGGTGGGTGCGCTGGCACCGGATACCGGCACCATCAAGTGGTCCGAAAACGCCCAGATCGGTTACTACGCCCAGGATCACGCTGAGGACTTCGACACCGACCTCAACGTGTTCGACTGGATGGCCCAGTGGAAACAGGAGAACGAAGACGAGCAGGCGGTACGCTCCGTACTGGGCCGTCTGCTGTTCTCCCAGGACGACATCAAGAAGCCGGTCAAGGTGCTCTCCGGTGGTGAGCAGGGCCGCATGCTGTTCGGCAAGCTGATGATGCAGCGCCCCAACATCCTGATCATGGATGAGCCGACCAACCACCTGGACATGGAATCCATCGAATCCTTGAACCTGGCGCTGGAGATGTACAAGGGCACCCTGATCTTCGTCTCCCACGACCGTGAGTTCGTCTCCTCCCTGGCGACCCGTATTCTGGAGCTGACTGAAGACGGTATCCGCGACTTCGGCGGCACCTACGAGGAGTACCTGCGCAGCCAGGGCGTGGTGTAACCCCTCGCAATGCAAAGAGAGAAACCGGCGCCAGGTGCGCCGGTTTTTTTATGGGCGCCTCACGCTTCCGGGATTGTCCAGAGGAGGTGGCCCGCTGGCTTGCCCAGCTTTAATTGACGATAGCGGCGGCCCGCGTCCCCTCCCCCGGGGCTGCAACCCGCTTCTCTTGCTCCCCCCTCTCCCGCAAGGAGGCAGTAGAAAAGCACAGAACACAAGTTGGCCGCGCAACCGGCCTCCCCTCTCGCGCATAAAAAAACGGCCCCGTATCGGGGCCGTTTTCAAGCGGGAGCGGCGTCGGCTTACTCGACGGCCGCTTCCACGTCGGTGAAGTACTCGATCTTGGCCGCCTTGCGCAGTTCGTCGATGAGGGACTTGTAGTCCGCCTGGGCCTTGCCCTGGCCGAGCTGGCCTTGCAGCAGGCTCACCATCTGGGACGGCTCCTTGATCAGGTTGACCCTGTCCAGGGCCACCACCACGCGATCGCCATTGGCCTCGGTCACCAGCTCCACGCTCGGCTTGCCATCCTTCGGATGGGGCATGCGGAAGGCCTGGGCCACCAGGTTCTGATCCATCTCCTGGGCGAAGCGGGCGACACCCTTGTGGGTCTCCACCTTCAGTCCCAGCGCAGCCAGGTCGGCCTCGATGGATTCGCCGGCACGCAGCTTGTCCAGCAAGCCTTGCGCCTTGCCGCGGGCCACTTCGCTCGCCTTGTCGTGCTTGATGGCCGCGATCACCTGCTCTTTCACCTCCGCCAGAGGCTTGGCCGCCTTCGGCTGGTGACCCATGATGTGCAGCACCAGCGCCTTGCCGTCACCGAGCTCGATCACATCTGAGTTGGTGTTGTCATCGCGCAGCTGCTCGGAGAAGGCCACGGAGAGCACCTTGGGATCGCTGAGCGGTGCCGGCGCATCGGCCTGGCTGAAATAGTCGGAGGAGACGACTTTCAGACCCATGGTCTCGGCGGTGAGATCCAGGGAGTCCGGATTCTCGAAGCTGCTGTCGGCCATCTTCTGCTGCTCGGCGAAGAACTGCTCCTTGGCCTTGTCAGACTGCAGACGGGCGATGGTGTCGCTCTTCACATCGGCAAAGGGCTTGGTCTTGGCAGGCTCGACCGCCAGCAGCTTGATGATGTGGAAACCGAACGGGCTCTTCACCACGGCAGAGAGATCCCCGGCCTTGGCCAGCGCGAAGGCGGCCTGCTCGAAGGCGGGATCCATCACCCCTTTCTCGAACCAGTCCAGCTCGCCGCCTTTCTTGGCGGAGAAGGTATCGGAAGACTCGGCCTTGGCCAGCGCGGCGAAGTCGTCGCCCGCCTTGGCCTTGGCCAGCACGGCCTCGGCCTTCTGTTCGGCGGCCTTCTCATCCTTGCCAAACGGGATCAGGATATGAGCCACCTGGCGACGCTCGGCACGCTGGAACAGATCCTGATGCTGATCGTAGTAATCCTGGGCGTCCTGCTCGGTGACCTTGATGTTCTTGCCAAGATTGGCGGCATCCAGCAGCAGATAGTCGACCTTGACCTTCTCGTCGTTCATGAAGCGGCCGCTGTTGGCCTTGTAGAACTGCTCAATCTCGGCATCGCTGACCTCGACCCCGTCCACATAGGCGGAGGCGGCCAGGCGCACCAGGCGCAGATCCCGGGTCTGGTTGTAGAGCCGGTCGAGCTGCTCGGCCTCGCCCTTGAGGGCGAACTCTGAGCCCAGCACGGCCCCCATCAGTTGCTGGCGTACCATGTCCTGGCGCAGGGAGTCGCGGAACATCTCGGGGGTCATGCCGGCGCGGCGGATGAGCTGCAGGTAGCGGTCGTTGCTGAACTTGCCCTCTTCGGCAAACTCCGGCATGGCGACAATGGCCTGCTTGATCTGCTCGTCACTGACGCGCAGGCCCAGGGAGCGGGCCTTGTCATCGATCAGCGCCTGATCGATCAACCGGTCCAGCACGCCGCGACGGAACTGTTTCATGTAGTCGGGGTTGGCGGCCAGCTGGTTGAAGGCCTCACCCATTTGGGCTTCCATACGGGCCCGCTCGTTGCGGTAGGCATTCTCCAGTGCGGGGGCACTGATGTCATTGCCGTTGACGGTGGCGGGGGCGGTACGTGCCGGGCCGTTGAGGTAGCTGCCTACACCGGCCAAGGCAAAGGAGAGGATGATCAGGCCCAAGATAACCTTGGCTACCTTGCCCTGCGCCCCTTCGCGTAGTTTATCCAACATCATGTTTGTACTTATGCTCCCGAACTCGATGGGCGTAAATAATGAAAAGGCGCACCGATTGCGATGCGCCTTGGTCAATCAGTATGAGGGAGAGCCCTCTCACTTGTCTGGTCAACGACCAAGGACGGTGCCGATGTGATATCAGCGACCGGCTTAGTTGACCGCGTCTTTCAGGGCCTTGCCGGCTTTGAAGGCAGGAACTTTACCAGCGGCGATTTCGATGGTCGCACCAGTTTGCGGGTTACGGCCAGAACGGGCGGCACGCTCGCGCACGGCGAAAGTACCGAAGCCAACCAGTGCAACCTGGTCACCCTCTTTCAGAGCTTCGCCCACGGCATCGATGAAGGCATCCAGCGCACGGCCAGCGGCAGCTTTGGAGATATCAGCACCGTCTGCAATCTTGTCAATCAGTTGAGATTTATTCACTCTTATATTCCCCTTTTATCGAACATCGCTGCGGCGCTGATTTCCCTGGCCACAACAAGTGGAGGTTTTATAACAAGCCTCCTGATCAGTTGCAAGTGACAATCTGGCGCAAACCCGCGCCACATCACGCCTTGCGACTCATCATGAGTACCCGATCGGTGGTCAAGGCTACTTCCGTTGTCCGGCGCATGCAAGCCTTAACCACCCCCCGAATGCGCCAAATTTGCGGCGCATCAACATTTACACGACAGAAACGCGTTCGAAACCCTGCGGATTGTCCTGCAGCGCCAGTGCAAGCACCTCGTCAATCCAGCGAACCGGATAGATTTCAAGATCTTGTTTGACGTTGGCCGGGATCTCTTCCAGGTCACGCTCGTTCTCTTTCGGGATGAGCACCCGCTTGATGCCACCGCGGTGGGCCGCCAGCAGCTTCTCCTTGAGACCGCCGATGGGCAGCACTTCACCGCGCAGGGTGATCTCGCCGGTCATGGCCACGTCGGCACGCACCGGGTTGCCGGTGAGGCTGGAGACCAGGGCGGTACACATGGCGATGCCGGCGCTCGGACCGTCTTTCGGGGTCGCCCCCTCCGGCACGTGCACATGGATGTCGCGCTTCTCGTAGAAGTCCGCGTTGATGCGCAGCTTCTCGGCACGGGCCCGCACCACCGTCATGGCCGCCTGGATGGACTCCTGCATCACGTCACCGAGGGAGCCGGTGTAGGTGAGCTTGCCCTTGCCCGGCATGTTGGTGGTCTCGATGGTGAGCAGATCGCCCCCCACCTCGGTCCACGCCAGGCCGCACACCTGACCGATCTGGTTCTGGTCGGTGGCCTTGCCGTAGTCGAAGCGCTGTACCCCCAGGAACTCCTTGAGGTTGGCCTGATTGACCTGAACATGCTTGATGCTCTTGTCCAGCAGGATGCGTTTGACTGCCTTGCGACAGATCTTGGAGATCTCGCGCTCCAGGCTGCGCACCCCGGCCTCGCGGGTGTAGTAGCGGATAACCCCGATCAGCGCCGAATCCTCGATGGTGATCTCGGAGGCCTTCAGGCCGTTGCGCTGGATCTGCTTGGCCACCAGGTGCTGCTTGGCGATGTTCAGCTTCTCGTCCTCGGTGTAACCGGACAGACGGATCACCTCCATCCGGTCCAGCAGCGGACCCGGGATGTTCATGGAGTTGGAGGTGGCCACGAACATCACGTCCGACAGGTCGTAATCCACTTCCAGGTAGTGATCGTTGAAGCTGCTGTTCTGCTCGGGATCCAGTACCTCCAGCAGGGCGGAGGCGGGATCGCCACGCATGTCCGAGCTCATCTTGTCGATCTCGTCGAGCAGGAACAGCGGGTTCTTCACGCCGACTTTCGCCATCTTCTGGATGAGCTTGCCGGGCATGGAGCCGATGTAGGTGCGACGGTGACCGCGGATCTCCGCCTCGTCACGCACGCCACCGAGCGCCATGCGCACGTATTTGCGGCCGGTGGCCTTGGCGATGGACTGACCGAGGGAGGTCTTGCCCACCCCGGGAGGGCCGACCAGGCAGAGGATGGGGCCCTTGAGCTTGTTGACCCGCGCCTGCACCGCCAGGTACTCGAGGATGCGATCCTTGACCTTGTCTAGGCCATAGTGATCCGCGTCCAGCACCTCCTGGGCCTTGCCCAGGTCCTTCTTGACCTTGGAGCGCGCCTTCCAGGGCACCTGCACCATCCAGTCCACATAGCTGCGCACCACGGTCGCCTCGGCAGACATGGGGGACATCATCTTCAGCTTGGCGAGCTCGGCCTGTGCCTTCTCGCGCGCATCCTCCGGCATCCCCGCCTCGTCAATCTTGCGATTGAGGGCTTCGAATTCGTCCGGGCTGTCTTCCAGCTCACCCAGCTCTTTCTGGATGGCCTTCATCTGCTCGTTGAGGTAGTACTCCCGCTGGCTCTTCTCCATCTGCTTCTTGACCCGGGAGCGGATGCGCTTCTCGACCTGCAACAGGTCGATCTCCGACTCCATCATGGCCATCAGAAACTCGATGCGCTCGGACACGGAGGCGATTTCCAGCACCTTCTGCTTGTCTTCGAGCTTGAGCGGCATGTGGGCGGCCATGGTGTCGGCCAGGCGAGCGGCATCGTCGATCGCCGAAATCGAGGTGAGCACCTCGGGCGGGATCTTCTTGTTGAGCTTGATGTAACCTTCGAACTGGCCGATGGCTGAGCGCACCAGCACGTCCTGATCCTTCTCCTCGATGGGGGAGGATGCGATGTACTGCGCCTCGCCGACGAAGAAGTCGCGATCGTCGATCATCCGCTCGAGGCGGGCACGCTGGCTCCCTTCCACCAGCACCTTGACGGTGCCGTCCGGCAGCTTGAGCATCTGCAAAATATTGGCCACTGTCCCGACGGAGAAGATCTCCTCCACCGTTGGCTCGTCAGTAGACGCATCCTTCTGGGCCACCAGCAGGACTTTCTTGTCCTGCTCCATGGCCGCTTCCAGACAGCGAATGGATTTTTCCCGCCCCACAAAGAGTGGAATGACCATGTGGGGGTAAACCACCACGTCACGAAGAGGCAGGACGGGAATCTCGATGCGTTCTGAACGCTCTAGGTTCATATATGTCCTCTCGGCTTGTTATACCGTTGGCAAAGCGCTTGGCTGAGTATATGGGGGCGCAAAGATGAGATTCAATCGCCTTGGCCGTAAAAAGCATGAAAGGGGCAAAAAGCCCCTTTATGTGATTAAAAATCAGACAGTTACTCTGAGGCTGCGGCCTGAGTCTCGGGATTGTCGTAGATCATCAGGGGCGCTGAGTCTCCCTTGATCACCGTCTCGTCGATCACCACCTTGCTGACCCCTTTCAGGGACGGCAGATCATACATGGTGTCGAGCAGCACGGCTTCGACGATGGATCTCAGACCGCGGGCACCGGTCTTGCGCTCCATGGCCTTGCGGGCGATGGCGTTCAGGGCGTCGTCACGGAACTCCAGCTCCACCTCTTCCAGAGCAAACAGCGCGGCATACTGCTTGGTCAGCGCGTTCTTCGGCTCTTTCAGGATCTGGATGAGAGCGGCTTCGTCCAGCTCGGTCAGGGTCGCGACCACCGGCAGACGACCGATGAACTCGGGGATGAGACCGTACTTGATGAGATCTTCCGGCTCCACCTTGGCAAAGTTCTCGCTCAGGGTTGCCTTGGCATTCTTGGACTTCACCTCGGCGCCAAAACCGATGCCGGTCCCCTTGACGGAGCGCTGCTCGATCACCTTGTCCAGCCCCGCAAAGGCGCCGCCACAGATGAAGAGGATCTTGGAGGTGTCGACCTGCAGGAACTCCTGCTGCGGGTGCTTGCGACCACCTTGGGGCGGCACTGAGGCAATGGTGCCCTCGATCAGCTTCAGCAGTGCCTGCTGCACCCCTTCCCCGGAGACGTCGCGGGTGATGGAGGGGTTGTCCGACTTGCGGGAGATCTTGTCGATCTCGTCGATGTAGACGATGCCGCGCTGGGCCTTCTCCACGTCGTAGTCGCACTTTTGCAGCAACTTCTGGATGATGTTCTCCACGTCCTCGCCCACGTAACCGGCTTCGGTCAAGGTGGTGGCATCGGCCATGGTGAAGGGCACATCCAGCAGGCGTGCCAGCGTCTCGGCCAGCAGGGTCTTGCCGCTGCCGGTGGGGCCGATCAGCAGGATGTTGGACTTGCCCAGCTCCACGCCACCGGACTCGCTGCCGCTGCGCAGACGCTTGTAGTGGTTGTAGACGGCGACCGCCAGCACCTTCTTGGCGTACTCCTGCCCGATCACGTAGTCGTCCAGATGGGCGCGGATTTCATGAGGGGTCGGCAGATCGCTACCATCGCGCTTGGGAGAAATCTCGCGGATCTCCTCGCGGATGATGTCGTTGCACAGCTCGACACACTCATCACATACGTAGACGGAAGGGCCAGCGATCAGCTTGCGCACTTCATGCTGGCTTTTGCCGCAGAAAGAGCAATACAGCAGCTTGTCGCCCTCACCCTTGCGTTTCTCTGTCATTCAGCGACCTCGTTTTATCAATAGAGGATGGATCGTCCTGTTGAGTTTACAACAGGACGGGATACCCTGCTCAGCCGCGCTGGCTCAGGATGCCGTCAACCAGACCATAGGCCACGGCCTGCTCCGCCGACATGAAGTTGTCACGGTCGGTGTCGCGCTCGATGGTGGCCATGTCCTGGCCGGTATGGAACGCCAGACGATCGTTCAGGGTATTCTTGATTTTCAGGATCTCCTGGGCATGGATCTGGATGTCAGAAGCCTGACCCTGGAAGCCGCCCAGCGGCTGGTGGATCATCACACGGGCATTGGGCAGGCAGAAACGCTTGCCCTTGGCGCCACCGGCCAGCAGGAAGGCCCCCATGGAGCAGGCCTGCCCCATGCAGACGGTGCTGACATCCGGTTTGATGAACTGCATGGTGTCATAGATGGACATACCCGCAGTGACGGCGCCACCCGGCGAGTTGATGTAGATGCTGATGTCCTGATCCGGGTTCTCGGACTCCAGGAACAGCAGCTGAGCCACCACCAGGTTCGCCATGTGGTCCTCGACCTGTCCGGTCAGGAAGATCACCCGCTCCTTGAGCAGACGGGAATAGATGTCGTAGGAACGCTCACCCTTAGCCGTCTGCTCGACCACCATAGGGATGAGCGCATTGCGTGGGGATTCAGTCACATCGTTATAGTTCTTGTACATAAGGCATTGTCCCTAAAATAAAATGGCCCGAGTGGAGATCACACGAGCCATTATACTTAACAGTTTTGACCTTAAGTCAAATGTTCTTAGGCAGCGGCACCGGACTTGTTGATCACTTCGTCGAAGGCCACTTCTTTCTCGGTCACTTGCGCCTTGGACAGGATCAGATCGATAGCTTGATCTTCAATGGCCAGGTTGCGCACGCCGTTCAGCATCTGCTCGTTCTGCTGGTAGTACTCGATCACTTCCTTCGGATCTTCGTAAGCGGTGGCCATGGACTCGATGATGCTGGTCACACGGGCTTCGTCAGCCTTGATCTCGTTGGTGCGGATCACATCGCCCAGCAGCAGGCCAACGCGTACGCGACGTTCGGCCTGGGCCTGGAACAGCTCGGCCGGCAGCTCGGGAGCGTTGCCGCCCTGGAAGCCACCGAAGCGCTGCAGAGCCTGCTGACGCAGGGTGTCGATTTCCTGAGCAACGGCAGCCTTCGGCAGATCGATCTGGTTGGCTTCAACCAGGCCGTTCAGCACCTGCTCTTTCACGCTGTTTTTCAGGGCCTGGGCCAGTTCGCGTTCCATGTTCTTGCGCACTTCGGCTTTCAGCTCTTCAACGCTGCCGCTCTCGATGCCGAAACGCTTGACGAACTCTTCGGTCAGCTCGGGCAGGATTTGCTCTTCAACCTTGTGCAGCTTGGAGGCGAACTTGGCAGCCTTGCCCTTCAGGGCTTCGGCGTGGTAGTCGGCTGGGAAAGTCACGTCGATGGTGAACTCGTCGCCCGCTTTCTTGCCCAGAATGGCGTCTTCGAAGCCCGGGATCATGCGACCGGCGCCCAGTTCCAGCGTGAAGCCTTCGGCCTTGCCGCCGTCAAACTCTTCACCGTCGATGGAACCGACGAAGTCCAGGGTCACGCGCATGCCGTTGGCGGCAACTGCGTCAGTTTCGGACCAGGTGGCGTGCTGCTTGCGCAGGGTGTCGATCATGTTGGCCAGATCGGTATCCTTGACGGAGGCAACCGGCTTCTCGACCTTGATGCTCTCCAGACCGGCGATCTCGAACTCCGGGTACACTTCGAAGGTAGCGGTGAATTCGAAGTCCTGGCCTTCCTTGATCTCTTTCGGATCCATGGTCGGGGCGCCAGCCGGGCTCAGTTTGTTCTCGATGATGGCCTTGATGAAGTTGTTCTGCATCATTTCATCGGCAACACGGGCGTGAGCCATGGCACCGAACATCTTCTTGATGATGGCAACCGGAGCCTTGCCAGGACGGAAACCGTCGATGCGACGAGTCTTGGCCAGGCCATTCAATTCTTTACGCACGGCGGCATCAACGGTAGCGGCCGGTACAGTGATGGTAAGACGGCGTTCCAGACCCTGGGTTGTCTCTACAGAAACTTGCATTCTTTTACCTCGTTCAACTCAGCACTGTGTGCTGACCCTTTATTGCCCCCGGGCAAGCCCGGAGTCTTCCTGTTTATAAAGACAACGACTGTCTTTGTGATGAGAAAATATGACGCGACATTATAGCGGCGTGCAGTGGTCGCGTCGAGCCGCACGTCCCCCATCCGGGGCACAGACAGCACAATTTGCGCAAGACTTTCTCCTATATGGGGAGACCTTGCACCGAGTTCAAGCAATCGATCCGCAATAATTTGCACTGGCTCACTCTTTTTCACGGCGAACGGGCCATTTTGATCGCCATCCTGTCCCAATCGACCGCCAAAATGGCGTGTTGCGACCCAAATTGTCCACCTTCTCGCCTGTGCCATTGCGTCCCCCGGCAGGGCTCGCTATGGTGACAACCAATTCATGACCCTGGAGTCACCCACATGTCCTTTTTCCGCTTCTTGTTCAATCTGCTCTGGTTCCTGCTCGGAGGCGTCTTCATGGGGCTGGCCTGGTGGCTGGCCGGTCTGCTCTGCTTCGTGTCGCTCATCGGGATCCCCTGGGGGCGCGCCTGCTTCGTCATCGGCACCTTCACCTTCTTCCCGTTCGGCAAACAGGCGGTAAGCCGCAAGGCCATGACGGGCCAGAGCGACATCGGCACCGGCGCGCTCGGGATGATCGGCAACATCCTCTGGTTCGTGCTGATCGGTGTCTGGCTCGCCATCGGCCACATCGCCTCGGCGCTGGCCTGTTTCGTCACCATCGTCGGCATCCCGTTCGGCATCCAGCATCTCAAGCTGGCGCTCATCAGCCTGGCCCCCATCGGCCAGATGATAGTGACCAACCATGAGGCGGAGTCGGGCCGCTATATTCGCTGAGGGCGATGCCTGGAACCGAAAAAAAGGGCAGACTAGGGTCTGCCCTTTTCATTTCCCAGTTCGAGGCCCCCATGCTCCCCAGCCACTTCTTCGCCAACCTCTCCCGCATGCGGCTCATCTACCGCTGGCCCCTGATGCGCAACATCCAGCCCGAGAACATCGCCGAGCACAGCCTGCAGGTGGCCATGGTGGCTCATGCCCTCGGCGTCATCGGAAACCGGCTGTTCGGCGGCCATGTCGATGCCGATCGCGCCGCCGTCATGGCCCTCTACCACGACGGCAGCGAGGTGCTGACCGGGGATCTGCCCACCCCGGTCAAGTATTTCAACCCCGAGATTGCCCGGGAATACAAGAAGATAGAGCTCGCGGCCGAGCAGCGCCTGCTGGGGATGCTGCCACCCGAGCTGGTGGAGGATTTTCGCCCCCTGCTCGACTCGGCAGCCCAGGATGACGACCTCGCCCGGCTGGTGAAGGACGCCGACACCCTCTGCGCCTACACCAAGTGCCTGGAGGAGTTGAGCGTCGGCAACCGGGAGTTCGAGCCGGCGCGCAAGCGCCTCGAACAGATGCTGACCGAGCGGATGAACCCGCCCATGCGCTACTTTATCGATGTCTTTGTGCCGAGCTTCTCGCTTCCCCTGGACGAGCTGAACGCCCACTGACCTCCGCAAATGCGAAGGGCCCGTCGGCAATGCCGGCGGGCCCTTCTTTATTTCGACACCGTGGTGGTGTCCGGATCAGTGTCCCAGCTCCCGCGACGGCACCAGGCCGCTCGCCCGCCAGGCGGGGTAGAGGGTCGCCACCAGGCTCATCAGGATGGCCGCACCTGTCACTATGCCCACGTCCTGCATGTGCAGCTCGGTGGGCAGGAAGTCGATGAAGTAGATGTCCGGATTGAGGAAACGGTGGCCAATCACCCCTTCGATGGCGCCCAGGGTCTGGGTCAGCTTGCTGGAGAGCAGGCCGCCGAGCAGGGCGCCCAGGAGGGCACCCGCCACCCCGTTCACCATGCCCTGGATGACGAAGGTGAGCCGGATCTGGCCGGGGCTCGCCCCCATGGTCTTGAGGATGGCGATTTCGCTGCGCTTCTCGTTCACCGCCATCACCAGGGTGGAGACGATGTTGAAACAGGCCACCGCCACCACCATCAGCATCACCACGTACATCACGGTGCGCACCATCTGGATGTCCTGATAGAGATAGCCCTGGCGGCTCATCCAGCTGCTGATGTAGACGTAGTGCGGGAATTTCTGGGCCGCCGCCACCGTGATGGACTGCGCCTTGAGCACGTCGCTCACCTTGAGGCTGAAGCCCTCCACGGCGCTGCCCATGCCGGTGATGGCCTGGGCGTCGGCCAGATGCATGAAACCGAGCAGGCCGTCGAGCTGGCCGCCGATCTCGAGCAGGCCCACCACCTTGAGCACCTCCCGCTTCGGGTTCTTGATGCCGGTGGCATCGCCCCCCTGGGGTAGCAGCAGGGCGACCGAGTCCCCTATCTTGACCCCCAGCTTGTCGGCGATGGTCTTGCCGAGGATGAGGCCGTGCTCGCCCGCCTGCAGTTCGCGAAAGCCTCGCCCCGTCATGTACTTGCCCGCATCGGACAGATTGGCCTCGAGCTCGGGCAGCACGGCACGCACCTGCACCCCCTTGATGGCCGAGCCGTGCTCCAGCAGGCCGTCCAGACGAATGACGGGGGCAGCCGCCTCGATCCCCGGCTGGGCCAGCAGGTAATCTCTGAGCCTCGGCCAGTCCGGCAGCGGCGCCTCCATGCCGATGAGCTCGCCGTGGGGCACCACGGAGAGCACCCGGTTCTTGAGCTCCCGCTCGAAGCCGTTCATGGCGGAGAGCCCCAGGATCAGCGCCATCACCCCGAGGGCGATGCCGATGAGGGAGGAGGCCGAGATAAAGGCGATGAAACCGTTGCGACGGCGGGAGCGGCTGTAACGCAGGCCCAGGAAGAGGGGCAGCGGCTTGAACATCAGGCGACCTCCGCCATGATGCCGCTCACCAAGGTCACCCGCCGGTGCAGCTTGGCGGCCAGGCTCAAATCATGGGTGACCACCACGAACGCCGTGCCGAGCTCGCGGTTGAGCTCGCACAGAAGCTCGTAGACGGCGGTGGCGCTGGCGTGGTCCAGGTTGCCGGTGGGCTCGTCCGCCAGCACCAGGCTGGGCTCGTTGACCAGAGCCCGGGCGATGGCCACCCGCTGGCGCTCGCCGCCGGAGAGCTCGGAAGGACGGTGGTGGAGGCGATGGGAGAGCCCCACCCGTCCCAGCATCCTGCTCGCCTTCTCGGTGGCGACCGCCACCGATTCACCCGCGATCAGCAGCGGCATGGCGGCATTTTCCAGCGCACTGAACTCGGAGAGCAGGTGGTGGAACTGATAGACGAAGCCCAGCTCCTGATTGCGGAATCTGGCCTGGGTACGGCTGTCCCAGCCATGGATGTCCTGCCCCTTGAACAGCACGGCGCCGCTGGAGGGGTTGTCCAGCGCCCCCATCAGGTGCAGCAAGGTGGTCTTGCCCGAGCCCGAGCTCCCCACCACCGCCAGCATTTCGCCGGGGGCGACACAGAGATCGATCCCCTTGAGCACCTGGGTCTCCAGATTGCCCTCTTTGTAGACATGGTTGAGGGCCTGGCAGCGCAGCAGCGGCTCACGGGACTGGGGTTGATTCATACAGGGGACTCCACATATACCAGTCACGACGCCGGCACTCGCACCGGGGGTCGCAACAGAAGACGAATGATTCACGGCACTATTCATAACGCAGTGCCTCGGCCGGTTTTACCCGGGCCGCACGGGCCGCCGGGTAGAGGGTGGCGCTGAAGCTGAGCAGCACGGCCCCCAGCAGGATGGTCACCACCTGGGCCGGTTCGACGATGACCGGCAGACCGGCCCCGCCGGCCGCCATATAGAGGTTGAGCCCCAGCCCATCGAGCAGGGGGTTGAGACCGAGACAGAGCACCAGCCCAGCAAGGCCGCCCACCAGGGCGCCGATGACGCCGCTCGACGCCCCCAGCACCATGAAGATCTTGACGATGCCGGACTCGCTCATGCCCATGGTGCGCAGTATGGCCACCTCCCCTTCCTTGTCCGTCACCACCATCACCAGGGCGGAGAGGATGTTGAAGGTGGCGACCGCGATGATGAGCACCAGCATCAGCCCCATCATGCGCTTCTCCATGGCCACCGCCTGGAACAGCTCGCCGCGCTCGCGGCGCCAGTCCTGCCACTCCAGCCCGTCCGGCAGGGCGGTCTTCACCACCTCGTCGGCGGCGAAGGGATCGTCGAGCCAGAGGCGAATGCCGCCCACCTGGTCCGCGGGCAGGCGCAGCATGCGCTGGGCATCCCCCAGGGCGATGAGCGCCACCTGGCTGTCCACGTCCGCACCGACCCCGAAGATGCCGGAGACGGTGAAGAGGCGCTGGGCCGGGACTCGGCCAAAGGGGGTAAAACGGGTGCCTTCGGTCAGGATGAGGCGCACCTGGTCGCCAATGGAGACCTTGAGCCGGTTGGCCACCCCCTGCCCCAGTACGATGTGGTATTCACCGCGCTGCAGGCTGTCCAGGCGCCCCCCCAGCATCTGGGTGTGCAGGATGTCATCCTTGGGCCAGCGGGCGGGATCGATGCCCTGCACGCTGACGCCGGTGAGCTGGCCCGGGCTTTGCAGCATGCCTTCGCTGTCGAGCATGGGCGCCGTGGCCACCACATGGGGCAGCCCGGCCAGATCGGGCAGACCCTCTGGCTCGGCCGCCATGCGCCCGGCCTGGTTGGTCACCACCACATGGGGGATCACCCCGAGGATCCGCCCCTTGAGCTGTCCCTCGAATCCGTTCATGACCGAGATGACCACCATGAGGGCGGCGACCCCGATGGCGATGCCAAAGGTGGAGAACAGGGAGATAAAGGAGACGAAGCGGTTACTGCGTCGCGAGCCTGCGTAACGCAGGCCGATGGCCAGCGAGAGTGGCTGAAAAAGTCCGGTCTTCAAGGATATCTACGTTGCCAACAAAATAAGATGCCGGATAATAGGGTCTGTTGACGCTTCAACGCAAGCCGCGTCGCTGCGGCAAGTGGCGCCGGATCCGGTGCAGGACGCAGGCGGTGGCCGCTCCCTCACCGGGTTTTGCAACCCTCCCTGGCGCCATGATCCGCGCCTTTTGCCAGGGACGGGCCCCGTGACGGCCCGCTCATGGGGCACGCCAGCCCCGCGTCGCGATGAAACGCCAACGGCCCCTACCGCGACATCGTTAAGACAACAAGGGATAGCCCCATGCAGGAACAGTTCTTCAGCGTCACCCATGCCATGCCGGTCAATGTGATCCCCATGCCGGCCGACTTCCACCTGCCGACGCTGGAGGCCCTGGAGGCCGAGTTGCCCGAGCCCTTTCGCATCGCCTCTGCCATCACCTCCATCGACCTGGTCAGCAGCCGCCTGATCCGCAACCAGAACGAATCCATGCACGATCTGGTGGAGATCATCAACCAGCAGTCCCGCAAGATCGACATGATCATGGGCTATGTGCTGGCGGCGCAGGATCATCCCGAGCATCGCTTCCATACCCTGCGCTTCGGTGCCGGCCAGCTCACCTACCTGCATCCGCGCCAGGGCCACGGGGAACCGCCGGCACTGCACCAGATAGTGCGGCTCAAGATCTTCCTGCGGGAGGAGGCCTCCGCCGTCTACTGCTATGGCGAGGTCAAGCAGCGGGAGCCCGGGGAGCACGGCACCCACGTGGTGCTCGACTACGTGCGGATCCGCGAGGATGACCGGGAGCTGCTGGTGCGCGCCAGCCTCCACGTGCAGTCAAAACAGCTCAAGCTGCGTGCCCAGGAGCGCCAGCGCTAATCCGTCCACGCCAACAAACACGCCAACGCCAGAAAGAATCCCATGATGCCAATGACACTCCCCGCCTTGCCCGCCAAGGCGGGCCAGAAGTTAACGTTCGGCCAGCTGATCGGCAGCAGCCTGGCACTGGTCGCCGCCCGCCTCACCCGGGAGGCTCGCCGCCCCGTTCTGCTGGTGACCGCAGATACCCCGAGCGCCCTGCGCCTCGAACAGGAACTCGGCTTCCTGCTGGCCGATCAGGATTGCCCCGTGCTGCTGTTCCCGGACTGGGAGACCCTGCCCTACGACAGCTTCTCCCCCCATCAGGACATCATCTCCCAGCGGCTCGAGACCTTCTACAGGCTGCCGCAGATGAGCCACGGCGTGCTCATCGTACCCATCTCCACCCTGATGCTGCGCACGGCCCCCCAGGCCTACCTCGACAAGTACAGCCTGATGGTGACCAGCGGCCAGCGCCTCAACCTGCAGCAGCTGCGGGGGCGCCTCGCCGAGGCGGGCTATGTGGCGGTGGAGCAGGTACTGGAGCACGGCGAGTTCGCCGCCCGCGGCTCCCTGCTGGATCTCTTCCCCATGGGGAGCAGCCGCCCCTATCGCATCGACTTCTTCGACGACGAGGTGGACAGCATCCGCCCCTTCGATCCCGAGAGCCAGCGCTCCAGCGAGCCGGTCAAGTCGGTGAGCCTGCTGCCCGCCCGGGAGTTTCCCACCGACGAAGGGGCCATCGAGCTGTTTCGCGGCCAGTATCGGGAACAGTTCGAGATCTCCCGTGCCGAGGGCTCCGTCTATCAGGAGGTGAGCAAGGGGCGCTGGCCCGCCGGCATCGAGTACTATCTGCCGCTCTTCTTCCAGCAGACCGCCAGCCTGTTCGACTATCTGCCGCCGAACACCCTGCTGCTCACCGTGGGGGAGATCTACCCCGCGGCCCAGCGCTTCTGGAACGACATCGGCCAGCGCTATGAAGACAGGCGCTGGGACAACACCCGTCCCCTGCTGCCGCCCCAGCACATCTACCTGCCGGTGGAGCAGCTCTTCGCCGCCCTCGGCGACTATGGTGCCGTACGCCTGCAGGAGGCGGCCGGTGACGGCGGCGCGGGCCAGCACGATCTGCCCCTCGCCCCCCTGCCCGACCTGCAGCTCGATCACAGCAAGGAGCAGCCCCTGCTGGCCCTCGGCCAGTTCCTGCAAGGCTTTGCCGGACGCACCCTGTTTGCGGTGGAGTCCGAGGGGCGGCGCGAGGGGCTCGGGGATCTGCTCGCGCGGATCAACCTGCAACCCCGGGAGTTTGCCTCCCTCGATGCCTTCCTCGGGAGCGAGGCGCGCCACGGGCTCCTGGTCTGCCCCCTTGAGCGGGGCTTCCTGTTGCAGGAGCCGGGGCAGGAGGCGCTGGCCCTCATCACCGAAACCGAGCTGCTGGGCGGCAAGATCCGCAGCAAACGGCAGCGGGACAAGAGCAAGAACCTGAGCTCGGATGCGGTGATCCGAAACCTGGGCGAGCTGACCCAGGGCCAGCCTGTGGTGCATCTCGATCACGGGGTCGGCCGCTATCTGGGGCTGGAAACCATAGACGCCGGCGGCCTGCCCACCGAGTTCCTCACCCTGGAATACGCCGGCGGCGACAAGCTGTTCGTGCCGGTCACCAGTTTGCACCTTATCAGCCGCTACACAGGTTCCGACAACCCGCCCAGCCACAAGCTCGGCGGCGAGGCCTGGGTCAAGGCGCGGCGCAAGGCGGCCGAGAAGGTGCGCGACGTGGCGGCCGAGCTGCTCGACGTCTATGCCCACCGCGCGGCGCGCGCCGGCTTTGCCTTCAAGCACGACCGCGAGGCCTACCGCCAGTTTGCCGCCGGTTTCCCGTTCGAGGAGACCGAGGATCAGCTGGGCGCCATCAACGCCGTGCTCGGCGACATGTGCCAGGCCAAGAGCATGGACCGCCTGGTATGCGGCGACGTGGGCTTCGGCAAGACGGAGGTGGCGATGCGGGCGGCCTTCGTGGCGGTGCACGGCGGCAAGCAGGTGGCCGTGCTGGTGCCCACCACATTGCTCGCCCAGCAGCACTACGACAACTTCCGCGATCGCTTCGCGAACTGGCCGGTGCGGGTCGAGGTGCTGAGCCGCTTCCGCTCCGCCAAGGAGCAGACCGGCGTCTTGAAAGAGCTGGCCGATGGCAAGGTGGACATCATCATAGGCACCCACAAGCTGCTCGGCTCGGAGCTCACCTTCAAGGATCTCGGCCTGCTCATCGTCGACGAGGAGCATCGCTTCGGGGTGCGCCAGAAGGAGAAGATCAAGGCGCTGCGAGCCGACGTGGACATCCTCACTCTCACCGCCACCCCCATTCCGCGCACCCTCAACATGGCGATGTCCGGCATGCGGGATCTCTCCATCATCGCCACCCCGCCCGCCAAGCGGCTCGCCATCAAGACCTTCGTGCGCCAGCACGAGCCGGCGGTGGTGCGCGAGGCGGTGCTGCGGGAATTGAAGCGCGGCGGTCAGGTCTACTACCTGCACAACGACGTGGAGAGCATCGAGAAGTGCGCCGCCGATCTGGCGGAGCTGGTGCCGGAGGCGCGCATCGGCATCGCCCACGGCCAGATGCGCGAGCGAGACCTCGAGCGCATCATGTCGGACTTCTACCACCAGCGCTTCAACCTGCTGGTCTGCACCACCATCATAGAGACCGGCATCGACGTGCCGAGCGCCAACACCATCATCATGGACAGGGCGGATCACTTGGGATTGGCCCAGCTGCACCAGTTGCGGGGCCGGGTCGGTCGCTCCCACCACCAGGCCTATGCCTACCTGCTCACCCCCCATCCCAAGCTGATGACCAAGGATGCGGCCAAGCGGCTGGAGGCCATCGCGTCGCTGGAAGATCTCGGCGCAGGTTTTGCGCTGGCGACCCACGATCTGGAGATCCGCGGCGCCGGCGAGCTGCTCGGCGACGATCAGAGCGGCCAGATCGAATCGGTTGGCTTCACCCTCTACATGGAGATGCTGGAGCAGGCGGTGGAGGCGCTGAAACATGGCAAGGAGCCGTCCCTGGAGCAGCTCATGAGCCAGCACACCGAGGTGGAGCTGCGCCTGCCCGCCCTCTTGCCGGACGACTACATCCCGGACGTCAACATGCGTCTGTCCATGTACAAGCGCATCGCCAGCGCGGCGGACGAGCAGGAGCTGCGCGAACTCAAGGTGGAGCTCATCGATCGCTTCGGCCTCTTGCCGGAACCGACCAAGACCCTCATGGAGCTGGCCGCCTTCCGCCAGCGCGCCACGGCGCTCGGCATTCGCCGGGTGGAGATGAGCGAGCGCGGCGGCTATCTGGACTTCACCCAGGAAACCAGGGTCAATCCGGCCTATCTGGTCAAGCTGCTCTCGGAGCAGCCACGCATCTACAAGATGGACGGGCCGACCCGGCTGCGCTTCCAGGTGCCGACCCAGGACAGGGTCATGAGGCTCAAGCTGGTGGACGGACTGCTGGCGGATCTCGCCAGTCACGCCAGCCACTGAGGTGGCGGTGATGGAGCGGCGAGCCGCTCGCCCAAATAAAACGGGAGCCCTGAAGGCTCCCGTTTTTTTACCTACGATTCATCGTCCGCGGATCACGCCTGGCTGGCCGGGTCCTCGTGGGCGGAGAACTCCCGCATAAAGGCCTCGGCCCGCTCGACCATCTTGGTGGACCCCACGAAATAGGGGGTGCGCTGGTGCAGGGCGGTGGGCTGGATATCCATGATGCGGCCGAAGCCGTCTGAGGCCTTGCCACCCGCCTGCTCCACCAGGAACGCCATGGGGTTGCACTCGTAGAGCAGGCGCAGCTTGCCGTTCGGAGAGTTGGTGCCGGACGGATAGATGTAGATGCCGCCCTTGAGCAGGTTGCGGTGGAAATCGGAGACCAGGGAGCCGATGTAACGGGAGGTATAGGGCCTGTGGGTCGCCTCGTCACGCTCCTGGCAGTATTTCAGGTATTTCTTCACCCCGTCCGGGAACTTGATGTAGTTGCCCTCGTTGATGGAGTAGATCTTGCCCTCCTCAGGGATGCGGATGTTCTCGTGGGAGAGGCAGAAGCAGCCGATGGAGGGGTCGTAGGTGAAGCCGTTGACCCCAAAGCCCGTGGTGTAGACCAGCATGGTGGAGGAGCCGTAGACCACGTAACCCGCCGCGACCTGACGGTTGCCCGGCTGCAGGAAGTCCTCCAGGGTGACCCCGGAGCCCGGCTTGCTGACCCGGCGGTAGATGGAGAAGATGGTGCCGACGGAGACGTTGACGTCGATGTTGGAGGAGCCATCGAGGGGGTCGATCAATACCACATACTTGGAGTGGCGGGAGAGCTCGGAATCGAAGGAGACGAAGTCTTCCTCCTCTTCGGACGCCATGCCGCACACTTCGCCACGGGCTTCCAGCGCCGCCTTGAAGCGCTCGTTGGCATAGACATCCAGCTTCTGCTGCACCTCGCCCTGCACGTTTTCGGCCCCCATGGAGCCGATGATATCCGCCAGCCCCGCCTTGTTGATCTCCCGGTTCACCACCTTGGCGGCCAGGCGGATGGAGCTGAGCAAGGAGGTCAGCTCGCCGGTCGCGGTCGGGTAGTCCGCCTGCTTTTTGACGATGAACTCGCCCATGGTGATCATGTTTCGCATTCTTGTTCCTTTAA
Organism: Aeromonas sp. XH; assembly: GCF_033348475.1. NCBI lineage: Bacteria > Pseudomonadati > Pseudomonadota > Gammaproteobacteria > Aeromonadales > Aeromonadaceae > Aeromonas > Aeromonas sp. XH. Next base: position 1,891,882 of record NZ_CP137630.1, on the reverse strand, counting down.
GATCGTTTCCGTTGGCCGTTGAAAACGTTTGCAAGTATCGGCAAAAAAAGTGCCGATCCCCGGCAGCGTTGTTTTGTAACCTAATGTAACGCCTGTTTTTTGTTTTTGCAGCGAATTAAGGTGGCGCATAAATCGCCAGAAAGCCCGCCATGGCTGGAACATTCGCTGAAAAAACCGGGTTCATTCGACCTCCATGGTCATGTTAATTCGTGACAAGAATGCACCTGATCGTCGTCTCTCTCCATCTCCCCCCCATACAGTCCCCTCCCGGCTCCGCCTGTTGGGAGCCTCTTGAGATCTCCCCCTCAATCCCGCACACTGGCCAGGCTTTGGAAGCAAAAAAACATAAGGATATTCAATGAAAAGGACTCTCATTGCCGGCGCGGTTGCCGCCCTGCTCGCCCTCCCCTCCCTGGCCGCCCAGGTGCCTGAAGGCACCCAGCTTCTGCCGGATGCCCAGCAAGTCTTCGTGCGCAACATAGGCACAGAGCCTGCTTCCATCGATCCCCAGATGGTGGAAGAGAGCGCGGGCAGCGACGTCGTCAACGATCTGTTCGAGGGGCTCTACACCCTGGATGGCAACGGCAAGCTGCAGGCGGCCGGCGCCCTTGGCTACGAGCTCGACGCTACGGGCACCGTCTACACCTTCAAGCTCAGACCCGATGCCAAATGGTCCAACGGCGAGCCGGTGACGGCGGCAGACTACGTCTATGGCTGGCAGCGGGCGGCGGATCCCAGGAACGCCTCCAACTACGCCTGGTTCATCGAGCTGACCGGCGTCACCAACGCCAGCGAGGTGGTGCTGGGCAAGGCCAAACCCGATGCCCTGGGGATCAAGGCGCTCGATGATCACACCCTGCAGATCACCCTGAAAAACCCGGTCCCCTTCTTCCTGAAGACCCTCTCCCACTACACCACCTTCCCGGCGCCCAGGGCGACCATCGAGAAGTTCGGTCATGAGTGGGTCAAGCCGGGCAACATCGTCTCCAACGGCGCCTTTGCCCTCAAGGAGTGGACCCCGAACGAGCGCCTCATCGCCGAGCGCAACCCCCACTACTGGGACAACCAGCACACAGTGCTGAACAAGGTGGTCTATCTCGAGATCGTCTCCGATACCGCGGCCTACAACCGCTATCGTGCGAGCGAGCTGCACTACACCACCTATCCCCTGGAGCAGTATCAGCAGATCAAGCGCCAGAGCCCGGACGAGCTGGTGAGCGCCCCCCTGCTCGCCACCTACTACTACGTCTTCAACACCCAGCGCAAACCCTTTGACGACGTCAGGGTGCGCAAGGCACTGTCTCTTGCCATCGACCGGGACACCATCACGGAGAAGATCCTGGGACAGGGGCAGCTCTCCGCCTTCAGCCTGACCCCGCCGAGCGTGGACGGCTTCGAGCTCAAACGCCCCGCCAGCGAGCTGATGAGCAAGGAAGAGCGCATCAAGCAGGCCAAGGCGCTGCTTGGCGAGGCGGGTTACGGCCCTGACAAGCCGCTGACGGTGGACATCCTCTACAACACCAACGAGGGGCACAAGAAGATAGCGCTGGCCATCTCCTCCATGTGGAAGCACAACCTGGGGGTCAAGGCGGAGCTCAACAACATGGAGTGGAAGACCATGGTGTCGGCCCTGAACGAGGGTGACTTCGGGGTGAGCCGCTACTCCTGGAACGGAGACTACAACGATGCCTCCACCTTCCTCGACATCATGACCTCCAGCAGCAGCGCCAACAGCGGCAAGTGGTTCAACAAGGAGTACGACGCCCTCCTGGCCAAGGCCCATGACGCCAAGGACCCCGCCGAGCGCAACCGCCTCTATCAGCAGGCCGAGGTGCTGATCGACGAGGAGGCCCCCATTGCCCCTGTCTACTTCTACGTGAAATCACGGCTGCTCAAACCCAACGTCAAGGGCTACCCCTACCAGAACCCGCAAGACCTGGTCTATGCCAAGGATCTCTATCTGACGGCGCAGTGACGCTGGGCACCGAACCAAAAAGACCGCCTCGAGGGCGGTCTTTTTTTATCCTACTTTTCCTGACAGCCCGCCACCGCGAGCCGGGCGCGTCTTCGCACCGTCACGGGCCTCACCAGCAACTGCGCCAGCAGCACCCCCATCAGGGTCATGCCGCCACCGATGAGGTGATAGCTGGTGAGCCGCTCCCCGAGCCAGCTGATGGCGAGCGCGGCCGTCATCACCGGCAGCAGGTTCATGAAGATGGCGGTGCGGCTCGCCCCGAGCAGGGCAATGCCCTGCATCCAGAGCCAGGGCGAGAGGGCCGAGGTCGGGATCCCCGCATAGAGGATGAGCCAGAGGGCGCTGCCATCGGGCCAGTGCCCGTCCACCAGCAGATAGAAGGGGGTGAGGAACAAGAGGCTGCAGAGCACCTGACCATAGAGCATGGACCAGTTGTCCAGCCCCAGATCCCAACGCTTGAGCAGCACGCTGTAGAGCGCATAGGTGGCCGCCGAGAGCAGCATGTAAACGGAACCGATATGGATGCCCTGGGTCAGCAGCCGGGCCGGATCCCCCTGCCCCAACAAAATCGCCAGCCCCAGAATGGAGATGGCGCCTCCCAGCAGCGCCCCCCAGGTGGGCCGCTCGCGCAGCAACCAGATGCTGAGCAGCACCGTCATCAAGGGGGTCAGCCCCATCATCAGGCCAATCTCGGTGGCACCCAGGGTCTGGGCCGCGTAATAGCCGAAGGTCTGGTTCAAGACCATGCCGAGCAGGGCCAGCACCGCCAGCTGGTAGAAACCGGCCCGCAACCTGGCACGATCCCGCCAGGCCCGATGGGCCAGAAACGGGGTCAGCACCAGGGCCGCCACCATCCAGCGCGACCAGGCGAGCGCCGCAGGAGACAACACCCCGACCGCCAGCTTGCTGACGATGCCGTTGCCGGCCCAGATGGCCATGCAGGAGAAGGGAAACAGGAAGGCGGTGTGCATCGCGATATCCAGAGAAAGGGGGCGGGTATTTCGCGGGAGTATAGAGAGGCAAACGGGATAAGCAAGCGCTCTGATGCAGGGGCGACGATGTTGCGTCAGCCTGGATGAAAGCGGCCCTCCCGGCCTTCCCCAGTGCCATCAAGCATCATGCCCGCACTGGGGCGGGCATGATGGGGGAAGAGGGTCAACCCTGGGTGCCTCAGGCGGCATCCATATGAAGCCTCGAAATCAGCTCGTTGACCTCGAGCACCGTCTGGCGATGGGGAATGTCGGCCTGCAGCGGCATCATCAGCAAACCCGACTGAAAGTCGAAGCGCCCCCTGCCGTGGATATAAATGCGCCCCTTGAAGAAGGTTTTGACATGTTTCGCCACCATCAGTGGCAGGTACTTCTTGAATACTCTCATCGTTTGCAACCTCTTGCAGTTGTATCCGTATGACAGCAGCTTCTGCGAAATAATTCCGTTAAATTTATATAAAAAACCGGAAAAATCGCCTATCTCTTCCCCAAAAAACCAACCTGTAACTTTTTATTAACTTTTACCGTATTGTATGCGGTCCTTCCAGCCAGAGCAAGGCCCCTTTGCCATCTTGCCACTCGATGCAGGCCAGGCCGGAGGTGGCGAACATGGGCGCCCCCGCAGCCGGACAGAGGCTCTGCACCAGATACCCCACCAGAGGCAGGTGGCTGACCATGAGAATGTTGTCGTGCTCCGCCGCCAGCGCGGTGAGGTAGCTCGCCACGAAGGCCGGATCGCCATAGGGGGTGATCTCGCCACTCTCCTCGACCTTGAGGGCCTCGGGCAGCTCGGGGGCTATGGCCTGCCAGGTCTGTCTGGCACGCAGGTAGTTGCTGTGGATCACCAGGCTCAGGGAGCCGGTCAGCTGGGGAGCCAGCCAGCATGCCATGTGGATGGACTCTTCGATGCCTTGTTCGGTCAGTGGACGCTGTTCATCAGTCTTTGCGTTCATGCCAGCCTGGCCATGACGCATGATGTAGATTTTCATTACAACCTCGCCCAGGGGGCCTGTTTAAATAGCCGGGGGATCTTACCCCGCCATGCCGGGGGAAACAATTGCGCTACCTCTCAGAAAAGGGTTTGCCTCGTGAGATAGCGAGGTCGATAATCATGTTTAAATTCAAATAAATTCACCGCGAGTCACGCCCCAATGAGCCCATATGCCAGTCCCAACGACCATCGGCGGTATCACTATCTGGAGCTGGCTAACCGGCTCAGGGTCCTGTTGATCTGCGATCCACAGACAGACAAATCGGCCGCCTCCCTGGCCGTCAACACCGGCCATTTCGACGACCCCGTCGATCGCCAGGGCATGGCCCATTTCCTTGAGCATATGCTGTTCCTCGGTACTCGTACTTATCCCAAACCCGGCGAATATCAGCAGTTCATGAGCCGCCACGGGGGCAGCAACAACGCCTGGACCGGGACCGAGTTCACCAACTTCTTCTTCGACATCGACAACGGCTTCTTCGAGGCGGGGCTTCATCGTTTCTCCCAGTTCTTCATCTGCCCCACCTTCGCCCCCGAGTGGGTCGACAAGGAGCGCAACGCGGTCGACTCCGAATATCGCCTCAAGCTGCAGGACGACGTGCGCCGCAGCTATCAGGTGCACAAGGAGACGGTCAACCCGGCCCACCCCTTCGCCAAGTTCTCGGTCGGCAATCTGGACACCCTGGCGGATCTGCCGGGGCGGGATCTGCGCTCCGACCTCATTGCGTTCTACGAGACCCACTACAGCGCGGATCGCATGGCGCTGGTGATGCTCTCGCCGGCCTCCATCGATACCCAGCTGGCCTGGTGTGATCGCTTCTTCAGCGCCATCCCGGATCGCCGCCTGGGCCCGCCGGCCCTGTCGGTGCCCCTCTACCGGCTCGATGATCTCGGCATCCGCATCCAGATCAAACCCGTCAAGGAGACCCGCAAGCTGGCCCTGACCTTCCCGCTACCGAGCGTGGATGCCCTCTACGACAAGAAGCCCCTCACCTTCCTGAGCCACCTTATCGGCTACGAAGGGGAAGGCAGCCTGCTCTCCCTGCTCAAGGGCAGGGGCTGGGTCAACCAGCTCGCCGCCGGCGGCGGCATCAGTGGCGCCAACTTCAAGGACTTTGGCGTGAGCTTCGGCCTCACCCCCCTCGGGCTTGACCATGTGGACGAGATCATCGCCGCCCTGTTCGGCTATCTGAAACTCATCGAGCGGGATGGGGTGCAGGCCTGGCGCTATGACGAGAAACGCAACGTGCTGGAGTCCGCGTTTCGCTTCCAAGAGCGGGGCCGGGCGCTGGACACCGTCTCAGGGCTGGTGCTCAACCTGTTCAGCTATGCCCCGGACGATCTGCTCCACGGCGACTACATGATGCGCGAGTTCGACGAGCCGCTGATCCGGCGCTTCCTCGCCAAGCTGACCCCCCACAACCTGAGGGTGACCATCCAGGCCCCCGAGGTGGGCACGGATCGCCTGGCCCGCTGGTATCAGACCCCCTACGGCGTGGCCACTATCACGGAGGCGGAGAAAATCCGCTGGCAACAGAGCCAGCCCGATCCCGCCCTGCACCTGCCGGCGCCCAACCCCTTCATCAGCAGCCGCCTCGACGCCCGCCTGCCGGCACTGACCGCCGACATGCCCGCCTGCCTCATCGACAGGCCAGGGTTCCGCCTCTGGCACCTGCACGAGCACCTGTTTGGGGTGCCCAAGGGCAGCCTCTATATCTCCATCGACAGCGAACATGCGGTCAAAAGCCCGCGTCACATCGCCATGGCCAGGCTTGCGGTGGAGCTGCTCACCGACCACCTCAACGCCCTCACCTACCCGGCCGAGCTCGCCGGGCTCGGGTACCAGATTTATGCCCATCAGGGGGGCTTTACCATCAACCTGAGCGGCTTTGCCGACAAGCAGCCGCTGCTGCTCGACATGATCCTCGGCAACCGCACCCTGGGGTATCCGGATCCGGCGCGCTTCAGCGAGATCAAGGAGCAGCTCATCCGCAACTGGGAGAACCAGTCCAAGACCCGCCCCATCTCCCAGCTGTTCAACCAGCTCACCAGTTTGCTGCAACCCAACAACCCGCCGTTCGAGCAACTGCTGCGCCACCTGCGCACCATCGAACTTGGCGAGATGCCCGACTTCGTCTCCCGGCTCTTCGCCGAGGTGCACATCGAGACCCTGGTGCACGGCGACTGGACGGCGGCCGAGGCCCTCGAACTCGCGTCCCTGCTGGAGCGCCACCTAGGTCCCAGCAGTCAGCCCAGCGCCGAGACCCGCCGCCCCCTCATCTCCATCCAGGACAGGGGCACCCTCATTCGCGAGCAGGGCTGCGAGCACGAAGACTCAGCGCTCCTGGTCTACTACCAGTCCCGCACCACCCGGGCACGGGATCTCGCCTGCTTCACCCTGGCCAACCACATCATGTCCTCCACCTTCTTCCACGAGCTGCGCACCCGCCAGCAGCTCGGTTACGTGGTGGGGGCCGGCAACCTGCCCCTCAACCGCCACCCGGGCCTCATCTTCTATATCCAGTCCCCCGTGGCAGGGCCGCAGATCCTGCTGGACGCGGTGGAAGAGTTCATCGATCTCTTCCCGCTCGCCATGCTGGAGTTCACCGAGCAGCAGTGGCAGGACAGCAAGGCGGGCCTGCAGGCCCAGCTCAGCGAGCGGGACGCCAACCTGCGCAGCCGCGGCCAGCGGCTCTGGGTCAGCATCGGCAACAAGGATCTGGGCTTCGATCAGCGGGAGCGGGTGCGCGAGGAGGTGGGGCAGCTCAGTCGCGCCGACCTGGTGCGCTTTATCACCCAGCTGAGATCGAGAACGTCGGATCGGCTGATCCTCTGCAGCTATGGCCTGGGCCACGAGCACGACGAGCGGATCACCGGCCAGTTCATCGACGACCCCAGGGCGTTTCGGCTCAATGCCGCCACCTTCGAGGCCTGATCCCGCCTCGCCCCTCCCCCGACTCTCACTCGCCGGCAATAAAAAGCCGACCCCTGGGGGTCGGCTGGAAAAACCATAAAACAATTGCGACAGAGCCGCCAAAAGTGAACATGAGCGTGAAAATCAGACACTGGGTTGATGGTCGGCCTGAGGGTTCAAACCAGAGCCCATCAGTCGGCACCAGCAGTGATTGAGAAACAGCCTCATCTTAGGCATTCCCCCGATTTACCACGTTGATCTATGTCAAAGGAGGTAAGAAAGGGGAAGGCACCTGTCGCTTTGTCAGGCGGGATCACAGTTTTGCCTCACCCCCTGCGGATCAGGCGATAGGCCACCTCATCGAAATAGGAGAGCTGCCCCGAGAGCACTCTGGGGTGATCCAGCTCCGCCGCCCGGCCCAGCACCTCCACGCCAAAGTCACGCTCGAACAGGGTACGCACCTCCATCTCCCCCACCGAGAACGGCGGTTGTTGCTGCTGCTCGGGTTGATACTCGAGGGTCACCAGCAGGATCTGTCCCCCCGCCTCCACCATGCGGCTCATCAGGGTCGCATACTGGCGGCGCATGGCCGTCGGCAGGGCGATGAGAGCGGCCCTGTCATAGACCAGCCGATAACGTCGGCCCAGCTCGGGGGCGGCGAAAAAATCCCCCTGGTAGATGCGCAGATCCTCGTGCCGGTGGCACTGATAGGGGCCCACCTCGCTTGTCTCTGCACTCAGCTTGTTCTCGCCGAAAAACTGGGTAATGGCGAGCCCGGAGAGCTCGAAGCCATCCACCGGATGACCCTGCTCGCGCAGCCAGAGCATGTCGCGGGACTTGCCGCACAGGGGCACCAGCACGGGTTCGTCCCCCTGCTGGGCAGACCACCAGGATTGCAGCCAGCGGTTGAAGTCTGCCTGATGAAAGCCAATCCGGTTCTCTTTCCACTTCTGATGCCAAAACGCCGCTTCCATCCTCATCCTCCCGTCATCTGCAATGATGCATCACTATCACAACTTCACCGAGGCGGTGCAAGCCCCGCTCCGTCCGTCCCCACCCTTTTTGCAAGACAAGCCGTGACCTGCCTAGATAGGCCCCAGCCCCGTAGCCTTGAGAGGGATGGTTCCCGGCCGGAGGGTCATACCACCACCGGCTCGGCCACAAGCCGGGCCAGCGCTGCGTCGAGCCGCTCGGCAATGTGGGCAAAGGTGGGGCGTCGGGACGGCGCCTCGCAGAGGCACTCCCCGACCAGCTCGCCGAGCCCCGCCAGCACTTCGTGCTTGTCGGTGCTGCGCGCCAGCAGCTCCTCCAGCAGGCAGCCGAAGGCCCTCACCTCCAGGCGCTCCAGCCGCCCGGCCAGCGCCTCATCGGCTCGGTCGTAACAGGAGGCGGCGCCAAAGTCGCCGAGCAGCATCCGGCTCTGTGCTTGTTCTTGCCCCTTTCCTTGCTCTTTGCCTTGCACAGAGTGCAATAGGTTATGGGCATAGAGATCGCCGTGCAGTATGCCCCGCCCGTGCAGATGCCGTGCGGCGCTCACCACGCCCTGCGCCAGGCTGAGCAGCGCGGCGGGTGTGAAGCGCACCCCGGCCGGATAGACATCCCGGGTGCAGGAATCCAGGCTGGGCGGCCCCGCTAGGTTGACATAATCCGGGGGGATCAGCGCCATCACCAGCGCCGGGATGCCGGAGGGGTGATCCCCCACCCTGCCCACCACGCCGACCAGGTTGGGGTGGTAGCCGGCGGCGAGCGACACCGCCAGCTCGCAGCGGGGCAGACCGTCGCTGGTCACGGCCCCCTTGAAGAGCTTGACCGCCACCGCCTGCGTCTCCTCCTCCCCATCCAGCCCGGCGCGATGGATCACGCCGGACGCCCCCTGCCCCAGCAATTCCCCCACCTTCAATGCAGCCCACGGGATATCGGCCACCGAGGCGCACTGCCCCAGCCGGCGCTCCAGCATGTCGCTGAAGGGGTTGCCCGCGTAGGCGAGCCAGCTGAGGCGCGGTAGCGCCAGCAGCCAGTCGGGGAAGACCTCGAGCCGGTTGGCGGCGATGCGCAACAGCTCGAGCCGGTGGCAGTTGGCCAGGCTTGCCGGCAGCTCGCGCAGGCGGTTGCCCGAGAGCATCAGCTTTTGCAGGGCGTTGCACTGGCCCAGCTCGTCCGGCAGCGACTCAATCTCATTGTCGGTCAGAATAAGCCAGCGCAGTCTGGTGGGCAGTGATGTCGGGGAGACCACTTCAATCCGGTTTGCCTTGAAGCCCACCATGGTGAGCGCGGGGCAGCGCCCCAGCACCTCGGGCAACTCGGTGAAGCGGTTCTCGGAGCAGAAGAGAATGCGCAGCTTCTTGCATTCGGCCAAACCGTCCGGCAACTCGCTCAGCTGATTGCCGGTGAGATCCAGCACCTCCAGCGTCTCCTTGAGGCTCAGGATCTCGGGGGGGAAAACCGTGAGTCCTTCAGCGAGTTTCAGGTGGCGGGCGCCGCAGAGTTTACCTGCGCGAAGCTGTTCCAGGGTATGCATGACATCGTCTCAATCGGGGTGGCCGGCTCGCGGCCAACGGCGCCGCCGGTGGTTGGCCCGGCAGTCAAACCTGCAGTCAAAAAAGAGGGGGCATTATAGAGAATGACGGCCGAAGATCCCCTGTTTTGTTGCCGCAGGGGCCGCCATCAGCGCGCAGCAAAGCGACGCGAGGGCAAAGAGAGCAAGATCCGGGTCGTGCCAGCGAGGGCCGGTTGCCATAGTGGGGCCTGAGCGGGGTCAAACCCAAGTGGGTTCGAACCTATTGAGAGCCGAATCCATTGGGGTTCCAACCCACTACCAACCCTGTGCGCCCGCACAACACACCAGCGAGGGAACTGCCATGCCACAACTGTCCAACAAGGTCGCCATCATCACGGGAGCCAGCTCCGGCATCGGTCGCGCCAGCGCCATCCTGTTTGCCCGGGAAGGAGCCAGTGTCGTCCTGGGTGCCCGTCGCCAGCCCGAGCTGGATGCGCTGGTGGAGGAGATCAGGGAATGCGGGGGCCAGGCGGTGAGCCTGGCGGGGGATGTAAAAAGCGAAGCCTACGCCAGCGCCCTGGTTGAGCTGGCCGTGGGGCATTTCGGCGGGCTCGACGTTGCCTTCAACAACGCCGGCACCACGGGGACGCCGGGCAGCGTGCAGGAGATGGCGCTGACCCAGTGGCAGGAGACCCTGGATACCAACCTCACCAGCGCCTTTGTGGGGGCCAAGCACCAGATCCCCGCCATGCTGGCTCGCGGCGGCGGCTCCCTAATCTTTACCTCCACCTTCGTCGGCTATTCCTTGGGGCTGCCGGGCATGGCGGCCTATGCCGCGAGCAAGGCGGGCCTCGTCGGCCTGACCCAGGTGCTGGCCGCGGAGTTCGGGACGCAGGGGGTGCGGGTCAACGCCCTGCTGCCGGGGGGCACCGACACCCCCATGGGACGGGCCTTTACCGATACGCCACAGAGTCTCGCCTTTGTGCAGAATATGCATGCCCTCAAGCGCCTGGCCCAACCGGAGGAGATCGCCCGCTCGGCCCTCTATCTCGCGTCCGATGCATCCAGCTTTACCACCGGCATTGCTCTGCTGGCCGATGGTGGGGTATCTATTTGTCGCACATGACCTTGTCGCACCCAAGATCCTGCGGCTGCAAACCTATCGTGAGAGCGCCTTATGTCCGATTATGCCCGCATCGCCGATGCCATCCGTTTTATCGCAAGCCAGGTGGCGCGCCAGCCCACCCTGGACGAGATAGCGGCGCACGTTCACTTAAGCCCCTTTCACTTCCAGCGGCTGTTCAGCCGCTGGGCCGGGGTGACGCCCAAGCGCTATCTGCAGGTGCTGACCCTGGAGCGGGCCAAGGCGCTGCTGCAGGAGTCGCGCCCGCTGCTGGAGGTGGCCGATACCCTGGGCCTGAGCAGCGGCTCGCGGCTCTATGATCACTTCGTGCAGCTAGAAGCGGTGACGCCGGGGGAGTACAAGCAGCGCGGGGCCGGGCTGGTGATCGATCACGGGGTGCACGACACCCCCTTCGGCCAGGCATTCGTCGCCCTGACCCCGCGGGGGGTGTGCAACTTCTCGTTTCTCGATGACCAGGCCCCAGAGGCGCCCCTGGCCGCCCTCGCCCACAGCTGGCCAGCGGCAGAACTGCGAGAAACGCCCTCACGCACCCAAAGCGTCATCCACACCATGTTCGATGGCAGCAAGACGCCGGATCGCCCCATCTCCTTGCACGTGAGCGGCACCAACTTTCAGATCAGCGTCTGGCGGGCGCTGCTGCAGATCCCGCCCGCCAGGGTGGTGAGCTACGCCCAGGTGGCGAGCGCCGTCGGCAACCCCAAGGCCGCCCGCGCCGTGGGATTGGCGGTGGGCGCCAACCCTGTCGCCTTGATGATCCCCTGCCACAGAGTCATCCAGCAAAATGGCAAGCTTGGCGGCTATCACTGGGGCGAGACCCGCAAACAGGCGATACACGCCTGGGAAGCGGCGAGGTATGAGTGAACGTGGGCTTTTTCTGCCCGGCCTGATGAGGAGAACAGGAATCTTGGTAGTGAGTCAGCAGACAATCAGACTGCGCCAGACAAGCGTGTGGCGATATAAAACGGGGACATAAGAAGAATCGGGGCGCAGATCGCCCCTTTTGTTGCTTTGGTTATGCATGGCCGCTTAGCCCCCCAGCGAATTGACGAAACAAGTAGGGTGCAATAAGCGCAACGATGGTATGAAAGAACCCAACGTTGGGAGCCACTCTTAAATACTTTATTATGTGCAGTGCTATTATTTTGTGATCAACTTGAGATCATCCATTGCTAACTTTTTAGTCAATATAATTATGTCATTAACTGATTCCCCACTAGAAACATGGTGCTCAATCAAACGGTCAAGAAAATCACCAGTAGCCTCATGGTCATCTTGTATAATCTGTTTATCATACAATTTATTCTTTAACTTGCCCAATAGGGTTTCAATATCTCTTAACTCTGGCGCCAAATATATCGAATTAATTGAAAAAACACTTTCAAGTTTTTTAAAGCTCTTCTTGGTTTTAGTGGATAACTCATGGCGAGAAAAAGTTGCCTCTTGTGTTTCGTATTTTTCACGAAAAGCTTGTTGCTCACTCTCAACATACTCTTCGTAAGACTCTTTATACTCCTTGTTTTCAAAGTCGTAAATAGAACTTCCGATATAAATGAAACTATCCTTATAATCAGTTAAATATGCTATTTGGTCTTCGATATACTCTTTTGTTAAATACAGGCAAGATAGTATTTCTTCATAGGCAAGACGCTTAGTATCCCAAACCTGCTGCTTTACCCAGTATTTTTCATCAAACTGCCTTTTTATGCTTTCTACCGCTTCCGTATTCTTTTTTAGCTGTTCAATAGCTTTCAAAAAGTCATTGCTATTCGCAAGATTTTTTAACCGTGTTTGTAGATAAATACCGATAGGAACAACAATTAACGTTGTAATCAAAGTCGGCAAATATGGCAAAAACTCTTTCAAATTTACTCCTAGATTTAACTTATTCGCAAAAGCACGTAACTCCAAGCTTCTGACGACCGTAGGAAGTGAATTTAATGGCATTGTTACATGAACGATGACAGCCATTCCAAAATCTTACCTAGATCAATCCACACCGGTGACTTAATTAAGCCAGATTGAAAGGCAGCAAAAAATGCTAATATAGCCGTAAGTCTAAGCATCCAAGAGTTTGCGGACTTGGCAGATTTCGCCCTTGCAGTCTCAATTTGATATTGCTCTAAAGTGGCTATAGCTTTACCTGTGATTATAAACTCAAAGCTACTACCATTATTTTTCAACTCTCCTGATGCTACGAAAGATGATAAATACAGATCCATTTTTTTACGCAATTCTGTTTTCTGTGGATGCAAACACCACCTAATTGAATATATGTAACTCATTAGGTCAAGCGACGAAAATGATTTGTGAGGCTCTTCTGATTGCTTGGAAACTATACTTTCTAGAATCTTCATTCTCTTTGGTAGTTGTAAGTTTCTCTTGTTGAAGAAATATTGTGGGACAGAATGTTTTGCTAAAACGTAAATTGACTGTAGTTTATATAACCCAGTCCATTCATGAAGGATATAATCTAGCACGCCGTTATATGTATGTGTCACCAGTCCATGATAATGATCAACTCGTAAACTCAAGCCAGAATAAAGCGAAAAAGGAATTACAGCCTCTGTACAGAAACCCCCACCTTCAAAATGATTGCCATTTAACCCATTTTCTTCAATAGAGTTAACGAGCATGATTGGGACATCGCCATTATAAATACTTATGGAATAGCAGTTAACCTGCTTTCCTAACTCTCCACTTCGAGGAATTTGAATAGGGCATGGCTGATTTAACAACCTGCTCAAAATCCATTTAGCAATTTTATTCATGCCACCTCAAAAAAAAATAATTTTAAATCATTGCATTACCATTACTGGGTTCTGAATGTGTTTGCTTGGTTTCTCCCCCACACAATATATCTGTTCTGATTCATTGGTAACTCCAAAGAGGTCATATCCAGACGGATATCCTAGCCAGCATGACAGATAAACAAAAGAGGATGATGATAATTTGCTGAGCAAGATCAACAAATTAATCGATAAGTTTCTATGCTGACCGCACATAAGAGGTGCTTAGTTGTGGAAAAAAAAAGACGCCCTAAGGCGTCTTTCTTATTGCTGGTTGTTGAGGCAAACCGGTTGGAAGCTATTCCCCTTCCCCGCCTTGCCCCACTACCCAATCAGATCGGGGTAATGGAGGTGATATGGGCCGACCCATCCAGGGATTGGAAGATCTGCACCACGGCTTCCCCGTGGATGGGGTTGGGCAGCGGCACAGTGCTCTTGCACTTGAAGCGGTAATTGGTGCCGGCCACCACTTGGGTGGAGACTTCAAAGGGTTGGTACTGCACCCCGACAAATCCTTCCAGTGCCTAGTTGAATACTGCCTGATCTTTGGCGCTCAGCTTGTGGTAGGCAGTCCATCCGCCCAACAACACTGCTTGTTCTGACATAACAAACCCTCCGTGATCTCTTCTCCCTACTCGTTTGTCTGTTCGGGTTCCACCCCGTTTATTCAAGTGGTGTCCGGACTCCACCGGGGGCCATACCAGATTTGGTATGTCCGGTGTCGACAGTGCACATGAAGGCGTTGCTGTCGCCCCTTCCCCTGCTGCCACGACCGCCGCCTCACGGCGCAGGTCTTAATTGGCACGGCAGAGCCTAGCGTGAGATCCATAACTCCCCATGCCATATATGACAGTGGCAGGGAGGTGAGAAAGCGGCTAGAGAACGGAAAAGTGAGGCGCAAACGATTGGAAAAAGAAAAGGCGCCTCAAGGGCGCCTTTTTGACAGTTTTGCGTTATCGGCAGGAAAGCGTTAGCCGCTTATTCCCATTCGATGGTTGCGGGCGGCTTGCCGGAGACGTCGTACACCACGCGGGAGATGCCGTTGATCTCGTTGATAATGCGGTTCGACACGTGGCCGAGGAAGTCGTACGGCAGGTGGGCCCAGTGGGCGGTCATAAAGTCGATGGTCTCGACGGCGCGAAGCGCAATGACCCAGTCGTACTTGCGGCCATCGCCCATGACGCCGACGGAGCGCACCGGCAGGAAGACGGCGAACGCCTGGCTGACCTGGTTGTAGAGGTCGGCCTTGCGCAGCTCTTCGATGAAGATGGCGTCAGCCTTGCGCAGCAAGTCGCAGTACTCTTTCTTCACCTCGCCAAGCACGCGCACGCCCAGGCCCGGACCCGGGAAGGGGTGACGGTAGAGCATGTCGTAGGGCAGGCCGAGTTCGAGGCCGACGCGGCGCACCTCGTCCTTGAACAGCTCGCGCAGCGGCTCCACCAGACCCATCTTCATCTCTTCCGGCAGGCCGCCGACGTTGTGGTGGGACTTGATGACGTGGGCCTTGCCGGTCTTGCTGGCAGCGGATTCGATGACGTCCGGATAGATGGTGCCCTGGGCCAGCCACTTGGCGTTCTTGAGCTTCTTGGACTCGTCGTCGAACACTTCGACGAAGACGCGGCCTATGGTCTTGCGCTTGGCTTCCGGCTCGTCGATGCCCGCGAGAGCGGAGAGGAAGCGCTCTTCGGCGTCGACCTTGATGATGTTCAGGCCGAAGTGATCGCCGAACATGTCCATCACCTGCTGGCCTTCGTTCAGACGCAGCAGGCCGTTGTCGACGAAGACGCAGGTGAGGCGATCGCCGATGGCGCGGTGCACCAGCATGGCGACCACGGAGGAGTCGACGCCGCCGGAGAGGCCCAGGATCACTTCGTCGTCACCCACCTGCTCGCGAATGCGGGCAACGGCGTCGTCGATGATGGTGGCCGGGGTCCAGAGGCACTCGCAGCCGCAGATGTCCTTGACGAAGTGCTCCAGCATGCGCGCGCCCTGGCGGGTGTGGGTCACTTCCGGGTGGAACTGCACGCCGTAGAAGCGCTTGGCTTCGTCGGCCATGGCCGCATGGGGGCAGGTCGCGGTCTGGGCGATGGTGGTGAAGCCGGCGGGGATCTCGGTGACCTTGTCGCCGTGGCTCATCCAGACATCCAGCAGGGCATTGCCGTTGTCGGCAATGGCGTCTTCGATGTTGCGCAAGAGCGCGCTGGTCTTGCCGGAGTGGCCCAGCACTTCGACCTGGGCATAGCCGAATTCACGCAAGTTGGAGGACTGCACCTTGCCGCCGAGCTGCTCGGACATGGTCTGCATGCCGTAGCAGATGCCGAACACCGGCACGCCGGCGTTGAACACGTACTCGGGGGCGCGCGGGCTGCCCGCCTCGGTCACGGATTCCGGGCCGCCGGAGAGAATGATGCCGCTCGGGTTGAACTCGCGGATCTGCGCTTCGGTTACATCCCAGGCCCACAGCTCGCAGTAGACGCCGATTTCACGGACGCGACGGGCGATGAGCTGGGTGTACTGGGAACCGAAATCCAGGATAAGGATGCGGTGGGCGTGAATGTCTTTAGTCATTTTATTCCTGCATCAGGCTGATGTTGTCACAAAAAGCACGGGATAAAAAAAGGGTGGAAAAACGGGGCGCAGGGCCCCGTCTTATCAGCCCATCCGGTAGTTGGGGGCTTCTTTGGTAATGGTCACGTCGTGAACGTGGGACTCTTTCATCCCGGCGCCCGAGATGCGCACGAACTCGGCCTTGGTGCGCATGTCGTCGATGGTCGCGCTCCCGGTCAGACCCATGGAGGAGCGCAGGCCGCCCATCTGCTGGTGGATGATCTCCTTGAGGCGGCCCTTGTACGGCACGCGCCCTTCGATCCCTTCCGGCACCAGCTTGTCGGCGGCGTTGTCGGTCTGGAAGTAGCGATCGCTTGAGCCCTTGGACATGGCGCCCAGGGAGCCCATGCCGCGGTAGGACTTGAAGGAGCGGCCCTGGTAGAGCTCGATCTCGCCCGGAGCCTCTTCGGTACCGGCAAACATGGAGCCCACCATGACGCAGCTCGCACCGGCGGCGATGGCCTTGGCCACGTCACCGGAGAAGCGGATGCCGCCATCGGCAATCACCGGCACGCCAGTGCCTTCCAGGGCGTCCACGGCGTCGGAGATGGCGGTGATCTGGGGCACGCCCACGCCGGTCACGATACGGGTAGTACAGATGGAGCCGGGGCCGATACCGACCTTGACGGCGTTGACGCCCGCTTCCACCAGCGCCTTGGCACCGGCGCCGGTGGCCACGTTGCCACCGATGATTTGCAGGTCAGGATAGGCTTCACGGGTCGCCTTGATGCGATCCAGCACGCCCTGGGAGTGGCCGTGGGAGGAGTCGATCAGCAGCACGTCCACACCGGCTTCCACCAGGGCGGCGACGCGCTCTTCGTTGCCGGCACCGGCACCGACGGCGGCACCGACCCGCAGGCGGCCACGCTCGTCTTTACAGGCGTTGGGCTTGCGCTCGGCTTTCTGGAAGTCCTTCACGGTGATCATGCCCTTGAGCTTGAAGTCGCCGTTGACCACCAGCACCTTCTCGATGCGGTGCTTTTGCATCAGGGCCACCACCTCTTCACGAGGGGCCCCTTCACGCACGGTCACCAGACGATCCTTCTGGGTCATGATCTGTTCGACGGTCTGGGAGAGATCGATGACGAAGCGCACGTCACGGCCGGTGATGATGCCCACCAGCTGGTTGCCGTCAGTCACCACGGGGTAACCGGCGAAACCGTTCTTGTGGCTCAGCTCCTTGATCTGGGCGATGGTCATGTCAGGGCGCACGGTAACGGGGTCGCTGACGACGCCGCTCTCGTACTTCTTGACCTTGCGCACTTCGGCAGCCTGCTGCTCGATGGACATGTTCTTGTGAATGAAGCCGATACCGCCTTCCTGGGCCAGTGCGATAGCCAGACGGGCTTCGGTCACTGTGTCCATGGCAGCGGAGATCATCGGGATATTCAGCGAGATCGCAGACGTGAGCTTGGTACGCAGGTCGGCGGTATTGGGGAGAACAGTGGAGTGGGCTGGAACCAACAGTACATCGTCGAAGGTCAGCGCTTCTTTGGCAATCCTGAGCATGGCAATATCTCACCGTTGAGGAGTGGGGGTGTAAAATATTGCCGACAAATTTTACTCATGCATTGGCCGGTGGTAAAGAAGTTTTTTGAATTTTTTATGGCGTAGCCCGATTTAATAGGACCAACAGGGCAAAAAACCAATAAATTCAGCCGTAACCATGCCGTTTTCCACGACAAGATGATCTTTTTTGCCGTTGAGCCCTTTTCTGCCTCCAATCCCTCGCAACGGCATTTTTCCGCATGCCCCTCCCCTTTCCCCCGCACAGGCTCGCCCTCAGCTTCCCTGGTAACGACCGGGCTTGTGCCAGTTCATCAGCATGGCGTTCATGGCGAGCGCACTCAGGGTGGACCAGAGCAGCAAAGAGAGCGGCAGGGTGAGCAGGGAGAGCGCGAACACCAGCACGTCCAGCGCCATCTGGCTCTTTCCCGCGTTGATGCCGGTGCGCCACTGCAACCAGAGCGTCACCACGCCGATCCCCCCCACCGAGGCGTTGTGGCGCGCTAGAGAGAGCACCCCCATCCCGAGGAAGGTGCCTCCCACCAGGGCCGAGAACAGGGGGTGGACATAGCTCACCGTCAACAGCAGCGGCACCGCCTGGGTGGCTGCCGAGAGGGCGACGTTGACGATCAGCGTCTTGACCATGAAGGCCCGCCCCATGGTGACGTAGCCAAACACCAGAAAGGGCAGGTTGGCCAGGAAGAAGAGCACCCCGATGGGCAGGCTGCTGACATGGGCGAGCAGCAGGGCGATGCCCGCGATGCCGCCGGTGATCATGCCGGCGCACTTGAGCAGGTTGAGCCCCACGGCGATAAACATGACGCCGAGCACCATGCCGTAGACATCGTCCTTGAGGGTGTGGGCCAATCCCTTGTCCACAGCCGCTGGCTGCATGGTCATTTCACCTTCCATATGACTCCTTAACACGAATCGATTGTGGCGTCCGATGCCCGAATACCAGGCCGCTCCGGCACGGATGGCGGCGGCGCATTCACCCCGCTGGCACCCGCCCCCGGCCTTGCGGCCCCCTGCCCCTTATGTCGCCATCATGGGGATGACAAGTCACAGCAAAAAGAGCGCCAATCAAAACAAGAGTCCGCGATACCATGAAAAATCGAATTTAAATTCCGTACAGCCAACAAAAAACAGATTGATCATGCCGGCCCCGGGATCGGCCCCCATGCCGGATCAGCATGTTCAGCCAGTTAACCAAAAAACATGTCGTGGTCCTTCCTGATCAGCCCGTTTATTCGGTGGATAATGCCGATGGAATGCCACTTTACAGCATGGATGAAGCCCATCATGGGGGAGCCATGGGGGCGATATGGCGTGTTTCTGCGGAATTGGGCTCAAGGGCAAATGACAAGGAATTGCACCATATTAGGGCAAGAGCACCAAGATAGTGCATCCCGGTGCCGTGCGCTTGCCTCGCCCGACACGACCTGCGCCTGCTCTCATCCCCCCGCTTCATGCCTCGGCGCCATAAAAAAGTCGGCCCGAAGGCCGACTCGCTGCACAGGGCGACGGCGTTTCCTTACTTGAGGTATTTGCCGTCCACCCCCACCTTGCCCGGGCCATTCAGCACCCAGACTCGGGCCGAATAGGCGGGCACCTGGAAGCTCAGACTGCCGCTGCTGACGCTCTGGCTCGCGCCGGTCACCGCGTCCGTGTAGGTGCCGTTCTTCAGGCCGGTCAGGTTTATCTGCTGGGCCGAGTTGGCCGCGAGGCCCACGGCGGCGTAGCTGCCTTCGGCGCTCAGATCACGCACGAAGCTGATACCGCTCCCCCACTCGTTCACCTGGCTCATGGGCGCCTTCTGCAGGGCGGGCACCGCCTTGCGGATCTGGTTCAGGCGCTTGATGTGCTGGTAGAGCGGGTGGCTCGGGGTGGCCGGGTTGTCCAGCACCTCCCCGTAGTAGGCGCGGCCGGTCTGATCCACCGTCATGGTGGCGCCGTCGATGTCCTGGGGCTTGCCGGCCTGGAACATCACCTCCTCCCCGTAATAGAGGGTCGGGATGCCCCGCGCCGTCCAGAGCAGGTTGTAGGTCATGGCCGCATTGCCCTCTTCCCCGCCGTAGCGGTACTTGAAGTCGTTGTCCGGCCCCACATCGTGGTTCTGGAAGAAGGTGATGAGCTTGGTGGCATCCCCATAGATCCAGTCCATGGCGAAAATCCCCCCTACCCCGCCAAAGTTCCCCCGGGTGACGTTGTCACGGAAGGTGGAGAAGAGGGAGAAGTCCAGCACAGAGAGACCCGAATCGCCCCCTGCACGGGGATCCGCCGGGTTGGCCGTCGTGCGGGTGTACCACCAGGGGCGGATCACCGCCGAGGCATTGTCGTTGGCGAGCTCAGAGCCCCATCCGGTGCCCTTGACCAGGTTTTCGCCAAAGACGAACAGCCCCGGTTTGTGGGCCTGCCAGTCGTGGACATAGGTCAGCAGCTCGTCCCGCTCGATGTGTTTCAAGGTATCGATGCGAATCGCATCCACCCCCATGTCGAGGTACTGACGAATGGCGCCGTTGAGGTACTCCTTGACGTTCTGGTTGCCGGTGGCGAGATCGATGCAGTCCCCTGCCATGTGCTTGCGCTGCAGGGCAAGCGGGCTCTCCCAGTCACCACCGGACATGAAGCCGTCCAGGTGATACCAGGCGGGATCCAGGGTCTGGGCGTCGATGCCGAAGAAGCGGTTGGGGTTGTAGCCTGCGCTCGGCACTGTGGCGCCGGTCTTGGGGTCTACCAGGGGCTGGGTGCCCGCCGGATCGGACTGGCAGCGGGCCTTGTACCAGTCGGGAGCCGCCGGGTTGTCGTCGTCACAGCGGTTGGCGCTGGCGTAGTCCCCGAGGTTGCCCTGATAGGGACCGTTGTTGATGAGTCCCTGGCTCGACCCCGCCGGTACGTAGTATTTGACGGGCAGGCGATCGATCCAGGTCTTGCCGCGCAGACCGTACTGGCTCGAGTGGTTGAGCACCACATCCTGGATCACCTTGAGCCCCTTGGCGTGGGCCGCCTGGATGAACTCCCGGTAACCCGCCCCCGGCGACTCCAGACGGGGATCGACCCGGTAGAAGTCGTAGGCGTGGTAGCCGTGATAGTCGAGGCCGGAGCGGTTCTCCACCGGTGGCGTCACCCAGATGGCGGTGAAGCCGAGATCCTTGATGTAGTCGAGCTTGGCAATGAGCCCCTTGAAGTCGCCGCGCCAGTGGGGATCCCCCGCCTTGTAGCGATCCCGGTTATGGTAGTTGTTGCCGGCATCGCCGTCATAGAAGCGGGCGGTCAGCAGGAAGTAGATGCTCTCGGCGCGAAAATCGCCGCTCGCCACCCCCTGCTCGCCGATACGGTACTCGAAGCGCTGCTCACGCTGATTGCCGCTGGCGTCGATGGCAAGGGTGCGGATCACCAGATCGGTGCCGCTCCCCTTGTCGCTCGCCACCAGGGGCTGGCCTGCATAGCGGGCCGACGCCGTGGTGGGCTGGCTGCCGTCCGTGGTGAAATGCACGGCGGGGGCGCTGTCCTGATCGTCGCTCACCCCCAGGGTGATGGACTGGCTGTCCACATAACTCCCCGGGGCCGGGGTGGCCGTCACCGTGGGGGCCTGCAGATCGGCCCCGGCCAGCGTCTCCACCTCGATGGCCTTGCGCAGGCTGTCAAAGCAGATGCGATAGCGGGTGTTGGCGCTGACCAGGTAATCCTGGGCCGGATACGCCTCGGTCCAGTCCCCCTTGTGGTCAATCTTGAAGCGGGGGTTGTTGCTGCCAAAGGCCTGCTCGGTGCAGAAGGTGGTGCCATCCTCGCTGATCATGGGGGTGAGCCCCCAGTTGTTGGCCGTGCCCCGGAAGTACCAGCTGTCGCTGCCCTGTCCTGCCCCGACCACCACGCTCACGCTGCTGCTGCCCTTGGCCCCCTGATCGTCGGTGACCGTGAGGCCATAGGTGAAGGTGCCGGTCTGGGTGGTGTTGACGACAATGCTCTCCGTGGTCTCGCCGCTGCTCCAGAGATAGCTCGCGATCTGGCCGTCGGGATCCGTGGAATCGCTGCCGCTCAAGGTCAGGGACGCCCCCTGGGTCACGTTCACCGTGCCCCCCGGGGTGATGACCGCGAGCGGCGGCTGGTTGTCATCCCCAAGGGGGGTGATGCTGTAGGCCAGGGTCTGGTCGTTGACCTGGATGCGCACCGTGCCCACGGCGCTCCAGAAGATATCGCCGCCACTTTTCTCCAGCACGCCGTCGCCGTTGCTGTCGCCAAAGTTGACGGCCCAGTCGCCAGCCTGATCAAACTTGAGGCGCTGGCTCGCCTTGCCATCCATGTAGGCCTCGGCCTGCCACAGGTGATCGGCCACCAGCTGCATGGGCAGGCTGGCCCAGCCGTTGAAGGTGCCGCGCACGTTGAGTTGCGGCAAGGTGCTGGCAAACCCCGAGGCCTCGCAACTGGCCACCGCCGTCGCGCTCACCGCCTGGGTGCTGGCGTTGATGCGGATCTGGTACGCCGTGTTGGCATTGACCCCGTAGTCGGCCGCCGGGTAGCTCTGCTGCCAGTTGCCGTACCTGTCTATCTTGAAGCGCGGGCCGCCGCTGGCATCCCCGCTCACGAAGCGCTGGCAGGTATCAAAATTGACGCCGTCCGTCGACGTCATGGCGGTCGCCGCCCATCCATTCGCGGTGCCCCGGAAGAACCACTCCGCCGCCGTGCTCGGCGCCGTGATCAAGGTTCCCAACAATCCGGCCGCGAGTATCCATCTAGCCATTGATAGTCCTTTATTCTCATTGTTTATGTGTGATGCCGGTGTGTCCCGGCATTCCCCCATCCGCAACGTCCCGCCTTCAGATGAGCCCAGCCAGTCTAGGGAATGGACTGGCCATTTTTTGGCCTCAGAGTGCGAAATGTGACCACCATCGACCTCGAGGTAGGCTGTATGTGATTGATAGCGCTTTCATTTCTGCTCACTCAGCCTCTTTTCGGCCCAGGCTGCCCACCTGTGCCCGGCGTGCCTGTCGCTCCGCCGTCAGCAGCCTCAATCTCGGCATTGGCGATTAAAACGCGATTGATAATGTTTCTTGTTTGATGGATGCAGGGTGGCGCATGCTGAGCACCACGGGCCGGCCTCGGCGCCATTTCATAAGACATTTGAGTACGAAGATGACAGTCAGGAAGGAAGCAGGCAGATGAACGCCAGTGCAATGAGACCGGCCATCGCCCGCGACAAGATGGCATTCGGCCCCGTCCAGCTCGCCTGCCTGAGCACCGCCCTGGTCCTGCACCTCGCCATCCTCTGGCTGGTGCAGGAGAGCCGCCCCGCGCCCATGACGCCGCCCGAGCCCCTCACCCTCTCCGCCCGCTGGGCCGGGGAGTCGAGCCGGGATGACGCGCCGGCCAAAGCCGCAGCGGCTCCCGCCCGGTCCCCGGCTATCAACAAGCCTGCGCCGGTGCGGCAGAAGGTGATCAGGCCCGTCGTCAAGAAGCCAGCTCCCAAGCCGGTGCCCAAGGCGCCGCCCAAGCCCAAACCCCTTCCTGAGGTCAAACCCGCCACCCAGGCCCTGCCTGGGGTGACCCCCGTTGCAACCACCGCACCGGCCACGTCCACATCCAATAGCCAGAGTGCCAACAGCCACAGCGCCCCGGCCAAGACCCGGCAGACCGGGACCGGTGGAGGGAGCAGCGCCCCCATTGCCCGGGATGCCAGCTTGCACAACCCCGAGCCTCCCTATCCTCCCGAGTCGCGCAGACGAGGTGAAGAGGGTCGCGTGGTGCTGAAGGTGCGGGTCAGCAGGGAGGGCACGGCGGAGTCGGTCGAGGTCGAACGCAGCAGCGGTCATCGGCGCCTGGACATGACGGCCCGCAGGACCGTCAGCCGCTGGCGCTTCATCCCGGCCCGGCAGAACCAGGTCGCCGTCGCGGACTGGGCCAGGGTCACCATCATTTTCAAGCTAGGAACCTGAACCATGAATCCGGAAGTCGACACCCACGCCATGGGCATCGCCCACCTGCTCAGCCAGAGCTCCGGGATCGGGCTTGTCCCGCTGATCCTGCTGGTGGTGATGTCACTTGGCACCTGTTATTACGCCCTGCTCAAGCTCTGGCTCGGGGCTCGCGAACAGCGGCACAGCGCCCGCTTCATCGCCGACTTCTGGCGACAGGAGAGTCTGCACGAGGTGGAGCGCCAGCTCGCTCGGACGCCGCCGCAAGAGAGCCATGGCCGCGTGACCCGTGCAGCCCTCACCGCCATGGCCCAGTTGGGCCGGGTGCAGGAGCGCCCCCCCACCCTTGCGCTGGGCTCCCCCGACGATTTTCTGCTGCGCGCCCTGCGCCAGGCCATCACGGCCGAGCGGATCCGCCAGGAGCAGGGTCTGGCCTTCCTCGCCTCCGTGGGCTCGGCGGCCCCCTTCGTCGGGCTCTTTGGCACCGTCTGGGGCATCTATCACGCCCTGCTGGCCATAGGGGCCGCCGGCCAGAGCAGTCTGGACAAGGTGGCAGGGCCGGTCGGCGAGGCGCTGATCATGACCGGCTTCGGCCTCGCCGTCGCCCTGCCGGCGGTACTCGTCTACAACTTCTTCGTGCGTCGCAACCGTCTCACGCTGGCGGCTCTCGACGACTTTGCCCATGACCTCTTCACCCTGCTGGTGACCGGGTTTGCGCAAGGCTCCGCCAAGGTCACCCCGCTCGCCACCGTCGAGTCCGTCAAGAGGGGACCGCGATAATGGCTTTTGGCAAACTGCCGGGTGAGTCGGACGATCAGCCACTCTGTGAGATCAACATGATCCCCATGATCGACGTCATGCTGGTGCTGCTCATCGTCTTCATGATCACGGCCCCCCTGCTCACCAACGCGGTCAAGCTCGAGTTGCCCGAGGCCAGCAGCCAGGCCAACCAGCCCAGGCAGGAGGACGTGGTGCTCTCCATCGACGGGGCCGGCAAGATCTACTGGAACGCCAAGGAGGTCGACGAGGCGACGCTGCTCACCAGGATGAGCGAGGCCGGCCAGGCCAAGCCAGAGGTTCCCGAGATCCAGCTGCGCATCGACAAGCGCGTGGAGTACGGCGTCATCGCCCGGGTGATGGCCCAGGCCTCCCGGCAGGGCCTGCACAAGATCGCCTTCGTCAGCCAGCCCGGGGACGAGTGACGGCGGCGCAAAGGGCAAGGCATCACCCGGGGGGTGCCTTGCTTGTCTTTCGCCTTGACCCTGAGGTTGCCAGAGACGGGCAGGCCCTGCATGATGCAAAGCCTGCCCGCCACCATGGCGCGGCCCGCCATGTCAAAGGAGAGAGCATGAGAACATCGGATTATGGAAGGCTGCTGGCACTGGCGGCCATCTGGGGCGCCAGTTTCCTGTTCATGCGCATCGCGGCGCCGGCCTTCGGCTCGATCAACACCACCTTCCTGCGGGTCTTCTTCGCCCTCGTCGGGCTCGCCGCCATGCTCCTGCTGCTGCGCACCCCCATGCAGTTTCAGGGCAAGCTCAAATCCATCATGGTGCTTGGCATCATCAACTCCGGCGTCCCCTTCCTGATGTATGCCGTGGCGGCCCTCTGGTTGCCCGCGGGTTATTCCGCCATCCTCAACGCCACCACGCCCCTGATGGGGGCCCTCATCGGCTTCTCCTTCTTCCACGAGGTGCTGACCTTGCGCAAGTGGGTCGGGGTCATGCTGGGGCTGGTGGGCATCGGGCTCATCACCACCACGGGGGAAGTCGACCTGAGCGGTCAACTGGCCATCGGGGTGCTGGCCTGCCTCATCGCCACCGCCTGCTATGGCTGCGCCGGCTTCCTGACGAGGCGCTGGGTCACCGAGCGGGGGGGCCTGGACGCCAAACTGGTGGCCTTTGGCAGCCAGATCGGCGCAGTCCTCTTCCTGCTCCCCTTCTTCGGCTACACCCTGGCCACCGGCCCCGCCGTCGACTGGGCCCAACCCGGGGTCTGGGCCAGCGTGCTGGCGGTCGGCTTCCTCTGCACCGCCTTCGCCTACCTGCTCTACTTCAGGCTGATCGCCGACATCGGCCCCCTGCGAAGCCTCACTGTCACCTTCCTCATTCCGCCGTTCGGCATCCTGTGGGGCTATCTGGTGCTGGGCGAGACCCTCACCGGCGGCTTCGTCCTCGGCGGCGCCGTGGTCTGCTTCGCGGTCTGGCTGGTGGTGAGCCCCGCCAGAGCCGCCAAACCGGCCAAGGCACAAGCCTAGGCTCCGCGTCATCTGCCGGGCCCCATGGCTCGGCAGATGGGCGCAACTGGGGTAAGATGACCCCCATCGTTTCTCCCGCCCCCGGCGGACACACAGCAGGGCCAGCCTTGAATCAGCTCAACCAATCCAGCCAGAACAAGCAGCAGATCTTCACCGTCACCCGCCTCAACAGCGCCGTGCGCATGATCCTGGAGCAGGATCTCGGGCTGGTGTGGCTGACCGGGGAACTCTCCAACCTGGCGATGCCGAGCTCCGGCCACTGGTACTTCTCCTTGAAAGACATGTCGGCCCAGGTGCGCTGCGCCATGTTCAAGGGCAACAACCGCCGGGTGCCGTTTCGCCCCCAGGACGGCATGCAGGTGCTGGTGCAGGCACGCGTCTCCCTCTATGAGCCCCGCGGGGACTACCAGCTCATCATCGAGAGCATGCAACCCGCCGGGGACGGCATGCTGGCCCTGCGCTTCGAGGAACTCAAGCGCCGTCTCGGCGCCGAGGGGCTGTTTGACGAGGGCCGCAAGCGCCCGCTCCCCCGCGAGCCCCGCGCCGTGGGCCTCGTCACCTCGGCCACCGGCGCCGCCCTGTACGACATGCTGACGGTGCTGGGGCGCCGGGCGCCAGACCTGCCCGTCTTTATCTACCCGACCCAGGTGCAGGGCAGCGCCGCCACCGCCCAGATCGTCGCGGCCATTGCCCTTGCCAATCGCCGTGCCGAGGTGGATGTGCTCATCGTCGGGCGCGGCGGCGGATCGCTCGAAGATCTCTGGTGCTTCAACGAGGAGGCGGTGGCCCGCGCCATCGCCCACTCCACCATCCCGGTGGTGAGCGCCGTGGGCCACGAGGTGGACGTCACCATCAGCGACTTTGCCGCCGACCTTCGCGCCCCCACCCCCTCCGCCGCCGCCGAGCTGGTGGCCCCGGACAGCAGCGCCCGCGCCCAGCGCCTGGTGCACCTGCACCAGCGGCTCACCCAGGCCATGACCCGGCATCAGACCGCCGCCCGCCACGGCTTCGTCCTGCTGCAGAAACGACTCGAACACCAGGATCCCAAGCGCCGGCTGGAGCAGCAGGCCCAGCGCCTTGACGAGCTCGACCGCCGGTTGCAGCAGTTGCTGGCAAGCCGCCTCCATCTGGGGGAGCGACGCCTCGCCAACCTCGAACTGCGCCTGCAGGCCCAGAGCCCGGAGAAGCACTTGGCAGCCGGGAAGCGCCGCCATCAGCTCGCCGAGGAGCGGCTCCACGCCCTGATCGCCAGGCGCCGGGATCTGGCGAGCCACCGCCTCGCCATGCTGAGCGCACGCCTAGACGGGGTGAGCCCACTGGCCACCCTGGGGCGCGGTTATGCCATAGTGCGCACCCCGTCCGGCGAGGTGATCAGCCGCGCCGGCCAGGTGAGTGCCGGCCAGCCCCTGGTCACCACGCTCACAGAGGGACATCTGCGGGTACGGGTGGAAGAGGTCGACAACGACTGACGAAAAACGGGGGCACAGTGGCGCCCCCGTTTTCGTCATCCCCTCTTTGCCTGGATCCGGCCGCCTGCCCGCAAGCTCACGCCAGCGAATGGCGCACGGCCTGCGCCGGATGGGCGGGGGTTGTCTCCGACCCTGCCAGCGGATTGCGCTGCAGATACTCAAACAGCCCCGCCTGTAGATTGACGCTCCAGAAAAGCCCCGCCAGGGTCAGCGCCAGTGTCTCCCCGGTCAGCTCGGCCAGGCCATGCTGCTGCCAGCGTTCAAAGAGCGGCAACAAATGCGCCCGCAAAGGGGATGGCAAGCGCCCGAGGATAAGCCAGCCGGTGTCGAGCGCCCCGCGCAGCAGCCCGTCGAGGCGAGCATCCGGATTGGGCCTCATCACCATGCCGGGGGCGCGCCCCCCCGCGGCCAGCGCCGCGTGCCAGGCCGCCAGATCCCGGCCATACATCAGGCCGTGGCCCAGCACGTTGCCTCCCGCTCCCGCCCCGAACGGGAGGATCTCGGCGCCCCACTTCGCCATCTGGTTGTAGCGGCTCTGCTCGGCATCGCTTCGCCGCCAGTGGCTGCAGGAGAGCCGCTGCCATCCGGCCGCCTCCAGGGTGCTGGCGCCATGGGCATACATGGCGGCCCGTTGCTGCCCGTCCGCCGACCATCCCGCCTTGCCCCCGGCTTCGGCGCGCGCCAGGTTGGTGCCCGCCATGGCGATGAGCTGATAGAGATCCACCCCGTGCACGCCGCTCGCCATCACGTCCGCGATGTCCTGACTCCAGACGGCGTCGTCCTGACCGGGCAGGCCGAAGATGAGATCCGCGACGATGACGGCCTCGTCGCCCCGGGTCAGCGCCCCCAACCGGGCGAGCAGGGTCTCCCTGTCGTCGAAACGGCCCGCCTGCCGGCGCACCCCGGTATCGAAGCTTTGCACCCCGAACGAGAAGCGGTTGAAGCCCCCCGCCAGGGCCGTCTGCCACTTGGCGTCATCGAAACCGTTGAGCCGTCCCTCCAGGGTCAGCTCCGCATCCGGGGTCAGGGGGAAGGCGCGGATCGCCTCGCCGAGGCGCGCCAGATCGGCCACCGCCATGTCGGTCGGCGTGCCGCCTCCCACATAGACGGCCGAGAAGGGCTTGCTCTGCGCGAGCGGTGTCTTCGCCGCCCGGCTCAGCTGGTCGCACAGGGCCGCCACATAGCGGCTCATGCGCGCCGGGTTGGCGCCGTTTTCGAAGAAGTTGCAGAAGCTGCAGCGCTTGCGGCAGAACGGAATGTGGATGTAGATCGCCCGCTCCCCGGCCTCGCTCTCCCGCTGCCACCAGGCGTGCCAGCCTGCATCGTCGAGCATCAGCGGCCCCCCGCCGCCACGGCTGGCGTGGGCCGAGGTCTTGGCGGTAAAGGCGAATCTGAGGGGATCCGGGGTCGCAAGCCCGGTCATGGTCGGGGTCAGCAGGGGTGTCATCACGAGGGGCTACCATCTGGAAATAATGCAAATGATAACGAATATCAATCAAGCCTTGCTTGTGCTGGATCAAGCCCAGGGCACGGAACTCGTCTCCCCGCTCCTGTCAGCCGGCAAGTCATGGGGAGTACAAGCGTCGAAGGGGCATGGGTCGGGGCGAGAGGGCCACTCCCCGCCAGGAGAGTGGTGGCACACACGCAGTCGGACTGACAGAAACGGGATCCCGGCGGGATCGTGACGCCGACGCAGGGTTGGGGGTTCAGTCGTTGCCGATGATGATGGCGACGCGGCGATTCTCCGCCCGTCCGGCGGCGGTGCCGTTGTCGGCGATGGGCGCCTCTTCACCACGGCCGCGGATATCCAGGTTCCCTTGGGGCATCCCCACCGACATCAGGACGTCGGCCACGGACTGGGCCCGCTTCAGCGAGAGCTGCTGATTGTAGGCGGCTTCGCCGTTGGAGTCGGTGTGGCCGTCAACTCTGGCCCGGTTCAGTCCCACGCCGATGAGGGCCTTGCCGAGCCGCTCCACCACCTGGCGAGTCTGGGGATTGAGGGCCCCGACATTGTTGGCAAACAACACCTTGTTGGAGATGTCCAGGGTCCAGCCCTCCTCGGTCAGGTGAAAGCCCTGCTCCTTGAGGGTGGCGACCTGATCCGCCGTGAGCCCCTGCGGCACGCTCTGGCATGCGGCCAGCAACGTCAGCAGCAGCGCGACAAGCCCCGTTTTGATCGGGTTCAAAATGGTCATTGTTATCATCCTTTCACTATTTCGGTTCAACTTCACGTGGCTCTCTTGTGCTCTCTCCCCTCCTCCTTCCGTTGTCGTTTGGCTTGATACATGGCGTCGTCGGCGCACTGCAACAGGGCGTCCGCCGTCTCCCCCTGCTCGGGATAGAGGGCGGCGCCCATGCTGATGCCCACCCCCAGATGGCGGCCGTCGCTCAGGACCACAGGGGTGCTCATCGCCTGCTGGATCCGCGCCATGACCTCGTGCACCTCGCTCTCTCCCCGGACTGGGGCGAGCAGGATGACGAACTCGTCCCCCCCGAGGCGACACACCAGATCCAGCGGCCTGAGCTGGTGCTGCACCCGACGCGCCAGCGCGATGAGCACCTCGTCCCCGATGCCGTGGCCCAGGTTGTCGTTGATCTGCTTGAAGCGGTCGCAATCGAGATAGATCAGGGCGAAGCGCTCCTGCTGGGTGCTGCCCGCCTGGATGGCCTGCCCCAGGCGCGCCTCGAACAGGGCGCGGTTGGGCAGGCCGGTGAGGGCGTCATGGGTCGCCCGGTGCAACAGGCTGGCGTTCTCCCGCTTCTGATGGGCCTGCCAGGCCTCCAGCTCGTCGAGCAGGGAGTTGAAGTCCTCCCCGAGCTCGTGCAGTTCGGCAATATTGGCCGCCGGCACCCGCTGCTTGAGGGCGCGCTGGCGGCTGACGTTGTAGGCGACCTCGGTCAGGGCCTTGAGGGGGGCCGTGATGGAGCGCTGCATGCGGCGCGCCACATGGAGCGCCCCGAGGATGCTGAGCAGCAGGCACACCAGGGTCGCCAGCAGGGTTTGCAGCAGGAAACGCAACAGGAACTGCCCGTGGCCGACCAGGTGCACCCGGGCTATCTCCCGGTGCTCCCGCACCATGGGCTGCACCACGGGCCCCGGCAGGATGAGGCGGGCCAGGTGCTGCTCCAGCGTGGTCCAGGGGGTGGTGATGGCCCGGCGCCAGCTCGCCAGCACCTGGCCGTCCGGCAGCACTATGCTGGCGCTGGCGATATCTTCCCGGGAGGTGATTGCCTCCAGGGCGTCTCTCGCCGCCTCCTCGTCATCGAACACCACGGCCGCCTCGGCGGTATAGCTGATGGCCCGCGCCACCAGCTTGAGGTTGTGATCCGCATAGAGGCGCAGCGCCAGCAGTGCCGTGACGGTCAGGAACAGGCCCGCCATGCAGACGGCGGTCAGGGAGATCATCATGTGGGTGCGCCCCAGGCTCTGGCGCAGGGTGAGCCTCTGGCCTGCGTACGGGATCCTCATCGCGGATCCTCGTCTGCCCGTGCGAGTTTGAGCACGGCCGGGTGCACCCGCACGCCGCTGCGGGCGAGCGCATCCAGGTTGACCCGAAAACGCACCCGCTCCCCTGCCTGCAGGCAGAAGACCGCGTCGGCGATGCACTCGCGGCTCTGCTCGCTGATGCTGAGGATGGCGTGCCCCCGCAGCCGCTCGAACAGGGAGAGGCGCTGCTCCGAGGTCAGGATCCCCAGATAGATGACATCGCAGTGCCGGGTAAGCGCCTCGTCGTCGAACTCGTAGCGATGCACCTCCACCGGACGCCCGTTGGCCTGGCGGTCTATGGCGAGGAGCGATGCCGCGTATTCCGTCGGAGCCGTGATGCAGACCTGCAGCCGGGCAGGCTCGCTGGGCCAGCGGGTATAGCTGAGGATGTCGAGCACCGTCTGGCGCACCATGTCGCTGCGCACCTCGGCCGAGGTGGCGGCCACGGCGGCGTTGGCCAGCGCCAGCATGCAGACCAGCGGCACCAGCCACGTCAATATCCGGATGAAACAAAACAACTGCATGATGCCCGCGCTTATGTTCACGCCGGCGCCGGAATGGGCCGACGCCCATGAAGGGTGTGCCTGAAGGGGAGTCGCACCGAGCTTACCAGCCGGATGGTCGAGCCCCATCCGTATACGCACAGGGTGCGTCACCCTGTGTCGCAACGGCGCCCCCGAGGGGCAGGACAGTCCTCCGGCAGGTCCCGCCGAGGCTACTTCTTGCCAATCCCGTATTCGCGCAGCTTGTTGGCGATGGCGGTGTGGGAGACCCCGAGCCGTTTGGCCAGCTGGCGGGTGGAGGGAAATGCCGGGTAGAGCCGCTCCAGCAGCCGGCTCTCGAAGCGTTTCACCGCCTCGTCCAGCCCCCCCTCGAACCACTCGTCGATGAGCGGCATGGCATCCGCCGCCACCGGCAGATCCACGTGCTCGGGGCCAAGCTCGTCCCCTTCCAGCAGGGTCATGGCACGGTAGAGGCAGTTGCGCAGCTGGCGCACGTTGCCGGGCCAGCGGTAGGCGGTCAGGTATTCGGCCATGTTGCGGGTAAAGCGCGGGCGGGGGCGCTGCAACTCGCTGGCGAAGCGGGCGACGAACTGCTGGGCCAGGGCCATGATGTCCGCCTTGCGCTCGCGCAGCGGCGGCAGGCTGAGGCTCAGCACGTTGAGGCGATAATAGAGGTCTTCCCGGAACTTGCCCTCGTGCACCAGATCCAGCAGCTGCTTCTGGGTGGTGCAGATGAAGCGCACGTTGACCCTCACCTCCTGCTCGTCCCCGACCCGGCGGAACACGCCGTCCTGCAGTACCCGCAGAAACTTGGTCTGCAGATGGGGGGACATGTCGCCGATCTCGTCCAGCATCAGGGTGCCGCCGCTCGCCAGCTCCAGCACGCCGCGCTTGCCCTCGGTGTTGTTGCCAAAGGCGCCTGGGGCATAGCCGAACAGCTCGCTCTCGGCCACGTTGTCCGGCATGGCGGCGCAGTTGAGCGCCATGAAGGGGTGGCTGGAGCGCAGGCTGGCACCGTGACAGGCGCGGGCCAGCAGCTCCTTGCCGGTGCCGGTCTCGCCCACGATGAGCAGGGGGGCATCCTGCATCGCGAGCTTGGCCGCCTGGGCCAGCACCTCTTTCATCTTGGGGCTCTCGGCCTGCAGATGCTCGAAGCCGCCCACCTCCACCGCGTGCAGGGCGCTGAAGTGCATGCCGACCCGGCGGGCGGACTTGAGCACCACCACGGCGCCGGCCAGGGCCTGCCTGCCCTTCTCCTCGGCCACGAAGAGCGGCATCAGATCCCCGAGGTACTCCTCGCCGCCGAGGCTCAGCTTGCAGGTCTGGGGCTTGATCTCGCTCGCCTCCAGCCAGCGGGTGAAGGAGAAGCCCTTGACCAGGGAGCCGAGCGCCACGCCGCGCACCTCGTCCACCGACAAGCCGAGGGTGGTGAGGGCCGCCTGGTTGGCCTGGGTCACCCGCCCCTTGCTGTCGAGGGAGAAGACCAGATCCGGCAGCGCCTTGAGCAGGGCCTCGATCTCGTGGTGCTCCCGCTCGGAGGGCATGTAGGGGATGGTCTTGACGTCGTAGACCCCGGGAATGCGGCGGATCTCCGGCATCAGGTGCTGGAAGTCGCGAAACTCCAGCTCGGGAAAGTTGAGATAGATGATGCCTGAGGTATCGATTTCGATGCCGCGCAGATCGATATTGTGCTCCACCAGTCGGTCGAGCAATTCCCGGGTCAGGCCCAGACGGTCTTCACAGCTGACTTCAAGACGCATTCGGCACACACTTCCTAGCTAACATTCTGAATGACCGGATAATACAGACTCGATCCCGCCAGTGCGAGCGCTCCCCCATAAAAATGCGGGCCCGCCCCGTTTTCACCGGGCAGGCCCATCTTGTGCCGTGTTTTGGCGACGATTACTTCAGCAGCTCGTCGGTACGTGCCGCCATGATGAAGTCGTTGCGATGCAGCCCACCTATCTTGTGGGTCCACCAGCTGACGGTCACCCTGCCCCACTCCGTCAGGATCGCCGGGTGGTGAAACTCCGCCTCCGCCAGCTCGCCGAGCCGATTGGTGAAGGCCAGCGCCTCCTTGAAGTTGCGAAACACGAATTCGCGCCTCAGCTGCAGCTCGCCGTTGACCACCAGGGGCTGCCAGTCGGGGATGAGGTGCATCAACTCGCCCAGCTCCTCGTCGCTCACCTTGGGGGCGTCGGCGCGGCACGCCTCGCATCGTTGACTCGCCAGTTCAGACATTCGGGACTCCTTTCATTACTGCATCGTGGGGATGGAAACGGGTTAGCTCGCCTGCTTGCCGGAAACGGGCGCAAAGCGGGGCGGACGCAGGCCGAGGCGACGGGCCTGGGCGACGGCGTCCATGATGGCCTGGGGTGCCAGACGGTAGAGGGTATCCAGGCTCGGCAGCACGAAATAGACGGGTTGCATGATGTCGATGCGATAGGGGGTTCGCAGAATTTCCAGCAGATCGAAGGGTTGCAGCTCGGGTTTGCCGGAAAGCGCGTAGGCGGTCTCGCCGATGGAGGAGAGGATACCGCCGCCGTAGATACGCAGCCCCTCGCCCCCCTGCAAGAGCCCGAACTCCACCGTAAACCAGTAGAGCCGAGCCAGAAAGACCCGCTCCTCCTTGCTGGCACCGAGCCCGAGCCGGCCATAGAGGTGGGTGAAATGGGCGAAGGCCGGGTTGGTCAGCATGGCGCAGTGGCCGAAGATCTCATGAAAGATGTCGGGCTCCTGCAGGTAGTCGAGCTCGTCCCGGCGCCGGATGAAGGTGGCCACCGGAAACTGGCGATCCGCCAGCAGGGCGAAGAAGCGGTCGAAGGAGATGAGCGCGGGCACCGCAGTCACCGACCAGCCGGTGGCTGGGGTCAGGGCGGCGTTGATCTCGCCCAGCTGCGGGATGCGATCCCGGGGCAACGCGAGTCGCGCCAACCCTGCCCGGTATTCGTCACAGGCCTTGCCCTCCAGCGCCGCGAGCTGGCGTTCGATCAGGATCTGCCAGGTGCCATGCTCCTCGTCCGTGTAGTGGACCCTGCCCTGTGCATCCGGTTGATGCGCCGTGTAGAGACTTGCCATGAATGCTTCCATCCTCTGGGTGCCGACCCCGCCCTTCGGGCGGTGACTCGCCTGCGAGCCATGGGATCATGGTAACGGTTTGCCCCCCAAAAAAGCAGCCGACCCAAGGGTCGGCTGCCGCAGACATTTGTAAATAATTTGTGACAACCACAATCGACCCCTGGCCCGCCACTCACCCCTTGTTGAGGTAGCCCGCCAGCTGGCCGATCAGCCGCTTGCGCAGCTCGCCCAACTTCGGCTTCTCATCCGCGCACCAGGGCAGCGGGCGGCACGCCTCCATGGTGCGCAGGCCCAGACGGGCGGTGAGCAGCCCTGCCCCCACCCCCTGCGCCGCGCGGGCGGAGAGCTTGGCGGTGAGCTCGGCGCCCAGCAAGTCCATGCCCACCTCGGTCACCAGCTCGGTGGCGCCCGCATAGAGCATGTTGCGAAACACCTGGCGAATGAGGCAAATGCGGCTCCAGTAGCCGAGCTCGATGGCGTAGACGTCGGCGATGTCCTCTATCATCCGCAGGTTGCGCCACAGCATCAGCATCATGTCGACGGTGGCGAGCGGGCTCAGGGCCACCAGCACGGCGGCCTCCCCCGACCATTTCGCCACCCTGGCCTGGGCCAGCCTGTCCCGCTCGGTCAGCACCAGCTGGCTGTAGAGGGTCAACACCTCCCGATCGCTGTGGCTCTCGTCGAGCTGGGCGAGCCAGGTGCGATACCCCTCCCGCCCCTTGTCACCACTGCGCTCGGCCAGCTGCTCGCAGAACGCCTGCCCCTGCCCGACACCCTGATGTGCGAGCAGGTCTTCGGCCCGCGAGCGCACGTCCTGGCGTTTTTTAAGGGTGCGCAGACGCAGCCATTCGCGCCCTGCCACGCCGGCCGTGCCCACCGCCACTAGGCCGCTGGCGAGCAGCCAGGCGCCGCCCCAGAACGGCGACGAGGCAAACTGATCGACGAGGAAGACGCCGAACTGACCCAGGGAGAGCAGACCGACCGCCCCCAGCCCCCAGGCCAGCAGGCGGTGGCGGCGCGGCCTGGGGGTGAGGGCGGGCTCGACCTCGGTGAGTTCGTCCAGCGCCTCGAGACGCTCGAAGCTCGCCTCCTCCAGGCGCTGGGCGGGAGCCGGTGGCCGCTCTTCCTGCGCCGCCAGGGCGGGTTCCAGGATCACCTTGCCTTGCAGCGGTGCCGGTTTGATCTGATCGTTCATCTTGTTGTCTGCTCCTTCGGACGATGCCGGTTATTCGAGGTGATCCCCGAGCAGAAACTCCAGCGCCGCGTCGAGCCGGATATGGGGCAGCGCCTGATGGGCGCTCATGGGCAGCGGGCGAAATGCCTGGAAATCGAAGCCCTGGGTGTGCCACCACTGGGCCGGCGGTATCTGGGAGGGCACCTCCCCCGGGAAGACGAGCAGCGGCTCGCCGGCGAGGCTAGTGCCGCGAATGGCCGGGAACTCGCGGCCATTGGCCATCCCCTTGCCGACCTCGGTGGCCTTGATGGCGGCGAGCGCCAGACACTCGGTCTCTATCCCCTCGAAGCGGGCCTGACCCCGGCCACGACTCACCAGGTGCTGCAAGAGGGAGACTAGGGGAGCGTGCTGCTCCGGGGTGACGTGATCCGCCTTGCTCGCCACGAACAGCAACTTGTCGATGCGCGGGGCAAACAGCCGCCGCCACCAGTTGCTCTTGCCATAGGCGAAGCTCTCCATGATGCGGGCGATGGCCTGCTGCATGTCGCCGAAGCTGGCGGCGCCGGCATTCAGAGGTTGCAGGCAGTCCACCAGCACGATCTGGCGATCAAAGCCCGCGAAGTGCTGCTCGTAGAAGCCCTGCACCAGGTGCTGCTTGTACTGCTCGAAGCGCTGCTTGAAGGTGGCGTAGAGGGTGCCGTCGGCCGGGGTCCGGGCCGGGGCATCCCAGACCCAGGGCACGAACTGCAGCAGCGGCGCACCGGCATACTCCCCCGGCAGCACGAAGCGCCCCGGCTGGATGAGGTGCAACCCGAGCTCCCGCTTGCAGGCATGCAGATAGTCGGTGTAGCGGGCCGCCAGCTCGCTGGCCGCTCGCTCCTCTAAGGGCTGATCCGCCTGCCAGCCGGGCGTCAGCCAGCCCGAGGCCAGGGCCTGCAGCTCGGGGCGGCGCAGTTGCTCCCGCACCTGCTCGCTCCACTGCTCGTAGTCGAGCTCCAGCAGCGGCAAGTCCAGCAGCCACTCCCCCGGGTAGTCCACCAGATCCACATAGAGGGTGGAGATCTCCCCCAGGTGCCGACGCACCGGGTGGCGGGTGCGATAGCGGATCTCGAGGCGCACCTCGGCCACCCCGCGGGTGGGCTCCGGCCAGGCGGGCGGCTCGCCAAACAGGGCGTCCAGGCCCCGCTCGTAGGGAAAGGTGGGGATGTGGGCGTTTTGCTGGGGCACCCGGCGGGCCCCCAGGATCCGCCCCTGGCGCTGGGCATCCCAGAGCGGCAGCCGGCCGTCGATGGCCGCGTGCTCCAGCTGGTTCACCAGCGCCGTGATGAAGGCGGTCTTGCCGCTGCGGGAGAGGCCGGTGACCGCCAGCCGGATGTGGCGATCCCGGGCCCGGTTCACCACCTCGAAGGCCTTGTGCTGCAGCACGGACCAAGAGTGTTCGAGTTTGTTGCGTATCAAGGCGGGTCTTTGCCTCCTTGTTGTCAGGTCGGGCGCAGGGGCCGCGAGGCATCACCCTCGGGCCCAGGGCATTACAGCTTGCTGAACTCCCGCTGCAGGGTGAACTCCTTGGAGGTCACCAGCTTCTCGAGGCGCTGCACCCTGGGCTCCAGGCTGTCGAGCTCACGGGCGATGCGGCCCAGGGCCTGATGGGGGGTGATCCCCGCCTGCCAGCTGCGCGCCTTCATGCGCACCTCGGCAAACTCCTCCTCCTGCTCCCCGTAGAGGGTGACCGGCTTCTTGTCGAGCAGGAACCAGGCGGCGATGTAGGCGGTGAAGGTGATGAAACCGGCGAAGATGAGGCCGCTGATAGCCAGCAGCCGCACTATCCAGGTCTCGACGCCGAAGTAGTCGGCAAGACCGGCACAGACGCCCGCTATCTTGCCCCGCTGGGGGTCACGATAGAGATTGCGTTTCTCTCTGCTCCACTGTGTCATACCCTGCTCCTCCAGCCCGGGACTTCAGCGTCCAGAATCGACTCCAACGCCCCGACCCGCTCCTGCATCTTCTCGGCACGGGCCAATAACCCCTGCAACTGTTCCCGCTCGCTGTCGGCAAGGCCTGCACCGATCCGCCCCTTGGCGCGGTAGTGCAGCACCAGCCAGATGGGGGCCACCACCACCATGAAGACCACCATGGGAACCATCAACACACCCAGCAGATCTTCCATCTGTTACTCCCCCTGTTTGCTGTCGCTCTGACCGAGTTTCTGGCGCATGGCCTCGAGCTCGCGGCTGATCTGATCGTCGGCTTCCAGCTCGGCAAACTGCTGGGCGAGCGCCTTGTCGGACTGGCCCAGATCGGCGCGGGCCTCCATCTCGTCGATGCGGCGCTCCATGCGCTCGAACTTGCTGACCACGGACTGGCTGCCGCCACGGGCCACCTGGCTCTGGACGTTGAGGCGGCTGCTGGCCGCTTCGCTGCGAATGGCCATCGCCTTCTGGCGGGCACGGGCGTCTTCCAGCTTGGCTTCCAGCTGGCGGATCTCCTCCCCCAGCTTGTCGATGCCGCTGTTCACCGCCTGCAGCTCCCGTTCGAGGGTGTCGGCGAGCTCGGTCTGCTTGCTCTTCTCGATGAGGGCGGCCCGGGCCAGATCCTCGCGCCCCTTGGTCAGGGCCAGCTCCGCCTTGCCCTGCCACTCGGCGACCCGCTCCTGATGGCGGCTCACCTGGCGGCCGATCTCTTTCTGGTTGGCGAGGAAGCGGGCCAGGTTGGAGCGCTCCTTCACCAGTTCATCTTCCATCTCCTGGATGATCAGGCGCACCATCTTCTGGGGATCTTCCGCCTTGTCGAGCAGGGACGTCAGATTGGAATTGATGATGTCGGCCAGGCGGGAAAAAATGCTCATGATTGTACTCCTGTGATAGGCATCGGGTTGTTTCTCCATTGACAATGGCAACTTGTGTGCCAATCTGGAACAATTATTAACTTGTTGATTTATATGGGCACTCCCGTTGACATTCAAGTGCCCCAGAAACAAGAGATGATTAAAATAACCAACTTTTGGTAAGATTAACCAGATTTTTCAACGATACAGGGGCAGGGATGACCACGGCCACGGAAAGTCTGTTGGGTGAATCCAACGCGTTTCTAGAAATCATCGAGCAGGCCTCGCGCCTCGCGCCCCTGCGCAAGCCCGTGCTGATCATCGGCGAGCGGGGGACCGGCAAGGAGCTCATCGCCCACCGCCTACATTATCTCTCGGATCGCTGGGATCAAAGCTTTGTCACCATCAACTGCGCCACCTTGAGCGAGAGCCTGCTGGAGACCGAGCTGTTCGGCCACGAGGCGGGCTCCTTCACCGGCGCCGCCAAGCGCCATCAGGGCCGCTTCGAGCGGGCCGACGGCGGCACCCTCTTCCTCGACGAGCTGGCAACCACCAGCGCCCGGGTGCAGGAGAAGCTGCTGCGGGTCATCGAGTACGGGGAGTTCGAGCGGGTGGGTGGCGCCAAGGCGCTCAAGGTGGACGTGCGGCTGGTGTGCGCCACCAACGAGGATCTGCCGGCGCTGGCCGACAAGGGGCAGTTTCGCCACGATCTGCTGGACCGGCTCGCCTTCGACGTCATCACCCTGCCCCCGCTGCGGGAGCGGCGCGAGGACATCCTGATGCTGGCGGAGCACTTCGCCCACGGCATGACCCGGGAGCTGGGCTATCCGCTGTTTGCCGGCTTCTCGCGCAAGGTGGCCCAGTTGCTGCTGGACTACCCCTGGCCCGGCAACGTGCGGGAGCTGAAGAACGTGGTGGAGCGCAGCCTCTATCGCCAGGGCAACCCCCAGTTGCCGCTGGCGGAGCTGGTGCTCAACCCCTTTGACTCCCCCTGGCGCCCCAATGCCACCGGCAAGACCGTGGCCGCAACCCCCGAGCCGACACAGGTAAACGGTGCCTATGCCCCGAACCTGCCGCTGGATCTCAAGGGGGCGGTGGCGGAATACGAGATTAATTTACTCAAGCAAGCGATGCAGCAATCCCAGTATAATCAGCGCAAAGCGGCCCAGTTGCTGGCCCTGAGCTACCACCAGTTCAGGGGCATGCTGCGCAAATACCAGCTGCTCGACGGGGATGACAACAGTGGCAACCTGGAGCTGGGCTGATGCCCAAGTGTGGACTGCACAGCGCGACGCACGCCAACCCCGATGGGAGTGCCCGCACGGCAGGCTCCCGCAACGCGCCCGCCCCATGGCGGGCAACTTTGTCTGACAACATGGTTCCAACATGAGAATGCTCACCCCCCTGCTGCTCGGTGTCCTGGTACTGGTCGGCGGCTGTCAAAAACGCGATGAGGCCTCCAAAACCGGGCTCATCTATTGCGCCGAAGGGGCTCCCCGGACCTTCAACCCGCAACTGGCCAACTCGGATGCGACCCTGGATGCCAGTGCCCGCCCCCTCTACGATCGCCTGCTCGAGGTCAATGCCAACACCCTGGACATCGAGGGGGGGCTCGCCACCCGCTGGCGGGTGAGCGAGGACGGCCTCTCCTATACCCTGACCCTGCGCAAGGGGGTGACCTTCCACCACACCCCCTGGTTCAATCCGACACGCCACTTCAACGCCGATGACGTCCTGTTCACCTGGCAGCGCCTGCTGGACGAGCAGCACCCCTTCCATCACGTCTCCGGCGGCGAGTACCCCTATTTCTACGGGCTGGGGCTCAGCAGCCTCATCAAGCGGGTCTACAAGAAGGACCCCTGGGAGGTGGTGTTCGAGCTCAGCCGGCCTGAC
Organism: Aeromonas sp. XH; assembly: GCF_033348475.1. Taxonomy (NCBI): domain Bacteria; kingdom Pseudomonadati; phylum Pseudomonadota; class Gammaproteobacteria; order Aeromonadales; family Aeromonadaceae; genus Aeromonas; species Aeromonas sp. XH. The sequence continues at coordinate 1,851,876 of NZ_CP137630.1, read as the reverse complement.
GCCTCCTTCCTCGCGACCCTGGCCAGCGACTACGCCATCGTGCTGTCGGCGGAGTATGCGCAGCAGATGCAGGAGGCCGGCACCCCGGACCTGCTGGACAGCAGGCCCGTCGGCACCGGTCCCTTCAGCTTCAAGGAGTACCGCCACAACGAGTTCGTGCGCTACCTGCGCCATCCCGGCTACTGGGGAGGCGAGGCCAGGATGGAGCAGCTCGTCTACGACATCACCCCCAAATCCTCCAAGCGACTCGCCAAGCTGCTGACCGGCGAGTGCGACGTCATGAGCACCCCCTCCGCCAGCCAGCTGTCGGTGATCGACAAGGACTCCCACCTGGATCTGTCGGTGCAGTCGGGGATGAACGTCGCCTTCCTCGCCCTCAACACCCGCAAGGCGCCCTTCAACAAGGTGCAGGTGCGCCAGGCGCTGGCCAGCGCCATCAACGTGCAGAACCTGCTGCAGGCGGTCTATTTCGAGACGGGCCAGAGCGCCGCCAGCCTGTTGCCGCCGCTCTCCTGGGGTTACAACCCCTCCCTGCCCCAGCGCAAGCAGGATCTCAAGCTCGCTCGCCAGTTGCTCAAGGACGCGGGCTACCCGAACGGCTTCGAGATGCAGGTGCTGGTGCAACCCGGCGCCCGCCCCTACAACCCGGACGGCCTCAAGACCGCCCAGCTGATGCGCAGCGATCTCGCCAAGATTGGGGTGAGCCTCAAGATAGTGCAGCAGGCCTGGCCGGTCATCGAGACCCGGCTCGCCAAGGGGCAGTACGACAGCCTGCTCTCCGGCTGGATCGCCGACAACGCGGATCCGGACAACTTCTTCCGCCAGTTGCTGAGCTGCGCCGCCGTCGAGCGGGGCAACAACTACAGCCGCTGGTGCAGCCCCGCCTTCGATCAGCTGCTGGACGACGCTGTGACCACCCCACAACTCGCCTTCCGCCTGCGCAACTATTACTATGCCCAGTCCCTGCTCAACGAGCAGTTGCCGCTCATTCCGCTGGCCCATGCCCTGCGAACCCAGGTGAGTCGCAACGACATCCAGGGGCTGAGGCTCATGCCCTTCGGGGGCACCACCTTCAACCAGGCCTATCGGGAGTGACGATGACTGATACCCATCCCATCGGCGGCGGCCGTCTGCGCCCATCGGCGCAGCCGCACCTGGAGGCATAAGCATGTTTTTCTATATTCTGCGCCGCATCACCCTGCTGGTGATCACCCTGCTGGTGCTGACCCTGGGGGCCTACCTGCTGGAGTTTCGCCTCGTCACCCAGGTGCTGGACTTCTGGCACGGCTATCCTGACTTCCTGCTGCGGATCTTCGCGGGGGACTTCGGCCTCTCCAGCGTCTCGGGCCAGCCGGTGCTGGACGAGATCCGCCACTATTTCCCGGCCACCCTGGCGCTCTGTCTCGCGGCCTTCGCCATCTCGCTGCTGGTGGGGATCCCGCTCGGGACCCTGGCGGCCCTCTACCAGGGGCGCGGACTGGATCTCTCCATCATGGCCGCCGGCCTCGTCGGCTATGCCGTGCCCGTCTTCTGGCTGGCCCTGCTGATGGTGATGTTCTTCTCCCTGGATCTCGGCTGGCTGCCCTCTTCCGGCCAGATCAGCCTGCTCTACGACGTCCCCTCCATCACGGGGATCGCCATCGTCGACGTGCTGCTGAGCGAGGAGCCCTGGCGGGAAGCGGCGCTGCATGACGCCCTGCGCCACCTGGTGCTGCCCTCTCTGGTGCTGGCCGTGGTGCCCACCACCGAGGTGATCCGCCACGTGCGCAGCTCCCTCATCGACGTGATGAAACAGAACTACATCAAGGCGGCGGCGAGTCGTGGCCTCTCCCGTCGCCAGATCGTCTGGCGCCACGGCCTCAAGAATGCCCTGCCACCCGTACTGCCCCTGCTCGGGCTACAGCTCGGCAGCGTGCTCACCTCCGCCATGATCACCGAGGTGGTGTTCGACTGGCCCGGCATCGGCCGCTGGCTGGTGAGCAGCATCGCCCTGCAGGACTATGCCGCCATCCGCGGCGCCTCCCTGGTGGTGGCCAGCTTCGTCATCTTCATCAGCGTCAGCACCGAGCTGCTGACCACCATCATGTATCCGGCACGGCGCAAAGAACTCTATGCACGACAAGACTGAACACAGCAGCCGAATGGCGCCTTTCGGCACCAGCGCCACCCGCTCAGCACCGCACGGCTCACCAACATCATGCGGTATCCGGCACGGCGCAAAGAACGCTATGCACGACAAGACTGAACGCAGCAGCCGAATGACACTTTTCGGCACCAGCGCCACCCGCCCAGCACCGCACGGCTCACCAACATCATGCGGTATCCGGCACGGTGCAAAGAACGCTATGCACGACAAGACTGAATCCGCTGACGGCCAGGGCGGGAGCCTGCATCATGCACGATAAATCGAACATCTATCCGGAGCTCAGGATCCTCTCCCCCCTGGAGCAGACCTGGGCCTCCTACCGGCGCAACCCGCTGGCCATGGCGGGGCTCTGGTGCTTTGGCCTGCTGCTGCTGGTCACCCTCGTCGGGCCCCTGGTGATCCCCTACGGCATCGACGATCAGCACAGCAACCGCCTGCTGCTCGCTCCCTCCTGGGCCAGCACGGGCAACATCGACTACTTCCTCGGCACCGACGATCTGGGCCGCGACATCCTCTCCCGCCTCGTCGCGGGCGCCCGCCTCACCTTCGGCAACGCCCTGCTGGTGGTGGTGATCGCCCTCGTCGTCGGCTCGGCCATCGGCATCCTCGGCGGCATGAGCAAGGGGGTGAAGTCGAGCGTGCTCCATCACCTGCTCGACACCCTGCTCTCCATCCCCTCCCTGCTGCTGGCCATCATAGTGGTGGCCATCCTGGGGCCTGGATTGTTCAACACCCTGATCGCCATCACGCTGGCGCTCATTCCCCCCTTCATCCGGGCGACCTACAACGCGGTCCACGCCGAGATGCAGAAGGAGTACATCATAGCCAGCCGCCTCGACGGCTCGCCGCCCCTGCGGATCATGCGCCTGGCCATACTGCCGAACATCGTCGAGACCCTGGTGACCCAGACCACCCGTACCCTGTCCGCCGCCATCCTCGACATCTCGGCGGTGGGCTTCCTCGGTCTCGGGGCCCAGTCCCCCCAGCCGGAGTGGGGCGCCATGCTGGCCGACTCCAGCGATCTCATCTACCTCGCCCCCTGGACTGTGACCCTGCCGGGCATGGCCATCCTGTTCAGCGTGCTGGTGACCAACCTGGTGGGTGAAGGCATTCGCGAAGCGCTTAAAGAAGGGAACGACTGATGCAATGTTCTATGCCGAAGAAAGGCATGCTCACCCTTGTTCTCCGCCCATTGCCGTACGGCGTGCTGGTCAACCCACCGCTGGTGGGCGAAGGGATCCGCGAAGCGCTCAAAGAGGGGAACGATTGATGATACTGCGGCTCTATACCATCAAGGACGGCATCACACCGATGCAACGCGCCGTGCCACACCCTCATGAGGAGCGCCACTGATGCCCTTGCTCGACATACGCAACCTCACCATCGAGATTGACACCCCCCAGGGCAAGGTCAAGGCGGTGGACAGGGTCAGCCTGACCCTGAACGAGGGGGAGATCCGCGGTCTGGTGGGGGAATCCGGCTCCGGCAAGAGCCTGGTCGCCAAGGTGATCGTCGGCATCCAGAAGGACAACTGGACGGTGCGAGCCGACCGGATGCGCTTCAACGACATGGACCTGCTGACCATGGCCCCCAAGGAGCGGCGCCGCATCATGGGCAGGGAGATCGCCATGATCTTCCAGGACCCCATCAGCTGTCTCGACCCCTCGGAGGAGATCGGCACCCAGCTCGAGGAGGCCATCCCCACCAGCGCCTTCGCCGGCAAGTTCTGGCAGCGCTTCCAGTGGCGCAAGAAGCGGGCCATCGCGCTCTTGCACCGGGTCGGGGTCAAGGATCACCGAAAGGTGATGCGGGCCTATCCCCACGAGCTGTCGGACGGCATGTGCCAGAAGGTGATGATCGCCATGGCGATCGCCAACCAGCCGCGTCTGCTGGTGGCGGACGAGCCCACCAGCGCCATGGAGTCCACCACCCACTCCCAGATCCTGCGTCTGCTGGACAAGATGAACAAGCTGGGCAACACCACCATCCTCATCATCAGCAACGACATCGCCGCCATCGCGAACCTGACCGACACCATCAACATCATGTACTGCGGCCAGATGGTGGAGGTGGGCACCCGGGAGCAGATCCTCGAATCCCCCCACCACCCCTATACGGATGCCCTGCTCAAGTCCATCCCGGACTTCGACAAGCTGGTGCGCCACAAGTCCCGGCTCGAGACCCTGCCCGGGGTAATACCGCCGCTGCAGCACCTGCCCATCGGCTGCCGTCTCGGCCCCCGCTGCCCCTATGCCCAGAAGCAGTGCGTGCAGACGCCGCTGATGAGCAAGGTGAAGGGGCATCAGTTCAGCTGCCACTTCCCGCTGAACATGGAAGAGCCGAAGAAATGAGCCGGGGTCATCACCAGCCCATGTCCGCCCGACAAGCCCAAGGGGCATCCATGCCCCAGCTGCCGCGTCCCCCTGAACATGGAAGAATCGAAGAAATGAGCACTACCATGAGTGTCACCATCGAGGAGCCAAGCCTGTGATCGAACCCGCCCTGCTGCAGGTCAGGGGCCTGTGCAAGACCTATCAGAATCGTACCGGCCTGTTTAGGCGCCGCGCCGTGGAGGCCATCAAGCCGCTCTCCTTCGATCTCGGCGTCGGCCAGACCCTGGCCATCGTCGGGGAGGCGGGCTCCGGCAAGAGCACCCTCGCCCGTATTTTAGCGGGCATGATAGAGCCGAGCGGCGGCGAGATCGCCGTCGAGGGGCAGCCCCTGGTCCACGGCGACTACCAGACCCGCTGCAAGCTGCTGCGGATGATCTTCCAGGATCCCAACACGTCGCTCAACCGCAAGATCCGGGTCGGCCAGATCCTGGAGACGCCGCTGCGCCTCAACACCGAGATGACCGAGGAGGAGCGCCGGGAGAAGGTGATCCAGACCCTGCGCATGGTGGGCATGCTGGCGGATCACGCCCTCTTCTACCCCCAGATGCTCTCCGCCGGCCAGCAGCAGCGGGTGGGGCTGGCGCGGGCGCTGATCCTCAACCCGAAAATCGTGGTCGCGGATGAGGCTCTCTCCACTCTGGACATCTCGGTACGCTCCCAGATCATCAACCTGCTGCTGGAGATGCAGGAGACCATGGGGCTGAGCTATGTGCTGGTGGCCAACGATCTGGGCATCGTCAGCCACATCAGCGACGAGGTGCTGGTGATGCACGAGGGCCGGGTGGTGGAGCGCGGCAAGACCCTCAAGGTGTTCGCAGATCCCCAGCACGAGGTGACCCGGCGCCTCATCCAGAACTACAACAACGAGTACCGCCGCTGATCCCCGCCGCGCTCCCTTCCCCCCTAGCGCAGACATAAAAAAACCCGGCTTGCAGGCCGGGTATTGCGCTCAAAAAAGTGATTGCGTCGCTCGTAGTAGGAACAGGGCAATGGTAGGCAGCCCCCGTCACCTCAACAACTGTCAGATCTGACAGGCAGTCCGCTATGGAACCTGAATTGTGAGTCCGGCGAACGGATCAGCTCGGCTTCAATCCGGCCAAAATAGGCGACTCGCTCGCTGATGTCCTCTCCCGCATACTGCTCCGCTAGGGCCAGATAGTCCTGATAGTGGCGCGCCTCCGAGCGCAGCAGGGAGACGTAGAAGCGGCCAAGCTCCTCGTCCAGATGGGGCGCCAGCCTGGCAAAACGCTCGCAGGATCGCGCCTCGATATAGGCGCCGATGATCATCTTGTCCACCACGGCGGCGGGCTCGTAGGTGCGCACATGGGCCAGCAGGCTGCGGGCGTAGCGGGAGGCGGTGACGGGGCCGTAGGGAATGCCGCGGGCCTGCATAATCTCCAGCACCTGCTCGAAGTGGTGCAGCTCCTCCTGGATGAGCCGCACCATGGGGAACAGTAGGGGATTGCGCTCCAGCTCGGCGAACACGGTGCGCTCGGCCTCGCCCATGGTGCGCTTGCCGAGGATCTCCGCCTTCTCGGGGATGGCGTCCAGCTCCCGGTAAAACGCGAGCTTGGGCAGCAGGTGGCGCTTCTCCTTGGGCAGGCAGTAGCGGCGCACCAGGCTGTGGGCGGTCAGGGCCGCCTTGTTCTCGCAGTTGGCGTGATCGATGAGCAGGGTCGGCAATTGGGCGGGATCCCGCGCCATCTCCACCCACTCATCCGGGGTCTCGCAATGCAGGAATTGGCGCACGGGGGCTAACAAGTCATCCATCTGAACTCTCATCTGTTGATACGACACGCGGCGCCGGGACGCCGGGGCGCCTATGCTAACGGATCCCGCAGGGCCTGCCCACCGCCATCATGATCACCCTGTCAGGCGCCTGAGGGAGTCACGGCGGATCAGGGTGCCGCTGAACGAGGGCAGTGCGTCACTCCCCCCCTCCTCCACCATGGTGATCAGGCGGCTGATGGTCTCCTGGATCATCCCGGTCACCGGCATCTTGACGCTGGCAAGCGAGGGAATGACATAGGGAGCCAGGGCGATGTCGTCAAACCCCACGACCGAGACTGCATCAGGCACCGCCACGCCAGACTCGTGCAGCCGTTTGATGGCGCCGATCGCCATGTCATCGTTGCTGGCCACCAGGGCGCTGAAACGGGTCCCCCGCGCCAACAGGGTCGAGACGGCGGCCGCGCCGCAGGCGGGTGTCCATCTGCCGGGCACGATCAATGCGTCCTGCACGGGGATGCCGTGCCGGATCAGCGCCTCGCGGTAGCCGGCCAGACGCTCGACGCCGGTGGGCGAATCCGCCGAACCGGCAATGAAGGCGATCTCCCTGTGCCCCATGGCCACCAGCGTGTCCACCACGGCCGCCGCCGCCGCCTGCTGATCCGCATAGACGCAGTGGGCAGGATGACGTGGCAAGCGCCGGTTGAGCACCATGATGGGCTGGGGATGCTGCTCGATGATCTCGTCCATCTCCTCGACGCTGAGAAAACGCGGATAGATGATGACGCCGTCGCAGCGTGAGTCGAGCAGGTACTGGATGGCCTGGCGCTCCTCGTCGGCGCTGTGCTTGCCATCCGCCAGGATGAGCTGCCGCCCCCGCTCCTCCGTCATCCGTGCCGCATGGGAGAGCAGCTCGCTGAAGTAGACGCCGTGGTAGAGGGTGTTGGTGACCACCAGCCCCAGGGTCTGGGTATTCTTGGTCGCAAGCTGCCTCGCCACCGGATTGGGACGATAGCCGCTCTCCTCGATGGCCTGAAACACCCTGTCCCGGGTCTCCTGGCTGGTATAACCATTGCCCGACAGCACGCGGGAGACCGTCGCCTTCGACACCCCTGCCCGCTTCGCCACCTCCAGCATCGTCGTCATTCTTGTCCCCCTTGCGTTCGACGGGTCGCAGTGTACTGCACCCTCGCCGGCTTGTCGTAGCAAGAATGGCGCCATGGCCCGGGTTCAGTGATCCCATTCACGGATCCGCACAATGGGGGGGCGGCCGTCTTGTGTCCCGACAGGAAACTGCGCATGCTATGTGGAACCGGTTCCACATTCAGTTTCATGCCTTCTCGCTCGCCATCAGCTGCGGCGAGCACGAGCGGGCCCACTTGGTTAAAAGGATCAACCTCGATGTCAAAGAACTATGCGGCCCTGGCCAGCACCGTCATCACCGCACTCGGCGGCGCCGACAACGTCGTCGCCGTGACGCACTGCATGACGCGGCTGCGCTTCGTGCTCAGCGACCCCGCCCGGGTCAACGGCCCTTCCCTGAAGGCCACCCAGGGCGTGCTCGGCGTGGTGCAGGCCGACAACCAGTGCCAGGTGATCATCGGCAACACCGTCTCCCACGCCTATCGCGAGGTACTGGCCCTGCTGCCCCAGGGCGGACAGACGCCGCCCCCAGACCCCGCACGTGGCTGGAGCCTGCGACGCATGGGCGCCGCCATCCTCGACGCCCTGATCGGCACCATGTCGCCGCTGATCCCGGCCATCATCGGCGGCTCCATGCTCAAGCTGCTGGCCATGGTGCTGGAGATGACGGGCCTGCTGGAGAAAGGCTCCTCGACCCTCACCATCCTCACTGTGGCCGGGGACGGCGCCTTCTTCTTCCTGCCCCTGATGGTGGCCGCCTCCGCCGCCGTCAAGTTCAAGACCAATATGTCCCTGGCCATCGCCATCGCCGGGGTGCTGGTGCACCCCAGCTTCATCGAGCTGATGGCCAGAGCCGCCGAAGGGGAGCAGGTGACCTTCGCCCTGGTCCCGGTGACCGCGGTCAAATACACCTACACCGTCATTCCGGCCCTGGTGATGACCTGGTGCCTCTCCTACATCGAGCGCTGGGTCGACCGCATCACCCCGGCGGTCACCAAGAACTTCCTCAAACCCATGCTGATCGTGCTGATCGCCGCGCCGCTCGCCATCCTCTTCATCGGCCCCGTCGGCATCTGGATTGGCACCGCCATCTCGGGCCTGGTCTACACGGTTCACGACTACCTGGGCTGGCTGTCGGTGGCCATCATGGGGGCACTCTGGCCGCTGCTGGTGATGACCGGCATGCACCGCGTCTTCACCCCGACCATCATCCAGACCATCGCCGAGACCGGCAAGGAAGGCATGGTGATGCCCTCCGAAATCGGTGCCAACCTCTCCCTTGGCGGCTCCTCCCTGGCGGTGGCCTGGCGCACCCGAAACCCTGAGCTGCGCCAGACCGCGCTCGCGGCGGCCGCCTCCGCCATCATGGCGGGGATCTCGGAACCCGCCCTCTACGGCGTGGCCCTGCGCCTCAAGCGCCCGCTCATCGCCAGCCTCATCAGCGGCTTCATCTGCGGCGCCGTCGCCGGCATGGCCGGCCTCGCCAGCCACTCCATGGCGGCCCCCGGCCTCTTCACCAGCGTGCAGTTCTTCGATCCGGCCAACCCCATGACCATCGCCTGGGTGTTCGGCGTGATGGCGCTCTCCGTGGTGCTCTCCTTCGTGCTGACCCTGGTGATGGGGTTTGAGGACATCCCGGTGGAGGCCCCCGGCGAGAACGCTGCTCCCCAGCCCGTCGCGGCCAGCCAGGCACAGGCCACCGCCGGCGCGTGACTCCCTATCAGACATGACAAGAGGTAACCAATGTCGTTAGCAAGATTTCCCGAAGGCTTCCTGTGGGGCGGCGCCCTGGCCGCCAACCAGGCGGAAGGCGCCCATCTCGAGGGGGGCAAGGGCCTGACCACGGTGGACATGATCCCCCACGGCCCGAGCCGCATGGCGGTCAAGCTCGGCCAGGAGAAGCGCTTCTCCCTGCGGGAGGACGAGTTCTACCCGAGCCACGGGGCCATCGACTTCTATCACCGCTACAAGGACGACATCGCCCTGATGGCCGAGATGGGCTTCACCGTGTTTCGCACCTCCATCGCCTGGAGCCGGATCTACCCCAGGGGGGACGAGCGGGAGCCCAATGCCGAGGGCATCGCCTTCTACCGGGCCCTGTTCGAGGAGTGCAAGAAGCACGGCATCGAACCCCTGGTGACCCTGTGCCACTTCGACGTGCCCATGCACCTGGTGACCGAATACGGCTCCTGGCGCAACCGCCAGATGGTGACCTTCTTCACCCGCTACGCCCGCACCTGCTTCGAGGCGTTCGACGGCCTGGTGAAGTACTGGCTCACCTTCAACGAGATCAACATCCTGCTGCACAGCCCCTTCTCCGGGGCCGGGCTGGTGTTCGAAGAGGGGGAACACCAGGAGCAGGTGAAGTACCAGGCGGCCCACCACGAGCTCATCGCCAGCGCCCTGGCGACCCGGATTGCCCACGAGGTCAATCCGGCCAACCAGGTGGGCTGCATGCTGGCGGGGGGCAGCTTCTACCCCTACTCCTGCAAGCCCGCCGACGTCTGGACCGCGCTCCAGAAGGAGCGGGAGAACCTGCTGTTCATCGACGTGCAGGCCCGGGGCGCCTACCCGGCCTATGCGGCTCGCGTGTTTCGCGACAAGGGGGTGGTGCTGGTCAAGGAGCCGGGTGACGACGAGATCCTCCAGCACACCGTCGACTTCGTCTCCTTCAGCTACTACGCCTCCCGCTGCGCCGCCGCCGACATGAACCAGGGCAACACCAGCGAGGCCAATGTAGTCAAGTCCCTGAAAAACCCCTACATCGAGGTAAGCGAATGGGGCTGGGGCATCGATCCTCTGGGTCTTCGCATCACCATCAACACCCTGCACGACCGCTACCAGAAACCGCTGTTCCTGGTGGAGAACGGCCTGGGGGCCGTGGACGAGGTGAACGAGCAAGGAGAGATCGAGGACGACTACCGCATCGCCTACCTGCGGGAACACATCCAGGCCATGGGGGATGCCATCGAAGACGGCATCCCCCTCATGGGCTACACCAGCTGGGGCTGCATCGATCTCGTGTCCGCCTCCACCGGCGAGATGAGCAAGCGCTACGGCTTCGTCCACGTGGACAGGGACGACGCCGGCCGGGGCACCCTGGCGCGCAGGCGCAAGAAGTCGTTCTGGTGGTACAGGAAGGTGATCGCGAGCCACGGGGAAGATCTGGCCTGATGGCGCATCGCCCGGGCATCCCGGGTGATGTACTAATGCAGTGGAAAATAACATGGGGGCCCAGGGCCCCCATGTGTTGTTTCAGCGCGACGCGGAAAACGTTTAACTGCCTTCGTTGAAAATTTCCAGGTTGCTGGTCCCTTCCTGCCACTCGCGCACCGCCTTGTTGTCGTCGCTGCGCAGGGCATTGAGGTGGTCCAGATAACCCTGATCCACGTCCGAGGTCACGTAGTGGCCGTTGAACACCGAGGTCTCGAAGTGGCGCAGCTCGGGGTTGATCTCCCGCACCGCCGCTTCCAGATCTTCCAGATCCTGGAAGATGAGGCCGTCGGCGCCGATCAGCTTGCACACCTCTTCCACTTCCCGGCCGTGGGCGATCAGCTCGTTGGCGGTGGGCATGTCGATGCCGTAGACGTTGGGGAAGCGGATTTCCGGCGCCGCCGAGGCGAAGTAGACCTTGGCTGCCCCCGCCTCGCGGGCCATCTGGATGATCTGCTCCGAGGTGGTGCCCCGCACTATGCTGTCGTCCACCAGCAGCACCTTCTTGCCCTTGAATTCGGAGCTGATGGCGTTGAGCTTGCGACGCACCGACTTCTTGCGCTGGGTCTGGCCCGGCATGATGAAGGTACGGCCGATATAGCGGTTCTTCACGAAGCCCTGACGATAGGGCAGACCCAGGGTGTGGGCGATCTCCAGCGCCACGTCGCAGGAGGTCTCGGGGATGGGGATGACCACGTCCACGTCGAGATCGTCCCACTCCCGGGCGATCTTCTGGCCCAGCTTGCGACCCATGTTGAGGCGGGCGGCATAGACGGAGACCTTGTCGATGCAGGAGTCGGGGCGGGCGAAGTAGACGTACTCGAAGATGCAGGAGCTCATCTGCGGGTTCTCCGCGCACTGCTCGGAGAAGAGCTGGCCCTGCTCGGTGATGTAGATGGCCTCGCCCGGCGCGACGTCACGCACCGTCTCGAAACCGATGGCGTCGAGGGCCACGCTCTCGGAGGCGAGCATGTACTCCACCTGGCCCTGCTCGTCGACCCGGCGACCCAGGATCAGCGGGCGGATGCCGTTCGGGTCGCGGAACCCGATGAGACCGTGGCCGATCACCAGGGAAACCACGGCGTAGGCGCCGCGGATCTGCTGATGCACCTTGCGCACCGCCGAGAAGATGTCCTCCGGGCGCAGCGCCATCTTGTCGCAGAGATCCAGCTCGTGGGCCAGCACGTTCAGCAGCACTTCGGAGTCCGAGGTGGTGTTGATGTGGCGGCGGGCCACCTTGAACTGCTGCTCCTTGAGCTCCTTGGCGTTGGTGAGGTTGCCGTTGTGGGCCAGCACCATGCCGTAGGGGGAGTTCACGTAAAACGGCTGGGCCTCCGCGGCACTGGAGCTGCCGGCGGTGGGATAACGGACGTGTCCTATGCCGATATTCCCCTTGAGCCGCTGCATGTGGCGCACTTCAAACACATCCTTCACCAGACCGTTGGCCTTGCGTTGCCGGAAGTTTCCACTGTCAATGGTCACGATCCCGGCGGCATCCTGTCCCCTGTGCTGCAACACCGTCAAGGCGTCGTAGAGGGCCTGATTGACGGGGGTGGTGCCAACTATACCGACAATACCGCACATGTCTTTGCTACCTCGATGTCACTGTACCTGTTGAAGAAAACTGGACGAGTTCATCATGAACCCGAAGAACCACTGGATCACCGGCTTGAACTCGGGAACCAGCCTGGACGCCGCCCACCAGTCGCTCTGGGAGAGGCTGGTGAAGGTATCCATGAAAAACAGCAGGGCGCTGACGATCAGCACCCCGCGAATGGCGCCAAAACAGACCCCCAGCACCCGATCGGTCCCGGAGAGCCCCGTCTTCTCCACCAGCAGGCCCACCACGTAGTTGACCACGCTGCCGAGGATCAGGGTCGCCACGAACAGGGCCGCGATGGCGAGGCCGTTGCGCACCATGGCGTCGGAGAAGGAGGTGAAATAGACGGCGAGATCGGGATAGAAGCGGCTGGCAATGAAAAAGGCGACGAACCAGGTGACGAGGGACATGGCCTCCTTGAGGAAGCCCCGCACCAGGCTGATGAGGGCGGAAAAACCGACGATGCCCATGATGGCGTAATCAATCCAGACCATAGAAAAAGATGTCCTGCGAAATTGCGGCGCAGTCTAACAAAAACGATTGCGCAATGCTTGATAAAAATGTGTTAAACGCACGACGGGCGTGCCGGGACGGCGATGGGGCCCCGCTCACGCGGCCGGCGCCAGAATGCACAACGCCATGGCAAAGCCATGGCGTTGTCGTCTGCAACGAGCGCTTACCCGATGTGGGTCAGGCCGCCCATGTAGGATTGCAGCGCCGCCGGGATGGCGATGCGGCCATCTTCCTGCTGGTAGTTCTCCAGCACCGCCACCAGGGTGCGACCCACCGCTAGGCCGGAGCCGTTCAGGGTGTGGATCAGCTGCGGCTTGCCGTCGATGCGCACGCGAGCCTGCATGCGGCGCGCCTGGAAGTCGGTGCAGTTGGAGACAGACGAGATCTCGCGGTAGGTGTTCTGGGCCGGCAGCCAGACTTCCAGATCGTAGGTCTTGGCGGCGCAGAAGCCCATGTCACCGGTAGAGAGCGCCATCACGCGATACGGCAGCTCCAGCAGCTGCAGCACCTTCTCGGCGTGGCCCACCATCTCTTCCAGGGCATCCCAGGACTTCTCGGGGTGCACCAGCTGCACCATCTCGACCTTGTCGAACTGGTGCATGCGGATGAGACCACGGGTGTCGCGGCCATAGGAGCCCGCTTCGGAGCGGAAGCAGGGGCTGTGGGCAGTCATCTTGATGGGCAGTTCATGCTCGTCGAAGATCTCGTCGCGGGCCATGTTGGTGAGCGGCACTTCGGAGGTCGGGATCAGGGAGAACTTGCGCATCTTGCCCTCGTCTTCCCCTTCCCCTTCGATACCGGTGTTGAACAGATCCTGGGAGAACTTCGGCAGCTGGCCGGTGCCGTACAGGCTGTCCGGGTTGACCAGATAGGGCACGTAGCACTCGGTGTAGCCGTGCTGCAGGGTGTGCAGGTCCAGCATGAACTGGGCCAGGGCTCGGTGCAGGCGGGCAATCTGGCCCTTCATCACCACGAAGCGGGCGCCGGAGAGCTTGACGCCGTTCTTGAAGTCGACGCCCTTGGCCGCTTCACCCAGATCGATGTGATCGCGCACCGGAAAGTTGAACTCGCGCGGGGTGCCCCAACGGCGCACTTCCACGTTGTCGTTCTCGTCGCGGCCCACCGGGGTGGTGTCGCTCGGCAGGTTGGGGATGGCATCGGCAATCCCCTTGAGCTGGGCCAGCAGGGCGTCCAGCTCGACCTTGCTGGTCTCGAGCTCGTCGTTGATCTTGGTCACCTGGGCCTTGAGCGGGGCCACATCCTCGCCACGACGGGCAGCCTCACCGATGGACTTGGAGCGGGCGTTGCGCTCGGCCTGCAGCTCCTGGGTACGGGACTGCAGATCCTTGCGTTTCTCTTCCAGAGCGTTGACCGCCGCTACGTCCAGAACGTAGCCACGTGTCGCCAGACGAGCGGCAGCTTCATCGATGTCGCTGCGCAGATATTTGGGATCCAGCATGGTTTACCTACTTTTTTTAATGGGATCTGGGCCCGGGTCGTCGTGACCGGGCCGGGAAACAGATCCGGAAGTTAACATCGGTTGGCACACCCCTGTCGTCTTTTGCATCGGGCCAGCAAGATGGGGCCTTCGAAATCAAGAAGATGGCACCAGGCCAAGACAAGCGGGGTCAGACGGGCAGTGTAGCAGACCGCCCCCCCGCCCGAACAGGGACTATTGCGGTCGTTTTGCCCTGTTTTCCGAGGGATGGCGACCCCGATGGAATCGGTTGGCCAATTAACGCACAATCGGTCCGGCCGGCCAGGCGCAGACCACTCGTGGCGGGCCGAACCCGGCCTTGCCGCTATTTTTCCCGCCGCTTCGGGCTCTGCCTGTCCAGCTCGCGCAGGTAGTCGAGCTTCTGGCCGATCTGCTTCTCCAGGCCCCGTTCGGTGGGCTGGTAGTAGTACTTGCCGGCGAGCTCGGGCGGAAAGTACTCCTCCCCCGCCGCATAGGCCCCCGGCTCGTCGTGGGCGTAGCGGTACTCTGCGCCGTAGCCGAGCTCGCTCATCAGCCTGGTGGGGGCGTTGCGCAGGTGCGGCGGCACCTCGAAGTCCGGCAGGTTTTTGGCGTCCGCCAGCGCCGCCTTCCAGGCGGTGTAGACCGCATTGCTCTTGGGCGCGCAGGCGAGGTAGACGATCGCCTGGGCGATGGCTCGCTCCCCTTCAGCCGGCCCGATACGGTGGAAGCAGTCCCAGGCCGAGAGCGCCACCTGCATGGCGCGGGGGTCGGCGTTGCCCACGTCTTCCGAGGCGATGGCCAGCAGCCGGCGCGCGATGTAGAGGGGATCGCAGCCGGCGCTCACCATGCGGGCATACCAGTAGAGGGCCGCATCCGGCGCCGAACCACGGATGGACTTGTGCACCGCCGAGATGAGGTCGTAGAAGTGATCGCCGCCCTTGTCGAAGCGCGCCACGTGCTCCCCCACCACGGCGGCGAGCAGGCCACTGTCGATGAGCCGCCGGCCCTGGCCGTCGGCCTCGGCCATGTCGGCCAGGAGCTCAAGATAGTTGAGGGACTTGCGCCCGTCCCCGTCCACGGCTTTTGCCAGCGCCTCCTTCACCCCGGGGGCAAAAGTGAGGCTGGGGTCATTGAGGCCGCGGGGATCGGTCAGCGCCTGATCGATCATGGCGAGGATGTCCTCCTCCTCCAGCCGCTTGAGCAGATAGACCCGGGCCCGGGAGAGCAGCGCGTTGTTGAGTTCGAACGAGGGGTTTTCGGTGGTGGCGCCGATGAAGGTGATGGTGCCGTCTTCGATGTGGGGCAGGAAGACATCCTGCTGGCTCTTGTTGAAGCGGTGCACCTCGTCCACGAACAGGATGGTGCGCACCCCGCGCCAGCCGTTCTCCTTCGCCTTGTCGATGGCGGCGCGGATCTCCTTGATGCCGGAGGTGACGGCGGAGAGGCGCTCCACCTCCGCCTGGCAGTAGTGGGCCATCAGCTCCGCCAGCGTGGTCTTGCCGGTGCCGGGCGGCCCCCAGAGGATCATGGAGTGGCAGTGGCCGGCCAGGATCGCCTTTCGCAGGGGCTTGTCGGCCCCCAGGATATGCTGCTGGCCGATGTACTGATCCAGGGTCTGCGGCCGCATGCGGGCCGCCAGCGGTCGAAAGTCAGCGGAAAAGTCCAGCGACAGGTTGCTCATCGGCGTGGCTCACTTGGGGTGATGCGGGTCATCAGCGCTGGTCGTCCAGCGCGACCCCCTTGGGGATCTTGAACACGAACTCGTTGCCCTTGAGCACCGGCTTGCGGTTGAAGTTGCTCAGGGTGAATTCGCTCCACTGCCCCTGGGCCTCCTTCACGTCGAAGCGGCTGATGTTGTTCTGGCGATCAAACGTGATGCGGAAGGAGGCGATCAGTTCGTCCTGGCTGCGGCTGGTGACGGTGTAGACATCCCCTTCCTGGGTCACGTCGTAGTTCTTCCAGAGGCTATTGTCGTTGCCGGCGATGAGCACGAAGGGGGTGTTGAGCACGGCGTCCTTCATCTTGAGGGCGGTCACCTGCTCGACGAAGGGATCATAGACCCAGACGTCCTTGCCGTCGGCCACGATCAGGCT
Source organism: Aeromonas sp. XH (assembly GCF_033348475.1). Taxonomy (NCBI): domain Bacteria; kingdom Pseudomonadati; phylum Pseudomonadota; class Gammaproteobacteria; order Aeromonadales; family Aeromonadaceae; genus Aeromonas; species Aeromonas sp. XH. Next base: position 1,835,588 of record NZ_CP137630.1, on the reverse strand, counting down.
CTCGTCCGGGGAGGTGGTGTGCCAGTTGAAACGGTTGGGTCGCTGCACCAGCAGGGAGCCGCTCGCCTTTTGCAGCTCCTTGCCCTTGCTGTCATAGACGGTCTGGGCAAACTTGGCGGAGAACAGGCTCACCCCTGCCAGCTTCTGCTTGAGATCGCTGGCCGTATCGGCCCACACCTGGCTGCTGGCGACCAGCAGCACGGAACCCATCAACAGTTGTTTTTTCATCAGGCTCTTCATAAAGACGTTCTCGATAAAAGGCCACGCCCGCAGAGGGCATGGCCAGGATGATGTGAGGCTTAATCGCGCACCGGCGGCGGTGCCAGCACGTCGCGCTGGCCGTTGCCACCCGGGGCGCTGACGATGCCCTGGTTCTCCATCTGCTCGATGAGACGGGCCGCCCGGTTGTAGCCGATCTTGAACTTGCGCTGCACGCTGGAGGTGGAGCCGCGGCGGGATTCCACCACGAAGGCCACCGCCTCGTCGAACAGGGGATCGAGCTCCTCGTCGCCACCGCCGCCGTAGTCGCCGCCACCGCCCTCGCCGTCCGACTCGCCGGAGAGGATCTCGTCGATGTAGTCCGGCTCGCCGCGCAGTTTCCAGTCCGCCACCACCTTGTGCACCTCGTGGTCATCGACGAAGGCCCCGTGGACCCGGGTCGGGTTGGAAGTACCGGCCGGCATGTAGAGCATGTCCCCCATGCCGAGCAGGGATTCGGCCCCCCCCTGATCCAGGATGGTGCGAGAATCTATCTTGCTCGACACCTGGAAGGAGATCCGGGTCGGGATGTTGGCCTTGATGAGGCCGGTGATCACATCCACAGACGGGCGCTGGGTCGCGAGGATGAGATGGATGCCAGCCGCCCGCGCCTTCTGGGCGATGCGGGCGATGAGCTCTTCCACCTTCTTGCCGACGATCATCATCATGTCGGCGAACTCGTCCACCACCACCACGATGTGGGGCAGCTTCTCGAGCTCCGGCGGCATCTGATCCATGGAGTCACCCGGACGCCACAGGGGATCGAGCAGGGGATCGCCCGCCTCAATGGCGGCCAGCACCTTGTCGTTGTAGCCCTTGAGGTTGCGCACCCCGACCGCGGACATCAGCTTGTAGCGGCGCTCCATCTCGCCCACGCACCAGCGCAGGGCATTGGCGGCATCCTTCATGTCGGTCACCACCTCGGTCAGGAGGTGCGGGATCCCCTCGTAGACCGAGAGCTCCAGCATCTTGGGGTCGATCATGATGAAGCGCAGATCCTCGGGGGAGGACTTGTAGAGCATGGAGATGATCATGGTGTTCACCCCCACCGACTTGCCCGAGCCCGTGGTACCGGCCACCAGCAGGTGCGGCATCTTGGCGAGGTTCACCACCACGGGCTCCCCCGCGATGTCCTGGCCCAGCCCCATGGTCAGCGGATTGCGGCTGTCGCGAAACGCCTCGCAGTCGAGGGTCTCACGCAGGTAGACGGTCTGGCGCACCCGGTTGGGCAGTTCGATGCCGACATAGGTCTTGCCCGGGATCACCTCCACCACCCGCACGCTGCTGGCGGAGAGGGAACGGGCGAGATCCCGCGACAGGTTGGTGATCTTGCTCGCCTTCATGCCCGGCGCCAGATCCAGTTCAAAACGGGTGATGACGGGGCCCGGATAGACACCGACCACCTTGGCCTGCACGTTGTAGTCGGCGAGTTTCGCCTCCACCAGCCGGCCCATGCGCTCCAGCTCGTCCTTGCTCATCATCTGGGTCTTGGCAGGCGGCCTGTCCAGCAGCTCGATGCTCGGCAAGGGAGCCAGACCGGGCTGGGGACGGCGCTTGGCCTTGACCGGCGCCGGGGCGACCGGTGCCTCGGGTTCATCGTCCCCCTCGGCCCAGGGCAGATCGAGGTCGTCCTCATCCTCCTGGCTCACCACGGGGCGCTGACGGCCGCTGGCCACGCGTTTGCCCTTGGGGGCCGGGGTCTCGTCCTCATCTTCGTCGTCAAACTGCGGCTCGAACTGGAAGGTGTCCTCGTCCAGCTCCGGCAGCCACTCGTCAGATTTTGTCTTTTGAGCCCGATTTTTAGCCTTGGGATTGCGCGTCCAGCTGCCGTGGGGCTCGTCTTCGTCGTCCTGGTCGAAGGCGCCCACGCCCCCTTCCAGCAGGGGATCCGGCCCCTCATAACGGGGCTGACGCCAGCCCCCGGTCAGCCAGCGCCCCAGGGTGGTGGGGAAATGGTAGATGGCGCTGACGCTGCCGGTGCAGGCGGCACCGATCCGCTCGACTATGGTGAGCCAGGACCAGCCGGTGAACAGGGTGATGCCGGTCGCCACGAAGCAGAGCAGCATCAGGTTGGCTCCCACCCCGCCGAACAGCGGCACCACGGCGGAGGCGATCACATCGCCCACCAGGCCGCCGGCGGAGAAATTCTGCAGGTCGTTGAAGTTCATGCTGGCGATGGCGGACATGCCGAGCACGGTGAGGATGAAGCCGATGATCCGCACCGACAGAGTGAGATAGTCCACCTCCAGCAGCTTGCTCGGCCGCCAGAACAGGCTCCAGCCAAGCAGCACCGTCAGTGGCGGCACCAGGTAGGAGAACGCCCCGAAGGTAAACATGGTGATGTCGGCGAGCCAGGCCCCGGCGCTGCCTGCCAGGTTCTTCACCTCCCCCTGCCAGGAGGTCTGGGACCAACCGGGATCGGCGGGGTGATAGGTCAACAGGGCAAGCAAGAGATAGGCAGCCATCAGGGTGATGGCGATCAAGACGGCCTCGAAGATCCGTTGTGTACCTGATAAAGGAGTAAACAGCTTTTTATCGGCCAAACTCCGGCTCCTTTGTGAAAACATGAATGCGGGATAGGGGGCCTAGTATCCCTGAAAAGCCCACCGGTTGTCAGCCAGTGCCTGAAGGCGGGCCGTGAAACAGCAATAATGAAGAAACGAGCGGACCGGCCGCTCGTTTCTGACTATCGTGACTCGTCATGGAACGAGCAAGTCACAGCACAACCCCGCTTATCGGGTGCTGATCACCAGACGACTGCTCTGTTTGACCTCTTCCATCACCACATAGGTACGGGTGTCGTTGACGCCGGGCAGACGCAGCAGGGTTTCCCCCAGCAGGCGGCGATAGGCGGACATGTCGCTGACGCGGGTCTTGAGCAGATAATCGAAATCACCGGACACCAGATGGCACTCCTGGATCTCCTCGAGCACCTGCACAGCCTTGTTGAACTGTTCGAACACGTCGGGGGCGCCGCGATTGAGGGTAATTTCCACGAATACCAGCAGAGACGCGTCCAGATAATGAGGGTTCAGAATGGCGGCATATCCTTCGATATAGCCTTGTCGCTCCAGGCGACGAACCCGTTCCAGACACGGTGTGGGACTCAGGCCAACTCGTTTGGACAACTCAACGTTCGAAATCCTGCCATCCTTTTGCAGTTCATTCAGAATGTTGCGGTCAATCCTGTCCAAATCCTTTAGCCGACTCTTAGCTTCCATCATTTAATTCCATCCTTTGGCTATTTTTTGGTAAGAATCACCAGTCATTTTATAATAATGGTCACAAATCCTGTCAATACCTGAATATACTAGGCGCAAATGTCGCTTAACATCTAGGCAACATAAACCACCAATCGATAGACGAGGGATAGCATGATTATCGGTGTACCTAAGGAAATAAAAAACCATGAATATCGCGTAGGCATGGTTCCGGCCAGTGTACGTGAACTGACAGCACGAAACCATACCGTTTTCGTCCAAAGCGGCGCAGGAAATGGCATTGGGTTCAGTGACGCAGATTATCTGGCTGCAGGAGCCGAGATCCTGGCCTCTGCGGCAGACGTTTTCGCCAAGGCGGAGATGATCGTCAAGGTCAAGGAGCCCCAGGCGGTCGAGCGCGCCATGCTGCGTCCGGGCCAGACCCTCTTTACCTACCTGCACCTGGCACCAGACCTGGCCCAGACCCGGGAGCTGGTGGACAGCGGCGCTATCTGCATCGCCTACGAAACCGTCACCGACGGCCGTGGCGGCCTGCCCCTGCTGGCCCCCATGTCGGAGGTGGCCGGACGCATGTCTATTCAGGCGGGTGCCCAGGCGCTGGAGAAATCCCGCGGCGGTAGCGGCGTGCTGCTCGGCGGCGTGCCCGGCGTGGAACCGGCCAAGGTGGTGATCATCGGCGGCGGCGTGGTGGGCTCCAACGCAGCCCGCATGGCCATCGGCCTGCGTGCCGACGTCACCATACTCGACAACAACATCGATACCCTGCGCCGTCTCGACAGCGAGTTCCAGGGCGCCGCCAAGGTGGTCTACTCCAACCGCGAGACCCTGGAGCGCCATCTGCTGGCGGCAGACCTGGTCATCGGTGGCGTGCTGGTACCGGGCGCCACTGCGCCAAAACTTGTCAGCCGTGACCACATTGCCCGCATGAAGCCGGGGTCGGCCATCGTGGACGTGGCCATCGATCAGGGCGGCTGCGTCGAGACCTCCCATGCTACCACCCATGAGGACCCCACCTTTATCGTCGACGACGTGGTGCACTACTGCGTGGCCAACATGCCGGGCGCCGTGGCACGCACCTCCACCGTGGCCCTGAACAACGCCACCCTGCCCTTCATCATCAAGCTGGCCGAACAGGGCTATCGCAACGCACTGCTCAGCGATCCCCACCTGCGGCACGGCCTGAACGTGATGGCGGGCAAGATCACCTGCAAGGAGGTCGCCGTGGCCCACAACCTGGCCTACACGGATCCCCTGACCCTGTTGAACTGATCGCGTCCCCGCGAGGGGAGGTAGATGAGTGAAAATCCGCCCGCGATGGGCGGTTTTTTTATGCCTGCCATCCCCCCTGCCTCTCTCTTTGGCGATTGCCCCAATCGATGCGCCGGCCTTTGACCGCGGATCACGAATTACCTACAATCGCGCAAACTCATCACGTCTCGGAAATCACATCATGAGCCAAGTCACTCACAGCAAACTGCTGATCCTGGGATCCGGCCCGGCAGGTTACACCGCGGCCGTCTATGCCGCCCGCGCCAACCTCAATCCCCTGCTCATCACCGGCATGCAGCAAGGTGGCCAGCTGACCACCACCACCGAAGTGGAAAACTGGCCGGGGGATGCGGAAGGGCTGACCGGCCCGGCCCTGATGGAGCGCATGAAAGAGCATGCGGAGAAGTTCGATACCCGCATCCTCTTCGATCACATCAATGAAGTGACGCTGACCGAACGCCCCTTCCGCCTCAAGGGCGACAACGGGGAATACACCTGCGATGCGCTGATCCTCGCCACCGGCGCCTCCGCCAAGTACCTGGGGCTGCCCTCCGAGGAGGCGTTCAAGGGCCGCGGCGTCTCCGCCTGCGCCACCTGTGACGGCTTCTTCTACCGCAACCAGGAAGTGGCCGTGGTCGGCGGCGGCAACACCGCCGTGGAAGAGGCGCTCTATCTGGCCAACATCGCCAAGAAGGTGCACCTCATCCATCGCCGCGACGAATTCCGCGCCGAGAAGATCCTGATCAAGCGCCTGCATGACAAGGTCGAGAGCGGCAACATAGTGCTGCACACCCACCAGACCCTGGACGAAGTGCTGGGGGACGACATGGGCGTGACTGGGGTGCGTCTGCGCAGCACCCGGGATCACTCCACCTCCGAGCTGCCGCTGATGGGGGTCTTCATCGCCATCGGCCACCAGCCCAACACCCAGATCTTCGAGGGCCAGCTGGCCATGGAGAACGGCTACCTGAAGGTGCGTGGCGGCCTGGAAGGGTTTGCGACCCAGACCAGCATCCCCGGGGTGTTCGCCGCCGGCGACGTGGCCGACCACGTCTATCGTCAGGCGATCACTTCGGCCGGGACCGGCTGCATGGCGGCCCTCGATGCCGAGCGATATCTGGACGCCCAGTAACCATAAAGATATAAAGGGCATGCCAACCGGCATGCCCTTTTCTTTTTAAGGAGCAGAATGAAACGGAAAATCATGATTGTGGAAGACAGCCTGACGGTTCGCCGCATGCTGACCCAGGCCATTGCGCAGCAGACCGGGCTGGAAATCGATGCGTTCGACACCCTGGAAGGGGCACGCGACTGTCATGGCGAAGAGTACGTGGTCGCCCTGGTGGATCTCACCCTGCCGGATGCCCCCGGCGGGGAAGCCGTCAACGTACTGCTGGCACGCGGGTTGCCGGTGGTGATCCTCACCGCCGACATCAGCGAGGAGAAGCGGGAGGCCTGGCTGGAGGCCGGGGTGCTGGATTACGTGATGAAGGATTCACGCCACTCCCTGCAATACGCCGTCAGCCTGGTGCACCGCCTCTACCTCAACCAGGCCATCGAAGTGCTGGTGGTCGATGACTCGCTCACCTCCCGCCATCGCACCGCGGCCCAGCTGCGCAAGCAGCTGCTGCAGGTTCACGAGGCCAACTGTGCCCGGGATGCCCTGGCCCTGCTCGAGCAGCATCCCGCCATCCGGCTCATGCTGGTGGACTACTACATGCCGGAGATCGACGGCATCAGCCTGGTGCGGATGCTGCGCGAACGCTACAACAAGCAGCAGCTCGCCATCATCGGCATCTCGGTGTCGGACAAGCACGGCCTCTCGGCCCGTTACCTCAAGCAGGGGGCGAACGACTTTCTCAACCAGCCGTTCGAGCCCGAGGAACTGCAGTGCCGGGTCAGCCACAATCTGGAGGCACTGGAGCAGTTCACCAGCATTCAGGAGTCGGCCAATCGCGACTACCTGACCGGGCTCTACAACCGGCGCTACTGGTTCAACGAGGGACAGAAGTGGTTCGAGGAGCATCAGCGTCAACAGGCGCCGCTCGCCCTGTGCGTGCTGGACGTGGATCATTTCAAGCAGGTTAACGATCACTGGGGCCACGCCATCGGCGATCAGTTGCTCTGCCACCTGACCCGGCTGCTCACCCAGTTCTTCCCGGATGCCATGATAGCCCGCTTCGGCGGCGAGGAGTTCGCCCTGATGGTGCCCCACTGCTCCGTCCCCGTGCTGCTCAAGCGGCTGGAGGGATTGCGGCAACAGATGCGCCAGCAACCGTTGTCACGGGAGACACCGCTGTTTGTGCGCGCCAGTTTTGGCGTCATCAACGTCGGGCGGCTCTCCATGGACGAGGCGCTCTGCGAGGCCGATCGCCAGCTGTATCAGGCCAAGAACACCGGGCGCGACAAGATAGTCGCCCAGAACGCCTGACAACGCCTCACGAAAGACACTCCGTGTAGTTCCGCCCGGCGCCCCTTGCGGTGGCCGCCGGGTCATTTTCCTTCCCCAGGGCTCCCTGCCCACCGAGTCGTCAGTAAGTCTTGTCGACCCGCACCCCATCGTTGAAATAGAGGATGCGCACCTTGTCTCCCTGTGCAAACACCATGGCCGGATCGTAATCCTGGATCACGTTGATGAGCCTGTCCTGATCGCTCCTGATCAGGAGTTCCACCAGCTTGTTCTCCACCACGCTGCCCCCGGACTGGTAATGTTGCACTGCGGCCGCCCCCGCCAGCGCCCCGACGGCAGTGGCAATCTCACGCCCGTGGCCGCCGCCAAACTGATTGCCGAGCAGGCCGCCGAGCACGGCACCTCCCAAGGTCTTCCAGCCGGTATGCTCGGACTCCACCACCTGGCGCTGGGTGATGTTGCGCACCGTATCGACCTGGCCAAAGACCACCTGCTCCACCGGACGCGCCGTGTTGCGCTCATACACGGCGCCCCAGGCGGGTGCCGTGACAAAGCCAAGCAAGCTGGATACTATCAGGATAATGGCCTTCATCTATGAACCTCTGCCTTATGTCTCGCTATCTTACCGAACTGGATGATGAGCTGTGCTGGTTTCCCTCCCCCAGCCATGCGCTGGAAGAGCCCAACGGGCTGCTGGCGATAGGGGGGGATCTCTCCCCTGCTAGATTGCTGGCAGCTTACCACAGCGGGATCTTTCCATGGAATGAACCCCATCAGCCATTGTTGTGGTGGTCACCGGACCCCAGGGGAGTCATCGTGCCCGACGAACTCCACATAGGCCGCAGCCTGCAGAAGTGCATTCGCCGCACGTCCTTCGAGGTGTTCATCGATCGTGCCTTCGACGAGGTGATCGCGGCCTGCGCCGCCCCTCGTCGCGGTGCCAGCGGCACCTGGATCAGTGCCCCCATGATCGACGCCTATCGGCAACTGCATCGGCTCGGCCATGCTCACTCCGTCGAGATCTGGCAGGATGATCGGCTGCAGGCTGGGCTCTATGGTCTCTCCCTTGGCCGCCTCTTCTGCGGTGAATCCATGTTCAGCCGCATCGACAACGGCGCCAAACTGGCCATGGTGGCACTCTGCCGCCATTTCGCCCACCATGGCGGCGCCCTCATCGACTGCCAGATGCAGAACCCTTTTCTGGCCACCCTGGGGGTCCAGGAATGGCCCAGACACCGCTTTCTGGCCACATTGGCAAACCTGACCCGGCAACCACTGCGGGACGGTTGCTGGCAACCGAGGAGAATCAGCCTGTGAGTGAAGAAGTGATCCTCAAGGTAGGCCTGACCCCCCGGCATCCTTGCAGCTACCTGGGCCACGAGCAGGAGCAACTGCTGGTGCTGATGGACCATGAGCTGCTCAATGCCGCAGGCTATGAGCGGCTGCTGACAGCCGGATTCCGGCGCAGCGGCAACGACATCTACCGCCCTCACTGCCCGGCCTGCAGCGCCTGCCAGTCCCTGCGCATCCACAGCGAACGCTTCGTACCCAGCCGGAGCCAGAAACGCATCCGCCAGCTGAACCGTGACCTCGAGCTGGTGCTGAGCTACGACGACAAGCCCGAGTATTACCAGCTCTATGAGCGCTACATCCGCGAGCGCCACCGGGATGGCAGCATGTATCCGCCGAGCCGTACCCAATATAAAGGCTTTTTGCACTGCGACTGGATGCCGCCTCTCTACATGGAGATACGCAAGGAGGGACGCCTCATCGGGGTGGCGACCACGGATCTGCTCCCCCATTCCCTGAGCGCCATGTATACCTTCTTCGATCCCGATTATGCCGACCGGTCGCTCGGCACCTTCGCCATCCTGAGCCAGCTGGAACTTGCCAGGCGCACCGGTCGCCAGTGGCTGTACCTGGGCTATCTGGTGGAGGAGTGCCGCAAGATGAATTACAAACGCCAATACCTGCCCCACGAGTTGCTGGTGCAGGGGGAATGGAAAAAATTCGACGCCAAGCCCGAGTAAACTTTACACATAGCCTTAAATCCGGCATGATCCAGCGGTTTTTTGTTGTGGCTTATCAAGAGGATTCAATGGCTAAAGAAGACAGTATTGAGATGCAGGGTACCATTCTCGAAACCTTGCCCAATACCATGTTCCGTGTGGAACTGGAAAATGGTCACGTGGTTATCGCTCATATTTCCGGCAAGATGCGCAAAAACTACATCCGTATCCTGACTGGAGACAAAGTAACGGTGGCTCTGACTCCGTACGATCTCTCCAAGGGACGTATTGTTTTCCGCTCTCGCTAAGCCAGGAATTCAGCAAAAAACCCCAGCCTCTCGGTTGGGGTTTTTTGCTATTGCTGGCACTCGCACAGGTTAGTGGGATACAGCTTCAACGTTGACCTGAAAATCAAAGCTGAGGCTGTTGTTCACCAGTTCGACTCTCACCACACCGCCATCGACCAGTGAACCGAACAGGATCTCGTTGGCCAGAGGCTTCTTGAGGTGTTCCTGAATGACCCGCCCCATGGGTCTGGCTCCCATTGCCCGATCATAGCCCTTCTCGGCCAGCCAGTGGCGCGCCTCTTCCGATACCTCGAGCGAGACTCCCTTGGCATCCAGCTGAACCTGCAGCTCGACGATGAACTTGTCGACGACCTGATGGATCACCGCCATGTCCAGATGGTTGAACCAGATGATGTGATCCAGCCGGTTGCGAAACTCCGGGCTGAAGGTCTTGTTGATCACCGCCATGGCATCGTGGCTCATGTCCTGCTGCTGGAAGCCGATGGACTTGCGCTGGGTCTCCTGCACCCCTGCGTTGGTGGTCATCACCAGGATCACGTTGCGAAAATCGGCCTTGCGCCCGTTGTTGTCCGTCAGGGTGCCGTTGTCCATCACCTGCAGCAGCAGGTTGAACACGTCCGGGTGCGCCTTCTCGATCTCGTCAAGCAGCACGACCGAGTGCGGGTGCTTGAGCACGGAGTCGGTCAGCAGGCCGCCCTGCTCGAACCCCACGTAGCCGGGAGGCGCCCCGATCAGGCGGGAGACGGTGTGACGCTCCATGTACTCCGACATGTCGAAACGCAGCACCTCGACCCCGAGCGCCTTGCCCAGTTGCTGGGTGACCTCGGTCTTGCCCACCCCGGTCGGGCCGGCAAACAGGAAGCAGCCGACGGGACGGCGCTCGTTGCCAAGGCCGGAGCGGGACAGGCGGATGGCATCGGTCAATACCGTGATGGCCTTGTCCTGGCCGAACACCACCATCTTGAGGTTGCGCTCCAGGTTCTTCAGCACTTCCTTGTCGGAAGAGGAGACGGACTTTTCGGGAATGCGGGCAATCTTGGCAACGATGGCCTCGATTTCCGGCACATTGATCACCTTCTTGCGCTTGCTGACCGGCAGCAGCCGTTGCCCAGCCCCCGCCTCGTCGATCACGTCGATGGCCTTGTCCGGCAGGTGGCGATCATTGATGTACTTGGCGGAGAGCTCCACGGCAGCACGGATCGCCTTGACGGTGTAGCGCACGCCATGGTGAGACTCATAACGGCTCTTGAGCCCCATCAGGATGCGGGTCGTGTCATCCAGGCTCGGCTCGACGATGTCGATCTTCTGGAATCGACGGGCCAGGGCACGGTCTTTCTCGAAGATCTGGGAATATTCCTGGTAGGTGGTCGAGCCTACGCAGCGCAGCAGGCCATTGGAGAGCAGCGGCTTGATGAGGTTGGCCGCATCCAGCTGGCCGCCGGAGGCTGCCCCTGCCCCTATGATGGTGTGGATCTCGTCGATGAAGAGGATGGCCCCCTCCTGGCGCTCAATCTGCTTGAGCAGCACCTTGAGGCGCTTCTCGAAGTCACCGCGGTATTTGGTCCCCGCCAGCAGGGAGCCCATGTCCAGGGAATAGATGGTGCTGCCCGCGATCACCTCGGGCACATCGCCCTTGACGATGCGATAGGCCAGCCCCTCGGCGATGGCTGTCTTGCCCACCCCGGCCTCCCCCACCAGCAGCGGGTTGTTCTTGCGACGGCGGCACAGCACCTGAATGGTGCGGTTGAGTTCCTGATCGCGGCCGATGAGCGGATCGATACGCCCCTCCAGCACCAGCTGGTTGAGGTTGGTGGCAAAACTCTCGATCTGGGCGGAAGAGACCTCATCGTCGGACTCGGCATTGCCGCCACCACTCTCGGGCTTGCTGTCTTTGCGCACCCCGTGGGAGAGGAAGTTCACCACATCGAGTCGGCTGACTTCGGCCTTCTTCAGGAAATAGGCCGCCTGGGACTCCTGCTCGCTGAAGATGGCGACCAGCACATTCGCACCGCTCACCTCGGTGTTGCCGGAGGACTGGACATGGAACACGGCCCGTTGCAGCACGCGCTGGAAGCCCAGGGTCGGCTGGGTTTCCCTGTCTTCATCATCACGGGGGATAAGCGGGGTCGTTTGATTGATGAATGCGCGGATCTCCTTGCGCATCTGCTCCACGTCCGCACCACATGAACTCAGCGCCTCATGGGCTGAGCTGTTATCCAGCAGGGCTAATAACAGGTGCTCGACGGTCATGAATTCGTGGCGCTCGTCACGGGCCAGCTTGAAAGCCTCGTTCAGCGTCTTTTCTAGATCTTTGTTCAACATAGGCACCTCCCCTCAGTACAGCAACAATGCGGTGTCGTTATCGCCATCAAGTCATCAGCTTCAAGCCTTTTCCATGGTACATAGCAGTGGATGTTCGTTGTTACGTGAATAGGTGTTGACCTGGAGCACCTTGGTTTCGGCAATTTCGGCGGTAAAGGTGCCGCAGACTCCCTTACCACTATAATGCACGCTCAGCATCACCTGAGTGGCCTTCTCCAGATCCATACCAAAGAACCTTTGCAGCACCTCCACCACGAACTCCATCGGTGTGTAGTCATCGTTGTTCAGGACAACCTTGTACATGGGTGGCGGTTGCAGCTTCGTTTTCTCTGCTTCTGCAATCTCTTCATTAGCAAAGAGTTCTTTCTGCTTGCTCATAATCGTGCTTTGGTACCTCTAGATTACTACCGTCTCGTTCTCGATTGTCAATAGACTTGTTAACCAGATCACATCGGTTGTTAACAACTTCTTGACTCGCTTAAAAGTTGGACTAGATTGGTTACTTGCTAATCGGCGTCCGTCTGCTATGGAGTCATGCCCTAGTTATATAAGGCCGGCGCAGGTTACTCAACGACTTCAGGGTAATCAATAAAAGGATGTAGATGTATGGCAACCGGAACAGTCAAGTGGTTCAACAACGCAAAAGGATTTGGGTTTATCTGTCCGGAAGGCGGTGGTGAAGATATCTTCGCTCACTACTCCACGATTCAAATGGAAGGTTACAAGACCCTGAAAGCGGGTCAGGCAGTCAATTTTGAACTGCAGCAGGGGCCGAAAGGAAATCACGCCTCTGTCATCGTGCCAAACGAAGCACAGAACATGTAAGAGTCAGACTGGATAAATTGAAAAACGGCATCCCTGCAGGATGCCGTTTTTTTATTGGCCTTGCCGCCTCACACAACAAGAAAGGCCAGGCCTTCCTTGCTGTGCTTCGGGGGCTTGCTCGCGGCCTATGCTCAGCGGGCCAACAGGATGTTGAGCATGCGGCGCAGCGGTTCGGCGGCGCCCCACAGCAGCTGGTCGCCCACGGTGAAGGCAGCCAGGTATTCCGGACCCATGTTGAGCTTGCGCAGACGACCCACTGGGATGCTGAGGGTGCCGGTGACGGCGGCCGGGGTCAGCTCGCGGGCGGTGATGTCGCGATCGTTCGGGATCACCTTGACCCAGTCGTTGTGGGCGGCCAGCAGGGCTTCAATCTCGGCCAGCGGCACGTCCTTCTTCAGCTTGATGGTGAACGCCTGACTGTGGCAGCGCAGGGCGCCGATGCGCACACACAGACCATCCACCGGAATGGCGGCCTCTTCTAGCCCAAGGATCTTGTTGGTCTCGGCCTGACCCTTCCACTCCTCGCGGCTCTGGCCGTTGTCGAGCTTGGTGTCGATCCAGGGGATGAGGCCGCCGGCCAGCGGCACGCCGAAGTTGTCCACCGGCAGGGTGCCGGAGCGGGTCTTCTCGGTGATCTTGCGCTCGATGTCGAGGATGGCGGAGGCGGGATCCGCCAGCTCCACCGCCACTTCGTCGCGCAGCAGCCCCATCTGGGTGACCAGCTCGCGCATATGGCGGGCACCGCCACCGGAGGCGGCCTGATAGGTGGCCACGCTCACCCACTCCACCAGGTCTGCCTTGAACAGACCACCCAGGGCCAGCAGCATCAGGCTGACGGTGCAGTTGCCGCCGACGAAGGTCTTGACGCCCTTGGCCAGTGCCTGTTCGATGACGTCGCCGTTGACCGGATCCAGGATGATGACGGCGTCCTTGTCCATGCGCAGGGAGGAGGCGGCATCGATCCAGTAGCCCTTCCAGCCGGCGGCCAGCAGGCGCGGATAGACATCCTTGGTGTAGTCGCCGCCCTGAGCCGTGATGATGATCTCCTGGGCCGCCAGCGCGTCGATGTCGAAAGCATCCTGCAAGGTGCCGGCATCGACGCCGAAGTTGGGAGCGGCCTCACCGGCCTGGGAGGTGGTGAAGAAGGTGGGCTGAATGCGGGCAAAGTCTTTCTCTTCCTGCATCCGGCTCATCAGCACCGACCCCACCATGCCACGCCAACCGACCAAACCTACTTTTTTCATAATGTCCTACCCTGGATAGCTGCTATAGAAACCGTGTGTTGCACCCGTGCCCCTCGCCCGGCGCAGGCCGTTTACAAGGGGTTCACAATATATGAGTTGCGAAGAATGTGTCTGTCCACATTACGGATTGTGACGGCGGGCGCAAGTCGAATTGCGCAATATTCTGTGCCGTTCGCTGCAATATCCGCCTGCCTGGCGTGTGGCCGAGCAAGCCGCTGGCATCCGGTATCGGCTTGGGTCATCATTGAGACCGACCGGCAGCCCCGCTGCCCCTCGGGGACGACCCCGAGGCCTCCTGATGCGCAGGGACGACCCTGCTCCCTGCGGAACCTTCCTTATGTCCTGGTTGCTACTGCTGCTGGCCGGCCTGTTCGAAGTCGCCTGGGCCATCGGCCTCAAGTACACCGACGGCTTCAGCCGCCCTTTCCCCACCCTGCTGACCCTGAGTGCCATGGCCGTGAGCGTGCTGCTGCTCGCCATGGCGGTCAAGCAACTGCCGCTCGGCACCGCCTACGCGGTCTGGACCGGCATAGGCGCGGTCGGCACCGTGCTGATGGGGATCTGGCTGTTCAACGAGCCGGCCACCCTGGCCCGGGTGCTCTGCCTGCTGCTGATCATCGGCGGCATTCTGGGGTTGAAGCTGATCGGTTGAGCCGCGGCGCTGCCCACGAAGGAAAACTCGAAAAACCACAACAAGCCGCGGGCGGTCAAAGCAGACCCCCCGCGGCTTGTGAGAGACATCACTCTTACCAGTGAGCGGCAAGAGAAGCGCTGGTCATGCCCCACCAGGCTCACCTATCAGGGTTCTCTCGATCCGGGCCTGCGGCATCATCTGCAGCAACCCCTCGATCAACCGATCTCCGGCCTGGTGCAACGCAGCCAGTGGCATGGATGGCAGGCTCTCCAGGATGAACCACATCTGCCCGCACTCCACACTGAGCCGGGTACGTACCCCCTGACGCCAGTTCCAGCGGCGACAGGTCACCCCTCTGTCGTCCCGCCACACCACTTCCCCGGGCTCAGGCCTCTCCTGGGCTGGCAGCCCTTCCTTCATGGTGTCAAAGCGTTCGCTGCCATCGGCGATCACCAAGCGGGGCTCCCCTTCATAGGCCGCCAGATTTTCCCCACCCACAGGAATGGCATATTCGATGCTCACCGCGTTGTAGAGATCGACCACGGGATCGATGCTGGGCATGACGCCATCGCGCAGCACCCGCTTGCGCAGTGCCTGCGCCGAACAGGGGGTACGCTGGGGTTTAGCACCAAACGACTTGAACACCTCGTCCCAGGCAGACAGATGCGCCTGAGCCCAGGGTGCCTCCCCTGCCTGCACGGCCTTGCACGCCCGCGCCAGGGCGGCGGCGCCGACCTCGGGGTGCGTCACCCCAGGAGTCTCCACCAGAATACTGAGGGCTCTGAATCCGGACACCAGGTGGGTGACGTCAGGGGCAATACGGGGGATCATGAAGGGCATGGCGACTCCCGGTCAGCAAACGATGACCAATAACGAGAAAACACGGGGTGGCGAGGGGCAGCCCTCGTCACCAGACGAGGCGCCATGATGGAAGAAGCCTTCACGCAATCAAATCGACTTTCTCTTAAGGCACTTCAGAAAAACTGATGCGCCTCCCCCTTAGCGATGAATCCTTCATCACCCTGGCGCCGTGCAAGCGCGCGACGCGACCGCATTGCCCTGGCCGCTTTCCCCGTCACTCATGCTATTATCTGCGTCCAAACATGAGCCCATAAGAATCAGGATATTGTGATGACCGACCACACTTTTATTCCCGGCAAGGACGCGGCGCTGGAAGACTCCATCGAACGCTTCCAGACCAAGCTGCAAGCCCTGGGGTTTGATATCGAGGAGGCCTCCTGGCTCAACCCCGTACCCAACGTCTGGTCCGTGCACATCCGGGACAAGGAGTGCTCCCTCTGCTTCACCAACGGCAAGGGCGCCAGCAAGAAGGCCGCGCTGGCCTCGGCCCTTGGCGAATACTTCGAGCGTCTCTCCACCAACTACTTCTTCGCCGACTTCTATCTGGGGGAGCAGGTAGCGAACGGCGAGTTCGTCCACTACCCGAACGAGAAGTGGTTCCCCATCGAGGGGGATCAGCTGCCCGCCGGCCTGCTCGACCCCTTCACCCGCAAGTTCTACAACCCGGACGGGGAAGTGACCGCCGACATGCTGGTGGACCTGCAATCTGGCAACGAGGGTCGCGGCATCGTCGCGCTGCCGTTCGAGCGTCAGTCCGATCACCACACCGTCTACATCCCGATGAACATCATCGGCAACCTCTATGTCTCCAACGGCATGAGCGCCGGCAACACCAAGACCGAGGCCCGCACCCAGGGCTTGTCCGAGGTGTTCGAGCGCCACGTGAAGAACAAGATCATCGCCGAGGCCATCAGCCTGCCGGAGATCCCGGCTGAGGTCATCGCCCGCTACCCCGGCATCAAGGCTTCCATCGATGCGCTGGAGGCCGAAGGCTTCCCCATCTTCAGCTTCGATGCCTCCCTGGGTGGCCGCTATCCGGTCATCTGCGTGGTGCTGCTCAACCCGAGCAACGGCACCTGCTTCGCCTCCTTCGGCGCCCACCCGCGCTTCGAAGTGGCCTTCGAGCGCACCGTCACCGAGCTGCTGCAAGGCCGCAGCCTCAAGGATCTGGACGTGTTCGTGCCGCCGTCATTCGACAACGAGCAGGTGGCAGACCACCACAACCTGGAGACCCACTTCATCGACTCCTCCGGCCTCATCAGCTGGGATCTGTTCAAGCAGGAGTCCGACTTCGAGTTTGCCGACTGGGACTTCCGCGGCACCTCCCAGGAGGAGTTCGACCACCTGATCGGCATCTTCCATGAGCTGGAGCAGCCGGTCTATATCGCCGACTACGAGCACCTCGGTGTCTATGCCTGCCGCATCCTGGTGCCCGGCATGTCCGACATCTATCCGGTTGAAGATCTGCTGCTGGCCAACAACACCATGGGCGCCCACCTGCGGGAAACCATACTGGCGCTGCCGTCGCTTCAGTGGGACGCGGAGCAGTACATGGCGCTGTTCGACCAGCTGGATGAAGAGGGTCACGACGAGCGGACCCGGGTGCGCGAGCTGCTCGGCATAGCCGCCGCCAAGGGCACCGCCCTGCACACCCTGCGCGTGGGCGAGCTGAAAGCCATGCTGGCGCTGGCCGCCGGTGAGCTGGAGAGCGCCCTGGACCTCATCGACTGGACCATGGAGTTCAACCAGTCGGTGTTCCCGGCCGATCGCGCCGCTTACTACCGCGCCCTGCGCGCCTGCGTCGAGCTGTTCCTGGACGAGGATCGCGACCCCGAGCAATACCGCCCGGTATTCGCCCGCATGTTCGGGGAAGAGACCCTGGCACAGGCCTGGGCCAATGCCCGCGGCGAGGCGCGCTTCCACGGTCTGGAAGCCGCCGATCTGTCCCTCTCCCAGTTCCCGTTGCACCAGAAACTGCTGGCCGCTTACGAGAAATTGCAAAAAGCCAAACGAATCCATACCTGGAACTGATATGCTAGTGTGACGAAGGGGCCTTATGGCCCCTTCTGTTTTATGGTCTACGCTTTGGCTGGCCTTTATTCAAAGATGAAATAAAAGACAAAAAATACCTCTTAGGGGGTTGTTAATTTGATGCCCATGGTGCAGGGGTTCCGCAAAGGTGCCTTGCCGGTACTTTTTTAGAGATGCCGTTTATAAGTTCTTAAAAATCATAATATTAATAAATGCTTCACTTCTGTTTCACCTGAAACCTGGTGTAAAGAGAAGCTTCCGGACGACGAAAAATCCTGTAGTAAAATTACATTCACAATCTGTAATTCTTGATCGGAGTCAATTTTGGGGATCTGCCCCTTTGTTATGATTTCCACAGGCAAAATATGCAGGTACATGAGAATTGAAAGCAGAATCACCCTTTGATTGTCTCAAGCCCGAAGCCATCGCCGCACTGGCCGAAGACATTACCTATGCCAAGGCCACCAAGCCCGCATACAAGACTATTCCTCTGGCCATCACGGCAGGCGCCTTCATCGCCATCGCCTTCGTCTTCTATATCACCGTCACTACCGGCTCAAGCGGCATGTCCTGGGGTATGGCCAAGCTGGTCGGTGGTCTCTGCTTCTCCCTCGGCCTCATACTCTGTGTGCTGCTCGGTGCCGAGCTGTTCACCTCCACTACCCTGACCCTGGTGGCCAAGGCGGCCAATCGAATCAGCTGGGCCCAGTTGCTCAAGAACTGGGGACTGGTCTACTTCGGCAACCTCATCGGCGGTCTCATCATCGTCGGGCTCATCATCATGTCGGCGGAATACACGGCGGCGGATGGCCAGTGGGGGCTGAACGCCATGAAAGTGGCCCAGCACAAGATCCATCACTCCTTCTTCGAGGCCGTGGCCCTCGGCATCCTCTGCAACCTCATGGTGTGTCTCGCCGTGTGGATGGCCTTCGGCGCCCGCAGCGCCACCGACAAGGTGATGGTGATGCTGCTCCCCGTCGCCATGTTCGTGGCCTCCGGTTTTGAGCACAGCATCGCAAACATGTTTATGATCCCGGTCGGTATCGCCATCCACAGCGTCGCGAGCCCGGAATTCTGGCAGGCCATCGGCCAGGATCCGGCGACCTTTGCCGACCTGACCGTGTCCAACTTCGTCCTGCACAACCTCATCCCTGTCACCATAGGTAATATCATTGGTGGTGGCGTCATGGTTGGGCTGACTTACTGGTTTATCTTCCGTCGCCATCATTAAGGATGGCGGCAGACACATAAATACCTTGAGAGGTAATGAAAATGGCAGAACTTAACGAACAGTTCCAAAAAGCATGGGAAGGCTTCGCAGCCGGTGAATGGCAGACCTCTGTCAACACCCGTGACTTCATCCAGAAGAACTACACCCCGTATGAAGGTGACGAGTCCTTCCTGGCTGGCGCGACCGAAGCCACCACCAAGCTGTGGGACAAGGTCATGGAAGGCATCAAGATCGAGAACCGCACTCACGCGCCGGTCGATTTTGATACCGACCTGCCCTCCACCATTACCGCTCACGATGCCGGCTATATCGATCAGAGCCTGGAGCAAATCGTTGGTCTGCAGACCGACAAGCCGCTCAAGCGCGCCATCATCGCCAACGGCGGTATCAAGATGGTCAAGACCTCTTGCGAAGTGTATGGCCGTCAGCTGGATCCCATGGTCGAGAAGATCTTCACCGAGTACCGCAAGACTCACAACCAGGGCGTGTTTGACGTTTACACCAAAGACATCCTGAACTGCCGCAAGTCCGGCGTCATCACCGGTCTGCCGGATGCCTACGGCCGTGGCCGTATCATCGGTGACTACCGTCGTGTTGCCCTGTATGGTATCGACTTCCTGATGGCCGACAAACTGGCCCAGTTCAAGTCCCTGCAGGCCGACCTGGAAAACGGTGTCAACCTGGAAGCCACCATCCGTCTGCGCGAAGAGATCTCCGAGCAGCACCGTGCCCTGGCCCAGATGAAGGTGATGGCTGCCAAGTACGGTTGCGATATCTCCGTACCGGCCAAAAACGCCAAAGAAGCCGTCCAGTGGACCTACTTCGCCTACCTGGCGGCAGTCAAGTCCCAGAACGGTGCCGCCATGTCCTTCGGTCGTACCTCCAGCTTCCTGGACATCTACATCGAGCGTGACCTGAAGAAAGGCCTGATCACCGAGCAAGAAGCCCAGGAGCTGATGGACCACATGGTCATGAAGCTGCGTATGGTTCGCTTCCTGCGTACCCCGGAATACGATTCACTGTTCTCCGGCGACCCGATGTGGGCTACCGAGACCCTGGCCGGTATGGGCGTTGATGGCCGTACCCTGGTCACCAAGAACAGCTTCCGTATGCTGAACACCCTGTACACCATGGGCCCGTCCCCTGAGCCGAACCTGACCATCCTGTGGTCCGAGAAGCTGCCGGTCGGTTTCAAGAAGTACTGCGCCAAGGTATCCATCGAGACCTCTTCCGTTCAGTACGAGAACGACGACCTGATGCGTCCGGACTTCAACAACGATGACTACGCCATCGCGTGCTGTGTGTCCCCGATGATCGTCGGCAAACAGATGCAGTTCTTCGGTGCCCGTGCCAACCTGGCCAAGACCATGCTGTACGCCATCAACGGCGGTATGGACGAGAAGCTGAAGATCCAGGTCGGCCCGAAGACCGAGATGATCAAGAGCGAGTACCTAGACTACAACGATGTGATGGACCGTCTGGATCACTTCATGGACTGGCTGGCCAAGCAGTACGTCGCCGCCCTGAACATCATCCACTACATGCACGACAAGTACAGCTACGAAGCCTCCCTGATGGCGCTGCACGACCGTGACGTCTATCGCACCATGGCCTGCGGCATCGCCGGTCTGTCCGTGGCCGCTGACTCCCTGTCTGCCATCAAGTACGCCAAGGTCAAGCCGGTACGTGATGCCGATGGCGTCTCCATCGACTTCGAAATCGAAGGCGAGTACCCGCAGTTCGGTAACAACGACGCTCGCGTCGATGACATTGCCTGTGACCTGGTCGAGCGCTTCATGAAGAAGATCCAGAAGCTCAACACCTACCGCGGCGCCGTGGCGACCCAGTCCGTGCTGACCATCACCTCCAACGTGGTGTACGGCAAGAAGACAGGTAACACCCCGGATGGTCGTCGCGCCGGTGCGCCGTTCGGCCCGGGTGCCAACCCGATGCACGGTCGTGACCAGAAGGGTGCCGTTGCTTCCCTGACTTCCGTCGCCAAGCTGCCGTTCGCCTACGCCAAAGATGGTATCTCCTATACCTTCTCCATCGTGCCGAACGCCCTGGGCAAAGACATGGAAGCCCAGAAAGCGAACCTGGCCGGCCTGATGGATGGTTACTTCCACCACGAAGCCAACCTGGAAGGTGGTCAGCACCTGAACGTCAACGTGATGAACCGTGAAATGCTGCTGGACGCCATGGAAAACCCGGAAAAATATCCGCAGTTGACCATCCGCGTATCCGGTTATGCCGTTCGCTTCAACTCCTTGACCAAGGAACAACAGCAAGACGTCATCACCCGTACCTTCACCGCCTCTCTGTAATAGAGTCTCGGTGAACAAAAACCGGCGCCCAGGCGCCGGTTTTTTTATGCCTGCTCACCTGGCCTGCCGACTTGTCAGCGAATACATAGAGAGCACCTGTTCTTTCGTCTTCCCCTTTTTCAGGGGTAGGCTGGGAGGAAGCCGCCTTTCACTCAGCCACGGGATGCTGCGAGGACCAGGATGAGAGTCACAACCCTGTTCGTCGTCGTGACCACTGAATGCCACAGGGGCAGAAGAGTCTCCTCCCCTGCCCCTGTGGCAAATAGATGCTGTGGATGGCCTGAGCAGCCGCTTAGCTGGCCCAGGTGATGATATGGTCGGCCCAGTCACCGGCATAGGCTTCGTGCACCACCTTGCCGCGTACCGACTGGCCGGCCTGGTGCATGGCGCTGCGGTTGCCGGTGATGAGCGGATGCCACTCGGGCAGGCTCTGCCCTTCCGCCAGCAGGCGGTAGGCGCAGGTCGAAGGCAACCAGTTGAACTCGGCGATCTTGTCGTGGGTGATCTGCAGGCAGTCCGGCTCTTTTTTGAAGCGGTTGACGTAGTCGGAGCACTGGCAGGTCTTGGTATTGAGCAGGTTGCAGGCCACGTTGGTGAACACCAGCTCCTCGGTGTCCTCGTCGATGAGCTTGTTCAGGCAGCACTTACCGCAGCCGTCGCACAGGGACTCCCACTCGGCCATGGTCATCTGCTGCAGGGTCTTTTCCTGCCAAAAAGGAGTTTGCATAGAAGGCTCGCTAAATACACTGACAAGCGCGTGGTTATACGCCCTATGGCCCGATTTTTCAAGGCAGAGGGTCAAGCCCAACACCCATCGGAACTAAGACTGCGCAGGCTGGGTTGACCGGCGCCGACATCCAAAGTGGCACAATGGATCCACCTTTAATCATTTCATCGCATTTTTTGGCAAATTTGCCATGACGTTCTTGCCGTTGATTTCATAAGAGATCCCCATCAGCAAGCCTCAAACGACTAGGGTTAGTGTCACCGCGGGTGCATTGTGACCCCTCAACAGGACCTAAACTGATAACTCGAAGTCCAGCCCATTAGCTGGACAGAGGACGTTGTCATGAAGACGTTGAAACTTGCATTGCTGATAGCGGCATCGCTATTGCTCACGTCCTGCTCCTCCTCGGTGATCCCGGGAGAAGCGCCCGCAGCTGGAGGTGCCCTCCCATCAGGAGGAATGGAGCCTGCTTACGGCAAGGGAGGCGGTCGCAACAACTTTGCCGCCACCATGCCGCAGCATGGTCAGCAGGACATCTCTGTTTTAACCGAATAAGTGCACAGCCCTGGCCGCTTCCCCGGGGCCTCTTCCACCCGCACTTCAGGCAATGATCCATCGAACCGGCGTTTGCACTCT
This sequence comes from Aeromonas sp. XH, assembly GCF_033348475.1. NCBI lineage: Bacteria > Pseudomonadati > Pseudomonadota > Gammaproteobacteria > Aeromonadales > Aeromonadaceae > Aeromonas > Aeromonas sp. XH. The sequence goes on along the minus strand of NZ_CP137630.1, from coordinate 1,813,278 downwards.
CATTCCGGCCCCATGCAGGTCGAGCTCCACCGATAGAACGAGGCATGATATCGGTTGGCACCCAGAGGCATGGAAACCCAGGACCATAAAAAAATGCCGGCCCCAGGGCCGGCATTTTTCTCTCGGTGAGAACGGGCTAGAACATCTTACCAGCCGGTCACTTCACGCAGGGCCTTGCCGATATCGGCAAGCGACCGCACGGTTTTCACGCCGGCATCTTCCAGGGCGGCAAATTTCTCGGCCGCTGTGCCTTTACCACCGGCGATGATGGCGCCCGCATGACCCATGCGCTTGCCAGCCGGAGCGGTGACACCCGCGATGTAGGAGACCACCGGCTTGGTGACGTGGGCCTTGATGTAGGCAGCCGCGTCTTCCTCGGCGTTGCCGCCGATCTCGCCGATCATCACGATGGCTTCGGTCTGCGGATCGTTCTGGAACATCTCCAGAATGTCGATGAAGTTGGAACCCGGGATGGGGTCGCCACCGATACCGACGCAGGTGGACTGGCCGAAACCCTCGTCCGTGGTCTGCTTGACCGCTTCATAGGTCAGGGTGCCGGAGCGGGAGACGATGCCCACCTTGCCCGGCTTGTGGATGTGACCCGGCATGATACCGATCTTGCACTCACCCGGGGTGATGACGCCCGGGCAGTTCGGCCCGATCATGCGCACGCCGGTCTCCTGCAGCTTCACCTTGACGTCCAGCATGTCCAGGGTCGGGATGCCTTCGGTGATGGTGACGATGAGCTTGATGCCGGCATCGATGGCTTCCAGGATGGCGTCCTTGCAGAACGGGGCCGGAACATAGATGACGGAGGCGGTGGCGCCGGTGGCTTCCACGGCGTCACGAACGGTGTTGAACACCGGCAGGCCCAGGTGGGTGGTGCCGCCCTTGCCCGGCGACACGCCGCCGACCATCTGGGTACCGTAGGCGATGGCCTGTTCGGAGTGGAAGGTACCCTGACCGCCGGTGAAGCCCTGGCAGATCACCTTGGTGTCTTTGTTGATCAGAACGCTCATTATTTGGCCTCCGCTGCTTTAACCACTTGCTGAGCTGCGTCAGTCAGACTCGTTGCGGCGATGATATTGAGGCCGCTGTCGGCCAGTTTACGGGCACCCAGTTCGGCATTGTTGCCTTCCAGACGCACCACCACGGGCACTTTCACCCCCACTTCCTTCACGGCACCTATGATGCCTTCCGCGATCATGTCGCAGCGCACTATGCCGCCGAAGATGTTGACCAGCACGGCTTGTACCTTGCTGTCGGACAGGATGATCTTGAAGGCCTCGGTCACGCGCTCCTTGGTGGCGCCGCCGCCGACGTCCAGGAAGTTGGCCGGTGAGCCGCCGTGCAGGTTGACGATGTCCATGGTACCCATGGCCAGGCCCGCGCCGTTGACCATGCAGCCGATGTTGCCGTCGAGCGCCACGTAGTTCAGCTCCCACTGGGCGGCGTGCGCTTCACGGGGGTCATCCTGGGACGGGTCGTGCATCTCGCGCAGCTTGGGCTGACGGTACAGGGCGTTGGCGTCGATGTTGATCTTGCCGTCCAGGCAGTGCAGGTTGCCCTTGTCGGTGATGACCAGGGGGTTGATCTCCAGCAGGGCGAAGTCGCAGTCCAGGAACATCTGGCCCAGACCCATGAAGATCTTGGTGAACTGCTTGATCTGATCGCCGACCAGACCCAGCTTGAAGGCCAGCTCGCGCGCCTGGTAGGGCTGCGGGCCCACCAGGGGATCGATGGCGGCCTTGTGAATGAGTTCCGGGGTTTCGTGGGCGACTTTCTCGATCTCCACGCCACCTTCGGTAGAGGCCATGAAGACCACGCGGCGGCTGCCACGGTCTACCACGGCGCCCAGGTACAGCTCCTTGGCGATGTCGGAGCAGGATTCCACCAGGATCTTGGTGACCGGCTGACCGTTGGCGTCAGTCTGGTAGGTCACCAGGTTCTTGCCGAGCCAAGCTTGCGCGAAGGCGCGGATCTCGTCCTTGCTCTTGGCCAGCTTGACGCCGCCCGCCTTGCCGCGGCCACCAGCGTGGACCTGGCACTTGACGACCCAGGTATTACCGCCAATCTTGTCGGCCGCTTCGGCCGCTTCCTGCGGGGTGGCACAGGCATAACCTTCGGAGACCGGCAGGCCATACTCGGCAAACAGCTGTTTTGCCTGATATTCATGCAGATTCATAGATGCTCTATCCGTGTTGTAGGTATTTCCGTCCGGGGCTCGTGTTTCTCAATCCCCTGTGAATGGGGGCCTGGGCGGCCCCTCGTTATCTTTCAGTCAGTTGCTCAGACATCCAGCAGCAGACGGGTCGGATCTTCCAGCAGCTCCTTGACGGAGACCAGGAAGCCCACGGACTCGCGGCCGTCGATGATCCGGTGATCGTAGGAGAGCGCCAGGTACATCATCGGCAGGATCTCGACCTTGCCGTCGACGGCCATGGGACGGTCCTGGATCTTGTGCATGCCCAGAATGGCGCTCTGGGGCGGGTTGATGATGGGAGTGGACATCAGGGAGCCGAACACGCCACCGTTGGTGATGGTGAAGTTGCCGCCGGTCAGTTCGTCCACGGTCAGCTTGCCGTCACGGCCCTTGCCGGCCAGATCCTTGATGGCCTTCTCGATGTCCGCCAGGCTCATGCTGTCGCAGTCGCGCAGCACCGGGGTCACCAGACCGCGGGGGGTGGAGACGGCGATGCTGACGTCGAAGTAGTTGTGGTAGACGATGTCGTCACCGTCCAGCGCCGCGTTCACTTCCGGGTAGCGCTTGAGGGATTCGACCACAGCCTTCACATAGAAGGACATGAAGCCGAGCTTGATGCCGTGCTTCTTCTCGAAGATCTCGCCGTACTGCTTGCGCAGCTTCATGATGGGCGCCATGTTGATCTCGTTGAACGTGGTCAGCATGGCGGTGGTGTTCTTGGCCTCCAGCAGACGCTCGGCGATGCGCTTGCGCAACCGGGTCATGGGCACGCGCTTCTCGGTGCGACCGGCCAGGGGGGCAATGGGCGCAACCGGTGCGGCTGCCACGGCGGCGACGGGGGCTGCCGGCTTGCCCAGGTTCTTGATGAAGGCTTCCACGTCTTCCTTGGTGACGCGACCGCCCTTGCCGGTACCGGTCAGCTTGGCCACGTCGATGTCGTGCTCGGCCACCAGACGGCGCACGGAGGGGCTCAACCCCTCGCCGGCGTCATCGGCCACGGCCTCCACCGGCTTCTCCTTGGTCTCTTCACCGGCCACGGGGGCAGGCTTGAGCATGGCGATCAGCTGACGGGAGAGCACGGTGGCCCCTTCGCTCTGCAGGATGTCGCCCAGCACGCCGGCTTCCGGCGCGGGCACTTCCAGCACGACTTTATCGGTTTCGATGTCAACCAGCACTTCGTCGCGGGCAACCAGATCACCCGGTTTCTTGTGCCAGGTCGCGATGGTGGCATCCGCCACGGATTCCGGCAGGTCCGGTACCTTGATCTCGATAGTCATGTAATCAGTTCCTTGTTACTTCTTGGCCAGCAGGCTTGTTCCAGGTCAGAGAGGGTCCCGACACGGGCCCCCTCATCCGCAACTCGTTTATTCCAGGGTCAGCGCGTCTTCCACCAGGGCTTTCTGCTGCTTGGCGTGGACGGACATGTAACCGACGGCCGGTGAGGCCGAGGCCGGGCGACCGGCGTAACGCAGACGGGCATGGCTTGGCAGCACGCTGTCGTAGTGATGACGGGTGCTGTACCAGGCGCCCTGGTTCTGCGGCTCTTCCTGACACCAGACGAAGTCGGTGACATGGCTGTAGTCGGCCAGGATGGCGCGCACTTCCTCTTCCGGGAAGGGATAGAGCTGCTCGATCCGCACCAGGGCCACGTCCTGCTGCTCGGCCTTGCGACGGGCATCGAGCAGGTCGTAGTAGACCTTGCCGGAGCAGAACACCACGCGCTTGACGCCCTTCGGATCCAGCGCATCGATCTCGCCGATGGCGTTCTGGAAGGTGCCTTGTGCCAGCTCTTCGAGCTTGCTCACCGCCAGCGGGTGGCGCAGCAGGGATTTGGGCGTCATCACGATGAGCGGACGACGCATGGGGCGCACCACCTGGCGACGCAGCATGTGGAACACCTGCGCCGGAGTGGAGGGCACGCACACCTGCATGTTGTGCTGGGCGCACATCTGCAGATAGCGCTCCAGACGGGCGGAGGAGTGCTCCGGGCCCTGGCCCTCGTAGCCGTGGGGCAGCAGCATGGTCAGGCCGCACATCCGGCCCCACTTCTGCTCGCCGGAGGAGAGGAACTGGTCCACCACGACCTGGGCGCAGTTGGCGAAGTCGCCGAACTGGGCTTCCCAGATGGTGAGGCCTGCCGGCTCCGCGCTGGCGTAGCCATATTCAAACGCCAACACAGCGTTCTCGGTCAGCACGGAGTCGTAGATCTCGAACGGACCCTGCTCGTCGTGCAGGTTGCACAGCGGGGTGTAGGTGCTGGCATCGGTCTGGCTGTGCAGCACGGCGTGACGGTGGAAGAAGGTGCCACGGCCGGAGTCTTCGCCGGTGAAGCGGATGCGGGACCCCTTGTCCACCAGGGTGGCGTAGGCCAGGGTCTCGGCAAAGCCCCAGTCCACCAGCTTCTCGCCGGCGGCCATCAGACGGCGGTCTTCGTAGATCTTCTCGACCTGGCGCTGCAGCACATGGGTGGCCGGGTACTGGCTGATGCGCTCACCCAGAGCCTTCAAGTGATCCATGGGCACTGTGCTGTCATAGGCCATGGCCCAGTCGTGACCCAGATACGGGGTCCAGTCCACGGAGTGCAGCTCCATGGGGCGCCACTCCTTGCTCACCCGCTCGCCCCGATCCAGGGTGTCGCGATAGTCGTTCACCAGGGTGGTGGCCAGCTCCGGCGTGATGCTGCCTTCGGCGATCAGCTGATCGGCGTAGATCTTGCGCGGGGTCGGGTGCTGCTTGATCTTCTGGTACATCAGGGGCTGGGTCGCGCTCGGCTCGTCGGCCTCGTTGTGGCCGTGACGACGGTAGCAGACCAGCTCGATCACCACGTCGCGCTTGAAGGTGTTGCGATAATCCAGGGCAATCTGGGTCACCAGCACCACGGCTTCCGGGTCGTCCCCGTTGACGTGCAGCACAGGCGCCTGCACCGCCTTGGCGATGTCGGTGCAATATTCGGTGGAGCGCAGGTCACGCTGATAGGAGGTCGTGAAGCCCACCTGGTTGTTGATGACGATACGCACAGTCCCGCCCACGCCATAGGCACGGGTCTGGGACATGTTGAAGGTCTCGGCCACTACCCCCTGCCCCGCGATGGCGGAGTCACCGTGGATGGTGATGGGCAGGACGCTGGAGCCGTCCTTGTCGCCGCGTCTGTCCATGCGGGCACGCACGGAGCCGATGACCACGGGGTTGACGATCTCGAGGTGGGACGGGTTGAAGGCGAGCGCCAGGTGGACGTTGCCACCCGGGGTGGCGAAGTCGGAGGAGAAGCCCATGTGGTACTTCACGTCCCCGGTGCCCCAGGATTCCCCGTGCTTGCCGGCAAACTCGTCAAACAGGTCCTGGGCGCGCTTGCCCAGCACGTTGATCAGCACGTTCAGGCGACCGCGGTGAGCCATGCCGATGACGGCCTCCTTGCAGCCCTGCTCACCGGCGCGGCGGATAAGCTCTTTGAGCATGGGTACCATGGCATCGCCCCCTTCCAGGGAGAAACGCTTGGCCCCCGGGAACTTGGCACCCAGGTATTTTTCCAGCCCTTCGGCGGCGGTCAGGCTCTCGAGGAAGCGGGTCTTCTCCTCGATGCTGTAGCTGCCCTTCCCTTCGATGGATTCGAGCCTGTCCTGCAGCCAGCGCTTCTCCTCGGTGGAGGTGAGGTGCATGTAGTCGGCACCTATGCTGCTGCAGTAGGTCTTCTTGAGCGAGGCGTAGAGTTCGGAGAGTACCATGGTCTCGCGACCGATGGCGTAGGAGCCCACGTTGAAGGTGGCCTCCATGTCGGCCCCCTGCAGGTTGTGAAACGCGGGATCGAGCTCGGCGACCGGTTCGCGCTGCCACAGACCCAGGGGATCCAGGTTGGCATTCTGATGGCCACGGAAACGGAAGGCGTTGATCAGTTGCAGTACGCGGACCTGCTTGGCATCCACCTGGGGATCGGAGACGGGGGCGCTGTAACGGGAGGGTTCCTTGGCCAGGCGGCGGAAATAGTCGCGGACCTGGGAGTGGGGTTGTTCGACTGCATGTCCATTGACCTGGGGCAGCGCCTGGAACAGGCTGCGCCACTCGTCGGCCACGGAGTCGGGGTTTTCCAGGAAGGATTCGTACAAATCCTCAATGTAGCTTGCATTCGCACCAGCCAGGTGAGATGACTCCAACCAGGCCTTCATCACGCCGTTATGCATTTCTATCCCTTGTACATCTTGTTCACTGCAGCGCAGCTTGTAGGGTCATAGCCATCCCACCAGGGACGGGATGGCTATCCAGAGGTCGGGCCCGGCGCGTGGCGCCCTGGCCCTGATACTAAACAGCCCGGTTGAGCAGCATCGACTTGATCTGACCGATGGCCTTGGTCGGATTCAAGCCCTTGGGACAGACGTTCACGCAGTTCATGATGCCGTGGCAGCGGAACACGCTGAAGGCGTCGTCCAGGTTGCCCAGTCGCTCGGTCGCGGCGGTGTCGCGGCTGTCTGCCAGCCAGCGATAGGCGGCGAGCAGACCGGCCGGACCGATGAACTTGTCCGGGTTCCACCAGAAGGAGGGGCAAGAGGTGGAGCAGCAGGCACAGAGAATGCACTCGTACAGGCCGTCCAGCTTGGCGCGCTCTTCGGGGGATTGCAGGTGCTCACGCACGGGCGGCAGTTTGTCATCGTTGATGAGGAAGGGTTTGACCTTCTCCCACTGGGTGTAGAACTGGGTCATGTCGATCACCAGATCCCGGATCACCGGCAGACCGGGCAAGGGCCGGATGACGACCTTGTTGCCCTTCTTCAGCAGATCGGAGAGCGGGGTGATGCAGGCAAGACCGTTCTTGCCATTCATGTTGAGACCGTCTGATCCACAGACCCCTTCGCGGCAAGAGCGGCGGAAGGCGAGCGTGGGATCCAGCTCCTTGAGCTGGATCAGTGCATCGAGCACCATCATGTCGGAACCTTCAGGAATATCAAGACGATATTCCTTCATATGCGGGACGTTATCAACGTCCGGATTGTATCTGTAGACAGAGAATGTGACGTTCATTGTGCTGGCTCCGCAATCAGTAAGTCCGGACCTTGGGCGGGAACGCCTCACGGGTCTTGGGTGACATGTTGACAGCGCGACGGGTCATGGACTCGGTGTCCGGATGATAGAGGCTGTGGCACAGCCAGTTTTCGTCGTCGCGATCCGGGAAGTCGAAGCGGCAGTGGGCGCCCCGGCTCTCGGTGCGGAAGTTCGCCGCCACCGCGGTGGCAAACGCCGTTTCCATCAGGTTGTCCAGCTCCAGGCACTCGATGCGCTGGGTGTTGAACTCCCTGGAGGTGTCGTCCAGACGGGCGGACTTGAGGCGCTCACGAATGACCTTGAGCTCCTCGAGCCCTTCGGCCATGGCATCCCCTTCACGGAACACGGAGAAGTTGTTCTGCATGCAGCGCTGCAGGTCCTTGCGGATCTGCACCGGATCTTCGCCGCTGCGGGTATTTTCCCAGCGGTTGAAGCGGGCCAGGGCGGCATCGAGATCAGACTCGGAGGCATCGCGACCGTGATCCATCTCGCCCAGGGTGTTGACCAGGTGCATGCCGGCGGCACGACCGAACACCACCAGATCCAGCAGGGAGTTGCCGCCGAGGCGGTTGGCACCGTGCACGGACACGCAGGCGATCTCCCCTACCGCGAACAGACCGACCACCGGCACGTCGTTGCCGTTCTTGTCCTGGGTCAGGCACTGGCCGTTCACGTTGGTCGGCACGCCGCCCATCATGTAGTGGCAGGTCGGGATGATGGGGATGGGTTCCTTGACCGGATCCACGTGGGCAAAGGTGCGAGAGAGCTCGCAGATGCCCGGCAGGCGGGATTCGAGTACGTCCTTGCCCAGGTGATCCAGCTTGAGCTTGATGTGCGGGCCCCAGGGACCGTCGCAGCCGCGGCCTTCGCGGATCTCGATCATGATGGAGCGGGCCACCACGTCGCGACCGGCGAGATCCTTGGCGTTCGGCGCATAACGCTCCATGAAGCGCTCGCCGTCCTTGTTCAGTAGGTAGCCGCCTTCACCGCGGCACCCTTCGGTCACCAGCACCCCAGCCCCGGCGATGCCGGTGGGGTGGAACTGCCACATCTCCATGTCCTGCACGCCGACCCCGGCACGCAGCGCCATGCCGACGCCATCACCTGTGTTGATGTGGGCGTTGGTGGTGGACTGATAGATGCGACCGGCGCCGCCGGTGGCGAGCACCGTGGCCTTGGCCTTGAAGTAGACGACCTCGCCGCTCTCCATGTCGATGGCGGTGCAACCCACCACGTGGCCGTCCTGGTTCTTCACCAGATCCAGGGCATACCACTCGGAGAAGACGGTGGTCTGGTTCTTGACGTTCTGCTGATAAAGCGTGTGCAGCAGGGCGTGGCCGGTACGGTCTGCCGCCGCCGCGGTACGGGCGGCCTGCTCACCGCCGAAGTTCTTGGACTGACCGCCGAAGGGACGCTGGTAGACGGTACCGTTGTCAAAGCGGGAGAAGGGCAGGCCCATGTTCTCCAGTTCATAGATGGCCTCGGGGCCGGTCTTGCACATGTACTCGATGGCTTCCTGGTCACCGATGTAATCGGAGCCCTTGACGGTGTCGTACATGTGCCACTGCCAGTTGTCGTCGTGGGCATTGCCCAGGGCGACCGTGATCCCGCCCTGGGCGGAGACCGTGTGGGAACGGGTCGGGAAAACCTTGGATAACAGAGCGCAGCTCTTGCCGGACTGGGCAATCTGCAGCGCGGCGCGCATACCGGCGCCACCGGCACCGATCACGACCGCATCAAATTCACGAGTTGGAATAGTCACCTTACACACCCCACAGCACGACGAAACCAGTCATCACATAGACAAACAGCACCACCACCAGCACGAACTGCAGCGCACCGCGCAGTCCGACCGGCTTGATATAGTCGGTCAGCACCTGCCACAGACCGATCCAGGCGTGGATCAAGACGCATACGAGTGTCAGCAGGGTGAAGACCTTGGTGAAGGTGTTGGAGAAGAAACCGGTCCACACCTCGTAGGTGATGTCGTTGAACGCGACAAAGCCTACCAGATAGAGGACGTAGCACGTCATGATGAGGGCGGTGGCGCGGATCAGGATGTAATCGTGAACACCGCTGCGCCCGAAAGTTGCAGAATTGGTTACCATACCAGTACCCCCGCCAATACCGCCAAAACCGCGGTGATCACGAAGGCCACACGGGCGCTCTGATTACCGGATTCCAGCTCTTCCCAATAGCCCATGTCCATGACCAGGTGCCGCAGACCGCCCACGATGTGGTAAGCCAGCGCGGTCAGGATCCCCCACAGCACGAACTTGACCAGGAAGTTGTCCATGATGGCAACGACCGATTCAAATCCTTCGGGAGAGGCGAGTGAAGTACCAAGCATCCACAGCAAGATGGCCAATGCCACAAAGGTGATGACCCCTGAGACACGATGCAAGATGGAAGCGATGGCGGTGACAGGAAAGCTGATCGTCTGTAGGTCGAGGTTTACAGGTCTCTGTTTGTTTTTCACGGCTTTGCCCACTCAGCTCCATTGAGCACGTTAGTTATTGTTTTCACACGCTTTGAGGGCTAGGAGTGGCATTTGTTAGGTTTTTGTTACCAAAACAACTCAGGAAAGCCAAAAATAACATTTTAGATATCACATCTGGCTTTGCGAAAGCGTTTCAAACACCGACGACCATCACCCACGTGGCGCAGTATATCGGCGGCCTTAACCAATGACAATCAAATAGCTACACAGAAAATCCAAAACCGTAAACCAGATCCCACAACAGCTTTAACAAGTCATTAATGATCCTCCAGCAAAATTGACAAAGCTGTGGTTCTCTGGTTCAAATAGGGCGCTCCAGCCGCCGTGGTACGGGTAAGAACCTTTGCCAGCGTCATGAAAGTCGTAATAAAGTAGGGCTGGAACCAAATTATAAAAGAGCAAAGGAGACGTGCTATGGCTGATAAGATAGCCACCTTACATCTGCCCGGAAAAGAGCCGGTTGAACTACCGATCCTGTCCGGTACCGTTGGACCCGATGTGATCGATGTCAGAAAGCTGGGCGCGCAAGGGTACTTCACCTTCGACCCCGGATTCATGGCCACCGGTTCTTGCAAATCCTCCATCACCTACATCGATGGCGACCAGGGTGTCTTGCTGCACCGCGGTTACCCCATCGCCCAGTTGGCCACCCAGGCCAGCTACCTCGAAGTCTGCTACATCCTGCTGTACGGCGAAGCCCCCACCAAGACCCAATACGCGGAGTTTGAGCGTCTGGTGACTCGCCACACCATGGTGCACGAGCAGATCGCCTTCTTCTTCCGTGGCTTCCGTCGCGACGCCCACCCCATGGCCGTCATGTGCGGTGTGGTCAGCGCGCTGTCCGCCTTCTATCACGATGCCCTCGACATCAACAACGAGGAGCATCGCGAGATCTGTGCCTTCCGTCTGCTCTCCAAGATGCCGACCCTGGCCGCCATGTGTTACAAGTACTCCATCGGCCAGCCCTTCATGCAGCCGCGCAACGCCCTCTCCTATGCAGGCAACTTCCTGCACATGATGTTTGGCGTGCCGACCGAAGAGTACAAGGTCAACCCCATCGTCGAACGCGCCATGGACCGCATCTTCACCCTGCATGCGGATCACGAGCAGAACGCCTCTACCTCCACCGTGCGTCTGGCCGGCTCCTCCGGTGCCAACCCGTTCGCCTGTATCGCCGCGGGGATCGCCTCCCTGTGGGGTCCGGCCCACGGCGGTGCCAACGAAGCCTGCCTCAAGATGCTCGAGGAGATTGGCTCCGTGGATCGCATCCCCGAGTACATCGGCCGCGCCAAGGACAAGAACGACCCCTTCCGCCTGATGGGCTTCGGCCACCGGGTTTACAAGAACCACGACCCCCGTGCCACCGTGATGCGCGAAACCTGCCACGAGGTACTGACCGAGCTGCAGATCAAGGATCCGCTGCTGGACGTGGCCATGGAGCTGGAGCGCATCGCGCTGTCCGACCCCTACTTCATCGAGAAGAAGCTCTACCCGAACGTGGACTTCTACTCCGGCATCATCATGAAGGCCATCGGCATCCCCATGTCCATGTTCACCGTGATCTTCGCCATCTCCCGTACCATCGGCTGGATTGCCCACTGGAACGAGATGCACTCCGACCCGGACCAGAAGATCGGCCGCCCGCGCCAGCTCTACACCGGTCTGCCGCAGCGCGAGTTCACCCCGCTCGACCAACGCTGATCCGGCGTACCGACATGGTTTGTTACAAAGGCGGTCATTGACCGCCTTTTTATTTGCCGCTTTAATCGCGCCCTTTCGCACCAAGGAGAGACCCTGATGAAAGCCCCCCTGCTACTCTGTTCCACCCTGTTGCTCAGCGCCTGCCAGAGCACCCCGGCCACCGAGACCCTCTATGTCCAGGACAAGCTCGCCGACTGCATCGGTGTCGCCCCCATGAAATGCATGCAGGTGCGCGGCCAGCCCGGCGAGAGCTGGAGCCTCTTCTATCAGCAGATCGAGGGCTTCACCTTCGAGCCCGGCTACCGTTATCAGCTGGAAGTCACCAAGGAGCAGCTGACCGATGTGCCGGCGGATGCCTCCTCTCTGCGCTACCGACTGATCAAGGTAGTGAGCAAGGAAGCCGTTCGCTGAACCTATAAGGGCGTCATATAAACCCTTCCTGTTCAACTAATCAGCACCTTATGCTAGTCTGGTGTCCCGTCATGGATTGACCCACCGCAATAGCGCCACAGGTTATGATTAACATCCGCACCATAGGGGCCCCCGACTGGCCCGCCATCATGGCCATCCAGCACCAGTGTTATCACCTGTTCGATCCCGAGCCCCTCGAGGTGATGCAGAACAAGAGCGAGCTGGCCCCGGCCTGCTGCTGGGTCGCCGAGCACAGGGGCAAGGTGCAGGGCTACCTGCTCTGCCACCCCTGGCGTGCCCACCAACCCCCGCCCCTCTCGGTGCCCATGCAGGGACTGGCTGGTGACGAGGAGTTCTATCTGCATGATCTCGCCGTCGCCCCCGAGGCGCGTGGCATAGGGGTGGGTCAACGCCTGCTCGCCACGGCGCTGGATTTCGCGAGCCGAGAGGGTTACCGCCATGCGGGTCTGGTGGCGGTACAGGATGCCCCGGCCTTCTGGCGCAGACAGGGCTTTATGCCCGCCGCCACGGAGAAGTCGCTGGCAGAGTATGGGGAGGGCGCAGTCTATATGCGCCTGCCCCTGGCCGAGCCGTGCTGAGCGTGCTGATGGCAAAAAACCAATAAAAAAGGCGCCTTTCGGCGCCTTTTTCCATCTCGACTCGGTGAGCATCAAGCCTTGAACTTGCTGAACACCAGGGAGGCGTTGGTACCGCCGAAGCCGAAGCTGTTGGACATGACGGTATTGAGGTCAGCCTCTTCGTACTCGCGCACTATGGGCAGGCCCACCGCCTTCTCGTCCAGGTTCTCGATGTTGATGCTGGGGGCGATGAAGCCGTGTTCCATCATCAGCAGGGAGTAGACGGCCTCGTGCACGCCGGCGGCGCCCAGGGCGTGCCCGGTCATCGCCTTGGTGGCGGAGAGCTTGGGCGCATCCGCACCGAACAGGGTCTGGATGGCTTCCAGCTCCTTGGTATCGCCAACCGGGGTGGAGGTACCGTGGGTGTTGATGTAGTCCACCTTGCCGACACCCTGCATCGCCATCTTCATGCAACGCACCGCGCCTTCACCGCTCGGGGCCACCATGTCGTAGCCATCGGAAGTGGCGCCGTAGCCGGTGATCTCGGCATAGATGTGGGCACCGCGGGCCAGGGCGTGTTCCAGCTCCTCGACCACCAGGATGCCACCACCACCGGAGATGACGAAGCCGTCGCGATCCGCATCATAGGTGCGTGACGCTTTTTCCGGGTTGTCGTTGTACTTGGTGGAGAGGGCGCCCATGGCGTCGAACTGGATGGTGGAAGACCAGTCCAGCTCCTCGCCGCCGCCGGCGAAGACGATGTCCTGCTTGCCGAGCTGGATCAGTTCCAGGGCGTGACCGATGCAGTGGGCAGAGGTGGCGCAGGCGGAGCTGATGGTGTAGTTGACACCCTTGATCTTGAACGGGGTGGCGAGGCAGGCGGAGGTGGTGGAGGACATGGTGCGCGGCACCATGTAGGGCCCCACGCGCTTGACCCCCTTCTCACGGGCGATGTCCGCGGACTCCGAGGTGTTCTTGCCGGAGGCGCCGCCGGAACCGGTGACGATGCCGGTGCGCTCGTTGGAGACCATCTCCTCCGGCAGGCCCGCATCTTCGATGGCCTGCTGCATGGAGAGGTAGGCGTAGGCCGCGGCGTCACCCATGAAACGCATGACTTTACGGTCGATCAGTTCAGACGGATCGAGTTTGATGTTACCCCAGACACGGCTGCGCAGGTTGTACTGTTCAAACTGCTCGGAATAGGTGATGCCGGATTTGCCTGCTTTCAGGGAGGCCAGCACCTCTTCCTTGTTGTTGCCGATACTGGAGATGACGCCGATACCGGTGATCACTGCTCTTCTCATTAATTCATCTCGTCTGGAAAAACTGGCACCGAGTCTACCCGCTTTCGGCTGCCAAACTGGTCTGCTTTCACGTAGAATGCCCGCGATTTTGTGACGCGAGCAGAGGAAAACGTGAGTCAAACATCCTTACAACATGCCCGATTGGACTGGAATGAAGCGGGAACTCCAGTCTCCAGTGAGTTCGGGGATGTGTACTTTTCCAATGATAACGGTCTAAGTGAAACCCGCTACGTCTTTTTGCAGCAAAATCGGCTGCCGGAACGATTTTCGCATCACGATAGTGACAATTTCGTGATTGGTGAAACAGGTTTCGGCACGGGTCTTAACTTTCTGGCGACAATGGCGGCCTTTCTGGAGCAGGCGCCTCCCTCGGGCAAGGGCTCCCGGCTGCACTTCATCAGCTTCGAGAAATACCCCCTTGCCCAGGACGATCTGCGCAAGGCCCTGGCGGCCTGGCCCGAGCTCGCGCACCTTAGCCAGCCGCTCATCGCCCAGTGGCCCCTGCCGGTATCGGGCTGCCACCGCCTGCTGTTTGCGGGCGGCCGCATCCGCCTCGACCTCTGGTTTGGCGACATCAAGAAGATGCTGCCCCAGGTGCCCCATCCGGCAGACGGTCTGGTGGACGCCTGGTATCTGGATGGCTTTTCCCCCGCCAAGAATCCCGAGATGTGGACCCAGGCGCTGTTCGACGGACTGGCCCGTCTCGCCCGCCCCGACGCCACTCTCTCCACCTTTACCTGTGCCGGCTTCGTGCGCCGCGGGCTCATCGCCGCGGGCTTTGCCATGAAGAAGGTGAAGGGCCACGGCAGCAAGCGGGAGATGCTGGCGGGCGCGCGGGAGGGCAAGTCCCCCGAGCAGAGCCTGGCCCCCTGGTATGCCAGGCCCGCCGGTCGGGACGGCGAGGTGCTGATCATCGGCGGCGGCATCGCCTCGGCCATGACGGCGCTCTCCCTGGTGGAGCGGGGTCGCAGGGTGACCCTATTGTGCCAGGATGGCGAGCCGGCAACCGGCGCCTCTGGCAACCGCCAGGGGGCCCTCTACCCCCTGCTCAACGGCGAACACGATGCGCTCTCACGCTTCTATTCCCTCGCCTTCGGCTTTGCCAGAAGCCGGTTGCAGGCACTCGCACAGCGCCATCCGGTCGCGTTCGACCTGTGCGGTGTGGTACAGCTCGGCTATGACGACAAGTCCGCCGCCAAGCTCGCCAAGATGAGCCTGGGCCCCTTCCCCCCCGAGCTGATGCGCCCACTCTCTGCGGCAGAAGTTGAGCAGGTGGTCGGCTTGCCCTGTGGCGCGGGTGGCGTCGGCTATCCCCTGGGGGGCTGGCTCTGCCCGGCGGATCTCACCCGCGCCGCCATCAAGGAGGCGCAGGCCAGCGGACTGCTGCAGGTGGCTTTCAATACCGAGGCTGTCGCCATTGCCGAACAGGCAGATGGCTGGCATATCGAGAGCCAGGATGGCCGCCGCTGGAAAGCCCCCAATCTGGTGGTGGCCGCCGGTCATCATCTGCCCGCCCTGCTCCCCTTCGCCGAACTGCCGCTCTATCCGGTGCGCGGCCAGGTGAGCCATGTGCCGACCACAGCCAGCTTGAGCCTACTCAAGACGGTGCTCTGCTACGACGGCTACCTCACTCCGGCCCAGGGTGGCGCGCACTGCATCGGCGCCAGCTATGGCCGCAACCAGACCGATCTGGCGTATCGTCCCGAGGAGCAGGCCCAGAACCGGGACAGGCTGCTGGCCTGTCTGCCGGGCGAGACCTGGCCAAACGAGGTGGATGTGAGCGGCGACGAGGCCAGGGTGGGGGTGCGCTGCGCCAGCCGTGATCACCTGCCGGTGGCGGGGCCCGTTGCCAGACTGGCGGCGTTGGCGGATCACTACCCCCAGGCACCTTGCGATCAGCAGAGTGCCCCCGCTCTGCCCCTGTATCCCGGCCTCTATGTGCTGGGCGCATTGGGTTCACGGGGTCTCTGCTCGGCCCCCCTGTGCGGGGAGCTGATCGCCGGCGAGATCTGCGGCGAGCCGCTGCCGCTGTCGACCGATCTGCTGGAGGCGCTGCATCCCGCCCGCTACTGGGTGCGCCGGCTGCTCAAGGGCAAGCCCCTGCGCGACTAGCCAGTGGCAACGGCTGCCGCCCGCCACACCATAGGGCGCGCCAACAAAAACGGGCTTCCCCAGGGGAAGCCCGTTTTTTATTCGCCGATGACGATCAACTGCCTGCTGGCCAGCTGACCCCCAGCTTGCGCCCCCCATCGGTCTGCCTGGCCAGGATGGCGAACCGCTCGCGGGTCGCCTCCAGCACCGCCTGCCCCGCCCGCCAGCCCTGATGCTGCAATGCGGCACAGTCCTTGGTCACCGGCAACTGGGCGAGGCGCGTGCCGAGCAGGCTGACGCTCTCGAGCAGGATGTCCTTGTGACGGCTCTCGTAGTCGAACATGGCCGCCACCAGCTTGTCCCACTTCTGGCGCTCCTTCGCGGGCGCCCTGGCCTTGTCCATCCAGTTCGGCACCCTGACCCTGATCCTGGCCGTCACGCTGGCCCGATCCAGCTCGCAGCGCGCCGCCGCAGACCTCGTCTGCAACTGCCAGGAGAGCTGATAGCTGGCCCTGCCGATGTGGCCGTCCGCCTGTGCAGGGGACAAGGCGGTGATCTGGCGCATCACGGCGGCCACATCGGCACCGGACACCCGGTAGAACTGGAAGTCGACCTTGATGTCAGGCGCCACCCGAATGCCTTCGTAATGGGATGGCACTGCACCGATCGACGCGGCATACATGAGGGTCGCCATCACCCCTGTCTTGCTAAAGAGTCCCATCTGCCCGCGGCCTTGCCCCTTGTGAGTCCCAGCTTAATTTCAATTAATAATCAATGAATTAATAGTCAGATTGGGAGATTAACCGCGATCCCGGGCGCTGTCACCTGCTGTCGGCAGCGGGATGGTACAAAGGTGGCAAATATCACCCCGGTCGGGCGGGGATTTGCAGGCGAGATCACAGGCAGCCACCTAACCCGTGGTGAAATACTCCTTATGAGGTAATAATCCTGGCGTTTTTGTTGGCCCGTGTCGATGTAACCAGCACAACCCCCGGTTATCCCGTGACAGGCCCGGCATCACTTCACTCTCAGGAACCTGCATATGATGGAACTCCTTATTGGCACCCTGGTCACCCTGGCCGTGGGTCGCTACATCTTCAAGGGCTACTCGGCCACCGGAGTATTGCTCAGCGGCGGCCTGCTGCTGCTGGTCATCACCGCCCTGATGGGCAAGGCGGTGCTGCCCGCCAGCGTCACCTCCACCGGTCACGCGGCCACCGACGTGTTCGAGTACGTGCGCTTCCTGCTGGTGGACAGGGGTGGTGGTCTCGGCATGCTCATCATGGTGCTGTGTGGCTTCGCCGGCTACATGAGCCACATCGGCGCCAACACCATTTTGGTGAAGCTGGCCAGCAAGCCGCTCGGCGTCATCAAGTCTCCCTACATCCTGCTGGTAGCCGCCTACCTGGTGGCCTGCGCCATGTCGCTCGCGGTGAGCTCCGCCACCGGCCTCGGGGTGCTGCTGATGGCCACCCTGTTCCCGCTGATGGTCAACATGGGGATCTCCCGCGGCGCCGCGGCGGCGGTGTGCGCCTCCCCGGCCGCCATCATCCTCTCCCCCACCTCGGGGGACGTGGTGCTGGCCGCCCAGGCCGCCAACATGGAGCTCATCGACTTCGCCTTCAAGCTGACCCTGCCCATCTCCCTCACCGCCATCGCCGCCATGGCGGTGACCCACTTCTTCTGGCAGCGCTATCTGGATGGGAAGTCCGGCGAACACAACGCCCCGGTCGCCCCGAGCGATCTCGTCACCGATGCCCCCGGCTTCTACGCCATCCTGCCCTTCACCCCCATCATCGGCGTGCTGCTGTTTGACGGCAAGCTGGGACCCAAGCTCGAGATCGTCACCATCATCGTCATCTGCCTGGTGCTGACCGCCCTGCTGGAGCTGGCGCGCAAGCGCAACGGCCGCGAGCTGCTGGACGGGCTGCAGGTGTGCTGGCGCAGCATGGCCGACGCCTTCGCCGGCGTGGTGATGCTGCTGGTGGGAGCCGGGGTCTTCGCCCAGGGGCTGATGGGGCTCGGCTTCATCGCCAACCTGCTGGATCTGGCCCAGAGCTTTGGCACCGGCGGCATCGTCATCATGCTGATGCTGGTGGTCATCACCACCCTGGCCGCCTTCACCACGGGCTCGGGCAATGCCCCCTTCTACGCCTTCGTGGAGCTCATTCCCCATCTCGCCACCAGCCTCGGGGTCAACCCCGCCTACCTGGTGATCCCCATGCTGCAGGCCTCGAACCTGGGCCGTACCATCTCGCCGGTCTCCGGGGTGGTGGTCGCCTGTGCGGGCATGGGCAACCTGTCGCCGTTCGAGGTGGTCAAGCGCACCTCGTTGCCGGTCGCGGTCGGCCTGCTGGTGGTGATCCTCGCCACCCAGATCATGGTACCTGCCTGACTGGTCGCCAGCCCGGCGCCCGCCGGGCTGGCATCCCCCCCGCCCCATGCAGTAGACTCGGTGCTCTTTTTCTCTAGGGAGGACCGAAATGAGTATTACGGTTCAACTTGCCCACTTCAGCGACTGCCACTCCCACTTCGACGGCGCCCCCATGCGCTTCTCCCCCGTCGGCGAGTCCGAGTGGCGCACCCAGTGCGGCGGCTACGCCCGCATCCTGAGCAGGCTCACCACCCTGCGCCAACAGGCCGAGGCGGCCGGTCAGACTTGCCTCTTCCTGCACGGCGGCGACACCTTCCAGGGCTCCCTCTATTTCAACCGCTTCAAGGGGCGGGCCAACGCCGACCTGCTCGCCTTGCTGCGACCGGATGCCATGGTGATCGGCAACCACGAGTTCGATCTCGGCAACGGTCCCCTGGTGGAGTTCCTGCGCCAGCTCGACTTCCCTGTGCTGGCGGCCAACCTCGACAGTCGCCAGGAGCCCGCCGATGCGCCCCTGCGGCTGCAGGGGCTGCCGAGGCTCCATGACGCCAGCCGCCCCTGGCACAGGCGCGTCATCGACGGCGTTCCCTTCGCCCTGCTCGGCATCACGCTGCCGCAGATGGCGGCCATCGCGAATCCGGATCCCCACACCCGCTTCCACGGTATCGAGGATACCCTGGACGCCGCCCTCGGCGAGATCAGGGCCGAGGGGATCCAGCACATCATCTTGCTGAGCCACCTGGGGCTTGAGCAGGACAGGCGGCTGGCCGAGCGCTTCCCGGCCCTCAGCCTCATCGTCGGTGGCCACACCCACAGCCTGTTGGGGGATCTGGCCCCCCTCGGGCTCGAGAGCGAGGGGGAATACCCCTTGATGGTCAACGACGTCGCCATCCTGCACGCCGCCCACAGCGCCCTCTGCCTCGGGGTGTGCGAGCTGGCGTTTGACGAGCACGGCCGTGTGCGGCGAAGCCGCGGCCGGCTGGAGTGGCTGCCCTGGCAACCCTGGCCGTTCGACTCCAAGCCCCCCGCAGGGCTGCACTTCTGTGAACCGGCCCCCGAGATAGAGCAGCATCTGGCCAGGCGCTATCGCCCCGAGCTCGAGACCATGACCCAGCGCGTGGTGACCCGGCTCGACGGGCCCCTGCACCATCAGCGCCTGCCCGATACGACCCTGCCCGCCGGCAGCCAGGTGGCCCCCCTGGTGGCGCAGGCCATGCTGACCGCCGCCCGCGAGCAGGTGGGGCAGGTGGACTTCGCCCTGCACAACGCCGGCGGCGTGCGCTGTTCCCTCGAACCCGGCCCCCTGAGCGAGGCGGACATCGCCGGTCGCCTGCTGCCGTTTGCCATCCCCCTCACCCTCTACCGGGTGCACGGCCATGAGCTCGCCGAGGCGCTGGAGGGGGCCATCGACAACGCCACCAACAACGGCGTGGTCGGCAACGGCAGCGGCAGCTTCCCCTACACCGCCGGGGTGCGCTTCTGCTATCGGGCCGACAGGCCGAAAGGGAGCCGGATCACCCGCCTCGAATGGGAGGCGAGTCCTGGCCAGTGGCAGGCGGTCGAGCCCGATGCCATCTATCGGGGGGTCTCCAGCGCCTACACCGCCTCCGGCAAGGAGGGTTACACGGCGCTGGCCCGCACCCTGACCCAGCACAATCAGGAGCTCGGCATCACATTGGCGGATGCCTTCATCCGCTGGGCCCGTCACCTGCCCGAGCTCGCCCCCCTCCCGGCGCTGGTGGAATACCAGGGCCACTGAACCGGGGCCGGGCCTCGGGCCCGGCCCCCTGTCACCGTCCGTCGGCAACCAGACCACGGGCGGCGCCTGGCGAATGTGCCGGGCGCCAGCGCTTTCCTGCCTCATGCGGCTCGGCAAGGCCAGGGCAAGCCCCGCCTTTCTTGTGCGTGACGGCACTGAAAACGTTACTTTTGCGAATTATTTCAGGCGCCTACTCTTCTTCCATTGCATCGTGCCGCCCGGCTCGGCAAGATAAGCCCGCTTTTTCAGTCTTTCCCGCAGGAACAGGTCACCCATGAATCACGCCATCCACTTTACCCCGCAACGCCACAATCCCGGGATCCGGCCGCTGGTTGTCCTGCTCACCGCCCTGATGGCGCTGCTGTTCTGCCTGCGCAATCCGCTGTTTCACGTCATGGCGCCGGGCTTCGATGCCTCCCTGTTTGCGGTCATGGGCAAGATGTGGAGCGAGGGGGGCGTGCTCTATCGGGACATGATCGACATCAAGGGCCCCATGATCTTCGCCCTCGATGCCCTCGGCTACTCCCTGGGCGGCTTCTTCGGGATCTGGCTGCTGGAGTGGGCACTCTGCTGGCTGGGGCTGCTCGCGAGCTGGCAGGCCTTCGCCCAGCTCGGCCTCTCCCTGCGCGCGCGCCTTGGCAGCATGCTGGCGCTGCTGGCGCTCTACGGCACCCGCTACTACTACGGCAACATGACCGAGGACTGGACGTTCCATCTGGCCCTCATCGCCCAGTGGGCCTTCATCACCCTGCTGCTGGACAAGCGATTCAGCTGGGGACCGGCCCTGGTGGCCGCGCTCACCTTCGCCGTCGTGGCCTGGATGCGCACCAACAACGGCGCCTTCTGGGGCGCCTGGTATCTGGTGCTGTTCTGCCACTGGTGCCTGCGCGAGCAGTGGCGCTGCGCCTTCGCCCTGCTCTTCTCCAGCCTGCTGGGACTGGCAGTGATCGGCGGCCCGTTGCTCGCCTACTTCCAGCACCATGGCCTCTTGGCCGAATTCCAGTACTACGCCTTCGGCATCTTCTTCGAGGGCAGCTACGGCAACGGCTTCTCGCCGGAGGTGGGAGCCGTCGGCCTGCTGCGCACCGGCCTCGTCATGCTGCTGCCGGCCTTCATTCTGCTGATGATGAGCCGGCGCCAGGAGTGGTATCTGCCCGTCCTGTGCGCCACCCTGTTCGGCGTGCTGTTCACCCTGGTCGCCAACTCGGTCTCCGGCCATGTGTTCGACCACTACGACGTGCTCTATCTGCAGCTTGGCCTGTTGCCGCTGGCCTGCCTGCTGGATCGCAGCGAACAGCACTCCGATGCCCTGGGCCTGCTCTGCATCTCCCTGGTGGTGCTGACCGCCAGCTGGCTCTTGGCCCAGCAGCTCGGCTACGGCTGGAGCACCAAGGAGTGGTCGCTCCCGCGGGTGCGCGAGGTGCTCGGCAACAGCCTGCTGTGGGCCCTGCCGGTGCTGATCCTGGTGCCGCTCTGGCGCGCCTGGGACGTGCGCAGCACCACCCCCTGGCTCGCCTCGCTCGCCATGCTGGCGCTGCTGGTCAACAACGCCTGGGAGGGCAACCTCAAGGGCAGGCCGTTCAATCCGCCGGCCCAGGTGCGGGTCGACCGCATCAAGGCCGAAACCGGACCAACCGACAAGATCTGGGTGGACGGCATCCAGCCGCAATATTACCTCTGGACCGATCGCCAGCCGGCCTCCGCCTATCTGTTCTTTGCCAACGTCAACCCGCCCTATGACGTGCGCGAACGGGTGCTGGCCGACATCCAGCGCCAGTCGCCCAAGTTCATCATCGCCAAGCCGGAGCGGGTGGCACAAGAGCTCAAAGAGCCGAGCTCCCCTTCCCATCTCGCCTTCTACCAGTATCTGGTGGGCCGGTATGAAGAGGTGGATCCAGGCCTCTATCGCAGGCGCTGAACAGACACCCTGCACCGATAAATATCAGATAAGGGCCGTCATCATGACGGCCCTTATCATTGGATGAAGGCGCAGCTCGTGCCAGACGAGGGGATGCTCGCCATCACGCCGGGTATCCAAGGCCCGGCACCGCGATTACAATGGCGCTCTTTTTCGTGGCAGAGGGAGGAATCATGGCGGAACTGACCTATCTAGGGGGCTACCCGGACCCGCTCAAGGCCCAGGTTCAGCAGCTGATCGCGGCGGGCAAGCTCGGCGATATGCTGGCCAAACGCTATCCGGAGACCCACCTCGTCCAGAGCGACAAGGCGCTCCTGGCCTACACCATGGAGCTGAAGAACCGCTATCTCAAGAGCTCGGCACCGCTCTCCAAGGTGATCTTCGACGGCAAGATCAACGTGATCAAGGATGCCCTCGGCCTGCACACCTATGTCAGCCGGGTACAGGGCAACAAGCTCAAGGCCAAGAACGAGATCCGCATCGCCGCCCTGTTCAAGGAGGCCCATCCCGCCTTCCTCAAGATGATAGTGGTGCACGAGCTGGCCCACCTGAGGGAGAAGGATCACAACAAGGCTTTCTATCAGCTCTGCCAGCACATGGAACCGGACTATCATCAACTGGAGTTCGATCTCAGGCTCTGGCTCACCTGGCGTGACATCGAACGCGCCAGCCGCTGATCCCAGCTTGCAAGGAGGCAAGATGCGCCCTTGGCCATGCCATCACCAGCCCGCTCGCCATGGGGCCTGGCTCGCCCGGGGGCTGGTGCTCTGGCTCCTCTCCCTGCCACTCTTCGCGGCGGAGCGCTGGCAGCGCGATGACTACCTGCTCCAGAGCTTTATGGAAGTCGCCATGAAGCGGGAATATGGTCATGAGGCCCAGATACGCTTCTCCCGCTGGCAAGCCCCCATCCGCCTCAAGCTCATCAACGAGTTCGGCGACAAGCCGCTGCAGGCCGAGGTGGTCAGGGTGCAGAGCCAGCACCTTGCCAGGATCACCGGCCATCCCATCGAGATCGTCAGCAGCAACCCCAATCTCACCCTCGTCATGACCCGGCACCAGCAGATGGCGAGCTGGGCCGTGCGCACCATGCGCCAGGACGAGTCGGTGCGCATCGCCCTCAAGGAGGGGATCTGCCTGGCCAACTTCGCCACCAACGACAGCTACGAGATCGTCCGAGCCACCATCATCATCCCGGTGGATTACAGCCGGGCCAAGGGCCGCTTTCTCGACTGCGTGGTGGAAGAGCTGACCCAGGTGATGGGGCTGCCGAACGACTCGGACAAGGTGTTTCCCTCCATCTTCAACGACAACAGCGTCGACAGCTTTCCCACCGGGCTCGATTACCTGCTGCTCAAGCTCGCCTATCACCCCGCCCTTCATGCCGGCATGACGGCCGAGGAAGTCCGCGCAGCCCTGCCCATTGCCCTCAAGGCGCTTCGCGCCAATGGCGACATCGCAGGGGCCAACCAGCGGGTACAGAGCGGCAGCCTCAAGCTCTGGGCGGGGCTTTGACGGTCCGCTTGGAGCCTGCCTTTCCCTCTACTTCTCCTGCTGGTTCACCCATCAATGCAAAACGCAGCCATTGGCTGCGTTTTTTTCGAAGCGATGCGAGCGGTGGGTAGATCTCGACCCGGCTGACACTTGTGCCCGGGCAGTTTGCCGGCGCCTTGTCAGGCCTCCACGGCCTCTTCTTCCGGCATCCAGCTGTCGGCGTTCTCCCACACCTCCTGCACCATGGCCTCGGCCAGCTCCTTCTCCTCCTTGCTGGCGCGACTGACCGTCAGGGCCATGGCGCTGCCCGGCGCGACCCGCACATGCAGATCGGGGAACCGCTCGCCCAGTTGCTTGAGCAGCTCCTGACGCAGAGCCTCCATGGTCGAGGTGGGGATCTGGTGTTTTCTGTCGATGATGATTTCCAGGCGCATAGGGTACGTCTCCATGATGAATAACTGTATTTTTATACAGTAACTTTAAAAAGTAAAGACGGCTCCCTCACTTCGGTCACCATAGCGCATCAGGCCCCGCGAACGTTGTGCTGCCGGTATGCCCCGCATTTCCTCGCATCCCCTTCATCATGGAAAAAAAACAGTTGATATTGATTCTCATCCATAGCATTATTTTGGACATGATATAACATAACAAAAGAGACAATCATGCGCCCCAACATCCACCCTGAATACCGCAAGGTTCTGTTCCACGATCTCGCCAGCAACACCTGCTTTCTGATCGGCTCCACGCTGGCCACCGATCGCACCAAGGAGTGGGAAGATGGCAACACCTACCC
Organism: Aeromonas sp. XH; assembly: GCF_033348475.1. Lineage (NCBI taxonomy): Bacteria > Pseudomonadati > Pseudomonadota > Gammaproteobacteria > Aeromonadales > Aeromonadaceae > Aeromonas > Aeromonas sp. XH. The sequence goes on along the minus strand of NZ_CP137630.1, from coordinate 1,789,124 downwards.
CTATGTGACGCTGGATGTCTCCAGCGCCTCCCACCCCTTCTACACCGGCAAGCAGAAGCAGGTCGGCAAGGAAGGGCAGGTCGCCCGTTTCGGTCAGCGATTCGGTCACTTCTTCAGCAAAGGAACAGATCAAAAATGAAGGTTCTCGCCTCCCTGAAATCCGCCAAGTCACGTCATCCGGACTGCCAGATCGTGCGCCGGCGCGGCAGGCTGTTCGTCATCTGCAAGAGCAACCCCAGGTTCAAGGCTCGCCAGGGCTGATAGCGCATCCGCCCCTCATGGATAACAAAAGCCCTCGTCACGAGGGCTTTGTCGTCTCTGGGTCATGCTCACAGCGGGGTGGCGCACTTGCGGTATTCGGTGGGGCTGACCCCCACCCGCTTTCGGAACACCCGCGAGAAGTAGAGCTGATCGTCATAGCCCACCTGCTGGCCTATGGTGGCCACCGACAGCGGCGTGGTCTGCAGCAGCAGCTTGGCCCGCATGATGCGCTGATCCTCGCGCCAGCGCACTATGCTCACCCCCACCTGCTCGCGAAACAGGTGCGCGAGGCGGGAGGGGGACAAGAATACCTGCTCCGCCAGCGCCTCCACCGAGATCTCGGCCGACAGCGACTCGCTCAGGATCTGACACGCCTGGTGGACCCTGTGGTCGATGGCGGGATAGGCATCCTGGGAGGAGGCCTCGTAGCAGCGGATCAGCAGCCGCTCCAAGAGGTTCATGGCGAGCTGCTCCGACATGGGCCTCAGCTGCTGGTGGGTCTCCTCGATGTCGAGGAAGAGGGCATCAAACTCGGCGAGCAGCTGGCTGTCCGCCAGTTGCAGTCGCCCCACCCGCTCCGTCACCTGGGGCCACTTGAGCCAATCTGCCCAGTAGGCCCGCGGCCGGAAATAGACCCAGCGGTGATACCACTCCCGGGCATCCGGCGCCCGTCCGTAGTAGTGCACGGCGGCGGGCGGAAACAGCAGCAGGTCGCCGGGCTCCACGGTGAAGGCCTGGTCCCCCTGGAAGATCTGCCCCTTGCCCCTGATGGTCAGATTGACGATGAATCCCTTCATGCCGTGGGGGCGGTCGATGATGAAATCGAGCGCGCTGCCCTGCTCGATGGGGGTCATGCCCGAGACCAGGAAGACGTCGAAGGCGTAGCCCGGCAGCAGGGGGTTCAGTTGTTTCGGCTTCTCTTTTTGCATCGAGGACATGGCGGAAAACAGGGTTTCGGTAAAAAAGTCGACATGGGCCATTGTAGAGATCCGGCGTTGGAACACCCTATGCTTGCAAGCTGCCTGTTGTGAAATTGTTGAACTGGCTCACAGCTTGCCGGGGAAAACACCGGGCCGGCGCGGGGCCGGCCTAGTGAGGAGGAGAAAAACCACTCAGAGACGGGCCTTGCGCACCTGCTTGTAGCGGTCGAACAAGACGGCGGCGAGCAGGATGAGGCCACGCACCACGTACTGGGCAAACGGGGAGATGTTGAGCAGGTTCATGGCGTTTTCCATCAGCCCCAAAATCAGCACCCCGGCGATGATGTAGGAGATCTTGCCGATCCCCCCCTTCATGGAGACCCCTCCCAACACGCAGGCGGAGATCACCACCAGCTCGAAGCCGATGGAGGTCATCGGCTGGCCCGAGGTCATGCGCGAGGCGAGTATGATGCCGGCGATGGAGGCAATCAGCCCTGTCATGGTGAAGATGATGATCTTGGTGCGCACCACGTTGACCCCGGCCAGGCGCGCCGCCTCCTCGTTGCCCCCCATGGCCAGGGTGTTGCGGCCGAAGGTGGTCTTGTTGAGCAGCAGGCCGAACAGCACGAAGCAGATGGCGGTGAGCCAGACCGGGGTCGGGATGCCGAGCAGGGCGGAGTTGCCGAGCTCGAAGAAACGCTCCTCGACGATGCCCACCGCCTTGCCGTCGGAGATGATGTAGCCCACCCCGCGCGCCATCTGCATGGTGGCGAGGGTGGTGATGAGGGCGTTGATCTTGAATTTTGCCACGACTATGCCGTTGATGAGGCCAAACAGCACCCCCACCGACATGCCGGCCAGGATGCCCACCGTGATGCTCTCGGTGGCGTTGATGCCCACCGCACAGGCGACGCCGGAGCAGGCCACCACGGAGCCCACCGACATGTCGAACTCGCCGGAGGCGAGGCAGAACAGCATGCCGCAGGCCACCATGCCCGACATGGAGACGGCGAGCCCGAGCCCGCGCATGTTGATCAGGCTGGCGAAGTTGGGTACCAGCACGCAGGCCAGCAGGAACAGGATGGCGAAGATCACCAGCATGCCGTATTGATCCCAGACGCGGGCCAGTTGCAGGCGGGAGCCGGTCGCCGCCGCGGTGCTGGCGGCCTGGCCGACTGAGGTAGTAGTTGTCATGGTATTTCTCCTGAAAATTCCGGGTGCTATCTCGTTGCGGTCAGCAGATCAACGGGCCGGCATGGCCAGATTGAGCGCCTTGACCTCGTTGGCCTCATCGTGGGAAAGCTCGCCGGCGATCTCCCCCTCCCGCATGACCATGATCCGATCCACGATGCCCAGCACTTCCGGCAGCTCGCTGGAGACCACCACCACGGCGATGCCCACCTTGGCCAGATCGTAAATCACGTTGTAAATCTCGTTCTTTGCCCCGACGTCGATGCCGCGGGTCGGCTCGTCGAGCAAGATGACCTTCATGTCCTCGGAGAGCCATCGCCCCAGAATGGCCTTCTGCTGGTTGCCGCCGGAGAGGTTCATGATGGCCTGCTGGGGAGACGGGGTCTTGACCCGCATGTCGCGGATCCGCAGCCTCGCGTTCTCGTCCTCCCACTGCTGGTTGATCCAGAAGCCCCCCCACGCGTGGTGACGGCGGGCGCTGATGTTGATGTTCTCCTGCACCGAGTGAATGGGGATGATGCCAAGCGCCTTGCGATCTTCGGTGCAGAGCATGATGCCGCTGCGAATAGCGTCGATGGGATTGCGGATGACCACCGGCTTGCCGAATACCGCTATCTCGCCGCTGTGCATCTTGTCGGCGCCGAAGATAAGCTTCATCAGCTCGCTGCGCCCAGCCCCCACTAGCCCGAAGATGCCGAGGATCTCCCCGCGTTTGACCTCGAAGGATACCGGCGCCTTGAGCCCAGGCCCCATCAGGTTATCTACCTTGAGGCCCGCCTCGCCGAGCGGCCTTGGGCTGTAGCCATAGATGTCGGTCAGCTCGCGCCCCACCATGGTCTTGACCAGCAGATCCCGGTCCACCTCGGCCATGGAGGCGAAGGTGCGCACGAACTGGCCGTCCTTGAATACCGTGATGGCGTCGCACAGGGCGAAGATCTCGTCCATGCGGTGGGAGACGTAGAGAATGACCTTGCCCTCGTCACGGAGCTGACGGATGACCCGAAACAGCTGCTCAATCTCGCGCGACGACAGGCTGCTGGTCGGCTCGTCGAAGGCGATGACGCTGGCATCCCGGGTCAGGGCCTTGGCGATCTCCACCATCTGCCACTGCCCGAGGGACAGGTACTTGAGCGGCGTCTCGGGGGAGACATCCATCCCGAGGCGCACCAGCTGCCTGGCCGCATCCTGATAGAGCTTCTCCCGATCGATGACCCCGCGTCGGGTCGGCAGCTGGCCGAGGTAGATGTTCTCGGCCACCGTCATCTCGGGCACCAGGTGTAGCTCCTGATAGATGATGGCGATCCCGCTCTCCAGGGCGTCGACCGTGTTTTGGAATACCCTCTCCTGGCCGGCCAGCTTCACCACCCCTGTGGTGGGCGACTGAAAACCGCTCAGGATCTTGAGCAGGGTGGACTTGCCGGCGCCGTTCTCCCCCATCAGGGCGTGCACCGTGCCCCGCTGGCAGGAGAAGGAGACATTCTGCAGCGCCTTGACGCCGGGAAACTCCTTGCTGATGCCGCAGAACTCCAGATAAGGAACGTGATTCATGACATGACTCCAGCCAGCCGGCACGGCGCAGGGCGCCATGCCGGCATGGGTATCAGGGGGGATTAGAGCCCTTTCTTCTGCAGCTCGACCTTGAAGTTGTCGCGGGTGATGAGCACCACGTCGGTCACCTCGGTGAACTTGGCCGGTTCGGCGCCGTTGACCACCCAGTCATGGAGCATCTGGACGCTCTTGTAACCGTGCACGTCCGGGCTTGGCAGCAGGGAGCCGAGGAAGCCGGTGGCGCTGGACTTGGAGAGCTCGTTCACCGCATCCACCCCGTTGATGCCGATGCCGATGACGTTCTCGGCCTTGAAGCCCTGCCCTTCGGTGGCGCGCACGCCGCCGAGCACGGTATTGTCATTCATGCCGACGATGAGCCAGTTCTTCACCTCGGGGTGCTGCACCAGCATGGAGTTGGCGGCATCCAGCGCCCCCGGAATGTCGTTGGCCTTGGTCGGCGAGCGGTAGATCTGCGCCTCGGGGAAGCCGGCGGCCTTGAGGGCGTTCAAGGAGCCTTCGACCCGGCGACGGGCGGTGTCGAGCTCGTCGGCGGTGATGGCGAGTACGGCGGTGCTCTTCAGGTCCCACTGACGTTTTTGCATCTCCTTGTAGAGCTCCTGCCCCTGACGCTCGCCAATCTTGGTGGCGGCCATCATCACCAGGGGCACCTGCTCCATGGGCTGGCCCTTGGCGTTGACGAACTGGTCATCCACCGTGATGACTTTCAGATCCATGCTGTTGGCCTTGGCCATGATGGCGGCCCCGAGCTTGGGGTCAGGGGTGCAGATGACGAAGCCCTTGGCGCCATTCGCTGCCAGGCTGTCGATGGCATTGAGGGTCTTCTCGCCATCGGGGACGGCTATCTTGATCACCTCGAAGCCCAGATCCTTACCCGCCTTGTCGGCGAAGCTCCACTCGGTCTGGAACCAGGGCTCCTCCGGCTGCTTGACCAGATAGCCCAGCTTCAGTGCCTCGGCCGAGAAAGCAGAATTTGCCATACCAAGGGCGAACCCCATTGCGATCATGCCTTTAACGATTTTGTTCATGCGAATGTCTCCAACGGTTCTATCAATCCATGTATCCACGCAGTGCTGCTCCTTGAGTCCATCAAGTCACAGCCATATAAAAACATGCTTAAACAGGACGTTATTGTTGTTGCTAGTTGAGCGAGACAAGTTGTAATCGTTTTCACATGGAAAAATGGAGAGCAGGATCACGCCATGAAATTGCAGCCATTTCGTCTATATAATTAGCAAAATTGTCACATATCCAATTCTGGATGGCCGTCACCCTGTCGCACTGACAGCGTTAAAATCCATATTTCCAGCAGCCAATGGCTAACCGCCCCTCCTGCCCATCTCCTATGGTTCCCCCCAGTCACCCCTCATTGATGGTCAGGAGCACTTATGTCTGAGCACCCCAGGTCCGAGCAGATCACCATCGGACTCGATTTCGGCAGCGACTCGGTCAGGGCACTCGCCGTGCGCTGCCAGGACGGCGCCGAGCTGGCGACCCAGGTCGTCTATTACCCCCGCTGGCAGGCAGGCCACTACTGCCAGCCGGTCAACAACCAGTTCCGCCACCACCCCCTCGACTATCTGGAGTCCATGGAGCAGGCGGTGGTGGCGGTGGTGAGCCAGCTCACGCCGAGTCAGCGCACCGCCGTGCGCGGCATCGGGGTGGACAGCACAGGCTCCACCCCCGCCCCCATCGACAGAGAGGGGCGCGTGCTGGCCCTGCGTCCGGAGTTTGCCGACAACCCCAACGCCATGTTCGTGCTGTGGAAGGATCACACCGCCATCGAGGAGGCGGAGGCCATCACCGCCCTGTGCCACGGCGGCCAGTTCCCCGACTACAGCCGCTACATCGGCGGCATCTACTCCTCCGAGTGGTTCTGGGCCAAGATCCTGCACGTCTCCCGCGCCGATGCCGCCGTGCGCGCCGCCGCCTGCAACTGGGTCGAACTGTGCGACTGGGTGCCCGCCATCCTGAGCGGCACCCAGGCTCCGGCCACCCTCAAGCGCGGTCGCTGCGCCGCCGGCCACAAGTCCCTCTGGCACCCGAGCTGGGGCGGCCTGCCCCCCGCCGACTTCCTCAACGCCCTGGATCCCCTGTTGACGGAGGATCTCGACTTCCCCCTCTTTACCGACAGCTGGACCGCCGATCTGCCGGTCGGCACCCTGACGCCCGAGTGGGCGGAGCGGTTGCACCTCTCCTGCGAGGTGGTGATCGCCGGCGGCGCCTTTGACTGCCACATGGGGGCGGTGGGGGCCGGGGCCGGCAACAATGCCCTGGTCAAGGTGATAGGCACCTCCACCTGCGACATCCTGATCGCCGACGAGGCCACCATAGGCGATCGGGCCATTGCCGGGATCTGCGGCCAGGTGGATGGCAGCGTGGTGCCGGGCAGGGTGGGGCTGGAGGCGGGACAATCGGCGTTCGGTGACATCTATGCCTGGTATCAGCGCCAGCTCGGCTGGCCCCTTGACAGCCTTGCCGCCCAGTATCCGGAGCTTCGCACCGCCATCGAGGCCCACAAGCGGGAGCTGCTGCCCAGCCTCGCCGCCGCCTGGGAGCAGCAGCGCGACCTGGCGCACCTCCCGGTGGTGCTCGACTGGTTCAACGGCCGCCGCACCCCTTATGCCAACCAGCGCCTGCAGGGCACCCTCACCGGGATCAACCTCGGCACCGATGCCCCCGACTTGTTCGGCGCCCTGGTGGCCTCCACCGCCTTCGGCGCCCGCAGCATCATGGAGTGCATGACCAGTCAGCAGGTGCCGGTGGAGCAGGTGATCGCGCTCGGCGGCATCGCCCGCAAGTCCGCCTCCGTGATGCAGACCTGCGCCGACGTCATGAACCGACCCATCCAGGTGGTGGCCTCGGATCAGTGCTGCGCCCTGGGGGCGGCCATCTTCGCCGCCGTGGCGGCCGGGATCCATCCCGATGTGGCCAAGGCCCAGCGCCACATGGCGAGCGCCGTGGAGCGCACCCACCAACCGCAGCCCGAGCGGGTCGCCGAGTACGAGCGCCTCTACCAGCGCTATCTCGCCTGGGGCGCCGCCGCCGAGCCGCTCTACAACCGGGGGGGACAGGCATGAACCTCAAGATGCTCAAGGAGCAGGTGCTCGCCGCCAACCTGGATCTGCCGCGCCACGGCCTGGTGACCTTCACCTGGGGCAACGTGAGCGGCATCGACCGGGAACAAGGCCTGGTGGTGATAAAACCGAGCGGCGTCAGTTATGAGCGGATGCGGGTCGAGGACATGGTGGTGCTGGATCTGGCGGGCAAGCAGGTGGAGGGGGACCTTCGCCCCTCCTCCGACACCGCCACCCACCTGGTGCTCTATCGCGCCTATCCGGAGCTTGGCGGCGTGGTGCACACCCACTCCACCCATGCCACCGCCTGGGCCCAGGCGGGGCGCCCCATCCCCATTTTCGGCACCACCCAGGCCGACTACTTTCACGGCGAGATCCCCTGCTCCCGCCTGCTCACCCCGGGAGAGGTCGAGGAGGACTACGAGGGGCTGACCGGTCATCTCATTGTCGAGACCCTCAAACAGACCCCCATCCTCACCATGCCGGGGATGCTGGTGGCCAACCACGGCCCCTTCAGCTGGGGCAAGAGCGCCGAGGACGCGGTACACAACGCGGTGGTGCTGGAAGAGGTGGCCCGCATGGCCTGGCTCACCGGCCAGATCAACCCCGCAGCCCGCCCCCTGCCCGACTACCTGCTGGAGAAGCACTACCAGCGCAAGCATGGCAAACACGCCTATTACGGCCAAACAAAAGCCTAAAAGAGGACAAACTCATGGAATTGATGAAACAGCTGGAAGTGTGGTTCCTGGTCGGCAGCCAGCACCTGTATGGCGCCGCCACATTGAAGCAGGTGGCTGATCACGCCCACACCATCGCCAGCCAGCTCAACGAGGGGGCGAACCTGCCCCTCAAGATAGTGCTCAAACCCACCGGTACCACCCTGGATGAAATCAGCGCGGTGGCCCGGGATGCCAACCACGACGAGCGCTGCGCCGGGCTCATGGTGTGGATGCACACCTTCTCCCCCGCCAAGATGTGGATCCCGGCCCTCAGCCAGTTGCAAAAACCCCTGTTGCAGTTCCACACCCAGTTCAACCGGGATCTGCCGTGGAGCGAGATCGACATGGACTTCATGAACCTGAACCAGACCGCCCACGGCGGGCGCGAGTTCGGCTTCATGGGGGCCCGGCTGCGGCTGCCGCGCACCGTAGTGGTCGGCCACTGGCAGGATGAGGAGGCCAGACAGAAGATAGGCAACTGGATGCGGGTCGCCGCCGCCATCCACGACAGCCGTAACCTCAAGATCGCCCGCTTCGGCGACAACATGCGCAACGTGGCGGTCACCGAGGGCGACAAGATTGAGGCCCAGATCCAGTTCGGCTATCAGGTGAACTACCACCCGGTCGGCGACCTAGTCAAGGTGATCGACGCCGTGCCCGCAAGCGACATCGAGGCGCTGCTGGCCGAATACGAAGAAACCTATACCCTGACCGAGGCGGTGCAGGCTGGCGGGGAGCTTCGTGCCTCCCTGTATGAGGCGGCGCGCCAGGAGCTGGGGATGAAGAAGTTCCTCACCGACGGTGGTTTTGGCGCCTTTACCACCACCTTCGAGGATCTGTATGGCCTGCACCAGCTGCCGGGCCTCGCCTGCCAGCGCCTGATGCAGCAAGGCTTCGGCTTCGGGGCGGAAGGGGACTGGAAGACCGCGGCCCTGCTGCGCACCCTGAAAGTGATGGGCGCAGGCCTGCCGGGGGGCGCCTCCTTCATGGAGGACTACACCTACCATCTGGAGGCGGGCAACAACCTGGTGCTGGGGGCCCACATGCTGGAAGTCTGCCCCTCCATCGCCGCAGGCAAACCCGTGCTGGACGCCCAGCACTTAGGCATAGGCAAGAAGGCCGATCCGGCCCGCCTGCTGTTCGCCGCCCCGGCGGGCAAGGCGGTCAACGCCAGCCTCATCGATCTCGGCAACCGTTTCCGCCTGGTGGTCAATCAGCTGGAAGTGGTGGACCTGCCAGAGGCCATGCCGAAACTCCCGGTGGCCAGCGCCCTGTGGAAACCCCTGCCGGACCTGCAGACCAGTGCCGAGGCCTGGATCCTGGCGGGCGCCGCCCACCACTCGGTGTTCACCCAGGCGGTGGACATCGAGCAGCTGCGCACCTTCGCCGACATCATGGGTATCGAGTTTGTGGTCATCGACGAGTACACCCGCATCCCCGCGCTCAAGGAGCAACTGCGCTGGAACGAGGTCTACTACAAGATCTGCCAGTGACCCCTTAATCGGCCAGCGGCCATCACAATGACAACAGCCCCGCCCGCGGGGCTGTTTCATTTCACGCCCCCTCAGGGATGACCATCCCCCTCCAGCAGCCAGTGACAGACTCGCTGCACCCCGTGGCGCTGGCTGTCGGGCCGGGCGAGCAGGGTGTATTCGTGATCCGTCTCCAGCACGGGGGCAAAGGGGGCGACCAGGGCGCCACTCTCCAGCTCCTCGGCCACGATTGTGGGATCCCCGAGGGAGAGGCCGAACCCCTGCAGCGCGGCGTTCATCGCCAAGTCCAGGGTATCGAACAGCTGCCCCCCCTGGGGCTGCCAGGGAATGTCGAGGAAGGCGGCAAACCAGTTGCGCCAGTCCCGCCGATCGGCGCTGGCATGGATCAGGGGCAGCAGGGGCAGCTCGTTCAGATCGCGCTCGAACAGACGGTGCTTGGCGGCAAAGGCGGGGGCGCAGACCGGGGTCAGCCGTTCCCGGAACAGGGGCTGGCTGTGGGGATAGCGCCCCAGGCAGGGCTGGTAGACGATGGCGAGATCGAAGGGCTCCCGGGAGAAGTCGATGCCATGGCTGTGGCTGCCACGCACCTCCACCGCCTCCCCCTCGAACGCCTGCAACCGCCGCAGCAACCAGCGGCTGGCGCAGGAGGGCACCTTGATGCTGATCGCCTGCTCGTGGGGCAGGGTCTGCAGGGCGCTGAGCCCCTCCCCCATGCGGGCCAGCCCTTCGCGAACGAAGGGCAGCAGCCGCTCGGCGGCCGGGGTCAAGGTGAGGCAACGGGTACCGCGCACGAACAGCAGGTGGCCCAGGCGTGCCTCCAGCTGGGCGATCTGCTTGCTCACCGCCCCCTGGCTCACGCACAGCTCGTCGGCGGCCAGGGTGAAACTCAGGTGGCGGGCAGAACACTCGAAGACCTGCAGGCCATAGAGGGGCAGCTGAGTGCGCGGCTGGGTGGACAACATACAAGCCTCCATGCTTGAGAAAAACTCATGCATACCATGCCGAATAATCCGTTGTCCGGCAAGCCTTGGGGGGGCTAAAAAGGGACCTCTTTCACACACGCAGGTGACGGCGCCATGTCCATCCCCCAGGTTTCCAGCAAACTGCCCCAGGTGGGCACCACCATCTTCACCGTGATCGGGGATCTGGCCGCCCGCCACCCCAGCATCAACCTCTCCCAGGGGGCACCGAGCTTCCCCTGCGATCCCGAGCTCATCCGGGTGACCCACGAGGCCATGCTGGCCGGTGAAAACCAGTACGCCCCCATGACGGGGCTGCCTGCCCTGCGCGAACAACTGGTAGCCAAGATTGCAGCCAGCTACGGCCATCACTATGACGCGGGCGAGGAGATCACCATCACCGCCAGCGCCAGCGAGGCCCTGTTCTGCGCCATCACCGCCCTGGTTCACCCCGGCGACGAGGTGATCATGTTCGAGCCGGCGTTTGACAGCTACCGCCCCATGATCCAGTTGCAGGGGGCCACCCCTGTGGTGATCGCCCTCAAGGCGCCGGATTTCGCCATTCCCTGGGACGAGGTGGCCGCCCGCATCACCCCCCGCACCCGCATGATAGTGCTCAACACCCCCCACAACCCCACCGGCACCGTCTGGCAGGCAGGGGATCAGGAGCGCCTCGCCCGCCTGGTGCGCGGCACCGACATCCTGATCCTCTCGGACGAGGTGTACGAGCACGTGGTGTTCGACGGCGCCCTGCACCAGAGCGTCATCCGCTATCCGGAGCTGGTGGAGCGCTCCGTCGCCGTCTTCTCCTTCGGCAAGACCTTCCACGTCACCGGCTGGCGGGTAGGCTACTGCGTGGCCCCCCGTCCCCTGATGGAGGAGATCCGCAAGGTGCACCAGTTCGCCATGTTCGCCGCCGACACCCCCATGCAGTACGGCTTCGCCCACCTGTTGCAGCAACCGGCCCACTACCAGGGGCTGGCCGCCTTCTACCAGCGCAAACGCGACCTGCTGGTCTCGGCCCTGGCAGAGTCGCGCCTGACCCTGCTCCCCTCGGCGGGCAGCTTCTTCATGCTGGCGAGCTACGAGCGGGTAAGCGACGAGCCGGACAGCCTCTTCGTGCAGCGGCTGATCCGCGATCACGGGGTCGCCACCATTCCGGTCTCCGCCTTCTATCACGACGGCACGGATCAGCGGGTCATCCGCCTCTCCTTCTCCAAGGATGACGACACCCTGCTGGCGGGCGCCGAGCGCCTGTGCGGCGTCTAGGGGGCACCATGGATTCACTGCGCGTTGCCGTCCTCCAGATGGTCTCCGGGGATGACCTTGACCACAACCTGGCCCAGGCCGAGGCGCTGCTGCGCCAGGCGGCGGCCGAGGGGGCCGAGCTGGCCCTGCTGCCCGAATACTTCTACCTGATGCCGGAAAATGAGCGGGCGCGGGTGGTCCTGGCCGCCCCCGTCGGCGATCACCCCCTGCTGGCCTGGGCCCAGGGGCTGGCCCGGGAGCTCGGGATCTGGCTGCTGGCGGGCACATTGCCGCTCGCAAGCGACGAGCCCGGCAAGATGCACAACAGCAGCCTGCTCATCGACCCGCAAGGGCAGCTCGCAAGCCGCTACGACAAGCTGCACCTGTTTGGCTTTTGCACCGGGCAGGAGCAGTATGACGAGGCCGCGACCATGACCCCGGGCCGGGAGGTGGTGAGCCATCCCCTGCCCTGGGGCGTGCTGCGCGTCGGGATCTGCTACGACCTGCGCTTCCCGGAGCTGTTTCGACTCGATCCTGCCCCCGATTTCATCGCCCTGCCCGCGGCCTTCACCCACACCACTGGGCTCGCGCACTGGGCGCTGCTGCTGCGGGCCCGGGCGGTGGAGAACCTGGCCTTCGTGTTCGCCAGCGCCCAGGGGGGGCACCACCCCGGTGGGCGGCGCACCTTCGGCCACAGCATGATCATCGATCCCTGGGGCCGGATACTGGCCCAGGTAGAGGAGGGTCAGGGCCTTGCCATCGCCACCCTGGATCTGGCTGCCCAGCGCACGGTGCGCAGCCAGTTGCCGGCCCTCACCCATCGCAAGATAGCCGTCGGCCCCGCACGCTGACACCATTCACGACTCACGGCATGACGCCTCAACTCAAGGGACTGACCATGAAACTCAACACACTGATGATGCTGATGGCCCTGGCCACCGCCGGCCAGGCCGCCGCCAAACCCCTGGTGATCGCCACCGACGCCACCTACCCTCCGTTCGAAATGGTCGACAGCAGCGGCAAGCTCGGCGGCTTCGAGGTCGATCTGGCCTATGCCCTGTGCGCGGCCATGAAGACCGAGTGCGAGGTGATCAACCAGCCCTGGGATGCCCTGCTGCCGGGACTGCAGGTGCGCAAGTACGACGCCATCATGTCCTCCATGAACATCACGGACGAGCGGCGCCAGAAGGTGGACTTCAGCCAGGTCTACTACATGATGCAGAACCGCTTCGTCGGGCGCAGCGACAAGGCCGCCGACTTTGCAGACGATCCGGCCCACTTCAAGGGCAAGGTGATCGCCGTGCAGGAGGGAACGCCCCAGGACAACTTCGTCACCGCCCGCTATGGCGAGGTGGCCAAGATCAAGCGCTACGTCAACGCCCAGTCCCCCATGCTGGATCTGCAGTCCGGCCGCGCCGACTACACCTTCGGCAACATGGTGCAGTTGAAGGTGGGCTTCCTCGACAAGGAGATGGGCAAGCAGTTCGCCTTCGTCGGTCCCCAGTTCAACGGCACCCAGGACAAGATCCTCGGGGAAGGGGTGGCGGTGGCCCTTCGCAAGCACGATGACAAGCTCAAGGCCCGCTTCGATGCCGCCATCGAGAGCGTCAAGGCCGACGGCACCTTCAACACCCTGCTCAAGAAGTACCAGCTCGAAGATCTGCTCTGATCCCGACGCCGGACCGCCATCACACCATGCCAGTCGACATCGACTGGCATTTTTTATCCCTGAGATGCGCCGCCACGGGCGATGCATTTGCCTCTTCAAGGTCGCGACCAAGCGTGCCATGCTGCACCTGTATGGGTCATGCCCGGGCATAGCACACCCAGCGTGACTGCGCACCGACTCAGGCAAGGAGGCAAGCCATGACACCCTCGCCCCTCATCAGGCGCTTCGCGCCCAATCCGCAGGGGCGCGATTTCGCCGTCGGCGACATCCACGGCCATTTCGCGCTGCTGCGGCTGGCGCTCCAGGAGGTGGGATTCAATCCTGCCCGGGATCGCCTCTTCTCCGTGGGGGACCTGACCGATCGCGGGCCCGAGTGCGGCGAGGTCCTCCACTGGCTGGCAAGCCCCTGGTTTCACCCCGTCTGCGGCAATCACGACGACTACGTCTGCCGCTACGAGAGCTGCGATCGGGAGAACTGGCTCCAGAACGGCGGCGCCTGGTTTCAGCGCCTGACCCCGGCCGAACAGGCGCAGTTCGCCATCCACTATCGTGCCCTGCCGATCGCCATCGAGGTGGCAACCCCGGCCGGGCCCGTCGGGCTGCTCCACGCCGATTGCCCCTTCTCCTCCTGGCAGGGCCTGCTGGACCAACTCGATGCCGGGGTAAGCGGCGGGAGGCTTCGGGCCATCAAGAACGTCTGCCTCTGGTCAAGGCGCCGCATCGAGCGGCTGGACGAGAGCGGCGTCGCGGATCTCGTCGCCCTGGTGGTGGGCCACACCCCGGTGAGCGTCCCGGCACGCCTTGGCAATGTGTACTACATCGACACCGGCGGCTGGTACCCCGACGAGGGCGGCTACTTCACCCTGCTGGATCTGGGCAGCCTGACCCCTCTCTTCCCCCTGCCCTGATCCAGGGCCGTTCAAGCCATCGCTCATCGGGTAGCACAGAGCCTGGGGGCTATCGCCAGATAACCTCCCCGTTGCCCATTAAAGCGCCAGGCAGACGCACCGTGCTTCGCTCCGCCTGCGCTATGGTTTACCATGCTGACCATTGTGGTGCCTGGCACCCCCACCCCGGCGCCTGACGCCGCCGTCATCGGATACCCCATCTCGACCAACATGAGCAACACAGCGCACCCGGCCAGCGGGCCCACATTTTTCTTTCATGACTACGAAACCTTCGGCATCAGCCCGGCCAAAGACAGGCCGGCGCAGTTCGCGGGCATTCGTACCGACGCCGATTTCAACGTCATCGGGGAGCCCCTGGTCATCTATTGCAAGCCGCCCTCGGATTATCTGCCAGACCCCGAAGCCTGCCTCATCACCGGCATCACGCCGCAAAAGGCGATGAAGGACGGATTGTGCGAGGCGGACTTCATCCGCCAGATCCACGGGGAGTTCGCCACCCCGGGCACCTGCGTGCTGGGCTACAACAGCATCCGCTTCGATGACGAGGTGACCCGCTACACCCTGTATCGCAACTTCTACGACCCCTATGCCTACGCCTGGCAGAACGGCAACTCCCGCTGGGACATCCTCGACATGCTGCGGGCCTGCTACGCCCTGCGCCCCGAAGGGATAGAGTGGGCCTTTGACGAGGAGGGCAAGCCGAGCTTCCGACTGGAAAAACTGACGGTGGCCAACGGCGTGACCCACGCCAACGCCCACGATGCGCTCTCCGACGTGCTGGCCACCATAGAGATGGCCAAACTGGTGAAGAAGGCCCAGCCCAAGCTGTTCGGCTATCTCTTTGAGCTGCGCAACAAGAACAAGGTGAAGGCCCTCATCGACGTGGTGACCATGAAGCCCCTGGTGCACGTCTCCGGCATGTTCTCCCCCTGGCAGGGGTGCGCGAGCTGGGTGTCGCCGCTCGCCTGGCACCCGAGCAACCAGAACGCGGTGATCATGGTGGATCTGACCCGCGACCCCACCCCCCTCATCGAGCTCACCAGCGAGGAGATCAGGGAACGCCTCTACACCAGGAAAGAGGACTTGGGGGAGCTGGCGGCCATTCCGGTGAAACTGGTACACATCAACAAGTGCCCGGTGCTGGCCCCGGCCGCCACCCTGACGGCGGAGCGCGCCGACGAGCTGGGCATCGATCGGGAACAGTGCCGCAAGAGCCTGGATCTGCTGCGCGCCCACCCCGAGGTGCGGGAAAAACTGGTGGAGGTGTTCAACCAGGAGTTTGCAGGCCAGAGCGATGCGGATCCCGATACCCAGCTCTACGCCGGCTTCTTCGGCCACGGCGACAAATCCACCATGGATCTGGTGCGCGCCACCCCGGCGGATCTGCTGGGGGAGCGGGAGTTTGCCTTCACGGATCCACGGCTGCCGGAAATGCTTTTCCGCTACCGCGCCCGCAACTGGCCCCACACCCTCAGCGAGGCGGAGCAGAAGCGCTGGCGCCTGCACTGCAGCGACTACTTCAGCCGCCGCCTGCCGGACTATGTGCCCCGCCTGGAAGCCCTGGCCGAACAGAATCAGGGGAACGAACGGAACTTTGCGATTCTAAAGAGTCTCTACCGCTATCTGGAAGATCTGTGAGATGTGAGCAGATTCACAGTTAAATCCCTGTGCCGACCCCGCGGGCGAGACATAATGAGCACGGGGCCCAAGCTCCTGATAGTTTGATAATTACGATGCGCTACCGGCATGGATGCCGTGCTCTCGACCGTTGGGGATCTCTCGTCTTATGCGTTCAGCTCTGCCTGCTTTGACACTCGTCGCCTGTGCCTTGCTGCCCTCGGCCGCCCTGGCCGGCGTGCGTTTCGAAGTGCCGGACTACCTGCTGCGCCTGCCGGAGCAGACCTATCGGCTGATCGAGCGCAACTTCAATACCCTCTACCAGCAGACCGACTTCACGCCCCAGATCACCAACAGCTACTTCAACCACTCGGATCTCTACCGCTTCGCCGGCATCCCTCTCGCCATCACGCCGCAGAACGGCTTCCAGATGGAGGTATTCGGCCAGCTCTACAACAAGTCGTCGCAGATCTATGCCCAGATGAGCCAGGATCTCTCCCTCTATCGCACCCTGCGGGTGGACATGATGGGGGATCAGAGCGACGAGATCGCCATCGGCATGGGGCTCGGCATTCCCCTCAGCAACCGCCTGACCGTCAAGGCGCTCGCCTCCAGCAACGAGATCCCGGGCTATGGCTCCGCCAACTACGCCATCGGCGTGGAGTGGCACTTCTAGGGATCAGCGCCCCTTCCGGCAAAAAGGCTCCCTTGGGAGCCTTTTTCATGCCTGTCCCGGCCATTGACCGGGATCAGCCGTAGCGGATCACTCGCCCCTGGCCCCCCTGCAGTACCAGCCCCTCTGCCTGGGGAGCATCATCCCAGAAATCCACTCCCCCCGGCGGCAGCGCGACCCGTGTGGCTTGTTCACCCCAGTTGAACAGGCAGAGCAGCTCGCCGCCCCCGGGCAGCGCCACCCGCCCGCGCGCAAAGCCCATGTCGTCGAAGCGGGCCGCCGGGGCACGCCCCTCGCACAGGGCCAGCAGCTTGCCAAGGTGCGCTCCCTGCGCGTCGTCCAGATCCTGCAGCCTGTCTCCCGCGAGCACCATGCCGCCGCTCGCCACCAGGGCGGCCAAGTGGAAGTCGTACTCCGCGCGGCTGGCGTGCTGGCCCGGGATATTCCGCAGGCAGACACAGTCGGGATCCAGCGCCCAGAGCCGGTCGTTCTGCCAGGCGCGGCAGAAGGCTTCCCGCGCTATCTGGCGAAAACGGGGGCCCTGGCGCTCCACGTCGTCGCTCACCCGCATGCCGTGCACCAGGCCGAGACTGGGCCACAGCGGCGCATTGCAACCGAGCAGGAAGGCCCCCTCCCCGGCGCCGCGCAGGATGGCGGCCATGCCACGGCGATAGGCCTCCACCCGGGTGGCGTCAGGGTCGTGGAAGCGGCCGCCGTGGATGGCGCCCCAGAAGTTCGCGTCCAGCTTGAAGTAGTGGATGCCCCACTGCTCGCGCAGGGTGTGGAACAGCTGCTCCAGGTGGGCCTGCACCTCGGGATGGGTGCCGTCCAGCACGTACCAGGGGGTGCAGCGCCAGCCGCCGTAGGTGACCCGCTCGGAGGGGAGCGGCAGGCCGTCTTCCCCTTTCACGAACCACTCCGGGTGCTGCTGGAACACCCGGGAGCCGGGCTCGGCGATGAAAGGGGCGACCCAGAGCGCGGGCTCGCAGCCGGCGGCGAGGATATCCTGTGCCAGAGCGGCCACCCCCTGCTCGAACTTGGCGGAAGGGGTGAGCCAGTCCCCCATCCTAGCCTGATAGCCGTCGTCGATCTGCACGTAACGCAGCTCGGGAAAGCGGCTGGCCCGTGTCCCCAGGTTCTCGCGAATGTCGTCCGCGCTCACCTGGGCATAGTAGTGATACCAGGAGCACCAGCCGCTCGGGCGCGCCTTGACCCCGCAGACGAGAGTTCCGTGTTCGGCCTCGATATAGTCCGCCAACGCCGCGAGCAGGGCCTCCCTGTCCGGCCCCTCCAGGCAGATCAGCGCCTCGCTCTGCCAGTGCTGCCCGGCGGGCAAGGCGCGCCCCTCGGTGTTCATCACTATTTCGAGGCGGCCGTCCGGGTAGAGGCGAAACTCCCCGCCAAAGCGGTGGCAGCTCGCGAACGCCAGCAGCAGCCAGCCCCCTTCCTGCGCCACCAGCAGCAGGTTGTGGACGGTGTGATAGCCGTCGTCGTCGGTGATGCGGTAGACAGAGGCGTCCGGGCAGCGCCCCACCGGCTCGGGGGCCTGCCAGCTACCCATGGTCTGGGCCAGCATCTGGAACCCCTCCCCGTAGATGGCCGAGGCGGGATCGATGCCGAGATCCCCCTCGAACAGCCGCCACCGGTGCACCGACTCCGCGGTGCTGCCCGTGTTGTCAAGCCTCACCCGGCACAGAGGGCCCTCCCACTGGCGGGTCTGCAACAGCCGGGATGGCAGGGCGGGATCGGCGGGCAGCTGGCGCAGCCTGGCCAGAAGAGAGGGGTACGACATGGGATCTCCTGCTTGTGGATGGGGACTATGCGGGGGCCATTGTATCCCCTGCGGGTCAGTTGACCCTGTTCCATACCCCCCGCGCCTGTTAAACTGCGACCTCGCTCACAGTTGCCAAGATGAGGCCCCCGTGCTGCTCCGACGCACCCTGCTCTACCTTCGTGATTTTCTGGTCATCATCGCCTGCCTCCTCGCCGGCAAGGCCCTGGCCGCCCTGCTGCCCTTCGCCTTCCCCGGCAGCATCCTCGGCATGCTGCTGCTGTTCGTGCTGCTCTCCTTGCAGCTCATCCGCTTCTCCTGGGTCGAGCTGGGGGGCGGCCTGCTGCTGCGCCACATGGGCGTCCTGTTCGTGCCGGTGGCGGTCGGTCTCGTGGCCTGGCTCGAGCCCCTGCGCCAGTCGTTTGGCCTCATCATGCTCTGTGTGGTGCTCGGCATAGTGCTGATCCTGGCCGCGGTCGGCCACCTCTATCAGAGGATGAACCGATCATGATGCTCTGGTTCGCCCTGCCGCTCACGTCACCTCACCCTGTCATCACAAGGATGCAGCCATGATCTTCTGGTTGGCCATTCCCCTGACCCTGGCGCTCTATTTCATGACCCGGGCCCTCTACCGCCGCCTGCCCTGGCCCGTCATCAATCCGGTGCTGATCCCCACCGCCGTCATCATCGGCCTGCTGCTCTGGCTCGATCTGCCGCTGACGCAATATCAGGGCGGCGCCGCCCCCCTCACCGCCCTGCTGGAGCCCGCCGTGGTGGCCCTGGCCCTGCCCCTCTACCAGCAAGCGCGCCAGATCCGGGACAAGCTCAAGCCCATCCTCCTCTGCACCCTGACCTCTGTGCTCATCTCGGTCTGCACCACGCTAGGGATTGGCCACCTGATGGGGGCGGATCCGGCGCTGCTCGCCTCCATCGCCACCAAGTCCATCACCACCCCGCTCGCCATGAGCGTCAGCCAGTCCCTCGGCGGCATTCCCGCCATCGCCGCCGCCGTGGTGGTGGTGGTGGGGATCCTGGGGGCCCTTATCGGCTACCCCCTGCTCCGCCTGATGCGGGTGACCGACCCCGAGGCCCAGGGGCTCGCCATGGGAGCCTGTGCCCACGCCATCGGCACCGCCGCCTCCGCCGAGCAGGGGATCACCCAGGGGGCCTTCTCGTCGCTCGCCATGGTGGTGTGCGGCGTGCTGACCGCGGCCATCGCCCCCCTGCTGTTCGCCCTCTACCACTGGCTGACCTGATCCCCGCTGCCATGGCCGCCCCTGCGGCCATGGCCTCTGTGCCCATCCACCATCTCCATACGATACCCTCACCCCCTGATGCCGGGAGCTGGCGCACAGATTGCGAAAGACAAACGTTTCCTTTACCATCGCCGCCCCTTTGCCCATCAAGGCGTGAGCGCGCTCACACATTTCGCCGCGCTTGCTCCCTACAATGGCCCCCCAATTGGCCTTTGAGGACACAGTATGCATCCCCGCTTTGCCAAGCCATTCGAGACCCTTTCCGCCCCGCTCCAGGCCAGTCTGCGCCCCATGCTGGGGGACGATTTCCAGGCCCGTTTCACCCCCGATCAGGTGGCGACCCTGAAAGCCGCCACCGGGCTGGATGACAGGGCCCTGCGCCTGGCCCTGCTGCCGCTGGCGGCCGCCTGCTCGGTGGCGCCCATCTCCAGGTTCTTTGTCGGTGCCATCGCCTGCGGCCTGAGCGGTACCTGGTATTTTGGCGCCAACATGGAGTTCGCGGGCCAGGGGCTGTTCCACTCGGTGCACGCCGAGCAGTCCGCCATCTCCAACGCCTGGCTCGGCGGCGAGACCGGGATCTCGGAGATCACCGTCAACTACACCCCCTGCGGCCACTGCCGCCAGTTCATGAACGAGCTGAGCACCGCCAAGATCCTCAAGGTCTCCCTGCCGGACGACCTCAGCGAGCTGCAATCCTTCCTGCCCCACTCCTTCGGCCCCGCCGATCTCGAGATCACCGACGCCCTGATGAGCCCCCAGGCCCACGACGAGCTCAAGCTCGAGAGCGACGATCCCCTGTGGCAGGCCGCACTGGCCGCCGCCCGTCAGAGCTATGCCCCCTACAGCCAGGGCTATGCCGCGGTGGCGCTGCAGTTCGAGGACGGGCGCATCTTCTGTGGCCGCTATGCCGAGAATGCCGCCTTCAACCCCAGCCTGCCGCCGATGCAGATGGCCTGCGCCCACGCGGTGCTCAATGGCGAGGATCTCGCCACCGTCCGCCGCGCCGTGCTGCTGGAGAGCAAGGATGGCCAGATCAGCCAGCGGGATTCGGCCCAGTCCACCCTCAAGGCCCTGGGCGCCGTCCAGCTGGAGTACCTGGCGGTCTGATCCCGCGCCGGAACGAATCAGGGGAGCCATTGGCTCCCCTGTTTGCATGTGTCTTCCAGATACCGCTCTCTCTCCCCTGTCAGGACTCCCACAGGATGCGCTGACTGCCGGACCAGCGTTCGCCGATGTCCGCGTACTTCTGCTCCAGCAGGTGGCGGCGGATCTTCATGGTGGGGGTCAGCACCCCGTTCTCGATGTTCCAGGGGGTCTTGACCACCAGGATGCCGCGCAGGCGGGCATGGGACTCCAGCTTGTCGTTGACCCGATCGAGGGCGGCCTCCAGCTCGGCGTCCACCCCGGCCCTGTCGGCCTTCATGGCGCTCTCGGCGAGCTGCACCAGGGCGACCGGCTGCGGCATGCCGTAGCCGATGACGCACAGCTGCTCGATGATGGGCTCCTGCCCCAGCATCCCCTCGATGGGCACCGGGGCCACGTACTTGCCCTTGGCGGTCTTGAACACGTCCTTCATGCGACCCGTGATGGTGAGGTAGCCCTCCCGATCCAGCTTGCCCATATCTCCGGTGTGGAGCCAGCCTTCCTCGTCGATGGCCTCGCGGCTGTGCTCTGGATCCTTGTAGTAGCCCACCATCATGCCGTCGCAGCGACAGAGGATCTCCCCTTCCTCGGAGATCCTGATGGTCACCCCGGGCCCCGCCTTGCCGACGGTGCCTATCTTGTCCGCCCGGAAGGGGTAGTTGAGGGTGGAGTAGGCGTGGTTTTCTGTCATGCCCCAGGCCTCGGTGATATTGAGGCCGATGCTGTGATACCACTCGAGCAGGGCCGGCGCCACCGGCGCCGAGCCGCAGCCCAGCACCCGCGCCTGATCCAGCCCCAGCCCCTTTTGCAGCTTGCCTTTCACCAGGCCGGAAATGAACGGGATCTTGAGCAGCAGATCGAGCTTCTTCTGGGGCAGCTTCTCGTGGATCTTGATGCGGAACATGGCCCAGAGCCGCGGCACCGAGATGAAGACGGTGGGACGGCAGCGCTTGACGTCCTCGATGAAGGTGTCGAGGGACTCGGGGAAGGCGATGGTGGCACCGCTGAACAGGCTGCCGCCGTAGATGTAGACCCGCTCCGTGATGTGGGCGAGCGGCAGATAGGAGAACCCGCGATCCTCCGCGGTGAGGGAGACCGCCTCCACCAGCTTCTCGCAGGACCAGGCGTAACGCTCCACGCTCAGCATGGCCCCCTTGGGCTTGCCGGTGCTGCCGGAGGTGTAGACCAGGCTTAGCAGGGCATCCGGCGCCTGCACCGGGCTATCCGGAATGGGGTCGTATTGCGCCAGCAGATCGTCCCACTGGTGGGCCGCCGGCATGGTGTCGTACGGCAGGGCGATGCGCAGCAGCTCGCCGGGCACCCCCGCCTCCTGGCTCTTCCAGTCGTCCAGCTTGCCGACGAAGATGGCCCTGGCCTCGCTGTGGCGCAGCACGTATTCGATGGTGTCGACGTTGGCGGTGGGGTAGATGGGCACGCTCACGTAGCCCCCCATCTGCATCGCCAGATCGGCGATGAACCACTGGGCACAGTTCTTGGAGAGCAGGGCCACCTTGTCCCCCGGGGCCAGCCCCAGGGCACGCAGTGCCGTCACCATGCGCCGCGCCTCGTCGGCGACCTCACCCCAGGTGAAGTCGACGTACTCGCGGTGGATGGTCTGGCGAAGGTAGATCCGGTCGGGACACTGCCGCTCCCAGTGATAGAGCATCTCGAGCGGCAGTTTGTTGGCAATGCGTGCGGAGGAGGCCATGGTTTAATCCCTGAAACAAAAGGCGAGCCTCATTATTAACCTTTTGATAACACTCAGGGAAGCAGATTACTTAAACTTGTGTTTGAACTGCGAATGGGATCAAGCTTCCGCCTGCTGTTGCAGACGCTTCCACATCTCCTGCACCAGCACCTCGTCCTGCTCGGAGAGCTCCCCCTGCAGGATGGCCTCGTTCAGGCTGCGCAGCACATAGCTCTTGACGTCCCGCACCAGCGTCTTGCCCTCCAGCTCGGCACGGGCCACCGCGAGGGAGATATGACCCCGCAGATAGCCGCCCGCAAACAGCTCGTCTTCGCTGGCCGTGGCGACCATGGCGTCGATCAGTCCCAACAACTTGTGTTCAAAATCGTGAATCGTCATTTAACGCAGCCTCATTTCCGGGGTTGCCGGCAAAAATTCGGGGGAGTGGAACCGCGATCCGGTTGATCGCGGCTCTCTGGCGCCAGGCCAGCCGCATCCTTGATGTCCTATTCCGGGTTGGCCACCGGGTAGATGACCTGATCCTTGTATCCCGTGGTTATGCGCAGATAACCACTCAACGACCGGTTCAGTGCCGGGTCATCGGTATCCACCACCAGCGGACGGCCATCGAGGGCCGCCAGCTTGGTCTTGGTCGCGAGCACCTGGATATGGTCTCGCCCGACGGCCCGGATCACGTCTGGACTCAATTGCTGATTTCCGCGCCCGAACAGATGTCCCTGACCGCCGATCAGGGTGATGATCAGACGGCAGCGACGGCCGCGGATCCGGGTCAGGATATCCGCGGCGGACAGATCCTGCCCGATAAGCCGGCCATTTTCCACCAGATCCACACCGAGCAATGTATTTTCGAGACCCAGCTCCGCCATGCAGGCGGCCACCGTGCTCCCCGACCCCATCAGGTAGAGGGTATCGGGTTCCATCTGCTCCACCACGCCGGCGGCGAGATCGGCGAGCACCAGTTCCTCGGACTCCTTTCCGCCCTGCTTGGTCGCCTGCACGTAGCGCAGATCCCCGGGCACCAGCAGCTGGCCGTAGTGGCGGGCACGCACCTTGCCCGCGCGAAACGCCTCCTCGTCGATGTCCATCACCTCGGCATCCACCAGGCTCAGCAGCTCGCCGGCGATCATCCTGGCCACCACCCGGCCGCTCGCCGCCGGCGTCACCCCGTAGACCCCGGAGTGGATCTTGCACCCCGCCGGGATACCGAGCACGTGGCAGGACTCCCCCACGGCGGCGCAGATGTCCCTGGCGGTGCCATCGCCGCCGGCGAAGAGCAGCAGATCCACCCCGGCCTCGCGCAGGGCCAGGGCGGCGGCCCGGGTATCCTCGGCGCTCGTCTGGGCCCCGGCGGGCTGGTAAACGATGCGATGGGGCAGCCCCAGCTCGGCGGCGAGGTCGGCCCCCATCTCCCCGGCCACCGTCAGCAGCTCGAATGGCGTGGTCAGTTCGCACAGAGGGGCCAGGGCCTGGCGGGCCCGCTCCCGGGCCTTGGGGACGGCGCCCCGCGCCAGCGCCTCGGCCACCATGCCGTCGCTGCCCTTGAGACCGACGGCGCCGCCGATACCGGCGATGGGGTTGATGATGAGCCCTAATCGAAACATGTTTCCCTCCTGTTGGATCGCCGCCATTTTTATCTTTTCCCGCCACTGGGACAAGCCATAACCCCCTGCTAGAATGCGCGACTTCACCCCTCAACCAAAGTTCAACCAAGGTTCAATCATGCTGGAATGGATTGCTGACCCCTCCGCCTGGGTCGCGCTCGCCACCCTGACCCTGCTCGAGATCGTGCTGGGCATCGACAACATCATCTTCATCTCCATCCTGGTGGGTCGCCTGCCGGAAGCGCAGCGCCAGAAGGCGCGGATCCTGGGGCTGGGGCTCGCCATGGGCACCCGCATCCTGCTGCTGCTCTCCCTGGCCTGGGTGATGCGCCTCACCGAGCCGCTGTTCAGCGTGCTGAATGAAGCCATCTCCGGTCGGGATCTGATCCTGCTGGTGGGGGGCCTGTTCCTCATCGCCAAGAGTACCCACGAGATCCACCAGAGCCTGGAAGGGGCCGCCGAAGAGGCGGGGGTGGTGAGCAAGACCGCCGGCTTCCTGTCGACCCTGGTGCAGATCGCCATCCTCGACATCATCTTCAGCCTGGACTCCGTCATCACCGCGGTCGGCATGGCGGATCACGTGCCTGTCATGGTGCTGGCCATCGTCATCGCCGTGGGCGTCATGATGTTTGCCGCCAAGGCCATCGGCGACTTCGTCGACACTCACCCCACCATCAAGATGCTGGCCCTCGCCTTCCTCATCCTGGTCGGGGTCGCCCTGATGGCCGAGGGGCTGGATCTGCACATTCCGAAGGGTTACATCTACTTCGCCATGGCCTTCTCGCTGGTGGTGGAGATGATCAACATCCGCCTGCGCGGCCATCAGGAGCGGGCCAAGTAAGCCCCCTCTTCAAGAGCCAACAAAAAGCGCGACCCGAGGTCGCGCTTTTTTATTGTCTGTTCATCGCCGTGGGCGGGCAGGGCCTGCCCGTCGGCTCAGAGGGCGTTGCGGGTAGCCACGGCATCAGCCAGGTTGCGCAGCAGCACCTCGGTATCGGCCCAGCCGATGCAGGCGTCCGTGATGCTCTGGCCGAAGGTGAGCTCGCACCCTTCCACCAGATCCTGGCGACCCTCCACCAGGTGGCTCTCCACCATGACACCGAACACCGCCTTGCTGCCGGCACGCAGCTGACCGGCCACCTCTTCGGCCACCAGCATCTGGTTCTTGAACTGCTTGCTGCTGTTGGCGTGGCTGAAGTCGATCATCACCTTCTGCGGCAGACCGGCCTTCTCCAGCCCCTTCACCACCTCGCCCACGTGGGCGGCACTGTAGTTCGGCTCGCGGCCACCGCGCAGTATGATGTGGCAATCCGGGTTGCCCCGAGTCGAGACGATGGCGGAGTGGCCGTATTTGGTCACCGACAGGAAGTGGTGCGGGGCGCTGGCGGCGCCGATGGCGTCGAT
The DNA here is from genome assembly GCF_033348475.1 of Aeromonas sp. XH. NCBI lineage: Bacteria > Pseudomonadati > Pseudomonadota > Gammaproteobacteria > Aeromonadales > Aeromonadaceae > Aeromonas > Aeromonas sp. XH. The sequence goes on along the minus strand of NZ_CP137630.1, from coordinate 1,763,940 downwards.
GGCCACCTTGATGGTGCCGTCAGTGCCGTTCTTGAAGCCCACCGGGCAGGAGAGACCTGAGGCCAGCTCGCGGTGCACCTGGGACTCGGTGGTGCGAGCGCCGATGGCCCCCCAGCTCATCAGATCCGCCACGTATTGCGGGGTGATCATGTCGAGGAATTCGGAGGCGGTCGGCAGCCCCATGTCGTTGAGATCCAGCAAGAGCTTGCGCCCCAGGCGCAGGCCGTCGTTGATCTGGCAGCTGTTGTCGAGGTAGGGGTCGTTGATGAGCCCCTTCCAGCCCACAGTAGTGCGCGGCTTCTCGAAGTAGACCCGCATCACTATCTCCAGCTGATCTTTCAGCTCGTCGCGCAGCACCTTGAGGCGCTTGCCGTACTCCAGGGCGGCAACCGGATCGTGGATGGAGCAGGGGCCGATCACCACCAGCAGGCGCCGATCCTCACCGGCCAGGATGTTGTGGATGGCCTGACGGGATTCAAACACGGTATTTGATGCGGTCTCGGTCGCCGGAAACTTCTCAAGCACCGCAACCGGGGGCAATAACTCTTTGATTTCACTGATACGAACGTCGTCGGTTTGATGCTGCATGACCAAGTTTCCTGCTAGATGACTGCGATGAAGAGATCTCAATCTAGCCCTGTGCCGTGTCGGTGTAAATAGAAAATTACATTCCATGATAAAGAATTTTATTACGTAACCTTGCAAGTTTTATCAATGCTGCTAAAGGCGGGAGGCTGGCGGGGAGCAGAAACGAAAAGGCCCGCACCAAGGCGGGCCCGACGGGCTTAAACGGCCTGACTGACGCTGGCCAGCTTGTCGAAGTAATCCGGGAAGGTCTTGGAGGTACAACCCGGATCGTTGATGGTGACCGGGGTGTCCGACAGGGCCACCAGGGAGAAGCACATGGCGATGCGGTGATCGTTGTAGGTGTCGATGGCCGCGTGCTTGAGCTGCTCTGGCGGGGTGACGGTGATGAAGTCGTGCCCCTCCTCCACCTCCACGCCCAGCTTGCGCAGCTCGGTGGCCATGGCGTGCAGGCGATCCGTCTCCTTCACGCGCCAGTTGTAGATGTTGCGGATGGTGGTAGTGCCCTTGGCGAACAGCGCCGTGGTGGCGATGGTCATGGCCGCATCCGGGATGTGGTTCATGTCCATGTCGATGCCGTGCAGCTCGCCCTGCTCGGCCTCGATGAAGTCGTCGCCCCAGGTGATGCGGGCGCCCATCTTCTCCAGCACGTCGGCGAAGTGGATGTCCCCCTGGATGCTGTGCTTGCCGATGCCGGTGACCCGCACCTTGCCCTTGATGGCCCCCGCCGCGAGGAAGTAGGAGGCGCTGGAGGCATCCCCTTCCACCAGGAAGTCACCGGGGCTGACATAGCTCTGGTTGCCCTTGATGTAGAACACCTTGTAGTCGTCGTGCTCGATGACCACCCCGAACTGCTTCATGATGTGCAGGGTTATATCGATGTAGGGCTTGGAGACCAGCTCCCCCTTGATGTGGATACGGGTGTCGCCGGCCGCCATGGGGGCCGCCATCAAAAACGCCGTCAGGAACTGGCTGGAGACGGAGCCGTCGACGTGGACGTCGCCGCCCCAGAGCCCCTTGGCATCCACCACCAGGGGCGGATAGCCGTCTTTCTTCAGGTACTGGATGTGGGCGCCCGCTTCGCGCAGGGCATCCACCAGATGACCGATGGGGCGCTCTTCCATGCGTGGCTCGCCGCCCAGGGTGTATTCGCCGGAGCCCAGACACAGGGCGGCGCACAGCGGACGCATGGCGGTGCCGGCGTTGCCGAGGAACAGATTGACCGGCTCCTTCACGGCGAAGCTGCGACCCAGACCGTGCACTGTGCACTCCGTCTTGTCGGCGGAGAGCTTGTACTTCACGCCAAGCTGGGTCAGCGCCGCCAGCATGTGGCGGATGTCGTCGCTGTCGAGCAGGTTGGTGAGCCGGGTGGTGCCACGGGCCAGGGCTGCCAGCAGCAGGGCCCGGTTGGACACGCTCTTGGAGCCGGGCAGATTGACCACCCCGGCCACGCTAGAAATGGGTTCCAAACGCAACGAATTCATAGACTTCCTGTACGATCTCAAGTAAATCACCTGACCGGACGTTAGCAGCCCGCGCCCCGCGCGGCAAGACCGGCGGCGGCACAAAACCGGGACGAGAACGCCGGCGGTCAGGATCTTCTGGAAAAACAGACGCCGGGCATTCCCGGCGTCAATGCTATCGGGGAAACACGCCTCAGCCGTGGCGCTTGGCGAAGTCATCCATGAAGCTCACCAGGGCCTTGACCCCTTCCAGCGGCATGGCGTTGTACAGGCTGGCACGCATGCCACCGACGATGCGGTGCCCCTTGAGCGCCAGCAGGCCGGCGGCCTCAGATTCGGCCAGGAAGAGTCCGTCCAGGGCCTCGTTCTTGAGCTGGAACGGCACGTTCATGCGGGAGCGGCAGGCCGCATCCACCTTGTTGCCATAGAAGCTGGACTGATCCAGGTAGCCGTAGAGGAAGTCGGCCTTCTCCTTGTTGCGCGCCTCCATCGCTTCAAGCCCACCCTGCTCCTTGAGCCACTCGAACACCAGGCCGGCCAGATACCAGGCGTAGGTGGGCGGTGTGTTGAACATGGAGTCGTGCTTGGCGGTGAGCCGGTAGTCGAAGACAGAGGGCACGTCGGCGCGGGCCTGGTTCAGCAGATCGTCCCGTACTATGGCGATGGCCAGGCCCGAGGGGCCGATGTTCTTCTGGGCGCCGGCATAGAGGATGCCGAAGCGGCTCACGTCGAGGGGACGGGAGAGAATGGTGGAGGAGAGATCCGCCACCAGGGGCACATCGCCGGTGGCCGGGATGTCGAACATCTCGATGCCGTCGATGGTTTCGTTCGGGCAGTAGTGCACATAGGCGGCATCGGTGCGAAACGCCGGCGTCGGCAGCAGGTGGGACACCCCCTGCTCGTTCTTGGCCACCCCCTGGAAGGTCTGGATGTCGCCATATTTCTGGGCTTCATCCACGGCGCTCTGGGCCCAGACGCCGGTCACCAGGTAATCCGCCTTCTTGTTGGCGCCCCCCAGCAGGTTCATGGGCACGGCGGAAAACTGGCCCCGGCCGCCGCCGTGCATGAAGAGCACCTTGTAGTTGTCCGGCACGGACAGCAGGTCGCGCAGGTCCGCTTCGGCCTTCTCGGCGACCGCCATATAGGGCTTGCCACGGTGGGACAGCTCCATGACCGAGGCTCCCAGCCCCTGGAAATTACAAAATTCGCGCTGGGCGCGCTCCATGACTTCAACCGGCAGCATGGCGGGGCCGGCGCAGAAGTTGTAAATCTGTTTGCTCATGACGCTTTCCGTGAGTGGATGAGAGTGATCGATGACTCGAACGTTTTTACACGACAGGCCCCCGTGGGGGCAAAGGCTTTTTGGGATCCGGCGCAAGCTTTTGCCCCCGCGCCGCCGGGCACCGACCAGAAAAAAGCCCTGAACGAGTCAGGGCTTGCAGAGAACATGCGTGGATATGGGAGCAAGCGCGCACCATTGACGCCTCCCGCCCGCGTCGACAGATTTACAGCTTGGCGGTGAGCTCCGGCAGCAGGGTGAAGAGATCCCCCACCAGGCCGTAGTCCGCCACCTGGAAGATGGGGGCCTCGGCATCCTTGTTGATGGCGACGATCACCTTGGACTCCTTCATCCCCGCCAGATGCTGGATGGCGCCCGAGATGCCCACCGCGATATAGAGCTCGGGGGCCACCACCTTGCCGGTCTGTCCCACCTGCAGGTCGTTGGAGACATAACCCGCATCCACCGCCGCCCGCGACGCCCCGACCGCGGCCCCCAGCTTGTCCGCCAGGGCGTCGATAAGGGCAAACTGCTCCCTGGAGCCGAGCGCCCGCCCGCCGGAGACCACCACCCGGGCCGCCCCGAGCTCGGGCCGTGCCGAGCGCACCGCACGCCGCTCGATGAGGCGGGTACGGCAGCACACCTCGGTCACCGGCAGACGCTCTATCACGGCGTGACCGCCGCCGGGCCCGGCCTTGGCGAAGGCGGTGGGCCGCACGGTGAGCACCTTGACGGGGGCACTACTCGCCACCCGGGCAACGGCGTTGCCCGCATAGATGGGGCGCAGGAAGGTATCGGGCCCCTCGATGCCGATCACCTCGGCGATCATCTCGACGCCGAGCCGCGCCGCCACCCGCGGCAGCAGATCCTTGCCCTGGCTGCTGGCCGCCATCAGGCAGTGCTGGTAGTCCTTCACCACGCTGGCCAGCAGCTTGTCGACCCCGTCGTTCAACTCCTCAGCCAGCATGGGGTGCTCGGCCAGCAGCACCCGGCTCACCCCCGTGAGGGCGGCAGCCTGCTCGCCCGCCTCCGTCAGCCCCTGCCCCAGCAGCAGAAGATGCACCTCGCCCCCCAGCAGGCCCGCCGCCGTGACCAGCTGGGCCAGGTTGTCGGCGATCCGCCCCTGATGATGTTCCGCAATCACAAGTACGCTCATGGCAGCACCTTAATGTCATCCATCGATCTCTCGCTCCCCGGGGCCCTTGCCCCACGCACGGCGCCCTGGCCTGCGGGAGGCATCCCTACTCCGCCCATCAGAGCACACCGGCTTCGTGCTTGAGCTTGTCCAGCAGCTCGTCCACCGAGCCCACCTTGATGCCGGCACGGCGCACCGGCGGCGCCATCACCCCCAGCTGCCGGGTCTGGCCGGCCGGCACCACCCCGAGGGCGGCAAACGGCTGGCTCTCCAGCGGCTTGCGCTTCGCCTTCATGATGTTGGGGAGCGAGGCAAAGCGCGGCTCGTTGAGGCGCAGATCCACGGTCACCACGGCTGGCAGCCCCATGCCGAGGGTCTCGAGGCCACCGTCGATCTCGCGGGTCACCTGCAACTCCCCCTCCACCAGCCTGACGGCGGAGGCGAAGGTGGCGAGCGGCCAGTCGCACAGGGCCGAGAGCATCTGGCCCACCTGGTTGTTGTCCGAATCGATGGACTGCTTGCCGAGCAGCACCAGACCGGGCTGCTCCTGCTCGCACACCTGTTGCAGCGCCCTGGCCACGGTGAGCGGGGTCAGGGTCTCGTCGGTCACATAGTGCAGCGCCCGATCCGCCCCTAGGGCCAGGGCGTGGCGCAGCTGTTCGGCCGCGGCCTCGGGGCCCAAGGTCACCACCACCAGCTCGCTCGCCACCCCGGCTTCCCGCAGCCTGACCCCCTCCTCCACCGCGATTTCACAAAACGGGTTCATACCCATCTTCACATTGGCGAGCTCCACATCGGAGCCATCGCCCTTGACCCGGATCCTGACGTTGTAATCAACGACCCGTTTGACTGCGACCAGCAGCTTCATGGCGGTCATCCCTCGTGCCTGTTGTGTGGGTCCACCTTGTCGTCACTCACTTTTCTGCTGACAAAGTGGTTTACGTTTACGTAAACTACCAGCACTACCCTAGGCCAAGTCGAGTGCAGAGGCAAGATGGAACGCGAAGCAATGGAATTTGATGTCGTCATCGTCGGTGGCGGCCCGGCAGGCCTGAGTGCCGCCATCGCACTGAAGCAGCAGGCCCCGGCCCTCTCGGTCTGCCTGCTGGAGAAGGGGGCCGAGATCGGCGCCCATCTGATCTCCGGCGCCCTGTTCGACCCCGTCGCCCTCAAGGAGCTGCTGCCGGATACGTGGCAACAGGCTCCGCTCGGAGTCGAGGTCAACGACGATCAGGTGCACCTGCTGCAAAGCGACAGCCGCGCCCTGCAACTGCCCCACTGGGCGGTGCCGCCGCGCATGCACAACGACGGCAGCCACATCATCAGCCTCGGCAACCTCTGCCGCTGGCTCGGCAAACAGGCCGAGGCCCTGGGGGTGGAGATCTACCCGGGCTTCGCCGCGAGCGAGCTCATTCTGGAGGCGGGAAGGGTGAGAGGCGTGATCACCGGTGATCTCGGGCTGGATCGGGAGGGCAACCCCAAGGGGGATCACGTGCCCGGCATGGCGCTATATGGCCGCTACACCCTGTTCGCCGAGGGGGCCCGCGGCCACCTCGGCAAGCAGTTGATCGACGCGTTCAACCTGGAGAGCAGGATCCAGCCGCAACATTACGCCATCGGCTTCAAGGAGTTGTGGCAGGTGCCGGCGGGGCAGTCCCACCCGGGCCGGGTGCTGCACGGCAGCGGCTGGCCGCTCGGCGAGGGGAAGGGCAGCAAGAGCCAGGGGGGCTTTTATCTCTATCATCTGGCCCAGGATCAGGTGGCGGTCGGCCTTATCGTCGATCTCAACTACCAGAATCCCTGGCTCAGCCCCTTCGACGAGTTCCAGCGCCTCAAGCACCACCCGCTCATCGCGCAGACCCTGCAGGGGGGCGAGCGCATCAGCTACGGTGCCCGCGCCATCGCCAAGGGGGGCTGGCACTCCTTGCCGCGCATGCACTTCCCCGGCGGCCTGCTCATCGGCTGCGACGCCGGCACCCTGGATTTCTCCCGCATCAAGGGGATCCACACCGCCATGAAGTCCGGCATGTTGGCGGCCAGCACGGTCGCCATGGCCCTGCGCGGGGGCGATGAAGGGGGGCGGGATCTGGCCGAGTATCAGGACGCGCTGCAACAGAGCTGGCTGGCCAGGGAGCTGATCTCAGCCCGCAACTTCGGCGCCGCCCTGCACCGCTTCGGCCCCTGGCTGGGCGGCGCCTTCAACTGGCTGGAGCAGCGCCTCTTTGCTCGCAATTCCCCCTTCACCCTGAAGGATCGGGAGCCGGACTACCGCCAGCTGCGCCTGGCGGGACGCTGCCAGCCCATCGACTATCCCAAGCCGGACGGGCGGCTCAGCTTCGACAAGCTCTCTTCCGTTTATCTCTCCAACACCCGCCACGACGAGGATCAACCCTGCCACCTGAGGCTCCAGGACGCGCGCATTCCGGTCGAGGTCAACCTGCCCACCTGGGCCGAACCCGCCCAGCGCTACTGCCCGGCCGGCGTCTTCGAGATCCTGGATGAAGAGACCCGGCCAAGGCTGCAGATCAACGCAGCCAACTGTATCCACTGCAAGACCTGCGACATCAAGGACCCCAGTCAGAACATCGTCTGGACCCCGCCTCAGGGGGGCTCGGGGCCCAACTATCCCAATATGTGAGGAGACCCGCTATATCCGGGATGCTCGGTACCAGAATACAGTCCCGGCCCGCCCCAGGGGGCTCGGGGCCCCACTATCCCGATATGCGAGGAAGCCGGCGGCCTTGAGGATGTACCGCCTGCGGCCCCTTTGCGGCTGGGACGCCCCACAACCCACAAGAAGACGGCTCAACCTCCCCCATGGGGGATGGGAAAGGGCGGCGCCAGGATCCCCGCTTTCGCGGCCGGATCCGCTGCTCCGACCTCGCCGCTTTTTTGAGCAAACAGGCTGAACCCCCGATGAATAGGCCCTGACAAGCGGGGCCCGCCCCTGTATAGTTCGCCGCATTCAGGTTGTCCATCGGCCTCGTTATGCTATTTCATGGGATCGCTTTCCGTGCGATCTAAGGCCGCATGAACCTGTGCAACCATCCCTGATTACCCATGACTTCTTAAGGGGGGACAGATGATCACCGCCTACATTCTCAACAACAAGGTGCTGGACATAGTCACGCTCGGACCGGACGACATCGTCCCCGACAACACCGTCTGGCTGGATGCCTACAAGCCGGATACAGCGGAGCGAGAATGGTTGACGGGCCTGTTCCTGGAAGAGGTCCCCGACAAGGAAGAGCTGGATGACATCGAGGCGTCCGCCCGTTTCTACTGGGACACCGACGGTCTGCACATTCACTCCCTGTTCCCCCAGCGCATCGGCCGCGACACCAAGGGTGTGCACGTCTCCTTTACCCTGCGCAACAACCTGCTGATCAGCATCCGCGAGGATGACATCGGTCTGGTGCGCCTGCTGCGCCACTACATGCGCCAGGACAGGCTGGAAGTCGAAGATGCCCTGGACATCCTGCTGGAGGTGCAGAACCTCAAGGTCGAATATCTCTCCGATCTCATCGAAGATGGGTACAAGACCCTGGAAAACACCGCCGATCAGATCTTCGAACCGGACCAGATCAACCCCATGCTCAAGGAGTTGATGGCCCAGGAAGAGGCCAACGGCCAGATCCGCCTCTCCCTGCACGATACCCGCCGCGCCCTGCGCTTCCTCAAACGCAGCCTGCGCCAGCGCATGACGAGCGAGCAGAACAAGTGGATCGACGAGATGCTGCACGACGTGGAGTCCCTGCTGCCCCACACCCAGTTCCTGTTCGACAAGATCAACTTCCAGCTGGAGGCCTCCATGGGGGTGACCAACCTGGAGCAGAACAAGGTGATCAAGATCTTCTCGGTAGCCGCCGTCATCTTCCTGCCGCCGACCCTGATCGCCAGCATCTACGGCATGAACTTCGGCCGCATGCCGGAACTCGCCTGGGAGTATGGCTACGCGATGTCCCTGGTGCTGATGGTGATGTCGTCCCTCGGCACCGGCCTCTTCTTCAAGCGCAAGGGCTGGCTGTAACGGCCATCCGGGCACCGGACAAGAGAGACGTGGATTGGGGGGCAGGGCCCCCCGATTAATTCCCCCGCCTTGCAAAGGGCAGACCCCCGCCCCATATCCCCTGCATCAATAGTTCAACCCCGGAACGGGCCTTATGACCCTCTACCCCGAACACCGCTACGACGATCACGGCCAGTTGCGCCCGCCGCTCTGGTTCTGGCCCATCGCCCTGCTGCTGACCCGCTCGGTCTGGCTGTTTCTGATGGCCGGCGTCACCCGGGAGAGCGGCAGCGCCATCCTGACCCTCTTCTACCCGGACAGGATCACCCTCTATCTCAGCCTGCTCACCGACCTGCCCGCCATGCTGACGCTGCTCGCCTGCGGCGGCACCTATCGCCAGACCCGAAGCCCGCGCGCCTGGCTCAGGCGCCACAGCCGCGCCCTGTTGCTCTGCTCCACCGCGAGCGGCCTGGTGATGCAGTTGCACAGCCTCAACCTGCAGCAGTGGTCGTTCAGCTGGCCCACCGCCCTGGTGCTGATCGCCAGCCTCTGGGCGCTCTGGTATCTGCTAAAGAGCCGCCAGTTGCGGGATTACGCCGTGGATCAGCCTCATTGACGGGTGACCCGGATCTGCAGGGTCTGGCGCTCGCTGCCGCTGGCCGTGTTTATGCCTGATGGATTGGCGATCGCGGCCCCCTGGTTTCCCTGGGTGGTAGAGAGCTCTCCCACCGTCAGCCACTCGCCCGGCACGCCGCTCACCTCGGTGGCACTCTGACCTGTCTTGATATCCCCTCTCTCCAGGCGAGCCTGCTCGCTGCTGAGCGCCACCTGCACCCTCTCCCCTATCAGGGTCGCGGTGGCGTAGAGGCCGTTCACCAGCGGCATCATGGCCACCACCCTCCCCCCCTGCCACCGGTAGAAGGTGACCGGCTGATAGGAGCCCATCTGCAGCAGCACGGGCCGCCCGGAGAGGCCGCGTACCTGCCAGTTGTCCTGCTGGGTGCGCTGGTAATCCTGGGCGCCGCCCTCCACCAGCCACTCTCGTCTGGCATTGTCATTGCCAACACCCACTCCCAGTTGCCGGCTGCTCGAGGCGCCATCCACCCGCCACTCGATCAGCAGGCTCTGGGGGGGCTGGTTGAGCTGGGCCAGGGTTGCCTCGGCCTCCTGCAACCGGGCCGCGCTGCCGCTCAGCACCAGCTGGTTGCCCATGGCGCTCACCCCGAGATCCGGGTAGATCTCCTTCAGCGTCTGCACCATGGCCTGCGCCTCAAACACCGGGATCACCTTGACCTCGGCCCGCAGGGGCTGGGCCCAGAGCCAGCAGCACCCGAGCACCCCATATAACCACACTCTCGTCATCGCCTTCCCCTCGCATCCATCACTCCTGCCATCATGGGCCATGGCGCCCCGATTGCAATGAACGTGCTCGTCCAGACTCCCGCCGGATGGCGGGAACCTCCTTCACAAAGACTCATTGAGAGACCGCTCAATACAAATAAAAATGGTTATCATTTGTTGTCACATCAAAAACCCTCGGATACAATTCGGACTCATTTTTTCGAGTCAGCCTCTGATGAAGCCAGAACCCGTCGTCTCCACCCCTGCTGCCATCCATCTGGCCCTGCTCATCAACATGCTCTCCATGGGCAGCATGATGATGGTGATGCCCCTTGGGCCGGATCTGGTGACGAGTCTCGGCATGGCGCCGGAGCAGACCGGTGACTTCAGCGGCGGCGCCACCCTGGCGGCCGCCCTGATGGGGCTCCTGGCCGCCCCCTGGCTGGATCGGGTCAATCGCAAACCCGCCCTGATCCTGTTGCTGACGCTGCGCTTCCTGCTGCTGATGGCCTGCGCCCTGGCCGAGGATAGCCAGACCCTGCTGCTGCTCTTTATCCTGTCCGGCTGCGTGGCGGGCCCGCTCTCCGCCATCCTGATGGCGGCGGTGCTGGATCTGGTGCCCCCAAGGGATCGCGGACGCCGCCTCGCCTACGTGGGCATGGCGTTCTCCCTGGCCGCCATCCTGATCGTGCCCGCTGCCCTGGTGCTGGCCCAGTGGCTCGGCTGGCAGAGCCCCTTCCTGCTGTTTGGCGCCAGCGGCCTGCTGCTGGCCCTGCTGTGCGCCCGGCTGCTGCCGTCCCTGCCGGTCACCCGCGCCCCGGCAGGCCAGGGCGTGCGCCAGTTGCTGGGGTCGCCGCTCTGCCAGGGGGCGCTGTGCATTCTCTGTTTGCAGATGTTCGGCCACTTCCTGCTGATCCCGCACTTCGCGAACTACTTCCAGTTCAATCTGGGTTTCCCGCGCGAGCAGATCGCGGCCCTCTATCTGTGCGGCGGCCTCGCCAGCATGGCCACCATGCGCCTGTGCGGCGGCTGGATTGACCGCGGCCGCGCCCAGTGGGCCATCCTGCTCACCAGCCTGCTGCTGGCCCTGGTCACCCTGCTGGGCTTCGCCCTGCCGGCAGGCCTGCCCGTTTATCTGCTGTTTACCCTCTTCATGGCGCTGAGCTCGGCCCGCGCCAGTACCACCCTCGCGGTCACGGCGGCCATTCCGGCGCCCCATCAGCGCGCCGCCTTCATGTCTTTCCAGGGCACGGTCACCAATGTGGCGGCCGGGCTCGGCAGCCTGCTCTCCGCCAGATACCTGGTCTCCGACGAACGGGGCGCCCTGCACGACTTCGCCACCCTGGCCTGGATCAACATCGCCTGCGGCCTCCTGGCCTGCGCCGGCGTCTGGCTCCTCATCCGGAGCCTGAAGAGCACAAGAGATAACAATAATCCTGCCTCTGGCACTGCCAGACAAGGAAGTCAGTGAGCACCGGATCAGAAGAATCCGGACCCCATAACCTCGGTTTTATTCATGGAGTTTTTGACAATGCAGTTGCAGCACGGCCCGTTTAAATTGAACCCCATCCTGCTCTCCCTCGGCCTTATCGCTCTGCCGGGCCTCGCCCAGGCCGAGTCGGTCAAGGCCAACGAGACTGTGGTGGTCACCGCCACCCAGACCCAGCACACCGAGCTGACCGCCCCGGCCAGCGTCTCAGTGGTGACCCGTGCCGATCTGGACAAGATGAACGTCAACAACATCGGCGATGCCCTCAAGCACGTGCCCGGCGTCAACATCATCGCCACCAACCCCACGGGTCGCAACGAGATCAAGATCCGCGGCATGGGCGGCGACTACACCCTGCTGTTGATCAACGGCAAACGGGTCAACGCCCGCGAGACCCTGGGCAGCGCCTACGGCAACGACTTCGACCTGAGCTCCATCCCCATGGCCGCCATCGAGCGCATCGAGGTGATCCGCGGTCCCGTCTCCTCCCTGTACGGGGCCGATGCCCTGGGGGGCGTGGTCAACGTGATCCTGCGCCAGGCCAAGGAGAAGACGGAAGCCGCCGTGGGTTACACCCACAGCATGCCCACCAAGGGGGAAGGCGGCGATGCCAACCAGGGCAGCGCCTTCGTCTCCGGCGCCCTCATCGACAACAAGCTGCTGGGCAGCGTGGTGGTGGAAGGGTATCAGCGCGACAACTGGAAGAGCGATCAGTCCAACAACCCGGACGCCGACGCCCTGGAGAAACGCGAGGTGGTCAACGTGCTGACCAGCCTGAAGTGGCTGGTGGCGGACAACCAGGACATCGACTTCGATCTGGGTTACAACCAGAACGACATGGACAGCTACTTCAACAACGTGCCGCGCGCCCCGACCGCACCGGCCACCCCGCACAACGTACAGAAGCTCGATCGCCTGAGCCTGGGGCTGACCCACAACGGCCGTTGGGAGCACTTCGACAGCCGGGCTCGTTACTACTTCGAGCAGACCGATCTGATGGACGACTCCCAGCTCAATGGCGGCGCCGCCGACATCACCCAGACCAACAACACGGTGGACGGTCAGCTCAGCGGTTTCCTCGGTGATCACCTGCTCACCTCGGGCGCCGAGCTGCGCAAGACCGAGCTGGAGCACAGCCGCAACATCGCCAATGGCAGCGTGGATGCGACCCAGAGCGCCGTCTACCTGCAGGACGAGTTCGGCTTCGGCGATCTCGCGCTGACCCTCTCCGGTCGTCTGGATCACCACGAGACCTATGGCTCCGAGTTCAGCCCCCGTGCCTATGCCCTCTACACCCTGACCGACGAGTGGGTGATCAAGGGTGGCGCCGGCAAGGCGTTCAAGGCACCGACCCTGGCCCAGTCCAGCGAAGGCTTCTCCACCACCGCCTGCCGCGGCGCCTGCCAGGTGATCGGCAACCCGGATCTGAAGCCGGAAACCGCCGTCAGCTATGAGCTCGGCACCGCTTACGAGGCCGCGCGCTTCGGCGCCGGGGTGACCGGCTTCCACAACGAGATCGAGGATCTGATCCAGAGCGATCAGTGGGGCCCGGGCTACCGTCCGACCGTGATGACCTACCTCAACGTCAAGGAGGCCCGCATCAAGGGTCTGGAGCTGACCGGCTGGGTCGACGTGCTGGACAACGTGAAGCTGACCGGCAACTTCACCCTGCTGGACTCAGTGGACAGGAGCACGGGGGACGATCTGGCCAAGACCCCGGATCACACCGGCAACCTCGGCCTGGACTGGCAGGCGAGCGAGCTCGTCAGCGCCAACCTGGCCTGGCAATATGTTGGCAGCCAGGTGATCAAGGTGCCGGCCCGCAACGCCCAGGCGTTCACCTCCAAGCACTACCAGACCCTGGACGTCAACACCAACTGGACCGTCACCCCGGCGCTCGACTTCAAGCTCGGCATCACCAACCTCACCAACACCCAGCGTGACGAGGTGGCCACCGACGCCGACTTCATCCTGGAAGGGCGTACCGTCTACGCCGGGGTCGATTACAAGCTGTAAGCCATCCTGTATGCGGGAGCCCCGGTCGCGGGGCTCCCTTTTTGCGTTTCTGCCTCCCCGAATTCAAGGAGTCATTGAGTGCTCAGATACCAAGCTCGGCTGTTCTGGCTCGGCGTGCTGCTCCTCTTCCTGCTGATTTGTCTGTCACTGGCCACCGGGGCCGGTGTCTATGGTGGCCGCGAGGTCGCCGGTTTCCTGCTGGGCGATCCCGCCCTGGTGGCCGATGAAAAGCTCGCCATGATAGTCCACACCCTGCGCCTGCCCCGCACCCTGGCGGCTCTGGTGGTGGGGGTCTGTCTCGCGCTCGCCGCCTCCATGCTGCAGAGCGCCACCCGCAATCCCCTGGCCGAACCCGGCCTGCTCGGGGTCAACGCCGGCGCCGTGTTCGCCCTGGTGATAGGCCTCACCTGGTTTGGCGTCGAATCCGCCTACGGTTACCTGCTCTGGTCCGGCATGGGGGCCCTGCTCGGCAACCTCGTCGTGCTGGGCCTCGGCCTCATGGTGGGGCGCTCCAACCCCCTCAAGCTCATCCTGGTGGGGGTCGCCCTCTCCGCCACCTTCGGCGGCCTCTCCAACTTCCTGCTGCTCTCCAACCGGGTGGTGCTGGAGCAGTTCCGCTTCTGGAACCTGGGGTCCCTTGCCGCCTCCAGCCTGGAAGCGGTACTCACCGTGGTCCCCTTCGCCCTGGCCGCCCTGCTGCTGACCCTGGCGCTCTGCCGCCCCCTCACCCTGATGCAGATGGGCGATCACCAGTCCAGGGCCCTCGGCATCCGTCCCACCCGGGTGCGGATCGGCGTGCTCTTGGCCGCGACCCTGTTCACCGCCTGCGCCATCGCCATCGCCGGTCCCATCGGCTTCGTCGGCTTCCTCGCCGCCTACTGCGCCCGCCTGGTGGAGCCGGTACGCCTTGCCATCCAGGTGCGCTTCTCCGCCCTGTTCGGGGTGCTCTTTCTGCTCGGTGCCGATGTGCTGGCGCGCTGGCTGATCCAGCCCTACGAGCTGCCCAACGGCGTGATCCTGGCGCTCATCGGCGCCCCCGTGCTCATCCTGGTGGTGCGCAGCGGCGGCTTCCGTTCCCTGCTGGCCGTCAAATAAGGTGCCACGCCCATGAAGAACTCCCTTTCGCTCCCGAGCGGCACCCTCTGCCTTCGCCTTGGCAGCCACACCCTGCTGCTGGATCGCCGCGCCTGGCTTATCACCCTCGCGCTGATCGTCGCACTGGTGCTGCTCTCCCTGCTGGCCCTGACCCTGGGTTCCGGCAAGATCACCATGATGGGGGTGATCCAGACCCTGCTCGGGGAGGGAAGCCGACTCGATCAGGTGACCGTCTTCAAGATCCGACTGCCGCGCCTGTTGGCGGTGCTGGTGGCCGGCGCCGCCATGGGACTCTCGGGCTGCCTGGTGCAGACCCTGGTGCGAAACCGCCTCGCCACCCCGGACATGATCGGGGTCAACGAGGGGGCATCCCTTGCCATCATCATCTTCTCCCTCTATCTGACCCTGGGCAGCTGGCCCTGGTGGGCCGCCCCCTTCGGCGCCCTGTTTGCCGCCGCGGTGCTCTATGCCCTGTGCAACAAACCGGGGGAACAGGGCTACCTGTTCGTGGTGATCGGCATCGGGGTCTCGGAGCTGATGAACGCCCTCGGCCAGTTCGTCATGTCCACCCAGTCCCTGGTGCACCTCACCAGCCTCTATCTGTGGAACATGGGCAACTTCGTCGGTCAGGGCTATGGCACCCTGCTGCCGGTGAGCCTGCTGCTCCTGCTCATCTGCCCCTGGACCGTCTGTCTCTCCCGCTCCCTCGGCGTGCTGCGCCTGGGACCGGTGACGGCCAGCACCCTCGGGGTCAACGTGAACCGGGTCCAGCTCGGGGTGCTGGCCCAGGCCATCATAGTCGCAGCCCTTGGCACCGCCATCGGCGGCCCCGTGGTCTTCATCGCCATGGCCGCCCCCATCCTCGCCTCCTGGCTCAGCCGGGATCGCATCGTGCCGCTCTGGATTGCCGCCCTGTGCGGCGCCCTGCTGCTGCTCGCGAGCGACACCCTGGTGCGGGTGCTGGCCAGCCCCCACGAGGTGGCCACCGGCATCATGACCCGCATTCTCGGCGGCCTGCTGCTGCTCTTCATCCTGCTCAAAGATCGCCAGAAGGCCGACTGACCATGGCATTCATCCATTTCCAACACAGACCGAGGGCCGCCCGATGACGCTCACCGTGAACCGACTCCAGTTCGGCTACCCGCAAAAGACCATCTTCAAGGAGATCTCCTTCTCCCTCCCCCGGGGCAAGCTGGTGGGGATCGTCGGCCCCAACGGCGGCGGCAAATCCACGCTGCTCAAGCTCCTTGCGGGACAGGAGCAGCCCCGGTCCGGGGAGATCCTGCTCAAGGAGAAGCCACTCGGGGCCTATGGCGCCAAGGCACTGGCCCGGGAGCTCGCCTATCTGCCCCAGCGTCCCCTGGTCCCCCCCGGTATCCTGGTGGAGCAACTGGTGCAATACGGCCGCCATCCCCATCAGGGCTGGTTCAATCAGTGGAGCGAGGAAGATGCCCGCATGGTGGACTGGGCTAGGGAGCGGATGCAGCTCGATGCCATCTGGCTCCAGAGCGCCAGCTCGCTCTCCGGCGGTCAGGCCCAGCGGGTCTGGCTCGCCATGGTGCTGGCCCAGAATGCGGACATCATCTTGCTGGACGAGCCCACCAGCGCGCTGGACATCGGCCACCAGACCGAGGTGATGGAAGCCATCCACCGGGTCGCCGCCGAGGGGAAGACGGTGCTTATCGTCATCCACGATCTCGCCACCGCCGCCCGCTACTGCGACGAGCTGATCGCGCTGGGGGATGGCGCCATCCAGGCCATGGGCCCGGCCCGGGAGGTGGTGACCAAGTCCCTCATCGATCGCCTCTACCAGACCGATGTGGACATACTGCACGCCCCCGGCGATGGCGCCCCTGTCATAGTGCCGCGCCGGCGCACCGAAGCCACGGCGGACCAGCAGCGCGCCTGACACCAACAATAAAAAACCGCCCATCGGCGGTTTTTTATTGTCTGACGTTCTGGCGGATTCAGAGCGCCAGCAGGGTAAGCAGGCCTCCCGGCAGCCGCTGCCAGCGCAGGGTGCAGCGCCAGCCGACTGACAGGGTCGGAGTAAGAGGAGCCTTAAGCTCGAGGGTGAGGGTCTGTGCCGTCATCTCCAACCAGCGGGCATCCAGAAAGTCGAAGTAGCGCCCCACCCTGGGATAGAGCCCCTTGAACAGGCTCTCCTTGGCGGAAAACACCAGGGTCAGCCCCCGGGCTCTGTCCAGCCCGAGCGCGCGGGCCCCGACCTCCAGCCGCCCCCACTCATCCTCATCGACGATGCCGGGCCAGAGCTGCGCCCCTTGGTCGCCATTGAGCCAGGCCTCCAGATCCAGGCCCAGCCCGCCCTTGCCCGGGCGCACCGCACAGAGTGCCACCCCCTCCCCCGAAAGCAGGCTATGGCTGATGCTCCCCTCCACCCCTTCAGGCCAGAGCGGCTCCCGGGCCGCTCCGATGGCCACGCTGCATCCCGCAAGACCGAAGGGACGCAGGGCCTCACGGGCCGCGAGACGTCCCGCCAGAAACTCCCCGAGGCGCTTGGGAGCGGCCCCCTGCAATGAAGCAGGCAGGGTGATGCCCTGGGCCCCAAAGCACTCCGACGAGAAGGCGGCGGGATCGAAACAGACCCGATGAAGAGGCAGCGCCTCCAAACCCGGCAGGCACAAGGTATCGGATTGACGGACAAAGGACCCGTCGAGTGAGGGACAAAGAGGCAACATGAAAGGCTCCTGACAGGGGCCTGCGATGGTACCAAAACAAGCCGAGGCCAGGCCACAAATACAAATGACAACGTTTCTCACTTGCTTTGTGGTAGCATGTCCCCGCCCATTCGGGGCTGGCCGGGCGGCTCTCAGGCACTTTCCACAGGCTCCGGCCCACCGATTTCACCCATAAGGATGTCACCATGAAGATCTTCTCCCCGCTGGCCACCTTGCTCATGCTGGCCAGCCTGACGGGCTTCCAGGCCCAGGCGGGCAGCCGCCAGGTCATCGATGCCAACGGCCAGCCCCAGACCGTCCCCGATACGCCCCGGCGGGTCGTCGTGTTGAGCGAACTCGATCTCGACAGCGCCCTGACCCTGGGGGTGCAGCCGGTCGGCACCGTCAATGGACGCGGCCAGTCCACCCTGCCCCGCTATCTGCTGGACAAGGCGGGCAAGGAGATCGCCGTGGTCGGGGATCTGGACAACCCCAATCTGGAGAAACTCATCGATCTGGAGCCCGACCTTATCCTGACCGGCCAGACCAAGCCAGAGCTGCTGGCCCTGCTGCAGGAGATAGCCCCCACCGTCGTCACCGGCAACTGGGGCGAACCCTGGAAGACCGTGTTCGGCCGCAGCGCCGACGCGATGAACCGGGGTGCCGAGGCCAAGGCCTTCCTCACCCGGTATGACGCCCGCCTGGCAGAGGCCCGCAGCAAGCTTGCCAAGCACCAGGGGGAGCAGGTGAGCATAGTGCGCTGGAACCCCAAGGGGCCGAGCTACATGCACGGCGGCACCTTCGCCAGCAGCGTGGTCACCGAGATGGGGCTGGCTCGCCCTGCCCATCAGATAGGCGACAAGAGCCCCCACTCCCCGGCCCTGAGCCTGGAGTCCCTCAACCTGCTGGACGGCGACTGGCTGGTGATCGGCACCCTGAGCACCAGCGGCGATGCGGTGGATGCCATGAAGCAGGCCGAGCAGACCCCGGCCTTCCAGCAGCTCGGCGCCATCAAGGGCAAGCGCTTCGGCGCCGTGGACGGGTCGCTGTGGACCTCCACCGGCGGCCCCCAGGCGGCCCTTAGGATCATCGACGACGTCGAGCAACTGCTCGCCAAACCCGATGCGGCCCCCATCACCCAATAAGTCCGCGTGATTGACCGCCCACAAGGAAGCCCGCATTTGCGGGCTTCCTTTTATCTGCGGTGCGGCGCCTACTCCGGAAAGGGCAGCGCCTTTCTATCCAGTTTGCCGCTGCCGGTCTTGGGCAGGGCATCCAGCAGTATGAGGCGGGCCGGCACCATGTAGTGGGGCAAACTCGCCTGCAGCCCCTTGCGCAGGGCCAGGCGATTGAGGGTCACCCCGGCCCTGGCCTCCACATAGCCCACCAGCATGGCCTCATCCCCCTCGCCCACCAGACGCACCGCCGCCTCCTGCACCCCGGCCTGGCGGCGCAGCCCCGCTTCCACCTCCCCGAGCTCGATGCGAAAGCCCCGCAGCTTGACCTGATCGTCGCGCCGCCCCAGATAGAGGAAGCGGTCCACCCCCAGCCGCCGCACCCGATCGCCGGTGCGATAGAGGCGATGGACATCGACCCGCAGGAAGGCCGCAGCCGTCAGGGCGGGCTTGCGCCAGTAACCCTCGCACAGGGCCGGGCTCTCGATACAGAGCTCGCCGCACTCCCCCTCCGCCACCGGCTGCCCCGCCTCGTCCAGCACCCAGTGACGATAGCCGGGCAGGCTGTGGCCGATGGTGATCTGGCCATCAGTCGGTGGCCAGCGCACCTCGCTCACCAGGGACCAGACGGTGGCCTCGGTCGGCCCGTAGCAGTTCCACAGCCGCCGGGTGCGGGCACAGAGCTGCTCGGCCAGCCCTGAGTCCAGTGCCTCGCCGCCGCACAGGGCGGTGAGGGTATTGCGCCCCTGCCAGCCCGCTTTAAGCAGCATGCGCCAGCAGGCCGGGGTGGCCTGCAGCCAGTTGATGGAGGGGTCCGCCTCGAGCAAGGCCTGCATCTCCAGCGGATCCTTGTTGTGCTCGCCGCCGGCCACCGTCAGCCGGCCACCGCCCCAGAGCGGCCCCAGCATCTCCAGCAGGGAGATGTCGAAGGCCGGGGTAGTGATAAAGAGCCAATGGCAGCTCGGTGAGAGCCCGAGCCGCTCGCGGATCCCGTCGAGGAAGCAGAGCAGGGCCCGCCGGCTGATGACCACCCCCTTGGGCTCGCCGGTGGAGCCCGAGGTGAACATCATGTAGGCGGCCAGGGCGTCATCCACCTGAGGCCAGGAGACAGGCCCTGCCGCTGCCGGTCCGTCGAGGGTGCGCAGCGGACAACCGAAGGCGGGAGCCGGCCTGTCGCCGTCGCAGATCACCGCCGACAGGCGCGCCTGACGGGCGATCCCCTGCAGCCGCTCCACCGGAAAGTCCGGCTCAAGGGGCACGAAGGTGAGGCCAAGGCGCAGGCAGGCCAGCAGGCTGGCCACCAGATCGGGGCTGCGGGAGAGATAGAGACCGACCCGCTCCCCCACCGCCAGCCCCTGCAGGCGGGCGGCAATCTGGCCGACCCTGGCATTGAGCGCGCCATAGCTAAGCCACTGCCCTGCGGTTGCACCGTCCCGGATCTCTGCCATTTCCACACTCATGCCCACGCCCATACGGATGGCGGGAGCCAGCGGGGTGGCGGCCAGACAGGCCGCCAGCCGCGCGCCCAGGTTGGCCGCCCCCTTGGGGGCGCCTCTCAGGGGTGACACGGCCGGGGCCTTATGCTTGATGGTCACTGTCATAGCGCGGCCTCCGTTTGGCGCTCCAGCCAGTGCCGATAGAGCCGGCTGGGGGATGGATGGGCCTTGAGCGTCTGCAGGGTAAGTGGCGCCCGATCCTGCGCGAACGCCTCGTTGAGGGCCGCCAGCAGGGCGAGCTGCTGCACCGAATCCACCCCGAGTTCACACAGGGTCTGCTGCCAGATGCCGGGCACGCCGCACTGGCGCTCCCACAGGGCCACCAGAACGCGGGCCTCGGCCGGCGGCTGAGCCAGGCCGGGCTCCGCCCTGGTGGCGGCCACTTGTGTGACGGCCAATGGTGTGGCTGTCGCTGGTGTGGCAGCCCCTTGCGCTGGGGACGGCGCGGCCGCCGCCACTCTGGCCGGCTGGCCCAGATCCGCCTGCGCCAGCCAGCCGAGCTCGGCCAGCCAGTCAGCCAGCACCGCCTCAGCCCGGGCCTCGGGGATCTGCTCGCCGTCGAATTCGAGGCGCAGCTGGAGCGTCTCGCCCCGGTTGCTGACCACGAGCGACAGAGGCAGCTCCACCTTCTCCACCACGGTGCCGAACTGCGGCACCAGCTGGTGGGGTTCGGGGGCGGCAGGGGTTGCCGGCATGGGGTAGTTCTCGAACACGAACAGGCTCTGGAACAGACGCGCCCGGCCTTTGGTCAGTGCCGCCAGCGACTGGGTGCCGTGCTCATTGAGCGCCATCAGGTCGGTCTGCAACCGGGCGATATGCTCGGCCAGGGTCAGCTCGGTGCACCACGCCAGCGCCAGCGGCAGGCTGTTGATGTAGAGCCCGACGCTCGCGGTGATCCCCTCGATGGGGTAATCCCTACCCGGGGTCACGTTGCCCACCAGGGTGACGGCATCGCCAGAGCGGCGTGCCAGCAGACGGTGCCAGGCATATTGGGCCAACAGGCCCGCGGTCACGCCGAGGTCGCGGGCACGGCGCGCGAGCAAGGTCGTCACCTCGGCCGGCAACGCCGTGGCGCACACCGCCGGTCGCTGCTGGGTATGGCGCCCGCTTGAACCAGCGTCCAGCGTCACCCCGAACAGGCAGGCGAGATCGTTGGGCGTTGCCAGCAGTTCGCCCCGCCCCTGCCAGTAGGTGTCGGCGCTGCGGGCTTGGCTCGCGATATAGCGGCCAAATTCGAGCCAGGCGGTATCCGGCTCGATCTGCGGCAGCAGGCCGTTCATCAGCGCCTGATAGCCGCGATGCAGGGAACCCAGCAACACGGGACCGCTCCAGCCATCCAGCACACCGTGATGGGCGCTGAAGATCACCTTGTGGTGATCGGGGGCCAATTTGAAGCAGGCAAGGCGCAGCAGGGGGGCCTGCTCGAGCGGGATCGGGCGGGCCAGATCCTGCTCGCGATAGGCCTGGACCCGTGCCCCTGCATTTCCCACTTCAGACAAGTCCTCATAGTGGAATGGCAACTCGGCGCGCTTGCAGATGCGCTGCAGCGCCACCCCGTCCGCCAGCACCAGTTCGCTGCGAAGGGCCGGCCAACGGGCGATCTGCACCTGCCAGGCCTGACGGTAGACCGCCACGTCCAGCGGCTGGTGATAGTCCATCTCGGTCTGCAGGTGATAGGCGTGATCCCGGGGCAGCAGCGCCCTGTGATGGAACATGCTCTGCTGAAGCGAGGTCATGGGCAGCAGGGTCTCCACCTCGCGCCCGCTCAGCACCCGATCGAGCGCGGCTTGCGAGAGAGCGATCCCCGGGAAGTCGCTCGGGGTATGGCGCGGGGCCTTCACCGCGCAGCAGTGCTCCACCAGCGCCGTCAGGTTGTCCGCCAGCCGCGCCATCAGGGCGTCGCTCGCCTGCTGGTTGAGGGCGCCCACCTGGCGCAGGGTGAGGCGGCCATCAAACACGCCCCCGTGCAGACTCACCAGCTCCCGCGGCAGATTGTCAGGGGAACTTGGTGCCCCCGGTGCCATCGGCAGGGGCTGCCAGGGCTGAGCGGCCTCGCCCTGATGGCTGACCCCCAGGTAGTTGAAGACGACAAGGGCCTGGGGCAGCTCAGACCCACGAGGGTGGTGCAGCCGCAGGGCGTTGAAGCCCACCCCCTTGTCCGGCACGGCGCGCAGCTGCTCCTTGGTGGCGCACACCAGCGCATCCCACTCCTTGGCATCCGCCAGCGCCAGCGGATAGGTGCTGGTGAACCAGCCCAGGGTACGGCTCACGTCCAGTTCAGCATCGATGGCCTCACGGCCGTGTCCTTCCAGCATCACGCAGTGACGGTTGCCGTAACCCTGCTCGCTCAGGGTACGGGTCAGTGCCGCCAGCAGCAGGTCGGGCACCCGGGTGAAGTAGGCCTGGTTGGCGGTGTCGATGAGCCGGGCCGTGGTCTCCTGACTCAGTTGCAGCAGGCTGGCGGCGGCGCGGCCATCGGCGGCGCGCGCCGCTTCCAGCAGGTGACCCTGGCTGCCTTCCCCCTGAGCCAGCCAGAAGCCAAGCTGCTCCTCTTCCCGTTTGGCGTAGGCCGCAAGCCCCTCGCCCCACTGGCGATAGCTGCTGCCCTTGGCAGGCAGCGGCTCGCCCCTGCTCACCCGTGCCAGATCCTCGGCCAGGATGCGCCAGGAGACCGCATCGATCACCAGGTGATGGAAGGCGAGGAAGAGCCCCTCCACCGTCTCGCCCTCCCGCTCGCCCTCCAAGGAGAGATTGCGCAGGCGGGCCCAGGCCAGGGTGTGGCCGCTGGCAGGGTCGAAATCTCCCTGCAGTTCGGTCAGGCGGGCCTGCAACTCGGCCTCATCAAGGCTGCCGGCATCCAGGGTCGGCAGCGGCGGCAATGGCAGTTCGGCCAGGTAGCGCTGGCCGGTCGGGGTCACCGCCAGACGCAGGGCATCGTGGTGCTGGCGCAGGGCATTCAGCCAGCCGCGCAGAGTCTCATCGTCCACCCCGGCCGGCAGGCGCAGGATCACCCCCTGGTTCCAGTGACCGGGCTTGGCAAAGCCCTGCTCGAAGAACCAGTGCTGAATGGGGTGGAGCGGGAACTCGCCGGTCAGGCTGCCCTGCTCGCTCCTGTGGCTGACCGCCTGCTGCTGGCCGAGCTGGCGGCAGAGGCGGCGCACCGTCTTGGCTTCGAACACGTCCTTCACGCTGCAGTGCAGCCCCGCATCCCGCAGCCTGGTGGTGAGCTGGATGCTGAGGATGGAATCACCGCCTAAGCGGAAGAAGTCATCCTCCACCCCGAGCGGTTGCTTGAGCACCCCTTGCCAGATGGCAAGCACGGTCTGCTCCAGTTCGTTTTGCGGCTCGCCCTTGCTCTGCTGCCAGACGATGGCGGGCAGGCGGCGCAAGTCCAGCTTGCCGTTGGGGGTGAGCGGCATCTCGGGCAGCCAGCAGAGGCGCGCCGGCACCATGTATTCAGGCAGGCACTCGCCGGCCCGCTGCAGCAGGGCGTCGCCGTCGGGCTCCCTCGCCCCGGCCTGCAAACAGGCATACGCCAGCAGGCGCCCCTCCTGCACCACCACCTTGATCTGGCGCATCGCCGGGCACAATTCGGCAAGCCGGGTCTCTATCTCCCCCGGCTCGATGCGATAGCCGCGCAGCTTGATCTGCTCGTCTATCCGGCCCAGATACTGGATGTTGCCATCGCGGCGCAGCAGGGCCCGATCGCCGGTGCGATAGAGGCGATGGGTACGTTCCGCCAGCGCCAGCTCGATAAAGGCCTTCTGAGTGCGCGCCGGCAGATTGAGGTAGCCGCGGGCCAGCCCCAGCCCCGCCAGGCAGAGCTCGCCGGGGACCCCCACCGGGCAGAGGTTGCCCGCCTCGTCCAGGATCAGCGCCTTCAGGTGGTTGACGGGGCGACCTATGGTGATGGGCGCCCCCGGACTGAGCCGCGCGCAGAGCGCGGTGACGGTGCACTCGGTCGGGCCGTACATGTTGAACAGCGCCACCCGCTCTCCCCAACGCTCCACCAGGCTGCTCGGGCACGCCTCGCCGCCAAAACCGATGGCCTTGAGGGAACCGAGATCCGCCGGTGGCAGCAGATTCGCGAGCAGGGCGGTCGGCAAAATCATATGGCTGGCACCGCAAGCGATCGCGGCACCGATCACCCCCTCGCCCGGCTCGCCGAAGTGCAGGGCCGCGCCGCAGTACAGGGGCAGCAGGCTGGTCATGTTGCCGGCATCAAACGAGAGGGACATGCAGTTGAACATGGCGCCATTCTGATCAAGGGTGATGCGCTCGCCGTGATCCGCCATCAGATTGACCAGGCTGCCCTGCTCCACCATGACCCCCTTGGGCAGGCCGGTGCTGCCGGAGGTGTAGATGATCTGGGCCAACATGGCGGCGTCCCGGGGCAGTGCGGGCGTGCTGGTTGGCATCTTGTCCAGCGCCAGCCCGTGCAGATCGTAATACGCGGCAACCGTGCCCGCCAGCGCCTCGCCAAGCCGCGGGTCCGGCACGCCCCCCAGCACCAGGCTGATGGATGCATCTCCGAGGATATGGGCCAGCCGCTCGGCGGGATAGGCAGGGTCGAGGGGCACGTAGGCCGCCCCCGCCTTCCAGCAGGCGAGCAGGGCGATGACAAAGGCCACATCGCGCCTGGCCTGGATGCCGATGGCGGCGCCCGGGGTGACGCCCTGAGCCTGCAGCCAGTAGGCCAGCCGGTTGGCACGCACCTCCAGCTCGCCATAGGTCAACGATTGCGCGCCGTCGCTCACCGCCAGCGCGTCCGACAACTGAATAGCGCGCCGCTCGATATGACAGAGCAGGGTGTCGCGGCTCGGGTAATCCGGCGGCAAGTCGGCAAGCTCGGCGGCCAGCGCGGCCTGGTCGGTGCCCGCCTCCAGCGGCAACTGCCAGATGTCGGTCTCGGGGGCCGCCACCACGGCGCGCATCAGGTGCAGCAGGCGATCGGCGTAGGCCTGGATGGTCTCTCGCTCGAACAGGGCGGTGGCAAACAGCCAGTCCACCCTGACGGAGTCCATCAGCTCGGTCACCTTGACCGAGATGTCGGTCTTGGCCGGCAGCACAGGCGAGGTCTCCTCCACCAGCTGGCAACCAGGGATGAGATCGTTGAAGTCCACCTTGGCCTGATAGACCAGCATGATCTGGAAGATGGGGTTGATGGCGGTGGTGCGATCGGCGCCGATGGCCTCGGCCAGCGCCTCGAAGCGGTAGAGCTGGTGATCAAAGGCCGCCAGATCTTCCTCCCGGCACTGCTGCAGATAGTCGACAAAGCTGGGCTTGCCGCTGAGTTGAGTGCGCAGCACCAGGGTGTTGACGAAAAAGCCCACCAGGGACTCGATCTCGTGGCGCTCGCGATAGGCGAGCGGGGTGCCGATCACCACCTCCTTCTCGCCGCTCTGGCGCACCATCAGCAGGGCGAACAGGGCGTGTAGACCGATGAAGTTGGAGGTGCTGTGACGCTGACAGAGGCGCTTGAAGCTCTCCCACAGCGTGTTGTCGATGGTAGAGAAGACCAGCTCGCCGCCGCTGGCCTGATGGGCCGGGCGCGGCTTGTCGAGCGGCAGACCGTGCACTTCGGGGCTGCCACCAAGCCGGTCGACCCAGAACGGCTTGAACTCGGCGTGATAATCGAGGAAACGCGGTGAGTTGAACCAGCGGGCATAGTCGATGTAGGTGAGCGGCAGCTCGCTCACCTGCAGGGGTTCGCGGTTCTGATGAGCAAGAAAGGCGCGCTTGAGATCCGCGAACATGTTCTTGACCGACCAGCCGTCGGAGATGATGTGGTGCTGAGTGATCAGCAGCACGTGCTCGCGGCTGCCGAGCCGAATAAGATGCACCCGGCTGAGATCCCCCCGGGTCAGGGAGAAGGGGCGCCCGATCTCCTCGCGCACCCGGCGGGCCACATAGGCCTCGCGCTCGGCAGCGGGCTCTGCGCTCACATCCTCAATCTGCAGCGTGAAGGGCGTGTGGGGCAGGATCTCCTGGGCCCCCCTGCCCGCCTCGTCCTTGATGAAGCGGGTGCGCATGCTGGGGTGGCGGGCAAACAGGTGGTCGAAGGCAAACTCCAGCGCCGCGGTGTCCAGCTCTCCTTTGACGCGAAAATAGACCGGCATGTTGTAGAGGTGGGAGGCCTCCTCGTACTGCTCGATAAACCAGAGCCCGCTCTGGGACGACGAAAGCGGCCCCTGCCGGGCGCCCTCGGCATCACGTTGCGCAAGAATGGGCGCCTCGAAGGCGGCGCGGGCCGCCAGGCAGCGCACCAGCTCATCCTTGTGGGCCTTGATGGTGGCGCCGATGGCCGGCGTCACCGCCTCCTTGCTCGACTGGGAGATAAGCTGGCCCTTGTCGTTCAGCGCCAGCTTGACCCCCTGCCGTTCCAGCTGTTTCAACAGCAAAATCATATTGTTCATCTGTTTCTCAAGCCTCAGGCACTCAGGGTGGCGCCGCCGTCGACGACCAGATCCTGCAGCGTGATGTGGCTGGCCAGATCCGAGGCCAGGAAGAGGACGGTATGGGCGATCTCCGCCGGGGTGGCGACCTTGCGCAGGGGGATGCCGAGCTTGAACTGCTCCGGCAACCCGGCAATGGTGCGGGCCATGGCCTCCTCGCTTGGCAGCATGCCGCGCAGCATGGGGGTATCCGTCGAGCCCGGCGACACCAGGTTGGCGCGCACCCCGAAGGGGGCCAGCTCCAGCCCCACCGTCTGGGTCAGGCTGGTGACCGCCGCCTTGGAGGCGCAATAGGCCGCCATCTGCATGCGCGGCACATGGGCGGCGTTGGAGCCGATGGTGACGATGGCACCGCGCTGCTGCCCCTTGAAGTGGGGCACCAGGGCCCGCAGCAGGTAGAAGACGCCGCTGGCGTTGACCGTCATGCAGTCGTGCCAGTCATCATCGCTTAAGGTTTCGGTGGAGCCGAGGCGCAGCACCCCGGCCCCGTTGACCAGCACATCCAGCCCGCCGTCCGCCAGCAGCGCTGCGCAGCAGGCGTTGACCGCCTTCGAATCGCCGATATCGAGCAGCCGGGTGGCATAGGGGTAGTCGGCTTCGGGAAACGCCAGATCCAGCCCCACCACGGCGGCGCCGGCCGCCACGAACTGCGTCGCCACCTCGCGGCCGATACCGCGCCCGGCTCCGGTCACCCAGACCCGCTTGCCAGTAAAATCAAAGGCCATTGCTTGTTGCTCCTTATCCATCACCACACCATCTCCACGCTCTCTTCGTCCTCGGAAAGCAGGCCGTCGAGGAAGCGGCAGAAGTCATCGAGGCGCGGGTGATCGAACACGTCGGAGACCTTGACCTGCATCCCGAACTCGGCGCCGAGCCGGTTGACTATCTGGATGGTCTGCAGGGACTGGCCCCCCAGCTCGAAGAAGTTGTCGGCGGGCGCCATGGTGGCGAGCCCCAGGATCTGCTGCCAGATGGTGCCGACCCGGTTCTCGGTCTCGCTGCCCAGGGTCAGGGCTTCGCCGCCCGCCTGGTAGGCGGCCAGCAGGGCCTTGCGATCCAGCTTGTTGGAGCCGGTGCGGGGCAGCTGGTCATAGTGGCGATAATCGGTGGGGATCATGGCGGCAGGCAGCACCTTGGCCAACTGCGCCTTGATGACCCGGCTGTCGCGCTCCGGCCCCGCCACAAAGGCCACCAGCCGGCGCACGCTGCCGATGCTCACCCCCTGCACGCAGGCCTCGTCCACCCCCGGCAGGGCCAGCAGCTGGGCCTCCACCTCACCGGGCTGGATGCGATAGCCGCTTATCTTGAATTCGTTGTCGCGCCGGCCGAGGTAGACCAACCGGCCGTCTACCAGCCGCACCCGATCGCCGGTGCGATAGACGGGCATCTGCTCCGCGCCAACCCGCAAGGTATCGAAGCTACCTTGCACGCCCCCCACGTAGCCGTTGGCCAGCTGCGGGCCGAGCAGCACCAGCTCCCCCTCGCTGGCGGGTTGCTCCCCCGCCCCCAGGATAAGCGCCTGCATGCCGGGCAGTGGCAGGCCGATGGGCAACTGGGCCTGGCTCGGGTCTTCCTGCTGCAGCTCCTGGGTGGTCACCACCACTGTGGTTTCGGTGGGGCCGTAGGTGTTGAACAGGCGCACATCGGAGCGGCCCTGACGCTGCCACTGGGCCAGCTGCTCGGGGTAGACCGCCTCGCCGCCGATGATGACGGTGGTAAGCCCGGCAGGAATGTGGGCCTGACCCGCCGTCAGCGCCACCACCCACTCGTTCCAGAACGCGGTGGGCAGGTCGAGGTGGGTGATCCCCATCTGCTCCACCCCGGCCGCAAAGGCGGGCATGGATTCGAGCAGGGCGTCGGTGCGCAGCACCAGGGTGGCGCCGGCACTCAGGGTGGCGAACACCTCCTCGATGCTGGCATCGAAGTTGAAGGGGGCGAATTGCAGCATCCGCGCGTCTTTATCCAGGTGATAACGGCAGCGGGCGGCGGCGGCGAAGTGATCCAGCGCGCCGTGGCTGACTGCTACCCCTTTGGGCAGGCCAGTCGAGCCCGAGGTGAACATCAGGTAGGCGACGGCGCGGCCGGCGGCCGGCTGGTTCAAGCGGTTATCGCTCACCAGATCCCCCGCCAGCAGATCCCCAACCAAGAGAGTACGCCCCTCAAACAGGCTGATCAGCTTGTGGCGGTACTCCGCCTGAGTGATCAGGGTCTTGACCTCCCCCAGCCGCAGGATATGGCCCTGACGCTCCAGCGGCTGCTCGGGATCGAGCGGCACGTAGACGGCGTCCGCCAGCAGCACCGCCAGCTGGGCGAAGATGGCCTGGGGGGTG
The DNA here is from genome assembly GCF_033348475.1 of Aeromonas sp. XH. NCBI lineage: Bacteria > Pseudomonadati > Pseudomonadota > Gammaproteobacteria > Aeromonadales > Aeromonadaceae > Aeromonas > Aeromonas sp. XH. The sequence continues at coordinate 1,735,394 of NZ_CP137630.1, read as the reverse complement.
CGAGCCAGCATGACCCCCACCTTGTCGCCGGGGGCGACGCCTGCGGCCTGCAGGGCGGCCGCCATCTGTTCGGATCTGGCCAGCAGCGCCTCGTAGCTGAAGCGGACCTCCCCCTGCTCCAGCGCAATCTTGTCCGGGGTCTGGGCAGCAAAGTGGCAGAGCGCCTCCAGCACCGGCCGCACCTGGACAGCCTCATGGGCGGGGCCGGCGATCAGGGCGCTGGCTCGCTGCTCGGCCAGCCAGTCGGCCTTGAGGGTCCCCAGGGTCTGGGCGGGCTCGGCCAGCCAGCGCCCCAGCAGGGCAAACAGGGTATCGGCGATGGCGGCTAGATCCCCCTGCCGGTAGCAGCCGGGGTTGGCGTCCAGATCCAGTCTGGGCTGGCCATCGACGCCGACCTGCACCTCGATGGTGAGATCCTCTACCGGGCCGGCGCTGATGTTGAGAATATGGGCAGATAGCGGCCCGAAGCGGCGAGCGTGATCGAACGGCATGATGTTGACCAGCGGGCCGAACAGGCGCTTGTCACCCCCCACCAGGCCAAGGTCGCGGCGCAGCAGCTCGTAGCGGTAGTGCTGGTGTTTGCGCACCCCGCGCTTGGCCTTGGCCACGGCGCCGGCAGCCCCCGCCAGATCCAGTTCTTCACCCAGTGTCAACGCCAGCGGGGTAATGTTCATCTGCATGCAGGGCACGGTCAGCGACGCCGAGCCGATGCGGTTCATCATCATCAGGCCGAGCAGGGTCTGGCGCTGGCCGCTCGAAAGCGACAGCTGGGCCGAGAGGCCGGCCAGCAGCAGATCGGGCCAGCCCAGCTTGTGCTCGTCGGCAAAGCCGGTCAGGGATTGCCAGAGCGCCGCCGGCAGCGGACGGCTCTCGCGGATAAATTCGGCCGCGATGGGCGCGCGGGTCTCGCCAAAGGACTTTACCTCGGGCCAGCCTTGCAGCTGCTCCTGCCAGAAGGCGCGGGCGGCGGCGTTCTTGCCGCTCTGCTCGCGGCTCGCCTCTTCGGCCAGCACTTCAGCCAACGAGCCGAAGGGGGATGGGGAGTTCATCTCACCGGCCAGCCCCTCTGCATACAGCTCGGCGATGCGCTGGAACAGCAAGGTGGTGCCAAAGCCGTCGAGGGCGATGTGGTGCACGCAGCTGTAGAGATAATCGCGGCCGGGGCCGCGCAGCAGGGCGAAGCGGCAGGGCGCCTCTTGGGTCAACTCGAACGGGCGGCGCAGATCGGCCCAGGCCCAGGCGCGGGCCAGCGTCTCGTCATCGCGCTCGAGGGATACCTCTTCATAGGCCAGGGGCAGCTCGGCCGGGACGAAGCAGACCGCCTCCTGATCGTCTTCGAAGTGGCCCTTGAGCGCCTCGCACTCACCCACCGCCTTGGCAAGGGCCGCGGCCAGCACGGCCGCCTCAACCTTGCCGTCGAAGGCGATGCACTCGGCGGTGTTGAACATCGCCTTGTCATCGTTCAGCAGATGTCCGGACCAGAGCCCCTGCTGGGGAATGGTCAGTGGGAAGCGGTTCATGGGGTCACCTCCAGCGCCTGGGCTGCCAGCTTGGCCTCGATGAGGCGCCACCAACCGTTGAGGGTCGGCAGCTTGGCGAGATCCACGAAGCCGAGCTCCACCCCGGCGGCGCGCCACTCGGTAAGCAGGGCCATGATCCGCACCGAATCCAGACCGTAGTCGATGAGGTTCTCGTCGGGGTCAAACTCCCCCTCGTCTTCGTCGATATGGCTCAGCAGCCGTGCCTTGAGCCCCTCATACGTCAGCAACGGATTGGTCAGGAGCGGATTGGTCTGGGCGGCAGAAGCCGGGGCAAGGGCCAGCACCTCCTCGCAGGGGATCACCTTGCCGCAACGGGTCGCCACGTAGTCCAGCGCCATCTGGTGGTCGGCCAGGGAGAAGTCCGCCACCCCGTCCGCCAGGAAGAAGGGCTGGATGTCGCGCATGAAGGCGTCGCAGGCGGTCATCATGCAGCCGATATGGCCGTAGATGCCGCCGATGATCAGCTGATCCCGCCCCAGCGCTTTGAGCATCTGCTCGAGCTCGGAGCGCTGGAAGGCGCTGTAACGCCACTTGACCAGCACGGTGTCGTCCCGCTCTGGGCGCAGCGCCGCCACCACCTGCTGCTGTTCGGGCCGCTTGTTGAGACCCGGGCCCCACATGTCGTTGAGCAGGGCGCGATCTTCAGGGGATTGATCCTTGGGCTGGGCGGTGTAGAAGACCGGAATACCGAGAGCCTTGCACTGCTTGCGCACGGCGGCCAGCTGCTCGGTGAGCGCCGCGATCAGCGGGCTGTTTTCGCCATAGAAGGCGGTGAAGTACTCCTGCATGTCGTGGATCAGCAGGGCGGCGCGTTTGGGTTCCAGGGTCCAGTCGACCTTGTTGGCCTTCCACTGGCTGGGCATGGCGTAATTGTTCAGGGTTGGGATAGCCATAACGTCATGATTCCTTACTAGTTTTTATGCTGTAGAGGCTGGTTGGCGGCGATGGCGTGCGCAATGCGCGCCCGCAGCCCCTGCTTGTCAATCTTGCCCACCGCCGTCATGGGCAGGGCGTCCAGGGTTTCGAAACGGTCGGGCAGCTTGAAGTCCGCCACCCCGCGCTCGCGCAGAAACTTGCGCAAGGCCAGCGGCTTCAAGGCGGGATCCGTGCTGACGATAAAGGCACAGCTCTTCTCCCCCATGGCGCTGTCGGGCATGGAGACCAGGGCCGCATGGGTGATGGCCGGGTGGTGCAGCAGCTGGTTTTCCACCTCTTCCGCCGCGATCTTCTCGCCGCCCCGGTTGATCTGATCCTTCTGCCGCCCGACCACGGTGAGGTAACCATCGGCATCCTGTACCACCAGATCGCCGGAGCAGTAGAAACCCTCGGCATCGAACACCCGGGCGTTGTGGACCGGGCTCTGGTAGTAACCGCGGAAGGTATAGGGGCCGCGGGTGTGCAGGGCGCCAGGCTCGCCGGGGGCGACCGGATTGCCCGCCTCATCGAGGATGCGCACCTCGTCGTCCGGGCTCATGGGGCAGCCCTGGGTGTGAATGACCTTCTCGTCGGGGTCGTCCAGCCGGGTGTAGTTCACCAGCCCTTCCGCCATGCCGAACACCTGCTGCAGCCGGCAGCCGAGCAGCGGCCCTATCTTGCTGGCCACCGCCTCCCCCAGCTTGGCGCCGCCCACTTGCAGCAAGTCGAGGCTCTCGAGCTGAGTGCGCGCAGTGGGGTCCGCTTCCGCGGCCTGCAGCCAGAGCGAGACCGCCGGCGGCACCAGCGAGGTGAGATTGATCCGATGGCGGGCGATCAGCGGGAAACAGCTGATGGGGCTGGGGTCGGGCGCGAGCACCACTGTGCCGCCCGCCTCGAACACCCCGAGCGCGCCAGGGGAGCTCAGAGGGAAGTTGTGGGGCGCCGGCAGGGCGCACAGATAGCGGGTATGGGGCCCCAATTCACAGATTTCATTGCTGCGGCGCACGCTGTACAGGTAGTCGTCGTGGGTGCGGGGAATGAGCTTGGGGGTGCCGGTGCTGCCACCGGAGAGCTGGAAGAAGGCCACCTCGTCCGCCGGGGTCGGGCCAGATTTCATCGGCTCACTCTCAGCCCCCTTCGCCAACCAGCGGGTCAGCCCCAGCTCCCCCTCATCGCCATCCAGCAGCACCAGCTCGGCGCCGATGGTTGTCAGCAGCTCGCTCTCGCGACCCTTGCTCGCAAACAGCGGATGGGCCAGCGAGCCGACAAAGAGGCGCGGTGTGATCTGCTCGGCATAAGAGAGGAGCTCCAGCCGGTTGTGACTAAAGAGCGCGTTGACCGGCGCGATACCGGCTTTCAGCAGGGCGAAGAACACCAGATAGAACTCGGCCACGTTGGAGAGCTGCACCAGCGCGGTGTCCCCCACCCCCAGGCCATGGTGGGCCAGATTCGCGGCCAGCCGGCTCGAGGCGGCGTCCAGCTCGCCATAGCTGAAGCGGCGCTCGCCGCAGAGGATGGCCTCGGCATCGGGGGCCAGCTCGCACTGACGCGCCAGCATGGCGGTCAGCGGCTCGCCGCGCCAATAGCCCTTGGCGCGGTAACGCTGCGCCAAGGCATCGGGCCAGCGGGTATAGGGCAGGAAGCTCATTGCGCCACCTCCAAATCCAGGCCCAGGGCTTTGAGCATGGTCCCCAGCTTGGTGCCGGTCTCGGCCCACTCCATGGCGGGATCCGAGCCCGCAACGATACCGGCGCCGGCAAACAGCTCCACCTGATGGCCGTCGAGCACCCCGCAGCGGATCACCACGGCCCACTCGCCGTTGCCCTGGCTGTCGCACCAGCCGACGATGCCGCTGAAGAGGGCTCGCCGGAAGGGCTCCTGCTCGCGAATAAACTGGCGGGCCAGATCGGTGGGATAGCCGCACAGGGCCGGGGTGGGATGAAGCTGGCAGGCCAAGGAGAGCACCGATGCCTCGCCGCCATTGAGCCGCCCGGCGATGGGGGTGCCCAGATGCCAGAGGGTATCCGTGCTCATCAGCGAGGGGCTGGACGGGATCGCCAGCTCGCGGCAGTGGGGGGTCAACACCCGGCGGATCTCGTCGATCACCAACTTGTGTTCATGCTGATCCTTGCGAGAGGCCAGCAGATCCCGGGCGACCATTTCGTCTTGCGCCGGCTCGCTCGCCCGTCTGGCGGAGCCCGCCAGCGGGTGGGTGAACACCTCTCCCCCGCTGACCCGCAGCAGCAGCTCCGGACTGGCGCCAAGCAGGCGGCGGCCCTGGCCGAGCGGCAGGGAGAAGTGGAAGGCGTGGGGATTCTGGGCCATCAGACGGGTCATCACCCGCTTCGGATCGGCGGGTTGATGCAGGGTGAGTGTCAGCTTGCGCGACAACACCACCTTGGATAGCCGGCCTTGTGCAAACGCATCCAGCGCCGCGCTGACCGAGGCCTGGAATTCGCTGGCCGGCGGGGTGCTCTGCACCGAGATGACCCGGTTGGCCTCGACGGTCTGCTCCACTTCTGTCGCCGGTGTCGGCTCTATCGGGGCTAGTTTCTCGCCCCACTTATAGCGGCCGGGCACATAGAGGCAGGAGGCCTCCGCCGGATCGAACGCGAAGGCACCGATAAGCAGGGGGTTGGCCTGGCCGGCGACCCTGGCGGCATCGAGGGCCAGAGTTATCTGCTGTGCCAGCAGGGGCCAATCGCAGGCGGGGGTGGTGATAGGCTGGCCCAGGTCAGTGGCACTGAGAGTGCCCTGACCCGAGGTAAACAAGAAATCAGGCGACATCTTCGCCTCGGCAGGTGCGCCATTGTCCATTACACGAGTATTCACGTTACTCCCTCAAAGAAGATTCAAAATGATAATGATTATCAGTTTGACTTTGTGCGGCGGTAAAATACTCGCTTTGAAATCACGGGGTCAATGGGATTCTGAGGTGATAAAACAGGAGCCTGTCTGTGGGTATTGCGGGGACGGCGCCATGGCGGGCCTGTTGGCACAGGGGATGACAACGCTACTCGAATGAAAACGGATTGCCATCCCCATATGGGGAATGCGACAGAAACGGGACGAGGGGCCCCCACTGGCGGCCGACCCGCTTTGCCCCTAAGATGGCGCCATCTGTTGTTGCCACCCATTTGATGGAACCTTCCCATGTTGAAACACCTGCTTCTGCTCCCCTTCGCCCTGCTGCTGGCAGCCTGCTCCCTCACCCAGTACAGCGTCAGCGAGGGGGAGATCAACCAATACCTCAAGGAGCGAGTCGCCTTCGAGAAGCAGCTGGGGATCCCCGGCATCATGTCGAGCAAGATCCGTCTCGATGAGATGCAAAGCCGTATCGGTCGCAGCCAGGCCGACAAGGTCGAACTGGACGCCGCCGGCGATCTGCAGGTGGCGAGCCCCCTTGGCAGCCAGCAGATGAAGATCCGCCTCTCCCTGCGGGCACGCCCGGACTATGTGGCCGAGCAGGGCGCCATCTACCTGCGCGATCTCGAGCTGCTCTCGGTCAAGACAGAGCCGGCCGACGTGGGGGCCGCCCTCACCCCGCTGCTGCCCACCTTCAACCAGTCCCTCTCCCTCTTCCTCTCCCAGACCCCGGTCTATCGGCTCGATGGCAGCCGCCAGAGCGAGGCGCGGATCAAGGACAAGGTCGAGGCCCTCAAGGTGGAGCCGGGTCGATTGGTGATCCCTTTCAAGCTGATGTAATGCTTATCGCCGCGCTTCTCTCCACAACACCCGCAAGCGCGGCTTTTCACTTCTCAAGCCCGCCCTTTTGCCCCATAATGCACACCATTCTCATTTAGATTCATGAGAAGCGTCATAATAAAATCAAATATATGGGTGAAAAGGACATGAGAAAAACCGTACTGGTGCAGGCGATCGCCTGTGCGTTGCTCAGCAGTGCCGCGCACGCTGCCGTCAAGGTGGAAGACAAGACCTTCAACACCGCCGCCAACATGCTGGCCTACACCGAATTCGAGCTCTCCGGCGAGCCACTGGCCGAGGCCCTCGGCCTGGATCTGGATGTGCTGGACGCCAACCGCGCCGATGAGCCCACCCCGTTCGACTTCGCCGCCGGCATCGAATCCTATGAATACTCCGAAGAGGCCATGTACGCCCTCAACTACCAGTCCGGCATGGGCCCGCACCTGGTGAACGGGCCACAGAACCTGGCCCGTGGCGGCACCCTGGCCGACCTGGGCAAGCGGGTGCTGGCCATGGCCGAGGCCGTTGGCTTCCCGGCCGATGAAATCCCCCAGGGCATGTATCCCCTCTCCCTGCCCTACGCCTCCGCCAACCCGGAGTTCGCGCAAGCCGTGAACACCACCCCGGTCAATGGCGACCAGATCACCATCAAGACCGCCAAGGGCAACGAGAAGAGCGTCAAGACCCAGGTGCCGGCCTACTTCCGCGACTACGCCACCCTGCGCTGGAGCGGCAGCGACAACCTGCTGGTGCCGGCGGCCGTGGGCGGCATCCTGCTCAAGGAGGTGATGTGGTCCCAGGACTTCCTCGGCGGCATGCACGTGGCCGAGAGCGATGAAGAGGTGGAAGCGGCTTCCGCCACCATGGATCAGGACGGCAAGCACAAGCTGGGGGTCTCTGCCGCCGACGGCTTCAACGGCATGATGCTGACCGAGCAGTCCATCGACAAGCTGGCCATCCTGCAGGGCCAGCTCGGCTTCGACGGCAAGACTCTGGGCGCCAAGATCACCCCGCAGTACGATCCGGCCAAGGGTGTTGTCTACTTCCCCCATCAGGTGAAGGTCACCGAGACAGCCAAGAACGATGCGGGCGCCATCGGCAAGCTCGAGGTGGTGGACGGCTCCGCCCAGCTGCGCGACGCCTGGATGCTGCTGTGGCCCCTCTCCGAGTTCTACGCCTTCAGCGATCAGCGCACGGCCAACACCAACCAGAACCCGGCCTTCCACGCCGTGTTCGACGGTGCCCCGTTTGCCGCCGCGCCGGCCGCCAATCAGACCAATGATCTGGGCAAGGCGGTAGCGGGCAGCGATGCCTTCTCCCTGGCGCTGAACCTCTCCAACCTCACCTTCAAGAACCTCGATGCCCTGCACTTCAATGCCAAGGCCGGCACCCTGGTCGACAGCTGGCAGGCAGGCAAGCAGAGCAAGCACGTCACCACCTTCGACGCCGCCTACGCCCTGGTCGCCCTGCAGATCTTCCAGCGCGCCCAGGATGCCCTGCCGGTCGGCTACGCCGCCGGTGACAACGGCGAGCTGAACCTCAAGACCCAGCAGGGTCAGCAGGCGCTCGCGCTGGTGCGCAAGCAGGCCGATTTCATTCTCGCCAACCTCAAGGGCAAGAACGGCCTGGTACACGACGGTCTGACCCTGGGTGGCAAGCTTGACGCGGGCCAGTCCATCGAGGCGCAGTTTGCCGCCATCCGCGGCCTGACCGCCGCCTTCCTGGCCACCTCGGATGCCAAGTATCGCACCGCGGCCCGCGAGCTGTTCATCGCCACCGACAAGGCCTACTTCAATGCCAAGGCCGGTACCTGGCTCGCCGGTACGCGGGGCGAATACACCCCCTGGACCCAGGCCGCCATCTCCGGCGCCCTGCGCTCCGCCATGCTGAACCTGCGCAACGAAGGGGCCGAGAAGGCGCCCGAGCTGGAGCTGGCCCAGCTGACCCAGCAGTATGTCAGCTGGTTCCGCGGCACCAATAACGGCGGCATGCAGATGGCCGAGTGGGTCGGCGACTCCGGCGAGAACGTCATCGACGGCGCAGGCCATGACACCGACGAAGACGGCGTCCCCCAGGTGACCGCCGCCGGTGGCAAACACGGCACCGCCATGGTGATGGCCGGCAAGGCCCTGATCACCGAAAAATAATCAGCCACCGGCTGAATAAGCAAAGGGAGCCATAGCGGCTCCCTTTTTACTTGTGGCGTCTGGCAATGGCGTCACCCCAGTTTGGCCAGCATCTCCTTGGTCACCAGCACGATACCCTGCTCGGAGCGGTAGAAGCGGCGGACATCCTCGTCCGCATTCTCCCCCACCACCAGGCCGTCGGGCAGCTTGCAGCCCTTGTCCACCACCACCCGGCGCAACCGGCAGCCGGCCCCGATCTCGACCCCGGGGAAGATCACCGCCTGATCCAGGGTGCAGAAGGAGTGCACCCGCACATTGCTGAAGAGCACCGAGTTGAGCACGAAGGAGCCGCTGACGATGGATCCCCCCGCAAACATGGAGTTGATGGTCATGCCATGCTGGCCGTTTCTGTCCTGCACGAACTTGGCGGGCGGTGACATGTTCTGGCTGGTCCAGATGGGCCAGTTTTCGTCATAGATGTCGAGCTCGGGCACCACGGAGGCGAGATCCATGTTCGCCTCCCAGAAGGAGTCCAGGGTGCCCACGTCGCGCCAGTAGGGTTTTTGTCCCTCCCTGGCCCCGACGCAGGACATGGTGAACGGGTGGGCAAACGCCTTGCCCTCCCCCACGATGCGCGGGATCACATCCATGCCGAAGTCATGCTTGGACTCCTGGTTGTGGATGTCCTCCTCCAGCAGCTGATAGAGGTACTCCGCATCGAAGATGTAGATCCCCATAGAGGCCAGGGAGACCTGGTCATTCCCCGGCATGGCGGGCGGGTTGGCGGGTTTCTCCACGAAGGCGCGGATCTTGCGCTGCTCGTCGATGTCCATCACCCCAAAGGCGGACGCCTCCGCGCGCGGCACCTCGATGCAGGCCACCGTCACCTTGGCACCGAGGCGCACGTGATCGAGCAGCATGGCGGCATAGTCCATCTTGTAGATATGGTCACCCGCCAGCACCACTATGTATTTGGGGCCGTAGTCGCGGATGATGTCCACGTTCTGGTAGATGGCGTCCGCGGTGCCGCGATACCAGTGCACCTCGTCCACCCGTTGCTGGGCGGGCAGCAGATCGATGAACTCGTTCATCTGGTAGCGCAGGAAGGACCACCCCGATTGCAGGTGGCGCAGCAGGCTGTGGGACTTGTACTGGGTCACCACACCCACCCGGCGGATGCCGGAGTTGATGCAGTTGGAGAGCACGAAGTCGATGATGCGGAATTTGCCGCCAAAATGGACGGCGGGCTTGGCGCGGTTGTCGGTCAACTGCTTCAGGCGGCTGCCCCGTCCCCCTGCGAGCACCAAGGCCATACTCTGATTCAATAGTTGCCGTGCTTTGGCTGTGTCTACGGGTTCTAGCAACATATCTACCTCTGCTCTGTTGGGGCTGTTTTCAACCCATCTTCGCCTTTTTTACAGACTGTGAAAGTGTTTTCACTCACATTTAGTTGCATTCCGCCGGCGCTTTATCATGGAGTTGCGTGAGTACTCATGTATTGCGCCTGCGACTTGGTTAGAATTTCTACATCACGAACATCATCAAGGATGGAACGATGTTGAACAAAGATGAGGGGAACCTGCTGCTGGTCAGCGCGCTGGTCTGCATTCCCATGCTGCTGCTGCAGGGGATCCTGCTCGCTCCCCCCGCCTCGCCGCTCACCCTGCTGCTGGTCATGACGACCACCCTGACGGGCTTTGCCCTGCTGCTCTTTCTCACCCACAGCGTGCGTCGGGGGGAACGGGCGAGGCAGGAGCAGCGCTGGCTGCAGGCGCTGCAGCAGCGCGACCCCGCCATGCTGGACAGCGTAGAGGCACAGACGGCACTGCGCCAGTTGCTCGCCTCCTTCAATGAGGCCGAACTCGACGCCCATCGCCAGATCACCGAGCTGCACAACCAGGCGACCCGGGACGAGATGACGGGCCTGCACAACCGCCATGCCTTCAGGCGCGATCTGACCGAGCTGTTGCAGCAGGAGAACACCCAGACCGCCATCCTGGTGCTGATCCGCGCCACCGAGCTCGGCAAGCTCAACGCCCAGCGCGGTTTCCAGTCCGGCGATGCCTACATCCGGGACATCGCCGCCCTCATCAGCCACACGGTGAGCCGCTTCCCCGGCCACCAGGTCTATCGCATCTCGGGCGCCGACTTTGCGGTCCTGATGCCGCCCCTGGCCCAGATCCCCCCGCACCTGCTGGGACGGGATCTGAAACTCGCCTTCGATCGCTATCAGCACGACCATGAGCTGGAGAGCGCCGCCTACTCGGGCATGACCCGGCTCAGCAGCGAGCAGAAGATAGAGGCCATCCTGGCCAGGGCGGATCTGGCGCTGGCGCGGGCCCAGACGGAGGCAGTCAACGGCTGGGCCATCCAGCAGAGCGACGAGGTGGTCGAAATTCAGGGGCAACGCCACTGGACCCAGGTATTGACCGAGCTGCTGGAGCAGGAGAGCGTCAGCTTCACCAGCCAGTCCATCCAGCCCCTGCATCGCGGCATGCTGGCCTATCACGAGATCTACCCCCGTTTTTGCAGCAGCGACGGCACCGTGCTGCCAAGCGACACCCTGCTCGCCATGGCACAGCGACTGGACATGGTGCTGCGCCTGGCCCAGATGGTGATCCGCCACGTCATCCGCCAGTACAGGGCGTTCGGCAACCACAGCAGCCGCTGGGGCCTCAACCTGCCGGGTAGCCTGCTGCAAAACAGCGCCTTCCTGATCTGGCTCGACCATCAGCTGCAAAAGGATCCCGATATCGGGGCCAACCTGGTGTTCGAGCTCGACGAGGAGCACCTGGAGCGCAACCTGACGGGGGCCAAGCGGCTGTTCGAGCTGCTCAGGCGCCACGGCAGCCGCTCGGCCATCTGCAACTTCGGCAAGGGGATCGGCTCCTTCAGCCTGTTTCGCGAGCTCAAGCCCGACTACATCAAGCTGGATCCCGGCCTCATCACCGAGCTGGAGCAGGATCTCACCAACCAGCAGTTCGTGCGGATGATAGTCGACGTCTCCCATCGCATGGGTTGCCTGGTGATTGCGGAGGGGGTGGAGCAGATAGGACAGAAGCAGATGCTGCAGAGCATGTACGTGGACGGCCTGCAGGGCTATCTGATCGCCCGACCCCAGGAGCTGGGGCCGGAGATGGGTCAGCAGGGGATCTTCACGGAGAGCGTTTCAGCTTCAACAGGGTCAGAATGATGTCGTTGAGCTGGCGATAGCGCTCCAGCTCTTTCTGGTCGTAACGAGTCGCCAGCATGGTCGGGTTGTGGCGATGCTTGAGGTAACGGTTGATCTGCAGACGGTTGAACCCGGCCACCTTGTAGACTTGGCCGAGCAGAGCATTGAGTTCGTCGTCCGCGAGTCCGGCCCGGGCCAGGTAATCGTCCTGGGAGGGGCTCTCCAGCCGGCAGCTCTGCTTGTCCAGATGGCCGCGCTCCTGCAGGTAGGCGAGCCACTGCTCCACATAAAGCGGCTTGCAGCCCCCCAGCAGGTTGAAGTAACCCACCGCATCGCAGCGACAGCCGGTCAGCAGCACCAGGGCCAGCTCGTCGTTGTCGCACTGGAAGCTCACCGGGCCGCTCTGGCCCCAGTCCAGCGCCTGCACCCGGATCTGCGCCTGCGCCCCCGCTCGTGTGGTCACGTCAAAGACAAACATGTCATCTCCCGATCGGCAAAGGGATCATGATGACCCATCGGGGGAGCGGGTGCAAAGCCAAAACGCCTTTTCAGCCGGGTTCAGGGCCCAGCATAAAAAAACCGGTCCCTCGCGGGAACCGGTTTCTGGGGATGGACAGGGCTGTCGCCGGGGCGGACTCAGGCGTCCAGCTCGACCAGCGCCTTGGCCAGCTCGATGGGCTCGAGCTCCTGGCCTTCCAGATCGGCGTTCCAGTTCGGGCCGACCAGCACGTCGTCCTCGTCCAGATCGTTGATCCAGATGTCGAGAAACTCTTCCAGCTCGATCACCTCGGGCTCGTAATCCGCCCACTCGTCCACGCAGTGCAGACGGGCATCGGCCTCCGCGGACCAGAGCGGCATAACGTCGGCGTCCTCGAACTCGGCGGAGCGGCACACCACCCAGTCTTCACCGTAGCGCAGACCCCACACCTGACCCGACTCGCGGACTTCTTCGATGAACAGCTGGAAATTGGCGTCAAGATTGTCAGTTAGTTTGCTCATGGGGTCTCTCTCTTGCAAAGCAATGGCAGGCAGTCGGCCAGGGCTGGCCGAGAATGGGGCTGATGGTGTCCCAAAAGCCCCCCAGACTCAAGCCTTATCCCCAAAAAGACAGGGATAAACGCCGTCAGATGCGATATTGCGCCACCAGGGCGCTCAATTCGTCGCAGGCGAGCGCCAGTTGCCCGGACGCCTGCTCGGTCAGGCGGTTCTGGGCCAGGGCATCCGCCGCCAGCTGGGTGATGGCCACCAGCCGCTGGTTGATCTCCTCCGCCGCCCGGCTCTGCTCGGCCGCCGCCGTGGCGATCTGTCCATTCATGGCGGTGATGGTGTGCACGGATCCATCGATGGCATGGATGGCGGCGTCCGCATCACCGGCCCGGTCGGCGGTCGAGCGGGAGAGCTGCTGCAACTGGGTGATCCCGCCGACCACCTTGCCCGCCCCCTCCTGCAGCCGCTGTATCATCTGCCGGATCTCGTCGGTGGAGCTGTGGGTGCGGGTCGCCAGGGTGCGCACCTCGTCGGCGACCACGGCAAAACCGCGCCCCTGTTCGCCGGCCCGGGCGGCCTCGATGGCGGCGTTGAGGGCCAGCAGGTTGGTCTGCTCCGCCACCCCGCGGATCACGTCGAGCACGGAGCCAATCTGCTGGGTCTCCTGCTCCAGCCGGCTCACCGCCTGCACCGTCTCCACCATCTCGTCCGCCAGCTGGCGGATGGTCTCCCGGGTCTGGGCCACCACCTGGCGGCCATGCTGGGCCAGATTGAGCGCCGAGTCCGCCGCATCGGCTGCCTGGGCCGCGTGCTGGCCCACCTCGCGGCTGCTCACCGTCATCTGTTCCATGGCGCTGGCCACCCTCAGGGTATCCTGCTCCTGACCGGTGACGATGGCGCCGGTGCGATCGACAATCCGCTCCAGTTGATGGGCCTGCTCCCGGTTCTGGCTCGCGATCTGCTGGCTGCGTGCCACCAGTTGCGCCATCTGGCCGGCGAAGAGGTTGAAGTTGACGCTGAGCTGGCTCAGCTCGTCCCGCCCCGACTCAGGCAGGCGAAACCTCAGGTCCCCCTCCCCCCTGGCGATGTTGCCAAGGGCCGACACCGACTGGGAGAGCGGCACGACGATGCTGCGCACGATGAGGCCGACCACGGCAAACAGCAGAACGGCCAGCACCAGCCCTATGCCGAGCAGGGTGCGTAGCACCTCCTGGTACTGGGCCTCGACGTCGTCCACATAGACGCCGGTGCCGATGATCCAGTCCCAGGGGGCGAAGCGCTTGATGTAGGAGATCTTGCGCACCGGCTCGTCCACCCCGGGCTTGGGCCAGTAGTAGGCGACCTCCCCCGCCCCCTGCGCCCTCGCCAGATCGGCGAAGGCGACGAACAGCCTGAGCCCCTGCTTGTCCTCCACTCCGGAGAGATCCTTGCCGTCCAGCTCGGGCTTCATGGGGTGCATCACCATGGTGGGGTGGCTGTCGTTGATCCAGAAGTAGTCCTCCTCGCCATAGCGCAGCCCCCTGAGCAGCGCCAGCGCCTCGGCCTTGGCGCTCGCCTCGTCCAGCTCCCCCTTGCGCACTCTGGCCTCCAGTCCCGCCACCAGGCTGTAGGCGGTCTCGACCTGGGCCCGGGTCTGGCGGCTCTTCTCCCCCATCAACCCCTGGTGATAGACCTGCAGGGAGAAGAACAGCAGCAGTCCCAGCAGCGCCAGTACCATCAGGGTCACCAGCGACAGGCGCCGCCCGATACTCCATTGTCTCAACATACCCTCACCCCGCATCCGCTACATGTCGTTAACACAAGGTATGTCGCCGGGGCGCGGACTGTCCACGATGCACGCAAAAGCGATGCCAAAAACATGATCCAGCCCAAAAATAAGAAAGGGTGCCTGATGGCACCCTTTGGATTCATGACCGGCCGGCGCCATCAGCGCTCCCAGTACACCTCTTCCAGGCTGTCTTCCTTCTCGGGCAGGCCCCGGGAGAGGCGCGGGCTGCTCTGGGCCAGCACCTCGTAGCTGACCCGGTTGGCGTACTTGCACACCTGAGCCAGGGAGGAGTAGGTGAGGAACTCGGAGAGGTGCTTGGCGGAGTTCGGCACGTTCATGCGGTGGTAGGCGTTGGCCACCATGTCGTGCAGCACCGCGGAGAGCGCCCCGTCACCGGCGCCGTTGGTGTTCTTGATCTTCTCCGGGCCGCCCATGTAGGGGGAGATATGGGAGTAGATCCGCGCCGGCTTGCGGCACTTGTCCCGGGCCATGGGGCGGCTGAACTCGTACATGTTGAACTCGGGGATGACGCCGGGCAGCAGGGTGTGGGTGGTCTCGCGCTTGTAGTCCTCGTCGGTGTAGCTCGCCATGTAGAGGCCGATGGGGCCGGCGGTGCAGAGCACCATGTCCGCCCAGTCCAGCGCCTTGTCGGCCGCGCCGAGCGGATCCTTTATCCCGGTCAGGGCCTCCGCCTCATCCTCGTTCATGGCGAGCACGGTCACGTTCTCGCTGATGAAGTCGCGCCACCACTGGGGATTCTCGTCGATGACGAAGCGGGTGCCCAGGGTCAGCACCACGGGCACGCCGGCCTCGCGGGCATAGCGCACGGCGGCCATGGCGGCCTCCTTCATGGGGGTACCGTCGGCACCGCGCACCAGGTAGGCGGTGATCACCAGGGCCGAGGCCTCCTTGATGATGGACTCGGGGATGTGGTCCACGTCCAGATGGTCCATCTTGCCGGCGTTGATGCCAAAGCTGCGCTCCCCCCCTTCGGTGATGAAGGTGAAGCAGCGGCCGACCGGGCCGTCCACCGGCTGCAGGTAGTCCAGGTTGACCCGGGACGAGGTGTTGCACAGATAGCGGTAGGCGTAGCTGCCGATGCGGATGTCCTGGCTCATGACCCCGAGCAGGATGGAGTGGGAATCCGCCAGCACGGAGTAGTTGTGCATGGTGTTGCCTATGGTGCCGCCGGCAAACTCGCTCACCACCATGTTGTTGGCCTTGAGCTCGTTGTAGACCTGTTCGGCCACCTCGTCGGAGATGAGCATGGAGTGACCCTTGCTCAGGCCGTACCGGTTCAGGAAGTCCTCGTCCACATGGGCTTCGATGTCCACCAGAGTCTGATCGATGCCCACCACATAGGCCTTGCCCAGTTCGGTGAGCTGGGAGCTCTGCGGGATCAGGGGATCCCGTCTGTCGACCGGGAAGTAGTGTTTGGACTTGCGCTGACCGGGAAATTTCATGGCGATGTTCTGTGCTCTGGGGAAAAGAGGGGCGGGATTTTAACACAATCCACCACGCCGAAAAGTCGCACGATTGAATTTTGAGGTCAGTATAGACAAGGGGTTGCGGGGCAAACGTTTGATCTTTCGCCCTCAAAAAAACCACCCCGTGACGGGGTGGTTTTGCGGGGTGACATTCAGCTTTGCGAGAGTCCCTGCACCAGGGCCAGCACCGAGAAGATACCCAGCGACAGCCAGGAGAAGAGGGTGCCGAAGAGGCGCGGCTTGTTGGGGGCCCTGGGGATCTGGATGCCGATGGCGTGCAGGATGCGCCCCACCAGCAGCAAGACACCGCCGAGGTGCAGCCAGAAGGCCCCGACGCCCGCCAGCTCGCACAGGGCCATCAGCAGCAGGGTGAGGGGCACGTACTCGGCAAAGTTGCCGTGGGCGCGGATGGCGGCGAGCATCTCGGGTGCCTCCCCTTCCCCTATCATCACCTTGAACTGGGCGCGGCGCTTGACCACCCAGAACGAGAGCAGCAGGAACAAGAGCCCGAGCAGGCCGGCGTAGATCAGCGTGATATGCATCATCAAGACACTCCTTTATCGTGAAACCCGGGCATCCGCCGTCCTGAACGCGGCCGGATGCAGACAATCATCACGCCAGCTCGCGGCAGATCAGCGACACCATCATGCGGATATGGGCCTGATCGCTGTTGAGGGCCGGGATGTATTCAAACTGCTCGCCACCGGCGTCCATGAAGATCTCCCGGTTCTGCACCTGGATCTCCTCCAGGGTCTCGAGGCAATCCGCCGAAAAAGCCGGGCAGATGACGTCGAGCCGCTTGACGCCGCGGGCGGGCAATCCCGCCACTGTCTGGTCCGTGTAGGGCTTGAGCCACTCCTCCTTGCCGAAGCGGGACTGGAAGCTCGCGGTCCACTGCTCGGGGGCGAGCCCGAGGGCCTCCGCCAGCAGGGCGGCGGTGCGCCTGCACTGCTGGCCATAGGGATCCCCCTCCCGCTCGTAGCGCTCGGGAATGCCGTGGAAGGACATCAGCAGATGCTCCCCCTGGCCGTGCTGCTCCCAGTGGCGACGTACACTCATGGCCAGGGCCTGGATGTACTCCGGGTGGGCGTGGTAATCGCGGATGAGCCGCACCACCGGCAGGTTGCGCTCCTGCTTCATCGCCCTGGCCCAGGCATCGAACACAGAGGCTGTGGTGCTGACCGAATACTGGGGATAGAGCGGCAACAGGATCACCCGGTTGACCCCCTGGGCCTTGAGGGCCTGCCAGCCCTCGTCCAGGGAGGGGGAGCCATAGGTCATGGCCAGCGCCACCGGCACCTCGACCCCTTCCCGCTTGAGCTCCTGCTCCAGGGCCGCGCGCTGCTGCTGGCTGATGACCATCAGGGGCGAGCCCTGCTCTGTCCACACCTGCCGATAGAGCCTGGCCACCTTGGGCGAGCGCGTCGGCAATATGATGAAGTGGAGCAGGGGGCACCAGAGGTAGCGCGGCAGGTCGACGACCCGCTGATCGTGCAGAAACTGGCTGAGAAACGCCTTGACGGCGGCCGTGGTCGGCGCGGCTGGGGTACCCAGATTGACCAGCAAGATCCCGGTTTTCGTGGTCACGTTTGCTTCCTGTCTTTCTGTTGCGATGTCTGAATGCAAGAAAGGGCCCATGCCGGGCCCTTGTCTCAATGGCGCATTGCCGCTGGCCCCTTGGGGACGATGGCAATGGCGGGCTTAGCCCAGGATGGTCGCCAGCTGCTTGCTGACCAGTTCCACCGGCTGGGTGCCGTCGATCTTGACGTAACGGGTGTTGCCCGCTTCCGCTTCCTTGCCGTAGAAGCCGATGAGCGGTGCGGTCTGCTGATGGTAGACATCCAGACGCTTGCGCACCGTGGTCTCTTCGTCGTCGGCACGGATCACCAGATCCTCGCCGGTCACGTCATCCTTGCCTTCCACCTTCGGCGGGTTGAACACCACGTGGTAGGTACGGCCGGAGCCGGAGTGCACGCGGCGGCCGCTCATGCGCTTGACGATCTCTTCGTCAGGCACGTCGAACTCCAGCACGAAGTCCACCGCCACGCCGGCATCCTTCATGGCTTGCGCCTGGGGAATGGTGCGGGGGAAGCCGTCCAGCAGGAAGCCGTTGGCGCAATCCGGTTGCGCGATGCGTTCTTTGACCAGGCCGATGATGATGTCGTCGGAGACGAGCTGACCTGCGTCCATCACGGCCTTGGCCTTGAGGCCCAGCTCGGTGCCCGCCTTGATCGCCGCACGCAGCATGTCGCCGGTGGAGATCTGCGGAATACCGTGTTTTTCCATGATGAACTGAGCCTGGGTACCCTTGCCGGCGCCCGGAGCTCCCAACAGAACAATGCGCATACACGCTCCTAGTTGATTGGTTATTCAATTCTTGAGAAGGCAAAAAACTACACGTTTTCGCCCGTATTAACAAGCTCGCCCCGTGTGAGTGGCCAGATTATCACCACTTTCCCGCCCCGTCTCTGCGACCAAAGACGCAGACGACAACACCGAAAAATGATTGAAAATGCAGCACTCACCCGAAGCGGGCAATAGCGATCCCTGGGCCGCCTCCTCCCGCACACAGGGGCGGCGTCGGCCACAAAAAAAAGCCCACTGCATGCAGTGGGCCTTGGGTCAGGGGATCACGCCTGCAGCAGCAGACGGTTGATGCGGGAGACGAAGCTCGCCGGGTCGTTCAGCCCGCCCTGCTCCGCCAGCTGGGCCTGTTCATGCAGGAGGGCGACCCACTCGCCAAACAGGCTGTCGTCTTCGATGGTGCCGAGCTTCTTCACCAGAGCGTGGTCGGGGTTGAGCTCCAGGATGTACTTCTGCTCCGGCACCGGCTGGCCGGCGGCGCGCATCAGCTTGATCATCTGGGTGCTCATGCCGTAGGCGTCGGTGACGATGCAGGACGGAGAGTCGGTCAGGCGGTGGGTGACGCGCACCTCTTTCACCGCATCCCCGAGGCTCTTCTTGACCCGCTCCACCAGGCCGGCGTTGGCTTTTTCAGCCTCCTCCTGCGCCTGTTTGGCGGCCTCGTCTTCCAGATCGCCGAGGTCCAGCTCGCCACGGGTGACGGAGACCAGCTGCTTGCCGTCGAACTCGGTGAGGTGGCTCATCAGCCACTCGTCCACCCGCTCCCACATCAGCAGCACTTCGACGCCCTTCTTGCGGAAGATCTCGAGGTGCGGGCTGTTCTTGGCCGCGGCATAGGAGTCGGCGGTGATGTAGTAGATCTTCTGCTGGCCTTCCTTCATGCGGCCAACGTAATCCTCGAGAGAGACGGTCTGGGCTTCGCCCTCGCCGGCGGTGCTGGCGAAGCGCAGCAGCTTGGCAATCTCTTCGCGGTTCGCGTAATCCTCGGCCGGGCCTTCTTTGAGCACATTGCCGAACTCGCTCCAGAACTTGGCGTACTTCTCGGCATCATCCTTGGCCAGCTTGGCCAGCATGGTGAGCACGCGCTTGGAGCAGGCCTTGCGCAGGGAAGCGGTCACCTTGTTGTCCTGCAGGATCTCGCGGCTGACGTTGAGCGGCAGATCGTTGGAGTCCAGCACCCCTTTCACGAAGCGCAGGTAGGTCGGCATGAACTGCTCGGCGTCATCCATGATGAAGACGCGCTGCACGTAGAGCTTGAGGCCGTGCTTCTGCTCGCGGTTGTAGAGATCGAACGGCGCGCGGGCCGGGATGTAGAGCAGGCTGGTGTACTCCTGGGCCCCTTCCACCCGGTTGTGACCCCACAGCAGCGGATCCTCGAAGTCGTGGGCGACGTGCTTGTAGAACTCCTGGTACTCCTCGTCCTTGATGTCCTTCGGGTTGCGGGTCCAGAGCGCGGTGGCGCGGTTGACCTGCTCCCACTCCCCCGGGGTACCAACGATGGTTTCACCGTCCTCTTCCCGATCCGGGGTGCCCTCTTTATACATCTCCACCGGCACGCTGATGTGGTCGGAATACTTGGCGACCACGGAGCGCAGGCGCCAGTCGTCCAGGAACTCCTCCTCCTCGGCGCGCAGGTGCAGGATGACGTCGGTGCCGCGGCCCTCTTTGGTCACGTCGGCCACGGTGAAGGAGCCTTCCCCCTCGGATTCCCACTGCACGCCCTGACCCGGCTCGCTGCCGGCGGCGCGGGAGATGACGGTCACCTTGTCAGCCACGATGAAGGCGGAGTAGAAGCCCACCCCGAACTGACCGATCAGCTGGGAGTCCTTGCCCTGATCACCGGAGAGGTGCTTGAAGAATTCGGCGGTGCCGGATTTCGCTATGGTGCCCAGGTGCTCGATCACCTGGTCACGGGTCATGCCGATGCCGTTGTCCGAAATGGTCAACGTCTTGTTCTCTTTGTCCACCACCAGGCGCACGCGCAACTGGCCGTCGTTTTCGAACAAAGAGGCATCGGAAAGCGCCTTGAAGCGCAGCTTGTCCGCCGCATCGGATGCGTTGGAGATCAGCTCGCGCAGGAATACTTCTTTGTTGGAGTAGAGGCTGTGAGCCATCAGGCTCAGCAGTTGTTTGACTTCAGTCTGAAAGCCGTGGGTTTCGGCGTGAACACTTTGGGTCATCGACCAATCCTCAAAACGTCGGGTTGAACAGATTCCCAAGCTAGATGGGGTTGGCCTTTCAAATATCAAGGGGCGAAGATGCAAACTTGCATGCCCACCCCTTGTTTGTACGAAATATGTTCGCCGAACAGCGGTTTAGAGACGCTGGCGCCCCATCAGGGAGTGGGAAAGCGTGGTGCCATCCACCAGCTCCAGCTCCCCGCCCACCGGCACCCCGTGGGCGATGCGGCTCACCTCGACCCCGGCGGCCCGCGCCATGTCGGCGATATACCAGGCGGTGGCATCCCCCTCTATGGTGGGGTTGGTGGCGAGGATCAGCTCCTTGATGTGCTCATCCTTGAGGCGCCGCTCCAGGATCTCCAGCCCCAGCTCCTCCGGGCCTATGCCGTCGAGCGGCGACAGGTGGCCCATCAGCACGAAGTAGCGGCCGGAGAACTGGCCGGTCTGCTCGATGGCGGCCACGTCCGCCGGACTCTCCACCACACAGAGCAGGCCGTTCTCCTCGCGCTTGGGATTGGCGCAGATCTCGCAGCGATCGTTCTCGGTAAAGGTGCGGCAGTGGCTGCAGTGACCTATTTCGGTCAGCGCCCGATTTAGCAGGGAGGCGAGACGCAAGCCGCCGCTGCGCTCGCGCTCCAGCAGGGTAAACGCCATGCGCTGGGCAGATTTCGGGCCCACGCCCGGCAAGACCTGCAGCGCCTTCATCATCTCATCGAGCAGGGGACTGAATTTCATGGGGATATCCTTTAAAGCCGCGCCGAAGGAGTGATTCGGCCCGCTTGCCTGCAGCGGCGCCGACTCCTCCATCCGAACCTATCTTGTTGGCGCAGGACTATACCCGAGCCGGCCCCGAGCGCCAATGATCGGTGCCTCACCGAGTGGCTACTCAAGGCAGCCTCCACTCTGGACGCAACGCCCGGTCCGGCATGAAACGGCGCAGGCCATCTCACAGGTACGACACCCAATACAGAGACTGGGATCTGCAATCACGAAGCTGTTTATAGAGAGGGATCCTAAATGGTTCGTTACGCCCGACCGCCCTCCCCCATCTGGCAGGCGACAACACGGTCTGCCTCCACAAGGCATTTATCAGACCAACACCGGAAGATGGCCCACCAAAAAATAACAAGACAATGAAAATAAAGGGATAATCTGGATGATAAAGGCGGTATTTGCCGCAACTGACCAGAGTGACGAAGGGGCTGTCCCCCTGATCTACATAACAAAAGTGACGAGCTCGACACCGGCTGACAAGCCCCTACCCCAGCCGTGTAACGGAGCAGTTCAATGGGGTTTGAAGCAAGGATCGGGCACCATAAACCAGACAAGCAGAGGGACAACATCCGGGGAGAAAAGCCATGCCAAGGGCCAAAAATAGGATGCGCCACACGCAAAAGCAGCTTGGTGCGGTGGCAAGTTGTTTAGTTTTGCTATCGAGCAAGCAAGTCATCATCAAGTAAAACTAAACAAAAAAAGGCCACTTATTGACTGATTTGTTGAGCCAGAGCCGGTTTTAGGCCCCTGCCCCCTTCAGTTTTCTATCCCTCCGGTTAATATGTGCCACTTGGCAACGCTTCGTTGAAGTGCGTTACCATGCAGATGGGAAATTAATAGGACAGATTAAAAAAACAAAATGGGACTCTGACACTTAGGAAATAAGTGAGGATGGCAAAACAAACCCTCCAACCAGACAAACAATTCCTTAACGTAAAAATTACAAATATGGAGGAAGTCAGTGAAACTGTATAAGCAGGACGATGGTTTTCTGGAACATATGGTTAAAATATCAACAATCCTAAGTTTAGGCTTTGGTGTCTGGGCATATTTCAGCACTATTCATCCTGTATTTGAGAAAGAAAAAGAGTTACAACAAGCAAAAATTGAAAACCAATCTCTTATCTCTACAAAAAATGAATTAACCAACCAAATAAAAGACTTAAATGGTAAAATTATCGAGCATCAAAAATCGATTGCTTCGCTGAACGTTCAAGAATCTAAACTTAGCTTATTGATAAAAGAAAAAGAGAGTGAGTTAAAAACCGTTAACTCTAAGTTAGGTGAAGCAAGAACAATAGCGGTCGTAAACAAACTTAATTACTACATGGATAAAATTATAAATGGCTATCTTTTATCAATAACCACTGGTAAAAAGAACACTTTTGACGCTGTAGAGTACGCAGAAAATTTATTAAAAACTCACAAACAGGATGATAGTGATCCATATAATGAAGAAGCATATATGTTTCTAAAACGCTATGTCGCCAGCTTCAATGGTAAAAAAATTTTTGGAGATGATTCAATTACCTTTGCCGTCACTTTGCCATTCCT
Source organism: Aeromonas sp. XH (assembly GCF_033348475.1). Classification (NCBI taxonomy): domain Bacteria; kingdom Pseudomonadati; phylum Pseudomonadota; class Gammaproteobacteria; order Aeromonadales; family Aeromonadaceae; genus Aeromonas; species Aeromonas sp. XH. The sequence goes on along the minus strand of NZ_CP137630.1, from coordinate 1,712,821 downwards.
ATATAAAAAAGAGCACAATTTATGAAAAATATATGGTGCCCTTTAGGTATTGAATGTAAACAATAGAGATCATTATTAATTATACAGGGGTTATTGATATGAATGAGTACTTATCAATTGGGGCAACCATTATTGCATCTTTGGGTGGCAGTGGGGCAATTATTCTTGGCCTGTCAAATTATTTGGGTAAACTATGGGCCGAACGTCTTATGGCGACAGAAAGGGCCAATCATGAACAAAAATTAGAGCGTCTAAGAATCCAGCTACAAAAAGAAAACCAGCTACAAAAAGAAAACCAGCTACATTTGGCAGAATTAAATAATGATTTGGAAATTTATAAACAAACTCACCTAAGAGAACATAGTGATAAATTAGTTATTTATAGGGCCACGATTGATCTCGTGGCAATAATGCTGGCCAAAGTTGAGATGATTGTATTGCAACATAAAAGAGAATTATCTCCTGAAGAAAAAGAAAAATTTGAAACAGAAAGACTGAAAATATATGGTTATCTTGCAATGATCGCACCGCAAGAAGTCATGGATGCTAATGATGCGTTTATAGATCAATTGTTGGCTATCGTATTTGATGGAGAAACAACAAGTTGGGAGTTAATAAGAACAAAGGCATTATGTTTAACAAATGCAATGAGACGAGATATTGGCATAGATAAATCAGATGTAGCATATAATGGCAATCGATAAAATCGACCAAGTCTGATATGAAAAACGCACTGTATGATGCTCCCATATTGAGAACTGTTGTTAGTGTCGTTGGGTGAAATAAGCGCAGCGCATTGCACCTCTTGCCTCTTTTTATACTTGGTGCAATTTACTTCGTTCATGTTCCCCTACTCTCTCCCTTCTGGCAAATAAAGACTCCATTGCCACCCAACCCCGGCCTCTTTACCCACCTCACCATCAATTTATTGGCCAGCATTTTATCGTTTATTTTTCGAACAGATTAACAGGAAACACTGGCCAAAAAGAAAACGCATATAAAACAGTTGCTTGCCTGTCACTCGGTGGGGCATTTCAATCAACGGCCAATTAATGATTTCACTCAAAATGACCTTTTGATTATTTATACCTGAACATACTCCCACAGACTCTGTGTCATCATACGCCAAATCGCAGATAAACAGACTGTGTCCCATGATGAGCCTATTTCTATCCAGCTAACCCCCGCTTCCATTGCAATCCTTGAATACCCTCCCGAATAACGATCCCGGTTTTCCGATCGCTCGGGCCCCCTGTGTTGGCAGCCATGCCACCGGTAATCTGACAAGATAATTTCATGAACTGTACTAACAAACCCGCCCTGTCCGGCGTCATGCTGGCGGCGATCGGCGTGGTCTATGGCGACATCGGCACCAGCCCGCTCTATACCCTGCGCGAGTGCCTCTCCGGCCAGTTCGGTTTCGGGGTGGAACCCGCCTCCATCCTGGGCTTTCTTTCGCTTATCTTCTGGCTGCTGATCCTGGTGGTCTCGGTCAAGTATCTCTCCTTCGTGATGCGGGCGGACAACGCCGGCGAAGGGGGCATACTCACCCTGATGTCGCTGGCCACCCGCAACACCCCGGCCAAGTGGACGCCGGTGCTGATCATCCTGGGGCTGATTGGCGGCAGCTTCTTCTATGGCGAGGTGGTGATCACCCCGGCCATGTCGGTGATGTCGGCCATCGAGGGCCTGAAGATAGCGGCGCCTTCCCTCGATGCCTACATAGTGCCGCTCTCGGTGCTGGTGCTGACCCTGCTGTTTGCCATCCAGAAACACGGCACCGCCGCCGTGGGCAAGCTGTTTGCCCCTATCATGCTGATCTGGTTCCTGACCCTGGCGGTGCTGGGTCTGAACAGCATCCTCCAGCACCCCGAGGTGCTGGGGGCGCTCAACCCGGTCTGGGCGCTGCGCTTCTTCATGACCTACCAGAGCGCCTCCTTCTTTGCCCTGGGCGCCGTGGTGCTGGCCATCACGGGGGTGGAGGCGCTCTACGCCGACATGGGCCATTTTGGCAAGAGCCCCATTCGCCGCGCCTGGTTCATGGTGGTGCTGCCGTCCCTGGTGCTCAACTACTTCGGCCAAGGGGCGCTGCTGCTCGGCAATCCCGAGGCCATCGCCAACCCCTTCTTCCTGCTCGCGCCCAAATGGGCCCTGCTTCCCCTGCTGCTGCTGGCGACACTCGCGACGGTGATCGCCTCCCAGGCGGTGATCTCCGGGGTCTTTTCCCTCACCCGGCAGGCGGTGCGGCTCGGCTATCTCTCCCCCATCCGCATCGTGCACACCTCGGAGCAGGAGTCCGGCCAGATCTATATTCCGGTCATCAACTGGCTGCTCTATCTCTCTGTGGTGATCGTCATCATGAGCTTCGAGCACTCCAGCAACCTGGCGGCGGCCTATGGCATCGCCGTGACCGGCACCATGGTGCTCACCTCCATCCTCTCCTGCTCGGTGGCCCGCCACAGCTGGCACTGGCGCAAGCCGCTGGTGGTCACCCTCTTCGCCCTGCTGCTCGCCATCGACGTGCCGCTCTTTGCCGCCAACCTCGCCAAGGTCTTCTCCGGCGGCTGGCTGCCGCTCACTCTGGGGGCCGTCATGTTCACCCTGATGACCAGCTGGAAGAGCGAGCGCTTCCAGCTTATCCGCCGCCTGAACGAGCACGGCAACTCGCTTGAGCCGATGATAGCGTCCCTGGAAAAATCCCCGCCGACCCGGGTGGCGGGCACCGCCGTCTATCTGTCGCGGGTGGTCAACGTCATCCCCCATGCGCTCTTGCACAACCTCAAGCACAACAAGGTGCTGCACGAGCGCGTCATCCTGCTCACCCTGAAGGTGGAGGATGTGCCCTATGTCCACAACGTGCGCCGGGTCTGCATCGAGCAGCTCTCCCCCACCTTCTGGCGGGTGGTGGCGAGCTATGGCTGGCGCGAGACCCCGAACGTGGAGGAAATCTTCCACCGCTGCAACGCCGAGGGGCTCAGCTGCCGCATGATGGAGACCTCCTTCTTCATGGCCCACGAGTCGCTCATCATGAAGGAGCGCCCCTGGTACCTCTATCTGCGGGGCAAGCTCTTCATGCTGCTACAGCGCAACGCCCTGCGCGCCCCGGATCAGTTCGAGATCCCGCCCAACCGGGTGATCGAGCTGGGATCCCAGGTGGATATCTGATGGCGGGCGCCGGGCCCAAGGCCATGACACGCAAGAGGGAGGCAACCGCCTCCCTCTTGCATGTCTGAAGGCCTGGGTTTTCCCCATGGGATCTCGAGCCGCCAGGAGACGTGGCGCCCCTCACAGGATCGCAAAGAAGCGCCGCGTCTGGCACTCAAACCGGTGCGAGATCAAGGTAATGGCGACAAGTGCCCCGGTAAACTTGGCCCCCGCGGCAGGATGAGAGGCCCGCTTCCCTCCCCTGCCCAGGCTACGCCCCCGCTATCGAGACGCAGCCCGTTGCAACCCTGCGCATTGCATTCCTGTCCTGCCCCTGTCCGTTGTACCCAATGGCCGGCGCCGTGGCGGCAGGCCTGCAGATGGGAGTTCGATATCAGATGACACCCCTCAAGATGATCGCCATCTGGCCCGGCCTGATCCCCCTCAGGATGGCGCCATGACGGCCAAGACCCCGACACTGTCTCGACTGCGCCGCGAGTTCCATATCGACGGCATAGTGCAGGGGGTCGGCTTTCGCCCCTTCGTCTATGGGCTGGCGCTGCGCCACGGTCTTGCCGGTTATGTCTTGAACGATGCCAACGGCGTCACCATCGGCGCCGAGGGCTCCCCCGAGCAGCTCGCCAGCTTTGCCCGCGAACTGCGGGAACTGGCGCCGCCCCTTAGCCGCATCGATCACTTCAGCGAGCGGGAACTGCCCCTCGCTCATGATCCCGACTACGACGGCACCTTTCATGGCCAGTTTCGAATTAAAGCCAGCCAGCAGCAGAGCGCCGCCACGGTCGCCATCTCGCCGGATCAGGGGATGTGCGAGGCGTGCGCCACGGACGTGGCCAACCCCGCGGATCGCCACCATCGCTACCCCTTTACCAACTGCACCCACTGCGGTCCGCGCTACACCATCATTCGCCGCCTCCCCTACGACAGACCCCACACCGCCATGGCGGGCTTTGCCATGTGCCAGCGCTGTGCGGCGGCCTATGAAAATCCGCTGGACAGACGCTACCACGCCCAGCCGGTGAGCTGCCCCGAGTGCGGGCCCCATCTCAGCTGGCGAAATGGCCGTGGCGATGCCCTGGCCGAGCGCGAGGATGCCCTGCAGGCCGCTGCAAGCGCCCTGCAAGCGGGGGCGTTGATTGCGGTCAAGGGGATGGGGGGCTATCACCTGATATGTGATGCCCAAAATGAACAGAGTGTTGCCAGATTGCGAACGCTCAAGCGGCGTGAACGCAAGCCGCTGGCGGTGATGATGGGCTCCCTTGCCGAGGCCAAACTGCATGTCACCGGCAGCGAAGACGAGTGGAAGCTGCTCACCTCTCAGGCCAGACCCATCAGCTTGCTGCGCAAGCGCATTAACGATGATCGGCTCTCAGAATCCCTACTGACAACCGCGCCGCTGGCCGAGAGGATCGCCCCCGGCATCCCCTACCTCGGCATCATGCTCCCCTATACCCCGCTCCACCAGCTGCTGCTGGATGCCTGCGCCATGCCGCTGGTGGCCACCAGCGCCAATGGTCGCGGCAGCCCAATCCTTATCGAGTGCGAGGCAGTGGTCAGGGAGCTCGGCAGCGAGATTGACGGCATCCTGGATCACAACCGCCCTATCCTGCACCCGTGCGACGACAGTCTGGTGCAGTGGGCGGGCGGGCGGCGCCAGACGTTGCGGCTGGCCCGGGGCTATGCCCCCTGCACTCCCAGCTTGCAAGAGGCGGTCAAGGCGCCGCTCTTGGCTGTCGGGGCGCAACAGAAGAACCAGCTGGCGCTCGCCTTCGGCCGCCAGCGCATCTACAGCCCCTATATCGGCGATCTGCACAGCCTGCCGATGCAGGAGCACTTCGAGCAGACCCTGGCCACCTTTCGCGATCTCTACGATCTCAAGCCCCAGCTGCTGGTCTCGGACAGCCACCCCGGCTACCTCAGCCACCAGTGGGCCAAAAGCTATTGCCGGGAGCTGGGTACAACCCACCTCGAGGTACAGCACCATCACGCCCACCTGCTGGGGGTGATGGCCGAACACGACATCACGGGCCCGGTGCTGGGTTTTGCCTTCGATGGCACCGGCCTTGGCGATGACGGCACCCTCTGGGGCGGCGAGCTGCTGATCGCAGACGTTCAGGGATTTGAGCGGGTTGCCCACCTTGCCCCCTTCAAGCTGATCGGCGGCGAAGCGGCCATCCGCGAGCCAGTGCGCCAGCTGCTGGGGCTGCTGTTTGAATCGCACAGCCCTGAGCAGATCAGTGCCCTCGATATTCCGTTGATCAAGCAACTGCCCCTTAAGCGGATCAACAACCTGCACCAGCTCTGGCAGCTGGGTCGCAACACCCCCTACACCAGTTCCATCGGTCGGCTGTTCGATGCGGTGGCGGCGCTCTTGGGAGTGATCGATACCCCGGATTACGAGGGCGAAGCGGGACTCCTGCTGGAGGCAGCCGCCTTACAATTGGCCCCCGATGAATTGCCCTTCCCCCTCGCCTTTGATCTCAGCCAATCAGCGGAAGGGCCACTGCATATCGAGTGGGCCGAGCTGATCCATACCCTTGTCAGCGAGCGGCGCAAAGGCACCGCCACCGCCAGCCTGGCCGCCGGTTTTATCCGCGCCATCAGCAATCTGGTCATCGCCCTTACCGAACGCTTCCCCGGCTATCCGGTGGCGCTCGGGGGCGGTGTCTTTCAAAACCGGGTGCTGATGGACCAGCTGGTGCCCGCACTCGAAGGCGCCGGCCGGCAGGTATTGACCAGCGAAACCCTGCCGCTCAATGACGGTGGCATCGCCGCCGGTCAGCTCTGGTTTGCCATCCACCATCTTGCCACGCATCAGCCTGTTACAACCGGTTGTGCCACCTTGTCGGAGTCCTGAAATCCATGTGTCTATCCATCCCCTCTCAGGTGGTGCTGCTGCACCCCGAAGATAACTGCGTCACCGTCGACACCCTGGGAGTGCAGCGGCGCGTCAGCTGCATGCTGCTCGAAGAGCCTCTCCAGGTGGGCGATTATGTGCTGCTCCACATCGGCTTTGTGATGAGCAAGATTGACCAGGAGGAGGCGCAGGCCAGCCTCGAGAGCTTCCGCCAGATGGTGGCCCTGATGCCAGAGCAGGATATCTTGCCATGCTGACCTTGAATGACCTCTTTCAGGGCTTTCGCCAGCCTGACGTCATCCGTGCCCTCACCGCCCAGATCACCGAACTGGCCAAAGATCTGCCCGAACCGCTGCGGGTGATGGAGGTGTGTGGCGGCCATACCCACACCATCATGAAGTACGGCCTGCACCAGCTGCTGCCGGCCAGCATCGAGTTTGTCCACGGCCCCGGCTGCCCGGTCTGCATCATGCCGAAAGAACGCATCGATCAGGCCATCGAGCTGGCGAGCCAGCCCAACGTCATTCTGGTGACGCTGGGGGACATGATCCGGGTGCCGGGCTCCAAGGGCACGCTGGCCCAGCAGCGGGCCAAGGGGAGCGATATCCGCCCGGTCTATGACCCCCTAGACGCCCTGCGTATCGCCAAAGAGAATCCGGACAAAACCGTGGTCTTCTTCGCCATCGGTTTCGAGACCTCTACCCCGATGACGGCGGCGCTGCTGGCAGCCGCTGAAGAGCAAGGGGTCGAGAACCTGCTGTTTCATATCAACCATGTGCTGGTGCCCCCTGCCATTCATGCGGTGATGGCCGACGGGGTGGCCAAGGTGAACGCCTTTATCGGCCCTTCCCACGTCAGCGTCATCACCGGCGCCGATATCTACCTGCCTATCGTCGATCGCTATCAGGTGCCGGTGGTGGTGAGCGGCTTCGAGCCGGTGGATGTGATGGAGGCGCTGCTGATGATGGTGCGCCAGAAGGTGGAGGGTCGCTTCGCGCTGGAGGTGCAGTACAGCCGCGCCGTCACTGCCAGTGGCAATAAAGCTGCCCAGCGGCTGGTCGAGCGCTTTTTCGAGACCCGCGAGCACTTTCGCTGGCGAGGTCTGGGGGATATCAACGCCTCCGCCCTGCGCCTGCGCGATGCCTTTGCCAAACGCGATGCGGAGCGCCACTTCGCGCTCAATCAGACTCCCATCAATGACCACAAGGCGTGCCAGTGCGCCGATATCCTGCGCGGCCTGGCCAAACCGAACCAGTGCAACGTCTTTGGCCGGGGCTGCACCCCGACCCAGCCCATGGGCAGCTGCATGGTCAGCTCCGAGGGGGCCTGCAATGCCTACTACCGATATATGGGGATCCAATGAGAGAAATTCAGTTAAGCCACGGTGGTCGGGTGATGAGGAGAGATGAACCTGCCTGTTTCGGCAATCTTGTGGAGAACCAGACCCGATGAGAGAAATCCAACTTAGCCACGGCGGCGGCGGTGTCGAGATGAATCAGCTGATCAACCAGCTCTTCTTTCGCCACTTTGGCAACGAGATCCTGCTGCGCGGTGAAGATGCCGCACTGCTGCCGGTAAGCGGGCCCGTCGCCTTCACCACCGACAGCTTTACCGTCTCACCGCTCTTCTTCGAGGGGGGCGATATCGGCAAGCTGGCCATCGCCGGTACGGTCAACGATCTCGCCATGATGGGGGCCAAGCCCGAGTATCTGAGCTGCAGCTTTATCATCGAGGAGGGTTTCCCCTACGCCGATCTCGCCCGCATCGTCGAGTCGATGGCGGCTGAACTTGCCAAGAGCGGCGCCCGTATCGTCTGCGGCGACACTAAGGTGGTACCCAAGGGAGCGGCCGACAAGATCTTTATCAACACCAGCGGGGTCGGTACCTTCCCCCTGCCCGAACAGAGCCGGGGCATCTCGGTTCGCAATCTCAAGGCCGGTGACGCCATTCTGGTGTCGCGGGATATCGGCAGCCACGGCGCCTGCATTCTGATGGCCCGCGACGCCCTGCAACTGGGCTCTGATCTGAAAAGCGACTGCACCACCCTCTGGCCGCAGGTAGAAGCGCTGCTAAAAGCGGGTATTACCCCTCACGCCCTGCGCGATGCCACTCGCGGTGGCCTTGCCGCCGTGCTCAACGAGTGGAGCAGTGCCTCCGGCGTTGCCATCGAGCTGGAGGAGTCCGCCATTCCGGTGTGCGATCCGGTGCGCGGCCTGTGCGAGCTCTACGGTTTCGAGCCCCATGATCTCGCCAATGAAGGAACCATGGTGCTGGCCCTGCCTGCCGAACAGGCACAGGACGCGCTGGGCATCTTGCGGCAATTCAACCCAGCAGCCAGCCAGATCGGCGTGGTGCAGGCGAGCGATCGCCACAAGGTGATCCTCAACAACCCCTGGGGCAGCCGCCGCTATCTGGAGCTACCGCAAGGGGAGCTGCTGCCGCGGATCTGTTGAGCGGCCATGCCGTTCCGTCAATTACAGGGAGGAGTCACTGCTCCTCCCCATATCGGTTAAGGAGCCACCATGCACGAAATGTCTCTGGCCATGGCCGCCATCGATCTGGCGGCCGAGCAGGCCACCCGGCGGGGCTTTACCAAGGTGACCGCCCTCTGGCTCGAGGTCGGCAGCTTATCCTGCGTCGACCCGGACACCATTGCCTTCTGTTTCGAGGCTGCCGCCAAGGGCACCGTGGCCCAAGGCGCCCAGCTGCACTTTCAGCACCAGGCGGCAGAGGCCTGGTGTTACGACTGCAACCAGACGGTCACCCTCACCGAGCGCGGGCAGGCCTGCCCCGGGTGTGGCGGATACAAATTACGAGTCGCGCAGGGTGATAGCCTGCGCATCACCGACATCGAGGTAAGTTGATATGTGTAGCGTATGCGGATGCGGCCAGGCGCGGATCGCCGGCCATGAGCACGATCATGAACATCACCATGAACATGGTCATGAACACGACCATCATCATGCTCATGACGCCCATCACCATCATGACCACCAGCAGAGCGCGCCGCGCACCCTGATCATTCACCACCACTATCACCATCAGGGGGATGTCCATCACCACTACCACGGGGTGCGGGCTCCCATGAGCCACGAGGGTCATGATCAACACCATGAGCACCACCATGAGCACCCTCACGACCATCATCATGATCATGCCCACTCTCATGACCACGGCCATTCCCACGCGCATCCCCATGATCACAGCCATGACCATGACCATGACCATGACCATGACCATGACCGCCAGCAGGGTGATCTGCACTACGGCAAAGGGGAAGCGGGATTGTCGGTCCCGGGCATGGGACAGCGCCAGCTGATCGCCATCGAGATGGATGTGCTGGCCAAGAACAACGCGCTGGCGGCCCACAACCGCGAGCACTTCACAACCGCCGACCAGCTGGTGCTCAATCTGGTATCTAGCCCGGGTTCAGGCAAAACCTCCCTGCTGTGCGAAACCCTGCGCCTGCTGGCCGAAAAACGCTCCTGCGCCGTGATCGAAGGGGATCAGCAGACCAGTGCCGATGCGGATCGCATCCGTGCCACCGGTGTCCCTGCCGTGCAGATCAACACCGGCAAGGGCTGCCATCTGGACGCCAAAATGGTTCACGACGCCTGCCACCAGCTGCCCGCCAATGAAGGGGGCATCCTCTTTATCGAGAACGTGGGCAATCTGGTCTGCCCCGCCAGCTTCGATCTCGGCGAGAAGTACAAGGTGGCGATCCTCTCCGTCACCGAGGGGGAAGAGAAGCCGCTGAAATACCCGGACATGTTCGCCGCCGCCCAGCTGATGGTGATCAACAAGATCGACCTGCTGCCCCATGTCAGCTTTGACGTGGCACGCTGCATCGAGAACGCCAAACGGGTCAACCCCTATATCCAGGTGATCCAGGTCAGCGCCACCACAGGCGAAGGGATGGATGCCTGGCTGAACTGGCTGGCCAGTGCCTGAACCGGCTAAACGCCGCTGATAACGGTAGAAAACAAGAGAGGGAGGCTGATGCCTCCCGCTTTTGTACTGGCAAGGGGCGCGTTGTCCATCATCAACCCGCAAACCATTTTTCCACGCTGAGGCAATAGGTGGTGAAATCATTCCCCGACAGCGTCGTCCTCTTCACCTTGGTGGAGCGCCTGGCGAGAGCCCGATATTCAGGGCGTGTGCTCAGCAGATGAAACATGACCTCCCTATGCCCCATCTGCCTTGCCCATTCCATCATCTCCTTGAAGATGGCTATCCCCGCCCCCCAACCCGTCTTGGCGATCACGACGGCCATCTCGACCCCCTCGTCGTCGGGTTGTATCCCGCACCATCCCACCAGTTCACCGTCAATGACCACGGCACGCACCCGACAACCGGGTAACCTGTCTATTCGCATCTTGTCATCCATCCAGGCGCGCACACTGGCCACATCGAAGGGAGGATGATCAATCAGATGCGTTCTCACGGTCTGATCGTTGACCACGGGCAGAAAATTCACCGCGCTCACGTCACTGAACGGTTTAAGTTCCATGCAATTCATAATGAATGATGTCCAAGATGGTGGGCCCGGCCATCTGATGACCCCCCCAGGATGCTGATTGCGCCCCTGACAGGGCGCCCCCTCGTTATGCCAGACAGGCCAGGATGTCTGCAAGGGACCCAAGGATATACCGAATGCCCGCCGTGAGGCTTGGCAACGTCGGCATCATCAGCCACCTCCTGGGCATCGCACATGCATCGCCTTCTCCCCTCGCGGGAGAAGGCCCGGTGATGAAGGAGGAACCTCCCCTCAGGCCACGCTGCGAGCCATCAATGCCTGCTCAGCCACTTCCTCGCCAAAACGCAGTACCCGATGGCAAACCTGGCGCAGCAGCGCCTGCTGGTGACTGAAGACAAGCATGCCAAGCCCGCGCTGCTCGCACTCAACCATCAACTCCCGCCAGAGCTGACGCTGGATTTGCGGATCCAGCTGGGCGGTCACCTCATCGGCAATCAGCAGACGGGTGCGGGGATCGAGGGCACGCAGCAGCGCGATGCGGGCCAACTCGCCACCGGAGAGTTGACCGGGTTTACGACCGAGCCACGCAGGCTTGACCATAAAGCGGGCCAGCATGGCGTCATCGGGGCGCCACACATCCCACAGCGCCTGCCCTGTGGTGCGACAGGGATTGAAGGTGAGCTCCGGGTGCTGGGGCACCAGCTGGATGGGGTTATAGCCTTTCACCTGCTTAGGCAAAGGCTGCCCATCCAGCACTATTTCCCCACTTCCCCGAACAGGCTGCCAACCGGCCAATACCCGCCCCAGGGTGGTCTTGCCATAACCGCTTGGCGCAGAGATGCCGAGCCGCTCGCCCGCTTTCACCGTCAGCGACAACCCCTGCCAGAGGGGGCGTTCCCCCTGGTCGATGGTGAGATCCCGTACTTCCAGCATCAGGAAACCTCCGGCACGGAGAAGAGAGCATTGAACTCCGGCAGCGCCTGCCACTGAATGTCTGCCGCGCAGCACACGGCCAGTCTCAGAGATACCAGCATCAGGAAACCTCCGGCGCAGAGAAGAGAGCATTGAACTCCGGCAGCGCCTGCCAGTGGGCACGGAGCATCTCGCTCCCCTGCCCCTGGCGCAGATGGTGGCAGCTCAAGGTGTCGCTCACCTGGCCCTGATGGAGCGCGACTATGCGATCGGCAAAACGGGCCGCCAGCGCCAGATCGTGGGTGACCCAGAGGATACCGCAGCCCTGATTGGCCAACTCACGCAATTGGCCGAGCAGCTGGCAAGCCAGCCCCTCGTCGAGCCAGGCGGTGATCTCGTCTGCCAGAATGTAGCGGGCACCGCCGAGCGCCGCAGTGCAGGCCAGAATGCGCTTGGCCATGCCGCCGGAGAGCTGGCGCGGGAATCTGTCCAAGGTGGTCGCGGGCAGCTGGTAGCGCAGCAGTTGCTCGCCGAGCCGCTCGCGAGAACCGCTCTGGCCGCAGAGGCGTGCCGCCCGGCCCAGCTGGCGCTCCACCGTCAGCAGCGGATTGAGGGCGCTCACCCCCTGCGGCACATAGCAGAGGGTGTGGCCGCGCAGTCTGGCCCGGCTGGCATCGCACAGGGGCACGCCATCAAGGGAGATGGCGCCGCGCATGCGCAGGTTGTCCGGCAACAATGTCAGGGCGCTTTGCAGCAGCAGGCTCTTGCCCTCACCGCTCCCCCCCACCAGCGCCACTATCTCCCCCGGCGCCAGTTGCAGGCTGATATCGGTCAGCAAAGGCTGCCAGCTGCGCCGCCCCAGCCAGGAGTAGTGGGCCGCCTCTATAGTCACCTGATCAAAACTCAGCATGGTTCACTCCTGTGCCACAACAGCTGTTGCAACGCGCGGGTAGCCTGATCAAAGAGCAACACCAACAGCAGCAACATCAGCCCCGGGAAGAGGGCCAGCCACCAACCGCCACCGGCCAGATAACGCAGGGCATCGGCCAGCAGCAGGCCAAGGGAGGCCTCGTGGGCCGCCAGACCAAAGCCGAGAAAGCTCAAGGCCGCGCTGTGCAGCACCGCATGGGGAAACATCAACAAGGTGCCGATAAACCACTGGGGCAACAGCCCCGGCAGCAGGTGGATGCGCCAGCGACGCAGCGCCCCCATCCCCTGACAGCGGGCCAGCACCACATAGTCACTGCAGGCGATCCGCCGCGCCTCGGCGCAGAGAATGAGCGCCAGCTTGGGCCAGTGGGTGAGCGCCACCGCCAGGATCACCCCGCGCATACCGCCCCCCACGGTAAAACAGATCAGGATCAGCAGCAGCATATGGGGCAGCGCCAGCATGGCGTCGATCACCATTCGCACCGCCGTATCGCACCTGGGATGGATAAGCGAGAGGCTTGCCGCCACCATGGCCAGCAGGCCGCTGCACAGGGCCGTGCCTAGCCCAAGTTCCAGACTGGTGAGGGTGCCCTGAAAGGCCCGCAACCAGAGATCCCGCCCCATCTGATCGGTGCCGAACCAGTGAGCCAGCGAGGGGGGCTGCTGGCGCGCCAGCAGATCCATCGGCACATCCTGATGAGAGAGGCTCCAGCCGTAGCTGGCCAGCAGCAGCAGGCAGATCAGCGCAAAGCCAAGACGCAGCAAGGAGGGGAGCGGATTAAACAGCATGCTCGCCCTCCCAGCCCCGATTGATGCGGGCCAGCAGCACCCGCGCCACCGTGTTGCCCAAAAAGACCAGCAGGGTGCAGAAGAGCACGATTCCCATCAGCAGGGGGATATCGCCCCGCAGCCCCGCATCCACGGTGGCCTGACCGAGCCCCGGGTAGGAGAAGACCTTCTCGGCCAAGAGCGACCCGCCAATCAGCTCACCGAGCGAGGCAAACTGCAGACAGATGGCCGGGGTCAGGGCGTGGCGCAGCACGTGAAAACGCAGCATGGGCCAGCCGCCATCCCCCTGGGCGCGGGCGTAGCGGATAAAGTCGCTCTCCAGCACCTCGGCCACCCGCTCCCGGGTGTGCAGGGCGATATTGCCAAGCCCGAGCAGGGTCAAGGTCGCCACCGGCAGCAACAGATGACGCAACCGCATGGCCCAATCCGCCTCATCGGCAGCGAGCCCCGGCGTCCAGGCGCAACAGACTGGCAGTAGTGGCCAATGCACCGCAAACAGGGCGAGCAGCAAGAGGCCAACCCAGAAGGTGGGCAAGGAGGCGAGCAGGTAGGCAAAGCGGCAGATCAGGCGATCGGGCCAGCGGTTGAGATAGCGACCGGCGCAGAGCCCAAGCCCGATGCCGAAAAAGCCGGAGAGCAGCCAGGCGCCCGCCAGCAGCAGGAAGGAGGCGGCAAAGCGCTGACCTATCACCTCGCTCACCGGCGCGTTGTAGAGCATGGAGTAACCGAGATCTCCCCGCAGCACCTGGGTGAACCAGTGCCAGTAACGTAGCCAGAGCGGCTGATCCAGCCCCCAGCGAGCGGCGATGCGGGCGTACTGCTCGGGCGGCACGTGCAGCAGATCGTTGCCGATATAGGCCTTGATGGGATCGATGGGGGAGTAACTCAGCAGCACAAAGGTGGCAACCGAGACCAGACAGAGCAGCCCTGCCAGACGCAGCAGGGCTTTCAGAGTTGCAGTCATCATGGTGGACGAACTTAGCGGCACGTCCACCGCCAATCCTGCAGGTTGCCCAGCAAAGACCAGCTACCGTGAATTTCCGGCGCCCCCTTGCCAAGGTCGATGCAGCGGTTGGCGAGATAGGTGTGCTGCACATTGAGCAGCCAGGCCCAGGCCGCATCCCCCTGCACCCCGGCGCCACTCTTGCCATCCCACTCCACCTGCTGCCAGAACGGCACGGCCGCCTGCCAATCGGGGGCATCCAGCGCCTGCTTGAGGTGGCCATCCACCACCGGATTCTGGTAATAACCCGGGTTGTAGAACTCCACCCCGGCGGAGCCGCTCTGGTAGTGGTGATAGAGCTCCATGGGATCCAGACTCCCCCACCCCATCAGCACCGGGTTGGCGTGCATCTCCCGCTCCACCTGCTCCCAGCTGCCGGACTTGAGGCTCACTTCGAGGCCGATGGGCCCCAGCATGGCCCGCACCGCTTCCGCCAGATCCCGGCGGGTGCTGTCACCGCTGGTGTACCAGAGGGTAAAGGCGGCGCGCAAGGAGCCCTTGTGGCGAACGCCGTCGCTCCCCCTCTTCCAGCCTGCCTCGTCGAGCAGGGCGTTGGCGTGGACGACATCCCCATCCTTGAAGGCGGTGGCTTTATTCAGCCAGGGCAAGCCTTCTACCGCGCTGTAGGCGGGGATGGCATGCCCTTCCAGCAGCTGGTCGGCCAGCAGCTTGCGGTCGATGGCGTAGTTGATGGCGCGGCGCACCGCCACGTCCGAGGTCACGTCGTTGCCGATGGGATAACCCTTGGCATCCTTGCCGCCCGCAGGCGGAATGGGGAAGACGATGCCGCGATTCTCCACGCTCGGCCGCACCCACAGCTTGAGGGTGTCGGGTACGGTGGGCGCCAGCGACGGGGCGATGCGCACCAGGTCGAGCTGGCTGCTCCGGGCGGCGGCATAGGCGCTCTCTTCATCGATAAAGACAAACACCAGCCGTTTGAAGTCATTGTTGCCGCCGGCGTAATGGGGGTTGGCCTCCACCACCAGCTGCTGGCCGGGCAGGAAGCTCACCAGCCGGTAAGGGCCGGCACCGACCGGCTCGCGGGCATAGCGCTTGGGATCGTAATCCTGCTTCGACACTATCCCGAGCGATCCCAGCACGTTGACGAAGGTGCTCTGGGGGGCGCTCAAGCTGATGGCAACGTCGGTAGGCGAGAGCACCTTGGCAGAGACAAAGTTGCCCATGTCGATCTTGCCGCCGCCCCGGGCTGCGCTGTTGTAGGTAAAGGCCACGTCTTCGGCGGTGAGCGGCGCGCCGTTGGAGAATGTCAGATCCGGCTTGAGGCGGATAAGCCACCCCTTGCCATCCTGGTTCGGGGTCACCGATTGGGTGAGCACGTTCTGCCAGCCGAGATCGGCGCTTTGTTTGAGCAGCGGGCTGTGCAGCAGCAGATGGCTGCCGTGGCTCCAGCCGAGCAGGGGATCGAACCCTTCGGTAGGTTCATCGCCGATGGCGAGCTTGAGTTCGGCGGGGACGGGCTGGGCAGCCAGCGCGGCGAAAGAGAGGCCGCCCGAGAGCAGGGCCAGCAAGGCGGCCTCCGTGGCAGAGAGGCCTTTGCGGCGGGGGGCGTTGCTGCCTGAGTGGCAGCCAAAGCATGGAATGGTCATAAGATCCCTTGTTCGTTTTACCACTCACTACCCAAAAAACAGGGGCACGACAGAAGCGAGTGAGGGGCCAAAACGGCCCCTATCCTAAACCTGATTGCAGATGAGACCTAGCGCTGGGTGTCGCCCACAGGGTCGGTGCGCCGGCCGCTGAACAGGCGGCGCCGGCTCAAGTTCACGCCGCCCTCCCCCTGCTGCACCGGAAGCGAAAGCAGCATCTTGAGGGTGCTGCTCACCAGCGCACGCCCCTCGTCGGCCCCAAGATGCGGGTCGATGGGGGACATGAGCGAGCAGGCCAGCAACTGCCCCGTCTCGGGCAGTGCACCCACCATAAAGGTCAGGTTGCCGCAGGGGAGTTGCAGGGCGAGCCGATCGCTGCTGCCGCGTACCGGCCAGAGCTGATCCGGCCCCGGCAACACCACCACGCAGAGCATCCAGGGGGTGAGCACGCAGCCGAGCCACTGCCCTTCAAACAGGGTGCACTCGGCCACGATGGGCATGGCCGGGTGATAGAACGGCAGGGCCTGCATCTCTTGCTGCGCGATCCGCTCGTACTGGGCCACCAAGCGCGGGGCAGGGTTCGCGGCAAAACCGCTAAACTCCTGCGCCGGCTCTTGCGCGGCTTCGTTCACTGTCTCATTCACAATGGATTGCGCCATACGCCCTCCCGCGCTCGCTCGGCCTTCTCCTGCTCAGAGAGCGGGATGGCCGGTACCCCCAGGCTGGCCAGCAGGGTCAGGATCCGATCCGTCGCCTCCCCCAGCGCCGCCGCCACCACGGAAGTAAGGCCGATGCGGGGCTCGAGGGACTCGGGCTCGACCCCGATCAGGGTGAGCCGTTTGGGGGATTCCCCCGTCATGTGCAGCGCCGAGAGCACGTCCGCCAGCCCCAACTGATGGGGGGAGATCTTGCGACCGAACAGGGTCGGGATCTCCTCATCCTTCAGGGTCACCACTGTACCCGGCGGATTGCCGCTGCGCACCGCGTCCGCCAGTATGATGTGGTCGCGACTGGCCATGGCTTCGAGCAGCTCCATGCCGGCGGTGCCGCCATCGAGCAGCTCGATGCCGGGGGCGAAGCGGTAGTCGCGCTCCAGCCCCTCGACGATCCGTACCCCCACCGCCTCATCGCTCAACAGCAGGTTGCCCACGCCCAGGATCAGGGTGTTCATCACAGCACCTTCACCTGAGTCACGTCGCCGCTCTGGGTATCCACCACGTGCACCGCGCAGGACATGCAAGGGTCGAACGAGTGGATGGTGCGCACCACCTCCAGCGGCTTGGCGGGGTCGGCCACCGGGGTGCCCACCAGAGATTGCTCGTAGGGGCCGGGCTCGTCGTTGAAGTTGCGCGGGCCCGAGTTCCAAGTCGACGGTACCACCGCCTGATAGTTCTCTATCTTGCCGCCCTTGATGACTACCCAGTGGGAGAGCATGCCGCGCGGCGCCTCTTCAAAGCCCACCCCGCGAAACTCCTTGTCCGCCGGGATCTCGGTCTTGATGTAGGCGCTGACATCCCCCTTGCCGATGTTGTCCACCAGCGCCTTCCACTGGTGCGCCAGAGTATCTTTGAGCACACAGCAGCGCACCGCCCGGCCGATGATGCGGCCCAGGGTGGAGTGCAGCTGTTCAGTCTTGATGGCAGAGCCGGTGAGCGTCTTGTAGAGACCGTTCAGCTGATCGAAGTGCGCCACCGTCTCCGGGTGCTTGGCGGCGAGTTTCACCAGCAAGTCTGCAAGCGGCCCCACCTCCACCACCTTGCCGTAGAAGGTGGGAGATTTGACCCAGGAGTACTTGCCATCATCCTGCCAGCCGGTGTAGTTGGGCTCGGTCTTGCCCTCCCAGGGCTTGAGGGGTGAGTCATCCTTGTACCAGGCGTGCTTGTTGCTCTCGGCGATGCCATCCATCAGCCAGGCATCCTGATGGCTCTCGATGGGACGATAGCCGGCCAGATCGCCATTCTCGATGTAGCCGCCCGGCATCAGGAAGCTGCCGCCGTCACCGTCGGTGGGCAGCTCCGGCACGCTCAGGTAGTGCTTGGCCCCCTGCCCCAGGTTCAGCCACTCGGGGTAGTGCGCGGCTATGATGGCGGCATCCACCTTGTAGACTTGCTCGATAAACTCGCCGAGCCGATCGATAAAGCTCTTCACGTAGAGCAGTCGCTCCAGGTTGAGCACGCTCGGCGCATCCAGGTTGATGGGGTTGGCCACCCCGCCCACCGCCAGGTTCTGGATGTGGGGAGTCTTGCCGCCGAGGATGGCGACGATACGGTTGGCATCGCGCTGGCACTCCAGTGCCTGCAGGTAGTGGGCCACGGCGATGAGGTTCACCTCCGGGCTCAGCTTCATCGCCTTGTGGCCCCAGTAGCCGTTGGCGAAGATGCCGAGCTGGCCGCTCGCCACCAGGGCGCGGATCTTCTCCTGCACCTTGGTGAGCTCGTCGGCGCTGTTGAGGGACCAGGTCGATACCCCCTTGAGCAGGTCCGCCGCTTTTTGCGGACTGGCCTGCAGCGCGGCGGTGATATCCACCCAATCCAGCGCGGAGAGCTGATAGAAGTGGACTATGTGATCGTGGATGTTGTGGGCCGCGATGATGAGGTTGCGGATGTACTGGGCGTTGACCGGCACCTTGGCGCCGATGGCGTTCTCCACCGCCCGCACCGAGGCGATGGCGTGAATGGAGGTGCACACCCCGCAGATGCGCTGCACTATCATCCAGGCATCGCGCGGGTCGTTGCCCTTGACGATCTCCTCCATCCCGCGCCACATGGTGCCGGACGACCAGGCCTTGGTGACGACGCCGCCTTCGATTTCACAGTCGATACGCAGGTGCCCCTCGATGCGGGTGATGGGGTCTATGGTGATACGTTGGCTCATACGTTGGCTTTCCCTCGGGCCTGATAATCTTGGTGAACACGTTCAAGTGATGGCAGTACCGGCAGCAGCCGGATCAGCAGCAAATAGGCACAGACCTCGATGGCGACGAAGCCCAGGGAGATCAGCACTTCCGTCGCGGAGGGGAAGTAGTGGTAGCCATTGCCGGGGTTGAAGGCGAGCAGGGAGTAGTCCAGTCGCCAGAGGGCGGCGCCCAGCAGCATGCTGAGGGCCCCCAGGAAGAGCATGCGCGAATCGCGGCGGCTCTTGTCCCAGTGGAACACCAGCAGCGGGAAGATCATCAGCGCGATCTCGCTCCAGAACATCAAGGCGTAGCGGTTCCACTCGGAGAGGTACTCCGACTTGTCGTTGATGACGATCTCGGCAAAGCGCAGCGCCACGAACAGGATCAGGAAGATGTCGATCACCTGGGTCAGCTTGTAGAAGAGCGACTTCTCGTTGGGGCCGCGCCCCGCGAGCCCCGCCTGCACCAGGGAGCCTTCGAACACGACGATGGAGAAGCCCATGATGAAGGCGGTCAGCAAGGAGAAGACCGGCAGCAGCTCGTAGCTTTGCCAGAGCGGATGGATCTTCTCCCCCGCCACTATCATCAGGGACCCCATCGAGGACTGGTGCATGGTGGGCAGCAGGGCCCCGAGCGCCAGGATGAAGAACATGATCTTGTTGAGCCGGGCCATGGAGCTCTTCCAGCCGAACTTCTCCAGCAGCACGGGGGCGAACTCCAGCGCCATCACCCCGATGTAGATGGTCATGCAGACCGCCGTCTCGAACAGCACCGAAGAGGTGTTGAAGTGACCGGGCAGATAGAAGTAGGGCAGATTCCAGTAACGGCCGACGTCTATGGTGATGGAGAGGCCGCCCAGGGAATAGCCGAACAGGCTCGCCAGCAGGGCCGGCCGCACCAGGGGGTGATACTCGCCCCGGTTGAAGACGTAGACCGCCCAGGCCAGCGCCCAGCCGCCGCAGGCGAAGCCGGTGCCGATCAACAGGTCAAAGGAGATCCAGAGCCCCCAGGGATAGCCGCCGTTGAGATCGGTGACCGAGCCCAGTCCGAACACCAAGCGCTTGAGGATAAGCATGGCGCACAGCACCGCGAAGGGGGCCAGCACCAGCACGGGCCAACTGACCAGCCTGCCCCCCAGCGGATGTGCCTTGTGGTTACTCATGATCCTTGCCTCCTTTTGCCGTGCTCTGATCCGGGCGGCTGTCCGGCCCATGGCCCTCGTCACCCTGGTGATCGTGGTGATCGTGGCCGTTCTTCTTGCTGTTGCGGCGAATGAGCACAGAGAGGCCGGTCAGCACCACCATGGGCAGCACCATCCCCTTGTAGAGGGTGTGCTGGATATGCTCGGAGCGGGCCCCGGAGGAGAGCTCGGGCAAATCGGGCATGTCGAGCTTGCCGTAGGGCACCCCGGCCAGCACCAGCACCTGGGTGCCGCCCCCCTCCTTTTCGCCATAGACGTAGGGCTGGTAGCTCGGCACCTGATGCAGGTAAGGGTCGTTGGCGGAGAGGGTCTGGCGCGGGTAGGCATACTCGCTGCCCGGGGTCGCCAGCAGGCGGCGCTTGGCCTCGGCCATCAGCTCCTCGCGGGTGCCGAAGATGACGGCCCCGGTGGGACACACCTCGACACAACCGGGCAGCTTGCCCTGGCTGATCCGCTCAAGCCCCTTCTGGTTGCAGAGCTCACACTTGTGAATGGCCCCGAACGGGTTGTCGTAGTCGTATTTGGGCACGTCGAACGGGCAGCCCACCATGCAGTAGCGGCAGCCGGTGCAGACGCTCGGGTCGTAGTGGACTATGCCGGTCTTGGGATCCTTGGTCAGCGCCTGCACCGGGCAGACGGAGACGCAGTTGGGATCGACGCAGTGCATGCACTGCTTCTTGATGTAGGCGTAGCCATCCACCAGCTGATCCTTGTGCTCGCCGGTGCCGCTCTTCCACACCTGGATGATGTTGTTGGTGTAGGGGCTCAGCTTGTCGTTGCCAGACCAGGTGGTGTCAGCCGGATTGCCCGGGTTGCCGTTGAGGCGCTGACACTCAGCCACGCAGGCCTGGCAGCCGACGCAGAGGGTAGAGTCGTAGAGCATGCCGAGCGCGCCGGAGATGGGCGGCTTGTTCTGGGCCCCGGCCATGGCGGTGCCCGGCACAGTGGCGCCCGCCGCCAGCGCACCGACGGAGGCGAATTTGAGGAAGTTGCGTCTGTTCACGGTCACTCCTCCCGTGATGGGTGCTGCCCGGCTTCATGGCGCTTCTGCTGGCGACCGAGCTCGCGCACCGTCATCAGACTCACCCCCACCAACACCCCGAGCGCGCCCCCGATAAGGCCGGTGGCAGTGGGCGAGATATAACCTCCCTCCTGAATGGCCACGTCGGGTTTCTCCACCCTGGGGGTCGGATTCTCCACCTTGGCGAGCTGGAAGATCCCCTTGCTGAACCCCACCCCCTGCTCGTTACAGCCATAGCAGGGGTGACCGATGCCCACCGGCCAGATGCCGCCGCCCACGTCGCAGAACTCCAGGGTCGAGCAGTTGCCGTAGGTCTCAGGCCCCTTGCAGCCCAGGTGGTAGAGACACCAGCCCTGACGGTGACCTTCGTCGCCGAACTCCTTGGCGAACCGGCCGGCGTCGAAGTGCGGACGGCGCTCGCAGTTCTCGTGGATGAGCCGCTCATAGGCAAACAGTGGCCGCTTCTTGCCATCCAGCGCCGGCAGCTTGCCGTAGGTGATGTAGTAGGCGACCGTGGTGAGGAAGTTGTGGGGGTTGGGCGGGCAACCCGGGATATTGATAATCGGCGTGCCGAGGTTGCCGAGAGCCTCCTCCAGGCTGACGGCGCCGGTCGGGTTGCCGCCGCTGGCGGGCACACCGCCCCAGGCGGCGCAGGAGCCGATGGCGATGACGGCTGCCGCGTCACTGGCGGCGCGGCGAATATGGTCGACGATGGGCTCGCCAGCCACCATGCAGTAGATGCCGCCATCCTTAAGCGGGATAGAGCCATCCACCACCAGCACATACCTGCCCTTGTAGCGTTCCATGGCGTTGTGCTTGTTCTCTTCGGCCTGATGGCCGAAGGCCGCCGAGAGCACCTCGTGGTACTCCAGCGAAATGGTGTTGAGGATCAGGTTCTCTATGGTGGGGTGAGTGGCGCGCAGCAGCGATTCGGTACAACCGGTGCACTCCTGCGCCCCAATCCAGATCACCGGTGGCCGCTCGGGGCTGGTGAGCGCGGTAGCCATCTTGGCGACGGCGTTTTGGCTTAATCCAAGGGTTGCGGCCATCCCGGCGCACAATTTCATAAAGTCACGGCGATTAATTCCATGAGCCGATAAAAAATTATCCTCGACCATTCTTCTTATTCCCGTCAGTGAGCATTGTTTGACAAATGCTTAATTGCGGAAATGCTATTCCTCCCCCTTGTTCTGTATGTTGATCTTTATCAAGTCACCACACTTTAATGCGCTCCAGATCCAGTGAAGTGAAAATAAAAAGCTATATATAACATGCACTTATTGTTTCATAATTACGACAAAAAATACCCATAAAGAGGCATTTCAAGAGCCAATGCAATTAAAATCATATAAATTACCGATCCATTCCGGCCATCCATTAAAGAAAATGAAAGCGTTGTCACAGAATTTATTTTCTGACCCTGTTAACCCTGCAATTCATCTTTGCAAATGGGCGTTGCAGCACACATAGCACCATCATTCCGCCCTCCATCCCTTGCCAGGCCAGCAATAAATTAATCAAGCGAAGTACTTTAATAGCCAACTCAAGGGCTACAGAAAGTGGCTGAATCACCAGCAGGAACGCTTGCCATCTCGTACTGAACCCGCTCTCGTTGTACAGACCAGACTGGCCTCCCCCGCCAGAAACACACCCTCAAATCAACTATTCGGAAAAGCGGCGATCACATTTTCTGATGATGACACAAGAAAACACCGGCTGAAGCCGGTGCTAAATAATAACTATACCGATAGTGCATGAATGCAATGAGTCATAGCTCTGAAAATAACTCACCACCATCCGACATCCATTATTAAGCCTATTAAAAATAATGACACCTATTTCAGTGAAAAGCTATCAGACTTTATCCAATAACTTTTCCCCCCTGATGGGGTTTTGTATATTACTTTGTAAAACCCTCCATCATCAGACATGTCAGAAAGAATGAACTCATCGCCTCTAATTAAATATGCTTTAAGAGCTTCGCTCTCCTTAGGTCCACTATAAAGATGAACTTTTGATTCTTCAATAATCCCTTTTAATGGTTCTCGAGATAAAAAGTCGCTACCATCACTAAGAAGAATAGTGCGGTTGTTTTTCCCATTATTCGCATAAATTCTCTTTACTTGTTGACATCCGACACATGTATCCCTAAAAAGTAACGTCCATTTATCTTGAATTACTTCATAAACATCATCATTCCACTCACCCTTATCTCGCCAAGAGCTCACTACATATTTATCATGAAATGATATATTGCACAATTTCCCATCCATGCCCGCAGATGGAGTATCCTCTACCTTTCCATGTACGATTTTAAATATAATAGAGCACTGATTTACCTCGTGTGAGGTTGTCACAAACAAATACTCTAAATCAAGTATCTTCTTTATTTCAATCTTTTCATATCCATCATTCAAAAGCTTTTTTACTAAAGGTGGAGTAATAAGGCCCTTGCATGATTGTGCATTGCAATCCTCTGCGTAAACAGGAAAGCTTACGCTAATAAAAAATGAGTACAATAACAATGCAACCTTTCTAGCCGCCATTAATTTAGCCCCCATTCTTTCTTTATAAGATTAAAATATTTCATTCTGTCCAATAATCCATTATCACCACCATTCACAGCCAAAGTAATTAATTTTACATTATCTCTGTCATTGTCAATCAAGATATTTATATCACCCTTTGCGTCAAATTTCTTATGAACAGCACCATTAAAACGCCAATACCAGCATGATGCTTCTATTGCATTCGCCATACTAGCAGCCACCAATGAAGAGTCATTGACACAATCCACACCAGAATATTTAGAGAAGCGTTTATAATTATTTTTCCAAGTCAATTGAATCAGACCTCGCCCTCTATAGGTTGGACCATCACCTATCTTTGTGTTTCCATTTTTCTCAGCGTCTGCATGTCGGCCAGGATCATAATTAACTCCAGAACCAAATTCCAATGTAGTATCTAGATGAGCTGACTCATGCAAGCATTGTGATAGGAAATGGGCCTTATGATAAGGACCATTAATTTCATATTTAAATAGCATTTCATTAAGAAGTGCAACAAA
This sequence comes from Aeromonas sp. XH, assembly GCF_033348475.1. Lineage (NCBI taxonomy): Bacteria > Pseudomonadati > Pseudomonadota > Gammaproteobacteria > Aeromonadales > Aeromonadaceae > Aeromonas > Aeromonas sp. XH. The sequence goes on along the minus strand of NZ_CP137630.1, from coordinate 1,688,902 downwards.
ATCAGTCTTGTCGTATTTGTATACATTAGGATAGTCTTTTTTAAACTTGCTTGCAAAAGCCTTGCCGCCCCTTTCGCCAGTAAACCAGTCCTTTTTGTGACCAAGTAATAGCTCGATTAACTCAGTAGTAATTGTATACTCCGAAAACATAGGCTTTATTATTATGGATAACGGATAAAGATGTGAAACTTCTCCATTAAATTTTAACTTGGCTGCACTCTGCATCCACTCTAGCTTATCGATACGCTGTTTTTCGTGATCTACCAGCTTGTCAAAATCGGGTAGGCCAATTTTAGCCATCAGCTTGTCCAGCCACAGATAACTACTGGCCGAGGATTTTTCATACCACTCGCTGGGATGCTTGACGATTAGCTTATGAAGTTGATCGGCATTACCACTATTTTGCAGGGCAGCCTGGATCTCTTCACTGCTAAGTTCGCCGCTCTTGTCGGTATCGAAACTTTTTACCAACTCGGTAAAGAAGGTGGGCGGCGCATCGGGGTCCAGATAGCCATCGGAGCCAGAGCCATCGACCGTCTTAAAACCTATCTTCAGCCAGTCATGTTGGCTCAACAGCTCCACTTGCTCTTTCTTGATATATTTTCCTGACGAGACGCTGACCCACTCCTGCTTGGCAGCGTCTTTTTCCAGCTTGGGTGATTCAACCAGCGTCTCCAGACTCTTGTCACCCGTCGCAACCCAGAGATCTTTACCATCCTGCTTTTTCTTCTCATGCAAGACGAGATCGGCCGGCACCTTGGCATAAATAGCACCGCCTTTAGTCCCCGCCTTGTTGGCCAATACATCATCCAGTCTGGGATCCTGGGTGAAGACTTCAAGATGGACTTGATGCTTGCTCTTCTTGCCCCCGATGAGGGAGCCCGGCGTTTCCACCAGGCCGAGGTACCCTATGGTCTCTCCCGCCGCGATGGCAACTGGTGATGGCAACACATAGAGCTCGCCGAGATGAGAGGGCGTACGCGCATTCACCTTGATAAATTCATCCTCAACGCACACCCAGGCCATGCCACAGCTACCGGGCGCCCCCTCCACAGTCGGCATCACATAGTTGCATCTGGCCATCTTGCGCGCCTTGTCACCAATCCAATGGAATTCCAATTGGTGCGCATCATACTGCAACTTGGTGCCCGCAGGCAGAGATACACTTCTGTCTCCCGCCATCAGACGACCTGTAGGTCCATCAACTCCAGGATCCGCACGGCCAACCATATTAGTCAGCAGTTCCGCCTCTATCTGATCGAATAGCCAGGTAGGCACATTGGGCTTGATAAAGGTCACCGCATCCGGGCTATTGGCGATCCAGACCGAACTCCCTTGACTGACCACAACACCGGCCTTCTCGGCCTCTTTCATCTGGGTATTGGACAGCTGACTCTTGATGATCACCTTGATGAAATCATACTCCTTGCCCCCGACGTTCCCCTTCTGAGGAGGCGTACTGCTGTCCATTTCCAGCTCGGTATCCTTGGGCAGGGTGAAACGCGGCAAGGCGGCATCAACACGCTGCTGCTCAGCATCGGGATTGGCGTGGGGAACGGAATTGCGTGCATTCCACCCCTTCTTCAGTACCAGCTTCTCGGTACTTTGGTACTGACCCCAAGGCAGCAGATGCATATAGAGCGAGTAGAAGGTGAACTCATTTTTCGCCTTGGTCTCTGCATTCACTTCACAATATTCATGCTGTACCAGGCAGAAGCAGTTGGAATAACGCAAGGACTCCCCCTGAAATTCAGAGGTCAGGTAATCCTTCATCATCCGGAAGGCCACCACCTTGCCATCGGCCATGGCTCTGACAGGGTACTTATCCTTGCACCAAGGGGCACTCTTGTCGCTGATATGAATGCCGCCATGCCATTTGTTGTGATTTCCAAGAAGATAGTGACCCGATTGCTCGCCATTGATCAGCGCCGTCAGTGCCTTGACGTCCTTGAACTCTTCCCCTGTGGCAGTGAGGATGGGAAATGCAAACTTCATGCTGTTTCCTTATTCAGAAAAGAGGTAAAACGCGCCAGGCTTCTCTTCTTTCAAGAGCGCCTCCATCGCCTTCTCGGTGGGGATGGCCTTGACCAGTTCAACCAGTTCGGGAGCCTTGACCACTTCTACCCCCTTGGGCACCACGGGGGCCTTGCCACCCCAGCCAGAGCCAGAACCTGCGCTGCCACCGGCATTGAGCTTGATGGCGGGGCCGACCAGCTTGATGCCGCCAGGATCCACTTTCACAAAGCTGCCGCCTCCCTTGAGGGTTATTTCAGAACCCGCCTCCAACACCAGCTTGTCGCCCACCTTGATATGCACTTCCTGACCGGCTTCCACCAGCAGGGACTGCCCCAATTTCTGGTGCAGGCTGGCATCCACCGTCAGCGAGTAGTCGGCTTTTATCTGGTCGCGCTTCTCACCCTCCACCGTCAGGTGGTCGTTGGCCTTGATGCGAGTCACCCGCTCATTGTCGATATCCCGATGCTCGTCGTGCTTGATATGCCAGGCGGCATCGTTTTCGATAAGCACGTTCAGGTCTTTCTGACCGTGGATGTAAATCTCTTCCTTGCCCGCCTGGTCTTCAAAGCGCAGCTCGTTGAAGCCTTCACCCTGGTGGGTTTCGGTGCGCAGCACGGTGCGGGTCTTGTTGGCCGGCAGCTCGTAGGGCGGCCGGTTGGTGGTGTGGTAGGTGCGACCGGTCACGATGGGTTGGTCCGGGTCCCCCTCCAGGAAACTCACGATGACCTCGTGGCCGATACGGGGTATCGCCATCATGCCGTATTGACCGCCGGCCCAGCCCTGGGAGACTCGCACCCAGCAAGAGCTCTGGTCGTTGGAGCTGCCATACCTGTCCCACGGGAATTGCAGCTTCACCCGGCCGTGCTCGTCGCAGTAAATCTCCTCCCCGTCGGGACCCACCACCATGGCGATTTGCGGGCCATCGACCATGGGCTTGTGAGGGGCTTCCGGGCTGCCGATGCGGGCCCGCCAAGTGGTGCTAGCCTTCACCACGCCGAATGCGTTGTGATAGACGGTCGGGCCGCTGCCCCCCTCCTCTTCCAGCGCCTGCGGCTGCAAGCCGGTATGCTGGATGCGCACGATTTGCCAGTCGGTATTGAGGCTACCGTTGGGGTGTTCGGTCAGCGAAAAAGTTTGTCCTGGCTGCAGGGCCGCACTGTTGGACTTGCCACTGCCGGCCACCGCGTCGTTGCGCAGGGCATCCAGCCGGTGCTGGGTAAAGGCCTTGCCGCTGCCGTCCTGCTTGTAGCGGCCCGGGAAATCGAAGTGCTGGTAGGTGCCCCGCTGGTGAGAAAGCTCCGCCCCCACCTTCTTGTGGGAGAGGCCATAGGCCGGGGTCTTGAAGCTGTAGTCTTTGAGCTCCACATCGCTCGGGCGCACCGCCTCCCGGTAGTGGAACTGACGGACATAAGGCCCCTGTTCCAGCGAACGGTTGCCGAGGTTGAAGAAGAGCTCGGGGCCGGCGGTCAGGGCGGCCGCGTCATCGGCAAACACGATGCGATGCTTGCCCGCTTCAAACTCATGGAAGTAGAACATCCCCTCTTCGGCGGCGAGGCGGTTCACGAAATCGAGGTCAGTTTCCCGGTACTGAACGCAGTATTCCCGCTTGGCGTGCTCGTTTTTCAGGGCAAACGCGTAATCGGTGATGCCGTGCTCTTGCAACAGGATAGAGAGGATTTCATCGGGCTTTTGCGCCTGGAAGATGCGGGAGTTCTGGCGCAAAGAGAGTCGCCACAGCGCCGGCTGTACCATGAGCTGATAGCGGGTGCGGCGAAAGCCGCTGTCACCCTGCGCGAAGTCACTGACCACCCCGCACACCCGGCGCTGTAGCTCGCTGTTGTACCACACCAGCAGCTCGCACGGCTGGTCCAGCACGGCGCCAAAGTCGATGTCGGGCTGGGCACTCGCCAGCTCCAGGCGCAGGTTGAACGGCCGGTTGAGTGCTTCCTCCAGCGCAAACTCGGCCACCACGAAGGTACTCTCGGGCAGGGCCCCCACCTTGACGGTGAATTGTAATCCTGTGCTGTCTGCCATGGAGCGCTCCTTAACCTGCCTGTCCGCTGCCTGAACCAATCACCACGCCGCCGCAGCCGACGGCGGTACCGGTCACGGCGATGGGCTTGCCGTTGACCAGCACAGAGCCGACGCCGCCCGAGATGCTGCGCGGATGGGGTGGATTGTTGGGTTTGTCGTGGGGGGCCAGCGGATCACCCTGGCGGGCCACCGGTTTGCCATCGAGGAACACATCCGGGCTGGCGGCAATCACGGGGGATGGGTGGAAACCATCGTGGTCGGTGCCGATGTCACCGAGCAATGCAATAGAAGGACACATCTGGATTCTCCGTGGGGCAACCATGGTGCAAGCGCAGCTGGTGCAGAGACAGTTGAAGCGGCGACCCAGCAGCCTCCATGCCATGGCAAAGCCGCCCACAATCACATTAAAAATCAGTAAATTACGATTCAAGCTCGCTGCAGCTGACAAATCTGCTGCAATCCATTGCGCAAGACAGGGCTAGTTTCCCGGCAAACCTTGCCTTGCCAGTCAAACCCACCACACCTTGCGCAATTTTTTGCTCAGGGCAGCATTTTCAGCTGCCAGGAACGCCCTGCTGCAGCTGATAGAGGCGGATGTTGAGCGCTTTCAGATCATTTTCCAGGCTTTTGAGCTCGGCAGCCGTGATGGGCTCCTGGGAGGCTTTTCTCGCCTCCAGTTCATCCAGGCGCAGACTGAACGGGATGTTCTGCATCAGATTCTTCTGCACTTCGTAGAGCTGGGATTTGAGGTAGGAGATGGTCACCGTCTTGCGCTGGCGCTCCAGCTCCAGCAGCTGATCGAGCAGGGCATCCACCCCGGCGCGGGCATCCAGGTAGGTGGGTACGTTGATGACATCCCCCTGCTGGCCGCCAAGCTGCGCCTGCCACTGCTTGTCCAGCGCCTTGACCGCCAGCGAGTCGGGATAGAGCATCAAGAGCGAGTTGCGCAGCCCCTCGCCGTAGCGATACCAGTAGAGCGGCGACGTCTGCTCGAGCCGGGTCAACTGGTTCTGGTAGCGGGCCACCAGATCGCTCTCCATGTTCTGCAGGGTCTGCTCCCCCAGCACGATGCGCGCCTGGCGAATGTCGTCATAGCTGAGGGCTCGGGGCAGCTCGGCGGCCGGCTGCACCAGACGCTGGGCCGCCACGGTTTTCTCTTGCTGATGTTGCTGCCAACCGAGCCAGCCCATCACCGGCAGGGCGCAGCTCAGCAGGCCGCAGCCAAACCAGAACCAGGCCGGACGCTGCCGGCGGTGCTGCTCTATCTTGAGCACGGTGGGCTTGACCTGCCCCTTCTCGCGCCCCACCAGAATGCTGCCCTGGGGCAGGTGCGGGGTCGATGCCGAAACCGTGCCGCCGTGCTCACTCTCCATGTCGGACTTGAAGAACACCATGGGCGGGATCTGCAGATCCTCCTTGAGGCCAGGCTCGTCGGAGACGATGACGATCTCGGTCTCATCGAACAGGTGGGTATACCCCTCGATGAAGTGCACCAGATTCTCGACCCGGGGAATGCGGCTCAGATCCGCGTTGTGCAGCTTCTCGCTGATGAGCTGCAGCGCCCGCTCGCAGCGATAGATCAGCCGCTTGTCCTCGTGGCTGATCTGGTACTGGCGAATGACGTCGCTGATGCGGGCGATGAACCAGTCGAGCATCTCGATACGGGCCCGCTCCTGATGGACCGGCGGCCAGAAGCTCTCCCACTGGGTGACGATGAGGTTGGCGAGAAACTCGCACCCTTCGGTAAAACCGCTGAGCCCCTGCAGGCGCGAACGGGCCAGGGTGAAGTAGATGGCGGTCTGCAAATCCACCCCGTGTTTTTCGAAGATAAGGCTGGCGAGCTGATGGATCCGCAGCCAGTCCACCTCGGGACGCGAAGCGTGGCTGAGCTTGTTGATCTCGGCCCGCAGCGCCTCGTACTCCGGCAACATCCTGGGGTCGCGCCCCACTTTCAGGGCCTGCTGACCTTGTTGATTCTGTGACATATGGACTTCCAACGCAGGAAGGGGGCACAGCGTGCCCCCGACGCGATCAATAGAGGGATTCGGGCAGTCTGAACTGACTGAACAGGCCGCCGGTGAAGGGGTTTTGCGCACTGTCGGTGTAGACGCGATAGGTCATGGCCCCCTGATCCACCGGGAAGCGCACATCGAAGGTGGCGTCATTGACCTGGGTCAGCTCCCCCTTGTCCATCAGGCGGAACATGGCCCAGGGGCCGACGAAGCCTTCGCTGCGCGGTGAGCGCTCGCGGGCGGCCGGCACCAGGGTGATCTTGCTCTCGGCCCCGTCGCGCATGGTGTTGGGCCACACCAACGGGATCTTGGTGCGGCGGCCGTGGGCGTATTCCAGCAGCTGGCCATCCAGGTTCAGCACGCTGCGCCGCTTGTTGGCGGTCAGCTCGATGGGCTCGAGGGCGAACTGCACCTCCAGGTTGCCCTGCTGACTGAAGAAGATCTGGCGGATACGGGCCGCACGGTCCAGCTGCTTGACCAGCTCGGCCTGGATGGGCGAGCTGAACTCCCCTTCCATCAGGCCGCTCTCCACCATGGGTTTGAGGTTGACCTGATAGAAGCTGTCCAGCGTCCCATTGGGTGCGAAGAAGCGCTCCATCTCGGAGAGGGGCACGTCCTTGTTCGAGCTTGGATCAAACGGATAACGGCCGGCCAGCTGGCTGTTGAAGGGGGCCAGCACCTTGTCCTGCCACTCCTGGTTGAGGGAGGACATGGCCAGGTCGATCACCAGCCGCGAGCTCTGCTCGGAGAGCTGACCCACCCAGCGATCGAGCGGAGCCGGCAGGCTGCGGGCATATTGCTGCAGGGCGAACACCGGATCGGCGTACTTGTTGGTCATGCGCAGCTGCACCGCTTTCAAGGCAGACTGGCCCGGCTCGGTGGCGTTGACGATGAGCTCCAGGTAGTGCTGCAGCTCCACCAGCTTCTGGTTGACCTCGGAGATGAGCGGCCCCTGCTCGCCGCGGCCGCTGAGCGCCGCGTTGGTCGCCATAAAGGGACGACCGATGCGGGCGCTGATGGCCTGGGCAGGGTCCCCTTCCACATCGGAGATCTTGCGAATGCGGGTGTTGTCATCCAGCGCGGCCAGCACTCGCTGGAACGGTTGATCGTTGCCGGTGATGGCAGCGAGCACGTCCAGCGCCTGCTCCGGGCTCTCCAGGGTCTGTACGTCCAGATTGGTCAGCAGTTTTTGCCACTGATTGACGTAATCGGTGACGTAACGGTCATTGACCTGACGGGTGATCTCCTTGCGATCCGCCTCGCTCAACTGGCTCAGCTTGCGCTGGCCCAGCACCCAGGCATCCATCGCGGTGAGATCGATGAGGGCCTTGTCCTGCTTGAGGAAGAAGTCGTTGAAACCGGGCCAGGTGAGCAGCCGCGGTACCTGGCCGGCGTTGTCGCTGCGCAGGACAAACACGGTGTCGAAGGTGGGGCCCACCTCGTCACGCACGTTGAGATCCGGCGGCAATACATCACCCGCCTTCACCACCAGGTTCTGGTAGACCCGCTGATACATGGGCAGCTTGCCGAGCTCGCGCTGGGCACCGTAGACCGGCTCCTTGAACGGCACAAAGGCGGTGATGGCGGCCTGATCCCGGGCAGCCCGAGCACCGTGCCAGTCGGTATGATCGAGGGCATAGTCCAGGTGTCCCATCAGTTGCTCCTGCACCGCGCCTTGCCCCGGGAAGGCCTTCTGCCAGCGGCTCGCCATGTACTGCGCCACCAGCTCCTTGTTGCGACCCGACGCATCGTCCAGCATCCGCATCACCCGCAGGATGGCGAGCTTCTCCTCGCTCCCCGCAGGCGCCTGGTTGAGATCTGCCAGCAATCCCTGCATCTGGGCCGGCAGGAAGCGCAGGCTCAGCAGTTGCAGGTAGGAGCCTTCCACATAGGGACCGATCTCGTCCCCCTGGTAGAGACCGAGATCCGCCACCAGCGGCATCCGCTCGCGGTAGTTGCCAAAGGAGAGGGTCGCCTCGCGAATGAGGTTGAGGCGCGGCAGCTGGCTCACCCCGAAGGCGTGGGCATCGGCCACCTCGTTGGTCTCCATGAAGGCCTGGGCCTTGGTCAGTACGTTGCGACCCGCCTCCTCGTTGACCCGGTAGAAGTAGTGCCAGCCACCGATGAGGGCGGCCGAGAAGAGCGACAGACAGCTGAGGCCGATGGCCATGCGGCGCCGGCGATAGAGGGTATGCAGCCGGTTTTCGCCGGCCAGATGGGCCTCCGGGAAGATGATGGAGGAGAAGAGCTGGCGCACGAAATAGGTGTTGGACTCCCCGCGCAGGGCCGAGTGGATGGGCTCTGGCAGGTTGTAGCGGCGGGAGGCCGCCTGGGCAAACGCATCGAACGGCACCCCCTGCTGATAGACGGAGCTGACATAGACCCCGCGCACCAGCAGTGGCTTGCTCTCCTCGATGGCCAGGGTCTCGGCCAGCAGGCTGGTCACGTAATCCTTGAGGCCCGCCAGCTGGCGCACGAACGAGAACAGCGCGTTGCGCTGGGCGGCATCGAGCCGGCTCAGCATCAGCTCGGGCAGATTCTGGTTGAGGTTGTCCACCCACTGATCCCAGAACAGGGCCAGATCCTGCTGCCAGTCGGCGCCCGGCTTGAAGGTCACCCCCAGCACGGCCTCTCGGGCCTCCTTGTCGAGCTGCTGGTAGATCACCTCAAAGCCGCGCAGCAGATCGAGCTTGGTGAAGGTGACATAGAGCGGCAACCGGGTATTCATGGTGGCCGATACCTCCTGCAGGCGCGAGCGCATCAGCTGGGCATAGGCCTTGCGCTCGGCCACGCTGGCGTGGGAGAGCCAGGCCAGATCCACGGTCAGCACCAGGCCGTTGAGGGGCTGACGACGACGGTGTTCATTGAGCCAGCCGAGCAGGTGCAGCCAGAGCCGCTCATGCTTGCGCGCCTGGGGATCCAGCTCGGCTTCGCTCTGGGAGAGCAGCACCCCGGCGGGATCCAGCATCACCGCCTGTTCCCCCAGCCAGCAATCCACCAGCTGATCCTGCGCCACGTCGCGCAGTTCGGTATCGAGTCTCGGGTTGAGCTTGTTGGCCGGGTTGGCGCGGTGAATGAGGCTGCTCTTGCCGCTGCCGGGCAGACCCAGCACCAGATACCAGGGCATGGCGTAGAGCGCCCCCTTGCCCAGATGGGTATTCAGCGCCTGCAGCCAGCGATCGAGGAACAGCGCCTGCCTGTCGATGAGCCCCTTGACCGGGTCCTGCTCCAGCACCACCTCGTGCTGACGCTCGGCCTTGAGCTGCTGCATCTTGCGCCACACCCGCCAGGAGGCCACCCCCAGCAGCAACCAGAGCCAGAGCAGGGTGAACACCACCCGCCCCCACAGCGGCTCGAACGGCTTGGCGCCACGCACCTCGAGACGAGGGCCCAGCCACCACACCAGGATGAGAGCCAGTACCCAGAGCACAGCACCGAGCAGGGGCCAGGAGGGTTTCAATTTCGGCAGCTGTTGCCGCAGAAAAGTAAAAATGGTTTTGAACATAAAATGTGATCCAACTCCGACTCAATGACTCATTTCGGCATTCATTTCGACAACGGCGCCGCCAGGCTCTCCAGGCGGTTGACCAGCCCGGGCTCCCAGTGCGACAACCCGAGGCGACTGGCCTCTTGCCACAAGTGTTGATAGTGCTGGCGCGCAAGCGCCTCCATGCCTTCCTGCGCCAACAGCTCCGCCTGCACCAGCAAGGCGTGGAAGCGATCTCTTGGCTCTTTCAACTGCGCAATCCGCTCATCGAGCAGGGCGAGCGCCGCCGCGACCCCCTGCTCGCCGTGGCGCTGGGCGACCTCCTCGGCCAGCCCCGCCTCGCCACTGCCCGCACCGCCGCCCTTGGCCGGTTGCAGCCAGCGGCTGCTCTCGGGGGAGAGAAACGGCGAGCCGTCGCTAAAAGCAAGCTCCCGCAGGGCCGGCAGGCGCTGCAGAAAAGTGCCGAGCTCCTCGGCGATCGCCTGGGCCACCGCCCCAAAGCCGAGCTTCTGGGCCACCTCGGCCGAGAGCCTGTGCCCTTCGAACCAGTAAGGTGCCAGGGTCAGGCTCTGTTCGATGCGCTGCCAGAGCCCCTGATCAGGGGCGTTCATGGCGGCGCGGTACTCGTCCACCATGTCCGCCGACATGGGCGCCAACGGGGTTTTATTGCCCGGCCCACTCATGGGGACCGTCGTGATCCCGGACCAGACGGCGTGACGGCGCAGCCGATAGCCAACCGCGGCATCAGGCTGACGCTCGATGAGGAGCTCAGCCACCTTGAGCTGGGTCTGGCGCCAGGCGCGATCGTTGGAACTGTCGATGTCGACGGCGGCACTGCCGCCACCACCGCTGAGCAGCATGGCGTCGCTGGCACTCTGCCCAGCCGCTGTCGGGCTACTCGCTGCCGAGGAGCTACTGCTCTGAGGGTGCCCGGCGGCATTGGCCTCGGCCTGTGCCACCTGCTGGCGCTGGGCCCGCTTCAGCCCCATCACCAACGGGTCGAGCAGCTCCCCCTTGTCGGGACACTGCGCCAGCCAGACACGCTCCAGTTGCTCGGCCTGAGCCAGCAACTGGGCCAGCTCGGCCGCCGAAGCGCTCTCACAAATGCGCGGCAAGGCCCCTTCGAAGCGCTTGACGATTTGCACCATCAGTCGCTGCTTCTGGCTGGCATTGCCGGGCCAGGCCAGCAGCCAGTAAGCCTGGATCCAGGCCTCCAGCAGACTGATCGCCGCCCCCAGGGGAGTCGCCTTGGCCGGGTGCTGCAGGCAGCGCAGCAGCTGGGCCAGCACCCGCATGTCCTTGGTGCGGCTCTCCAGCAAGCCGAGGCACGCCTCGGCCACCGCATTGAGATCGACCTGGCTGTGAGCGAGGGATCCCAGCTTGACCAGTTCGGTCTCCACGTAGTCCCAGCGCGGCTCGTCAGCCAGCACCGCACCTCTTATCTGTTCATCCGGCAGGCTGGTGAGCAGGCGTGCACACCAGGGGTGTTGATAGCTCATCGCCCCTCCTACCAGCGGCACTGCTGACGCAGCGGTGCCAGCGCCTCTTTCAGGCCGCTCAAATCGACCCGCAAGAGGGCGCCGTTGTCGGCCCGCACCTGCAGCTCCCGATGGCCCAACCAGCGTTTGAGCTCCTCGATGGCGGGCAGACCGCGGCCATATTCCAGCAACAGACCCTGATCCCGAATAAACCAGCTCTGGGAGCCGGCACTCGGCTGACCATCCAGCTCGACCTGCACCTTCTCGCCGCTCCAGGGCTGATCCAGCCGCAGCCGGATATGGGTGATGCTGTCGACACAGCCGATGGAGAGCGTCGCCCCGCGCAGCGCCGGGCGGGTCAGGGTTTCACTACCGCGCGCCTCATCGCTTTGCAACAGGAAGGGGGCGCTCGCTGGCGTGCGGGCCTGCTCCTGGGCCCAGATGGCCTGCCAGGCCGCCGATTTGGGGGCAGCCCCCTCGGTGGTACTGGCCGCGCCATTGCCGATGGCGTCGTAGCAGGCGAGTCGCACCAGCGGCGAGGGCTCCTGCCGGCAGGCCTGCCAGCGCGCCATGTCCAGCGGGACCTCGGCCGCACTGGTGGCCAGCAGCAGCGGTAACAAGCCGAGGATGCTCATCAGTTCACCTCCAGTTTCTGGCACTTGTGATCCAGGGTGCGCTTGGGGATGTTGAGACTCTCGGCCACCAGCATCCGATTGCCCTGGAAGTGGCGCAGCCGCGCCTCGATGACCGAGGCCTCGTACTGCTGCATGGCCCGGCGCAGATCGCGGATATGGTTGTAGTCGTCCATGGCGCCGGGCAACTCGACGCAGACCCGCTCGCGCAGCTCCGGCGGCAGCGCCTCCAACCCCACCTCCTCCCCGTGACGGGTATGGGCGCAGGCCACCTCCAGCAGGTTGCGCAGCTCGCGCACGTTGCCGGGGAAGTCATAGGTCTGCAGCTGTTTCAAGAACTTGCGCTGCAAGCCGGCGAGCGTCTTGCCATCCTGGGCGGCAAACTGGGCCATGAAGTGCTGGCACAGCAGCGGCACGTCATCCATGTGCTCGCGCAGGGGGGCGATCAGCAGCAGGCACTGACAGAGGCGGTGATAGAGGTCGGCCCGAAACTGCCCCTCCTCCACATGGCGGGTCAGCGGCTGATGGGTGGCGGCGATGAGGCGAAAATCGGAGTGATACTCCTGCTCGGCCCCGAGCGGCCGGTAACTGCGGGTTTCCAGCACCCGCAGCAGCTTGGCCTGCATGGCGGCGGGCATGTCCCCCACCTCGTCCAGAAACAGGGTGCCGCCGTTGGCCTGGGCCACCAGCCCGGTCTTGTTGGCAAGGGCGCCGGAGAAGGCCCCCTTCTGATAACCGAACAGCTCGCTCTCGATGAGGTTCTCCGGGATGGCGGCGCAGTTGATGGCGACAAAGGGCTTGTTGGCGCGATCGGAGCACTGGTGCACCAGCCTTGCCACCACCTCCTTGCCGCTGCCGGTCTCCCCCTGGATCAGCACGGTCAGCTTGTGCTGGCCGGCTTGGCTTATCTGCTCGCGCAGCCCGCGGATCACCGCCGACTGGCCGACCAGCTGATCGCCGAGCAGCTTCTCGTGCTGGCGCAGCCGCTCCCCCTCTCCCTTCATCTGACGTAGGGAGTCGCGCAGCACTCCCTGATCCCGCCGGCTGCGACCGAGATCGCGAATGAGGGTGAGCTGGTTGCAAAAGACCTGGGAGAGCTGGGCCAGCTCGGGGCCGTCGGCCCAGGCCCGCAGCACCTCCCCCTCATCCATCAGGGCCAGCACGGCAAACGGCTTGCCGTTGCCATCCAGCAGCGGAAACGCGTGCAGCCCGCACTGCTGGCCGAGGTCGGCCAGCAGTGCGCGAAAACCGGCGTGCTCGATGCGGGCACCACCGTAGAGCGAGTCCCAGGTGCGGGACTGGGCCTTGTGCAGCACATAGGCAAGGGGGTGGGAAAAATCGTCCACCGCCAGCCACAGCGCCACGTCTTTCCCCCTGACCCAGCCTTGGCACTCCAGCTGGCGGCCGCTCACATCCAGCATGCCGAGCAGCAGCCCCCTGGGCTGGAAGCTGGCATGGACGGTCGAGCTCCACCAGTGGCACAGGTTCGGCTCATCGCGCTGGGCGGTGAGGGCCAGGGCAAATGCGAGGGCTTGCTCCATACTCAAGCCCCCACCTCGGCCACGAACTGGTGATCGGCCACGGAAAAGTGGACGCGCTTGATGGGTTCACCGGCCGAGAGGCGTTGCAGCAGTTGCAGGGAGACCGGTGGCAGCAGGGCACCGTCGATGATGGATTCGAGCATGCGGGCGCCGTTCTCGCTGCGATTGGCCCGCAGCAGGATCTCTTCTGCCACCTCGTCGTCCAGCACCACCTCGGCGCCGAAGCGCTCCTTGAGCAGCTTGACCAGCCGGTTGAGCTTGCCGCCCACGATCTGTACCAGGGTATCGTGACCGAGCGGCAAATAGGGGATCACCTCCATGCGCGCCAGCAACGCCGGCTTGAAGAAGGCGGCGAGCTCCGGATAGAGGGCATCCAGCAGATCGTCGGGCTGCTCGGCATGATCGACGATGGTCTGGAAACCGAGGTTGGAAGTGAGGAAGAAGACCACGTTCTTGCAGTCGATGATGCGCCCTTCCCCGTCCGCCAGCTCGCCCTTGTCGAACGCCTGATAGAAGAGGTTGAGCACGTCCGGGTGGGCCTTCTCCACCTCGTCCAGCAGCACCACGGAGTAAGGCTTCTGCCGAATCGCCTCGGTCAGCACGCCACCCTCGCCGAAGCCGACATAGCCGGGCGGCGAGCCGATCAGGCGCGAGACGGTGTGCTTCTCCTGATACTCGGACATGTTGATGGTGGTCAGATACTGGCGGCCACCGAACATCAGCTCGGCAATCTGCAGCACGGTCTCGGTCTTGCCGACCCCGCTCGGCCCCACCAGCAGGAAGGCCCCGAGCGGCCGGCCGGGACGACGCAGATCGGCGCGAGCGGTGAGCAGGTGCTTGTGCAGGTGAGCCACCGCCACATCCTGCCCCTTGATGAGCTCGCCGAGGTATTCCGGCAGACGAGTCACCACGTCCAGCTCCCCCTGGGAGATGCGATTGAGGGGCACCCCGGTCCACTCGGCGATCACCGCGGCGATCTGGGTCTTGTCGACGTGGGCGGAGACTAGCACTTCACCCTGCTGTAGCTCGGCCAGCTCGCGCTCGAGGGTGGCCAGCTGCTCGGCAGCGGCTTGCGGATCGAGCGGCGCATCGGCGAGATCCAGCGCCTCTCTGGCCAGCATCTCATCCTGCTGATCGGCCAGCAGGGCTGCGCGCAGCTCGACAATCTGGTGTACCAGCCCTTGCTGCTGCTGCCACCGGGCCTCCTGCTCGGCCAGATCTTCGCGGCAAGCTTGCTGGGCCGCCTGCAACTCGGCCAGGCGCTCTGCGTTGTCACCAAGACCTATCAGGCTCTGGCGCTCCAGCTGGCGGATCTCCAGCTCGCGCTGGCGCAGCGCGTTTTGCAGGTGGCTGACCGTGCGCGGCGGCGTGGTGAGGTTGATGGCCACCCGGGCACAGGCGGTATCGAGCACGTCGATCGCCTTGTCCGGCAACTGACGGCCGGAGATATAGCGGGCGGAGAGCTGGGCGGCCGCCTGCAGCGCCTCCTCGTCGATCAGCACCCCGTGGGCCTTCTCGTAGATGCTGCGCAGGCCGCGCAGGATCACGGTAGCCTCGTCGGCATCGGGCTCACCGACCTTCACCAGCTGGAAGCGGCGCGACAGGGCCGCGTCTTTTTCCACGTATTTCTTGTACTCGCCCCAGGTGGTGGCGGCGATGGTGCGCAGCTCGCCCCGGGCCAGCGCCGGCTTGATGAGGTTGGAAACATCCAGTCCGCCGGCCTGGTTGCCAGCCCCGATCAGGGTGTGCGCCTCGTCGATGAACAGGATGACAGGTTGCACGGCGTCCTTGACCTCCTGCATCACCCCCTTGAAGCGCTTCTCGAACTCCCCCTTGACCGAGGCGCCGGCCTGCATGGCACCGAGATCCAGGGTCATCAGCTCGACCCCGCGCAGCTTCTCTGGCACCTGACCCGCCACCATGCGCAGGGCCAGCCCCTCGATGAGGGCGCTCTTGCCGACCCCGGCCTCCCCCACCACTATGGGGTTGTTCTTGCGACGACGGGAGAGGATGTCGATCATCAGATCGATCTCGTGATCCCGGCAGAGCACGGGATCCAGGCTGCCCTGGCGGGCCTGCTCGGTCACATTGACGGTAAAGCGGGCCAGCAGGCTGGCATCGGCCGGCAGGGCTGCCTGGGCCGTCTTGCCGCCGGGAGCTGTGGTCACTTGCGTCTCGGCAGACTCCTTGACCCACTCGTCGAACTGCTGGCGCAGCAGCTCGCGATTGACCTTGGCGAGCAAACGAGTCACCGAACCCGGCAGGTAACGCTGCGGGGTCATCAGCAGCACCAGCAGCATGACGCCGCTGCGCAGCTGGGCATGTTGCAGCTCGGCGGAGGCGAGCAGCCAGCTGTCTTGCAGCCACTCCACCAGCATGGGCGAGAAGGAGGGGTAACCCTGGCCATAACTGCCGTCGGCAGCGGACGGTTGCAGCAGGGTCTTGAGCTCTTCCACCTCCACCTCGGCCATCTTCAGGATCTGGCGCACGTCGCTCAGCGGGGTCTCCAGCATCTTGAGCAGCAGGTGCTCGATGCGGATCTCGGCTCCCTGGTGATTGACGCAGAGGGCCGCAGCCTCCTCCAGCATGTGACGGCAGATGGGATTGAGTCTTTCCACCAGTACCGGTAGCTCTATACGAATCAAGGCGTGATCTCCTTAGGTATTTATTTTAATAATTCGCCCAGTTGACGCAGCACGTCCTGGGTCTGGTTATTGAGTTGGTGGTGATAGAGGCTAAAGATCAGCGCCAGGATCAGCGCGCCGCCCATGAACAGGCTGCGCAGGGAGACCTGCTTGCGCAGCTGATAGCGGGAAGCCTGCTGGCCCAGATCGAGGTGAAACACGCTGGGCGCCTCGCCGCCGGCCTCGGGGGCCAACTGCTTGTGCAGCTGGCGCACGATGCGCTCGAACTCGCCTTGCCCCTTGCTCATCACCTTGTAACGCCCCTCGAAACCGAGGCACAGACAGAGGTAGATGAACTCCAGAATGTCGCGATAGCGCACCGGATCTTCCTGCAGGCGGGCCAGCAGCACGAACACCTTCTCGCCGCCCCAGGTCTCGTTGTGAAAGCGGGTCAGCAGGGAGTGCTCGGACCATTCACTTTGACTGCCCCAGTCACGGCCCATCACGGCCTCGTCGATGAAGGTGCAGAGGATGTAGCGAAACGACAGCACCACCCCGTTCTCGTAGCCCTGGGCCATCAGCTCCTGTTCGATGGCCTGGATCTCGGTCACCACCCGCTGGTAGAGCTCGGGCACCCGGTCGTAGCGCGACAGCAGGCGCACCCGCTGCACCAGCCCCAACAAGGGGGTCACCGCATCGATCATCGGGTTGATGCTCTGTCCCCGCAGGCGGAACCAGTAGTCCGAATCCATGTCCAGCTGCTCGGCATGATCGAACAGCAGATCGCTGAGTTGCTCGTTCTTGATAATGTCCGTGGTCATCTCTGCTTGTTCCTTGGTGCGATCACTGGCTGCGAATGGCCCAGAGCTGCATGTCGAGCTCGGGGAAGTCGCCGGCGATATGGAAGGCAAGGGTGTTGCCCACCGCCAGCATCTGCCAGGCCGGGCTCTGCCGGTCGAGCTGGAAGTAGCTGTAACCGGCGTGATAGGGCAGCTGGCGCGGCGCCACCGGCAGCGGCAGCAGCGGAATGCCGGGCAGTTGCAGGCTGATGAGCTCGCGGATCTTGTCGCTGGAGGCCACCTTGGTCTGCTGCAGCAACTGCTTGCGCAGCTGCTCCTGCGGCATGCGGGCACGCACCGCCAGCACGAAGTCGGCGCTTGTCATCAGCTCGCTCTCGTTCACCATGGCCACCATGATGCCGTACTGGTGCTTGCGCAGCTGGATGGAGACGGCGCGCGGCGACAACACTGTGCTGAGTGCCTGGCGCAGGGCCAGCATCACCGGCTCGAAGCTCACCTGCTGATCGTCGTGACGATAGGCGGGGAACTCGGGCGGCAGGCGGGATTCGTCGGTAAAGGTCATCAGCTCGCCACAGAGCTGCACCAGCGCCTCATGCAACCGCTCGGGGTGCAGGGTGCCAAGGCGCGCCAGATGGGAGAGCTGGGGCTGGGCCCGGTTGAGCAGCTGCAGCATCATGAACTCGGCCACGTCGGCCACCCCCTGCTGACCCGGCGCGGCGATGCGCTGGGAGAGGCTGCGGGCCCGCTCGGCCACGAGGCCGGCCGACTCGCCGAGGAAGCGCTTGAGGGTCGGGATGGCGGAGACGCTGATGCTGCAGGGCATGAAGTTGGGATCCAGCACCAGGCCGCCGTCCGGCCGCTTGTCCAGAATGCGGGCAATGGCGAGCGACGCGTAGGCGCTGCGATCCTCGCGCTCCAGCATCAGCCGCAGGCTGACCCGCCCCACTTCGAGGGAGACCACGTCACCCCCTTCGCTGTGCAGATCCCGCACGTCGTGGCGATGGGCCTGCAACCGGGTGGCCACCTGGCCGCCCTGATTGACCTCGTTGACGCCGCTCACCGAGAGCGGCAGCGCCAGATAGACCTTCTGGTTGGCCACCGAGGCGTCGGTGACTTCCAGCGGGGTCGGCAGCATATCGTCGTTCGGGATGTTGAACACTGTGCCATCCGGCAGTATGCCGGTGGCACCCACCAGGGCGATGCGGCCAAAGCCCAGGTAATCCTCGTTGATGGCGAGCGACTGCAAGCCATAGAAATAATCGGACAGCGCGCTCAGGCGAGCGTGCAGCGCGTAATCCGAATGTCTTTGTTGTTGCTGGAAGTGCTGGGGCTTGATGAACAGCCCCTCACGCCAGATAACCCGATTTCGACTCGACATGGTTATTCTTCTTCTTTTTGCAGTTCCACTTCATCCAGGCGCAGGTGCACCAGGATTTGATAAGCCATTCCCTTGCTCTTGATCTTGATGACCTTGCGCCACTCGGCGCTGTCGGGGTCGGCGTAGCGTGCGATCACCCCGATGTAACGGGTCTTCTCATCGAGCTTGATGGGGGGCAGGTATTTGAACTGGCCCGGCAGCAGGGTGTAGTCCTGATGGTCCAGGTAGTTCTTGCCAAGGGCCTTCTCCACGTCCGCGGTCACCTGGTCGTAGTCGGTGGCGAGCAGCTTGGAATCCTCCGCCAGCAGCACCACCTGAAACTCGATAGGCGCCGCCTCCCCGCTCTCGTTGGGGTTGACGTCAGGCTCCGCCAGCAGGCTCAGCCCCAGGGTAGAGGGCTGATCATTGTTGCTGCCCACCTGGATATCCGGGTTCATGGCCACGTCTGCCATCTTGCCCATGGTGGTACAACCTGCCAGGGCCAGCAGCGCGGCGCCCAGCATCAGCGCTCGTATCATCAAATCAGTCCCTGTTGCTGACGCACGGCCTGGTCATAGGCCTGGGCATACACCTGGTGGAACAGCTTGTCGAACCCCTGCTGGCGGGCGGAGGTGAGCTCGCGGTAGTAGTGCTGATACATGTCCCAGGCCCAGCCTTCGTCGGCCGTGCCCGGTGCACCGCTGCGACGGTATTGCTCGAAGCGCCCCAGCAGCGCCTGCGGCGAAAACGCCTGCAGGATGCTGTCGAGCGCCGCACCGATGGCCTGCTGGTTCGCCACGTGATGAATGCGCACGTTGTGCAGGCTCTCGGCCACCGCCGCCGGCGCGCTCAGGTGGACCGGGCTCTTCTGCTCGGCAAACAGCACCGCCAGGGTCTCGTCATAATCAAGGCCCAGGCGCAGCGGGTTGTCCTCAATGGGACGCAGGTGCTTGTCCGCCAGCGCCGCCTGTTCGTTTTGCAACTGCAGCAGCCCTTCCACCATGGCCCGCACCGTCTTGCCCATCTCTTCGAGCATGTCGTGGGCCTGCTGGGTGTCCTGCAGTTGCAAGGGTTGACCCAGGCCACGCATCAGCGGGGTCAGGGCAACGTGGTCGACGCCGTCCAGCGACAGCTGATAATCGGGATGGTTCTCGATGGCGGGCATATCCAGAAATTCTTGGTTCATGGTGTTCTCGACAGCAGAAAAAGGGGCAAGAGGGGGGACGTCCACATCCGGTTGTGAACGCAGTGAAGCCTGCAGGCGACCGTCCGCCAGCGGACCATCCATCAACGGATTGGGCGCCCTGCGCTCCTGCTGCAATGCCAGCAAGGGATCGGCCGCCAGGGTGCGCGGATCGTCATCCGGTACGACGGGCTCATCGCTGGTCAACCACTCGTCGAGCTGCTCGGTGGGGCGATTGCCCAGCACCTGTTGCAGGCTCTGCTCGGGGGTGATGGCCCCCAGATAGGCGCGCAGCCGGAACGGGCCGACCACGAGCTCGTCCCCCTGCTCCAGATGCACCTTGCGCGCCCGCCCGATGGGCGAAGTGGCACCGTTGATATAGGTCTGGCCGCTCAGATCGCACAGACAGAAGCGACCGTCGTTGAGCTCGATACGGGCGTGGGCGGGCATGACGGCCCCCAGCCTGTCGCGCAGTTGCCAGTCATCCTGTTCGGAGGCCCCCAGGGTCCCCCCCATCTCGTCGAAGCGGTACTGCACCTGCTGGCTGCCGTCGAGCTGTTCGCTGTTGAGCACCACCAGGGAAAGTTGCTGGTTAAAATCGTCCACAGTTACTCCTGCACTGATTCCTGTAGTTAAATTTTCTGCGCTGTTGATGTCTGCACTTATTCCTGCACGCAGATGGTCACGAACGGATCACTCGGCGGCTGGCCGAGAAAGGTACTCCACCCCAGACGGGCACTCTGCTCCTCACCGAGCCTCAACCCCCTCGCCTGCTCCTGGCCGAACCCCAGGCGCAGATCCCAGGCCAGCTGATCGCGCAGGATGAAGGAGACAAAGGTCACCAGGGCATGGAAGTGCTCCCCGTTCGGCAGAAAGCCGAGGAACTGGCCAAAGCTCAGGTTGTTGATCTTCAACAAGAACTTGCCGGCACAGTCATTCACCTTGTCACCGATGACAAAATCGCTCCCCAACGTGGCGCAGGCGCCGCCGAGGCGATTTTGCTGATCCTGATGAATAGGCACCTTGCGCCACTGCCAGGCGCTCACCTGCACATCGGCCAGATCGAAACAGTGGGCCACCAGACCGGCCACCACCTCGGGGGAGCGGCTGGGGCTGGCCAGCATGCCCGCATAGGAGAGCATCTTGGCCCGATTGACCGGCAGGCTCTGACAGACCGCCTCGTTGCCAAGCCCCACCAGGGCGAACATCAGGCGGGAGAAGCCATCCTCGCCGTTGTCCTGAAACCGCACGTGGTAGCGATACTTGCGCCAGATCCGGTGCAGCAGGGTCAGCAGACGGTGGTGGAAGAAGTCCAGAAACAGGCCGAGCTTCTGCTCCCCCTGGGCGTACTCCCACGCCAGCGAATCGAGGTAATAGCCGGGCATCGGCGACTGGCTGCCGTGCAGGCCGAGGAAGGCCACCTCCAACTCGTGACGCCCCTGCCCGTCCCGACCAATCTGCAGCACGTCGCTGGTGGGAAACCCCAGGGAAGCAGTCGCCTTGAAGCGGATGTTCTCGTCACCGGGCAGGTAGTCGAGCCCTCGCTCCTGATCGGCGCCATCGAGCCGGTTGAGCAGCTCAACCAGCTGGAAGAAGTTGAAGCGGGGCGCCTCCCGGGCGGCGCTCACATCAGAGAGTGCTGACCGATCTGGACTGGCCATTGGTAGCGCTCCTTGTTGTCGAGATTGACCACCTCAAGCAGGTGGAAGGCGTTGACGCTGGCATAGAGCGAGAAGAAGTGGGCCAGCACGGTGCTGAACAGATAGAGCTCCCCTTCGCTGCCAAAGGCAGACTGGCGGATGGAGAGCACCGACTTGAGCCCCCGCACCGGCATGCCGCGCACCAGCCGATCCACCGGCTTGGTCTCGATCTCTTCAATCCCCGCCAGCCGCTTGCGCGAGGCCTGCTCGGCCTGCTTGTCGTGCAGCGCCGGAAAATCGTAGGTGCGCAGCACCTGCACCAAGGCATCGCGGCGCAGCAGGGAGACATAGTTGAGCGACAGGTTGGATATCAGCGTCCAGTGCAGACTGCCGTCCAGCGCCGGGCGCAGCGGCCGGGTCGGCCGGATCAGGTTGCGGAAGGTGGCAAACGAGGGCGAGCTGCCGGTCGGCACGCAGACGCTGCCCACCTTGAGACGGGCGGCGCGGGAGCGGTTGGTGCAGGTGAGCGTCACCGAGATGGATTCATCCAGTTCGACCGTGGTGGTTTCATCCCCGCGCACGAACGAGAGGCTGTGCTCGAAACCATCCCCGCTTACCGCCTCCTTGACCCGCACCCGGTAGTAGAGCGCCAGTCGCTGTTTGGCCCGCTCAATCTGGTGCTGGAAGCTCTCGAACGGCTGATAGATGCGCGGCGTACCGCGCGAGCGGCCGAGGTTCCCCTCGACCCAGCCTTCCACCTGATCCACCGAGAAGATCTCGAAGCTGTCGGCGTGGCGATAGCTTGCCTTAAGGGGATACTCCGCCTGGCGGCCATTGAGGTTGACCGGTTCGCTGTCGTGCTGGAACAGGTTGATGGCCGGCACGCAGTTGAGCATGAAGGAGTCGGGCCGGATCTTGAGCTCCGCCGGCAAGGGCCGGTCGAAGCAGAAGTGCACCTTGAATTCGCTCACCGGCAACGGCTGTTTGGGCCACTCGCCACCGGAGAGTTCGAAGAAGAGGAAGCTTTCCGGGAAGCAGAAGTACTCCTGCAGGATCCGGTAGCCGGAATAGACGTTGTTCGGATAGGGCAGCAGCGCGTCATCGCGCTCGAAGCCGACCGATTTGAGGGCCTTGGCCTCCTGGCGAAAGCGCTTGCCGTCGATCTCCAGCTCGATATGGGAAAGCTGGTTGGAAAGCCAGAAGTAGAGCTCATAGGCGGTGTAGCTGTCGCCACCAAGGAAGAAGCGCAGCTTGTCCAGCTGCAGCTCGCTGAGCGGCAGAGGGGCATGCAGGGCGATGTCCAGCGAGATGGTGGAGAGATCGTTGCCGCTCTGGGCGGCAATATGACGGATATCGGCCGGATAGACCCAGGTATCGTGACAGGTCTGGAAATGACAGGTCACCTCGTCCAGGGGCAGACTGTCGAGCTGGCAGCCTTGCCTGACCAGCGCCGGCTGGGCGATGGCCCCCGGAATGACCGAAAACTGCATGATGGTCATGCTGGGCACGGGACGCAGGTAGTTGGGCCAGAGCATGTTGAGCAGACCGTGGGTCAGCTCGGGAAACTCATCCTCAATCTTGGCACGCAGGTTGCCCGTTAGGAAGGCGAACCCCTCCAGCAGGCGCTCCACGTCCGGATCGGTGTTCTGCTCCGACAGAAAGCGGGTGAGCTCGGGATAGGCGTCGGCAAATTCGCGCCCTTGCAGGCGCAAAAAAGCCAGTTCATCCCTGAAGTAATGTTCCAGCGACATTGATCAGACCATGCGGTAGTGACGGTGACTGTCCATATGGACGTTGAACGAGGTAACTTGCTCGATATGCTCCAGCCGCACGTGGGCCGTCACCTGAAACGACATCTCAAGCGGACTCGCCTGATAGTCGGGTGAACGAACATCCACATGGATGATCCGTGGTTCATAACGACGGATGCATTGCCGGATCGCCTCCCGGATCCGCCCCTTGATATCCGCACTGCCCTGAGTGGCGTCATTGAGATCAATGACCCCCAGATCGGGTGCACTGCGGCAATTGCCGGGACGGGTGTTGAGGATCTGGTCGAGCTGCCGTTTGACGGAGTCGACCAGTTCATCCACTTCCGAACGAGGGGAGGAGCCAAGCCCCTCCCCCCTGATGCGATCAAACAGGCTGGCCGCACTTCCTCTATCCCAGGAAGAGAGATGCGGCATCGGGCCTTATTCCTTGTCCAGTCGACCTACCAGAGAGAGCTCGAAGCTCGCCCCCATATACTTGAAGTGCGGGCGCACGGCCATGGCAACCTGGTACCAGCCCGGCTCCCCTTCCACGTCCAGCACCTTGATCTGCGCGGCGCGCAGCGGACGACGGCTGCGTACGTCTGCCGGCGGGTTCTCCTGATCGGCAACGTACTGCTTGATCCAACCGTTCAGCTCGCGCTCCAGATCCTGACGCTCCTTCCAAGAGCCGATCTGCTCGCGCTGCAGCACTTTGATGTAGTGCGCCAGGCGGTTGATGATGAACATGTAGGGCAGCTGGGTACCCAGCTTGTAGTTGGTTTCCGCTTCCTTGCCTTCCTTGGTGTTCGGGAATACCTTGGGCTTTTGCACCGAGTTGGCGGAGAAGAAGGCGGCGTTGTCGCTGTCTTTGCGCATGGTCAGGGTGATGAAGCCCTCTTCCGACAGCTCGTACTCGCGACGGTCGGTGATGAGCACCTCGGTCGGGATCTTCGCC
Source organism: Aeromonas sp. XH (assembly GCF_033348475.1). Lineage (NCBI taxonomy): Bacteria > Pseudomonadati > Pseudomonadota > Gammaproteobacteria > Aeromonadales > Aeromonadaceae > Aeromonas > Aeromonas sp. XH. Next base: position 1,665,392 of record NZ_CP137630.1, on the reverse strand, counting down.
TGCAGCTGACCCATGGCCTCATAAACGTGCACCGGCAGATCGTGGATGGCGCCACCGCTCTGCGGGCCTATGATATTCGGGCACCAGCGGTATTTGGCGAAGCTGTCGGTCAGGGAGGTACCCATCAGATAGGCGGTATTGCCCCACAGGTAGTGGTCGTGATCCGAGCTGATGTCTTCCTGATAGTTGAAGCCCTTGATGGGGTTTTCGGTCGGATCATAGGGCAGTCGCGCCAGGAAGCGCGGGGCGGTCAGTCCCAGGTAACGGGCATCTTCCGACTCACGCAGGGAACGCCACTTGGTGTAGGCCGGCCCTTCGAACACCGATTTCAGATCCTTGATGGAGGGCAGATCGGTAAAGCTGTCGACGCCGAAGAAGGCCGGTGCGACGGAAGAGATGAAGGGAGCATGGGCCATGGCCCCCACCGCGCTGACATATTGCATCAGCTTGATGTCGGGGGAGCTGTGGGTGAAGGCGTAGTCACCGATCACGGCGCCGATGGGCTGGCCACCGAACTGGCCGTAGCCGGTCGAGTAGACATGCTTGTAGAGACCGGACTGGGTGATCTCGGGTGAGAATTCGAAATCTTCCAGCAACTCTTCCTTGGTGGCGTGCAGCACCTGGATCTTGATGTTCTCGCGAAAATCGGTGCGATCCACCAAGAGCTTCAGGGAGCGCCAAGAGGACTCCATCTCCTGCAGCTCCTTGGCATGCAGGATGACGTCCATCTGCTTGCTCAGCTTCTTGTCGAGCTCGACGATCATGCTGTCCACCAGCGCCTTGTTGACCGGCTCGGTGGTGGTGCCGCTGTCCAGAATGTTGGCGATCAGGGCGGCAACGCCCTGCTTGGCGACGCTGTAGCCCTCATCCACCGGAGTGATGCGAGCCTGCGCCATGATTTCGTCCAGCAAGGACGAGGAGGCCGCACTCGCCCCCGCTTGAACCTGTTCTTCGACCAAAGACATGTTGTTTCCTTTCTCGTTCAGTCAATCCAACCCGGCGATCACTCGGCAGGCTTAATCAAATCCAGCTCCTTGAGCAGCTGCTCACGAGCCTCATCACTGGACAGCAGATCCTGCAAACGATTGCGGAAGGCGGGGATATTGCCCAGCGGCCCCTTCAGGGCAACCAGAGCCTCGCGCAGTTCCAGCAGCTTGCGCAGCTCGGGCACCTGCTGTGCCACGCTGTCGGGGGTGAAGTCTTCCAGAGACTGGATCCTGATCGAAACCGGCAGCTCGTCCTGGCTGTTTTCCTCCAGGCGATTGGGAACGGAAAACTTCAGCTCCAGTGCGGATTCTTTCATGACGGAAGAGAAATTATTCTTGTCGATGGAGACGGTCTGGCGCTCCTCGATAGGGGTATCTTCGGTACGCCCCTTCATATTTCCAACCACCATCATGGTCAGCGGAAGTTCTATTTCCGCCTGTTGACCACCGGTTGCCGGAACATATTTGATATTGATACGCTCTTTGGGCGCAACGGTGGCGCCATCAATTCCTTTTCCCATGCTCTAAATACCAAGTTAAGGGTCAACCAAGACCCTAAAGCTTATAGCCAATGCCTTTGCCAGCAACTGTAAAAAGTGACAGTTGACGGGATCAACGAGGAACCTGGCAGAGAGACATCAGCCGACGGTGCATCTCTGATATACATCAAGGCGAGGCTTGAGCATCAAAAACACAGTGTGCTTCTTGTTACTTAATACAACCCGATCACGTCTCCAATCTTTGTCAGAGATCATATTTGACTAGAGAGCCATTTGCGGCACATGGTATATTTTTAGCAATAAAATCGTCAACAAAAAATTGTTGCAAATGAATATAAAATAAAAGAGCAAAAATAAAATAACAACAAAAACAATGCGTTACAACACACCCGCTTAGAGGATGCACATATATCAACGATGGAAAAATGAATGACAAAATAGTCATCAAATAGGAGTTTTCTGATTTTATTACATCGATTAAGGGAGGCTTGATCTCCCTGGGAGGGCCTGCTTATGGACCATCAACAAGAATTTTCCTACATCAATGATCGCGATTATTGGCATTCAGAAAAGCCGTCATGACGGAAAATCATGGCGGCTTGGTGGAAGAACTATGATGGTAATAAAAGATTGAGCGCGTGGAGGGCAGTCTTTACCATCATCAATAGGATGGATTTATTATGGCATCTACGATGTCATATTTTATCTTGTGCCTGCCCCAACCCATGATTTTTTTCCAGCTTCTCGAACCAGTGCTGCGCCAGTTTTTGACCAGCTTTTTTTTCCTGCTCCGTCATCCCCCTCTCCAACTCACGTCCTGCGGCGGTTGCGTCCATATTGCCATCAGTGGCTGCCAGCAAATACCATGCATAGGCATGCAGCCTATTTCGAGGTGCCCCCCAGCCCTGCTCTCGCATGGTCCCCATGCGGTATTGGGCTTGCCGGTGATCGGCGTTTGCCGCCAGGCGATACTGTTTCAGCGCTTCGCCATAGTTCGCCTCGCCCCCCAACCCCAGGCGCAGCATCTCGCCATAGGCATAACGAGCCTCGATATTGCTCTGTGAGGCCGCCAGGGACAGGCTCTGGCGAGCAGCCTTCAGCTCTCCCCTCTCCTGTTGCAAGGTGGCCAGTTCGAGCTGAGCCTGACTCACACCGCCAATGGCGGCCAGGGTCAGCCAATGTTCCCGTGTCGCCATGTCGCTCTGTTGCAAGCTCAGCTGGTATTCGGCCTCATGGGAACCATTGCCTGCCGCCAGCTCCAGCCAGTAAAGGCCCAATGCCAGATCCTGAGCAACCGCATCACCGGCCAGATAGGCCTGCCCCAGCCACAATTGAGCCGGTACATCCCCCGCGTTGGCAGCACGCTGATAAAGGTCAAATGCCTCTTCAGATGGCGCCTTGCGCGCCAGGATCAGCAAGGCATCCGGTTGCTGCTGAACGGCCGCCTTCTCATACCAGCGCAGAGCAAGGTCGGGACGTTTGCTCACCCCCTTCCCCTGCTCATAGCGTGACCCCAGCTGGAATTGGGCATCACGATTGCCTTGTTCAGCGGCTTTTTCCAGCCACTTGACGGCATCCTCATCGGCGCCTGCCTGACCCGCATACCACTCTCCGAGAGTCAGCTGCGCTCCCGCATGCTCCCGCTTGGCGGCCTGCTCGAACCAGTCGAGACACTCGCTCACCAGCTTGCCCTTGTACCGCTGCCGGCAATCTAGGCCCAGCTGATAGCTGGCGTCTGCGTTTCCGAGCTTGGCGGAGCGCTGCCACCACTGCCTGGCCAGCCCGGGATGCTTGGGTTCTCCCAAGCCCGCCTGATACCAGCTTCCCACCTGCAACGCGGCCTTGCCTCGCAGCTGCGCATCTGCCGCCAGCGGCCCCGTTTGCTGTGCGGCCTGCTTCATCCAGCGCATCGCCTCGGGATAATCCGGCTTGGCCGCCAGGCGATGGGCCAGCTCGTACTGAGCCTTGCCCTGACCCTGGCGGGCGGCTTGAGTGAGTTCGGATTCGGTCTGTGACGTCGTTGCAGTACAAGCGGCGAGCCAATGACTCGCCAGTACCAACCATAATGTGCGGTATGTCATTATCTATATCTGCGAATAATTAAGATGGGAGGGGTGGCTGCGTACATAGCACGTCCTGACAACCCGATGCATTTACTATTTCTCGTCAGCTCTCTCTACAATGAGCCGTATTCCAGGCATCCTAATACTGACACAAAGCACTATTGTTCATTCACATGGTCCAGCTTGACTAGGTCCAGGCCCAGCTTGCGACCTTCATTCAACAGCTTATCTAGGATATCGGTTCGACAAATAAAACCTGTATATTGATCCGCCTCGAGATCCCAGAGCATGACCTCATATCCTCGCGCTTGCAGCCATAAGTCATAAAGCACCAACATGCTCCAAACCGATGCATCCTCATCCGGCTCGGAGCAGACGAAGTTCTCCTTCAAACCATGAACATCCGCCAACGCATTTCCTTGTAACTCAACTTCCTCGACGTCTCGCCAGTCGATACTGAGACATACCCAATGCTCTTCGGAATTCAACTCGACAAGCGTTGACACAATACGGCCCTGGAGATCATCAGTATCCGTATTCATCAAAGAGTTCACTCTGCCGACTCTGAACTCTTCAGGCAGAGAGGATAGTAAAATTGATAGAACCTATTTCTTTCTTCGTCTTTCGACATAAACCATGGGCATTAACAGAGGAGACAAGATGATGACAGAGAGGAGCAGGAATAGTCTTTTTATCGCCTTCACTTTTCTTTCTCAATTGCTTTCATACAGAACCAAGGATGCCAGGCAATGCCGCTGCGGCATCAAACGTCACTCGGTTCGAGAGTTATCGATCATGCAGGCTGTGCATGATCGATAAAATGCAGACTACTCCTGTATCCAGAACAACATGTCATCCTTGTTGACATGGGTTTGGGAAGGCAGCCGCTGCCCTTTGCGCAGCTGCCACTGCTCATCGGTCAGATTGCACCGCCAGTTGCCATCCTGCTCCACCACTGAGCCTGGCATGGAAATGGGGTGTTGAGCCACTCTCAGTGCCTGCCATTTCTCTGCAACACCGTTGGCTCTGGCATAATCGACCAGATCCTTGGGGTAATAGCGCATATCCCGATAGCTGCTGTCATCCAACTCATAGAGCAGGGTGACCAGCGCCGTTTCAAAAGCCCAATAGCCAAAGTAGATGGCATGCTTTGCCTTGTGCCTGTCGTGCCAATAGCACTCTTTACACCCCTTGTACCATCCCTTGAGATACTGCTTGATACTCGCCTCTCGCTCGGTTTTAGTTGGGGTCACCCCATCCCCCTTGATGGCATCAAATAGAGGGCGATAAACCTCGGGAATATAGGATTCGGGACCACGGGGAAAACCGGGATAGCCGAGACGGGCCAGCAGCACGCTCCACAGCGGGTCGTCGTCCCCTTCCGGATTCTTACTGATATAACGCACCAACTCGGGCAACATCTCATCCTGGCCATAGAGAATGCTTAATGAGAACATCCAGAGCAGATATTGATAGGCATCTTGCTCCCAGTAATAAAAGACACTATCTGAAAACTCTTTTTTATGACGCAACAGTTCTTTTTTTACTATCGAGAGGCATGCATTGATCTCTTCATGGGATACGCCACCAGAATAAAGGAGAATTGCATGTTCCAAGTTGTCCATGAACATACTTTCGCTGGCCATGGAGCGGGTAGGACGTCGATGTGGATCACTCCAGCGTTCATGTAAGGGATCGTTTATTTTAGCCCACCAACTTTGGTCAAAATATGATGACTCTTTATAATCCTCTATCTGCTCTAAAAAAAATGGCTCAGATAGTAGTGGATCTCGACGCTGTTCAATAAACGAACTCATTCACTGCTCCTACTTGATCGAAATCGTACCTACGGCATTGGCTGACTTATCCAGCTTGGTTATCTGTATCACTTTACCAGACTCATCGACAATCATTAACCAAGCCTCATAACCTTCATTTTTTAGGTCTTTTAATATTTTCTTGTCCGTTATCTCATCGGGCAATCGCTTATCGATCCACTGGCCGCTCATCTGCTTGCCAGACCCCTTGGTCATCGACAACAGCTGGGTACTCTTGGTGCCATCCCCGTCGATATATTCGGCCCCGCCGTCCGAACTTGGTTTCGGTCACCACATAGTGTAGTGAGATTCAGCATTAAATTTATTGCTAAATTATATAAAACAATATTTCATTTTTTCTGAAATGTAGAAATTCTGTTGTGTAAAGTCTAATTAAAAATTAGCCACCCCATGTTTAAATATCAGAATGTCTATGTCACTGAATTTATATGGCGAGTAGAGAAAACACCACCCTCAGGGAAATATATCGACTTTATCCGCTTTATGTGTATATCCTGTCCATCCTGCGGCACTAACTGTCAGAACCACCTTTTCCATACTCAAGATAAGCCTTTGTGAACGGCTCTAACTCTAGCCCATCACCACCATGACTTTTAGGAACCTGAACTCTAGAATTACCTTTATCATCATATAGTTGTAATGTATCCTTAATTAACCATTACTCCATGATCCTCTAATATCATCAGGTTTAACATGTTTCGAAGCTTTATTTGAACCGCCTCTGTAACCTGTTTTTCTGAATCAAATTTATCAAAACAGAAATATGGAAGGCGATAATAAGTGGAAAATGGCAATATCCACTCACTGTTACTATTATCACTATATCTCATTAATCTTATGGGGATGGCATCATATACCCTCTGACACCTGCCCCATTTCACCGTGTTTATCCAGCGTGATGAACCAGTGCTGCGCCAGTTTTTGACCTGCACTTTTTTCTTGTGCCGTCATGCCTTTTTCAAGTTCACGGCTGGCTGCGGTTGCATCAATATTGCCATCCGTTGCGGCCAATAAATACCATGCATAAGCATGCAATCTATTGCGGGGGGCTCCCCATCCCTGCTCACGCATGATGCCCATGCGATATTGTGCTTGCCGATGATTGGCGTTTGCCGCTGCCCGATACTGTTTCATGGCTTCGGTGTAATCAGCCTCACCACCCAGCCCCAGTCGCAACATCTCGCCGTAGACATATCGAGCCTCGCTATTGCCCTGTGAGGCCGCCAGAGAGAGGCTCTTGCGCGCAGCTTTCAACTCCCCCCGTTCCTGTTGCAGGCTCGCCAGTTCAAGCTGGGCCTGACTCACACCACCCGCGGCGGCCAGGTTCAGCCAGTGCTCACGTGCGGTGATATCGCTCTGCTGCAGGCTCAATTGATATTCGGCTTCATGGGAACCATTGCTTGCCGCCAGCTCCAGCCAATAACGGCCAAGCGCCAGATCCTGGGCAACCAGCTCCCCCCTCAGATAGGCCTGCCCCAACCACAGCTGGGCAGGAGCAGCCCCTGCATTGGCGGCGCGCTGATAGAGGCTGAATGCCTCTTCAGAGGGCGCCTTGCTCGCCAGTACCAGCAAAGCGTCCGGCTGTTGCTGGGCCGCTGCTTTCTCGTACCAGCGCAGGGCAAGATCGGCGCGCTTGATCACCCCTTTCCCTTGCTCATAGCGAGCGCCAAGCTGGAATTGAGCATCACGATTACCCTGTTCGGCGGCTTTCTCCAGCCATTTGACGGCATCTTCATCAGCCCCCGCCTGACCTGCATACCACTGCCCCAGAGCTAACTGGGCATTCGCATGCTCCCGCTTGGCAGCCTGCTCGAACCAGTCAAGGCACTCACTGGCCAGCTTGCCCTTGTGCCGTTGTCGGCAGTCCTGACCCAGTTGATAACTGGCCTCAGCATTGCCCAACTTGGCGGAGCGCTGCCACCACCGCCTGGCCAGTGCAGGATTTTTAGGTTCTCCCAACCCCACCTGATACCAACTTCCCACCTGTAGTGCGGCCTTGCCCCGAATGTCGGCATCTGCCGCCAGCGGACCGACTTGATCGGCAGCCTGCTTCATCCAGCGCATCGCCTCGGGATAATCCGGCTTGGCCGCCAGACGATTAGCCAGCTCATATTGCGCCTTACCCTGACCCTGCTGGGCAGCTTGAGCCAATTCTGACTCAGAGACATTTACTGGCGATACTGAACAACCAAACATTAACAATGAAACCGCACACAGTAAGTTATTTTTTTTCATAAATAATGCTATGTAATTCATCAATAAAAAATTCCACACACCATTATTAATAGCTGGCAACTAAAAACCTTCTGGTGTAAAAACCCGCAATTGTGCATGCGAGGGGAAATAACAGTTAATTAATGATGAGACTAGTCTATAATAGTTCACACTGAGACTATATACTCACTATCAATACATAATTCCCCACGCAGAGATACTCTTTCCCCTACTGACAAATCAGTTGACTTCTCAAATGAAACAGAAACTACACCTAATAAGTCATTACTAATTAAAAATAAATCATCTTCAACTCTCTCAATACAAACCCCACTCAGTATAGTACTTGGCGAACGAACAATCGGCTGCTCAAACATCACATCCAAATTTCGCAACAACACCGCATATTCAATGTTAAATGAATCATCTTTTACAGTTGCATTTAATATCTCAGTATCAACACATGGCACATCAGCGTATTTATTGAAGACTGTTGTAGTACAATATATAACTAAACTGCCAAGGATAATTTCTAGTTCTCTTTCATACCCTAGAGCGTTGGCCGCTATAATTTTCATTGCATTTTCCCAAAAGATTTTGGATCACTAGGCATCATTGATTGTATTTTCCCATGTCGTAACACAACAACAACACCTTTCGCCTCTTTCTGTGCACCAGGCCTAAAATATATTTTTTTATCATCGGGCAATACTTTTTCAACACCAGATGAAATAACATTTTTGGCCGACTTAGTGAAAGCTTCAAAACCTTCTACAGATGGACTAAATGTCCCCTCCGGTAAACCAAGTCTCTGCTCAAGAGACGGTATTCTTTCCGGATATTTATCCCAATAATCTACAAAGTGCTTGACGCCTTGATTGGTTCCATCAGGCAGTGTTCCCCATTCTTTTGCTGAGTCACTCTTGGCTATTGCATCCTTCACTCCAGGACAAACCATCTGGATATTTTGAAGTCCTAACGGGTCAACCCAACCTATAGGATTAGGGGCATACTGATAGTTATTCAGCCCACCGGCCAAGCCTATCGGGTCAGGGGTGATAAATCTACCCGTACCGGGCTGGTAGTAGCGGTGGCGGTTGTAGTGAAGCCCCGTCTCGGTGTCAAAATACTGCCCCTGGAAACGCAAGGGGGTTGCCACCTCGGCGATCTCTTCACGCCAGACATTGCCATAGGCTCGATAGCGCACCTGCCAGGCGGTGGCCCCGCTTGTGCGGGTCAGTGCCAAGGGAGTACCCAGGTGGTCAAGCTGGTAGTGGAATACCTCGGCCTTCTGCCCTTCCCCTTCCAGCTGTGCCAGGGGTTTGAAACTGCCGGGTTCATAGATAAAGCTGCGGTACTGCTCGTCAGTACGATGCTTGTCATCACCGAGCAGATAGTAGCTCTCGGCAATCAGGTTGTTGGCCTGCCACAGGAATTCGGTAACCTGCTCGCCTTTTGCTCCCTTGACCGTCTTGCGAATGCGACGCCCAAAGGCATCGTAGTCATAACAGGCGGTGCTACCATCGGGCAGTTCGGCCCTCACCAGCTGGTGCTGGCAGTCGTAGTGATAGCGGGTCACCAGTTGCTGACCCTTGCCGCGCCGCTCCAGCGCCAAGCGGCCAAATTCGTCGTACTCGAAGTGGCGATCGCCACTCAACAGCAGTCGGTTCCCCTGGGTGCGAGCCCCATCGAACTGACCACCCGAACGCTCACCCAGGAGGTTGCCGGCCGGATCATGCAAGAAGCGCTCGGTCAGCTCGCCCCGTACCTCCAGCAAGCGGTCCAGCGGATCGTAGCGGTAGTGCTGCTCCCCCTGCACGCTGTCATCGATGTGCAGCAGGTTGCCCGTTCTGTCATAGCCATAGCGCCGCTCGCGGGCGACCTGCTTGCCCCGCTGCAGACGCAGTGCCGAAAGGCGCCCCTGCTCGTCATATTCGTACTGCTGGGTCAGTGCCCCTTGCTGCCTGCGCAGCTCAAGCCCACCCACCACCTGGTGGCGAGTGAGTTCGACGCCGTTGAGATCAATGCCGCCAAGCGCCCCGTGCTGATAGTGATAGCCAAGCCGGTTGCCGTCGGGCAGTTGCCAGTGTGACAACCGTCCCATGGCATCGTATCGGAAATGGCTTGAGGCCCACCCCTGATGCTCGGCCACCAGATGACCGGCACCATCGTAGTCAAATGCCAGGGGCCAGGCACCGTCGTCGACCCGGATGAGCTGGCCATGGCCGTCATACTCGAAGGCGATCTCGCGACCATCAGGCAGGGATTTTTTCAGCAGGCGCCCCATGAGGTCGCGCTCATAGCGGGTGACCAGTTCGGTCTCCTGCTTGCCGAACTCCACTTTTTCGCTCAGGCGTCCGTTGAGATCATAACGGTAGGCAGTGGTGCGACCATCGAAGCCGGTTTCCCGTGCCACCAGCCCGTTGGGATGGTAATGGATACGATGCTGTTCACCATGCTCGTTCTCGATCTCGCTGAGAAAGAGCTTGGCGTTGTCGTAGCGGTATTTGAGCTCGCTGCCATCGGGGTTGATGCGCCGACTCACCAGATGCAGGCCGGGGTGATATTCGAAACGTGTCTCGCGACCCAGCTCGTCCCACTGCGCCGTGACCTTGCCATAGGCGTTGTACTCATAGCGGCGAACGCCGCCCCCGGGCAGATGGACGGCACTGAGGCGATCTGCCGCGTCCCATTCATAGCGTGTGATTGCGCCACGCGGGTCTTGCCGCACGATCTGGCGGCCCCGCTCGTCATAGCGCCAGCGGCTTATCCCGCCATCGACCCCTTTTTCTTCGATCAACTGGCCAAGGCGGTTCCACACCAGTTCGGTGCGGGTGCTGTCCGGGTGAACCACAGAGCACAGCTTGCCCTGGGGGGTATAGCCATAACGGGTTTCGTTCCCCAGGGGATCCCGCCTGGCAATCAGATCCCCTTGCGGATTGTGCTCAAAGCGCCATTCTCGCTCCCCCTGCACTACCTTGCGAACCCGGCCATCCCAGTAGTGATAGGCAGTCTGACTGCCGTCGGGAGCCACTTCGAGGGCCAACATCCCCTCTTCGTCGTAGTGATAATGGGTCTCGGCCCCCAGCGGATCACGGGCCAGTACTTTCTGACCCTTGTCGTTGTAGGCAAACTCGGTTATCGCACCATCCGGATCCTGCTGGCGGACAAGGCGTGCCTGGCTGTCGTGCTGATACACCTCCTGACTGCCATCGGCATTGAGTACCGTCACCTCGCCCTTGTCATCATCCCAGCCATAGGTGACATCAAAACCCGCCACATCGCTCCAGTGACGGATGGCTCGGGCGGCCTTGCCTTCCCCTTCCCACTCCCAGAAGAAACCGGCACCGCCAGCCAGGCGGCGCTCCACAATGACCCCATCATCACGATAGCGATAACGCTCGCACTCCCCGGCCCCATTCTCGGCCGCCACCAGGTGACCATGGTCATCGTAGTGGTAGCGTTGCAGTGTGACCTGGGGCTGCCAGGCAATGCCGTCGAAACGCTGCAACTCGAGCGCCATGATGTGGTCGCCCTCGTAGGCGAGACGAAGGGCCAGCCCCCCTTCGTTTTCCACCCAGGCGGGGCGCCCTTGACGGTCAGAGCGTACCGTCAGTCGATTGCCGTAGGGATCGGAAAAACCGGTCAGCCGCCCGCTGCCGCCATGCCAGGTAAAATGCAGGAACGGCGAACCGGCCTTGGCCACGATGACCTCATCAGTCTCGTCACCGAGGTAGACCACCGCCTCCGAAAGCAGGTTGGTCACCATGGGTCTGCCTATCGATGGCAACGGCAATTCCGTTGCCAGGGACTCCTCATCCCACCAGGTCAGAGTATCGTCGTGACGTTCAAGCCGGTGCGCAAGGGCATGAGTCCAGCCGATCCCCATGCCGCAGGATTGCGAGACGGCGGACGTGCGATAGAGGCGCCCGAAGACAAAGGACAGCAAACCGGGCAGTTCGCCATCTTGCAGTGCCAGCAGCTCTTCACCCGTCACCATGGAGACCGGGCAGTTGTTTTTGCAGGTTTTGGCTTCAGGTTGATGAGGGCGCTTGGCTGGGGTAACTGCCTGTTTGGAGGCATCCGGAGTCTTGTTCACCTGCTTGATCTCGGTGTGCCCCTGGAACCGGCGTTTGGCCGCAGTTCCTTTTTCCACCAACGTTTTGGCATTGGCATCGACCAACTTAAGATCCGCTTTTTTGGCCGGGTTCAACGGCACCGCACCCGCGACCAGCACCTTCTTCGCCTTTTGGGCGTGCTGGGCCAGGTTGTGCTTCTTGGAGAGATTGACCAAGGAGGTGACTAGTCGCATTACCCGGTCACTGTTCTTGGCCATGGAGGCAGCCTTGGCACCATAGCGCGCCGCGAGGCCAGCCCCTCCGGTCAGCACCACACCGATGATCACATCAATCAGCACCGACGAAATCACCTGAGCACCAAACTCGGTTTGCTGATCAGGGGGCAACATCTTGACCCAGCACACCAAGGCATAGGCATAAAGATAAAGCAGAGCTTCATCTTGCAGTACCAGCATGGCAGCTTCCATCTGGGAGGCCCCAGCCTTGGCCATTGCCGCTGCGTCCACTCCGAAGGCGGCCAGCTTTTTGGCGTTGCCTACCGGGTCGGCCAGCAGGTTGTAGATTGTTTTAAGATCGTCCCACACTCCGACCAGCGCCTTGCCGATACCGCTTGCTGCCGCCAGAGCATGGCTGCCAAACCCACCACCAGTACCGCTGTAACGAACCCAGGCACCCTTGTGCTCACTGTTCCACTCCTTGGTAAGCCAGGCCTCCAGGTCTTTTTGAACGGGAACATAAGAGGTGAACAAGGTATCCAGATCGCTCTTCTTCACATTGGGGTAGAAGGTCACCCGATAGGACTTGCCCGGGGTCAGCTTACCGACCTCGGCAATGCCCTTGGCATCCAGGGTTCCCTCCTTGACTACCGCCTCGCTGACAAAACGTCCGCGCACCAGTTTCCCCGCCTCCACCTTATACGGGGTATTGCCGATGGGAATAAACCTGACGGATTCGAACAGATGAACCAGCCGCAGCGTGCCGTTCAGCGGGCACTGCGTCACCACGGACTGCGCCTTCTTGCTGCCGGACGATGCCGTGATGGTCTTGTCGCCCACCTTGATCGTCTGCTCCATGTCCATGCTGAGCATGTCACCCAGGAAGAAACTCTCGGCATCCTTGCGATAGGCACTCAGGACGTTGTGATAATCGGCGATCACTTCGTTGAAGACGGCCAGGCCGGCATTGCTCATGCTTGAACCTCATTGATCAGCGCCGCTTCCAGCGCCGGAAACAGATCGATATCGGGGGATGGATGACGGGAGACAAAGCGGGCGACCTTGCAGCGCAGGTTCGCCTCGGGAAACGCCCAGTAGAGCTGACCGTTGTGATCCGCCAGTTGCTGCATCAGGTTGTTGATAAGAGGGGCGGGATCCTGTCTCGCCAAGGTCGCGGCAATGGCGGGGGGTAACTCCCACCAGGGGAATTCGCGTGGTGCTGCGGCTTCTGACGCAGCCCATTCGAAGCCGTCCCCCCCGACCCAGATCCCGTCTACTCCAGGCAGCAGGGCGGTGAAGCCCTCTCCCAGCGGGACCAGAATGCGCTTCAGATAAACGCCATCCCAGTAACGGAAGAACACCGCTTCCCCCTGGTGCCAGATCTGGGTCAGCCCCTGCAGATGGGCATAGAGGGTATCGACAGGCTGATCGCTTGCCACTATCCAGCCCCAGTCGCTCGCCTCGGCGCCCTGAGCCCATGCGATAAAGGGGCTCTCCTTGTCGAGGGCCACCAGATAGGGCATGACGGGATGCCAGTCTTCATAAGGGGTGCCGAGATAGAGCCCGCGTGGCGTTTCGCGGCCATCGAGCTGGTAGTAATGTTGCAAGGGAGCCGCATCGCTGGCCCCCGCCAGCACGGCATAAAGAGGGGCCGATTGCCTCTGTATCCACTCTTCCAGCGGCGTGCTCTCAAATCTCACAGGCACCCTCCTTGCATTTTTCACACTCTTCACAGAAAGGGGCGGCACTCTTCATGGTGGCCAGTTGCGCAGGAGTGAGCGGTACCTTGGGTTTAGGGGGAACACTGACTCCCAAGGGCCCTAGTGGCGATTTTCCAGCCCACCCAGTTCCCGAGCCTGCACTGCCGCCGGAGTTCATCTTGATGGTGGGCCCCACCAGGGTCACACCGCCGCCATCGACCTTGATGAAACAACCTCCGACCTTGACGGTAATTTCAGAGCCCGCTTCCAGCACCACCTTGGCACCGGCCTTGACGTGTACCTCCTGCCCCGCCTGGGTGAGCCAGCGTTGCCCGAGCTTCTGGTGCATGGAGGTATCCACGCTCAGCGAATAATCCCCCTTGATGTGGTCCCGTTTCTCCCCTTCAACGGTCAGATGATCGTTGCCGAGGCTGGGTGGAGCCCCCTCCCTGCCCGGCACCTTTCGGATACGAGTCACCCGCTCATTGTCGATATCGGTGTGCTGGTCGTGTTTGATGTGCCAGGCGGCATCATTCTCGATAAGCACGTTCAGGTCTTTCTGACCGTGGATGTAGATCTCTTCCTTGCCCGCCTGGTCTTCGAAACGCAGCTCGTTGAAGCCCTCACCCTGATGGGTCTCGGTGCGCAGCACGGTGCGGGTCTTGTTGGCCGGCAACTCGTACGGCGGCCGGTTGGTGGCGTGATAGGTGCGACCCGTCACGATGGGCTGGTCGGGGTCCCCTTCAAGGAAACTCACGATGACCTCGTGGCCGATGCGCGGGATGGCCATCATGCCGTACTGGCCGCCGGCCCAACCCTGGGAGACCCGCACCCAACAGGAACTCTGGTCGTTGGCGCTGCCGTAGCGGTCCCACGGGAACTGCAGCTTCACCCGGCCATGCTCGTCGCAGTAAATCTCCTCCCCGTCGGGCCCCACCACCATGGCGATTTGCGGGCCATCCACCATGGGCTTGTGGGGGGCTTCCGGACTGCCGATGCGTGCCCGCCAGGTGGTGCTCGCTTTCACCACTCCAAATTCGTTGTGATAGACGGTCGGGCCACTGCCCCCCTCCTCTTCCAGCGCCTGCGGCTGTTCGCCGGTGTGGCGGATATGGACGATTTGCCAGTCGGTGTTGAGGCCGCCGTTGGGGTGTTCGGTCAGCGAGAAGGTCTGCCCCGGCAGCAAGGCGGCGCAGTTGGACTTAGCCTGGCCCGCCACCGCGTCGTTGCGCAGGGCATCCAGCCGGTGCTGGGCAAAGGCCTTGCCGCTGCCATCCTGCTTGTAGCGACCCGGGAAATCGAAGTGCTGGTAGGTATCGCGCTGGTGCTCTAGCTCACTGCCTTGCTTCTTGTGGGAGAGACCATAGGCCGGGGTCTTGAAGCTGTAGTCTTTGAGCTCCACATCCGAGGGGCGCACTGCCTCCCGGTAATGGAACTGCCGCACATAGGGACCCTGCTCCAGCGAGCGGTTGCCGAGGTTGAAGAAGAGCTCGGGGCCGGCAGTCAAGGCGGCCGCGTCGTCGGCAAACACGATGCGGTGCTTGCCCGCTTCAAACTCGTGGAAATAGAACATCCCCTCTTCGGCGGCGAGGCGGTTCACGAAATCGAGGTCGGTCTCGCGGTACTGGACGCAGTATTCCCGCTTGGCGTGCTCGTTCTTGAGCGCAAAGGCGTAGTCGGTGATGCCGTGCTCTTGCAACAGGATGGAGAGGATTTCATCGGGCTTTTGCGCCTGGAAGATACGGGAGTTATGGCGCAAGGAGAGCCGCCATAGCGCCGGTTTCACCTCCAGGGTGTAACGGGTGCGCCGAAAACCGCTGTCCCCTTGCGCAAACTCGCTCACCACCCCGCACACCCGGCGCTGCAGCTCGCCGTTGTACCACACCAACAGCTCGCAAGGCTGGTCCAGCACGGCGCCAAAGTCGATGTCGGGCTGGGCACTCGCCAGCTCAATGCGCAGGTTGAACGGCCGGTTGAGCGCTTCATCCAGCGTAAACTCGGCCACCACCAAGGTACTCTCGGGCAGGGCCCCCACCTTGACGGTGAATTGTAATCCTGTGCTGTCTGCCATCGCTGCGCGCCCCTGAGATATCGTGCGGCCCCATCAGACGGGGCACATCAAGCCGTGTGAGAGCTTCGCCATCGCCTGGTTTTTTCTGACACCATGGCTGCCGCACGCCCTTGACGGCGTGCGGCAAGACGTAAACTCGGTTTTTTCTTGTGCCCGCTCACGCGAGACAAACGGACACAAGAAAAAACATGATGGGGAGGTGGATTGACGCGGCTGGGAACCTTGGCCAGGCCTGCGGAGAACAAGGGGCACCGCAAGCAGTGCCCCTTGGCTGCGAATTACGCCTCGATCGGCGCGCGCCAGTCGTCCGCACCGGAAGTGCCGGCCACGGTGTGTTCCCAGTCGATCTTGCGGTAGGCCATGGAGACCTGGATCAGCTGGGTGAAGTCAGACTTCGCCGGATCCTGGCAGTGGGGCATCTGGCAGTCGATGTCGACTATGGTGGCGTCGGTCAGCACAGTGCTGAAGAAGTGCTCCTGCTTGCCCTCGACGGAGGTGCGGTACCACTTCAGAGTCACCTTCGGCAACATCTCGCCGGACGCCAGGGCGTTGTACATCAGCGGCACGGCCTTGTTCAGGGCAACAGTGAACTTGAACGGCTTGTGGACACGCTGACCCGCCGGCTGGCCGGACTGGGGATCGGTCGGCACGGTGACGACGTGCTGGAATTCCTGCACCAGCATCTCGTCTTCGTGGCCCTGCACGAAGATGTTGCCGACGGAATCGGAGGTGAAGGCACCTGCGGTGATGTTGCCCTGGGTTTTACCTTCGATGCTGATATAACATGGAGTTGGCATGGAATAGCTCCTGATGGGTTGAACGGTAATGACACTCAACCGAAGCCATTAGCAGTGGCCATGCCAATATATTTTCTCAATATAAAACAATAGGTTGTAAAAAATCTGCCCCCGCCTCCGCCCCCTTCTCGGCAACAGCTTGCTCACCCAGCACATACAGCCGGCATTTATTGCATTACCAGAACTTAATTCCAATTACAGGGCAAAAAATTGCCCGTTGCCACACTTGTCACTGGCGCATGGCAAGTTGCCCATCCGACACCCTGTTCTTGATGGCCCTTTTGCCAGGGAGGAGACGCCCGGCGGTTCTGGCGAGCCGGGCCCTTTCGCTGAAAATGTCGCGCCAGATCACCTCGCCGGCCATGACGAGCGCTATACCTATCACCATGGGGGCTGGTTCAGACCCATTGGTGTCATCCCATGGCGCTGGCCGTGATTTTCCCCTGCCTGCCCTGCCCATCCGGGCTCACGACAGACAAGAGGCGCGGCGATCAGAGGGGCTCTTACGACACCCATGGCGCCAGCTCCCGATGCCGGCGTGTACCGCCCTCACGTTGAACAAGAAAGCGGCCCACTCTCGCCGGATGCCATCGTCATCACACACATAAAGGTGATCACATCATGTCCCACCACAAGCCTGTCGCCCCACCCGATCCGCTCTCCCCTCAGCTTTCGGATCCAGCCAACTTTTCCCTCATTCTGGGTGGCCCCCTCTACCAGTTGTGGAGCCGGGCCCACCTTGGCGATATCGAGGCCCATATCAGGCGACGTATCCTCATCCTGTGCGGGATCTGCTGGCTCCCCCTCCTGCTGCTGTGCGGCTGGGAGGGCAGCCTGCTGCAGGGCGTGGCCGTGCCTTTCCTGCTGGACATCGAGACCCATGTCCGTTTCCTCATCTGCGTCTCCCTGCTGGTGTTTGCCGAGCTGATCGTCCACCAGCGCATCCGTGGGATCGTCAGCCAGTTTGTCGAGCGCGGGTTGATAGACCCGCTCTCCATGCCCCGTTTCCACGAGGCCATTCGCAGCGCCATGAGCTGGCGAAATTCGATTCCCGTGGAGATCGGCCTCATCCTCTTCGTCTTCTCCATGGGCTACTTCATCCGGACCAGTACCTTCGTGCTGAACTCCTCCACCTGGTACGCCACTCTTCAGGAGGGGCATGTGTCCCTGACCCTGCCCGGATTCTGGTTCTTCTGGGTGAGCAACCCCATCATCCAGTTCCTGCTCCTGCGCTGGCTCTACCGTATCCTGATCTGGGCCCGCTTCCTCTGGCAGGTATCCCGGATCCCGCTCGTCCTCATGCCGACCCATCCGGATCGCAACTGCGGCCTCGGCTTTCTCGGCGGCTCGGCCTATGCCTACTCGCCTCTGCTGACCGCACTGGGTGCCCAGCTTGCCGGGTTCATCGCCAACCGGATCTTCCATGACGCCGCCGTGCTGACCGCCTACAAGCCGGAGATCATACTGCTCGCCGGTTTCGGCCTGCTGCTCGTGCTGGCTCCCCTGGCGGTCTTCACCCCTCATATCCTGAAGGCCAAGCGCCAGGGGCTGCGGGAATATGGCGCCCTCGCGGCCGAATACAGCCGCAGTTTCGAGCACAGATGGCTGCGCACGGCCGATCGGGACGGGGAAACCCTGCTCGGCGCCGCCGATATCCAGTCCCTCGCCGATCTGGGCAACGCCTACGCCATCATCAAGGAGATCAGGCCCATGCCATTTAGCCGGGACATGTTCCTGCAACTGGTACTGGCCACCGTCGCCCCCTTCCTGCCCCTGCTCCTCACTCTGTTCTCCTTCGAGACGCTGCTCGACAGGCTGGTCGGGGTGATCTTCTGAGCAATAGGCCGGGCCCGCAACAGAGCCGGGAGAGGGGAGATTATGGGCCGGCAGTAGCGGGGAAACGCCCGCCGTCGGCAAGGGGCTCCCCCTCCCTCATCGGCTCCCGAGATTGGCCGACCGCGAAAACAAAAAACCGACCCTAGGGTCGGTTTTTTGTAATTTGGCGGTGAGGGAGGGATGATGCGCCACTGCGTGGCTCACCCCTTCGGGGCGGCCTGCGGCTGTTCATCGCAGCAAGCTGCCCTGCTCGAACCCGGCGAGGGAGCTCCCCCCTCTTCAACATGAGCGGATAGTTCTTCCCCAAAGCAAAAAAAACCGACCACCAGGTCGGTTCTAACATCTGAGGATGGGTCGGGTTGACTCGCGCCATCCCTGGCGCTCGCCCTGCGGGCGGCCTCTGGCCGTCTAGGCGGGCTTTCCTGCCCGCCTGTCGAACCAGGGTTAGAACCGAGCCGCCCGTCACCGGATAAAACAAAAGGGCCTGTCTTTCGACAGGCCCTTTTGTTTTATTTGGCGGTGAGGGAGGGATTCGAACCCTCGATACGTTGCCGTATACACACTTTCCAGGCGTGCTCCTTCAGCCACTCGGACACCTCACCAAATTTTCACTTCTTTGAAGTGGCTTTCGGAAGACGCGATACGTGCTTCTTGCCTACTTCGTCGGTGGGCGGCCCTCGGGCACCGCACCAAAGTTCTGTCTGTGATTTAACGTGTTCAGCCAACACGGGTTCGTTGCGCTGCTGCGCCGGAACGGGGCGTAATGTAAGGGATAGGAGCGGGCCGGTCAATCCAATTTTTTATCTTTTACCACTGATTGCTCAATTAGCGAACCAAGTGACCAAAAAGTTGCCGTTTCCTATCCCTTTCCATCAATTTTCAACCGCTTCGTGCAAATGTTCTCCTCGAATGGCCTCTTCCAGCGAACCGTAGAACTCCAACTCCCCCGCCACCGGGCGCACCTTGCCCCGGGCCAGGGTCTTGAGGGGCTGGAACTGCAACTCGGCCACCTTGAGCCGGACACCCGACTTGGCCATCCGTCTGGCAAACTGCTGGAAGGCGGAGAGTCCCCCCGCATCCAGGATGGAGACCGCCTCCATCTGCAGGATCAGCACCTTGTGATCCCGCACCTGGGCCAGCAACTCGTCGAAGACCCGCTCCGCCGCCGCAAAGAACAGGGGCCCGTTGATCTTGTAGATCAGGGTCTGGGCCGGCACCTCGCTGGCATAACGCTTGTGCTCCGCCAGGTTGTGCAGCCGGGTCATCTTCGCAATTTCCCGCATGAACAGCAGCGAAGCCAGGATCACCCCGAAGGTGATAGCGATGACCATGTCGAAGATAACCGTGAGAGACAGGCAGACCAGCAGCACCAGCACGTCGGATCTGGGGGCACGGCGCACCAGATCCACCACCTTGTGGGCCTCGCTCATGTTCCAGGCCACCAGCAGCAGCAGGGCCGCCATGGCGGAGAGCGGCAGCCAGGAGAGCCAGGGGGCCAGCACCAGGATGGCGGCCAGCACCACCAGGGCATGGACGATGCCGGAAATGGGCGAGGTGGCCCCGGCCCGCACATTGGCGGCGGAGCGGGCGATGGCGGCCGTCGCCGTGATGCCGCCGAAGAAGGGGGCCAGGATGTTGCCAAGCCCCTGCCCCACCAGCTCGCCGTTGGAGCTATGTTTGCGACCCGTCATGCCATCCAGCACCACGGCGCAGAGCAAGGATTCGATGGCACCCAGCATGGCCATGGAGAAGGCGGCGGGCAGCAGCCGCTCGATGGCGGCCAGGTTCCACTCCACCGGCGCCCCGTCCGGTCCCGGCAGGGCCCAGGGCATCACCAGGGTCGGCGCTATGGGGGGGATCCCCATCCCCTGGGAGCCATCGGCCAGGGTGTAGCTGAACTTGCTGCCTATGGTAGCCACGTCCACCCCGAACTGATGCAGGCCAAAGCCCAGGCCCACCCCCACCAGCACGGCGGGCAGGTGGCCCGGCACCGGCAGCCGCAATCTGGGCCAGAGCAACAACACCGCCAGGGTGGCCACCCCGACGAGCGTGTCACCCCACTGCCAGCTGGGCAGGGCATGGGCCAGCGCCTGCACCTTGCCCAGGTAGGTCTCAGGCATCTCGGGCACCTGCAGGCCGAAGAAGTCCTTGATCTGCAGGGTGGCGATCACGATGGCGATACCGCCGGTGAAGCCCAGGGTGACCGAAGGCGGAATGTACTCGATGAGGCGCCCGAGCCGCGCCATCCCCATGGCCACTAGGAAGCAGCCCGAGATCAGGGTGGCCATCAAGAGTCCCCCCACCCCGAATTGCTGGGCCACCGGGTAGAGGATCACCACGAAGGCGGCGGTAGGGCCCGAGATGGAGAAACGGGAGCCCCCGGTCACGGCGATCACGATCCCGGCGATGATGGCGGTGTAGAGGCCGTGCTGGGGCGGCACGCCGCTGGCGATGGCCAGCGCCATGGCCAGCGGGATGGCGATGATGCCGACCGTGATGCCGGCGATGAGGTCGCGGCCGAAGCGCGCCACGCCATAGGGTTCGTCGATGCAGGATTGGCGCAATGCGATAGCCAGCTTCACGCCTTGTAAGGAAGCTTGATTGTGCATGTCTAGGGTAATACCAGAAGAAGGAGACAAAGGCCGGGGTGAACCGGCACCCGATCATCATCAAGGGCCGGCAGAGCTGTCGACGCGGCGATGGTATCCTGAGCAACCATACCCGAGCCGGCCCGATAATTCGATGGGCGGGATCAAGAAATGGACATGAGCGCGCAATATTGTCGCCTATCCCCTGTATTTGCGCGCCGTTTCCCGCCAACTGCGGCCGCCCTCCGTGCTGTTTCTCCCAAGAAAAACCCTGACCTGCACCTCTGGATGAAGGAGGGGACGCACAGGCGTGCATGTTCCCGCAAGGGCATCTCAAGCTGCTGATTGTGCTGAAAATAGTCCACAGCGGCCAAGTTTTGGACAAACAGGCCAAAAAGCCATTTTTTACGCAAGCCATCGGGTTGACACCCGTCCCCCAGGCCATTAATATCCGCCCCGTCTCGACGAGACAGGCAATTCCTCCTTAGTTCAGTCGGTAGAACGGCGGACTGTTAATCCGTATGTCACTGGTTCAAGTCCAGTAGGAGGAGCCAATTCCCTCGTAGTTCAGTCGGTAGAACGGCGGACTGTTAATCCGTATGTCACAGGTTCAAGTCCTGTCGAGGGAGCCATCTTCCAAAGCCCAGCCTTATGGCTGGGCTTTTTCATTTCCCCTGCCCCGCCTCGGGGCAAGGGCGGTCGCCTCCCACGCCCGCCTCCCGATGCGCTCGTCCCTTGCCGTCGGGTCCTGCCGCCACAAGATGGCGCAGGCATACCCTCCATGGGGTACCACTCTGGTGCACCCTCGGCCACCCACTGATGACAGAAGAGTCATCCATATGATTTTTCGATAAAATTTTAATGATACAGGCCTCGGCAGCGACTCAATTGGCTGGCACACCCCTTGCAATTCCTGAGATCAGGGACGTCACAAGGAGTTGCCTATGCTGCCCATCAAGCCCCCCGGACCCGGTTGTTACGACGAGATGCTGCTCACCGACAACCAGTTTCGCGATCATTACCACGCCTACCTGGCGTGGCTGCACCAGACCGACGAGAAGAGCATAGAGCGCAAGCGTGAGGAGGCCGACCTGCTGTTTCGCCGGGTCGGCATCACCTTCAACGTCTATGGGGACGGGGACGGCGCCGAGCGTCTCATCCCGTTCGACAGCATTCCCCGCATCATTCCCGCCCGGGAGTGGCAACATCTGGACAAGGGGATCCGCCAGCGGGTCACCGCCCTCAATGCCTTCCTGCACGACATCTATCACGATCAGCGCATCTTGAAGGCGGGAGTGATCCCGGCCGCCCAGATCCTCGCCAACGCCCAGTACCAACCCTGCATGCAGGGGGTCGACCTGCACCGGGACACCTATGTCCACATCACCGGGGTAGACATCATCCGCAACCACGACGGTGAGTACTATGTGCTGGAGGACAACCTGCGCACCCCCTCCGGGGTCTCCTACATGCTGGAGAACCGCAAGATGATGATGCGCCTCTTCCCGGAGTTGTTTCACAACCAGCCCATCGCCCCGGTGGAGCGTTACCCGGCCCTGTTGTTGCAGACCCTGCGCGAGAGCAGCCCGGTGGACAACCCCTGCGTGGTGGTGATGACCCCGGGGCGCTTCAACAGCGCCTACTTCGAGCACAGCTTCCTCGCCCAGCAGATGGGGGTAGAGCTGGTGGAGAGCGCGGATCTCGTGGTCAAGGATGGTCAGGTGCTGATGCGCACCACCACTGGGCTGAAAAGGGTGGATGTCATCTATCGCCGCATCGACGACGACTTCCTGGACCCCCTCGCCTTCAACCCGGACTCCCTCATCGGCGTGCCCGGGCTGCTGTCGGTCTACCGCGCCGGCGGCGTGGTGCTGGCCAATGCCATCGGCACCGGGGTGGCGGATGACAAGTCCATCTACCCCTATGTGCCGGAGATGATCCGCTTCTATCTGGGGGAAGATCCCATTCTCAACAACGTGCCCACCTGGCAGTGCCGCGAGCCGGCGGCCCTCTCCCACGTGCTGGCCAATCTGGAGGAGCTGGTGGTCAAGGAGGTCCATGGCGCCGGTGGCTACGGCATGCTCATCGGCCCCTGCGCCAGTCGCGAGGAGCTGGCCCGTTTTCGCGAGCTGCTCAAGGCTCGGCCGGACAACTACATCGCCCAGCCGACCCTCTCCCTCTCCACCTGCCCGACTTTCGTCGACGCCGGCATCGCCCCCCGCCACATCGACCTGCGCCCCTTCGTGCTCACGGGGCAGGAGCTGCGCCTAGTACCGGGCGGCCTGACCCGGGTCGCCCTCACCGAAGGCTCCCTGGTGGTCAACTCCTCCCAGGGCGGTGGCACCAAGGACACCTGGGTCATGGAGGGCAGCCCATGCTGAGCCGCACCGCAAGCGAACTTTACTGGATGTCCCGCCACCTGGAGCGGGCGGAGAACACGGCGCGCATGCTGGACGTCACCCAGACCATGTCGCTGATGCCCTCCATCGACGCCGATCACAGCGAGCTGGTGGCGCCTCTCACCATCAGTGGCACCCACGAGCCCTTCCTGGCCCGCTACGGCCAGGTGAACATGGAGAACCTGCTGCAATTCTTCTGCTTCGACGAGGAGAACCCGAGCAGCATCTTCAGCTGTCTGCGCATGGCCAGGGACAACGCCCACGCGGTGCGGGGCAAGATCCCCGGTGAGGTGTGGGAGAGCATCAACGCCGCCTGGATAGAGATCCGTCGGCGGCGCCAGGCGGGGCTGTCCAGCGGTCAGGCACAGGAGTTCTTCGACTGGATCAAGGAGCGCTCCCACCAGTTTCGCGGCGCCACCTATGGCACCATCATGCGCGGTGACGTGCTCTGGTTCCTGCGCCTTGGCACCTTCATCGAGCGGGCTGACAACACGGCGCGCATCCTGACCGTGAAGTATCAGGTGATCCGGGAGGACGAGGACAGCGTGCGCGAGTTCTACCGCTGGAACGCCCTGCTGCGCTCGGTGGGAGCCTATGAGGCCCACCAGACCCTCTACAAGACGCTCTCCCATGCCTCCATCGCCGAGCTGCTGATCCTGCGCAATGAAGTGCCGCGCTCCCTGCGGGCCTGCCTCGACGAGATGGAGCACATCCTGGCCCAGATCGAGGGCAACGCCGGTCAGACGCCCCGGCGTCTCACCACCATACTCAACGCCCATCTGACCTATGGCACCATCGACGATGTCTTTGCCCTCGGCATGCAGGCGTACCTGAGGGATTTCCTCAGCGACATCGGCGCCATCGGCCAGAGCATCCACGCCGCCTACCTGGAGGTATTATGAGACTCATCATCGATCACCAGACCCGCTACCACTATGCCGACGTGGTGCGCCGCAGCACCCAGTACCTGCGCCTGACCCCCCACAGCACGGCCCGCCAGCAGATCCTCTCCTGGGAGCTGGAGCTGCCGGGGGAGGCCACCTGCACCACGGACGGTTACGGCAATATACTGCACGTGCTGAGCCTGGAGTCCCCCCACGAGGGGATCCTGATCCGCGCCCACGGGGAGGTGGAGATCCGCGACGACGCCCCGGAGGATGAAGAGAGCTCTCTCATCTCCCCCCTGAGCTACCTGAGGCCCACCGCCCTCACCCGCCCGACCCCGGCCCTGCAGGATCTTGCGAAGGCCTGCCTGCCAGAGGAGCCGACCCTGGCCGACTTGCAGAGCCTGATGGCACGCATCCTGGTGCTGATGCCCTATCAGCCCGGCAGCACGGACGCCACCTTCAGCGCCGACGAGGCCCTCGCCTCAGGCAGCGGCGTCTGTCAGGACCACACCCATGTCTTCCTGACCTGCTGCCGCCACGCCGGCCTGCCGGCCCGGTACGTGAGCGGTTACCTCTACAGCCAGGACAACAGCCACGTGGCGATGCACGCCTGGGCCGAGGTGTGGATCGAGGCGCGCTGGCACACCTTCGACGTCACCAACCTCACCAGCTCCACCAGCGAGCACCTCAAGCTCGCGGTCGGCATGGATTATCTGGATGCCTGTCCGGTGCGCGGCGTGCGCTATGGCGGCGGGTGCGAACAGTTGCAGAGCCAGGCGCAGGTGACCCGCCTGGATGGACAGCAGCAATGAGAGCCGGGATCTCGGCCGCGGGGGCCTGCCCATGACCTATTGCGTTGCCATGTGCCTGCAAGACGGCATGGTGTTTGCGTCCGATTCGCGCACCAATGCGGGGGTGGATCACATCGCCACCTTCCGCAAGCTGCACCTCTTCACCGGGGAAGACAGGGTGCTGGTGCTGCAAAGCGCGGGCAATCTGGCCACCACCCAGAGCGTCATCAGCCTGCTGACACAGGGGCAGGAGCTGCTTGCCCTCCCCAGCCTCTACGAGGCTGCCGCCCTCATCGGCCAGACCATACGCACCGTCATCAGCCGGGATGGGGGTCAGCAGCAGGGCCATATCAACTTCGGCTGCAACATGCTGCTGGGGGGGCAGATCCGGGGGGAGCGCCACCGCCTTTTCCACATCTATCCGGAGGGCAACTTCATCGAGGCGAGCGCCGACACCCCCTACTTCCAGATTGGTGAGAGCAAGTACGGCAAACCCATCCTCGATCGCATCATCCACCATGAGACGCCGCTTCAGACCGCCCTGCAGTGCGCCCTCATCTCCATCGACTCGACCCTGCGCAGCAATCTGTCGGTGGGCTTGCCCCTGGACGCCCTGGTTTATGCCGAGGGAAGCTTCTCGGCGGCACACCTGCACCGCATCACCGAACAGAACCCCCACTTCGTGGCGCTGCGAAAGGCCTGGGGCGAGGGGTTGCAGCAGCTGTTCCGGGGCCTCCCCACCTTCCCCCTCTGAGCCGGGCGGGGAGCGCCCAGGCGCTTTCCCGCTCCTTTCTTTCCGGATATTCTGGCTGCCTTCCTTTTCGATGGAGTTTCCCATGCGCCGCTTCAACGTCATGCTCAACGGCAGCCGATTGATGATGTTCCCCTTCTATGTCTGCATCCTGATCTGTGTCGCCCTCCTGATGGTGAAGTTCGCCATGCAGCTCTATGTGCTGTGCCGCGACATCATCGACATCCACTACCTGGATCTCATCACCGGGGTGCTCACCCTGGTGGACTTCGTGCTGGTGGCCCAGATGCTGATCCTGGTGGCCATCTGCGGCTATGTGCAGTTCATCAAGACCCCGGAGCAGCGAGCGGCCCTGGGTGACAACTGGCTCAGCAAGATCAACTTCGCCTCCCTCAAGCTCATCGTCATCAACTCCCTGGTCACCATCGCCGGCATCGAGGTGCTCAAGGCCTTTCTCGACGACGGCACCGGCAACGAGACTGAGATGAAGTGGTCGGTCATCGTGTTTCTGGCCTTCTCCACCGCGGCGCTTATCTATGCGGTCACCGAGCGGCTGGCGGATCACAAATAGGGTCCCATTTCATTCAGGATCTATTCATCAAGGGTCGAATTGATAACTCTTTTCATTACTCTTTCCCCATTGTAAACTTGCCCGCCCCGGGTTGAAGCGCCCGGGTGCTGGAGCACCCATGACGAGTCTTTCCCTCTCACCGCGACAATGTTGGCAGTGGCTGGCCTATCACCATCAGGCGGCCGAGGGCGCCCTCTACCTGCTGTTTTTCTCCGGTCTGCTGCTGTGGGAGCCGCTGACCCCGCTCTGGTCGCTGGCTCGCTGGAATCTGTTTTTCCATGTGATGCTCTCGCTCACCCTGTTTCCGCTGCTGTTCGGTGCCTTCTGGCTTTCCCATCGCAGCCTGCTGCGCAAGAGCCGCAAGCCTTTTTTGCGCACCACGGGGCGCATCATCGAAGCCTTGCTGCTGGTGTGCCTTGCCAGCGGACTGGTGCTGGTGCTGCACGGCACCCCGGGGGATAGCCTCGGCAACCTTGCCAGCTGGGCCCACTGGCTGAGCGCGCTCGCGTTGACGCCCCTGGTGTTGCGCCACGCCTGGCGCTGGACCATCTTGAAATGGCGCACCTGATCTTATGTTGAAGCTGTTGTTATCTCTGATGTTGGCCGCCCTGTTGCTGGGGACCGCCTCGGCCCAGGAGATGGGCGCCGCCATGCTTGCCTATGACGAGGGGAGCGCTCCGCGCCTCGTCACCGCCAACCAGAGTGCCGGCTCCGTCACCCTGCTTGAACGCGACAGCGGCAAGCGGCTCAAGGAGGTGCAGCTGGGGGGGGATCTGCGCCAGCTGGCCCGAGCCGATGACGGCACCCTGCTGGTGACCGACTACAGTGGCGATCGCCTGCTACTGCTGGATGATGATCTCGACCTGGAAAAGGCGATCCCCACCGGCCATAGACCCTATGGCGTCATCTTCGATGCCAAGCGGCAGTGGTTCTGGGTCACGCTGTTCGAATCAGCTCGCCTGCAGGCCTACGACGGCGCGGGCAAGCTGCAGCTGGATGTGGCCACTGCCGAGACCCCGCGCGGACTGGCCTTGACCGACGACGATCGCCTGCTGCTGACACACGCCATGACCGGCCAGCTCGCCATCTATGATCTCGCCAAGATGGAGGGCGGCGCCAAGCAAGCCGCCCTGACCACACCGCGCCTGATCACCCTGGCCGAGACCCACAGCGACACGCCGAGCGACTCCCAGGGCTTGCCGCGCCTGCTCGATGGCATCGCCCTCTCCCCCGATGGCCGAGAAGCCTGGCTGCCCCACGTGCTGTGGAGCTTCGACCACCCCTTTCAGTTCCAGAGCACAGTCTTCCCCGCGGTCTCCATCATCGATCTGGATGAGGAGAAAGAGCGGGTCGATGAAAGAAAGCAGCTCTTCCTGCAGATCAACCTGCCGAGCGTCGGCAACCGCAGCCAGATCGTCTCCAACCCGTTCGCGGCGCGCTTCGCCGCCGACGGCAAGCGGGTCTACCTGACGCTGGCGGGCTCCGAAGATCTGCTGGTGTTCGACCTGTCGCGCAGCGGCAAGCAGAACAGCAACCGCCACCGCCGCAAGAAGTTTCAGGGGGGCGCCAAGGCGACCCAGCTCCTGCGCCACCTGCCGGGCCAGAATCCGCGCGATCTGCTGATCGATGGCGACCACATCCTGGTGCACAACGCCATGGGGCAGGATCTCACCCGTCTCAATAGCGGCGGCAGCGGCCCCTTCGCCCGGGTCACGGTGGATGTGCCCCACTTCGCCAAACTGGTGGAGACGGATCCCCGCCCCGAGCCCCTCAAGCGCGGCGAGCGGCTGTTCAATCTGGGTAACACAGCTTCCAACTCACGTTTCCCCATGGCGGGGGACAACTGGATGAGCTGCAACTCCTGCCATCTGGACGGGTTCAACTTCACCAACCGTCATCTGATGGCGGCTCATCGCCAGCAGAACGGCGACAACGCCATCAACGGCCACGCCAACCTTGCCAACATGGTGGCGGGGGACTTTGTCGGCGAATACCTGCGCATGACCCAGCAGACCCAGGGCGGCATGGGCCACGACACCCGCGATGGCGCAGAACTGGTCGACCCCGCGAGGCCCCAGCCCGAGGTGAAGGCGATGATGGAGGAGTTGCACGCCTTCGTCACCGCCGATGGCAACCTCCCCTATCTTGCCAACTGGCTCAGGCTCGATGCCCCGCGCTCGGATCCCGCCAAGGCGCCGACCACCCATCCTCGCGAGTGGCTCAACTCCGCCTCCTGCCAGAACTGCCACAGCCAAGCGTTCGAGGACTGGAGCGAGAGCAACCACCGGCTGATGGGCAACTCCCACCCCTACTACAAGGTGGTGCAGGCGCTGGCCCGGGAGACCGAGGGCGAGGCCTTCGGCCAGTGGTGCCAGGGCTGTCACATGCCCCAGCAGGTGCTGAACGGCCAGACTGATCTGCCCAAGGGCTCCCATATGCTGGAGCGGGGCGGTGCCTCGCTGATCGCGGCCCACCAGGCAGGCGAACCCGTGGTGGAAGAAGGCACCGGCTGCGTGCTCTGCCATCGCATCACCAAAGTGGAAGACGCGGGCGGCAACAGCGCCTTTACCGTGAATCTGAAAGACCGCGAGAGCTATGTGTTCGAGGATGCCCCGGGGGGAAGCCTCCAGCACTGGCTGGCAGAGCGGCAGATCAACGCCCGCCCGGCCATGCACAAGGCCTCCTACCAGAAGGATTTCTACCAGGACGCGGCCCTGTGCAAGTCCTGCCACAACGAGTTTGCCCCGGGCACCGGAGCCAATATCGTCAACACCTGGGATGAGTGGGAAAAATCCAGCTTCGCCAAGGCGGAGGATCCCGCCAGGCGGCGCACCTGCATCGACTGCCACATGAACCCGGAGCCGGGCAACGGCGGCGCGCCGGTGGCCGGCCAGTCCACCGAAAACGGCACAGTGAAAGAACGGCTCTATCGCCACAACTTTACCGGCGCCCAGCACCAGCTGGTGGGGTTGCGCAATCCAAACCTTGAGCAGGAGAGCCTGGCGCTCTTGCGCTCCAGCGCCACCCTCTCGGCCCGCATTGAAAACCAGAGCGGCCAGCCCGAGCTGGTAGTGAGAGTCGCCAATACCGGCGCCGGCCACGCCCTGCCCACCGGGGTCGCCGATTTCCGTGAACTCTGGCTGGAGCTGACCGTCACCGACGCCAGCGGCAAGCTGGTGCTTGAAAGCGGCCAGCCGGTGAACGGCGCCGTCCCTGAGGATGCGCGGCTATTTAGAAAGGTGTTCGGCGATGCCGAGGGCAAGCCGGTGGGGCTCAAGTTCTGGCGCTACACCAAGCTCCTTGAAGACACCCGCATTCCGGCCGATGGCTGGCGTGATGAAGCCTGGCCGCTGCCGGCGGATGCCCGGGGGCCCTTCAAGGCCGATATCAGACTCAATTTCCGCACCTACCCCAAGTGGGTCAGTGATGCGGTGCGCGCCGCCGAGCCGAACTTGCCGGAGCCACCCATAGTGCAACTCAATCGGCTGCAACTCACCCTGCAGCCCCTCCCCGTCACGCCCGATACGGAGCCTCAATCCTGATGTTCGCAAGTTTTCTCATTACCCTGCGCGAGGGGCTGGAAGCCTTCCTGCTGGTCGGCATCTGCCTCTCCTACCTCGCCAAGCTGGGGGCGAGCCGCTACAACAAGTTCATCTATCTGGGGGTGGGCTTCGGTCTTGTCGCCTCCCTCGTCGTCGCCTTCCTGTTCCAGGTGGTGGTGAGCCAGTTCGAGAGCGAGCGCTACAACCACCTCTTGATGGCGGGGATCCTGATCTTTGCCACCCTGGTGCTCACCTATATGGCTATCTGGATGCAGAAGCAGGCCAAGTCCCAGGTGGGGGCCATGACGGCGCGCATCGATGCCGCCATCGACGGTGGCAACCTCTTTGGCCTGGTGCTGCTCGCCTTCCTTGCTGTGATGCGCGAAGGCTTTGAAACCGTGCTCTTCTTCTCGGCCCTGGTCTACTCCGGGCAAGGGGTGGATCTGCACGAGGGGCTGGTGGGCGCACTGGCGGGGTTGCTGGTCTCTGTGGCGCTGGTGTGGGGGCTGCTGCGCTCCACCCGCAAGGTGGCGCTGGCCCCCTTCTTCCGCTGGACAGGCCTGCTCATCATCATCATCGCCGCCGGGCTGCTGTCGTCCGCCGTCAACATGTTGCAGGCAGCGGATGTCATCACCTTCTGGACCACGCCGGTCTTCAACATCAGCCATGTGCTCGACGATCAGGGGGTATTCGGCACCTTCCTGCGCGCCCTGTTTGGCTACAACGCCTCACCGGCCGGCCTGCAGTTGCTGACCTGGGCCTGCTACCTCATGATCTTTGTCACCCTCTGGCATCGCAGCTATCGCCCCCAGGGGAGCGCCGCCCCGGCCAGGGGCTGAGCCCGGGGATCACACTCTGTTCGGGAGCCGCGCACAGGCGCGCTCCCAGCTATCACGCCGTTTCGGAACATTCATGAGCGACAACAAGAAGAAAATTGCGGTGCTGGGGGCCGGCCCCGCCGGTCTGATGGCCGCTTGGCGCCTGCGCCAGGCCGGTTTTGCGGTCACCCTGTTCGAGCAGGAGCCGGTCGTCGGCGGCATGTGCGCCACCCAGACCTTCAAGGGGCGCGACGGCGAGTATCGCTTCGACTACGGCGGCCACCGCTTCATCACCAAGAACCCCGAGCTGCTCGCCTTTATCGACGAGCTGATGGGGGACGATCTGCTCCACGCGATGCGCAAGAGCGTGATCCGCTTTGGCGGACGCACCTATGACTACCCCTTGAACCTGCCCAATTTGCTCAAGACGGCGCCGCTCGCCCTGATGGCCGGGGCGGTGAAGGATCTGCTGCTGTTGCCCTTTGCCAAGAAGCCCACCGATTTCGCCAAGGCGAGCTTTGCCGAGTGGATCCAGAGCCACTTTGGCCGCACCCTCTATCGCCAGTTCTTCGAGGGCTATACGGCGAAGCTCTGGGGCATCAACCCGGACAAGCTCTCCGCCGACTGGGCCGGCCAGCGCATCAGCCTGATCGATCTCAAGGACGTGGCGCGCCGACTGCTGCCAAGACGCAGCGGCAGCCTCTCGGTGCGCACCTATGCCCGCAAGTATCGCTACCCCAAGTACGGCTTCGGCCAGATCTTCACCACCCTGGGGGAGCGGCTGGTGGCAGAGGGGGCCCTGCTCAAGACCGGCGCCACCATCACCCGCCTCGAGCAGGTCGATGGCCGCATCGAACGGGTCTATTGGCAACAGGAGGGTATTGAACAGAGCGCCGCCTTCGATCAGGTGATCTCCACCCTGCCGCTGCCGCTCACCTGCCGGCATCTGGGCTTGCCGTGCGATCTGCACTACCGGTCGCTTCGCTTCGTCAATATGCCGCTCAAACAGGAGAACCTGTCGGACAACACCTGGCAGTACCTCTCCGACCCCCATATTCTGGCCACCCGTCTGCAGGAGCCGCGCCGGCGCAGCCCCTTTATGGCGCCCCAGGGGCAAACATCCGTGATGCTGGAGATCCCCTGCAATCCGGGGGGTGCCACCTGGCAGGCGCCGCTGGCCGAGCTGCGCGGTCGGGTCACCGCCGATCTCGCCAGCCTCGGCGTCGATACCCAGAAACTTGGCGATGAGACCTTCGAGGCTCGCAGCGAATACGCCTATCCGCTGATGGATCTCGGCTATCAGGCCCGCCGCAACGAAGCCATCCAAGCGCTGATGCCGATCACCAACCTCATCATGACCGGCCGTCAGGGGACATTTCGCTACATCTTCACCGACACCGCCATGGAGATGGGGATGATGGCCGCCGACATGGTGATCGACGGGGTGGACAGACGCCACGCCATTTTCAATCATCGCAACGAAAACACCGTGATCGAAACCCAGAGCGTGGCCTGAGGCCTACGCCGTAAGCCAACCCCCTCCCGGCCTCCCCCTTCGAAATGGGGAGGTGCTTTACCGACGTTGTCGGCAAGGCGATCTGCTCCCTCCCCTGACAAGGGGAGGGTCGGGGTGGGGTCCAACGGATCAGGACTGGCGCCATGCCGCCAGGACAAATCAACAAGGAGAACAGGATGACCATACGCCACGGCTTGATCGCCCTCGCGTTGCTGACGGGCCCGCTGCTGACCCTGAGCGGGCAGGCGCAGGCTTACTCCTACGCCGCCGCCGGCAAGGAGCCGCTGATCGACGCCCGCGAGGCGCTGCTTGGCGCCGCCACTGACGGCAAGGATGCCAGCACCACCTTGGGCGACATCGCCGAGGAGCTGACCTATCTGGAAGAGCACCACAAGGTGGAACTGCAAGCGCCCCTGGCGGCCGCCATCAAGGGGAAAGATGCCGCCGCCACCGCCGCCCTGCTCAACCGCGCCTACAAGGCGGAGATCGAGCGCCGCCTCGAGGGGGCCAGCCAGAATCTTGGCGACTACCAGACCGCCAAGGTGCTGGTGGTCAAGAGCAAGCGCTTCCTCGACTTGATCCTCCCCTCCCTCGGTGAAGGGGATCGCAAGGCCGCCGATCAGGCGCTGGCCAGGGTGCTGGATGCCATCGGCAACCCTGGGGTGTTCGGGGTGGGCGCCAAGCCCGCCGATGCCACCGCTTTCGCCGAGGCCGAGAAAACCCTGATGGCCGTGCTGGCGCCGCTTTGATGACCAACTGCCCATCATTGCGCCATCTCGTTGTGACAAACGGTGGGTTTCGCTTCGCTCTACCCACCCTACGCACTTTGATGACCTCTCATTGATGACGACGGCCCCCCTCATCCCCGGTCCTTCTCCCGCAAGGGGGGAAGGGGGGCGTCACCAGGGCCGATTACGCTTTCCCATTCGACCCTGTCTGCTGATCCTGCTGCAATTGGCCTGGCTTTGCTGGCTGCTGGCCTTCCCGGTGGCGCTCGATTCCGACGACGCCCTCAACTTTGCCCACGGGGTGGTGCGCTTCAGCGTGCTGGAATTCTCCCCCCACTTTCCGGGCTACCCCGCCTTTATCTGGCTGGCGCGGCTGATCAATCTGGCGGTGGACAATCCGACCCGCGCGGTGCTGTGGGCCAGCCTCTTGGGCACAGCCCTGATAGCGCCGCTCGCCGCCTGGCTGGCGGTGAGATTGTGGCAACGGCCCAGCCTGCTGGCACCGGTCTGGCTGCTGGTGCTGGCTCTGCCGCTCACCCCGACGCTGGCGCTCTCCGGCCTCTCGGACGGGCCGGCGCTCGCCGCCTGGCTGGGCGCGCTCTTGGCCTTGCAGCAGCGCAGAATTGCGCTGGCGGGTATGTTACTGGGCCTCATGCTGGCGCTGCGCCCCTCCTACTTCGTGCTGGCCCTGCTGCCCCTTTGGCTCGGGATGGCGCAGAAGGGAACGCGCGTCAGGTTTGTGCTCCCCATCGCGCTGGTGGGGCTCGCCAGCCTGCTTTTTGTCTGGCAGGCCGATGGCTGGGCCTATTTCAGCGAGGGACGCCGCTTTACCGACGGTCACTTCACCCTGTGGGGCAACACGGCGGCGGCCCACGGCGATCGGCTGCTAAGCTGGACGAACACCTTCAACGATCAGCTGACTCCGCTCTGGCCCCTGGCTGTCGGGGGGCTGCTGGCGCAGCCTCTGTGGCAACGACTCAAGGGCCACACCGCCCTCTCTTCGCTCTGGTCCCTCTACTGGCTCATCCTGCTGCTCTGGACCCTGTTTGGCCAGAACCCGGACAATCCCCGCCATCTGGCGCCCATTACCCTGTTCGGCCTTGTGCTGCTGGCTGGCTGGCTGCCACACCGGGGCGAGCTGCCGGCCATGGTGGGGGCTCTCTTGCTGCTGCTTTGCACCCTCACCCCGCCGGCCGCACCGGCCATGACCCGGGCCGCCAGGCTGGCCGAGCAGGCGTGCCCGGCCCTGGTGACCCAATGGGGGGTGAGGTTGCTGCGCGAAACCACGGCATTGCCGGTCACCGACGGCTGGTACCAGGGGGATGCCAGGCTTGCGCTCACACGAGGGGCCTGTCGCCTCAGCCGCCGCCCTCTGGCGGCAGGGGATCTGCCCGGCCCTTATGACGCCGTCTGGTTTGCCCCCCGTTTTCACGCCGAGCCCGGCCTCTGGCTCGCCATCCCGCGTCCATAGCCCGCCGGGCGGCGCATCCTGGTGTCATCCGGCTCGACTACACTCACTGCGCATGGGAGAGGCGGGGAGAGGATGCATGAAGGGAGGAAAGGAGTGGGCACTGGTGCCCCTGATCCTGACACTGGCCAGCGCACTCCTGATGCTGCCGCTCTGGTTGCAGGGGGGCAGCCAGGGGCACGATCTGTTTCATCATCTGCTCTCCGGTCACTATTTTGCCCGCCAGCTCTGGCAGGGGGAGCTCTATCCCCGCTGGCTGATGGCTATGAACGGCGGCTTCGGCAGTCCCACCTTCTTCTTCTATCCCCCGCTCCCCTACTACGCCAGCGCCCTGTTTGCCGGCCCGCTTGCCCCCGCCCAGCAGGCCGTCTACCCCCTGCTCGGCAGCGCCACCGTGGCGCTGCTGCTCTCCAGCATGTTTGCCTATCTGTGGCTGCGTGCCACCACTTCCCCTGGCCGGGCCCTGACGGTGAGCCTGCTCTACCTGATCCTGCCCTATCACGTCGCCATGGATCTCTATGCCCGCTTCGCCCTGGCGGAGTTCTGGGCCTTCGCCTGGGCCCCCCTCATCCTGCTTGGCCAGGATCTCGCCCATCGCGGCCGACGCAAGGGGCTCCCCCTGCTGATCCTGGGGCTGGCGCTGCTGGCCTTCTCCCACCTGCCCAGCCTGCTGCTGATGATGGGGCTGGTCAGCTTGCGCGCCCTCTGGTTCGCCTGGCGCACCCGTGCCCTGCGTCCCTGCTGGCTCGCCCTCTGCGCCCAGGGGCTGGCGCTCTGCATGGCGGCCACCCTGCTGCTGCCCGCCCTGGCGGATCAGGGAGCCATTTCCATGGAGCTGATGCGCGGCGGCATGTTCGACTATAGGCGCAACTTCCTCGACCGTTTGCCCTCGGGCTGGGGGGACTGGCGCTTTCGCGGCCACCTGGCGTGGCAGAGCGTGCTGACCATGGCCCTGCTGCTGCTCGCCTGGGCCGCCGCCCGGGAGCCACGTCACCCCGAGATCGCCTGCTGGGGGGCGATCGGGGTCGCCGCCTTCCTGATGATGCTGCCCCCGAGCCAACCGCTCTGGAGCCTGCTGCCCCCCCTGCAGCGGGTGCAGTTTCCCTGGCGGCTGAACCTTGTCCTTGCCCTCGCCACGGTCGCCGTGGTGGCCCTGGGCACCCCGTCCCATCGCCCCTGGCAGGGGCTCTGGTGGGGCCTGCTCCTGCTGACGCTTCTCTCCACCCTGGCCTACGTGCGCCACGCCCCCCTCACCCAGGCCCCCACCCGGACGGCCATGGCGTTCGAGTTCGACAGCAAGCGCAGCGCCCGGGAATACAGGCCGAGGCAGGTCCCGGGGGGCATGTTCGCCCCGACCCTGCTGGCCTGGAAGGAGGAGTTCCAGCCCCCGGTGAGCGCCGAGCCTCCGGGGGCCCGCTGGGAGCTGGATCGCTGGCAGCCCAGGGAGCTGGCCCTCAGGGTGACGGCCAGGGTGCCGACCCGGCTCGTCCTGCACCAGTACCATTACCCCGGCTGGCAGGCCTGGCTGGACGAGCGCCTGATGCTGACGGTGAGCGCCAATCCCCAGGGTCTGATGCAGGTCTGGGTACCGGCAGGCAGCCACAGCCTCACGCTGAGGCTTGCGGCCCGCTGGCCGGAGCGGGCGGGCAATGCCCTCTCGCTGCTCGGGTGGCTGGCCTGGATCCTGCTGCTCTGCCGGCCCGCCCCCCGGGCGGCGCCGGGGCAGGATGAGCCTGCCCAAGCCCGCCAAAGCTGATAGACTGATCACCTGCTCCCTTGGCCTCTTGCCCACGACACGGATACTCTATGCCTCAAGCCAGCTCCCTCTCCCCCCGTTTTCTCTTCATTCTGCTCGGTGCCCTGGCGGGCCTGACCCCGCTCGCGGTGGACATGTACCTGCCCGCCATTCCAGCCATCGCCCGGGATCTAGCCACCAGCATCGACGGCGCCCAGCTCACCATCAGCGCCTTCCTCGGGGGCTTTGCCATCGGCCAGCTGTTCTACGGGCCGCTCGCCGACAGCTTCGGCCGCAAGCCGGTGATCCTGGCGGGCCTGACGATGTTTGCCGTGGCCTCGGTGGGCTGCGCCATGGCCGACTCTCTGCCCGAACTGCTCGCCTGGCGCATGTTGCAGGCCACTGGCGGAGCGGCGGGATCCGTGGTGGTCAACGCCCTGCTGCGCGACCTTTTCGAGAAGGATGCGTTTTCCCGGGCCATGTCCTTCGTCATCCTGGTGATGACGCTCGCCCCCCTGGTAGCCCCCGTGGTGGGGGGCTACATCAGCGCTCACGCCGACTGGCGGGTGATCTTCTGGCTGCTGGTGGGGATCAGCCTGCTCATCTGCGTGGTGATGCAGTGGAAGATAGAGGAGACCCTCAAGCCCGAGCACAAGCAGCCCCTGCGGCTCGGCCAGGTGCTTGGCAACTACTGGGGCGTGCTCTCCCACCGCGGCGCCATGGGCTATGTGCTGTGCGGCGCCCTGTCGAGTTCGGGCATGTTCGCCTTCCTGAGCGCCTCCCCTTACGTCTATATCGAGTATTTCAAGGTGCCGACCGAGCACTACGGCTGGCTGTTCGGCCTCAACATCCTGCTGATGATGGTGGTCACCTTCGTCAACAGCCGCCTGGTGAAAGGGGTGGGCGCCGAGCGCATGCTGCAATACGGTCTGACGGTGCTGCCGCTGGCCGGGGCCCTGCTCATCTACAACGCCTGGAGCCAGACCGGAGGCCTGTGGGGCATCGTCATCCCGGTGGTGCTCTTCGTCGGTCACATCAGCCTGGTGGGGGCCAACGCCATGACCGGCCTGATGGGCCACTTCCCCCAGTCTGCGGGCACCGCCTCGGCGCTGGCGGGCACCCTGCGCTTCGGCATCGGTGCCCTGGTGGGCGTGCTGGTCAACCTCAATCCGCCCGAGTCCCCGCTGCCCATGGCCGTCGCCATCGCCGGCTGCGGTCTGGGCTCGGCGCTCTGCTACTGGCTGCTGACCGGCAAGGGCCGCGCCTGAGGCGGCGTCGCTGCAGTCCCAAAAAGAAGCCCCGTCCACGGACGGGGCTTCTTGCATGGAGGCGGGCTGACCTTCAGGGGGCCGGCGGCAACCCGCTGCGCACCAGGATCTCGCTCTCCAGCCCATCCAGGCTCACCTGGTTCTTCTTGCGCCAGTAGGCTGCGATCCCCTCCTGCCCCTGGCGGGCCGACCAATTGGCGAGATCCTCCCTGTCCCCCTGGTAGTCAAACAGGGGCACCGACATGCCGCAGGAGGCCTGGACCCGTTCAATGTCCAGCAGGAAGATCTGGCGAGCCGCGACGCTTGGGGGAAAGCGTGCCAGCGCTGCCGCCCAGTCGCCGTCCCCCCGGTGCAGCACCCGCGCCCGGCCATAGGCCCGCAGAATAAGCGGCGCCCCCTCGAAGGCGCAGAACATCACCGTCATGCGCGGATTGTGCAGCACATGGGCCGCCGACTCGTTGCCGCTGCCGGTCAGATTGAGCCAGACCAGGGTGTTGGCATCGAGGACGCGCAGCGAGTCCCCGCCCTTGGGGGAGACGTTGACCGTGCCCTCGCCCGCCGCCGTGCCGACGAAGAAGATCTTCTGCGCCTCGATGAAGGCCACATGGCGCGGCGAGAGCCCCCCGAACAGTTGTCCCATCTTCCCTCCTCAAATCCCTCAGAACAGGGCGCTGTTGAGCCACAGGTGCGCCCCTATGCCGACCATATAGCCAAGCAGAATGGCGGGCAACCACTTGAGATGGCCGACGAAGGTATACATGCCCCTGGCCTGCCCCATCAGGGCCACCCCGGCGGCGGAGCCGATGGAGAGCAGGCTGCCCCCCACCCCGGTGGTCAGGGTCACCAGCAGCCACTGCCCCGTGCTCATCTGCGGCTCCATGGACAGCACCGAGAACATCACCGGAATGTTGTCGATGAGGGAGGAGAGCAGGCCGATGGCCACGTTCGCCAGGGTCGGATCGCCCCCCTGATAGAGGAGCTGGGAGGCGAGCGCCAGATAGCCCATGAAGCCGAGGCCGCCGACGCACATCACCACGCCGTAGAAGAAGAGCAATGTGTCCCACTCCGCCTTGGCGATCTTGTTGAACACATCGAACGGCACTATGGAGCCGAGGCGCAGCAGCCTGGCCTCGTCGCCGGTGCGCTCGTACAGCGCCCGTTCGCGAGCCAGGGAGACGGGCTGGGTCTTGCGCAGGTAGAAGCCGAAAAACTGCAGGTAGCCGAGCCCCGTCATCATGCCGAGCACGGGGGGCAGCGCCAGGAAGTGATGGCAGGCGACGGCGGTCACTATGGTGAGGAGAAAGAGCAGCACTATGGTGAGGGCCCCGCGCCTGAGCACCAGGGTTTCCCCGGACATGGCGGGCACCAGGCGTGGCACCATCAGGCTCATCAGGCTGGCCGGCACCAGGAAGTTGAGCAGGGCGGGGAGGAAGAGCAGCAGAAACTGCGTGAAGGAGACCTTGCCCGCCTGCCACACCATCAGGGTGGTGATGTCGCCAAAGGGGCTGAAGGCGCCGCCCGCATTGGCCGCCACCACTATGTTGATGCAGGCCAGGTTGATGAAGCGGCGCTCCCCGTTGGCCACGTTGAGCACCACGGAGCACATCAGCAGCGCCGTGGTGAGGTTGTCCACCACGGGAGAGATGAAAAAGGCGAGAAAACCGGTGAGCCAGAACAGGGTCCGCAGGCTGAAGCCCGCCTGCACCAGGCGCACCCGCAGCACGGCGAACAGCAGCCTGTCCTCCATGGCGTTCACATAGGTCATGGCCACCAGCAAAAAGAGCATCAGCTCGGCATACTCCAGCAGCGTCTGCCGAAAGCCCGCCTGCGCCAGCGGGCTCAGCCCCTGCCCAGCGTAGACCAGGCCGATGACTATCCAGATGATGCCGGCGGCCACCAGCACGGGCTTGGATTTGCGCAGCTTCAGGTACTCTTCGGCCATCACCAGGGCATAGGCCAGGGCGAAGATGGCGAGGGCAAAGAGGCCGATGGCGGTGTGCGTCAGGTTGAGGGGGCCGCCTTCGGCGAAGGCGGGGGCACAGAACAGGGTCAACCCGGGCAGGGGGGCGAGGCGCAGGAGTCCAGACATGGGTGCTTCTCTTGAGAACCGTCTGGCATTGAGGCTAGCAGCACAGAGGGAAGCCGCCCTCCCCCTGCCATCTGACCTGCCCAGGGCGGGCGCTCACATCAAGGGAGCGAGGCCCGGCACCGGGCCCCGTCGTCAGGAGGCCTTCTTGCCAAAGCCGGACTGCTTGAGGGTGTAGCCTGCGCTGTTTTGCCAGGCATCCAGACCGCTTCGGTTGTTGCCCGCCACCAGGCTGGCGGCCAGGCTCGGGCTGTTGAACAGCTGATCGGCGGTGAAGACGAAGCCCCCTTCGGGGCGAGGGCTGAGTACCCCCTTGCCCAGGAGCTCCTGGCGCAGCTCGATCACCGCCTCGCGCAGGGAGGCGGCATCCTCGCCGTTGGCGGTGGAGCCCGCCTGCACCATGAAGCCGGGGTTCTGCCGCTTGCCCACCGGATAACCGTGGGCCTCGGCCCCCTTGCCGTTGAAGTGGTAGAGCTCGCGCTCCCCCGGCTTGTTGTCGGAGAGCGCCTTTTGCAGGGTCATCAGCTCGTTGTAGATATCGATGGGAACCACGGCAGCCTGCTTGACGCCCTTGCTGTCGACGATAAAACTGACTTGCTTGTGTAACATCCTTGCTCATCCTGTGACCCATGGAGAGCCCTATTCTAACCACCACAGGCGAGCGGGATCCAGCGAGGATCCTCATCCCTTTTGCAGGCGCGATCACTAACTGGCATAGTGACTGACATTGTGAAAGCCATTGGCCATCAACCGGTTATCCCATGCTTAGCCTGCGCAACCTCAGTAAACGCTTCGCCAGCGGCGGCGAGACGCTCCCCCTGTTTGCGGGGCTGGATCTCCAGCTCGCCGCCGGGGAAACCTGCCTGCTGCTGGGGCAAAGCGGCTGTGGCAAGTCCACGCTGCTGAACCTCATCGCCGGCCTCATCGCCCCGGACGAGGGGGAGATCTGGCTGGGACAGACCCGTCTCGACACCCAGCCTGCGGACGAGCGGGCCCGGCTGCGGGGCCGCCATTTCGGCATCGTCTATCAGGATTTCAACCTGCTGCCGACCCTGACCGTGGAGGAGAACCTGCGCCTGCCCCTGGAGATCAACCACCTGCCCCGGGACGACGCACGCCTCGATGCCCTGCTCGAGCGCCTTGGCATGAGCCACAAGCGCCACGCCTGGCCGGAGCAGCTCTCCGGCGGCCAGCGCCAGCGGGTGGCGCTGGCCCGGGCCCTCATGCACAGACCCCGGTGGCTGCTCGCTGACGAACCCACCGGGAGTCTCGACGAGCACAACGCCGAGCAGGTGATGGCCCTGATGATGGCGGCGGTGCGCGATACCGGCGCAGGCCTCCTGCTGGTGAGCCACAACCCGGGCTATGGCGCCCTGGCGGATCGGGTGCTGCGCCTGGAGGGGGGCCGGCTGGTCGAGATCAAGGGGCACCGCCATGAGTGACGCCCGCCGCCCGGGGGCGCCATGCTGCCGCTGAAGGCGCTGCTGCGCCTCTATCGCGCCCACCCCTGGCTGCTGCTGATGAGCCTGGCCGGGCTCACCCTCGGGGTCACCCTGGTGGTGGCCATCGAGCTGCTCAACCACAGCGCCCGCACCAACTTCGTCGCCGCCCGCAGCCAGCTCGCCGGGGAGGCCAACTACCGCCTGGCGCCCCGGGGCGGGCTGGATGAGCGGCTCTACGTGCACCTGATGCGAAGCCAGCCGGGCCTTGATGCCATGCCCGAGCTGCACGCCTGGCTCAAGGACGCCCAGGGGCGCAGCTTCCAGCTCCTGGGGATGGATCTCTTCAACCCCGGCCCCTTGCGCCGACTCTTTGGCGAGCAGCCGACACGCGAACCCGATTTTTCCTTGAGCCGCGCCGACAGCGTCTGGCTCGCGGCCCCCGAGGCCAGACGTCTCGACTGGCAGCCGGGCCAGTCGCGGACCTTTGTGCTGGGCGACGAGTCGAAGCGCCCCCTCACCCTCACCCTGGCGGGCACCTTCGAGCCCGGCGCCATCCCCATGGAGCGGCTGCTGGTGACCGACATCGGCCTCGCCCAGCCCCTGCTTGGCAAGGCCGGAAGGCTGGATCGTATCGTCTTCAAGCTGAGCGACGCGCAGGCCACTGCCTTGCAAAGTGCCTTGCAGGCCGCGCTGGGATCCGAGTTCCCCCATCAGCCGCTCTGGCTCGAACCCATCAGCCCGGCCCTTGATGCGAGCCAGCTCGGCGATGCCCTGGCCCTCAACCTCACGGCCCTCTCCCTGCTCGCCATGGCGGTGGGGCTGTTTCTGGTGTTCAACGCTCAGCGCTTCGTGCAGAGCGTGCGCCGCCCCCAGCTCGCCCAGCTCATCATCCTCGGCATGCCGCCGCGACGGGTGCTCGGCTGGCTGGCCCTCGAACTCGTCATGCTCGCCAGCATAGGCACCCTGCTCGGGCTGCTGCTGGGGAGCCTGCTGGCCCTGACCCTGATGGGGCAGCTCACCCAGGCGCTGGCCGACCTCTACGGCCCCAACCCCATAGATATGCTGCGCCTCTCCCCGACCAGCCTCATCAAGGCGCTGCTGATAGGCCTGGCTGGCACCCTTGCCGCCAACCTCCCCGGCTGGTGGCAGTTGCTGCGCCAATCCCCCCTGGCGCTTCGGGAAGGAAACAGCCGCCCGCCGGCTCACCCCTGGCAACGTCGGGTGCTGGCCATCGCCATATTACTGCTCTGTGTCATTTGTCTGTGGTGGCCAGAAACGGGGCTCGGCGGCGCCCTCTTCGTGGCCGGGGGCTGGCTGCTCGCCATGGCCCTCGTCCTGCCCGATGCCCTGCGCGCTCTGCTGGGGCGACTGCGTGGGCGCGGCCCCCTCACCGCCCGGCTCGGGGTGGCCGAGACCCAATACCATCTGGATCGCACCGCCATCGCCGTGATGGCGCTGCAACTCGCCATCGCCGCGGCCATCGGCATCGGGGTCATGGTGTCGAGCTTTCGCTCGAGCGTGGAGATCTGGCTCGGCCAGCGCCTCGCCGCCGACCTCTATGTCACCGCCCCCAAGGGGGTGGCGGGCAGTCGCGGCGCCCTGAGCGAGCAGACCCTCAACACCCTGCTCGCCGCCCCAGAGGTGAGCGCCGCCTCGCGCCGCGCCGTGCTCCCCGCCCGCTGGCAGGGCCATCCCATCGA
The DNA here is from genome assembly GCF_033348475.1 of Aeromonas sp. XH. NCBI lineage: Bacteria > Pseudomonadati > Pseudomonadota > Gammaproteobacteria > Aeromonadales > Aeromonadaceae > Aeromonas > Aeromonas sp. XH. The sequence goes on along the minus strand of NZ_CP137630.1, from coordinate 1,622,803 downwards.
GTGGGCACAGATGGACTTTATTCCCGAGCTCAAGGTTGCCTACCCGCTGCTGGCCGGGCGCTGGCCCGCCACCCCTGACGAGGTGCTGGCAAGCGAACCGCTCACGGTGCGCCTCGGGGTCAGGGTGGGCCAGCGCCTCGAGGTAACAAGCGAGGGGGGGCCGAGAGCCTTCACCGTCACCGGCGTCTATCAGGATTACGGCAGCGACAAGGGCCAGATACTGCACGCCTTCGAAGGGGGCGCCGTGCAATCCCTCGCCCTCTTCAGCACGGACCCCGAGGGCCTGAGCGATCGGCTGCGCGCTCGTTTTGGCGAGCGGGTGAATCTGCTGCCCGCCCCCGCCATCCATGCAGCGGCGCTCAGGGTGTTCGACCAGACCTTCGTGGTGACCGAGCTGCTGAAACTGCTGATCCTGGGCATCGCCTTCGTCGGCATCGGCTCCGCCTTTATGGTGTTGGGGCTGGCCCGGCGCGGCGAGTTGCAGACCCTGCAGAGCCTTGGCTTGAGCCCCCGCCACTGCCGCCGGTTGCTGGTGTGGCAGGGGGCGGGTCTGGGACTGCTCACCGCGCTCCTGGCCCTGCCGGTGGGCTATGGCCTCGCCTGGGTGCTGATCGAGGTGGTCAACCCCCGCGCCTTCGGCTGGCGCCTGGCCTTCGAGGCCGCTCCCCTGCATGCCGTCACGGCGCTCTTGCTGGCGCCGGTGTGTGGGGCGCTCGCCTCCTGGTTTGCCGCAAGGAGAGTGGTATGAAATTGAGTTGGAAGTGGCCTCTGGGGCTGGGCGTTCTCTGGGTGCTCTATGGCGCTGCCGCCTGGGCCAGCGATCTGGGGGCCATCCTCGGTGGCGGCAGCGATCACTTCAAGAAGGCGCTGCCGGGCCAGCTTATCCACCTGCCCGCCGATCACGGCGCCCACCCCGACTACCGCTCCGAGTGGTGGTATCTCACCGGCAACCTGAAAGACGAGCAGGGGCGCGACTACGGCATGCAGTGGACCCTGTTTCGCCAGGGAATCGAGCAGCAGATAACGTCAGACAACCCCTGGCTCAGCCCCCAGCTCTGGCTGGCCCAGTTCGCCATCACGGATCTCGCCCGTGGTACCCACCGCCAGGATGAGCGCACCAGCCGCCAGGGGCCCGGGCTCGCCGGCGCCAGCGGCGGCGAGTGTTGGATCAAGGAGTGGCGGCTGACCTCTGAAGGGAAATCGCTCTTTCCCGCCACCCTCAAGGTGCAGAGCAAGGCGGGGGATCTCGACCTCAAGGTGAGCGCCGCCAAGCCGGTGGTGCTGCAGGGCGAAGCGGGTTACAGCGAGAAGAGCCCGGGCAACGCCTCGTTTTACTACTCCTACCCGCGCCTGAACCTGAGCGGCACTTTGACCCTGGAGGGGGAGACCCGCACCGTAACAGGCCAAGGGTGGTTTGATCACGAGTGGAGCAGCTCGGTATTGGCCGAGTGGCAATCGGGCTGGGACTGGTTTTCGCTCCAGTTTGACGATGGTCGCGAGCTGATGCTGTTTCGCCTGCGCACCAAAGCGGGCCACACCGAGCCCGAAAACCGCTACGGCATCCTGATTGAGCGAGACGGCAGTAGCCGGGTGCTGAACCCTGAGCAGATCCGCCTCACCCCGGGCAAGACCTGGCGCGGCCCCAAGGGGCAACCCTACCCTATCGAGTGGCAGCTGGCAGCCGCCGATTTGAACCTGACGATCCGTGCCCGCCAACCCAATCAGGCCATGACGGGGCGTTTTGACTACTGGGAAGGGGCGGTCTCCGTCTCGGGAGACGCCAAGGGCGTCGGTTATCTGGAGATGACGGGGTATTGAACCCAAGGCCTCCCCCATTTTCTCGCAGCGTCTCTTTTTTGTGTTGCGGGGCGAAGTCTACGCCCCGTTACCATCTCTACGGTTTGGTTCTGAGACAGCCTCCCAATAACAGCCATCACCAAATTTCCTGCCCCCTCCAATTTCTGATCCCCATCAAAAATACTCACCAAACCACACCCAAAGTAAAACGTTTTGCTCAACATAGACTGCTGCACTTGGTACCCTGTCCATGCGACCCTCATAGCCCTAAAGGCAGCCAGGGAGCGGCGATGGTTCGTACCTCTTCAATCGGTTAACCGCAGCACAACGGAGGCTATATTCCGTGCGGTAGCCGTGTGATTTAATGAGTAATGAAATAGGACTGGACACCAGTAAACATCTTTGTCTGATAGTTAGGCAGGGGGTCATATATCCACAACATCAAGATTGAATGTGGTATACGATATAAAAATCACAGTGAGACCTTTCTCTATATAGAAAGCATCTAGGGACACAAGAATAAAAAATCACTTTCTTTGTCAATCCCTCGAACATTAACACAGTCAATTCAACATTCGACACCCAGGGAAGAAAATGAAAGGAAAAATTACTCAATGGAATGATGACAAGGGCTTTGGATTTATTACGCCAGAAGATGGTTCAGAAAAAACATTCTTTCATATTTCTGCTGTAAGCCCCAAAGACAGAAGGCCACAGATTAATGACGAGGTATTGTTTGAGACTGAAACCGATAGTCAGCGACGAGTGAGAGCTACAGAAGTTTACTATGAAGGTTGGACTCTTCGTCCTATCACACAGCCTTCCAAACAAAGCCATCGTGCTAAGGGAGGGTCAAGTGATAAAAAAATCATCCTTGAACCAGTCAGAAAAACACCTCTGGATTATGTTTTTTTAATCCTGGCTATAGTTTTGATAACGTTAGCTGGCTTTAACTATTTTAAAGAAAAAGACCTTACAACATCACTTCCAATTGCATTTTTTGCAATAATACCACTGGCTCTATTTAGTCGTCCAAAAAAACCTTCAAACAAATTTTTTACCTGTTCTCGCTGTCGCTGCAATGCTCCGTTTGACAATCGCACCATTCGTGCTTGGAATACGGGCACAATAAAACTCTATTGCTCAAATTGCCATGCTGAATGGTTGAATAACCGAGAAAACACAAGTAATAATTTCCACTCATCATCAAGCCGGGGTAGCGGCTGCCTTGGTGTTCTAGCAATGATGATCGTTATTCCAGTAGGGTTAGTGTCTATTGCATCCTGGCTGAGTTGAACATTACATAATGAGAACTTGGTGTGAAGCAGCTAGCGGCCATAGGCGTTAAAAATAGACGTCAGACTCTTGCTCCTATTTTTCCAACAAAGAAAGCCCCGTCAGAACTTGTTCTGCCGGGGCTTTCTTTATCTCGCCGCCTGATCCACCAGATAAAGGATGCTGTGATAGGGAATGCCGGCGTGCTGGCTGAGCCCCATTTCGCAGGTGCGGCTGTTGCTGAAACCCTGACGGCAATCGCTGGGCACCTGGGCTGGCAGGCTGGCAAGCGCCGCGGCGTTGAGCTCCGGGGTCATCAGCCCCTTGTCGCCGGCAAAGCCGCAGCACTGGATATGCTCAGGGATTATCACCTCACGGGCGCAGGCGCGGGCCACCGCCAGCATCGTCTCCCCCAGCCCCATGCGCCGGCTGCTGCAGGTGATATGGAGCATGACGGTCTCGTCGATGGGGGTCAGCTCAAGGTGGGGTAGCAGGTGTTCCAGCACAAAGGCGGAGGGCTCGAACACCCGAAGCCCCTTGCCGAGCGCCCCCGACAGCAGTCGCTGCACGCAGGGGCTGGTATCGAGCAGCACGGGCCAGCGCCCCTGCTCGCTTGCCTGCCACAGCGCCGCCACCAGCTCACTGCGCTTGCCCTGTGCCACCTCGACCATCCCCTTGCTGTCATAGGGCATGCCGCAGCAGAGCCCCTCAACTCTCACCGGCACTATCACCCGGCAACCCGCCTTCTTGAGCAGGGATAACACCACGTCCGGCAGTGACGGGGCATCCTCCTGCTGGCCGAATACCCGGCTGGCGCACGACGGCAGATAGACCACGGCGCGATCCTCTCCCATGTCCTCGCTGGATCCGCCATGGCTCCCCTCCCCTTGCGACCACCGGTAGCGGCTCGGGCCCGGCAGGGTCGGCAGCCAGGCGGGTGTGCGCTGGCCGCTCAGATGGCGAACCCCGTTCACCAATCCGGCCAGCGCTTTGTCCCCCAACAGCTTGCCGGCAATCCTTTTGAGGCCGAGGGCTCCGCGAGCCGTGCGGGTGACGCCGGCGAAGTGATCGGCGCTCCAGCGGGCGATGGGCACGAAGCGCCGGTATTTGTCAGTGCGCAGCTTCTTGATGAGCGCACCGGTATTGATGCCGACCGGGCAGCGATCGGCGCAGAGCCCGGTGGCGGCGCAGGTGTCGATGCCCTGATAGTCAAACAGCCGGGCCAGCTGGTTGGAGGGCTCATCGGCACGATTGCGGCGGGCCAGTTCGCGGTAAAGCACGATGCGCTGGCGCGGCGAGAGCGACAGGGTGCGCGAGGGGCAGACCGCCTCGCAAAAGCCGCACTCGATGCACGGATCGACGATAGCATCGCTCGCCGGCATGGGCTTGAGGTGGGCCAGATGGGCCTTGGGGTCGTCGTTGATGATGACGCCGGGATTGAGCAGGCCATCGGGGTCGAGCAGCGCCTTGATGCGGCGCATCAGCGCCATCCCCTCCGGCCCCCATTCCAGCTCCACATAGGGGGCCATGTTGCGGCCGGTGCCGTGCTCGGCCTTGAGGGACCCGCCAAAGCGCACGGCGACGAGTTCGGCCACCGCATCCATAAAGGCGCCGTAGCGGGCCACCTGCGCCGGATCCTCGAACCCCTGGGTAAAAACGAAGTGCAGGTTCCCCTCCAGCGCGTGGCCGAAGATGATGGCCTCGTGATACTCAAACTCGTCGAACAGTTGCTGCAGCCCCGCAACCCCTTCGGCCAGACGCTCGATGGGAAAGGCGACATCCTCGATGATGACGGTGGTGCCGGTGGTGCGCACCGCCCCCACCGCCGGGAAGAGCCCCTTGCGAATGGCCCAGAGCCCGGCGCTATCGGTAGTAAAAGGCACAGAGGCGACCTGGGCGAACTCGGCCGCCATGGCCGTCACCTGCTCGCAGCGAGTCACCAGCTCCTCTTTCGATTCCCCATGCACCTCGACAAGCAGGGCGCAGGCAGCCAGGTCCAGCGTCTTGATAAAGTCCGGCAGGCCGGGCTTGCCCGCGACCGAGCGAAGGGAGCGCCCATCCATCAGCTCCACCGCCGCCACCGGCGCACTTTTCAGGCGCGAGGTGGCCAGACAGGCCTGCTCCGCATCCCGAAACACCAGCAGGGCCGAGGCCTTGTGGGGGTATTCGGGCACGGTATCGAGCACCACCTCGGCGATAAAGCCGAGGGTCCCCTCCGAGCCGATCATCAGGTGGGTGAGGATATCGATGGGGTCTTGATGGTCGAGCAGGGCATTGATGGCGTAGCCGGTGGTGTTCTTGAGCCGGTACTTGTGGCGAATTTTGGCGGCAAGCTCGGCGTTCGCCAGCACTTCGGCGCGCAGGGCGGCGAGCCCGGCCAGCAGCTCCGGGCGTCTGGTCGCCAAGGCGGCGCGGCTGTGGGGATCACCGCTCTCCAGCACGGTGCCATCGGCCAGCAGCAGGGTCATGGCGTGCAGGGTGTGATAGCTGTTGTGGGCGGTGCCGCAGCACATGCCGCTCGCGTTGTTGGCGGCGATGCCGCCCAGCTTGCAGGCGTTGATGGAGGCGGGATCCGGCCCAATCTTGCGGCCCAGAGGCGCCAGATAGCGGTTGGCATCGGCGCCGATCACTCCGGGTTGCAGGGCGATGCGCTTGCCCTCGTCCAGAATGCGGTGGCCGCGCCAGCTATCGGTGAGAGTGATAAGCACCGAATCGCTCAGGGCCTGACCCGAGAGGCTGGTGCCGGCGGCGCGAAAGGTGCACGGCAGGTGCAATTCGCGGCACACCCCCAGCACAAAGCGCACTTCATCGAGGGAGTCGAGGCGCACGATGCGCTCGGGCACCAAGCGGTAGAAGCTCGCGTCCGTGCCGTGGGCGAGGCGCAAATCCGGGTCGCTCACCAGCCGCTCCGGCGGGATGCGCTCAAGCACGGCGGCGTCAAACTGGTTCCAGCGCATCAGCAATCCTCCACCAGCACTACCAAGAGGCGACTCGGGCCGTGGGCGCCGTAGGCCAGGGTCTGCTGGATGTCGGCGGTCTTGGAGGGGCCGGAGACCAGCAGCAGATTGGTGGGCATGGCCTGCTGCCAGCGTCCGGCCTCCACCAGCCCTGCCAGGTTGTCGGCGATGGTGGAGGCCGCCAGCAGGGCGATATGGCAGGGGGGCACCAGGGATAAGGTGCGCGGCTCGCCGCCGTCCGGCAGCAACACCAGCGTCCCGGTATCGGCGATGGCCCCCGCGCAGTGGGTGATCCCCGCCTGACAAACGTCAAACAGCTCGTCTTTCCAGCCGGCGAACTCCCCCGCCGGGGTCAACACAGAGCGCCCGGCGCAGGCGGCCGTGACCTCATCCTGCCAGCGGCCGCCCTGGCCACAGGCCAGACTCGTCACGCCTTCTTCATCCAGCCAGGCGCTCAGATCACGGGCCAGGTTTGCCTGTTGGACAGTGAGGATCTCGGCGTGGCTGGCGGTGATCATGCCAAGAAAGCGCTCACGCCGCGCGTTGTCATCTTCCCCGCGCCAGGGCTGCCAGGCGTGCGGAGCCTGGGCAATGGGGGTAGCGGCGCCGCGCAGGCGGTTCAAGATAGCCTCTTTGCTCGACATCTCAGGACTCCTTCTTCTTCTGGCGCAGCAGGGCGTGCAGGCTCTGGGGGGCGGGTTTGGGGGCCTCGCGGCACTGGGTCCAGGGGCCCAAGTGTTTGGGCATCAAGCCCCGCAGGCGACCGGCCACACCGGTCGCGGCGTGATAGAGGCGCGGATGAGTGGCGGCAAAGGCAAAGCCCTGCATGGCCAGGGTCTCGAGCCGGCTCCTGGCCGCCCCCTGCCCCGCCAGCGGTTCGTGACCGGGCTCTGCGTCGTGTTTGGCCTCCCGGCGCAGGCGCTGCAACATGTCGGGAATGGGGATACGCACCGGGCACACCTCGCCGCAGGCCCCGCACAGGCTCGATGCGGTCACCAGATCGCTCGTGCTTTCCAGCCCCAGCAGGTGGGGGGAGATGATCTTGCCGATGGGGCCCGGGTAGATGGTGCCGTAGGCGTGGCCGCCGATGCGGGTGTAAACCGGGCAGTGGTTCATGCAGGCGCCGCAGCGGATGCACTGCAATGTCTTGCGCAGCTCCTCATCCCGGTAAGCCTGGCTGCGGCCGTTGTCGAGCAGCACCAGGTGCACCTCGTCCGGGCCGTCCAGCTCCCCTGCCCGGCGCGGGCCGCTGATGACGTTGAAGTAGGTGGTGATGGCCTGGCCGGTGGCCGAGCGGGTCAGGGCGCTGTAAAGAGGCGGTACGTCACTGAAAAACTCCACCACCTTCTCGATGCCGGTGATGGCCACGTGCACTTTCGGCACAGTGGTGCACATGCGCCCGTTGCCCTCGTTCTCGACGAGGCACAGGCTGCCAGTCTCGGCCACCGCGAAGTTGACGCCGGAGAGCCCCATGCCGGCGCGGCGAAACTCTTCGCGCAGGGCCCGCCGCCCGGTCTGGATCAGGGCGTCCACGTCCGTGGTGGGGGTAAAGCCTTCCAGGTTGCTTGCGAAGGTGTCGCTCACCTCCTGCTTGTTCTTGTGGATGGCGGGCATGATGATGTGGGACGGGGTGTCGCCGTCGAGCTGGACGATAAACTCCCCCATGTCGCTCTCAAGACAGCGAATGCCGTGGCGCGCCATCTCGTGGTTGAAGCCCACCTCCTCGCTCACCATGGACTTGCCCTTGGCGATGCTGCTCACCCCATGCTGCTGAGCGATGCCGAGGATGATGGCGTTGGCCTCGGCCGGCGTCTGGGCCCAGTGCACCCTGATACCGTTGCGCTCGCAGTTGGCTTCGAGCTGCTCCAGCAGCTCCGGCAAGCGCGAGAGGCAGCGCTGGCGAATTTGCTCGGCCGCATCGCGCACCGCCGCTTCTTCCTGCGGGTCGGCGAAGGCGTCGCGCCGCTTGCCGCGCAGGTAATCCATGGCGCCGCGAAAATTCTGGCGCAGCACGGGGTCGGCCAGGGCCGCCTCGGCCTGGGGGTGGAAGCGGCGCGGCGAATACTTGGCGTGATCAGACATGGGGCTGGGCCTCTTTGGTATGAGCCAAATCGCTAACAGCGACGCCGTTATGAGCTATTTCGTCACTGTCGGGGCGGCTGTGGGCGAGCAGGAAGCTCGCCAGGTGGGTGGCAGGCAAGATCCTGCCCTGATAGGCCAGGGATCCCTTGATGTTCAAGAGGCACCCCCAGTCGGCGCTCACCAGGGTGTCGGCGCCGGTGGCCAGCAGGTGGCGGGTCTTGTCCTCCACCATGGCCTGGCTGATGTGGGGGTGGCGCACCGAGAAGGTGCCGCCAAAGCCGCAGCACTCGCTCTCGTAGGCCTGTTCATGCAAGGTGACGCCATCGAGCTGCCCCAGCAGGCTGCGGGCCGTAGTGTGTACCTGCATCTCGCGCCGGGCCGAGCAGGAGGTGTGCATGACGATGCTCGCCTCCCCCACCCCGTGCCAGCGCACCCGGCAGATCCGGGCCAGAAACTCGGTGAGCTCGAACACCCGATCGCAAAAATCGGCCACCTCGGGGCTCTCGGGGAAGAGGCGGCGGTAGTGGTGGTGCATCATGCCGCCGCAGGAGCCCGACAGCACCACCACGGGCCAGGGCTCGGGGAAGAGCGCCATCTGGCTTTGCGCCACCTTGCGCGCCTCCTCCTCATGACCCGAGGTGTAGGCCGGCTGCCCGCAGCAGGTCTGTTTCTCGACAAAGTGCACCCTTATCCCTTCCCGCTCGATCAGGGCGATGGCATCGAGCCCCGCCACCGGGTCGAACAGGTCCACCAGACAGGTGGCGTAGAGATAGACATTGGCCGGCTTGGCCGGGTAGACCCGCATTACCTTCATCACTTGCTCTCCTTACTTGAGCTGCAGCAGTGCGTCCGAGATGTGGAAGCTGTACATGAGCGCCAGCCCGATAAGGCCGGTGACCAGCAGGTAGTAGAGGGTCGGCAGCGCCGTCTTGCGCAGCGTCGCCCCCTCACGGCCGAGCAGCCCCACGGTGGCCGAGGCCGCCACCACGTTGTGAATGGCGATCATGTTGCCCGCAGCGGCGCCGACTGCCTGCAGGGCCAGCATGGCGGCGGTGGAGACCCCCAGGGTCTGGGCCACCTCGAACTGGAACTGGCTGAACATCATGTTCGATACCGTGTTGGATCCGGCGATAAAGGCCCCCAGCGCACCGATGGTGGCGCTGAGCGCCGGGAAGAACTCCCCCACCAGCCCGGCGGCAAAATTGGCGGTGGTCACCGGCATGCTGGCGAGATCCGCCCCGTTGACGCCGGAGTTGATGAAGATGCGCACCATGGGCACGGTGAAAATCAGCACGAAGCCGGCGCCGATCAGGGTGCGGCTGGACTCCCCCAATGCCCGCCCGAAGGGGGCGAGGGAGCGCGATTGCAGCCAGGTGGCGAGCAGGGCGCAGAGCACCAGCAGGCCCCCCGGCAGGTAGAGTGGCTCAATGGAGGCGCTGACCCCCTTCTCCCCCAGCAGATCCGTGAAGGCGAGGCTCACCGACAGGAGGCTGGCCTTGAACTCCGGGCTCACCCGGCTCGCCACCAGCAGGAGCGCCAGCGCCACATAGGGGAGCCAGGCCAGCATGAGCGACATGGGGCGGCCGGCGGCCTCTTTGAGATCGAGCTTGAGGGAGCCCAGCCACTCGGCGGGCCACTCGTTCTCGGGGGCGAAATCCCAGGAGTTCTTGGGCACCAGAAAACCGGCTCGCGCCGCTGTCACCACCAGGGCCAGCCCCACCAGACCGCCGATGAGGGACGGGAACTCGGGGCCGAGCAGCATGCCGGTGAGGGCATAGGGGACGGTGAAGGCGAGGCCGGCGAAAATCGCAAACGGCAGGATGGAGAGCCCCTCGGTCCAGCTGCGGTTGCGACCGAAGAAGCGGGTCAGCATCATCACCATCAGCACCGGCATCAGGGTGCCGACGGTGGCGTGAATGAGGGCCACGTTGGTGGTCACCTGTTGCAGGTAGATGTCCCAGCTGCTGCCACCGGCGCTCAGGGTCTGGCCGATGGCCTGGTTATCCAGCCCCTTGTTGATGCCCACCAGAATGGGGGTGCCTACCGCGCCGAACGACACCGGGGTGGACTGGATCATCATGCCGAGCAGCACGGCGGCGAGCGCCGGAAAGCCGATGGCCACCAGCAGGGGCGCGGCGATGGCGGCCGGGGTGCCAAAGCCCGAGGCCCCTTCGATAAAGGCGCCGAAGCACCAGGCGATGATGATGGCCTGGATGCGCCTGTCCGGCGAGATGTTGGTAAAACCGCCGCGAATGGTGCTGATGGCGCCGGTGTGTTTCAGGGTGTTGAGCATCAGGATGGCGCCGAACACGATCCAGAGCACGGTCACCGTGATCACCAGCCCCTGCAGGGTGGAGGCGATGACCCGGGTCGGGCTCATCTGCCAGCCCCAGAGGGCGATGAACACGGTCAACAGGAAGGCGACGGGCATGGCGCGCTTGGCGGGCCAGTTGAGGCCGACCAGCAGCACGGCGGCCACCAGGATCGGCGAGAAGGCCACCAGGGCCAGCAGGGTGTCTGTCATCATTGCGTCCTTGTCCAGAGGGGTGCAGAGGCGCACCTTGTTGTTGTTTTGTTAAGCGGACGTGACCTTACCCTGTTCCTTTTTCGCGATATATGGAAATAATGAACAACATTCGTTCCAAAAGTTGATTAATATGGCCAGTACCGACGACCTCATCCTCTTCGCCCAGGTGGTGGAGGCCGGATCCTTCAGCAAGGTAGCTGAACAAAATTCCCTGACAAATTCAGTGGTTAGCAAGCGGATCGGGCGTCTTGAGGAGGAGCTCGGGGTGCAGCTCCTCTATCGCACCACCCGCCGGCTCACCCTGAGCGAGGCGGGCAAGGCGCTCTATCAAGGTGCCAAAAATGTGAAGGCCGCCGCACTGGACGCCTTCGACGCGGTGGCGGGATTTGGTGAAAAGGTGAGCGGTCATGTGCGGATGTCGGTGCCCACCATCTCGGGGGAGCTCTTGCTCGCCGATGCGGTGGCCGATTTTTGCCAGCAGCACCCGGGGCTCACGGTGGAGATGTCGCTGGACAACCGCTTCGTCAACCTGGTGGAAGAGGGGTTCGATCTGGTCATTCGCACCGGCTATCTGGATGACTCGAGCCTGATTGCCCGCCACATTCTCGACTCCCAGTGGGTCATCTGCGCCGCCCCCGCCTATGTGCGCCGTTTCGGGGCGCCGCGGGAGCCGTCGGATTTGCTCACCCACAACTGCCTGCGCTACGCCTACCAGAGCACGGGGGCCTCGGAGTGGGCCTTCAAGGGGGAAGAGGGCAACTATCTGGTGTCGGTGTCGGGGAGCTTTTCAACCGACAACGCCGGCGCCCTGCGCAAGGCGGCGCTGGGGGGGCGCGGCATCGTCTATGTGCCGCGCTGTCTGGTCTATCACGATCTGATGAACGGCGAGCTGGTGGATCTCTTCCCCGATCAGGTGGGCAAGAAGCTCGGCATCTACGCCGTCTACCCCTTCACCCGCCAGCCGCCGCGCAAGATAAGGCTGCTCATCGAGCACATCCGCCAGCGCTATCTGGAGATTGGCCACTACTTCCTCTGAGGCCCTTGTCGGGCCTCAGAGGGCGGATGACGCCGCCTGACGGGAGAGAAACGCCAGGGACTGGCGGTTGAAGTGATCCGGCTGCTCCACGTTGCAGACATGGCCGCATTTCTCGATGATGGCCAGCCGACTGTAGGGGTCGCGGGCCACCTGCTCGCGCACCGGGGCGATAAACATGTGGTCCTCCTCCCCCATCAGGTAGAGGGTCGGGATCGGCAGGGCCCGCTCGCGAAAATAGCGCATAAGAGGGTTCACCTCGGTGGCGAGACGGAACCAGCGTTTGAACTCCTTCTGGCACAGCTTGCGGGCCTCGCGCACGAAGAGGTTGCGGGACTCCTGATGGTGCTGGCGCGGCATGATGATGAAGGCGAACAGCCGGTAGAGCCACATGTAGGGCAGGATGTGCTGGCCGAGGCGGCCAAGCTGCACCAGCACCCGGGAGCGGATGTCGAGGCGCAGTATGGCGCCGCCGAGCACCATGCTCTTGACCCGCTCGGGGCAGAGCTCCGCCAGGTGGCGAATGAGGATGGTGCCGAGCGAAATGCCGACAAAATGGGCGTGCGGGATGCGCAGGTGATCGAGCAGGCGCAAGATGTCCTCGGTCACCGCCCGGAAGCTGTAGTGACCCTTCACCACCTGCTGCAACTGGTTGGACTGGCCGTGGCCGCGCAGGTCGAGCAGCAGCACGTTGAAGTGCTCGCGATAGGCGCGCAGCTGCTTGAACCAGATGGAGGAGCTGCCGCCCGCCCCGTGCACGAACACCACCCAATCCCGATCGGGGCCCAGTTCAAAGGTCTTGTGGTACAACATCTCGTGGGCTCCCGGGGTGATGGGGGGTATACTCGGCGCGCATATTAACAGATGGCTCACCCCGGTGAACATGCTTCCTCCATGATCGGACCAGAGCGGACTCCTCCATGACACTCGTGCAATTGCGTGAATTTTTGCTCAGCCAGCCCGGCGCCACCGAAGATACCCCCTTCGGCCCGGAGATCCTGGTCTACCGCATCGCCGGCAAGATGTTCGCCCTGGTGGACTGGCAGGCGGATCCCCTCTCCATCAACTTGAAGTGCGAGCCCGAGCTCGCCCTGCTGCTGAGGGAGATCCACCCCGAGGTGAAACCGGGCTGGCACATGAACAAGCAGCACTGGAACACGGTGACCCTGAGCGAGAGCCTGCCGGACGAGCTCTGGCAAGGCTGGATAGTGCACTCCTACGAGCGGGTGGTGGCGGGACTGCCCAAGGCCAGGCGGCCTCAGGCCCCGATCGGCGACGCCACGCCATGAGCCCCGCCTTGCCGACACAGGGAGCCGGCCCGCTGCACATCGTTCCCCTCGCCGAGCGCCATGTCCCCGCACTGCTGGCCCTGTTCGAACAGTCGGTGCGCCGCCTGGGCCCGGAGCACTACAGCCAGGAGCAGGTGGAACAGTGGGCCAGGGGGGCCCACCACCCTGGCCTCGCCAGCCAGTTGCGCGAGCACCATGGCTGGGTCGTCGAACGGGGGGAGACGCCCCTTGGATTCGCCACCCTGAGCGATGACGGCCACCTCAGCCTGCTCTACGTGAGCGCGGATCATCAGCGCCAGGGGATCGGCACCCTGCTGCTGGAGGCGGTGCTCGAGCACGCCGTCCGGCTGGGACTGCGTCTCCTGACCACGGAGGCGAGCGCCTTCAGCCTCGCCCTGTTCCTGCGCCACGGCTTCGAGCTGGCAGGAGTGGAGACGGTGGACCGTGGCGGTGTCCGTTTTATCCGCCATCGCCTCTACTGCCGCTTGCCAAGCGGGGGCCAGCCACTAAAATACCCACCATTTCCCCAAGGCATTGAATAAAGGGCGACCATATGGTGGTAGAGAGCGACGGTTACATTGCGCTGATCGAGTATCTGGTAGAGAGTCTGGGTCTGTTCGAGAGCCAGCAGCAGGGCAGCGGCACCCAGACCATAGAGGATCTGGTGAGCAGCCGGGTGGCCGACAACCTGATGGCCATCTGCGAGCAGAATCCCCAGCTCGACCCCAAGGTGCGCTTCATGATCATGCAGGAGGCCGATGCCGTGGTGGCCGATCTGGAGGAGGTGCTCTCCGCCGTCTGGCTGCGCGCCCCCACCCCGGCCCAGCACGCCTTCCTCGACGAGTTCATCAGTCTCATCAAGAACCTGTTCGACAACACCATAGGCTAGGCCCTTCCCGCCCCTCGTCGAGACGCCAATGAAAAGGGCCGCCTCATCGGGCAGCCCTGCTTGCTAGCATTGTCAATTCATCGCGCTTGTCAGTTGAATGAATATCGGAGCAACAAAGGTGTCTGGTCTTGGCTTCCATCCATGGTAGCTAACCTGTTGGTCAGCCCTGGTTCAGTTTAGTTCCCCGCCAGACAGTATTTTCTCGATATTTATTTCACCCTTCTTTCAAAAATGTGACACGGGGCCGGCTGGCCCCGTGTTGCGCGACGACGCCTCAGCGATTGAGGCTGGGCGGCAGGCAGACGCCTATGCCCCCCAGGCCGCAATAGCCTTCCGGGTTCTTCTCCAGATACTGCTGGTGATAATCCTCGGCGTAGTAGAAGGGCGCCAGCGGCAGGATGCGGGTGGTGATGGTGCGCCCGTCACCGCTCGCCGTCATGGCCTGCTGGTAGGCGGCCAGGCTCTGCTGGGCGATGGCCTCCTGGCTCTCGTCGGCATAGAAGATCACCGAGCGGTACTGGGTGCCGATGTCGCCGCCCTGGCGCATCCCCTGGGCCGGATCGTGGTGTTCCCAGAACAGCTTGATGAGATCCCCATAGCCGATGACCCTGGGATCGAACACCACCTGCACCGTCTCGGCGTGGCCGGTCAGCCCGCTGCACACCTCCTTGTAGGTGGGGTTGGGGGTCAGACCCCCCTGATAACCGGCGGCGGTGGAATAGACCCCGGGCTGCTGCCAGAACAGCCGCTCGACGCCCCAGAAACACCCCATGCCAAACCAGGCCAGCTCCATCCCCTCGGGCCAGGGCCCCTGGGTCGGATGACCGTTTACCGCGTGCTGCTGGCCAATCTCCAGCGCTTCCCGCCGTCCCGGCAGGGCCTCTGCCGGTGAAATAATCTGCTCCATATGCCCTGTCCTTGTATAAAACCCCGCGCGATGCGGCTGACGAAAAGGAACACCGAAGATAACAGGTTCCTAGCCCGGATCAACCGAGGGCGGCCTCCCGCGGCGGGGGCCGCCCTCCGGTGCGCCTCGCGGCCCCTCTCCCTCCCCCTGGTCAAAATCACGGCAAAAAAACACCAATTCAATATTTAGTCTTGATTTGTGAATTAATTTTCATATATTGAGCAAATTGCTGCTTTTTTATGGAATGAAACACGTGCGTGAACGCGAACCCAGCCTGGTCCATGCCTTTCGGCAGTCCACCCCCTATGTCAACGTGCATCGGGGTGCCACCTTCGTCCTGATGATCGGCGGGGAAGCCATCTGCCACCCCAACTTTGCCAACATCGTCAGCGACATCGCCCTGCTGCAGACCCTCGGCATTCGCCTGGTGCTGGTGTTTGGCTCGCGGCCGCAAAATGACGAGGCCCTGGCCCGCGCCGGCATCCAGGCCCAGTACCACAGGCGGGTCCGGGTCACCGACGATCAGAGCTTCGCCATCATCAAGCAGGTGTGCGGCGGTCTGCAATACGACATCACGGCCCAGCTCTCCATGGGGCTGGCCAACACCCCCATGCAGGGGGCGCGCATCAGCGTGGTGAGCGGCAACTTCGTCACCGCCCAACCGCTGGGGGTCGACGACGGCATCGATTTTTGCCACAGCGGCCGGGTACGGCGCATCGACGTGGAGGGGATCACCCGCCAGCTGGATCAGCATGGCCTGGTGCTCATCTCCCCCATCGGCTGCTCGGTCACCGGCGAGAGCTTCAACCTGAGCTCGGAAGAGGTAGCCCGCCGGGTGGCGGTGGATCTGAAAGCGGACAAGCTCATCTGCTTCAGCAGCACCCAGGGGGTCATGGACAGACACGGAGAGGCCATCTCCGAGCTCTTCCCCGAGCAGGCCGAGGAGCTGCTGGCGGAGCTGGAGCAGGCGGGGGAAGAGATGTCCGGCACCGCCCGCTACCTGCGCGCGGCCATCGCCTCCTGCCGGGGTGGCGTGCCCCGCTCCCACCTGGTGAGCTATCAGGATGACGGCGCCATGCTGCAGGAGCTGTTCAGCCGCGAGGGCCTAGGCACCCAGATAGTGCGCGAAAGCGCCGAGCGGGCGCGGGCCGCCACCATAGAGGACATCGGCGGCATCCTGGATCTCATCCGCCCCCTGGAGGAGGAAGGCATACTGGTGCGCCGCTCCCGGGAGCAGCTGGAGATGGAGATAGACAAGTTCACCATCATAGAGCGCGACGGCCTCATCATCGGCTGCGCCGCCCTCTACTGCTTTATGGAGGAGGCGATGGCCGAGATGGCCTGCGTCGCCATTCACCCGGAGTACCGCAACTCCAACCGGGGCGACACCCTGATCGCCAAGGTGGCCGAGCGGGCCAAGCGGCTCGGCATCCGCCGCCTGTTCGTGCTCACTACCCGCTCCATCCACTGGTTCCGGGAGCGGGGCTTCGATCCCCTGGAGGTGGAGAATCTGCCGGTGGCGCGCCAGCGCCTCTACAACTGGCAGCGCCGCTCCAAGGTTTTGTCCAAGACCATTTCGTAACTTGTTGATCTTGTGTCTGGTTGCCGTCAATTGTGTACTTTTTTACAAACTCGATTGACAGTGCAATCCAGTGCAGGGTATTTGTACATGTACGCCACCCCAGGGTGGCACCAGAAGAGGAGCGCTGCCCAGGCAGCCCAAGGGAGGACACCAGAATCCGGTGAACTTGGGTCAGGGGGAGCAGCGCCGAGACGAGGCGAGTGACTGGACACCGCCACGTCGGCTGCGGGGGCTGAATCCCCCGGGTTGTCATCGGTCGTGTGCATCCCACAGGCATCCAGCAGGATCCTTGCGGGATGGGCACCACGGGTGGAGTGCTTCTGGCCGGGATCCTCACGTTTTCCTGCCATTTTTTGCCTCCTCCTCTCTTTTGCCCGATGAAACCGGATTTTCACCTTGAGACAGGAGTATGCAATGAACCTCATCAACGTCGCCAAGTTTGGCGGAACCAGCGTCGCCGATGCCGCGGCCATGAACCACTGCGCCGACGTGGTGCTGGCCAATCCGGCGACCCGGGTGGTGGTGCTGAGCGCCAGCGCCGGCGTCACCAACCTGCTGGTGAGCCTGGCCCAGGGCGAACTGGACGAAGCCGGGCAGGACGCCCTGCTCGACAAGCTGACCGGGATCCAGCAGGCCATCCTGACCGCGCTCGGCAACCCGAGCGACGTGAGCGCCCTCATTCACGCCCAGCTCGGCGACATTCGCACCATGGCGCGCCAGGCCTGCCAGCACACCGACGCCGAGCTTGCGGACAGGCTCATCGCCTGCGGCGAGCTGATGTCCACCCGCCTCTTCACCGAGCTGCTGCACCAGCGCGGCGTCAAGGCCCAGTGGCAGGATGCGCGCCAGCTGCTGCGCACCGACAGCCGCTTTGGCAAGGCCACCGTGGATCTCGCGGCGACCCGCGCGCTCTGCCAAGCCACGCTGGGCCCCCTGCTGGGTGACAGCCTCGTCATCACCCAGGGCTTCATCGGTGCCGATGGCGACGGCCGTACCACCACCCTCGGCCGCGGCGGCTCCGACTACAGCGCGGCCCTGCTCGCCGAGGCGCTGGACGCAGGCAGCATAGAGATCTGGACCGACGTCCCCGGCATCTACACCACGGATCCGCGCCTGGTCACCCGGGCCCGCCCCATCCCCGAGATCAGCTTCGTGGAGGCGGCGGAGATGGCCACCTTCGGCGCCAAGGTGCTGCACCCGGCCACCCTGCAACCGGCCCTGCGCCAGGACATCCCGGTGTTCGTGGGCTCCGCCAGGGATCCGGCCGCCGGCGGCACCTGGATCCGCGCCAGCACCAGCACCAATCCCCTGTTCCGGGCCGTGGCCCTGCGCCGCAACCAGGTGCTGGTCACTCTGCACAGCCTCAACATGTTCCACGCCTACGGCTTCCTGGCCGAGGTGTTCGGCATTCTGGCCCGCCACCGCATCTCGGTGGATCTCATCACCACCTCCGAGGTGAGCGTGTCGCTGACCCTGGATCACACCGGCAGCCAGAGCAACGGCGAACCCATCCTCAATGACAAGGTGCTGGCGGAGCTCGGCCAGCTGTGCAAGGTGGAGGTGGAGACCGGCTTCGCCCTGGTGGCCCTCATCGGCAACCGCATGAGCGAGGCGGCCGGAGTGGGCAGCCAGGTGTTCGACGCCATCCGCGAGCACAACATCCGGATGATCTGCTACGGCGCCAGCGCCCACAACCTCTGCTTCCTGGTGAAAGAGGACGAGGCGGGCCACATCGTCAACTGCCTGCACCGGGAGCTGCTCGACTGAGCAACGCTCTTCTCCTGGCCTGGACAAACCTGGCGGGCCCCCCTGCTTCCCTCGCGGGAGCAGGGGCTTGAGGGACATCCATCCTCCCTCTCTGGAGCCACCACGAGATCGACAACAAAGAGGGGCGCCGCGGCGCCCCTCTTGTCGTGCAGGTATGCCCTAGGATCGCGCGGGCGGCAGCAGGTTGGCGCGGATCTGCTCGCGCAGCCCCCCCAGCCGCTGCAACAGACCGGCCTGACCGAGCCCGGCCTCATCGTGCTCCAGGTTCTCGGCAAGCGCCGGGAAGTGATCCCGCACCGCCAGCTCCAGCCAGTCGAGGCGGCGCAGGGTGAGCGGGCCGCAGCTCTTGCCGCTGAGATCGTCCTGGATGTCGAGCCGGTGGCTGCGGTACATGTCGCGCCACCAGTTGGCCGCCAGCGCCTCGTCGCTTGCCAGCGCCGCACTCCACTCCCCCACCAGCCCCTGCATGCGGGCCAGCACGGGGGCGCTCGCCCCCTCCCGCGACAGGTATTGCAGCTCCCCCTTCGCCCAGGCGAGGCAGAGCTCGCGCCAGTGGCGAAACAGCGGCAGGGGGTCGGCCACATCCAGCCAGAGCCCGGAGAGGGTGCGGGTCTCGAGCCGCTCCGGCACGTGGAAGCCGGGGTCGGTGAGGCCGTTGGAGTTGAATTCGTACAGGGGATCGAAGGGCCACATGTAGCCAAAGTCGAACACCGAGATCTGCTGGCCGTCATCGAGCAGGTTGCCCGGGCTCGGATCCCAGTCAAACCAGCCCCAGCGTGCCAGCTCGGCCTCCACCGCCAGCATCTGCGCCAGGTTGCGCTTGCAGAGCTCGCGCACCGGCTCGCCCCGCAGCCAGGGGGAGACCAGCACCCCGGCCCGGGCTGAGCCGAAGCTGGTACAGACCACGTTGGAGAGGATGGTGGGGTGCAATTCCCGCAGGGACTCTATCTCCCGGCGGCGCTCCAGTTCGGTGAGAAAGGCGGTCTTGCCGTCCACATTGGCCACCAGGGAGTCCTGCCGGCACCGTTTCAGGCACCAGTGATGACCCTCCACCTTGAGATGAAACACCTCGGCGGTGAGTCCGTGGCCATAGGCCCTGATCACCGCCGGGTGATCCTCGGTCAGCCCGATGAGCTGGGCCAGCGGCAAGGGACAGTCCCGCTCCCGCCCGATCCGGATCTCTTCTTTGTTCTCCAGCATCTGGAGCAACCTGGCCTGACGCGCCGCAACCTTGGGATTCATACATGTACCTCCAACCGTTGTTCTGAGACTAAACAGCGGTACGGCGGCAGACCAGCGGTAAAGCCCCATGATGACGCTTTCATCACAGAATGAGCCCCCCTGGCGGATCGGGATCACATTTTGCAAGTCACGGTCGTCACGAAATATTCATCCCCTTGTCATTGAATTGACATCGAGGAACAAGCCCCTCACCATCTGGTCAAAATAGATGCAGCGTTGCTGCCGTGCCCGCTCCAAGGATGAGCCCCTATGAATGCCCCCGTCTCCGGTCACTCCCCTTCCCCGTCCCGGCCCCTGGCCGGATGGCTGCTTGGGGGACTGACCGCCCTGCTGCTGCTGACCCTGGCCCTGCCGCTGCTCAACCCCGTCGGTTGGCTCGGGCGGGTGCAACCGCTGATCCTGGGGCCCGCGGATCAGCCCATCGCCACCCTCTCCCGCTACAGCCTGCTCTACAAGAGCGACAGCCGTGGCCTCTATCTGGTGGTACGCAGCCAGTGGCAACTGTTGAAGCCGCTGCAGGAGGGGGACAAGGTGCGAGTGGAGCTGCTCAACGACAGGGGTGTTCGCATCGATCAGCTGAGCCAGGCGGCAGAGAAACGCCAGAAGTGCCGCCAGGAGCGCTGCACCCTGGATCTCAACAGTGCGCTGCGGGCGCCGGATGATGCCCTGGACAGCCGCTATCAGCTGCGCATCGGCCTCTTGCTGAAAGATCGGCCGCAGAGCGGGGAGTACAGCCAGATCCTGCAGACCCTGCCGGAGCGCGGCTTCAACCTGACCTATCTGATGACCAGCCTGCTGCTGGTGCTGCTGATGAGCGCCGCCATGCTCAGGGTGTTGATGCCGCGGCTGCGCCGCAGCTACCGCTCGCGGATCCTCGGCAGCCTGCTGCTCGGCAACCTCACCTTCGTGCTGCTGCACGGCTTCGTGGTGTTCAAGCTGGGGGAGTTTCTGTTCTGGTCCGGCTTTCGGCCTGAACACTACTATCTCGCCTGGGGCAGCATGGTGCTGGGCTGGAGCCTGTGCGCCCTGGCGGGCTTCAACCTCTACATGGGGCTGGTCTTTACCGCCCTCTCAGGCATAGGCCTGCTGGCGAACTTCATGAAGATCGCCATCTACGGGGTGCCGCTCGGGGGGGACGATCTCGGCAACCTGCTGGCCCTGCTCCACATCCTGCTGGATCAACACCCGGTGCTGCCGGTGCTGGCCGTGCTGGGCCTGCTGTACCTGTGCTGGCGCTTCGCCCTGTCCCGCTGGATCCTGCGCACGGCCGCCGCCACCGCCGCCTTCTTCGCCCTGTGCGTGTTCGCCACCCAGACCGGCAACAAGCTGCTCGGGGCCAACATCCGCTACGTCGACAGGGCGGTGAACTACCACAGGGACATCATCCGTGCCGGTCCCGGCCTCTACCTGTTCAACCTGGTGGACGAGATGCTGCAAAGCGGCAACGTCTTTCGCTACCCCCTGCAGATCAACGAGCGCACTCCCGAACTCAGCCAGCCGGCCCTGGGCCAGCCACCGCGCTTCGATCTGGTGATAGTGCTGCAATACGAGTCGCTCTGGCTCGACTGGCAGGGCAAGATCTGCGCCCCCGCCCCCACCCTGAACCTGCCCGCCGGGGTGGCGCAGTGGCACAAGACCATCCACTCCCCCACCACGGGGGGCATGACGGTGCTGGCGGAGTTCGAGATGAACACCGGGCTGCCGGCGGGCCTGCTCAAGCAGGGGGTGGTGCCCTACTACTACCTGTCAAACCAGGTGCCTGGGCTGGCCCAGAGCGCGAAGCAGAGCGGCTACCAGACCCTGTTCGCCCACCCCTATGTGGAGAAGTTCTGGGGCCGTGCCAAGGCGATCCCGGCGCTCGGCTACGAGGAGCGCTGGTTCGACACCCGCTTCACCAGCCTGGAGCACAAGGGGCTCTATATCTCGGACGATGCCCTCATTGATCACCTGCTGAGACGCACGGCGCAGGACGACGGGCCCCTCTTCGCCTACGCGGTCACCATGCAGGGGCACGGCCCCTTCGACGGGGATCGCTATCGGGCCCAGCAGATCGATCGGGCCTGCCCGGATCAGAGCCCGGCGGAGCGGCAGCTGCTCAACACCTACTACACCGGGGTGGTGGATGCCATGGCCTCCCTGGAGCGGCTGCTCAAGACACTCGATCGCTCCGGCAAGCGCTACCTGGTGGTAGCCTTCGGGGATCACCAACCCTTCCTGATGTCGGCGGGCAAGGGCATCCACGGCGCCAAGCCGCCCCGGGATGCCCCCTACCAGATCCCCATGATGGCCTTCACCCGCGCCGATGAGGGGCTCGATCTCGCCCGCCAGTTCGCCCCGGTGCGCCAGCTCTACCAGATGGGTCAGGCCACCCGAGCGCTGCTGGCGGGGGACTTCACCCCCATAGAGGACAAGCCCCTGCTGCACCCTGTGCTCGGGGAGGAGAAGGGCTTCGACCCCTCCCCCCTGGTGCCGCAGATCCGCGCCAGCTTCCGGGCCGATGCCTTGCCCTAACCCTTCTCCCGCAAGGGGAGAAGGGACCATCGCCTCATACCATCAGGGCGTCGCGCCCGCAAAAAAGCCGATCTCAGGATCGGCTCGGGGCGCTGGCTGGCAAGGGGTGAAAGCGGGCTCACACCACCACGGCGGTGCCGCTGATGCTGACCATCAGCATGCTGCCGTTCTGGCCCACCACCTCGTAGTCGATGTCGATGCCGACCACGGCGTTGGCCCCCAGGGCGGCGGCACGCTCCCTGAGCTCCTCGAAGGCGATCTCCCGGGCCCGGGCCAGCTCCTTTTCATAGGCGCCGGAGCGACCGCCGATGATGTCGCGGATGCCGGCGAACAGATCCTTGAAGATGTTGGCGCCGAGGATGGCTTCGCCCACGACGATGCCGCGGTACTCACGAATGGGCTTGCCCTCCAGGGTGGGGGTGGTTGAGAGGATCATCTTGCGCTCCTTGGGATGAAAACGGGTTTCAGACTACCCCAAACCGTCGCCAAGGGACATCCCCCTGCCGCGCCACTTCGGGATCTGCCGCACCGCTTCGGCCATAAAAAAGGAGAGGCCCTGGCCTCTCCTTCTGATCTGAGTGTCGACCAATACCGCTCAGTGCAGCTTCATGCTCGGGCGCAGCACCCGGTTGATGCGGCCCACCAGCATGATGAGGCCGGTCTTGATGTAGCCGTGCAGGGCCACCTGGTGCATCCGGTACAGGGAGATGTAGACGATGCGGGCGATGTAGCCCTCCACCATCATGGAGCCACGCATCAGGTTGCCCATCAGGCTGCCCACGGTGGAGAAGCGGCTCAAGGAGACCAGGGAGCCGTGATCGTGGTAGCGGTAGGGCTTCATCTCGCCGCCGTTCATCTTGGCCAGGATGTTCTTGAACGCCTGGGTCGCCATCTGGTGGGCGGACTGGGCGCGCGGCGGCACGAACTTGCCGTCCGGCTGCGGGCAGGCGGCGCAGTCGCCGATGACGAAGATGTTCTCGTCGCGGGTGGTCTGCAGGGTCTCGTGGACCACCAGCTGGTTGATGCGGTTGGTCTCGAGGCCCGCGATCTCCTTCATGAAGTCCGGCGCCTTGATGCCCGCGGCCCACACCATGAGGTCTGCTTCAATCAGCTCCCCATCCTTGGTGTGCAGACCCTCGGCGGTCGCTTCGGTGATCATGGTGGCAGTGCGCACGTCCACGCCCAGTTTCACCAGCTCCTGGTGGGCGGAGCCGCTGATGCGCTCCGGCAGGGCCGGCAGGATGCGGGGGCCCGCTTCCACCAGGGTCACCTTGAGGCTGTCGGTGGTGAGATTCTTGAAGCCGTAGGCGTAGAGCTGCTCCACCGCGTTGTAGAGCTCGGCGGAGAGTTCGACGCCGGTGGCGCCGCCGCCGACGATGGCGATCTTCACCTTGTCACCGGGCTGGTATTCGGTGGCGAACTGCAGGAAGCGGTTCATCATGCTGTTGTAGAAGCGGTGCGCCTGGGAGGGGCTGTCCAGGAAGATGCAGTGATCCTTGATGCCCTTGGTGTTGAAGTCGTTGGAGACGGAGCCGATGGCCATCACCAGGATGTCGTAAGGGACTTCCCGCTCGTTGACCACCAGGGCGCCACTGTCGTCGTGGATGGGGGCCAGCACGATGCGCTTCTCGTCGCGCTTGATGTCGGTCAGGCTGCCGAGCTGGAATTCGAAGCCGTGGTTCTTGGCGTGGGACTGGTAGCTCAGGGCGTCGATGCCCGCATCCATGGAGCCGGTGGCTACTTCGTGCAGCAGGGGTTTCCACAGGTGGGTGCGGTTGCGATCCACCAGGGTGACCTTGGCCTTGTTCTTCTTGCCCAGCTTGCGACCCAGGCTGGTCGCAAGCTCGAGACCGCCGGCGCCACCGCCTACAACGACAATATTCATCATGATGATTTTCCTTGGTTCCTCAAAACGAAAGGGAGCCATTGGCTCCCTAAAACGAAATCGGTTGACGTGATGGCTCAGGCTTCTTTGAAGGCCTTCATCCGTTGCAGATGGTGCGAGATGTTCTTGAACTTATGGGTCTCGCGCTCATCCCATACGATGTCGTAATAGTTCTTCAATTCACGTTCAGTGTCCCGATTATCGCGGATTTCATCCCGGACGGAAAGGATGCACAGGCAGTTTCCTGAATTTTTATTACGAAATTCGGTTACACACTTGGTGCCGATGTCCTCGTACTCCTCCGGCCTGTCGATCTTGCCCTGCATGTTCTCTTCCGGGTGCAGGTTGGGGTTGAAGATCACCTGCTTGATACCGCACAGAAACCCGATCCGCTCGCTCCAGTAGCCGCCAAGCCCCACGCCGCAGATGAGGGGCTTGGGGTCCGTGCTCATGTCGAGCTGTTTCTTCACTTCCTTGAGCAGGTGGCTCATGTCGTGGCGGGGATGAACCGTGCTGTAGTGCACGAAGCGCACATCATCATCGATAAACTGCAACTGCAGCACTTTTTCATGATTGCCGGGGCTGGTGGCATCGAAGCCATGCAGATAGATGATCATGGACAAGACCTCAAAAACTGTGTCGGTTCTATCGAAACTACCCCAGCGACAGGGCCTTGCGCCACCAAAACATCTGACTTTCTTGCTTTGGATCACGCCCGTCCGGGCCGGAAAACCGCGGGGCAGAACCCTTTGCCCCGCCATGCCCCTGCAAGGAACATGGCGGGAACCGGGTCTGTCGTGACTCAGCCGCCGCTTTGGGCGAAGCGCTCCACCGCCGCTTCCACCAGGGCCAGGCTCCCCTGCCAGAAGGCGCTCTGGCGAATGTCCTGCCCCAGGTGTTTCTCCACCAGCGCCTCGGCGCTCATGCGGCCGGTGTCCCGCAGCAGGGCGCGATAGGCCCCGGCCACGTTCTCCTCCCCCGCCGCCTGGCGACCCATCAGCTGCTGATAGACCCCGAGGCTGAACAGATAGCCAAAGAGATAGGGGTAGTTGTAAAAGCCGAAGCCCGCGATGGAGAAGTGCGCCTTGGCGGCCCAGAACATAGGGTGATAGCGGCTGAGGCTCTTTTCATACCAGCGCCCCCAGGCCTCGTCGGTCAGCGCCTTGAGCCGCGCCGGCGAGACATAGCCCGACTCGCGTTCGGCCACCAGGGCGCGCTCGAAGTCGAAGCGGGCCGGGATGTTGACCAGGAAGGTGGCGGCGCCGTCGGCCTCCGCCCAGGCGATGGCAAGGCGCTCCTCGGGGCTCTGCGCCTGCTCGAACAGGGCGCTGCGCACCAGGGTCTCGGCGAAGATGGAGGCGGTCTCGGCGAGCGTCATGGGGTAGCTGCGCTGGCTCATGGGCAAGTCTCGGATGAGCCAGTTGTGCCAGGCGTGCCCCAGCTCGTGGGCCAGCGTGATGACGTTGTCCATGGTGCCCGCATAGGTGATGAAGACCCGCGGCTCCACCGGCTCGGCAAACTTGGTGCAATAGGCACCGGTGCGCCGGTTCGGGGTGGGGGCGGCATCGATCCAGCCGCGCTCGGCCATCATGCGGGCAAAGTCACCCATCTCGGGGTCGAAGCGGGCGAAGGCCTCGGCGATGATCCCGATCGCCTCCTCGAAGGGGATCTCCCGGCGGCTGGCGGCGGGGGGCGGCGCAAACAGATCCTCGGGCCCCAGCACCTCGAGGCCGAGGCGCCCGGCCATCAACCCCAGGGCCCGCTGGCCCAGGTGGCGGGCCTGCCAGGTCTCCTCCATCAGGGTATCCAGGGTCGCCCGCTCGATATGGCTCTGGTGGCAGGAGAGATCCAGGGCATCGAGGGTCCGAACCTTGCCGCGCTGGCGCGAGAGCTCCAGGCGCCAGCCGTTGAGGGCGTTGAGGATGGCGGCCACCGTCTCCTGCTCCCCCTCCCAACCGGCGCTGATGGCATCGAAGGCCTCTTTGCGCAGGGCCCGATCCGGGCTGGAGAGCAGGTTGCTCGCCTCTGCCAGCCCCATCTCGCGGCCGTCGATCACCAACCGGATCTTGCCCACCAGATCGTTGTAGAGGTTGCCCCAGGCGTGCAGGCCGTCGGTGCCCAGGCCGATGACCAGTTGCTCCGCCTCCACCGGCAGGCGCTGATCCTGCAATCGGCGCTCATGGCGCAGCCGGTACGCCTCCTCCCCCAGCAGGGGATCGGCCATCAGCTGCTCAAACTCGGGCGCAGGTAGCGCCAGCATCAGATCGTCGATGGGGGCAAGCGTCTTGAACAGATCGGCGTTGAGGGCGCGGGCGCGGGAGGCCTGCTGCTTGGCCAGCCCGTCCCGGGCATCCTGGCTCCCCTTGCAGGCCGCCAGCACGGCGATGTTCCAGCCGATGTCGCGAATGCGCCGGGCCCGCAGGCGCACTTCCCGCAGGAAGTCCTGCAGGGCCGGCAGGCTGGTTTGCGCCTGCGCCAGCCCCTCGATAAAGCCGCCAAGCTCCGCCAGGCTGGCGCGGGCCAGGCTCATGTCCGCCTCCAGCACGCTGCTGTCGAGGGAGGGGTAGATATGCTCATTTTGCCACTGCTGTGGGTAGACTCGTTGTTGCATCGAACGCTCATCGTCAGGGACGGGCCAGGCCCGTCGTGAAACCGGGGTGACCCGAGGGCCACGAACTTCGCGGGCTGGCCTCACACCAGCCGCTCGAGGCGCTCCACCGCCTCTTCCACATAACGCAGGCTCTCCTGCCAGAACACGGGCGCACGGATGTCGACCCCCAGGTGCTTCTCCACCAGCGCCTCGGCGCTCATGCGGCCGGTATCTTGCAGCAGGGCGCGATAGGCGGGGACAAACGCCCGCCCGGCCCGCGCCTGCTGGGCATAGAGCCCCAGGCTGAAGAGATAGCCAAACAGATAGGGGTAGTTGTAGAACCCGGACTCGGCGATGGAGAAATGGCCCTTGCTGGCCCAGAACAGCTCGTCATACTGGCTGAGGGCGTCACCATACCACTGCTGCTGCGCCGATTTCATCATCTCCCGCAACTGGCCCGCCCCCACATACCCCTGCTCCCGCGCCGCCACCAGGGCCCGCTCGAAGGTGAACCGGGCTGGGATGTCGAGCAGCAGGC
Source organism: Aeromonas sp. XH (assembly GCF_033348475.1). Classification (NCBI taxonomy): domain Bacteria; kingdom Pseudomonadati; phylum Pseudomonadota; class Gammaproteobacteria; order Aeromonadales; family Aeromonadaceae; genus Aeromonas; species Aeromonas sp. XH. Next base: position 1,595,932 of record NZ_CP137630.1, on the reverse strand, counting down.
TCGCAGCCCGCTCCCCGTCCAGCCAGGCGATGGCCCGGCGCTGCTCCACCTTGTCGGTGGCGGCCAGCAGGGCATCGCGCACCAGGGTCTCGGCAAAGAGGGAGGCGGTCTCCGCCAGCGTCCTGGGGTAGTCGCGCTGCTCCAGGGGCAGGTCTCGCAAGAGCCAGCTGTGCCAGGCGTGGCCAAGCTCGTGGGCCAGGGTGATGACGTTGTCCATGGTCCCCTCGAAGGTGAGGAAGACACGCGGCTCCGGCGGGTCGGCATACTCGGTGCTGTAGGCACCGCTGCGTCTGTGGTCGCTCGGAGCGGCATCTATCCAGCCCCGATCCGCCATCATGCGGGCGAAGGCCCCCATCTCGGGATCGAAGGCCGCAAAGGCCTCCACCACCAGAGCCAGCGCCTGCTCGAAGCTCATCCTGCCTTGCACGGCGAGCGGGGCCGGGGCATAGAGATCCCAGGGGGCAAAATCGGTGATCTGCAGGGCACAGGCCATGGCCCGCAGGGCGCGGCGCCCCAGCGCCTTGTGCTCGTCGGCCGCCGCCATCAGGGTCTCCAGGGTGGCGCCCGTGAGGTGCTCCTGATGGCAGGAGACCGCCAGGGCATCCAGCCTGCCTCCCCTGCCGCGCTGACGGACGATCTCGTTGCGCCAGCCGTTGATGGCGTTGAGGATGGCGGCCACCGTCTCCTGCTCCGCGGCCCAGGCGGTCTGGATGGCGTGCCAGGCGGCGGCGCGGCGTGCCCTGTCCGGGTGGGCGAGCAGGTTGTCCGCCTGGGCCAGCCCCATGGGAACCCCCTCCACCACCGGCATCAGCCGGCCCACCAGGTTGTCGTAGAGATCCCCCCACCCCTGCAGGCCGTCCACCGCCAGCCCCTCGATGAGCTGCTCGCTCTCGAGCGACAGCCACTGATCCTGCTGCACCCTGTCGTGATGGATGAAGTAGGCCAGCTCGAAGAGCTCGGGATCCTGCAGCAGGGTGCGTACCAGCGCCTCGGGGGCACGCACCCAGAACAGGGCCACCGGCTTGCAGCGCTGGGCCAGGGTCGCCTGCAGCTGCTGGCCCCGGGAGAGCAGCACCCTGGCGGCCTCGTCGCGCCCGTCCCGGCTGAGGCGGTTGTAGCCATAGGTCTGGCTGTTCCAGGCCAGGGTCTTCACCCCGTTGGCCTGGCGGCGGATGGCCCGCAGCAGGTGGCGCAGGGCGTTGGGGTCAGGGATGGGGTGAGCGGGATCCGGCAGGTCCGCCAGCAGGGCGTCGAGCCCGGTGAGGGCGCGGGCGGCCTGCGAGAAAGCGGCGTCGATGGCCGTATCGTCGGGGGCGGCATAGATGTGAGCATCCTGCCAAACGGGTGGTTTCATGGTTGTCCTTGTCTGTTTGCGTCCATATCGGGGCCCCGCCTCTGCGGGCGGGTGACAGCCCGGATAGTACGAAGGGGGCCAGGCACTTGCCTAGCCCCCATTCGAGGCAACCGGAATCACGGGGAAGGCGCGGTGCGACGGCCCCTGTCGGCCGCCCCGCACAGCAACGCCTTACTTGGCGGGTTTGAGCTTGCTCACCAGGGTCATGGCCAGCACCAGCAGCAGGCCCGCCAGCACCCCCACCAAGGCGTTCAGCAGGGTCGGCATCACCAGGGCGAGGGCCGTCCCCATGCCGGGCAGGGAGGCGACAGCCGCTGCGGCCCCCTCGATCAGGTGGTGGACGAAGGGCCAGCCGTGGACCAGGATGCCGCCGCCGACCATGAACATGGCGATGGTGCCGACCAGGGCCAGCAGGTGCATCAGGAGCGGCGCCGTGACCAGCAGGCCTCGCCCCAGGGCGCGGCGCAGGGCACTGGCATCGGGGGCCTGCAGCAGGTGCAGGCCGATGTCGTCCAGCTTGACGATGAGCCCCACCAGGCCGTAGACGCCTATGGTCATCAGCAGGGCGATGCCCGCCACCACGGCGATCTGCAGCCCCAGGCTCGACCCCTGTACGGTACCAAGGGCGATGACGATGATCTCGGCGGAGAGGATGAAGTCGGTGCGGATGGCCCCCTTGATCTTCTGCTGTTCAAACGCGACCAGATCATCGGGAATGGGGGCGGCCTGGGACTCCTCCCCGGCCTCGTGGGGCAGGAACTTGTGCGCCAGCTTCTCGGCCCCCTCGAAACAGAGGTAGGCGCCCCCCAGCATCAGCAGCGGGGTGATGAGCCAGGGCACCAGGGCGCTGATGGCGATGGCCGCAGGCACCAGGATGAGCTTGTTGCGAAACGACCCCTTGGCCACCGCCCACACCACGGGCAGCTCCCGCTCGGCCCGCACCCCGGAGACCTGCTCCGCGTTGAGGGCGAGATCGTCCCCCAGCACCCCGGCGGTCTTCTTCGCCGCCATCTTGGTCATCAGCGCCACGTCATCGAGCACGCTGGCAATATCGTCGAGCAGGGCCAACAAACTGGTTCCGGCCATATCAGAGAATCCTTATGTCAGTGGAAGAGAGCTTCCCGAAGCACACCGCGCCCTTGTTGGCCACGACCTTGGTCATCAGCGCCACGTCGCCCGGCACGCTGGCAATGTCGCCCGGCAGGACCGGCAAGGGTTCCGGCCGAAGGGGGATCCCTATTTCGGGAAAAGATGGCACAGTGTAACGGGAAGCCACCATGTCGGCAGCCCCCCATGGCAGGGTTCCCCTGCCCCATGTTCACTTCAAGGCCCCGGGCCCGAGGAGTTTTCCATGCAACCCTGGCAACCTCTGATCGATTTCTGGTTTGGTGACGATGCCGATGACGCCCGCCGTGCGGCGCGCCAGGCCCCCCTCTGGTGGGGCAAGAGCAGCGAGACCGACGCCCTGCTGGCCCGGCGCTTCGGCGAGCTGGCGGCCAGCGCCGCGGCGGGCGAGCTCGCCGGTTGGGCGGATCACCCCGCGGGCCGCCTGGGGCTCATCCTGCTGCTCGACCAGTTGCCGCGAAACCTCCATCGCGGCACCCCCGCCGCCTTCGCCCAGGACGACAAGGCGCGGGCTCTGTGCCTCAAGGGGCTGTCGTTCGGGGCGGACAGGGGGCTCTCGCCGCTGGCCCGGGTCTTCTTCTATCTGCCCCTCGAGCACGCGGAGTCCCGGGAACAGCAGGCCAGAAGCGTGGCCCTGTTCGAGGCGCTGGCCGCCGAGCAGGCACAGGGCCCGGCCCGGGAGACCTTCGAGGGGTTCGCCGACTTCGCCCGCCGCCATCAGGTCATCATCCAGCGCTTTGGCCGCTTCCCCCACCGCAACGCCATCCTGGGGCGCGAGAGCACCCCGGAGGAGGTGGAATTTCTGCGCCAGCCGGGCTCCGGCTTCTGAGCCGCGCGGCCAGACGCGCATAAAAAAACGGGCCTTAGGGCCCGTTTCTCATGGCTTGGCCTGCGGTCATGCCGCCTCTGCCAGCTCCTCTTCCTGTTTCTGGTAGGCCTGGGGGGAGAGTCCCAGCAGCTCCTGCACCGTGGAGGCCACCGTGATGGAGGAGAGGGTCCCCACCAGGATGCCGGCGAACAGGGTGAAGGAGAAGCCGTAGAGGGCGTCCCCGCCGAACAGGAGCAGGGCCCCCACGGTGAAGAGGGTGGTGCCCGAGGTGATCATGGTGCGGCTGAAGGTGGCCTTGATGGCCACGTCCGAGCACTCGTGGATCCCCATGCGGGTGCGCGAGCCCAGCAAGTCCCGCAGCCGGTCCGAGATGACGATGCTGTCGTTGAGGGAGTAGCCTATCACCGCCATCAGGCCGGCGATGACGTTGAGATCGAACTCGATGTCAAAGAGCGCGAGAAGTCCGATCGCCACCAGGCCGTCGTGCAGTACGGACACCAGGATGCCGATGGCCTGCCGCCACTCGAAGCGCACCGCCAGGTAGGCGGAGATGGCCAAGGAGGCCACCAGCACCGCCAGCATCCCCTGCTGGAACAGCTCCGCGCCCACCTGGGGCCCAACTATGGTGGTGCGCAAGAGCTCCACCGGCAGGGCGAGCTGCTGCCCCAGCATGGCCGCCAGATCCTCCGCCGCCCAGGGCAGCGCGTGGGGGGGCAGCTTGATGAGCCACTCGCCGGGCACACCGGCGCCGTGCAGCTCCACGACGCCCGCCAGGGGCGCCGTCAGCGGGGCGTTGAGCTCGTGTGCCTCCTTCAGGGTCTGGATGCGAAACTCCAGCAGGATGCCACCGGTGAAATCGAGCCCGAGGGCAAGCCCTTTTGCCGCAAGGACGGCCACGCAGGCCAGGGTCAGAAGCACGGAGGCCCACAGCCCGATATAGCGCCAGCGGGTCAGCCCCATGGCCAGGATCATTCTCAGCATTGTTCTTCCCTCGACGTCAGGTGGTTCAGGCTTCCCGGCAGGAAGCGGTCGGTGCGCAGGCCAGGCAGGCTCACGGGCGCGGCGTCATGGTGATGAAGTCGGTTCATGGTCATACCCTCAGCAGCTTGGCGCGGCTGTTGCCCCACAGGGGGTTGATGATGGCGCGGGTGCCCCAGATGCCGGTCACCATGCTGGAGATGAGCCCCAGGATCAGGGTGATGGAAAAGCCCTGCAGCGGCCCGGAGCCGATGGCATAGAGCACCACGGCGCAGATGAGGGTGGTGATGTTGGCATCGAAGATGGTGCGAAACGCCGAGCGATAGCCAAAGTCGATGGCGTTGGCAAGGGTCCCCCCCTCCCGCAGCCTGTCCTTGATCCGCTCGAAGATGAGCACATGGGTATCCACCGCCATGCCCACGGTGAGCACCAGACCGGCGATCCCCGGCAGGGTCAGCACGGCCCCCGGCAGCACTGCCAGCATCCCCACCTGCATCAGGAGGTTGGCAACCAGCGCCGTGATGGCGACCCAGCCGAACTTGCGATACCAGGCCATCATGAACAGCATCATGCCCGCCATGCCGAACGCCAGGGCGGTGAAACCCGCCTCTATGTTCTGCAGACCCAGGGTCGGGCCAATGCTGCGCTCCTCCAGGATCTTCAGCGGCGCGGTGAGGGCACCGGCCCGCAGCAGCATGGCGAGCTCCTGGGCCTCAGGCAGGCTGCCAATCCCGGTGATGCGGAACTGGTTGCCAAGGGCGGTTTGGATGGTGGCGACGTTGATCACCTCGCTGCGGGCGCGCAACTTGCCCTCGGCATTGGTCTTGTACTCGGTGAAGACGGTGGCCATGGGCTTGCCCACGTGCTGGCGGCTGAACTGGTTCATCTTGCTCCCCCCCAGGGTGTCGAGCACTATGTTGACCTGGGGTTGCCCCATCTCCCCCATGTTGGCGCGGGCATCGACGATGTGCTCGCCGCTCAGCACCGGCTGGCGGGCCAGTCCCACCGACTGGCCGTTGCGATCCGCCATCACGAAGCGGCTGTCGGCCTTGGCCTCGTAGAAGGCCAGGGACGCGGTGGCGCCGATCACCTCTTTCGCCTGCCTGGGGTTGTGCACCCCCGGCAGCTCGATGCGGATGCCGTCCTGCCCCTGGCGCACCACCGAGGCCTCGACGATGCCGAGCTCGTTGATCCTTTTTTTCAGGATCGACAGGTTCTGGGTCACGGCGTTGTTCACCAGCAGGGTGCGTTCAGATTCGCTCAGCACCAGGGTCAGCGCGTTGCCGGAGCGAGTCAGGGTCCACTGATCCTGGCGGGTACCGGCGCTCTCCTTGATGATGGCGAGCCAGGCCTCCTGCCCCGCCACGTCGGGCAGGGTGACGGCCACGCTCCCCTGGGCGGTGCGCATCACGCTGGCACCGCGCAGGTTTGCCTCGCGAAAGCGGGTGCGCAGGGTATCCACCAGGTTCTTGGTCTGGTTGTCGATGACGAAATCCACGTCCACCCCTATCAGCAGCTGGGAGCCGCCGCGCAAGTCCAGCCCGAGCTTGATGGGGTCTGCGCCGAGCCGGCTTATCCAGGTCGGGGCATTGGAGTAGAACTCCAGGGTGAGGGCGGCGCTGTCCAGCCCCTGCTGCTCCAGCAACTGCTTGGCCAGTTGCTGCTCCCCCTGGCTGGCGAACACCAGCTCCATCCGATTGCCCTGGGCGACCTGCTTGAGCGGCTCGATGCGGTTGTCGGCCAGCAGGGTGCGCTGCGCGTCGCTCAGGCGCGACTGACCGTGCAGGCCGAGGGAGGGCTGCTCACCGAAGAAGGTGGGCAGGGAATAGAACGCGAAGGTGACCAGCATCAGCAGCAGCAGGGCGTACTGCCACAGGCTCATGCGGTTCAGGACGGTATGACTCTTTTTTCTCATGAAATCGGCCTCTGTCAGGCGATGGCAGGGGGCGACGCGACGTCGCACCGTGCAAAAAATGAAACAAGACAGCCTAGCCGTTCACTGAAGGTGAACAGCAACAGAGAGAAGATGAGGCAACAGGTGGCAAGCTGACCCCATCGGGATCAGGCGAGGAAGCTCTGGGCGAAGCGATACTGCAGATGCCGGCGCTGCAAGCGCCGCTGGTGAAGGGTGGCAAACCTGTCGCGGAAACTGGTTCGGGGATACGACAGGGCGGCATAGAGCAGCAGGCCGCACAGCAACAGCAGGATGGCCTGCTGGGACCAGCTCGTCACCAGCTCGTAGACCACGCTGCCGGGCTGATGATCGCGACTCAGGGAGTGCTCGAGTCGCAGCAGGTGATTCTGGTGGGAACCGACGAACTTGACGATGCCGTCGTCACTGCCGCTGACGCCGTGGGCCGCCAGGCTTGCATCGGAAGGCGTCGCCCCCTCCGCCAGCGAGTGGGCCTGCTGGGCCGAGGGCTGGGACGCGGGAACCCTGAGCCCCTCCACCGAGAGGGTAGAGAACAACAGAGCGAGGGTGATGAGCAGGGTCATCGCCGCCAGTTTCACGTTGTCAGTCAGGCTCAAAAAGTTAATTCCCACACAATAGAAAGGGCAAGCTACCACAGCCTGCCCCACAAGAACAAGGGCGGCAGGCCCGAAGGCCCGCCGCCCTTGCGCTCTGGTCCCTCGCCCTCAGCGGCTGCGGGTCATGCCCTCGAAGTCCTCGGCATAGTCCTTGAGCAGGGTATAGAGATGGGCCCGCTGGGAGAGATCCATGGACTGGCTGAGATCGCTCAGCCACTGGATGGTGCGCTGGCGTGACTGGTCCGTATAGCCGGTGAAGCGACCGTCCATCAGGCCGTCCCCCTGCTGCAGCAGCCGGGTCAGCTCCTGGCCGAAATTCGGACTCTGGCGCTGCTTCATCAGCCGGTCCAGCTCCTTGGTCCAGGCCTCCTGGAAATCGAGCCAGGGGGCCATCATCTCGTATTGCCACTCGGCCCACTGGTTGACGAGGGGCGCCTGGGCCGGTTTCACCTTGCCAATCCAGAACACCAGGCGCTCGTTCATCTTCTCCCGAAAGCCCTTGATCATCTCGGCCTTCGACTCGGTAGCAAAATCGTGCTGGCGCTCCTGCTGGCGCTTCACCCGATCGGCCATGAAATGCGCCACCTGGTCGTCGGTCAGGGTCTTGGCCAGGCGCACCGTGCGGGGAATGGCGTTTTCCAGGGTGCGGGTCAGGCTCGCCTGGGTTCTGTCCAGGTGCAGGGTGACCTGGGCCGGGGTCATGGGGCTGGCCACCGCCCTGGCCAGGGCATCGAGATCCCGGGCGTAGAGGGGCAGCTCATGCTGCCGGTGCCAGGCCATCAGCCCCTTCACCTCCTGATCCAGCAGGGTCTTCTGGCTGCGGTTCAGGGAGAAGTAGTCGTCCAGTTGCCAGACGATGGCCGAGTCGAGCCAGTAGTAGATCACCCGGGTGGCGCAACCCGTCAGCAGCAGGCAGAGCAGCAGCAGGCTCCAGCTACGAGGTTGACGCCATGAGAATGTGGTCACCATGCATGCCTCCCATTCATTGAAAACAAGCGTCAGTCATGCCGTTGCCGGATTCATTCCAGGCGCTGGCGGTTCGTGTCGATGAGGGCCTGATACTCGGGCCCGGGTTGCCGCTCGGCCATCAGCAGCGCCCACAGCAGGCCGATGTAATCGACCCAGGGCAGGAAGGCATCGGCCTGAAATCCCTTGGCATTGAGCAGCTTATGCGTTCCCATGCCTTCAAGATAGCAGCTCTCCAACTGACGCCGCTGCTCTTCGCTCCAGCCATGGGTGCGCTGAATGCTGGCGACCTCGAAGCCCGGATGACCGGCGGCGCCGTACTCCCAGTCGATGACCCAGGGCCGAGGTCCCAACAAGTTAGCCGGATTGAGATCGTGATGGCAAGGGAGCCAGCAATCGTCCGGCTCCCGGCTCGCGAGCAGGGCCCGCTCCAGCGCCGGCAGCCAGGCCGGCACCCGGGCCAGACGGGCGCGATAGCCGGCGCTGTGGGCCCGCACCGCCATCACCACCTTGGGCACCGGCAGGCGGTGCAGGCGCCCCAGCACCCCGGCCAGCAGGGCGGGCTGCGCCTCGGGCGCGGGCGGCTGCTCGGCCCAGTTCGGCTCGTCGCACCACGCCAGCAGCATCAGGCCGCTGGCGGGATCGCCGTGATGGCAGGGCAGTGCCAGCCCCTGCCCCACCGCCCCCTGATAGAGCCGCCACTCGGTGGCCCGATCGATGCCGAGGCGCACCGGATCCGGGTGGCCGCGGCGCAGGAAGGCGCACTCTCCCGAGGGGAGGCTGAGCCGGTAGTTGCCGTTGGTCAGCCCCCTCGCCAGCGGCTCAAGGCGCCCCTGGTTCCAGGGGGCTGGCAGGCTGGCGAGCAGCGCCAGCTCCGCCAGATCCCCCTGCCCGCGCGGGTCCTCACCAGCCAAAGGTGGAGGTCTTCGCCTGCTTGCGGATCTCTTTCTGATCGGCCCACAGCAGTTCGCCGTTCTCCAGATCCATCAGGTTCATGGTCATCTGGTAGTAGACGTCCTTCACCTTGCCGTTGTCCTTGACGATGCTGGCGAGGTTGCCATAGACCATGTAGCGGGCCCCGGTCTGCTTGCCCAGGCGCACCATGGTGGCGGGATCCACCATGCCGCTGCCCTGCTGGTACTCGAGCTGCTGCTTGACCGCGCTCACCTTGCTCATGTCCACGAAGCGGAACTTGCCGGCGCGCAGCAGCTTGGTGCGCAGGGTGTCGGTGATGGCCTCGGTGTCGATGTGCTCCGAGGTCTTGTTGCGGATGGAGTCCATGAACATCACCGGGCGGCCCCCTGCGGTGATTTCGCTGGTCGCCGGTGAGGCGAGCAGGGAGTCCGCCATCTTGTCGGCGATGGCCTGCAAGTCGGAGGAGCCGTAATCCACCGTCACCGTCTCTGTCTCGGTGGGATCGCCATAGCTGACGGTGGTGCTGGAGCAGCCGCCGAGCAGCAGGGCGCCGGTCAATATCAGCAGGGCATGGTTCATTCTCATCAGTTCGATTCCTCAATCACTTCGCGTACGTAAATCCGGTAGCCCCGGGCGGCCGGACTCGGCGCCAGGGCGGACAGAGTGCGGGTCTGGTAGCCGTGCAGCTTGATGGGGGTCCAGCCGCGGCCGTCGCTGGCCAGCTCCTGCCCCGCCTCGTCATACCAGTAGAAGAGATATTGCAGCGTGTTGTCACCGCGCTGGGTGCTGGCCACCGCCACGTTGACCTGCAACAGGCCGTTCTGCTGGCGCCGGCTCAGCTCGGTCAGGGTGACGTCGACGTTCTGGTGCTGCTCCGCCACCGCCGCCGCCCCGGGCGCGCCATAGAGCGCCATGCCGGAGGTATTGGTGGCGCAGCCCGTCAGCAGCAGAACCAGGCCCAGGGCCAACCCTTGTGCTTTCATCTTGTTCTCCTCGCCGGCGGCCTTTGGCCAGACCGGTCACTCAGGTGGATTGCCATTGCCGGGAGGCCCTCACAGGGGCAGCACCCGGGTCGTCAGACCGGCGCCCAGGCGCTGCACCCACACCAGGGTAGTGCGCCCGGCGTGCACGGTGAGCGGCAGCTGGCGCATGGCACTGCCCGCCCCCAGGGTCAGGGTGATCTCTCCCGCCGTCACCCTCCTCTGCCAGCTCGATGCCTGGGCGGGCAGGGTCAGCCAGCTGCGGGTATCCGCCCGCTCCGAGAGGGTGTTGAAGATCCCGACCAGGATGTTGCCCACATCCCCCCCCTCCTTGGCGGCGCCGCGCCGCATCTGCTCCTTGGCCACCAGCCGCAGGGCCTGGCGGGTCAGCATGCCCGGCAGCCGCTCCTGCAGATCCTTGGCGGCCAGGGCTTCGAGCCGCACCAGCTCGCTGGTCTGCTCGACCCGCTGACCGAGGGTGACGGTCAGGGGCCCGGTGTCACTCGCCCTGTTGTCGTAATAGGGCACAGCCACCGTAAAGGTACGAAAATCGCCGCCCGAGGTGGAGAGGGGCAGCGGCAGGAAAAGCTCCCGCCGCGCCGGGATGAGGCCATCTTCAAACAGCACCACCACCTGCCCCTCGCCCTTGGCAAGGGGCGGCGCCTTGCGGCCCACCTGCTGCTCGATCTCCTTGAGTTCATCGGGCGAGCCCCTAAGCACAGCCAGGCGCAGCAAGGCATCCTGCAGGCTCCGGTTGTCCGGCGCTATCTGGTAGCCGCGCCGATAGTCCACCCAGGCGTCGTTGAGATCCCCCGCAGCCTCGTAGAGCACGCCGGAAAAATAGAAGGTGTAGGCGTTCTGGAAGCCGTTCTTGACCTTGCCGATCAGGCGATCCAGCTCGGGGGCGACGCGCGACATCTGCTGGCGCATCTCCCCGCTGGCCTCGTCCTCCTCTCCGGCCTTTTGCACCTCGTCGGCCCGGCGCTTGAGCGCCTGCTCCTGCACCTGGTTGGCGCGGCGCACCTCCACCAGGGCCCCCTCGGCATCCCCCCGCTGCAGGTACCCCAGGGCCTGGTAGTGGTGCAGCATGGTGCGCTCGTAGTCCGGGGCCCGGTAGGCCATGGTCTGATCGTTGGTCAGCAGGCTGCCCGCCTGGGCCAGCCCATGGCTCAGGCGGTACTGGGCCTGATTGTCTTCCCAGGCGAGGCGACCATCGGCGGCGGCGAAGGCCTGCCTGCTGACTCCATCCTGGCCCGCCAGCCAGGCGATGCGCCCCTTCTCCAACTGGTCCAGCACATAGGTGTCGTCCCCCGGGGTCGACTCGCGTACCTCGGGCAGGGCCTCGGCGGCCTGACCCAGCAGCAGCGCGTTGCGCAGGGGCACCATCTGATCCGAATAGGAGACGAAGATGTCTTTCCAGTGGGAGGCGCAGCCCCCCAGCAGCAGACCGGCCAACAGCAGGCCGGTCAGCGAGGCGGGACGCATCACAGGCTGAGCAGGGGTCCCAGGGGCTGGCCACCGACCAGGTGCAGGTGGATGTGGTAGACCTCCTGCCCGCCGTGGCGGTTGCAGTTCATGATGAGGCGGTAGCCGTTCTCGGCGATGCCGGCCTCGGCCGCCAGCTTGCGTGCCACGGTGAACATCCGTCCCAGCGCCAGCTCGTGATCCGGCTCCACGTCGTTGACCGTGGGGATCAGCACGTTCGGCACGATCAGGATGTGGGTCTTGGCCTTGGGCTGGATGTCGCGAAAGGCGGTCACCAGCTCGTCTTGATAAAGGATGTCGGCGGGGATCTCCTTGCGGATGATTTTGCTGAAAATGGTTTCTTGCGCCATGGGTAACTCCTTTATATGAAAAAGAAAATTTAACACAAAACTCAAGCGACTCCCAAAAATGCCGCCACGGCCCGCCAAGTGTGACACAAGCCGACATTTGACACAGCCGTTGTCCCAATCCCTTCAGTTATTGTGAAGAATACCGATAGTGAGGATGTCGTCCCTACTGCCACGGCAGCGCACCCTTCGGGGCATGCAGGGTATCAAAGGGACGGGGTACTCAGGCAAGGGACTTTTGCACAGACAGCGGGACAATAATGAAACAAACAATGTCAGACCTCTCGATCTTACAGAGAGTCTATCTGGGCTTTGCCATCCTGGTCGCCGTCATGGTGGCCAGCGCGGTACTGACCTTTCGCGGCCAGAGCGAACTCAGCGGCGCCCTTGATCAGGTGACCCAGGAGTCCATGCCGCTGGTGCTCGCCAGCAGCCAGACCCAGATCAGCCTGCTGAGCGCCAACAAGTGGCTCACCGACGTGCTGACCGAGCAGGATCTCAAGCGCCTGCCCGAGGAAGTGGCCGAACTGCAGCAGGCCAAGGGCCAGGTAGACAAGATGCTCTCCAGCCTCAAGCAGCAGGTGGCGGCCCACCCCCAGCTGCAGGGTGACATGCAGGCCCTCGGCAAGCTGGTCGACGACTACCTGCAGCTGACCCAGACCCTGCCCGGCGAACACGAGGCCCTGCTCACCCGGCTGCACAAGGTCAATCTGGCCAAGGGCCAGTTCCAGGTCAGCCTGCCCCAGTTCAAGAAGAACCTCGGCGACATGATGGTCACCGTCGACGACAGCTTCATCAAGATGCTCTCCGAGACCCTGACCACCAAGCTCTCCGCCATCGAGCTCTCCACCATGGATGCCCTGAACCAGAGCATCCCCGCCCCCATCGAGGCGGCGCTCAAGCGCAACAAGATGCAGATCGAGAGCTTCAACAGCACCATCAAGGATCTCCAGGGGGAGCTCAAGGATTTCGACAACAACATGGGCCACTACGTCCACGGGTTCGTGCGCGATACCACGGGCAACGAAGGGGTGCTGGCCCAGTACCTGGCCCTGATGAAACAGCAGCAGGCCATGCGCGAGCAGAGCCGGCAGGCGAGCCAGCTCATCCTTGGCATCCAGAACAAGCTGGAGGGGATCACGGCCCAGAGCCAGCAACTGATGAACGCCAGCATCAAGGCCTCCGATCGGGTGCAGACCCAGAGCACCCTCACCCAGGGGATCAGCATCGCCATCGCCATCTTCGTCGCCATCCTGGTGGCCTTCACCCTGGGCAAGGCCATTCGCCAGCCCCTCAAGGAGCTGCTTCGGGTGCTGACCGAGGTGACCCAGGGGGACATGACCCAGCGCGTCGGCTTCAAGAGCCAGAACGAGTTCGGCCAGCTCGCCAGCCAGATCAACCTGCTGATCCACCAGATGGGTGACGTGCTCAGGCAGCTCTCCCAGGCCTCGAACCAGCTCAACAGCGCCGCCCACGACAACCGCCACACCACCGAATCGGTGCGGGCGGATCTGGAGAAACAGCGCCAGGAGACCGCCTCGGTCGCCGCCGCCATGACCCAGATGGAGGCCTCGGTGCGGGAGGTGGCCCAGGCCGCCAACCAGACCCTGGAGCGGGTGATGGACGTGGAGAAGGCCTCCGAGATGGGTCGCAAGGTGATGGCCGGCAACATCACCACCACCCATCAGCTCGCGGGCAAGCTGCAGCAGACCGGCAAGGTGATCGGCGACGTGAGCGCCATGAGCGGCCAGATCGGCAACATCCTCGACGTCATCCGCGGCATCGCCGAGCAGACCAACCTGCTGGCCCTCAACGCCGCCATCGAGGCGGCCCGTGCCGGCGAGCAGGGTCGCGGCTTCGCCGTGGTGGCGGACGAGGTGCGCAACCTCGCCGGGCGCACCGCCCAGTCCACCAGCGAGATCCAGACCATGATAGAGAACCTGCAGCAAGGGGTCGCCCGGGCGGTCAACGTGATGCAGGAGTGCTCCCGCGAGATGGACAGCTGCGTGGATCAGAGCTCCCAGGCCAACAACGCCATGGAGGAGGTGCAGGGCATCGTGGTGCTCATCAGCGACATGTCGAGCCAGATCGCCTCCGCCGCCGAGCAGCAGCAGGCCACCAGCGCGGACATCGCCACCAACCTCAACCGCATCTCCGACATCTCGGATCTCAACTACCTGGGGATAGAGCGGGTGGCCGAGACCAGCCAGCAGCTCGACTCCCTGGCCGAGCAGCAGGAGACCCTGGTGCAGCGCTTCCGGCTCAGAGCCTGAGGGGCGCCCCCCCCAATGACAAGGCCCCGCAACAGCGGGGCCTTTTGTTCATCTGGGCAACGCAGCGGGGATCAGGCGTAGGCGATGGCGCCCTTGCCGACCCCTTCATAGGCCACGATCTTCACGAACTTGTCCCCCACCTGCCTCTTCACCTCCCGGGCAATGTAGTGGGCCAGCAGTTCTATGGTGGTGTCGGTGTCGATCATCTCCACCTCCGCCGCCGGCATGGCGAGCTGGAACAGCCCCTGGGGCGCCACATACTTGAAGCCGACGTAGTGTTCGCCAGCCTCTTGCAGGATGGCCCTGGCCTGTTCGCTCAGCGCCAGCTCGGACAGGGCCACCCTGTCCTCTTCGGTGCCGAGGTAGATGTCGGCCCAGCGCTCGGCCCAGTTCAGCTCCAGCTCCTGGTCGCGCTCCCCGTCCACAGAAATCTCGATGGGGGAGCGGTGACCGTGGGCGATGCGCTGGCAGTTGCCGTCGTGCTTCTTGAGGCCGTGGCTGTAGTGGTAGAAGGCGCCCTCGATGGCCTCCTGGCGCAGGGTCAGGGTCAGATCCTTGATATTGCCCGGCAGCCGCTTGGCCAGCACCGCCAGCAGATAACGGGTCACCGACTCTTTATCCACCTGGGGCGCGGGAATGAAGGCAAAGCCCTGGGTCGGGCAACGCAGATGGATGGAGCGACCCGGGCGCAGCAGATCCACGGTGCACTCGTCGTTGTCCAGGGGCTGGACATGCACCAGGGGGCTCCCGGTCGGCACCAGCAGCTTGTGATCCACCTCGTCATCGATGATCGACTTGATGAGCTTCTTCACCCGCCCGAAATCCAGCAGCATGCTCATCTCGTTGAGCTCGCCGCTCATCTCGATGTCCACCAGCCAGCTCTCGCCCACCATGCCGCGGCGCTCGCACAAATAGCTGGAATCGATCACAGTCAAATCTCTAACAAATAACTTCATTACTCAGGCCTTGCTACAGAGAAAGTGCAGTTTGCGATATTATGACCCCGGATTATCGGCAAAGGAACTGGAACCCCCCATGAACAAATTGCTTATCAAGAATGCCACCCTGGTCAACGAAGGCCGCATCTATGCTTCCGACGTCCTGATCGAGGGGGAGCGGATCGCCCGCGTCGCCCCGGACATCAGCGCCCCCGATGCGGTGGTGATCGATGCGACCGGTCGTCACCTCATCCCCGGGATGATCGACGATCAGGTCCACTTCCGGGAGCCGGGCCTGACCCACAAGGGGACCATCGCCAGCGAATCCCGGGCCGCCGTGGCCGGTGGCACCACCAGCTTCATGGAAATGCCCAACGTCAATCCCCAGACCACCACCCTCGACGCCCTCGAAGCCAAATACCAGATCGCCGCCAACTCCGCCGCCGCCAACTACAGCTTCTATCTGGGTGCCACCAACGACAACCTGGAAGAGATCAAGAAGCTCGATCCCAAGCAGTCCTGCGGCATCAAGATCTTCATGGGGGCCTCCACCGGCAACATGCTGGTGGACAACCAGGAGACCCTGGCGGCCATCTTCCGCGAGAGCCCGGTGATGATAGTCACCCACTGCGAGGACACCCCCACTATCAAGGTGCTGGAAGACGAAGCTCGCGCCAAGTGGGGCGAGGACGTGCCCATGCGCGAGCACGGCCGCATCCGCAGCGCCGACGCCTGCTACAAGTCCTCCAGCCTCGCGGTCTCCCTGGCCAAGCAGTACGGCGCCAAGCTGCACGTGCTGCACCTGACCACGGCGAAAGAGCTCTCGCTCTTTACCGCCACCCCGGACCTGAAGGATCTCAAGGACAAGAACATCACCGCCGAAGTCTGCGTACACCACCTCTTCTTCAACGAGGCGGACTACGACACCCTGGGCAGCCAGATCAAGTGCAACCCGGCGGTGAAGAGTGCGGCCGACCAGCACGCCCTGCTGGATGCGGTACGCAACGACGTGCTCGACATCATCGCCACCGACCACGCCCCCCACACCTGGGAAGAGAAGCAGAACAGCTACTTCAAGGCGCCCTCCGGCGTGCCCCTGGTGCAGCACTCCCTGCAGGCGCTGCTGGAGCTCTACCACAACGGCGTCTTCTCGCTGGAGACCATCGTCAAGAAGACCTCCCACGCGGTGGCCGAGCGCTTCCAGGTGCAGGATCGCGGCTACATCCGGGAGGGCTACTTCGCGGATCTGGTGCTGCTGGATCTCGGCAAGCCCTACGTGGTCACCGACAGCAACCTGCTCTACCTGTGCGGCTGGTCCCCGTTCAACGGCTACCGCTTCCAGAGCACCATAGAGATGACCCTGGTGAACGGCCAGATCGCCTGGCAGAACGGCCAGGTCACCGACAAGGTGTTGGGCAAGCGGTTGACCTTCAATCGCTGATATGTGTGATGAGCGCTTCCAGCGCGCCCTGATTGAGATGACCCTGGTGTACGGTCAAGTCGCCTGGCAGAACGGCCAGGTCACCGACAAGGTGCTTGGCAAGCGACTGACCTTTAACCGCTGACCAGTCTTCGCTGATGCCAAACGGCCACCCATCGGGTGGCCGTCATTTTTGGCCGACAAGCCGGGAAAACAGCGCAACCCCGGGTGATTGGTCGCTCTTTGATCCGAAGTTGCTCGCAAAGCAGGCGAACGATCGTGAAGTACTGTTTCCCCTGTTGACAGGGCATGGCCATCTCCATAAACTCAGCCCCCGTCAGCCGAGCTGACTCCGTCGGTGTGTAGCGCAGCCAGGTAGCGCATCTGCATGGGGTGTAGAGGGTCGGAGGTTCGAATCCTCTCACACCGACCAAATTCCCCGAGAAAGGCCTTGTCAGACGACAAGGCCTTTTCTTTTTGCGCCGCTGCGCCCCTCATTGTCTCCCCATGTCCGTTGTGCTGTAGTGGTGCTCTGTCTTCTGCCCGGATCCCTCAGATGTCGCTCCCCCGCTCTCCCCTCCCAGGTCTTCTCCTGTGCGGCCTGCTGCTCGGTCAGCTCGCGGGCTGCGCCACCCCCTACGACAGCGAAAAATCCTTCTGGAACGGCCAGACCGGTTTCTCCCAGACCCGGCTCGGGCCTACCCAGTGGCAACTAGAGTTTGTCGGCAACGAGCTGGTGGACAGGGAGACGGCACGCAAATACGTGCTCAAGCGGGCCGGGGAGATGGCGCTGGCACAGGGGTATGCCTGGATGCTGGTGCAGACGCTGACCCTGTCGCGGGATGCGGTCAGGGTCACGCCAGCGCGCCCCCGATTCGGCTTCGACGAATACGAGCCCGACACCTTCATGGACGAGATGCACGTGGAGCATCGCACCTCGGCACTGCTGACCTTCACCCTGGAAAACCGCCCATCGAGCGACCAGAGCCTGGAAGCTGTTTATATTGCAAAGATTAAAATAAACAGCGATTAATATAATTAATTAACAAGATTTACATCACATACCACTAATAACCACATAAAGTTCTGCCATAAGTTGCTGGATTTCCCCTTCGCGATTAGGCATGCTCCAGCACACCGGCTGTCTGGATTCCACGGCCCGGATCACAAAAAAGGACTGAGGTGGCACCCTGCCTACCTGTACAGCACTGCACATATCGAGACTGGGACTCCCCCATGAAAATGAATAAATTGACCGTTGCCATCCTCATCGCGATGATGCTTGGCATTGCTACCGGGCAAGGCTATCGCCTGTTTGCCCCTGCAGAGGCCGCCGGCTTTGCCAGCGACATCACCCTGCTGACCGACATCTTCCTGCGCCTGATCAAGATGATCATCGCCCCCCTGGTGTTCACCACCCTGGTGGTCGGCATCGCCAAGATGGGCGACACCCGCACCGTGGGCCGCATCGGCGTCAAGACCCTGGGCTGGTTCATGCTCGCCTCCCTGATGTCCCTGACCCTGGGTCTGGTGATGGTCCACCTGATGCAACCCGGGGTGGGGCTCTCCCTCTCCCTGCCCGATGACGGCGCCAGCTCCGGCGTGACCGCGGCCGCCATTTCCCTCAAGGACTTCGTGACCCACGCCATCCCGAAAAGCGTGGTCGAGGCCATGGCCACCAACGAGATCCTGCAGATCGTGGTGTTCTCCCTCTTCTTCGGCCTGGCCGCCGCCGCCCTGGGGGATGCCGCCAAGCCCGTGGTCATGCTGATGGCCAGCGGCGCCGAGATCATGCTGAAGGTGACCGGCTATGTGATGAACTTCGCCCCCTTTGCCGTATTCGGCGCCATCGCCGCCATGGTGGCCAAGGAGGGGCTCGGCATCCTCGCCACCTACGGCAGCTTCATGGCCCAATTCTACCTGGCCCTGGCCTGCCTCTGGCTGCTGCTCATCGTCATGGGCAGCCTCTTCATCCGTCGCCGCATCCTGACCCTGCTGGCCATGATCCGCGAGCCCATCCTGCTCGCCTTCTCCACCGCCAGCTCCGAGGCCGCCTACCCCAAGACCCTGGACAGGCTGGAGAAGTTCGGTTGTGACAAGCGCATCGCCAGCTTCGTGCTGCCCATGGGCTACTCCTTCAACCTGGACGGCTCCATGATGTACTGCACCTTCGCGGTGATGTTCATCGCCCAGGCCTATGGCATCGAGCTCAGCACCGCCCAGCAGATCACCATGCTGCTGCTGCTGATGGTCACCTCCAAGGGGATGGCAGGTGTGCCGCGCGCCTCCCTGGTGGTCATCGCCGCCACCCTCAACCAGTTCCAGATCCCGGAGGCCGGCATCCTGCTGCTGCTCGGCATCGATCACTTCCTGGACATGGGCCGCTCCGCCACCAACGTGCTGGGCAACGCCATCGCCGCCAGCGTGGTGGCCAAGAGCGAGGACAGCCTGGGGGACAGCGAACCCCTCGGCCAGGTCGACACCGCCAAGGCCTGATCCCGACCCGCGCTCTCGATACGGCCCGCCTCTGCGGGCCGTTTCTTTATGTGCAATCGGCCAGGAGCCCCCTCAACACCAGCGCCGCACCCGCCGGCAGTAATCGGCATAGGCATCGCCGAAGCGCCTGTGCAGCGCCCGCTCTTCCGCCAGGATTTGAAAGCGGGTGAGCCAGCCCCACAGCAGCAACGGCCCGAGCCACACCATCATGCCCCCCAGATAGCAGGCCAGCGCCATGGTCCAGCAGAGCAGCCCCAGGTACATGGGGTTGCGGCTGATGCGATAGACGCCCCGGGTCACCAGCACCCGGCTCTGATCCAGGCGGATGGGGTGGACGCTGGTCCCCTGGCGCCAGAAGTGCAGGAGTGCCCCGCCTCCCAGCAAGGCTCCCGCCAGCAGCAGGGCTGCGGCAGGCAGGAGCAGGGGCTCTGCCCCCCTCGCCTCTCCCCGCCCCAGCCACATGACAAGGGCGATGACCACAAACAGCAGCAAAGGTGGGATCCGCACCACTAAACGCATATTTTATTCCTGCAGCATGTGCCACGAATGACGCCATTAAGATACACTCTCGCCGCTGGCACCTTGGAAAAAATGGATAAATATCATCCACATACGAATAAATTACCAAGATACCTACGCCCGCGTCCACACCAGGACGCGCCTCAACAGAGACAATAAGAAGGTAACATCCCATGCACAAGAAAACGCTGCTCGCGACCCTGATCTTCGGGCTGCTCGCCGGTCAGGCGGTCGCCGCCCCCTATCTGCCGCTCGCCAGCGACACCCGCAACGGCCAGGAGCAGACCGCCACCAACGCCTGGCTGGAAGTGGACCTGACCGCCTTCGAGCACAACATCCAGACCCTCAAGGATCGTCTGGGTGACAAGGGGCCGCAGATCTGCGCCATCATGAAGGCGGACGCCTACGGCCACGGCATCGACCTGCTGGTCCCCTCCGTGGTCAAGGCGGGCATCCCCTGCATCGGCATCGCCAGCAATGAAGAGGCCCGGGTGGCCCGCGAGAAGGGCTTCGAAGGCCGGCTGATGCGGGTCCGTGCCGCCACCCCGGCCGAGGTGGAGCAGGCCCTGCCCTACAAGCTGGAAGAGCTGGTGGGCAGCCTGGCCAGCGCCCAGGGGATCGCCGACATCGCCCAGCGCCACCACACCACCATCCCGGTGCACATCGGTCTGAACTCCGCCGGCATGAGCCGCAACGGCATCGATCTGCGCCTGGCGGACTCCAAGGAAGATGCCCTGGCCATGCTCAAGCTCAAGGGGATCACCCCGGTCGGCATCATGACCCACTTCCCGGTGGAGGAGAAAGAGGACGTCAAGCTGGGGCTGGCCCAGTTCAAGCTGGACTACCAGTGGCTCATCGACGCGGGCAAGCTGGATCGCAGCAAGCTCACCATCCATGCCGCCAACTCCTTCGCCACCCTGGAAGTGCCGGAAGCCTACTTCGACATGGTGCGCCCGGGCGGCATCATCTATGGCGACACCATCCCCTCCTACACCGAGTACAAGAAGGTGATGGCGTTCAAGACCCAGGTCGCCTCGGTGAACCACTACCCGGCGGGCAACACCGTCGGCTATGACCGCACCTTCACCCTCAAGCGCGACTCCCTGCTCGCCAACCTGCCGCTCGGCTACTCCGACGGCTATCGCCGGGCGCTCAGCAACAAGGCCTATGTGCTGATCCAGGGCCAGAAGGTGCCTGTGGTGGGCAAGACCTCCATGAACACCATCATGGTGGACGTGACTGACCTCAAGGGGGTCAAACCCGGTGACGAGGTGGTGCTGTTCGGCCGCCAGGGTGACGCCGAGGTGAAGCAGTCTGACCTGGAAGAGTACAACGGCGCCCTGCTGGCGGACATGTACACCGTCTGGGGCTACACCAACCCCAAGAAGATCACGCGCTGACCGCGGATCGGAAACAAGAAAGGGCTCCCGCGGGAGCCCTTTTCAGTGGTTTGGCCATCAGGCCGCTTTCACGCCCTCTTTCTTGCGGGTCACCCAGAGGCTAAGCCCCATGGACGCCAGCAGGATCAGCGCCACCACACCCAGCGCGATGCCGGTGGGTATCTTGAAGATGTCGAGCAGCAGCATCTTGACCCCGATGAACATCAGGATCAGCGCCAGGCCGTATTTGAGCAGGGCGAAGCGCTCCGCCACCCCGGCCAGCAGGAAGTACATGGCACGCAGGCCCATGATGGCGAAGATGTTGGAGGTCAGCACGATGAAGGGATCCGTGGTCACCGCGAAGATGGCCGGGATGCTGTCCACCGCAAAGATGAGATCGCTCACCTCCACCAGCACCAGGATGAGCAGCAGCGGGGTGGCGTAGCGCACGCCGTCGCGCCAGACGAAGAAGCTCTCCCCCTCCAGGGTCTCGGTCACCTTGAAGCGGCGGCGCATCCAGAGCAGCAGCGGGTTGTTGGCGAGATCCGGCTCCTTGTCGGCGGCCCACAGCATCTTGACCCCGGTCAGCAGCAGGAAGGCGCCGAACAGGTAGAGGATCCAGTGGAACTGCTCGATGAGCCAGCTGCCCGCAAACACCATGCCGGCCCGCATGACGATGGCGCCCAGCACACCGTAGAGCAGCACCCGGCGCTGCAGCTCGGCCGGAATGGCAAAGTAGCCGAACAGCATCAGCCAGACGAAGACGTTGTCCACCGCCAGCGCCTTCTCGATGAGGTAGCCGGTGAGGAACTCCAGCCCCTTCTCGTTGGCCACCTCGCGGCCCACGCTGTGATCCAGCCAGAGCCAGATGGCTAGGTTGAACAAGAGCGCCACGCTCACCCAGATGAGGGACCAGATCCCTGCCTCCTTGAGCGACACCTTGTGCGCCTTGCCGCCGCCGACGAAGCGTATGTCAATCCATAACAGGACCAGCACTATGCTGAAGAAACCGGTCCACATCCACCATTCACCCATTTTCACTTCTCCCAAAACGACAAAACCCACGACCGAGAGGCGTGGGTTTGCGTTTGGAGCAGATACACCTTGCCTCTCGGCAAGGTCTCACTTACAGCAAGTTCGATGTGCTGCCCGGCTGCCGGGTGCACTGCAGGATATGGGTGCACCGTAATGACGACAAACCGGCGAGAAGTTACTCCCCTTGTGCGGCGGATAGTAACAGCCCGGGAAGATGGCGCCAAGAGGCATCTTCTGCCCCGGACAAAAAAACGGGGCGCCACCCGGGCGCCCCTCGTCATCCCATCTGTCTCAGAGCGGATCCACCTTGAGACAGGAGACCGCGTGGTCGAAGTTCCCCTCGAGCATGGGCCGGGTCTTGGCACACTCCGGGCCCGCCACCGGGCAGCGGGTGCGGAACACGCAGCCGGAGGGCGGGTTCATGGGGGACGGCAAGTCCCCTTCCAGGATCTGGATGGTCTTGCTGCGCTCCACGTCCGGATCCGGGATGGGCACAGCCGACATCAGGGCCTTGGTGTAGGGGTGCAGGGGGTTCGCGAAGATCTCCTTGCCGGTGCCTAGCTCCACGGCGTTGCCCAGGTACATGACCAGCACCCGATCCGAGATGTGTTTGACCACGGAGAGGTCGTGGGCGATGAAGATGAGGGAGAGCCCCATCTCCTTTTGCAGGGATTTCAGCAGGTTCACCACCTGAGCCTGGATGGAGACATCCAGCGCCGAGACCGGCTCGTCGCAGATGATCATCTTGGGTTCCAGGATCAGCGCCCGGGCGATGCCGATGCGCTGGCACTGGCCGCCGGAGAACTCGTGGGGGTAGCGGTTCACCAGGTTCGGCAGCAGGCCCACCTTGGTCATCATGGCGCGCACCTTCTCCTTCACCTCATCCTTTGAGAGCTTGGGATAGAAGGTGATGAGCGGCTCGGCGATGATATCGCCTATGGTCATGCGCGGGTTCAGGGAGGCCAGCGGATCCTGGAAGATCATCTGGATCTCCTTGCGCTTCTCCCGCAGGGCGTTCTGCTCCAGCTTGGTCAGATCCTGCCCCAGCCACACCACCTTGCCGTCGGTGGCCGGCACCAGGCCGATGAGGGCGCGGGCGAAGGTGGACTTGCCACAGCCGGACTCCCCCACCACCCCCAGGGTTTCCCCCTCGTACAGGCGCAGGGTGACGCCATCCACCGCCTTCAGGGCGGAGGGCTTGGCCCAGGGCCAGGCCTTGTCACTCTTGATGCTGAAGTGAACCTTGAGGTCGGACACTTCCAGCAGCAGTTTCTTGTCAGTACCCATTTAGTTCACTCCCTTGATCATGGCATCCGATACCCAGTGGCAGGCCCGCTCCCGACCGTCGCCGAAGGGGGTCAGGACGGGAGACTGCTGGCCGCAAATCTCGTGGGCCCGGTGGCAGCGCTCCTGGAAGGGGCAGCCGGTGGGCAGACGCAGCAGGTTGGGCGGATTGCCCGGGATGGTGGGCAGCACTTCCCCTTCCGTATCGAGGCGGGGAATGGCGCGCAGTAGCCCTTCGGTATAGGGGTGGCTCGGGCGATAGAAGATGTCGTTCACCCTGCCGTATTCCATGGTGCGGCCCGCGTACATCACCAGCACCTTGTCACAGATGCCGGCCACGACACCGAGGTCGTGGGTGATCATGATGATGGCGGTGTTGAACTCGCGCTTGAGCTCGTTCATCAGGGTCATGATCTGGGCCTGCACCGTCACGTCCAGGGCCGTGGTCGGCTCGTCGGCGATGAGCAGCTGCGGCCGGCACAGCAATGCCATGGCGATCATCACCCGCTGGCGCATGCCGCCGGAGAACTCGTGGGGGTACATGTTCATCCGCTTGCGCGACTCGGGGATCTTCACCGCGTCCAGCATGCGCACCGACTCCTCGAAGGCGGCGGCCTTGGTCATCCCCTTGTGCAGCATCAGCACTTCCATCAGCTGATCCTTCACCTTCATGTAGGGGTTCAGCGACGTCATGGGGTCCTGGAAGATCATGGCGATCTTCTCGGAGCGGATGCGGTTGAGCTTGGATTCCGGCAGGTTGAGGATCTCCTCCCCCTGGAACCTGGCCGAGCCGGTGATGACGCCGTTCTTGGCGAGCAGCCCCATGATGGCGAACGCGGTCTGGGACTTGCCCGAACCGGACTCCCCGACGATCCCCAGGGTCTCGCCGGCAGTAAGAGAAAAGTTGAGGTCGTTGACGGCCACCACATTGCCGTCCGGGGTCTTGAACTCGACCCGCAGATCTTTCACATCCAGTAATTTCATATCAGCACTCCTTATCGCGCTGTCGTGATGCCGGCCTGCCCATCCCGAACGCAGCGCGTCCCTGAACGGGTCTTACGGCCCCTTGGCGTCTTTCCTGTCCCTTGCTGTCAGCGATCCTTTGGATCCAGGGCATCACGCAGACCATCCCCGAGGAAGTTGAAGCAGAACAGGGTCACCACCATGAAACCGGCGGGGAACAGGAGTTGCCAGATGGCCACTTCCATCGACTTGGAGCCTTCATCCAGCAGGGCGCCCCAGCTGGTCATGGGCTCTTGCACCCCCAGCCCCAGGAAGCTCAGGAAGGATTCGAACATGATCATCCCCGGCACCAGCAGGGTGGCGTAGACCGCCACTATGCCGAGCACGTTCGGCACGATATGGCGGGTGATGATCTTCCACTTGGAGACGCCGCAGACGTGGGCCGCCTCGATGAACTCCTTGCTCTTGAGGCTCAGGGTCTGGCCGCGCACGATCCGCGCCATGTCGAGCCAGCTCACCGCGCCGATGGCGAGGAAGATGAGCGCCAGATTGCGACCGAAGAAGGTCACCAGCATGATCACGAAGAACATGAAGGGGAAGGCGTTGAGGATCTCCAGCACCCGCATCATCAGGCTGTCGACCCGGCCGCCGATGAAGCCGGAGGCGGCGCCATACAGGGTGCCGATGATGACGGCCACCAGGGCCCCCATGATGCCGACCATCAGCGAGATGCGCCCGCCGAGCAGGGTACGCACGAAGAGATCCCGACCCAGGCTGTCGGTACCGAACCAGTGACCCGTCTCCATGTCAGGAGCGGTCTGCATGGCGCCCCAATCCGGATCGTCGAAGGTGTATTGGGACAGGTGGGGCCCGACGATCACCGCCAGACCTATGATGGTCAGGATGATGAGGCTGGTCAGGGCCGCCTTGTTGCGCAGGAAACGGCGACGGGCATCCTTCCACAGGGAGCGCCCTTCCACCACTTCCACTTTCTGGGCAAACGCCTCGACGGCTTCGCGCTTTTCAGTTGTGACTACCATGATGAACTCCCGGCTTAGTAACGGATCTTGGGATCGATGACGGCATAGAGGATATCGACCACGGCGTTAAAGGTGATGGTGAGGGCGCCGACCAGAATGGTCAGGCCGAGTACCATGGAGTAATCACGGTTCAGCGCTCCGTTGACGAACAGCTGGCCAATCCCCGGCAGGCCGAAGATGGTCTCGATCACCACGGAGCCGGTGATGATGCCCACGAAGGCCGGACCCAGGTAAGAGACCACAGGCAGCATGGCCGGGCGCAGCGCGTGCTTGAGGATGATGTGGCGCAGGGGCAGCCCCTTGGCGCGGGCGGTACGGATGAAGTTGGAGTTCATGGTCTCGATCATGCTGCCGCGCATGATGCGGGAGATGGCCGAGATGTAGTACATCATCATGCCGAACACCGGCAGCACCATGAACTGGGCGCCCCCCCCCTGCCAGCCCCCCGCCGGGAACCAGCCGAGATAGATGCTGAAGAAGAGCACCAGCAGCGGTGCCAATACGAAGCCCGGGATCACCACCCCGGCCATGGCCGACGACATCAGCAGATAGTCGATGAGGGTGTTCTGCTTGAGCGCCGCTATGGTGCCGAAGGTGACCCCCAGGGTCACCGCCAGCAAGAAGGCGACCGAGCCAATCTTGGCGGAAACGGGCAGCGCCTGGCTCACCAGATCGTTGACGGTGAAGTCCTTGTACTTGAAGGAGGGCCCCAGATCTCCCTGGACCAGGTTGCCCAGATAGGTGAGGTATTGCATGCCGATGGGCTTGTCCAGGCCATATTTGGCCTCGATGTTGGCCAGGACTTCCGGCGGCAGGGCGCGTTCGCTGGTGAAGGGGTTGCCCGGGGCGAATCGCATCATGAAGAAGGAGACGGTGATCAAGACCAGCAGAGTCGGGATCGCTTCCAATAGACGTTTAAGGATGAATTTCAACATAGACATTTCCTGTCCTGTACTGCTTCCAAAGGGTCGCGGTTGTAATAAAGGCCCGCCGTCTGGCGGGCCCTGCTTGTTATGCGACTTGTTTCTTTACTCAGTGAGCAACGATGTACATGTCTTTGCTGTAGATGTTGTCCAGCGGGTTGGCCGGGTAGCCGCCCACGTAGGGCTTGACCATGCGGGAGGTCACGTACTGATAGATGGGGGCGATCGGCATGTCCTTGGCCAGGATCTCTTCGGCCTGGACATAGAGCTTGTTGCGCGCATCGGCATCCACCTGGTTGCGGGACTCGCTCATCAGCTTGTCGAAGGCGGGGTTGGAGTACTTGCCGTCGTTGTTGCCGTGGGTGGTCTGCATCAGATCCAGCATGGAGGAGGCTTCGTTGTAGTCCGCAATCCAGCCGGCGCGGCCCACGTCGAAGTTACCCTGCTTCTTGGTCTCCAGGTAGGTCTTCCACTCCTGGTTCACCAGGCTCACCTGCACGCCGAGCTTCTTCCACATGGAGGCGACGGCCACGGCCACCTTCTTGTGGTTGTCGTCGGTGTTGTAGAGCAGCTCGAACTTGAGCGGCTTGCCCGGGCCGTAACCGGCTTCGGTCAGCAGCTCCTTCGCCTTGGCGTCGCGCTCCGCCTGGGTCAGCTTGGACCAGGCCGGCGCCACCGGCTTGAAGCCGTCCACGAAGTCGGGCACCAGGGTGTAGCCCGGGGTTTCGCCCTTGCCCATCACCTTGTCGGCGATCACGTTGCGATCGATGGCGTAGGAGAGCGCGGTACGCACCCGCACGTCGTCAAACGGCTTGTGCTTGAAGTTGTACTGGTAGTAGTAGGTGCCCACATAGCCGCTCACCTTCACCTCGTCCGGCAGATCCTTCTTCATCTGCTTGAAGCGCTCGATGGGCATGTTGTAGGTGAGATCCACTTCGCCGGCCAGATAGCGGTTCAGCTCGGCGTTGGTGGACTGGATCGGCAGATAGGTCACCTTCTCGATGACGGTCTTGCCGTTGTTCCAGTAGCTGGGGTTGCGCACCACGTCGACGCGCTCGTTGACCACCCAGTCCTTCAGCACGTAGGCGCCGTTGGACACCATATTGCCGGGCTGGGTCCACTTGTCACCAAACTTCTCGATGACCTTCTTCGGGACCGGATAGGTGGTGGTGTGGGAAAGCATGCTGACGAAGTAAGGCACCGCCTTCTCCAGCTGCACCTCGAAGGTGTGATCGTCCACCGCCTTCACACCCAGGGTGTCGGACGGCTTCTTGCCAGCGATGATGTCGGTGGCGTTGACGATGGTCGGGATCTCCATGTACCAGGAGTAGGGAGAGGCCGTCTTGGGATCCACCGCGCGCTTGAAGGCAAATTCGAAATCGTGGGCGGTGACGGGATCGCCGTTGGACCACTTGGCATCCTTGCGCAGGTGGAACACGTAGTGTTTGTTGTCCTTGGTTTCCCAGGACTCGGCGACGCCGGGCAGGGTCTCACCCTTGGGGCCGGAGGTGACGAGACCCTCGAACAGGTCGCGCAGGATATTGGATTCTACCGTTCCCTCGGTCTTGTGCGGATCCAGGGTGGCAGGTTCGGAGCCATTGCCCTTCACCAGGGTTTGCTCGGGAGCCAGCTTGGTACCGGCGGGGACATCGGCGGCCTGGGCCAGGGTGGCGCCACCGAAAAGTGCGGTCAATAAAAGGGTATTAATAATTGTTTTTCTATGAGTCATTTCCATACTCCAACAAGAACATTCCATGCATTTGTTATCCACGAGACAAACACCTCGCTGCCCGCATAATTCCCTGACAATTCTGATAATGCAATAGATATCATCAGTGCGGGACCACTTTAATGGTCAAAAAAACAGCCTTAAACCATTTATTCAGCATTTAAATATCGCGCGGCGGTCATTTTTCATACAGAGCCGCTCGATTCTAGTAAATGACCAACAAAAAAGAAACAATAAAAAAGCCGGTCACAGGGACCGGCTCCGACAAAACAGACCTGGCTCACATCAGGCCGGGGAAGACTCCCTTGATGCCGGCTACTATGATCTCGATGCCGAGGGACATCATGATGAGACCCATGATACGGGTGACCACGTTGATGCCGGTGTTGCCCATCAGCTTGAACAGCAGGGGGGCGGCGCGGAAGATGAGCCAGGAGCAGCAGGCGAACGCCACCACCACCAGGAACATGCCGGCCAGCTGGGGCAGGGTCTTCTGGCTGGCATAGACGATGGAGGACGAGATGGCACCTGGCCCGGCCATCAGGGGCAGCGCCAGGGGCACCACGGCGATGGATTCGCGCGCGGCCAGCTCCCCCTTCTCCTGCTTGTTGTGCTTCACCTCGCCGAGCTTGCCCTGCAGCATGGACCAGGCGATCAGGGTGATGAGCGAGCCCCCCGCTATACGAAAGGAGGCCAGCGAGATGCCGAAGCCGTCGAGGATCAACTGCCCCATGCACATGGAGACCATCAGGATGATCATCACGGCGATGTGGGCCGTCGTATTGGTCTTCCTGCGCTCCTCCGGCTGCATGTGACCCGTCAGACTGACAAAGACCGGCAACAGACCCAGCGGGTTGATGATCGCAAAGAGGCCGACGAAGAATTTCAGGTATAAAGAGAAGTCAATTGCTGCCATAGGCGCCATCCAGAACCAAGCCGGGCCACTGAGGGCCATCCCCATCAAACTGCGCGTAAATTTACACCAGGACTTTTCCCTTCTCCAATCAAATAATCTCACCCTTACCGGGGCTTTTTAGTTAGTTCCTCTAATGTATCGACGAAATTCAACATATCGAGTTGTTAAGCAACATGGTCAATATTTAACGGAATGATAAAACCCGTCGGCATTTTATTCTGCTCATCCCTCTCATCACGATATTGATACTCCACAAACGGCCATGCCGCTGGCCGGATATCGGCATACCCCGACGCCTCCTGCACAGTGGCTATCCGCCCGCGCCACGGCCAGCAACCGCCCTCTTCTGCCATTATCGGCCCATCATTGCCTGTGCCGTCGCCTCACCTTCAGCATCTTGTGCGCCGGGTGCGGCAACTGGATGAAAGCAACAAGCCGCTTTTTCAACAAACTTGAAACGCATGCCCCACTTCCGGCGTGGCCGTGTCACCATGGCACTCCCCCCTGTCTGTTCCCGCGCCACCCGAAAAGGAGGGAGGACAGGGGCAAGGACCCGAACCCGGACGCAAAAATCCTTGCCTCTCTTGCAGTTAGCACTCGAGGCGCACGCAACAGGTTAGCAACATTCGGTCAGTCTGGTGGGTGAAACAAAATTTCTTTTGTTCTTTTGTTACATATGATCCAGATCAATCTTTTCTGACACATCCCGGCCCTATAATCGAGTCAGAAAGCAGTTTACTAAGGCATGTAAATACCCCGTTGTGGTGATTCTCTCCTTGACAGGGCGACTATAATTGCCGGGCATTGCCAAGGTCTTACTAAACAGTTTTCAAATCATCAGGAGATAAACATGGCAGTAACCAATTTGGCTGAACTGGATGCACTGGTTGCCCGCGTCAAGGAAGCCCAGCGTGAATTCGCCAGCTTCTCGCAAGAGCAGGTAGACAAGGTCTTCCGCGCCGCCGCACTGGCCGCCAGCAACGCCCGTATCCCCCTGGCCCAGATGGCCGTTGCCGAATCCGGCATGGGTATCATCGAAGACAAGGTCATCAAGAACCACTTCGCCTCCGAATACATCTACAACGCCTACAAAGATGAGAAGACCTGCGGCATCCTCAGTGAAGATGACGAGATGGGCACCATCACCATCGCCGAGCCGGTAGGCATCATCTGCGGTATAGTACCGACCACCAACCCGACTTCCACCGCGATCTTCAAGGCCCTGATCTCCCTGAAGACCCGCAACGCCATCATTTTCTCCCCGCACCCCCGCGCCAAAAACTCCACCAATACCGCAGCCAAGCTGGTACTGGATGCAGCCGTGGCCGCCGGTGCGCCGAAAGACATCATCGGCTGGATCGACCAACCCTCCGTCGAGCTCTCCAACGCCCTGATGCGCCACAACGACATCAACCTGATCCTGGCCACCGGTGGTCCTGGCATGGTGAAGGCCGCCTACTCCTCCGGTAAGCCCGCCATCGGTGTGGGTGCGGGCAACGTGCCCATCGTCATCGACGAGACTGCCGATATCAAGCGTGCCGTCGCCTCCATCCTGATGTCCAAGACCTTCGACAACGGCGTGGTCTGTGCGTCCGAGCAGGCGGTCATCGTGGTCGACTCCATCTACAACCAGGTCAAGGAGCGCTTCGCGACTCACGCCGGCTATATCCTCTCCAAGGACGAAGCCGACAAGGTGCGTAAAGTGCTGCTGATCAACGGCGCCCTGAACGCCGACATCGTGGGCCAGCCTGCCACCAAGATCGCCGCCATGGCCGGTGTCACCGTGCCTGCCACCACCAAGATCCTCATCGGTGAAGGTCTGGAGCTGTGCGCCGAGGACGAGTTCGCTCACGAGAAGCTCTCCCCGACCCTGGGGATGTTCCGCGCCAAGAACTTCGAAGAAGCCGTCGAAATGGCCTGCGACATGGTCAACATCGGTGGTATCGGCCACACCTCCGGTCTGTACACCGACCAGGATCGCAACGCCGACCGCATCAAGTACTTCGGCGACAAGATGAAGACCGCCCGTATCCTGATCAACACCCCCTCCACCCAGGGCGGTATCGGTGACCTGTACAACTTCGCACTTGCCCCGTCCCTGACCCTGGGTTGCGGCTCCTGGAGTGGTAACTCCATCTCCGAGAACGTCGGTCCCAAGCACCTGATCAACAAGAAGACAGTCGCAAAACGGGCAGAAAATATGCTGTGGCACAAACTTCCGAAATCCATCTACTTCCGTCGTGGTTCCCTGCCGATCGCCCTGGGCGACCTGGAAGGCAAGAAGCGCGCCATGGTGGTCACCGACCGTTTCCTGTTCAACAACGGCTATGCCGATGAAGTGGTTCGTCTGCTCAAGAAGCTGAACATGGAAGTGGAAATCTTCTACGAAGTGGAAGCCGACCCGACTCTGTCCGTGGTACGCAAGGGCGCCGAGATGGCGAACTCCTTCAAGCCGGACGTGATCGTCGCCCTGGGCGGTGGTTCACCCATGGATGCGGCCAAGATCATGTGGGTCATGTACGAGCACCCGGACACCGCGTTCGAAGATCTGGCCATGCGCTTCATGGACATCCGCAAGCGTATCTACAAGTTCCCGAAAATGGGCGTGAAGGCCGAACTGGTCTGCATCACCACCACTTCCGGTACCGGTTCTGAAGTGACCCCGTTTGCGGTCGTGACCGACGACGCCACCGGCATGAAGTACCCGCTGGCCGACTACGAGCTGACCCCGAACATGGCCATCGTGGATGCCAACCTGGTCATGGGCATGCCCAGATCCCTGTGTGCCTTCGGCGGTATCGACGCCGTGACCCACGCCATGGAAGCCTATGTCTCCGTGCTGGCCAACGAGTACTCCGACGGTCAGGCGCTGCAAGCCCTGAAACTGCTGAAGGAATACCTGCCCTCCAGCTACCTGAACGGTGCCAACGACCCGGTTGCCCGCGAGAAGGTGCACAACGCCGCCACCATCGCCGGTATCGCGTTTGCCAACGCCTTCCTGGGCGTGTGTCACTCCATGGCCCACAAGCTGGGTGCAGAGTTCCACATCCCCCACGGTCTGGCCAACGCCCTGCTGATCAGCAACGTCATCCGCTACAACGCGAACGACAACCCGACCAAGCAGACCGCGTTCTCCCAGTACGACCGTCCGCAGGCTCGCCGTCGCTACGCCGAAGTCGCTGACCACCTGGGTCTGACCGCAGCCGGTGACCGCACCGCGGCCAAGATCGAGAAGCTGCTGGCCTGGCTGGACGAGCTGAAAGCCACCCTGGGCATCCCGGCCTCCATCCGTGAAGCCGGTGTGAACGAGGCGGACTTCCTGGCCAAGGTTGACCAGCTGGCCCTGGAAGCCTTCGATGACCAGTGCACCGGCGCCAACCCGCGCTACCCGCTGATCACCGAGCTCAAAGCCATCCTGATGGACACCTACTACGGTCGTCCCTTCGTCGAGGAAGCTCAGGTAGCGACCAAGGTTGAAGCCAAGGTCGAGGCCAAGGTAGACAGCAAGAAGAAATCCAAGGCCTGATAATCGGCCAGGATGACAAAGCCCGCGCAGTTGCGCGGGCTTTTTATTTGTCTATCTGCTTAATTTTGCTAGCTTGTTGGTAGGCAAACACGACACAAGAGCTAGCATATGGCGCTGATCCAGGCCTCCATCGAGCAGTTGAGAGTCGGCCACTACATCCATCTTCCCACGGGATGGACCAGTCACCCTTTCCTGTTCAACGCCTTCAAGATCCGCGACCAGCAGCAGCTGGAGATCCTCCGCCACCTCGAACTCACCCTGCTGATGGTGGATCCCGACAAGAGCGATCTGCCCGTCACCCCCCTGCTGAGTGCCGAACCGGCCACCGCACCCGGGCCGGACATGGTGCAACACGCCCCCTTGACCCCCATGACCCCCACCTTCGACGAGAAGGCATTCAGACGCTCCCTGCGCGCCGCCGACAAGGCCTTTGGCCAATCCCTGTCGGATCTGCGCGATGCACTCGGCGCCCTCAACCTCAAGCCCGACGAAGGCCTGGCCAATACCGCCCAGCTAGTGCGCAACACCGCCGCCCGTCTGGCAGAGCATCAGGGGCCGCTCGGTCTGCACCTCATCCGCAGCCAGCACACGGATACCCTGCTGCAGCACAGCCTGAGCGTGGCCTTCATCGCCATGCTGATGGCGCGAGAACTCGGCATGAACCCGGTCGAGATCGAGGAGGCGGGGCTGGCCGGCCTGCTGCACGACATCGGTGAGCTCAGGATCCCGAGCCAGATCACCCAGAAACGGGGCGAGCTCAACAAGGCAGAGCAGAACTTCCTCAACATGCATCCCCAGTACGGGCTGGAGATGCTCAACCAGTTGCAGGCCTTCGAGCCCAGGATCCGCGAGGTGGCCCATCTGCATCACGAGCGCCTCGATGGCAGCGGCTTTCCCCTCTGCCTTCAGGGCGACAGGATCCCTCCCCTCGCCCGCCTCATCGGCCTGGTGGATCACTACGACGAGTCCCTTCACCCCCGCAGCGGCCTACAGCCCGCGGGGCCGAGCCAGGTCATAGGCCAGCTCTTCAAGCTGTCACAGAAGAAGTTCGATCAGGATCTGGTCAGGTTGCTGATAAAGGTGCTCGGGGTCTATCCGCCCGGTTCCCTGGTGCGCCTCGACGACGACTCGGTGGCCCTGGTGCTGTCGACCGAGCCCACTCTGCCCCTCAAACCCAAGGTACAGCCCTACATCAAGGGGCAGCGCCCGGAGGGGGTGGCCATGATCGATCTGCGGGAAGATGCGCGAAGCATTGTGGCCACCCTCAGGCTGGAGGAGCTGGATGAGGGGCAGCGGGCCTTCTTCGGCCTGGGTAGGCGGGTCTGCTACTATTTCGCCTTCTGAGTTATCCCCAGAAGCTGGGGATAACTCATTGGACAAACCTGAATAATTGCTCAAGCCCCCTCGAAATCGTCCGCCATTGGCACCGGATAAAAAACGCCCAGCCGAAGGCCGGGCGGAGCATGCCACCTCCGTGTGGTGTATCCGGCGGATACATTCATGCTCTCTCCAGCAATACCAAGCGCTGGCAGATTACACAAATATCAATTTAACACTCTGATTTTATATGGTTTTATTTTTCCATTCTGGCAAACTGCCTCCGCAACAGGGGCGCGGCATGCACCAGGACGAGATCTGGCTCACAATACGCCAGGGTGACTCACGGGCTCGGCATGATTCTTGAAGAAGGTTTTTTATGCAGTTAGTTCTCTCCCTGCTCCAGCAGATGAGCGTCAGCCTGGTCATCGCCTACCTCTTTTCCAAGAGTCCGCTGCTGCGCCCCCTGGCCAACTACTCGGTCAGACTTCCCCACAAGGTGCTCATCTACCTCATCTTCTCCAGCTTCTGCATCCTGGGTACCTATGTGGGGCTGGACATCGACGACGCCATCGCCAATACCCGCGCCGTCGGCGCCGTGCTGGGCGGGCTGCTGGGGGGCCCGCTGGTGGGCTTCCTGGTGGGGCTGACCGGCGGCCTGCACCGCTATACCCTGGGGGGGTTCACCGATCTCGCCTGCGCCATCTCCACCACCTGCGAGGGGCTGCTGGGCGGGCTGGTGCACTGGCGGCTGATGCGGGCGGGCAAGATGGATGCGCTGTTCGAGCCGCGCATCGCCTTCTTCACCACCCTCTACGCCGAGATCATGCAGATGGTGATCATCCTGCTGGTGGCCACGCCATTCGATAAATCCCTGCTGCTGGTGCGCACCATCGCCACCCCCATGATCCTGGCCAACTCCTGCGGCGCCGCGCTCTTCATCAGCATGATCCGCGATCAGCAGCAGATGTACGAGAAGTTCTCCCGGGTCTTCTCCGCCAAGGCGCTCAATATCGCCAACCGCACCGTCGGCATCATGAGCCAGGGCTTCACCCCCGAGGCCAGCCACAAGATCGCCAGCATCATCCAGGAGGAGACCGGCGTCGGGGCCGTCGCCATCACGGATACCGACAAGATCCTCGCCTTCATCGGCATCGGCGAGGAGCACCACCAGCCTGGTACCCCCATCACCTCGGCCATCACCCTGCAGGCCATCGCCCGCAACAAGGTGCTGTTTGCCGACGGCAACAGCCAGCCTTACCGCTGCAGCATCTCCCCCCAGTGTCAGCTCGGCTCTGTGCTGGTGATCCCGTTGCAGGGGGATCAGGGGGTGATCGGCACCATCAAGCTCTACGAACCCAAGAAGCGGCTGTTTCTCAAGATCAACCACACCCTGGGGGAAGGGATCGCCAACCTGCTCTCCCAGCAGCTGCTGACCGGCCGGCTGGAGCAGCAGCAGCGGCTGCTGGTGCAGTCCGAGCTCAAGCTGGTGCAGGCCCAGATCAATCCCCACTTCCTGTTCAACACCCTCAACACCATCAGCGCCATCACCCGGCGCGAGCCCGAGCGGGCGCGCCAGCTGCTGCTGCACCTCTCCCTGTTCTTTCGCAAGAACCTCAAGCGCCAGAGCGGCCTGGCCACCCTGCAGGAGGAGCAGGAGCACTGCCAGTCCTATCTGGAGATCGAGCTGGCCCGCTTTGGCGACAGGCTGACGGTGCAAAACGAGATCCCGCCCGCCCTCGCCGGCCTCAAGCTGCCGAGCTTCACCCTGCAGCCTCTCATCGAGAATGCCATCAAGCACGGCATCTCCACCCTGCTGGAGCAGGGGCGCATTCGCCTCTACGCCGAGCAGACGGCGGAACAGGTCACCCTCCACGTGGAGGACAACGCCGGCACCTGGCAGGAGAAACCGGCCGGAGACGGCCTCGGCATGACCCTGGTGGACAGGCGCCTCAAGAGCGCCTTCGGCAACCGCTATGGCCTGAGCGTCAGCTGCGAGCCCGACTGCTGGACCCGGGTCTCCGTCACCCTGCCCAGGGAGGCGCCATGACCCGGCCGCCGCAACACACCATCTTTGCCCCCCGTCCCCCAGGAGACCCCATGATCCGCACCCTGATCGTCGATGACGAGCTTTATGCCCGCGAGGAGCTGATGCAGCACCTGGCCACCGAGCCCGATATCGAGCTGCTGGGCACGGCCGCCAACGCCATCGAGGCGCTGCCGCTGATCCAGCGGCTCAAGCCCGACGTGGTGTTTCTCGACATCCAGATGCCCAAGCTCAGCGGCATGGAACTGGTGGCCATGCTGGATCCCCTGCCCCGCATCGTCTTCGTCACCGCCTTCGACGACTACGCCATCCAGGCGTTCGAGGAGAACGCCTTCGACTACCTGCTCAAGCCGGTGGAGCCGGCGCGCCTCGCCAAGACGCTTGGGCGACTCAGGCAGGACATCACCCCGCAACCGGTCGGAAACCTGGCCCCGACCATCCGCCATATCCCCGGCTACCTGCACAACCGGGTGCGGCTGCTGCCCATCGAACAGGTGGAGTACGCCTTCTCCGATCTCGGCGGCGTGCACGTCGCCAGCCGGGGCGAGCTGTTTCACACCCAGCTCACCCTCAAGTCCCTGGAGGAGAAGACCCCGCTGCTGCGCTGCCACCGCCAGTATCTCATCGCCCCCGACGCCATCTTCGAGATCCGGCTGCTGGACAACCAGCTGGCGGAGATGGTGACACCGAGCGGTGCCCGGGTACCGGTCAGCCGCCGCTACCTGAAGGAACTGAAGGACGAACTGGGGCTGGAGTAAGCCCCGCGATGTGAGCCGGATCACGAGCACCGACCGCTCGGGTCGCCATATGACCGCTCATCTTCTTTACCTGCCGTTAACAGGGGCGCACATCTAGACTGGCCGCGCACACCCAACAATAACAAGGCAGGAGCGTAACAATGATCTGGTTCTTCCTCTGTGTCGGCTTGCTCGTAGCCGGCTACTTCCTCTACGGCAAATTCATCGAACGGATATTCGGCCCCAAACCCGAGCTGAAAACCCCCGCCATCACCATGGCGGACGGGGTGGACTATGTCCCCATGTCGGACAAGAAGGTCTATCTGGTGCAGCTGCTCAACATCGCCGGCGTCGGCCCCATCTTCGGTCCCATCCTGGGTGCCCTCTACGGCCCGGTCGCCATGCTCTGGATCGTCTTCGGCTGCATCTTCGCCGGCGCGGTGCACGACTACTTCTCCGGCATGCTGTCGGTGCGTGCCAGGGGCGCCTCGGTGCCAACCGTGGTCGGCGAGCACCTCGGCAACGCCGCCAAGCACTTCATGAACCTGTTTGCCGTGGTGCTGCTCATGCTGGTGGGCGTGGTATTTGTGCTGAGCCCGGCGGGCCTGCTCGCCAACCTCACCTCCACCGATTTGGTCTACTGGATTGCGGCCATCTTCGCCTACTACATCCTGGCCACCATAGTCCCCATCGACAAGATCATCGGTCGCTTCTACCCGATCTTCGGCGCCCTGCTGGTGTTCATGTCGGTCGGCCTCATCATCGGCCTCATGGTCTCCGGCAAGGGCTTCTACAACACAGGGATGGACTTCTCCAACCTGCACCCGACCGAACTGCCGCTCTGGCCGCTCTTGTTCATCACCATCGCCTGCGGCGCCGTGTCGGGCTTCCACGCCACCCAGTCGCCGCTGATGGCGCGCTGCATGCAGAACGAAAGCTCCGGCCGCTTCATCTTCTACGGCGCCATGATAGGGGAAGGCATCATCGCCCTCATCTGGTGCACCCTGGGTCTCTCCTTCTACGACAGCACAGAAGCGCTCAACGCCACCCTGGCGAGCGGCGGCCCCTCCGCCGTGGTACACGAGGTCTCCACCAGCCTGCTCGGCACAGTCGGCGGCATCCTGGCCATCCTCGGCGTGGTGATCCTGCCCATCACCTCGGGTGACACCGCGTTTCGCAGCGCCCGCCTCATCATCGCGGACTTCCTGAAGCTGACCCAGAAGCCCATGGCCAAGCGTCTGCTGATCGCCATACCGATGTTCATCCTTGGTTTCATCATCTCCAAGGCCGAGTTCGGGGTGATCTGGCGCTACTTCGGCTGGGCCAACCAGACCACGGCCGTCATCATGCTGTGGGCAGCCGCCGCCTACCTCATCAAGGAGGGCAAGCTGCACTGGGTCTGCACCATTCCCGCCATCTTCATGACCGCCGTGGTGATCACCTACCTGGCCAACGCCCCCATCGGCTTTGGTCTCGCGATGAACGTCTCCACCCTCATCGGTCTGGTGAGCACCGCCCTCATCACCCTGGCCTTCCTGGTGAAGTTCAGACCCTCCCAGTTGCGGGAAGCCAAGGAGAGCTGAGTCGCGAGACTGACGCTGCCCCATGACAAGAGGCCCGGCATTGCTGCCGGGCCTCCTCTTTTTGGGGTCATGTCTTGGGTGGGGGCTCACTGCCGGCGGGAACCTCAGGAGGCTGCGCGGGCGACTGATACCAGTGTTCCCTGGCCACCAGCACCGCCTGCTCCGGCTGGGCGATGAAGTTGGGGGACATTATCTGCACCCCGAACTCGTTGAAGACATCCTGGATATGGCCGTGCAGCTCCGTCTTGACCACGGCGGGCAGCAGATCCCCCTTCATCCGCACCTGCAGCTCATATTCCACATACCAGTCCTGCAGGTTCAACTGCCGCACCAGGGGCGGTTCGTCCTGGTTGAGCAGGGTACAACGTCTGGCCGCCAGCTCCAGCATGGCGTGCACCTGACGCCAGGGGGCATCGTAGCCTATGGTCACCCTGGTCAGGAGCGCCACCCCCTTCTCCCCCGCCAGCCGCGTCAGGTTGACCACCTTGCCTCCCACCACCACCGCATTGGGCAGGGTGACTTCGTGATCCTGGCGCGTCACCAGCTTGGTGGAGAGGGCATTGAGCTCGCTCACCATCCCCTCCACCTCCCCAATCTGCACCAGATCCCCGGGCCTCAGCGCGCGGGAATAGATGAGCACCAGGCCGCTCATGGCGTGGTTCATGATGCCGGCCGACCCCAGGGTTACCATCAGACCGAAGAAGACGCTGATCCCCTTGAAGGCGTCGGAGTCGGCACCGGGCAGGTAGGGGTAGGCCACGGTCAGGGCAAACAGCCAGATCACCACGGAGAGCAAGCGCCGGGTCGCCCCTATGGTCTCCGCATGCACCCCCTGCACCCGCAACTGACCGCGCTCGATGCGATCGAAGAGGATGGCCAGCACCCGGATGAAGAAGCGGGTGATGAGCACGATCAGCAGCACGGTCACCAGCCCCGGCATGGCGGCTATCATGCCCTCCAGCATGTCGCCGCACAGGGCGAACAGGGAATCCCCCAGCCGTTCGCTCCAGGCCCGGGTCTGGGGGAAGAGGCCAAGCACATAGGTGAGCCAGCCATAGGTGAGCATGAAGAGCAGCAACAGGGTCACCAGGCCAAGCAGGCGCACCTCCACGTTGCCCGCCACCTGGCGCCACTGGTGCGGGATCAACCCCTTCTGCTGCAGCAGGCGATTGGCGAGCCACCTTCTAATTCGTCTGTGGCCCCGCTGCAGCTGCCAGATGACGGCGAAGAAGAGCAGGCTGGCCGCCACCGCCTTGCCGCCTGCCTTGATCAGATAGGGGCGCGAGTGCAGTTCGAGGTACTTGAGGCGCACCTTGTCGAGCCGCCCCCGCACGCGCTCGCTCGCCTGCTCCAGGCTGAGTTCGTCTAGGGTCTCCAGATCTCCTTCCATCAGCACCAGGATCCGCTTGCCATTGACCAGAAACTCCCGGCTATCCTGCCCTTGCCGGCGACCCTTGACCACAGTGATGGGATGGTTCAGATCCGCTGGGTCCAGGCGCTGGATCCGCTCATGGGTCAACCTCACCCGGGCCGCCCCGTCCAGGCTGCCGAAGGTCGCCTGCAACATCACGATGGGCTCATGGAGCAGGATCAGGGTCTGGGCCCTCTCCTGCTCGGTCGGTTCCATTCTGGGTTCTGCGGCCCAGATGCTGCCGCTTTGCACGGCAACGAACAATAACAGTGCCACCCACCGGCGGCCCATCCTGCATCCCCTTTCCATCGCGTCTCCCGTCCTTTAGCCATGAGACAGACGAATCTCGTTCCCGTTTGATTTTACAGAAGGAAATGAAGGATGGGCGATAAATAGCCAACCGGTTAACCGGGCCTGTACCGGAATATCAACTCCCCTGTTGCACTCTTGCACTCAGCTAATATGCTGTCATCATGGCCGGATGCCTTGTCTAGACGAAACAAGGCATTACCTCGCGACTAAGATGGGAGAAAACGATGGTACTTGACTACATTGCCCTGGGAATACTGGTGTTTGTCGTCTTGGTCATGTTCTATGGCGTTATCGTCATTCACGATATTCCGTACGAGATTGCCAAGCATCGTCAGCACCCTCACCAAGACGCCATTCACGTGGCTGGCTGGGTCAGCCTGTTCACCCTGCATGTGCTCTGGCCCTTCCTCTGGATCTGGGCCACGATTTATCGCCCCGATCGCGGCTGGGGCTTCACGCAACGACTGCAAAAAGACGAAGACGAGATCAGCGCGCTCAAGCAGGAGCTGGCCGCACTGCAAGCCCGCATGACCACGCTCGAACAGACCGATAAATAGGTAACCCTCCATGGACCTGCTACTTATTCTCACCTATACGGCCCTCTGCATAGGTATTTTCAAGATCTTCAAGATCCCGCTCAACAAGTGGAGTGTGCCCACGGCCGTGCTCGGCGGTGTCTTCCTCATCGGGGCGCTCATCATGATGATGAACTACAACCACCCCTATTCGGAGCTGGCCCGCAATTACTACGTCTCCACCCCCGTCGTTCCCCTGGTCAAGGGGCGGGTCACCGAGGTACCGGTCAAGGCCAACCAGCCGGTCAAGCAGGGTGATGTGCTGTTTCGCCTGGATGCTGTGCCCTTCCAGGAGAAAGTCGCCAGCCTGACGGCGCGGCTCGCCTCCAACAAGGATTTCCTCAAAGCCCTCGACGCCCGGCTGCGCTCCGCCAGTCTGGACCGGGATCGTGCCCTGGAGCTGATGCGTCGCGGCATCGGCAAGCAGCGTGATCTCGACGTGACCCAGGCCAACGTGGACGACATCGTCGCCCAGATTGACCAACAGAAGGCGTCGCTGGATGACCTGAGCGCCCAGCTCAACATCGCCAAGTACGAGCTGGATCAGACCGTGGTCTACGCCCCGAGCGACGGCCATGTGGTGCAGCTGGCGCTGCGTCCCGGCATGATCGCCGCCCCCTTCATGTATCGCCCCGTGATGACCTTCATCCATGAAGATGAAAACGCCTACGTCGGCTGGTTCTGGCAAAACAGCATGCAGCGGCTGAAGGATGGCGATGAGGCCGAGGTGGTGCTGGACGGTATCCCCGGCCGGATCTTCAAGGCCAGGGTGCAGTCCGTGATCCCCGCCATGGCGCCGGGCAACATCCAGGCCCAGGCAGGGCTCATCGATCAAACCTCCGCCCAGGTACCGGGCCGCCTGCCCATCATCCTCGAGATCACCGATCCCGAGTGGGCGAAGTACCAGGTGATTGCCGGCTCCAGCGGCCAGGCCGCCATCTACACAGAGCACTTCCACCACGTGGCCATCATGCGCAAGATCCTGATGCGCATGGGCAGCTGGCTCAACTACCTGTTCCCCTTCCACTAAGCACTCGCCAGTGTCTGCGGGCCGGCATCATGCCGGCCCGTTTTCGTCTGGGGCACCGCCCCCTCCCCTCGCTGCATTTTCGCCGCAAGATCCCTATAATGGCGCCACCTTGCGCCACAACCGTTCCCCATGTTCGTTCTCAGACCCTATCAAACCGACGCCGTCAACGCCGTGATCCGCCACTTTCGCAAGCACCCGGATCCCGCCGTGGTGGTGCTGCCCACCGGCGCCGGCAAGAGCCTGGTGATCGCCGAGCTGGCGCGCAAGGCCCGTGGCCGGGTGCTGGTGCTGGCCCACGTCAAGGAGCTGGTGGAGCAGAACCACGCCAAGTACGAGGCCTGGGGGCTCAAGGCCGACATCTTCGCCGCCGGCCTCGCGCGCAAGGAGGCGAGCGCCCAGGTGGTGTTCGGCTCGGTGCAGTCGGTGGCACGCAATCTGGCCGCATTTGACGGGGCCTTTTCCCTGCTCATCATCGACGAGTGTCATCGGGTTTCGCTCGATGACGACAGCCAGTACCATCAGGTGATCGCCCATCTCAAGACCGCCAACCCTGCCCTCAAGATCCTGGGTCTCACCGCCACCCCCTATCGTCTCGGCCTCGGCTGGATTTACCGGCGCCATTACCACGGCATGGTCAAGAGCCATGGGGAGCGGCTGTTCGGCGACTGCGTGTTCGAGCTGCCGCTGCGCTTCATGGTCAAAAACGGCTACCTGACGCCGCCGCGCCTGGTGGATGCCCCCATAGTCCACTACGACTTCAGCAAACTGGTGGCGCGGGAGAATGGCCTGTTCAGCGAGGCGGATCTCAACGGCGAGCTCAAGCGCCAGGAGCGGGTCACCCCCCATATCCTGAATCAGGTGCTGGAGTATGCCCGCGAGCGCCAGGGGGTGATGATCTTCGCCGCCACCGTCGAGCATGCCCGGGAAATCCACGGCCTGCTGGGCGCGCGCGGGGAACAGGCCGCCCTGATCACCGGAG
Source organism: Aeromonas sp. XH (assembly GCF_033348475.1). Taxonomy (NCBI): domain Bacteria; kingdom Pseudomonadati; phylum Pseudomonadota; class Gammaproteobacteria; order Aeromonadales; family Aeromonadaceae; genus Aeromonas; species Aeromonas sp. XH. Next base: position 1,553,992 of record NZ_CP137630.1, on the reverse strand, counting down.
AGACCCCGGGTCCGGAGCGCGATGCCCTGATCCATGCCTTCAAGGTCCGCGAGCTCAAGTTTCTGGTCAACGTGGCGGTGCTGACCACGGGGTTTGACGCCCCCCACGTGGATCTCATCGTGATGCTGAGGCCCACCGAGTCGGTGTCTCTCTATCAGCAGATCGTGGGGCGCGGCCTGCGCCTGTCGCCGGGCAAGATCGACTGCCTGGTGCTCGACTATGCCGGCAACAACTTCAACCTGTTTGCCCCCGAGGTGGGGGAGCCCAGACCCCACGCCGGCACCGAGCCGGTGCTGGTGCCCTGCCCCGCCTGCGGCTTTGCCAACACCTTCTGGGGCAAGACCGACGAGGATGGCAAGGTGATCGAGCACTACGGCCGTCGCTGTCAGGGACTGTTTGAAGATGACGAGGGCCATCGCGAGGAGTGTGACTACCGCTTTCGCGCCAAGATCTGCCCGGCTTGCGGGGCGGAGAACGATATCGCCGCCCGCCGCTGCCAGCACTGCGATCAGCTGCTGGTGGACCCTGACGACAAACTCAAGGAGGCGCTCAATCTCAAGGACTGCATGGTGATCCGCTGCGCCGGCCTGACGCTGAGTGCCGGGCGTGGCAAACAGGGGGAGCGACTGGAGGTGACCTACCACGACGAGGACGGTCTCACCCTGAGCGAGTACTTCGGTTTTCACTCCGAGGGCGCGCGGCGCTTGTTTCAACAACGCTTTGTGCGTCATCATTGGCCCGCCCCGGGCCTGGAGCCCGAATTTGCCACCCTGGCGAGCGTGCTGGCGTTGGAGCGCCAGTTTCGCCACCCCGATTTCGTCATCGCCCGCAAATCGGGCCGCTTCTGGCAGATAAAGGAGAAGATTTTTGATTATGACGGCCGCTACCGCACCGCCAACGCCTCGGCGTAGCGGCAAGGGGCGACCGGCATCATGAATGGCTTCGTCACGGCCGAGCCCGCATCGGCTGGTGACACAAGGTTGAATTGTCAGGGCCGGCACCACTGCCGCGCCCCTTCGTCACGTTAGAGGATGTTATGCAGCGGCTGTTGATTGGTTTTTGTGCTCTCTTTTCCCTGGTGGCCCAGGCCACCCCGCTGACCCCGCCCAAGGGGGGCCAGTATGCAGTCATCGTCCAGGGCAACAACGGCATCGAGTTTTCCCGCAACGCGGACGACATGATAGCGCCCGCCTCCACCATGAAGGTGCTGACCGCCCTGGCGGCCCGCCTCGAGCTTGGCGCCGATTTTCGCTTCGCCACCGATATCCAGGCCCAGTCCGGCGCCAAGCAGGGGGATACCATCAACGGTGACATCTGGATCAACTTCGTGGGCGACCCCACCCTGTCGCGCATGGATCTGGTGGCCCTGTTCAAGCAGCTCGGGGTCTCCCGCATCCAGGGCAACGTCTACGTCAACACCGGCGCCTACAACGGCTATGAGCGCGGCAATGGCTGGTCCTGGGGGGATCAGACCCTCTGCTTCGCCGCCCCCGTCTCCTCCGTCATCATCGACAAGAACTGTGCCTATGGCACCGTCACCGCCACCCAGATCGGCAGACCGGCGGTGGGCAATGTCGCCACCGGCGTGCCCATCGGCATCGGCGCCGACAACGTGGAGGTGATGAGCTATGGCGACATGGCGCGCCAGTTCTGCGCCCTGGAAGTGGACATGGCCAAGGGCAACTTCTACGAGCTCAAGGGCTGCATCACCCCGAACAAGGAGCCACAGGGGCTGCGCTTCGCCATTCACGATGTGGAAGCCTGGGGCTGGGACAACATCCGCTGGGCCATGAACCGCGCCGGTATCCGCCACGACGGCCTGCTGCGGGTCACCCACCAGGCGCCGGTGGGCGCCGAAACCCTGGCCACCCACTACTCCGTCTCCCTGCCGGTGATGCTCGCCAAGATGCTGAAAAAATCGGACAACCTCTACGCCGACACCTTCTTGAAGACGGTGGGCCGCCACTACTACAACAAGCCGGGCAGCTATCGCAGCGGCACCATGGCGGTGCGCGCCATCCTGACCAAGCACGGCATCGATCTGGGCAACGCCACCCTGGCCGACGGCTCCGGCCTCTCCGCCCACAATCTCATCAGCGCGCGCCAGATGCTGTCGGTGCTGAGCTTCATCCAGCAAAACGACGCCGAGCTCGACTTCATCAAGCTGCTGCCAAGCTCCCAGGTGGACGGCACCCTGGCCTGGCGCCGCAGCGTCACCGCCCCCATGATGAAGAACAAGGTGCACGCCAAGACGGGCACCATCACAGGCACCTCGAACCTCGCCGGCTTCATCGACACCGCAAGTGGTCAGCGCAAGGCCTTCGTGATGTTCCAGCGCGGCCTGTCGCAAGACCCCGCCACCCACGAGCGCTATCGCGCCAGCAAGGCCCCCTGGCCCTGGACCGTCTTCGAAAAAGGCGTGCTGGAGAGCATCTACCAGCAGCAGCCCATCCAGATCGCCGAGCAGTGATGAACGATATGGGTGGCCTTGCCAGCAAGGCTGCCCCCATTCCCCGACCTTGGCGCGAGACAGGGGCTCTGGAGCCTTCATCAGCAATGAGCGCAATCGGGGTTGGCGAACGGACGCATCGCTATTTTCGGCTTTGACTGGCACGGCGGCGGGGCTATGCTGTGCCCAGCCTCGTCTCAATGGCCTTCTTCAACGGCCTGTTTAATGGAGAGAAAAGATGTTTGTAGAGATTTTTGGTCGTCCCGGTTGCCCCTATTGCGTGCGCGCCAAGCAGATTGCCGAGCAGCTGACCGAGGAGCGCGATGACTTCGAGTTCCGCTACGTGGATATCAACGTGGCCGGGCTGACCAAGGACGATCTCGCCGCCAAGGCGGGCAAGCCGGTCACCACTGTGCCGCAGATCTTCCTGGACGAGCAGCACATCGGCGGCTGCACCGATTTTGAGGCCTATGCCAGAGCCAATCTGGGTCTGTAAGCCCCACACCATGAAAAAAGGCGCCTCTGGCGCCTTTTTTCGTCTTGTTCTGCCGGGTTCACGCCACCGGCGTAAAGCGGCTCACCACCTGCCCTTGGTGTTCAATCCACTCCATGAACATGGCGACGGGACGGGCATAGACCTGACCGTCCTGCTCCGATTGATAGACGACCAGGGATTCCCCGGTCTCGGTATGCAGGGCCAGGGTGAGCACCCGGTAGTGGCCTCCCTTGAAGTGACGATAGCGACCGGGTTGGGGTGCTTGCATGGCAGTGCCTCCATGGGTTGATGAGAGCCAGTCCGACGGGAAACGGACTTGGCCGAAAGGGTCTGGCGACGTTTTTCGGCCCAGCCAATCGTGCCAGATGGTGTGGAGATTTCAATACACTCCGGTGGCATTATGGGATCACCCCTCATCTTTCACTGGTTTCTCGCGAAACAGGCAAAAGATCCTGCTGAATTCAACACCTCAGCAACCCTGTTTTAGGGGTAAATATCAGGGATTTATTCCATAAATTAGATTGTTCTAGCATTCAATTCTGTGAAGAATAGGGGCAGAGAAATTTGATACTAAAAACCGCTTTTCTGCCAACGCGCCCCACGGGGAAGGAATCACGCTCACCATGTTCACTATCGACAAGTCGCACAAGCTCGACGATGTCTGCTATGACATCCGCGGCCCGGTGCATAAGGAAGCTCGCCGTCTCGAAGACGAAGGTCACCGCATCATCAAGCTCAACATCGGCAACCCAGCCCCGTTTGGCTTCGAAGCGCCGGAGGAGATCATCAAGGATGTGATCCTCAACATGCCCCAGAGCCAGGGCTACTGCGACTCCAAGGGGCTCTTCTCGGCCCGCAAGGCGGTGATGCAGTATTACCAGCAGAAGGGGATGCGCAAGGTCGACATCGACGACATCTACATCGGCAACGGCGCCAGCGAGCTCATCGTGATGGCGATGCAGGCGCTGCTCAACAACGGCGACGAGATGCTGGTCCCCTCCCCCGACTATCCGCTCTGGACTGCGGCCGTGACCCTCTCCGGCGGTCATGCGGTGCACTATCGCTGCGATGAAGGGGCCGACTGGTATCCGGATCTCGACGACATCCGCGCCCGCATTACCCCGCGCACCCGCGGCCTGGTGCTGATCAACCCGAACAACCCGACCGGCGCCGTCTACGGCAGCGAGTTCCTGCTGGAGGTGATCGAGATCGCCCGCCAGCACAACCTCATCATCTTCGCCGACGAGATCTACGACAAGATCCTCTACGACGACATCTCCCACACCAGCGTCTGCACCCTGTGTGACGATGTGATGGTGGTGACCTTCAACGGCCTCTCCAAGGCCTACCGCGCCTGTGGCTTCCGCCAGGGCTGGATGGTCATCACCGGGCCCAAGGGCCGTGCCAAGGGCTATATCGAGGGGCTGGAGATGCTGGCCTCCATGCGCCTGTGTGCCAACGTGCCGATGCAGCACGCCATCCAGACTGCGCTGGGCGGCTACCAGAGCATCAACGAGCTGATCCTGCCGGGCGGTCGCCTGCGTCGCCAGCGCGACAAGGCCTGGGAGCTTCTGAACGAGATCCCCGGGGTCTCCTGCGTCAAGCCCAAGGGGGCGCTCTACATGTTCCCGCGTCTCGATCCCAAGGTGTACGACATCCGCGATGACCAGAAGATGGTGTTCGATCTGCTGCAGCAAGAAAAATTGCTGCTGGTGCAGGGCACCGGCTTCAACTGGCCCGCGCCGGATCACTTCCGCCTGGTGTTCCTGCCCCGGGAAGAGGAGCTGGAGGAGGCCATCGGCCGCCTCGCCCGCTTCCTCAAGGGCTACAAGCAGTAAGCAAGGCTCATGAAAAAGGCTCCCGCGGGAGCCTTTTTGTTGTCTGTCGTGTGACGTCCCATCAGCCGTGCAGCAGGGCACCGGCCACCAGCACCGCCATGGTGATGAGGGCCACCCCGACGATGAAGGGCAGCACCCAGCGCACGAAGCGATCGTAGGGGATCCTGGCCAGCGCCAGCCCCGCTACCAGATGAGCGGCGGTGGGGGCGAACAGGTTGATCCAGCCGGAGGCGGACTGATAGGCGGTGATCACCAGATCCCGGGAGATGCCGGAGAAGTCCGCCAGCGGCCCCATCAGCGGCATGGAGACGGTCGCCAGCCCTGAGGTGGAGGGGATGAAGAAGCTCAGGATGATGTGCACCAGATAGGCCATCAGGATAAACACCGATGACGACAGCCCGCTCACCAGCCCCTCGGCCCAGTGCAATATGGTGTCGATGATGACCCCATGCTCCATCACCACATAGATGCCACGTGCCACCGCCACCACCAGCGCCACCCCGATGAGATCCCGCGCCCCCTCGAGGAAGGTGGCCACGTAGTTGGACTCCGGCATCCGGTTGATCAGCGCGATCAGGATGGAGGCGCTGAAGAACAGGGTGGAGAGCTCGTCGAACCACCAGCCCAGGGTCGGCAGCACGTTGATCCCCAAATCCGACCAGGGCACCACCGCATAGATCATCAGCAGGAAGGTGGCGAAGAACACCGCCATGGTGAGCTTCTGCTTGCCGCTGAAGACCCCGTCCCCGCTCTTCATCTGGGCAAACTCATCGTCGTACCGGATGTCCGCCAGCACCGAGCTTTCCTTGTCCTGCCGCACCCGTTTGGCGTAGCGCATCACGAACCAGGAGGCGAAGATCACCAGCAGCAACCACTGAACGACCCGCAGCCCGATCCCCTCGCCGATGGGGATGCCGGCAAAACCGGAGGCGATGCCGGTGGCGAACGGGTTGACGGTGGAGGCGAGCACCCCGACGCCGGAGCCGAGCAGGATGATCCCCGCCGCCACCATGCGATCGAAGCCCGCCGCCATCATCACCGGCACGATCAGCGCCCAGAAGGCCACCGTCTCCTCCGCCATGCCGAAGGTGGAGCCGCCGAGGGCGAACAGGGCGATCAGCACCGGGATCAGCAGCTGCTCGCGGCCGGCGAAGGCGCGCACTATGGCCCCCACCCCGGCATCCAGCGCGCCGCTCTGCATGGTCACCGCCAGGAAGCCACCGATGATGAGCACGAACAGCGCCACGTCGGCCGCCTTGTGGAAGCCCTGGATCGGCGCCTTGAGCACCTCGAACAGCCCCTGCGGCTGAGAGGGCAGTTCGGTGTAGCTGCCGGGCACCGGCAACAGCCGCTCGCCGCCGCCGTAGTCCGCCACGGCGGCCGCCGCCACGGGCTGCTTGCTGTCGGCGGTGACATAGTTGTACTTGCCCGCCGGCAGCACCCAGGTCAGGGCCGCCATCAGGGCGATGATGATGAAAAGCAGGGTATAGACAGTGGGGAGTTGGCGCTTTTTGGGCGCTTCATGTGGAGTGGTCATAGCTTCCGTACCTCGGCAATGCCGTCATGTGATCCAGACAGCGCAAGCCTAGCGGGTTTGATATGGGGAAAAGGTGATCGTGGATAATAAAATTCCGCAGTCTGACGGAATTCTTGCCAAAAAAACAGGGCCCCGCAGGGCCCTGTTTTCACTTGAGTCAGACTCAGAGCTCGACCACGTCGAATTGCACGTCCGGATTCACGTCCGCCTCGTAGTCCACCTCGTCCAGGCCGAAACCGAACAGACGCAGGAACTCCTGCTTGTAGCCGGCATAATCGGTGAGCTCACAGAGGTTCTCTGTGGTGATGGAGGGCCAGAGGTCGCGGCAGGTCTGCTGCACGTCTTCACGCAGTTCCCAGTCATCCATGCGGATACGGGCCTGCTCGTCCAGCGCCAGATCGGCGCCGTACAGGCGGGTGCGCATCATGCGATCCACCTGCTCCATGCAGCCCTCGTGAATGCCCTTCTCCTTCATGATCTTGAAGGCCATGGAGATGTAGAGCGGCATCACGGGAATGGCGCTGGAGGCCTGGGTCACCACGGATTTGAGCACGGCCACGTGGGCGGTGCCGCCCTTGGCGGCCAGATCGCCACGGATGGCGGCGGCGGCGCGATCCAGATCTTCCTTGGCGCGGCCCAGGGTGCCATGCCAGTAGATGGGCCAGGTCAGGTCGGTACCGATGTAGGAGTAGGCCACGGACTTGGCGCCGTCAGCCAGCACGCCCGCATCGCGCAGGGCCGCCATCCACAGCTCCCAGTCCTGGCCGCCCATGACGGTGATGGTGCTCTGGATCTCTTCCTCGTTCGCCGGCTCGACGGTGGCGGTGATGATCTGATCCTTGTTGGTATCGATGGCGGTGGAGGTGTAGACCTCACCGATGGGCTTGAGGGCGGAGCGCACCACTTCGCCGGTGTCCGGCAGCCTGCGCACCGGGGAGGCCAGGGAGTAGACCACCAGATCGATCTGCCCCAGATCCTGCTTGATGAGCTCGATCACCTTGGCGCGGCACTCGTGGGAGAAGGCATCGCCGTTGACACTCTTGGCGTAGAGGCCGGCCTCTTTGGCGGCCTTGTCGAAGGCGGCGGAGTTGTACCAGCCGGCGGTGGCGGTCTTGGTCTCGCTGCCCGCTTTTTCGAAGAAGACGCCGAGGGTGGCGGCGCCGCTACCAAAGGCGGCGGCAATGCGGGAGGCCAGGCCATAACCGGTGGAAGCGCCGATCACCAGCACCTTCTTGGGGCCATTCTCGATGGCGCCCTTGGCCTTCGTATAAGCGATCTGGCGACGAACATTGGCTTCACAACCGACCGGGTGGGTGGTGGTGCAGATAAAACCGCGAACCTTGGGTTTGATGATCATATGGGGTCTCGGATCCGTTTAATGGATGAAATCGGGGCATAAGATACCTCATTGTGGCCCGTTATGGTGCTCTGATGTGTTGAACGGCGGGGAAAACCGGTCGAGATCCGCCGTTTCGCACGGCAACTGGGCACCCTGTGTGCAGGATATGCCGCCCCGTTCGCAGGTAAAGAGGACGCGACGACACGGGCAATCCCTCGCTTTCATCGCGGATGACGGGAGTAATTGTCTGACCCGGCACCATGTACTAGTGTGCAAGGGGAGGATTCAAGGAGGAGTCTATGTCACGCACCCTGGTCATCTGCCTCGCCCTGCTGGCGGCGGCCACCCCGCTCTCTGCCGAGGTCTACAAATGCACCGTCAACGGCAGCATCACCTTCAGCGACATCCCCTGTACCGGTGACAGCGAGCCGGTGAGGATGAACATCTTCACCCCCTCGGCCGAGGAGGTCGAGCGGGCGAACAAGCGAACCCGGGATATCGAAGAGAACCTGGCCAGCGGTCGGAAGCAGCGCCAGCTTGAGGCCATGCGCACTGAACTGGATGCCAAGGATCAGAAGATGAACCGCGAGATGACCAGGTTCAACGAGGGCCAGTCAGACACCATCACCACCGAGACCGGCGACACCCGGCGCCTGGATGTGCAGGCCGTGACACGTCCATATCAGGACGAGATGGAGGCGCTGAACAAGCGGCTCTCCACCCTCAAGGCAAAATAAGCGCCCTCCCCGTTTCATCCGGATTCATAAAGATGCTGCCGAGCCGGGAATATTGCGCTTCGCCTGTGTAAAAGGGTTATCGGGGGATCACTGGCATGTGCATGGGGTTATTTCCCACACAATCAATACCGATTCATCGTCTTTTCAGCCGCCCTGCCGGCCGCTAATCCACCAGCCGATATCCCGGCGCCTCAATGCCATGCAGCCCTCACCGGCGTCGGTCGATATTCATCGACAGCCGAAGCGATGAAATAAAACCCCCAATGTAGAGACGACAATATCAAGTGTCAAAAGAGACACCGTCATGCCAATATCAGATGCAGCCAGAGAAGGGTAACAATATAAAAGAGCCTTATTCGAGACCTTATTGTCCAGCAATCATAAAATCAGCATTGAAAATTAAAAAGTTAACTCAGGTCCGATGATGATTCATCAAAGAGCAATGCTATTGTTAATTCACTCAGATTAAGCTCGGTCTGTCATTCAAGGGTCTCATGGAGGAGCTCTGTCATGTTCTGGAATCAAAAAACAAGCAAGGAAGCCAGTGAGCAAGCGGCAAGGATGGTGGAGCTGGACGCGTTCGAGCGGGCCATCCAGTCCCAGGTGCCCTTCGTTCAGTTTACCCCGGCAGGAGTGGTCACCTTCGCCAACGAGCTGTTTCTCAAGATCGTGGGATTTGAACGTGAAGAGGTGATCGGCAAGCATCACAGCGCCCTCTGCTTCCCGGAAGACGTCAAGACACGCGATTACGAGGGGTTGTGGCAGGATCTGCGCGGCGGCGTCTCCCGCAGCGGCCGCTTCATCCGCCAGTCGAAATCGGGCAAGGCCGTGTGGCTGGAAGCCACCTATTTCCCCATCGTCATCGACGGCAAGGTGGTGCGGATCGCCAAGGTCGCCTCGGACGTGACCCAGCAGCAATCCTCCCTGGAGCGCACCCAGGCCCTGCTGGCTGCGCTGGACAAGTCCCTGGCGGTCATCGACTTCCAGCCCGATGGCACAGTGCTCAACGCCAACCAGAACTTCCTTCACTGCTTCGGCTATCGGCTGGAAGAGGTGGTCGGCAAACATCATCGCCTCTTCTGCGACCCCGAGTTCTACCAGAAAAATCCCAACTTCTGGCACGATCTCGGTTCGGGGGACATCAAGTCCGGCCTCTTCATGCGCCTGGGCCACCGTGGCGAGAAGATCTGGCTGGAAGCCACCTACAACCCTATCTTCAACCACGAGGGCAAGGTGGTCAAAATCATCAAGCTGGCGAGCGACATCACCGAGCGGGTAGAAAAATCCATCTCCACCCGGGAAGCGGCCCAGAAGGCGTGCGCCATCGCGAGCGAAACCGTCGCCAGTGCCGCCAAGGGGCGGGAGGTGATCGATCGGGTGCTGGAGACCTCCTCCCACATCAACCACTCGGTCAACGCGGTCAGCAGGCAGATAGAGCAGCTCAATCAGCAATCCAGGAGCATAGAGTCCATCATCTCCACCATCAGCGGCATCGCGGATCAGACCAACCTGCTGGCCCTCAACGCCGCCATAGAGGCGGCTAGGGCCGGCGAGCAGGGACGGGGATTCGCGGTGGTGGCGGACGAGGTGAGACAGCTTGCCGCCAGGACGTCGACCTCCACCAGCGAGATCGTCTCCGTCATCAAGCACAACTCGGAGATCACCTCCCAGATCACCCAGACCGTCTCCGTCGTCTCCGACAAGGCGGTGGCCGGGCAGGATCAGGCCAACATCATCGCCGACGTCATCAAGGAGATCATCGAGGACGCCAACTCCGTCTCGGACACCGTCAAGAGCCTCTCCATCTAGTGCGATGCCCCCATGACGACGCGGGGCCAAGAGCCCCGCGCTTTTATGGGTCATAAAGCCCCTCGGGTACGGATCACTCCTCCCCAAGCAGATAGTGCCTGGCCTCCTCGTCGGCCTGACCGAGGGCCGCCTCCCACAGCTCGGCGATGCAGAGCCCCTCCTCCCCCACGGCCTCCTCCTCCAGCGCCTCCAGCGCCCTGGCATCGGCCAGGGTAAAAGGGTGGTGGCTCAGCAGTGCCTTGGCCTCGGCCAGCAAGATCATGTCGCTCATGGTGTGGCTCCTTCATGGCCGGGATGCTCCCCTGTCCAGACTGTAGCCCAACGGCGGCGACTCATCCCCCCATGGTGATGGCCTGTGACCGCGGCTTGCCCGAGGGCAGCTGGCCCACCCCGATGCCGGCCAGCACGGCGGCGCAGGCAAGCCATTGCAAGGGACTGAGGGTCTCCCCCAGCAGCAGATAGGCGAGCAGCAGGGTAAACACCGGGATGAGGTTCACATAGGCCGCCGCCAGGGTCACCTTGACCTGGGTCACCGACCAGTTGTAGAGCAGGTAGGCGCCGAGCGTCACGAAGGCGCCGAGGAAGACGATGACCGCCATGTCCTGCCAGGCCCAGGCGGCAGGCCAGGGGGAAGAAAAGGCAAAAGGCGCGAAGAAGAGGGTGCCGACGAAGGCCTGCAGGGCCGTCAGGGTCATCACGCCGTAGCGGCTGGAGAGCTTCTTGAACACCACGGAATAGGTGGCGGCGCAGAGCATGGCCCCCATCTCCAGACTGTTGCCGAGCAGGGCGTTGGGGGCAAACTCGTCGGCCCCCTCCCCCAGTCCCAGCAGGGCGATGCCGGCGATGGCGATGGCAAAGCCGAGCAGCTGGCGGCGGCTCACCCGCTCCCTGAGCAGCACGAAGGCCACCAGAGCCACCATCAGGGGCAGCAGGGCACAGACCATGCCCGCCTGGCCGGCGCTGGTGTAACGCAGGGCGTTCACCTCCAGCAGGAAGTAGAGGCAGGGCTCGAGCGCCCCCATCAGGGCCAGCCAGCGCCAGTCCCCCTGCCGATAGTGAAAATTGCCGAGCCGGCGGTAGCACAGCAGCCAGCAGCCCGAGGCCACCCCCATCCGCATGAAGAGCACCTGGCCGAAAGACCAGACCTCCAGCACATGTTTGAGGGCGATGAAGGAGCTGGACCAGAGCAGCATGGCCAGGGTCAGGGTCAGGATGGGTAAAGGGCGCACTATGCCTCCATGAATTGGCCAGTCGAATAATAACCATGCGGCCTTGCGGTTGTCTAAAGGCACCTAACATCAGATAATACCGCCGCCTTCATACCGGATAACCCATCGTCAATGACTGAGTACCTGCATTTACTGGTCGGCACCGTGCTGATCAACAACTTCGTGCTGGTGAAGTTTCTCGGCCTCTGCCCCTTCATGGGCGTCTCGGGCAAGCTGGAAACCGCCATCGGCATGGGACTGGCCACCACCTTCGTGATGACGCTCGCCAGCGCCTGCTCCTACCTGATGGAGCACTACATCCTGATCCCGCTGGACATCGCCTACCTGCGCACCCTGGGCTTCATCCTGGTGATCGCCGTGGTGGTACAGTTCACCGAGATGGTGATCCGCAAGAGCAGCCCGACCCTGTATCGCCTGCTCGGCATCTTCCTGCCGCTCATCACCACCAACTGCGCCGTGCTCGGCGTGGCGCTGCTCAGCATCAACGAGCGCCACAACTTCATCCAGAGCATCATCTACGGCTTCGGTGCCGCCGCCGGCTTCTCCCTGGTGCTGATCCTGTTTGCCGCCATGCGGGAGCGCCTGGTGGCCGCCGACGTGCCGGCCCCCTTCCGCGGCGTTTCCATCGCCATGGTCACCGCCGGCCTGATGTCGCTGGCCTTCATGGGCTTTACCGGCCTCATCAAGATATAGCGCTATGACTCACATACTCTTTGCCATTCTGGTGCTGGCCCTGCTTGCCCTGGCCTTCGGCATCATTCTGGGCTTTGCCGCCGTCAAGTTTCACGTAGAGGCCGATCCCATCGTCGATCAGCTCGACGCCCTGCTGCCCCAGACCCAGTGCGGCCAGTGTGGCTACCCGGGCTGCAAGCCCTACGCCGAAGCCCTGGCCAATGGCGACAAGATCAACAAGTGCGTGCCAGGTGGCGACGCCACCATGCGCAAGATAGCGGACCTGATGGGGGTCGATCCCCAGCCGCTGGACGGGGGCGAGGAGGCGGCAACCCCGGTCAAGAAGGTGGCCTTCATTCACGAGGACATGTGCATAGGTTGCACCAAGTGCATCCAGGCCTGCCCGGTCGATGCCATCCTCGGCGCCACCAAGGCGATGCACACCGTCATCGCGGCCGAGTGCACGGGGTGCGACCTCTGCGTCGACCCCTGCCCGACCGACTGTATCGAAATGATCCCGGTGCCGACCACGGTCGACAACTGGAAATGGGATCTGGCCAAGGTCGCCATTCCGGTCAAGATAGTGGAATAAACAGCGGAGTAACCATGCAGCATCTGCTCGAACGCATCAAAGCCGGCACTCTGTGGGATTTTCACGGCGGCATTCATCCCCCCGAGAACAAGCACCAGTCCAGCCTGACCCCCGTCGTTGACGCGGGCCTTCCCCCCCAGCTCATCATCCCGGTGCGCCAGCATGCCGGCCCCGCCGGCGAACTGCTGGTGCGGGTGGGGGACAGGGTCAAGAAGGGCCAGCCGCTGACCGGCTTTGACAAGGGGCGCATCGTGCCGGTGCACGCCTCCACCTCGGGCACCGTCACCGCCATCGAACAGCACACGGTGGCGCACCCCTCCGGCCTCGACGATCTCTGCGTCATCCTCACCCCGGACGGAGAGGATGCCTGGGGGCCGCGCGACGGCCGCCCCGACTACTGGAATCTGGAGCGCGGCGATCTGCTCGCGCGCATTCAGCAGGCGGGCATCGCCGGCCTCGGCGGCGCCGTCTTCCCGACCCACAGCAAGCTCGACGGGCGCGGTCAGCTCACCGAGATCCTGATCGTCAACGGCCTGGAGTGCGAACCCTACATCACCACGGATGACCGCCTGATGCAGGAGTATGCCGACGAGATCATGGACGGCATCCGGGTCCTCAAGCACCTGCTCAAGCCCAAGCTCACCCTGATCGGGGTGGAGGACAACAAGCCCGCGGCCATCGAATCCCTCAACCGCCATGCCACAGACCCGGATGTGCTGGTCAAGTCGGTGCCGACCAAGTACCCCTCGGGCGGTGCCAAGCAGACCATAGAACTGCTCACCGGACGCCAGGTCGCCAAGGGCGGCCGTGCGGTGGACATGGGCATCATGGTGCTCAACGTCGCCACCGTGTTCGCCATCAAGCGCGCCATCATCGACGGCGAGCCGCTCATCGAGCGCATCGTCACCCTCACCGGCGACGCCTTCAAGAAGCCCGGCAATGCCTGGGTGCGCCTCGGCACCCCGGTTCGCTGGCTGTTGCAACGCTTCGAGCTGCAACCGGAGGCGGATCAGCGGGTCATCATGGGGGGCCCCATGATGGGCTTCACCCTGCCCCATGCCATGGTGCCCGTGGTCAAGGCCACCAACTGCCTGCTCTCCCCCACCCGCGCCGAGCTGCCGCCCCCCGGCCCCGAACAGGCCTGCATCCGCTGCAGCGCCTGTGCCGATGCCTGCCCCGCCACCCTGCTGCCCCAGGAACTCTACTGGTACAGCCGGGTCAAGGAATACGACAAGGCCGAGAAGCTCAACCTGTTCGACTGCATCGAGTGCGGGGCCTGTGCCTGGGTCTGCCCGAGCGAGATCCCCCTGGTGCAGTACTACAAGATCGCCAAGGATGACATCCGCGAGGCCCGTGCCGAGCACGAGAAGGCCGAGCGGGCCAAGCAGCGCTTCGAGGCCAAGCAGGCCCGTTTCGAGCGGGACAAGGCCGCGCGGGAGGCACGCCATGCCGAGGCGGCGGCCCAGCGCCGTCAAGCCATGACGGCCGCGGGGGGAGAAGATCCCGTCGCCGCTGCCCTGGCCCGCCTCAAGGCCAAGCAGGAGACCGCCCAGGCAGGCACCAGCGAGCCAGCACCGGACAACGGCGCCATGATTGCCGCCAGAGAGGCGCGCAAGCAGGAAGCGCTGGCACGTCGCGCCGCCAAGGCGGCTGAGGCCGCTGATGGCGTGGAGAGCGGCGCCGTCGAGGTCGATCCCAAGAAGGCGGCCGTGGCTGCCGCCCTCGCCCGCGCCAAGGCCAGGAAAGCCGCCCAGGCTGCAGGGGACGACGCCGTGAGCGAGACTGCGCAGGGGCACCGGGACGAGGCCCCCCCCGCATCGATCCTGACCGAGTCCGCCGACGCCGATCCCAAGAAGGCCGCCGTGGCCGCCGCCATCGCCCGTGCCAAGGCCAGGAAAGCCACCCAGGCTGCAGGTGACGACGCCGTGAGCGAGACCGCGCAAGAGCACCGGGACGAGGCATCACCCGCATCGACCCTGGCCGAGCCTGCCGACGCCGATCCCAAGAAGGCCGCCGTGGCCGCCGCCATCGCCCGCGCCAAGGCCAAGAAGGCGGCTCAGGCAGAAGGCACTGCGGCCGAGGGGACGACGACCGAGCATCCGGCAGCCGGGAGCGAAAGCCCCGCCGACGCGACCGTCCCGGTGGCGAGCGAACCTGCGGCAGAAGTCGATCCCAAGAAGGCGGCCATCGCCGCCGCCATCGCCCGCGCCAAGGCCAAGAAGGCGGCTCAGGCAGAAGGCACTGCGGCCGAGGGGACGACGACCGAGAATCCGGCAGCCGGGAGCGAGAGCCCCGCCGACGCGACCGCCCTGGTGGCGAGCGAACCTGCGGCCGAAGTCGATCCCAAGAAGGCGGCCATCGCCGCCGCCATCGCCCGCGCCAAGGCCAAGAAGGCCGCTCAAGCCGAGGGAATTGCGGCCGAGGGGACCACGGCCGAGAGCCCCGCCGGCGCGGCCACCCCGGTGGCAAGCGAACCCGCGGCAGAAGTCGATCCCAAGAAGGCGGCCATCGCCGCCGCCATCGCTCGCGCCAAGGCGAGAAAGGCCACCGACGCCGCCGCACGCGAGTCCACCGAGTCAGACCCACTTTCCGACAAGAGCCACTGATCCATGTTCAATATCGCGATGGCGCCCTTTGCCCACAACCGCAGGCAGACCCAGACCATGATGGCGCTGGTGATCCTGGCCTGCCTGCCGGGTTTTCTGGCCCAGACCTGGTTCTTCGGCTGGGGCACCCTGATCCAGATCCTGCTGGCGCTGGTCACGGCACTGGGCTGTGAGGCCTTCGTCCTTCGCCTGCGCGGGCGCCCCGTCAAACCGGCGCTGCTGGATGGCAGCGCGGCCCTCACCGCCGTGCTGATCGGCCTCGCCTTGCCCCCCCTGCTGCCCTGGTGGATGCTGGTGATCGGCACCGCCTTTGCCATCATTATCGCCAAGCACCTCTACGGGGGGCTCGGTCAGAACCTGTTCAACCCCGCCATGGTGGCCTATGTGCTGCTGCTGGTCTCCTTCCCGGTCCAGATGACCAGCTGGCTTCCCCCCTCCAGCATCGCCGCCTATGACATCGGCTTCGGCGATGCGGCCTCGGTGATCTTCACCGGCTTCAGCCTGGACGGCTACAGCATGCTGCAGCTCAAGCAGGGGGTGGATGGCCTGACCATGGCCACGCCGCTCGATACCCTCAAGACCGGGCTGACCCAGGGACTCACCGCCAGCGAGGTGATGACCCACAAGGTGTTCGAGGGCTGGGGCGGCATTGGCTGGAGCTGGGTCAACCTCGGCTACCTGCTGGGGGGCCTCTTCCTGTTGCAGCAGAAGGTGATCAACTGGCGCATTCCGGCCGCCGTGCTGGGCTCACTGCTGCTGGCATCCACCCTGGGCTATCTGGCCACGCCGGATGCCACCGCCACCCCCATGCTGCACCTGTTCAGCGGCGCCACCATGCTGGGGGCCTTCTTCATCGCCACCGATCCGGTGAGCGCGAGCACCACGGCGAAGGGGCGCCTGGTCTACGGTGCCCTCATCGGGGTGCTGGTCTATCTCATTCGCCGCTTTGGCGGCTACCCGGACGCCTTCGCCTTCGCGGTGCTGCTGGCCAACCTGTGCGTGCCGCTGATTGACAGCCTGACCCGCCCCAAGGTCTATGGAGCCCGTCGCAAATGAACCCATATCTGAGTTGCCGGACACGCGAGACGGAGAGCCTCCCATGTTGAAGAGCATGCGCAAGAACGGCCTGACCCTGGCCCTGTTCGCCCTGGGTTGCACCGCCATGGTGGTGCTGACCAACGAGCTGACCCGGGATCGCATCGCCCACCAGCAGCAGCTGGAGCAGTTGCGCACCCTCGGGGCCCTGCTGCCGGAGGGAAGCTATGACAACGATCTGGTGGCCAGTTGCAAGCTGGTCAGGAGCCGGGAATACCTGGGCAGCGATCAGCCCATGCCGCTCTATACCGCCACCCTCAAGGGGGTGCACACCGGCTACGCGCTGGAAACCGTGGCCCCCGATGGTTACAGTGGGGCCATCCGCATGGTGGTCGGCACCGACGCCAAGGGTGCCATCAGCGCGGTGCGGGTACTGACCCACAAGGAGACCCCGGGCCTGGGGGACAAGATAGAGCTGAAGAAGTCCAACTGGATCGACAGCTTCGTCGGCCGTACCCTCAATGCAGAGAACGAGGCCAGCTGGGCGGTGAAGAAGGACGGGGGCGAATTCGACGCCTTCACCGGCGCCACCATCACCCCCCGGGCCGTGGTCAAGGCGGTGAAGAACCTGCTGCTGCTGCAACAGGAGCACCCCGAGTTGCTGCGGGACGCCCCCTCCTGTGACGCCACCCCCTAACGCCGGAGCACAAGCTATGGAACAAGTCGACGTGATTGACGGGCAGGGCCCGATCAGCGAGAGCAATGGCCGCCGCGAGGAGCTCAAGGAGCTGATGCTGCAGGGGCTGTGGAAGAACAACCCCTCTCTGGTGCAGGTGCTGGGCCTCTGCCCCACCCTGGCCGTTTCTTCCACCTTCACCAATGCGCTGGGGCTGGGTCTTGCCACCATGGTGGTGCTGATAAGCTCCAACCTCGCCATCTCCCTGGTGCGAAACTGGGTGCCCAAGGACATCCGCATCCCGGTCTACGTGATGATCATCGCGGCTCTGGTCACCAGCGTGCAGCTCTTGATGAACGCCTACACCTACGGCCTGTATCAGGCGCTCGGCATCTTCATCGCCCTCATCGTCACCAACTGCGTCATCATAGGCCGGGCCGAGGCCTATGCCTCCAAGAACCCCCCTTTGCTTGCGGCCGTCGACGGCTTCATGATGGGGCTGGGCTTTACCCTGGTGCTGCTGGTGCTGGGGGGGCTTCGCGAGATCATCGGCATGGGCACCCTGTTCGACGGTGCCGACCTGCTGCTGGGGGACTGGGCCAAGTCCCTGCGCATCGAGCTGTTCCACGCCGATGCCAGCCTGCTGCTGGCCATACTGCCGCCGGGGGGCTTTATCGGCCTTGGCCTGCTCATCGCCGGCAAGAATGCCATCAACGACTGGATGGGCCGCAAGCAGGCCGCCGACAGGGCCCACTGCAGCGTGCCGGCGGCGGGCGCCCGCGCCACCCAGCTCTGAGACAAGAGAGAGCCATGAACAACCAGAAACGCAGGCAGATCCTGGAGCGACTGCGGGACGACAATCCGCACCCCACCACAGAGCTCAACTTCACCACGCCGTTCGAGCTGCTCATCGCCGTGCTGCTGTCGGCCCAGGCCACGGATGTGAGCGTCAACAAGGCCACCGACAAGCTCTATCCGGTGGCCAACACCCCGGCCGCCATGCTGGCCCTCGGGGTGGTGGGGCTCAAGGAGTACATCAAGACCATCGGCCTGTTCAACACCAAGGCCGAGAACGTCATCAAGACCTGCGCTATCCTGCTGGAGCGCCACGGCGGCGAGGTGCCGGAGGATCGCGAGGCCCTCGAGGCCCTGCCCGGCGTGGGCCGCAAGACCGCCAACGTGGTGCTCAACACCGCCTTCGGCTGGCCCACCATCGCCGTCGACACCCACATCTTCCGGGTGTCGAACCGCACCGGCTTCGCGGTGGGCAAGAACGTGGATCAGGTGGAAGAGAAGCTGCTCAAGGTGGTGCCCGCCGAGTTCAAGCTGGATGTGCACCACTGGCTCATCCTGCACGGCCGCTACACCTGTCTCGCCCGCAAGCCGCGCTGTGGCTCCTGCATCATCGAAGACTTGTGCGAATACAAAGAGAAGGTCTATCCCGAAAGCTGATCCGCAGGGCGCAGCCTGACTTGCAGGCGTCTGCGGAGCCGGGCCTCGGGCCATCAGGCAGTACCAATCACCAACCCGGAGAATTGAGCAATGAGAATTCTGCATACCATGCTGCGCGTCGGCGATCTGCAACGCTCCATCGACTTCTACACCCGAGTGCTGGGCATGAAACTGCTGCGCAAGAGCGAGAACAGCGAGTACAAGTACACCCTGGCCTTCGTCGGTTACGGCGACGAGAAGGACGAAGCCGTCATCGAGCTCACCTACAACTGGGGGGTGAGCGAGTACGAGCTGGGGTCCGCCTACGGCCACATCGCCCTGGAAGCGGATGACATCTATGGTACCTGCGAGGCGCTGCGCGCCGCCGGCGCCAAGATCACCCGCGAGCCGGGCCCGGTCAAGGGGGGCACCACCGTCATCGCCTTCGTGGAAGATCCGGACGGCTACAAGATTGAGCTGATCGCCAAGAAGGATGCCGGCACCGGTCTCGGTACCAGCGTCTGAATCCGTGCTTGCGGTGATACAAACAACGGGGCCCTGGGCCCCGTTTTCATTGGCAGGCCGTCAGGCCAGGCGAAAGCGCCCCATGGTCTGGCGCAGCCCCGCCGCCAGCTGACTCAGCTCCAGACAGGCGCGGGCGGTGTGATCCGCCCCGCCCGCCACCTCGTTGGCGGAATCATTGATCCGCGCCACGTTGCGGCCCAGCTCGTCGGAGACCGCATCCTGCTCGCCACAGGCGCTGGCGATCTGGATCGCCATGTCGGCGATCTGGGCGACCGCCTCCTCGATCTGCTGGATGCCCGAGCCGGTCCGCTCGCTCTGGCTCACGCACTGACGGATCATCTCGCAGCTCTGGCCGGTCACCGCCTTCGCCTGGTTGGCGCGCACCTGCAGGGTCTCGATGATGGCGACGATCTCGCCGGTGGAGGCCTGGGTGCGGCCCGCCAGGGTGCGCACCTCGTCGGCCACCACGGCGAAGCCGCGGCCCTGCTCCCCGGCGCGGGCCGCCTCGATGGCGGCATTGAGTGCCAGCAGGTTGGTCTGCTCGGCGATGCCGCGGATCACATCCACCACCAGGTTGATCTGGGCCGATTCCCGCTCCAGCTCGGCCACCAGGGTTCCGGCCTGCTCCATCTCCTCGGCAACCCGGGTAATGGCCACCAGGGTGCCCTGTACATCCTGATTGCCGCGACGGGCCAGGGCATTGGCGGAGCTCGCAGACTCGGAGGCGACCTCGGTGTTGCCCGCCACATCCGCCACCGTGGCCTTCATCTGGGCCATGGCGGTCGCCACCTGGGAGATCTCCTGTTGCTGGCTCTGGATCCCCTGGGCCGACTGCTCGGAGACGGTGCTCACCTCCTCGATGGCGGCGCCCAGCTGGGTCACGGCGGCGACGACCTCCTCGATGAGGCCCCTCAGGTTGTCCTGCATCTTGAGGGAGGCCCTGGCCAGCATCCCGAGCTCATCCTGTCCTATGTGCCGGCGATCCAGATCGTGGGTCAGATCCCCCTGGGCGATGGCGTTGGCCTGGGCGACCACGGCCTGCAGCGGCAGGCAGATCTGGCGGGTCAGGAACCAGGTCATGACCCCCATGAACAGCAGCAGGGCGCCTATGCTCGCCGAGGCGAAGAGCGTCACCCTGTTGACGCTGCCGAGCAGGCTGCCGCGGTTCTCCCGCACGAAGCCCAGGTTCACCTCCACCAGGGCGTTTACCGACTGCTCCAGTTCGGTATAGGCTGCATTGGAGCCGAACAGCACGTCCCTGGCCTGCTCACTGTCTCCCAGAGAGAACAGCTGATCGACCCGGTTGACCGCCCCCAGATACTGCAGCCAGTGCTGCCTGACCCGGTTGAACGCCCGGCGTTCGTGCTCGGCCCCCACTGTGGCCTCATAGGCACCGAGCGCCTGCTCCACCTTGCCCAGGCTCTCCTGAATGCGACCGCGGCGGACCTGCCTGTCGACGACATCCTCCACCATCAGCAGGGCAAACTGGGCGCGCCGCACATAGGAGACGTCGTAGAGCAGGTTTTCCACCGAGATGACGCTCGGCAGGGTGGAGTCGGTGAAATTCAGCACCCGGTCCCGCACGCCGCGCAGTTCGCTGGCGAGAAACAGCCCGAACAGTATGTTGATGACGGCGATGACCGAGAAAACGGCGGCAATCTTCTTGCCGATGGAGAGATGCTTGTAAGACATGTTGGCTGGTGATCCTCGACTGCGAAGACGCAGTGACACAATGATCACATCCGTGTAAGCGGTGACCCGAGACTCCTGACGGGAAATGACGACGCGCGAGCAAGGACAGGGCCTTTCCCCTCCCCTCGCCACCCCGGGCCTATGTCGCTCGGCCCGGGAGCCCGCTACAGAGCGACCACCCGGGCGCCAAACTTGAACCGATTGTCGCAATCGCCCCGGCGCCATGGACAAACGGGGGGCCAGGTTATGTAATGGCACCCTCGTCTCTTGATCACAGCGCCCGAGGCTCCATGGAAAACGCGTCGACACTCTCCCCCTCCTGGTCCGTCCAACTGCGCGAGCAGATCCAGGCTCGTCCCCTCGTCGCCCTGGGGCTGCTGCTCGCCCTGGCCGCCGTCCTGCTGCTCCTGTTGCAGAGTCTGATCGTGCTGGCGGCCGGTGACATCACCGCCGGCATGCGCTATGGCCTCATCGGCGGTGTCGCCGGCTTTGTCGCCACGGCGCTCGGGGCCCTGCCGGCCCTGTTCCTGCGGGCCGTTCCCCAACGGGTGGAAGACGCCATGCTGGGTTTTGCCGCCGGCATGATGCTGGCCGCCAGCGCCTTCTCCCTGTTGCTGCCGGGCCTCGAGGCCGCGGAGGGGATCACAGGCGACGGCTTCCTCGCCGCCGCCGTGGTGGTGACGGGCATGGCTCTCGGCGTCCTGCTGATGCTGGGGCTGGATCAGTTTACCCCCCACGAGCACGACAAGACGGGGCCCTGCGGTCCCGGCCACGAGAGCTGCTCCCGGGTCTGGCTGTTCGTTTTCGCCATCGCCCTGCACAACCTGCCGGAGGGCATGGCCATCGGGGTCAGCTTCTCCCAGGGTGACATGGCCGTCGGTCTGCCGCTCACCACCGCCATCGCCCTGCAGGACATTCCCGAGGGGCTGGCGGTGGCGCTCGCCATGTGCGCCGCCGGTTTTCGTCCCCCGCTGGCCGTGCTGGTGGCCATCGCCAGCGGTCTGCTGGAACCGCTCGGGGCCCTGCTCGGGGTGGGGCTCGCCAGCGGCATGGCCATCGCCTACCCCATTGGCCTGGGGCTCGCGGCCGGCGCCATGCTGTTCGTGGTCTCCCACGAGGTGATCCCCGAGACCCACCGCAACGGCCACCAGACCCACGCCACCCTGGGCCTCATGGTCGGCTTTGCCCTGATGATGACGCTGGATACCGCGCTGGGATAACGCGTCGGCCCCCCGTGCACTCCGTAGTCTTCCACAAAGCGCTTCCCGAGCGGCTGGCCCTGTTCGCCAGCACACTGCAACGGCTTGCAGAGCGCGGCGAGCCGGCCGCCCTTGTCCAGCACTCCCACTGACGCAGGAGATGCCCCGCCAGCCCCATAGGAATGCTCGGCGCCATCGCCAAGTTTTGTTATCATCCCCGCCAACTTTTTCGGCCCAGCGGCCATCGAGACGAGGTAGATGATGAAAGTAGGTATTATCGGCGCCATGGAGCAGGAAGTGGCCCTGCTGCGCAGCCAGCTGAGCGAACCCACCACCCTGCAACTGGGTGGCTGCGAGTTTTATCAGGGCCGCCTGGCCGGTAAAGAGGTGATCCTGACCCGCTCCGGCATCGGCAAGGTCGCCGCCAGCGTCGCCACCAGCCTGCTGCTGGAAAAATTCGCCCCCGACTGCGTCATCAACACCGGCTCCGCCGGCGGTTTCGCCCAGGATCTGCACATCGGTGACGTGGTCATCGCGAGCGAGATGCGCTTCCACGACGTGGACGTGACCGCCTTCGGTTACGAGATGGGCCAGATGGCCCAGCAGCCCGCTGCCTTCCCCTGCGATGACAAGCTCATCGCCCTGGCCCAGGCCTGCATCGCCGAGCAAGGCAAGCACCAGACCAAGGTCGGCCTCATCTGTACCGGTGACCAGTTTATGTGCAAGCCCGAGGCGATTGCGAAAGCCCGCGCCGACTTCCCGCAGATGCTGGCGGTGGAGATGGAAGGGGCCGCCATCGGCCAGGTGTGCCACATGTTCAAGGTGCCCTACCTGGTGGTGCGCGCCATGTCCGACATCGCCGGCAAGGAGCAGGTGGAATCCTTCGATGCCTTCATCGAGGTGGCGGGTCAACACTCCGCCGAGGTGATCATCGCGCTGCTCGGTAAATTGTGATCGATACCCTCTCCTGGGACGCCCTGGTGACCGCCCTCGCCTCGACGACGGCGGCCATCATGGTGGGCGCGGCCCTGCTGGAGGTCCTGCTGCCCTGGCCGGCCCGCTTTCGGCCCGGCACCGTCGTGCCCCTGCTGACCCGCCTCGGCCAGAAAGTCTATCGCCCCGACGGTACGCCCCGCCAGCAGGGCCAGGCCGGGCTCCTGGCCCTGCTGGTGGTCTGGGTGCCCTGCGCCGCCGGTCTCTGGGCGGTGCGCAATCTCGCCCTGTCGGAGCCCCTGTTCGATCTGCTGTTTCTGTTGCTGATGCTGGAATCCCGGCCACTGCGCGAACTCGCCCAGGGGAGCCGCGCCCTGGCCACCCAGGAGACCCTGGTGGTGGCGAGGCTGCAGGCGGCGCCCTGGCTCAGGCGCGAGACGGGGAAGCTGTCGGTGATGGGGCTGAACAAGGCGGTGAGCGAGACCTGCGTGCAGCGCCTCGTGGGCCAGTGGGCCGGCCCCCTGCTGGGCTTTGCCCTGGCCGGGGTGCAAGGCGCCCTGCTCTGGCGCCTCGCCCAGCTGATGAACCAGGCCTGGAGCCCGAAGCAGGCCGAGTTCGTCCACTTCGGCCGCCCCGCCGCGGCGCTGTACCAGGGACTCTGCGCCCCCGCCATCCTGCTGCTGGCGCTCCCCCTGTGCCTGACCCGGCTGCGCCGGCTCGGCGGCAGGCTGCGCCCCGCCCTGCACTGGCCCTATCCGGCCATGGGCTGCCTGCTCGCCCTGCTGGCCCTGACCACGGGCAGCCGG
This sequence comes from Aeromonas sp. XH, assembly GCF_033348475.1. Lineage (NCBI taxonomy): Bacteria > Pseudomonadati > Pseudomonadota > Gammaproteobacteria > Aeromonadales > Aeromonadaceae > Aeromonas > Aeromonas sp. XH. Next base: position 1,530,391 of record NZ_CP137630.1, on the reverse strand, counting down.
CTCGGCGGCCCGCGCTACTATCGGGGCCAGCTGGTGCGCTTCCCTGTGCTGGGCGAGGGGGAAGAGCCCGATGCCCTCCTGCCCCGGCGCCTGCTGCACCGCCTGCTGCTGATCGGCTGGGGCTGGCTGACCGTGGCGTTACTCCTGACCCTGCTGGTACTGCACCATGGCTAATCCCTTGCACTGGCGGGCCCTCTGCCTGCTGCTCTGCCTGCTGAGCGCCCCCCTGCTGGCCACAACACCTCCGGCGCCACAGCGCATCATCACCCTCACTCCCCATCTGACCGAGCTGTTGTATGACATCGGAGCCGGGGATCGCATCGTCGCCACCGACGACGCCTCCGATTATCCCCCCGAGGTGGCGCCCCTGCCGCGGGTCGCCAACTATCGCAGCATCAACCTCGAAGCCCTGCTGGCCCAGAAGCCGGATCTGGTGGTGGCCTGGCGCTCGGCCCAGGCCCGCATGCTGGCCCCCGTCGAGAAGCTCGGTATCCCCGTCTTCTACTCGGAGCCCACCGACTTTGCCTCGCTGGCCACCGAGATGCGCAGCCTGGGGCGCCTGCTCGGCGTCGAACAACAAGCTGACGCCAGGGCCGGCGCCTATCTGGCCAGACTCAATGCCCTGGCGGCGCGCTATGGCAAGCCCAAGTCCGTCTCGGTCTTCTACCAGCTCTGGTATCCGCCGCTGACCAGCGTCAATGATTCGACCTGGCCCGGCCAGGCCATCACCCTGTGCGGCGGCCGCAACATCATGGCCAAGGCGGCGACCCCCTATCCCCAGGTCGGGCTGGAGCAGGTGATCAAGACCGACCCTGATCTCATCCTGGCCGGCAGCCAGGACCCTGAGGTGCTGGCGCACTGGCGACAGTGGCCCATGCTGGACGCCGTCAAGCAGCGGCGGCTCGCCCTCATCAACGCCGATGAGCTGCACCGCTTCACCCCCCGCGCCCTCAACGCGGTGGAGCAGGTATGCGAGGCGATCCTGCACGGCCCCTCACCATCCGCCTGACGCCGTCATGGCGGTGAGCGCCCCATGGGGCGGGCATCTCAGTGATATGGCATAAAATATGCTTCACTATTTGAAGACACTCACTCCATAACGGGACAATGACATGTTCAACGGAAAAACGATCCTGATCACCGGGGGTACCGGCTCCTTTGGCAAGAAGTTCATCGAAACGGTCCTCACCCAGTACACGCCGAGCCGTCTGATCGTCTACTCCCGTGATGAGCTCAAGCAATTCGAGATGCAGCAGCGGTTCAACCACCCCTGCATGCGCTACTTCATCGGCGACGTGCGCGATGGCGAACGCCTGGACATGGCCATGCACGGCGTGGACTTCGTGGTCCATGCCGCCGCCCTCAAGCAGGTGCCTGCCGCCGAATACAACCCCATGGAGTGCATCAAGACCAACATCCACGGGGCGGAAAACGTCATCAAGGCGGCGCTCAACAACGGGGTCGAGAAGGTGATCGCCCTCTCCACCGACAAGGCGGCCAACCCGGTCAATCTCTATGGCGCCACCAAGCTCTGCTCCGACAAGCTGTTCGTGGCCGCCAATAATATGGCGGGCAAGAACCCCACCATCTTCTCCGTGGTGCGCTACGGCAACGTCGTGGGCTCCCGCGGCTCGGTCGTGCCCTTCTTCGACCGGCTGATCAGGGAAGGGGCCAGCCGCCTGCCCATCACCCATGCCGAGATGACACGCTTCTGGCTGACTCTGCAGCAGGGAGTGGAGTTCGTGCTGACCAACTTTGCCCGCATGAAGGGGGGGGAAGTGTTCGTTCCCAAGATCCCGTCGGTGCGCATCACGGATCTCGCCAGCGCCATGGCGCCGGAGCTGCCCCAGGAGATCATTGGCATCCGCCCGGGCGAGAAGCTGCACGAGGTGATGTGCCCGGCCGACGACTCCTACCATACCTATGAATTTGACAACTATTACGTAATCGCCCCCAGCATCACCTTCACGAGCCGCAACAATGACTTCGCCGTCAACGCCCTGGGGGAGAAGGCCACCCAGGTCGAACACGGCTTCGAATACAATTCCCTCAACAATCGCCATTTCCTGTCGATAGAGGAATTGAAAGTCATGAATCAGCAGGTGCTCGCCGAATGATCCCCTATGGACGCCAATCCATCACAGATGAAGATATCGAGGCCGTCGTCGCCGTCCTGAAGTCCGACTACCTGACCCAGGGCGAGATGGTGCCCGCCTTCGAACAGGGGCTGGCCGACTATTGCCTGGCCCCCCACGTGATCGCCTGCAGCAATGGCACCACGGCACTGCACCTTGCCTGCGCCGCGCTGGATCTGGGGGCGGATGACTGGGTCTGGGTCTCCGCCATCAGCTTTGTCGCCTCCGCCAACTGCGCCCGTTACTGCGGCGCCCAGGTGGACTTCGTCGACGTGGAGCCCGAGACCGGCAACCTCTGCGTGGCGGCGCTGCGCGAGAAGCTGCAACGGGTGCAGGGCAGCCCCCACCAGCCCAAGGCCCTGGTCGCCGTGCATCTTGCGGGCCAGCCCTGCGATCTCGCCGAGATAGGTGCCCTGTGCCGAGAATATGGCGTGCACCTCATCGAGGATGCCTGCCATGCCCTGGGGGCCAGCTATCAGGGGCAACCCATCGGTAGCTGTGCCCACAGCGACATGACCGTCTTCAGCTTCCACCCGGTGAAACCCATCACCACAGGGGAAGGGGGAGCCGTGACCACCCGCTGCGCCGCACTGGCCGCAAAGCTGAGGCTTTATCGCAGCCATGGCATCACCCGGGAGCCCGCTCAGCTGAGTGCCCCCAGCCCGGGAGGCTGGTACTACGAGCAGCAGGTACTGGGTTTCAACTACCGGCTGACCGACATCCAGGCCGCACTGGGCGCAAGCCAGCTTCGCCGCCTGCCCCTGTTTATCGAGCAGCGCCAACAGCTTGCCGCCCGCTACGACGAACTGCTGACCCGGCTGCCGGTGCAGCCCCTGCGCCAAATGGATGACAGGCGCAGCGGCTACCACCTCTATGTGGTCCGGGTCGCCGACCGGGATCGGGTGTTTGCCCATCTGAGGGAGGCCGGCATAGGGGTGAACGTCCATTACATGCCCATCCCGGCCCAGCCCTACTATCGCGAGCTGGGTCATGATCCCGCAGCCTACCCCGGCGCCCAGGCCTATTACCGGCAAGCCGTCAGCCTCCCCCTGTACCCCGTCCTCTCCCTGGCGGAGCAGGATCAGGTGGTGCGGGCGCTGGAGTCCGTGCTATGCGCCTAGCCCTGGGCACGGTCCAGTTCGGGCTCGATTACGGCGTCAGCAACCGCGCCGGCGAAGTGCCGGATGACGAACTCGATGCCATCCTGACCCTGGCCCGCAAGCTGGGGGTGGATACCCTGGACACGGCCCAGGCCTATGGCAAGGCCGAGACCCGGCTCGGCAGCCATCACACCGCCGACTTCCAGCTGGTGGGCAAGCTGGCGCCGGGCATCCAGGCCACCGAGGTCGCCACCTCGGTGGCAGGCAGCCTGCAACGCCTGGCCCGCCCCAGGCTGGACGGCCTGCTGCTGCACCGCAGCCAGGATGCCAGCCCCGCCCTGTTCGAGCAGTTGGCAGAGCTGCAGCGTCAGGGGCTGGTGGGCAAGCTGGGGGTCTCCGTCTATGCCCCCGAGGAGCTGGCACTCTGGCTGGCGCAGGGTTATCCGCTGGAGCTGGTGCAGCTCCCCGCCAACCTGCTCGATCAGCGTTTTTTACGCTCGGGCTGGCTCGACCGACTGCAGGCCCTGGGGTGTGAAATCCACGTGCGCTCTCTGTTCCTGCAAGGCCTGCTGCTGATGCAGCCGGCCATGCGCCCGGACTATTTCCAGGCCTTCGCCCGACCGCTGACGCGGCTGGACGACTGGCATCCCCATCTCTCCCCGCTCCACAAGGCGCTCTCCCTGATCCCGGCCCTGCCCCAGGTAAGCCGCTTCGTGGTCGGGGTCTGTCATGCCCATGAACTGGCGGCCATCGCCTCGACCTATGCCCATCTGCATCCGTGCCATGACGACGAGCTGGCCGCCCTCGCCTGCGACGAGCCCGGCCTCATCAACCCGGCCATGTGGAGAACATCATGATCCTCGGAATATTGCAGGCCAGAGCCAGCTCCAGCCGACTGCCGGGCAAGGTACTCAAGCCCCTGCTCGGCGTCCCCATGCTCGCCCGCCAGATAGAGCGGCTCCAGCGCTCGACCAGGCTGGATCGACTGGTGGTCGCCACCAGCGACCAGGCCGGGGATGAGGCCATCTCGGCCCTTTGCACCGAGTTGGGCGTCCCCTGTTTTCGCGGCCCGCTGGACGACGTGCTGCAGCGTTTTCATCTGGCCGCCCAACCCTTCGGCCCCAGCCAGATCGTGCGGCTCACCGGGGATTGTCCGCTCGCGGATCCCGCCCTCATCGACGAGCTGGTCGAGCTGCATCTGACCGGCGGCTACGACTACAGCAGCAACTGCTGGGACCCCAGCTACCCGGATGGACTGGACGCCGAGATCCTGAGCGCCGCCACCCTGGATCTGCTGGCCGGGAGCGCCCACACCCCGACCCAGCGCGAACACGTCACCTACTACATCCGCCAGCACGAGGCGCAGTTCAAGATAGGCAAGCTGGCGCGCCAGCCGAGCCTGGCCCATCTGCGCTGGACGGTGGACGAGCCCGCCGACTTCGCCCTGGTCGAGCAAATCTATCAGCGGCTCTACCCGTCAAACCCGGCCTTTGCCACCGAAGACATTCTCGCCCTGCTGGCGCGTGAGCCGCAGTTGGCGACCCTGAACACCCAACATCAACGCAATGAGGGGCTGGCAAGCTCGCTGGCCAAGGAGAACCACTCATGACCTCACGGTATCAGCATTCACTGACCCTCTCCGCCCGGGCCGAGCAGAGCATTCCTTTAGGGTCCCAGACCTTCTCCAAGAGCCGCCTCAGCTTCCCCTATGGCGCCGCGCCGCTCTTTCTCGAGCGCGGTCAGGGCGCCAGGGTGTGGGATGTGGATGGCAACGAGTATCTCGACTTTGCCAGCGGCCTGCTGGCCATCAGCCTGGGTTACTGCGATCCGGAGGTGAACCAGGCCGTGCTGGATCAGCTCAGCCTGGGCTCCATCTTCTCCCTGCCCCACCGCCTGGAAACCGAGGTGGCGGAGCAGCTCATCGAGCTCATCCCCTGCGCCGAGATGGTCCGCTTTGGCAAGAACGGCACCGACGCCACCTCCGCCTGCATTCGCCTCTCCCGCGCCGTCACCGGTCGGGAGCGGGTCGCCGTCTGCGGCTACCACGGCTGGCAGGACTGGTACATCGGCTCCACCACCCGCCACCTGGGGGTGCCCGAGTGCGTGCGCGAGCTCACCCATCGCTTCGACTACAACGATCTGGCCTCCCTCAAGGCCCAGCTGGAAGCCCATCCCGGCGAGTTTGCCGCCGTGATCCTGGAACCCATGAACGTCGCCTGGCCCGCTCCGGACTTCCTGCCCGGCCTGCGCCAGCTGTGCGACGAGCACGGCGCCCTGCTCATCTTCGATGAGACCATCACCGGTTTTCGCTTCCACCTCGGCGGCGCCCAGACCCTGTTCGGGGTGACCCCGGATCTGGCCGCCTTCGGCAAGGGCATGGCCAACGGCTTCCCCATCTCCGCCGTGGTGGGTCGCCGCCAGTACATGCGCCGCATGGAAGACATCTTCTTCTCCGGCACCTTCGGCGGCGATGCCATCGCCCTGGCGGCGGCCAACGCCGTGATCGGAAAGATGCGCCGGCTCGACGTGCCTGCACGGCTGGCCGAGCGGGGCCAGCAGTTGCTGAACGGGCTCGATGCCTTGCTGCAAAAGTTGGATGCCCCGAGCTGGCTGCAAAGCGCCGGCCATCCGAGCTGGAGCTTCCTGCTCATCGGCGACTCGGCCAACCACTCCAGCTGGCTGCTCAAGAGCTATTTCATCCAGGAGCTGTGCAAGCGGGGCATCCTGAGCCTCGGCAGCCACAACCTGAACCTTGCCCACAGCGAGCAGGATGTACAGACCCTGCTGGCCGTCTATGCCGAGGTCCTGCCGGCGCTTGTCCGCCTGGATGCCGACAAGGCCATTCATCAGGCCCTGGATGGCGAGCCTATCCAGCCGGTGTTCAAGGTGCGCTAAATGCCGCCGCTCTGGATCTTCAGCGAGGGGGACCAGGCCCGGGGCCTCGGTCACCTCAGTCGTTGCAGCGCCTATGCCGCGGCCTGGCGACAGCAGGGCGGTACCGTCCACTGGGTAGTCGATGGCGACGAGCTTGCCAGCACTCTACTCGGGAAGGAGTCCGTCAGCTGGGACACCTGGCAGCAGCGACCCATCTCCCCGCAACAGGCGGTCGCCATCGTCGACTCCTACTCGGCCAGCCTGGCCACGCTTGAGAGCATCTCTGCCGGTTTCCTGCGGGTGCTCTATCTCGATGACACCGAGCGGCTGAACTACCCGAAGGGGCTGGTCATTCACGCCAGCCCGGGCACACCAGGCAACCAGTCCGACATCGCCACCTGGCGGTGGGGACCTGGCTGGCAACCCCTGCGCCCCCCGTTCTGGTCCGTGCCCGCCCGAATCCGGGTCTCAACCCGCATCGAACGCATCCTGCTCATCATGGGCGGCACCGACATCCACGACCTGCAACCTGGCCTGGTCACCTGGCTGCGCCGGCACCATCCGGACGCGGAGTTGAACGTCGTCAACCGGGCGCCCGACTCGCGCCTGTCGGGATGCCGGCAACATCACAACCTCGATGCCGGGCAGATGGCGGATCTCATGTGCCGCTGCGATCTAGCCATCAGCGCCGCCGGGCAGGTGACCTATGAACTGGCACGCTGCGGTCTGCCGGGCGTGCTCATCGGCGTAGCCGACAACCAGGCCCGCCAGCTGGCGGGCTGGTGCGGTCCAGACACCTTTGTCTCCGGCGGCTGGTGGCAGGATGCCGCCCTGCTATCCCGGCTGGAACAAGGGCTGGCGACGCTGGCGACAGCGGAGGAGCGCGCCAGACGGGCACAAGGGTTGCAGCGACTCATGGCAGGAAACGGTACCCTGGAGGCCCTCTCATGGCTCAACCAGGCCTAGATCTGCAGCACGCCTTCGACCTCGCCGGGGTGAGCCTGCTCCCCTTCGCCATGCTGGACGAACAGCAGGTCGTGGCGGTCTGGCAGATGCGAACCCACCCCGAGATCGCACGCTGGATGAATACGGGAGGCGACATCAGTCTGGAGACGCATCGCGCCTTCATGGCACGCCAGCACCAGGACACCCGCAACCTGAACTACCTCTGCCTCGACCCCCGGGGGATCCTGGGGGTGATCGCCCTGCACCGGCTGGACTGGCAGAATCGTCTGGCCTGGCTCGGGATCTATCGCAATCCCTCGCGCCCCGACAAGGGGCTGGGGGCTCGCCTGCTGGCCACCGTCAACCGCCTCGCCTTCGAGGTCGCCCGGTTGCATACGCTCAAGCTGGAGGTCGCGGCCGACAATGAAAGAGCCATTCAGGCCTATCTGCGTGCTGGCTTTCGCCATGAAGGGGCCTGGCGGGAGGCGGTCTATCGCCCTCATACAACAAACTATGTCGATCTCGTGCTCATGGGGATCACCGAACAGGAGTGGAGACATCCATGACCCAAGCCATTCATCCGAATCGATGCTTCATCATCGCCGAACTGTCGGCCAATCATGGCCACTCCCTGGAGACGGCCCTCGCGACGGTACGCGCAGCCAAGGCGTGCGGCGCCAATGCCATCAAGATCCAGACCTATACGGCCGACACCATCACCCTCGACTGCGACAATGAACATTTCCAGATCAATCAGGGCACCATCTGGGATGGCACCACGCTCTACAAGCTCTACCAGAAGGCCTATACCCCCTGGGAGTGGCATGCCGCCATCCAGGCGGAAGCGCACAAGGAAGGCCTCATCTTCTTCTCCACCCCCTTCGACCCCAGTGCCGTCGATTTTCTGGAGACACTCGACGTCCCTCTCTACAAGATCGCCTCCTTCGAGATCACCGACATCCCCCTGATCGAGTACACCGCCAGCAAGGGCAAGCCGATGATCATCTCGACCGGCATCGCGACCCTGGCCGACATCGATGCCGCCGTGCAAGCCTGCCGCCGCGTGGGCAATCACGACATCACATTGCTCAAGTGCACCTCCTCCTACCCAGCCCCGGTGGAGGAGGCCAACCTGCTCACCATGCCGAATATGAAGCAGACTTTCGGGGTCGAGGTGGGGTTGTCGGACCATACCCTGGGGGAAGCGGTGGCCATGGCCGCCACCGCCCTGGGGGCTAGCGTGATAGAGAAGCACTTCATTCTGGACCGAGCCCTGGGTGGACCGGATGCCTCCTTCTCCATGACGCCGGACGAGTTCGCCCACATGGTCGAAGGGATCCGGCAAGTCGAGGCGGCCCTGGGTGAGGTCAGCTATCACCTCAGCGACAAGACGATGCGCAACCGGCGCTTCGCTCGCTCCCTCTTCGTCTGTGAGGACATGAAGGCGGGGGATGCCTTCACGTCCCGCAATGTCCGTTCCGTCCGGCCGGCCGATGGTTTGCCCCCGGTTCACCTTCCCTCCCTGCTGGGTCGCCGTGCCAGCCAGGATATTCAGGCCGGTACGCCCCTGGCCTGGTCATTGGTTTCCTAAACGGTCGAGGAGCTCAGCATGGATCAGAAGAACGTCTTCATGTCCCGGGAAGGGAACGAGTGGTACGAACGCAACAAGAGCGCCATCCTAGGCAAGACCCTGGAGCGCGATCCCATCTTCAAGGCACTGGCGTATCTGGGCAGCAAACCCGCCAGGATCCTGGAGATTGGCTGTGCCAACGGCTGGCGGTTGGCGCAGCTGGCCGAGCATTACGGCGCACGCTGCTATGGGGTGGATCCCTCGGCCAGTGCCATCCAGGATGGGCTCTCCCGCTACCCTGGATTGCAGCTCACTGTGGGGACGGCCGACAACCTGCCCGAGATGGAACCCGTCGACCTCATCATCTTCGGCTTCTGCCTCTATCTGTGCGATCCCCAGGATCTGTTCAAGATTGCCGCAGGCAGCGATGCGCTGCTGGCCGATCGGGGACTCATGACCATACTGGATTTCAATCCGCCGGCCGGGCACTATCGCAACGACTATCAGCATCACGCCAGTCTCTTCAGCTACAAGATGAACTACGGCGATCTGTTTGCCTGGCATCCGGGTTACCACCGTCTGTTCGAGCATGTGCAGCATCACGACGGCGGCACCGAACTCGAGCCGGATGCGCTGATCTCGGTGCAGATCCTGCGCAAAGATGCGAGGCTGCTCGCGGCGCAGAACCCCTATCCCGCAAGATAAAAAATACCGACCCAAGGGTCGGTATTTTCGTCTCTCCCCACGTGCAGGGGCACAGGCTCAGCTGTTCACGGTTTTCTTTCTGAACAGCGCCATCACTTCGTTATCCACCATGTCGACGCTGTCGAGCGCCCTGGGATACATCTCCCTCGCCTTCTCCAGGAACTCCAGCCAGAGCTCGATGGCGGGCTTCATCAGGGCCAGCGTCTCCTCCTCTCCCTCAAACGAGTAGAGGATGGAGCTCAGCAGGGTGAACACATAGTTCATCGACCCCACCATGGTCTGGGAGATATGCTGCTGCCGTGTGACGGCAATCTGGCCAAGGTAGCCGAAGTTGCGCAGCATCAGCTGGTTCAACTCGTTGCGGGAGGAGAAGGGCTGCCGCCATTCCTCCATCATCTTGTCGATGAAGAGATTGAAGAACTCGACGTCGAGCAGCGAGGAGAAATCCTCCTTGGACAAGGGGATGGGGGCACAGAGCGCCGCAATCTCTCCGAGCAGGGCTCGCTTGTCGACAGGCTGGGAGAGGTGGATTTCGCCGCTCGGCAGGGCCCTGGCATGCGCGATCCTGGCCCCATCGCTGCAATTGAAGCAACGCACGTCGTCATTGTTCGCCAGAACCTGCTCCATCACGCGGCGGGAGGTATCGAACATGGCATTGCTGATGACGGTGCCGCCGAAGTTCCCCTCGCGTTGCCACAGGCTGTCGCCATACATCATCTCTCCCAGGGCGCCGGCACTCTCCTCATCGTTGTAGTAGGAACTGAGCCTGGAGTGATGGTGCCCCTTGTGCTTGTAGCCATTGTCCAGCCCGAAGAGATAGAGCTGCTTGAAGCCGAGGTGAATGGGGGCACTGATGCCGATATTGCCCACCAGAGGGTTGACCCCGCCAAGGGCGGCACAGGGCCTGAGGGAGGAGAAGTAGTTCTGGTACAGCACCACCCCGGGTTCGCTGAGCTTGAACGCCAGTGCCGACTGGTCGAACAGGGTGGCACAATCGGGATGGATGACGTCCGTACTCAGGAAGAGCACGTCACGCAAGTACTCGGGATCATCCAGGTTGACCAGGAAGTCATAGACGATCTTGGTCCGCTCGGTCTCGACATGGATATCCGGCTTGATCCCCACCCTGTGCAGGGCCGAGATGGCGCTGCCACACGAAACGATGATGGCCTTGTCCTTGTTCTCTGCGATCACCGAGATGGCGCCATCGAGGGAAGGGCCGTTGGCGACGATGAAGACAGGGACACGCTGGTATTTAGACGAGAGCCGCAGGTCTCTTTGCAAGAAGGGGACGCCACGTTCGATGTTGTTGATGGTGTGGGACAAGGCGATCAGGTTGTCGTCGAAGAACCCCCACCCCATCACCAGCAAATAGTGCTCCTGCTGCAGCCTCTCTATCAGTTTCTTGATCTTGTCGCTCTGATAGCCCCACATGATGAAGGCGTTGGCAACCAGGAAGGATCCTCGACTGTGAATGGCCGAGGCAAAGTCCTTGACAATGGTCTCTTCGTCCTGGCCCAGCAGGATGTGCAGACCCAGATTCTCCTGATGCAGGTAGCTCAGCAAGGGAGCCCAGTCGAAACAGAACAAGGAGCCGTAGAAGAGGTCCAGATCCGGCTCGAACAAAAACAGCGTGCCAATCTTGCAGCGCTCATAGAGATAGCCGAGGTGATACCCCAGCCCCACCCCGAAGACCAGGGCACTCGGCACCTCGCTGGGGACATGAGCCAGCAGCGCTTCCTTTGCAGAAATGTCGTCAAGATAGGCATTGAGCCTGTTGAGGTACTCGACGTGCATGAAACCGAGGGGGTTCGCCTCCTGGCTGAAGGAGAACTTGGACAGCCCCCCCTTCTCCATGAATTCGGTCACCAGGGTCTCGCAGATGAGGTAAGGCTCCTTGCCGTAGACGGCGACATCATCGTCGAGCCAGGCCAGATTGGGCTGACCATTCTCGTTGCAGAAAAACCGGAATGGACGGGCGGGTTGATAGTGCTCATACATGTCGGCGATATGGGGAATGTACTGGCGAAACGCCGCCATATTCTGTTCAAATCGCAGCGGCAAAGCCACCGCCATGGCCGCTTCCTGCTCCGCCTGCTGCCGAAGCCGCAGCGCTTCCTGCTCCGCTTTTATCAGGGCCGCATCAATATTGCCTGGCATCAGAACTCCTTGCTGTTCACGCGATAGGCCTGCCCGGCCTTGTTGGCTCTACCGACCAGAGTCAAGCGTTCGAAAATGGCGTGATGGTGGCTGGCGGCCAGGGCCTGCATGCTCTCTTCCTGAATGGACAATCTGCCAGCCAGCGCCACCGCGGCCGACCGTTGCGACGGCTCCCGGCCAACCAGTTGCATCAGGCTCTCTATCAATGCCAGCCGCTCATCCATGCACTGCAACGCCTCGTCATATTGCTGCTGTTGCAACAGCCCCTCCACCAGACGGGCATTCTCATTCAGTGCCTCTTCGAGGGCGGCGAGGGTGGCGCTCACAGCTCGCCCAACTGTTGTCTCATCTGGAATCCTTGCTGCTTTTCTGACTCCGGCAGTTGATCCCAACCGGACTTGATGGTCAGCATCAGTGTCATGACTTCTTCAAGGGGCGCGACATCACGGGTCAGGCTGGCGTCCCAGACACGTTCGTCCATATAGGCGTAGAGCCCATACAGGTCTTCAGCCATGGCGCCCTGGCTCATGTCCAGCGCATCCTGCAGACCGTGCAGCAACCCCTGGGCCTTGGAGACGGCGATGGATTTGGCCTCCATGTCGTTGCGCTCTATGGCTCCCTTGGCTTGCGCCAGACGTTCCAGGCAGCCCTGCATCATCAGCTGGATGACGCGATGAGGATCCGCCGTGGCCAGATCGGCGGCAAGGTTGCCCGCCGTATATGCTTTGATATTGCGTTTGTACATGTTTGAATTCTCTCGATCTATCAAGAGTTTTGATAATTCGTCTGCAAGGTCGCCAGTGCCGAGGCTGAGCTGTTCATCTTGACCAGCAGGGCATCCAGGCTGCCGTATTGAGCACGCAATGCCGCTTCATATTTCGCCAGTTGAGCATTGGCCGTCGCTGTTTTCTGGGTCAGCGCACGCAAATCCGAGTTCAGGACATCTTCCCGCTGTGCCAGCATGCCGCCACTCTTGGTGTACTCTTTCAGGCCGGTATTCAAGGTGGCCGCCAACCCCTTCTCCTCGCCAAAGAGCGTCACCACCTGATCGAAGTTCTTGTCGACCGCCTCACCGAACTTGGTCTTGTCCAGCGACAACTTGCCCTTGTTGTCCATCTTGATGCCGACTTCGAAGATGGTGGAATAGGTGCTGCTGTTCTGGGAAGGGCTGACCAGCAGATTGCTCATGAACGCGCTGATGGCACGGGTAGTGGAATCCCCCGCCAGGGCACCGCCATCGTCCTGCTTGACGCCGCCCACGAAGCTGTTGCGCTTGCCCAGACCATTCATCTTGTCCTGCAGGGTGTTGTAGCCATCCACGAACTGCTGGACAAGATCCTGAATGGATGTCTTGTCGGTGGTGATGTCCACCCTGTTGGCCTTGAGATCTCCGACACTGTCCTTGTCCGACACCCGCAACACGGTCACCTTGAGATCCTGAATGGAGTCGTCAAAGGTGTTGGTGTCGCTCTTGAGGACGTTGCCATCCACATTGATCTCGGCACTGCTGGCCGCCCGGGTCTGGCTCATGACGCCGCCGCCGGCCTCGAAGATGGCGAGTTCGGCGGTATTCCCGGTGATGGTCAGATCCTTGCCATCTCCCGAGATGCCGGAGTCTATCACCAGCTTGGCCTTGCCATCCGCCGTGTTGACGATGTTGGCACTGAGGCCGAAGTTGTCACCATTGCTGTTGATGCTCTTGCGAATGTCTTGCAGGGTATCGCCCGCTTTCACATCCACCTTGAAGGTCTTGTCGCCGGCCTGGAAGGTCAGTTGTCCATCCTGAGTGACCAGTGAGGTAGTGGAACTATCGAAAATCCCTTCCTGACGACTCGTTTCCGCCAACTTATTGACGATGATGTTGTATTGCCCATTGGAGGCGCCAGACTTGCTCTCCACCTTCAGCACAGGGTCATCCTTGCTCTGGGTGATGTTGATGGCGCGCTTGTTGAATGCGCCAGGCGCACTCAGTTTGTCGAGAATGTCGGTAAAGGCAGAGATGGAGGACTTCAGCTGACCTATGCCAGACAAGGTGATCTGGGTGCTGTTCTGCTTGGTAATGATCGGCTGTTGCAGCTGGGCTTTTTTCGCTGACACACTCGCCGAAATCACGCTCTCAAGATCGAGCCCAGACCCCGCCCCCGCAGAGGTAATTGCCATCACGTCCTCCTGTCTATCGACTTAAAAAATGGGTTACACCTGACCATCGAACAGCAGCCCTGAGAGGCTGGATACCGTGTTTCCCGATTGTTCCATGGACTGCAACCTCTTGCTAATCAAGAGCATCTCTTCGCTCGGGATCTGGCGGATCACCTGTTTGGTCTCCGCGTCTATCACCTTGATCACCGGCTGATCGAATTCGGGGATCAGGCTGAAATTGATCGTCCACCCTTTCATTTTGCTCAGGTTGTCCAATCTTTCTTGCAATTCTTGGGCCTGTTTTTCTATATCAGCCCTGTCGATACGCGGCTCTGCTGCCCTGATGTGTGTCAGCGGCGCCTGCGATACCTGGGCTGTCGACTCGACGCCTTTCTGCTCGACCACATCATGTCCACCCGAAACGGAGGGAGAAACAGGCATGGCGGCCTGGGGGCCGCCATGTTGAGTGAGCGTCGAAGTAACAGAAGCCATGGCTATCGATTCAGTGGCCATCTGCTGCTCCTCATATCAATGTCAAGGGTTGAACCGGTTTAACCCAGCAGCGACAGAGCCGACTGAGGACGTTGGTTGGCCTGAGCCAGAATGCTGGAAGCCGCCTGCTGCAGGATGTTCTGCTTGGTCATGTTCGCGGTTTCGGTCGCGAAGTCCGCATCGCGGATACGGGAACGCGCGGCACTGACGTTTTCCGAGATATTGGCCTGGTTGCGAATGGTGGAATCCAGACGGTTTTGTACCGCACCCAGCTCGGCACGCTTGCTGTCCACCACCCCCAGCATGGCATCGGCAGCGGCCAGCACCTGCTGAGCACCACTCTGAGTGCTGATGCTGATAGAACTGCCGGCGGCGAAAATCGCCGTGACGTTGATGGCTGTACCTATGACGGTACCTACATCCACTGTCGTGTTGGCCGCAGCCGCAATACCTGAGATGCTGAATCCGTCAGCCTGGGACAGGCTGAAGCCTATGGTCTGGTTGGCATCGGCACCCACCTGGAAACTGCCGCTGTAGTTGCCATCCAGCAGCTTGGTACCGGCGAAGGTAGTGTCCTTGGAGATACGGTTGATTTCGGACCCCAACTGATCCACCTCCTTCTGCAGGGCCTCGCGGTCCTTGGCGGAGTTGGAGCCGTTGGCAGATTGCTGCGCCAGGGTGCGCATGCGCTGCAGCATGCCGGTCACTTCATCCATGGCCCCTTCCGCGGTCTGCGCCAGGGAGATGCCGTCGTTGGCGTTGCGGTTGCCCTGATCCAGACCGTTGATCTGGGAGGTCAGACGGTTGGAGATCTGCAGCCCCGCCGCATCGTCCTTGGCGCTGTTGATGCGCAGGCCGGAGGCCAGGCGGGTGTAAGAGGTATCCAACGACTTGGTAGTGTTCATCAAGTTACGCTGGGCGTTCAATGATGAAGTGTTGGTGTTGATAAACATGGCCATAAAAGATTTCTCCTGATGAACAAGAAACTGCGGGCCCTGCTGGTGTCACATCGTCAGGATCCCACCGTTCAGATGGACAGATTGAACGGTCTGAACCATCTGGCGGGTCCTCTGTTTGAACGGACATCGAACCCGCAGTCGCGCAAATGCTGGATTTCCGAACACCCCACAATTTGCTTCATACCTTGTAACGGCAGCCTCATCGGAAGCTTTAGGAGATTTATTGCCGCCCCCGTCAACAAAGAGGCAAACAGCTTCCGCTCAGAAGATAAAGAGGACGAGCCAAGAGAGCCGTCCCGCAGTGGCCGATAGCCTTCTTGCATCACTTCCTGTCACAAAAGAGAGTTGGCGTATTTGATGCCAGAGAATTGTGTCGCCAGCTTTCTGGCGCCCACAAAAAAGCCGACAAAGGTCGGCCAGCATAGAACTTGGACTCAGAAAATCAGACTCGAGATCGGCCGCCTGGACAGCTGCCTCTCGAAACGGTATATCGTTGAAAAGACTCCCTTTCGATAGAACAAGGCGCACATACGAACGCCCCGTGGTTCCCGCTTTCTGAGCAGGGCGGCCTGAACGACCGCCCTGTTCTTTTGCCTGATTAACCCAGCAGTGACAGAGCCGACTGCGGGCGCTGGTTGGCCTGAGCCAGGATGCTGGAGGCCGCCTGCTGCAGGATGTTCTGCTTGGTCATGTTGGCGGTTTCGGTCGCGAAATCCGCATCGCGGATACGGGAACGAGCTGCCGATACGTTTTCCGAGATATTGGCCTGGTTGCGGATGGTGGAATCCAGACGGTTTTGCACCGCACCCAGTTCGGCACGCTTACTGTCAACTACGCCCAGCATGGAGTCGACGGCGGCCAGCACGTTCTGTGCGTTGCTCTGGCTGCTGATGCTGATACCACCGGCACTGCCCCCCACGAAGATGGCAGAAACCAGTACTGTCGCCCCGGTGGCCGTCGTAATCGATGTCGCGGCCGCGGCCGCGATCCCGGAGATACTGAAACCCGCAGATTGGTTCAGGCTGAAGCCGATGGTCTGGTTGGCATCGGCACCGACCTGGAAGCTGCCGGTGTAGCTGCCATCCAGCAGCTTGGTGCCTGCGAAGGTGGTATCGGTAGAAATGCGGTTGATCTCGGAGCCCAGCTGATCCACTTCCTTCTGCAGGGCCTCGCGGTCCTTGGCAGAGTTGGAGCCGTTGGCAGATTGCTGCGCCAGGGTACGCATGCGCTGCAGCATGCCGGTCACTTCGTCCATGGCCCCTTCAGCGGTCTGCGCCAGGGAGATGCCGTCGTTGGCGTTGCGGTTGCCCTGATCCAGACCGTTGACCTGGGAGGTCAGACGGTTGGAGATCTGCAGACCGGCCGCATCGTCCTTGGCGCTGTTGATGCGCAGGCCGGAGGCCAGACGGGTGTAAGAGGTATCCAACGACTTGGTGGTGTTCATCAAGTTACGCTGGGCGTTCAATGATGAAGTATTAGTATTGATAAACATGGCCATAAAAAAATTCTCCTGATGAACAAGAAACTGCGGGCCCTGCTTGTGTCGATGCACGGTCAGGATCCCACCGTTCAGGTGGACAGCTTGAACGGGTCTGTCTCACCTGGCGGGCCCTCTGTTTGAACGGACATCGGACCCGCAGTTGCGCAAATGTTGGATTTCCGAACACCCCCTCGATTTGCTTCACCTTCTGTAGCGGCCATCCCACCGGAAGCTTTAAGCAATTTATTCATCGCCATCAACAAAGTGGGATAGATCTCAGGCATCGCCAGAGTGCCGGCAGGAAAACCTCGTCAGAGCCCCTCTGACGTGGTGTCTGCCGGGCTGAACAATATAAGTTGGCATGGTTTGTGCTTTTACTTTGGTGTCGCCAGTTTTTCGGCGCCCATAAAAAAGGCCGACAATGTCGGCCAAAGAAGAGCTTACGCTCAGGAGAACAACCTCGGGGATGACAGAGTGAACGATCTGCGCAACACTCGAGGGGTATACCAATAAGAGAACTTCTCTTTCGATAGAACAAGGCGTAAATCCGAACACCCCATTGTTCCATCTTGTTTACCAGGGCGGCCTGAACAACCGCCCTTTTCTTTTTCTCACTCTGAACGTATTAACCTTGCAGCAGGGAGAGCGCGGACTGCGGGCGCTGGTTGGCCTGGGCCAGGATGCTGGAGGCCGCCTGTTGCAGGATGTTCTGCTTGGTCATGTTCGCGGTTTCGGTCGCGAAGTCCGCGTCACGGATACGGGAGCGCGCTGCACTGACGTTTTCCGAAATATTGGCCTGGTTGCGGATGGTGGAATCCAGGCGGTTCTGCACCGCACCCAGCTCGGCACGCTTGCTGTCAACCACCCCCAGCATGGAGTCGACGGCGGCCAGCACGTTCTGCGCGTTGCTCTGGCTGCTGATGCTGATGCCACCTGCACTACCACCGACGAAGATAGTAGAGATGCCGACGGCTGCGGCCGTGGTGGCAATGGTGGTGGCCGCCGCTGCTGCAATACCGGAGATGCTGAAGCCATCGGCCTGACTCAGGCTGAAGCCGATGGTCTGATTGGCATCCGCACCGACCTGGAAGGTACCGCTAAAGGAGCCATCCAGCAGTTTGGTGCCCGCGAAGGTGGTCGCGGTGGAGATGCGGTTGATCTCGGCACCCAGTTGATCCACTTCCTTCTGCAGGGCCTCGCGGTCCTTGGCGGAGTTGGAGCCGTTGGCAGATTGCTGGGCCAGGGTACGCATGCGCTGCAGCATGCCGGTCACTTCGTCCATCGCCCCTTCAGCAGTCTGCGCCAGGGAGATGCCGTCGTTGGCGTTGCGGTTACCCTGGTCCAGGCCGTTGACCTGGGAGGTCAGACGGTTGGAGATCTGCAGACCTGCCGCATCGTCCTTGGCGCTGTTGATGCGCAGGCCGGAGGCCAGACGGGTGTAAGAGGTGTCCAGGGATTTGGTGCTGTTCATCATGTTACGCTGGGCGTTGAGCGATGAAACGTTGGTATTGATATAAAGACTCATGATTTTTCTCCTAAGCTATTAAAATTTATCTTTAATTCACTCAGGCTTTCTTTTGTTTTGTGCCTGATATGTTTAGTTAACGGCGTCTTTTCGTGAGACTTTAATTTCTTTTTTCTACTTTTAAGGCAGTAATCGCCGCCTAACCTATATATCGGCCCCTATTCCCCACTCTTGAGAAAAAAATCGGAGTTTTTTGCCATGGTGCGCTGCACACCCACGAGCAGAGGCCCGGGCCTCGCACCAGACATGGCGTTGTGGTCACTCTCCACCCGTTTCCCAGAAACCGGCGCTGGCTCCCACTTTTGCACTCCCGCATTGCTCATCCCCACGGCTTGCCCCTAAAATCGCCGCCCCATCATCTATTGGACGTGAGTTGTTCTCCATGCAGACTCTGGTTGAGCAGATCGTTTACATCAGCGACATGTTTGGTACTGCGGTATTCGCGTTTTCGGGGGTCCTGGTGGCGGGTCGTCTCAGAATGGACGGCTTTGGCGTCATGGTGCTGGCCGCGGTCACCGCCATCGGTGGCGGCACCATCCGCGACATGATCCTGGGGGCCACCCCCGTCTTCTGGGTTCGCGACCCTCTCTATATCTGGGTGGTGATCGCCACGGCCCTCGTCGGCATGTGGATGGTCAAGTTGCCTCGCCGCATGCCCTGGTATGTACTGCCGGTGGCGGACGCCTTCGGTCTCGCACTCTTTACCGTGATCGGCGCCCAGAAGGCGCTCAATTTCGGCACACCCGGGCTCATTGCGGTGATCATGGGGACCATGACAGGCGTCGCGGGCGGCATGATCCGGGACGTGCTGGCCCGGGAGGTGCCCATGGTGCTGCAAAAGGAGATCTACGCCACCGCCTGCATCCTGGGGGGCATCCTCTATACCCTGTCGCTGGAAGTGGGAGTGGACAGGGTGAGCGCCATGCTCATCAGCATGCTGGGGGTATTCGGCCTGCGGGTGGCGGCCATCTACTGGCATCTCTCCCTGCCCACCTTCTCGCTGCAGCGCAACTGAGGAACGCCGGAGTGGGCGAGATCCCATCCCGACAGGGACAAGATTGAACCAAGCCGGCTTTTCTGTTGTCATACAGGGGTCGTTTCAAGCCGGAATACCTCATGCAAAAACTTGGGCTCATTACCACGCTGACGCTGATGATGGTGGCGGCTCATGCGGGGGCACAGACCCTATTCGGGCGTCTGGCATCCACCCCGGTGCAGCAGTTCAACCAGCAGATCCGTCAGGCGAGCAGCAATCAGCAAGGCTGGGTCAACGACTATCGCGAGGTGGCTCGCCGCTTCGTGGGCCATGAAGACGTCCCCACCCGCATCCATGCCCAGCAGCTGGACAACGATCTCGTGCTTTCGGTGGCTCTCGATGGCCAGAGGAACGACATGCTCTATATCCTGACCCTGTTTCGCAGCAACAACCTGTGGCAGATGCGTCAGGCGGAGATGGGCTGGCGCTGCCAGGGCCAGGAGACCTTTACCCCGGTTCCCTGTCCCTGACCCTCTGCATCCATGGAAGTGAAATAAAAAATCCGGCGCCTTGGCCGGATTTTTTATGGGCGAGGGTCGACCGCTCAGGGACGATAGACCTTGACGTTGGCAAAGCCCTTCTCCTTGAGGTAAAGCGCCTGCAACTTGCTCATCACGCCGCGATCGCAGTAGAGCAGGTAGGTCTTCTCTTGCGGCAGATCGCCAAAGGCGGTGGCCAGCTTGAAGAAGGGGATGTGCAGCA
This sequence comes from Aeromonas sp. XH, assembly GCF_033348475.1. Taxonomy (NCBI): domain Bacteria; kingdom Pseudomonadati; phylum Pseudomonadota; class Gammaproteobacteria; order Aeromonadales; family Aeromonadaceae; genus Aeromonas; species Aeromonas sp. XH. The sequence continues at coordinate 1,510,569 of NZ_CP137630.1, read as the reverse complement.
CCTCGCGCCCTTCCACCACCAGCGGCTTCTCGTCGTGCTCCTCCACGGAGCGGATATCCAGGATCACCTCGTCATCACCGGTCGCGGCCGTGGTCTCCACCTCCTGCACCTCGGCCGCGGTCTCCTCACCGATGCGGCGGATATCGAGGTAACGGGCCTCGGCCACCACCTTGTCCAGAATGGCGAAGTCGAAGTTGGCCTCTTCCGCCTCGATGCGGGAGAGCTCGGCCTTCACGGTCGGTTTCTTGGAGATGACGCCGCAATACTCCGGCATGGTCTCGGCGAACTCCAGGGTGCCGATGCGACGGGCTTCGCTGATGATGTCCGGCTTGTCCCAGGTGATGAGGGGGCGCAGGATCACCTTGTCGGTCACCCGGTCGATGACGTTCAGGTTGGTCAAGGTCTGGCTGGAGACCTGGCCCACGCACTCGCCGGTCACCAGGGCCGGGATCTGGAACTCGTCGGCCACCTTGGCGGCGGCGCGCATCATCATCCGCTTGAGCACCACCCCCATCTGACCGTTGTCGATCTTCTCAAGGATCTCGGCCACCACGGGCTCGAAGTCCACCGCAGTGAAACGCACCCGATGGGAAGAGCCGAAGCGGTTCCACAGGTGATAGGCCACCTGCTTGACGCCGATCTCGTGAGCCGCACCGCCCAGATTGAAGAAGCAGTAGTGCACGCGGCAGCCGCGCTTGATGAACTGGAAGGAGGCCACACCGGAGTCAAAACCGCCGGAGAGCAGGCTCAGCACATCTTCCTGAGTCGCGATGGGCATGCCGCTCAGGCCCTGATGGATGGCGCTGACGATGAAGAGCTCCTCGCCGTCGATCTCGAGGTTGATCTTCACGTCCGGGTTCTTGAGGCGCACGCCGTTGCTCACGCAGTGCTGGTTCAGGCCGCCACCCACGTAGCGCTCGATCTCCAGCGAAGAGAACTCGTGCTTCCCGTGGCGCTTGGCGCGCACGCAGAAGGTCTTGCCTTCGAGCTGGTCACCCCAGACGGCTTTCACCTGCTCGAAGATGTCGTGCAGGTCGGTAAACTTGCTGGCCTGCACCTCGAGGAAGGCCTGGATGCCGGGGATGCAGGCGAGCGCTTCGATGGCCTGCTCGCGGAACTGGTCGTTACGGGAGCTCACGATCAGCTTGTCCCAGTCCATCCGCACCCGGGCATCGTCGTCGAAGCGGCGCAGGACATTGCGGATGTTGCCCTGCAGTATCTTGATGAAGCGCTGGCGAACCGACTTGCTCTTGATGGTGATTTCCGGGAACAGCTTGATAATGAACTTCATGGTATTGACTCGGGTGGCCTCGATTTAAGGGCGCGAATTATATCAGAACTTTGTGGCCAGCGCCTACTGGATGAGCGGCCGCTCACATTCCCCCACGCAATGTTTGCCGCACCCTGGCCATCTTGCGTATATTCCCCAGCCTGCGCCCCGGCAACACGGCACCCATGAAAACCCATATCTACTACCCCGGCATGGAAGTGCGGGATGAACTCTGGCTCAAGTTTGCCCTGCTCTATCTGGAGCGGCTCGCCTTCGTCTTCACCGTCAGTGAAAAGAGCGGCCTCACCGCCCTGCTGGAGACCCTGCGCCGGCAGACCGACCTGCTGGCCGAACCGCCAGCACCCGCCTTCTTCGCCGCCATCACGCCCCAGATCGAGAACCAGATTGCCGGCCTGGTTGCCCCCGACTTCGTCCGCCACAAGGTGTTTGGCAACAAGGAGTTGATCGGTCGCTGGCGCACGCCGGCCAACCACGACTGCTTCTGTCCGGCCCAGGCGGGGCTGGAGCGGCTGCACGGCTTTTGTCTGGCTCACGGTTTTGCCAGTCTGGAAGAGGGCGGGTTCAGGATGGCGCGCCGCTTTGCCAACCTGCTCTCCATGCGCCTCGCCCGCGAGTGGGCACTCGCCAATGAGGGGGCCTTGATTACGGATCACGACTATCTGGACCGGCTGCTGCACCTGCTCGAATCCCGCTATCACAACAGAGGCGGCCAGGATTGCTTCCACCTCGAGATCCCGCTGCGAGTGCCCGCCAACTTAAGCGAGATCCCCATTGCAGAGCTTATTGCCCTGCGCGGGCGCAGCGGTTTTCGCCAACAGCTGGCCGAGTTCCATCAGGCCCTCGACGCCCTGCTCGCCATGCTGGGCAGCGGCTACGCCGAGCCCGCCGTGCTGACCCGTTTCGAGCAGGCACAGCAGGGGCTCAACCCGCTGCTGGGGCCCGAGACGGTCAGCCTGCCGCTCACCACCCTGATCAGCACCAGCCTGTCCGCCATGGCGATGATCCACCGCCTCAAGGCGAGCCACCCGGACAGCCCCCTGGTGTTTCACCCCATCAAAAAGAGCCACTTCCACCAGCGCAAGAGTCAGCACTTCTTCACCCGACTGGGCCAGGTCAAGCCCTGAGCCGGTCGGCGCCCAGCCGAAGGTGGATAACCCCTGGCATCGGAGCCATCCCCGATGCCGTCAATATTCTGGCGCCTGCCATGGAGCCTCCTCAGGAGGGGTTTTCCAGCCGAAACTCGATGCGATCGCTGTTACCCGCCTCGTCCACCACCACCAGCTGGTAGCGACCGGCCTCACTCAACACCTGATCCCCGTCCCAGCGCAGCCGCTGGCCGTTGAGAAACCAGGCCGGCTTGCCAACGCCCCCCAGCACCCTGGGCTGCAACCGGTAGCGCTGGCTGCGGATAAGATTGCCCTCCCCCAGCGCCAGGATGCGAATGGGGGCCTGCAGCTCGGCGCTCTGCCCCTCCCCCGCGCAGCCGCTGGCAAGCAGCGCCTGACGCCGCTCGCCGGGCGTGCGCCACGGCTCCAGCGACAGCGGCCACAGGGCCCGAAAACCGGATTGCGCCGCATCCTGGCAACGGGTCAGCGTCGGCTTGCCGTCGGCAGTGAGCGCGACCTGGCGCAGCGGCGAGGGCCAATCCATGGGATCCGGCAAGGTGGGAGGATCGCGCCCTTCCAGCAACCAGGCGCTCTGGCGCTGCAGACAGGCCTCTGGCAGGGTCGCACTGGCCTTGCGCCCCAGCGGCCAGCAGATCTCCGCTTCGCTGACCGTATTGGGCTGCATCGGCAGAGGGCTGTTGTCGGCCAGCCGCGAGTAGACCGAGAGCAGCAGCGGCACCGCCGCACTCTGGCCGTAAAAGCCGGGCATAGGGGTTCCGTCGGGGCGCCCCAGCCAGACACCGATAGTCCAGCGACCGGAGACCCCCATCGCCCAGCTGTCGCGATAGCCGTAGCTGGTGCCGGTCTTCCAGGCTAGTCGGTTGACCCTGCCGGTCGCTTCACTGGCAAAGGGCTGATCAGCCCGCCCCTGCGCGCTCAATATCTGCCAGATGATCCAGGCCGCCCCCGGACTCAGCAAGGGGCGCGACACCGCTCGCTGCCCCGCCAGCCAGACCGGCATGGCCACCTGCCCCTGCCGGGTCAGCGAGCTGTAGAGCGCCACCAGCTGCTCGAGCCGAATGCCCGCCGCCCCCAGCGCTATGGCCGGATTGGGTTTGTCGGAGAGCGCCAGCCGCACCCCGGCGTTGTCGAGGCGGCTGACCAGCTTGTCGGGCCCGAGCGCCTCCAGCACCTGCACCGCCGGTACGTTGAGGGATTGCTGCAGCGCCTGAGCAAGGGTCACCGGCCCCTGAAAGGCGCCGGAAAAGTTGGCGGGGCGATAATCCGAGCCCAGCCTCGGTGCATCGGAAAGCAGGGAGGCCGAGTGCGCCAATCCTTCGTCCATGGCCAGACCGTAGATAAAGGGCTTGAGGGTGGAGCCGGGAGAGCGGATTGCCTGCACCATGTCGAGATAACCGTGGCGGCGCAAATTGCCATACTCGGCGCTGCCCACATAGGCGCGCACCGCCATGGTTTTGTTGTCTACCAAGAGCAACGCCGCTGAGGTCTGCTCGGGGAAGCGACGGATATAGCTCGCCACCCGTCCCTCCAGCCAGCGCTGCAGATCGCCGTCGATAGTGGTGTGCACCAGCGCCCCCGCCTGATGGTCGGCGGCGAGGCGGGCAAAGAGCGGCGCCTCCATCGGCGTGAAGTGACCGCGAGCCAGCACCGGCTCGATGCGCCCCTCCAGCCACGCCTGTTCGGGCCAGACGCCTTGCGCCACTAACCGCTGCATCACCTTGTCGCGGGCGGTGCGGGCTCGCTCGGGGTGGCGATCCGGCCGGTTGCGGCTGGGGGCCTGCGGCAGCACCGCCAACAGCGCCGCCTCGGCATAAGTCAGCTTGGCTGCGCTCTTGCCGAGATAGGCAAAACTGGCCGCCTGCACCCCCTCCAGATTGCCGCCAAAGGGCGCCCGGTTGAGGTAGACGGTGAGCAAGGTGCGCTTGTCATAGTGCCACTCCAGCTGCAGCGCGCGCACCATCTGACGCAGCTTGCCGGGCACACTCCTGTGGTAGGGCTCGATAAGGCGGGCCACCTGCATGGTGAGGGTCGAACCGCCCGACACGGCGCGCCCGTAACGCAGCCACTGCCAGATCCCGCGCACCATGGCCACCGGATTGACCCCGGGGTGGCGCCAGAAGTAACGATCCTCGTAGCCAAGCAGCGCCTCGATATAGCGTGGGGAGACCTGCTCCAGGGTCACGGGGTAGCGCCACACCCCGCTGGTATCGGCAAAGGCGCGCAGTGGCCGCCTCTTCATGTCGAGCACCACCCGCGCATAGGCCGGGTCGAGTGGCGGCGGCGGGAAAATGCGATCCAGCGCAAGCAATAAAAGGAGCAGTGCGACAACGCCCAGCACAGAGACACGCAGCCAGCGTGGCAGACGGCCAAGCCAGCGCCAGCCACGCTGCCAGAAAGTGAGCGGGCGAACCCGCTCAAGGGAGGGAACGTTACTCAGAGATGATCACCTCATGGATATCCTCACCCACAGCCCGCAGCTCGGGCCGGTACATATCCTCCACCTGGGTCGGCGGCACCTGATAGCGACCCGGCGTCACCGCCCGCATCAGGTAGACCAGCTGCTGGTTGCTCCCCTCGCTCAGATCCAGCGCCGCCGTGTAGCGGTCGTCGCGAAACTCCTGATGCTTGAGATAGTCGTTCCACTCGCTCTGCCACGCCGGTTTCCCCTCGATGGAGAGCTCTTCCAGCTTGATGCTGTTGCCAAGGGCCGGGTTCTCCAGCTCGAAGCCAGCGGGCACCATCTCCACCAGCAGGGCATCGGGCACCGCCGACTCGCTGCTGACATTGAGCCGCACCACCACCAGATCGCCGACCTTCACCTTGGCGGGATCAAACGGCTGACCGTCGCTGTTGAACCAGCTGCGGGTCACGCTTATCCCCTGACTCAACCTGGTAGGAGCCTGCTCGGGGTAACCGCTCAAGGTGCGCTGCACATAGAGCGAGCCCTTGCCCTCGTTGGTGACGGTGCTCGCCGCCAGTGCCTCGAGGGTGCCCTGCTGCAGCGGAGCCGAACCGCTCAGGGATTCACTGCCAAGAGAGGAAGCCACCTTGGCCTGCCAGTCGACAGCCGGATCGAAGCGGGCGAGTCGCAACAGGGCGAGCCGCTCCTGGGGGCTGAGCCACTGACGGTGGGCCAGGGTATCGGCCACCTTGGCGCTGAGATCAGGCCAGCGCTCCGCAGCCAGCTTGTGCTGGCGCAGCAGGGAGAGCTCAAGAGCCTGATCGCGCAGCGGCGAGCCGTAATCCCCGAGATAGTCGTCCCCGCGCTCGGTCGCCAATGCCCGGCTGAGGGCCTTGGCGGCGTTCTGCTCATCCCCCATGGCCGAGAGGGCCAGCGAGAGGTGCAAGAGCGGCAAACCGGAGCGGGCGTGATCGGCCTGCTGCTCCCAGATAAGACGCAGGGTAGCGAGCGGCGCCTTGCCCACCCGGGCCAGCACATAGGCGCTGTAGGCCTGATAGGCCAGCCGGCTGTGCTCGGGGGCACTGCTCCAGCGCTCACCGTACTGACTGTCGGTGAGATAGATCTGCAGCCGGTTCAGCGCCTGATTGAGCATTGCCTCCGGCACTGCGTCTCCGGCCTCCTTGCGCGCCAGCAGGTAGTCGGCGGCATAGGCGGTGAGCCACTGCTCCTCGTCGGAGCGACCATCCCACAGACCAAAGCCGCCGCTTGGCAGTTGCAACCGCTGCAGCCGTTGCAGCAGGGCGCGTTGCACGTCCACCTCGCTCGCCGCTTTCTTGCCCTCTGCGGGTTTGCTCCATGCGATGCGCTCATCCGCCGTGGTCAGCAAGTAAGGCCAGGCACGGGACAAGGTCTGCTCCAGACAGGCGTAGGGATAGTCGGCCAGCGCCTGCCACTGGGCTGCCGGATCCCAGGGCGGGGTGCCGGAGAGGCTGAGCAGCCCCTGCAGGTTGGCGCGATCCAGCCCGGCCAGCTCAGCTGGCGCAAAGCTCATCTGCTGGCCGGGGGCCAGCATCTGATAGTGTTGGCGAGTCTCGGCCGGCCAGGGGGAGCGCAGCGGCAGAGCCCAGTCGCGACTTATCGCAAAATCCTTGCCGCTGGCAGCCAACTGCAGGCTCGCCACACCGCTCGCCCCGGTCACGGTGAGCGGCAGGCTCAGCCACTGCTCTTCGCCATTTTTCAGGGAAAGGGTGCCGGGCAGCTCGCCGTTTGCCTTGAGCCCGCCATTCAGGGTCCAGGCCAGGGAGAGGGTCTGATCCTCACCGCTCATGTTGCGCAGCTGTACCAGCGCCCGGGTCTCATCCCCTCTGGCGCCAAAGCGCGGCCAGCCAATTTCGGCCACCAAGGGCGCCACTACCTTGACGGCGCGCTCGGCCTCACCGACCTGTTGTTCGTTCCAGGCCAGCGCCATCAGCGCCAACTCGCCGTTGAAGTTGGGCAAGTCGAGCGGGATCACCGCCTTGCCCTGCCCGTCAAAACTCACCTCGCCGCTCCAGAGCGCTGCCACTTCGACCCGGCTCTCCAGCGCGCCGCCCTTTTTCAGCGGCGCCCGGTCCCCCCCGTAGTTGAGGCGGGCCAGCTTGCCATCCTGCGGCGGGATCACCTGGCCGTAGTTGTCGAACAAATCTTGGGAGAAGCGCTTGCGACCAAAGAAGATCTCGAACGGGTCGAGGGGCTGGTAGTCGCTGATATTGAGCACGCCCCGATCCACCGCGGCCAGCACCACGCGGCCCTGACTGTTGGGGGTGGAGGTGGCGGTTACTTCCAGCCGGGTGAGCGGCACCGCTTTTTCAGGTGCGCTCAGGGTGAGCGGCAGACGGCGCGCTTCCCGGTCCAGGGTGAGCGGCACCAGACCGACCGAGCGCAGACTTTGTCCCTGCTGGCTACTGACCGGCTTGGAGGCGCTGTCTGGCGCGGCGATCTGGGCCGAAATGTGCAGATCGTGGCGCTGCCACTCGGGGCTGATCGGGATCTCGAACTCGCCGCGGGCATCCTTGGCATCGCCACCGGCACCCTTGAGCTCGATACGCTGCCACCAGCGCAGGCCGTCACCATCTTCCACCAGCAGCAACCCCTTGCCGGGGCGCGGGGCCACCAGGGTCACTTTGGCCTTATCGCCCGCCTGATAGGCGCGCTTGTCGAGGGTGATGGCAATCTTGTCAGGCCGCGCCTGCTCGCCACCGCCGCCCCAGGCGTAACTGCCGATCTCAACCCGCAGGCTCGATTGATGGCCCTGACTGTTCTCCACCTCGAGGCGATACCAGCCCGCCGCCAGTTGCAAACTGAGGGGGGTCGGCCCCTTGCCATCCAGCTGCAGGGTCTGCTCCTGCTCCAGGTAGGGCTGGCTGTTGAATTCGTACTTCCACCCCTCGCCATCGGCGTAGTGCCAGTAGTAGTCGCGGTACTCGTTGATAAGGCGCACCTTCACCGCCCCCGCCACCGGCTGCCCTTTGTCATCGAGGTTGAGGATCTGGAAGGGGAGCGGCTTGCCCCCTTCCACCCGATCCGCCACGAAGTCGGCCTTGAGCGCCGGCCACTGGCTGCCCGCGGGCCAGCCATACTGGGTACGGCTGCGATTGACGGCGCGGCCACCGGGCTCGGAGAGCGACACCCGATAGGCCACCTCCAGCGGCCCGAGGGCGCGCACTCCATCGAGCTCATCAGCAAGCGAAAAAGTCCCCAGCCCCTGCGCATCGAGGGTGAGACTCCGCGGCTCAAGATCCCTGGCCTGCTCGGCGAGCAGCACGTCACCCAGAGTGAACTCCTGCCACTGGGTAAAGGGCATGGTGGCGCGGCTGATTTTCACCTCCGCCTTGGCCTTGGTGGCGCTTGCTGGCGCACCGTAGAGATAGTCCCCTTGCAGCGGCAGGGTGAGGGCAGCGTCCAGACTCGTCACTTCGCCATCCGGCCCCTTGCCAAGCTGCAGTTTCAGCCGCTCCGGCAAGAACTCCTCCACCAGAAAAGGCCACTCGAAGCGACTACCAGCGGCGGTCTTGAGGTTGATGGTCCAGCGCCCGAGCGGCGCATCATCCGGCAAACGCAGGCCGTAGTGGGCCGCGCCCAAATTGTCCGGCAGCAGCCGTTTCTGTTCGAGCAGCTGGCCGTCCGGCTGTTTCACCTCCAGCTCTACCGCCATCCCTGGCAGCAGCTGGCCATCCTGCCCCTTGAGCAGGATCTCGCTGTCGAGCCGCTCGCCGGGACGATAAAGGTCGCGCCCGCTAAAGAGATACAACTGCTGGGCCTGCCAGGGCTGGGTGCCGAGATCGAAGGTGGAGAGATCGAGCGCAGCCCCATCGAGGCGCAGCACCGCCAGATGGTTGCCCTGTTCGGCCAGCAGCAAGCGAGCCCCCTGCACCTGATCGAAGCGGCGATGGCCCTGCGGATCGGTGATTTGCACCTGCAGCCGGTTGCCTTTCTCGTCGAGCAGGGAGAGCTGCACATCCTTGAGGGGGTCGGCGCTGGCCAGGGAGCTGACAAACACCTCCAGCTGATTGCGGTAACGGCGGGCACTGAGCCCCATGTCGCTCACCGCGAAATAGGTGGTCTCCTTGCGCCAGTCGTAGTTGCCAAGGGGGGACATCACCGCAAAGTAGACGCCAGCCTCCGCCAGCTGCGGCTCCTTCACATTGATGAGGCGGGTCTCGCGCCGGTTGGCATCGAGCTCCAGCGCATAGCGGCCGCTGAACACCCGCTTGGCCCGCTTGGTGATCTGCTCAAGCTCCCAGTTGCCCATGCCGGCACCGGGGCGATACTCGGCCAGGAAACGGGGCAGGTATTCCGCATCGACCCGGAAGAAGTCGATATTGACCTCATCCACGTTGACCGCGCTGATAGGCAGGCGCAGCTCATCGCGCAGCGGCAATACCATACCGCTGGCGGTAAACGAAGCCCCCGCCTCCAGCGGCCGGGTCTTGAGAGTCCAACTCCGGGGGGATGGGCCCAGCCCCGCCTTGAGGCTCACTTCATAGCTCTTGTCGGGCTGAACGTTCGGGAAATAGAGGGTGCGGCCATCGTCGGCCAGGATCCACTCCCCCTGCACCTGCTTGCCCCCCTCGCTGACCGCAAGCCAGCTCTGCCAGTTCGCCTTGGGGGTCAGGGGGCCGGAGAAGACCAGCGCCAGCGCCGGGGCATCCCGATACTGGCGGGCATTGGCCTGCACCACGGAGGCGGGCGCCCCCGCCTCCTGCCGGGCCATCGGTTCTGTCGTCGGCACCTGGCTGGCAGGCTTGTCGGGACCGCAACCGGCCAGCAGCAGAGCGACCAATCCGGCCAACAACCAGGCGAAACGAGTGACAGGGCAGGGCTTGAAGGGGCGCATAGGTTCCATCCCGGGTTGAATCGCCGCCAGTGCGGCGCAGGAGCCAATAGGATAAAGCGTCACTCCCGGGAACACCAAATGCCTTGTCACGCCGAACCTGCTGGCGGATGCCTTCCCTCCCGGCACATATATTGTTCGCCGGCAGGATGGCCATCAGATTCATTCGGGGTTAGGATTCTGATTGATATTTTATATATGCGAACTCGTCCTGGTTTTCTGAACGCAGGCTAAACTGGTAACCATTGTTAGCTTGTGCGTCTCGGGGACATAAATTATTCTCTGGCCTAGCCACTCTCGGCGCGCCAATCAACCAAATATCAAGTAGTTAAGTATTTTTTAAACATTCAACATCTGTGCCGTAAATATCGTGCAGATGAGTTCAATGTGTCCCCCACACGTTGGCAATGGTTTTATTTATTACTGCGCACTCCATGCTTGCTGACCCTGGGTTCATGCCGGGTCAGCATGGTCGTGCATCCATCCCCCGTTGGAGTCATACCAGAATGGAAAATAACGATCTGTCCATTGTCGAAAAGAGATTGGTTGCCAGATTCCTGGATATGTTCATCAAGTTCGGCCTGATCCTGGCGCTGGGCTCGTTCTGCTTTACCGTGTTCTCCCCCTTCATGAACATGATGCTGTGGGCCCTGATCCTGGCGGTCACCCTCTATCCCCTCCACCAGCGCTTCGCCGCCCGACTGGGGGGAAAACAGGGCAAGGCGTCCACCCTGCTGGTCCTGCTGGGCATCCTGCTGATCGTGGCCCCCACCGTCGCCATGCTCGGCTCCCTGGGTGACAGCGTCAGCGCCCTGGTCGACAAGGTGAACAACAACACCCTGGTGATCCCGGCGCCTTCCGCCGAGGTCGCCAGCATCCCGCTGATCGGTGCCAAGCTGCACGCCTTCTGGACCAAGGCCTCGGTGGATCTGCCGAGCCTCCTCATCAGCTACAAGCCGCAGCTCGGGGAGATAGCCAAACAGGTCGTCGGCATGCTCGCCAGCATGGGCGGCGGCCTGCTGGGCTTCGTCGCCTCCTTCATCGTGGCCGGCATCATCATGGCCTGGGGGGCGCCGGGTGCCATCAGCGCCGAGCGCATCGCCATGCGCATCACCGATGAGCGCAAGGGCCTCGCCCTGACCAAGCTGTGCACCAGCACCATCCGGGCCGTGGCCCAGGGGGTCATCGGGGTGGCCTTCATCCAGGCCCTGCTGGCCGGCGTCATCATGTCGCTCGCCGGGATCCCGGCGGTCGGCATCTTCTTCGTCCTGGCGCTGATCCTGGGGATTGCCCAGGTCCCCGTCATCCTGGTCACGGGTCCGGCCATCGCCTACATGTGGATGTCGGGGGATCACGGCACCCTGCTCAACGTCATCTACTCAGTGCTGCTGGTTGTAGCCGGCATGGCCGACAACGTGCTCAAGCCGCTGCTGCTGGGGCGTGGCGTCGATGCGCCCATGCCGGTAGTGCTGCTGGGGGCCCTGGGCGGCATGGCCACCAATGGCATCCTCGGCATGTTCATCGGTGCCACCCTGCTCTCCATCGGCTATCGCATCTTCATGGCCTGGGTCAACGACGGTCTGGCCAACGCGGAAAAATAACCCCATGGCCGACGCACTTCCTCTCCTTCGCCCCCTGCTTGCAGGGGGCGCCTGCCTGCTGCTCGGCGCCTGTACCCTGCTCGGGCCCGACTATCAGGCCCCCGGCGTCGAGGAGATGGCCAACTGGCACAGCGCCACCGAGGGTCAGCAGGCGGTGACGGCGACCGACTACCGCCGATGGTGGGACAGCTTGCACGATCCCGTGCTGAGCGCCTTGGTGGAGGAGGCCTTCCTCAAGAACCCGGACGTGCGGATCGCCGGCCTGCGGATCCTCGAGGCCCAGGCCCAGCTCGACATTGCCGAGAGCCTGCTCGGCCCCCAGGCGACGGTGGGGACGGCGGAATTCCTCCAGGCAGGTCAGACCCGCAACGGCCACAGCAGCGCGGGCAGCAGCTACGGCGCCGGCTTCAACCTCGGCTGGGAGCTCGACTTCTGGGGCAAGTTCCAGCGCGGAGTCGAGGCGGCGGATGCCAGCTATTTCGCGACCCTGGCCCAGTATGACGACATCCAGGTGTTGATGGCGGCCCAGGTGGCCCAGCTCTATGTGAGCATCCGTACCCTGGAGGCCAGGCTGCACATTGCCCGGGAGAATGCCCGCATCCAGCGGCGCAGCCTCGAGATCACCGAGCGGCTGTTCAAGAGCGGCAACAGCGCCGAGCTGGACGTGCAGCAGGCCAGGACCCAGTACCTGGGCACCCTGTCCGGCATTCCCCAGCTCGAGACCAGCCTGCGCCAGAGCCAGAACGCCCTCTCCACCCTGCTCGCCCGCTCCCCGGGTCCCCTGCCCGAGATGGCGCAGGGCACGGGGGCCATTCCCGAAGGGGAGCTGGCGCTGGTCACCGAGATGCCCGCGGATCTGCTGCGCCGCCGTCCCGACGTGCGGGTGGCGGAGCGTCAGCTGGCCGCCCAGTCGGCCCTCATCGGGGTGGCCGAGAGCGAGCTCTACCCCTCCATCACCCTGCTCGGCACCCTGGGAGTCAATGCCAGCGGCGGGGAGAGTGGCACCTTCTCCTGGGCCGTCGGGCCGTCGCTCAGCTGGAACCTGCTGGATCAGGGACGGCTCGGCAACCAGATCCTGGTGCAGGACGCCCGCTTCCAGCAGCTTCACGAACGCTACCGCGACAGCGTGTTCAAGGCCGCCCGCGAGGTGGATGACGCGGCCGTGGCCTATGCCAACGGCCAGGAGGAGATCGCCCTGCTGACCCAGACCGGCGAGGCCGCCCGCCGCGCCCTGGCGATCGCCAACACCCAGTATCGCGAGGGGATGGCGGATTTTCAGCGGGTCCTCGACTCCCAGCGCGCCCTGTTCAGCCAGCAGGAGCGACTGGTCAACAGCCGCGGCGCCCGGATGCGCGACCTCATCACGCTCTACAAGGCTCTCGGCGGCGGCTGGGAACAGGGGCGCTCCCGCCCCCTGGTCACCCCGGAGGTGGAGGCCCAGCTGCGCCAGCGCGCCGACTGGGCTCCCCTGCTCGACGCCGCCCGCCCCATGACACAAAAGGCAAGTGCCCATGACTGACAACACCGCCTCTCCCGGCCAGGCCAGCCGCCGGGCCACCCTAGGACTGCTGGGACTCATTCTCCTGCTGCTCGGCTGGTATCTGCTGGCCGACCGGCTGACCCCCTACAGCTCCCAGGCCCGCGTGCAGGCCTTCGTGGTCCCTATCGCCGCCGAGGTGTCCGGCCAGATCCAGAAGGTCCATGTGCGCGACAATCAGGATGTGGAGGCCGGCGCCCCCCTGTTCGAGATCGATCCCGAGCCCTATGACATCGCCCTGGCCAAGGCCAGATCCGACTACCAGACGGTACTGAGCGGCGTCAAGGCGAACAACGAAGGGATCAAGGCGGCCGAGGCGGCCCTGATGGCCATGCGCGCCGCCTATGACAACGCGGCCAAGGATGCCGAACGCCAGGAGCGGCTCTATCGCGAGGATCCGGGGGCCATCTCGGTGCGCCGCCTCGAGGTGGCCCAGGCCAGCCGCGAGACGGCCAAAAGCCAGGTGGCGGCGGCCGAGGCCGACGTCCGGCGCGCCATCGAGGCGGCCGGGGCGAGCGGCGAGGACAACTCCCAGCTGCTCAGCGCCCGCTCGGCGGTGCACAAGGCCGAGCTGGATCGCCAGAACACCCGCGTGGTGGCGCCGGGCCGCGGCCTTGTCACCGACTTGAGCACGGATGCGGGCCAGTTTATCGGGGCTGGCGCCCCGGCCATGACCCTGATCGCCATCCACGACGTCTGGGTATCGGCCGATCTGACGGAGAACAACCTCGGCAACATCCGGTCGGGAGACAGGGTTTCCATCCTGCTGGACAGCCTGCCGGGCCGCCTGTACGAAGGCGAGGTGCGCAGCATCGGCTACGGGGTGGGTGACGGCAAGAGCCAGCCTGCCGGCACGCTGCCGACCGTGGACAACAACCGCGACTGGCTGCGCCAGGCCCAGCGCTTCCCGGTCAAGATCGCCTTCAAGGCCGACGACTTCCCCCCGGTCGAGGCGCTGCGGGTCGGCGGTCAGGCCGACGTGCTGGTCTACACCGGCGAGCGCGGGCCGATGCACTGGCTGGGGGGGCTCTACATCCGGCTGATGAGCCTCTTCTCCTTCCTCTATTGAGGCACCTCATGGAACAGGCTGACCAGGCGGTACTGCGCATTGGCACGGGCATCGGGCTCGCGACGGGGATCTGTTACGGCCTGGCCCTGCCCATGCCCCACCTCGGCGTCATCATGGCCTGGGTGGTGCTGTGCCGACCCGGCGAGCCCCTGGCGCTGAAGAAGGGGCTGGTCGGCGGGCTCCTGTTGCTGGGGATCATGGTCTCCGGCGTGCTGCTGGTGCCACTGCTGACCCACTATGCCCTGGCCGGCGTGCTGCTGGTCGCCCTGTCGCTCCATCTGTTGATGCAGCTGGGGATGGCCGGCAAGGGGGGGGCCGCCATGCTGCTCATCATGGCCATCACGGTGATCCCGGTGGCCGGTCTCATCGAGCAGTCCCTTGCCATCGCCATCGCCCAGATGATGGCCGTGGGGATCCTGGTGGGCACCCTGGTCAACCGGCTGGCGCACGCCCTCTTCCCTCCCCCGCCAGCGACGGGCACGGCCGCCAGACCGGCCCCACGGCCCCCCGAGCATCCCGAGCGGCTGGCGCTGCGGGCCGTGGCCATCGTATTGCCGGTGTGGCTGCTGGCCCTCGGCAATCCGGCGTTCTACATCCCCGCCGTCATGAAGACGGTGGCCCTGGCCCAGCAGAGCACCTCCCTCAATGCCAGGCAGGCGGGCCAGGAGCTGGTGCTCTCGACCCTGGCAGGCGCCCTGCTGGCGTTCGCGCTCTGGATGGGGCTCAGCCTCTGGCCCTCCCTGCTGATGCTGGTGCTGATGCTGATGCTGATGACCCTCTGGCTGGCGCGGCGGCTGGTGCCCCTGGTGGCCAGCCGCTTCCCGCCCTCGTTCTGGAGCAACGCCTGGATCACGGCCCTCATCCTGCTCGGGCCCGCCATCGAGGACAGCGCCACCGGCAAGGATGTCTGGCTCGCGGCCGCCATGCGCTGCGGCCTCTACCTCTTGGTGGCCGGCTACGGCTGGCTCTGTATCTTGCTGCTCGAACAGTGGTGGCCGGTCGGCCGCCCGCTGACGGAATCCCAGTTAGGAGAGTGATATGTTTACGATTTTTCTGGTCGGCATCCCGGTGATCCTGGTCAACATGCTGTTGCAATCCCTGGTCTCCGTCTGGTGCATCCGCTTCTATGTCAAGCGGTTCCATCGCCGCGAGGGGGCCCTGGCCGGCATGCTGGCCCTGTTTGGCATCATCACCCTGGTGATGCTCGGCAACCTGGCCCAGATTGGCGTCTGGGGAGCGCTCTTCCTGTGGCTTGGGGAGTTCGACACCCTGCAGGAGGCCGTCTACCACTCCGGCGTCAACTTCGCCACCCTGGGCTATGGCGACATCGTCATGAGCGCGCAGTGGAAGCTGCTGGGCCCGCTGGAGGCGGTCAACGGCGCCCTGATGATAGGCCTCTCCGGCGCCTGCATGTTGGCGGTACTGCAGCACCATATCCGCAAGCAGCTCGACGACGCCCCCTCACCACGGTGAGCAACCTTGGTGCGAGAGAGAAGGGCCACTCCATGGAGTGGCCCTTCTCTCTCAGGAGCCGGCTCACCGGCCCCTTAGCACCAGTCCATCCCTACTCGGCGCACGCCATCAGCCAGGTCTTGAAGCCGCCGGAGAGGTTCTTCACCCGAAAGCCGTGCTGGCTCAGCAGGCGGCAGGCCACGTGGCCGCGCAGCCCCACCTGACAGCTGATGAGCAGCTCTTTATCCTTGGGCAGTTCATGGAGGCGACTGCGCAGCTCATCCAGAGGGATGTGCAGCGCCCCCGGGATGCGACCCAGCTTGTCGAGCTCGGGGCCGCTGCGCACATCCAGCACCTGTTGATGAGGGTGGCGGGCCTGCACCTCGGCGGCGTGACAGAGCTGGGTATCTCCCTTCAGATGGTTGCTCGCCACGAAGCCCGCCATGTTGATCGCGTCCTTGGCCGAGCCGAAGGGGGGCGCATAGGTGAGCTCCAGATCCTGCAGATCGAACACGGTGAGACCGGCGCGCTGGGCCACCGCCAGCACGTCGATGCGCTTGTCGACCCCGTCCTTGCCGATGGCCTGGGCACCGTAGATCTTGCCGTCCGGCGCAAACAGCAGCTTGAGGCTGATCGGGTGGGCGCCGGGGTAGTAGCCGGCGTGGCTGCCCGGGTGCACATAGGCCTTCTCGAACGGCAAGCCCAGCTGCACCAGCCGCTTCTCGTTCAGCCCCGTGCTCGCCACCGCCAGATCGAACAGCTTGCAGATGGCGGTGCCTTGCGTCTTCTTGTAGGTCTCGCTTCGACCCAGCATGTTGTCGGCGGCGATGCGTCCCTGGCGGTTGGCGGGCCCCGCCAGCGGGATCAGCACCGGCTCGCCGGTGACGAAGTCGGTCTCCTCCACCGCGTCCCCCACCGCATAGATGAAGGGATCCGAGGTGCGCATCCCGGCGTCCACCTTGATGCCGCCGCGGGGTCCCAGCTCCAGCCCGGCCTTTGACGCCAGCAGGGTCTCCGGCTTGACGCCGATGGCGAGGATCAGCAGGCCGGTGTCGAGCCGGCTGCCATCGCTCAGGGTCAGCCGCAGGCCGCCCCCTTGGGCGCTCGCCACCGCCGAAGTCTTCTCTGCCGGCACCGCCAGGCTCTCGATGGCACTGAGGCCGGTGCGCAGGCGAAGATCGATCCCCTCCTCCCGGATGCGGGCGTGCAGCAGGTTGGCCATCTCTTTATCAATCGGCACCATCACCTGATCGGAGAGCTCCAGCAGGGTGACCTCGAGCTTGCGCTGGTGCAGCGCCTCCATCATCTCCAGCCCGATGAAGCCGCCCCCCACCACGGTGACATGGCGCGGCTTGTCGTGCGCCAGCGCCGCCAGGATGCGGTCCATGTCGGGAATGCTCCGCAGGGTATGCACTCCCGGGCTGTCGATGCCGGGGAAAGGCGGCCGTATGGGGGCGGCGCCCGGGCTCAGCAGCAGTCTGTCATAGGGCTCGCGCCGCTCCTCACCGGTCTGCAGGTTGCGCACCAGCAGGGTCTTGCCGGCCTTGTCTATCTCGATGACGTCGTGAAAGACCCGCACATCCACGTTGAAGCGGCGCTTGAAGCTTTGCGGCGTCTGCAGCAGCAAGGCATCCCGGTCGGGAATGTCCCCCCCGATGTGATAGGGCAGCCCACAGTTGGCGAAGCTGACGAACTCGCCCCGCTCGAACACCACTATCTCGGCCTCTTCGTTCAAACGACGGGCGCGGGCCGCCGCCGACGCCCCCCCGGCTACACCACCCACAATCAGGATCCGTTTCATCTGCAAGACTCCGCTCAACATGAGATGACCAATAAATTAGGCATTTCTAATTTAGATATCAATGAAATTTTGTTTGCCACGGTTTTGCAGTATTCTTGGCCTCCGACAATTGCTCAACAGGATAGTGTCAGTTCATGTCGTCTACCGCGCTCAGCCATCTCCCGACCGCCAGCCAGGCCCCGCTGTTCTTTCGCCTGGATACCCGTAGTCAACGGCTGGTCGCCCTGACCGATGTGATGCAGACCCCGCTCCACTGGCTCGACGAACCCCGCAGCGCCTGGCCGGCCCAGTTGCCGGAAGCCCTGCGCCAGCCCATCGAGCAGCGCCTCGCCAGCGGCAAGGGGGGCAAGCTCCTGCTGCGCTTTGACTCCCTGCTGTGGCATGTCTCCCTCTCTCGCGAGCAGGACGCCTTCTGGCTCATCTGCCTGCAGACCCAGCCTCAGGAGAGTGCGGCCAACCTGTCGCTGCAACTGCCGCGCCTGAGCCAGATGGCCAGCCAGCGGCAATACGCCCCCATGCTGGAGAGCCTCAAGGAGTGCCTGGGCGCCGATCGCCTGATCCTCTGGCACTACCAGGCCAATGGCCCCCTCGGCAGCGAACAGCTGACCCCGGTGTTCACCCTGGGGGTGGAATCCGTTGGCGCCATCCGCGGCGACAGCCGCTATATCCGCGCCCTGCGCACCCGGGGCGCCCTGAGCTTCTCGGAGGCGGCGCACCAGCCCATGCTGAGCCAGCACTATTACCTGGCCGATGCCAGCGTCAGCTCCCGCCTGGACGGCGCCCTGCTGGAGCAGGAGAAGCTCGTCGGCGTGCTCAGCCTCGAGTATGCCGAAACCACCCTGATCGGCGACGAGACGCTGCAACTGGTGCGTCACTGCGCCCAGTTGCTGGGCCACTGGCAACCGGAGCCCGTGGCGACGGAATCTCCGCTCATCCCCTCTCCCGACGGACTGGCCAACAAGACCGGCAGCGATTACTGCCGCGCCCTGGTGCGATGGGCCATGGACGCCAGCGGCGCCACCATCGGCTGGATCGGCGAGTTTCAGCCTCGCGGCCAGGATCTCTGGCTCATTCCGCGCTGCGTGCTGGAAGGGGATACCTTCTCCGCCGTCAAGCCCATGCGCATGGAGATGGGCCCGGGCCGGGAGATCTACCAGCACGGCCAGAGCCTCTACGTGGAAGACCTGCCCCTGCGCTACCCCCAGGCCAGCCAGCTGCTGGCCCTCAATGCCAGGAGCTACATCGGCATCCCCTTCCAGGGCGCAAACGGCCTCCCCCTGGGTCAGCTCACCCTGCTGCTCGCCGGGCCGCTTGCCGACCCCATGCCCCTGCTCGACGCCCTCTACGAGCAGCGTGAGCGGGCCGCCGTCGAGCTGCAGCGCATCGCCAATGACGATGCCCTGCGCCTGGCCGAGGTGGCCTTCAACACCCACGACGGCCTGCTGGTGATGGATCACGGCGGCATCATCCTCAAGGTCAACGCCTCCTTCAGCCGCATCACCGGCTTTGCGGGCGAGGAGATGATCGGCCAGCACATCGACACCCTGAGGCCCACCTACTACGGCGACAGCCTGAAAGAGGAGGTGGTCGCCGCCGTCAACCGGCAGGGGTACTGGAGCGGGGAGGAGCAGTGCCTGCACAAGGCGGGGCATCTCTTCCCGGTGCGGCTCATGGTGAGTGGCGTCAGGGATGATCTGGGGGAGCTCAGCCACTTCGTCAGCAGCTTCCACGACATCACCCAGGAGAAGGAGACGGCCCGCCACATCGAGCGCCTCGCCTATTACGACGACCTGTGCGATCTCTACAACAGGCGCAGCCTGAACGACATCATGCAGCGCACCCTGCAGACCCCGAGCGGTCAGTGGGGGGCCCTGCTGCTGCTGGATCTGGACAACTTCAAGTCGATCAACGACTCCCTCGGCCACGCCTGCGGCGACCTGCTGCTCCAGGCCGTGGTGGTGCGCCTCAAGTCCCTGCCCCAGGAGAACCTGGTGCTGGCCCGCACCTCGGGGGACGAGTTCGCCCTGCTGTTTACCGCCCTGGGCCAGGGCTATGTCACCGCCAAGATCCTGGCGGAGCACTTCGCCCGGGAGCTGATGGCTATCTTCCGCCACCCCTTCGACATCGGCGATCACAAGCTGCACTGCAGCGCCTCGGTGGGGATCAGCCTGTTCAGCGATGATGACAAGGATCACCTGATCCTGATGCAGCAGGCCGATACCGCCGTCCACATGGCCAAGCGCGCCGGTCAGGGCAACCACATCTTCTTCAGCGAGGCCATGGCGGAGAGGGAGAAGAGCAAGCTCTCTCTCAATAACCAGTTGCGCGATGCCCTGCGCAACAACGAGCTGGTGTTGCACTACCAGCCCCAGTACAGAGTCGACAACGGCAGCCTCTCCGGCGTGGAGGCGCTGCTTCGCTGGCAGAAGGCCGATGGCACCATGGTGCCCCCCGGCGAGTTCATCCCCATCGCCGAAGAGACCACCCTCATCCAGGAGATAGGTTACTGGGTGATGAAGACCGCCTGCGCCCAGTACAGCTTCTGGCTCAACAACGGCCTGGTCATCCCCCACCTGTCGGTCAACGTCAGCGCCCGCCAGTTCCACACCGCCGGCTTCGTACAGCAGGTGGAGTACATACTGCGGGACACCGGCGTGCCCCCGTCGCGCCTGCTGCTGGAGGTCACCGAGTCCGTGGTGCTGGAAAACCGGCTGGAAAGCATCGCCAGGATCCGCCAGCTCAAGGCCCTGGGCCTGCTCATCTCCATCGACGATTTCGGCACCGGCTACTCCTCACTGGCTTATCTGCGCGATCTGCCCGCCGATGAGGTCAAACTGGATAGAAGCTTCATCCAGACGCTGGTGCACAGCGAGCAGGACAAGGCCATCGTCAAGGCCATCCTGGACTTGGCCAAGGTCTTTCGCTTCACCGTGACCGCCGAAGGGGTGGAGGAAGAGGAGCAGCTCGCCGTGCTCAAGGCCCTGGGATGCCAGCATTATCAGGGCTTCCTCACCAGCAGGCCGCTCCCCGTCAAGGAGCTGGAGCGTCTGCTTGGCGGAGCCCGGCCAGGCTAAACATGTAGGATTTATAGGGCTTTCTGTCATAAAATAACGACCGCTAGTACCCTGTCCGAACCATTGGAGTCGTCTATGTCAGTCATTAACCGGAACCCTGTCGTTGAAACCAAGGGGCCTGCCGCCCACGGCGCACAGCGGATCCCCGCCGTTGAAGCCGGCGACGCCAGCAGTACCGAAGTGATTGGCAGGATCCACTCCGTCGAGACCTGCGGCACCGTCGACGGCCCCGGCATTCGCTTCATCGTGTTCATGCAGGGCTGCCTGATGCGCTGCAAGTACTGCCACAACCGGGATACCTGGGACACCCAGGGCGGCCGCGAGGTCACCGTGCCCGAGCTGATGAAGGATCTCACCAGCTATCGCCACTTCATGAATGCCTCGGGCGGCGGCGTCACCGCCTCCGGAGGCGAAGCCATGCTGCAGCAGGAGTTCATCGCCGAGCTGTTCGCCGCCTGCAAGGCGCAGGGGATCCACACCTGCCTGGATACCAACGGTTTCGTGCGCCACTACGACGAGCTGCTCGATCGGGTGCTCGACAACACCGATCTGGTGCTGCTCGACATCAAGCAGATCAACGACGAGAAGCACATTCCGCTTACCCACGTCAGCAACAAGTACACCCTGGAGTTCGCGCGCTATCTGGCGTCCCGCGGCCAGACCATGTGGATCCGCTACGTGGTGGTGCCCACCTGGTCCGACGATGACGAGAGTGCCGAAGGGCTCGGCCAGTTCATCGCCGAGCTGGGGGAGTGCGTCGAGAAGGTGGAGCTGCTGCCCTACCATGAGCTCGGCAAGCACAAGTGGGACGTGCTGGGGGACACTTACGATCTGGTCGGGATCAAGCCCCCCAGCAAGGAGACCATGGACAGGATCCAGGGCATCCTCGGCAAGTATCACCCCAACGTGAAGTATTGAGACAGGAGGCCGCCCGGCAGAGGGCGGCCTCTTTTCATTGTGCCGCCAGCGCCCGGGCTCATCACCGGGCAGTGACATCCGAGGGAACAGGTCATGAGTGAAGGACAAGTCGTCGCCCTCCTGCTCTGGCTGGTGCTGCTCGCCTTCAGCCTGAACGCCTCCCTGCTGCGCACCCTCCACGCCAACCCGCTCTACCAGCACCTCTGCCTGGGGAGCGCCATCGTCCTGGTACCGCTCTGGACCCTGCGGGCCGGGCTGCACGACGGGCTGGAGATCCACTTTCTCGGCCTCACCAGCCTGACCCTGCTGCTGGGCTGGCGTCTCGCCCTGCTCGCCCCCTGCCTCACCCTGCTGATCCTCGCTGCCTTCGATGTCACCGAACTCGCGGACATCGGCTGGCAGGCCCTGATTGGCGTCGCCCTGCCGGTGGCCACCAGCTGGCTGCTGTTTCTGGCGAGCTGGGCCTGGCTGCCCCGCCACCTCTTCGTCTACCTGTTCGTGGCCGCCTTTCTCGGCGGCGCGCTCAGCATCTCGGTCAAGGTGATCGCCAGCGCCCTGCTGATGGGGATGAGCGGCACCTACCCCTGGCACACCATCGGCGCCGACTACCTCTCCATCTGGCCCCTGCTGCTCTTCCCCGAGGCCCTGCTCAACGGCATGACCATGACACAGCTCGCCGTCTATCGCCCTCACTGGGTCAACACCTTCTTCGATCGGGAGTATCTGGGGCGCTGATCCTGCTCCGCTGTTCATAAAAAAGCCCGCAATCGCGGGCTTTGTTGTCTTTGCACATCACACGCTGCGGGGGCGCAGGTGGGCGTGCCAGCGGGCCTCCCACTTCTTGAACAGCCAGACGATGGCGAAGGTGAGCAGCATGTAGAGCAGGCCGGCGGTCAGGAACGCCTCGAACGGGCTGTAGTAGCGGGAATTGATGATCCGCGCGGCCCCCGTCAGGTCGACTATGGTGATGATGCCCGCCACCGCCGAGCCCTGCAGCATGAAGATCACCTCGTTGCTGTAGGCGGGCAGCGCACGGCGAAACGAGTTGGGCAGTATGATGCGGGTGAGGGTCTGCCAGCGGGTCATGCCGAAGGCGCTTGCCGCCTCTATCTGCCCCTTGGGCATGTTCATCACGGCGCCCCGCACTATCTCGGCGGTGTAGGCACCGGTGTTGAGGGTGAACGCCAGCAGGGCGCAGAACCAGGCCTCGGAGAAGAGGGACCAGGCCGCGCTGTTCTTCAGCCACTCCCACTGGGCGGCGCCGTAGTAGATGATGAAGAGCTGCACCAGCAGCGGGGTGCCGCGGAAGAAGTAGATATAGGCCCAGATCGGTCCCTTGATCAGCCAGTTGCGGCTGTTGCGCAGTATGCCCATGGGCACCGCCAGCAGGAGCCCTAGCATGAGGGAGGCCGCCACCAGCCAGATGGTGGTGTAGAAGCCCTCCCAGTAGGTGGGCCACTCCGTGAGAATGATCGAGAAATCCATGGCTTACCTCGTCTTGATCGCGTAGTGACGCTCGGCCCACTTGAGCGCCGAGGTAGAGACTGCGGTGAAGATCAGGAAGATCAGCGCCACCGCCATGTAGAAGGTGAACGGCTGCTGGGTCGAGCCAGCCGCGAGCGACGCCTTGCGCACCATGTCATCGAGCCCGATGATGGAGACCAAGGCCGTGGTCTTGAGCAGTACCAGCCAGTTGTTGCCAAACCCCGGCAGGGCGTGGCGCATCATCTGGGGGAAGAGGATCCGCACAAACACCTGGCTCGCCCGCATGCCAAAGGCGCGCGCGGCCTCGAGCTCTCCCTTGTCCACCGCCAGGATGGCGCCGCGGAAGGTCTCGGTCATGTAGGCGCCGAAGATGAAGCCGATGGTGGCCACCCCGGCCGCAAACGGGCTGATGTCGATGTAATCTGGCAGCAACGAGACCCACTCCTGGTTCGGATTGCTCTCGAGCAGGTAGTTGTTGTACGCCTCGTTGACCCAGGTGCAGATCCCGTTGATGAGGACCTGACCGCCGAAGAACAGCAGCATCATCAGCACCAGATCCGGAATGCCGCGAATGACGGTGGTGTAGGCCGCCGCGATGCCGCGCGCCCACTTGTAGGGGGAAAGCTTGGCCAGGGCCCCCAGCATGCCGAGCACCAGGGCCAGCAGCAGGGAGGCGATCGCCACCTCCAGGGTGATCCAGGCCCCCTCCAGCAGGGAGGTTTCGTATCCTTTCAAATCAAACATATGCAATGCAGCTCCATCGCAATCGGGCCCGTCACTCCCAGCGGAAGGCAACGGGCCCGATGACTACTGACGGGATCAACCTGTCGTTGTTCGCCTGACGTTGACTTACTCGCCGTACACGTCGAAGTCGAAGTACTTGTCGTTGATTTCCTTGTACTTGCCGTTGGCGCGCAGGGCCAGGATGGCGGCATTGAATTTCTCTTTCAGATCCTTGTCCGCCTTGCGCACCGCGATGCCGGCACCCTCGCCAAACCACTTGGGATCGGTCAGTTTCGGGCCGATGAACTCGAAGGCATCACCGCCCTCTTTCTTCAGCAGGCCGTCGCTGATGGCGGCGGAGTCGGCCATCACGTAATCGACGCGGCCGGACTTCAGGTCGAGATAGGCCTCATCCGCGGTGCCGTAGCGCTTGATGGTGGCATTGGGGAAGTTGTCGGTGATGTAGGTGTCCATGGAGGTGGCACGCTGCACGGCGATGGTCTTGCCATCCATGAAGGCCTTGTCCAGCTGGATCTCGGTGCCCTTCTTGGCGGCGAAGCGGGCCGGAATGTGCTGGTACTTCTGGGTGAAGTCCACCTTCTTCTTGCGCTCTTCGGTGATGTCCATGGTGGCGATGATGGCGTCATACTTGCGCGACAGCAGCGCCGGAATGATGCCGTCCCAGTCCTGCTTGATCAGGGTGCACTTCACCTTCATCTCCTCGCACAGGGCGTTGGCGATGTCGATGTCGAAGCCTTTCACCTCGCCGCTCGGCTCGGTCCAGGAGAAGGGGGGATAGGCCCCTTCCACCCCGATCCGCACCTCTTTCCACTCCTTGGCCATCAGGCTACCGGAACACAGGGCCGTCATCACGGCAGTCGCCAGCATCAGCTTGTTCATGTATCTCTCCTTGATAAACACGTCGATCGTTGAAAGTACGGAAATAGCATCCCGTCCATCAATAGATGGAGGAGATGAATTGCTTGAATCGCTCCGACTTGGGATGAGCGAAGATCTCCTTGGGATTGCCCTCCTCCTCCACCCGCCCCTGATGCAGGAACATGACCTTGTTCGACACATCGCGGGCAAAGGACATCTCGTGGGTCACCACCATCATGGTGCGCCCCTCTTCCGCCAGCTCGCGCATCAGGCCGAGCACCTCGCCCACCAGCTCGGGGTCGAGGGCCGAGGTCGGCTCGTCGAACAGCATCACTTCCGGCTCCACCGCCAGCGCACGGGCGATGGCCGCCCGCTGCTGCTGGCCACCTGAGAGGTGGCCGGGGTAGTAGTCGCGTCGCTCCCAGAGCCCGACCCGGTTCAGCAGATGCTCCGCCTTGGCGATGGCCTCGGCACGGGGCACCTTGAGCACCTGGATGGGCACTTCGATGATGTTCTGCATGATGGTCATGTGCGACCAGAGATTGAAGCTCTGAAACACCATGGCCAGCCGGCTGCGGATACGCTCCACCTGGCGCATGTCCTCCGGCAGCCGCTCACCGGAACGACTGGTCTTCATCCGGATCAGTTCCCCATGCAGGGAGACGCTGCCCGACGAAGGGGTTTCAAGCAGATTGATACAGCGTAGAAAGGTCGACTTCCCCGAACCCGAGGAGCCGATGAGGGAGATCACATCCCCCTTGTGGGCCGTCATATCGATGCCCTTGAGCACTTCGTGGGTGCCAAAATACTTGTGCAGATCACGAACTTCCAGTGCGGCAACGTCGCTCATCCATTACAACCTTGTCTGTCCCTAGACGCCGCTTCGGCGTGACACCACCACCGGAACATTTAACAAAACGTTAACCGATGGCAACCTTCAGCGAAAATATCATTCAGGTAGTTAAAAAACAATACAGAACCGAGGTATTTGGTGGTTTATCTGTATTTTTATTGGCCTGACCGGTATTTTTCAGCACTTTGTCTGCATAAAATGCATTTTTTGTCACCGGTGCCATACCGACCTTTTATACCCGCAACGCACTGGTGGCAAGAATATTCCACCATCCACGCCGGATGTCACCCAAAATGACTTTATTCATCCGGCATAGTCACCACCGTCGCACAATTTTACGGGGATGGAATTGATTTTACTGGTGATGTGCCCCCCATCCCCGGACCTTGCCCCTCCCCTCCCTCCTCAAAAAAACATAACAATGTTATAAAAAAGGCCCGTATGGGGCACTCAAACACCGGGATATGTGACACAGACGCAACAAGTCGTGATAAGGTGCCGTTTCTCCCAGTTTTGTGACCGAGGCCCCGATGTTGCTCAATGTGTTGCTGATCCTGCTGCCGCTCGTGATCGGCTATCTGATCCCCCTCTCCTCCACCCGGCTGGTCAAGCTGGTCAACCAGTCGCTGGGCAAGATGGTCTATCTCATCCTGTTCCTGATGGGGCTGGGGCTCGCCTACGTGGAGAACCTCGGCAGCAACCTGGCGGTGATCTTCAAGGTGGCCGGCATCATGCTGACCGCCATTACCCTGTGCAACCTGCTGGCCCTCTGGTGGCTGGACAGGCGCAGCCCGCCCACCCACGAGGCGAGCGACGGCAAGATGCCGAGCAAGCTGCACCTCCTGTGGGAATCCCTCCAGCTCTGTTTCGTGGTGCTGGGGGGCGTCCTGCTGGGGCTGCTGGTGGACCTGCGCGCCCTGCCCATCGACCGCTTGAGCGAATGGGCCCTGATGCTGCTGCTGCTGCTCATCGGCATCCAGATGCGCAACTCCGGCATGCACCTGCGCCAGATCCTGCTCAACCCCTGGGGCATGAAGATCGCCGCCACCGTCATCGTCAGCAGCTGGCTCGGCAGCCTGCTGGCCTCACAACTGCTGGGCATGCCCTTTGCCCACGGGCTGGCCATGAGCTCCAGCTTCGGCTGGTACTCGCTCTCCGGCATCCTGGTGGCGGACAAGCTGGGCCCCGTGCTGGGTTCGGCCGCCTTCATCAACGATCTGGGGCGCGAGCTGATCGCCATCCTGATCATTCCCATCCTGATGCGCCGCCACCCCTCCGCCGCCATCGGCTACGGTGGCGCCACGGCGCTGGACTTCACCCTGCCGGTCATCCAGAAGTCCGGCGGCATCCAGGTGGTGCCGGTGGCCATCGTCTCCGGCTTCCTTCTGAGCCTGCTCGGCCCCATCCTGATCCTGGGGTTCCTGGCCATCTGACCGGGACACACACCGCAAAAAACGAAGCCCGGCCCCCATGCCGGGCTTTTCGTATGTGAACGGGGATGAAGAGATCCGGCTCATGCGCCACTCAGGCTCGCCACTGGCCGCCGCTCATGACCCTTGCTATGGCGAGGGTCTCGGGGTCGATGAGCAGCAGATCCGCGTCCTGCCCCACCCCCAGGGAGCCCTTGCCGGTCAGCCCCAGCGCCCTGGCCGGGTTGGCCGTCACCACCGCCAGCGCGCTGGCAAGGGGCACGCCGAGGGCACAGGCCCGGATGCATTGCTGCCACAGGCTCCCTATCTGGCCGCTGCGCAGCTCGATGAGGCGCCCCTCGCCGTCGAAACGCGGCAGGCTGGCGTTGGCATCCGAGCTGAAACTGATGCGATCCCAGGGCACGCCGGCCGCCAGGAGCCCCACCAGGGCATCCGCCGCCAGCTGCTCGCCATCGTCCAGCAGGTCGGGGAAGCTGGAGGCTGTGAGATCCACCCAGCCCCCGGCCCGCCCCCAGTCGATGGCCTCGGCAAAGAGCCAGGGGTTGCGGTTGCAGTGGGTGGGGTAGAGCTGGCGCAGCGGGATGTCGGTGGCGTCCCGCAGGGCCCGCAGCGGCGCCAGCGCACCCCGGCCATCCCCCAGATGGAAGAAGCTCACTCCGCTCTTGCCCGAAAGCAACCCGGCCACCCGCGCCTCGCTCGCCAGCCGCGCCAGCTCGTCATGGGTGGGGGCGCTGGATCTGTGGTCGCTGATGGCCACCTCCCCAACCCCCAGCACCTCGGGGATCAGCATGATGTCCGACTCCACCGATCCGGTGAGGGTCTTGACCGGCAGGTGGTAGGAGCCGGTATACATGTAGGCGCTCACCCCGGCGGCACGAAACTCGCGCACCTTGCCGAGCACCTGGGCCGGGGTGCGGGTCAGGCTGTCGGTACCGAGCGCCGCCACCAGCGTCGTGACCCCGGCCGCCAGGGCCTCGTCGGCGGCGAGCTCCCGGGTGCGAAAGGCAAAGCCCCCCTCCCCGCCGCCCCCCGTGATGTGGGCGAGCGGGTCTACCAGCCCCGGCACCAGATAGCGGCCACGGCCGTCGACCCGCACCAGCGGCCAGTCGGCCGGCACCGTCAGCCCCCTGCCCATCCAGGCGATGCGACCATCGGCCACCAGCAGATCCTGCTGGCCGAGGGGGGCTGGAGTGAAGACCTCGGCCCCCTCGATCAGTGTCAACATGGGGTATCTCCTTGCTGCATGAAAAAAGAGGGAGCAAGCTCCCTCTGCCTGTTACCCATCAACCGCCATAGATGTCGTACTTGAAGTACTTCTGGTTGATCTCCTGATACTTGCCGTTGGCGCGAAGGGCCTTGATCGCCTCGTTCAGCTTGGCCCTGAGATCCTGATCCCCCTTGCGCACCGCGATCCCCATGCCGTCGCCAAACCACTGGCGATCGGTCAGGGCCGGCCCCACATACTCGAACTTGTCGCCCCCCTCCTTGCTGAGCAGCCCCTGATCGATGGCCGAGGCATCGGCCAGCAGGGCCAGCACCCGACCCGCCTTCAGATCGAGATAGGCCTCATCGGCACTGCCATAGCGCACTATGGTGACGTTGGAGCCAAAGTTGTCGGTCAGGTACTTGTCGTGGGTGGTAGCACGCTGCACCCCGATGCGCTTGCCCGCCATGCCCTCCGGCGTCAGCGTCAGCTCGGTGCCCTTGGCCGCCACGAAGCGGTTCGGGATGCGGGCGTATTTCTCGGTGAAGTCGACCTTCTTGCGCCGCTCATCGGTGATCGACATGGCGGCGATGATACCGTCGTATTTGCGCGACAGCAGCGCCGGGATCATGCCGTCCCAGTCCTGGGCCACCAGCTCGCACTTGACGGCCATCTGCTGGCACAGGGCGTTGGCCAGATCGATGTCGAAGCCTTTTATCTCCCCCGACGCGTCGGTCCAGGAGAAGGGAGGATAGGCCCCCTCCACGCCGAAGCGCACCGTCTTCCACTCCTTGGCGGTGACGGGGGTGGTCAGCAGGCAGGCAGCAAACAGGGCTGACAGGGTCAGTGTGGTCTTCATCATGAGTACTCCATTACATAGAAAGCGCACAGGCGCGGTCAAGGCATCGCAAGCGCGGGCAAGCGACGGCCAAAAAACGGCAAATTGCAGATGAGCAGGATTACGCCGCCATGGGCATCATTCGATTGGTTGGCGTCAATGAACTGCTCCGGGGCCTCGACTTATTCGTCGAACCACTCGGAGAGATAGAAAGGCTTGAAGTAGAAGGCCAGAAAAAAGCCTCTGGCTTTGCGCATCATGGTGATTTGTCGCGTCCTGTGACAAAGATGACATGCACCTTACCACGCCCCAAATTTGCCCCGCAAGGGGGCGCTGACGGCGCGATGAAAAATCCTGCCCATGGTCAATCCGGCCGGCATCCGTTAGGCTCGGATCACCCACTCCACCCTGGCACGCGAGCCGCAGCCCATGAACTTTCTGGCCCATCTTCATCTGGCGGCCCATACCCAGAGCTCCCTCACCGGCAACCTGCTGGGGGACTTCGTCAAGGGGCCGCTGCCATCGGGCCTGCCGGCCCCCTTCGACGAGGGGATCTGGCTGCACCGCAAGATAGATGCCTTCACCGACACCCACCCCGCCCACCGGGCGGCGGTCACCGGCTTCGAGGCCCCCTGGCGCCGTTTCGGCGGCATCCTGGTGGACATGCTCTACGACCACTGGCTCAGCCTGCACTGGCGGCAATTCAGCCCGCAGCCCCTGCCCCGCTTCCTGCACCAGAGCTATGGTCAACTTCTGGCGGACCATCATCGCCTGCCACAGGGACTGCCGCCGGCCCTCAGACGCATGGCCGAGCAGGACTGGATCGCCTCCTACCAGCACAGGGCGGGGCTGGGTCAGGCCCTCGACGGCATAGGTCGCCGCCTGCGGCGCCCCATGCCGCTCGGGGACGCGCTGCTGACCCTGGACCAGGCGCGCTGGGCCGAGGCGGAGCACGCCTTCCTGCGCTTCTATCCCGAATTGATGCGCTTTTGCGAGGAGCAGATCGCCGCGCACCGCACCACCGGGGAGCACCAGGTTCCCTAGGTTGCAGCCCGGCCCCCGTGGCCGAAAACGCGGGCGGGACGAGGAGTGAAACGGGTGATGGATCAGATTGGGTCTTTTTTGGCACCCCAAAAGGGAGGAGACTGGCGATACCGCTTCGCCCGGACTCAGACCGAGCGGGCACGGCTGGGCCAGACTCAGCGCCCTCAAGACCCAAGGAGACCTCTTCATGTCATCGCGATTATTCCGTAGCGCCCTGTGTGGCGCCCTCCTGATCGGCGGCGCCGTTCACGCCGCCGAAGCGGCTCGCCCCGCCATCTTGTTCGACAACGTACGCATCTTCGATGGCAAGGGAGGCGCCCTCAGCGCCCCCTCCTCCGTCCTGGTGGAAGGCAACCTGATCACCCAGATCAGCCGGGGCGGCATCAAGGTGGGGGGAGAGGTGCAGCGCATCGATGGCCAGGGCAAGACCCTGATGCCGGGCCTCATCGATGCTCATACCCACCTGATGTTCGCCACCCTGCCGCAGATCGCCGTGCTGACCAACGACGTCACCTTCACCACGGTGGCGGCGACCAGGGCAGCCCATGACATGCTGATGCGCGGCTTCACCAGTGCCCGTGATCTCGGCGGCCCCGTGTTCGGCCTCAAGAAGGGGATCGACATGGGGTTCATCGACGGCCCCCGTATCTGGCCCGCCGGCGCCATGATCTCCCAGTCGGGGGGCCACGGCGACTTCCGTCTGCCCAACGAGCTGCCGGCGCTGGCGGGACAATACTCCTTCGGCGAGCGGGCCAACGCGGCCATGGTCGCCGACAGCCCGGATGCGGTGCGCCAGCGCACCCGCGAGCAGCTGGCCCTCGGCGCCTCCCAGATCAAGGTGATGGCAGGTGGTGGTGTGGCCTCCAACTATGATCCCATCGACGTGACCCAGTACACGGTGCCGGAGATCCGCGCCGCCGTGGAGGCCGCCGACAACTGGGGCACCTATGTGACCGTGCACGCCTATACCCCGAAGGCGGTGCGCCAGGCCATCGAGGCTGGCGTCAAGTGCATCGACCACGGTCAGATGCTCGACGAGGATACCGCCAGGCTGATGGCCGAGAAGGGGGTCTGGTGGAGCCTGCAGCCCTTCACCGACGATCGCAAGTCCCCCTTCCCTGAGGGCTCGGCCAACCGTCTGAAGCAGCTTGAGATGTACAAGGGCACCGACCACGCCTATGCCATGGCCAAGAAGTTCGGCATCAAGACCGCATTCGGTACCGACGCCCTGTTCAGCGCCCAGGCCGCGGCCGATCAGGGCACCATGCTGGCCAAGATGGGCACCTGGTATACCCCGGCCGAGGTGTTGAAGATGGCCACCCATGACAACGCCGAGCTGCTGGCCCTCTCGGGCCCGCGCAATCCCTACCCGGGCAGGCTGGGGGTAGTGGAGACCGGGGCGCTGGCCGATCTGCTGCTGATCGACGGTGACCCGCTCAAGGATCTCGCCCTGGTGGCCGATCCGGCCAACCGCTTCAAGGTGATCATGAAGGACGGCAAGATCTACAAGAACACGCTCTGACCCCTCTGGACAAAAAAGGCCCCGAAAGGGGCCTCTTTTTGCTGCCGAACGGCCAGCGGTAGAGCGGCTCAGCGCTCCTCCTTCTTCTTGCGAATGCTGAGGCCCAGCTCCCGGCCCCGCAGCCGGGCGTAATAAATGGTGCCCACGAAGGCCAGGGTGGTGAAGATCAGCTCCACCACCGCAAGCCAGCGCTCCCCCTCGTCCGTGGTGATCAAGGTCAGGGCGTGGAGGAAGTAGGGCATCAGCACGAAGTTGCCCCAGGCGTGGGTGTAGGGGTTGCCCTGCACTATGCCCTTCAAGGGGAAGAGCAGCGGCACGGTCCAGATCACCGGCAGCAGCCAGGGGGCGAGCCCAGGGTGAGGCGAGAGCCACAGATGCCAGAGCAGGACCCAGGCCAGCAGGCCAAAGTAACCGACCAGAGTCAGCAGGCGGGCGAAGCGGGTGCTCACTTGAGGATCTCCAGCACCTGCTCGGGCGGGCGGCCGATGCGGGCCTGGCCGTTCCTGATGACGATGGGGCGCTCGATGAGCTTGGGATGCTGGTGCATGGCACGAATGAGGGCATCACCCGCTTGCTCGGCCAGTCCCAGCTCCTTGTAGAGATCTTCCTTGGTGCGCATCAGCTGGCGGGGATCGGTGAAGCCCAGCTGGCTCAGCAGGGTGCGGATCTCATCCTCGCTTGGCGCCTGCTCCAGGTAGAGCACCACCTCGGGGGCAACCCCGTGCTGTTCCAGCAGCGCCAGGGTTTCACGGCTCTTGGAGCAGCGCGGATTGTGATAGATTTGGGTCTCGCTCATGGTAACTCCCTGATATTGCAAGATGGGACGACAAGTGGCGCTATTGTAGGGGAAACCGATGGGCAGGGTAAGCGGGAAGGATATGGAAATGAAACGGATCTGTTGGCTGATTGTGGCGGCCTTGCTGGCGGCCTGCTCGCCAGCCCCGCGCTTCACCGATGCCACCGGGCAGGCCGTGAGCCTGTCCGACTTTGCCGGCAAGCCGCTGCTGGTCAACTACTTCGCCCCCTGGTGCGCCCCCTGCCTGCGGGAGATGCCCCTGCTCGCGGCCTTGCACCGGGAGGGGCAAATTGGGGTGATCGCCATCAACTATGATCCCGCCTCCCCCGCCGAGCTGACCGCGCTGGCCCGGCGCCACGGGATAGCCGTGCCCCTGCTGATCCCCGAGGACGAGTCCCGCCTCCCCTTCCCAAGGCCGGGGGCACTGCCCACCAGCTACCTGCTCGATGGCGAGGGGCGCCTGCTGGAGACCCTGGTGGGAGAACTCGATGAGGCCAGGCTGGCCGCCCTCACCACGCGGGTCGCGGCGCTTCCCTGAGCGGCGCGCCGAGCCCGGCAACGAAACGGGGTGCCCCATCTCTGGGGCACCCCGTTTCACCGATGGCGGACGAGCATTTACCCCTTGAGGCTGTCCAGATCCTTCTTGGCCCGCTCCAGCTGGGTGATGCGCGCCTCGATGCGGGCCAGGGTCAACTTGTCGCTGGTGGTGCCGCGGGCCACGATCAGCTCGTCGATGGCCGCCTGGTAGTCCCCACGCAGGGAGAGGGTCTCCGCCCGCGCCATGTGCAGGTCCGTCATCCTGCCCGCCTTGCGGTAGGCATCCGACAGCAGGCTCCAGGCCAGGCTGTTCTCGTCGTGCTCCCGGGCATAGGGGTCCAGGATGGCGATGGACTTCTGATAGTTCCCCCCCTCCAGATAGGCGTTGCCGAGGTTGACCACCACCACCTCGTTGTCCGGCATCCGGGTGCGGAAGCGCTCCAGCCTGGCGATGGCCTGGGCGCTGCGCCCCTTGGCGAGATCGATATCGGTCAGGGCGTCCACCACGAAGAGATCCTCCGGATGGCGGGTGGCCAGCTCCTGCATCAGGGCGTCGGCCTCGTCGGTGCGTTTGAGCTGCAGCAGGGCCAGCGCCTTGCCATAGAGGGCGGCGTCTTTGACGGGGTAATCCCCCTTCTGCAGGCGGCTGTCGAAGTAGGTGAGCAGCCCCTGGGGGGTCTCGGTGCCATAGCGCACCTGGATGCGCACCTTGGCCAGCCAGAAGTCGAGGCTGGGGGCGAGGGCGCGGCGGCCATAGCTGCCGGCACGGGCACGGGCCTCGCTGATCCGGGTCTCGGGCAGGGGGTGGGTCAGCAGCATCTCGGGCGGCTTGCTGGCGAAGCGGTACTCCGCCGCCAGTTTCTGAAAGAAGTTCGCCATGCCCATGGGATCGAACCCGGCGTCATACAGCGTCTTCATGCCGATGCGATCCGCCTCGTATTCGTTGTCCCGGGTGTAGTTGATGGCCGACTGCATCGACAGGCCCAAGGTGGTCTGCAGGGCGGCGATGCCGGCGGTGGGGTTGATCACCGCGAGCGCGATGGAGCCCACCAGGCCGGCCAGGGTCATGGCGGAGCTGCTCGCCTGGGCCTCCATATAGCGGGCGATGTGGCGCTGGGTCACGTGGGTGATTTCGTGGGCCAGGACAGAGGCCAGCTCGCTCTCGCTCTCCGCGTAGAGGAAGAGGCCGGTGTGCACCTTGACCCGGCCACCGAGGAAGGCGGCCGCGTTGATGCTGGGATCGTTGACGAGGAAGAAGGTAAAGGGGAAACGCACCCCGTCGGCGTTGGTGAGCAGTCGCTGACCCAGATCGTCGATGTATTCGTTCAGCACGGGATCGTCGATGATGGGCAGGCCCGCCCGGGCGAAGCGCATGAAGGCGTTGCCATAGCGCACCTCCTGCTCGATGGGCAGGGCGGCAACCCCGGCGGTCCCGATGTCGGGCAACTGGTTGCTCCCCTGGGCGTGGAAGGTCGCTCCCATCAGGGAGACCAGCAGGGGAAGCGATGCTATCAGGGGGGAAAAACGTGCCACGTTATCTCTATCTCCAATCAGACCCTACCGGGCATCGGCAGAATACCCTTGCCATTCAAGGCCCACAAGCGTTGTTTCATCCTGCCATCACGGCCATAATGACGGCCACGCACGCGATGGAATTCCCATGGAACAGCTCGACCTGACCCCCTGGCGTTGTCCCGAGCCCCTCATTCGGCTCAAGCTCTGGCTGCGCCAGGCTCGGCCCGGTCAATCCCTGCTCATTCTTCTGGGAGATCCCGGCTCAAGGCAAGACATTCCTGCCTATCTGCGCCGCCAGGGTCACGACGTCCGGCCACTGGAGGAGTCCGCCACCCGCCTCTCCCTGCTGCTCGTGGTCGCCGGGATGCCGCCATCGGCATCGGGCGACGCCTCCCTGCCATGACCCGTCATTCAAGGAAGCCTCGATGTTAGATGTATTGAAGCGCTGGTATCAGACCCGTTTTTCCGACCCGGATGCCGTCACCCTCTTCCTGCTGCTGGTGTTCTGCTTCGCGGTGCTCTGGCTGTTCGGCGATCTGCTGGCACCGCTCCTGGTGGCGCTGGTGATGGCCTACCTGCTGGAGTGGCCGGTCAGCCGCCTGCAACGCACCGGGCTCTCCCGCACCCTGGCCACCAGTCTGGTGCTGCTGCTGTTCATCACGGTGACCACCATGATGCTGCTGGGCCTCATTCCGACGCTGGTGAGCCAGGGCGTCAACCTGGCCAAGGAGGCGCCGTCCATGCTCGCCCATGCCCAGGACTATGTGCGCACCCTGCCGGAAAAATACCCCGAGATCATCGACGTCAGCCTGGTCGAGACCATCATCGACAACATCCGCCAGCGCATCCTGACCGGGGGCGAGCAGTTGGTGAGCGCCTCCCTCAGCTCCCTCATCAACGTGGTGGCCATCCTCATCTACGCCATCCTGGTGCCACTGATGGTGTTCTTCATGCTCAAGGACAAGCAGGTGCTGATGGGCGGCCTGCGCCGCTTCCTGCCCCGCAACCGCACCCTGGTCAACCGGGTCTGGGTGGAGATGAATGACCAGATCATCAACTACATCCGCGGCAAGGTGATCGAGATCCTCATCGTCGGGGTGGCCACTTACATCCCCTTCGCCCTGATGGGGCTGCGCTACTCGGTGCTGCTGGCGGTGGCGGTCGGCTTCTCCGTGCTCATCCCCTACATAGGGGCGGTGGCGGTGACCGTGCCCGTCGCCATGGTGGCCCTGTTCCAGTGGGGCCTGACCCCCGACTTCGCCTGGCTGATGGTGGCCTATCTGGTCATTCAGGCCCTGGACGGCAACCTGCTGGTGCCCCTGCTCTTCTCCGAGGCGGTCAACCTGCACCCGGTGGCCATCATCGTTGCCGTGCTGGTGTTTGGCGGCCTGTGGGGCTTCTGGGGAGTCTTCTTCGCCATCCCCCTGGCCACCCTGGTGAAAGCCGTGCTCAACGCCTGGCCCAAGCGGGACGATCAGCCCCGTCCCACCCCCTGATGCAGAGGGAGGCGCAAGCCTCTCTTTCTTATCCAGGCCCCTCTCTATTCCCCTTCGCCACCTTGGTTGCCGCCACGCAGGACGACTCTCGGGGTCAATGGGCGCCTCCTCGCGCCATCCCAGGACCTCCGCGTCATTTTTTTGCTATCAACTTGAATTGACAATGGAAACAGGCTTCACTGACGGCATCCGCGGCAGTATTCTCTGCCCCGTTCCAGCCCAGATTCAAAGGATCTCTCCATGCCCCCTGTTCGCGCCCTGCGCCACGCGCCCCTCGGCTGTCTGCTGGCCCTGCTGTTCACCGTCCCCGTCCGGGCCGAGATCGATCTCGGCTCCCTCGACATCTTCGTGCAGGACAGCCCCACCAGCCCTGTGCCCAAGGGGCTGGTGCTGGGCGGCGCCGTCATCGGCGGGGATGCCCGCTACCAGGGGCAGGACGACACCGCCCTCGCGGTGCCGGGCGCCGTCTACTTCGGCGATCGGTTCATGTTCCTCGGGGACAGGGCCCGCTACTACTTCCACAAGGAGGACAACTTCGCCGCCTACGGCTATGGCCGGGTGCGATTCGGCAACCTGGATCCCGACGATGCCCCCGAGCTCGCGGGCATGGAGGAGCGCGAGTGGGAGCTGGAGGGGGGCGTCGGCGCCAGCCTCATCACCCCCTACGCCCTGCTCAGCACCCGCATCAGCACGGACGTGACCGGGACCAGCAACGGCCAGGAGTGGCTGCTGTGGGCCGACTTTCCCATCATTCGCGACAAGCTGCTCATCATGCCCGGCATGGGGGTGATGATCCGCAGCGACAAGATGGCGAACTACTACTTCGGCGGCGTCTCGGGCAGCGAGGCCAGGGCTCAGCGCGCCGAGTGGGACACGGGCACCACCCTCTCCCCCATGGCCGCCATCATCACCAGCTACCGTTTCAGCCCCCACTGGATCGGTATGTTTGCCGCCAACTACGAGCGCTACGACAAGGACATCGCCAACAGCCCCATAGTCCAGCACGATGGCGAGCTCTACGCGGGCTTCGGCATCGGCTATATCTGGTAACCCGGATCTGCTGGCGAAGCCAACCAACAAGAAGGGAGCCCAAGGCTCCCTTCTTTGTCATTGACGGGCCGTCACCACGTTCCGATCGCGGCCAGAAACTCGGCCAGCGCCCGGTTGACGAACGCCGGGTTCTCCAAGGTCGAGATATGGCCGGCGGCCGGGATCTCCCTGAAGGAACAGCCCAGCACCTCGGCCATCAGGTAACCCTCCAGCACAGGGCGGGCCTTGTCCTCGCAGCCTGTCATCACCAGCGCGGGCAGCGCCATCTCCTCCAGCCAGTCGATGCGATCCTCCCGGGTCACGAAGGCGCGCCCCACCGCCACCAGGCTCGCCACCTTGTCGACCGGCCAGGCGGCGAGCCGCCCCTTGAAGCCGTCCATCAGGGCGGCATCGGGTTGATGGGCAAAGAAGAGCGGCGCCACCTGCTCGACGATGGGGGCGGGTATGCTCCCCAACTGCTCGATGGCGGCCAGCATGGCGAGGTAGCGCTCGCAGGTGATCTGGGGCTCGAGGCCGACGAAGCTGTCCATCAGCACCAGCCCCTTGATGCGCCCGGGCGCCATGCGCGCCAGCTCCACCCCCCACATGCCGCCGATGGAGAGCCCTACCAGCACGACGTCGTCGACACCGAGGGCGTCGAGCAAGGCCAGATGATCCCGGGCCAGGGTCGCTAGGGTGCAGGGGCCGTCCGGCGTGGCATCGGAATCCCCATGGCCCCAGAGCTCGGGCACGATGCAGCGATACTGCCCCTTGAGGGCCTCCACTTGCGGCGCCCACATGGCGCTGTCCCACAGGTAGCTGTGGCCCAGCAGCAGCACCGGGCCCTGCCCCTCGTCCAGATAGGCCATCCGGCGACCCGCTACCTCCATAAACTGCTTCATGTTTTCTCCTGTTGCCAACTGAGATGATGAGACGGCTGTGCAAATCGCCATCAATGGCGTCATGTTTTTCTATTGCCAGCGGCTGACGGGGCGGCAGTGTATCACGCCTCCCTTGGCAGAGGGGCCGGCCTGGTGCAAGCTGGAGTGACTCACAAGAGGACTCATCAAGGAGAGGCCGATGGCCAAGGAGAAGAGCAAGAAGCGCCCCCGTCTGGACAAGAAGAGCTACGAGCACCACCTCGCCCACCTGCAGGAGGAGCTGGTCAAGCTGCAGGAGTGGGTCAAGCAGGAGGGGCTGAAAGTCGTGGTGCTGTTCGAGGGGCGGGATGCCGCCGGCAAGGGGGGCGTCATCAAGGCGATCACCGAGCCCCTCAACCCCCGGGTCTGCCGGGTCACCGCCCTGCCCGCGCCATCGGACAGGGAGCGCACCCAGTGGTATTTCCAGCGCTACGTGGCCCACCTGCCCGCCGCCGGCGAGATGGTGCTGTTCGACCGCTCCTGGTACAACCGGGCCGGGGTCGAGCGGGTGATGGGCTTTTGCAGCGACGACGAGTACCGCGAATTCCTGCGCGCCTGCCCCGAATTCGAGCGGATGCTGATCCGAGCCGGCATCACCCTCATCAAGTACTGGTTCTCGGTCAGCGACGAGGAGCAGGAGAAGCGCTTCAAGGAGCGGATCAACACCCCCATCAAGCGCTGGAAGTTCAGTCCCATGGACCTGCAGTCCCGCTCCCGCTGGGTGGAGTACTCCCGCGCCAAGGACGACATGTTCACCTACACGGACACGCAAGACAGTCCCTGGTTCGTGGTGGAGGCGGACGACAAGCGCCGTGCCCGCCTCAACTGCATCTCCCACCTGCTCGGCAAGGTACCCTACGAGGCGATCCACTACGAGCCCATCAAGCTGCCCCCCATCAAGACCGAGGGTTATGAACGCCCCCCTCTCTCCAGCCAGCACTTCGTACCTGACGTCACCGCCGGGTTCGACGCCGGGAAAGAGGCGAGAAAGGAGGCGTGACCAGGTGCCGCCCGGTCCGCCGGGCGAGCCCCTGGGCATTTCCCATCAAGATCAGGGGCATCAACGCCCTCCTCTCTCCAGCCCAGGCCAGCCAAACCCGCTGCCGCCCCCACCAGTCCCGAACGGCAGGCAATAAAAAGCCGGTCTTGCGACCGGCAAAAGGCATTGAACATGAAGAAAGGAAAACCTAGGCATCCTGACCGCGATCAGGTGCGGATATATTTGGCGGTGCGCGGAAACGCCTGCTCTTTGGCATCGAACAGGTAGCAGGCCTCGGCCGGAATGCCGACGCTGTACTCCTGGCCGGTGGCCACGTCCACGTCGGAACTCGCCTTGACGGTGAAGTCGTGGCCACCCACGTCCATGTAGACGAAAGACTCCGCCCCCAGGTGCTCGGCCACCTGCACCACGCCGCTCACCCGGCTGTCGGCATGGGCATGGCCCAGCGGCACCAGGTGCTCGGGACGAATGCCCAGCTCCACCTTGTCACCCACGGCGCCGCGGCGGGCATCCACCCGCACCCGCACGCTGTCGCCCGTGGTCAGCTTGACCACGGCTTCCCGCTCGCCGATCTCCACCAGCTCGCCCGCCAGGAAGTTCATCTTGGGGGAGCCGATGAAGCCAGCCACGAACTTGTTGTCCGGGTTGTGGTAGAGCTCGAGCGGGGTGCCGAACTGCTCCAGGTTGGTGGCCGCCTCGCCCTTGAGCGGGCTCAGCACCACGATGCGGTTGGCCAGGGTCATGGCCTCCACCTGGTCGTGGGTCACGTAGATGATGGTGGAGTTGAGCTCCTTGTGCAGCTTGGCGATCTCGATGCGCATCTTGACCCGCAGGGCCGCATCCAGGTTGGAGAGCGGTTCGTCAAACAGGAACACCTGGGGCTGCTGCACTATGCTGCGGCCGATGGCGACCCGCTGGCGCTGACCGCCGGAGAGGGCCTTGGGCTTGCGCTCCAAGAGCGGCTCCAACCCCAGGATCTCGGCGGCGCGCATCACCCGCTTGTGGATGCTCTCCTTGTCCATCTTCTTGAGCTTGAGGCCGAAGGCCATGTTCTCGTAGATGTTCATGTGCGGGTAGAGGGCGTAAGACTGGAACACCATGCCCACGTTGCGCTCCACCGGCGGCACGTCGTTCATGTAGCGACCGCCTATGGTCAGCTCGCCGCTGGTGATGTCTTCCAGACCCGCGATCATCCGCAGCAGGGTGGACTTGCCGCAGCCGGACGGGCCGACGAAGACGATGAACTCCCCTTCCTTGATGTCGAGGTTGATGCTGCGCAGGGTGTCCTTGTGGACAGCCGGGTCGTAATTTTTGCGAACGTTGTTGAGTACTACTTCAGCCATGTCGAGCTCCGCTCTTGAATCTTTGCAAATCGTGATGGCGGGGGGAGTCGGCTCCCCCGGCCATTAACCGTTAACCTTTCACACCGCCTGCGGTCAGACCGCCCACCAGCCAGCCCTGAGGTAGACCAGCAGGAACACCTTGGTGCAGGCAGCGTGGCGCCACTTAACCTTTCACACCACCGGCGGTGAGGCCACCGACTAACCAGCGCTGCGCCAGCAGGAACACGACTGTGATGGGGAAGCCTGACAGCACGGCGGCCGCCGCGAAGTCACCCCACAGGTAGTTCTGCGGATAGAGGTACTGCTGGGCACCGACCGCCAGGGTCAGGTTGTTCACATCCTGCAGCAGAATGGAGGCCATGGGCACCTCGGTAATGGAACCGATGAAGGCCAGGATGAACACCACCGCCAGGATGGGCACCGACAGGGGCAGCAGGATCAGCCTGAACGCCTGCCACGGGGTAGCACCGTCGATGGCCGCCGCTTCCTCCAGGGAGGAGTCGATGGTCTCGAAGTAGCCCTTGATGGTCCAGACGTGCAGGGCGATGCCCCCCATGTAGGCCAGGATCAGGCCGCCATGGGTGTTGAGCCCGAGCCAGGGAATGTAGTCACCGATCTTGTTGAACAGGGCATAGATGGCCACCAGGGCCAGCACCGCCGGGAACATCTGGAAGATCAGCATGCCCTGCAGGATGGTGGACTTGCCACGAAAACGCAGGCGGGCGAAGGCGTAGGCACAGGTGGTGGAGAGCACCACTATCATCAGGGCGGTGATGCCCGCGACCTTGATGGAGTTCCACAGCCAGGTCAGCACCGGGAACGGCGGCGGCGTGATGCTGCCGTCGGCGTTGGTGATGGACATGCCGAGCGCCAGCTTCCAGTGATCCAGGGTCGGATTGGTGGGGATGATCTCCCCCACCGAGAAGTTGCCGTTACGGAACGAGATGGCGATGACCATGATCAGCGGGAAGATGATCAGTGCCAGGAAGCCCCACATCACCAGGTGGGTTGCCCACACCCGGTATTTCACTGATTTGGGTTGTACGATTGCCATGTTGAAGCCTCCTTACAGTTGCTTGTCGGCTTTGGACAATTTCAGGTTGAGCAAGGCCAGCGCACCCACGATGAGGAAGATGGCGGTGGCGATGGCACTGGCCAGACCGTAGTCCTGACCACCCGAGCCCTGGAACGCGATCCGGTAGGTGTAGCTCACCAGCAGGTCGGTGGTCCCGGCCGGCGTGGTGGCCCCGATGATGTCCGGCGCCCCGTTCGTCAACAACTGGATAAGCACGAAGTTGTTGAAGTTGAAGGCAAAGGATGCGATCAGCAGGGGTGTCAGCGGCTTCATCAACAGCGGTACCGTGATCTTGAAGAAGTTCTGTACCGGACCTGCACCGTCCATGGCGGACGCCTCATAGAGATCTTCCGGGATGGCCTTGAGCAGGCCCATGCAGAGGATCATCATGTAGGGGTAGCCGAGCCAGGTGTTGACGATGAGGATCATCACCTTGGCCAGGAAGGGGTTGGTGTACCAGTCGGGCTTGATGCCGAACGCCGCTTCCAGGAACAGGTTGATCTCGCCGAAGTTCTGGTTAAACAGACCCTTGAACACCAGGATGGAGATGAACGCCGGTATCGCATAGGGCAGGATCAGCATGACCCGGTAGAAGCCACGGCCCTTGAGCTGCTCCCACTGCACCAGACACGCCAACACCATGCCGATGGCCAGGGTGAAGGCGACCGAGCAGGCGGAGAAGATCACGGTCCAGACGAAGATCTGCATGAAGGGACCCTGGATGCCCGGATCCGTCATGATGCGCATGAAGTTCTTCCACCCCACGCTCACCACGAAACCCGGGGCTATGCCCTTGCCGACGAAGTGGCCTTCCGCGTCTATGTACTGGTAGAAACCGGTGTCGCCGTTGGGCAGCATCAGCTCGCCGCTCTGGTTGTCACGCAGCAGGTTGCTGTCCTTGATCATGACGCCGGACTTGAGCACGACGCCGTCCACCAGCTGGGTATAGAGCTGCTTCTGGGCGGCAAACTTGCGCAGGCTGCTCAGGGTCAGGTGGATGTTGCCATCGGGCAGCACCAGATCCAGGGCACTCAGGTGAGTGCGATGATCGACGATGGCCCGGATGGGCGCCACCTGGTCGATGGCCTCCCCGTTGAGGGGCTGCAACTGAACAACCTGTGGCTCGTCATGAACCCGGCCCTCGCGGACAGCCAGTTCACGTGCCTTGTTGTTCGACAGAGTAAGGGGTTGACTGATAAAGGATTGGTCGTCCTGTTGCAGCAGCAGCTGAAACTGATTGTTCTCACCACCCAAGAGGGTGAAATCGAATTCACCGCCCGCCACCTTATAGGTCTTTTTCAGATGGTAATCCCGAGCCTGTTCGAGGGAGAGCAGGTTGGATCCCGAATAGTTGGTGAAGGCGATGCCGATCGTGTAGGCAAGAGGGAAGATGATAAAAACAACCATGCCTGCCACACCGGGGAAAATATAGCGGTGGGCATAGGTCTTCTTGTTCATGAAGACATAGAGACCGACGGAAACGACCACCAGATCGAGCAGGGCAAAGACCCACTCGCCGCTGGCATACATCATCACGGCCGCATAACCATTAAGCACTGCGATCAGTGCCGCCATGGTCCACTTCAGCCAGACGTACTTGTCTTTCTTCGGACCGGCATAGGATTCGATAGAAGGTACTACTTCCATGCCAATTAACCTTTATTGCGCCAAGAGAGATTGGAGAGAGTGGGAGGCCCGAAGGCCTCCCTGATACGTGCTTACTGGACGATACGCTTGGCAGCGGTATCCAGGGCTTCGTCAACGCTCTGACGACCAGAGGTGACGTTCTTGAGGGCTGTTTCGAAGGAGGACCAGAAACGGCTCATCTCGGGCACGGACGGCATCGGCTCGCCGTTCTGGGCGTTCTGCATGGTGGCCTTGATGTTGGGGTCCGCTTCCAGGGTCTTCTGGAAGGACTTCAGGGCCACGGCACCCAACGGCTTGTCGGCGTTCACCGGCGCCAGACCGGCATCGGTCAGCAGGTAGTTTTCCAGGAACTCGATGGCCAGATCCTTGTTCGGGCTGGCGGCGTTGATGGTGGCACCGAGGACGCCGACGAAGGCTTTGGCCGGGTTACCCTTCAGGGTCGGCAGCGGTGCTACGCCGTACTTGATGCCGCTCTTGTCCAGGTTGCTCCAGGCCCAGGGACCGTTGATCATCATGGCCACTTCGCCCTTGTTGAACTTGGCATCCATGACACCGTAGTCGATACCCTTCTCCAGGTGACCGGACTTGATCATCTCGGAGATGTAGCCGACACCGGCCTTGGCACCCGCGTTGGCCACGCCGGTGTCTTTCACGTCATAACCGGTAGCGGTCTTCTTGAAGGCATAACCACCGTTGGCAGCCACCAGCGGGTAGCTGAAGTAGGGGGTGTCATAGGCCCACATGATGGCACGCTTGCCATTTTTCTTCAGCTCTTCGTCGATCTTGGCGATCTCTTCGAAGGTCTTCGGCGGGTTGGGCAACAGATCCTTGTTGTAAATCAGGCTGACGGCTTCGACCGCGACCGGATAGCCGTAGGTCTTGCCATCGACGGTCATGGCATCCCAGGCGAACTGCTCGAACTTGGCCTTGGTGGCGGCGTTCGGGGTCACGGGCACCAGCAGACCGGACTTGACCCACTCACCGTAACGGTCG
Organism: Aeromonas sp. XH; assembly: GCF_033348475.1. Classification (NCBI taxonomy): domain Bacteria; kingdom Pseudomonadati; phylum Pseudomonadota; class Gammaproteobacteria; order Aeromonadales; family Aeromonadaceae; genus Aeromonas; species Aeromonas sp. XH. The sequence goes on along the minus strand of NZ_CP137630.1, from coordinate 1,467,096 downwards.
TGAGCCCAGAAGAAGATGTCCGGGCCGTTGCCGGTAGCGGCGGCTTGCTGGAATTTCACTTCAACCTGATCCGGGTGAGCCACGGTCACCTTGATGCCGGTCTCGGCTTCGAACTTCTTGCCGACTTCGGCCAGGCCGTTGTAGCCCTTGTCACCGTTGATCCAGATGGTCAGCTGACCTTCATCAATCGCGGCAGTGGCAGAGCAAGCCACGCCCAGGGTAGCCAGACCGATCAGGGATGACAGCAATTTCTTTTTCATGAGCCTTTCCTTGTATTAGTTCCGCGCTGTAAGAGCATTGTGTGCGAGATGAATATTATCCCAAGCGTTCAATGCCTCACATGACACGCCTCGCATTTTTGAAATGCAATTACGTATTTTCTTCCAGAAAGTTATGAAAACATTTTCTTATTTCAGCGACTTAACGAGAGTTCCCCCCATATTTTTGCCAAGATACGGAAATAAAATTACCGAAAAGAAATAAATTTACACCAATGAAAGGGATTTCATCCCACTGAAAACCCTTTCATTCCGATTATTTTGTTTAATGTGTTAACAAAAGTACTGCAACGGTTTCCAGCTTCATCACCCCTTAAATAAAAAGGCACCGGAGCGGACTCCGGTGCCTTTTTGCAAAAAATGATGGGTGGATCACATTACGACTGGCGCAGCAGCTGATCCTTGAGGTTGGGCGGTACCCCCCTGATGGTCAGGGTATCTGTCTGGGGATCGTAGAAGATCCGGCTGTTCAGCAATTTCTGCTCGAAGCTCAGGGTCAGGCCGCCACCGGAGCCGACGAACTTGGTCAACCCGCGCAGGGTGGACCTGTCCGCCGGGAAACGCTCCTCCAGCTCGTATTCCTGGCCGATGAAGCTGTAGAAATCGAGGTCGCCCTCTCCCGCCTCTTTTGAGGAGAGCTCCGCCGACAACTCCCTGATCTCGATCTCCTCGCCGGCACTGGCCTGCTCGGTGCAATATTTGAAGACCTGCTTCTTGTAGTCGTTGCGTTCGGCCGGCTCGAGCTGGCGGCTGTCGCAATAATCGTCCACCGCCTGCAACAGGCCCTTATTCTGCACCTTGGCGTCCATGCCCTCTCGGGCACCCAGCAGATCCATGAAGAAATCCCCCAGTTTGCGGCCAACCCGCCCCTTGCTGAAGGTGATGTAGCGACGCGACTCCGGCTGGGTCTTCCATTCGGTGAGATCGATGCGAGCCACCAGGTTGAGCTTGCCGATGTCCAGATACTGGATGTGGCGCAGCTCCAGCGCCTCGCTGACAGTGACGCTCTCCTTGCCCTCCAGCAGGGCCACCATCAGATAGTCGACCCCCACATAGTTGTATTTGGCGATGAGCAACACCCCCTGCTCATCCAGGGCGTGCTCCACCAGCTGTTTGACCAGCATCTGGGTCAGGTTGACGGAGAAGGGAACGAACTCGGTCTGCTCGGCCAGCAGTTGCTCCAGGGCGATGCGAAAGGCGGGAGAGGGCTGCTTGGGGGCATCGATGCCCTCGGCCAGCTCGGCGACGGCGGCCTCGGGGTCGACGAAGAAGCCAAAGCCCTTGCCCCCCTTGCCGTTGTAGATGCGATGCAGTTCAGCCATCAGCCCCTGCACCGCCTCGTCGGCAGGCAGGGTCTGGCTGCGGGTATCGGCGTGGGGCTGGCCATCGTTGCCGGGCCGCAGGGAGTGAAGAATGATCTTGTCGATATCGAGACTCATGTCACAAAGCCATAGTGTTAGCCGAAAGGGTGAAGTATTATAAGGCGCTTTGAACCGAGATGAACCCAAGATTATGCCCATCGTATCAAAGTACAATAACGAGCAGTTTGACGCCCTGATGAACGACCTGATCACCGCCCTGGAGAAACACAAGGCGCCGGTGGATCTCAGTCTGATGGTGCTTGGCAACCTGACCACCAACATCATCAACGGCATGGCTCCGGCCCAGCGCCAGGCGATCACCGAGAAGTTCGTTCAGGCGCTCACCGCCTCGGTGGACCATCGCCGCGATGCGCATTGAGTTTCTTCGCATTCTTTGATGTTTTTCAAGCAGATGGATCATTATGGTCGAAACCGGCAACCCCTATCGTGATAATGTCTCTCGCCTGATCACCTGGGGGCATTGGTTCTCCTTCTTCAACATCATCCTGGCCATGCTGATCGCGACCCGCTACCTGGGTTCCATCAGCTGGCCGTCGACCACGCTCGGCGTCACTTATCTCATCATCAGCTGGATAGGCCATTTCTCGTTCCTGAGCTTCGTCACCTATCTGCTGACCATCTTCCCCTTGAGCTTCATCCTGCCAAGAGAGAAGCCGCTGCGCTTCATCTCGGCCATCATCGCCACCCTGGCGCTGGTGCTGCTGCTCATCGACACCCAGGTGTTCCAGCTGTTCAAGTTCCACTTGAACGGCCAGGTGTGGCAACTGCTGCTGGATCAGGCGCAGACCGAAGAGGGCTCTATCTGGAGCATCATCTTCGTCGCCGTGCCCACCATCTTCCTGCTGCAACTGCTGCTGTCGGCCTATGTATGGCGCAAGATCAACAAGCGCAAGCGCCGTCAGTACGGCAATCAGGTGGGGCTGGCCCTGCTGGTCTGCTTCATCCTGACCCACCTGGTCAACAGCTGGGCGGATGCGACCCTGTATCAGCCCATCACCATGCAACGGGCCAACTTCCCCCTCTCCTACCCCATGACCGCCAGGAGCTTCCTGGCCAAGCATGGCTGGCTGGATCTCGAACAGTACGAGAAGAAGGCGGAAAACCAGGGCAGTGCGGAGCACCGGCTGCTCTATCCGCTGCGCCCCCTCAGCGTGAACGCCCCGGGCGATCACAAGAACCTGCTGGTGGTGGTGGTCGACTCCCTGCGGGCGGACATGCTCAACAACATCAACATGCCCAATCTGCAGCGCTATGCGGATCAGCACATCAGTTTCCGCAACCACATGAGCGGCGGCAACGATGAGGCCATGGGGATGTTCAGCCTCTTCTACGGCCTGCCCGGCCACTATTACGGCGACATCCGCACCGACAAGCGTCCGCCCGTGCTGTTCGACGAGATGCTGCGCCAGGACTACCAGTTCGGCCTGTTCGGCGCGCTGGAAGATGCCAAGCAGTATCAGCAGAGCCTGCTCGCCGGCCTGCGCAAGCAGGTCTTCGTCTCGCGCCAGACCGACGACCGCCTGCTGATCGACGACTGGCAGCAGTGGCTCCACAACCGAACGGCGGACAGACCCTGGTTCTCCCTGGTCTATCTGTCGAGCCCGGGGGACTATCAGGTGCCTGCCAGCATCAAGGGCCCCTTCCAGCCCGAGCTGACCCGGTTCAACCCGGCCACCGCCTACAGGCCAGAGAATCTGCAGAAGCTGGAGAATCGCTACAAGAACGCGGTGTTCTACACCGACCAGCTGCTCGAACAGATGCTCTCGCAACTGCAGCAGCAGGGGCTCGGCGAGCAGACCATAGTCGTGGTCACCTCCAACCACGGTCAGGAGTTCAATGAGACCCAGAGCAACAGCTGGGGCTATGGCAGCAACTACTCCCCCTATCAGGTGCAGGTGCCCATGGTGCTGGCCTGGCCGGGCACCGAGAGCCAGATCCAGGAGCAGGCGAGCAGCCACCTGGATCTGGTGCCAACCCTGATGAAGGGCATGCTGGGGGTACGCAATCCGCCCCGCGACTACAGCACGGGGCGCAGCCTGTTCGATGCCAGCCCGCGCAACTGGCTGCTGGCGGGGGATCAGAACGATTTCGCCATCTATCAGGGCAACACCATCACCCAGTTCAACAAGCAGGGGGATTTCGAGCTGCTGGACCGCGACACCTATCGTCCCATCAAGCACGGTACTCCGAACATGGGCACCCTGATCCAGGTGATGAACGAGCTGAACCGCTTCTATCGCGCCCCCTGACCGGCGCAAGCCACCTGAGCGAGCCCGCCCCTTTGGCGGGCTTTTTATTGCCAGCACGCGGTGGCGACGAAGGCAACCTGCTAACAACCCGCATTGAACGAGATCATCTTCCCCCGCGGCCATGGCCGGGGACGGCAAGGCGGTGAACGACGGCTGCGTCTATCTCGGGTCGTCCACCCCCTTCCCCGCCGGCAAGACGGTGACCTATCTCGACATCACTAGCGCCTCCGTCGGCCTGCGCCCCCTCGGCGCTTGGGCCAAACAAGTCCTGTTGGTGAGGTAAACATCCATGACTGGGGCTCTTTCAGATCCCAGCTGGATAGGTGGCGGATGGCGACGGTGTGACCCTGGCCGTCAAAAAAGCATCAAATTGCGTCACTGCATGCCGGTTCAGGCAGGTTTTGCACCCCGGAGCGCTGGCATGAAACCCGCAGAGCGGTTAGTCTAGCGGCGTTGAACCAATCCCATGAGGTACAGATGAAAACCGTGTTGCGTTTTAGCCTGCTGGGCGCCTTGTTGTTGGGTGGCCATGCCTTCGCCGCCGAACCGAAAAAATTTGATATCAGCATGTTCCCCGCCGCCGAAGTGAACCAGGAACGTGTCGTGATCCGTCTGCCGGAAGTCGAGAACGAAGCCGACATGATGGTCGAACTGCAAGTCGGCAAGAAGATGCTGGTCGACTGCAACCTGCCGCGCTTCGCCGGCAACCTGGAACAGCACAGCGTCAAGGGCTGGGGCTACAACTACCTGACCCTGGGCCAGGTCTCCGGCCCCGTCAGCACCCTGATGGCCTGCCCGGATGGTCAGAAGAAGGAGAGCTTCGTCCAGATCTATGGTCAGGGCTTCTTCGTGAACTACAATTCCAAACTGCCCTTCGTCATCTATGTGCCCCAGGAGTATGAGGTGCGCTATCGTCTGTGGCGTGCCGACAACCTGGCCCAGCCAGCCATGATTGAGTGAGTTCAGGGCACTCAGGTTCAGCTCCGTCATGAAGAGACAAAAGGCGCCGTATGGCGCCTTATTTTTTCTGTTTTTACCCTGTCAGAACCGCTTTTTCCTGTATAAAAACTGACATAACTCCACTATTTTTCAGGATTTTTTGTGCAGCGCACCGCAAAATGCTCACTCGGGATGCGACAAACTCTTTTCGATAAAAGATATTTATTAACATAGTAAGAAAATTGATTTTGCACTCTGCGACGGCCTGATGATACTTGCCCGCAAAGGTCAAACTAACCAGAACAAGAGCACTATGAGCTTCGAATCAGACAAGCGTTTCAACGACTTCAAACATTTTCCCCGTGGCCTGCGTCGCAGTGGCGAATTCACCGTGGCCGAAGCGGACAGTCTGGAAAAATATGGCACCGTGATGCTGGCGCTCTATCAGGGCAACCAGGCCCCGCGTGATGACGTAGAAAGTGCCTTCATCGAACAGGTCAAGTCCGGCGCGGCCGGAAGCAATCCCCACGCCAAGGTGTGGTTCAAGTACCTGAAGGTTATTGGTCCCAAGCGCGTGCACCGTCTGTGCACAGTCGCAGGTGGCGCCAATGAAGATGCGGGCGGCAGCTTTGAGGGCGGTGGTGGCGGCAGCGACGAGTCCCTCGATTAATGGATACCGAGCTGCTTCGGACCTTCATCGAGGTCAGCAAAACCCGCCACTTCGGCCGGGCGGCTGAGAATCTCTACCTGACCCAGTCGGCGGTGAGCTTTCGGATCCGCCAGCTCGAGCAGCAACTCGGGGTCAGTCTGTTTGCCCGTCACCGCAACAACATTCGCCTGACCGCCTCCGGTGAGCGTCTGCTGCCCTATGCAGACGCCATCTTACATACCCTGGGCCGCGCCAAGCAGGACGTGGCCCTCTCCCCCGGTTTCAGCCAGCAGCTCGCCATCGGTGCCCCCGCCATCTTCTGGGAGCTCGATTTCAACGACTGGCTCAACCATGTCTATGCCCTGGCCCCCGGCCTCGCGGTGCGCCTCGAGACCGCCTCCCGCGAACACCTGTGCCGCCAGTTGCTGGAGCGCTCCCTCGATCTCGCCCTGCTCTCCGAGCCGACCAAGATCGACGAGATCGCCCTGCACCCCATCGGCGAGCTGGTGTTCGAGCTGGTGAGCCGGGAGCCGGCCGCCAGCGCCGACAGCCTGATGCAGATGCCCCATATCCACCTCGACTGGGGCACCAGCTTCGAGCCACCGTCGAGCCGGCTGCAGAGCCTGCAGAAGACCCCGGTGCTGCACTCGAGCTCCGCCAGCATGGCGCTGCAATTCGTGCTGGCCAACGGCGGGGCCGCCTACCTGCCAAGGCGCATGGTGAGCCCCTTCCTGGAGCAGGGGAAGCTGCATCTGGTGGAGGGAGGACAGGCCCTGAGCCGCCCGCTCTACCTCGCCTATCTGGAGAAATCCGATCGCCGGGAGCTCATCGATCAGCTGCTCACCCTGCCGCTTGGCTGGGATGACGCCGATCTGCGCCTGCCCGCCGCCGAGCCGGCCATCACCGTCTGATGGGATGCCGGATATGCTGCCAGCAGCATGAGAAAAGGGGCCCAAGGGCCCCTTTTGCATAATATGCAGCGCACTCAGCCGTGATGGCGACGATCGTTGGCCTGCGCCAACAGGGTGCGGCTCTCGCGCAAAAACTCGTCCGCCCGCTCGCCGAAGAAGCCGGAGACCTGGCTGAACGCCTCGATAAAGCCCTCCCGATCCCCCCGCTCCAGCAGCCCCAGCGCCTCGCCGAAGTTCTGGTAGTAGCGGCGGATCATCGCCAGATTCTGCGGCGACGACAGTATGATGTCGGCGTAGAGGTGGGGATCCTGGGCGAACAGCCGTCCCACCATGGCCAGCTCCAGCCGGTAGATGGGGGAGCTCAACGCCAGCAGGCGATCGATGTTAGCCTGCTCGCGGGAGAGGTGCCAGCCGTAGGCGAAGGTGGCAAAGTGGCGCAGCGCCTGGATAAAGGTCATCGCCTCGTCGTGGGCCCTGGCCTCCACCTGCTGCAGCCGTGCCCCCCAGATGGTCATCTGATCCAGCAGCCACTGGCTGGCGGCGGGCTCGCGCCCCTGACAGCAGACGATCACCTGCTTGGCGAGGCTCGCCACGTCCGGCCCGAACATGGGGTGCAGCCCGAGGACCGGCCCCTGGTGTACCGCCAGCATGTGCTCGAGCGGAGCCGCCTTCACGCTGGTCACGTCCACCAGCAGGCAGTCCGCCGGCAGGTTGCCGAGCCGGTCGATCACCTCGCAGGTGACGTCGATGGGCACGGCCACCATCACCAGCCCGGCGCCGTGCAGGATCTCGTCTGCGCGCGGCCAGTCCGCCTGACCCAGGGTCTCGACCCGGTAGCCCGAGAGGCTGAACAGGTTGCCGAACAGGCGGCCGAGCTGGCCCTGACCCCCGATGATCACCACCTTGCCAAGCTCCGGCTTCATGCACTTGAAGTGGTGCTCCTTGTCGCTGGCGGATTCCAGAATATAGGACTCGCGCATCACCCGGCGCAGCACGTCTTCGATGAGATCGCCGGGCACCCCCAGGGCTTGCGCCTCCTCTCGGCGGCGGGCCAGCATGCTCGCCTCCCGATCCGGCGCGTAGATGGGCAGGCCGTGTCGGCTCTTCACTTCCCCCACTTCCCCCACCAGGGCGAGACGGGCGGCCAGCAGATCAATCAGCTGCTTGTCCACCGCATCTATTTTGTCCCTGAGGGCATTCAACTCTTCAGCCATATCCGGTCCCTGCGGCGCCGCCCGCAGCGACGCCCTGTGATTCAAGAGGCAACGAGGTGTCACCGCCTCGGCCGGTGGCACCTCGATTGTTCAATCAGTGCTGACAAGATACCACGGCTTATGCCTTGGTTCTGGCCAAAAGTGGTGCCGCCAGCTGGCTGTGGCAGCGGGCCAGCAGCGCATCCGTGGTCTCCCAGTCTATGCAGGCATCGGTGATGGAGACACCGTAGCGCATCTCGCACTTGGGCTGCTCGCTGGACTGGTTGCCTTCGAACAGGTTGGATTCGAGCATCACCCCTATGATGGAGCGGTTGCCCTCCTGGATCTGGTGGATGACGTTGTCGGCCACCTTGGGCTGCAGCCGGTGATCCTTGCTGGAGTTACCGTGGCTGCAATCCACCACCAGACCGGGCAGCAGGCCCGCCTTCTCCAGCGCCTCTTCCGCCAGCGACACATTGACCGAGTCGTAGTTCGGGTGCTTGCCACCGCGCAGGATCACGTGACCATCCGGATTGCCCTGGGTCTGCAGCAGCGCGACCTGGCCCTGCTGGTTGATCCCCATGAAGGCGTGGGGGCTGGAGGCCGCCTGCAGCGCATTGATGGCAGTGCCGAGGTTGCCGTCGGTGCCATTCTTGAAGCCGACCGGCATGGAGAGGCCGGAGGCCATCTCCCTGTGGGTCTGGGATTCGGTGGTGCGCGCACCGATGGCCGACCAGGAGAAGAGCTCAGCCAGGTATTGGGGGCTGATGGGGTCGAGCGCCTCGGTGGCCAGCGGCAGCTCCAGCTCGGCCAGCCAGCAGAGCAGCTCGCGGGCGCGGTGCAGACCCAGCTCCACGTCGAAGGTGCCGTCCAGGTTCGGATCGTTGATAAAGCCCTTCCAGCCGACCGTGGTGCGCGGCTTCTCAAAGTAGACCCGCATGACAATGTAGAGAGAGTCCTGATAGGCGTCATGCAGCGCTTTGAGTCTGGTTGCGTACTCTTTGGCGGCGTCCATGTCGTGGATGGAGCAAGGACCACAGATCACCAGCAGGCGGTGATCGCGACGGTGGATGATGTCGGCGATGGTGTTGCGGGCCCCTTGCACGAATGCCAGCGCGCGATCGGAGATGGGCAGTTTCTCCTTGAGCTGGGCAGGCGTGATCATCACTTGTTCGGACTGGATATGGATGTTGTTCAGGGGATCTCTTTGCATCTTCTCATTCTCTCTACTGTTTCAAGCCAAGGGCACCGACCGTTCAAATTTATTTACACAAGTCAGCACTTTGTTACGCAACCGCCCTCACCTTACCAATTAAAAACAAACAATCAAGTGAAACCAGCGTCTTTGTGTACCAATAGATGGATAAATGACCAAGAATGCAGGCTGTGACAACCAGAAAGTAGCGACTCGCGGGGCCTGAGAAGCGCCAAATTGTAAACATTTAATTACACCCATCCATTTTCAACATTCTCCCTCTCTGCCCCCTCTCACCGCCCCTGATCCCGGCGATGACGCCGGGCACAAAAAAGCGGGGCACCTGGCCCCGCTTGCGTTCCCGTGTTGCTCTTCTTTTATTATTTGCCGTGCGCCTTGGTAGCCTCGACCGCCTTGTCGGGGAAGTCGCTGAACACCCCATCCACATCGGCCTGGTAGAGGAAGATGTTGAGCAGATCGGTGAAGTCTTTCGCATAGGCAGGGATCTGCCCCTCATCCTGACGGAAGGTATAAGGATGCACCTTGAGGCCGACCGCGTGGGCCTCTTTCACCATGCCGGTGAAAACAGGCTTGCCAGGAGTACCCGGCTCGGTCACCACCATGGGTTTCCAGGGACCTATCCCCTCGGCATAGGTGGCGATGGTCTTCATGGCCCCCGGCTTGAACATCCAGTCGTAGTCGTAGGGGGTCGCCTTGCCCTTGGCGTCATAGACCATGGTCTCGTTCCAGTCGGTCTCGGCCATCAGCTGCACCAACTTCAAGTCCATACCCATGGCGGGCATCAGTTCGCCGTTGATGCGCTTGAGCTCGTTGGTATCGAAACACTGCAGATAGACCTTGTCGTTCTTGCCGGTGTAGCCGTACTCCTTCAGTACCTTCAGCACCGCCCTGGAGATGTCCTTGCCCTCGTGGCGGAACAACCAGGGGGCTTTTATCTCCGGGTAGATACCGATGTTCTTGCCGGTGCTCTTGTTGAGCCCCTGGATCATCTCGATCTCTTCCTGGAAGGTATGGATCTTGAAGCTGGACTTCCAGAGCGGGAAGCGCGCCGGATAGACCGGCACCTGCTTGCCGTCCATCAGCTGGAACGGCTCGGTCATGCGCAGGGAGCGCACCTCGTCCAGGGTGAAATCCACCACATAGTAACGACCATCCGGGCGGGCCCGACCGGGGAAGCGCTCGGCCACATCCGTGATGCCGTCGAGGAAGTGATCGTGCATCACCACCAGCTGGTCATCCTTGGTCATCACCAGATCCTGCTCCAGATAGTCGGCGCCCATGCCATAGGCCAGGGCCTTGGATTCCAGGGTGTGTTCCGGCAGGTAGCCGGAGGCGCCACGGTGGGCGATGACGATTTTGCCTTCGTCAGAGGCCAGCGCGGGCAGCGCCAGGGCGGCCCCGAGGCCAAGGGCCACCAGGGTACGGTGAGGTTGTTTCATCAAGGGTTCTCTTTGTTATTGTTTATTTGGTGTAGGTGATTGTTATAGCAGAGGTTTATTGCAGTTTGACGGCGGACGGCAAAGGCCGCCCGCCGTGGGTCATCAGCTGGCCTTGGGCAGGGCGTGGTGGTGTTCGAGCAGCCAGGCGCCGAGCTGCTGTTGTTCGGATTCGGACAGGCGCAGCCCCAGCTTGCTGCGGCGCCACAGGATGTCTTCCAGGCTGCAGGCCCACTCCCGCGCGATGAGATAGCGCACTTCGGATTCATACAGCCCGGCGCCAAAGTGCTGACCGCGTTCCTCCTTCAGCCAGAGGCGGGCATGGGCGCCATAGGCCTCGGCGATGCGCAGGGCGCTGCGATCATCGAGCCAGTCGAACTCCAGCGCAAAGGCGCGCGCCAGTTCGCGCACCGAGCAGTCGAACTCGCCACCGGGCAGCCGGCAGGAGGCGGTCCAGTCCTCTCCCATCTGGCTGAACCAGGGCTTGAGCTTGTTGCAGGCGGCCTGGGCCAGCTTGCGGTAGGTGGTGAGCTTGCCGCCAAACACCGACAGGAGCGGCGCCCCGTCGGACTCGCCACTGAGCTCGAGGGTGTAGTCCCGGGTCACCGCCTGGGGCGAATCGGATTCGTCGTCACACAGGGGGCGCACCCCGGCGTAGGTCCAGACCACGTCGGCCGGGCTTATCTGCCTGGTGAAGTGGGCGTTGACCACCTTGCACAGGTAGTCGATCTCGGCGCTGCTGATCTTCGCCTCCCGCGGGCTCCCCTTGTGCTCCACGTCCGTGGTGCCGATGAGGGAGTAATCCTGCTGATAGGGGATGACGAAGACGATGCGGTTGTCCTCGTTTTGCAGTATGTAAGCCTCTTCGCGCTCGTGGATGCGCGGCACTATCATGTGGCTCCCCTTGATGAGGCGAATGCCGCGGGGGGACTTCTCGCCCAGGCTCTCGTCATAGAAGGTCTTGACCCAGGGGCCCGCCGCATTGACCAGACCGCGGCAGCTGACGGTGAACTGCTCGCCCCCTTCCCGCTCGAGCGTCAGGGTCCAGTGCTTGGAGCCGCGCACCGCCTTGATGCAGCGGGTGCGGGTCTGCACATCGGCGCCCTTGTCCCGCGCCAGCATGGCATTGAGCACCACCAGGCGGGCGTCGTCGACCCAGGCGTCCGAGTATTCAAAGCCCTTGTGGATACCGCTCTTGAGACCGTCCTGCGGCAGGAAGCGCAGACCGCAGCTCCCCTTGAGCTTGTCGCGCTTGGCCAGGTTGTCATAGAGAAAGAGGCCGGCACGGATCATCCAGGCCGGGCGCAGGTGCGGTCGGTGCGGCAGGCGAAAACGCATGGGACGGGCGATGTGGGGTGCCATGCCGAGCAGGACCTCCCGCTCCGCCAGCGCCTCTTTCACCAGCCGGAATTCGTAATGTTCGAGATAGCGCAGGCCGCCGTGGATCAGCTTGCTGGAGTTGGACGAGGTGGCAGAGGCGAGATCGCTCGCCTCGAACAGCGCCACCTTCAGCCCCCGCCCCGCCGCATCTGCCGCGATGCCGACCCCGTTGATGCCGCCGCCGACGACGACCAGATCATAATGTTCGCTCATGTTCACCTACTTTCTTATTTTGTGTTTGCCATGACAGCAATGTTTGATTTCGCTCATATTAGAACATGAAAAACCAATAAACGAACATTTCGTGAGAGAAATGTGATCGCGATTGTTTTCACAATGCTAAAAATGCTGCCAGTCGGTGACGGCCAGGCAAGGCTACGGCCTGCCGGAAACACCAGTCCCGGGCAGAGAGGCGGGCAAAGGGCCCCGGATGGGAGGGAACGTGCACGAGACGAGGCGATGGACGCGATGGCGTGAAAGCCCTCATGGGGCATGCCGCCGGGCGTCTGGGGCAAGCGCCTGGTGTCGGGGGAACTGGCTCCTGATGTACTGGTGCAGAGCCAGGGGCTCAAGGTATGGAATTCAGCGCCTGGAACTGGCCTCTCTGGTGCCGTAGAGGAGACGCCGCAGACCGGGGTGTGCAGAAAGAAAAGCGGCCGCCACAGGGCGGCCTGATGCTAGAGCAGTGGAAATATCAGCAGATATGGCAGGCGATCTGATGCTGAGACATCAGTCGCATCAGCTTCTCCGGCGGCTCCTGATCCGTGAACAGGGCGTGGATCTGGCTGAGGTTGCCGAGGTTGACCATGGCGTTGCGGCCGAACTTGGTGTGGTCGGCGGCCAGGAACACCTGGCGGGAATGGGCGATGATGGCCTGGGCGATCTTCACCTCGTGGTAGTCGAAATCGAGCAATGAGCCGTCGCTGTCGATGCCCGAGATACCGATGACGCCGTAGTCCATGCGGAACTGGCCGATGAAGTCGCGGGTCGCCTCCCCCACGATGCCGCCATCCCGGTTGCGGATCTCGCCCCCGGCGATGATGACGGTGAAGTCATCCTTGGCGGTGAGGATGCTGGCCACGTTCAGGTTGTTGGTGACGATGCGCAGCTCCCGGTGATCCAGCAGGGCGCGGGCGATGGCCTCGGTGGTGGTGCCGATGTCGATGAAGAGGGACGAACCGTCGGGGATGTTGGCGGCCACCTCCCGGGCGATGCGCTCCTTCTCCTTGAGCTGCATCACCTTGCGGGCGCTGTAGGCGGTGTTGACGGTGCTCGAATGCAATGAGGCCCCGCCGTGATGGCGCCGGATCTTGTTCTGTTCGGCGAGATCGTTCAGATCCCGGCGAATGGTCTGGGGGCTGACGTCAAAATGGGTCACCAGATCGTCGGTCGAGACGAAACCCTGCCGGGTCAGGACGTCCAGGATCTCCAGATGTCGTTGGGTTTGCTTCACGCTTGCACTCCGCAGATGAGACGAAAAAAGGCCCCGGCAGGTGCGGGGCCTTTGGCAGTGTACCCTATCCCTTTTCCAATCGATAAGGGCAGGATCACGTTTTATGCCTTATCGGCAGCGGCCTTGTGCGCGATCGAGATGTTCTCGTGCTTGAGGGTCATGGCCAGCAGCACGATGGAGAGCACGCAGGAGATGGTCAGCACCATGAAGCCACCGTCCCAGCCGAAGTGGTCGACGGTATAGCCCAGCATGGCGTTGGCCGCGACCGCGCCGCCCAGATAACCGAACAGCCCGGTGAAACCCGCCGCTGTGCCGGCCGCCTTCTTCGGCGCCAGCTCCAGGGCGTAGAGACCGATCAGCATGACGGGGCCGTAGATGAGGAAGCCGATGGCGACCAGGGCCATCATGTCGATGGTCGGGTTGCCCGCCGGGTTGAACCAGTAGACCAGCACCGCCAGGGTCACCAGCACCATGAACAGGATGCCGGCCGGGGCGCGGCGGCCCTTGAACATCTTGTCCGAGATCCAGCCGCACAACAGGGTGCCCGGGATCCCCGCCCACTCATAGAGGAAGTAGGCCCAGGAGGAGTGATCCACGCTGAAATCCTTCGCCTCTTTCAGGTAGGTGGGCGCCCAGTCCAGCACGCCGTAACGGATGAGATAGACGAAGGCATTGGCGATGGCGATGTACCAGAGCAGCTTGTTGTGCAGCACGTACTTCATGAAGATCTCCTTCGCGGAGAACTCCTGCTCGTGGCTCTCGTTGTAATCCTTCGGATAGTCGTTCTTGTACTCCTCGATGGGGGGCAGACCGACCGATTGCGGGGTGTCGCGCATCACGAAGAAGGCGATCACCGCGATGGCTGCTGCCGCCGCCGCCGGCACGTAGAAGGCGCTGCGCCAGTCGTTGAACCAGCCCATGCCGAGGATGAACAGGGGGCCTATCATGCCGCCGCCCACGTTGTGGGCCACGTTCCAGACCGAGACGATCTCCCCCCGCTCCTTCTGTGACCACCAGTGCACCATGGTGCGGCCGCAGGGCGGCCAGCCCATGCCCTGTGCCCAGCCGTTCAGGAACAGCAGCACGAACATGATGGCGATGCTGGAGGTGGCCCAGTGCATGGTGCCCATCATGAACATGATGCCGGCCGAGAGCAGCAGGCCGGCGGAGAGGAAGTAACGGGCGTTGGATCTGTCCGACACGTTCCCCATCAGGAACTTGGAGAGGCCGTAGGCGATGGAGACCCCGGAGAGGGCCAGACCCAGATCGCCGCGGGAGAAACCCTGCTCGATGAGGTAGGGCATCGCCAGGCTGAAGTTTTTCCGTACCAGGTAGTAGCCGGCATAGCCGAAGAAGATCCCGAAGAACACCTGCCAGCGCAGGCGCTTGTAGAAGGGATCTATCTTGTCGGCCGGTAGCCTGTCGATATGGGGTGCAGGCCTGAAGAGACTAAGCATGTTCTGCTTCCTTTTATTGTTGTCATGGGCGGTTGAGGGTGCCCCGGTCAAGCTGGCGACCAGATGAGTCCTGATTCGCAAGCGAGCTGATTGTGCTCATTTGTGAACATTTAATCTGTGATGCAGACGGAATTATTGCAGTTTTATTACAAAATAAATCACCCCGTGAGTGATCGCGCATCGACGGCTAGACCGCGTGGAACAAGGGTTTGGGATACCCACTAAGGAGTATTTGAAACCCTGAGAGTTGCTTTTCGTCACATTTTCTTAGCAATGAATGGGATCTTGCCCACATTTCCGGTGGCGGGGGTCTGGTGAATTGGCACAGAAGGTTTATTTTCTCACTCGTCCAAGAACGAGCGCAAACGAGCATAACGTTTGCGCAGACTCAAACAACAAGAAGAAACGTTTTCGGACGCAATAAATGGGAATGCAAGATAACGAAACGGAACATCAAACCTACTGTGGGTGGATATAAGGAATAACAACTATGAGCATACAAAGACCCAATACCCTGCTTGGCGAGTGCCTCGCCGAGTTTATCGGCACCGGCCTGCTGATCTTCTTCGGCGTCGGTTGCGTGGCCGCCCTGGTGCTGGCTGGCGCCAACTTCGGGCAATGGGAAATCTCCATTACCTGGGGCCTGGGTGTCGCCATCGCCATCTATGTGACCGGTGGCATCTCCGGTGCCCACCTCAACCCTGCCGTGACCCTGGCCCTGATGACCTTCTGCGGCTTCGACAAGCGCAAGGTGGTGCCCTTCATCATCGCCCAGATAGCCGGGGCCTTCGCCTCCGCCGCCTTGGTCTACGCCCTCTACAGCAACCTGTTCACCCAGTGGGAGCTGACCCACAACGTGGTGCGCGGCAGCGTCGAGAGCCTCGGCACCGCTGGCATCTTCTCCACCTACCCCAATGCCCTGCTCTCCAACATGCAGGCGTTCGCGGTCGAGCTGGTGATCACCGCCGTGCTGATGCTGGGCATCATGGCACTGGGTGACAACAACAACGGCGCCCCCAAAGGCTTCGCCGCCGCCCTGCTGATCGGCATCCTGATCGCGGTGATCGGCGCCTCCCTCGGCCCGTTAACCGGCTTTGCCATGAACCCGGCCCGTGATTTTGGTCCCAAACTGTTCGCCTTCGTCGCAGGCTGGGGTGACGTGGCCCTGACCGGAGGTCGTGACAACCCCTACTTCTGGGTTCCCATCCTCGGCCCCATCGTCGGCGCCCAGCTTGGTACCGCCCTCTATGTGAAAGTGCTGGCTCCCTGCGTCCCGGGCAACCGCGTCGCCACCGAAGAAGCCGCCAAGCTGTCCAATAAAGAAGAGGCCGCCGCCTGAGAGCGGTCCCCCCAACGTGGAAAATAAGAACGTGGAGAACATCATGTCTGCTGAAAAGAAATATGTCGTCGCGCTGGATCAAGGAACCACCTCCTCCCGTGCCATCGTCTTCGATCAGGATGCCAACATAGTCGCGACCTCCCAGCGCGAATTCACCCAGCACTACCCCAAGGCGGGCTGGGTTGAGCACGACCCCATGGAGATCTGGGCGACCCAGTCCTCCGTCTTCACCGAAGTGCTGGCCAAGAGCGGCCTGCACAGCGAGCAGATCGCCGCCATCGGCATCACCAACCAGCGTGAGACCACAGTCGTCTGGGAAAAGGCCACCGGCAAGCCCATCTACAACGCCATCGTCTGGCAGTGCCGCCGCACCGCCGCCATCTGCGAGGAGCTCAAGGCCCGCGGCCTGGAAGAGTATGTGCGCGAGAACACCGGTCTGGTGCTGGACGCCTACTTCTCCGGCACCAAGGTGAAGTGGATCCTCGACAACGTGGAAGGGGCCCGCGAGAAGGCGATGAACGGCGAGCTCTTGTTCGGCACCATCGACACCTGGCTGGTGTGGAAGATGACCAACGGCGAGGTGCACGTCACCGATCCAACCAACGCGTCGCGCACCATGCTCTACAACATCCGCGATCTGAAGTGGGATCAGCGCATGCTGGACGAGCTGGGCATCCCCATGTCCATGCTGCCGGAAGTGAAGCCCTCCTCCGAGGTGTATGGCTACACCACCCGTGGCGGCGGCGCCCGCATCCCCATCGCCGGCATCGCCGGTGACCAGCAGTCTGCCCTGTTCGGTCAGCTCTGCTTCGAGAAGGGCATGGCCAAGAACACCTACGGCACCGGCTGCTTCATGCTGATGAACACCGGCACCGAGCCGGTTCGCTCCAGCAACGGCCTGCTGACCACGGTCGCCATCGGTCCGAAAGGGGAAGTGAATTATGCCCTCGAGGGTGCCGTGTTTATGGGCGGCGCCACCATCCAGTGGCTGCGTGACGAGCTCAAAATCATCCACGATGCCCGCGACACCGACTACTTCGCCTCCAAGGTGGGCGACACCAACGGCGTCTACCTGGTGCCGGCCTTCGTCGGCCTGGGCGCCCCCTACTGGGATCCGTACGCTCGCGGCACCATGGTCGGCCTGACCCGGGGCGCGAACCGCAACCACATCATCCGTGCCGCGCTGGAATCCATCGCCTACCAGAGCCGCGACGTGCTGGATGCCATGCAGCAGGACTCCGGCATCAAGCTGGCGGCCCTGAAGGTGGACGGCGGCGCCGTGGCCAACGACTTCCTGATGCAGTTCCAGGCCGACATGATGCACACCCCCGTGGTGCGTCCGACCCGTATCGAGACCACCGCCATGGGCGCCGCCTTCCTGGCTGGCCTGGCCGTCGGCTTCTGGAAGAGCTCGGAAGAGCTGGAAGACAAGTTCAGCGTGGACCGCGAGTTCATCCCGCAGATGGACAGGGACGATCGCGCCAAGCGTTACAACGGCTGGAAGAAGGCGGTGGAACGCTCACGCCGCTGGGCCGAAGAGGATTGATCGGGCAACCGGTGCATCCTTGAGATGAAAAAACTGAAGAGGCCGACAGCGATGTCGGCCTCTTTTTATTGGCGCTCGCAAGCCCCCTCGGTTCCCTCCCCTTGCCAAGGGGTGGGAGAAAATGACCCCTCCCCCTCGTGGAGGGGGAGGCCGGGAGGGGGTTGGAACTGTCGGCATGCCCTCTACAACGCCTCGGCGCCGAGCTGCTCCTTCAGAAAATCGAGCCAGACCCGCAGCCGGATGTCCCGCTGGGCATCGGAATAGAAGACCGCATTGATGGGGCGCGAGGCACCGCTGTTGCTGCGGGCAAGCACCTCCACCAGGGCGCCGCTCGCCCGATCATCCCCCGTCATGAAGTCCGACAGGCAGACGATCCCCTGCCCCGCCAGCGCCAGCTGACGCAATGTCTCGCCGCTGCTGGCCCGCAGGGTCGGGGTGATGGCGAAGCGGTCTCCCTGTTCGCTGCTGAGCAGCGGCCAGTGGTTGAGGTGATCGGGGTGCAAAAAGCCGAGCAGCTCGTGACCCGCCAGCAGATCCGCCGGCTGGCGCGGGGTGCCGCGCGCAGCCAGATAGCCGGGCGAGGCCAGCAGCCGCAGCTTGGAACGCCCGAGCGGCAGGGCCCGCAGGGAGGAGTCGGTCAGCTCGCCGATGCGAATGGCCATGTCCACCCGCCGCTCCATCAGGTTGATGAAGCCCTCGGAGCTGTGCAGTTGCAGCTCGATACCGGGGTAACGGCGGCGAAACTCGCCGATGATGGGCACCAGTCGGTGCAGGATGAAGGGGGTGGCGGCATCGACCCGCAGCACGCCCTCCGGCTGCTCCCGGCGCATCAGCAGCAGCCCCTCCGCCTCGCTCATCTCGGTCAGGATCTTCACCGCCCGTTGATAGAACCAGCTCCCCTCCTCCGTCAGGCTGACCCGGCGGGTAGTGCGATTGAGCAGCACGGTGGCGAGCTTCTCTTCGAGGCGCTTGATGCCGCGGCTCACCACAGAGTTGTCCATCCCCAGGTTCTCCGCCGCCTGGCGAAAGCTGCCCGCCTCCACCACGGCCACGAACAGGGTCAGTTCATCGGAATGGGTCTTCATTGCTGTTATCCAGGCAAGAGTAATGGGTCTTTATAGGCGAAATGGCCGGTAGTTGGCAAGGCTGGCGTCGCTTCGTATCGTGACGCACCGCCTGTTTTATCTCCGCCCTTGCCAGTACAATGCCGCCAACTGGCACCGTATGGCGCCACATCATGACAAGGACGACCTTATGACATTCGACAACAGGCTGGCCGCCGCCCATCGAGAACTGGCCGACAAGGGCGTGAGCGAGCTCAACTACAACCCGCCTATCATCTGGCTGCTGCGCAAGGCGGGACTCACCGTCAGGCCGCCCCACTACGAGCGCTTTCTGGCCAACATCCTTGCTCTGGGCCTGCCCCTCGGCGCTATCTGGGGGGTGTTGATGTGGTTCTTCGGTTGGCAGCATGAGGTGAGCCTGGGGTTTGCCCTGCGCCAGGGACTCCTGTTCGGCCTCGGGGTGGGCCTGCTGATGGCGACCTGGCTCTGGTTTCGGCGCAAGCAGCTCAAGCTGACGCCCTGGGACGCCTTGCCCCACTCCACGATCCGCACGCAGAAACGCTGGCAGCCCAGATAGATGACACCCGGCCTCACTTATCAGCAGGGAGCGGTACCTTATGAAAGCCCATGAAAAACTGAATTATGTGGAGTTTGCGGCCAGGGATCTCGCCGCCACCCAGGCCTTCTTCACCGCCGCCTTTGGCTGGCAGTTCGCCGACTACGGCCCCGACTACTGCGCCTTCGAGGGAGAAGGGCTGGACGGTGGCTTCTACCGCGCAGATATGTGCAGTCACAGCCATCAGGGGGGCGCCCTGCTGGTGTTCTACAGCGCCGATATCGAGGCAACCCAGGCCAAGGTGCAGCACCATGGCGGCATCATCAACCGCCCGCTGTTCGACTTCCCCGGTGGCCGCCGCTTCCACTTTGTCGAGCCCAGCGGCAATGAGTTTGCGGTCTGGTCCGAACCGGCGGCCTGATGGCGAGGGGTGGGCACCCCAGCCCACCCTGCTCTCTGCTTTACATTTGAACCTTTCCCCGGCGCCGGCTGCCCGCCGGTCTCTTCTCTCTCCCATTGCTGCACTCACCTCAATAGTGTTTTGCAACTGCTGCCCTGTATCCCCCAGTCTGCGGCGGGCATACTGGCCCTCGTCTTAGCGAGGAGGTTCAGATGTCATCCCCCGTCATAGTGATTGCCCAGCTAGAAGCCAAGCCCGAATTCGCAGCTCAACTCAGGGCCGCCCTGACACCGCTGATCGCGGCCACCCAGCAAGAGGCCGGTTGCCTGCGCTATCGGCTGCACCAGAGCCTGGATAACCCCCATGGCTGGATGCTGCACGAGGAGTGGGCGAGCGAAGAAGCTCTTAATGCCCACCAGCAAAAGCCCCACTTTCTCGCCTTCGTGGCCGCCACCCAGGGCTGGTTTGCCAGCAGCCGGGTTTGCCGCTATCACTTGGCCTGATCCCCTGCACCACCTTTTCTGCCCGGTAGACCGGCCGGCAATGGCCGCCCAGCCTGATGGGCAAACCCCATAAACAAGAACGTAAAACATAGAGAACATGAGGAGTTTGATGATGAAAATGCCAAAAATGGGTCTGGGAACCTTCCGTCTGAAGGGCGAGCCCCTGGTCGCCACCCTGAACACCGGTCTCGAGCTCGGCTACCGCCATATCGACACCGCCCAGATCTATGACAACGAGTCCGAGGTGGGCCAGGTGCTGGCCAGCACGAGCGTGCCCCGCCAGGATATCTACCTCACCACCAAGGTGTGGACCAGCGAGTTCGGTCCGGGCAAGCTGATCCCGAGCCTCGAGACCAGCCTCGAGAAGCTGCGTACCGACTACCTGGATCTGGCGCTCATTCACTGGCCCTCCCCCCAGGATGAGGTGCCGATGGCGGTCTACCTGGAGCAGCTGGCCGAGGCCAAGGCCCAGGGCCTGACCCGGGAGATCGGGGTCTCCAACTTCACCGTGGCCCAGCTCAAGCAGGCCGTCGAGATCCTGGGGCCGGGTGCCATCGCCCACCAGCAGGTGGAGATCCACCCCCTGCTGCAAAACCGCAAGGTGGTGGAGTTCTGCCAGGAGCAGGGCATCGCCATCACCGCCTATATGCCGCTGGCCTATGGCAAGGTGCTGAGCGAGCCCCTGCTGATGGAGATCGGCAAGCGTCACGGCGTCTCGGCGGCCCAGGTGTCGCTGGCCTGGCTGCTGGCCCAGGGCATGACGGTGATCCCGAGCTCCACCAAGCGGGAGAACCAGGCCGCCAACCTGGCCGCCCTCGAGGTACAGCTCAGCCCCGAGGAGATGGCGCAAATCACCACCCTGGATCGCGGCGAGCGCTGCGCCAACCCGGACTTCGCACCGGCCTGGGACTGACCCCCTCATCCCCAGCCCTTCTCCCGCCAGGGGAGAAGGGAGGAAACAGCAGTTCGGGATCTTTCTCCGACCCCAGCGGGAGGCATCATGCCTCCCGCTTTTTTTCGTCTTCCCCACCATCACCAGGCATCTGACACAGGACGCTACCCAGCCCTGCAAGGCTGACTGCCGTCCCCTTAGCGCGGCCCTCGCGCCACTCATCCCCTGTCACCCTGCTATTGATGCTTATCAAGCAAAAGTAATTTGATGTCATCGTCATTTTTGCCAACAAACTCCGGGGGCATACTGCCGCCATTCTCCCGTCGGGAGTCCAATCCAAGGAGTTTGTATGCCACTGGCGTTGTTTGCCCTCACCCTGAGTGCCTTTGCGATCGGCACCACCGAATTCGTGATCGTGGGGCTCATCCCCACCATCGCCGACCAACTGCACGTCTCGCTCCCTTCCGCTGGCCTCCTGGTCAGCCTCTATGCCTTGGGCGTCGCCATCGGCGCCCCCGTGCTCACGGCGCTCACCGGCAAGCTGCCGCGCAAGTGGCTGCTGGTGGGCCTGATGGCGCTCTTCACCGCCGGCAACCTGCTGGCCTGGCAGGCCCCCGGTTATGAGAGCCTGATCGTCGCCCGCGTGCTGACCGGGCTGGCCCACGGCGTCTTCTTCTCGGTGGGTAGCACCATCGCCACCGGCCTGGTGTCGAAGGAGAAGGCGGCGAGCGCCATCGCCATCATGTTCAGCGGCCTGACCGTGGCCCTGGTAACCGGTGTGCCGCTCGGCACCTGGATTGGCCAGCAGTTCGGCTGGCGCGAGACCTTCCTGGTGGTGAGCCTGCTCGGGGTCATCGCCATGGTGGGCAGCCTGCTGCTGATCCCAAGCAACCTGCCCAAGGGGGCGGCCTCCAGCATCCGTGAACAGCTCTCCGTGCTGACCAAGAAGCCGCTGCTGCTGGTCTACGCCAAGACCGCGCTGGGTTACGGCGGCGCCTTCACCGCCTTCACCTTCCTCGCCCCCATCCTGCAGCAGGTAAGCGGTTTTAGTGCAAGTTCTGTGAGCCTCATCCTGCTGGTGTACGGGGTATCGGTGGCGGTCGGCAACATCTGGGGCGGCAAGCTGGCCGACAAGATGGGCCCCTTGCCCGCACTGAAACTGATGTTTGCCGGGTTGGCGCTCATCTTGCTGATGCTCACCTTCACCGCGCCGCACCCTGTGCTCGCCGTGCTCACCGTGCTGGTGTGGGGCGCCTTCGCATTCGGCAACGTGCCTGGGCTGCAGGTACTGGTGGTGAAACAGGCGGAGCAACACACCCCGAACGCGGTGGATGTGGCCTCCGGCCTCAACATCGCCGCCTTCAACGTCGGCATCGCGCTGGGATCCGTGGTGGGCGGCTTTGTGGTGGAGCACCTGGGGTTGATGCACACCCCCTGGATCGGCGCCCTCATCGTATTGCTGGCCTATGGCCTGACCCACGTCAGCGAGAAGCGCGAAGCCAAACTGGCGCTGGCAATCTAATCCGCCACGCAAAAGAACGAGAAGGCCGACACGCGGTGTCGGCCTTTTTCATTGGCAAGATGACGCGGCTCAAGACTCCTTGAGATCCTCATCCGCGGCCCAGCGCGCCTCCAGCCAGAGCAGATTGACCAGGCCGCACAGCAGCGCAAACCCCAGCCCCAGTATCCAGGTGAAATACCACATATCGAAGACTCCTCAATTCTCTTGTTAGTAGAGGCTATGGCCGTGCTCGCGCACCTGCTCGGTGCTCATCTTGCCCCGCGCCACCCAGTAGGCCCAGAGGGTGTAACCGATGTTGATGGGCATCAGCACGGCGACTATGCCCAGCATGATAAGGAGGGTGCGCTCGCTGGAGGTGCCGTCCCACAGGGTCAGGCTGCTCGACGGATCCAGGGACGAGGGCAGCACGAAGGGGAACAGGGCGATGGCGATGGTCAGCATCATGGCGGCGCAGGCTCCGCCGCTGGCGACGATGGCGAGCCGCGCCCGGCCAAGGCTGCTTGCCAGCGCACTCAAGAGCGGCAGCAAGAGGCCCAGGGCCGGCACAACCCAGAGCACGGGGTGCGCAATGAAGTTGCCAAACCAGCCATCCGGCGCCGTCGTCACCTGCTTCATCAGGGGGGTCAGGGAGCTGTTGAGATCCCCCATCTCGGCTATCTGGTAGCCGCGCATCTGGCTGAGCCAGAAGCCGCCGAGGGCAAACAGGCCGCTTGCCAGAGGGCCGAGCCAGCGGCTTTGGCGAGCGCAGCGCGCCGCTATCACCCCTTGAGTCTTGCACTGCAGGAAGCTGCAGCCGTGCAGCATCAGCAGGGCCAGCGCCGTGCCCATGCAGGTGAAGAGCAGCGGCCAGTTGAAATCGAAGGCGCCGTAGTGGATGCGAAGGGCCGAATCGAAGCGAAACGGCAGGCCTTGTAGCAGGAAGCCCAGGGTAGCGCCAAACACCAGGGTCGGCAGCAGGGCCCCCATCACCAGGGCCCTGTCCCACCAGCGGCGCCACTGGGGATCCGGCAGCTTGCTGCGATAGTCAAAACCGACCGGGCGCAGGAAGAGGCCGAACAGCAGGAACATGAAGGGCACGTAGAGCGCCGAGAAGGAGGCTGCATAGACCAGGGGCCAGGCGGCGAACAGGGTGCCGGCACCGGCGATGAGCCACACCTGGTTGCCCTCCCACACCGGGCCCACGCTGTTGAGCAGCACCCGCCGCTCCTCATCGTCCTTGGCCACCACGGGCAACAGCATGCCGACCCCGAGATCGAAGCCATCCATCACCACGAAGCCGATGAGCAGGAACAGCACCAGCCCCCACCAGACGAGTTTCAGGGTTTCGTAATCCATCAGACGGGACTCCCGTTTTTCAACACTTCACCTTGATAACGACCCGTCTGCAGGCTGGCGGGCCCTTTGCGGATCACGTGACGCAACAAGAACAGCTCCACCACCAGCAGCGTGCTGTAGATGAGGAAGATGGCGATCAGGCTGAACCAGAGCTGGCCCAGTTGCAGCAAGGAGACAGACGCCGAGACCGGCAGCACCTCGCTGATGGTCCAGGGCTGGCGACCGAACTCGGCCACGAACCAGCCCGCCTCGATGGCAATCCAGGGCAGCGGTATGCTCCAGAACAGCGCCTTGAGCAGTCGGGTCGATTGCACCAGCCGGCCCCGGCACAGTTGCAGGAAGGCGGCGGCAAAGAGCGCCAGCAACACCACGCCTATGCCCACCATCAGCCTGAAGCTCCAGAACAGCGGCGCCACCTGGGGAATGGAGTCATCGACAGCCTTGGCGATGGCCGCCTCGTCCGCCTTGCCAATCTCCTTGGCATGGGGGGTCAGCAGCAGGCCATAGCCGAGATCGGCGCGGTGGCGCTCGAAGGTCGCCCTGGCCTCGGCATTGCTACCGTCCGCCCGCAGCGCTTCCAGGGCGTCGTGGGCCAGCATGCCGCTACGAATGCGCACCTCGTGCTCGGCCTTGAGATCCTTGAGCCCCGTCACCTGCTCATCCAGGGAACGAGTGGCGATGATACCCATCAGATAGGGGATCTTGACCGCGGCGTGGGTGGTCTCGGCGCGCTGATCCGGCAGGCCGAACAGGGTGAAGGAGGCAGGGGCAGGCTCGGTGTGCCACTCCGCCTCGATGGCGGCGAGCTTCACCTTCTGCACCTCGCCGGTGCGATAGCCCGACTCGTCCCCGAGCACGATGACCGAGAGGATGGCGGCGAGGCCGAAGCCCGAGGCGATGGCGAAGGATCGCAGGGCGAAGCGCACCTCCATGCGGCGCAGCAGATACCAGCTGCTCACCCCCATCACGAACAGGGAGGCAGCCACATAGCCCGCCGCCACCGTGTGCACGAACTTGACCTGGGCCACCGGGTTGAAGATCACCGCCGCCACGTCGGTCAGCTCCATGCGCATCGTCATGGGGTTGAACTCGGCGCCGACCGGGTTCTGCATCCAGCCGTTGGCGATGAGGATCCAGAGCGCGGAGAGGTTGGAGCCGAGCGCCACCAGCGCGGTCACCAGCAGGTGCTGGCCCCGGGAGAGCTTGTCCCAGCCGAAGAAGAAGAGGCCCACCAGGGTGGATTCGAGGAAGAAGGCCATCAGCCCCTCCACCGCCAGCGGGGTGCCGAAAATGTCGCCGACGTAGTGGGAGTAGTAGGCCCAGTTGGTGCCGAACTGGAACTCCAGAGTGATCCCGGTGGTCACCCCCATCACGAAGTTGATGCCAAACAGCTTGCCCCAGAAGCGGGTGATGTCCTTGTAGATCACCTTGCCGGTCATCACGTAGGCCGACTCGGCGATCACCAGGATCCAGGACAGCCCCAGGGTGAGGGGCACAAACAGAAAGTGGAACATCGCCGTCGCGCCGAACTGTATTCGGGAGAGGCTGACCACATCATCCAGGCTTATCATGCATGACTCTCTATGTTGCATTTAACAGGCAGGTTTTCGCCCGTTCAGTACAACACGCGCCATGACACCTATAACAGATGCAGTTATAGTGAAATCCACCTATAACAGTTTGAGCCCACCATGTCCCGCTACGGCCAACTGGCAGATCAACTGCAGCAACAGATAGAGAGCGGCGTCTGGCGAGCGGGGGAGCGCATCCCCTCCATCCGCCAGAGCTGCAAGACCCACAACCTGAGCCCCATGACGGTGCTGCAGGCCTATCAGCTGCTGGAGAGCCGCGGCCTGGTGCTGGCCCGGCCCCAGTCCGGCTACTACGTCAAGGCCGCCGCCTCCCCCCAGCGCATCAGCGCCCCCCGGCAGGCCCGCTACAGCGGATCTGTGGACATCAACGATCTGGTGTTCGAGGTGCTGCAGGCCAGCAAGTCCCGGGAGCTGGTGCCGCTGGGCATGGCGGTGGCGGATCCCGCCCTCTTCCCCCACCCCCAGCTCGGCCGGGCCCTGGGGAGCTGCATGCGCCGGCTCGATCCCTTCAGCACGGTGGCGGATCTTCCCCCCGGCAACGAGATCCTGCGCCGGGCCATCGCCCGCCGCTACGCGGACGACGGCCTGGCGGTGGATCCCCAAGAGATCATCATCACCACCGGCGCCATGGAGGCGCTCTCCCTCAGCCTGCAGGTGCTGACCGAACCGGGGGACTGGGTGGTGGTGGAGTCACCCACCTTCTACGGCGCCCTGCAGGCCATCGAGCGGCTCAAGCTCAACGTGGTGGAGATCCCGGTGCGCCCCGGGGTCGGCATCGATCTCGCCCTGCTGGCCCAGGCGCTCGCCGAGCGCCCCATCAAGGCGTGCTGGCTGATGGGCAACGTCCAGCACCCGCTGGGTCATACCATGCCGGATGGCCACAAGCAGGCGCTGATGCAACTGCTCAACGCACACCGGGTGCCCCTGGTGGAGGACGACGTCTACGCCGAGCTCTACTTTGGCCGCGAGCGCCCCCGCCCCCTCAAGTGCTGGGATGCGCGGGGAGAGAGCCTGCTGTGCGGCTCGTTTTCCAAATGTCTGGCGCCGGGCTTTCGGGTCGGCTGGGTGGTGGCAGGGGCCCATGCCGAGCGCATCCAGCGGCTGCAGCTCATATCGACCCTCTCCACCAATGTGCCGAGCCAGCTCGCGCTCGCCGACATGCTGCGCCAGGGGGGGGTGGACGCCCACTTTCGCCGCCTGCGCCATACCCTGGCCCAGCGCCAGCAGCAGATGCGGGCCGCCCTGCTGCGCCTCTTCCCCGAGGCGAGGATCAGCGCCCCAGATGGCGGCTACTTCCTCTGGCTGGAGTTCGATCACCGCCTAGACAGCCGGGCCCTGCACACACAGGCGCTCGCCTGCGGCTTTTCGCTCGCGCCGGGGGCGCTGTTTTCGAGCCAGGGCCAGCACAACCACTGCCTGCGCCTGAACAGCTCCCATCCCTGGAGCCCGGCGCTGGAGGCGGCGCTTGCCAGACTGGCGGCGCTGATCCACCAGCAGCTCGGCACCGGCCAGGGCTAGCCACCATGCCTCTGAGCCCGCCTGCGAGGCTGGCTCGCCGTCGACTTCGGCTGCCCCGGCTCGACGGCGCCCGATTTTTTTCTGCTCGGCTGCATCCAATCGCCTCCCTCCCGCGTCTCTTGCTTGAACCTCAATCAAGGAGAGACGATGAAATCCCAACCCTTCTGGCTCGCCCTGCTCTGCTCGGCCCTTATCCAGCCGCTGCAGGCCGCCACCCTCCCCCAGTCTGCCCAGACCGACCCCGTCCATCAGGCCGGCGACGGCGTGATCCGCCTCTACGGCCCCGGCGGCCCGGACATCGCGCTGAAGCGCGCCGCCGCGGCCTTCCAGCAGGAGACCGGGATCCCGGTCGAGGTCACCGCCGGCCCCGAACATGGCTGGCGTGACAGGGCCGTCAAGGATGCGGATCTCATCTTCGCCGGGGCCGAGCAGTCCATGTCCGCCTACCTGCGAAGCTACCCCTTCCTCGACCCCCAGAGCGCCCACGCCTACTACCTGCGCCGCAGCGTCATCGCGGTGCAGAAGGGCAACCCGGCGCAGATCACGGGAGTCGAGGATCTGATCAACCGCCCCCTCAAGGTGGTGGTGACCGAGGGGCTCGGCAACTACAACACCTCGGGCACCGGCCTCTGGGAAGACGTGGCCGGCCGCAAGGGCAAGCTGGCCGATGTGCAGAAGCTGCGGCGCAACATCGTCGCCTTCGAGCAGGGCAGCGGCGCCAGCCTGCGGGCCTTCACCGGCCAGCAGGCCGATGCCTGGATTACTTGGGTGCACTGGCCCCTGAACCACCAGGACAAGGCCGACTTCGTCGAGATCGAGCCGGAGCGCCGCGTCTATCGCGGCCTGCTGATCAGCAAGGCGCAGGGGGCGGATGCCGGCACCCAGCGCTTCCTCGACTTCATCGACAGCCCCAAGGGCGAGCCCTTCTTCGCCCAGGATGGCTGGACCCGTTAACCCTGAGCTTCCATAGCCAAACGACCATCGCCAACAGACCCAAGGAGAACGCCATGAACAAGTTCCTCATCTGCCTCACCTGCCTGCCCCTCGCCTCGGCCTGGGCCCTGGACACCCAGCCCCTGAGCGGCGCCGAGCAGCTGCCCATCGCCCGGATGACGGAGAACGGCAAGGCCTATCTGGTCGATGCCAAGGGCTTCAGCCTCTACCGCTTCGACAAGGATGCCCAAGGAAAATCAACCTGTTATGCTGAGTGCGCCGAGAAGTGGCCGCCGGTATTGGCCAGCGACAGCGAGGTCAAGGCGGGGGTCGGCAAGGCGGCAGACGCCGGGATAGGCCTGGTCCTGCGCGACGACGGCCGCTATCAGTGGAGCTACCGTGGCCAGCCGCTCTATCGCTGGATCAAGGATGAGCAGCCCGGCCAGAGCAGCGGGGATGGCGTGAAGAATGTCTGGCACCGCGTCCAACTGTGAGGTCTGAGTGAACATCGACAACCAGCAGCTCGCCCACCTGCTCGTCCGCAGCAAGCAGAGGGACAAGCAGGCGTTTGAAGCCCTCTACCAGCTGACGGGCCAGCCCCTGTACGCCATGCTCTATGGCCTGCTGAAAGACAGGCAGTGGGCCGCGGACATCTTGCAGGAGGGCTTTTTGAAGATCTGGCACGGCCAGAGCGCCCATCCCGTCGACTACCCCTGGGCCTGGCTCTGCCAGTGCATGCGCAATCTGGCCATCGACGCCCTGCGGGCGAAGAAGCGCCACGGGGAGACCCTGCTGGAAGAGTCCTGGGAGGAGAGAACCAGCCAGGAGACCCGGCCAGGAGACACAGAGGGGCTTGCCCCCTCTTTCTCCCTCGAGCACTGCCTCGGGCGGCTCTGTGCCGACAAGCGCAACGCCATCGTACTCGCCTATCGCCACGGCCTGAGCCACCAGGAGATCGTCACCCACACCCAGACCCCGCTTGGCACCGTCAAGTCCTGGATCCGGCGCGGACTGGAGGAGCTCAAGCTATGTCTGACCCAGTGACCCCCCAACGCTACCGGGATCCCGCCCTGCGCGAGCGGCTCGCCGGCGAATACGTGCTGGGCACCCTGAGCCCGCGGGTGCAGGCCAGGATGAGCCGGCTGATGGCCCGCGACCCCGACTGGTGGCAGTGGATCGAGCAGTGGCAACAACATCTGGATCCCCTGCTGCATCAACCCCAGCCCGCCCCGCCCCTGCCCCGCAGCGTCTGGCGCAACATAGAGCAGGGGATTTCTCCCAAACCCAGGCCCCATCGCCTGTGGTGGCCGCTCGCCATGGCCGCCTCCCTGCTGCTCGGGTTGTGGCTGCAGCCGCTGCTCCCCTGGTCCTCCGCCCCCATCCAGCCGGTGCGCTACCTGGCCATGATGTCCTCCGCGGGCGAGGAGGCTCCCTTCGTGCTGGTGGCCTATCAGGGCAAGCAGCCGGGCCAGTCCAGCATTCGCCTGCAACAGAACCAGGCGAGCCCGCTCAGCCTGCCCACCGACGCCATGCTCTGGATGCGCGACAAAGAGTCCGCCAAGCTGGTGCCCTTGGCCCCCCTCGGGGAGGTCATGGCGGGCCGATTGATGAGCCCGACCGAATGGAAGCAGCTCAAGGCGAGCAGCGAGCTGCTGGTGATGGCGAAGGGGAGCGAGCGCCCGCTCTATCGCGGCCACTGCATCGAGCTCGGCCCCTGGCCGGCGCAGAGCTGAGCACGAGCGCAGTCCCTGCGACAGCAACAAGGCCCCATAACGGGGCCTTGTTCATCGCGCGGCTCACCGGCTTATCGGGCGTAAATCTCCGACTGGCGGGTAAAACCCAAGGATTCGTAAAGTGCCTTGGCACGCGTGTTGAACGACATCACCTCCAGGCGCAGCTGACTCGCGCCCCGGGCCTTGCCCCAGCCGTCACAATGGGCGATCAGCGCACGGCCGATGCCTTGGGAGCGATGCCCCTCATCGACCACCACGGTACTGATGCGGCAAATGGGCTGCTTGCTGAGAAAAGGGATGGTCTCGTTGATGTCGATGCGCGCGGTCAGAAAGCCCGCCACCTTGCCCGCCACCACCGCCACGCAAAACAGCCGACCTTCGGCGGCGATGGCATCGAGCAAGAAGGTGCGCTCCTCGGGGGATGGGGGGCGAAACACCTGTGGGGCCTGCTCGAAGTGGATCTCTCCTATCTGCCGGTTCAGCTCGAGGATGGCGTCGATATCCTGTTCAATGGCCTTGCGAATGTTCACCTGATGCTCCTTGCATGGTGGGCCGGCGGGGATGATAGAGTCTCATCCGTCACCCTTTGGCCTGAGCCCGCATCTTACTGGCTTGCACCGGCAACCAGCAAGCCGCCCGCAGAAAACGACCAGGCCCCGCGATGGGGCCTGGTCGTCAACACGATGGCGCGGCTCAACCCGGCCCGTTCAGCTGGGCCACCTGCCGCTCTATGCTCCCCTTGAGGTTGTCATCGAGCTTCAATGCCCTAGCCAGCTCGTCCAGATAACCGCGCTCCATGAAGTGATCCACCTCGATGGCGAGCAGGGAGGCGAGGTAGACCTCGGTCGCCAGCTCCATGTCGGTCACCTCCCGCGCCAGGACGTGGGGATCGAGGGGGCGGGCCAGCTCGGCGTCGATCCAGCGAGCCGCATCCCGCTCCCCCTGCTCGGTCAGGTACGTCTGGATCTTCTGGCGCTCGGCGGCGTCGATGTGGCCGTCGGCCCGGGCCGCCGCCACCATGGCGCGCACCAGGAGGGCGGCGCGGGCATCCAGCGCATTGCCCTGCAGGGTGTCGAGGGGATGGGTGGGCTGAGCCGGGGCGGACTGCTGGGCCTGCCAGTCCTGATAGAGCTTGTAGGCCAGGCCACCCAGGGCCGCCGCGCCGCCCACCGCCGCCACCTTGGTGCCGTACTTGCGCATCTTCTTGTTGCCAAGCAGCAGCGCCATGGCCCCGGCGGCCAGCCCGCCCTGGGCCATGCCCTTCATCTGGGCCTTGCGCGTGTCACCACCGTCGTCGAGCCAGCCCTTGCCGCTGCTCAGCAGTTGATCGAGTATTTGTTTCATAGCCCCTCCTCGTTGCATAGTGTTTCATGCTGGTTCGCCGCCACTGAACTCAAGGTGAATAAATGCCGCCGTCCCGTCTGTTGCTGCTGACCCTGCTGACCCTGGTGGCGTTCGCCGCCAACTCGGTTCTCTGCCGTCTGGCGCTGTTCGAAGAGCGCATGGATCCGGCGCTGTTCACCCTGCTGCGCCTGACCAGCGGGGCCCTGGTGCTGATCCTGCTCTGTGCGGCCCGCCGCCCCCCGCCGCCCCGCCAGGGGGACTGGGGAGGCGCCCTCTACCTCGTCACCTACGGCGCCGCCTTCTCCTTTGCCTACCTGACCCTGACCGCAGGCACGGGGGCCCTGCTGCTGTTCGCCGCCGTCCAGCTCAGCATGCTGGCCCCGCCCCTGCTGCGTGGCGAGCGGCTTCCCCCTCGCCAGTGGGCCGGCCTGCTGATCGCCATGGCAGGGCTGATCGTGCTGCTGCTGCCCGGCATCCAGGCCCCCGATCCCCTGGGGGCGATCCTGATGATCGCCGCCGGCATCGCCTGGGCCTGCTATACCCTGCGCGCCCCGCGCTTTGCCGACGCCCTCGCCGCCAACGCCGGCCACTTCCTGCGGGCCAGCCTGCCCGCGGCCCTGATCTACCTGTTGCTGGGGCGGCTCGACGCCAGCCCGACCGCCATCGCCTACGCCCTGGCCTCGGGGGCGCTCGCCTCCGGCCTGGGCTATGCCCTCTGGTATCGGGTGCTGCCCCAACTGGGGCGCACCCTGGCCGCCAGCGCCCAGTTGCTGGTTCCCCTGCTCGCCGCCCTGGCCGGGCTCGTCTGGCTGGATGAGTCGTGGTCATGGCGCTTGTTGCTGTCGTCCCTGGGCATCCTGGGAGGGATTGCCCTGGTCATCGCGGGACGCCCCCCGCAAGGAGACAAACCATGAAGAAGATTGTCATACTGCTGCTCGGTTGCACCTTCGCCACTGGCCTGCTCGCCGCAGTACAGGACAGAGAAACCCATCAGGCCGGCCTGGATCGGGCCTGCGCCAACGCCCAGCAACAGCTGATCGTGCAGGGCAGGCAGCAGCGCATCGACGCCTGCATCAAGGCGGGTGGCAAGGCAACCCGATGCCAGCAGGAGTACGCCAGCTTCGGCCAGCGCGAGGGCAACAAGAGGCCCGATTTTTCGACCCTGCCTCCCTGCCAGCAGGCCGAGGCGTATCGCAAGAGTTACCGGCAATGAGCCGGATACAAGGAGAGCGCATGACCCCACCCCGCGAGCTGACCCTGCAGTTCCTGGCCGAGCCCGCCGACGTCAACTTCGGCGGCAAGGTCCATGGCGGCATGGTGATGAAGTGGATCGATCAGGCGGGCTACGCCTGCGCCGCCGGCTGGTGTGGCGGCTATGCCGTCACCGTCTACGTGGGGGGGATCCGCTTCCTGCGTCCCATCCAGATAGGCCAGCTGGTGGAGGTGCACGCCAAGGTGATCCACACGGGCACCACCAGCATGCACCTGGCGGTGGATGTCTACAGCCGCCACCCCACCGACCCCGAGCGCCACAAGACCACCCACTGCATCATCATCTTCGTGGCCATGGACGAGCAGGGCAACCCGACCCGGGTCCCCCAGTGGCAACCGGTGAGCGAGGGCGATCTGCAGTTGCAACAGTACGCCAGGAAGCTGATGGCCCTGCGCGAGGAGATAGACAAGGAGATGCGCCAGCACCTGTGAAGGGAAGCCCGCAACCGGGGCGTGTTTCACGGGCCGCCGACGCTATAATGGCGCCCCCTATCCACGAGAGAACACAATGTCACTGGAAACCGCCCCCGCCGAGGTGCAGCTCGCCGTCGATCTGATCGAGCTGCTTGAGACCAACCAGATAGCCCCCGAGCTCGCCCTGGCGGCGCTCGCCATCGTCCGTCAGGACTATGAGCGCAAGCTGAGGGAGGGCCGGGATCACTGACCCTGTCACCGGAGACGCCATGTCAGAGCCCATCCGCTTCGAGACCGGCAGCGCCATGCTGCTTGGCGGCCTGCGCCGCCACCACGAGTTCCAGCACGCCGACTTCGGCGGCCAGTGGCGTGACTTCGGCGCCTTCACGCCCCTGCCTGGTCAGCTGGGGGAGCACGCCTACGGCGTCATCTGCGGCGTGACCCCCACGACCTGCGAATATATGTGCGCGGTGGAGGTCGCCGCCCTGGAGGTGCTGCCCCCCGGGCTCGGCCGGATGCGCATCACGCCCCAGACCTATGCGGTCTTCCGCCATCTGGGCCATGTCTCCACCATGCCCCAGACCTGGCAGGGAGCCCTCGACTGGCTGGCCGGCTCCGGCTGGGAGTCGGCCCACAAGCCGGACTTCGAACGCTACGGCGCCGACTTTGACGCCGCCACCGGCAGCGGTGAGGTGGAGCTCTGGCTCGCCGTGGTGCCGAGGCACTCCCTGGCTTGAGCCATCGGGCTCGGGGTTGTGCCTACCTCGGTCCCATCACCTCGTCACAGAGCGCGATCAGGGCCTCCCCCAGCCGAGCGAGGGGCTCGCTCGTGCCAGGCCCCTGATGCAGGGCCAGCTCCACCGGGCGCACCTCGGGCCAGCCTGTCAGCACCACCTGATCCGGTTGCCGCAAGCGGGCGGGCAGCAGGCTGACGCCTATCCCGGCGCTCACCGCTCCCTGCAGGCTGGCGAGGCTGGCGCTCACATAGGCGATGCGCCAGGGGATCCCCTCGGCATCCAGGGCGTCGGTGATCTGGCGCCGGTAGAGCCCCTCGCTCGGAAACACCGCCAGGGGCAGCGGCACTCGCCCGACGGCGGGCCACTCCCGGCTGTCGACCCAGGCGAGCGGCTCGCGCCAGCGGGCGATGGGCTCCCCCTGCCCGCGCCCCTGCTTGATGAGGGCCAGATCCAGCTCCCCCGCCTCGAACCCCTGCCACAGGGCGTGACTGAGATCGCTGTGCACTTCCAGCCTCACCTCGGGATGCTGACGGGCAAAGCTGGCCAGCACCCTGGTCATGGCCCCCGCGGCGAAATCCTCAGGCACCCCGAGGCGCAGGGGCAGGCTCGCCTCCCCCACCCGCTCGCTCGCCCGGGCCAGCAGCCCCAGGATGCGGCGCGCCAGGCCAAGCAGGGTCTCCCCCTGGGCCGTGGTCACCACCTGGCGACCGGAGCGGTCGAGCAGGGTGCAGCCGAGCTGCTGCTCGAGGCGGCGCATCTGCTGGCTCAGGGTGGACTGGGTCAGGTGGACCCGCTCGCCGGCGCGGGTAAAGCTGCCTGTCTCGACGATGGCGACGAAGCTCTGCAGCAATTGGGGGTCCAGCAGGGGGCGCTCCATGGGTCACTCCATTTAGAAAATCACTGAAAGTCATTTTATCATTTAATTTCCAAATGATGTGGCGACCCTCTAGGCTGCGTCCATCCCTTGTCTCTTTCCAGGATGACCCATGCCACACCCCAGCCAGTCCGGTGACCGCCTCCTTCGCACCCTCACCGCCCTCTCGTCCCCCAGCCATCAGGAGTGGCTGGAGCAGGCCCTGCACCTGGCCCTGACCCACCGCCAGCAGGGAGGCCGCCCCTTCGCCGCCCTGCTGGTGCGGGACAACCGGCTGGTGGCGAGCGCCGTCAACCGCATGCTGGAGGACGGCGACCCCACCCGCCACGCGGAGCTGGAAGCGCTGCGGGAAGGGAGCCGTCAGGGGCCGCTGGCCGGTGCCATCGTCTATGCCAGCGGCCACCCCTGCCCCATGTGTCTGTCCGCCCTGGTGATGAACGGCATCCAGGCGGTCTACTACGCCTTCGACAACGCGGACGCCGCCCCCTTCGGCTTTGACAGCGGCGCCGCCTACGACAGGCTGAGACTGCCGCTCTGCCCGCCGCCCCTGCCCCTCGTCAAGCTGGCGAGCCCCATTCCGGCCGAGGCCCTCTACGGCCCCCTGCCCCATGAATAAGCGCTTCATCTCCCCTGGCAGCGGCGCCCTGCTGGTGCTGGTGATCCTGATCGCCCTCAACCTGCGTCCCTTCCTCACCGCCATCGGCCCCCTGGCGCCCCAACTAGACGCCAGGCTCGCCCTCGGGATGGACACCCTGGCCTGGGTCACCCTGCTGCCGCTCTGGCTTATCGGGGTCGGCGTCCTGCTCACTCCGGCGCTCCTTGGCCGCACGGGGCCGCGTCCCCTGCTCGGGGCGGCCCTGCTGCTCCTCGCCCTCGGCAGCGCCCTGCGCGTCGAGCTGGCGAGCGGCGCCCTGCTCATCGCGAGTGCCGCCCTCTGCGGCCTGGGTTCGGCCCTGGTGCAGGGGGTCTTGCCCGGCCTCATCAAGCAGGGCTTCGCCCGCAAGGTGCCCCTGGTGATGGGGATCTTCTCCGCCTGCATGATGGGGGGCGGGGCGCTGGGGGCCGTGCTCACCCCGCGCCTCGCCGAGCATATGGACTGGTCCAGGGCGCTGGCGATCTGGAGCCTGCCGGTGCTGCTGGCCCTCGGCTGGCTCGCCTGGCGGGTGCGGCTGCCTGCGGCGCCGGTGGCGGTATCCGGCGGCGGCGAGCAGCGCCTCATCAGCCTGCCCCGCACCTGGCTGCTCATCGCCTGCTTTGGCATCATCAACAGCGGCTACGGCATTGTCGTGGCCTGGCTGGCCCCGGCCTACATGGCGGCGGGCTGGAGCGCCCAACAGGGGGGCGAGCTGGTGGCCTGGCTCGCCCTGGCCCAGACCGCGAGCGGCCTCGGCCTGCCCCTGCTGGCGGCCGGTCGGCTGGACAGACGCCCCTGGATGGCACTCGCCATCGCCTTGCAGCTGGCGGGCTTTGGCGGTCTCTGGCTGGCGCCGACCAGCGCCCCCATTCTCTGGTGCCTGCTGTGTGGCGCCGGGCTTGGGGGGAGCTTCTCCCTCATCATGGTCATTGCGCTCGATCACCTGCCGGACCCGCGCCGCGCCGGCGCCCTCTGCGCCCTGATGCAGGGGGTCGGCTTCATGGTGGCGGCCACCGGCCCCTGGGTGGCGGCCC
The DNA here is from genome assembly GCF_033348475.1 of Aeromonas sp. XH. Lineage (NCBI taxonomy): Bacteria > Pseudomonadati > Pseudomonadota > Gammaproteobacteria > Aeromonadales > Aeromonadaceae > Aeromonas > Aeromonas sp. XH. The sequence goes on along the minus strand of NZ_CP137630.1, from coordinate 1,431,311 downwards.
GGCTGCACAACTTGAGCGGTGACTTCGCCACCGCCTGGCAGTGGCAGCTCGGCGCCCTGATGCTGATGAGCCTGCTGGTGCTGCGCCTCGACCCGCGGCACTACCCAGGCGCGATGCGCCTGCCTCGAAGCCAGGCGGAGACAATGGCTATGCCGGCGCCCGACAACACGCCAGCCTGATCCGACCCCCTTGCCCTGGCGTCACTGTGCCCCAAAACAAGACACCGGCCAGGGGCCGGTGTCTTCAATGGGGACGCGGGGGATGTCGGGGTGCTCAGCGCCCCTTCTTCTGGCGCCCGCCCTGCCCTGTGCGCGGCTTGCCCTGGGCTGGTTTGGCCCCCTTGCCGGGCGCACCCTTGCCCTGTCCGCCTTTGCCTGAGGGGCTCTTCCTCTCGAAGGCCTCGGGGCCCGGCACATTGGGGCGACCGCCGATCTCGTGATCGTCGCTGCGCCGCGGCTTCTTGACCTGGGCCGGCGTGCCGGCCGCAGCCGCCTTGGGCTTGGCAACCTGAGCCCCCTTGGCCGGTTTGGCCTCGGAGGAGGAGTCCTCGATCAGCTTGAACAGCTCGATCAGCTCGTCGTCGGTGAGATCGCGCCACTCCCCCACTGGCAGCCCCTTGAGGCTGACGTTCATGATGCGGATGCGCTCGAGCTTGGTCACCTCGAAGCCGAAGTGCTCGCACATGCGGCGGATCTGGCGGTTGAGCCCCTGCACCAGGGTGATGCGAAACACGAACGGCGCCTCTCTCTTCACCTTGCACTTCCTGGTGACGGCGCCGAGGATGGGCACCCCGGCCGCCATGCCCCTGACGAACTCGTCGGTCACCGGCTTGTCCACGGTCACCAGGTACTCTTTCTCGTGATCGTTGCCCGCCCGCAGGATCTTGTTCACCAGATCCCCGTGGTTGGTGAGGAAGATGAGCCCCTGGGAGTCCTTGTCGAGCCGGCCGATGGGGAAGATGCGGGTGCTGTGGTTCACGAAGTCGACGATGTTGTCCTTCTCCCCCGCCTCCGTGGTGGAGACGATGCCCACCGGCTTGTTGAGGGCGATGAAGACCAGGCTGTCGGCTTCCCGCGGCTCGATCACCTGGCCGTTGACCTTCACCAGATCCCCGGCAAACACCTGATCCCCCACCCCGGCCCGCTTGCCGTTGATGAAGACGTTGCCCTGCTCGATAAAGCGGTCGGCCTCGCGGCGCGAGCAGATGCCGCTCTCGCTGATGTATTTGTTCAGGCGCATGGATTCATCGGCCAGCATGAGGCACCTCCCGGGTCGCGAGGGCTGTCGGGATGGTCGGCTGGCTCAGCCGGCGTGTGGTCGGGTTCGTCTGCATACAACTCCATGGAAAAAAGGGCCCGTGCCCTGCATGTTCGGCAAAAAACGCCGCTACAGTAGCACATCGCCCCCTCCCGCGCCCTGCCCCCGTCGCCGGATTGTGGCGCCCATCCCCTGTTCGGCCATCTGCCCCCTCACTGTGCGGCCCCTTGCCGTCATGACACCCGGTTGACGCATGCGACCAAGCCCTGGCGATGTCCGGATGGCGCGCCCTGACCGCCCCGCAGCCAGAGAGGGCGGTCTCGTCCTCGTCAAAGAGCGGGATGAACTAAAACTTGATATTTATCTAGCAAAAATGCATAAAAAGATTTTAGTCATCGCGAATTATCTGCTCTGCCCCGCCGATGACGGGAGACGACAGGTCGCCGGGGCGCAGGGCGAGACTTTTCCCCCTCCCCTCACCGCCTCTGCTGACGAACCGCTTCCCTCTCTGGCAGGACGCCACTTTCATCGTTCACGACAGGAGTCAAAGATGCACCATTCCCTCTCCCAGGAGGCCTTCCTGGCCCAGGTGGCCAACCGCAACCCCCACCAGCCCGAGTTCATCCAGGCGGTGAGCGAGGTGGTCACCTCCATCTGGCCCTTTATCGAGCGCCATCCCCGCTACCTGCAGCACGGTCTGCTGGAGCGGCTGGTGGAGCCGGAACGGCTGGTGCAGTTTCGGGTGAGCTGGGTGGATGACCAGGGTCAGGTGCGGGTGAACCGTGGCTACCGGGTGCAGCACAGCTCCGCCATCGGCCCCTTCAAGGGCGGCATGCGCTTCCACCCCTCGGTGGATCTCTCGGTGCTGAAGTTCCTCGCCTTCGAGCAGACCTTCAAGAACGCCCTCACCACCCTGCCCATGGGCGGCGGCAAGGGGGGCAGCGATTTCGATCCCAAGGGCAAGAGCGAGGGGGAGGTGATGCGCTTCTGTCAGGCCCTGATGCTGGAGCTCTATCGCCACCTCGGGGCCAACACCGACGTGCCGGCCGGCGACATCGGGGTGGGCGGGCGCGAGGTGAGCTACATGGCGGGCATGATGAAGAAGCTCACCAACAGCGCCGAGTGCGTCTTCACCGGCAAGGGGCTCTCCTTTGGCGGCAGCCTCATTCGCCCGGAGGCCACCGGCTACGGCCTGCTCTACTTCGTGGAGGCCATGCTGGCCCATCGCGGCCAGTCGCTGGCGGGCATGCGGGTCTCGGTATCGGGCTCGGGCAACGTGGCCCAGTACGCCATCGAGAAGGCGATGGCCCTCGGCGCCCGCGTCATCACCGCCTCCGACTCCGGCGGCACCGTCTATGATCCGGACGGCTTCACCCCCGAGAAGCTGGCCCGTCTGATGGAACTTAAAAACGAGCAGCGCAAGCGGGTGGCGGATTATGCCCACGAGATGGGGCTCGAGTTCTTCAGCGGCCGCACCCCCTGGCACCTGGCAACCGACGTCGCCCTCCCCTGCGCCACCCAGAACGAGCTGGATGCATCGGACGCCACAACGCTTATCGCCAACGGCGTGCAACTGGTGGCCGAGGGGGCCAACATGCCCTCCAGCGCCGCCGCCATCCGCCTCTTCCACGACGCCCGGGTGCTGTTCGCCCCGGGCAAGGCGGCCAACGCCGGGGGCGTTGCCACCTCGGGCCTCGAGATGAGCCAGAATGCCCAGCGCCTCTCCTGGACCCGGGAGGAGGTGGACGCCCGCCTCAAGGGGATCATGACCAGCATCCACGCCACCTGTGTCCGTTACGGTCAGGATGACGACCATGTGAACTACGAAAGCGGCGCCAATATCGCCGGCTTCGTCAAGGTGGCCGACGCCATGCTGGCGCAAGGGGTCTGCTAGTTCTCGCCATACCCGGCATCAACGCAACAACGGCAGCCAGAGGCTGCCGTTGTTGTCTGCTGTGATCCTGAGTCAGGCACTCAGCCGTCACTGGCCTGTCCCTTCTTACATGCGCCCTGGGCGGCGAGGCTTAGCGATAGCGGCTGATCTCGATAAGGTTCCGATCCGGGTCCAGGCAATAGACTGACTCGATGGGGCCGCAGGCGCCGCTTTTCGTCACCGGCCCCTCCAGGATCTCGACCCCCTGGCTCGCCAGCTGGGCCATCACCTGATCCAGCGGCCAGCGGGTGATGAGGCAGAGATCCCCCGACCCCACCTGCGCCCGGTTGCGCACCTCCTCCCCCAGCAACTGCAGATTGATCTTCTGGTTGCCAAAGCGCAGCGCCCGGCGCCCCGCGCCGAAGGTGATGGGCTCCATCTTGAAGGCGCCGCTGTAAAATGCCACCGCCCGCTCGATGTCGCTCACCGTCAATACCAGATGGTCGATATGGCTGATCATGCTTCCTCCCTGTGGTGGTGATTGCCTCCCCATCATAGCCGCCCGCCACAATGGAAACTGTGGAATGGTGCACAGGGGTGTTTCTAACCAATTATTTTCACTAGGGAAATACCTCAGCGCACGGCGGCGCACGCCTTATCACGCTGCGCCAGAAGGGCTTCGTCTTCGCTGCCCATGGCAGCCAGAATAGCCTGATTACAGGCCCGCTCCGTGAGCTTCACCGGGTTTTGCTTGGCGTCGGTGATTTCCGCAATCATGGGGCGATAACCGACAGCCGCCGCGCAGTACATGGTGCGGTACTTGGGAAGCTGCCAACTGCTGTCATCTTGCCGTGTCAGGTCATCGCACAGTTTGCCAAACAGTGCCTGCGCCTTGACCGTGCACTGACTGAAACGCCGCACATCTTGCTCGTAGGGACGGCAGACGCTGTTCTGTTTGATCTGCCAGAGCTGGAAAGAGAAGGGGACCTGCTCTCCCTCATAGGGCACTACCAGCGTTTTTAGCTCGGTGCCATAGATATCCGTCACCTGTTGCTGCACCAGATTGAGATAAGCCGAAAAAAGATAAGAGATCGGATCCATCACCACCTCCCTGTGGTTGAGCTGAGAGAACTCGTCCCGGCTAGCACTCAGCGGGGGAGCACTAGGCATTCTTGCTGAATTGCATCACCTAATTCGTTGATGGTGAACAGGTTATCGTAGTAAAAACGATGGTGAAAGGTGTCAATTGGATTAAGATGTGCACCATGTGAGGCACACTCGGATGAAGCCCTCGTGCTCTCATCCACTCCGATTATCAGAGGGTAGGCACACGCTTTGCGCGAGACATGGACGGAAGAAGAGCTAAGGGCAACGGTGAGTGCCTACTTGGAGATGCGCACCAAGGAGCAAAACGGCGTTCCCTTCGTCAAAAAGCACTATTATGCCGCGCTCGCCAGCCAGTTTGACCGCACCGAGAAGGCATTCGAATATCGGATGCAGAACATCTCCTATATCTGCACCTTGCTCGGCCGCACCTGGGTTTCTGGCTTAAAGCCGGCTAAAAACGTGGGGCCCCAGAATTCCCCTATCATAGAGCGCCTGCTCTGTGAGCTAGATGGCCAACCCTATACTGGTCAAGCCGCCTTTGAGCATCAAGTCCGCCATTACAAAAGCAAGCCAGGGCTCCCCATGCCGGCAGGCATGCAAGAGCCTCAGGCGCGCTATGGGGCCGCCCCCAGCTATGTGCGAGATCCCAAGGTAAAAGCCTGGGTACTGATGATGGCGGCAACCCGCTGCGAAAGCTGTGAGGAGCCAGCCCCCTTTTATACGACGACCGGGGAGCCTTTCTTGGAGGTACATCACCTGCGCACCTTGGCAGACGGGGGATCGGATACCGTCAGCAACACTGTGGCGCTCTGCCCTAACTGCCATCGCGCGCTTCACTATGGCGCCAACCAGGTAGAAAAGCGCGATGCACTCTATCGAAAGCTACCCAGGCTGAAGAGAGAATAATGCTCCGCGCTCAAAGCGGCCCACACAGGGCGGGCCGCCTTCGTGTGGTCAGCAGGCAATCCGCTCGATGCGGCCACCGCTCAGCTTGAAGAAGGCATCCTGCGGCAGCTCCTGCAGCCAGGTGGTGGTGTAGTCCAGATCCGCATAGGCGCCGCGCAGCATGGCGCCGAACAGGCCGTGGGAGACCACGATGGCCTGCTTGGCAATGTGCTCGTCCTCAAGCCATTGCCGGGCCCGGCGCTGAATGCTCTCAAAACTCTCGCCATGCGGGGCCCGCAGATACCAGTCCGGTTCCTCCAGATCGAGCTCGGGATGGGCCGCCAGCAGTTCGGGGACCCGGCGACTCTCCCACTCCCCCATCCCTAACTCCACCAGCCGTTCGTCCCAGATGATGCACTCTCTCCCCAGTCCAAGCCGCTGACACACCAGTTCCGCCGTCTGCCTTGCCCGGCCGAGGGGGCTGGCATAGAGGGTCCAGCTGGCGGGCTCTGCCAGCAATGCATTCAACCGGTTCCCCATGGCGAGGGCCTGGGCTTCTCCCCTGGGGGTCAGCTCCGAGTTGCAGCGCCCCTGCAGCCGCAATTCGGCGTTGTAACGGGTCTGGCCGTGGCGCAGCAGGTAGAGGGTACGAGACATGGGTTCTCCAGCAGGTTCAACGAGATAACGAAAACGGGAGGGGCATGATAACAGAAGAGCCCGACATAGGCGCAAACGGGGCCTGACACCATGGGTTGCACCCTGGTCTCCCCCATGGTCATAGTGAACACGTCAGTGTGGCAAGAGTCCCAGATAAACCTTCGTGCACAAGCACCACCAAGCCCCTCTGGCATTGTCACTTTCCGGGATTGGATATGCAGAGACTCTCAACGGATCTGTCCCCCAGATTTTCTATACCCCTGTATTTAAAGCGGGAAAATTTGGAACCCCTCTTTTGACAGGGAGCGGAAAGGGCTAGCTCGAAAGGGATGATTTCAGCATTTTTACTCTGATCCTGGGGCCATTTCGGTACGTATCTCTGGCTCATCCCGGGGGGGCCTGGTGTACAATCCCCACCCCGATTTCCCCCGCGCCCCGGCCAAGGCTCAGGCCGTTGTCCATCCCAGAGTAGATGAACGTGACCGCGACCCACCCCATGCTCGACAGCTATTACAGCCAGGATCTGGTGTTCTTCTCCATCCTGGTGGCGGTGCTCGCCTCCTACACTGCGCTGAACATGACGAGCCGGGTGAGCCAGAGCCGGGGCCGGGCCGCCGCCTTCTGGCTCGCGGGGGGGGCCTTTGCCATGGGATTCGGCATCTGGTCCATGCACTTCATCGGCATGCTCGCCTTCAACCTGCCCATCGCGCTGGGTTACGATCTGACCCTCACCGGCCTCTCCCTGGTGGCGGCCATCGGCTCGTCGGCCTTTGCGCTCTGGCTGGTGAGCCGCCCCCGGCTTCCCTGGCATCAGGTCGTGTTCGGGGCCCTGCTGATGGGGGCCGGCATCGCCACCATGCACTACATCGGCATGGCCGCCATGAAGATAGAGCCCGGCATCCATTATCAGGCCGGGTTCTTCATCCTCTCCATCCTTATCGCCGTGCTCGCCTCCGGCGCCGCGCTCTGGATAGCGTTTCGCCTGCGCAACAGCTCGCCGCGCGCCTTCTTCAGCAAGGCCGTCGCCTCCCTCGTCATGGGGGGCGCCATCATCGGCATGCACTACACCGGCATGGCGGCGGCCCAGTTTCCCGAGGGCAGCCTGTGCGGCGCCCTCTATACCGGGCTCAATACCCAGTGGCTGGCGACCGTGGTCATCATAGTGACCCTGGCGGTGTTCGCCATCGCCCTGGTGCTCTCCATGCTGGACGCCCACGCCGCGCGCCTCTCGACCTCATTGCACCAGGCCCATGACGAGCTGCTCAAGCTGGCGCTCCACGACAGCCTGACCCGGCTGCCCAACCGGCTGCTGTTCGCCGACCGGCTGGAGCAGCGCATCCAGGAGTGCCAGCACAGCCAGCGCAGCTTCTCCCTGCTGTTTCTCGATCTCGACGGCTTCAAGATCATCAACGACGCCCACGGCCACCATACCGGGGATCTGCTGCTGGTCGAGGTCGCCGAGCGGATCAGCGGGCTGCTCGGCGGGAGCGACACCGCCTCGCGCTTCGGGGGGGACGAGTTCGTGCTGGCCCTGGCGCCGGGGGATCTGGGCCAGACCACGGCCTTCGTCGAGCGGCTGCTGGCCGCCCTGGCGCAGCCCTACGAGTGGGAACATCACAGCCTGCACATCACCGCCAGCATCGGCATCGCCGTCTATCCCCAGGACGGCACCAGCCTGCACGAGCTGACCCTCAACGCCGACGCCGCCATGTACTACGCCAAGGAGCGGGGGCGCAACGACTACTACTTCTTCGACAGCGCCATGAACGCCAACGCCCACCAGCAGTTCCTGCTGCAAAGGGAGCTGCAACACGCCCTGGAGCGGGGGGAGCTGGCCCTGCACTATCAGCCCAAATACGCGGCCCGCGGCGGCCAGGTGGTCGGCGCCGAGGCGCTGCTGCGCTGGCAGCACCCGGTGCATGGTGCCATCTCCCCCGCCCGCTTCCTGCCCCTGGCGGAGAAGAGCCGCCTCATCATCCCCATCGGCAACTGGGTGCTCGACGAGGCCTGCCGCCAGATGAGCCGCTGGCGGGCGGCGGGGCACCACGACTGGAGCGTGGCGGTCAACCTCTCCACCATACAGCTGGCCAGCCCCGGCCTGCTGGAGGAGGTGCAGGCGGCGCTCTCCCGTCACCGGCTCGAGGCCCGTCACCTGACCCTGGAGATCACCGAATCCACCGCCATGGAGAACGCCGAGGAGAGCCTGACCATCCTCAATCGCCTGGCCGAGCTCGGGCTTGGCATCTCCATCGACGACTTCGGCACCGGCTACTCCAGCCTGCTCTACCTCAAGCGCTTCCCCGCCAACGAGCTCAAGATAGACAGGGGCTTCGTCACTACACTGGTGCAGGGGGGAGACGATGCCACCATCATCGCCGCCATCGTCGCCCTGGGTCAGGCCCTGGGCATGCGCATCGTGGCCGAAGGGGTGGAGACCCAGGCCCAGCGCACCCTGCTGACCGAGCTGGGCTGCGACACCCTGCAGGGCTATCTGCTCGGGCGCCCCATGGCAGGGGACCAACTGCTGGCCCACTGCGGTGAACGGCCCCAGGACGGCGTGCTCGCCGAGTCCGCCTGACACGGGCGCACAATCTCCCGAACATGGGGCTATCCCTTGCGCCCTGCCATGTCCGGCTCCTGCCATACCCCGGAAAAATTCCCGATTGCGTCTCTCGCTGACTCGGGATAGGCTGCCCCACGAAAGACTCGAATGCCCCCTTTTGCCCCTGTATTGAGGCAAGCAGAGACAGTTCGACCAGCACCTATCCGATCGACAACGCCGCACAGGCGAGGAGCACAGATGGCCAGATACCAGTTTTTCAGCATTCCGGCCTCCAACCGGCAGCAGTACACCTATGTCGACATGGCCTCCCCCAGCTTTCTGACGGAGAAGGCTGAGCTGCTGGCACAAGGATTCGAGGTGCAGGAGGACTTCATCGATGCCACCAGCCCCCGGGAGGCGGTGGAAAAATACAAGTCCGACTTCCTCTATGTGGCGGACGAGGTGGGCAAGTCGGACGCCAGCTACGGGTTGGCGGTGTTTATGCAGGAGATGGCCAGGAAGCTGTTTGGCCGCAAGGGCCATCACTGAATCGGCAGCACCAAGGCCATCGGCACTGTGCCGATGGCCTTGCACAACTCAGCCGCAGGCAAGTTGCCGGAGCATGGCGATCAGCTCCTCTTCGCTGGCCGGTTCATAGGCGAGCTGCAGGCTAGGTGCCGCCCCGCCCATCAGCATATAAACCTGGGTACTGCAGTGATCGTAGTGATACCACTTACCGTCGATACAGACGTCGGTATAGCATCTCGGGTCCCTTTTGAGTTCCATACACCTCTCCTTCTGTTACATACCACCAACATCCTGGTCGACCCTAAGGTAACCGGCCGGATCCAAACTTGATTCGGATCAAGGGGGCGCACGAGCCTGGCCCTCTTTCGGGATCATGGGTGCCGCTCGTACCGCAAACCACCTCCATGGGGCTAGCCCGCGGCCAACAAAAACGGCGCCCGAAGGCGCCGTTTTGCATTTCCGTCTTTTTGCTGTCAGCGACGGGGCGAACAAGCCTGGGCTTATTCGTCTTCCAGGTAGGCGTAGCCTTGCAACCCCAGCTCCAGCTCTTCGAGCAGGGCCTTGCGGGTCGCATCGTCCAGCGCCGGGTGGGAGACGATCTGCTGGTAGTTCTCGCGGATGACGGACGGGTCTATGTTGACGTAACGCAGCAGCTGGTCGACGGTATCGCCGCGCACCACGTTGCGGATGTCCATCTTGCCCTCCTCGTCCAGCCACACTTCCGCGCAGTGGGTGTCACCGAACAGGTTGTGCAGATCGCCGAGGATCTCCTGATAGGCGCCCACCAGGAAGAAGCCGACGTGGCACTCTTCGTTCGCACCGTACTCCGGCATCGGCAGGGTCTTCTCGACGCCGAGGCCGTCCACATAGTGCTCCACCTGACCGTCGGAGTCGCAGGTGATGTCCATCAGGATGCCGCGGCGGGTGAGCGGACGCTCGAGGCCGGCGAGCGGCATCACCGGGAACACCTGGCCGATGCCCCAAGCATCCGGCAGGGACTGGAACAGGGAGAAGTTCGCGAAGCACTTGTCCGCCAGCTTCTCGGAGAGCTCGTCGGCCAGGGCGCGGTGGTTGCGGTTGACCGGGTTGAGCAGCTCCTTGAGCGCCAGGCAGGTGTTCTGGTGCAGCATCTCGGCCCAGGCGCGCTGCTCCAGGTTCAACAGCCCCATGGTGTACTGGGTGTTGACGTCCGCCAGATCCGCCATCGAGTCGTGGAAGATCTCCAGCAGGGACGGGTCTTCCCCGCGCAGGTCCAGCCAGCCTTTCCACATGTTCTGCAAGATGGTGGGCGCGTCTTCGTCCGGCGCGCTGATGTCGTTCACCTCCACCCCTTCGGCACCGATGATGTTGGTGACCAGCACGGCGTGGTGGGCGGTCAGGGCACGGCCGGACTCGCTGATGATGGTGGGGTGCGGCAGGTCGAACTCGCGGCACACGTCGCCTATGCCCCACACCACGTTGTTGGCGTACTCGGAGAGGCTGTAGTTGGCGGAGCAGTGGCTCTGGGAGCGGGTGCCCTCATAGTCCACGCCGAGGCCGCCGCCCACGTCCACCACCTCGACATTGGCGCCCAGACGGCACAGCTCGGCGTAGAAGCGGCCACACTCGCGGATGCCGCCCTGGATGTCGCGGATGTTGGCGATCTGGGAGCCCAGGTGGAAGTGCAGCAGCTGCAGGCAGTCCAACTTGCCGAGGTTGCGCAGACGCTCCACCAGCGCCAGGATCTGGGAGGCGGAGAGGCCGAACTTGGACATGGCGCCGCCGCTCGATTCCCACATGCCGGAGCCGGTGGAGGCGAGGCGGGCACGCACCCCGATGTTGGGCTTGATGTTGAGGCGAGCCGACTCGTCCAGCACCATCTCCAACTCGGAGGGTTTTTCCACCACTATGTAGACCTTGTGGCCCATCAGGTTGCCCAGGAGGGCGTGGCGGATGTATTCGCGGTCCTTGTAACCGTTGCAGACGATGACCGAGCCCTGGGCATGGTGATGGGACAGCACGGCCAGCAGCTCGGGCTTGGAGCCCGCTTCCAGCCCAAGCCGGGGCTTGTCGCTGTAGGACTGACTGATGGTCTCGATGACGCGACGCTGCTGGTTCACCTTGATGGGGTAAACGCACAGGTAGTCCCCTTGATAGCCTGACTTCTCGATGGCCTGACCGAAGGCGTTGAACAGCGCATCGACCCGGCTCTTGAGGATGTCGGGGAAACGCAGCAACACCGGCGTGGTCAGCCCGGACTGGCGCAGTTGCTCGATGGCCTCGGACAGCACGATCTGCGCCTCGGGGCGAGACTTGTCGGGGGAGACGGTCACATGACCGGCGTCATTGATATTGAAAAAACCCGCACCCCAGTAGGGAACGTTGTAGACCTTCAAGGAGTCCTTGCTGGACCAGTTAGTCATGGGCTATGCCTCGCAAATGAGCGGCCGTGGGCCGCCTTCGTTACCCTCAATCACATCCAGACCATCGACGGCAACGGGCGGCGCGTCAAGGCGGCCTGCTGATCCGGTGCATGGCGGCACGCCTGGCGGGCCTGTTGCCTCGCCGTGGCCTGGCCACCCCGGTTCGTCTGTTGCACATCGCGGCAAGCCAAGGCTGCCTGGTGGATCTTGGGAAGTAACGAGTCTTGATGTGGGGCTGGTGGCTTTACATCAAGCTCAACGGTATGCGGTGCCACCTTAACGGAGCGCCGCGGTACTTTGATGACAACCGGCATCAGCCACGCCGTTTGTTCATCATTCGGCCGCGATCCCGACGGACAGGAGAGGGTTTCAAGGAAGAGAAGGGAAGGCCTCAGCACGCATGCGTGTTGATGGACGACAACCGCCACAGCCAGCTCAACGCCAGTGACCACCCATGACAAGGGAAGATGATGAGCCGCTGGCTCACTCGGTCAGCTGAAAGATGAGAGTCCGTTGTTCTCCCTGATACCGGAGCCTAACCGGTATTAAAGAAACCATTCCCCAGCAGTGTCTGTCGTTTCTGCGTGCCTCGCCCTATAGGCGTATGATCCTGTGGGTGTCTGGCGGCCTCTGCCTGCTCAGGGTTGCCCTCGGATCGGCGCGGAGTGTACACACTTACCGGCGCCAGTGACAATAAAAAATCGCGTTAAAAAACGGGTTTTCATCGAGGGGGCAAATCTTGCTGCCAGCGAGGCGGGCTCTGGGATGGCGGGGGATGAGCCCGGTCTGGAACAACCCTGAAAATAACGGGTGATCCGGCCATTTTCCCCCACCCCTTGCCAGTGCTGGGCCGGGATGAATTTCAGTCTTTTCGCATATGCTTAATCAGTTTTTTATTTGGAATTTTTATTCATATTTATCCCGCAAGAACGGCCGCCACTCAGCCACCCGCGTCACCCCGCTCCCGACAAATCCATCAAAAACTGCGCTGACGCAATAAGCGCGCGGGCCGTCTTGGCCACAATGGCACCTCTTCCGTGACCCGAGGCTTGTCCATGAACACCCTGCTTTCGCGCTTTCTCCACTACCTGACCTTCCATACCCGCTCCGACGCCACCAATCCCGCCTGCCCGAGCAGCGAGGGGCAGCTCGTCTTCGCCCGCGCCCTCTTCGACGAGATGACAGGACTGGGGCTGGCGCACGTCACCCTGGACGAGCACGGCTACCTCACCGCCTGCCTGCCTGGCAACCAGCCGGATGCGCCGGCCATCGGCCTGATTGCCCACATGGACACCGCCGACTACGAGGCCGGGCGGGTGGTGCCCCAGATTGTCGAGAACTACCAGGGGGGCGACATCTGCCTTGGCAAGGGGGACGAGGTGCTGGCCATCCGCCAGTACCGCTTCCTCAAGAACTACCTGGGCCAGGATCTCATCACCACGGACGGCACCACCCTGCTCGGGGCCGACGACAAGGCAGGTATCGCCGAGATCCTCACCGCCGTCGAATACCTGCAGGCCCACCCGGAGATCCCCCGCGGCGATCTCTGGATAGGTTTCACCCCGGACGAGGAGATAGGCCGCGGCGCCGATCTGTTCCCTCTGGACAGATTCCCGGCCAAATGGGCTTATACTGTCGATGGGGGTGAGCTGGGGGAGCTGGAATACGAGAACTTCAACGCCGCCAGCGCCACGGTACGCATCACAGGCAACAACGTCCACCCCGGCACCGCCAAGGGCAGCATGATCAACAGCCAGACCCTGGCCGCCCGCTTCCACGCCGAGATGCCCCCCGAGCAGACCCCGGAGTGCACGGAAGGGTACGAAGGCTTCTTCCACCTGGCCCGGATGGAAGGCACCGTGGAGGAGACCACCCTGCACTACCTCATCCGCGACTTCGACGACGACCGCTTCGCCGCCCGCAAGGCCCAGCTCAAGGAGCGGGTCACCTCCCTGCAGCTGGACAATCCCAAGGCCCGCATCACGCTGGAGATAGAGGACAACTACCGCAACATGCGCAGCCAGGTGGTGCCTCACATGCACATCATCGAGCTGGCGAGGGCCGCCATGGAGGCCGCCGACGTGGTGCCCAAGATCAAGCCCATTCGCGGCGGCACCGACGGCGCCCGCCTCTCCTTTATGGGACTGCCCTGCCCCAACCTGTTCACCGGGGGCCACAACTTCCACGGCAAGCACGAGTTCATCCCGCTGCAATCCATGGAGAAGGCGGTCGCCACCCTGGTAGCGCTGGTGCGCCTCACCTCGGCCTGGCGGGCAGAGTAGGGGATTGAGGACGGGGTTCGCCCCGTCATCAAACCGTCACGGCGCTGCCACACGGCGGGAACGCAGGGGGGAGAAGCTTGAGCAAAGTTCAGCGGAGCCTTGCCCATGTTCGACGTCGATACCCTGCTGGGGCAGCATCTGCCCCGCCTCGCCGGCCAACCCCTCATCCGTCCCCTGCTCCGGCAGGGGCTGCGCTGGCTGCTGCACGAGGAGGCCTTCACCCGCTTCGCCGAGCGCCATCCCCACCTGCGCGGCCTCGACTTCGTCGAGCAGGCGCTCACCGAGCTCGACTTCGACTGCCGGGTGAGCGAGGCGCAGCTCGAGAACATTCCCGCCAGCGGCCGGGTCATCCTGGTCGCGAACCACCCCATCGGCTCTTTGGACGGGCTGGCCCTGCTGCGCCTGCTCGGGCGCATTCGCCCGGACGTCAAGATAGTGGCCAACCAGATATTGGCCCAGCTCGCCCCCCTGCGGCCCCTGCTGCTGCCAGTGGACAACCTAGGGGGCAAGACGGACAGACGCGCCATCCTGGCCATGGGGGATCACCTGGCCGAGGAGGGGGCCCTCATCATCTTCCCCGCCGGCGAGGTGTCGCGCCTCGGCCCCAAGGGGGTGAAGGACGGCCCCTGGCAGAGCGGCTTCATCAAGCTGGCCAGGCGCACCCGCACGCCCCTGGTGCCGGTGCACCTGGACGGGCGCAACGGCCTCTCCTTCTACCTCGCCGCCTGGCTCAACAACGACTGGGCGGGCCTGCTGCTGGTCAAGCAGCTGTTTCGCCAGCAGGGGCGCCGCCTCACCCTCACCCTGGGGGAGCGCATCCCGCCCCAGAGCCTCGGGGATCTCGCCCCCAAGACCGCCGCCGCCCTGGTGCGCAGCCACCTCTATCGCCTCGGGAAGGGGAAGAAGGGGCGGCTGCAGACCGAGGCCCCCATCGCCCTGCCGGAGGATCGCCGTCTGCTGAAACAGGCCGTCGACGGGTGCGAGCCGCTCGGCCAGACCCCGGATGGCCAGCGCATCCTGCTCTATCGCCGCCACGAGCAGAGCCACTCGGTGATCCTGCGCGAGCTGGGGCGGCTGCGGGAGATCGCCTTTCGCGCCGTGGGGGAAGGCTCCGGCAGGCGGCGGGATCTCGACGCCTTCGACGACGACTATCACCACCTGATCCTCTGGGATCCGGCCCGCCTCGAGATAGTGGGTGCCTACCGCTTCGCCCCGGTGGCCGAGCGGCTGGCGAGCCAGGGGCTGGATGGCCTCTACAGCCACACCCTGTTCGGCTTTGAAGATAAGCTGCTGCCGAGGCTGGAACAGGCCATCGAGCTCGGTCGCAGCTTCATCCAGCCCGCCTACTGGGGCAAGCGGGGGCTGGACTACCTCTGGTTCGGCATCGGCGCCTATCTGGCCCGCTACCCCCAGTACCGCTACCTGTTCGGGCCCGTGAGCCTCTCCGGCAGCCTGCCGCCGGCGGCCAAGGATCTGCTGGTGGGCTTCTACCGCCAGCACTTTGCCCCCGAGCTGGCGCTCGCCCCGTCACGCCGCCCCTATCCCGAGACGCCGCCCCTGTTCGAGGGGCGCGACTACGGGACCGATCTCAAGGCGCTCAAGGCGGGGCTCGACCACCTGGGCTGCGCCATCCCCACCCTCTACAAGCAGTACGCCGAGCTGTGCGAGCCGGGGGGCGTGCAGTTCATGGATTTTGGCATCGACCCGGACTTCAACCACTGTATCGACGGCCTGGTGTGGGTGGACGTGAGCCGCATCAAGCCCCACAAGCGGGCGCGCTATATCGGTGTCCCCGTCCAGACGGACGCGGGGGCCTAAATCACCGCAAAAAGAAGAGGGAGGCTGATGCCTCCCTCTTCTCTGTCATCTTCACGCCTTATTCGGTTGCAGGCTTGCGATCCGCGTGGCCGAGATCCCGCTCCGGGGCGATGAGGTCCCGCACCCGCTGCTTGATCTCCTTGGCCTCGGGGAAGCCCTCGTCGGCCACCCGATCCCACACCTGCACCCCGTCCACCAGGATGCGGAACTCCCCCTTGCTGGCGGGCACCAGCGCTACCTCGCCGAGCTCGCCGTCGAAGGTGGAGAGCAGCTCCTGGGCGAGCCAGGCGGCCCGCAGCATCCAGCGGCAGAGGGTGCAGTAGCGGATCTCGATCCGCGGCTTGTTCATCTGGGTTTGTGTCTCTGTCATGGGGTGACTCCGTGAAAATCGGTTAACCAGTGGCGGGCGATGCGCTGCATGGTGGCCTGGGGCAGTTCGTGCAGGCCGGAGGCCGATGCCTGCCTGGCCAGCTGGTGCACCCCCTCGATGATCTCCGCCAGCACCAGGTAGACGTATTCGCCGATGACGGCGCCGTGGACGAAGTTGACCGCCTCCCCCCGGTTGAGCAGGAAGATGGTGCTGCCGTCCGGGCGGCTGAGGGCCAGCACGTGAGGGCACACCTCCTCGCTCGGCCAGGGCAGCTGGGAGAGGCAGAACGCGAACTCGTCGTCGGCGGAAGTGACCGACGCCACCATGGCGCCGGGGCGCAGGGCCTGCAAGTCGGCAATGTCCAGCGCCCCGTTGCCGGTGCAGCAGATCACCAGCTCGGCCCGCCCCAGGGCCTCTGCCTTGTTCACCAGCTTGAAGCCGTGGGAGAGCGCCTCCACCTGGCGCAGGGCGTCCGTCTCCACCAGCTCCAGATGCAGGTTGCGGCAGCGCAGTTCGCGGGCGATGCTGCGCCCCACCTTGCCATAGCCGAACAGGGCGGCCTGGCAGACGTTGAAGGTGCGCCTCAGGGTGCGCGCCAGGGACTCGGCGGAGTAGACCACGCTCAGGCCGATCTGGATGTCCTCCGCCTGCTTGAGGGGGCTGCGGGCCACCGAGATGACGGGGGCGGCCAGGTGCTCCTGCTCGTAGCGCTGATGGCCGTTCTCCGTCATCTCCACCACCCCGAGAAAGCGCGCGCCGAAGTGCTCGGCGAGGACCGCCTGGCTCTTGGCAAAATAGCCGCCGATGTCGAGGATGATGAGCCGCTCATGCTCCCGCACCAGGGGGGCAATCTGGGCTATGACCCCTTCGGGATCCGAGGTCCAGTGGCGATTGAGGGGCAGCACGGGATAGTGCTGCTGGGCCCAGGCCAGGGTCGGCCCGTGGACGGACTTGGGTTTGGGCAGGATGGCGCCGACGCGCCCCACCCCATCGAGCACCTGGATGAAGTGGGGCCGGTCGGGCAGCAGATGGGTCACCAGCAGGATGCAGAGATCCCCGAGGCGTCCCTGCTCGGTGAAATGGCGAAAAAACAGATGCTCAGATCCCTGACTGCGCAACTGTGGCCTCCTTAGCGTGCCGCGAGAAAGCAGGCAAACAGAACCCGGCATAGCCGGGTTCTGTGTGTGTCCAGATAATTGAAAATCCTTTTTATCCGAAAGCACCATGGGTCTCAATCTTTATCTGTGCAGACTTTGACAAGCCCATCAATTTCTAAGGTAATAGCCTGTTTTTCATGCAGAAATCAGTAAAGTGACGCCTGGGGCCACACCCACCACAGACTCACACCGGCACCGATCACCCCCACCAGGATCAGCAGACCCCAACGGGACAATCCGGGGCGCTTGCGCAGGATCCACTCAAGGAGTGGCAGCAACCAGACCGGCAGCAGCACCAAGAGCGGCACTTCCACGTATTGCCAGGCCAGCATCTGCACGAAGGCGAGCGCCAGCCCCAGGGCGGCCGGGGCCACCTTGACCCCCGCAAAGGCGCCGAGCAGGGCGCGGAACCCGGCGAAGGCGGCCAGGGCGCCCGCCAGCTGGGCGATCAGCAGGCTGCCGTCGATGCCGATGACCAGCGCCAGCCAGATGAAGGCGAGGGCGAAGCCGAGCCCCTCCTCGCTGTCACCGCGCCAGCCCGTCCAGCCGTACCAGGCGACGGCGGGCAGCAGGGCCAGCCAGATGCGCGGCTCTGTGGCGAGCACCGAGGCCAACCCCTGCCACCACACCAGGGCGCCGAGCAGGGCGAACAGCACCAGGGCGACCCCCTTGTCGACCAACTGTGCCAGGGCGGGCACCAGCAGGCACAGCGGCAGCCACTGCCACGCCTTGACCGGTAACCCATAGGCGCCGCCCAGCAGGCAGCCCACCAGCCAGAGCGCCAGGGCGCCCCCCGGATACCCCAGCCGCGGCCAGCGCCACGACAGCAAGGCGGCCCCCAAGGGGGCCGCCAGGGTTTGTAGCAAGAGCGCTGCGCCCATTACTTGCGCACGCCTTCGACGAACAGGCTGATGTTCATCTCGTCCGGGATGTTCGGCACCATGTAGTTCACGCCAAAGTCGCTGCGCTTGATGGTGGTGGTGGCGTTGAAGCCGCTGCGGTAGCCACCCCAGGGATCCTTGCCTTCGCCGATGTGGACCAGATCGAAGGCCACTTCCCTGGCGACGCCGTGCAGGGTCAGGGTGCCCTTGAGCACGCCCTTCTCCTTGGTGCCTTCATAGCCGGTGCTGACGAAGGTCATCTTGGGGTACTGCTTCACGTCCAGGAAGTCGGGGCTGCGCAGGTGCTTGTCGCGGGCCTCGTGGTTGGAGTCCACGCTGGCGGCGTCGATCTCGAAGCTCGCCTTGGCCGCCGCCGGGTTGGCGTCGTCCATGCTGAAGGTGCCGCTGAAGGTGTTGAACCGGCCGACCAGCTCGGAGAAGCCGAGGTGGCCCACCTTGAACTGGACTGTGGTGTGGGCCGCGTCGACATCGTAATCGGCCGCCATCAGGGGAGCCGCCATAAACAGGCAGGAGGCCAGCAGGGCCTTGGTCATTTTCATTCCGATCGTTCCTTCATTGGGGGTTCACATCTGTGTCCAAAATGCTAACCTCCTCGTAGCAATAGATAATCATCGATTTATTAAAATAATTATCAACTGAGAGTGGAATATGGATCAGATAGCCGCCATGCGCACCTTCATCAAGGTGGTGGAGTGCCAGAGCTTTACCAAGGCCGCCCACCAGCTCGGGATCTCGGTCGCCATGACGTCCAAGCTGATGCAGCAGCTCGAGGAGTCGCTGTCGACCCGGCTGCTGTCGCGCACCACCCGCCAGGTCAACCCCACAGAGGCGGGCCAGTTCTACTATCAGCGCTCCCTGGTCCTGCTGGCGGAGCTCGAGGAGACCCACAGCCAGCTCACCCACAACAACCAGCAGCCCCAGGGCACCCTCAAGCTGTCGGTGCCCATGGACTTCGGCTACCTGCACCTCTCCCCCGCCCTGCCGCTGTTTCGTGAGCGCTTCCCCGAGCTCAAGCTGGAGATAGAGTACAGCGACCGGCGGGTGGCCCTGGTGGAGGAGGGGTTCGATCTGGCCCTGCGCATCGGCAACCTGCCGGACTCCTCCCTGGTGGCCAAGCCGCTCGCCATGATGAAGATGGTGGTGTGCGCCAGCCCAGACTACCTGGCCCGCCGGGGCACCCCCAGGACCCCGGAGGATCTCAAACAGCACGACTGCCTCATCTACACCCTGACCCAGCCGGACTGGGTCTTCAAACGGGATGGGGAGCAACAGAGCATTCGCCCCCAGGGGCCCCTTCGCGCCAACAACGGGGTGGCCCTGACCCGGGCCGCCTGCGACCACCAGGGCATCATACTGCAGCCCACCTTCATCGTCGGTGACGCGCTGCGCTCGGGGGCGCTGGTGCCCCTGCTACCGGAGTGGGAGAAGGGGCAGGTGGGGCTCTACGCCCTCTATCCGCACCGCCGCTTCGTCTCGGCCAAGGTGCGCTGCTTCATCGAGTTCGTGCAGGAGCGCTACCTGGCGCCCCACTACTGGGACAGGGAGACCTGAGCCCGGGCTCAGGGAGTGGGCATCAGCTCGGCCACCAGCAGGAGTTCGGTCATCGTCAGCTGCCAGCGCGGCAGCCGCCGTTGCAAGGCGGCGAGTTGCGCCTCGTCGAGGGCGTAGGGCAGTGTGATGTGCAGGCAGTGGCAGTCGAGCATGGCTGCCAGTTGCAGGATCAGGGCGAGGTTTGCCTCGTCGCTCCTGTGCCTGTTGATGCGCCTGCCCAGCTCGTGGCGAAAATGGGTCTCGGGATCCTGGGTCATCGCCTGCCAGCCGTAGCCGAACAGCGGGATGAAGGCGCTGACGATGCCAAGGGCAGTGAGCGGCCGTTTGGGCGGGTGATAGAGGGCGTTGAGATCCAGCAGGATGGGGCTTTGATGGGGCTCACGACTGCCGGATAAAATAGTATTGCTCATTGGATTACCCTGTTGATTCCTCTAGACTTCGCCGCATCTTTGACCCGACATGCCAACGAGGTGCTGATGCTAAGCGATATCGAGATCTCCCGCCAGTCCCCCCGCCTGCCCATCGCCGAGGTGGCAGCACAGCTCGGCATAGCGGCCGCCCATCTCCACCCCCACGGCCATTACAAGGGCAAACTCGACCTCGCGCTGCTCGATCACGCCCCCGCCCGCGAGCCCGGCAAGCTGGTGCTGGTGAGCGCCATCACGCCCACCCCCCTTGGGGAGGGCAAGACGGTCACCACGATCGGCCTCTCCATGGGGCTCAACCACATCGGCCAGGCCGGCATCGCCACCATACGCCAGCCGAGCCTCGGCCCCGTGTTCGGGGTCAAGGGGGGCGCCGCCGGGGGTGGCATGGCCCAGGTGGTGCCGATGGAGGAGATGAACCTCCACCTCACCGGGGATTTTCACGCCCTCACCGCCGCCCACAACCTGGCCGCAGCCGCCCTCGATGCCCGCCTGTTCCACGAGCAGAAACTCGGGGAGGCGTTCACCCCCAACACCGGGCTGGCGCGCCTAGATATCGACCCGGCCAACATCCTCTGGCCGCGCGCCCTGGACATGAATGACAGGGCCCTGCGCCACCTCACCCTCGGTCAGGGGGGCGTCGCCGACGGTGTCGAGCGCCCCGATCGCTTCGTCATCACCGCAGCCTCCGAGCTGATGGCCATTCTGGCCCTGGCGAGCGATCTCAAGGACTTGCGCGCGCGCATCGGCCGCATCCAGCTCGCCCTCGACCTTCGCGGCCAACCCGTGACTGCCGAGCAGCTGGAAGTGGCGGGGGCCATGACGGTGCTGCTCAAAGACGCCCTGCAACCCACCCTGATGCAGACCACGGAGCAGACCCCGGTGCTGGTCCACGCCGGCCCCTTTGCCAACATCGCCCACGGCAACTCCTCCGTCATCGCCGATCGCATGGCCCTGGGCCTGGCCGACTATGTGGTGACCGAGGCGGGGTTCGGCTCCGACATGGGGCTGGAGAAGTTCTTCAACATCAAGTATCGCCAGTCCGGCCTCGCCCCCGCCTGCGTGGTGCTGGTGGCCACGGTGCGCGGCCTCAAGGCCAACAGCGGCCTGCTTGACATCCGCCCGGGCCAGCCGCTGCCAGCCAGCCTGCAGGGGGAAGATCTGCCCACCCTGAAAGCGGGCTGTGCCAACCTCGCCTGGCACATCCAGAACGCCCGCCGTTACGGGGTGCCCGTGGTGGTGGCCATCAACCGCTTCCCGAGCGACAGCGACGCCGAACTGGCCCTGCTGGCAGAGGAGGCGCGCCGCGCCGGGGCCTGCGACGTCGCCCTCTCCCAGGCGTTCACCCAAGGGGGGGCGGGCGCCGCGGATCTGGCCCGCGCCGTGGTGACGGCCTGCGAGCAGCCGAGTGAGGTCAGACTGCTCTACCCCGACGAGGCGAGTCTCGCCGCCAAGCTCGCCACCCTGGTGGAGTGCGGTTACGGCGGGCGCGGCGTGCAACTGTCGGACAAGGCGCGCCGGCAGTTGGCCAGTCTCTCGGCCGATGGCTGGGATCACCTGCCGGTCTGCGTGGCCAAGACGCCGCTCTCCATCAGCCACGACCCCGCCAGGAAAGGCGTGCCGACTGACTTCGAGGTGCCCGTCGAGGAGGTGCGGCTCTGCGCCGGCGCCGGCTTCGTCTATGCCCTGGCGGGCCCCGTCATGACCATGCCGGGCCTGGGCAGCCTGCCGGCCTACTGTCATATCGATATCGACGACGACGGTGAGATAGTCGGCCTGAGCTGAAGCGCCGGTTGGCAGCCTGCCCTCCCCAGCCGCCATATCGACGACGGCGGTGAGACAGTGGGGGCTGAGCTGACGGCGCCCAGGTCCAGCCAGAAACGACAAGGCCCCGCCAATTGGCGGGGCCTTCTGCTATCTGCCGAACAAGGCTTACAGGGTAAAACGCTGGGTCATATGGTGCAGCGAGGTGGCCAGCTTGCTCAGCTCGACGCAGGCTTGGGCGGTCTGCTGTGCCCCCAGAGCGTTCTCGTCGGCGGCGGCATGGATATTGACGATGCTGCGGTTGAGCTCCTCGGTGACCGCGTTCTGCTGCTCGGTGGCGGTGGCGATCAGGGTGTTCATGTCGGTGATCTGGGTGACGGCACCGTTGATGCTGTCGATGCTGCCCCCCGCCTCCCGGGCCAGCTCGACGCTCTCCTGCATCTGCTGGCGGCTCAGCTGCATGGCGTTGCCCGCCTCGGCGGTGCGCTCCTGCAGCACCTCGATCATCTTGCTGATCTCGGCGGTGGACGCCTGGGTACGCTGGGCCAGACTGCGCACCTCGTCCGCGACGACCGCAAAACCGCGCCCCTGCTCGCCAGCCCGGGCCGCCTCGATGGCCGCGTTGAGGGCCAGCAGATTGGTCTGCTCGGCGATGCCGCGAATGACGTCAAGCACCATGCTGATGCTGGCGCTGTCGGTCTCCAGTTGCTGCACCACGGCCCCCGCCTGCTCTATCTGGCGGGAGACCTGCTCTATGCTGCCGATGGCGCCACGCACCACCTCGTTGCCCTGGGCCGAGGTGCGGGAAGCCTGCTTGGCCGCGCCCATGGCGTCCGTGGTGTTGCGGGCCACCTCATTGACGGTGGACTGCATCTCGTTCATGGCGGTGGCCACCTGGGAGACCTCGCTCTGCTGGCTGGCCATGCCCTTGGCGGACTGCTCGGAGATGGCGCTCACCTCCTCCACCGCGCTGCTGAGCTGGCTCACCGAGCCCGCGATCTCGCTCACCAGGCTAGCCAGCGCCTCCTGCATCCGGTCGATGGCCGAGCCCAGCTGACCCAGCTCGTCGCGGTTGAAGCGGTTGCCACGGATCCACTCCTGCAGCTCCCCCTTGCCGAGATCGCCGCTCGCGATGCGCTGGGCCTGGCGGGCCAGCATGATGAGCGGGTCGCGGATCTGGCGGGTCAGTACCACGGAGAGGGCGATCACCAGCGCCAGGCCGATGATCAGGGCCAGGGTGACGCTCTGCTTGGCGCTGTCGAAGGCGGCGACCACCTCGGCACGGGAGCTGACGGAGTAGCCGTGATTGATGCGGATGAGATCCCCCACCGACTTGCTCAGGTTGGTGTAGAGGGTCACCCCCTCGGCCATGAAGAGGTGCTGGGCCTCGGCCATCTGGCCTGCGTCCTGCATCTGACGGATGCGCTGGTGCAGGGCGACGTACTTCTCCCAGTCCACCTTGACGATGTCGAAGGTGCGCCGCTCCTCCAGATCTTCCGCCCAGATGGTGGCATCGTGGGCCGCTATCTGCTGCGCGGCGTCCCGCAGGCTCTTCTCGCTCTCGTCGCGATAGCGGGCCTTCTGCTGGGGATCGTCCGCCACCAGAAAGACATCCAGCTCGTAGCGGCGCAGGGCATTGATGGTCTCGCCCAGGGTGCTGGTGCGCACGACCGCGGGCAGGATGCTGTCGGTGAAGCCGATGGCGGCCCGGTTCATCTTGCTGAATTCAAACAGCGAGGCCCCGCCGATAAAGGCCATCATCAGGCCGAGGACGGCAAAGCCGGCGGTAAGTTTCTTGCCTATCGTCATGGTGTTCATGGCATGTCCTGCATAGGGAAAACAAGGGGCATTGGTCGGCGTCGGCCCAAGGGCGCGAGCACCATCACCGCCATCCTTAGCAGTACATCGGGTCTCATCCGTGTCGGTGTACACCAGGGCAACGCCATGCGCTGGCACCGCTGTTACACCGTGAGATGAGGGCGCCGCACGGCACTGAAAGACCGGCCATCCGGCGACACGGAGAGCCATATCGGCCGGCATTGCCCGGGCTTTAGGATTTTTTCAGAAAAAAACGGGCAGGCGGGGCATGCCGGAGCATGCCCCCTGTTGCTAACCCTTCAGGCCGCCGAGAAACTCGGCGCGGGTATCGGGCTGGGTCTTGAAGACGCCGCCCAGGGAGGTGGTGGTGGTGTAGGAGGTGGAGTCCATCACGCCACGGGCCTTCACGCAAAAATGGGTCGCCTTGATGCTGATGGCCACGTCCTGGGTGCCGAGCAGGGTCTGCAGCGCCAGCAGGATCTGCTGGGTGAGCCGCTCCTGCACCTGGGGACGGCGGGCGAAGAACTGCACGATGCGGTTGATCTTCGACAGGCCAATCACCTTGCCGCGGGGGATGTAGGCCACGTGGGCAAAGCCGTCTATGGTGACGAAGTGGTGTTCGCAGGTGCTGGTGAGGCTGATGTCCCGCACCATGATCATCTCGTCCACCTTCATCTTGTTCTCGATCACCGTCACCTTGGGGAAGGTGGCATAGTCGAGGCCGGAGAAGATCTCGTTCACGTACATCTTGGCGATGCGGTGCGGCGTCTCGGCCAGACTGTCGTCGGCCAGATCCAGTCCCAGCGTCTCCATGATGGCGCGCATATGACCTTCGATTTTTTCCTTCTTCTGCTGGCCGTTCAATGCATTGGCCACCAGAGGTGTCTCGAGACCCTGGGCCTCGAGCGCCGCCCTGACCAACAGGGCTTCCTGGCTTAAGCTCGTCATCTTGTTTCTCTCCCACGCTCAGGGACTGTGCTGGCCTGCGGCATGGTGCCGCGGCGCAATCTTACAGGGCGATTATTGTCATAATTCCGGCTAACTCAAGTCCGGCACCCGACTTTATGTCAAACCGCCCCGTTTTGCTCTCTATCCACCTCCCCGTTCGGGGACATAGGCTGAACCCGGACCCGCCCCCACCTGGTGGTGCGAGAGGACTGCCGCCCCACACCCGGGGGGCCAGCCCCCATTCCCGCACCTTCGGCCTGCCCATTCGGGCGGATTTTTGGGATAATCCGCCCCCTACACACCAGAGAGGTCATGATGATGGGATTCGATACCGGTGCACTCCTCCCCTTGGACAAGGCCCTGCAAGGGATGCTGGAACAACTCACCTGCTGCTGCGAGACGGAGCGGTTGCCCCTGCCCCAGGCGCTGGATCGGATCCTGGCCGAGGAGATCAGCTCCCCCCTGTCGGTGCCCCCCTTCGACAACGCCGCCATGGACGGCTATGCGGTGCGCCTGGCGGATCTCGCCGCCGGGGCGCCGCTTCCCGTGGCGGGCAAGGCCTTCGCGGGCCAGCCCTATCAGGGGGAATGGCCTGCCGGCCACTGCATCCGCATCATGACCGGGGCCCCGGTGCCTGCGGGCACGGAGGCGGTGGTCATGCAGGAAGAAACGCAGGCGAACGACAACGGGATCACTTTTCTGACTCATCCCCTGCCTGGCCAGAATATCCGCCGCCGCGGCGAGGACCTGGCGCAGGGGGCCAGGGTGCTCGCCAGCGGCCTGCGCCTGAGCCCCCGGGAGCTGCCGCTGCTGGCGTCCCTCGGCATCGCGAGCGTCTCGGTGCGCCGCCCCCTGAAGGTGGCCATCTTCAGCACGGGGGACGAGCTCAAGCCCCTGGGTACCCCGCTCCGGCATGGGGACATCTACGACTCCAACCGTTACGGGGTCAAGGCCATGCTGAGCCGCATGGGCATAGACTGCCTGGACCTTGGCATCATTCCCGACGATCCGGCCGCCCTGCGTGCCGCCTTCTTGCAGGCCGACCGCGAGGCCGACGCCCTGATCACCACGGGCGGTGTCTCGGTGGGCGAGGCGGACTTCACCAAGCAGCTACTTGAGGAGCTCGGCGAAATCGGCTTCTGGAAGCTCGCCATCAAGCCGGGCAAGCCCTTTGCCTTTGGCCGCCTGCCCCATGCCTGGTTCTTCGGCCTGCCGGGCAACCCAGTCTCCGCCATGGTCACCTTCGATCAGCTGGTGCAGCCGGCGCTGGCCCGCCTCGCCGGCCAGCAGTTCGAGCGCCCCATCCTCCTCAAGGCCACAGTCACCGAGCCGCTTAAAAAGAGTCCGGGACGGCTCGACTTCCAGCGCGGCATATTGAGCGCGGGCCCAGACGGCCTGGAAGTGCGCAGCACCGGATCCCAGGACTCCGGGGTCTTCAGCTCCCTGTCCCGGGCCAACTGCTACATCGTGCTCGAGCAGGAGCGCGGCAAGGTGGCCGTCGGCGAGACGGTGACCGTCGAGCCCTTCTCGGGGCTGCTGCTGTGAGCGAGATCCTGAGCGACGCCGAGCTCCTGCGCTACAACCGCCAGATAGTGCTCAAGTCCTTCGACTTCGAGGGGCAGGAGGCGCTCAAACAGGCTAGCGTGCTGGTGATCGGCGCCGGGGGCCTGGGCTGCGCCGCCAGCCAGTATCTGGCGGTGGCCGGGGTCGGCCGGCTCACCCTGGTGGATTTCGATCGGGTGGAGCTCTCCAATCTGCAGCGCCAGGTGCTGCACAGCGACGAGCGCATCGGCATGTACAAGGTGGACTCCGCGGCCAAGACGCTGCGGGCCCTCACCCCCTGGCTCAGGGTCGAGACCCACGCCGCCGTCGCCGACGAGGCGCTGCTCGACGCCCTGCTGCCCGGCCACCAGCTGGTGCTCGACTGCACCGACAACGTCGCCATCCGCAACCTGCTCAACCGGCGTGCCCGCGCGCACCGGGTGCCCCTGGTGTCCGGCGCCGCCATCCGGCTGGAGGGGCAGTTGTGCAGCTTCACCTGGCAGGAGGATGAACCCTGCTACGCCTGTCTCAGCGCCCTCTTTGGCGATCAGGCCCTCACCTGTGTCGAGGCGGGGGTACTCGCCCCCGTGGTGGGGCTGGTGGGCAGCCTGCAGGCCCTCGAAGCCATCAAGCTGCTGGCCGGCATGGGCAAGAGCTACAGCGGCCGCCTGCTGATGATCGACGGCCTCCAGGGCGGTTTCCGGGAGATGAAGCTCCCCAAGCGCCCCGACTGCCCGGTCTGCTCCAAGCCCTGATAGGCGCCCACAAAAAAGCCGAACCCCGGGGTTCGGCTTTTTTGCATCGCAGTGTCGACATGGCCCTAGAAGATCCCCTTCGCCTTGACCTTCTTCATGTTCGCCACCTGGCTCGAGAGATCCTCGATCAGTGGCTCGGCACCCGGCTCATTCCCTCCGACCTGCCGGCCCGGCTGGCTGGCCAGCCGCTGGATCAGCAGATGCTGCTCGCGGATGAGCCTGGATTGTTCCTCCAGCTGGCGGGAGAGCTGCTGGATGCTGCCGGCCAGGGGGGCCAGATCCGGCTCCGCCGCCGCGGTGGGCAGCTTGCCCGCGATGGCTTCCGCCAGCAGATCGTGATCGAGCGGGACCGGCAGCCCCTGCTTCAGCTCGTCCCACAGCGCGGCAGGCTGCTGCTCGCCGATGCGGTTCACTATCTCGTCCACCAGGTCAGTCTGGGATAGGCCACCTTGTGATTGTCCCAGACGCTGGACTATCTCGTCGACCAGGTGGACCTGGGAGGCGGCGGTCTGGGGCTGCCCCAGGCGCTGGACTATCTCCTCCACCAGGGAGGCCGAGTCCCCCTGCTCGAGCCGGGGGGCCAGCCTGGCCACTATTTCGTCGATCAGGGTGTCGGTCATGGCGGGGGTCGCCCCCTCCCCCAGATCGAAGCCGCAACCGGCGAAGACGTGGCGCAGGGTCGCGAGGTTCACCTGCTCCGGGCCGAAGGCGTTGGCCATCCCCTTGCACAGGCTGGGGGCCAGCACATAGAGGAACATGCCGGAGAGGTAGATGTCCTTGTGAAAACGGCTCTTGGAGAAGTCAAACTCCTCCACATCGTCCTGGATCTTGCGCGCCCGCTGATACCAGCTTTGCAAGATCCCGGCCGCGTAGCGATCAGACTCCAGCGCACCCGGATCCATGAAGATGGAGAAGGTCATGCGCTTGAGTTGACTACTCATCGCCGACCCCGGCCATCACCGGCGCTTCCCGGTACACCTCTTCCTCTTCCGTGGTGTAGAGGCAGATCTCCCGCGCCAGGGCGGACTGGGCGTCGTCCAGCAGTTCGACCCTGTCACCCAGGGTCGGGTAGGCGGCCTTGATGGCATCAAAGATCAGCGACGCCCCGCCGCCGACCAGATAGACCCGGTTCGGGTTCTTGGCGAACTTCTTCGCCTCGTGGGCCACCTGGGAGCCCAGCTCGTCGATCTTGTTCTGCATCTTCTCGAGGATCTTGGGGATCTGGCTCTCGTCGTTGACCACGTCCCGCACGAAGCTCATGTCGTGGCGACGCTTGATGAACTCGTTGGCCACCAGATAGCTGGAGTCGCTGTCCGCCGCCGCCAGCGCCTTGCGGGTCGCGTCGGTCACCATGGAGACGCCGATCTCGTTGTTGCCATAGACGTCGGAGACGTCGTCAAACTCGCCGACGATGATCCCCATGTCCAGGGTGGTGCCGCCGCAGTCGATCACCAGGGTCTTGGTGAACTCGTTGCAGCCGGAGCCGATCAGGCGGGAGAGGGCGGCAGGCAGGCTCTCCGGCATCACCTCCACGCTGACGATGTTGAACAGCTCACCCTTGTTGAGGCTGATGGCCCGCATCAGGTTGCGGCGCTTCTTCTCGATCTTCTCCTCGTTGCGCTGGCAGTCGTCCGGGTTGTAGAACTCGGTGATGGGCAGGGTGACCGTGATGGCCACGTCACAGGGGGTGACCCCGGTCTGCAACAGGGCATGGTGCACGGAGAGCAGGTTGAGATCGTCGTACTGGTACTCCACGTGGGTGGTGGCCAGGGACTTGTCGGAGGTGGCGTCGTAGGTGTACTTGGTATTGCCTATCTCGTAGTTGTAGATCTTCTTGTCCTTGCGCAAGGCGGCACTCTTCCAATCCTTGCGAAAGGAGTTGGGGGAGATGATGGTCTTGAGCACCTTGTTGTCGATCCAGCTCACCTTGACGTTGGTCGAACCATCGTCGATGGCCATTTTCATTACTTCAGACATGAGGAAATACCTGTTGATAGAGCAAAAATGGGTCCGATTGCCTTGCCTTGTGCCAGTGGCAAGGCGATCGGACCAATCCATACACGGGTGATAAGCCTAAGGGGCGACAAGTTTAATGAGTTTCTAAAATCCGGTGAAGCAAATGATTGAACCCGGCGGGATCTTCCGCCGGCCAGGCGTGATGGCCCTCGGGAGTGTGGATGCTGGCGTTGGGCAGGGAGGCGAACTGCTCTACCCGCCTCGCGAGCGGCAGGTAGTCGTGGCTGGTGGAGACGATGGCCACCGGCTGCCAGATGGTGCCGAGACGGGCGCGCACCGACCAACCGGGTAGCGCCTCCAGCAGCGCACGATAAGTCTTTTTTTTGTTGCTGCGCACGAAGCGCAGCCGGAAGGTGTGGCGCACCTGGGCGAGCTCGGGACCGGGAAAGAGTTCCCGCCCAAGCCACCAGGCGAGCGGCCGCATGCCGAACCAGCGCAGCCACTTGAGGCGCATGGCGTAGCGCTCCTGCTCCTTGGGGGTCTCCAGCAGAAATTCGCTGAAGCCGTTCACCAGCACCAGCCCCTGCACCTTGTGCGGCAGTCGCAGCGTCAGCTCCAGCGCCACCATGGCCCCCAAGGAGAGCCCCACCACCCAGGCGGGCTCGGGTTGCTCCTCGAGCCAGCGGGCCACGTCCGCCGCCAGGGTGGGCACGTCGAAGGGCCCCTCTTGCAGGCTCTGGCCGTGACCACGCAAGTCCAGCGCCACCACCCGGTAGTGCTCGCCGAAGTGCTCTATCTGGGCCTGCCAGTCGAGACTGGAGGAGCCCAGCCCGTGCAGCAGCACCAGCAGGGGCCCCTCCCCCGCGCTGCGCAGGGCCAATCCATGGGATTTCATTACCTGGTTGCGACGCACCCGTCCTCTCCCTTTTCTTTCGATAGCCGCCTGCCCGTATCGGCCTCAGCCTTCCCCCACCAGGCTCACCGCCTTGACGTAGGCATAGAGCCGCTGCCCGGGCGCCAGATCCAGGCGCCTGGCGGATCGGCTGGTGATCCGGGCCAGCAGTATCTGCTGCCCCAGGGCCAACTGCAACAGGGTTTGCCCCGGCCGCACCTCCCGCTCCCCCAGCAGCCGGGTCTCCAGGCAGTTGGAGAGGCTGGAGTGCTCGATGGGCGCCGTGGCGATCACCAGGTCCCGCGCCGCCACCTTGATCTGCAGGGGACCCGCCTCGTCGGGGGCATGCTCCATGGTCACCATCAGGATCTGCTCCCCGAGCCGCAGGGTCGCCATCTGTTCGCGCTCGTCATAGTGTGCCAGGGTCGCCGAGAGCATGACCCCGACGTCGTCGCGACTGGCCAGAGACAGGTCGGTGCGGGCGAAGATCTCTTCGGGGGAGCCCTGGGCCTCCACCCGGCCATCCGCCAGCAGCACCAGCCGATCGCAGAGCAGGCTCACCTCCTCCATGGCATGGCTGACGAAGATCATGGGGATGCCGCTCTCCTGCTGCAACCCCTTGAGCACGTGGGCCTGATGGATGCGGCTGCGCCTGTCCAGCGCCGAGAAGGGCTCGTCCAGCAGCAGCAGATCGGGCTCCGCCAGCAGGGCGCGGCCCAGGGCCACCCGCTGGCGCTGACCGCCGGAGAGACCGTGGGCGGGCTGCTCCAGCAGCTCGGCAAAGCCGAGCCGCATCGCCAGCGCCTCCGGTTGCCAGCGCCCCCTGCCCTTGCTGGCCGCCAGTTGCAGGTTGCCGAGCACGCTCAGATGGGGGAAGAGGCGGGCATCCTGAAACACCAGCCCGATGCGGCGCGCCTCGGGTTGCAGGGCCGCGAGCTCGCGCCCGCGCCAGCACAGGGCGTCCGAGGAGGCCCGATCCAGCCCGGCGAGGATGCGCAGCAGGGTGCTCTTGCCACAGCCAGAGGGGCCGAACAGACCGAGGATGCGGCAGGGGGGCAGCGACAGCTCGCACGCCAGGGTGAAGGGGCCGAAGGAGCGACGAACGGAGATCTCCAGCGTCATCCGAACAGCCTCCGTTGCCGGCGCTGCAGCACGCCGTAGACCAGCACCAGCATCACCAGGGAGAAGCCCATCAGGCCGCCCGCCAGCAGGTGGGCGCTGCGATAGTCCATCGTCTCCACGTGATCAAAGAGGGCGATGGAGAGCACCTGGGTCTCGCCAGGGATGTTGCCCCCTATCATCAGCACCACGCCGAACTCCCCTAGGGTGTGGGCAAAACCCAGGGCCGCCGCCATCACGAAGCTGGGCAGCGTCATCGGCAGGATGATGCGAAAGAAGCGCTCGATGGGCCCCAGCCCCAGGGTGGCGGCGGCCTCGATCTCCTTGCTGCCCATGTTGACGAAGGCGGAGGTGAGGGGCTGCACCACGAAGGGGAGCGAGTAGATGACGGAGGCGGTGAGCAGGCCGAGGAAGCTGAAGGCGAGCGGGGTCCCGAAGGTCTGTCGCCACCAGGCGCCGATGCCGTATTCGGGGGAGAACGCGATCAGCAGGTAGAAGCCGAGCACGGTCGGCGGCAGCACCAGGGGGAGCGCCACCAGGGCCTCCACCACGGGACGCAGTCGGTGCTGGCTGCGAGACAGCCACCAGGCGAGCGGCGGCGACAGCAGCAGCAGGATGCCGGTGGTGCCGGCGGCCAGCTTCAGGGTGAGCCAGATCGCCAGCAGATCCCCCTCACTCATCGCCCGCTTCCCGGATACAGGTTGGCAGGCATAGGAGGCCTCTCAGCACACGGGCCATCACTGCGGCAGGGCATAACCCGCGGCCTTGATCTGCGCCTGCCCCGGCCCCTTGAGCCAGGCCACCAGGGCGTCCACCGCCTCCCCTTTCTTCAGGACCAGGCCCTGCTGCTCGATGGCAGGATGGAACTGGCTCGGCACCACCCAGGCTTCGCCTGTCTTGCCCGCCTCCACCAGGTTGGCCCAGGCGACGAAGCCGAGCTTCGCATTGCCGGTGTCGACGAACTGCCAGGTCTGGCCGATGTTGGTGCCGGTCAGCAGGCGGTACTGCCTGGGATCGATCTTGAGGTGTTCCAGGGTCGCCATGGCGGCGGCGCCATAGGGGGCAGTCTTGGGGTTCGCGATGGCCAGCTCCCCCTGCCAGTGGCGCAGGCTTGCCTCGTCGGGGGCCGGTCCCCCCTTCTGCCACAGGCCCAGCTGGCCGATGGCGTAGGTGAAACGCTCGCTCCCCTTGCCTTCGGCTTCCAGTTTCTGAGGGGTCGCCACGTCGGCAGAAAGAAAGAGATCGAAGGGGGCGCCGTGGCTGATCTGGGTATAGAGCACGCCGGTGGCTGCCGAGCTGATGACGACGTCGTGGCCGGTCTTGGCGGTGAACGCCTTGCCGATGCGCTCCATGGTGCCCTTGAAGTTGGCCGCCACGGCCACCTTGACCTCGTCGGCCTGCACGGCGGTGGCGCAAGCACTCAGCAACACCACGGATAACAGCTTCTTCATTCCCTTACTCCTGTTGAAACCTGTGCCGGTTTGCAGCCCTGTCGCGGGGGGCCCGGCGGATTCACACCCCTTGTTGCCAGCGGGCGGCGGCGGCGTCGTCGCTCGCTTTGGCCTCGACCCAGCGTTGTACCCCGTCGGCGGTCAGCTCTTTTTTCCAGAACGGTGCCCGGGTCTTCAAAAAATCCATGATGAAGTGGCAGGCCTCGAAGGCCGCCTCGCGGTGGGCGCTGCTCACCGCCACCAGCACGATCTGATCCCCGAGCAGCAGCTCGCCGATACGGTGAATCAGGGTGCACTCCTGCAGCGGCCAGCGCGCTCGCGCCTCCTGCAC
Organism: Aeromonas sp. XH; assembly: GCF_033348475.1. NCBI lineage: Bacteria > Pseudomonadati > Pseudomonadota > Gammaproteobacteria > Aeromonadales > Aeromonadaceae > Aeromonas > Aeromonas sp. XH. The sequence continues at coordinate 1,398,979 of NZ_CP137630.1, read as the reverse complement.
GATGGCGGCCAGCGCCTTCTCGGTCATGCCGGGGTAGTGCTCGAGGGCCAGCCCCTTCACGTGCTCCCCCTGATTGAAGTCGCGCACCTTGCCCACGAAGGTGACAATGGCGCCGCTGTCGGGGCGGGTGGCGAGACGCCCGTACTCCTCGGCCAGCGAAAAGTCCGCCCGCTGCACCAGGATGCGATCGGTCATGCTTACCTCGCTCATGTCAGCCTCCGGTCGTTACTGGAGAGAGGGAAGAAGGCCACTTCGTCGCCACCGCACAGCTCAGTGGTGCGATCCACGGTCATTATCTTGCTCATCCTTAACCTCCGGTCACCGGCGGGAAGAAGGCGACCTCATCGCCATCATGGAGAGGCGTATCAAGGGGCACCAGGGTCTGGTTCACCGCCACCAGCAGCTTGCCCGCTTCCAGCGCCAGGGTCCACTTGTCACCCCGCTCGCTCAAGGCGTGGCGAAGCTCGTCCGCACTGGCGTACTCGCAGCACAGGCTCAGCTCGTCGCAGCCGACCAGCTCCCTGACTTGCGCAAAAAACAGTACCTTGATCATGCGTTCTCTCCTGCATTTGCATCCAACTGGAAATGACCGGACTTGCCGCCCTTCTTCTCCACCAGCCGGACCTGCTCGATCACCATGTCCTTTTGCACCGCCTTGCACATGTCGTAGATGGTCAGCGCAGCCACCGACGCCGCGGTCAGCGCCTCCATCTCCACCCCCGTCTTGCCGGAGAGCTTGCACAGGGTGCGAATGTGGATCCTATTGTGCTCGGGCTGGGCCTGGATCTCTACCTCCACCCGGGTCAGGGCCAGGGGGTGGCAGAGGGGGATGAGATCGGCGGTCTTCTTGGCCGCCATGATGCCGGCGATGCGGGCGGTGGCGAAGACGTCGCCCTTGTGGTGCCGGCCACTCAGGATGAGCGCCAGGGTGTCGGGCGCCATGCGCACGAAGGCCTCGGCGCGGGCCTCCCGTTCGCTCACCTGCTTGTTGGTGACGTCCACCATGTGGGCTTCACCGCTCTGGTTGAGATGAGTCAGGTTGGGTTGAGTCTGCCTGGGATCGGTCGGGTTCATGGCTGCCCCTCACAGATGGGCGACGAAGTTGCACGGCCTGGTGCGGGCGTCGAGCTGATCCCGGATCAGCTGCTCCCACCCGAGGCGGCAGGCGCCGGTGGAGCCAGGCAGGCAGCAGATCAGGGTGCGATTGGCGAGCCCCGCCAGCGCGCGGCTCTGCATGGCCGAGCCCTTGATCTCGGCAAACGAGAGCTGGCGGAACATCTCGCCAAAACCCTGCACGGTGCGCTCGAACAGCACGCCGACCGCCTCGGGAACCCGGTTCTGCTCGTTGAAGCCGGTGCCACCGTTGATGAGCACCACCTGTACCCCTTCATCGGCGATCCAGTCGCTCACCTGGGCCCGGATGCGAAACAGGTTGTCGGGGCAGAGTGCCCGGTCGGCCAGCACATGGCCGCTCTCGGTCAGGGCGGACACCAGGTAGTCCCCCGAGCTGTCGTCGGCGGCGCTGCGGCTGTCGGAGACCGTCAGTACGGCGATCTTGAGAGGGATGAATTCGCTGTGTTTGGGGGCCATGGGGCAATTCCTGTCAATCATTGACCACGAGAGGATGGGATGAAGGCGCCGCCTGGCCTGGTCGAGGATGCAGGACGACACGCTACCGGGCGGGATTCTATCAAAAGTTGTCTGGCAGAGGGGGTGAAAATCACAGGCCACCGGATCGGCGGGATCCGGTGGCCTGGGTATCAGAAGCCTGGCACGCCTTTCATGTCAGGCAGTTGGTGCGCAATCCCCTTGTGGCAGTCGATGCAGGTGCTCTGACCGCTTGCCAGGTTGGTGGAGTGCATCTGGGCCGCTCGCCGCCCTTGCAGGGAGAAGTCCATGTATTCGAAGTTGTGACAGTTGCGGCACTCGCGCGAATCCGTGTCCTTCATCCGCTTCCACTCCCGCTCCGCCATCTCGCGGCGGTGGGATTCAAACTTCTCGCGGGTGTCCACCTTGCCGGTGATCATGCCCCACAGCTCCTTGGAGGCCTGCACCTTGCGGATGATCTTGTAGGTCCACTCGTGGGGCACGTGGCAATCCGGGCAGCTGGCCCGCACGCCGGAGCGGTTGGCATAGTGGATGGTGTCGCGGTACTCCACGAACACGTTGTCCTTCATCTCGTGACAACCGGTGCAGAAGGCCTCGGTGTTGGACGCCTCCATGGCGGTGTTGAAGCCGCCCCAGAAGATGACGCCGCCGAAGAAGCCCATCAGCAGGATGACCCAGAGAGCCGCCCTGGACGGTGACTTGAAGGTGGTCCACAGACGCTGGACAAAGCCGGGTAATTTCATCTATGGCTCCTCAGTTCAGTGCTTCGTTCACTGGTGTGTTGAAGGTGGTCCAGACACTGGGGACAAGGCTGAGTGATGTCATCGGTAAACTCCTTAGTTCAGTGCTTCGACCGGTTTGAAGGTGTTCTCCACCAGCGGCTTGGCGTCCGCTTGCGGCACGTGGCACTGCAGGCAGAAGTAGCGGCGGGGAGAGACTTCTCCCAGGGTCTGACCATCGCGGGTCTCGAAGTGAGTGGGGCTTATCTTGGGCGCCTTCATCTTGCTGGCGTTCTTGAAGCTGTGGCAGGCCAGGCACTTGTTGACCTTGTTGTCCACCTCGTAGTTGCGGGTGTCGTGAGGGATCAGCGGGGGCTGATGCATGTACTGGCGATCATAGATGTCGCCGTCCTTGCGGTAGTTCTTGAGCGGGGCCGCATCGGCCTCGGTCACCAGATCCGTGCTCCCCCGCTCCGACTTGATCCCCCCCGTGCTGTTGGTGATCTCGGGGACGGCCGCCATCAAGGAACCCGCCATCAGGCAGGCCAGCATTGCTCCAATCAGCTTCTTCATTATTTGTTCTCCGACGTTTTCTCTGCCTTGACGGCAAAACCTGTAGTGATTTCGAAAACTTGCTCCGCGCAGACATCGATGCAACGGCCGCAGTTGGTGCACTCCTGAGCCGCAATCAAGGGCCCGTGACCTCGTTTGGCCCCGTGAACCGGGCCGCGCAGTATGGGACGCTCCGGGCAGACCGCATAACAATCCATGCAGTTGCTGCACCGCTCGCGCCCATTGGCTGCAATCTTGACGAACCCCACCCGGTTGACCAGGGCATAGAAGGCCCCCACCGGACAGAGATGACCACACCAGCCCCGCTCCACCACGAAGAGGTCGAACAGGAACAGGGCCGCCAGCAGACCCCAGCCCGCCCCCATGCCGAACAGCAGGCCGCGCAGGCTGAGCGACACCGGGTTGACCAGCTCCCACACCAGCACGCCTGTGATGGCCGGGGCCACCAGCACCATGGCCAGCAGCCAGTAGCGGGTGTGGCGGTTGAACTGGCCGTTGCCCTTGAGACCGAGCCGGGCCCGAACCCAGGCGGCGGCATCCGTGACCAGGTTGACCGGGCAGACCCAGGAGCAGAACACCCGCCCCCCCACCAGCCAGTAACCCGCGAGTACCAACCCGGCCCCGAGCCACAGGGTGGGGATGGGCCAATGGCCCGCCGCCACCGACTGCAGCAGGGTCAGGGGATCCGTGAGGGGCACCGTCTCCAGCAACTGCGAGCTGGAGAGGTTGCCCTTGAGGATCCAGATGCCCGCCAGCGGTCCCAGCAGGAAGAGCGAGAGCACGCCGAACTGGCAGAGCCGGCGCAGCAGCAGGAAGCGATGCGACCGCCACCAGCCCAGCCGCGCCCGGGCTTCGGCCCCTGGATAACGACTCATAGCCCCTCCGGTTTGCGGGTCGGCAGGGTCAGGCGATCACCGATGAGGGACTTGCCCGCCTTGGCCTTCTCTTCCCAGCCGAGCCGGTAGTGATGGCCCAGCTCCCCCTTGGCGAGCCCGCGAGGCACCACCTTGATGGCCGCCTCCTCCAGCACGCAGGCGTGCTCGCACTTGCCGCAGCCGGTGCAGGCCTCGCTGTGCACCGTGGGCAGGAACATGGCGTGCTTGCCGGTGCGCGGGTTGCGTACCAGTTCGAGCGAGATCGCCTTGTCGATGAGCGGGCAGACCCGGTAGCAGACGTCGCAGCGCAGCCCCAGGTAATTGAGGCAGGTCTCGTGGTCGATGAGCACCGCCACCCCCATCCGCGCCTGATCGATGTCCGTCATCCCCTGATCCAGGGCTCCGCTCGGGCAGGCTGCCACGCAGGGGATGTCGTCACACATCTCGCAGGGGACGCTGCGCGCCTCGAAGTAGGGGGTACCCGTGGTCACGGGGGTCAGCAACCGGGCAAGCTTGAGGGTGTCGTAGGGGCAGGCCTCCACGCAGAGCCCGCAGCGCACGCAGGCGCCGAGGAAATCCGCTTCGTCGAGGGCCGCCGGCGGGCGCAGCGCCTGGGCGGGCACCGCCTGGGCCTGCTGGCGCGCCACCGTGCCCAGACCCGCCCCGAGGAGGCCCACGCTGCAGGCCCCCTTGGCGAGGTCGGCCAGGAACTGGCGACGGCTGCGACTCATCCCCCCAGCCCCGCCTTAGGCCTTCATGACCTTGACGGCGCACTTCTTGTAATCCGTCTCCTTGGAGAGCGGATCCGTCGCGTCCAAGGTCAGCTTGTTGACCAGCTGGCTCGCATCGAAGAAGGGCATGAACACCAGGCCTTTGGGCGGACGGTTGCGGCCGCGGGTCTCGACGCGGGTCTTCACCTCGCCACGGCGGGAGGAGACGATCACCTCTTCGCCACGGCGCACGCCGCGGGCCTTGGCATCTTCCGGGTGCATGAAGAGCACCGCATCCGGGAAGGCGCGATAGAGCTCGGGGACCCGGCGAGTCATGGTGCCGGTGTGCCAGTGCTCCAGCACGCGGCCGGTGGAGAGCCACATGTCATACTCTTTATCCGGTGCCTCGGCGGCTGGCTCATAGGGCAGCGCGAAGATCACCGCACGGCCATCGGGCTTGCCGTAGAATTTCACCCCCTCCCCCGCCTTCACATAAGGGTCAAACCCTTCGCGATAGCGCCACAGGGTTTCCTTGCCGTCCACCACGGGCCAGCGCAGGCCACGGGCCTCGTGATACTGATCAAACGGTGCCAGATCGTGGCCGTGGCCGCGACCGAAGGAGGCGTACTCCTCGAACAACCCCTTCTGCACGTAGAAGCCGAAGTGTTCCGCCTCGTCGTTCAGCGCCCCCTTGCTCTGCTCTTTCGGGAACTGATTGACCTGCCCGTTGGCGTAGAGCACCTCGAACAGGGTCTTGCCCTTCACTTCCGGCATCTTGGCAATCAGCTCAGCCGGCCACACCTCTTCCACGGTGAAGCGCTTGGAAAACTCCATCAGCTGCCACAGATCGGACTTGGCCCCTTCCGGCGCCTTCACCTGCTGGTGCCAGAACTGGGTGCGGCGCTCGGCGTTGCCATAGGCACCCTCTTTTTCCACCCACATGGCGGTGGGCAGGATGAGGTCAGCCGCTTGCGCGGTCACTGTCGGGTAAGGGTCGGAGACCACGATGAAGTTGGCAGGGTTGCGATAACCGGGCAATCCCTCCTCGTTCATGTTGGGGCCGGCCTGCATGTTGTTGTTGCACATCACCCAGTAGGCGTTGAGCTTGCCGTCTTTGAGCATGCGGTTTTGCAGCACGGCGTGATAACCCACCTGCTCGGGAATGGTGCCTTCCGGCAGCTTCCAGATCTTCTCGGCGATGGCGCGGTGCTTGGGATCGGTGACCACCATGTCGGCGGGCAGACGGTGGGCGAAGGTGCCCACTTCCCGCGCCGTGCCGCAGGCGGACGGCTGGCCGGTCAGGGAGAAGGGACCCGAGCCCGGGGTGGAGATCTTGCCGGTCAGCAGATGGATGTTGTAGCAGAGGTTGTTCGCCCAGACGCCACGGGTGTGCTGGTTGAAGCCCATGGTCCAGTAGGAGACCACCTTCTTGTCCGGATCGGCATAGATCTGGGCCAGCTTCTCCAGCTTGTCTTTGGAGACGCCGGAGAGCTTGGCCACCGACTCGACGTCATAATCCGCCACGAACTTCGCGAAGTCGTCGAAGCTCATGGGGGTCGAGTCGCCGCTGTCGGGGTTCTTGGCCTTCTGCTGCGTCGGGTGAGTCGGGCGCAGGCCATAGCCGATGTCGGTGACGCCCTTGCGGAACTGGGTGTGCTTGTTGACGAAGTCCCAGTTCACCTTGTCGTTCTGGATGATGTAGTTGGCGATGTAGTTGAGGATCGCCAAGTCGGTCTGGGGCGTGAACACCATGCCGTTGTCCGCCAACTCGAAGCTGCGGTGCTCGAAGGTGGAGAGCACGTGCACCTGCACATCCGGGTTGGAGAGGCGGCGATCGGACATCCGCGACCAGAGGATGGGGTGCATCTCGGCCATGTTGGAGCCCCAGAGCACGAAGGCGTCGGCCTGCTCGATGTCGTCATAGCAGCCCATGGGCTCATCCATGCCGAAGGTACGCATGAAACCGACCACGGCGGAGGCCATGCAGTGACGGGCGTTGGGATCCAGGTTGTTGGTGCGCAGGCCCGCCTTCATCAGCTTGGCGGCGGCATAACCTTCCCAGACGGTCCACTGGCCGGAGCCGAACATGCCGACCGCGGTCGGTCCCTTCTCCTTGAGGGTGGCCTTGAACTTCTCGGCCATGATGTCGAACGCCTGATCCCAGCTGATGGGGGCGAAGTCGCCATTCTTGTCGAACTTGCCATTGGTCATGCGCAGCATGGGCTGGGTCAGGCGATCCTCGCCATACATGATCTTGGACAGGAAGTAGCCCTTGATGCAGTTGAGGCCACGGTTGACCGGCGCATCGGGATCGCCCTGGGTCGCCACGACACGCCCGGCCTGAGAGCCCACCAGCACGGAGCAGCCGGTGCCGCAGAAGCGGCAGGGTGCCTTGTCCCAGGTGATGGCAGTCTTGTCGGTGCTGGTAATAAGGTTCGCCGCCAGGGTGGGGGCACTGACTCCGGCCACGGCAGCGGCTGCCGCCACCGCATTGGCCTTCATAAAGTCGCGTCGACTCAGCTTCATGACATATCCTCGCATTGCTTAATCACATCAATGACAGCCATTGTCACGAGCCGCGCTGGCTCAGCGTCATGGCGCTTTATTGCTTTCATCGGGCATCGCGAACCGCGCGGCCCAGCCTCATGGCGCTATTCCCTGCCCTCGGCTTCGACTTCATCAAACTGGTGGTAAATCAGGGCGGCGGAGAGCACGCCCGGCATGGCATTGATCGCATCGATGGCCGCCATGATGGGGCGCTGGCTGGGCCCTTCCAGGGTCACCACCAGCTTGCCTTCGTCACTGACGGCATGGACCTCGGCCCCATCCAGGGCCGAAATCTGCTCTGCGAGCCGGTGGCGCAAGGGGGGCTGGGTCAGTACCACCAGGCTGGATACGTGGAACTCTTCTCGCTTCATCTCGCTGCTTTCCAACTGGCTCGTCTCTTGTGTCATGTTTGCCCCCCGTCGTGAGGGAGACCCATCCTGATACTGCCGACCGGGCAATCCGCCACGCAGGCACCGCAGCCGTTGCACGACTCGGTATGGACGCTGGGGGTCGGCACTCGCCCCAGCTGGGGGGAAAAACGGATGGCCTGCTGCTCGCAGCTGTCCTGGCAACGCTGGCACAAGACCTGGGCACTGGCCAGGCAACCGGCCTCGATATGAGCCACATACTCCCAGGGTGTCTGGGTCGTCGGTCGGAACACCGGCGCCTGGCAGACGTCGACGCACTCGGCGCAGAAGGTGCATTCGCCACGCAGAAAGTCGACCGCGGGAAAGCCGCCGTCCCCCTTCACCAGGATCTGCTCCGGACAAGCGGCCAGACAGTCGCCGCAGCGGGTGCAGTCGGCCACGAACTCGTCCCAGGAGACGGACCAGGGCAGTTGTACCCCGGGCTTGGGAGTACTCAGGCGTCCTCGAAACAGGCCGCGGCGTGACAGATTGATCCCATCGGCCATATCGACTCCTCTTCACAGGGGGAGACCCCCTGCGCGGATCCCGTGAGTGGTATTTTTAATACCAATTATAAGCGTGGGTGTATATTGCGACTCTCACAAGTCCAGTGATATACCACCTGGGGGATAAACAGGGGGGATTCTTGCGCTGGATCAAACCCTTGGCGCAATTAGGCAAGACAGGGGCAAGGCAAATTACCCCTATGTGAGGATTGCTAATTAATCGCTGGCCATTTGGGCCTGGCGATCGGGGTCAGCCGCCGATGGAGGCCAGGTGGGGGGTCATGCCCGCATTGCCGTCGTGCAGGCGGTGGGTGGCGGCCTTGCCGGTCAGCGCCTGGCGGATCCGCCACTGCAGCGCCTCCTGCTGGTCGTCGGCCGTCAGCAGATCCCGCAACTCCACCCCGTTGTCACCAAAGAGGCACAGGTGCAGCTTGCCCACGGAGGAGACCCGCAGCCGGTTGCAGCCGGCGCAGAAGTCCTTGCTGTAGGGCATGATGAGCCCCACTCCCCCCATTGACTCAGGATGCATAAACACCTGGGCGGGGCCGTCGTCCGGGCCGCGCAGCTGCTGTACCCAGCCCGTCTCCAGCAAGCGCTGTTTGATGAGATCCCCGCTGGTGTGGTGGTCGCGAAACAGGGTGTCCATCTCGCCGGTCTGCATCAGCTCGATGAATCGCAGCTCGATGGGTTTGTCGCGGATCCAGGCCAGGAAGGCATCCAGCTGGTGGTCGTTGAGCCCCTTGAGCAAGACCGCATTGATCTTGACCGACTTGAAGCCGGCGGCCAGGGCAGCGTCTATCCCCGCCATCACCTCCGCCAGCTTGTTCTCGCCGGTGATCTGGTGAAACTGGCGGGGGTCCAGGCTGTCGACGCTGACGTTGAGGGCGGTCAGCCCCGCATCGAACCACTCCCGGGCCCGCTCCTTCAGGCGGTAGCCGTTGGTGGTCATGGCCACCTTCTCGATGCCGGGCGTACTGGCGACCGTCTCTATGATGGCGGTGAAGTCGCGGCGCAGGGAGGGCTCGCCACCGGTCAGACGCACCTTGCGCGTCCCCATGGCGGCAAAGCCGGAGACGACGCGGCGGATCTCCTCTAGGGAGAGAAAGGACTTGCGCGCCTCCGAGGGGCGATAGCCGTCCGGCAGGCAGTAGGTACAACGAAAATTGCACACGTCGGTGACCGACAGGCGCAAATAGTAAAAGCGACGGGAAAAACCATCTTCAAGTGGCAACATAAACACCTTTCCAAATACGGGAGGCCAGGGCATTTCTTTCCTGACCCTTTCAGCTCGAACATCGGCTGACGGCGATCTCCCCCTATCTCAATGACTTAGGCAAAACCGCTCGGAGTTCATCTAGTTTTTCGATGCTAGCACAACTTGGAGTACACTCCCATGCTACTTTGTGGGGTCTTTATCGGTGTAAGGGGAGCCAGTCGGCATGGGAAAATGGTTCAGAGTGCAGTCGGTCAGCAGCGCCATCGGTCGCGCCATGGTGCTGATCCTGTTCATGGCCAGCCTGATCGCCCTGGTGGCCATGGTCACCCTCTTCTATTCGGTGCCGGACGCCAAAGCCATCAACCTGTCGGGCTCATTGCGCATGCAGGCCTACCGGATGGCCTATGAAATCGAGAAGGATCAGGTCGTGCTCGGCCGGCTCGCCCAGTTCGAGCAGACCCTCAATGCCCCCGAGCTGCAGGAGACCCAGCGCTGGATCACGCCCGCCTCCCTGCGCCGCACCTACGGCGAGGTGCTGCTGCAATGGCAGAGGATGCGCGAGCACATCGAGAACGCCACCCCCAGCCGCTACACCGACAACACGGAGCAGTTCGTCGCCGCCATCGACGACTTCGTCAACCAGATGCAGTACCACGTGGAGTTCAAAGTGCGCATGCTGGCCCTGGCCGAGGGACTCGGCCTGCTCGCCATCATCACCATCGCCTGGTGCACGGTGCGCTTCACGCGCCAGCAGGTGGTGGCGCCGCTCAATCAGCTGGTCTATTGCGCCCGCCAGATCCAGCGCCAGGAGTTCGATCTGACCCTGCCCCCCCACTGTGAAAACGAACTGGGGGAGCTGTCGGGAGCGTTTGCCACCATGGCCGCGGAGCTCGGCAAGCTCTACCGGGAGCTGGAGAGCAAGGTGGAGGAGAAGACCGCCAAGCTGCAACAGGCCAACGACACCCTCTCCTTCCTCTATTCCACCGCCCAGAAACTGCACGCGGCGCCGCTCAGCCGCCGCACCCTGCAAAAACTGCTGGAGCGGGCCGCCGCCCACCAGCACATCGACTACATCCGGCTGACCCGCTTCGAGCACAATGCCATGCCGGTCTACATCACGGGGCGCAAGGGGTGGCCCGGCGATCTCGAGGCCGTGGTGAGCTTCTACCTGCAGATGGACGAGGAGGAGTACGGCCGGCTCGACATGATAAGCGACCATCCCGTCGACGAGCGGCTGATGAAGAACTTCTCCATGCTGCTGGCCCAGGTGCTGCACAAGGATCAGACCCTGCTGCAACACCAGCGCCTGCTGCTGATGGAAGAGCGGGCCGTCATAGCCAGGGAGCTGCACGACTCCCTGGCCCAGGCGCTTTCCTACCTGAAGATCCAGTCCACCCTGCTCAAGCGCTCCTTTGCCAAAGGGGATACCGTCAAGGCCGAAGCGGCCATGCAGCAGATCGACGAGGGACTCGGCAACGCCTACACCCAGTTGCGCGAACTGCTCGGCACCTTCCGCCTCAGCATCGGCGATGCCAACCTGGGTGAAGCCATCGGCGTCATGCTGGATCAGCTCAAGCCCCAGACCCGGGCCGAGATCGGGCTCCAGTACGGACTGACGGATACCGATCTCGAGGCGGGACAGCACATTCACATCCTGCAGCTGATCCGTGAGGCAGTGCTCAATGCCATCAAGCATGCCAATGCCCGGCGCATTGACGTTAGCTGTGAGACCCTGGCTGATGGTAACATCCAGGTTCAGATTGCAGACGACGGTGTCGGAATAAGGGGCGCAAACTCGGCGGTCAATCACTACGGTCTCAGCATCATGAATGAACGCGCCAGCAAATTGCACGGCCAGCTGACCATCAGTGAGCCGCCTTCCGGGGGCACCCGCGTACACCTGACCTTTCCCACCAGCCTAACAAGAGATGCCTGATGGACGAGATGAAATACAGTGTTCTGGTCGTAGATGATCACCCCCTGATGCGCAAGGGAATTGTGCAACTGCTGGAATTGGAAGATAACATCGACGTGGTCGGCGAGGCGTCCAACGGCACCGATGCCGTGGCCATGGCCAAGGAGTCCGAACCGGACCTCATCCTGCTCGATCTCAACATGAAGGGCCTGTCGGGACTCGATACCCTGAAGGCGCTGCGGGCCGAGGAGATCACCTCCCGCGTGGTGATCCTGACCGTCTCCGATGCCCGCCAGGACGTGGTGGCCCTGCTCAAGGCCGGCGCCGACGGCTATCTGCTCAAGGACACCGAGCCCGACATGCTGCTGGCCCAGCTGGCGGATGTCATGACCGGCAAGCAGATCCTGAGTGAGCCGCTGCGCCCCTACCTCGAGAACATCTACGAGCTGGATCACCTGCAACAAAAGCTGGAGAGCCTGACCCGCCGCGAGATGCAGATCATGCGCGAAATTGCCAAGGGGCTCTCCAACAAGCAGGTGGCCTCCGTGCTCCACATCTCGGAAGGCACCGTCAAGGTACACGTCAAGAGCCTGCTCAAGAAGCTGGAAGCCCAGAGCCGCGTGGAGGCGGCGGTCATGTACCTGGAGCAGCGCAACTAATTCTCCGTCCCGAGCCAGCAAGGCAGCCCAGTGCGCCCTTGCTGGCCCCTCCTCGCCCGCCCCGGGTGGCACGACTGCGCTGCACCTTATTGAGCAAATGAATTATTATCTTCTGGGCATGGCACAGCGCACTGAGGAGAGACCCCATGACTTCCGGACAGATTGAACTGGTACAGCGGGCCTGGGGCAAGGTGACCGCCCTGAGCAACACCTATGTTCAGGAGGTATATGAGGAGTTGTTCCGGCTGTCGCCGGAATTGCAGGCCCTCTTCCCCCAGCACCCCGATCTGCCCGTCGCCAAGGTCTCCGACACCCTGAATACCGTCATCACCAGCCTGGATCAGCTGGATGCCCTGGGCTTCATCATCCGGGATCTCGGCAGACGGCATCAGAAATTCAACGTGCAACCACACCAGTTCGCCCTCCTGAAGCAGGCGCTGACCCTGGTGCTGGCGCGCCGCCTGGGAAGCAACTTCACTCCTGAGCTGGCCGACGCCTGGTCACAGATGTATGACGAGATCGCCGCCCTGATGCAGGAAGGCTTGAGCCAGCATTCCGAATCCATCGCCTGATCCAGGCCACTGTTCATCGACCGCGCAAGGTATCTGGACGGGTCTTTAAACAGGCATTTTGCGTGATCGCTATTTGCAATATGCGAAAACCGCCTCATTCTGCAGACGGGTCATGTTCGAGCCCCTGCAATCTCAGCTGAATCCCCCTCATGCCGTTCTCGCCATCCTCGTCAGAGGATATTTCAATAGATTGATTTTAAATGGATATTTTCCAACGCCTTCCTCATTCTCTCCTCATTGCCCGCCAGCCCCCCCTCCTCTGGCACGGTCACTGCATTGTCATATTCAGACGCAACTTATCGGAGGATGGAACATGAAACTTCAACAACTGGCACTGTTCCCCTTGCCTTCTCACATACTGCCAGGCGGAAAACTGCCCCTGCGGTTGTTCGAGCCACGCCACCTCCAGATGCTCAAGGCGTCCTTCATCGAGGATCGGGGCTTTGGCATCGTCATGGAGGAGGCGACCAGCACGGGCACCTGCGGGCGGATCCTGCCGGTCGGTACTCGGGTCAAGGTGACGGACTTCTATACCCTCAACGATGGCCTGCTCGGAGTGACCGTGCTCGGTCTGGAACGTTTTTGCATCCATGAGATGGAAACCGATGACTCTGGCTTGCGCCACGCCCAGGTCGAAATGCTGCCCAACTGGCCGAGCACCCACTCAGACTTCAGCGACAAGCAGCTGGTGAGCAGATTGAGGGAGGTATTTGAACAGTATCCGGAACTGGATGAACTTTACCCGGACAAGCAGTTCGACGACGCGGCCTGGCTCTGCCAGCGCTGGCTCGAGATCCTGCCCATGCCGATCTATGAAAAACAGATGTTGATTGCCAAACAGAACAGTGAAGCGGCGCGCCAGTTTCTGCGCCGGCTGATCGCACAGTGAGTCAGAGAGTGAGTCAAATTGCGATTTGCAAAACGCGAATATCCTGACCGAAAATTCTTACAATGAGAAGGGTGAATTCGCAATTTGCAATCGCCGGTGGCGATAAACAACACATAACTCCGCTACCAGCCGCAAATAACAGGTTATGAAAAGTTGGCACGACTTTTTCATGTAAGACCGTACAACCCGATTTATCCCGTGCTCTCTTCAGTATTTGCTGAAGAATTGGTCAACCACCAGGTTGACCATTTTTTTGCCCAGAATCGGCTCAACGGTTCCTGCAATGGCGGAGCAGGCAAGTGCGCAGTCGCGCGAGGCTGATGGGCTTGGCCAGAAAATCGTCCATGCCCTGGGCCAGACAGCGGGCCCTGTCCTCCATCATCGCATTGGCCGTCAGGGCGACTATGGGCACCTCGCACCCCATGTCGCGCAGGCGGCGCGTCGCCTCCAGCCCATCCATCTGCGGCATCCTCATGTCCATCAGGATGAGATCCGGTCGCCGCTCGCCGACCCGTGCCAGCGCCTCCAGCCCGTTGCCCGCCAGCCTCACCCTGCACGCCAGTTTTTCCAGCATGAGCGACACCACCAGCTGATTGACCGGGCTGTCCTCCACCACCAGCACATCCAGTGCCGGCATGATCCCGCCCTCGCCGGCGGGATCCGCCACTGGGGCACAGGGGGTGGCCATCCCGGGCAACTCGAACCAGAAGCAGCTGCCCTGCCCCGGCGTACTCTGCACGCGAATGTCACCGCCCATCAACTGCACCAGCCGCCTGCAGATGGCGAGTCCAAGCCCGGAGCCGGAGAAACGGCGGGTGGCCGAGCTGTCGACCTGATAGAAGGGCTCGAACAGCAGCACCTGATCCTCGGGGGAGATGCCGATCCCGGTGTCGCTGACCGACACCCTGAGCCTGTCGTCCTGCCACGCCAGCGCAAGCCGCACGCTGCCGACGGCGGTAAACTTCACCGCATTCCCGAGCAGGTTGCCGATCACCTGGGAGAGGCGCACCGCATCCCCCTGCAGCTGCGCCGGCACCGCCTCGTCCAGGTGCCAGTGCAGCCTGATGCCCTTGGCACCGGCCTGTGCCTGCAGAGGTGCCACCAGCGCCCGGCACAGCTCGGCGGGCTGGAAGGGTTCGCAGTGCAGCGCCAGGGTGTGCGACTCTATCTTCGAGAAGTCGAGCACATCGTCGATGATGGTCTGCAGCAGATGAGCCGAGTGGGTGGCATGGCCGATCAGGGCCTGCTGAGGGGGATCGAGTCGCCCGTGCTGCAGCAGATCCAGCATCCCCAGCACCGCGTTCATGGGGGAGCGGATCTCGTGGGTCATCATGGCCAGGAATTGGGACTTGGCACGGTTGGCCGTCTCGGCATCGTCCCGCGCCCGCGCCAGCTCCTGCTCCCGGCGGATCTGGCTGCCTATGTCCCGCGCCGTGCCCCGATAACCGATGAAGGTGCCTTGGGCATCGTGGCAGGGCTCGGCATTGATCTCCATCCAGCAGGGGCCGCCTGCCAGTTGCACCTGGGCACGGATCCCCCGAACCGGCAGATGACGGGCGATCAGACGCCGGTAGTTGCACCAGGCGGGATCCCGCTTGTCGTGGGCAAAATCGTAGAGGCTGCGCCCGGCCTGACCGGCCAGCACCTCCCCCTGATAACCGGGGGCGGAGACATAGCTGAGCCTGTGCAGGGGATCCGTCTCCCAGAACCAGTCGGAGGCCATGGCGGCGAAACTGCGAAAACGCTGCTCGCTGGCCTGCAGGGCGAGGGTCTTGAGATCCACCTGCTCCTGCAGCCGGGCCCGATAGGCGATGTTCACCAGCGCCTGGGAGATGAGGGGGCGGCAACGCTGCATCGCCGCCTTGCTCTTGAGATCGAAGGTGCCCGCGGCGCCGTGCCGGCAGATGAGCACGCCGGAGAACCCCGGCCCCTGCAGGCCCGTCATCATGACGCTGGCCCAGCCCGCCAGCCCCGCCAGGGGGGCCAGCTCAGGCAACTGGGCCGGATCGTAGATGACCAGGGTGTCGCCATCGATGGCCCGGGAGAAGAGCGGGGTCAGCGACCAGGTGCGGCCGACCTCTTCCGGCTGGGTGCTGAGATGGGTGGTGCCGCACGCGGCCTCCCAGGCGATCACGTCCGCCTGTTCGAATCCGATGAAGGGCTTGAGCGCAAGGATGAGGCTCTCCAGTACCTGCTCGAGGCTCTGGGCCTCGGCCAGGGTCGCCACCCCGCACAGCAGGGCTTGAGACTCCTCGCGGTATCTGGCCTCCCGCTCCCGGCAGCGCATCAGCTCCACCAGCGTGGTTTGCAGCTTGTCGCCCAGGGTTTCCAGTTCGCTATTGCCTATCATCTTGAATCCAGCATGCTGTCAGCTCTCGAGGAAGATTACGCTCGAGACCATGAGGTTGCCATGAGCCAGCTCACCGTGGGGCAATCGCCCCTGCTCGCCGAAGGTAAACGGCGTGATGAAGGGGATGTCCCCCAGCCTCTGGCCGAATTGCGCCACCACGTCGCCCAGCCTCTCCCCCAGCGCCAGACGGCAACCGGCACAGAACACCACCAGGGCGCCAAGGGGCTGCACATTGCCCGCCATGCCGTACTCCGGCTCGATGCGCACCGCGTTCAGACTGCGCTGCAACAGCCCCTCCTGGCTGCTGTACATGAGTTGCAGGCGCTCCCCCAACCGGGTTTCGGTGAAGAGGCGCAGCCCCTCCCGCGCCGTCACCGCCTCGGGGTGCGAGAGCTTGTAGTAGGGGATCTCGTCGAGCATGCCGACCTGGCGAGCCAGCGGGGAGAGCGTCGTCTCCCTGAGGATGGGGCCCACCGGCCAGGGAGCCGCACGCTCGGTCCAGCGGCCATAGACCCGGGCCGCCGGTTCATGGTCTATGGTCAGCACCTCGCGCCCCTCTAGCCCGGTGATGATGCCCTGACGCTCGGTGGGCACATAGCCTGAGTGAAACTGGAAGGCCAACTGGCAGTCGGGGTAGAGCACCGCCAGCACGCAGCCCTGGCCCCCCTCCCCCTCGTCCCAGCACAGCTGCCATGCGCCGGTGACACCGTCGTCCGCCGCCGACCCGCCGACGACGGGAACGGTCGCGCCAAACTCGGCGTCGATGCCCGCCAGCATGGCCTCCTCCAGTCCCGGGCTGGCATGCAGCAAGACCAGCTGGGGCAGCTCGCCGGGGCGTCCGCCGTCGGCGATGGCGCGGCGCAGCAATGCCCGAACATCCGGCTCATCGCCCAGCTGGCCGGCCACGCCGTAGACGCCTTTGTCATCGTAGAGGGCGGCGACCGCAAGGCTCCAACCCCTTCGGCCATGGTGGCCGGTCTGGGTCAGGATGCCGCCGCAGGAGCTGCAACCGATGAGCCGGGTGTCGGGAAAACGGGCCTTGAGCGCATGACGCAGTACCGCGGCATCGTGTGCTTGGGTAAAATAGACCAGCAACAGCGACGGGAAATGGGGTGATTGAGCGAGCAACCGCTCTGCTATCTGTTGGGCGGCCAGCGGGGTCGTCTCGGCAAGAGAGTGAGCCGTCAGGAAGTTCAACACCGTCTCCTAGAGGTATGGGATGCTGGCATCAAGCAAAAATCATACCCTCATCAAACAATTACCTGGCCACGGAGACTAGAATGGTGCTCACTGGCCTCCCACGGGATCACTGCATGTGGCAGAACAATATCAATGACTTCGACCGGGTCGTCGCCATCGGCGGTGGGCACGGTCTGGGCCGCGTGCTCTCCTCCCTTTCATTTTTGGGGTCCCGGCTGACGGGCATAGTCACCACCACAGACGACGGCGGCTCCACCGGGCGGCTACGCAAGAGCCAGGAGTGCATCGCCTGGGGCGATTTGCGCAACTGCCTCAACCAGCTGGTGACCACCCCCAGCATCGGCAGCCAGCTGTTCGAGCACCGCTTCACCGGCCGCGGCGAGCTGGCGGGCCACAACCTCGGCAACCTGATGCTGCTGGCCCTCGACAACCTCTGTGTCCGCCCCCTGGATGCCATCCGGCTCATCAGCGACATGCTGGAAATCGAGCCGAAGCTGCTGCCCATGTCAGAACAGCCCACGGATCTCTGCGCCCACACCCTCTGCGGTGACCAGATCCTGGGGGAAGTCTCCATCGATCAGCTCACCACGCCGCCACGGGCCCTGAGCCTGAATCCGGTCGTGCCGGCCACCCGCGAGGCCGCCCTGGCCCTGAGCCAGGCCGACATGATCATTCTGGGGCCGGGCAGCTTCCTCACCTCCGTCATGCCCCCTCTGCTGCTGCGCGACCTCGCCGAGGCGATCCGCGGCAGCAGTGCCATCGTCGTCTTCATCAGCAATCTGGTGGCCGAGACGGGACCAGCGGGTCAGTTGACACTGCTGGACCAGCATCGCTGGCTGGAAGAGCGGATAGGCAAGGGCCGGATCGATGCCATTCTGGCCCCCGAAGGTCAGGGATGCCCCGAGCTGCAGCCTTGCCTCGTCCAGGCCAACCTGGGTGAGGCCGCCCTGCCCCATCGCCACGATCGCATCAAGCTCAGGCAGGCGCTGGATGGCGTCATCCTCAACTGGCACATCGAGCATGACAAGGCGGGCTGAGCCGCCGGGCCTCAGTGAAACTGGGACAGGTGGGAGAAGACCTGGGGCAGGGAGTGCTCCAGCTCGGCCAGCAGTCGGCCAGCCTCCTGGGCATCTTCCCGCCGACAGGCGAGTTCAAGGGCCATGACCTGCCGATAGCTGGGCTCGGCACCATAGCTGCCACAAGAGGATTTCATGCTGTGGGCGAGGCGGGCCAGTGCGGACCAGTCTCGCCGTTCATAGAGAGGCCTCAGCTGGGCCAGCTGCTCCCCCACCTCTTCGACGAACACCGAGATGACCACGGGCATCATCTCGTGACCTATGTCATCTGCCAGTTGCCGCAGCACCTTCTGATCCAGCCACTCCATCTTCTCTTCCCTATGATGGTATTCAAACAGACCACAATATAGCCGATTGGGACACCCGCTGTCATCCACCCTTCCACCACGGGCAGACCGCAGTGGTTGGGCCATAATGTGAGCGCCATCAAACTCTCGGTACGACACGCTCGCGGGATCAGAGATAAATGTTGTCACAAAATTAACAATGACGTAACAATGCAACCCATGAGAATGATGCGGCTCAGCAACACCTCTCTCATCCCTTTTTGCCTGTATGGCTGCTGCGAAGAACCAGGGTAGGATTCTACCCTGGTATTTTTTTATGTCTGGCTCGGCAGTACGGCGTTATTGCCATACTCCAGCTCCCCCAGCCGGAACAGGCAGAACTCCCCTGGCACCATCTTCACCCAGCTCTCATTGCCGGTGAGCGGCCGGGTGGCGACCAGGGTCACCACGTCGTTCGGGGTGGTTTCGCTCTGAAAGTCGATGGCCACGTCCTCATCCAGCAGGCGGGCCTCGCCAAAGGGCGCCCTGCGCGTCAGCCAGTAGAGGTTGTTGCTGCAATAGGTCATCACGAACTCCCCGTCCGACAGCAGCATGTTGAACACCCCGAGCCCGCGCAGTTCGTCGCACAGGGTCGCGAGGTAGCGGAACATCGCGGGGAAATTCGCCGGGCGCTTGGGGTATTTGTGCTCCAGCCTGTCGAGCAGCCAGCAGAAGGCGTGCTCGCTGTCGGTGTCGCCGACCGGACGATGACGCCCGGTCGGCAGCTTCTTGTAACCGGTCAGCTGGCCGTTGTGGGCAAAGGTCCAGTAGCGCCCCCACAGCTCACGGGTGAAGGGGTGGGTGTTCTCGAGCGACACGCAGCCCCGGTTGGCCTGCCGGATGTGGCTGACCACGGCGCGGCTCTTGATGGGCAACGCCTGCACCAGCTTGGCGATGGGGGACTGGGCGCTGGGCTCGGGATCCTTGAAGGTGCGAAAGCCTCGCCCCTCGTAGAAGGTGATCCCCCAGCCATCCTTGTGGGGGCCCGTCTTGCCGCCCCTCAGCATCAGCCCGGTAAAGCTGAAGCAGATGTCGGTCGGCACATTGGCGCTCATGCCGAGCAATTCGCACATATCCCGTCAACCCCCTGAAATACTTGATTCTTTCTGCTTCAATCGGGGAATCCTCTTAGGCGAGACGCCGCGGCGTCTCGCCATCCCCGTCTGATTATTTCACCATCTCTTTCTCGACCAGCTGGATCAGGATGTGGATCACCTTGATGTGCACTTCCTGGATGCGGTCGGCGTAGCCGAAGTGCGGCACCCGGATCTCGACGTCCGCCAGACCCGCCATCTTGCCGCCATCCTTGCCGGTCAGGGCGATCACCTTCATGCCCTTGGCACGGGCCGCCTCGATGGCCTTGAGGATGTTGCCGGAGTTACCGCTGGTGGAGATGCCGAGCAGCACGTCGCCACGGCGGCCGACCGCTTCCACATAGCGGGAGAACACATGGTCATAGCCAAAGTCGTTGGAGACGCAGGAGAGGTGGCTCGGGTCGGAGATGGCGATGCCGGCGTAACCGGGACGGTTCTCGCGATAGCGGCCGGTCAGCTCCTCGGCGAAGTGCATGGCGTCGCAGTGAGAGCCGCCGTTGCCACAGGAGAGCACCTTGCCTTCCTCCTTGAAGGAGTCGGCGAGCAGCTTGGCCGCCGCTTCGATGTTCTTCAGATTTTGCTCGTCTGCCAGGAACGCCTGGAGCACGCTGGCAGCTTCGGTCAACTCGTTGCGGATCAGTTCTTGGTACATGGTCTTTGAGATCTCGTCGTCCAACATAGGGTGGCCGCATTGTCGCACAAGCCAGCCCAATCGTCGCCCCCCGCCCGCCAAGATGCGGCGCACGACCCGTTATGCCGATCACAGCGCCAAGGTAACAGGCTTGTAAACAGCTTGATAAGTTTGTGCGTATGAATTACAACAGGGCCACATCCAACAGGTCAGACCTCTGGATCAGTTAACCCCAGTTTCCCAACTTCGGCAATTCATGCAAGGAGCGAAAAATGACGACGACCCTCACTCTGTTCGGGGTGATCCTGGTGATCGGCGCCATGGCCTACCGCCGGGCGTCCCTGTTCACCGCCACGCTTGCCACGGCCGCCGCCCTGGTCGCCGGCGCCCTCTATGGCCATGTGCCCCTGCTGGTGTGGGTGCTGTTCGCCGTAATCGCCATTCCCCTCAACCTGGTGGAGTTTCGCCGCAACCAGCTGACCAAACCCCTGTTCAAGATCTACAAGTCCATCATGCCGGAGATGTCCCGTACCGAGAAGGAAGCCATCGAGGCGGGGACGACCTGGTGGGAAGCGGATCTGTTTGCCGGCAATCCGGACTGGAAGAAGCTGCACGCCATTCCGGTGAGCACGCTGTCAGCCGAAGAGCAGGCCTTCATGGACGGCCCGGTGGAAGAAGTGTGCCGCATGGTCAACGACTGGGAGGTGACCCACGAGCGGGCCGATCTCTCCCCCGAGGTATGGCAGTACCTGAAGGACAACAAGTTCTTCGCCATGATCATCAAGAAGAAATACGGGGGCCTGGAGTTCTCCGCCTACGCCCAGTCCTGCGTGCTGCAGAAGCTGTGCGGCGCCAGCGCCGTGCTGGCTTCCACCGTCGGCGTGCCCAACTCCCTGGGGCCGGGGGAACTGCTGCAGCACTACGGCACCGAGGAGCAGAAAGACCACTACCTGCCCCGCCTGGCCATAGGCAAGGAGATCCCCTGCTTCGCCCTGACCAGCCCGGAAGCGGGCTCGGACGCCGGCTCCATCCCCGACTTCGGCATCGTCTGCAAGGGCGAGTGGGAAGGGGAAGAGGTGATCGGCATGCGCCTCACCTGGAACAAGCGCTACATCACCCTCGCCCCCATCGCCACCGTGCTGGGCCTCGCCTTCAAGCTGCGTGACCCGGACCACCTGCTGGGTGAGGAAGAAGAGCTCGGCATCACCTGCGCCCTCATTCCGACCCACATCAAGGGCGTCGAGATCGGCCGCCGCCACTTCCCCCTCAACGTGCCGTTCCAGAACGGCCCGACCCGCGGCAAGGAGGTGTTCGTGCCGCTCGACTTCATCATCGGCGGCCCGGCCATGGCCGGTCAGGGCTGGCGCATGCTGGTGGAGTGCCTCTCGGTCGGTCGCGGCATCACCCTGCCCTCCAACAGCACGGGCGGCGTCAAGATGCTGGCCCTGGCCACCGGTGCCTACAGCCGCATCCGTCGCCAGTTCAAGCTGCCCATCGGCAAGATGGAAGGGATTGAAGAGCCGCTGGCCCGCCTGGGGGGCAACGCCTACATCATGGGCGCCGCCGCCAAGCTGACGGTGACCGGCATCGACTTGGGTGAAAAGCCCTCTGTCATCTCCGCCATCGTCAAGTACCACCTCACCGACCGCGCCCAGAAGTGCATCATCGACGCCATGGACATCCACGGCGGCAAGGCCATCTGCATGGGCCCCAACAACTACCTGGCCCGCGGTTATCAGGGCGCCCCCATCGCGGTCACCGTCGAGGGGGCCAACATCCTGACCCGCAGCATGATCATCTACGGCCAGGGGGCCATCCGCTGCCACCCCTATGTGTTGCCGGAGATGCTGGCCGCCAGCCACCCGGACAAGGAGCAGGCCCTCAAGGACTTCGACAAGGCGGTATTCAGCCACGTGGGCTTCGCCATCAGCAACCTGGTGCGCAGCTTCTGGCTGGGGTTGACCGGCGCCCGCTTCGCCGCCGCCCCTTACAAGGATCAGACCAAGGGCTACTACCAGCAGCTCTCCCGCCTCTCCGCCAACCTGGCGTTCCTCTCCGACATGGCGATGGGCACCCTGGGTGGCGAGCTCAAGCGCAAGGAGCGGGTCTCCGCCCGCCTCGGGGACGTGCTGAGCCAGCTCTATCTGGCCTCCAGCGCCCTCAAGCGCTATCAGGACGAGGGACGCCAGCAGGCCGACCTGCCGCTGCTGCACTGGGCGCTGCAAGATGCCCTGTTCAAGGCTCAGGAAGCGATCGACGAGCTGCTGCGCAACTTCCCGCATCGCTGGATTGGGCTGGCCCTGCGCGCCGTCGTGCTGCCGCTGGGTCGCGACCTGAAGCGTCCCTCCGACAAGCTCGACAGCCAGGTGGCCCGTCTGCTGCAGGCGCCGAGCGCGACCCGCAGCCGCCTGGCCGAAGGGCAGTACCTCACCCGCGAGGAGGGCAACCCCTTCGGTCTGCTGGAACAGGCTCTCGACGACGTGCTGGCCGCCGAGCCGCTGTTTGACAAGGTATGCAAGGCCGAAGGCAGCAAGCGTCCCTTCACCCAGCTCGACAAGGTGGCGGAGGCCGGTCTGGCGCTCGGGGTCATCAACCCGACCGAGGCCGAGCTGTTGCGCCGCGCCGAAGAGAGTCGCCTGCGCACCATCAACGTCGATGACTTCGACCCCGTCGATCTGGTGGCCAACAAGGCGCTGTTTGAGGCTTCTGCCTATCACAGGGCTGCCTGATCCCCTGCATGTCAACACGCCTCCCTCCGGGAGGCGTTTTTCATGGTGCGCTCTGCCCGATTGAGACCGGAGAAGGGAGATAAACCGGCGGGATCATATTTTGGATATCTAGCCGTTTCTTATCTTGAATGAAGCGGTTAAGGTAAGCACAGGATCACACACAGGATTGCGTAATGGATGATCAAATCCTGATTATTGACGATGACGATCTTCCCACATCAGCAGAGCGCCCCGCCGGCTGGAAGGTGATGATAGTGGACGACGAACCCGAAGTTCACCGCATCACCAAGATCACCCTGAACAAGTTCGAGTTCGACGGCAAACCCATTGATTTCCTGCACGCCTATTCCGCCGCCGAGGCCAAGGCGCTGCTCGCCATCACGCCGGATGTCGCCCTGCTGCTGCTCGACGTCGTCATGGAAGCCGACCACGCCGGTCTCGAGGTGGTCAAGTTCGTCCGCGACGAGCTGCAAAACAAGATGGTTCGCATCGTGCTGCGAACCGGCCAGCCCGGTCAGGCCCCGGAAGATGACGTCGTCACCAACTACGACATCAACGACTACAAGGACAAGACCGAGCTCACCTCCCAGAAGCTGCGCACCCTGCTGCGCGCCAGCCTGCGCTCCTACCGGGACATCCGCACCCTGGAGAGCAATCGCCAGGGACTGGAGAAGGTCATCGAAGCCTCCAAGGGGATCTTCGAGCAGCGCGCCCTGCGCCAGTTCGTCGAGGGGGCGCAGACCCAGCTCAGCGCCCTGCTCAACCTGGAAGAGTCCCAGATCTACGACGTGAAGCACCTGGCCTACGAGGTGCGGGATCAGGTACTGGAGCCCCTGCTCAGCGACGGCCCGGCCCTGCTGCTCTCCGATGCCCCGGCCATACTGCGCCACGCCATGACCAGGGGGGCCAATGTCTACGACGGCAACCAGATGGTGCTCTATTGCCAGAACCCCCGTCACCACCTGCTGTTCCACATCGAGACCACCCGTCCTCTCAGCCAGATGGACACCGGCCTGCTGAGCCTGTTCACCGAGAACATCATAGTGGCGCTGGAGAACATCCGGCTCAACGAGGTGATCGGCGACAACCAGCGCGAGATCATCTACCGCATCGGCGAGCTGGTGGAGAGCCGCTCCAAGGAGTCCGGCCTGCACGTCAAGCGGGTGGCCCTCTACACCGAGCTGTTCTGCCAGTTGCTCGGCATGAACGAGGAGAGGTGTGAACTCATCAAGCGCGCCTCCCCCCTGCACGACATCGGCAAGGTGGGGATCCCGGACGCCATCCTGCACAAGCCGGGCAAGCTCACCCCGGAGGAGTGGGAGATCATGAAGACCCATGCCCAGCTGGGGCAGGACATGCTCTCCGGCAGTGATCTGGCGCTGTTCCAGATAGGTGCCACCATCGCCGGCAACCATCACGAGAAGTGGAACGGCACCGGCTACCCCCGCGGGCTCAAGGGTGACGCCATCCCGCTGGAGGGGCGCATCGTCGCCCTGGCGGACGTGTTCGATGCCCTGGGCTCGGATCGCTGCTACAAACGGGCCTGGCCGCTGGAACAGGTGCTGGCGCTGATCAAGGAGGAGAAGGGTGAGCACTTCGATCCCCATCTGGTGGATCTGATGCTGGCCAATCTGGAGAAGTTCCTCGACATCCGCGAGCAGTACAAGGACATCTATATCGGCACCCACTGATATCTTTGTGTTCCCCGCGCCGCCACCTCGCCATCATGAAGAAGCCGCCCATCGGGCGGCTTCTTCGCAATGCACTGGGGCTATTGCTCCGGCAGATTGAGATCCAGCTTGGGCGCCGGGGCGACCTCGGCGTGCTGCGCCTTCTGCGCTGCCATCGCCTTGCGCAGGGTGCGGCGCTTCTGCAGCAGGATGAAGCCGCCCGCCCCCAGCAAGAGCAGCAGCACACCCCCGCCCCCCAGGGCCCAGGGCAGCCAGACAGGACTCTCACGCTCCTCAAACTTGGCCTTGGCCGGCTTGGCCGCCGAGGTGGCCGGAGCCGCCGAGGGAACGGGGGCCGGTGGCGGCATGATGGTGAACGACTTGACCGGCAGCTGCAGCCGCACTTCACGGCCGAGCCGGGTCGTGGCGAACAGGGTGGCCTCCACCTGATACTGGCCCGCCCCCTTGAGGGCGGAGAGATCGACGCCGAAGCTAGGCTCCTTCGCCACCTCGCTGAAGTCCAGGCTGCGCCCGGTGCCGTCGCTGGCCTTGCCCTGGATCACCACTGAGGCCGGATCCAGCTCCTCCCCATCGATGACCAGCGACAGCCTGGCCCCCGCATCACCCGAGGGGGCAGCCAGGGTGTAGCTCACCGGCAAAGGATAGAGCAGCACCTGCTGTGACTCGGCGCGGGAGAACACCTCGTTGCCCGTGCTGTAGAGGGCGCGATACTTGCCTGCCGGCACGTCCAGCACGGCCTCGGCGGTCAGCACGCCGTCTCCCGGCACCTCGTCAAGCCCCTTGCCATCGTCCAGATAATGGCCGAGCGTCTCCTCGAATATGGGCTCCCCGCGCTGGGCCGCATCGTTGAATTGCTGCAGCTTCACCGTCATGCCGAGATCCGAGAGGTAGTAGCCGGCCCCCGGCGACGCACCGTCGATCAGCAGCCGGGATTGCAGCTTGACCCGCTCCCCCTGATAGAGGCGGGCCGGCAGCGGCTCGCTTGCGACCCGGATATCGGAGAGCAGGCGCACCCGGTTGTCGGAGTCCACCTCACCGATGGCCTGCCAGGGGCCCGGCATAGGGTTGCGCACCGTGATGAGATCCTGATCCTTGAGAGCCAGCCAGCCCACCTCCGGCGGCCTGACCTTGCCCACATAGAGCTTGCTGCCATCGGGCCGCACCAGGATCACCGAGGGGGTACCCGGCTTGCGGGTGATGATGAAGGTGATCTCCTTCACGCCATAATCGATGCGAAAGCGGTTGTCGAGCAGGGGGATGTCGGAGGGTGCGAATACCTCGTTGGCCGAGGCCGAGAGGGAGGCCAGCAGCAACAGGCCGCCCCAGAGCGAACTCATTGCCGCCACAGGCAGGCACCTCCCTTCTTCTGTACCAGGTCCAGCCTGGCCTCGTGGGTCGCCACCACCTCCTCGCTGGCCCGCACCACCCTGAGAGGCGCGCGGTTGCCCTCCAGGCGGCGAATGCCGGTGTCCTGGTTGCTGTCGCTCTCGTTGCTCTCGCTGGCCAGGTTGAGCTTGGTCTGGCCACCCGTCATCAGCAGGTAGACGTCCGCCAGGATCTCCGCATCGAGCAAGGCGCCGTGCAGGGTGCGATGGGAGTTGTCGATGCCGTAGCGATCGCACAGCACATCCAGGTTGTTGCGCTTGCCCGGGAAGAGATCCCGCGCCATCGCCAGGGTATCCGTGATGCCGCAGATATCCGCCGTCTTGAAGTCGAGGCCTAACTTGCTGAACTCATAGTCCATGAAGCTCACGTCGAAGGGGGCGTTGTGGGCGATGAGCTCGGCACCGCGGATGAACTCGATGAAGTCATCCGCTATCTGGCTGAAGGAGGGCTTGTCGGCCAGGAAGGCATCCGTGATGCCGTGTACCGCGACGGCTTCAGGGTCCACCAGCCGATCCGGCTTGATATAGACGTGGAAGTGGTTGCCGGTCAGTTTGCGGTTGATCACCTCCACGCAGCCGATCTCGACGATGCGGTGCCCGAGGTAGACGGGACCGCCCGCTGTGTTCATGCCGGTGGTTTCGGTATCCAGAATGATCTGGCGGTTCAGTTGGGGTGTGCTCATGATCAAATCCATGTCAAACTTCGGTTTTACTCGCTAGTTTACCCCAAGCCTTTGGCTAAAACAGACTGATCACTCATGTTGAAACACATTGATTTATTCACGGATGGTTCCTGCCTCGGCAACCCGGGGCCCGGCGGCTACGGCGCCGTCATGGTCTACGGCAAGCATCGCAAGGAGATCTCAGCTGGCTTCCGATTGACTACCAACAACCGGATGGAACTGATGGCCGCCATCATGGGGCTGCGCACCCTGAACGAACCCTGCCGGGTGCGGCTCACCACAGACAGCCAGTATGTGCGTCAGGGCATCACCCAGTGGATCATCGGCTGGAAGAAGAAAGGCTGGATGACCGCCAACCGCCAGCCGGTCAAGAACGTCGATCTCTGGCAGGCGCTGGATGCGGAAGTGGCGCGTCACCAGATCGAATGGCTCTGGGTCAAGGGTCACTCGGGTCACCCGGAGAACGAACGCTGCGACGAGCTGGCCCGGGAAGCCGCCAGCGGCAAGCAGCTTGCCGAAGACGAAGGCTACCAGCCCTGAGGCAGGCTAGCCCCCCTGCCGCGCCATGCCCGGCGCCGCCATCGGCTCCGGCAGGCGCCAGCGGCGACGCACCGGGGTGACGGGGAAGCGCCGCTTGCGGGCGGCAATCACGTAGACGGACGCCAGGGAGCGGCAATAGTCCCGTCCCAGGCTCTCCCGCCACCAGCCTATCCGGCTCTGCCTGCCCATGAAGGAGAAGCCGAACCGTTCGTCAAACATCACCTCGCACCCGAGCAGTTGCAGCCAGTCGGTCACCCGCGCGGGGGTGAACATGCGGGCGGACCAGGGCAGATGGCGCCGCATGAAAGGCAGGTAGTGGCCAATCCCCACCAGACTGAGGGGGTTGTAACCGCTGACGATGAGCCAGCCATCGTCGGTCAGCACCCGCTCGGCTTCGCGCAGCACCTGATGGGGATCCGGCGAGAAGTCGAGGCAGTGGGCGAGCAGACAGGCATCCACGCTGCCGGAGCGCACCGGCAGGGCGAGCGGATCACCCAGGATATCCAGCAGCCGCCCGCCGGGGGCGACCCCGATCTGGTGACGAATGGTGGAACAACCGCAGGAGAGCTCGGCGCTCAGGGCGCCAATTTTCAGCAGGTGATAGCCAAACAGATGGGGGCACCAGTTGTCGAGCCTCTCCTGAAGCTCGGCAGCCACCCAGTCCCCCATGGGCAGTGCAGACCAGCTGGTCGGGATCGCGATCTGTTGTTCGGTACGTGCCAGCTGCATAATGGAACCAATCCGGGGTGCGAATGCCATCCAGTTATATAAGATCCCATCCCCAAAGAACACAAAAGAGAAGCCGAGCCATGTATACCGTCATCACAGTTCCCGCCTTTAACGACAACTACATCTGGTTGATCCGCCACGAGAATCACTGCCTGGTCGTCGATCCGGGCGAGGCCGCCCCGGTGCTGGCGCGACTGGAGGCACTGGGGTTGGTGCTCGACGCCATCCTGCTGACCCACCACCATCGCGATCACGTCGGCGGCGTCTCGGATCTGCTGCACCATTTCCCGCACGCCCGCCTCTATGGCCCCAAGCATGACCCCATGCCGGAGCATCACGGCCAGTGGCTCGATGACGGTGACAGGATCGAATGGCATGGCCTGAGTCTCGACGTCTTCCACCTGCCCGGCCACACCCATGGCCACATCGCCTATTACGGCCAGGGCATGCTGTTCTGTGGCGATACCCTCTTCAGTGCCGGCTGCGGCCGCCTGTTCGAGGGTACCCCGGCCCAGATGTACGGCTCCCTGCAACGGCTCGCGGCCCTGCCCGACGACACCCTCCTTTATTGCGCCCACGAATACACCCTCGCCAACCTGCATTTCGCCCATGCGGTCGAGCCGGACAACCCGGCGATCCAGCGGCAGATCGGGGTGATCAGCAAGCTGCGCCAGCAGGGCCTGCCGAGTCTCCCTTCCCGACTGGGGGATGAACGGCATTTCAATGTTTTTCTACGCTGCGAGCAGGACTCAGTGAAATTTTCTGCTGAAAAATACGCACTGAAATGCTTGGAAAATCCAGAGGATACCTTCACCGTCCTGCGGGCCTGGAAGGACGTTTTTTGAACAAACCTTGATCAGGGGGGCATTGCCCCTTATGATGCGAGCTGTTTTTCCATAGATGACCTGAGCGAGATGAAGCTACGAACGGCCTTATTGGCGGCGCTGTTTCTCAGCGGCTGTCAAAACCTGAGCCATCAGGATGACCGGGCGGTAACGGCAATCGAGCCGATGAAATCCCCCCAAGTCAGCAAGAAAACGTACAAGAAACACTCTTCGCGCATGCTGTTCGGCGACGAACAGATAGAAGAGCTGGATGACACTGATAACCTGTGGGTGCGTATCAGCGATGATATGCAGCTGGACTCGTACGATAACGCCCGTGTCCGGCAACAGCGTGATTGGTTGTTGCGCAATGATAAGCATATGGCGACCATTGCCAGCCGGGCTGAGCCCTACCTGTATCTGATGGTAGAGGAAATCGAACGGCGTGAGCTGCCAATGGAGCTTATTACCATCCCCATGATCGAGAGCATGTTCGATCCCAATGCCCGCTCCCGCAGCAATGCGGTCGGTCTTTGGCAGTTCGTTCCTGCGACCGGCAAGAATTTCGGCCTGCGCCACGACAACTGGTACGACGGCCGACGCGACGTCCTGGCCTCCACCAATGCCGCACTGGACTACCTGGAGTACCTGAACCGTTTCTTCGACGGCGACTGGCTGCAGACCCTGGCTGCCTACAACGCGGGCGAAGGTCGGGTGCGCAATGCCATCGTACGCAACGAGCGGGCCGGCCGGCCGACCGATTACTGGTCCTTGGACCTGCCCCGCGAGACGCGGATGTATGTGCCCAAGATCCTGGCCATGGCCGACATGATCCGCAATGCGGACCAATATAATGTCACCCTGCCGGTGCTGGCCAACAAGCCGCAGCTGCGGACCATCAACACAGGTGGCCAGATCGATCTGAACGTGGCGGCGCAGCTGGCGGGCATTTCCGCCTCCCAGCTCAAGGCGCTCAACCCGGCGCTCAAGCGGGGCGTGACCTCGCCGCGGGGTCCCTACAACCTGCTGGTGCCCGTCGAGTATGCCGATACCCTGGAGCTGGCTCTGGCCGATCTGCCCCAGCGTGAGCGGACCCGAGGTGTGCGTTCCTATCAGGTCACCAGCGGCGACACCCTGTCCCGCATCGCCCAGAATCACGGGGTGAGCGTGCAGCAGCTCAAGCTCGCGAACAATCTGCGCGGCAACAACCTGCGCCGTGGCCAGAGCCTAATCATCCCCAATGGCGGCAAAGCCATGGTGAGCCAGACCGCCCAGAGCAAGCCGCAGCAACTGGCGAGCCGCAGTGGCAGCAAGGTGCATTACCGGGTGCGCTCCGGCGACAATCTGTGGAGCATCAGCCAGGCGCACGGGGTCACCCACGCCGATCTGGCCAAGTGGAACGGTCTGAACGCCAAGTCGTCCCTGAAGCCGGGCATGAAGCTGGTGGTCTGGCCCAAGCAAGGCAAGGGCAGCAACAAGTCCATGGTGTACCAGGTGCGCCGCGGTGACTCCCTCTCCTCCATCGCCGCCCGTTTCCAGGTCGCCGTCAACGACGTGATGCGCTGGAATCAGCTCGGCAAGAGCGACTACCTCAAGCCGGGTCAGGAGCTGACCCTGTTCGTGAAGAACAACAGCTGATCGCTCATCAAAACCCAAAAAAATACCCCGCGAATGCGGGGTATTTTTTTGTCTGCCATCCGGCCCCGTCAGGGGGTGATGGCCTGGGCCGCGAATCGCGCCAGGATGGGATTGTGATCCGAAGAATCGGTGGCCGGGGAACTCACCTCCACCAGATCCAGGTTGCGGTAGTAGAGGTGGTCCAGCGGACGGCCGAAGGCGGTGCGACGCAAGTCGGGCACCGGGACGGCCTCCTGCAGCCCGAGCTCCCCCACCAGCTTGTTCAGCCAGAATTCGCGCTTGTCGCTCCAGGTGTTGAAATCCCCGGCCAGGATGACCGGCCCCTGGTGGCGATGGACGAGGGCGGTCAGATCGTTGAGCTGCTCGCGGAAGGTGGCCATCCCCAACTCGAAGTTGACCGCGTGCAGGTTCACCACCAGCACGCCGTCAGGATCCCCCTGCAGGGGATACAGGCTCACCAGCCCGGACTTGGGGATGCGCAGCAGGGGCTCGGGGGAGCGCACACCGCAGACGAAGGCCTGGGGCGTCTTGGCGACCGTCATGACGCCGAAGGAGACGCCGCCCTGGGTGAAGGCCTGCAACTGCTGCCACTGGAAATCGCCTCGCCGCAGCCAGTCCAGCATCTCGGGTCGGGTTGCCGACTCCTGCAGCAGCACCAGATCCTGGGATTTGGCATACTGGTCCAGCCCTTCGCGCCAGTTCTTGCGCTGTCCCTTGTAGAGATTCCAGACAGTGATGCCAAACTCCCGGGGCAAGGCGGTGGAGGCGAGAGCCACCAGCGGGGGGCGATCGCAGCTGGCGCCGGGCACTATGCCGGCGGCCGTGACCAGATGATCCTGATCCGGCACCTCGAAACAGCCGACCAGACCCAGTGTCAGCAGGGAGGTCCCCAGAATCCGATAACTATTTTTCATTGGCTAACAATCACCTGCCTCTGCAAGGCGCCATGGCCCTCACAGAGCTCATGATCGCCGACTAGTCTCATTATTCGTGTCC
Organism: Aeromonas sp. XH; assembly: GCF_033348475.1. Classification (NCBI taxonomy): domain Bacteria; kingdom Pseudomonadati; phylum Pseudomonadota; class Gammaproteobacteria; order Aeromonadales; family Aeromonadaceae; genus Aeromonas; species Aeromonas sp. XH. The sequence goes on along the minus strand of NZ_CP137630.1, from coordinate 1,367,891 downwards.
GGCCCGACTCACCCACGAGGGATCCCGCCATGGCGAGACAGCACCAGTACCGCGTGACATTTTATGATCAACAAGGAACCTGTCATCAAGTGGAGCTTTCCACCGTCTATCAGATCAGGCGGGATCCCCAGTGCGATCTCTGCCTGTTTGACACCCATCAGTGCGTCGGCTCGGAAGAGATGCTGGAGCGCATGATACGGCAAAAAACCGGGCTTGAGCAGGAAATATCCATCATCAATGCCCGGCTGATCTGACCCGCGTCAGACCGGGACCGGGCGGGATTTACCCTGATCGTCGATGGCCACGTAGGTAAATACCCCCTCGGTCACGCAGTAGCGCTGGGCCTCGTTCTCCCGCAGCACCGGCTTGACCCAGACCTCCAGCTTGAGGCGCATGGAGCTTCGCCCTATCTTCAGGCAGCGCCCGTAGCAGCACACCACGTCCCCCACCTTGACCGGGCTGTGGAAGGTCATCCCCTCGACCGAGACGGTGCAGATGCGTCCCTTTGCCAGCTCCTTGGCCATGATGCCCCCACCTATATCCATCTGGGACATGATCCACCCCCCGAAGATATCGCCATTGGGGTTGGTATCGGCTGGCATCGCCAGGGTTCTCAGCAACAGTTCCCCATCGGGGTGACGCTTTGTCTCTTCCATCATTACCGCTCTCTCTGTCATGGATGGCGGCATGATAGGGGGCGATCCCGCCCTTGGCAAACCTCAATTGCCCTCAGGCCCGCGCCAGACCTGGCTCCCACACGTGGTCAGCCGCCATGGCAATCCGACAGCATCCCTGGCTCACCCCTTCAGGGCGGTCTGCTCGGCAAACCAGTGGGCCGGATCCGGCCAGCGATAGACGAAACCGTGCCGCAGGCAGATGCGCTGCCCCTCGATGGGGGCAAAGTCGCCGACCGGCTCGATGAATTGCGGGGGCACCAGCCCGAGCAGACGGCTCGCGAAGGGGTAGAGCTGCTCCCGCCTCGGGTGGACAGGGGCACTCAGGTTGTAGGTCTCCCCATCCAGCCCCTGAGCCAGCATCAGCTGGCAGGCAGCCACCACGTCGTCCAGGTGCACCAGATTCACCGCCTGCCCGCCCCCCGCCAACGTCTTGCCCGCGAGGAAACGCCCTGGATGGCGATCGGGGCCGTAGAGGCCGGCCGGGCGCAGCACCATGGCGCAGGCAAAGCCGGCGTCCAGCACGGCGAGCTCGGCTGCCCGCATTCGCATCCCTCTCTCGTGGGCAGGGGCAGGCGTCTCTTCCTCCCCCTGCCCGGGCGCCCATACCGAGGTCGCGCTGATAAACAGCACTCTCTGCACTCCCGCCATCAGGGCCAACCGGCACAGCCGGGCCACCGATGCCGGGTAATCCCGGGTCTTGCTGGGGGGCACGCAGATCACCAGGTCACGGCAGCGAAACGGCAGCGTCTCCATCTCGGGGGCGAGCAGCAACGGCCAGGCGGCGATGCCCTCCCCTCGCAGTCGCCCGGCCTTTTCGGCGCTGCTGACCGTCACCGCGACCCGCTGGCCCGACCGCTGCAGCGCCTGTGCCAGCGGCAACCCCAGCCAGCCGGCGCCGACGATGCCCGTCTGATACTCATGTTCGTGCGTCATTCCAGGATCCTGACAAAAAAAAACGGCCATCCAATGATGACCGTCGAAAGTAACGAAGGAAATAGCCGGATGAGCCGGTTACCTCCCACAGCGGGAAAATCGGGAGCGCACGCTCCTAATTCGTGGGCCTATCCTAGTGGCAGCGCCACTAAAAAGCTTTGAAGCGGATCACAGTTGAAAAGGATTTCTGAAAGCGCTTTCAATGTCTTGTGAAAAAGTCGGCCCACTTGGGGCCAACTTTATGACTCAGGCCACCGACTCCCGACGCACCAGTTCCGCTTCAAACTTGAGCGCCAGCCCCTCTACCGGCTTGTGATCCAGCAGGCGCAGGGCCAGTTCCGCGGCCCGCTCTCCCATCTCCTCGATGGGGTAGCGCACCGTGGTGAGCTTGGGATAGATGTAACGGGCATAGGGGATGTCGTCGAAGCCGACCACAGACACCTGCTGGGGGATCTTGTAACCCCGCTCCAGCAGGCAGGAGATGGCCCCCGCCACCATGGCATCGTTGAAGCCCAGGACGGCGGTGAACTCGACCCCGCGCTCCAGCAGCTCGCTCATGGCCACATAGCCGCCCTTCTCGTCGGCGTAGGCGCGACCGATGAGGGATTGATCCAGTTCGATGCCCGCCCGTTCCAGGGCGAAGCGATAACCGGCCATCCGCTGCTGACCATCGACGAACTCCTCGTCATCCGAGGTGACGAAGGCTATCTTGCGGTGGCCCGCGTCCAGCAGATGCTGGCAGGCCGTGGTGATGCCCGCCTGGTTGTCCAGCCAGACACAGCGCTCCTCGCAACCCGGCACCTGGCGGTTGATGAAGACGATGGGGGTCGTGCCCGACGCCAGCTCGCTCAACTCTTCGTCAGGCAGGGCCTTGCTGTGCAGGATCAGGGCGTCGCACTGGCGTTGCAGCAGCGCCTGGATGGCGTGACGCTCCCTGGCCGCATCGTGGTTGCCGGAGACGACGATGGTGAACTTGTTCGCCTTGTCGACCATGCTCTCGATGCCGCGCATCATCTGGGCGAAGAAGGGGCCGCCACACAGATCGCCCACCAGCACGCCGATGCAGTTGGAACGTTTGCTTACCAGGGCCTGGGCGAAGCTGTTTGGACGAAAGCTGAGCTCCTTCATGGCCGCGAGCACGGCCTCGCGCTTCTCTGGCGCCACCTGAGCCGTGTTGTTGATCACTCGAGACACCGTCGAAATGGAGACATTCGCCAGCTGAGACACATCTTTGATCGTTGCCACTCTCGATTCCTTTGTTGGGAAAGCCTGTCTGTGATGATCGGGTATTGTATCGAACCTGCCAGACCAAGACGCGGGGCCCGATCACCTGGCAGGTTTCCTTTTGTAACAAAGCTTAAGGGATGATAACCATTCTTGGGCAAGAATGGGAGGCAGTCGCGACAACGACTGCCCCCTGACTCAGTAGGCGTGATTCAGCTCGCGTTCCGACATGAAACGCAGGGGCTGCTGCAGCTTGTGCTGATAGATGAGGTCGAAGGAGAGGACGTTCTGGACATAGTTGCGCGTCTCCCGATAGGGAATGCTCTCCACCCAGACATCCATCGGCTTGTTCTCGCTCTGCTCACGCCAGCGCTTCACCCGGCCCGGGCCCGCGTTGTAGGCCGCCGCCGCCAGGATCCGGTTGCCGTCATACACGTCCAGCAGGCGCTTGAGGTAGGCGCTGCCGAGGCGAATGTTCATGGCCGGATCGAACAGCTGCTGCTCGTTGCGATAGGGGACCCCCAGCTTGCCCGCCGTCTCCCTGGCGGTGGCCGGCATCAGCTGCATCAGGCCCCGCGCCCCGACCGGCGACTGCGCCAGCGGGTAGAGGGCGCTCTCCTGACGGGAGATGGCGTAGAGCAGGCTGGTGTTCATGGTCCGCTCCTGAGCCATCTGGGAGAAGGTGCGCTTGAGCGGCAGCGGGAAGCGCAAGTCCAGCGCATCCCAGGCCTCGGCCCGGATGCTGGAGAGGATGGCCAGCTCGTGCCAGCCCTGGTTGAGGGCGATGTGACCGAACTCGAGACGTTGGGCCACGCTGTTGCGATCCATGTTGTGGATCCACTCAGAGCGGGCCGCCGTGATCTCGTTCATCGCCAGCAGCTCGCGCACCCGCAGCAGGAAGGGCCAGCGCTGGCTGGCGGTACGCCAGTCCGGCACCTTGTGCGCCACGCTCTGGTTCTTGATGCGATAGGGCACCCCGGTGCGCTGCGCCGCCATGAAGCCATAGAAGCCGCGCAGGTTCGCGGTCTCGAGATAGAGCTCCCGCGCCGGTTTCTGCCGCCCCTGCTCCTCCAGCGAGCGCGCCATCCAGTAGCGCCAGCGATCCTCCTTCTGCAGTGCCATGGGCATCCGCTTGACCCAGCCCTCCAGCCCGCGCCAGTCCTGCTCCCAGACGGCCAGGCGGGCACGCAGCTCCATCAGCTCGCCATCCTTCAGGCGCACCAGGGCCGCGTCCAGCCAGCTGCGCTGGGCGAGGGAACGATCGAGCAGCAGGCGGCGGGCGGCCGCCCGCTCCACCCGGGTCACCTCGGTGTGGTTCAGGCCGAAGCGGCGGGTCATCTCCCCCAGCTGGCGCAAGACCGCATCCGGCTGCTCATTGGCATAGCGGGCCAGTCCCAGGGAGAGCAGCTGGCGCGATGGCGGTGTCGCCATGAAGTTGGCCGGATTCATCGCCCGCACGGGTTGCTCATACAGGGCGATCATCTGATCCCCGTATCCCTTCATGCCGCTGCCGAGCTGGGCCCCCAGGTGGCGAATGAGATTGGGGTTCTGCGCCTCGAAGGCCAGGCTCATGCGCTGCCAGATCTTCTCCTGGGTGCGCAGTCCAGCCTGCTGCCAGAGATCGAACAGGGGATCGCAGGCATCGGGCCTGGACTGGCCGCTCAGCCAGAGTTTGCCGGCTTCCTTCAGGGCCTCGCTCTTGTGCCCCGTGTAGTAGCGGGCCTGATAGTGCTGACAGAGCAGATCGGTGGAGCTCGGCTTGGCCGGGTAGAAGCGCAGGAACTGGGACCATTGCTGGCTCTGGGCCAGATAGCTGAGGTAAGCGCGCTCCAGGCGGTTGGATTGGGGCGTGTCCCCGTGCTGACGGATGAAGCGGGTCACGTCGTCATAGTCCGCCGCCCCCGGCCTGAAGGCGAGCTGGTAGTAGTCCAGATAGGGCCGCAGGGGGTAATGGCTCAGGCGGGCACGAATTTGCTCGAAACGGGTCTGATCATTGGCCCGCACGGCGTCATAGCCCTCACGATAGAGGGACTGTTCCATGGTTTGCGCAAAGACGGGTGCCACTAGCCCTGGCACACACAGCGCCGATAAGATGATTCCCTGCACGGCTTTCACGAATGGCATTCTCCCTTCAAAGGCACGACCACCGCCCGCTGGCGGTGGTGACATACCTTCATTCTACCCGCTAAGCCCCCGGGCTACGCCACACTATTTTTGTCGGCAAAGGCGCTGCGTTCGCTGCGCACCAGGCGGCTGACATAGCGTTCCAGATAGGGCACGGGGAGCGGCTTGGAGGCGAGGTATCCCTGGAAGAAATGGCAGCCCTGCGCCTGCAGGAACTCCAGCTGCTGGCGGGACTCCACCCCCTCCGCCGTCACGTTGAACCCCATGTGGCGTGCCATGGCGATCACCGCCTCGACGATGGCCATGTTGTCCCCATCCTTGGGGATGTCCTGGATGAAGGAGCGGTCGATCTTGAGCTCGTCCGCCGGCAGCCGCTTGAGGTAGCTCAGGGAGGAGTAGCCGGCTCCGAAGTCGTCGATGGCGAAGCTGATGCCCAGGGTCTTGAGCTCGGTCATCTTGCTGATGGTGTCCTCCGCATGGCCGAGCACCACGGACTCGGTGATCTCCAGGTTCAGGCACGCGGGATCCATGCCGGTCGAGGCCAGCACGTCGTGAATGCGATCGACGAAATCGGGGGCATGGAACTGCTTGGCGCTGACGTTGACCGACAGCTGGGGCACGTGGATCCCGTTCTCCTCCCAGGAGACGTACTGGGTGCACGCCTCGTGCAGCACCCAGTTGCCGATGTCGACGATGAGATCCGTCTCCTCGGCGATGGGGATGAACTCGGCGGGGGAGACCAGGGCCCGGCCCGGCGGTTGCCAGCGGATCAGCGCCTCCACCCCGATGAGGTCCCCCCCCTCGACCATGTGCTGGGGCTGGTAGTGCAGGGTCAACTCCTGGTTGTCGAGGGCGCTGCGCAGCTCGTTGTGGATGAGCAGACGCCGGTCGGCCTGCAACTGCATGGAGGCATCGAAGAAGCGCCGGGTCTTGCGGCCCGCCGACTTGGCCTGGTACATGGCGGTGTCGGCCTGCTTGAGCAGATCCCCCGCCTCCTGCTCCCGTCCGGGGAAGAGGGTGATGCCGACGCTGGCCCCGATATGCAGCACCTGTCCCCCATGGCTGTAGGGGGCGGCGATTTCACCGATGAGCCGCTCCGCGATGAGGTCGGCCTGCATCTCCGCCTGGGGCGGGCTGATGGAGAGCGCCGGCAGCAGCAGCACGAACTCGTCGCCGCCGAGTCGGGCCAGGCAATCTCCCTGGCGCACCAGCCGCTTGAGCCGGCTGGCCACCTCCTTGAGCAGCCAGTCACCGGTGGCGTGGCCGAGGGAGTCGTTGATGGTCTTGAAGTGGTCGAGATCGATGAACAGCAGGGCGCCGATGAGGTGCTCACGGCTCGCCTCCGCGAACGCCTGGGCCAGGGTCTCGTGCAGCTGGCGGCGATTGGGCAGGCCGGTCAGCTCGTCGTAATAGGCGAGATCCTGGATGCGACGCTCCGCCGCCTTTCGCTCGGAGATGTCCTCGAAGAAGATGACGTAGTGGCTGATGCCCCCCTTGTCGTCCTGCACCGGGGTGACGATTTCCCACTGGGGATAGGCGCGGCCGTCGGCGTGCAGACGCAGGGTCTCCCCCTGCCAGCGATCGAGGGCGTTGAGCTCATAGCCCAGCCCACCCAGTCCCGACCAGAGATCGTTGCCAAGGTGCAGGCCTATGACCCCCTGACTGTCAAAGCCGGTGATCTGGCTGAAGGCGTAATTGACCCGCAGGATCTTGAACTCGGGATCCGTGATGATGATGCCTTCGTGGGTTTCGAACGCCACCGCAGACAGCCGCATCAGGGCATCGCTCTGCAGACGCTCCAGCTCGGCCACCATGCGCACCGAGAAGATGGTCAGCACTGAGCCCAGATCGGCGGTCTGGGTCTGGCTCGGGAACAGCAGGGCGAGATGGCCCAGGAGCTGACCACCGCGATCCAGCAGTGGCTGGGCGTAGTAATGCAGGCCGGCGGGCAGGCCCTGGCCCTCGCTCAATGGTTCACTGACGGGGGAAGGACTGGTGGCCCCCTGCCGATAGAGTTGCTGGCAGGGCATGTCGCCCAGGGCGTACTCCTTGACGTCGATGCCGTGACTCGCCAGCACCCTGAGCCGGTCGAGCCCGACCCGCTCCGTCAGCCAGACCGCGCTGGCCCCCAGGATATGGGCGAGTTCGTTGACCAGGGTCTGGCAGAAATCGAGCCCCGTCTTGGCGGAGAGCGCCTGTGCCAGCTTGGCCAGCAAGGGGGCCTGCAACAGGGGCAGTGGCGGAATGATCCCGGCGGGCGGCTCGGTGCGGCTCATCTCTCGGTGGATCATCTCGAGCGGGGCCAGCCAGCCACAGCAGAGCTGCTGGGCCGCTACATACTGACCGTACCAGAGCACATGGTGCACATTGCCCGTCTCGTCGCCGAGGTGACCGATGAATTGGCCGGACTGGCCACTGTGGTGGAGTCTGGAGAGAAAATCGGCGAAACCCGCTTCATCTTCCGGCACCAGCTGCCCGGCCCAGGGATGAGGCCCCTCCCCTGCCCAGGGCTCACAAGAGACATGATCCGACAGGCTCCACTGCTCATGCTGCCGATCATAAAACCACATCATCTGGGTGGCTTGCTGCTTCATTTACGACTCCGACACGACAACCACGTCATCCACCCCCGACTCTTGCAGAAAAGCATATCCGTTTACGCGCATATCTCCACCGGCGCATGGCAATCTTCTGCGATGCGATAACGCGATGTGGATAGAGAAAATACGAGGCGGTGCGGCGAAAACCGGATATCGGGTCGGCACAAGGCGCTGCCAAGAGGGGGACAGAAACGATCCTATTCCCTGATACTGCCTTCCTGTTTCACTGAGCTCAAGCGGTTTTTGGCATGAAACGGGAAAAGCTCACAATTTGGGGACGGTGAGATCGCCAGGGGGACATTTCGTGATTCAGATCACATTCTGATTTGACCACATGGGTAATCTGAGGGTGAAGACACAAGCAAGACGACCCGAAGGGGGCCAATATGAAAATTGAAATGACCAGCAAAATCATTGACATCACCCCAGCCATCCGCGAGCGCATTGAATCCCGTTTTGAAAAGCTCGAGCGTCTTCAGGTGCCTCTTATCACACCCCACGTGATCATCTCCAAAGAGCGTTTGATGTATATCGTCGAAGCCACGGTCGGCATCCCCAACGGCAAGCTGTTTGCGCAGGCAGAGCATGAGGATCTCTATGCCGCCATCACGGATCTGGGCCAGAAGCTGGAGCGCCAGCTCAACCGTCACACGGAGAAGCCCATCGCCCGCCGTGCCGCCGGCAAGGAAGTGGCCCAGCCGGACGAAGCGGACGCTTGATCCGGTTCCCCTCTCCATCCATTGAGCAAAAGGCGGGTCATCCCGCCTTTTTGCATGGCGCCGACTCGGCGCCCATCACCCCAGCCAGCGCAGCCTGGCATCCACTTCGCGAGAGAGTTCATCCAGCAGCGGCAGCATGAGCAGAGGATCCTCCCCCCTGGGCTCGCCACCCAGAGGGCTGGCGGCCTGCTTCCCCAGCCAGCGCTCGCGGCCCAGCGCCGAGAGGTTGTCATAGACGGCGGGATCCAGCGCCGGCGCCCGGCTCACCAGCGGGGGGGATCGCAGCGCCAGCCAGAGCCGGACGTCCGCCATGCAGCCCCCCTGCTGCAGGCGCTCGTTCAGCGCTCCGGCCTCGGTCTCCTCCATTCCCCCCTGCAGGGGGGCCTGGGGCATCAGGCCGAAGCGGGTGCGCCACGGCGTCGTGCCGGAGGCAGCCGGGGGCGGGCCCTCAAACCAGGGCTGCTCTTCCACCGCCTCGGTCAGGAGCGCCAGGTGCAGCCTGAAGTCGGCCCTGTCTCCCTGGCGGAGATCCTGGTTGAGCCGCTGGCCAAGCTGGGCCTCATCGACGAGCAGTCGGTCACGAATCGCACTGGGCAGCATGAGATAAATCTTGGAAATAAGGGTTTCATTGCTTATCGGCCATCAACCCGATCCTTTAAGCATTAAAAATCCCTGCCAAGGGGTTCACAAGCGCGGCAGATCTGTTAGTATGCGCCTCGCACTTGGGAGGGGTTCCCGAGCGGCCAAAGGGATCAGACTGTAAATCTGACGGCTCTGCCTTCGAAGGTTCGAATCCTTCTCCCTCCACCATTCAAGTGCGCACAATCAGGCAATGCCCCGTGGAGGGGTTCCCGAGCGGCCAAAGGGATCAGACTGTAAATCTGACGGCTCTGCCTTCGAAGGTTCGAATCCTTCTCCCTCCACCACTCTTCCAGAAAACCCGGCCTCGCGCCGGGTTTTCGCTTTTCCGGCTCCCCGCTCCCGACCGAGTCTCCCTCCCCGGGCAATAAAAAACGGGAGGCCCCTGGCCTCCCGTCTTCGCATCCCGCGTCCTCACAGGGTGAAGCGATAGAAGATGTCCACCGCCTGGGCCACCCCGCTCATGGCCTGCAGGTAGAGCCTGGGCATCAGCTCGTAGCGCAGCTTGAACTCGGCGATGGGGCTGAACACCCCGACCCCGTACTGGAACTGCAGGCCGGGCAGCAGGTAGGCCGACAGGGTGACCTGGGTATCGTCTCCGCTGCCGGCGGTGTCGAGGGCCACGTCGCTCATGCCGAGGGACTCCCCTATGCTGGAGACCACGCCACTCGCCTGGCTCACGGCCCCCGCCACCAGCAGGCCATTGAAGCCGCCATCCTCGCCGCTGGTCTGCAGCCCCTTGCCGCGCAGCAGGTAGGAAAGCTGCTCGGACTGCGCCATCTGCGGCTCGGAATAGACGGTGATCTTCGGCTTGGCAGCCGGCCCGGTCACCCGCACCCCGACGGTGACGTTGTCCTCTATGGTATCGGGATCCCGGTAGGTCTCGATGTTGAGATAGGGCTGATCGATGGGGCCGGAGAAGAGGATACGCCCCTCCTTGATGATGAGGTTCTGGCCATAGGCCTTGAAGCGCCCGTCTTTCAGCTCCAGCTGTCCATTGCCCGCCAAGGGTTTGGACGGATCCTGGCGAATGTTGAGCGCCCCCGTCACCTTGGTCTTGAGCCCCATGGCCTCCAGCCGGACATCGTCCCCGAGCCGTACGGCGAGCCTGATCTCCATGGGCAGCGGCGCCGCCTTGGGCACGGGAGGCAGATCGTCGTAGATGACGGTCACGTCATCGGACACCGCCACCGCGCTCTCGGGCAGGGTCTTGACCAGGATCCGCGACCAGGGGATGTCCACCTGGCCGGTGACCCGGGTCTCCTCGCCCAGGGAAATGGCGATATCCGGTGTCACCCGCACCCGGCCCATGCCCGGATACTGGGCCTCCAGATCCTTGCCCTGGATGGTAAGACTGCCGGTGACGGGCTGCCGGGCCCAGCTCAGCCAGCCGCCCAGCGCCAGGGGCCCCTTGCCCACCAGCATGGAGCCGTCGAGTTCGGCCCGGTTGCCATCGATCTTGAGGCGGGTCACCAGCTTGGAGAGGGTCACCATGTCGGAGTGGGTCTGCACCTCCCCTTCCCGCAGATCCAGCTCGCCATACAGCAGGGGCGCGGCCAGGGTGCCGTCGAAACGGGCATCCGCCGAGATGATCCCCTGCAGGGAGCGCACCTCGGGAATGAGGGGGGCGAAGGTGGTCAGCTTGAGGTCGTCAAACCTGAGCTGGCCCGACAGCTGACCGCGACCGGCGGGCTCCCTGATCAGCAGATCGGTGTCGATATTGCCGATCTGTTGGGACGCGAAGTCGACCCGGATGGAGGCCTGCTGGCGCTCGAAGTCCACCCCCAGCTCCAGGCGCTGGTAGTCGGTCTTGAGCTCGTCGGCGACAAAGGTGCCCGGCGTGGTGCGCACCGTGGCGTGCAGGGTCGGCTGGCTGCCGCGCCAGCTGGCGCGCCCGTCCGCCGACAGCACCGCCTGCCAGCGGAAGTTGTCAGGCAGCCAGGGGCGCAGCCGCTTGAGATCGAACTGGCTCAGGGCAAACTCCAGGCTGCCCTGGGCCGGGGAGATGCGGCTGCCCTTGACGCAGAGGCTGGCCTTCTGGGACCCCAGGCAGAGATCCCCCATGGTCAGCTGCTGGCTCGGCAGATCCAGGTCCAGCGCCCAGGGGGCGATCAGGGACCAGCGCTTGAGGGGGGTCTTCAGCCTGAGCTCGGAGAGAGCGCCACGCCAGCGATCCCCGCGCAGACTGCCGTTCAGTCGCAGATCCGCGGCCACCGGCTCCCCCTTCATGGTCAGGGTCAGATCGTGTCGATTGAGATCGCCGCTCAGGTTCAGGGCGATCTGGGAGAGCGCGGTCGCCCCCTGCGCCAGGCTCGCCACCGTCAGGGCCAGCTCGCCGGCCGGTTTCTCCCCCACCAGGGCATTGCCCTTGATGACAGTCTCTTTCAGCACTGTCCCGGCATAGGAGAGACGGCCGGACACCAGATCCGCATTCACCCTTGGCGCCTGCTGGCTGCCGGTGACGCGCACCTGTCCCTTGAGATCGCCGCCAAGGCCGGGGTAGATGCCGCCGAGCTTGGGGGCGTCGATCTGCGCATCCAGCTTCCAGGCCAGGGTCGTGAGGGAGCCCTTCGCCTGCAACTGGTTGGGGCCGCTTTGCAGCGCCAGGGCCGGGATGGTCCACTCCATCTTGTCGTTGCCGCTGAGCGCTCCCTTGAGCGCCAGAGGATACTGGTTGAGCTTGCCGTCAACCTTGAGCTCCGGCAGCGCCAGCTGCCAGTGGCCCGCCTCGTCCAGCTCGAAGCGGCTCGCAATCCTGCCCGCCAGCCTCCCCTTGATCTCCGGCACCAGCTCGGCCGGGTTGATCCCCTTGAATTCCGTGGTGCCCTGCCACTGCACCCCCTTATTCCAGGCCAGCTTGCCGTCGAGCCTGAGCTCCCCCTTGAGGGCACCCAGCAGCAGCTCGATGCGGCTGAGCTGGCCGAGATCCCCCTTGCCCGACAAGGCCACCTTGAAGGGCGGCACATCGGTTCCCTTGCCGGCGGTCTTCAGCGCAAACTGGTAGCCGGAGAGCTTGCCCTTGGCGCTCAGGGTGCCCTTGTCCAGCCGGTAGCTGGGCTCATCCTTGGCTGGCTTGTGCAGCGGCCAGGCGAGGCTCTTCCAGTCCAGCGCCAGATCAAACGGCAGCTCCGGATCGAGGGCCGCGAGCGATCCCTTGAGATTGGCGGTGACCGGCCCCTTGGCCTTGAGCGCCAGCCCCAGCTTGCCCACGGACCCCGCCAGGGTCAGGTTAGCCTGCTCCCCCTTGAGCTGGTTCTCCAGCAGCCCCTTGCGGGCCTTGGCATCCAGGGTCAGGGCGAGGGGATAATCCTCGACCAGGCGCACATGGCCGCTCAAGGCCAGATCCGCCATGGCGTGGCGCAGGGAGAGCTCCCGCACGTCGATGCGCTCATCCTGGGCCTTGGCCGACAGCAGCAGGGTGTCGAGCCCCTCGACCAGCTCCCCCTGCTGGTAGCGCAGCCTGGTGGCGTTCAGGCCTTCCAGCTGGATGGGGAAAGGCAGGCGGATCTCGGGCAGCACTATGGGCTCGGGCTTGTTCGCGGCCTTGCCCTTGTCAGCCTGGCGCCCCTCGGACGCCTTGGCCGCCACCTCCTTCGCCTTCTGCGGTTCGCCCTTGCCCTGCCCCTGCTTGGCGGGCTCCTTCCCCTTGTCGGCGGGGGGCTTGCTGCCGGCCTCCTTGGGGGCCTGTGCCAGCACGATGTCGAGACCATCGAGCACGGGACCGCGCACCATGAGCCCCTTGCGATCCAGGGTGGCGCCTATCTCCAGATCCTTGAGGGTCACCGCCACGCCGGGCACGGCCAGATCGAGGCCGGCCACCCTGAGGCTGTCCACCTGGATCTTGAGCGGCAGCGGACGCCAGACGAAGGGCTCCGACGGCGCTTCCGGCACAGGTTCGGATTCGGCCACCCGGACCACGGGACGGGTGACCGCGAGAGACTTGATCCAGAGCTTGCCCTGCAAGAGCTTGCCGAGATCCCAATCCAGCACCGCCCGCTCCACGGTGACATCCACCAGCTCGTCCTGCCAGCCGACCCCTTCCAGGGTCCAGCCATAGCCGAGCTGACCCGCCACCAGCTCCCCCTTGAGGGAGGGCAGCGCGCTCCTGGCCTGCTGCCACAGCCACTTGTTGCCCTGGTGGGTGAAGCCCAGCAGGCTGACGCCGATGAGCAGCAGGAAGAAGAGGCCCATGAGCCACAGGAAGATGCGTTTTACCCAGATCACGATGCAGACCCCTGCAAGGAGAGCAGCCGCAGCGGCCAGAAAAGAGAGCGAAGAGGACGAAGGCGTTCAGACCGGATCATAGCTCTGGCCCCAGCGCGAAATGCAGCCGCAGCGGCTTGTCTTCTTCGGAGATGCCCACCGCCAAGTCCAGCCTGACCTGACCGATGGGGGTCACCCAGCGCACCCCGACCCCGGTGCCTATCTTCCAGGCCTCGCTGTAGTCGACGGTGGCGGTACCACCATCCACGAACAGGGCGCCGAGCCACTTGTCGCTGAAGCGGTAGTTGTATTCCAGGCTGCCCACGCTGGTGTAGCGGCCCCCGGTGAGCTTGCCCTCCTCGTCCCTCGGCGAGACGGTCTCATAGCCGTAGCCGCGGATGGTCTGATCGCCGCCGGTGAAGAAGCGCAGGGAGGGGGGCACCAGGGAGAAGTCATCCCCGACGATGGCCCCCTGCTCGACCCGCATCAGGAAGCGGTGATCCTCCCCCAGGGTGCGCAGCCACTTGCTGCGTCCCCACACCCGCATGAAGTTGATGTCAGAGCCCCAGTAGGGGCTGGAGAATTCCATCGTCAGCTGCTGGCGATCCCCCCAGTCCGGCACCAGCCCGCCGCGCACCCGCAGCCGCGACCAGGAGACCCCGGGGATCAGCAGCAGGCTGTTCCCCTCGTCGTTGCCCTGCACATAGCGCTCGTTCTCCAGCCGCACGAAGACGTCCCTGTCCCAGCTATCGGGTCGCCGCTTCCAGCGGTGCACGCCGAAGGTGGCCAGATCGGAACGGGTGTCGTTGTTGTCGGTGTACTGGTAGCCGGCCTGCAGGGAGTAGTAGTCCCGCAGCGGGTTGCCGACCGGGATCTGGTAGTCGAAACTCAGCTCCGCCTCAGGGGCAGAGATCTTGGCGGTGCTGGAGAGGCTGTGACCGTAGCGGTTGACCCAGGGCTTCTCCCAGGTGGCGCTCAGGCGCGGTCCCACGTCGGTGGCATAGCCGATACCCGTCTCTATCTCGTGGTCGACCCGGTTGGAGAGGGTCACCTGCACCGGCACCCGGTTGTCCTCGGCCTGGCTGATCAGGGGCTTGATGTCCACCTGCTTGAACAGCTTGGTGGAGGAGACGTCCTGGGACATCTCGGCCAGCCGGATCGCCAGATAGGGGTCGCCAGTCTGGATGTTGATGAGCGGCCGGATGAGGCGCAGCGCCTCCGGCGTCGCGTCGTAGCGGATCTCACCGAAGTGATAGCGGGGGCCGGAGCGAAACAGGATGTAGATCTCCGCCTTGCCCTGATCCGGGAAGACCTTGACCTGGCTCTTGCTGATCTTGGCGTCGAAGTAGCCCCGCGCCAGCCCCAGGCTGCCGAGATCCGCCTTGATGGATTCGTACTTGCCGTGGTTGAGGGGATCCCCCTCCTTCAGGGGCAGCTTGTCCAGCAGCTCGCTGTAGACCTCGTCGCTGCCCGCATCCCCCTCCAGCAGGATGTCGAGGCGCGAGATGATCACGGGCTCTCCCCGCTCGATCTCGATGACGACCCTGGCCGGGGATTTCTTGTCGCGGGTGAGGGTGATCTTCGGCTGGTAGTAGCCGTAGACCTGCAGGGCCTTCTGCACGCTCTCGGTGATCTTGGCGCGGGCGGGGCGGTACTGGCGCTCCTGGTAAACCGGCAGGGCATTGAGATAGGCCTCGACGTTATCCTTCTGCTCCCCCTTGACCCCCTTGATCTGATAGGTCAGCTTGGCCGCCATGGCGGGGGTGGCCAGCAACCAGAGGGCGAGGAGCAGCAGCAAGGTGCCGGGCCCGGGGCGACGGGATCGCCCGGATGAAGTGCTCCTGGCTGGAAAAGTAGGATAGCATCCTGTCAAACGTCAATTTCCCCGAATAACATGATTGAAAAATTGTTCTATTCAGAACGATACCGGGACTCACCCCGGCCAAATGCCGCCCATCCTAGCACAATCCCCGTCGCGAGATCCCCCGATCGGGCCCAGTCCTGACCATGATGCCCGCTCCCGGGCCGCGACCCGAACGACGGCCATCGGGCTCGCCTCCCTGCCAGAGCGACCAGACTGCGCACTCTCTCGGCGAGGGTCGTACAAAAAACCGTCTCTTCAAACGTCCCCCGCCTGCCCGCACTCAGTGCCGTCTCCTGTTCGCCGCCTCCCTCCGAGCGACAGTTCCTGTCGAATCACACCGGACTTTGCGAGGGGGGACGACCCGGCCGACTTGACGTCATCGTCTGGCTCCGCCGCCTTCCTGCCGGCGATTGCACCAGAAAATAAGTTTAAATCAATAACTTGATAGGAAGCACTAAAGCTTCGTTCAATTCAATCGATTTATCCCGCTGCCACTGATCTCCCGCCTGCCTCACACTGACTCCATTCATCGCAGGAGAGCTTCCATGACCTTACGCAGCGAACAACTGGCTGACTACATCGCCGACCGGCTCGAATTCATCACCTTCCTGGCCTGCTGCAGCGCCTTGCTGGCCCTGCTGACCGGGATGAACGGCCAGCAGGCCCTGGCCTTCACCGCCCTCAACCTGCCCTTCGGCCTCACCCTGCTGCTGGGCATGGCCCTGCTGGCCCCGCTGCCGGCCCACTGGCGCCTGCCCGGAATCGTGCTGCTGCTGGTCGGCGGCGCCCTGCTGACACTGCAGCTGGGTGGCGACTGGCTCAATCCCCTGGCCATCTGGTGCCTCTACGCCCTGCTGGGGCTGGAGATCCTCTGGCAGTCTCGCCCCAGGGGCCGCCTGGCAACCCATCCCCGCGGCTGAGCCTGCCAGCCATCTGCCGACGGCCAGGAGGACGTGCCATCAGGCTGCGCCCGCAAGGGGCTGACGCAGGGGCGCAATTGGAGTAATCTTGCGCCCCTTTACCGCCACCGAGGAGCGCCCCGATGAAAAAAGCCTGTGCCCAGCACATCCTGGTCAAGACCGAGAAACAGTGCCTCGAGATCAAGGAGAAGCTCGCCAAGGGCGCCGACTTCGGCCAGATGGCCAGGCGCTTCTCCACCTGCCCCTCCGGCAAGCGCGGCGGCGACCTGGGGGAGTTCTCCAAGGGGGACATGGTCAAGGCCTTCGACGATGCCGTGTTCAAGGGGGAGCTGCTGACCGTGCTGGGGCCGGTGCGCACCAAGTTCGGCTTCCATCTCATCAAGGTGCTCTATCGCAGCTGAGGGCTGCTGCCCGGGGTCGGCCCCAGGTTCCCGGCCCCTGCAACCCAAAGACGCAACGATAATTTACTAACGTTATCAGGCAATTAAGTTTATCCTTCTGGGCATAGTTCCATCCTGACCAGTGGATCCGTCTTATGCACAGCTCTTTGTGGTGGCCCCTGCTGGCCTGGCTGCTGCCCCTGGGGGGCGCCCTCGGCAGCCGCGCCCACCTCTGGCCCTGGTGGCTCGGTTTCGCCCTCTGCATCGTGAGCGCCCTGATCGGCCTCTGGCTCCTGCTGCGCCTGCCCTGGCGCTATCGCAACGCCCCCACCCTGTGGCCCGAGATCTGGGGCATAGCCCCCCTGGTGCTGCCCCTGCTGTTCCTCGTCCAGGCGCTGCGCTCGCCGCTCACCAACGACGTCAGCACGGATCCCCATCACCCTCCCCGCCTCCAGTGGGCCGAGCAGTTGAGAACGGCAGAGGATCTCCCCGTCAACACTCCGCCCCTGCAAGTATTTCCCGGCAACCCCGGTCCTCTCTATACCCACGCCTCCCCCGCCGAGGTGCTCGCCGAAGCGGACGAGCTGATGACGGAGCTGGGCTGGCGGGTTCACCCGAGCCCGAATGGCCTCGAGGCAGTCGTCACCACCGGCTGGTTCGGCTTTCAGGATGACGTGGCGCTGCGGGTCTTCGCCGGGCCGAAAGAGACCCGGATCGACATGCGCTCCGCCTCCCGCCAGGGGCGCAGCGATCTGGGGGTCAACCGGGCGCGGATCCTGGACTTCCTGAACCGGCTGAACGAACGGCTGGGGGGCGCCTACAAGCCCAAGATGCAGAAACTCGACGAGGAACAACATGCGCATTGAGGTCAAACCGGATCGGGCCTACGCCTGGTTCATCCGCCCCTTCTTCTGGCTGCAGCAACGCAACTACGGCCAGGTGCTGATCCCCGGCAAGTGCTGGGGCCGCTCTCCGTGCCTGTTCGCCGCCGTCGCCACCCTCTACGGCGTCATCAACCGCAGGCGCTCCCCCGTCGATCCCGTGCTGCGCTCCCTGGTGACGGTGCGGGTCTCCCAGCTCAACTGGTGCCGCTTCTGCGTCGACATCAACGCCATGACCCTCATCAAGCGCGCCGGCTCCAGCGACAAGGTGGAGGCGCTCGCCCAGTGGCGCACCAGCCCCCTGTTCGACGAGCGGGAGCGGGCCGTGCTCGATTACGCCGAGGCCATGACCGGCCTCGACGGGGTGAGTGACGAGCAGGTCGCCCGCCTCAAGCCCTGGTTCGATGACGACGCCCTGGTGGAGCTCACCGGCCTCATCGCCTTCCAGAACATGTCCGCCAAGTTCAACGCCGCCCTCGACATCCCGCCCCAGGGGTTCTGCCAGCTGCCGGTGCAGCCCGAGCGCCCCGCCAAACGGGATCGCCAATGACCAGGGCACGCCTCCTTCTGCTGCTGGTGATGGGCACCCTTGTCGGCGCCTTCTTCGCCCTGGATCTCGACGGCTACTTAAGCCTCGCCCAGCTGCAGGCGCGGCAGGCCCAGGTCTCGGCCTGGGTGCAGGCGCACTTCGCCGCGGCAGCCCTCGCCTTCATGCTGATCTACGTGATCACCGCGGCCCTCTCCCTGCCCGGTGCCAGCCTGCTGACCCTGGCGGGCAGCGCCGTCTTCGGCATCCAGTGGGGACTCTTGCTGGTCTCCTTTGCCAGCACCCTGGGGGCCACCCTGGCCTTTCTCAGCGCCCGCTTCCTGCTGCGGGACTGGGTAGCCGGGCGCTTTGGCGACAAGCTCGCCAGCGTTCAGGCCGGCATGGCGAAAGATGGCGCCTTCTACCTGCTGAGCCTGCGCCTCATCCCCCTCTTCCCCTTCTTCCTGGTCAACCTGGTGATGGGGCTCACCCCCATCCGGGTCAGCACTTACTACTGGGTCAGCCAACTCGGCATGCTGCCGGGCACCTTCGTCTACGTGCTGGCGGGCAGCGAGCTCGCCACCCTCACCAGCACCGGCAACATCCTCTCCCCCGGGCTGGTGGCGGCCCTGACCCTGCTCGGCCTGATGCCCTGGCTGATGCGCTGGCTGCAGCGCCGTCTCGCCCTGCGCCGCCTGCACGCCCCCTATCGCAAACCCGCGCGCTTTGACTACAACCTCCTGGTGATCGGCGCCGGGGCCGGGGGGCTGGTCACCAGCTATCTTGCCGCGGCGGTCAAGGCCAGGGTGGCGCTCATCGAGCAGCACAGGATGGGGGGGGATTGCCTCAACACCGGCTGCGTCCCCTCCAAGGCGCTGATCCGAAGCGCCCGCTTCGCGGCCGAGCAGCGCAGGGCCGGGGAGCTCGGATTCAGCCAGGGCACTTCCCGCGCCGACTTCGCCGCCGTGATGGAGCGAGTGGCAGCGGTGATCAGGGAGGTCGAGCCCCACGACTCCATCGAGCGCTATCAGGCCCTGGGGGTGGAGTGTATCCAGGGGCGGGCCCGCCTCGTCTCCCCCTGGGAGGTGGAGGTGAACGGCAGGCGCCTGTCGAGCCGCCACCTGGTGATCGCCACCGGCGCAAGGCCCCTGGTGCCCGAGCTGCCGGGGCTCGGTGACGTGCCCTACCTCACTTCCGACACCCTCTGGCAGCTGCGCGAGCCCCCCCGCCACCTGCTGGTGCTCGGCGGCGGCCCCATCGGCTGCGAACTGGCCCAGAGCCTGGCCCTGCTCGGCATCCCGGTCACCCTGGTGGAGCTGGCCGATCAGCTGCTGCCCCGGGAGGAGCGCGACGTGGCCGAGGCGCTGGCGGAACAGCTGGCCCGCGACGGCGTACAAGTGCTCACCGGCTGGCGCGCCGAGCGGGTCGATGCCAGGCCGGCGGAGGAAGGCCTGCCCATCCGGCTGCACCTGCGCCGCGGGGACGAGACCCGGGCCATCGAGGGGGATCAGCTGCTGCTGGCGCTGGGCCGGGTGGCCAACGTGAGCGGCTTCGGCCTCGAGGAGCTGGGGGTGGAACTCGCCCCGCGCGGTACCCTCAAGGTCGACGGCTTCCTCGCCACCAACTACCCCAGCATACTGGCGGTGGGGGACGTCGCGGGCCCCTACCAGCTCACCCACTTCGCCGCCCACCAGGGCTGGTATGCCGCCGTCAACGCGCTCTTCGGCCCCTTCAAGCGCTTTCGCGCGGACTACCGGGTGATCCCGGCCGCCATCTACACCAGCCCGGAAATCGCCCGGGTCGGCCTCAACCAGAGAGAGGCCGGGACCCGGGGCATCCCCTTCGAGGTGACCCGCTTCGAGATGGCCGAGCTGGATCGCGCCATCGCCGACGGGGAGACCGGCGGCTTTATCGAGGTGCTCACCGTCCCCGGCAAGGATCAGATCCTGGGAGCGACCCTGGTGGGCGCTCACGCTGGCGAGCGGATCGCCGAGTTCGTGCTCGCCATGCGCCACCGGCTCGGCCTTGGCAAGATCCTCGCCACCGTCCACCCCTATCCCACCCTGACGGAGGGGAACAAGTACGTGGCCGGCGCCTGGCGCCGCGCCCGCCAGCCCGGACGCCTGCTGGCGCTGCTGGCCCGTTACCACGGTTGGCGCCGTGGCGCCTGACCCTTCACGAGATGAACACCATGATCAAGACCCGGCTTCGCGCCCTGCTCCGTTCCCTGTTCGCCGCCGCTCCCCTGCTGCTGGCGGCCCAGCCCCACGCCGCCGAGACGCCGTGGCAGCAGACCCTCGCCGAGGCGAAGGGCCAGACCGTCTATTTCAACGCCTGGGGCGGCAGCCCGGAGATCAACGCCTACCTGGTGTGGGCGGGGCAGGAGCTCGAGCGGCAGTACGGGGTCAGGCTGGTGCAGGTGAAGGTGGATGACATCGCCCAGAGCGTCAGCCAGCTGCTGGCCGCCAAACAGGCCGGCAAGCGAGACGGCGGTCCCATCGACCTGCTCTGGGTCAACGGCGAGAACTTCAAGGCGCTCAAGGAGCAGGGGCTGCTCGGCGCGCCTTTTACCCGGGAGCTGCCGAACATGGCGCTGGTGGACGTCACCCTGCCGGTGAGCGAGGACTTCACCGTGCCGGTGGAAGGGCTGGAGGCCCCCTGGGGCATAGGCCAGCTCAACCTCATGGTGGACGGCGACCAGGTCGAGACCCCGCCCGCCTCCGCAGCGGCGCTGCTCGCCTGGGTCCAGGCACACCCCGGCCGCTTCACCTATCCCAAGCCGCCCCAGTTTCACGGTTCCAGCTTCCTCAAGCAGATCCTGCTGGAACTGACCCCGGATCCCGCCCCCCTCTATCGGGAGGCCACCGATGCCGAGTTTGCCAAGGTGACAGCCCCGCTCTGGGCCTGGCTGGAACAACTGCACCCCGCACTCTGGCGCAAGGGCAAGCTGTTTCCCACCGGCGCCGCCGAGACCAGACAACTGCTGGACGACGGCGAGCTCGCCATGGCCATCAGCTTCAATCCGGGAGAGGCCCAAAGCGCGGTGCAGAACGGCACCCTGCCCCCCTCGGTAAGGGCGGTGGCCATGAGCAAGGGGGCGCTCACCAACAGCCATTTCCTCGCCATTCCCTTCAATGCCAGCGCCCGGGCCGGGGCCAAGGTGGCGGCCAACTTTCTGCTGAGCCCGGCGGCCCAGGCCCGCAAGGCCGATCCCGCCTTCTGGGGCGATCCCAGCGTGCTGCGCCAGGAGGCCCTGCCGGGGGCGAGCCGGCCAGCCCTGCGCTTCAAGGCCAAGCCCGAGCCCCACCCCAGCTGGCAGCTCAGGCTGGAAGCGGCCTGGGCCGAGCGCTACGGCCACTGATCCATGCAGGCCAAGGCACGCCTCCTCGTCCTGCTGACGTACGCCTGCCTGCTGGGCGCACCGCTCGCCGGCGGCCTGCTGCTGCTGGCGCGGGAGGGCATCGCTTCGGCCAATCTCGGCCTGCTGCTCGCCCAGCCGGGGCTCTGGCGCTCCGCGGGCCTTAGCCTCTGGGTGGCGGGGGCCTCCACCCTGGGGGCCCTGGCGTTCACCGCCCTGCTGCTCGCCCTGGGCAGCGGGCGCCCCTGGATGCGCTGGCTGCACCGTCTGCTCTCCCCCCTGCTGGCCCTGCCCCACGTTGCCTTCGCCATCGGCTTTGCCTTCCTGCTCGCCCCCTCCGGCTGGCTGCTGCGCCTCTTCGCCCCCCTGTTCGGCGTCGGCGACCTGCCGCCGGACTGGCAGACCCTGAGAGATCCCTGGGGGCTCGGCCTCATTGTGGCGCTCATCCTCAAGGAGACGCCGTTCCTGCTGCTGATGGCCCTGGCGGCGCAGGATCCCGCCAGGGTGGCGCGCCAGCAGTGGCTGGGGGAGAGCCTCGGGTTCAGCGGGCCCCAGTTGTGGTGGCGCCTGCTGCTGCCGGCGCTCTGGCCCGCCTTGCGCCTGCCCCTCTATGCGGTCGCCGCCTATGGCCTGGCGGTGGTGGATCTCGCCCTGCTGCTGGGCCCCGATGCCCCACCCCCCCTGGCGGTGCGCCTCTGGCTCTGGTATCAGGACGCGAATCTGCGCTGGCGCGGCGCGAGCAGCAGCGGCGCCCTGCTGCTGCTCACGCTCAACCTGCTGCTGCTTGCCGCCCTGCGGCTGCTGGAGTGGGGTCACGTGACTCTCGGCAAGGTCCGCTGGCTGGACGGCAGGCGCGCCGTGCCCTCCCCCTGGCCAGAGCGGTTCACCCGGGCCGGGGTCTGGGCCCTGCTCGCCATCAACCTGCTGGTGCTCGCCTCCCTGCTGCTCTGGTCCCTGGCCAGGCGCTGGTCCTTCCCCGCCCTCTGGCCGAGCGAATGGAGCGACCGCCACTGGCTGGCGCTGCTGCCCACCCTGGGACCCCTGCTGTGGCAGAGCCTGTGGCTGGCCCTGCTCTGCGCCGCCCTGTCGCTCCTGCTGGCGGTGCTCTGCCTGGAGGCGCAGCCGGGGCGCGGCCCCCGGGGAGCCTCCTGGTCCCTCTGGCTCGTCTGCCTGCCCCTGCTGCTGCCCCAGGCCAGCCTGCTGTTCGGGCTGCGCCTGCAGATAGACGGCCTCGGGCTCGGCGGCATCGGCCCGGGCTGGGTGCTCTGGAGCCAGCTGGTGTTCGTGTTTCCCTACGTCTATCTCTGCCTGCACGGCCCCTATCGCCAGTTCGACGATCGCCTCACCCGGGTGGCCCTCAGCCTGGGCGCCAGCCCCTGGCGAGCCTGGTGGCGGGTGAAGGGTCCCCTGCTGGCCCGCCCCCTGCTGTTCGCCTTCGGCGTCGGCGCCGCGGTGAGCCTGGCCCAATACCTGCCCACCCTGCTGTTTGGCGCGGGCAGGGTGGTCACCATCACCACGGAGGCGGTGGCCATCGGCAGCGGCCTCAACCGGCGGCTGGCAGGGCTCTACGGCTTGCTGCAACTGCTGCTGCCGCTTTTCATCTACGGTCTGGTACTCTGGCTGCCGCGCCGCATCAACCCCGCCTTGAGGCCCTGAACATGCTCCACACCACCCCGCTTTGCCTCTCTCTGGACGAGCGCCCCCTGCTGACGCTGCCCCCCCTGGCGGTGGCCCCAGGTGAAGTGCTGACCCTGATGGGCCCGAGCGGCTGCGGCAAGAGCTCATTGCTGGCGGCCCTGGCCGGGGTACTGCCCGGCGTGAGGGGAAGAGGCCGGTTCCGGCTGGAGGGAGAGCTTCGCCTGGATGGGCGCCGGCTCACCTCCCTGCCCCCCCAGGAACGGCAGATCGGCATCCTGTTCCAGGATGATCTGCTGTTTGCCCACCTGACGGTGGCCGAGAACCTGATGTTCGGCATGCCGGCCAGCATCAGGGGTACGGCGGCCAGAAGGGCGAAGGCGCTGGCGGCCTTGACCGAGGTGGGCCTGGCGAGCCAGGGGGACAAGCGGCCAGACCAGCTCTCCGGCGGCCAGAAGGCACGGGTCGGCCTGCTGCGGGCCCTGCTCGCCGAGCCCCACGCCCTGCTGCTGGACGAGCCCTTCTCGCGCCTCGACAAGCCGCTGCGCTCGGCGTTTCGCACCCTGGTGTTCGCCCGCATAAAGGCACTGGGCATCCCCGCCATTCTGGTGACCCACGACGAGGAGGATGCGCCGGGCGCCATACTGCATCTGATCCCACCCGCCACCGACGAAGAGGAGAGCGACCTTGTTTGACCGCCACCTGATCCCCCTTGTCCGCCGCCCCCTCGCCACCCTGGCGCGGCCCCTGTGCCGGGCCGGGATCAGCGCCAACCAGATAAGCCTCGCCGGCTTTGCCATCGGCATGCTGGCGCTGCCGCTGCTGGCCCTGGGGGCTCATGGCTGGGCGCTCGCCGCCATCCTCTGCAACCGGCTGCTGGACGGGCTGGACGGCGCCGTGGCGCGAGAAACCGGGATCACCGACTGCGGCGGCTTCCTCGACATCACCCTCGACTTCATTTTCTATGCCGCCGTGGTGCTGGGCTTCGCCCTCGCCGACCCCGCCAACGCGCTGCCCGCCGCCACCCTGCTGTTCGCCTTCATGGGCACGGGCTCGAGCTTTCTGGCGTTTGCCGTCATGGCGGGCAAGCGGGGCATAGAGAGCCCCGTCTACCACCACAAGTCCCTCTATTATCTGGGCGGCCTCACCGAAGGGAGCGAGACCATAGCGCTCTTCGTGCTGATGTGCCTCTGGCCCGCCGCCTTCGTTCCCCTGGCCTACGGCTTCGCCCTGCTCTGCTCCATCACCACCCTGACCCGGGTCTGGAGCGGTTATCACACCCTGCGCTGACGGGTGTCGCGGGGAGCCGGCCCGGTACGGAACACTTGCGCATGGACGTCAATGTTTTACCATGACGGCACTCTTTTTCAGGCTCACGAGAACCCTATGCGTCGCCTTGTCTGTGTCCTCTCCCTGTTTCCCCTGCTCTATGGCTGCAGCAGCACGCCGGCGCCCAAGCCCGTGGTCAAACCCCAGCCCAACAGCGCCTTCATCAACCAGGCGCCTCCCGCCAAGCCGGTCTACCAGAGCGGGGGCAGTCTTGGCGTCAGCAAGGGGGATTTTTCCAACCGCAGCAACGTAGACAGGTTCGTGCAGCGCATGGTCGACAAGCACGGCTTCAACGGCGCCGAGCTGCACCAGTTGCTGGCCCAGGCCGAGCGCTATGACTGGATCATCCGGCTGATGGATGCCCAGGCGCCCACCCGCACGCCCCCCACCGGGCCCACCGGCGCCTGGAACCGCTACCGCGCCAAGTTCATCACCCCGGACAACGTGCAAAACGGCGTCAGCTTCTGGCGCGAGTACGAGGGCGAGCTCAACCGGGCGCAGCAGATCTACGGCGTGCCGCCCGAGATCATCGTCGGCATCATAGGGGTGGAGACCCGCTGGGGCCGGGTGATGGGCAAGACCCGCATCCTGGATGCCCTGGCGACCCTGGCCTTTGACTACCCGCGCCGCGCCGAGTTCTTCACCAGCGAACTGGAGGCCTTCCTGGTGATGACCCGGGACGAGGGGATGGATCCCACCGAACCCAAGGGCTCCTACGCCGGCGCCATGGGCTACGGCCAGTTCATGCCCTCCAGCTTCCAGCGCTACGCGGTGGACTTCGACGGCAACGGCCACACCAATCTGTGGGATCCGGTGGATGCCATCGGCAGCGTGGCCAACTACTTCAAGGCCCACGGCTGGGAGAAGGGGCAACCGGTGGCGGTGCGTGGTCAGGGGCAACTGCCGGGCTATGAGCACGGCTTCCAGACCCGCTATCCGGTCACCACCCTGCGCGGTGCCGGACTGGCCCCCATCGCCTCCCTTGGCAACCACAAGGAGGCGAGCCTGCTGCGCCTGGACGTGGGCACGGGCTACCAGTACTGGTACGGCCTGCCGAACTTCTACGCCATCACCCGCTACAACCACAGCACCCACTACGCCATGGCGGTGTGGCAGCTCGGCCTTGCCGTCAGGGATGCCCGCGGCGGTTACTGAGCCAGGCATACAGCCAACAAAAACGGGCCCGCGGGCCCGTTTTGCTATTCGTTTTCCAGCAGCCAGCGCTTGAGCAGGGCCGCCAGCTGCGCCTGCTCCTCCCCCGTCAGCGGGGCCAGCAGGCGGCGCTCATTGGCCAGGTGCCGCTCCACCGCCTCGTCCACCAGGGCCAGGCCCGCGTCGGTCAGGTTGACCAGCAGGCTGCGCCTGTCATCTGGGGCCGCCTGACGAGTGATCAGGCCGCGCTGCTCCAGCTTGTCGAGCCGGGCCGTCATGGCCCCCGAGCTCAGCATGGCGGATTGGTAGAGGGCGGTCGGGGTGAGCGGCTCACCGGCCCGGCGCAGGGTCGCCAGGATATCGAAATCCGAGCCGAGCAGGCCGCACTCCTTGAGTTCCTCGCTCACCTCGCGCCCGGCGATGGCCGCCATGCGCGCCACCCGTCCCAGCACCCCCATGGGCGAGCAGTCGAGATCCGGGCGCTGCCGCGCCCACTGGGCCAGCAGCAGGTCAACGTGATCACTGTCCATTCGGGCTCCCTTTTTATCTTTACAGAAAGATACTTGATAATAAACCAACTCGCGGCTAATTTATCTTTACTTAAAGATACTTGTTTGTGAGACAACCATGCCGCTGCTGATCGCCCTGCTCGCCCCCCTGCTGTGGGGCAGCACCTATGCCGTCGTCAGTCTCTACCTGACCGACTACTCCCCCTACTGGGTGGCCGTGTGGCGAGCCCTGCCCGCCGGCGTGCTGCTGCTGTTGATCCATCCCCGCTGGCCACCGCTGACCTGGAATCGCCAGTGCCTGCTGGCGTTTTGCAACATCACCGCCTTCTTCGCCCTGCTGTTCGTGGCCGCCTTCCGCCTGCCGGGCGCCGTGGCGGGCACCCTGGGCGCCACCCTGCCGCTGGTCTTGATGGCGCTGGCCTGGTTGCAGGATGGCGTCAGGCCGTCGCTGAAATGGCTGCTGCTGGGGCTGATGGGGCTCGCCGGGGTGCTCCTGCTGCTCAACCCCTCCGCCAACCTGGACCCCGTCGGCGTGGCGTGCGCCCTGCTGGCCACCCTGCTCATCGGCCAGTCCAGCCGCTGGATGCAGCGCTGGCCGGTCAGCGATCTGCTGGCGCTCACCGCCTGGCAACTGCTGCTGGGCGGCCTGATGCTGATCCCGCTCGCCTGGTGGCTGGCGGGCCCCATGCCTGTGCCGCAACTGGCGAGTGCCCCCGCCTTTGGCTGGCTCATCCTGCTCAACACCGCGCTCGCCTACTGGGCCTGGCTGTGGGGGCTCAAGCGCCACGGTCCCGAGGTGATGGGCATGCTGGCCCTCACCAACCCCATGGTGGCGGTCTCCCTCGGCGTGCTGCTGGTGGGCGAGGCGCTGGACGGCCGCCAGTGGCTCGGCATCGGGGTGATCCTGCTCTCCCTCTTCCTGATGAAGCTGCCGGCCCGCCCCTTCTTCAAGCGCTGGCAGGCCCGCCGGGCGAGCACCGGCCAGTGCGGTAGGCCGTGAGCACGACGCCTCCAACTCAAGTGCAATAAAAAAGAGGAGCCATCAAGGCTCCTCTTTCACATTCCGCGGGTGCTTGAGTCGAACTCAGACCCCGGCCTTGGCCAGGGCGGCGGAGACGATCTGCTGGGCCTCCTGCTGGATGAGGTCCAGGTGTGCCTCCCCCTTGAAACTCTCCATGTAGATCTTGTAGATGGACTCGGTGCCGGACGGGCGCGCCGCGAACCAGCCGTGCTCGGTCACGACCTTCAAACCGCCGATGGCGGCATCGTTGCCGGGGGCGCGGGTCAGCTTGGCGGTGATGGGGTCACCCGCCAGCATGGAGGCCTCCACCAGCGCCGGATCCAGCTTGGAGAGCACCGCCTTCTGGGCACTGTTGGCCGGGGCGTCGATGCGACGGTAGCTGGAGCGGCCGAACTTGGCCTCCAGGGCGTCGTAGTGAGCCTGGGGATCCTTGCCGGTGACGGCCAGGATCTCGGCCGCCAGCAGCGCCAGAATGAAGCCATCCTTGTCTGTGGTCCAGACGGTGCCATCCTTGCGCAGGAAGGAGGCACCCGCGCTCTCCTCGCCGCCAAAGCCGAACTCGCCGCTATGGAGGCCATCCACGAACCACTTGAAGCCGACCGGCACCTCTTTCAGGGTGCGACCGATCTCGCCGGCGACCCTGTCGATCATGGAGGAAGAGACCAGCGTCTTGCCGACGGCGGCTTCCTTGGCCCAACCGGTTCTGTGGGTGAACAGGTACTGGATGGCCACCGCCAGGTAGTGGTTCGGGTTCATCAGCCCCGCCTTGGTGACGATGCCGTGACGGTCGTAGTCGGGGTCATTGCCGAGCGCGATGTCAAACTTGTCCTTGAGCGCGATCAGGCTCGCCATGGCGAACGGGCTGGAGCAATCCATCCGGATCTTGCCGTCCTTGTCCAGTGTCATGAAGGAGAAGGTCGGGTCGACCTTGTAGTTGACCACCTCGATGTCGAGGCCGTAACGCTTGGCGATCACGTCCCAGTAGGCGACGCCGGAGCCGCCGAGCGGATCCACCCCGATCTTGATGCCGGCCTGCTTGATGGCGGCCAGGTCCAGCACGTTCTCGAGATCGTCCACATAAGGGGTGACATAGTCGTGCTCCACTACGAACTCGCTGGCCAGGGCCTCGGCGAACGGCATGCGCTTCACACCGGCCAGATTCGCTTCCAGAATCGCGTTGGCGCGGTCCTCCACCCACTTGGTGATCTCGCCCTCGGCGGGGCCGCCGTGGGGGGGGTTGTACTTGAAGCCGCCATCTTCCGGCGGGTTGTGGGACGGGGTGATCACCACGCCGTCCGCCAGGGCAGCAGGTTTGCCTGCGTTGTGGCGCAGGATGGCGTGGGAGATGACCGGGGTCGGCGTGAAGCCGAGACCGGCCTGAATGCGGGTCTCGACGCCGTTGGCCGCCAGCACTTCCACCGCGCTGGCAAACGCCGATTCGGACAGAGCGTGGGTATCCATGCCGACGAACAGCGGGCCCGTGATGCCGGCCTGCTGGCGATACTCCACCAGGGCCTGGGTCACCGCCAGGATATGGGACTCGGTAAAGGCGCTGTGCAGGGCGCTGCCACGGTGGCCCGAGGTGCCGAAGGCGACCCGCTGCTCGGGGCGGCTCATGTCCGGCTTGTTGAGGTAGTAGGCGCTGACCAGACGGGGGATGTTGGTCAAATCGCAGAGACGAGCCGGTTGACCGGCGTGGGAATGCTGTGCCATGGCGTTTTCCTTGAGCTGAGCCTTGCCCGGCAAGGCCTTGAGTCGTTGATGCGTTAAACGGCGCCGCACACCCGAGCCGTCAGATCCTCGTCATAACCCATGCTGGTCATCAGCTGGGCCACCATGTTCTGCTTGCGACTGGTGTTGGTATTGGTGATCACCCAGAACGGGGTATCCGGCACCGGCTTGGGCTTGGTGGTGCTGCCACTGGCACGCAGCGCCTCGGGATCCCGGGAGAAATAGACGCGCTTGCGCCCCTTGATCTCGGTCGCCTGAGTGAAGCCCTCCGGGTTGTCCCGGTACAGGGTGCTCAATACCAGCATGAAGCGGTTGATGGACTTCTCTTCCTTCTGCAGCTCGCCGGAATCCAGCAGGGCCTCCAGCCCCAGCGCATCGGCCACCGGCTGGGACTGAGACTGGGTCGGTGCCGCGACAGGGGCGACCGGGGTCAGCTGACCGGGTTGCTCCAGCAGACGGCGCAGGATATCGGACGCACTCTCGCCGATGTGCCGGGTCTGGCTCGCGATAAAGAGGTAGAGATCGTCATCAAGCTCGATGGTTTTCATAGGGATGCGCTGGACTCGTCGAAATTCGGATGCGGCGATTATACATAGGCAGACCCGGCAGCCCAAGGGAGGGGCTGGCAGATGTGCATGAATCTCCCCGAGAATACGGCATAATAGCGGGCCAAGTGTGTGATCCCCCGCACTGATAGCCGATCCCGGGGCACTTTTTTTGGAAAAAAACCACAAAAAAATGCCCCATCAGGAATGAAATCCTTTTCTTTCAGTGTGTTAAAAAACCTGGCGACACAGCCCACGACCGACAAGGTGTCATTTTGCAACAAAACTCATTATTGAATTTCAAGGAGCAGGGCCAGGGGGCCCCCGTCGTGCTGATCCACGGCCTGTTCGGCAGCCTGGACAACCTCGGCCTGCTGGCGCGCCCGCTCGGCGAGCAATACAGGGTCATCAGCGTCGATCTGCGCAATCACGGCGCCTCCTTTCACTCGGACGAGATGAGCTACCCGGCCCAGGCGGCGGATGTCCTCGCCCTGCTGGACCACCTTGGGCTCGATCGGGTGGCCCTGGTGGGTCACTCCATGGGGGGCAAGGTCGCCATGCAGCTCGCCAAGCAGGCACCGGAACGGGTCAGCCAGCTGGTGGTGGCCGACATCGCCCCCGTGGCCTATCCCCACGCCCGCCACAAGAACGTCTTCGCCGGGCTCAACGCCACGCTCGAGCACGCTCCCCAAAGCCGCAGCGAGGCGGAAGCCATGCTGGCGGAGCACATCGAGATCGCCGGGGTGCGCCAGTTCCTGCTCAAATCCTTCGCCAAAGGGGAGTCAGGGTGGGGGTGGCGTTTCAACGTGCCGGCCCTCGAGCGCAACTACGCCAACATCATGGGCTGGCCCGATGACGAGCGCCGTTTCGAGGGGCCGACGCTCTTCATCAAGGGGGGAGAGTCGGACTACATGTTGCCCCAATACAGCGAGACGGCCCTGGTCCAGTTCCCGGCGGCCAGGGTGCGGGTGATCGCCGGAACCGGCCACTGGCTGCACGCGGAAAAGCCGGTTTTGTTCAACAAACTGGTTGTGGATTTCCTGTCGACAGGCGGTTAACAGTTTCAAATCCTTTGTGATATAGTGCGCCCGTCTTAAGGAGTGCGCGCAATCCATGCTGAGTGAACACATCGATCTCATCGAGAGTCTGGGCCTGAAGCTGTTCTTCGTGGCCATCTTCCTGCTGATTGGCCTGGCCATTCAGGATGTGCTCAAACGCGGCAACGTGCCCCGTTTTGGCCGCTTCGTCGTCTGGCTGGTGCTGTTTCTGGGTTGCGCGGGTTTTGTCGCCAAGGGGCTGATCGAAATGGGCTGGGAAGGCTCAGGGATCGGCTAACTACTTTTCATCTGTGATGTATGGCCAAACAGCAAACTGATCGAACAACACTGGATCTGTTCGCAACTGAGAAGCGCCCCGGCAGGCCAAAGACCAACCCACTCCCCCGTGAGACCCAGCTCAAGATCAACAAGCGCAACCAGCTCAAGCGCGATCGGGAGAACGGGCTGAAGCGGGTCGAGTTGAAGGTGGAAGCCGAGTTGCTGGAGCGCCTGAACCAACTTGCGCTGCAAC
The DNA here is from genome assembly GCF_033348475.1 of Aeromonas sp. XH. Classification (NCBI taxonomy): domain Bacteria; kingdom Pseudomonadati; phylum Pseudomonadota; class Gammaproteobacteria; order Aeromonadales; family Aeromonadaceae; genus Aeromonas; species Aeromonas sp. XH. Next base: position 1,337,352 of record NZ_CP137630.1, on the reverse strand, counting down.
AGAACGTCAGCCGAGCCGAGCTGATCCAATCTATCCTGAAGCAACAGATCGAGTCTGCTCATGCAGCAGGCATCGCAATCTGAACCGTTAAGCATCAACACCAGATACGGGTAACTAAACACTATGGCTAGTGTAGGTCTGTTTTTCGGCAGCGATACCGGTAATACCGAAGCTGTCGCCAAGATGATCCAGAAAGAACTGGGCAAGCAACTGATTGAAGTCCGTGACATTGCCAAGAGCAGCAAGGCCGACATCGACAGCTTCGATCTGCTGATGTTCGGTATCCCGACTTGGTACTACGGCGAGGCCCAGGCCGATTGGGACGACTTCTTCCCCGAGCTCGAAGAGATCGACTTCACCAACAAGCTGGTCGCCATCTTCGGATGCGGCGATCAGGAAGACTATGCCGAGTACTTCCTCGACGCCATGGGCACCCTGCGTGACATCGTCGAAGCCAAGGGCGCCATCATCATAGGTAACTGGCCGACCGCCGGTTACGAGTTCGAAGCCTCCAAGGCCCTGGTGGATGACAAGCACTTCGTGGGTCTGGGCATCGACGAGGATCGCCAGCCGGAGCTGACCGCAGAGCGCGTCAAGGGCTGGTGCAAGCAACTGCACGAAGAGATGTGCCTGAGCGAGCTGGAGTGATCTCCCTCCCCTCTCCATGCAACAAGGGCCCCGACGGGGCCCTTGTTGCATCTGTCTTCCGCACTCAGCCGCCCCTGTGCTGGGGCTTGGATCTGACATAGAGGGTGCGCTTCACCTGGGCCACCAGCTCGCCCTGGCTGTCCTGCACCAGCACCTCGAACTCGGGGAAGTGCTTGTCTCCCCCCTCGGTCGCCGCCACGATCGACGCCAGCTTGCCGTCGGTCAGGGTGAACTCGGCCACCAGCTTGCCCTTGCCAGGCTTGATGAAGTTGATGCTGCCCGCCTTGTCCCAGACGTAATAGCGGTTCTTGAAATGCCCCATCAGCATCAGCGGATAGATGGGATCCGTCATGGCGAACATGCTGCCACCGAACTGGGTACGGTTGGCATTCTTGTTCCACCAGCGGGACTTGAGGGTCACCCGGCAGAAGCGAAAATCGGAACTCAATGTCTCTATCTTGATGCCGGCGCCCCAGAACGGGGGCCAGGCGTTGAGGGCACAGCGCACCCAGGCCGAGTTGCCAAAAAGCCAATCCATGGATCTCATCCGACCAGACTATGAAGAGATCACATAGTATCAACATTCTCTCGTGGAGCAAGCGGGCCGGATTAATCTTCCAGTGGGGTAAATGTGCTAAACCCATTGAATTGTTGGGTTTATTTTTAACTTGGCTACGACCTATAATGACAGGCCAAGCGAGTTCGTGGTTGCCATTCCAGCGGCAGTCAATCAGAATAACCACACCTTCGAGAATGCGAATAAATAGAATATGGCAGACAACAACCAAGCGTTAAAAAAGGCCGGGCTCAAGATCACCTTGCCCCGCGTCAAGATCCTGGAAATCCTGCAACAGCCGGACTGCCAGCACACCAGTGCGGAAGATCTGTACAAACGGCTGATCGATCAGGGTGAGGAGATTGGTCTCGCCACCGTCTATCGCGTTCTCAACCAGTTTGATGATGCCGGTATCGTCACCCGTCACCACTTCGAAGGGGGCAAGTCGGTGTTCGAGCTGGCGACTCAGGAGCATCACGACCACCTGGTCTGCCTGGACTGCGGCAAGGTGATCGAGTTCTCCGACGAGGTGATCGAACAGCGTCAGCGTGACATCGCCAAGGCGCACAACATCCGCCTGACCAACCACAGCCTCTACCTGTATGGCCACTGCGCCAACGGTGACTGCAAGCACGACGAATAACCGCTTCGCCGCGCGTGTCATGAAAAAGCCAGCATCACGCTGGCTTTTTTGTGTCCGTCATCCGGACAAGAAAGGCAGGGTCTCCCCTGCCCTCTCATATCAGGCCTCGGCCTTGCCCCAGACGTCCCGCAGGGCAACGGTGCGGTTGAACACCAGGTGCTCGGCGCTGGAGAGCTTGTTGTCGGCGCAGAAGTACCCTTCGCGCTCGAACTGGTAGGCAAACTCCGGCTTGGCGTCCTTCAGGGAAGCCTCCACTCGGGCCCCCTCGATGATCACCAGGGATTCCGGGTTCAGGGCCGCCTCGAAGTCATCCTCGGCGCCCGGGTTAGGCACCTTGAACAGACGGTCGTAGAGACGCACTTCGGCCGGCAGGGAGTGACTGGCGCTGACCCAGTGGATCACCCCTTTCACCTTGCGGCCATCCGCCGGATCCTTGCCCAGGGTCTCGGGGTCGTAAGAGCAGTAGATGCAGGTGACCTTGCCATCCGCATCCTTCTCGATCCGCTCGGCCTTGATGACGTAGGCGTTGCGCAGGCGCACTTCCTTGCCCAGCACCAGACGCTTGAACTGCTTGTTCGCTTCCTCTTTGAAGTCCGCCTCGTCGATGAAGATCTCGCGGCTGAAGGTCAACTCGCGGCTGCCCATCTCGGCCTTGCTCGGGTGAGCCGGTGCGCTCAGCACCTCGTCGGCCGCCAGGTTCTCGATCACCACCTTCACCGGGTGCAGCACGGCCATGGCGCGCGGGGCGTTCTCGTTGAGATCGTCGCGGATACAGGCTTCCAGCATGCTCATCTCGACGATGTTGTCCTGCTTGGTCACGCCGATGCGCTTGCAGAACTCGCGGATGGAAGCCGGGGTATAGCCACGACGGCGCAGACCGGAGACGGTCAGCATGCGGGGGTCATCCCAGCCGCTGACGTGCCCCTCGGTCACCAGCAGGTTCAGCTTGCGCTTGGACATGACGGTGTATTCGAGGTTCAGGCGGGAGAACTCGTACTGGCGCGGGTGGCAGTCGATGCTGATGTTGTCCAGCACCCAGTCGTACAGACGGCGGTTGTCCTGGAACTCCAGGGTGCACAGGGAGTGGGTGATCCCCTCCAGGGCGTCCGAGATGCAGTGGGTGAAGTCATACATCGGGTAGATGCACCACTCGTCACCGGTCTGGTGGTGGTGGGCAAACTTGATGCGATAGATGACGGGATCGCGCATCACCATGAAGGGGGATGCCATGTCGATCTTGGCGCGCAGGCAGGCGCTCCCTTCGGCCATCTCGCCGTTCTTCATCTTGGCGAACAGGGCCAGGTTCTCTTCCACGCTGCGATCGCGGAACGGGCTGTTCTTGCCCGGCGCGGTCAGGGTGCCGCGGTATTCGCGCATCTGCTCCGGGGAGAGCTCGTCCACATAGGCCAGCCCCTTCTCGATGAGCTCGATGGCATAGCCGTGCAGCTTGTGGAAATAGTCGGAGGAGTAGCAGATCTCGCCGCTCCACTGGAAGCCGAGCCACTGGACGTCCTGCTTGATGGACTCCACGAACTCGATGTCTTCCTTCGCCGGGTTGGTGTCATCGAAACGCAGGTTGCACTGACCCTGATAGTCGCGGGCGATGCCGAAGTTCAGGCAGATGGATTTGGCGTGGCCGATATGGAGATAACCGTTCGGCTCCGGCGGGAAACGGGTATGCACGCGGTTGTGCTTACCGCTGGCCAGATCTTCATCAATGATCTGACGAATAAAGTTAGTTGGGCTGTTCGCCTGACTCATGGCTCACCTCAAAAATGCGTCACTGGCGGACGTTGTGCCGGCTGGCACCCTCATACCCCCGCCGTCAAGCCGGGTATGATCCCTCATTACGCGCCCTGCCTCAACCTGAATTTGGCCAATTCGGGTCATTGGCGCACCAAAAACGGCGAAACGGGAGAAATTGCAGAGATCCTGGTCAAAAAAAGCCCCGCACGGGGCGGGGTCTCAAGTGATGAAAAACAGACAAAACACACACAACAAAGGTTCACACGCAGAGTCAACCTTTCCCAAGCCCGATGGCCATCGCCCTTGGGAAAGGCGGGTCTTGCGACCCACCTTGCGTTAAGAAACGAGGGTTATCAGTTCAGTTCGGTGACGCGGCTGGTGCGCTTGCCATCGAAGCTGGTGGTACGCAGCCAGACCTTGCCATTGACGGTCGGCTTGGCCGCGGCGTCATAGGCGGTCCAGGTGGTGCCGTCCAGGCTGTACTGGATGGGCAGACCCGGCAGATCCACGTTTGCTTCAAGCACACCGTTCACCACCTTGGCACCCGGTACGGAGAGGCGGTATTCCACCCCGGCCTGATCCAGTTTCGGCAGCACGCGCTGACCCAGTACGTTGGCGAACTGGTTCCACTCCTTGTTCAGGGTGGCCTTGTTAACGAACTTGGTGGTGCCGGAGAACTCGCGGTTCTTCACGTAGTCAAGCTCGAAGCCGCCCTTGTGCCAGGCACGCTCGGCCACGGAGAAGATGCGCGGGTAGACCATGTACTCGTATTGCGCGTCGGTACGCACGGTTTCACTCCACTGCTGACCGGAGATTCCCTTGAACTTGACCGGATCCTGGTCACCCTTGGCCACGAAGGCGTTGCCGTCGCGGTCAACCGAGGTCTCGGCGTTCTGCGGCAGGTTTTCCGGGGCGAAGGCGAACACCTTGCGGGTGTCGTTGAAGCGGGTGGCCCAGTAGTAGCCGCGCTCGGCCGGGTGTACCTCATTCGGGAAGTCGAAGTAGAGGTAGTCGGGGTTCGAGAGCACCACCTCATAGCCCTTGTGCGCCCACTTCATCGCCTCGTTGAAGCCGCCCCAATAGAGGGTTTCCCAGAAGTTGACCCGGGTCTTGTCGGTGGCGAACACGCTGGCATCCGTGGCGTACTTCAGACCATCTTCCCACGCCTGCAGGGTGGAGAAGCCGTGGCCCTTGACCATCTCGCTCACTTCCTTGGCAAAATGGACCGGCAGCTCGGCCACGTCCTTGATCTTGCCATCGTCGATCATCTTCTGGCACATCGGTGACTTGCCGAACGGCTTGTCCTGCTTGCTGGAGTCGACGTTGCCCTTCCAGGCGACCAGCTCTTCTTTCTTGGTGACGGCCGGATCCTGGTAACCACCGCCCTGCATGATGTTCTTCGCCTCGTCACCACCGTAGTGCCAGGCGGTCAGGGGCTGACCGGCGGCCTGGTGCATCTGGGCCACCTCATCCATCACCTTGGCCACGAAGGTGGCAGCGCCCGGCTGGCAGGGGTTGATGAAGGACATCTTGTCGTAGAACTGCACCGAGGTGACGTTGGAGGTATCGGCCGGGTCGGTCAGACGGAACTGGTTGGCCTCGGCCTCTTTGCCCTCGCTCATCAGACGCTTGTAGCGCGCCTCCATGGAGACCACGGCGGCACGGGCGTGGGCCGGCATGTTGATCTCGGGGATCACGGTCACACCGCGCGCCTTGGCATAGCGCACCAGATCGATGTAGTCGGCCTTGCTGTAGAAACCGGAGCCCTGGTTGTCACTGGTCGGGCCGGAGCCGAGCTGCGGCATCAGGCACTGGGTCTCGGAGAGATCGTGGCAACGCTGGCTGCCGACGTCGGTCAGTTCCGGCAGGCCCGGGATCTCGATGCGCCAGCCTTCATCGTTGGTCAGGCCCAGATGCAGCACGTTGAGCTTCATGGCGGACATCTGGTCCACCAGCTTCTTCAGGGTCTCCGGGCTTCTGAAGTGACGGGCCACGTCGGTCTGCATGCCACGGTATTCGAAGCGCGGCGCATCCTCGACGGTCATCTGGCTCACCAGCTTGTCGTCAACGCCCAGCAGGGAGATCAGGGACTGGGCACCCCAGAAGGCGCCGTCAATGTCGTGGCCCTGAATGACGGTGCCCTTCTGGCCTATGGTCATGTCGTAGCCTTCGGCCTGCTTGAGCTTGCTGCCGAGCTTGATGGTGACCGGGTAGCCGGTGTCGGAGAGGGTAACACCCAGCTTGGTCAGTTGAGCCTTGATGGCCTCGGCGCGATCGCTCGGCAGGTCAAGGGCATTGAGCTTGATGGTGGAGAAGTCGATTTGCGGGCCGGCCTTGACCACCTGCTTCATCGGGCTCGGCAGGATGCGGTCGTCAATCTTGCCGGCAGGCAGCAGGGTGCTGGTCTGGTTGGCGGCGAAGCGGGTCTCGCTGTTCATCAGGATGTTGTTGTCATCCTTGGTGCGCTTCCAGCCGTCGGCCGGCATCGGCTTCTCGTAGGTGCTGGCGTCGTCGATGTTGCTCATGCTGGCCAGCACTTTCGGCTCGGCCCCTTCGCTGGCGACATACCAGTTCGGCATGATGTCAGATTCGAACAGTACCCAGTATTCCACCACCAGGGGCACCTCGACCGTGGCGCCCTTGGCAAAGCCCTGGAACTTCTCGGTCGGCGTCAAACGATAGAGGTCGCCGGTCAGGTGGGTGATGGTGAACTGGTCGTTGTCCACCCGCTGGATGCGGCGGATGGAGGAGACATAGATGCTCCAGTCCTTGGAGGTGACGTCGGCCCCGGTATTGGTCAGGTGCAACTTGGCAACGCCGCAGCTCGCCCACTCTGAACCCAGTGCCTGGCAGTCGAGGCCGGCGCCGGCACCGTCATTGGTGACGACTTCGTACTTGACGACGAGGTTGCTGGCGAGGGCATCGACCACGGCTTGCTTGGCGGCATCGGCTGCCAGTGCTGGGCCGGCGAAAACGGTAGACATGGCAATGGCTAACAGAGAATGTTTCAAGTTCATAACTGCTGCTCTCGTTTGAAGTAAAGGTTGGATTTTCTTGGCTTTTTTATATGGGGCCCCGAGGCGGGGCCCTTAGTTATGTCAACAATGGACTTAGACTTGAGGTGAGCGAGTCGCTCGATTAACGCAGGGCTTTCATCTCACCGGCGATGATCTCGGCCAATGGGCCCAGAATCACCTGCAGGTTCTGTTCACCGAGCTTGACCACACCGGCCGCGCCCAGGGCTTTGAGCTTGCGCTCGTCGACGATGCTGCGGTCTTTCAGGGTCAGACGCAGGCGGGTGATGCAGGCATCGATGGTCACCAGGTTTTCCTGACCGCCCAGCACTTCCAGATACTGCTTGGCCAGCTCGGTGCGGTCGGTGGTCTGGGCCTGTACCGGCACGGCTTCGTCGTCTTCACGACCCGGGGTCTTCAGGTTGAACTTGGCGATCACGGCGCGGAAGACCACGTAGTAGAGGCCGAAGAAGACCAGACCCTGTACCAGCAGCATGTACCACTGGGTGGCCAGCGGGTTGCGGCTGGAGAGCACCATGTCCACCAGACCGGCGCTGAAGCCGAAGCCGGCGATCCAGTGCATGCTGGAGGCGATGAACACGGACAGGCCGGTCAGCAGGGCGTGGATGACGTACAGTACCGGTGCCACGAACATGAAGGAGAACTCGAGCGGCTCGGTCACCCCGGTGAAGAAGGCGGCAAAGGCGGCGGCGATCATGATGGACGCAACCTTCTCTTTGTTCTCTTTCTTCGCGCTGTGGTAGATGGCCAGTGCCGCACCCGGCAGACCGAACATCATGATGGGGAAGAAGCCGGCCTGGTACATGCCGGTCACGCCCACGACGGCCTTGCCGGCGTCGATGGAGGATTGGCCACCCAGGAAGTTCGGGATGTCGTTGATGCCGGCCACGTCGAACCAGAACACGGAGTTCAGGGCGTGGTGCAGACCGACCGGGATCAGCAGGCGGTTGAAGAAGGCGTAGATGCCGGCGCCGGTGGAGCCCAGGCTCACGATGGATTCACCGAAGGAGACCAGGCCACCGTAGATGACCGGCCAGACCGCCATCAGGATGAAGGAGACGACGATCATCACCACGGAGGTCACGATCGGCACCAGACGACGGCCGGAGAAGAAGGCCAGCGCCTTGTGCAGCTCCACGCTGCTGAAGCGGTTGTACAGCTCGGCGGCGATGACACCACACAGGATGCCGACGAACTGGTTGCTGATCTTGGCGAAGGCTGCCGGCACCTGGTCGGCCGGGATGCCCTTGATCTGGGCCACGGCGCCCGGGCTCAGCAGGGTGGTGACCACCAGGAAGCCGACCAGACCGGCCAGCGCGGCAGAACCGTCTTTATCCTTGGACATGCCATAGGCGACGCCCACGGCGAACAGAATGGGCATGCTGTCGATGATGGCGGCGCCCGCCTTGATCAGAAACGCAGCCAGAGGGCTTCCGCCACCCCAACCGTTCGGGTCAATCCAGTAGCCAATCCCCATCAGGATCGCTGCGGCAGGCAATACCGCCACCGGCACCATCAGGGCACGGCCGATCTTTTGCAAATAACCGAGAATGTTCACGGTTCCTCTCCTTAGTTGGTGTTTTTCTAGAAATTAAGTGCTTATCACGTTCGACGCATAAGCCATCAAGGCTTGATTGGCAGTCTAGGGCTTTTATTTCGCTGCGCAAATTAATAAACCCACATTCGTGATCATTATCACTCATCAGAGATAAAGGTAGCGGATAGATGTGGCTTAGTTCGCAATCTTTATTTACGCTATAAAACAACTTAGATGTGTCTTTTAGTCTTGCCGTCAATAGACAGCTGCAACCCGTACAGAGGTATATAGAATGCGCCTGATCCCGTTGAAGTCTGCCAGCCAGGTGGGTCTCTGGTCCGCCCGTTACATCGTCGACCGCATCAATGCGTTCAAACCGACCAGCGATCGCCCCTTCGTGCTGGGTCTGCCCACCGGCGGCACGCCGCTCAACACCTACAAGCGCCTGATTGAACTGCACAAGGCCGGCGAGGTGAGCTTCCAGAACGTGGTCACCTTCAACATGGACGAGTACGTGGGGCTGCCCAAGGAGCACCCGGAGAGCTACCACAGCTTCATGTACAACAACTTCTTCAACCACATCGACATTCGCCCGGAAAACATCAACATCCTCAACGGCAACGCGCCGGATCTGGTAGCCGAGTGCCAGCGCTACGAGGACAAGATCAAGTCCTACGGCAAGATCAACCTGTTCATGGGCGGGGTCGGCAACGACGGCCACATCGCCTTCAACGAGCCGGCCTCTTCCCTGGCTTCCCGCACCCGGGTCAAGACCCTGACCGAGGACACCCGGATCGCGAACTCCCGCTTCTTCGGTGGCGACATGGAGCAGGTGCCCAAGCTGGCACTGACCGTGGGCGTGGGCACCCTGATGGATGCCGAAGAGATCCTGATCCTGGTGATCGGTCATGCCAAGGCCCAGGCCCTGCAGGCCACGGTGGAAGGCAGCGTCAACCACATGTGGACCATCTCCACCCTGCAGCTGCATCCGAAAGGCATCGTCGTGTGTGACGAGCCCTCCACCATGGAGCTGAAGGTCAAGACGGTGCGCTACTTCCAGCAGCTGGAAGCCGACAACATCAAGCACCTCTGAGGAGCCGCCATGTACGCTCTGACTAATTGCACTATCTACACCGGCAGCTGCGTGCTGACCGGTTATGGCGTGGTCATCGATGGCGACCAGATTGTCGCCATCTCACGCCGGGCCGAGCTGCCCGCCGGCATCGAGCAGATCGACCTCAAGGGCGCCAACCTCAGCGCCGGCTTCATCGACGTCCAGCTCAACGGCTGCGGCGGCGTCATGTTCAACGGTCACATCACCACCCAGACCCTGGCCACCATGCAGGCGGCCAACCTGAAATCCGGCACCACCAGCTTCCTGCCTACCCTGATCACCAGCCCGGATGCGGACATGAAGCAGGCCGTCGCCGTCACCCGCGACTACATGGCCGCCCACCCCAACGAGGTGCTGGGCGTCCACCTGGAGGGGCCCTACACCAACCTCAAGCGCAAGGGCATTCACCCGGCCGAGCAGATCCGCCAGCCCGCCGACGAGATGATCGACTTCTTCTGCGACAACGCGGACGCCATCGCCAAGATCACCCTGGCGCCGGAGCGCAACAAGCCCGAGCACATCCGCCGCCTGGTGGAAGCCGGCATCCTGGTCTCCGCCGGCCACACCGCCGCCAACTACGACCAGGCCATGGCCGGCTTTGACAACGGCATTCGCTTTGCGACCCACCTCTACAACGCCATGACCCCGACCCTGAACGGTCGCGAGCCCGGCGTGGTCGGGGCCATCTACGATCGCAAGGATGTCTATGCCGGCGTCATCGTCGACGGCCACCACGTGCACTGGGCCAACGTGCGCCTAGCGCACAGGATGCTGGGGGAGCGGCTGGTGCTGGTCACCGATGCCACCGCCGCGGCCGGGGCACCGGAAGGCTTTGAGCAGTTTGATTTTTGTGGCGCAACCGTCTATTTCCGCGATGGTCAGTGCGTCGACGAGAATGGTACACTCGGCGGCTCCGCCCTCACCATGATCGAAGGGGTGGAAAATCTGGTCAAACAGGTCGGATTGCCGCTCGACGAAGCACTGAGAATGGCCACCCTTTACCCCGCGCGCGCCATTGGATGGGACTCACGTCTCGGTAGTATCCAGGTCGGAAAAATTGCCAACCTCACCGTCTTTGATCAGGCCTTCACGGTCTGCGGGACCGTGGTTAACGGACACTACACAACACAGTGACACTATGACTGGCGGACAAATAGCAAACGTAGATCTTATCAAGCAGGTGAACAGTGCGGTCGTCTATCGGCTCATCGACCTGCAGGGGCCCATCTCGCGGGTCAAAATTGCCGAGTTGAGTCAGCTGGCCCCGGCCAGCGTGACCAAGATCACCCGGCAACTGATCGAGCATGGCCTCATCAGGGAGACGTCGCCCCAGGCATCGACCGGCGGACGGCGCGCCATCTCCCTGACCACCATCAAGCATCGCTTTCATTTTGTCTCCGCCAAGCTCGGTCGCGGCTATCTGCAGCTCTCCTTGTACGATCTCGACGGCAAGGAGCTCGATCAGCACGTCACCCAGGTGACCGAGATAGAGCAGCAACCCGTGATCGACATGCTGCTGCGGGAGATCGGCGCCTTCATTGACGCCAACAACGACCGCAGCCGCAACCTCATCAGCATCGCGCTCACCATGCCGGGCCTGGTCAACCCGGAATCCGGCATGGTCATCTACACCCCCACCTACCAGATCCGCAATCTGGGGTTGGCCAAGCTCCTAGAGCACCACTTCAACCTCCCCTGCTACGTGGGCAACGACACCCGCTCCCTGGCGCTGGCAGAGCACTTCTTCGGCGAGTCCCGCGACTGCATGGACTCCATCCTGGTGAGCGTCCATCAGGGGACGGGCTCGGGCATCATCACCAAGGGCAAGGTGTTCCTCGGCCAGAACCGCAACGTCGGCGAGATCGGCCACATCCAGGTCGAGCCCCTCGGCAAGCGCTGCCACTGCGGCAACTTCGGCTGCCTGGAGACCATCGCCTCCAACGAGGCCATCGTCGACAAGGTGAAGGAGCTCATCAGCCGCGGCCACCTGAGCTCGCTGCAGGAGAAGCACATCACCATCCAGGAGGTGTGCAAGGCGGCCCTGGCCGGGGACGAGCTGGCCCGCAGCGTGATCGAGAACGTGGGGGAACACCTGGGCCGCGCCATCGCCATCACGGTCAACCTGTTCAACCCGCAGAAGGTGCTGATCGCCGGCGAAATCACCGCCGCCGAGGAGATCCTGATCCCGGCCATCCGCCGCTGCGTCGAGCACCAGTCCCTGCCAAGCTTCCACCGCGGCCTGCCCATCGTAAAGGCGCGCTTCCAGAATCAGCCCACCATCGGCGGCTTCGCCCTGGTCAAGCGCTCCCTGCTGGAAGGGGATCTGCTGCAGATCATCATGGAGCAGAAGTAAGGCTTCACCTTGCAAACCAAAACGGCAGCCAGTGGCTGCCGTTTTTTATTGATGGATGCTTCGAGCGTAGGTTCGATTAGCCGCGTAGCGGCGTAATCGGACGCCGTGGCTCACCCCGCCCGGCAGGGTTTGAACAGATCCAGCTTGCCGTTACAGGCCTCGGTCTGCACATTCAGGATGCCGAGCATGGTGCGGGGCAACAGGTTGTCGTGTTCCATCCATCCGACTCACCCCGCTCTACATGGCTTGAACAGATCCAGCTTGCCGTCATACACCTGAGTCTGCACGTCCATGATGCCGAGCATGGTGCGGGGCAACTGGTTGTCGTGTTCCATCCATCCGACTCACCCCGCTCTACATGGCTTGAACAGATCCAGCTTGCCGTCATACACCTGGGTCTGCACGTCCATGATGCCGAGCATGGAGTGGAACAGGTTGTCGTGGGAGAAGCGCTTGCTGCTCGCCTCCTGCTGCAGGCAGTCCAGGTTCAGCTGGCGATCCGCCTGCAACTGGGGGGAGAACCAGGTCAGGAGCGGCACCCGGGTCTGATCGTCCGGCGCAAACTTGTAGGGAGTGCCGTGCAGGTAGAGCCCCATGGCCCCGAGGGATTCACCGTGATCCGACAGATAGACCAGGCCCACATCGTATTGATCTTCCAGGGTCTTGAGCTTGTCGATCAGCTGGGCCAGCACCTTGTCGGTGTAGCGTATGGTGTTGTCATAGGTGTTCACCAGCTCCTCGTTGCTGCAGTTCTCGATGTCGCTGCGCGGGCAGTCTGGCAGGAAGGCGCGGTCGGCGGCCGGGTAGCGGCGATAGTAGGTCGGACCGTGGCTGCCCATCAGGTGGAAGGCCACCAGCTTGCCGCCCTGCCCGCCCCGCATCCCGGCGATCTGCTCATCCAGCCCCTGCAGCAGGACCTCGTCATGGCAGGCATCCCCCTCGCAATATTGCGGGAAGGCCTTGGGCTCGATCTCTATGGTGGGCACATGCTTGCACACCCCCTTGCAGCCGCCGTCGTTCTCCTTCCAGAGCACGGAGACGCCGGCGTGTTGCAGCACGTCCAGCAGGCCGTCCCTGGACTTGGCCAGGGTCTCGTCATAGCCGCGGCGGGTGAGGTTGGAGAACATGCAGGGCACGGAGACCGCAGTGGCGGTGCCGCAGGAACGCACGTCCTTGAAGGAGACCAGCCCCGCCTCCCTGGCGGTGAACCCGTTGGTTTCCTTGCCATAGCCGTTGAGGGAGTAGTTCTGGCTGCGGGCCGTCTCCCCCACCACCAGGAACATCAGGGTCGGCTTGCCGCCCCTGGCCGTGATCCTGGCGTCGGTACCAATCTGCTCATAGGGAATTGGGGTCGCAAAGAGGATGTCCCTGGCATAGCGATAGACGCCGCGCACATAGTTGGAGGGCACTATCTCTTTGACGATGTTGTGGTTGTTGCGCCCGACCGAGGCGTAATCCTGATAGTAGAGGGCAGCGACCCCGAGCAGGAACAGCAGGGAGAGGCTGATGCCCCCGAGGCGCATGCCCAGCCCCTTGTACCAGCGGCTCGGGTACTCCACCCGGATCCAGAGCAGGCAGAGCACCGGCAGCACGCCGGTGAGCAGGAACCAGAGCGCCACGGAGCCGTTGAGGTAGGAGCCCGCCTCCCCGCTGTTGGTCTCGACCACGTTCTGCACCATGCCCACATCGAAGATGATCCCGTATTTGAGCATGGCGTAGCTGGCCAGGGAGCCGGTCAGGATCAGCAGGGTGAAGAAGGGCTTGAGCAGATACTTGAAGGTGAACGGCAGGAAGACGGCGTTGAGCGCGGCGATCAGCACGAAGGGAATGGAGAGCGCGAAGCCCGCCTTCACATGCTCGAGGGCGCTGAGGATCCGGTAAAAGTGCAGAAAGATGGGCCAGTTGAACACCAGTGCAAACAGCAGCACCAGCAACAGATTGACCTTGATCACTCCCAGAGTGGGACGCATAGAGAGACTCCGACAAACCAGTGATTCCTGAAGCCTTGCAAGGAGGCTCCGTTGTGCGCATCCCCTCCCTCTTCCCGAGCGGAGTGATGACCGGAGCGGCCAGGATGCAAGCTGATCCTAGAGGGGCAAACTTAAGCGGACATTAAGGGGGGGGCGCGAAGAAAAGCGGGAGTTGGCAGAGTCTGGCGGATAAAAAAACGGCAGCCGCTGGCTGCCGTTGTTGGTGCAGGTTGGGAGGCCGGCGCTCAGGGGCGTTACCGCCTCGCCGAAGGAGGATGCCGCCATTGCGGCCCTCCAGGGCGGGTTTACAGGGTTGCCGCCACTTCGTCGGAGATGGAGCCGTTGTGGTACACCTCCTGCACGTCGTCCAGATCTTCCAGCATGTCGATGAGGCGCATCAGCTTGGGGGCGGTCTCGGCATCCAGCTCAGCCTCGGTGGAGGCGATCATGGTCACTTCGGCGCTCTCGGGCTTGAAGCCGGCGGCTTCCAGACCGTCCAGCACGGTGCCGAAGTCGTTCGGGGTGGTGTACACCTCTATGGTGCCATCCTCTTCGGTCACCACGTCGTCGGCACCCGCCTCCAGGGCGGCATCCATCAGGGCGTCTTCATCGGCGCCCACGAAGGTCAGTACGCCCTTCTTGGTGAACAGGTAGGCCACGGAGCCATCGGTCCCCAGGTTGCCGCCGCACTTGCTGAAGGCGTGACGCACTTCGGCCACGGTGCGGTTGCGGTTGTCGGTCAGGCACTCCACCATGACGGCGGAACCGGCCGGGCCGTAACCTTCGTAGACTATGGTCTCGAGCTGTTCGCCGTCACCACCGCCGGCGCCACGCTGGATGGCACGGTTGATGGTGTCGCGGGTCATGTTGCTGGTCAGGGCCGCCGCCACCGCCGCACGCAGGCGCGGGTTGTTGGCAGGATCCGCATCACCCAGACGCGCGGAGGTGGTGATTTCGCGGATCAGCTTGGTGAAGATCTTGCCGCGCTTGGCGTCTTGCGCCGCCTTGCGGTGTTTGATGTTGGCCCATTTACTGTGACCTGCCATAGGGACTCTCCGTTATAGTTTGAAATTTCAGTAACACAGGTTGCGACTGCGCGAGGGAAAACGGGAAAGGCCGCATCGCTACGGCCTTCGGTGCCTGTGAAGGCTTATTCGTCACCCTTGACGGTGGTCGCAATCGCCAGCTCGCCCAGTTGGGCCGGGTTGGCAAAGCTCGGGGCGTCCGTCATCAGACAGGCGGCCGCGGTGGTTTTCGGGAAGGCGATGACATCCCGAATGTTGTCGGTGCCGGTCAGCAGCATGCTGAGGCGATCCAGACCGAACGCCAGGCCGGCGTGAGGCGGGGTACCGTATTTGAGGGCATCCAGCAGGAAGCCGAACTTCAGGCGCTGCTCGTCCGGGGTGATCCCCAGGATGTCGAACACGGTGGCCTGCATCTCGCTGTTGTGGATACGCACGGAGCCGCCACCCACTTCGTAGCCGTTGATCACCATGTCGTAGGCGTTCGCGTAGGCACCCAGGGGGTTGGCCTTGAGCTCGCTCGGGCCCAGGTTGCTCGGCGCGGTGAAGGGGTGGTGCATGGCCGCCAGACCGCCTTCGCCGTCTTCCTCGAACATGGGGAAGTCGATGACCCAGAGCGGCTTCCAGACGTTTTCCACCAGACCCAGATCGCGGCCCACCTTGAGGCGCAGGGCGCCCATGGCGTCGCACACCACTTTCTTGGAGTCGGCGCCGAAGAAGAGGATGTCGCCGTCGGCCGCGCCGGTGCGGGCCAGGATCTCGCGCACGATGGCGTCGGAGAGGAACTTGGCCACCGGGGACTGCACGCCCTCGAGGCCGCTGGCCGCATCGTTGACCTTCATCCAGGCCAGGCCCTTGGCACCGTAGATGCCGACGAACTTGGTGTACTCGTCGATCTGCTTGCGGGACAGCTCCGCGCCGCCCGGGACTTTCAGGGCTGCGACGCGGCCTTTCGGATCCTTGGCGGGGCCCGCGAACACGGCGAACTCCACCTCGGTCAAGAGGTCTGCCACGTCCACCAGCTCCATGGGCAGGCGCAGGTCCGGCTTGTCGGAGCCGAAGCGGCGCATGGCCTCGTCGAAGGTCATGATGGGGAAGTCGCCCAGATCCACGTTCAGGATGTGCAGCCACAGTTTGCGGATCATCTCTTCCATGATTTCACGCACCTGGGGCGCGGTCATGAAGGAGGTCTCCACGTCGATCTGGGTGAATTCCGGCTGGCGGTCGGCACGCAGGTCTTCGTCGCGGAAGCACTTGACGATCTGGTAGTAGCGGTCGAAGCCGGACATCATCAGCAGCTGCTTGAACAGCTGGGGGGACTGCGGCAGGGCGTAGAACTTGCCCTTGTGCACGCGGCTCGGCACCAGGTAGTCGCGGGCCCCTTCCGGGGTCGCCTTGGTCAGCATGGGGGTCTCGATGTCGAGGAAGCCGTGCTCGTCCATGAAGCGGCGCACGAAGGCACTGGCCTTGGCGCGGGTCTTCAGATATTTGGCCATCTCGGGACGGCGCAGGTCCAGGTAGCGGTACTTGAGGCTCACCTCTTCGCTGTTGACCTGGTTGAAGTCCAGCGGCAGCGGCTCGGCACGGTTGATGATGGTGAGCTCGTGGGCGAACACCTCGATGGCACCTGTGGCCATGTCGCTGTTGCGCTGGGACTCGGGACGGGTGCGCACCACGCCGGTCACCTGGATGCAGAACTCGCCGCGCAGCTCGGAGGCCAGGGCGAAGGCGTCCGGCTTGTCCGGATCGAAGAACACCTGCACGATGCCCTCGCGGTCGCGCATGTCGATAAAGATGAGGCCGCCGAGATCGCGACGACGATGGACCCAACCGCACAATGTAATGGTCTGCCCGGCATGGGCCTCATTGACCTGTCCGCAATAGATAGAGCGCATGGACTTCTTCCTTCGAAATGGTAGAGAGACGGTTCATCTTGAGTCGCCGGGCACGACTGGCAAGCACCGTCCGTATCACAGCTGGCCAGATCCGGCTTCTTGCCCGGTTTGAAATCAGTCTCGTGTCATCCGGCTTCCCTGAGCCGGAATCTGGCCGCCAAGGCAGGCTGGTCCCCCGCTCCCGGCAGGGATGACGAGTGGGCGAGAAGCCATCGGCAAGCGTTGTTGTCTGGCCACTGCCGGGCCGCGATCACCGTCACCCGGGGGGCACGGTCGCGCGCATCACGACAATCTGGCAAACAAAAGGGTTGGCATTATAGAGGAAAACCTCCATTTGGGTAAAATGGCCCGCAGCCCCCTTTACCCTGTTTTTTGTTGTTCTGGCGCAAAAAGGGGGGATAAACGTGCGCCAAGCTGCCGACAGGAACCATCATGAGCCTCTATTTGGGCCTGCCCCAGTGGTCGCACCCGGCCTGGCCCGGTCAACTGCTGGGGGTGGGCGCCAGGCCCGCCGAGCACCTCGCCCACTACGCCCGGGTGTTCAACACAGTGGAGGGCAACACCACCTTCTACGCCTCGCCGACCCCGGATACGGTGCGGCGCTGGGCCGATGCGGTGCCTGACCACTTTCGCTTCAGCTTCAAGTTTCCGAAAGAAATCAGCCACCAGAGCGATCTGGTGAGCGCAGACAAACAGGTGGTGGCCTTTATCCGCCTGCTCGAACCACTGCACCCCAAGCTCGGGCTGCTCAAGCTGCAGCTGCCCGCCCGCTTCGGGCCAGAGGGGCTGGCCCGTCTGGATGCCTTCTTCGAGCGGCTGCCGAAGGACTTCAGCTATGCCCTAGAGGTGCGCCACCCCGATTTCTTCGCCAAGGGGGAGGCGGAGCGCGCCCTCAACCGGATGCTGATGGAGAAGGGGGTGAACCGCATCATGCTCGACAGCCGACCGCTCTTCTCGGTGCCCGCCACCTCGGCCGCCCTGGTGGACGCCCAGGGCAAGAAACCCAGGTTGCCGGTCCACCTGCTGGCCACGGCAAATCACCCTGTAGTGCGCCTGATAGGTCTGCCTCAACCCGAGGACAATCACCCCTTTTTGCCGTCCTGGTTGCCCCATTGGCAACAATGGCTCCGGGAGGGCAAGGATCTCTACCTCTTTGTCCACACCGCCGACAACGCCCGGGCCCCCGAACTCGCACGGCAGATCACTCGCCTGCTCGGCCAGGAGATGGCCCCCTGGCCGGGAGAAAACGATCGCGCGCACCAGGGTGTGCTGCCCTTTTGAGCGGCGCTCTCCCCGCCCCTTCCCCGACGCTAAAAAAAGCCGTTTTTTTGTGGCCCCACGGGGCTTGGCGTCAAGACAAACGCCGACCTTTCCTCTACACTAGCGCCCCAAGTAAGGTCCCGGCCCTGGGTGCATGGCAATGCGTTGCCCACCAGTGCCCGGCACCAAGGCAGGGCCCGGACCATGGCCCGTTGCGAGCAGGGCAAGCCCGAAGGATCCCGGAGCAAGCCACCCCGTTCGTCAACCGGTGACGACGCCATTTCGATGCCCGTCTACCCAAGATTCAATTGAACAAAGCAGCCGTGGACTCCACCGGCTGCCAGGTTGCGTCAGCATGCACGATCAGATTTTTGCCGCCCCCATCGCCCGTCTGGGAGACTTCTGCTTTGACGAGCAGGTCGTCGACGTCTTCCCCGACATGATCCAGCGCTCGGTGCCCGGTTACAGCAACATCATCTCCGCCATCGGCATGATGGCCGCCCGCTACGCCCAGCCCCAGAGCCGCCTCTATGACCTCGGCTGCTCCCTGGGCGCCGCGACCCAGGCCATGCGCCGTCACGTCAATCAGCCCGGCTGCCGCATCACGGCGGTGGATCTCTCCCACCCCATGATAGAGCGGGCCCGCGCCCACCTCTCCGGCTTCAAGTCCGAGGTACCGGTGGAGCTCATCGAGGCGGACATCTGCGACATCGCCATCGAGAACGCCTCCGTGGTGGTGCTCAACTTCACCCTGCAGTTCGTCGCGCCCGAGAAGCGGGCCGCCCTGATCCAGCGCATCTTTGATGGCCTGCGCCCCGGCGGCATCCTCATCCTGAGCGAGAAGTTCCGCTTCGATGACGAGCAGGTCAACGAGTTGCTCATCGACCTGCACCTCGACTTCAAGCGGGCCAACGGCTACAGCGAGCTGGAGATCAGCCAGAAGCGCACCGCCCTTGAGAACGTGATGCGCACCGACACCCTGGCGGTCCATCAGGCGCGCCTGCGGGACGCCGGTTTCACCCATCAGGATCTCTGGTTCCAGTGCTTCAACTTCGGCTCCATGATCGCCATCAAAGCCAGCGACCCGACCCAGCCATGATCGACTTCGCCAACTTCTATCAACTGATCGCCAAGAACCGGCTGAGCCACTGGCTGCACACCCTGCCGGCCCAGCTGCACGCCTGGCAGCACGACAACCAGCACGGGGATCTGCCGCGCTGGAGCCGCGCCCTCGTCAAGTTGCCGGTCGTGCCCCCCGGACAGATCGAGCTCAAAGAGCGGGTCGCCATCGGCGGGGCCGAGAGCCTGGGCGAGGGGGAGCGCAAGAAGACCGAGAGCCTGCTGCGCCAGCTCATGCCCTGGCGCAAGGGCCCCTTCCATGTGCACGGCATCCACATCGACACCGAGTGGCGCTCCGACTGGAAGTGGGATCGGGTGCTGCCCCACATCAGCCCCCTCGAGGGGCGCTATGTGCTGGACGTGGGCTGCGGCAGCGGCTATCACCTCTGGCGCATGGTGGGTGAAGGGGCGAAACTGGCGGTCGGCATAGACCCCAGCCCGCTCTTCCTCTGCCAGTTCGAGGCCATTCGCCACTTCGCCGGCAACGACCAGCGCGCCCACCTGCTGCCGCTCGGCATCCAGGAGCTGCCGGCGCTGCGGGCGTTTGACACCGTCTTCTCCATGGGAGTGCTCTATCACCGCAAGTCCCCCATCGAGCACATCGAACAGCTGCGCAACCAGCTGAAAGACGATGGCGAGCTGGTGCTGGAGACGCTAGTGGTGGACGGCGACGAGAACCAGGTGCTGGTGCCCGCGGATCGCTACGGCAAGATGCGCAACGTCTGGTTCCTCCCCTCGAGCGCCGCCCTCAAGCGCTGGGTCGAGCGCTGCGGCTTCACCGAGGTGCGCATCGTCGACGAGAATATGACCAGCATCGACGAACAGCGTCGTACCGACTGGATGATTAACGAATCCCTGAGTGATTATCTGGACCCAAACAATCCCGCACTCACGGTCGAAGGATACCCGGCACCCAAGCGTGCCGTACTGATCGCCAGAAAGGCCAAAGACTAGCCGATGGCGGCTGTGGAAGTTACACTGACCCAATTCCAGGAAGCACAGTTAAATGAATGACATGAAAAGCAAATTAAAAGGAATGACCCTGCTCTCCCTGCTCAGTCTCGGCGGGTGTGTCAGTATGGAAAAAGCCCCCCCGGTCCCGACCCTGACGCTGGCCGAGCTGCGCAACGAGATTGCCCTGAGCGAGCAACGCCTGCAAACATCCATGGAACAGCAACAGAAGCAGTACGTGCAGCAACAGCACCTGCTGGTTCAGCTCAACACCGATGTCACCAACATGAAAGAGTCCGTGAACAAAGTCGACAGCAAGCTCGATCAACTGCCGCCAGAGCCGCCCAAGGCCATGCCCATCCCCACCGAGAAGTGCCCAGCCCCGAGCCAGGGTCACACGGTAGACGGCAAGCTGCTGGTGGGTGAAGCCGAGTGGATCTGGGTTGACGCCGCCAACGACGCCTTCCAGGCGCGGGTCGATACCGGTGCCACCACCTCCTCCATCAGCGCCCAGGAGATCACCATCTTCGAGCGCAACGGCAAGAACTGGGTGCGCTTCTTCCTGAGCCACCAGGAGATGGACGACAAGATCCAGATCGAGGCACCCCTGGTGCGCCACGTGCGGGTGCGCCAGGCCTCCGCCGACGACCTCGACCGCCGTCCCGTGGTGCGCCTCACCGTGCGCATCGGCGACATGACAGAGAAGGCCGAGTTTACCCTGAAAGACCGCAGCGACATGACCTTCCCCGTGCTGCTGGGCCGTGAGTTCCTCAAAGACATCGCCGTGGTCGACGTGGCCCGCGAATATATCCAACCCAAACCCAAGCTCAAGGATGTGAAATAATCCATGGTTTCCCGTAAGCCGTTCTATCTGCTGGTCGCCCTGTTGTTCATCGTCGGCCTGGGAATGACGTTTTATCACCATGTCGCCCTGGACGTGCCCCTCACGCCCGGTGAAAAACGTCAGATCTGGTCCATCGAGGCCAAGCTCGAGTTCGAGGCGACCGGCGAGCCCGTCATCGCCTCCCTGGCCATTCCGGGCACCCAGCCCGGCTTCACCCTGATGAACGAGAACGCCGCGAGCCCGGGTTATGGCCTGTCGTTCGTGGAAAAGGACGGGGATGCCCGCGCCGAGTGGTCCATCCGCAGTGCCTCCGGCCGCCAGGAGCTCTACTACCGCGTCGACATGATGGCGGATGCCCACGCCAAGCCGGCCGCGAATCCGCAGCCGCCCGCCATCGAGAAGCAGATCGAGAGCGAGCCTTACGCCACCGCCATGAAGCAGATCCTGGAGCGCGCCCAGGAGCGTTCCGCCGACGGCTACACCCTGACCCGCGAGATCATCAAGGAGATCGAGAAGCAGGAGCAGAACGCCGAGCTGCTGAAATCCCACAAGAGCCGTGCCAATCTGATCGCCGAGCTGCTGAACAACGCCGACGTCCCGGCCCGCGTCGTCCATGCCCTGAGCCTGGAAGATGGCCGCCGCCGTCAGGAGCTGGTGGACTACCTGCAGGTGTTCAACAGCCCGACCGACTACAAGCTGTTCAACCCGCAAAGCGGTGAACAGGGTCAACCGGCCAACCTGCTGCTGTGGGAGTACAACTCCGGCGCCCTCTTGGACGTTACCGGCGGCCACAACTCCCGCGTCACCTTCTCGATGATCGAGCAGGAGCAGCCGGTGAACGTGGCCCTGGCCCAGAAGTTCGAGAAGTCCGAGATGATGAACTTCTCCATCCACAGCCTGCCGCTGGAAGAGCAGGCCCTGTTCAAGGGGCTGCTGCTGATCCCCATCGGCGTGTTGATGGTGGTGTTCCTGCGGGTCATCGTGGGGATCAAGACCTCGGGCACCTTCATGCCGGTGCTGATCGCGGTCGCCTTCATCCAGACCTCCCTCGTCACCGGTCTGGTGGGCTTCCTGCTGATCGTCGGCACGGGTCTGGTGATCCGCTCCTACCTCTCGAGGCTCAACCTGCTCCTGGTGGCGCGGATATCGGCGATCATCATCATGGTGATCTCGATGATCGGCATCTTCTCGGCCTTTGCCTTCAAGCTGGGGCTGACCGACGGCATGAAGATCACCTTCTTCCCGATGATCATCCTCTCCTGGACCATAGAGCGCATGTCCATCCTGTGGGAGGAAGAGGGCCCGAAAGAGGTGTTCCGCCAGGGCGGCGGCTCCCTGCTGGTGGCCGTCATCGCCTACCTGGCCATGGACAACGAGCTCATCCGTCACCTCACCTTCAACTTCCTCGGCCTGCAGCTGGTGCTGATGGCGACCGTGCTGTTGATGGGCAACTACACCGGCTACAAGCTGAGCGAACTCAAGCGCTTCAAGCCGCTGGTGGACGAGATGAAGTCTGGTGCCACCCCGGGTAAGGACAAGTAACAGATGTGGTTCTGGCAGAAATACACCAGTCCGTGGAGCCTGTCCCAGGCAGGCATCCTCGGCATGAACAAGCGCAACCACTCCTACATCAGCCGCTACAACCCGCGCCGTCTCTACCCGCTGGTGGATGACAAGCTCAAGACCAAGCGCATCGCGCTGGACGCCGGGGTGACGGTGCCGGAACTGATCGGCACCATCCGCGAGCAGCACGACGTGGGCCGCATCACGGCGCTGGTCAAGGAGTGGCCGGGCTTCTGCATCAAGCCGGCCCGCGGCTCCGGCGGCAAGGGGATCCTGGTGATCCTGCGCCAGGAGGACGGCCTCTTCTACAAGCCCAACGGCAGCGCCTGCAACGGCCAGGATCTGGAGCGCCATGTCTCCAACATACTGGCGGGGCTCTATTCCCTGGGCGGCAAGCCCGACGTGGCGCTGGTGGAAGGGCTCATCAACTTCGACGACGTGTTCGACGGCTACTCCTTCGAAGGGGTACCCGATGCCCGGGTGATCATCTTCAAGGGGTTCCCGGTGATGGCCATGATGCGCCTCTCCACCTCGGCCTCCGACGGCAAGGCGAACCTGCACCAGGGCGCCGTGGGGGTGGGTCTGTGCCTGCGCACCGGCCGCGCCCTGCGGGCTGTGCAGTTTGGCAGCCCGCTGCGCCACCACCCGGACACCGGCCTGGATCTCTACGAGCTCAAGGTGCCCCACTGGGACACCCTGCTGACGCTCGCAGCTTCTTGCTACGAGATGTCGGGTTTGGGCTACATCGGCACCGACATGGTGCTGGACAAGTTCCGCGGCCCCATGCTGCTGGAGCTCAACGCCCGCCCAGGCCTCGCCATCCAGATCGCCAACGGCCGCGGCCTGGTGCCGAACCTCAAGACCATAGAGAAGCTGGGCCAGGTCAAGATGAACGTGGAGCAGCGGGTCAACTTCGCCAAGGATCACTTCGGCATCTTCGACGAGTAGGCGATGACATCGTCCTTCCCTTGCAAAAACGCGCCCCTGGCGCGTTTTTTATGGCCGCTCCTCACAGGAGCCGGGGAAGGCCGATCCCCGTCACATCCCGTGGCGGCGCCCCTTCAACGACACGGTGCGAGGGGATAAGCTCCAGACGGGGGTAGCTGCCACGACCGCTCCGGGCGGGCGCCATCCCCCAGTTCCGTGAGGCACAGCGCCTGCCAGGAGGGTACCTAATGTCGGCGACAAACCGGTCTCTCGATGGTAGATTAATCAAATCAAATAGATAGCATCGATCGGGTTTCTCCTATGCAACGTTGGCCCAGCCTGAAACAGCTGCAATATCTGGTCGCTCTGGACGAGCACAAGAACTTCAACCGCGCCGCCAAGGCCTGTCATGTCAGCCAGTCCACCCTGAGTACCGGGATCCAGACCCTGGAGGACATGATGAACCTGCAGCTGGTGGAGCGTGATCACAAGAGCTTCATCATGACGCCGGTCGGCATGGAGATAGTGGCGCGGGCGCGCAACCTGCTCTCCGACGCCCGGGATCTGATGGAGCTGGGGCAGCAGCAGGGGGGCGTCATGCACGGCACGGTGCGCCTGGGCTGCATCCCCACCATAGCCCCCTTCCTGCTGAGCAAGCTGCTGCAGGTGTGCGGCAAGGCCTATCCGGATCTGGAGCTGCTGCTGCGGGAAGACACCACCACCAACCTGCTCAAGCAGCTGGAGCAAGGGCAGCTCGATCTGCTGATCCTGGCGCTGCCGGTGGAGATCGGCGGCTTCCACAGCAAGATGGTGGGCATAGATCCCTTCCATATGGTGATGCCGTCAAATATGGCTGCCACTCTGCACATGCCGTTCGACTACAAGGAGCTGCCCAACCAGAGCATCTTCCTGCTGGAGCGGGAGCACTGCCTGACGGAGCACGCAGTGAGCGCCTGCCGGCTGCGGGACAAGAGCAAGATCAACCCCTTCGCCGCCACCAGCCTGCACACCCTGGTGCAGATGGTGGGCGCGGGCCTCGGCACCACCTTCCTGCCCCAGATGGCCATAGATGCCGGCATCCTCGACAACTCGGATCTGGTGGCCATCCCCCTGCCCGGGGAGAAGCCCTATCGGGAGATAGGCCTGGTGTGGCGCCCCAGCACCACCCGGGTGCAGACCTTCTACAAGATTGCCGAGCTGCTCACCCCCCTCATCAGCCCCAAGGCGGCGAGCTGAGGCCGGGATTGCCGGCGCCCCCTGCTAGGGGCGCCAATCCGCTATGCAGCCGTCATTCAGGTTCCAGGCAGGATCATCGTCTATGATGAATCCCGAACCCTATCAAGGAGTTGAGATGTTTCGCACCTTGCTGCTGTCCCTGCTGGCCCTGCTTGTCACCGCCTGCTCCAGCACGCCGGAGCCGCCCCCCCCCGCGCGCCAGAGCAGCGCCTTCGACAGCTTCTATCAGCAGTGGCGCGGCGTCCCCTATCGCATGGGCGGTTCGGATCGCGCCGGTCTCGACTGCTCCGCCTTCACCCAGCTCGCCTACAGCCAGGTGCTGGGCTTCACCCTGCCCCGCACCACGGAATCCCAGGCCAGCCTCGGCCGCCCGGTGGACAGATACCGGCTGCAGCACGGGGATCTGGTCTTCTTCAAGACCGGCTGGCAGCAGTACCACGTCGGGGTCTACACCGGGGCCGGAGAATTCATCCACGCCTCCACCAGCAAGGGGGTGATCCGCTCGCGCCTCGACAACGTCTACTGGAACAGCCGCTACTGGCAGGCCCGCCGCCTGATCCAATAGGCGATCCCCAATAGAAAAGGCCCCTCGGGGCCTTTTCATGTTGCTACCGGTTCAGTGCTTGCGGTGCCAGCGGGGCGAGGTGGCACGCTCCCCCCAGGGGGTCGTGCAGGGCAGCAGAGCCCCCTCGATGACGCCATCATGACTCGCCAGCGCCAGGGCTATCTTCTCGTGGAGCAGGCGCAGCAGGTTTTTCTCCTGCGCCGCCAGGGAGTGGCCAGCGGCGAAATACTCCCGCTGATGCTGCAGCGCCAGCTTCTGGGCAAATTCATAGGTGGTGAAACTGTCCGGCATGCGCGCGATCACGTCGTCCAGCCGGGCCAGCAGGCAGTGCAATTCCCTGGTCATGTGCGGTTCTCCCTCTGAGTCGATGAGTCACAAATACCCCTTATTGGATAGACAACCAATCGACATGCCCCAAAACTGTGGCCTCGAGCACAGTTCCACGGAAAGAAGCCCGCCCTCGGCCCACCCCGTGTCGCCAGCCGGTTTACAAGTTGGCAACGACCCGCTAGATTTGGACCGACTAATCAGTCGGTCATTTTATGTGCGGAGCCTGCCATGACCCCTCCTCTCTCCCCACCGGACAAATTCTCCCTGCCCGAGCAGCTGATCCGCCTCAGGCAGGCCTGTCAGGCCAACCCCATGCCGAGCCTGGCGCAGCGCCGCACCTGGCTGCTCGGGCTCAAGGGGGCGCTGCTCGCCCAGCGGCAGGCCCTGTGCGACGCCCTGGCCCTGGACTACGGCCAGCGCAGCGGCTATGACAGCCTGATCGCCGACATCCTGCCCTGCGTCATGCAGATCGACTACAGCCTGAGACGGCTCAAGGGCTGGATGAGGCCGGAGCGTCGCCACGCGGGCCTGCTGCTGGCGCCTGCCAGGGTCGAGGTGCACTACCAGCCCCTCGGCGTGGTCGGCATCATGGTGCCCTGGAACTTCCCGGTGATGCTGAGCCTAGGCCCCCTCATCACCGCCCTGGCCGCCGGCAATCGCGCCATGATCAAGCTCTCCGAGTTCACCCCCCACACCAATGCCGTGCTGCGCACCCTGCTGGAGACGGTGTTTGACGACGACGAGGTGGTAGTCATCGAGGGGGACGCCGGGCTCGCGGCCGCCTTCAGCACCCTGCCCTTCGATCATCTGCTGTTCACCGGCTCCACAGCGGTGGGGCGTATGGTGATGGCCGCCGCCGCCCCCCAGCTCACGCCGCTGACCCTGGAGCTCGGCGGCAAGAGCCCCTGCCTCATCGCCCCCGACATGCCCCTGGCCCTGGCGGTGGAGCGGATGATCTTCGGCAAGAGCCTGAACGCCGGCCAGATCTGCGTGGCCCCCGACTATGTGCTGCTGCCCAGGGGGCAGGAACAGGCCTTTATCGAGGCCTATCAGGCGCACTTTCGCCGCCTCTACCCCAAGGGACTGGATAGCCAGGACTACGGCTCCATCATCAACGCGGTCCAGTATGAGCGGCTCACCACCTGGCTGGACGAGGCGAGGCAGGCGGGCGCCCAGGTGCACCCCTGCGCGACGCCCGCCCGGGATGACGGCGCCCACCGGCTGGTGCCCCACCTGCTGACCGAGGTGCCCGGGCACTGCCAGGTGATGCAGCAGGAGATCTTCGGCCCCCTGCTGCCCCTGGTGCCCTACGACGACATCGACGAGGCTATCGCCTATGTGGCGGCACGGCCCCGCCCGCTCGCGCTCTATCTGATGAGCCTGGATGAGCCCCTGCAGCGCCGCCTCATCCGGGAGACCCACGCCGGGGGCATGGCCATCAACGAGAGCCTGTTCCAGGCGGCGGCGGACGACGCCCCCTTCGGCGGCCTGGGGCCCTCCGGCATGGGCCACTACCACGGTCGCGAGGGCTTCCTCACCTTCTCCAAGGCGAAGACGGTGCTGCGCCGCGGGCGCTTCAGCACGGGCAGCCTCATTCACCCCCCCTATCGGCGCTGGTACCAGCGGCTGATGATGGCCCTGCTCCTGCGCTAGGAGGCGACATGCGAGACCCCATGACCGACAAACGCCGCCAGATCCTGGAGGCCGCCCTCGCCCTGTGCGCCGAAGACGGCCTGCAGGGTGCCGCCACCGCCCGCATCGCCAAGGCGGCCGGGGTCGCCAACGGGACCCTGTTTCACCACTTTCCCAGCAAGGAGGAGCTGATCCAGAGCCTCTATCAGGAGATCAAGGCGCGCCTGGGCGCCGCCATCAGCGAGGCCGACCCCGCGCTCCCCCTCGAGGAGCAGGCACGCCACTACTGGGGCCAGGCGATGACCTGGATGCAGGCCCACCCCAGGGAGCTCAGGTTCGTGCTGGGTTTCTTCCACTCCCCCCTGCTGGCCCGCCCCCTGCGCAGCCAGATCCTGGGGGAGACCCTGCCCTTCCTGCCGCGCCTGCTGGCCCTGGGGCAGGCTTGCGGCGAGCTGACGCCGGCGCCCCCCGTCCTGATGCTGGAGGTGTGCCAGAGCCAGTTTCTGGCCTGCGCCTCCCTGTTCGTGGATCAGCCGGAGCTCGGGAAGGACCCCCACTGGCAGGAGAGCGCCTTCACCCTGTTCTGGTCCGCCATCGCGGGAGGCCGCCATGGGCACTGAGCCCCTGCTCGTCACAGGCAGGCGCCTCTGGATGGGGGGCCTGCTCTGGATCATCGGCCGCACCCTGTGCCGCGCCGCCCGGGTCGACGAGGCGGTGCGCCGCGAGCTCGCGCCCCTGCCGGACGGCCTTGTCATCCGTCTGGAGGTGAACGGCATGAGACGGGGGCTGACCCTGCACAAGTCGGGGGGCCGCTGGCAGAGCGGCGCGGCGCTCGATTCCGGCGGGCTGCACCCGCTGCGAGTGCGCTTCAAGCACCCCGCCGTCGCCTTTCGCGTCCTCAGCTTTCGCCTCGGCATCAATCAGGCCTTCTGCGAGAACCGGCTGCAGGTGGAGGGGGATCCCGGTGCGGCCATGCACCTGGTGCGGGCGCTGGAGCAGCTGCAGAGCCTGATCCTGCCCGCCTTGGTGGTGCGGCCTCTGCTGCGCCACTACCCGCACCCGCCCCGCAAGCTGGCACGGGCCTGCCATATCTACCTGGGTCTCTTGACCGGTTGAACACGAAGAGGAACACCATGAGCCGCTATTACGATTTCTTCTGCCCGGTCAAACTGATGGCGGGGGAGCAGGCGCTGGAACAGCTCCCGGACGAGCTGATGGCGCTGGGGGCGCGCCGCCCGCTGCTGCTCACCGACAAGGGGGTCGGCGGCACGGGCCTGGCCAACCTGCTGGCCGGGGTGCTGGCCGAGGGGGGGCTGCCGGTCGCCGCCATCTGGGACGAGATCCCGGCCGACTCCTCCACCGCCGTGGTGGAGCGGATCGCCGCCCGGTGGCGGGAGCTCGGCTGCGACAGCCTGGTGGCCCTGGGGGGCGGCTCCGTCATCGACACCGCCAAGGCGGTCAATATCCTGGTCACCCTGGGCGGGGAGCGGCTGCTGGATCACGCCGGGGCGGGCTGCCTGACCCGGCCCCTCAATCCCCTGGCGGTGGTGCCCACCACGGCGGGTACCGGCTCGGAGGTGACTCTGGTGGCGGTGATCAGGGACGAAGGGAGCGGGCGCAAGGTGCCCTTCACCTCCCCCTTCCTGCTGCCCCGGCTGGCGGTGCTCGACCCCCGCCTCACCCTGGGGCTGCCGCTGCCCATCACGGCCGCCACCGCCATGGACGCCATGACCCACGCCATCGAGGCCTTCATCGGCACGGCCAAGAACCCGGTCAGCGACGCCCTGGCCCTGATGGCGGTGGAGAAGATAGCCGACGCCCTGCCCAGGGTATTGCAGCAGCCGCAGGGCAAGCGCCTGCGGCTGCAACTGGCGGAGGGCTCCACCCTGGCGGGCATGGCCTTCTCCAACTCCATGGTGGGACTGGTGCACGCCCTCGGCCACAGCCTGGGGGCGCGCTGCCACCTGCCCCACGGCCTGTGCATGAACCTGTTTTTGCCCACGGTGCTCGACTACAACAGGCCCGAGATCGATGAGGAGCTCGCCCGGTTGCTGCTGCCGCTCGCGGGACCGGAGCGCTTCGCAGCGACCCCACAGGCGCTGCGACCCCAGGCCAGCCTGGATGCCCTGAACCGCCTGCGGGACCACCTCTGGCAGACGGTGGGGTTACCGCGCACCCTGGCGGAGGCCGGGGTGACCGACCGCTCACTGCTCACCGAGATACGGGATCTCGCCATCGACGACGGCGCCCTGCTCTACAACCGCAAGGACGCGGACAGGGACCAGTTGCTGGCCCTGCTGGAGCGGGTGTGGGCCTAGCGGGGATCAGGGCGCCGGAGTGAAGACCCCGGTGGAGAGGTAACGATCCCCCCGATCGCAGATGATGGCCACCACCACCCCCTGTTTGAGCTCGGCCGCCACCCGCAGGGCACCGGCCACGGCGCCCCCCGAGCTGACACCACAGCAGATCCCCTCCTCCCGGGCCAGGCGGCGCATCGTGGCGAGGGACTCGTCGAGCGTCACGTCCAGCACCCGATCGACCCGCGCGGGCTCGAAGATGGCGGGCAGATAGGCCTCGGGCCAGCGGCGGATGCCGGGGATCTGGCTCCCCTCGGCCGGTTGCAGGCCGATCACCTGCACCGCCGGGTTCTGCTCCTTGAGGTAGCGTGAGACCCCCATGATGGTGCCCGTGGTGCCCATGGCCGAGACGAAGTGAGTGATTGCCCCCTCGCTCTGGCGCCAGATCTCGGGGCCGGTGGAGAGGTAGTGGGCATCCGGGTTGGCGGGGTTGTTGAACTGATCCAGCACCAGCCCTTCCCCCCGCGCCTGCATGGCAAGGGCGAGATCCCGCGCGGCCTCCATGCCATCGTCCACCAGCACCAGCTCGGCACCATAGGCCTGCATGGCGTCGCGCCGCTCCTGGCTCATGGTGCACGGCATGATGAGCCGCATCCGGTAGCCCCTGGCCGCCGCCACCATGGCGAGCGCGATGCCGGTGTTGCCCGAGGTGGCCTCGATGAGGCGGGCCCCGGGCGCTAAGTGACCGCTCGCCTCCGCGCACTTGATGAGGTTCAGGGCCGGCCTGTCCTTGACCGAGCCGGCGGGGTTGTTGCCCTCCAGTTTCACCAGCAGGGTCACGTCGGGATAGGGGTTGATGCGGCGCAGCGCCAGCAGCGGGGTGTTGCCGATCAGATCTTCCAGGGTGGCGAAGGCCATGGGGATCCATCCTCTGTCAATGTTCTATACCTTGCCTTGCGACCATTCGCAGGCTGGCCAGTGTAAGCGAGCCCGCCACGGCGGCAAAGAATGACGTTGGCAAAGCGTGCCCGACATGTTCTGATCCCCCCATTCACCCAGAGAGGAGCCAAGATGAGCGACATTCTTCACCAGGCCGATCAACAGCAGTTTGTCTGCACCGTGGACGGCAAGCTCGCCCGCCTCGCCTATCGCAGGCTGGACGCGGTCACCGTCGAAGCCTACAGCACCCAGGTGCCCGCCGAGCTGCGCGGACAGGGCATCGCCGACCGGCTGGCCCGCAACTTCTACGACTGGACCCAGGCAGAGGGGCTGACCATAGTGCCGAGCTGCAGCTACATCGACGTCTGGTTGCGCCGCAATGCCGGCTGAGACAGGGGCGGCCCGAGAGGCGCACCTCCAGGCACAAACCGAAGCCCTGCTGCGGGCGGATGACCGGCGCATGGATTGCCTCCGGGCTGCGCGGGAGCTGGCCCTGCCCGACTGGGCGCTAGGGGCGGGGTTTGTGCGCAACCTCATCTGGGATCACCTGCATCGCAAACCGGCACCGACCCCCCTCAACGACATCGATCTTATCTATCTGGACAAGGGGGATCCGGAGGGGCGGGCCGAGGCCGATCACGAAGCCTGGCTCAGCGCCCGCCTGCCTGAGCAGCGCTGGGAGGTGCGCAACCAGGCTCGCATGCACCTGCGCCAGCGGGTTCCTCCCTTTGCCAGCTCGCTCTCGGCCCTCGGCCACTGGGTGGAGGTGCCCACCTGCATCGGGGTCAGATTGCTGGCAGACGACGGGTTCGAGTGG
Organism: Aeromonas sp. XH; assembly: GCF_033348475.1. Taxonomy (NCBI): domain Bacteria; kingdom Pseudomonadati; phylum Pseudomonadota; class Gammaproteobacteria; order Aeromonadales; family Aeromonadaceae; genus Aeromonas; species Aeromonas sp. XH. The sequence goes on along the minus strand of NZ_CP137630.1, from coordinate 1,306,353 downwards.
CTGGCCCCCTACGGCTTTGCCCCCAACTGGTCCCTGCAGGTGGACCCCAACCCCCGCTGTCGCCAGGAGAGCCGGGTCTTTACCGAACGGGTCAGGGCCAAGGGGTGGCAGCAGATCTGGCCTGACCTGGTCGTGAACTGGCCATGACCGGATTGCAATATTTTGACAACCTTGGGCACACTAAGGAAAAGCTGTTTGTAACTCAATGGGTTAAATAATGCGCGACTTCTTCTCTCTCGAACGCTGGCTGCCGGGGCTCGCCGCCCTGCTGCAATACCAGCGGGCATGGCTGATGCCGGATCTTCGCGCTGGCCTGTCGGTAGCGGCCGTGGCACTGCCCGTGGCCATCGCCTATGCGGAGCTCGCCGGGGTGGGCGCCATCGTCGGCCTCTACTCCTGCATCCTGCCCATGGTGGTCTACGCCCTCTTTGGCACCTCCCGCCAGCTGATCGTCGGCCCGGACGCCGCCACCTGCGCCGTCATCGCCGCCGTGGTGACGCCGCTCGCCGCCGGCGATCCCACCCGCCAGTGGCAGCTGGTGATGACCATGACCGCCATGACCGGCTTCTGGTGCCTCATCGCCAGCCGCTTCAAGCTGGGGGTGCTGGCGGACTTCCTCTCCCGCCCCATCCTGATGGGGCTGCTCAACGGGGTGGCCATCACCATCATGGTGGGCCAGCTCTCCAAGATCTTCGGCTTCACCTTCGACGAGCGCTACCTCATCGAGCGGATCCTCAACGGCACCGACTACCTCACCCAGACCCACCTGCCGACCCTGGCCATGAGTCTGGTCGCCCTGCTCACCCTGCTGCTGGCCAAACGCTACAAGCCGGCCTGGCCCTCCTCCATGGTGGCCATGGTGGTGACGGCGGCCCTGGTGTGGGCCCTCAATCTCGGCCAGTTCGACATCGCCACCCTGGGGACCATAGGCTCGGGCCTGCCCGCCTTCCAGATGCCGGAGTTTCCCCCCGGCCTGATGCGCGAGCTGGTGTTGCCCGCCCTCAACCTCGCCATGGTGAGCTTCGTCTCCATGATGCTGACCGCCCGCAGCTTCGCCGCCAAGAACGGCTACGAGATCGATGCGGACAAGGAGTTCCGGGCGCTGGGGATGGCGAACCTGGCGGCCGCCGCCTCCCAGGGCTTTGCCATCAGCGGGGCGGATTCACGCACCGCGGTCAACGATGCCAACGGCGGCAAGAGCCAGCTGGTCTCCATCATCGCCGCCGCCGTCATCGCCCTGGTCACCTTCTACCTGACGGCGCCGCTGCAATACATCCCCACCGCCGCCCTCGGGGTGGTGCTGGTGATGGCCTCCCTGTCGCTGACCGATTTTCGCGGTCTCTGGGCCCTGCGCGACTCCGACCGCGCCGCCTTCTGGCTGGCCCTGGTCACCTTCGTCAGCGTGCTGGCCATGGGGGTCATTCCGGGGATCACCCTCGCGGTGCTGCTGGGCTTGTTCCAGTTCCTGCGCAACGTGATGCGCCCCACCGACCAGCTGCTCGGCATGGACGACGAGGGGGTGGTGCGCACCCTGGGGGACAACGAACAGGCCAAGGCCATTCCCGGCATCCTGGTCTACCGCTTCAACTCGCCGCTGACCTACTTCAACGCCCCCTACTTCAAGCGCCGGGTGCTGGCGCTGCTGGTACAGGATCCCCGCAGCCCCCAATGCCTGGTGGTGGATGCGGTGGCCTGCTTCACCCACCAGGACATCAGCGTGATGACCATGGTGGGGGAGCTGCACAAGGAGCTCAGGCGACGGGGCATCCACATGGTGATGGCCGGCCGCCACAGCCAGATGACCCACTGGCTGCAGCAGGCGGGGATCCGGGTCGGCGACGAGGGCATAGTCCTGTGCCCCGACATGTACCAGGCCCTGCGCCTGACCCGCTGCTACCGGGAGCCTGTGTTCAGGGATGACGAGGTGGTGGAGAGCACCACGGACGCCCTGCTCACCCGCTGGCCGCGGGACGACGAGCTGCCCGATTCGGCGCGCCTCACCCATCCCTGCGAGCAGGAGGCGGGCGCCACCCCGGTCTGACACGGCGGGCCGGCGCCCTCCCGAGCGCTGGCCCGCACTCGCTTCCCCGAGAGCAGGATTGCACCCCGCCCCCGCTTGGTGTTAAATGCCCGTCCAGCTGGCCCTGACGAGGGCCATCACCAGCATCCGGATATCCCATGCAGACTCAATCCCACGCCGGGCCGGGCACCCTCTTCGCCCTGACCTGGCCACTGTTCATCGATCTCGCCCTACACTTCCTGACCGGGGCCCTGAACACCTTCATGGTGGGCCACGTCTCCTACCAGGGAGTGGCGGCGCTCGCGGTGGGCAACCAGGTGTTCGATCTCGCCATCACCCTGTTCAGCTTTGTCAGCATCGGCACCAGCGTGGTGATCACCCAGTACCTGGGGGCCGGCGACAAGGAGAAGGCCCGCGTCGTCATTCACACCGCCATCGGCTTCAACCTGCTGGTGGGGCTGGTGGCCGCCATCGGCGTCATCGCCGGGGCCGGCACCATGCTGGCGCTGATGAATCTGCCCGCCCACCTGATGAGCGACGGCAGTCTCTACCTGCAGATCATCGGCCTGTGCCTGCTGCCGGAGGCGGCGGCCCTCTGCCTGGCCGCTACCCTGCGCGCCCACGGGCACACCCGCCAGGCCATGTACGTGACCCTCATCGTCAACCTCATCACCTTCGTCGGCAACCTGCTGCTGCTCTACGGCTGGTTCGGCCTGCCCCAGCTCGGGGTCGCCGGGGTCGCCATCAGCACGGTGGCGGGGCGCATCGTCGGGGTGGTGCTGCTGGTATGGCTGGTGGCCCGCAAGACCGGCATCCGGCTACGTCTGCCCGAGATCGTCCGCCCAAGCCGCGCCATGCTGGACAAGGTGCTGCACATCGGGCTGCCGGCGGCGGGGGAGAACCTCTCCTGGATGCTGCAGTTCATGGTGGTGACCGCCTTCGTCGGCCTGCTCGGCGACAAGGCGCTGGCGACCCAGTCCTACTTCTTCCAGATCTGCCTGTTCATCCTGCTGTTCGGCCTCTCCATCGGCCTTGGCAACGAGATCATCATCGGCCACCTGGCGGGGGCCCGACGCTTCGATCAGGCCTATCGCCAACTGATGAAGAGCCTGAAACTCGGCCTCATCGTCACCGCCGCCATCGCCATCGCCGCCGCTCTCAACGGCCGCGCCATCATCAGCCTGTTCACCGACGACGCCGACATCATCACCCAGGTGGCCCAGCTGTTCCTCATCAGCCTCATCCTCGAGCCCGGCCGCACCTTCAACCTAGTGGTGATCAACGCCCTGCGCGCCACCGGGGATGCCCGTTTCCCGCTCTACATGGGGCTCATCTCCATGTGGGGCATTGCCGTTCCCCTGGCCTATTTCCTTGGTATCATGCAGGGCTATGGCCTGGTAGGCATCTGGCTGGCCCTCGCCTGCGACGAGTGGGTGCGCGGTCTGGCCATGTTCTGGCGCTGGCGCAGTCGTCGCTGGCAAAACAAAATTCTTGTCGAAACATAAGCGGAATCACCATGAAGAAAATCGGACTCTTGTTGACGGCCATCCTGCTCAGCCCGCTCGCCATGGCGCAAACCGCCCCGGCGGCCCCCAAGGCGCAGGCGCCCCAGACCTGGTATGTGGCCCCCATCGTCATCGACGAGACCAGCGATGCCCAGAAGGCCCTGACCAAGGAGTTCATGGCCCAGATGATCAAGACCATCAAGATCAACGAGTACCAGACCGGCAAGGCGGTGGGCAAGACCAAATCGCCCAAGTGGCTGATCCGCACCAAGCTGATGCCCGCAAGCAGCGAGCCCCTGGTCGGCAAGAAGCACCCCCAGGGCCTGACCTATGGCAAGGGCATCCCCACCCAGGAGATCGTCGGCGAGCTCATCATGAACGGCACCCTGGTGGCCCATGTGGGCCAGGGCTGGCGCGAGCCCATAGTCCCGGGCACCCCGGTGGCCGAGAAGATCACCATCGCCAACTACCAGTACGCCATCGGCAACGAGGCCAAGGCACCGGATCTGGAAGAGCTGGCGGCACAGATCGGCTTCGAGGTGGGCAAGGTGATCGCCCGAGACGGTCAGCCGCTGCCGGAGAAGAAAAAGAAAAAAGAGTAAACACCACACCTGTTAGCAAGAAGGGGCCTCGCGCCCCTTCTTGCTGTCCGTCTCCCCGGCACGGCCTAGTGCCATACTGTGAAGCCGATCCCAGTTTTCGCCTCTCCTCTCCGCACTCTGGCAGTCAATCCACTTGCGATTCAATCAGTTAAAAATCGGTCACGGCCTGCAGCTAAGGGATGGCCCCGAATTGGATCGGGATCACGTTTATCTCCCGATGGAAGGGGTAGTTTGAAGGTCAAGGCACATCAAACGACAACAAGGAGGCTTCATTACATGTTTCCGGAGTACAGAGATCTCATCTCGAAACTGAAGAGCAGTGATGTCCAATTCCAAGAGAAGTTTGACTTGCACACCGACCTGGATGCGGAGATCCGGAAGCTGGAGAAACACCATGCCAGCGACTACAGCGCCGAGGTGAAGGATCTGAAAAAACAGAAACTCAAACTGAAAGAGGAGATATACGACATCCTCAGACAACATCCACACTAGACGCCTCGACGAATACCCGGATAAGCAACTTATCCCCCAGCCCGGCTTAAAGCCGGGCTTTTTATTGCTCCGCCGCCAGCGGCAGCCCAAGCCAGCCCCCCAGAATGCCGATCGTCCCGGCTATATCTTGCTTTGTCATCATCCCCTCTCCTGCTTGACGCTATTTGCCCCACAGCTACCGGCTTGGAATGAAAAGAAAGCCTTGGCCTGCAAAGAGAATTGGTGTGTATGGAGACGGTATTCACCTGACAGTTGCCCACAAAAGGGAGTGGTCATACGGCTTCAAACCGGATAACAAAACGGTACCCCTACCGTGTTATCTGGAGTCACCGTATGACCACCAACGAGAAAGTAGCACGTCGCAAACTCAGCCTGCTAGAGCTCGCCAAAGAGCTCAATAATGTCAGCAAAACCTGCAAGCTCATCGGCTACAGCCGTCAGCAGTTCTACGAAATTCGCCGTAATTACCAGACCTATGGCGCCGAGGGCTTGCTCGACAAATTGCCCGGCTGTAAAGGGGCTCATCCCAATCGGGTCGCTCCCGAGATTGAACACGCCATCCTCGATTACTCCCTCACCAGACCAACTCATGGCCCGCTGCGGGTCGCGCAAGAACTGGCTCTGCAAGGCATCAATGTCAGTGCGGGCGGTGTGCGTGGCGTGTGGCAACGGCACGACTTGCTCTCCAAACACGACCGCTTGCTGCGCCTTGAGAAAACTCACCGGGAGCAGACCATTGAGCTCAATGACGAGCAGATTCGCCTGCTCGAACGCTTCAGCCCCGAGTTTCGCGAACGCCAGATTGAGGTTCACTACACCGGAGAACTGGTGGCGGTCGACACCTTCTTCGTCGGCGCGCTCAAGGGGGTTGGCAAGGTGTATCTGCAAACCGTGCTGGACTGCTATAGCCGCCACGCCTGGGGACGGCTCTACACCAGCAAGCTGCCGGTGACCTCGGTTCATGTGCTCAATGAAACGGTACTGCCGTTTTTCGAGGCCCACGAGGCACGGGTCTATACCATCCTGTCGGATAACGGGCGCGAGTTCTGTGGACGAGCTGACCACCATCCCTACGAGCTGTTCCTGCAACTGGAGGGGATTGAGCACCGGACAACCAAGGTACGCAGGCCGCAGAGCAACGGCTTTATCGAACGGCTGCATCGCACACTGCTGGATGAACACTTCCGTATCAAGGGGAGGACGACCTGGTATGAGTCGGTAGAGCAGATGCAGACAGACCTGGATAGCTACCTGGAACACTACAACACCCAGCGGCCACATCAGGGCAGGATGATGGAGGGACAGACGCCTTACAGCATGTTCAAGAAGGGTCTGAAATTGATACCGAAGGAAGTGCGCACTAAAGTAGCGTAAACAAGACACCGGTTTGAGGCCGGTGTCAGGTGATAACTAGATCTGTACAATTGGTGGCATCTTAGTCAGCTTTTTAGGGGCTAAGGGAAAACATAACGTCTGCTTAAGGCTGTTGACAGCACATATTCGAAAACCTCAGCTACAACAACAGTGACCACAACGGTTTTTTAAGTATTAATTATGATCAAAGTGGATAAATACGACAGTATTCTCGAGCTCCAGTACCATCGTACACATAAATTTCGTTAAAAACTTTGCAAGGCTTTGATTGGATTAATTTCTCTATAGTTTTGTTTTCTTCTTGCACTATTCCTCGAGCCGTATTAAACGGAGTAAACACTCCAACCAACAGGATTCCACCACCTAGCTCGTCTTTTATTTTTATCATTGACTTTTTTTCGTATTTTTTAGATATGACACTAACTAACTGACTTCGAAAAATTGCATCTGGCTCGATGATCATACGTCTATCATCAGGTTGATCTTCAACATCTTCTGAAGAACACGATGTTAAGCTAATTGCATGCCTTCTATCTAAAAAAGCATCAGTCACCTCTATCCATGTCTTTTTACCATTAATTTTCACTATCGCCTCTGGTGGATCAGGCTTGTCAACAATCTCAATATGACCACCATTCGACTCGATATAACCTATAAAGCCAAGCAGCACCGCATCTTCGTGTGCAAATTTCAATTCTTTCCTTTTTACCATCAATTCGCCCTCCATTTAGGCTCCTAAAATTGAGCTTATAGACAACAAGTTGATCTTCCTGATGAAGTACATAACAAAAGCTAGTTTTTACATTAACTGAATTCCATTAACTGTGAAATCATTATCGAACCACCTGACAGATTATTAATTGAGAAGATATTTTCGATTATCTTGACCGAAAGAGATTCAGGAAGAAATGCTTTTTGTTTCACCGTTTTCTGGTCGCCAGGTGCCAACGCAAAACTATCTATTTTTTCATCCCAAAAGCTCAGAGGACCTTTTTCACCGGCAGAGCTTTTAAGGTAGCCCTCAATCATAAGTGGCTCTTTAGTATTATTGGAGAGTTTTGTGGTTATTGTTAAGACGTCTCCTCGCCTAACAACCTCAATAATTTCCATAGAAATTTTTGAATTTCTAATAGCCCCTTCGAACTTCTTGTCAGCATGAATCTCTCGTAAAGAAGTCTTGAAACCTGCAAGCTGCTTGCTATGGCCTATTATTTCTAACTTTTCATTTAGATAGGCATATGCAGATATTTTCATTTCTGCACCGACAAAAGTACCAAAAAAGAACGGCACCCCAAGAAATAGAACAAGAGCTGGAATTACAATAACATGCTGCCATATAGCAGAAGCTTTTTCCTTGCTCTCAACGACTTTACCCTTCGTTGATTTTGATTCGATACTTTCAATATCTACCGGGTCAAAAGCTTTTCCTTCTATCAGTAATACGATTGTGATGGATTCAAGCCGTGATAATTTTGGAATGGAGAGGGTTTTTCCATTCACAGCCAATGTGCTTTTTGATGTGCCAATCAACTCAAATTTACACGCTTGTCGAAATGTAACGGCAACGTCTTCTTCTGCTGTTAAACCTGCATTAAAGATATTGATGGAAATTATCTGACCATCACTAATTGGAGTGTTTAGGTACAGTTTTGGCGCAATGACGTACAGCCATCGACTTTTTACCACCGCCAAAACTACAGCAACACATAACGTACCGAGAACACTAGTAATCACTGTTGTCAACACATTAACCCCCTGTATTAAATCCATAGATTTTTATGCGAAAAGCATCCATATAAAAATATGCTACCGCTCACTTTATCTTGCCCAGCCCCGCCTAATATATCAACAGCATTGTAATGACTTTCAATATGCTACTAACGACGTATTTCAAGATAGTAGCCATGATTTCTGGATAATTTTTCTCTATTAACGCTTTTTGTCTCTAGATAAAAGGAGGCGGGCCAATGGCCCGCTTCGCTATACAGAATCAACCCCATCCTCACACCGGCGGATGGAACTGGCTGGCCTCGCGGGTGGCCATCTCCTCGTAGGTGGCCCACTTCTGCCACGCCACTCTTTGTGCCACCTGCATCAGCCGCTCGGCCTCCTCCGGGTGGCTCTGGGCCAGCACCCGGTAGCGGGTCTCCTCCTGCCGGTATTCGGCCAGCGGAATGGAGGGGCGCAGGCTGTCGAGGCTGAAGGGGTTCTGCCCGGTGCTGCGCAATACCGGGTTGTAGCGCATCAGCGGCCAGTGCCCCGAGGCCACGGCGCGTTTTTGCTGGGTAAGTCCCTGCTCCATGTCGATGCCGTGGGCGATGCAATGGCTGTAGGCGATGATCAGCGACGGGCCCGGATAGGCCTCGGCCTCACGCAAGGCCTGCAACGCCTGCTGCGGGTTGGCCCCAAAGGCGATGCGGGCAACATAGACGTTGCCGTAGGAGATGGCCTGCAAGGCCACATCCTTCTTGGCCAGCGTCTTGCCCCCCGCCGCGAACTTGGCGACGGCGCCGAGCGGGGTCGATTTCGACATCTGGCCGCCGGTGTTGGAGTAGACCTCGGTATCCATCACCAGCACGTTCACATCGCGGCCGGAGGCGAGCACATGATCGAGCCCCGCCGAGCCGATGTCATAGGCCCAGCCATCGCCGCCGACGATCCAGACCGAGCGGCGCACCAGCTGATCGATAAGCGACAGCAGCTCGCGGGCCTTGCCGGATTTCACCTCTTCCAGCCGCTCCCGCACTTGGGCCACCCGGGTGCGCTGGGCGCGGATCTCCGACTCCAGCCGCTGCGGGGCGCTGACAAGCGTCTCGACCAGCTCTGCACCCAGCTCCCCCTTCATCGCCTGCAAGGCCGCCACCGCCTGACCGCGATGCTGATCGGCGGTGAGGCGGAAGCCAAAGCCAAACTCGGCGTTGTCCTCGAACAGTGAGTTGGACCAGGCCGGCCCCTTCCCTTCGCCGTTCTTGGCCCAGGGGGTGGTCGGCAGGTTGCCGCCGTAGATGGAGGAGCAACCGGTGGCGTTGGCCACCAGCATGCGGTCGCCAAACAGCTGGGTCAGCAGCTTGAGGTAGGGGGTCTCGCCACAGCCGGCGCAGGCACCGGAGAACTCGAACAGAGGTTCGAGGAACTGGGCCCCCCGCACCGTGGAGAAGTCCACCCGCTCGCGGGCAGGCCAGGGCAGGCTCTCGAACCAGCGCAGCGCCTGCTTCTGGCCGGCCAGATGCGGCGCCTTGTCCATCATGGCGATGGCGCGCTCGCCTTCATGGCTTTCATCCGCTCCGGCCCGCACCGGACAGGCCTGCACGCACTGGCCGCAGCCGGTGCAATCCTCCGGATAGAGCTGCAATGTGTAGCGGCTGTCGGGGAACCCCCTGGCGGTAACGGGCACTGACTGGGCCGCCTCGGGGGCAGTTGCCAGCCAGTCCTGATGGTAGAACTTGGCCCGCAGCGCCGCGTGGGGGCAGACGAAGACGCAGTTGCCGCACTGGATGCAGATATCCGAGTGCCAGACTGGGATCTCCCGGGCGATGTCCCGCTTCTCGAAGCGGCTGGTGGCGGTGGGGTAAGTGCCATCCACCGGCAGCATGGAGACGGGGATCAGATCGCCGCGCCCCGCCAGCATCTCGCCAGTGACCCGCTGGACAAACTCGCTGCCGCCGGGAGCCAATGGCAGCGGATAGTCGCTGATCTGCTCCTCACCGACCGGGATCACCACCTTGCAGAGGTGAGCCAGGGTGTCGTCCACCGCCGCGAAGTTGCGCGCCACCACCTCGGGCCCCTTGCGGGCATAGCTCTTCTCGATGCTCTCCTTGATCAGCGCAATGGCTTCGTCCCGTGGCAGCACTCCGGCCAGCGCGAAGAAGCAGGTCTGCATGATGGTGTTGATGCGATTGCCCATGCCGTTTTGCTCGGCTACCCGATCCCCATCGATGCAGTAGAGCCGGATATCGAGGGCGCGGATGCGGGCACGCAGCCGCTCGGGCAGCTGGCCCCACACCTTGTCAGCCTCATGGGGAGCATTGAGCAGCAGGGTCGCCCCTTCGGCGGCGTGCTCCAGCAGATCCACCGATTCGACAAAGCCCCACTGGTGGCAGCCGATAAAGCTCGCCTGCTCGATAAGCCAGGGGGCGTCGATGGGCTCGGGACCAAAGCGCAGGTGGGAGACGGTGCGCGAGCCCGACTTCTTGGAGTCGTAGACGAAGTAGCCCTGGGCGTGGAAGCCCTCCAGCTCGCCGATGATCTTGATGCTGTTCTTGTTGGCGCCGACCGTGCCGTCGGCGCCGAGGCCGAAGAAGAGCGCCCGCACCCGGCTCGGGGGCTCCAGATCGCCGATGGGGTGCCAGGCCAGACTGAGGCCCGACACGTCGTCCACTATCCCCACGGTAAAGCGCGGACGCGGCGCATCGGAAGCTAGCTCCTCGAACACCGCCGCGCACATGGCCGGGGTGAACTCCTTGGAGGAGAGGCCGTAGCGACCGCCGCTGAGCCAGGGCAGCCGCTTGAGCAGGCCGCGCTGCAAGCCGTCGATCAGCGCACTCTGCACATCCAGCAGCAGGGGCTCACCGCTGGCCCCCGGCTCCTTGGTGCGATCCAGCACGGCGATGCGGCGCACGCGCTTGGGCAGGGCGTCCAGCAGCGCCTGTACCGGGAAGGGGCGATAGAGGCGCACCACCAAGACACCTGTCTTGCGATCCTGCCGGTTGAGCCAATCCACAGTGGTGCGGGCGGTGGCCGCCCCCGAGCCCATCAGCACGATGACGTCGGTGGCATCGGTTGCGCCGTGGTACTCCACCAGCTTGTAGTGGCGGCCGGTCAGCTTGCCGAGGCTCTCCATGCACTGCTGCACCCGTGCCGGCACCGCCTCGTAGAAGGGGTTGACGCTCTCGCGGGACTGGAAATAGGTGTCCGGGTTCTGGGCGGTGCCGCGCATCACCGGATGATCCGGGTTGAGCGCCCGGGCGCGGTGGGCACGCACCCAGTCGTTGTCGATAAGGGCGCGGATCTCGTCCCGATGCAAGGCGGTGATCTTGTTCACCTCGTGGGAGGTACGAAAGCCGTCGAAGAAGTGGATAAAGGGCACCCGGCACTGCAGGGTGACGCTGTGGGCGATCAAGGCCAGGTCCTGCGCCTCCTGCACCGAGCCGGAGGCCAGCATGGCAAAGCCGGTGCTGCGCGCCGCCATCACGTCCTGATGGTCGCCAAAGATCGAGAGCCCCTGGGCCGCCAGCGATCTGGCCGCCACATGGAACACCGCCGAGGTCAATTCGCCTGCGATCTTGTACATGTTGGGCAGCATCAGCATCAGCCCCTGGCTGGCGGTGAAGGTGGTGGCGAGTGCCCCCGCCTGCAGGGCGCCGTGTACCGTGCCGGCCGCCCCCCCTTCGCTCTGCATCTCCACCACTGTGGGGATGTTGCCCCACAGGTTGCGCTGCCCCTCGGCCGCCCAGGCGTCGGCCAGTTCGGCCATGGTCGAGCTCGGGGTGATGGGGTAGATGGCACAGACTTCGCTCAGCTGGTACGCCACCCGGGCCGCGGCTTCGTTGCCGTCGACCATGATCAGTTCGTGTTTCATAGGGACACCTCAGGTTGGCGCAGCAGGATGGCGTGGCAGGGGCACTGGTCGTGGCAGGCGCCGCAGCCGGTGCAGCGCGCCGCATCCACCCGATAACCCAGACCCGGCCCCAGCTTGACGATGGCCTGCTCGGGGCAGCTGCCGTAACAGCCGTCACACTCGAAGCAGTTGCCGCAGGAGTAGCAGCGCGCCGCCTCGTAGCGGGCCGCCGTCTCGTCCAGTCCGCCGATGATCTCGCCAAAGTCGTCCCGCGCCGAGGGCGGTTTGACCGGCTGGCTGCTGGCAGGTGCCTGGGTCTGGAACCAGAGCTGCAACTGCTCTGGCCCCACCAGGGGGTGGGCGTCCGGCTTGCGATACTGCCCCCCCCTCAGCCAGGCATCCATATGGCGCGCCGCCTTCTTGCCGTGGCCGGTGGCGATGGTGACGGTGCGCTCACTCGGCACCATGTCGCCGCCGGCAAAGAGGCCCGGCACGTCCGTCATCAGGTTCTCGCCAACCTGCACCACCCCCTCCTGGTTGACCCGCACGCCGGGGATTCTCTCCAGCACGCTCAAGTCCACCTCCTGACCCAGCGCCAGAATGAGGGAGTCCGCTTCGAGGGTTTCAAACTTGCCGGTGGGCACCGGCTTGCCCTCGGCATCCAGCGCCATCACCTCCACTTCAATACTGGTGCTGTCGAGCTGGCGGATGGTGCGCAACCAGTTGATCTTGATCCCCTCCTCCTCGGCCTCAAGGGCTTCGAAGGCATGGGCCGGCATATGATCCCGGTCGCGGCGGTAGATGATCATCGCCTCCTCGACCCCGAGGCGGCGGGCGGTGCGGGCCGCGTCCATGGCGGTGTTGCCGCCGCCGTAGATGGCCACCCGCCGTCCCAGCTTGGGTGGCGGCAAGCCCTGCTCCTCGGCCAGGCTGGCCTGCTCGAGGAAGCTCACCGCATCGAGGATCTTGCCCGCCTCCCGGGCCGGAATGTCGACCCGCTTGGCCAGATGGGCGCCGATGGCCATGAAGACGGCGTCAAAGCCCCCCTCATCCCGCTCGCGCAGCACATCCTCCACCTTGTGGTTGAGGGTGAGGGTGACGCCAGCGGCGACGATGCGGGCTACCTCCCGATCCAGCACGTCGCGGGGCAGGCGGTAGGCGGGAATGCCGAAGCGCAGCATGCCACCGGCGAGCGGGCCCGCCTCGCGGATCTCCACCTGATGGCCGAGCCGGTTGAGGTGCCAGGCGCAGGAGAGGCCGGAGGGGCCGGCACCGATCACCAGCACCTTCTTGCCGCTGGCGGGTGCAGGCGGCGCAGGCTGCCAGCCCCGGGCCAGCGCCTCGTCGCCGAGGAAGCGCTCGATGGCGTGAATGGAGACGGCATCATCCACCTGGGCCCGGTTGCAGGCCGTTTCGCAGGGGTGATAACAGACCCGCCCGTGGACCGCAGGCAGGGGATTTTCTTCGATAAGTCGCTGCCAGGCCGCCTCGAAGCGGCCTGCCTCGGCCAGGGCAAGCCAGGCCTGGATATTCTCGCCAGCCGGGCAGGCGTGGTTGCAAGGTGGCAGGGCCGCCCGCCAGACGGGCAGCCGGGTACGGACCGGGCCCGTCCCCGTCTTCTGGGAGAGATCCGGCTGTGGGGTCATGTCCAGTTGTTTGCTCATAGATTGCTTTCTTCTTTCTGGGTGACAGGCCCCACCCGAATGCACTTGATACCGTGTCGCCTGGGCGGACGGTGGCCGGAGGGGAAGAAGCGAAAGCGTCAGAAACTGGAAGCTGGTTCGATGATGGGCCGTTTTTTGTACGACATGGCGGATCAGGATCAATAAATGTTGCATTTTATGGTGCCCGGCCCCCACAACCGGATCCCGATCACAGGGCGGGGCGGCAGAGGCCATGCGCCGCCCCCCCATCATGGGGGGAGAAGAGAGGATTGCCGCTCGGGGCAGGAATCGTTATCTTCCCCTCTTCACCGGATTCGCCACAGCACAAGGACCAAGACATGCCGACCCTCGCCAGCATACATCTCTACCCCATCAAGTCGACGGCCGGCATGCCGCTGAGCCGCGCCCTGGTCACCGAAGAGGGTCTCGCCGGGGATCGCCGCTACATGGTGGTCAAGCCGGACGGCAGTTTCATCACCGCCCGCACCCATCCCCAGCTGCAGCAGGTGGTGGCGACCCCCATGGACGGCGGCCTGCAACTGCACTATCCGGGCCTTGAGCCCCTCATCCTGCTGGAGGCGGCGTTCAGCCGGGTCCCCCAGGCCACCGGGGTCTGGAGCGACCATTTCACCGCCCTGCATACCACACCGATCGCCGACAGCTGGCTAAGTCGAGTGGCTGGCGAACCGGTTGCGCTGCTCTGGCTCGGCGAGGAGTCCACGCGTTTCCGGGAGAAGACCGGCACCCGGGTGAGCTTTGCCGACGGCTATCCCCTGCTGCTCATCAGCCAGGGTTCCCTTGAGGATCTCAACCTGAGATCCGACGCCTTGCACCAGATGAGCCAGTTTCGCACCAACCTGGTGGCGAGCGGCACCCGCCCCTTCGAGGAGGACGGCTGGAAGCGGATCCGCATCGGCGAGGTGGAGTTTCGGGTCGCCAAACCGTGCAGCCGCTGCATCATGACCACGGTGGAACCGGGCACGGATCGCTTCAACGCCCTGAAAGAGCCGCTCGCCACCCTCAGCCGCTATCGCCGTGGCGAGGATGGGGAGGTCTACTTCGGCCAGAACCTGGTGGCCCTGAACGAGGGGTGGATCGAGGCGGGCAGCGAGATCGAGGTGCTGGAGCGGGTGCGCCCGCCTGTCTACCCCAACGCGGCCCCCAAAAAACGGGAGCTGGTGTGCGTGGCCAGGGAGCCCCTGGCGCGGGATCTGGAGACCTTCTGGTTCGAGGCCGCCGACGGCGAGCCCCTGCCCGACTACCTGCCGGGCCAGCACCTGCCCATCAGCCTCGACATCGGCCAGGGAATCAAGATGGAGCGGGTCCAGCGCCGCTATACCCTGAGCTCCACCCCGGAGCGGCCCGAGCGTTACGGCATCAGCGTCAAGAAGCTGGCCGATGGCCGCCTCTCCCCCTGGCTGCACCGGCAGTTGCAGGTGGGTGACCGCCTGCTGGCGGCCGCCCCTGCCGGCGAGTTTCACCTGGGGGCCGAGCGCGCCCTGCTGCTGCTCTCGGCGGGATCCGGCGTCACCCCCATGCTCTCCATTGCCCGCACCCTGGCCCTGCGCGGGGAGCTGGATGACGTTCACTTCATGCACCTGTGCCGCTGCGAGGCGGACATCCCCGCCGCCGCCGAGCTGCACGCACTGGCGCGGCAGGGGATGACCCTCACCCTGATCCTGAGCCAGCCCGAGGCGCACTGGCAGGGGCTCAAGGGACGGCTGGATGACAGCCACCTCGGCCAGGTCAAGGGGCTGGCCGGACGAGAGGTGTTCGTCTGCGGTCCCCAGGGCTTTATGGCCGACGCGGCCAACCGGCTGACCACCCTCGGCGTGCCCGCCGACCGCATCCGCCAGGAGAGCTTTGGCGGCGCCATCCTCTCGGTGGCACGCCCCCACCAGGCGGTACGGCTGCGTATCGGGGAGCGGGAGTTTGCCGGCAACAACCAGGGTACAGTGCTGGATCAGGCCAACAAGCAGGGGGTGGAGCTGCCCTGGAGCTGCCGCGCCGGCATCTGCGGCAGTTGCAAGCAGACGCTGTTGTCGGGAGAGGTGGATCACCCGGATGCGCCGGCCATCACCGCCGCCGAGCGGGCCCAGGGCAAGTTCCTCGCCTGCTGCGCCGTGCCCCTGACGGATCTCGTGGTCGAATAGGGTGATCGGGGGACAAAATGCCCCGCCCCGAAAAGCAAAACGGCTGCCCCTGGGCAGCCGTTTTCTTGTGGTGTCTGGCCATCAGCCACGCAGGGCGGCGATGCGCTGCTCGATGGGCGGGTGGCTCATGAACAGCTCGCTCATGGAACGCTTGCCGTTGATGCCGAAGGCCATCATGGAACCTTCCAGCTGCGGCTCGGCACCGCGGGCGAGACGCTGCAGGGCGGCGATCATCTTGTCACGGCCGGCCAGCTTGGCGGCACCGGCGTCGGCGCGGAACTCGCGCTGACGGCTGAACCACATGACGATCATGGAGGCCAGCACGCCGAACACCATCTCCAGCACGAACACGGTGATCATGTAGGCGAAGCCGCCGGAGCTGCTGCTCTCCTCGTCGTTGTTGGAGCTGAAGACGTTGCTGATGACGCCGGCCACGATGCGGGCGAAGAACATCACGAAGGTGTTCACCACCCCCTGGATCAGGGTCAGGGTCACCATGTCGCCGTTGGCCACGTGGCTCACCTCGTGGGCCAGCACGGCTTCCGCCTCGTCGCGGCTCATGCTGTAGAGCAGGCCGGACGACACGGCCACGAGGGAGTCGTCGCGGCGGGCGCCGGTGGCGAAGGCGTTCATCTCGGGGGAATCGTAGATCCCCACTTCCGGCATCTTGATGCCAGCCTCACGGGCCTGACGGGCGACTGTGCTCACCAGCCAGTGCTCGGTCTCGTTGCGGGGCTGCTCGATGACCTGGACGCCATAGCTGCGCTTGGCCATCCACTTGGACATCAGCAAGGAGATAAAGGAACCCCCAAAACCGAACACGGCGCAGAACACCAACAGCCCGGAAATGCTGGACTTGTTGATCCCCAGAACCGAGAACAGGATATTGAGCACCACCCCCAGCACCAGCATGACGGCCAGGTTGGTCACCAGGAATAGCATAATTCGCTTCATATTGACTCCTTGTGAGATATGGATGCATGGCTCGGGTCACCCCAGGGGCGACCGATGCCACACTTGCCCCAGATAATAGACAGACACGATGAATGATTGCTGAATGTCTGGCCTCAGAGCAGGGGCGAGATGTCGAGGCAGTCGCGCAAGTCCGTCTCGTGCGGTGCCTCCACGAAGGGTATCTCACCCAAAAATGGGGCCGGCAGCAAGGCTTTCAAGGTCGCCAGGTTCTCCGGATAACGATTCATGTGCGGATCCACCCGGTTGGACACCCAGCCCGCCAGGGTCAGCCCCTGCTGGCGAATGGCGGCGACGGTGAGCAGGGCATGGTTGAGACACCCCAGCCTCGCCCCCACCACCAGGATCACCGGCAACCGCTCAAGGACGACCCAGTCCGAGAGCAGATGCTGGTGATCCAGCGGCAGCAACCAGCCCCCCGCCCCCTCGACGATCACGAGATCGGCCCCGCTCGCCTCTATCTCCCTCAGCCCAGCCGACAAGCCGGCGAAGGGGATGCTCTCCCCCGCCTCCCGGGCGGCGATATGGGGGGCTATGGGGGGCTCGAAGGCATAGGGATTGACCTTCTCGTAGGGCAGAGGCAGGCTGGCGGCCTGCTGCAACAGCAGGGCATCCCGATTGCGAAGCCCCTCCGGGGTGCGGGTGCAGCCCGCCGACACCGGCTTGTAACCGGCGCAGACTATCCCCTGGGCGGCGAAGGCGTGCAGCAGGGTGCGGGCCACCAGGGTCTTGCCCACATCGGTGTCCGTGCCCGTGATGAAATAGGATCTGGTCATGATGACTCCTCGGCGCGATGGCGGGCGACATGCCTGCCTGCGCACATTGATGATGTTCGGTGACAAGATCGGGCCGCGTTGAGCTGCGGACCCGGTGATGACGCTTGGTTGGCGAACGGCTTATGCCCGGATCAGGCGCCCGAGGCAAACCTCATAGCTGGCGGCCAGCAGGCCGTCGGGCTGGCGATAACGCTCGTAGGCCTCCCCCAGGCGCACCAGGCGCTGGCGATGACCCAGGCCCGCGGGCCGCTCGTCGTTGACCTGGCTCGCGCCTATCCCCTTGAGGTCGCGCAGCAGTCCGCTGAGCGCCGGGTAGGCGAGGGACCAGGTCAGCGGGCAGAGCTCAGGGGCATCGAAGCCCCCGTCACGGGCCGCCTGCTGCAACTGGGGCAGCGTCAGGAAGCGATTGACGTGGGCGCGGCCATCGACGGCGCGCCAGGCCTCCCGCAGTTGCCACAGGGACCCCGAAAGCAGGGTCGAGAAGAAGACCTGACCACCGGGCCGGAGCACCCGGTTGAGCTCGGCGAAGGCCTGGGCCGGACGCTCGCACCACTGCAGGGCCAGGCTGGAGAAGACCCAGTCCAGGCTCTGGTCGGCAAAGGGGAGCGCCTCCGCGTCGCCGCACACCAGGCGGGCGCCACTGCCGCGAAGGGCGGCCTGGGCCAGCATGCCGGGGGCGAGATCCAGCCCGGTCAGCGCGTCGCAGCGCGAGGCCAGATCCGGCAGAAAGAAACCGGTGCCGCAGCCGAGATCCAGCCCGGCCCCTGAGCGCACCTCTTTCACTCCCCCCTCGTCCATGCACACCAGCAGTGCCTGCCCCACCTCCTGCTGGAAGCGGGCGTGGGCGTCGTAGTGACGGGCCGCCGCCCCGAAGCGGCGGGCGAGCTGCGCCTTGTCCACCGACTGGAAACGCTCATGGAGCATGGCCGCCCCCTCTCTCGTCGGTGGCCGGGCGCGAACCCAGGGCCTCGAGCAGGCGATCCACGTCGTCCTCGCCGTGGGCAGCGCACAGGGTGATGCGAAGGCGCGCCGTGCCGACCGGCACCGTCGGCGGGCGGATGGCCCCGGCCCAGATGCCGCGCTCCCGCAGCCGCTCGGCCAGTTGCAGGGCAGCACCGCTCTCTCCCACCAGCAGCGGCTGGATGGGGGTGTCGCTTGCCCCCAGCTGCCAACCCAGGGACCGCGCCCCCTGCCGAAAGCGGGCGACAAGGCGAGCAAGGTGGGCACGGGCCTCGTCGGCTACGCGTACCAGCTCGATGCTCTGGCGCACGGCGCACGCCTGGGCGGGGGGCATATGGGTGCTGTAGACGTAGTGGCGGGCGAAGTTGACCAGATACTCCACCAGCTCGCGACTGCCGCCCACGAAGGCGCCGGCCACCCCGAGCGCCTTGCCAAAGGTCCCCATCTGGATGTGCACGCTGGCAGGAGCAACCCCCTGGGCCGCCAGGGTGCCGCGCCCCTCGGCCCCAAGCACCCCAATACCGTGGGCATCGTCGATCATCAGCCAGTTGCCGCTCTGGGCAGCCAATGTTGCAAGTTCAACCCAGGGACCCTGATCCCCGTCCATGCTGAACACCCCTTCCGAGACGATCAGGCCCCGGTTTGGCTCAAGCAGCCGTTCCAAGGCCGCCATGTCGTTATGACCGAAGCGCTTCATCCTGCAGGGGAGCTGGCTGCCCATCTCCTGCAGGGAGGCGTGGTTGAGCCTGTCCTGCCACAGCAGATGCTCCTTGCCGAGCAGGGCCTTGAGCACCGCCTGGTTGGCGGAGAAGCCGCAGTTGAACAGCAGCACCGCCTCCACCCCGAGCCAGTCGGCCAGCGTCTCTTCCAGCTGCTGGTGAGCGCGGCTGTAGCCGGTCACCAAGGGCGAGGCGCCGGCGCCCGCGCCATATTGCGCCACGCCTGCCGCGAAGGCGGCCTTGATGGCGGTATGGCCCGCGAGCCCCAGGTAGTCGTTGCCAGAGACGTTGAGGTAGTCCCGCCCCCCGACCCGGATCCGCCCGCCGCTCGCGGCCTCCACCGGGGTGCGGCGGCGCAGCAGGGCGGCCTGCTCACGCTCGGCCAGGGCCTGCCCCAGTGCAAAGGGGCTGGTGACAACGGGCGTCATCATGTACGGACGGCTTCTGTGCGGGGACGAGTAGCGTCGTAGAAGAGCTCGCTGGGCTCGCTCTGGCGACTCACCTCGGCCAGCAGCTCCTCCTCTTGAACCTGATCCGGCTTCTGGGCCCGCTGGGCGGGGCGGATGCCGAGGCGCTTGAAGAGCTGCATGTCGCTGTTCTCGTCCGGATTGGGAGTGGTCAGCAGCTTGCAGCCATAAAATATCGAATTTGCCCCCGCCATAAAGCACATGGCCTGCATCTGCTCGTTCATCTTCTCCCGCCCGGCGGAGAGGCGCACGTGGGAGGCGGGCATCATGATGCGTGCCACGGCGATGGTGCGGATAAATTCGAACGGGTCCAGGTTCTCCTGGTTCTCCAGGGGCGTTCCCTTCACCTTGACCAGCATGTTGATGGGCACGCTCTCCGGGTGGCGCGGCAGGTTGGCGAGCGCCATCAGAAGGCCCGCCCGGTCTTTCGCCTGCTCCCCCATGCCGACGATGCCGCCGGAGCAGACCTTCATCCCGGCGCCGCGCACGTGCTCCAGGGTGTCGAGCCGGTCCTGATAGGTACGGGTGGTGATGATGTCGCCGTAAAACTCCGGCGAGGTGTCGAGGTTGTGGTTGTAGTAATCCAGCCCCGCGGCCCCGAGACGCGCCGCCTGATCGGCAGTCAGCATCCCTAGCGTCATGCAGGTCTCCATGCCGAGCCCGCGCACCTCTTCAATCATCCGGATGATGTAGGGCATGTCCTTCTCCTTGGGGTTGCGCCAGGCGGCCCCCATGCAGAAACGGGACGAGCCGTTGGCCTTGGCTTCCCGGGCCCGCTCCAGCACCTTTTCCACCTCCATCAGCCGCTCGGTCTCGAGCCCGGTGTGATAGCGGGCGCTCTGGGGGCAGTATTTGCAATCCTCCGGGCAGGCGCCGGTCTTGATGGAGAGCAAGGTGCTCACCTGCACCTCGTTCGGGTCGAAATGGGTGCGGTGCACCGTCTGGGCCTGGAACAGCAGATCGTTGAATGGCAGGGCAAAGAGAGCCTGAACCTCGGTCAGGGTCCAGTCGTGACGAAGGGCGTGGGCGCCCGCGGTGAGAGCATTCATACATGGCTTCCGGTTGTTATAGGTGGGATCCTGCGCCGCGCTCATGGAGAGATGGCCGCAGAACCCGCCAGCTGGACTATGCACCGCAAGGGCGTGAGCGAAGCCAAGTGGCTGAAATTGTTGGCTAGTGTAGAGAGCGCGCGTAGACTGTCAACACCGACCAGATCAAATCAATTGACAACAGAACACAAAATGACCAATCAAGAATTCGACCTGCACCACGTCTGGCATCCCTATACCTCCCTCACCCATCCCCTGCCCTGCTACGAAGTGGCCAGCGCCAAGGGGGTGACCCTCACCCTGACGGACGGGCGCGAGCTGGTGGATGGCATGAGCTCCTGGTGGGCCTGCGTGCACGGCTACCAGGTGCCTGAGCTCGACGCGGCCGCCACCGCCCAGCTCGGCAAGATGTCCCACGTGATGTTTGGCGGCCTGACCCATGCCCCCGCAGTCGAGCTCTGCCGCAAGCTGGTTGATATAACGCCAAAGGGGCTGGATCGGGTCTTTCTGGCGGACTCCGGCTCGGTGGCGGTGGAGGTGGCCCTCAAGATGGCCCAGCAGTACTGGCACGCCAAGGGGACGCCCCGCGCCAAATTCGTCTCCCTGCGGGGCGGCTATCACGGTGACACCTTCGGCGCCATGAGCGTGTGCGATCCCGATGGCGGCATGCACGAGCTCTACAAGGGCTTCCTGCCCGAGCACCATTTCGTCGAAGCCCC
Source organism: Aeromonas sp. XH (assembly GCF_033348475.1). Taxonomy (NCBI): domain Bacteria; kingdom Pseudomonadati; phylum Pseudomonadota; class Gammaproteobacteria; order Aeromonadales; family Aeromonadaceae; genus Aeromonas; species Aeromonas sp. XH. The sequence goes on along the minus strand of NZ_CP137630.1, from coordinate 1,285,324 downwards.
CGGCTGCCGCTTCCACGCCGAGTGGGACGAGCGTTGCGTGGTGGAGCTCGCCACCCTGGTGGCGGATCATCACGAGGAAATCGCCGCCATCGTGCTCGAACCCATAGTCCAGGGGGCAGGCGGCATGCGCTTCTATCACCCCCGCTACCTGCAGTGGGTGCGCGCCCTGTGCGACGAGTTCGGCCTGCTGCTGATTGCCGACGAGATCGCCACCGGCTTTGGCCGCACCGGCCAGCTCTTCGCCTGCGACTGGGCGGGGATCAGCCCCGACATCATGTGTCTGGGCAAGGCGCTTACCGGGGGCTATCTGACCCTGTCGGCCACCCTGACCACAGAGCATGTCGCCCGCACCGTGTGTGATGGGAAGGCGGGCGTCTTTATGCACGGCCCCACCTTTATGGGCAATCCATTGGCGTGCGCCGTCGCCAACGCCTCCATCGAGCTGCTGCTGGCCTCACCTTGGCGCGATCGGGTGCAAGCCATCGAACACCAGCTGCGCACCGAGCTGGTGGAGCTGACCCTGCACCCGGCGGTGGCCGATGTCCGGGTGCTCGGCGCCATCGGGGTGGTGGAGATGAAGGAGCGGGTGGATGTGGCGCGCATCCAGCGCAAGTTCGTGTCGCTTGGGGCCTGGATCCGCCCCTTCGGCAAGCTCGTCTACCTGATGCCTCCCTTCGTCATCACCCCCGAGGAGCTGCGGGTATTGACCTGCGCCATCCGCGAGGCCATCACCGCCGGGGAGTTCTGAGCCAGAAGAGGCTCGGCACAAGACCCCGTCACAATGGCCCCGTCATGGCGACGGGGCCTTTTGGCTCTTTTTCATCAGAATGTGAGCAAGTCATCAAAACCCGTCCGGCGAGGAGAGTAGACTGCGCGGGTTTTACCCAACAGATGTACCAGTCCCATGCGCCTCTCCATTGCTGCCAAGATCAATTTCTTCCTGCTCTTCATCTTCTCCATGGTATTGGTGTTTTCCGCAGCCTATCAGGCGGTGCGCGAGCGGGATCTCATCCTGACCCTCATCAAGGAGCAGAGCCGCGAGCAGACCGAGGCCTACTTCGACGGTCTCAACATGCTGATGCTGACCGGCAAGATGGAGGCCCGCGACACCCTGCGCGCCAAGTTTCTCGATCACGCCCACGTGGAGGATGCCCGCATCGTGCGCGGGGCGGCGGTCAACAAGCAGTTCGGGCCGGGCCGTGACGTGGAGGCTCCGAAAGACAGATTTGACGCCCTGGCCCTGGCGGGCAAGGGCAGCCTGGAGGTGGAGCATGACGGCATGCACAGCCGGCTGGTGGTGACCCGCCCGTTGCTGGCGCAGAAAGACTTTCGCGGCACCGACTGCACCAGTTGCCACCAGGTGCCGGAAAATACCGTGCTGGGGGCGGTGCGCTTTGACTACTCCCTCGACTCCCTGTTCACCCGGGTCGAGCAGAACATCCTCACCTCGGCGCTCAGCCTCACCCTCATCTTCGGGCTGGGGCTGCTGCTCACCCTCTGGGTCATCCGCACCTGGATAGTTCGCCCCCTGAACCAGCTGACCCGCTCCATGGAGGAGGCGACCGATCGCAACGACTTCGGCCATCGGCTGGAGGGGGATGAAGGGGACGAGATTGGCCGGGTGGCACTCGCCTACAACCAGATGCTCGACAGCGTGGAGCGCCAGCTCGGCAAGCGCTCGGTCGCCCCGCCGCAGGACGAGCCGTCAGACTATCACCCCAGGTAGTAAAACAGTAGGCTGGCCACCAGGATCCGCTGCTGGATCAAGAGATTGATGTGCAGCGCATCCTCTTGCAGTAGGCTGCGCCTGCGCTCCAGCGCCTCGCCGTAGGACGAGCCGTCAGACTATCACCCCAGGTAGTAAAACAGCAGGCTGGCCACCAGGATCAGCAGCAGGATAAAGAGGTTGGCGTGCAGGGCATCCTCCTGCCGGCGGCTGCGGCCGCGCTCCAGCGCCAGGACCACCAGGGTCAGCAGGCAGCAGGCCCAGAGCCCGCGCTCCAGCCAGGGGGTGAGGGCGGGATCCCAGCTTTGGCGCACCCTGACCCCGCCATAGACCAGAAAACCATAGGCAGTCTGCGGCCTGGCGAAGTGATAGAGGGAGAGCAGGGCGATGAAACCGCCCCAGCAGAGGATCACCAGCCCCCTCAGTAGCCGTACCCGGCCATCCGGCCCCCGCCTGCGCTCCTTCACCCTCACCCCCGTCCAACCGTCAGGATCCATGCAGGATGCATGGGGAAATCCCCGCAAGGGTCCGACATTTTTGCTTGTTTATCAAACCCGCGCGGGTAAGATGAACGGCTTAGTCTGCCATGGTGGGCCAACTGTGCCCGGGCCAGACCCCTAGTGTTGCAAATAGCGCTGCAAGAACAAGCTGGAGACAATATTTCGATGACGCACGCATCCGTAGTAGATGTGCTGGCCGGTAAGTATTCGGTCGGCACCACCCAGACAGTGAAAGGGTGGATCCGGACCCGCCGCGATTCCAAGGCGGGGATCTCATTTTTGGCCATCTCCGATGGCTCCTGCTTCCATCCGGTGCAGGCAGTCGTCCCCAATACCCTGGCCAATTACGAGAATGAAGTGCTGCGTCTGACCACAGCCTGCTCGGTGGAAGTGACAGGTCTGGTGGTCGAATCCCAGGGCAGCGGCCAGGCGTTCGAACTGCAGGCCACCGAGGTCAAGGTGGTGGGCTGGGTCGAGGATCCGGACACCTACCCCATGTCCGCCAAGCGCCACAGCATCGAATACCTGCGCGAGCAGGGCCACCTGCGTGCCCGTACCAACATCGTCGGCGCCGTGACCCGGGTGCGCAACTGCCTCTCCCAGGCCATTCACCGCTTCTTCCACGAACAGGGCTACCTCTGGATCGCCGCGCCCCTCATCACCGCCTCCGACACCGAAGGGGCCGGCGAGATGTTCCGCGTCTCCACCCTGGATCTGGAAAACCTGCCGCGCACCCCCGAAGGCAAGGTGGACTACGACAAGGACTTCTTCGGCAAGGAGACCTTCCTGACCGTCTCCGGCCAGCTCAACGTCGAGACCTATGCCTGCGCCCTGTCCAAGGTCTACACCTTCGGGCCCACCTTCCGCGCCGAAAACTCCAACACCAGCCGCCACCTGGCCGAGTTCTGGATGGTGGAACCGGAAGTGGCCTTCGCCAACCTGGAAGACAACGCCGCCCTGGCCGAAGCCATGCTGAAGTACGTCTTCAACGCCGTGCTGGCGGAGCGCCGGGACGATCTGGAATTCTTCGCCCAGCACGTGGACAAGGACGCCATCGGCCGTCTGGAGCGCTTCGTCGCCTCCGACTTCGCCCAGATTGACTACACCGACGCCATCGAAGTGCTGAAGAACTGCGGCAAGAGCTTCGAGTTCCCGGTCTCCTGGGGTATCGACCTCTCCTCCGAGCACGAGCGCTACCTGGCCGAGGAGCACTTCAAGTCCCCGGTGGTGGTGAAGAACTACCCGAAGGACATCAAGGCCTTCTACATGCGCCTCAACGACGACGGCAAGACCGTCGCCGCCATGGACGTGCTGGCCCCGGGGATCGGCGAGATCATCGGCGGCTCCCAGCGCGAGGAGCGTCTCGAGGTGCTGGATGCCCGTCTGGCCGAGATGGGCCTGAACAAGGAAGACTACTGGTGGTACCGCGACCTGCGCCGCTACGGCACAGTGCCGCACTCCGGCTTCGGCCTGGGCTTCGAGCGTCTGGTGGTCTACGTGACCGGCATGGGCAACGTGCGCGATGTCATCCCCTTCCCCCGGACTCCCCGCACCGCCGAGTTCTAAGGCGACCGCCTGCTCGCACCGTGCAAGAGCCGACCTCTGGGTCGGCTTTTTTATGCCTGTCGTTTCCCCCCTTGTCTCCCTCCTTCCCACGACCCTGACCCGGTTTTGCCTTTGGTAAAGCGGGTCGACCGTAGTTTTTATGCACTTAAATCGGAAAAAAGCGGGTTGTTGAAGCAACGCAAATTTTTACCCCTTTAGGGGTGACAGAATATCCATAACCCTTCAGGGGTAATTGACGACAGCGGATCCCGGGCAGCTGGCCGATGGGGACATGGATAAAACACACGAGGTAATGGAATGATCTTGATGGAATTTTTGGTGGTACTCGGCTGCTTGCTGCTGGGAACCCGCTTTGGGGGCATGGGGCTTGGTCTTATCAGCGGCATCGGCCTCTTCCTGCTGACCTTCGTCTTCGGCCTGGTGCCGGGCGAGCCGCCGGTGCAGGTGATGCTGACCATACTCGCGGTGATCGGCTGCGCCGCCACCCTGCAGACCGCCGGCGGCCTCAACCTGATGATGCAGGTGGCCGAACGCCTGCTGCGCCGCCACCCCCAGTACATCACCCTGCTGGCGCCGCTCACCACCTGGACCCTCACCTTCCTGTGCGGCACCGGCCACGTGGTCTACACCATGTTCCCCATCATCGCCGACATCGCGCTGCAGAAGAACATCCGCCCGGAACGCCCCATGGCGGTGGCGTCCGTCGCCTCCCAGATGGCCATCTGCGCCTCGCCGGTCTCGGTGGCCGTGGTCTCCATGGTCTCCATCCTGGCGGCGGCCCACGGCGTGGGTCAGGCCTATGGCCTGCTCGACATCCTGATGATCGCCATCCCCTCTTCCCTCACCGGTGTCATGGTGGCGGCCCTCTGGAGCCTGCGCCGCGGCAAGGATCTGGACAAGGACGAGGAGTTCCAGGCCAAACTCAAGGACCCCGCCCAGCGCGACTTCATCTACGGCGGCGGCGAGACCCTGCTCAATACCAAGTTCCCGAAAGAGGCCTATTGGTCCACCTGGATCTTCTTTGCCGCCATCGCCGCCGTGGTGCTGCTGGGTGCCGACGAGGCGCTGCGCCCCGTCTTCACCATCAAGGACAAGACGGGCCCCCTCTCCATGAACCTGGTGATCCAGATGATGATGCTGATCGCCGGTGCCATCATACTGATGCGCTGCAAGGTCAAGCCGGGGGAGATCGCCAACGGCGCCGTCTTCAAGGCGGGCATGGTCGCCATCTTCTCCGTGTTCGGGGTTGCCTGGATGAGCGAGACCTTCTTCCAGGCCCACATGCCGCTGCTCAAGGAGTCCCTCTCCCACGTGGTGCAGGCCCAGCCCTGGACCTACGCCCTGGTACTCTTCCTCATCTCCAAGCTGGTGAACAGCCAGGCGGCGGCGCTCACCGCCATCGCCCCCATGGGGCTGGCGCTGGGGGTGGAGCCCAAGCTGCTTATCGCCTTCCTGCCGGCGAGCTACGGCTACTTCGTGCTGCCGACCTACCCGAGCGATCTCGCCTGCATCGGCTTCGACCGCTCCGGCACCACCCGCATCGGCAAGTTCATCATCAACCACAGCTTCATCCTGCCCGGCCTCATCGGGGTGGTAACCTCCTGTACCCTGGGCTTCATCCTGACCAGCATACTGCTGTGACAGGCCCCCAGTTCGAACGGCTCCCACACGGGGGCCGTTTTTTTATCCCCCGCCACCGGCCCGCGCTTTGCCAACCGCCCGCACTCTGGGTAGCATGAGCCCTCTTTTTCTTTGCGGAATCTCCCCATGTCTCGCGTCATCCTGCTCTGGAGCGGCGGCAAGGATGCCATGCAGGCCCTCTGCCATGCCCGCGAAGCGGGTCATCAGGTGGTGGCCCTGGTCACCTTTGCTCCACCCGAACCCCGTTTCCTCGCCCATCCCCTGCCGCTGGTGCGCCGTCAGGCGGCGGCCCTCGGCCTGCCTCACCAGCTTGTCACCATAGAGGCACCGTTCGAGCTGGGTTATGAGCGGGCGCTGATACGGCTCAAGGAGCAGTGGCACCTCGATGGGGTGGTCACCGGCGATATCGACAGCGTGGGCGGTGCGCCGAACTGGATCCGCGAGCGCTGCCGCCCCCTTGGGATCAAAGTCCACACCCCTCTCTGGCAGCAAACCCGCGAGGAGCTGCTGGCGGACCTGCTGGCACGCGGCATCGTCGCCCACCTCTCCTGCGTCGATACCCGGGTGCTGGCCCCCGACTGGGTCGGGCGCAGGCTCGATGCCGCCACCCTGGCCGAGTTGCAGCGGCTCGCCAACGCCCAAGGATTCGATGCCTGCGGCGAGCAGGGGGAGTACCACACCATGGTGACCGACGGCCCGGGTTTTGCGGCGCCCGTGCACCTCGGCCCCTGGCGGGTCGCCCGTCAGGATCACCTGGCCTATCTGGCGCAGGCAGAGCCCTGACAGGACGCGGGCCACCGTCACCACGCCCGGAAGAGACCAAGCTGGCTCATACCGACCCGCACCGCCTGCGGGTCACCGAGCGTGGCCCTCCCGTGGGGATAGCTCAGGTCTTCTTTGACCGACACCCACAAAAGTTACCAAACCGCACATTGATGGATGTAAATTCCATAAATAAACAAAACAACGATATTTAACGCCAACCTGGAGGCGCTAGAATGTGCCCCAGGGTATCCCTGACCGACAACCTCCACTTTGTTTGCGTTGGATCAACATCCATCCGGGGTGAACTGGCCAAGATGCCCGTCGACACAGAGCGACCATTTCGCACCGGAGAGAGTTATGACAAACCAAGCCACCGCGGGCACCTCGGCCTGCGACTACAAGCTGTGGGACATCCTCGTCGAGTCTGCAAAGGAACGCACCACCATTCGTTACTCCAAGCTGGCCAGGCAGGCCGGGCTGGAGCAGTGCCAGGATGAACTGCGCACCCTGCTGCAACGCATTCGCATGTACTGCACCGAGAACAACCTCCCCATCCTCTCCGCCATCGTGATGGATGACGTGGGCAAGTACACCGGCCTCTCCTCCAGCCTGCCGGATGCGCCCTGGGAGAGGGCCAGGGTCTTCGACCACGAGTGGACCACCCTGCACTGACAGGCATCCCCTTCCCCTCGAAACGCGCCGGCCGGCGCGTTTTCGTCTCTTGCCCCCATCGGCGTCCCCTACTGCACTGGTAAAACCAGCGAGCCTGGCCATGAGCGTTGCCATGGGGGGGCCACAATGCCAGAATCGGGCCCTTGTATGATTCCACCCCGGATTTCAGGGCCGCAGGCCCGCAGACAAAGGATCCCCCATGGCCACCACCCTCTATGGCATCAAGAACTGCGACACCATCAAGAAGGCCCGCAAGTGGCTGGAGGAGGCGGGCATCGACTACCGCTTTCACGACCACCGCGCCGACGGCCTGGCTCCCGAGCAGCTCGATAGCTGGCTGGAGCGCCTCGGCTGGGAGGCCCTGCTCAACACCCGCGGCACCACCTTCCGCGCCCTGCCGGACGAAGCCAGACAGGATCTCGACACCGCCAAGGCGCGCGCCCTGCTGCTGGCCCACCCGGCCATGATCAAGCGCCCCTTGCTGGACAAGGACGGCGAACTGACCCTGGGCTTCAAGGCCGATCACTACCAATCCCTCTTCTCTCGTTAAGGAAAAACGATGTCGGATGTCATCGCACTGGCCAAGGATCTGATCCGCCGCCCCTCCGTTACCCCGCTGGATGAAGGGTGCCAGACCCTGATGGCGGAGCGCCTCCAGCGCCTCGGTTTCGTCATCGAGCCCATGGTGTTCGAAGACACCACCAACCTCTGGGCCCGCCGCGGCAGCGAGGGGCCGCTGTTCTGCTTCGCCGGCCACACCGACGTGGTGCCCGCCGGCCCGCTGGAGAAGTGGCACACCCCGCCGTTCGAGCCGACCATCCAGGATGGCGTGCTGTACGGGCGCGGCGCCGCCGACATGAAGGGGTCCCTCGCCGCCATGGTGGTGGCCACCGAGCGCTTCGTGGCCGAACACCCGGACCACAAGGGCTCCATCGCGTTTCTCATCACCTCGGATGAAGAGGGGCCCTTCATCAACGGCACGGTGCGCGTCATCGACACCCTGGAGGCGCGCAACGAGAAGATCACCTGGTGCATCGTCGGCGAGCCCTCCTCCACTGCCGTGGTGGGGGACGTGGTAAAGAACGGCCGCCGTGGCTCCATCACAGGGGATCTGGTGGTGCGCGGGGTGCAGGGCCACGTGGCCTATCCCCATCTGGCGGACAACCCCATTCACAAGGCGGCCCCGGCCCTGGCCGAGCTCGCCGCCACCGTCTGGGACGAGGGCAACGCCTACTTCCCTCCCACCAGCTTCCAGATCGCGAACATCCAGAGCGGCACCGGCGCCTCCAACGTCATCCCGGGGGAGCTGCACGTCCAGTTCAACTTCCGTTTCAGCACCGAGCTCACCGATAGTGCGATCCGCGAGCGGGTCGAAGCCCTGCTGGATCGTCACGGCCTCGACTACCAGATCAAGTGGACCCTCTCCGGCCAGCCCTTCCTGACCGACACCGGCGCCCTGCTGGAGGCCACAGTGGCCGCCGTGGCGGCGGTCAACGGTCAGCAGCCGGCCCTGCTCACCACGGGGGGAACGTCCGATGGACGCTTCATCGCTCCGACCGGGGCGGAAGTCATCGAGCTGGGCCCGGTCAACGCCACCATCCACAAGGTGAACGAGTGCGTGAAGGCGGACGATCTGGATCTCCTGGCCGACATGTACCAGGGAGTGCTGGCCCGGCTGCTGGCATGAACGCCTTTCGCCGCCTAGCCCAAGAGGGAGACCATGCAACCATGACCCAGGATCAACTGCTTGGACTGGATGAGAGCCACCTCATCCTAGTGGGGCGTGGCCCCCATCGCCTGACCGCCGCCACCGCGGCGGCCTTCAACGACATGCAGGTGGCCGCCGCCCACGCGGGGTTCAACCTGCAGGCTGCCTCCAGCTGGCGCAGCTTCGAGCGCCAGCTCGCCATCTGGAACGGCAAGTGGCGCGGAGAGCGCCCCCTGCTGGATGCGGACAACCAGCCCCTCGATGCGCTGCAGTTCGGCGATATGGAGCGGCTGCACGCCATCCTGCGCTGGAGCGCCCTGCCCGGCACCAGCCGCCACCACTGGGGCACGGATCTCGACATCTACGATCCGGACTGCCTGCCCGCAGGCACCAAGCTCGCGCTGGAGCCCTGGGAGTATGAGGCGGGGGGCTGGTTTGCCGACTTGAGCGAGTGGCTGGATGATCACATGAACGACTTCGGCTTCTTCCTGCCCTATGCCAGGGGGGGGCAACCGGGTCAGGGGGTGGCCTACGAACCCTGGCACCTGAGTTTCGCCCCCGAGTCCGACGAGCTGGCCCTGGATCCGGCGGCGCTGGCGCTTTGCCTGCAAGGGGCGGATATTGAAGGCAAGGCGTGCATACTGGCCCATCTCGACGAGATCCTGGCCCGTTATGTCACCCTGGCACACCACGAAAGGAGGATCTGATGAGCTTGTGGTTATGGATAGGCCTGCCGCTGCTGTTTCTGCTCGGCCTGTTTCTCAATGCCATCAAGGACATGAAACAGCTCGAGAAGCAGTTGCCCAAATACAGGGACAAGATCCGCGACGTCAAGGACGACGAGGACGACTGACCCCCTTCGCAGGAGCCCGCTGGCGCTCCTGCATCCCGACACGGCCAGGGGCCGACACAGGCCTCTCGTCACCCTGGTTTTGCCCCTCAATCCCGCGCCGATTGCCCCCTTTTTATCCCCTCCCCCTCCCCGAACGCCCGATCGCGGCCGGCGCCTGAAAACGACGCTGAAAACGTAAAAAACTGCAAAACGATGCACAATTAAGCCACACAAGGGGGATCAAACTGCATATAATGTGCCTGTTTTGCCGACCGCTACGAGGAGTTCGCCATTGGATGCCACCACCATCAACAGTTTCTTCTTTATCGGTGCCCTGTTGGTGGGAGCCAGTGTCCTGTTGAGCGCACTCTCGTCCCGGGTCGGCATCCCCATCCTGGTCATCTTCCTCGCCGTCGGCATGCTGGCCGGTGAGGATGGCCCCGGCGGCATCCACTTCGCCGACTACTCGGTCGCCTACCTGGTGGGCAACCTGGCGCTCGCCATCATATTGCTCGACGGCGGCATGCGCACCCGGGTCTCCTCGTTTCGCGTGGCGCTCTGGCCCGCCCTGTCGCTGGCCACCGTCGGGGTGGCCATCACCACAGGCCTGACGGGTCTTGCCGCCGCCTGGCTGTTCGATCTCAACCTGCTGCAGGGGATGCTGATCGGCGCCATCGTCGGCTCCACCGACGCGGCGGCGGTCTTCTCCCTGCTCGGCGGGCGCAGCCTCAACGAGCGGGTCAGCGCGACCCTGGAGATCGAATCGGGCAGCAACGATCCCATGGCGGTCTTCCTCACCGTCACCCTGATCGAGGTGCTGGCCACCGCCCAGCAGGGGCTGGACGCCGGCTTCCTGCTGCTGCAACTCATCAAGCAGTTCGGCCTGGGCGCCGGCATCGGTCTCGCGGGGGGCTGGCTGCTGTGGAAGCTCATCAACACGGCCCGCCTGGCCCCGGGCCTCTACCCCCTGCTCACGGTGAGCGGCGGCCTGCTCATCTTCGCCCTCACCACGGCGGTGGGGGGCAGCGGCATCCTCGCCATCTACCTTACCGGCCTGCTGCTCGGCAACCTCTCCCTGCGCAGCCGCAGCACCACCCTCTCCGTGCTGGACGGTCTGACCTGGCTCAGCCAGATCGGCATGTTCCTGGTGCTGGGGCTGCTCGCTACCCCGAGCAACCTGCTGCCCATCGCCCTGCCGGCCCTGGCGCTGGCCACCTGGATGATCCTGTTTGCCCGCCCGGTGTCGGTGTGGATCGGCCTGCTGCCGTTCAAGAACTTCGCCCCCCGGGAGCGCTGGTTCATCTCCTGGGTGGGACTGCGCGGCGCCGTGCCCATCATCCTCGCGGTCTTCCCCATGATGGCGGGACTGCCGGGCGCCCAGCTCTACTTCAACGTCGCCTTCTTCGTGGTGCTGGTCTCCCTCATCCTGCAGGGCAGCTCGCTGCCGCTCGCCTCCCGCCTCGCGCGGGTCGAGGTGCCGGCGCCCCCCTCTCCCATCAACCGCTCGGGCCTGGAGATCGATCTCGACAGCCAGTGGGAGACCTTCGTCTATCGCCTGAGCGCCGAGAAGTGGTGCATCGGCTCCCCCCTGCGGGAGCTGCGCATGCCCCAGGGGACCCGCATCTGTGCCCTGTTCCGCGGCCAGGAGCTGCTGCACCCCTCGGGCAGTACCCGGCTGCAGTCCGACGACATCCTCTGCGTCATCGGCCACGAGCGCGATCTGCCCGCCCTCGGCCAGCTGTTCAGCCAGGCCCCCGAGCAGGATCTGGGCCCGCGCTTCTTCGGCGACTTCCTGCTGGAGGCCGCCGCCAGGCTGGTGGATCTGGCCCCCCTCTACGGGCTGGATGTGAGCGAGGTGGCGGATCAGACGCTCGGCGATTTTATTGCCCATCAGTTGGGCGATAATCTGGTTGTCGGTGACCACGTCGCCTGGCAGGGGCTGCTCTGGACCGTGGCGGAAATGGAAGAGGGCGAGCCCCGCAAGATAGGGGTGCGCTTCCTGGAAGAAGACCCCGTCTAGGCACCGGCCATAAGTTGCCATTACTCAGTGAGAAGGGAGTGACCCATGCCTTATCAAACCCTGTTGTCTGGTCTGTATCCTCCCTCGCCCAAGCTGGGCCTTATCGAGGGCTTCTTCGGCAAGGGCTGGAGCTGGGAGGCCCGCGCCCGCTATGCCCAGTGGCTGCCCCGCCATGGCTACGGCTTCTACCTCTACGCCCCCAAGGAAGACGGCTACCTGCGCAAGCACTGGGCCCAGCCCTGGCCCGCCGACCAGCTAGAGGCGCTGCGTCGCCTCGCCGGGCAGTGCCGGGACAACGGGCTCGCCTTCGGGGTGGGTCTGAGCCCCATGGGCGCCCATCACGACTACGCCCACAAACGCCCCGCCCTGCTGGAGAAGGTGCGCCTCATCGAGCAGGAGCTCAAGCCCGACATCCTGGCGATCCTGTTTGACGACATGAAGGGGGATACCCCGGATCTCGCCCACTGGCAGCTCACCATCACCCACGACATTGCGGCCCACACCGGCGCAGGCCGGCTGCTGTTCTGTCCCAGCTACTACTCGACGGATCCCGTGCTGGAGAAGGTGTTCGGCGCCATGCCCCCCCATTACCTCACCGACCTCGGCCAGGGGCTGGACAGGCGCATCGACATCTTCTGGACGGGCCCCAGGGTCTGCTCCACCGAATACCCGGCGGCGCACCTCAGGCAGGCGGCCGACTGGCTGCACCGCAAGCCGTTCCTGTGGGACAACTACCCGGTCAACGACGGCAGCAAGGCGAGCAGCTTCCTGCACCTGCGCGCCTTCGAGAACCGCCCGGCAGAGCTCGCGGATCTCACCGCCGGCCACGCGGTCAACCCCATGAAGCAGGCCGCCCTCTCGGTGCTGCCACTCGCCACCCTGCCCATGAGTTACCGGCTCGGCCGCCAGTACGATCCGGACAAGGCGCTGCACGCCTCCCTCAACGCCACCTGCGGGCCGCAGATCTCCGCCATGATCCAGGCCGACCTGCCGCTGTTCCAGGACATCGGCCTGGCCCAGCTCACGGCTGATCAGGTGAGCCATCTCAAGACCCGCTACCTGCCGTTCCAGGATCAGGCCTGCGTCGCCGAGATCCTGCGCTGGCTGGACGGCGAATACGTGTTCGATCCCGACTGCCTGACCGACTGACACATCGCCAAACGCCCAATAAAAATGCCACCTCCCCTTCACCAGGGGAGGTGGCATTTTTCATTCCGAGAGCCTCAGCCGAAGGCGAGCCAGACGCCCACAAACAGCATGAGCGAGCCCGCGATCCGGTTCATCAGGGTGACGTTGCCGCTCCTGGCGAGGAAGTGGCGCAGGGTGCGGCCACCGCTCGCGTAGAGCAGCAGGCAGGAGAACTCGATGACCAGGATGAGCGTCACCAGGGCCCCTATCTGGGGTGCCATGGGCTTGGCCGCGCTGATGAAGGGGGGCAGCAGGGAGACCATGAAGGCCCAGCCCTTGGGATTGGCGATGGCGGTGACGAACCCCTGCAGCGCCAGCCCGAGCGGCCTGGTCTCCTGTTCCGCCGACAGGTCGGCCGGGATGGCCATCTTGCCCTTGGCCTGCCACATCTGGATGCCGAGCCAGACCAGATAGGCGCCCCCCACGTACTTGAACGCCGAGAAGAGGGCCGGATAGTTGAGCATGACCGCCGCCACCCCGACCACGGAGAGCACGGAGACCAGACCGACGCCGATGAGCTCGCCCCACATCATGTGCAGGGTACGGCGCACCCCCAGGCTCATGCCCAGGGTCATCGCCAGGGTCATGCACATGCCGGGGGTCACGGAGACAAAGAAGAACGTGGGAACAAAGAGCGCCAAGATGGCGGGATCAATCCAGTCGGACACACTACACCTCCAGGTAACAAGCAGACGATCATGCCCAGCACACTCTTTTAACACAAGAAAAACCTTTTCGTTCAGCCCGAATTCAGACTCAAAAACCCTGTGACAAGGATTGTCGCACCTGTGTAAGATGCGGCCTTGTTCCTCTTTCGGGTTAGGATCTTTCATGTCTTTGAACAATCTCTCCATTCGCCTTCAAGTGCTCATCCCTCTGCTGCTTGCCAGCCTGCTGATGCTGCTGATGGCCGTTGTCAGCAAGCAGGAGATAGACGGTGCGATCGGTGACATGAACGACACCACCGCCAGCGTCACCCGCCACAAGGACGACATCGCCGCCCTGATCCACGCCACCTACCGGCTGCGCACCAACGCCATCTACGGCCTCTACGATCAGGCGCGCTTCGCCCAGTTGCCGGCCCAGCTCTCCGCCGCCGAGCAGGAGATAGGCACCATACTGTCACGGCTGGTGATCCCGGGGGCCGAGCAGGACAACACCCAGGTGGCCGCGGCCCTGCAGGCCTACCTCGGCCACACCCGCAGCAACATGCTGCCGCTGCTGGCCGCCAAACATCAGGGCAGCGGCGAGCCCGCCAGCTATGAGCAAGCCAGGCTGCGCTTTCGCGATCTGGGGGAGCAGCTCATCAAGCAGATCGACACCCTGTCGGCCCACATCAGCCAGCTGAGCCAGCAGGAGATCGCCCTGGAGCAGGCCCACTACCACGCCACCCTGCTGCAGACCCTGCTGCTGATGGGAGCCACCCTGGTGGCGGCGCTCTGCTGCGGCTGGTGGCTCTCCGGGCGCATCGTCCAACCCATCGGCCAGCTGCAGGAGGTGATGCACGCCGTCGCCCTCGGCCGCTTCAACGTGCGCGCCAGGGCCGAGGGCGACAACGAGCTGGGCCAGCTCGCCAGGGACATCAACCAGACCCTGAGCCAGCTTGGCAACACCATTCAGACCCTGACCGGCATCAGCGGCAACGTGGCCTCCGCCGCCACCGAGCTGGCCGCCGTCATGACCCAGTCCGAGGCCAATGCCCAGCAGCAGCGCAGCGAGACCGAGCAGGTGGCCTCCGCCGTCACCGAGCTGGCCAGCACCGCCGACAACGTCAACCACAATGCCGCCCTGGCCGACGAGCTGGCGCGGGACGCCAACCGCCGGGTCGAGCAGGGGCTGGCGCTCTTTACCGAGAGCATCCAGGCCAACGGCCGCATGGCGGGCAGCCTGGAGCAGGCCGCCACCGTGGTGGCCAGGCTCAAGTCCCAGTCCGAGCAGATCGGCAAGGTGATCGAAGTGATTCAGAGCATCTCGGAGCAGACCAACCTGCTGGCCCTCAACGCCGCCATCGAGGCCGCCCGCGCCGGCGAGACCGGTCGCGGCTTCGCCGTGGTGGCCGACGAGGTGCGTCTGCTGGCGGCCCGCACCCAGGACTCCACCAAGGAGATCCAGGTCATCATCGAGCAGTTGCAGAGCCAGTCCCTCTCCGCCAACAGCGGCGTGCAGGAGACCCTGGAGATCCTCGGCCACAACCAGCGCCTCTCCGCCGAGGTGCAGGATCTGCTGGGGGGCATCACCGAGGCGGTCAACCAGATCAATGGCGCCAACGCCCAGGTGGCGACCGCGGCGGAGGAGCAGTCCTGCGTCACCGCCGACATCAGCCGCAACCTCACCAACATCCACGAGATAGTGAACCAGAACGCCGCCGGCATCAGTCAGAGCGCCGCCGCCAGTCACGAACTGTCACAGCTCGCCGAACAGCAGCGCAGACAGCTCGCCCAGTTCCAGCTGTAATACTCCCCTCTCGTTGACAGACTCCGGGCCCCGCCCCGGGGTCTGCCCCCTCACGTTTAAAACGGTTTTTTGCCTTTAAGGTGTCATTGGGGGCTGGGCTGCATCCGCAAATATGGGTATGGTAGAGGCACGTCACTCCCCCTCACCCAGAGAACACCATGAGC
Source organism: Aeromonas sp. XH (assembly GCF_033348475.1). NCBI lineage: Bacteria > Pseudomonadati > Pseudomonadota > Gammaproteobacteria > Aeromonadales > Aeromonadaceae > Aeromonas > Aeromonas sp. XH. The sequence goes on along the minus strand of NZ_CP137630.1, from coordinate 1,270,088 downwards.
CTCAAGTTCAAGAAACCCGCTTTTGTCGCGCTCGGCCTCATCGCCCTGCTCTCCGCACTCTGGCTCGATTTCTATCTGCCGGAGCACACCATCGCCACCATCACAGGGGTCGAGGTGAAACGCACCGACAAGGACGGCCCCATCAGCCAGAAGAACCCGGCCGACGGCCCCACCGTGGATGTCTATTACATCTATACCGAGCGCCCCGGCGAGAAGATCCGGGTATTCCGCAACGAGGATACCCTCTGGGGCTGGCCCTTCTACTTCAAGTTCAACGCCGCCGACGTCCAGGCCAAGGCCAAGTCCATGGAGTTCGAGAAACGCCTGGCCATGATCACCTCCTACGGCTGGCGGGTGAACATGTTCTCCCTCTTCCCCAACGTCACCAAGATCGAGAGCGCCGAGCCCGATGCCTCCACCTGGAGCTTCTTCCGCTGGTTCTGGTTCGGCGTCTGGGCCCTGGTGATGGGCAAGGCCGCCATCGCCACCTGGCGCTACTTCGATCGCCTCGAGGACGAGATATGAGCGAGCCGAGCAAAACACGCACCAGCTTCTACCGCCGGCTCTACGTGGCTCACCTCATCAGCCAGGGCACGGATACGGTGCCCGCCATCATGACCGCCACCGGCATGCCGCGCCGCACCGCCCAGGACACGCTCAGTGCCCTGGCGGAGCTCGACATCTGCTGCGCCTTCGAGCAGACCGAGGGGGCCCGCCACCTCCAGGGTCACTATCGCATCAGCGACTGGGGGCCCATCAATCCTGACTGGATCCGGGCCCAGCTGCCCGCCATCAAGCAGACCCTGGGTTATCCCTGATTTCCAGGCCCCTGGTCTGCCTCCCATAGAAAGGGGCCAGCCTTGCGGCTGGCCCCTTTCTTGTCTGGCCGGGTCACCCTTCTGCGAGCGCCGGGCGCTTAATCCCCTTCGTCAAAGGACTCTTCCGGCAGCGGCTCCGCCGACTCGCCCCGGGTGCAATCGATGATGGAGCGCTTGGGGTTGTTGGGATCGCGCAGCAGCAGGGGGGCCATCCCCTCATCATGCAGCTGCTCGTCAGCAAACTCGCTGCCATAGGCGTTGTGGGTCAGCCTGCGCGCGTTGGCGATGGGGGTGTCCACGAAGAGGGCGTGTACCTCGAAGGTTGAGGCGGGGACGAGAAAACCGACGATGGGCAGGCCGTGCAGCTCCTCGTGCAGCTTGTACCAGGCAAAGCCGTCGCTCACCTTGTCGGGGGTGTAGATGGCAAGCTGTGGATTCGCCGGGCGCCCCGTCTCGCTGTCGAGATGGAGGGAGTCCAGCTCGCAGGTCGCCAGCCCCTGCCACATCTTCTCGAACGGGGTGGCACAACCCGCCAGTTGCATGCATGTCAGCAGCGCCAACGTCCCTTTCCACATTCCCAACCCCTTATCCGATGTCCGAGATGTTAGCCAAATGTCTGCAACCGCTGCACCAGCAGTTCGATGAAGCCGACCCTGTCCAGCCCCAGCAGCACCAGGGCATTGGCGGGCCTGCCGGTCAGATCGTAGCGATCCACCACCGTCATGCCCAGGGTATGAGTACCGCAGGTTTCGATGTCGACCCGGCACTCCACCCCATGAAACAGGGAGGGTGCCAGCAACCAGGCGATGGTACAGGGGTCGTGGAGCGGTGCGCCAGCAAATCCCCACTTGGGATCCCGATGATAGATCATGAAGAAGTCGAGCAGCTGTGCCACGCACTGCGCCACCGGGTTCGGGATGGCGCGCACCCGCTCGATATCCTCGTCCATTACCTGGGCCTGGTGGGTCACGTCCAGCCCGCACATGGTGATGGGCAGCCCCGACTTGAACACCATATCGGCCGCTTCCGGGTCCACATAAATATTGAATTCCGCCGCCGGGGTCCAGTTGCCCGCCCCTGCGGCGCCGCCCATCAGCACGATGCGGGCGATCTTCTGCTTGAGCTCGGGGTGGGCCGCCAGCAACAGGGCGATGTTGGTGAGCGGACCAGTCGGCACCAGGGTGACCGGCTCCGGGCTCTCGCGCAGGCATTGGGCCATCAACTCCAGCGCCGTCATGGCCTGGGGCGCAAAGGCGGGATCCGGCAGACTGGGGCCATCGAGGCCCGACTCCCCGTGCACCTTGTCGGCGATGATGAGCTCCCGGGCCAGGGGCCTGGGCGCCCCCGCCGCCACCGGCATGTCGTGGCGACCGAGCAGGGTGAGGATGCGCAGGGCATTGTTGAGGGTCTTGTCCGGCGTCTGGTTGCCGGCGCTGGTGGTGACCGCCAGCACCTTCAACTCCGGGCTAGCCAGCGCCAGGATGAGGGCGATGGCATCGTCGTGGCCGGGATCGCAATCGAGAATAAGGGGCAACGCCATGGACAGACTCCGTGCAACCTGACAGGCCCCCTACCTTAGCAAGCCGCGGCCGGATGAACTCTGGAGGGAGTCACAAAACGGCTTCACCCGCCAGATCAATCACTTGCCGCCCCATGTCGGTAGCGCGTCGTGTGGTCGCCTCTGTCCGGTCATTCGGGTATGATCCCTCCCCCTTCTCAGCCCGGGTGCCCTATGTCCGTCATCGTCGATACCTTCGTTGCCCCGCCCTGCGAGGCCGGCATCGGGATCCTGTTCGAGGATGAGCACCTGCTGCTCATCAACAAGCCGAGCGGCCTGCTGAGCCTCTCGGGCAAGAACCCGCAGAACCTCGATTCGGTCCATTACCGCCTGGTACAGGATTACCCCGGCTGCACCCTGGTCCATCGCCTCGACTTCGGCACCTCCGGCATCATGGTGGTGGCCAGGAGGAAGGCCATCAACGCCCGGCTCTGCCAGCAGTTCAGCCTGCGCTCGGTGAGCAAGGCCTACGATGCCCTGCTGTGCGGCCATCTGGCAGCGGACGAGGGGGTGGTCGACGCCCCCATCGCCAAGGATCCGGCCCTCTTCCCGCTGATGAGCATCTGCGCCGCCAGCGGCAAGCCCGCCCGCTCCCGCTACCGGGTAGTGGAGCGGCTGACACGGGAGGTGCAAGGCCAGCCGGTGCCATTGACCCGCGTACGGCTGGTGCCCGAGACCGGCCGCACCCACCAGCTGCGCATCCACAGCCAGTGGCTGGGCCACCCCATCCTGGGCTGCGATCTCTATGGCGGTCTGCGGCTGCCCGGCTGCGCGCGGGCGCCACGGCTGATGCTGCACGCCAGCGCCCTGGATTTTGTCCATCCGGTGAGCGGTGAGCCCATGCAGATCCGATGCGAGGCCCCCTTTGGGGAGGCGTTGGCAGCCATGACGGGGCAGCAGGAGTAAGGCGGGTCGAGGGAGAGTGAGCAGGGCGGTAAGCGGCGGATAAAGATAGGGGCCGCGCTTTCGCAACGGCCCCCACCCCCCACTCGGTGTGGTGCTATCAGATCAGCTTGCGGGCGGCGCCCAGCACGATCTTGATGGCATCAGATTCGGTTTTCGCCATGGTCTCGGCGTTCGGGATTTCCTGCTGGGTACGGTTGACGATAACGCCAGCCACCATGCCGGCGCGCAGGCCCTGGCTGGTGCACATGGTCAGCAGGGTGGCGGACTCCATCTCGTAGTTCAGCACGCCCATGGCTTGCCACTCTTTCATGGAACCCTGGAAGCGCTGCACCACGCGGCCGGAGACGGTGTCGTAGCGCTCCTGACCCGGGTAGAAGGTATCGGAGGAGGCAGTCACGCCCACGTGCAGCCTGGAGCCCAGCTCCTTGGCGGTGTTCACCAGGGCGGTGGTGCACTCGAAATCGGCCACGGCCGGGAACTCCATCGGCGCGAAGTGCAGGCTGGCACCGTCGAGGCGCACGGAGCCGGTGGTGACGATGACGTCGCCCACGTTCAGGTGCGGCTGGATGGCCCCCGTGGTGCCGATGCGCAGGAAGGTGCGGATGCCCAGCTGGGCCAGCTCTTCCACCGCGATGGAAGTGGACGGGCCGCCGATGCCGGTGGAGCAGATGATCACGGCCTTGCCGTCCATCTCGCCGCGCCAGGTGGTGAACTCACGATGGCTGGCCAGGTGCACCGGGTTGTCCAACAGCTCTGCGATGCGCTTCACGCGCTCGGGGTCACCGGGAACGATCGCCAGGGTGGCGCCTTGCAGATCCGCTTTCTTCAAACCCAAGTGAAATACATCAGACATAGTGGACTCCTGGTTGCGCCCCGCCGCCTGGCAGCCGAGTGCAGTTAAGGTGATTCTTTATGGTACTTTCAAGCCTGTACCCCCTCGTCCGGGGAGGCGCCAACTATGGTCGAAAGCGCTTTCCAATTCCTTGATGCGCCTCACACTTCTGTGCTTCCAAGATGACAAAAACGGCGCGAAACGTTTGCTAACGTGATGAATTTATTGAAAAACGTTTTTGCGTTCTTTTGCCACCCCTCCCCCTTGTCAAACCCCTCTCAGCCCCGCATAACCAGAGCTCGATCGAGCCCACAAAGTTGCCAACAAGATACCATCGACCCCTTCTCATCCCCTCCGACGCTGTTATGTTGGCGCCCGCATGCCACTTAATGGCTAATCAACCGGAGTCCATCATGACCACATTCAAGTTCTACATTCCCGCTATCAAGCTGTAGCCCGCCGCGAAAAATGAAAAACAGTGGTGGGTAAACGGGCGTTGTTGCCCAAATCAACCAGCAAGTCATGACTTTCCCAGCCCCAGGTGACCGCTACACTCGGGGCTTTCTGGCAGGCAGTGTAGAGGGCACTAAAGGATCCATGGACTGCCGATCTTGAAACCTCTTCTGCAATCCCTTCAGAGGGCCGGGGGGGGATGGTGTGCTACATCTTCTCCGTGACACCGAAACCTCTCGATGATAAAGTGCCAATAGAGTCTTTTTATTGAACGCTGCCATACTTTAACGCATCGATCACCAGTACACATAAGGAACGTGGTATGACTGGTCTGTTTAAGCAGCTAAAAGATCATGGTGTTGATATTTTAACCTACCGAATGATCGGGATTGAACGTATTGAATCATTCAACAGCAAACGCAAGCTATCATTTAACCCTACTATCATAAATCTTTTCCAGCCTGTGGTTCAGGACATTCATATAGCATCAATATTTAGATCACGCCAAGTCAATCTCCCGTCCATCGCCATTGAAGGTCAGCCACGGCTATTGGAGATTTTATATCGACCACAGGAAGCTGTCCCCCCCACCAGTTTTTATAATTCATGTGACTCAATATCACTTATTGAGTTAACTCTTCTACAGTTAAGTGACGCACTTATTAATGCTTTAAAAGAAAAAGTCACCATGTTTTTCTTTAAAGTTGAATACCGAATACTACACGCTGTAGAAGAGGCTCTAATTTATTTCTCCAACATTTTCTCTTCATATAATATTTCTTTATACATTGAGATAAGCCACTGCCCGATTATTGACAACAACATCACCATTAATAGTTTGGTGAGGCTCAAAGAGCATGACATTAATTTGGCTGTCGATAACTTCTTGTGGCAGGGGGGGGATTGGCGTAAACGGTATCTTTCAAGTGGGATATTCAATTGCGTTAAATTTGGCGCGCCTCCATCATCGCAGCAAGAGATAAATAATTTCAAAGATTGCGTGCTATCACTTCAGGAAAAATACAGCCTAACAACTATCATCAGTAAAATTGAAACAAAAAAACAACACGATATTGCTCTGTCCAGCGGCAGTTGGGCGATCCAGGGATTTTATTATTCAAAACCCAGAGCAGTTAAACTAATGGATCTCTATTCTTTTCACACCGAAAAACCCTAATCAAACCCCCACGGACTGATAGGGCCGTCGTTTAGATTAACGAAGCATAATAAGACGGTCACGATATATGAAAAGCCGCGGATTTTCCCGCCGTCTTCCATTCCCTTCCCCACCCGTCACGCCGTCTCCGGGTGAACCAGCTGATTGCCAGACACCTGCGTACCGCCGTCGACCGGGGGGATGATCTGCACGCCCGCGAGCAGATGGCCTACGCCCAGTTCCTGGCCGGCATGACCTTCAACAACGCGAGCCTGGGTTACGTGCACGCCATGGCGCACCAGCTCGGCTGGCTTCTACGACCTGCCCCACGGGGTCTGCAACGCCGTGCTGCTGCCCCATGTCCAGGCCTACAACACCCAGGTGAGCGCCATGACCGACGAGCAAGGGGCCGCAGCCATTGCCGCATCCGGCAGCTGACCCGTGACGTGGCGCTCCCGGCCAGGCTGGCGCAGTTCGGGATCTGGGCCGATGACTTCGACGTGCTGGCCGAGAACGCCCTGAAAGATGCCTGCGGCTTCACCAACCCCAAGCAGGCGTTGCCAGGACCGCCGTCCGGCCCTTTTTATTGGCTGATGGATCAATGGCTTTTTACTTCCGCCCGGGGAGTGGGTATGATTTGCCGAGCTAAAAAGACTGTATGGATGATCTGAACCCGATATGCGGATGAAACACCTGATTGCCGCGGCCCTGACCGCCCTCACCCTGTCCGGTTGCAGCCTGGTCTATCGCATCGATATTCCCCAGGGCAACTACGTGGAACAAAAGCAGGTCGACAAGCTGCGCCAGGGCATGACCCGCGAACAGGTCGAGTTCGTGCTGGGCTCCCCCATGCTGCGCGATGGCTTCGACCCCAACACCTGGTACTACCTCTACGAGTTCCAGCCAGGTCGTGGCGACAAAGAGCGCAAGGAGCTGACCCTGAACTTCGTGGGGGACAGGCTGGCCACCGCCACGGGCGATTTCCCCCTCCCCGCCGCCTTCACCACACCGCTCTAGATTGCATCACAAAACCGGCCAAGGCCGGTTTTGTCTTGTCAGAGCCGGGAAAAACGGCCAAGGCTCCCCTGCCGGGCCATGCTCAAGGGCACAGGACCCACCAAGGAGATCATCATGAGCCAGATCCTGATTGCCGGGGCAACCGGTCTGATTGGCCAGGCCCTGATCCGCGAGTTGAGCCCGGCGCACTCGCTGACCCTGCTCTGCCGCAAGCCGGGCGAGCCGGCCCCCGGTCGACACTGGCTGCCGGTAGACTTCGAGCACCTCGACGAGGTCGCGCTGCCCACCCCCATCGATCTCGCCTTCTGCTGCCTCGGCACCACCCGCAAGGAGGCCGGCTCGGCGCAAGGATTTCGCCGGGTCGACCTCGACTATGTGCTGGCCTTTGCCGATCTGGCCCGCCGCCACGGCTGCCGGCGCCTGCTGGTGGTCTCCAGCCTGGGGGCCAATCCGCGCGCTCCCGCCCTCTATCCCCGCACCAAGGGGGAGATGGAGCAGGCCCTGCTGGCACAGGAGTGGCAGCGACTCGTCATCCTGCGCCCCGCCATGCTGCTGGGCGATCGCCAGCCACCTCGCCTGTCGGAGCAGATCGTCCAGGCCATCTACCCGCTGATAAGGCCGTTGTTGCGCGGCCCTCTCAGGCGCTGGCGGGCCATAGAGGCCAACCAGGTGGCCCACGCCATGGCGCTGCTGGCACAGCAGGAGAGCGGCATCGAGACGGTGGAGAACGAGCGCCTGCTCGCGCTGTAAGCGGCCTTCGGCATCAGAGTGCGGGATCAACAAGGGGCGCCGCAGCGCCCCTTGTCATTGCATCCTTCGTCAGGCCGATTCGCCGTCGTCCCGCTTGCGGTGGACGTCGGGCCGCCCGCCGGTGACCACATCGGCCCGCCCTTCTTCCTTGGCCTTCTCCGCCCGCTTCTTGCGCATCTCCTTGGGATCGGCGATGAGGGGGCGGTAGATCTCGATGCGATCCCCGTCCTGCACCGGCTCGCTCCCCTTGACCGGACGGCTGTAGATGCCGAACTTGTTGACCGCCAGATCGATCTCCGGGTGCTTTTGCACTATGCCGGACGCCTCGATGGCCGCCAGCACGCTGGTACCCGGGGCGACGCGCAAGCTGAGCACGGTTTGCCGCTCGGGCAAGGCATAGGCCACTTCGATACTGAGCAGTTCAGACACCGTACACCACCTTGGCACGATTGGAGAAGGCGAGCACCATGGAGCTCACCAGTTCACGGAAGATCTGGCCGAACGCCAGTTCGATCAGCTTGGAGGTGAACTCGAAGTCGAGGTCGAACTCCACCTTGCAGGCATCCTCGTCGAGGGGGGTGAAGGTCCACCAGCCCGCCAGCTTGCTGAAAGGGCCCTCCACCAGCTCCATCTTGATGGCGCGGTTGGCATCGAGCCGGTTGCGCGTGGTAAAGGTCTTGGCAATCCCCGCCTTGGCCACGTCGACCGACGCCATCATGTAGTCCTCCCCCGACTCGTGAACGCGACTGCCGACGCAGCCGGGCAGAAACTCGGGATAAGCGTGAACATCATTGACCAGCCGGAACATCTGTTCCGCGCTGAACATCACCAGGGCACTGCGAGTAATACGGGGCATGGGTTTTCCTCATCCAATCGCCGCGATTTTATCACCATGTTTCGGCTTGTGGAGGTAAAACCTCGGTCAAACTGCTCACAAAGCCGCCACTCGAGCCGCTGCGCGTTTTACAGCCGTCCCTGCCTACGTATAATACGAACCTCCCAGTCATTGCCGGAAATCGCCCGTCATGAGCAAAAAAAACAGTAAAAACAAAGCCGGGTCCAACACCATTGCACTCAACAGAACCGCGCGCCACGAGTACTTCATCGAAGAGAAGATCGAAGCGGGCCTGTCCCTGCAAGGGTGGGAAGTCAAATCCCTGCGGGCGGGCAAGGCCAACATCAGCGAAGCCTACGTCATCTTCCGTGATGGCGAAGCCTATCTGTTCGGATCCAGCTTCCTGCCGCTGCAGGCAGCCTCCAGCCACGTGGTGTGCGACCCGACCCGCACCCGCAAACTGCTGCTGAGCCGCCGCGAGCTCGACAAGCTCGAGAGCCTGATCGCCCGCCAGGGCTACACTGTGGTGCCGCTCGCCCTCTACTGGAAGCAGTGCTGGGTCAAGGTCGAGATCGGCCTGGTGAAGGGCAAGAAGGAACACGACAAGCGGGAAGACACCAAGGCCCGCGAATGGGATAGGGAGAAGGCCCGCATCATGAAGAACAAGCACCGCGGCTGATGCGCCAGACGCCCAATAAACCAGCAATCGACCGGCCCAGGCCGGTCGATTGCCATCAACGCCTTGCCATGGCAGGTTTTTTGCGTACAATCCCTCTTAACAACTTGGGGCTGATTCTGGATTCGACAAGATTCACGAAACCCAAGGTGCATGCCGAGGTGCGGTAGGCCTCGTTAATAAACCGCAAAAAAATAGTCGCAAACGACGAAAACTACGCACTCGCAGCTTAATAACCTGCGCTGAGCCCTTCTCCCCTAGCTTGCCTGTGTCCTAGGGAAATGGAAGGTCATCCTTCACAGGATCGTGTGGAAGTCCTGCTCGGGGCGGAAGCATTAAAACCAATCGAGCTAGTCAATGCGTGGCGTGTCTCTCCGCAGCGGGTTGGCGAATGTAAAGAGTGACTAAGCATGTAGTGCCAAGGATGTAGTAATTTTGGACGGGGGTTCAAATCCCCCCAGCTCCACCAAATGTTTGGAAAGGGCCACCTCGCAAGAGGTGGCCCTTTTTTCTGCCTGTAGTCGGAAACAGGGCCTGTCAGTAGCCGAAGACATGGCACTACCATGGGGCGCGGGCTGCGGGGTGATGGCGTTGCCTGTCGGGTTCCCTCATGCCGGGCCTGATTCCAGAATGAGCCTGCGCCAGGGTCCCGTGATGTCGCAGTGGCCGGTCTCGTCCGTGTTCTGCCAGCCCAGGCGGTGGTAGAAGGCCATCGCCGTGGTGTTGCGGGTGGCCACCTTGAGGGAGGCCGGTGACGGGTATCCGGCCAACCCTGCAGCCAGCAAGGCACGCCCCATGCCCTGCCCGTGCCAGTCAGCCACCACGTAGAGGTGATGCACGAAGCTGTCTTCACCCCAGATGGAGACGAATCCGCAAGGGTTGCCCCCCTTCTCCGCCACCCAGATCCGCTCACCCCGGGTCTGCTCGGCAAAATCCTCCAGCCGGAACAGGGAGGGATCGACCCAGTGAAAGGCCTGACGCCTCCCCTTGAGAAACAGCTGTGCCAGCTGGGGTTCGTCGGCATCTCTCATCATTCTGATCATGGTGCCATCCTTGAATTAGGTTCTCACGGTTTCCCACTCTCGATGGATCCCGCCGCGCTGTCAAATCGGCAATCTGGACCCTCTTGAATACATGACGGTGTGACACAGGGCTGCCTATTTTATCGCCCGACGGGCTATACTGCCGAGGTCCCGTCCATGACTGGTTTGAGGTTCACTGATTTATGGATAACAAGCAAATAGAAGGCAGTATTCTGGTACCCGCCCACATTGACGATGTCTGGCGCGCCTGGACCACGGAGAGCGGGCTGCGCAGTTTCCTGGCGCCGGAATGCCTCATGGTGCCGGAACCCAACGGACCTTTCGAAATCTATTTCAGACCCGATGCCCCGCTGGGAGAGCGCGGCAGCGAGGGATGCAGGGTGATGGCGGTCATGCCCCATGACCTGCTCAGCTTCAGCTGGAATTTCCCGCCCCAGTTTCCCCATATCCGCCAGCAGAAGACCCAGGTCAGCCTGCGCTTCGTGCCGGAAGGTCAGGGCACCCGGCTCCACTTCCTGCAGACCGGCTGGGCCAATGACCCGGATTGGGATCAGGGTTATGCCTACTTCCGGGAGGAGTGGCTGGAGCTCAGCCTGCCGAGGCTGCAGTACCGCTTCACCCATGGCCCCATCGACTGGAGCAATCCACCGGGCAAGCAGCAGCTGAAATCCTTGGCTCAGTGACGTCCATTCAAGCGATGGGCATGGCACAAAAAAGGACCCGTTCAGGGTCCTTTTTCGTGGATGGGCAGGCGGTCACGCCACCGGCTCCTCATCAAACAGGGGGTGGTAGAGCACTTCGCCCCGCATGCCGTCTAGCCCGCCGGGCTGCAGCTCCATCGCCATGAAGCACTCCGAGGGCACCTCGTAGATGCAGTGCAGGCCGAAGTCACTGGCGGGCCGAAAGCCGAAACGGCCGTAGTAGGCGGGATCGCCGAGCACCACCACCGCCTTCCAGTCCATCTCCAGGGCGGTATCCAGCCCCTCCCGCACCAGGTCCGAGCCGATGCCTTGCCCCTGCCAGTCGGGATGGACGGCCACGGGAGCCAGTCCGAGCCAGGGTCCTTCCTGCCCGTCAATGGTGATCGGGCTCAGCATCAGGTGCCCCATGAACTCGTACTCTTCCTCTTCGACCATGGTGACCACGGCAGCCCCACACTCGCGCAGGCGGTTGACCAGTTCGGCCTCGTCGGGACGGCCAAAGGCGGCGCTCACCAGCTCATAGACTGGCAGCATGTCGCCGGGACGCTCGGTTCTCAACATACAGGGTTACTCCTCGTACAGCAGGGCGGCCATTATTCCACAGAAGTGGCATCCGGCTTGAGTGCCTTTGTCTGAAAATGGGAGGACGGACTCAGGAAAAGGGGCGAGAATGCGTCCTGGCCGCCGACAGGGAGGGCTCCCTGTCCAGTCGCCAGTGATCGAGTACCAGGGGCTGGCGAGCCGAGTCGGGCCACCGCCCGCAGTGGCGCATGCCGAGCTTGGCCATCACCCGGGTGGAGGCGAGGTTGCCCGGCAGGTGGCGGGCGGTCAGGGCAGCTAGGTGGAGCCGGTCGAACGCGAACGCCCTGATCAGCAACCCGGCGCGCGTGGCCAGCCCCCGGTTCTGCCAGGGCACGCCCACCCACCAGGCCAGCTCCCCGTGCCAGTGCAGGGAGATGGTGCCGACCAGGGGAGCGGGCTCGTCTTCGCGCCCCTGCGGCAGGGTCAGGGCCCAGGTTCGCCCCAGCCCGAGGGCCGCCTTGCGCCCGCTCATGGCGAGCCAGTCCCTGGCCGCCCCGTCGGGATAGGGATGGGGGATGTTAAGGGTGTAGCGGGCGAGCGCCTCGTCCGAGCAATAGTGCTGGATGGCGCTCTCATCGGCAGGCGCGAGGGGGCGCAGCACCAATGCGTCCTGCCCGCCGGTTTCGCGCAGCACCGGCGTGGTCAGGCGCCGGGCGAGCAGCGCTTGCAGCGCGCTGGCCAGATCCTCATCGGCGCCAAGGGTCTGGTCAGCCCCCCTCGGTCCCAGGGTGATCAGGCCGCTCTCCTTCGCCAGGGTCAGCAGGGCGCCGGAGCCGGCGATCAGGATCTGCCGGATCGGCTCCCCGGTCATGAGGGGGGCGGCATCCGCCTCGAGCCAGGCGGCGAGCAGGTCCCGGGCACGGAGAATGCCATTTGGCGGGCAGGCCGCCCAGGGAGCCCCCACCGCCTGCCCCTCCCCCTTGCCGAGCAGCAGCCACCAGCGGTTCCCCTGCCGCTGCCAGGCCTGCAACACACCTTGCCAGCGGGGCTGCCAGAGCCTCCCCTCTATCAACAGATCCATGTACCCTCCTGCGACAACAGGATGCTGACACGGGAAGAAACCGTGACCATTACCGAGCGACGCCCACGGATCCTGCGCTCAACCGCGCTCACCAATACACAACCGCCCTTGCAGGGAGAGCCTGGCAAGGTTCATCAGGGGGCCAGACGCTCGATGTGCCAGCAGTCCCCCTCTCGGGTGTAGTAGAAGCGATCGTGCAGGCGATGCTCACCCCCCTGCCAGAACTCGACGGTGTCGATGCGCACCCGGAAACCGCCCCAGAAGCTCGGCAGCGGCACCTCGCCCTTGGCAAATTTCTGCTTGAGTTCGAGGAACTTGGCCTCCAGCACGCCACGGGTCGAGATGCGGGTCGACTGCTGGGAGACCCAGGCCGCGATCTGGCTGTCCTTGGGGCGGCTGTGGAAGTACTTCATCACCTCGAAGGTGCTCATCTTCTCAACCCGGCCGGTGACGTGCACCTGGCGGTCCAGGGTGTGCCAGGGGAAGAGCAGGCTGATGCGGGGATTGTCCTCCAACTGGCGCGCCTTGCGGCTGCCCATGTTGGTGTAGAACACCATGCCCTCGGCATCGTAGTGCTTGAGCAGCACGGTGCGCTGCCAGGGCTGGCCGTCTGCGTCCACTGTGCCCACCACCATGGCGGTGGGGTCGGTCAGCTTGGCCTCGCACGCCTGGGCCAGCCACTTCTCGAACAGGGCGAGGGGCTCGGCCGGCAGATCGGCCCGGTGCAGTCCGCCCCGGGTGTATTCACGACGCAGATCAGCCACATCCATCATCTTGATTTTCCTTCTCTCTTTCTCTGCCGCCCGTGCGGCGATCGGTGGAGGCATTGTGCGACGAGCACGCCATGGGTACAAGCCTCGGAGCGGCCAAATGGCCGTGCAAAAAAAGAAAGGGAGGCTCATGCCTCCCTGTTTCTGCCAACTGGCTGCCGCCTGCCTATGGCTTGCCGTCAACCGGCGGGCAATGGGCCAGCATGCGCTGGTTGTACTGCGCCGCATAGGCGCTCAGCCTGGCGAGGGCCTCCTTCTGCTCCGGCTTGATGACATCGCCGAAGCCGTCGAGGTAGCGCACACCGCAGCGCGCCTTGGCCGAGACCTGCTGCTCCGCCGCGATGCCGGGCGCCACCTCGCCGCGCCCGGCCCGCACGATCAACCGGTAGTCCTGCCTGGCGAGGCTGTCGTCGATGGCCTGTGCCAGGGTATCGGCATCGGCCTGACAACCGCCGAGCAGGGCGAGCAGCAGCGTGCCGAGCAGCCTCATGCCCGCCTCCGCCGCCAGCCCAGCAGGGCCAGCACCAGGGTCCAGATGCCGAGGGCACCGCCGCCGCCACCGCCGCCTTCCACGCGCTGGGTCACCGACAGCTTGAGGGGGCTGATGGCGAAGAAGAGGTTGTTGCTGCAGGCCACCTTCAATCTGGCGGTGCCGTCCTTGCCCGCCGGAATGGCGACGCTCGCCGATCCCGAGTTGGGCTGGCCGCCGGCGAGCAGGGTCCAGTTCACCCCCTCGTCCCGGGTCATGTAGAGATCCACCTTGCTACAGTTGATGGGCGCCACATTGGTGCCGGCCACTTCCCAGCCGATGGTCTGCGTCTGGCCGGCCGCCAGCGGGGTCACCAGCGGGCTGGTCAGGGCAAAGGCCTTGCCGGTGTCGACCACCTGCACCTTCATGTCGTCGCTGCTGACCCCCCCCTTGCCATCCCGTGCCGTGAGGCGGAAGTTGAGATCCCGGTTGGTGGTGGGCCAGGCCTCTCCCTTCGCCAGGGTGTTGGTGAGCAGGGAAGGCAAGCTTGGCAGGGTACGTTCCGGCACGCTGGTCGGCGCCACGAAGGGGAACAGCGGGCGACTGCCGTCGTCCACCATGCTGGCGACGCTGAAGGACTCGGTGCCGAGATCGATCTGCTCCCAGGTGTAACTCAGGGCGTCGTTGTCCAGATCGGTGCCTGCCCCCTTGAGCACGAAGGGGGTGTTGGCCGGGATCACATGGTCGCTGCCCGCCGCCACCTGGGGCGCGTTGTTGACGAGCGTCTGGCTGGTACCACAACTGGGTACGGTGGCCATGTGGGCCCGCATCTGCTCGATGGACTTGCTGTGGAAATAGGGCAGGCTGTTGGCCTGCAGGTTCTCCTCCCCGCAGATCCCCGCATAGGCCATGATGGAGCTACCGCTGCCGGGCTCCCAGGCCTGGCTGGGCTCCCGGTTGCCACCGCCGCAACTGCCTGTGGTGCCGTTGAAGGTGTGCTCGGCGCCGAACTGGTGACCGATCTCGTGGGCCACGTAGTCGATGAAGAAGGCATCTCCCACCGGGTTGGGGGAGCCCGTCATCCCCGCCGATTTCTCGCCGGTACAGAGCACGCCCAGGCCCGCCAGGCCGCCGCCCCCGGTGTTGACCACGTGGCCGATGTCGAAGGCGCCCAGCCCCAGGGTCTGCGCCACGGCCTGCACCTGCATGTTGACGTCGACGTCGTTCAGGCCAGAGCCGGAGGGATCATCCCCGTTGAAGAAGGGATCCGTGGCCGCGTCGGTGAAGATGATGGTGTCGTTGCCGCTGGCCAGCTGGAACTCGGCCGCCACGTCACGCTGGTACACCTCGTTGACCCGGTTGAGCAGTGTGGTGATGGCGCCAAGACCGGCCTCGACGGTACCGCCGTGATACTGGGTGTACTCCCCCGCCGCCGAGATGGCGATGACATAGCGTTTGCGCTCGTTGCCATCCACCAGCACCTGGCGGGCCAGCTTTTTGGCCTCGCCACCGATAACCTTGTCAGCTTCCTCTTCCAGCCGGCTGTGGGCGTCCTGCTGGTAATAGACCGCGTAGCCCTCGCCATTGCGAAGAGGGTCGACGAACACCATCTTGCCCTGGTGGCTGAACATGGCGTGGAAGCCCTGGGGACCGAGATCGACGCGCCCGGTCTCGACCGGGTTCGCTTCGTCGTGTCCCTTGAAGGTCCGGATCCCGGGGTACTTGGCGGCGAGGTCCGCCGGCAGCAGATCATAGGGTTGCAGGCTGAAGGTCACCTCCTGGCCGTCCGGCAGAGGCAGGGTCAGCTGGCGCTTGCCTGCCTTCAGCTCGGCCAGATAGTCGGTGGACACGGTCACGATGCGGTACTGGTTGGCCCGCACCTCATAGCCATCGGCGGCGGTGGCCCGTGCCGCCACCGTATTCCACTCCCTGGCGGCCAGGCCGCTGGAGGTCATCAGACCGGCCACCAGCAACGCCAGCGGAGAATATTTCATCAACTGCATCTTTTTATTCCTTTTTAAATGCGTTCGCCTGAACTGCCACGGCATCATTTGCCTGCTGGTCCGATTAGTCCAGCACCATCCTCTGTACATTCCCCGTATGGGGAAGGTTGCACCAATGCAGACTAGCCCCTATCATGGCGCGGATTTGTCCGTTTCAGAACCCCTCTCCGACGGGGCCGGTTCACCCTTTCTTTGGCCAAGGTTAATCTCATGCTCAAGTCCCCACTGTTGCCCCGTTTCGGGGATCTGGTCGTTGCCATCGTTGACGATGTGCTGGGTCAGGGTCTCACCCTCGACCGCGCTTATGCCCGTCACTTCTCCGGCATCGAACTCAAGCCGCAAGAACAGGCAAGGATTGCCCTGGTCACCGGCGACCTGCTGCGTCGCCTCAGCCTCTACTGCTTCCTCACCGGCATTCAGGTCCGTCAGGCCGAGAAGAACGTCTGGCCGCTGCTGCACAGCTGGCACGCCTTCCACAAGATAGACCAGCCCAACCATCCGACCCTGGATCGCTTCAACGAAGAGGCGTTCCGTCGCCGCCTGACCGAGGCCAAGAAGAACCCGGTGCTGATGGATGGCTGCCCCGCCTGGCTGGAAAAACTCGGCAGCGAGCAGCTGGGTGAGGCCTGGCCTGCCGAACGCGCCGCCCTGGCCTGGATGCCCAAGCGCTACCTGCGGGTCAACACCCTCAAGTGCACCCGGGACGAGCTGCAAGCCATGCTGGCCAAGGAGCATGTCACCACAGTGCCCGTCGAGGGGGTGGAAACCGCCCTGCAGGTCACTTCGGATGCCGCCCTGTTCCGCACCCAGGCCTTCGCCGACGGCTGCTTCGAGCAGCAGGACGCCGGCTCCCAGCTGGTGGCCGCGGCCCTGGACGTGGCGC
Organism: Aeromonas sp. XH; assembly: GCF_033348475.1. Taxonomy (NCBI): domain Bacteria; kingdom Pseudomonadati; phylum Pseudomonadota; class Gammaproteobacteria; order Aeromonadales; family Aeromonadaceae; genus Aeromonas; species Aeromonas sp. XH. The sequence goes on along the minus strand of NZ_CP137630.1, from coordinate 1,253,615 downwards.
CCGGCATGCGCGTCATCGATGCCTGCGCCGGTGCCGGCGGCAAGACCCTGCACCTGGCCGCCATGATGCAGGGCAAGGGCCGCCTGCTGGCCATGGACGTGGAAGAGTGGAAGCTGGAGAACCTCAAGCAGCGCGCCCGCCGTGCCGGTGCCCACAACGTGGAGACCCGGGTCATCACCACCAGCAAGACCGTCAAGCGCCTCAAGGAGAGCGCGGATCGCGTGCTGCTGGACGTGCCCTGCTCTGGCCTGGGCGTGCTCAAGCGCAACCCGGATGCCAAGTGGCGCGACACCGCCGAGCGTCTGCCGGTGCTGGTCGCCCTGCAAGAAGAAATTCTGCAACGTTACAGCCAGATGGTGAAGGTGGGCGGCCTGCTGGTCTACGCGACCTGTTCCATCCTGCCCGAGGAGAACCGCCAGCAGGTGGACAAGTTCCTCGCCGCCAACGCGCACTTCCGTCTGCTGGAGGATCACACCGTGAGCCCGGCCGCCACCGGCTTCGACGGCTTCTACATGGCGCGCCTCGAGCGCATCGCCTGATGCCGCCTAGGGCACAAAGAAAAGGGGAGCCAGTGGCTCCCCTTTTTGCATGGTACGGATGGGGCCTTATTCGGCGGCAGCATCGTCCTGCTTGTGCTTGGCGGCCACTTCCTTGATCAGGGTCTGCAGCTCACCAGCCTGGAACATCTCGATCATGATGTCGCAGCCGCCGACCAGCTCGCCCTCGACCCACAGCTGCGGGAAGGTGGGCCAGTTGGCGAATTTCGGCAGCTCGGCGCGGATGTCCGGGTTTTGCAGGATGTCGACGTAGGCGAAGGGCTCGCCGCAGGACATCAGGGCCTGGGAGGCCTGGGCAGAGAAACCGCAGCTGGGTAGCTTGGGGGATCCCTTCATGTACAGGATGATGGGATTCTCAGCCAGCTGCTGTTTGATCTTTTCGATAGTTTCCATAAATGCCTCACTGGAGCGATTTCGGCGGCCATTCTACTGCAATCCGGGCAGACCACAAACTGGCAAACCGTTCAGAACGAAAGAAGTCATGCGCCAATACGCCGCAGCTTGATCCGGATCATGGCGAGAATCAAGAGTTGTTCGCCCATCTTTGATGCTGCTACAATCGACGGGCTTTGGGCCGCCAGGCCCCATCACTTCAAGAACAATTCTTTTCGAGACAGAAAAGAGTACGCAATGTCTTGCAACCGTCGCCTTCGCACGGTCCAGCCAATGGAGAGTAGAAAATGGCATTCGAACTTCCCGCTCTGCCCTATGCAATCAACGCTCTGGAACCGCACATCTCCCAGGAGACCCTGGAATACCACCATGGCAAGCACCACAACACCTACGTGGTCAACCTGAACAACCTGGTGCCGGGTACCGAGTTTGAAGGCAAGTCTCTGGAAGAGATCATCAAGACCTCCACTGGTGGCATCTTCAACAACGCCGCCCAGATCTGGAACCACACCTTCTACTGGCACTGCCTCTCCCCGAACGGCGGTGGCGAACCCACTGGCGCCCTGGCCGATGCCATCACCAAGGCCTTCGGCTCCTTCACCGAGTTCAAGGATGCGTTCACCAAGTCTGCCATCGGCAACTTCGGCTCCAGCTGGACCTGGCTGGTGAAGAAGGCTGACGGCTCCCTGGCCATCGTCAACACCTCCAACGCCGGCTGCCCGCTGACCGAAGCCGGGACCACCCCGCTGCTGACCGTCGACCTGTGGGAGCACGCCTACTACATCGATTTCCGCAACCTGCGTCCGAAGTACATGGAAACCTTCTGGGCCCTGGTCAACTGGGAATTCGTGGCCAAGAACCTGGCTGCCTGATAAGCCTTTCTTGCCAAAACGCCCCGCACTTGCGGGGCGTTTTTTTATGGACGGCGTTTCTCGCCCATGAAAAAGGCGCCCGCGGGCGCCTTATGGAAGATGACCGTGCTTACTGGTCTATCTCGTCCATGTAGTCGTCCAGGCTGCCGTCGTCCTGTGGCTGTGACTTCTGCTGCTGAAGCTCGGGCTTGCGCCCCGTCACCTTGCCATCGTTGTACTGCAGGTAGAAGTCCTTGGTCAGCGCATAGGGATCCAGGGCGTTGTCGATGATCCGCTCCTGATCGATGAGCTTGGCCCGGGTGCCCAGGCCGTCCAGCGCCCAGTGCACCACCCGCAGTGGGAAAGTCAGCAGGGCATAGGGGAAGTAGACGGTATCGATGGTATCCCCCACCAGCTCCCGGGTGGTGGTCGGGCCGTAGACGGGCACCATGATGTAGGCGCCATCCCCGATGTCGGCCTTGCCGAGCACCGTATCCATCTCCAGCATGTTGCGCTCGAGACCCGCATGCCTGGCCACGTCGAAGATGCCCAGCAGGCCCACTGTGGTGTTGAGGGTGAAGCGGCCCAGGTTGGTCCCCGCCCCCTTCAAGTCCCCCACCAGCAGGTGGTTGACCATGCTGCTCGGCTCGTCGAAGTTATCCACGAAGTTCGCGATGCCGTCCTGCACCCCCTGCGGGACATAGCGGGCATAACCGTGTACCACGGGGCGGGCCACATAGGGCTCCAGCACGTCGTAGTTGACGGCCCACATGGCCCGGTTCGCCCCCTGGAAGGGGTCACGGGGGTCGCTGGCCGTGCTGGTCGCCTCGGGGCGGCTGGGGGTCTCGTTGAGATCCAGGCTCTCTGGGCCCGGCTTGGGAGGGCCACCCGCACAGCCCCCAAGCAGCAATGCCACTGCCAATGCTCCTGAACGCAGATACATATGAAAGTCCTAAGCTTTTTTATTGGGTATTGGTATGGATTATACAGGTGACCCGCCCCTCCAGGGGCGGGCCAAAGATGTATTAGAGGGCGTGATCAATGCGGATGTCAATCGGCGCTGTGGGAATGGTACTGGTCGGCACGGTGACGGAGACCCCTTCGAAGGCCCCCTCCTTGTTCATGACGTTGCCGCCCCGGGAGAGGCGCGCCTTGAACTGCAGCTCGGCGTGGGCCGCCAGCTTGCTGCCCTCCATCATGGCGTCCCCGTCACCCAGGGACAGGGTGAGGGGCAACTGCGGCGCCGGGATGCGCTTGACCGCGATGGGCATGGGCGGCCCGTTGGGGATCACCGCAAACACGAACAGATGGGCATCCTCCGGCAGCTGAATGCCGGGGGCCAGGGTGATATGCAGGGGGAACTCCCCCTCCTTCACCGCCAGTTCCTGCGCCTGGGCTGCAGCCTGGCTCGTTTGCGTGGCGGTGGCCGCGCTCACGGCCACCCCGCGCTGGCGCAGTTGCTGCTGGGCGTACTCGATGGAGCGCTCCACCATGACCTGGCGGGTCGACCCTTTCTCCAGCAGCGGCAGCATGGCTTGCCAGCGATCGAGGGCGGTCTGGAAATCCTCTTTTTGCAGCGCCATGAAGGCGTGAACGGAGCGCGCCTCGATATTGGCGGGATCCTCGGCGATGACGGCCTGCAGCAACTGGTCCGCCCTGGCCTCCTCCCCCGTCATCATCAGGGCCTGGGCATAGGGCACCGCCACCAGCGCCTTCTGGGGCGCCAGGGCATAGGCTCGCTCCAGCGCCTCGCGGGCCATCTCTGGGTCATTGCCATCCAGGGTCAGACGCCCCAGCAACAGCCAGCCGCGATAGTCATTCGGTTCCTCTTTCAGCCGGGTGCGCAGCCCCAGGGTGAAGTCCAGCAGATCCTGCTCGGTCACCTGGGCGTCCCGCTCCACCAGGATGCGGTTGCTGAGCTCTCCCAGCCGGCTGCTGGCATCCTGCCAGCGACTCACCTCCTGCCAGGCGCCGAGCTTGGCGTAGAGGCCGACGCTCACCACCGCCAGCACCAGCACACCGGGGATCCAGATCAGGCTCTTGCCGCCGCGGGCGGTCTGCTCCACGTCGGGGATGTCGTCCAGCAGGCTGCGCTGCAGCTCCACCAGGGACTCCGACTCCTCGGCCAGCACCCCCTGTTCACGCTCCTCGCCTATCTCCAGCAGGCGCTGGCGATAGAGCTGCTTGTTGAGGGCCGAGCGGCTGATGCTCTGGCGTCCTTCGCCGCGCCAGAGCGGCACGATCAGCGCCAGGCTCGCCAGCACCAGCAGGGCGGCGCCCAGTATCCAGAATGGGGTCATGGTTTCTCTTCCTCTTTGAGCAGGGCGGATAGCCTTGCCTGCTCTTCTGCGCTCAGGGCGCCTTCAGGCTGTTGCAGGGTAGCGGGGACGTGACGGCGGCTGCGCACCACCACGGTGACGGCGCCGATGACGATGACCAGCAAGGGGCCGAGCCAGAGGATCAGGGTCGAAGCCATCAGGGGGGGATCATAGAGGATGAAGTTGCCGTAGCGGGCCACCATGTAGTCCACCACCTCCTGCTTCTCCTTGCCCTCGCGCACCATCTGGTAGGTCTTGTCCCGCAAGTCCTTGGCCAGGCCCGCATTGGAGTCGGCGATGTCCTGGTTCTGGCACTTGGGGCAGCGCAGCTCACGGGTCAGCTCGCGAAAGGTCTGCTCCTGGGCGTCGCTGTCGAAGGTGTAGACATCGATGGCGGCGCTGGCCTGGCCGGCGCCAAACAGTCCCGCCATCAGCAGCAAGGACGCAATAAGCGTTTTCATCGGTCGCTCCCTTATTTCATGGCGTCATAGATGGGTTTGAGGGTCGAAGCCCAAATCTCGGGATTGACGTCCCCCACGTGGCGATAGCGGATGATGCCCTGGCTGTCGATGAAGAAGGTCTCGGGCGCACCATAAACACCGAGATCCAGCCCCAGCATGCCGTCCGGATCATAGAGGTTGATCTGGTAGGGGTTGCCGAGCTCCGCCAGCCACTTGATGGCCTTGTCCCGCTCGTCCTTGTAGTTCATGCCGACGATGTAGATCCCCTGCCCCGCCAGCTCCTTGAGGTAGGTATGCTCCCCGTAGCAGGTCGGGCACCAGGTGGCCCAGACGTTGAGCAGCATGGGGCGTCCCTTGAGGATGCTCCTGTCGTGTTGCTTGCCGAGATCGTAGATGTCCTGCAGGGTGAACACGGGCACCTCCTTGTCCACCATCACGGACTCGAGCTTGGTGGGATCGGAGTAGAGCCCCTTGAACAGGAACAGGGCCCCCAGCAGGAAGATGATGAAGGGCAGCAGATAGAGCCAGGTCTTCTTGTTCATGCCTTGACCTCCTCGTCACGACGGCCGAACCGGTAGCGCTTGTCCAGCATGGCCAGCACGCCGCCGATGGCCATGAAGACGCCGCCGAACCAGATCCAGCGCACGAAGGGTTTGTAGTAGATCCGCACCGCCCAGGCGCCGTTGTCGAGCTGCTCGCCGAGCGCCGCATAGAGATCCCGGGTAAAGCCCGCATCGATGGCCGCCTCGGTCATCGGCATGCGGCTCACGGTGTACATCCGCTTCTCGGGCTTGAGCAGGGCCACCTGCTTGCCGTCCCGGTGCACCTCCAGCACACCCTTGAAGCCGTCGTAGTTGGGACCGTTCTTCTCCTTGATGCCGGTGAAGACGAACTCGTAATCGGCGAACTGGACGCGATCCCCGGCCTGCATCCGCAGGTCCTTCTCAATGCTGTAGTTCTGGGTGCAGGCGATGCCGATGATGCTGACCGCGAGCCCCACGTGGCCCAGGATCATGGCCCAGTGGCTATTGCCCAGCCTGCGCACGCCGGTGGCGAAGCCGTGCTTGTGGGTGGCGCGCACCCAGGTCTCCTGCACGCTGGTGACGATGATCCAGACGCCCAGACCGATGCCGAGTGCAGCCCAAGGCTTGAAGTCTTCCGCGAAGGCGAGGGGCAGCAGGAAGGCGGCGGCCAGGCTCAGCACCAGGGCGACCACCACCTTGAGCCTGAGCTCCCCCAGCTCCTGACGGCGCCAGCGGAACAGGGGGCCCACCCCCAGCAGCAGGGCGAACGGGATGATGAGCCAGCTGTAGATGTGGTTGAAGAAGGGGGTGCCGATGGAGATGCTGCCGAGCCCCAGCTCCTTGTGCACCAGGGGCAGCAGGGTGCCGAGCAGCACGGTGAGCAGGCCCGCCACCAGCAGGATGTTGTTGCCAAGGAGCAGGGTCTCGCGACTCCACAGCTCATGCTTGCCGTGGCTCTTCACTTGGGAGCCCTTGAAGGCAAACAGCAGCAAGGATGAGCCTATCACCGCCAGCAGGAAGCCCAGGATGAAGAGGCCCCGGGTCGGGTCCGAGGCGAACGCATGGACGGACACCAGCACGCCGGAGCGCACCAGGAAGGTCCCCAGCAGGCTCAGGGAGAAGGCGGAGAGCGCCAGCAGCACTGTCCAGGCCTTGAAGGTGGCGCGCTTCTCGCTCACCGCCAGGGAATGGAGCAGGGCAGTGCCCGCCAGCCAGGGCATGAAGGAGGCGTTTTCCACCGGATCCCAGAACCACCAGCCGCCCCAGCCGAGCTCGTAATAGGCCCACCAGGAGCCGAGCACTATGCCCAGCGTCAGGAAGACCCAGGCCGCCATGGTCCAGGGGCGGGACCAGCGCGCCCAGGTGGCGTCGAGGCGCCCCGTCATCAGGGAGGCGATGGCGAAGGCGAAGGCCACCGAGAAGCCCACGTAACCCATGTAGAGCATGGGGGGGTGGAAGATGAGGCCGGGATCCTGCAGCAGGGGGTTGAGGTCACGCCCGTCCACCGGGAAGTACGGCAGGGTGCGGGTGAAGGGATCCGAGGTGAACAGCACGAAGGCGGTGAAGCCCACCGAGATGAGGCCGAGCACCCCCAGCACCCGTGCCACCGCATCCAGCGGCAGCCGGCGGCTGAAGAGGGCGACGGCCGCGGTCCAGCCCCCCAGGGTCAGTACCCAGAGCAGCAGGGACCCCTCGTGGGCCCCCCACACCGCCGAGATGCGATAGGCCAGCGGCAGCAGGCTGTTGGAGTTAGTGGCCACGTACTGCACGGTGAAGTCGTTGTCGATAAAGGCCCAGGTGAGGCAGAGGAACGACAGCAGCAGCAGCAGGAACTGGCTGTAGGCGAGCGGTCGGGCCGCCGACATCATGCCGAGTCGGCCGAGATGGGCCCCGATCAAGGGGTAGCTCCCCAGCAGCAGGGCGGTGGCAAAGGCCAGGATCAGGGCGAATTGACCGAGTTCAGGGATCATGACTGGCTTCCTTTCAATCGAGCCGCGGCATGAACCGGTGCACGGGAGAGAGACGGGGAGAAGGGCGCGGGTAGCTCCGGGATCATTGCTTGGCTCCCTGCAACTGCGCCTCTGTGTATTCGGGCTTGAAGTGCATGCCGCTGGTGGCGTCTGCCACTTCCGGCGGCATGTAGTTCTCGTCGTGCTTGGCCAGCACCTCGAAGGCCGCCACCGTGGTGGCATCCTTGAGATTGCCCTGGGCGACTATCCCCTGCCCTTCCCGGAACAAGTCCGGCAGGATGCCGTCAAACTCCACCTTCACCATGTGGCCGCCGTTGTCCACCAGCTTGAAGGCAACCTTGAGGCTCTGGGGGTCCCGCTCGACCGAGCCCGGCACCACCAGGCCGCCGATGCGCAGGCGCTGCCCCTCTTCGGGCTTGATCTTGTCCGGCCCCTTGCCCTCCACCAGCTCGCTCGGGGTGTAGAAGAGGTCGATGTTCTGGCTGAGGGCATAGAGCACCAGGCCGATCACGCTGGCGAGGCCCAGGCTGATCGTCAGTATGATGGTGAGGCGTTTCTTGCGGCGCGGGTTCATAGGGTGTTCTCCATCTGCTGGGCCGCCTTGCGGCGGGCCTCCCGCGCCTGCTTGTTGCGCAGTTCGCCGAGCAGGCTGCGGGTCTTCAACCGGGTGGAAATGACGAGGCCGACCAGGCAGAGCCCGGTCAGACCGAAGGAGAGCCAGACGTAGAAGGCGTAGCCCCCCATGGCCATGAAATCACTGAACGAGGCAAAGTGCATGCTTACTTCTCCTGGCTGGCGATGTCGGCGACCCAGGGGCGGTGCCACTCCCGCATCAGGAGCTCGTTCCTGAAACGCATCAGGGTCAGGGCCCCCAGGAAGGCCGAGAACGCCAGTATCATGATGAGCAGCGGCCACAGCATCTCGGCCGAGATGGAGGGCTTGTCAAACTTGGTGATGGTGGCCCCCTGGTGCAGGGTGTTCCACCACTCCACCGAGTAGTGGATGATGGGCAGGTTGATCACCCCCACCAGCGCCAGGATGCCGGCGGCGCGGCCCGCCACCACCTTGTCGCTGAAGGCGTTGTAGAGGGCGATGACGCCGAGGTAGAGGAACAGCAGGATGAGCTCCGAGGTGAGCCGTGCGTCCCACACCCACCAGGTGCCCCACATGGGCTTGCCCCAGGCGGCGCCGGTAAAGAGGGCGATGAAGGTGAAGACGGCGCCCACCGGGGCGATGGCCGCCACCGTCATGTCCGCCATGCGCAGCTGCCACACCAGGCCGATGAAGGCCGCCACCGCCATGGTGGAGTAGGCCCCCATGGAGAGGATGGCGGAGGGCACGTGAATATAGATGATCCTGAAAGAGTCCCCCTGCTGGTAGTCAGCGGGGGCAAAAGCCAGCCCCCAGACAGTGCCTATGATGAAGGCGAGCAGGCTTGTCACGGCAAACCAGGGCAACAGGGTGCCGGCCAGCCCATAGGCACGCTCGGGTTTGGCATAAGGGTGCAACCATTTCCACATAGCTCACAGAACCTTTCAGTTATTAATTCTAAAGTGGCGAGGCCTACCATACCCACGGGGGGGAAACATCATATCCCCCGAAAGCAGTAAGCCGCCATCCCCTTGATCTATCTCAACAATATCGCCAAAAAAACGGCCTCAAAAAAGGACGTCCCACCAAATTAATCAGTTGACGCTGACCCGCAGCGCCGCCGAGATGGCCAGGGGGGTCAAGGTGACGGCCCCCACCAGCATGGCCCCCAGGATGGCGAGCTGTCCGGCATAGGGCAACCCCATGCTCGCCGCATCGATGGCGGAGGTGGCGAAGATCAGCACCGGAATATAGAGCGGCAGCAGCAGCAGGCTGAGCAGCACGCCCCCCTTGCGCAGCCCCGCCGTCAGCGCCACCCCGACCGCCCCGAGCAGGCTCAGCACAGGGGTGCCGAGGGCCAGGGTGGCCACCACGGCCAGATAGGTCTTCATGTCCAGGGAGAGCAGGATGGCCAGCAGCGGGGAGATGAGCAGCAGCGGCAGGCCGGTCAGCAACCAGTGAGCGATCACTTTGGCCAGGGCCAGCAGCCCGAGCGGATGGGGCATCAGCATCATCTGCTCCAGGGCGCCGTCGCTGAAGTCATCGCGAAACAGCCGCTCCAGGGAGAGCATGGCCGCCAGCAGGGCCGCCACCCAGATGATGCCGGGGGCGATGCGGGCCAGCAGCTGGGGCTCGGGCCCGATGCCGAGCGGGAACAGGGTAATGACGATGAGGAAGAACCAGAGCGGATTGAAGATGTCGGCCCGCTGGCGCAGGGCCATCAGCAGTTCGCGGTGAATAAGGTGGAAGACGGCGCGCAGCATGGGCTACTCCTGCAACAGCGAGGACAGGGAGAGGGTCTTGAGACGCCCCTGCATCAGGGTGAGATCCTGGTGGGTGGTGAGCACCACCATGCCCCCCCGGTCCGCATGGGTCAGGAACAACTGCTCCAGCACCCGGACCCCCTGCTTGTCGATGGCGGTGAAGGGCTCGTCCAGGATCCAGAGCGCCGGCCGGTCGCTCAGCCAGAGCCTGGCCAGGGCCACCCGTCGCTGCTGCCCCGCCGAGAGCTGGCCCGCGGGATAGTCCTCGAAACCGGCCAGGCCGACCTGGGCCAGCACCCGCCACAGATCCACCTCGCCCCCGGCCGTGCCGTGCAGCTTCTGGTAGAAGGAGAGGTTCTCGAGGGGGGTCAGGGTCGCCTTGACGCCAGGCTGATGGCCCAGGTAGAGCAGGTTGGCATGGTACTCGTCCCGGCAGCGGCGGATGTCCTCCCCGTTCCAGCACACCTCCCCCGCGAAGGGCTGGGAGAGGCCGGTCAGCAGGCGCAGCAGGCTGGTCTTGCCCACCCCGTTGGGCCCTTCAATCTGCATCAGATCCCCCGAGCGCACCGCGAAGGAGAGATGTTCAAACAGGGTACGATCTTCACGTACGCAGCTCAGATTGTTCGCTTGAAGCAGCATGGGGATCTAATCGTTGAAAATGAGGCGGCCTGCATATTAACACAGGATCCGGAGGCGTCTTTTCAAAGATGCCGATAATCAACAGGATTTGTGGGGGAGATCGCGCCCCATCAAAGAGGCTTGATACCAAAGGAATATCGGCCACCCCTGTCTTGGCACCGCACGGGGATGGAAGGGAAAACGGGGAGGCCTCGGCCTCCCCGCAACACATCCGTCAGCTCCGTCCCTTGCGCAGGGAGATCAGCAGCTCCGCCTCGGCCTGGGGCAACTCGCACTCGCTCATCACCTCGTCGAGATCGGCGCCGAGCTCCACCATCTTGGCGGCCCGGCTGTAGAGGCGGCGCTCAGGATCCTGCAGGGTCAGCTCCTGCTGGCTGTCGTGGATCTTCTGCATGGCGCCCTCTGCGGCCTGCAGCCGCTGACCCATGCCGATGGCACCGGTATGCAGCTCCATCATCTGCTTGCGTAGACTCTCGAGCTGGCCCTGCAGCGCCTCCACCCTGGCCTCGGACTCTCGCTGGCGACGACGGTGACCCAGGATCCCGTAAAGGGCCAGCACCAGTGCGAGCAAGGACAACCCCAAGGCTGCAAATTCAATCATCAAACCATCACCTTCCTATCAGGGTAAACGGACAAGGAGCGCAGGCGCCCGGCCTGGTGCCTTGCACGCCCTGCTCCCGTTACAGGGAACCGATATCGTCCCACTCTTCGTCGGAGAGCAGCTTGTTGAGATCCACCAGGATCAGCAGCTGGCCATCGCGGTTGCTGACGCCCTGGATGAACTTGGCGCTCTCCTCGGTGCCCACCGCCGGGGCGGCATCGATCTCGGAGGAGCGCAGATAGACCACCTCGGCCACGCTGTCCACCATAATGCCGATCACCTGCTTCTCCGCCTCTATGATGACGATGCGGGAGTTCTCGCTCACGTCACCGGCCGGCAGGCCGAAACGGGAGCGGGTATCGATGACGGTCACCACGTTGCCACGCAGGTTGATGATGCCCAGCACGTAGTCCGGTGCACCCGGGACCGGGGCGATCTCGGTGTAGCGCAACACCTCCTGAACCTGCATCACGTTGATGCCATAGGTCTCGTTTTCCAACTGGAAGGTCACCCACTGCAGCACTTCGTCTTCGGCCAGATTCTGTGCGATATTGCGCTTCTCTGTCATCTTCTTGATCCTTGTATGAACCCGTCAACGGGTAAAATTAGCAATAAAACCATGGCAGTGCCGATCTTGTCAGCGCCCTTCGATGTTCACGCCGCGACCGAGCAGCACCAGCAGCTCCCTGACGTGCAACAGGGCGCACATCTTCTCCTTGACCATGCCAGCCAGCCAGGGGCGCTTGCCCTCCTGATGGCGCCACTTCACCTGATCCCGGTGCAGCAGTTCGGTGCCCTTCAACTGATGACAGGCCAGTCCCCAGGGTGATTCCCCCAGCATAATCAGATATTTGTAATCGTCCATCGCCAGATGCTGGCCCGGCATGACCCACTGGGCCGTGTCCACCACGTTCATCTTCTGCTCCCTGGAGGTCATGATCCCCTTGTACCAGCCCGGCTGGCCGAACAGGGAGGTCACCTCCCCCAGCTGATGGATGCCGCCAAGCTCGGTCAGGGGCACCGCGAAGGTCACCCCGGCCACATCGAAGAAGAGCGCCTGAAACTCGTTGCCGGTGTCCAGGTTCTCCCAGGTCGAGGGAGCGGGCGCCGTCTCGAGCGCACGCTCGGGCTCGGCCACCGCCAGGGCCACGGGTTCGGGCTCCGCCGCCACGACCTCGGGCGGCGCCAGGGCCGCCTCTGGCTCGGTGTCGACCGCCTCGGCCTCGAGCTGAAATGGCTCGACATGGACCTCTTCGTGGCTCAGGGCATCCATCTCGAACTGCACCTGGCCCACCTGGGCGAGCAGCTCGCTCAGTTGCGCCAGCCTGGCATCAGCCTCCAGATAGGGGGCGGCGGTCACCTCCGGCAAGGCAGCGGGCTGACGCTGCAGCGCCGGGGCCGGCGCTTCGTCCTCCGGATCCTCCCGCAGCAGGGCATCGTCCAGCAACAGGGAGTGGAAATAGTCGTCCATGGCCCGAACCTGGGTGGTCTCTCTCATGGCTTCACCTCCTGGGTCCGTTGACGCTCCAGGGCGTCGAGATGGTTGAGCAGGGTCTCATAGGCATAGGTGCCGCGGCTGCCCGGCGCATAGATGGACGGGGGAATGTGCACCAGGCTCGCATCCCGGAACTTGGTGTCGATGGGAATGACCGCATTCCACACCGCCTCGCCATACTGCTCCTTGATGGACTGCAGTGTCATCAGGGAGGCCCGGGTGCGCTTGTCAAACATGGTCGGGATCACGGTGTAGCGGAACTTCTCCCGCTTGGAACGCTGCATGATCTCGAAGGTCTTCATCATCCGCTCCAGCCCCTTCAGGGCCAGGAACTCGGTCTGCACCGGCACCAGGATGCGATCGCAGGCCGCCAGCGCGTTCACCATCATCACCCCCAGCACGGGCGGGCAGTCGATGAGCACGTAGTCAAACTGATCCTGCACCCGCAGCAGGGCGCGCTTGAGCACCAGCCCCATCCCCTCCCGGTTGCCCATCACCCGGTCCAGGGTGGCCAGCGTGATGGACGCGGGCAGCAGGCTGATGTTCTCGAACCTTGTCTTGAGGGTCATCCGGTTGACCAGCTCCGCACTGGGTTTGGCCGCCTGGAACAGCTCGTACAGGGTGCCCTCCAGCCGGTCCGAGTCGAAGTCGAGATAGGAGGTCAGGGAGGCATGGGGATCGGTGTCGATCAGCAGTACCCGCTGGCCACGCTGGGCCAGAATGCCCGCCAGGGAGACGACCGTGGTGGTTTTACCGACTCCACCCTTCTGATTGGCAACCGTCCAAACAATCACTGTATCAATCCTGCCTTGTTGTTATGCGTATGCCACCACCCGGCAGCGTGACCACCCTGACGTTTTCACTGTCGACACTCTGCAACTCGTCCTGCACCGGCGTCCCCGTCAGCGGTTTGACGGTGGCTGGCGGCACCCAGGCGAATCTGGAGATGGCGACCACCACCTTGCGATTCTGTAATCGTCCCTGCTCGCTGCCGTTGTCGGCGAAGGGGGAGAACTCCCCGTAGGCCTCGTAGGCGAGCCGCTCTGGGGCGATTCCCTTGCCCACCAGGGCGGTGAGCACCGCCTCGGCTCGGGCGGCGGACAGCGTCCAGTTGGAGCGGAAAATCTCGTTGTTTATCGGCTGGTTATCCGTGTAACCCCGCACCCTGACATAGTTATCGGCCGGTTTCAGAATACCTGAAAGCGTATCGAGCACGGGGCCGGCATTGCTGCCGAGGAAGGCGCTGCCGCTGTTGAACAAGAGGCCCGAGCTCAGCTCCACCGTCAGCCAGTCGTCGTCCTTCGCCAGCTTGACCACGCCGGCGTCGACTAGGGCGCCCATGGCCTGCTGAAGCTGCAGATCTATCGTGGCAAGGGCCGTGCCATCTTGCTGAACTGGCGTACCCGTAATGGGGGCCTGCGAGGGAGATGGCGACGCCTCGCTCTCCAGCAAGGAGGGGGCGGCCGACACCGGGTGGTCGAGCAGGGACTTGCCCTGCCCCTCCAGCAGGCCATCGCTGCGCGGCACCTGGTTGAATGCCCTGGTCATGCCCTCGATGACGGCGCGGTACTCCTCCTTGTTGACGATGGCCACGGAGTAGAGCACCACGAAGAGGGCGAAGATGAGGGTCATGTAATCGGCGTAGGAGACCAGCCAGCGATCGAGATGTTCTCGCCCTTGCAGGTGCAAACGATAGCGCTTGCGCATGGCTATTCCCCTTTCAGATAAGCCCGTAGCCGCCGTTCAACCTGCTGGCCGTTCTCCCCGTGGGCGATGGCCAGCAGTCCCTCCAGGGTCATCTCCTGATAGAGACCGTAATGGTAGTGGAAGGCCCGCAGGCGGTTCGCGATAGGCAGATAGAGAAGGTTGGCAAAGCCGACCCCGTAGATGGTGGCGACGAAGGCGACGGCGATACCGGCTCCCAGGGTGCCCGGCTCCTCCAGGTGGAACATGGCCTGGATGAGGCCTATCACGGCCCCTATGATGCCGATGGTCGGGCTGTAGCCCCCCATGGCCTCGAACACCCTGGCAGCATGCTCGTTGCGCTCCTGCTCGATGTCGATGTCCGCCTCCAGCAGGCGGCGCAGATCCTCGATGGGGACCCCGTCCACTATCATGGTGAGCCCCTGGCGGGTGAAGGGATCGGGCTCCTCTTCGGCCTGGTTCTCCAGCGCGAGCAAGCCCTGCTGGCGCGCAAACTGGGCCCAGGCCTGCAGACGCTCGGCCTGATGCACCAGATCCCGCTGCGGCGGAAACAGCATCCAGGCCGCCTGCCTGAGGGCGGACAGCATGTACTTGCGGGGCGTTTGCAGGATCACCGCCCCCCAGGTACCGCCGACCACGATGACGAAGGCCGGGCCGTCGAGCAGGGTCAGCAGGCTGCCACCGTGCCACCACTGGGCGACGGCGAGCGCCCCCAGCGCCAGCACCAGGCCGAGCATGCCCATGGTCAGCGACCCAACTCGACCAGGATGCGCTGGGCCACCCTGTCCAGCGGCAGGGATTCGCTCGCGATGCCGGCCTTGGCGACGGCCTGGGGCATGCCATAGACCACGCAGGAGGCTTCATCCTGGGCCCAGATGGTGGCGCCCTGCTCCTTGAGCAGGCGGGCACCATCCCGGCCATCCGCCCCCATGCCGGTCAAGACGATGGCCAGCACCTTGTCGCCATAGGTCTTGGCGGCCGAGGCGAAGGTGATGTCGACGCAGGGCTTGTAGTTGACCTTGTCGTTGCCCTCGATGATGCGAAGGCGGGCACCGGGCCCGCGCCCTTCCAGCAACATCTGCTTGCCGCCCGGGGCGAGGTAGGCGTGGCCAGGCCTCAGCACGTCGCCGTCCTCCGCCTCCTTGACCCCGATCTGGCACAGGCCGTTGAGACGGGCGGCGAAGGCGGCGGTGAAGGTGGCCGGCATATGCTGGATTAACAGGATCGGATGGGGAAAATCGCCCGGCAGCTTGGTCAGCACGTTTTGCAGCGCCACCGGGCCACCGGTGGAGGTGCCGATGGCCACCAGCTGGTAGCTCTTGCCGCTGCGCTTGAAGCTGGCGGGGGCGCTCGGTGCACGCACGGGCTCTGGCTGGCGCTCGGTGGGGCGGGTCAGGGCACCGCCGAGAGCGGGCCGCCCCAGAGGCTCGGGCGCCCGGGGCCGGGTCGTCATCAGGAAACGCTTGCGGGCGATCTCCTTGACCCGCTGCTGCAGCAGGCTGACCGCCTCGTCCTTGTCCCGGGCGATGTCTTCGAATTTCTTGGGCAGAAAATCGAGGGCACCGGCATCCAGCGCATCCAGGGTCGCCTTGGCCCCCTCGTGAGTGAGGGAGGAGAACATCAGGATGGGGGTCGGACACTTGGCCATGATCTCGCGCACGGCGCTGATGCCGTCGAGCACCGGCATTTCGATGTCCATGGTGATGACGTCCGGCCGCAACTGCAGCGCCTTGTCTACCGCCTCCCGTCCGTTCTGGGCCGTGTCGATCACCGTCATCAGGGGATCCTGATTGATGATCTCGCTGACCCGACGACGGAAGAAACTCGAATCGTCGACCACTAATACCTTGACTGCCATTGTTATTCTTTTAACTCCTTGAGCCAGACGCTCAGTGGCGACGGGCATAGGCCTTGAGCAGGCTGGGCACATCCAGGATGAGGGCGATGCCGCCGTCGCTGGTGATGGTGGCACCGGCCATGCCGGGGGTCCCCTGCAGCAGGTTGTCCAGGGGCTTGATCACCACCTCTTCCTGGCCGATGAGGTTGTCCACGACGAAGCCCACCTGCTGGGTGCCGATCTGGACGATGACCACGTGGCCTGTGTCCTGGCGCGCAGACTTGGCGCCACGCACCAGCCACTTGTGCAGGTAGAACAGCGGGATAGCCTTGTCGCGGACTATGATGGTGAGCTGGCCGTCCACCACGTTGGCCTTCTTCAGGTCCAGGTGGAAAATCTCGTTCACGCAGCCGAGCGGCAGGGCGAAGGTCTGCTGGCCCACTTCCACCATCAGGGTCGGCAGTATGGCCAGGGTCAGGGGCACCTTGATTTCCAGCCGGGTGCCCTTGCCCCAGGTGGAATCGATGTGCACCGAGCCATTGAGGCTGACGATGCTGGTCTTCACCACGTCCATGCCGACGCCGCGGCCGGAGATGTCGGAGATCTCGGACTTGGTGGAGAAGCCGGGGGCGAAGATCAGGTTGTAGGCGTCGTTGTCGCTCATGCGCGCCGCGCTGTCGGCATCCAGCACGCCGCGACTGATGGCGATGGATTTCAGCTTCTCCGGATCCATGCCGGCACCGTCATCCTCGATGCAGAGCAGGATGTGATCCCCCTGCTGGGAGGCGCTCAGGGTGATGGTGCCCTGACGGGGCTTGCCCGCCTTCTCGCGCACGTCCGGCATCTCGATGCCGTGGTCGCAGGAGTTGCGCACCAAGTGAACCAGGGGGTCTGCCAGGGCCTCCACCAGGTTCTTGTCCAGATCCGTCTCCTCCCCCACCATCACCAGCTCGATCTCTTTCTTGAGGGTGCGGGCCAGATCGCGCACGACCCGCGGGAAGCGGCCGAACACCTTCTTGATGGGCTGCATGCGGGTCTTCATGACCGCGCCCTGCAGATCGGCGGTCACCACATCCAGGTTGGCCACCGCCTTGGACATCTCTTCGTCGTTGCTGGCGATGCCGAGGCTCACCAGGCGGTTACGCACCAGCACCAGCTCCCCCACCATGTTCATGATGACGTCCAGGGTCTTGGTGTCCACCCGCACCGTGGTGTCGCTCTGTACCGCGCCGCTCTCGGCGGGGGCGGCCGGCTTGGCAGGGGCGGCCTTGGCCGGCGCGGTAACGGGTTCCGAGGCGGGCTTGGCCGCCACCGGCGCCTTGGGGGATGTCACGGGGGCGGCGGCAGGCGCCTTGGGTTCGGGGGCCGGGGCAGCAGCAGCCATGCTGTGCTGGGGCCCCTGGCCACGGCCGTGCAGCTCGTCCAGCAGGCGCTCGAACTCGTCGTCGTCGATGAGCTCGTCCACCTCTTTCTGGACCGACTGCAGCGGCGTCAGATCGGGGGCACCACCGTGCTGGCCCTGGCCGTGGAGCTGGTCGAGCAGCGCCTCGAACTCGTCGTCTGTGATGTCCCCTGAACCGCTCAGCACGGGGGCGGCAGAGACGGTCGGGGCCTTGCCGACCCCGTGCAGCTCGTCGAGCAGGCGCTCGAATTCGTCGGCGGAGATCTCGTCGATGGAGCCGCCGCCATTGACGGCCACCGGCTCGCTCGGGGCGACGATGACGGGCTCCGGCTCCGGCTCGGGCTCAGGCTCGGGTTCTGGCTGTGACTGGGCGGCGACGCTGGCGGTGCGCAGCTGCTCCTGCCCCTCGGGCTTGCACAGCTCGTGCAGATCGTGCAGCAGGTCGGGAGAGGCCGGGCTTATCTCCTCGCGGTTCTGCACCTGGGCAAACATGACGTTGATGGCGTCCAGCGCCTGCAAGATGACGTCCATCAGCTCGGCGCTGAGGGTCCGCTTGCCGTTGCGCAGCATGTCGAACAGGTTCTCGGCGCCGTGGCAGACGTCCACCAGCTCAGTCAGGGAGAGGAAGCCAGCCCCCCCCTTGACGGTATGGAAGCCGCGGAAGATGGCATTCAACAGATTCTTGTCATCGGGCCGCTTTTCCAGGTCGACCAGTTGTTCAGACAACTGTTCCAATATTTCTGATGCTTCGACCAAAAAGTCTTGCAGTATGTCTTCATCAACTTCGAAGGCCATGCGTCACTCCATTAGAATCCCAGGCTAGACAGCAGATCGTCCACATCATCTTGACCATTGACCACGTCGGACCTCGTCTGCGGGTTCATGATGGGACCTTCCGCCTCGATGCCGCTCGCCGGCAGGCTGCGCGCCGAATGATCGATAACGCCCTCACCAAACATGGTCAGCATCTCTATCAACTTTGTTTCAACTTCCTGCACCAGCTTGATCACCTTGCGGATCATCTGACCGGTCAAGTCCTGGAAATCCTGAGCCATCAGGATCTCCGTCAGCAGTTGTCGTAACTTATCGGCATCGCTTTCCGAAGCCTTAATAAAATCATTCAGTTGATGACAGAGCGCCTTGAATTGACCCAGCTCCAGATCCCGGCTCATCAGGGCATTCCAATTGGGCATGACCAGCTGAATGTTGTCATTGAGTCGATCGGCGATGGGGAGACTGGCCTCCACCGCATCCATGGTGCGGTTGGCCGCCTTGTCCGTCATGTCGATGACATAGCTGAGGCGCTCCCGGGCATCCGGGATCTCATGGGTGGCCAGGTCGGGGATCCTGGGATCCAGGCGAAAATCTTGCAATGAGTTGTGCAACTGGCGGGTCAACTGCCCCACCTTGTCAAACAGGGCTGCCGCGTTGGGGGCACACACATCGGCGAGGATGTTGTCGGCCTGTTCAAACTCCTCTCGCTCCAGGTGGGCAACCAGCATCCTTGCCTGTTCAAGCGAGATCATGGCACTCGTTTTGGCCTTCATCCCTGCCGCTCCTTAGCCGATTCGTTCAAAGATTTTGTCGAGCTTCTCTTTGAGGGTGGCGGCGGTGAACGGCTTGACGATGTAGCCATTGACCCCTGCCTGGGCGGCTTCGATGATCTGCTCGCGCTTCGCTTCGGCAGTCACCATCAGGACCGGCAGGTGCTTGAGTTTGTCATCGAGGCGAATGGCCTTGAGCAGGTCGATGCCCTGCATGCCCGGCATGTTCCAGTCGGTGACCACAAACTGGAAGTCGCCGTTCTTGAGCATCGGCAGCGCCGTGTTGCCATCGTCTGCTTCATGGGTGTTGTTGTATCCCAGGTCACGCAGCAAGTTCTTGATAATCCGGCGCATCGTTGAAAAATCATCGACGATGAGGATTTTCATGTTCTTGTCCAAAGTTCCTCCTAAATAGCCGTCAAGACGGCTCGCTTACATGATGCAGATCGCAGGTTTTATGGTGCGGATTATGCCTTAGAGTTGCGCTCCAGTGTAGCCAGTACAGTCACTTATACATTCCAATCTCGCAGACGGGCGCGCAGTCTGTGCATGGCCTGGCTGTGGATCTGGCTCACGCGAGACTCGCTCACGCTCAATACCTCGCCGATCTCGCGCAGGTTCAATTCTTCGTCGTAATAGAGGGAGAGCACCAGGGCCTCCCGCTCCGGCAGTCGGGCGATGTGCTCGGCCAAGGCGCCCTGAAAGCGCTCGGCCGCCAGATCGTCGTAACCGCCGTGGCTGGCGTCATCGGGATGCCCTATCACATCCTCGCTGACCCCCAGATCCTCGATGCCGATGATCTTGCCGCAGGAGACATCCTGCAGCATGGCGTGATACTCCCCGAGGGAAACCCCCATGTTGGCGGCCACCTCGGTGTCCCTGGCGTCGCGGCCATGGGCCTGCTCCACGTTCTCGATCGCCTCGGCGATGGCGCGGCTGTTGCGGTGCACCGAGCGGGGCACCCAGTCCCCGCGGCGGATCTCGTCGAGCATGGCGCCGCGGATGCGGATGCCGGCATAGGTTTCAAAGCTGGCGCCCTTGCTGCCGTCAAAATTGCGGGAGGCTTCGAGCAGCCCAATCATACCTGCCTGGATCAGGTCATCCAGCAAGACACTGCTTGGCAGGCGAGCCAATAAATGCTGGGCAATCCGCTTGACCAGCGGAGCGTGACGCTCGACCAGCACGTAGGAATCCTGATGACGCAAGTATGCTTGGGCTTTATTCACGGGAGTCTTCCTGTGTTATGACCGGCTTTTGCAACAAGTTTTCCAGGAAAAATTCGAGGTGCCCCCCCGGCTGGTTCGGGATGGGCCAGCTCGCCGCCTTGTTGGCCAGGGCACGGAATGCCAGGGAGGCGGGGGATTTCGGAAACGCCTCGACGATCAGCTTCTGCTTGCGCACGGCGGCCCGCAGGTTGGTGTCGTAAGGGACGCAGGCCACCAGTTCCAGGGAGGTGTCGAGGAAGCGGTCGGTGACCCGGGTCAGCTTGGCGAACAGCTCCTGCCCCTCGCGCAGGGAGCGGACCATGTTGGCCACCACCTTGAAGCGGAACACGCCGTGATCCTTGGAGAGGATCTTGATGAGGGCGTAGGCATCGGTGATGGAGGTGGGCTCGTCGCACACCACCACCATGATGTCCTGGGCGGCGCGGGTGAAGCTCAGCACCATGTCGGAGATCCCCGCCGCCGTGTCCACCAGCAGCACGTCCACCTGGGTCTTCATCTCGCCGAAGGCGCGGATGAGCTCGGCGTGCTGCACCGGCGACAGCTCGACCATGGACTGGGTGCCCGAGGTGGCCGGCACTATCATCATGCCGTAGGGGCCCTCGACGATGATGTCGTCTATGGTGCACTCCCCCGCCAGCACGTGGGAGAGGTTGCGGTGCACCCGCAGCCCCAGCATGACGTCGACGTTGGCCAGACCCAGGTCGGCATCCAGCACCAACACCCGTTTGCCCTGGGCGGCCATGGCTCCCGCCACGTTCAGGGTCACGTTGGTCTTGCCGACGCCCCCCTTGCCTCCGGACACGGCGATCACTTTCACTCGATTGTTTTGACGCATTTTGCGCAGACCACTCGCCTGATCCATATACATGTTACTCATAAAACTCCGAATCTTCGGTCTCGCCGAAACCCGATCCCCAGAAATAGGGATCCTCTGCTTCCCGCTCCAGCGACCCCATGGCGGCACCGACCAGCAGCGCCGCGTTGGCAACTTGAATATCTTCCGGCACCCGCTGCCCGTCGGTGATGTAGCTGATGGGCAGGGCGTTCTGAATGCACACGTTGATCACTTCCCCCAGATTCAGGCTCTCGTCGAGTTTGGTCAGGATGCAGCCGGAGAGCGGAATGCGCCTGAAATGATCCACCGCCTCCTGCATCACCCGCCGCTGGGAGGTGGCCGACATGACCAGATAGCTGCGAATGCGCACCTTGGCGTTCTTCACCAGGGTATCGAGCTGCTCGGTCAGGCGGATGTCCCGCTGACCCACCCCGGCGGTGTCGATGAGCACCAGCCGGCGATGGCGGAACTGGTAGAGCGCATTGGCCAGCTCTTCGGCGTCCCGCACCTGGCGCACCGGGCAGCCCATGATGCGACCATAGGTCTGCAGCTGTTCGTGGGCGCCGATCCGGTAGTTGTCCGTGGTGATGAGCGCCACCTGCTCGGCGCCATATTTCATGGCGAAGCGGGCCGCCAGCTTGGCGATGGTGGTGGTCTTGCCCACCCCGGTCGGGCCGAGCAGGGCCACGGCGCCGCCCTGACGCAGGATCTCGTCCTCGCTGATCTTGAGCTGGGCCGTCAGCACCTCGGCCAGCTGGGCCATGGCCTGATGGATGGGCATGTCCTCGGGGATGAGCCCCGCCAGCTGATCGGCGAAGGCGTCGTCGAAGCCCATCTTCTTGAGCTCCTTGATGAGCAGGGCGCGCATGGGCTCGCGGCGCTCCACCTCCTGCCACATCAGGCCGGAGATCTGGTGCTCCAGCAGCTTGCGGATGCTGGCCATCTCCTTGCGCATCCCCTCCATCTCCTGATCCCGCTGGGGGGACTGGGCAGGACGGGACGCGGCGGCCGGACGTGGCTTGGGCTTGGCGGGCTCGGACGCCGCCCCCCACTGGCCCTGTTCGGCCAGGGTTCTGGGGGCGCTGCCGGCCGCGGCCAGCCCGGCGGACTGGGTGCCGGCACCGCCATTGGTCTGCCAGGAGGCCGGCGCAGCATTGCCGCTGCCCGCCCCATTCCCGGACCTGGGGCCCTGGGCTGCATTGCCGCCCGCGGGGTTGGCCGGGTTGAGCTTCTGCTGGCGCGCCAGCAGGGCGGCCAGGGTATCGGCATAGTATTCGTTCTGTTCCTTGGGCGGCGCCGAACGCGTCATCTGCTTGCCCGCAGACGAGATATTGACGCTCTCTTCGTTCAACTGACGGCGAACCGGCGCGTCTTTGGGCCCCGGCACCTGGGACTGGTAATCGACGGCCGCGACTATCTCCACCCCACCGGTGACCTTCTTGTTGGACATGATGACGGCATCGGGCCCGAGAGTCTCCTTGACCTCGGCCAGCGCCGTGCGCATGTCTTTGGCAAAAAACCGCTTAATCTTCACCCGTCATCTCCGCTAACTAGCCCTGTCCCACCGCACTGACGATGCGGATCTGCTTGTCGTCAGGCACTTCCTGATAGGACAGCACGCGTAATCCAGGAATGGCATTCTTGACAAATTTCGCCAGGGTATTGCGCAATATCCCCGATGTCAGAAGCACGGCCGGCTGGCCTTCCAGTTCTTGTCGTTGAGTGGCTTCCACCAGGGAGCGCTGCATCCGCTCCGCCAGTCCCGGCTCGATGCCGGCGCCATCTCCCCCACCTGCCTGCAGGGATTGATGCAATATGCGTTCCAACTCCGGTGACAGGGTGATCACCGGCAGCTCGGGCTCTGGGCCGGCGATCTCCTGCACGATGAGTCTGCGCAGGGCGATGCGGCAGGCCGCGGTCAGCACTTCCGGATCCGGGCTGCGGGGCGCATATTCCACGAGGGTCTGCAGGATAGTGCGCATATCGCGAATTGGCACGCCTTCATTGAGGAGATTTTGCAGTACCTTCACCAGGTTGCCCATGCTGATCACCTCGGGAACCAGCCCTTCCACCAGCTTGCTCTGGTGTTTCCCTATCATGTCCAGCAGTTGCTGCACTTCGTCGTGGCCAAGCAGCAGGGCGGCGTGGTTGGAGAGGATCTGGCTCAGGTGGGTGGCCACCACGGTGGCCGCATCGACCACGGTATAGCCCAGAGTCTGCGCCTGGGAGACCTGCTCCTTGGCAACCCAGACCGCCTCCAGCCCGAACGCCGGGTCCTGGGTGGCGATGCCGTGGATCTGGCCGAACACCTGGCCCGGGTTGATGGCCATCTCCTTGTCGTGATAGACGGTGGCCTCGCCGGTGCTCACCCCCATGAGGGTGATGCGGTACTGGTTGGGGGCGAGATCCAGGTTGTCGCGAATGTGCACCGCAGGCACCAGGAAACCGAGCTCCTGGGAGAGCTTCTTGCGCACCCCCTTGATCCGGTTGAGCAGCTCGCCGCCCTGGTTCTTGTCCACCAGCGGGATGAGCTGATAGCCCACCTCCAGGCCGATGATGTCCACCGGCATGACGTCGTCCCAGCTCAGATCCTTCTGCTCCACCGGGGCATCCCCCTGGGCCGGCAGGAGTTCGCCGCTCGCCGCCCTCGCCTTGTTCTGCTTCTCCCGGCGCAGCAGCCACCAGGCACCGGCGGCCGCCACGGCCCCCAGGCTCAGGAAGGCCAGGTGCGGCATGCCGGGCACGCTGCCCATCATCAAGAGGATGCCGGCGGAGATGACCAGCGCCTTGGGGTTTTCGAACAGCTGGCCGAGCACGGCCGTGCCCATGTCCTGATCCGTGTTCTGGCGGGTCACTATGATGGCGGCGGCGATGGAGAGCAGCAGCGAGGGGATCTGGGCCACCAGGCCGTCACCGATGGCGAGCAGGGTGTAGATCTGGGCCGCCTCGGCGAAGGTGAGCTGGTGTTGCAGCATGCCGATGATAAAGCCGCCGATGATGTTGATGAAGAGGATCATGATGCCCGCGATGGCATCCCCCTTCACGAACTTGGAGGCACCGTCCATGGAGCCGTAGAAGTCCGCTTCCTGGGTCACGTCCTGACGGCGTTTCTTGGCCTCTTCCTGGTTGATGAGGCCGGCGTTCAGGTCCGCGTCGATGGCCATCTGCTTGCCGGGCATGGCGTCCAGGGTGAAGCGGGCGCTCACCTCGGAAATCCGCCCCGCCCCCTTGGTGACCACCACGAAGTTGATGATCATCAGGATCATGAAGACGATGATGCCCACCGCATAGTTGCCGCCGATCACCACGTTGCCGAACGCCTCGATCACGTGGCCGGCCGCCGCGCTGCCGTTGTGGCCCTCCAGCAGCACCACCCGGGTGGAGGCCACGTTGAGGGCGAGTCGCAGCAGGGTCGCTATCAGCAAGACGGTGGGGAAGGCGGCGAATTCCAGGGGCCGGCGGGTATAGACGGCCACCAGCAGCACCACGATGGAGAGGGCGATGTTGAAGGAGAAGAGGATATCCAGCATCAGGGGCGGAATGGGGAGTACCACCATGCCGAGGGAGGCGAGCACCAGCAGCGGGGTCCCGACCCCCTTGGTCAGCAACCACCTGTACTCTTTGAAACGGCCTAGCCCTGCCTTCAATCCCATCGTGCTTCTCAATGTTCAACTACCGATGCCGGATTAAAGCAAATATCAAGCCAATGATTCAACCCATTGATCTGCATGGGTTTTATTTTGATGCTGTCAGAAGTCCGTCGCAGGCTTTCCGGGCTGGGGCGGCAAGGAGGCTGGCGTCTCCCAGCCGGGAGAACATTGGGGACGGGTCCCAGGCGAACAGGTCAGGCTCCAGCCAGCGCCTTACGACGCTCAGGTGGAAGCTTGGAGCAGCCCCTGGCGACAAAGCCAGACAGCAGCCAGCGCCTTACTTGCGAAACTCGGGCGGGATGGGCAGATCCTTGGCGAGGGGGGTCGGCCGCCGGCCACGGCCGCGGCGGAACTTCTTGAGCTGGTAGACATAGGCCAGGACCTGGGCCACGGCGGCGAAGAGCCCCTCGGGGATCTCCTGGCCAATCTCGGTGGCGTGGTAGATGGCCCGGGTCAGCGGCGGCGAGGACATCACGGGGATGTCGTACTCGCGCGCTATCTCCCGGATCTTCATTGCCACCTCGTCGACCCCCTTGGCCAGCACCTTGGGCGCCGCCCCCGGCTTGCCCGCATCGTATTTCAGGGCCACCGAGTAGTGGGTCGGGTTGGTGATGATGACGTCCGCCTTGGGCACGTCCCCCATCATGCGGCGCATCGCCATCTGCATCTGCAGCTGGCGGATCCGCCCCTTGACCTCGGGCTTGCCCTCGCTGTCCTTGAACTCGTCCTTGACCTCCTGCTTGGTCATCTTGAGCTGGCGATTGTGGTTCCAGGTCTGGAACGGCACGTCGATGGCGACGATGGGAATGAGGGCGCAGCAGAGGATGATCAGCATCCAGAGCAGCAGGTCCAGGGCGTCTATGATGCCACCAGGGAAGCCCTCCAGGGAGAGGTTGAGCAGGTGGTTGAACTGGCTGGAGAGCATCCACCAGGCGAACAGGGAGATGAACAACACCTTGGCGATGGACTTGACCAGTTCCACCAGGGACTGCACCCCGAACATCCTCTTCAAACCACTCAAGGGGCTCAGTTTGCTCCACTTGGGCAGCATGGCCTCGGAGGAGAAGTTCATCCCGCCGAGCAGGGTATTGCCGACGAAGGCGGCGATGATCACCAGCAGAAACAGCAGCCCCAGGGGTTGGAGCAGCTCTCCCAGCAGGGCCGGCACCATGACTCCCATGGCGTTGGGATCGAACGCCTGATCCCGGTCCAGGGTGAAGCCCATGGTGAGCACCTTGACCATGGCATCGGCCAGGCTCTCCTTGATCATCAGAAGCCCGAACACGGTCGCCAGCAGGACGCTGGCGGTACCCAGCTCCTTGGAACGTGCAATCTGCCCTTTTTCCCGGGCCTGTTGCAGTCGTTTGCCCGTGGGTTGTTCTGTGCGTTCCTGATCGGTATCAGCCATGCTGACCTCCGATGGGGATCATCCCGCCAGCAGCCTGCCACGATGGCAGACCACTCGGTTGTTCGATGCCATCGCCCCGAACGAGATCAGCCATGCTGACCCCCCAGGCACTGGACGTTGATCAGCTCGCAGCTGGTCTCCTGCACCCGCTCCCAGAGGGCATCGAAGTGCCCCATGAAGCCGCCTATGGTGAACCAGAGGATGAAGAGACCCGACATCATGCTCACCGCGAAGCCGATGCTGAAAATGTTGAGCTGGGGCGCCGCCCGGGTCATGACCCCGAACGCGAAGTTGATGAGCAGCAGGGCGATGATGGCCGACAGCGCCATCACCAATGAGGCCTGGTACATGATCCCGAGGAAGCTCACCAGGCTGCGGATGGCGGGCAGGGTGAGCCCGCTGTCCGACACCGGCAGGGTCTCGAAGCTCAGCACCACCATGCGCAACATCAGCAGGTGACCATCCACCGCCAGGAACACCAGGGTCGCCAGCATCAGGTAGAACTGGCCCACCACGGGGGCCGACTGACCGTTCATGGGGTCCACCAGGGTGGCGAAGCCTAGGCTGGTCTGCATGGCGATGACCTGACCCGCCATTACGAAGGTTTCCAGCAGGAACTGGGTCATCAAGCCCAGCGCGATGCCGATGAGCAGCTGCTGGCCGAGCACCAGGAAGCTGCCGACGGAGAAGAGCTCAATCTTGGGCATGGGGGGCAGCAGAGGCGCGATGATGAGGGTGATGGCGAGCGCCAGACCGATGCGGATATGGGCTGGGGCCAGCCGGCTGCCAAACACCGCCATCACCATCAGCAGGCTGCTCACCCGGGCGAGCGGCCAGAGGATGCTGGTCAGCCACTCCATGATCACCGCCGTGGTGTAGCTCATGCCCCTACCTCGTGGCTGCGTGATGCCGGCACCACCACGGCCTCCCCCTGACTCACCCCACCACCTCGGGGATCTGGCTCACCATCAGCAAGAAGAAGTCCATCAGGCTCTGCAGGCCCCAGTGGGCACCGGCCCCCAGGGCCAGCAGGGTCACCACCAGGCGGGGCAGGAAGCTTAAAGTCTGTTCGTTGATGGAGGTCGCGGCCTGGAAGATGGCGACGATGAGGCCCACCATCAGGCTCGGCAGGATCACGGCGCAGACCATGATGGTCACCAGCCAGAGCGCCTCGCGAAAGACGTCGACAAAGGTTTCAGGGCTCATCTATCGGCTCCTCTCCATTGACCGGCTTAGCCTGCACCCAGCCCGAAGCTGTTGGCGAGCGAGCCCAGGATCAGGTTCCAGCCGTCTACCATGACGAACAGCATCAGCTTGAAGGGGAGCGATACCAGCATCGGCGACAGCATCATCATCCCCATGGCCATCAGGATACTGGCTACCACCAGATCGATGACCAGGAAGGGCAGGAACAGCATGAAGCCTATCTGGAAGGCGGTCTTGAGCTCGCTGGTGACGAAGGCCGGGATCAGCACCCGCAGGGGCACCTCCTCGGGTTGCGCCACCTGGACGTTCGCTATCTCCATGAAGGTATTGAGATCCTTGACCCGGGTCTGGGCCAGCATGAACTGGTGGATGGGCAGCTCCGCCTTCTCCAGGGCCTCCTTGGCCCCTATGGTCTCGGCCAGGTAGGGCTGCAGCGCCTCGTCGTTGATGCGATCCAGCACAGGCGACATGATGAAGAAGGACATGAAGAGCGCGATGCCGATCAGCACCTGGTTGGAGGGGCTCTGCTGCAGGCCGATGGCCTGTCTGAGGATCCCGAGCACCACTATGATACGGGTGAAGGAGGTCATCATGATGACCATGGCCGGCAGGAAGGAGAGCGCGGTCATGAGCGCCAGCACCTGCAGGGTCAGGCTGTACTCCTGACTGCCATCCGCCATGGTCTTGACGGTGAGGGCCGACATGCCGTCCTGGGCCATCGCCAGGGGCGACAGCAGCAGGGAGATCAGGGCCAGCCATCCAGTCCAGTTAACGTTTTTCATGCTTGCCCATCAATTTGCCGAGCTGCTGGGAGAAGGCCTGGGGCTGGCTCTCGTCCAGCGGCGTCTCCAGACGATAGAGGAAGTTGACCTGCTGCGGCGTCACCCCGATGAGCAGCTGCTGCTCCCCCACCTTGACCACCATCAGCTTCTCCTTGTAGCCGAGCGGCAGGGTGGCGATGACCTTCATCTGGCCCCCGCCCATCACCTGGGTGAGTTTGCTCTTCTTGAGCAGGAAGCCCAGCACCAGGATGAGGCCGATCACCATCAGGCTGGAGAGCAGCCAGGAGGTGATGCTGGGAGGGTTGGCGCCCGTCCCCGGGTTGGCCAGGGCGGGCAGGGACAACAGCAGTAACGGGAAAGCGCGGATCATTTGAGCTTCTTGATCCTCTCGGCCTGATCGATGATGACATCGGTCAACGCAATGGGTCTGGTCATTTGAGTTTCTTGATCCTCTCGATCTGGCTGATGACATCAGTCAGCCTGATGCCGAACTTGTCGTTCACCACCACCACCTCGCCGTGGGCGATCAGGGTGCCGTTGACCAGCACATCCAGCGGCTCGCCCGCCACCCGGTCGAGCTCCACGACAGAACCCTGGTTCAGTTGCAGCAGGTTGCGGATGCTGATCTGGCTGCGTCCCACCTCCATGGCGATGGTCACCGGGATGTCCAGTATGGTGTCCAGCTTGCGCCGCTCCTCGGCGCTGATGGGGGCTTCGTCCTTGAGCTCTTCCAGGGGGGCGGGCTTGGCCTCGGCCGTGACCTGCTCCTCCAGCGCGGCCGCCCAGGCGTCAGCCATCAAATCCTGCTCGTCATCGGTTCCGCTCATCTTCAATTCCTCAGTGTTGCAAGCTCCCCTCGGGGAGGATCAATTCAGGGGTGTTTGTCCGCTATGCTGCGTTCGAGCTCTTCCAGCTCGGCCTCGCCATCGATGCGCACGCCCCCCCGGGTCACCAGATGCATCTCTGTCTTGACCCCGTCAGGGCGCTTGATCTTGTCGACTATCTTGAGCGCCACGTTCTCCTTGGTACGCCCCATCTTGGCGTGGAAGGTGGGCAGGTCCTCCACGAAGACCAGCAGGTTCTCCGGCATCTCCACCGGAATGATGTCGCCGGGCCTCAGCTCCATCAGCTCCCGCAGGGAGAGCTCGGTCTCCAGCAGCTTGGCCCTCAGCTCCACCTTGACGTCCATGATCTCGTCGCGCAGGGCCTTGCTCCAGCGCACGTCGGTGTCGCCCTTGTCGCTCTGCACCCCGGCATCGAGCAACTCGCGGATGGGCTCCAGCATGGAGTAGGGCATGGCCACGTGAAAATCGCCGCCACCGCCGTCCAGCTCGATGTGGAAGGAGCTCACCACTATCACCTCGGTGGGGCTGACGATGTTCGCCATGGCCGGATTCACCTCGGAGTCGAGGTACTCGAAGCCCACGTCCATCACCGGCGCCCAGGCATCCTTGTAGTCCTCGAACACCAGCTTGAGCAGCATCTGGATGATGCGCCGCTCGGTGGGGGTGAACTCGCGCCCCTCGATCTTGGCGTGGTAACGGCCGTCACCGCCGAAGAAGTTCTCCACCAGGATGAAGACGAGGCGGGCCTCCATGGTGATGAGCGCCGTGCCCTTCAAGGGGCGGAAGCGCACCATGTTCAGGCTGGTCGGCACGAACAGGGTGTGCACGTACTCGCCGAACTTCAGCATCTGCACGCCGTTGATCGACACCTCCGCGGTGCGCCGCATCATGTTGAACAGGCTGATGCGCATGTGGCGGGCGAAGCGTTCGTTCACCAGCTCCAGGGTCGGCATGCGGCCACGGACGATGCGGTCCTGGGAAGAAAAGTCGAACTGGGTGATGCCGGGATCCCCGGCAGGCCCTAACTCTTCCTCTTCGACATCATCGACACCGTGCAGCAGGGCATCAATTTCGTCCTGACTTAACAAATCGCTCACGCTTCACCTTTTATTGCATGACAAAGCCGGTAAACAGCACTTGTTCGATTACGGGGGAAGAGACCAGGTCATTCAGCACCCGGCGACACTCTTCCAGCGAGTCCTGTCGCAGCTTCTCCTTGCCTTCGAAGGTCATCAGCTGTTCGGCGGTCGCCGCGCTGAAGACCCGCAGCAGGGTGCCTTCGATCAGGGGAATATTCTGTTTGGCCAGGGTCTCGTCGGGGGCCCCCCGCACCATCAGCTGGATCTTGATCTGCACCAGCCGATCCCGCTGGCTGCCCGCCACGTTGAACACGAAGGGGCGCGGCATGCCCACATAGAGCGAGGGCTGGGGCGTGTTGGCCTCAGGCTTGGCCTCGGCCTGCTCGGCCGGCGGTGTATCCGAGCCGGCGAACATGAACCAGGCGCCGGCCCCGCCGCCGCCCAGCAGGACGACAACCAGGGCGAGTATCATGATCAACTTCTTTTTCTTGGCCGCCGCCGGGTCTTTCAGCGTCAGCTCGTTATCCTCTGCCATCCCTTGTCCACCCTAGTCTTAAACTTGTTCGGTATCATAAACTTACTTATGAATGCATCAAGCATAGAAATCGATCCCGGCATCGTTTGCCGATTCCACCAGCAGGCTCAGGGTGCGGGACCCGCCCTCGCCCCCCGCCTGCTCGCCGCCACCGAAGCCGCGCCCCCCCTGCTGACCCTGACCGCCGAAGGCTGACTGGCCCTGGGATTGCTGCTGTGCCTGCTGTTGCGACTGCTGCTGCACCTGGGTCTGGCCGAGCTGGATCCCCTGTCCCGCCAGCATCTCCCTCAGCCGCGGCATGGCCTGCTCCAGCATCTCCCGGGTCTGGCCATGCTGCACCACGAAGTGGACGTTGGCCTGGCTGGAGGCATCAATCTGGATCTGGATCTTCATCTTGCCAAGGCCCAGGGGGTCTAGCTGGATCTCCGCCTGTTGCAGCTTGTCCGCCAGCATCAGGTTCACCTTCTGGTGCAACTGGGCCGGCGCCTCCGGGGTCGCCAGCTTGAGGTGGGGCAGGCTCTGGGGCTCCCGCCGTGCGGCGAGCTCGGCCGCGGGCTTGCTCTCGCCAGCCGCCGTCTGGGCAGGCGGCAGGGAGGCCGTGGCGTCGGTCTGTCCCGCCCCCTTGGTCTCAACCCCGCCAGGCTTGCCTACGTCGTCCAGGGACCCCTTCATATCGCTCTTCTTGAACTCGGCGGCAACCTTGACCATCGCGGGGGCCGACTCCATCTGCTGGATGCCGGCCGACAAGGCCGTCAGAGAGGCCTGGGGCCCCTGGGACTCCTGGCGTGCCAGGATCTGTTGCGGCGCCGCCAGCGTCGGCTCCGGGGTGCTCACGGGGGCGGCTGCCGGGCTGGGGCTGCCGGTCTGAGCCGTATTCTGTTCCGGCTTGGTCGTATTCTGTTCGAGCCTGGCTGCCTGCACCGGCTTGTTCTCCGATGCCTCCTGAGCCGAGCCGGGCTTGCCGTCCCCGGTCGTGCCCGTCAGCCCGTCCCGGGTGCTGGCCTCACGGCGCAGGTTCCCAGCGGCATTGGGCGCGTCACCCTGGGCTGTCACCTGGCTGTCCAGACCAACCTTGACCAGCCCCTCGCCGAAGGACCTGGCCGCACCGGCCTGCGCCGTTGGGGCTTCGAGGTGTACCGCGGTGCCGGTTCCCTTGTCAGCAGCGGCCTCCTGGCTCGGGATCACTTTTGATAGCAAAGCCGCCCGCTCCGCGCCGGACAGGGGGGATGGCCCCTCGGTCTTGGCCCGTGTGGCGCCAGTGTCGGCGGCCTTGTCTGTACCCTTCTCCGTGCCTTTCTCTGCAATCTGGTCGGGAGCGGCGGATCCGAGCTCTGCGTCGCTCGCCACAAGGGCGTCTGCCAGGGTCCCTTGTCCCCCCTTGCTTGCGCCAGCCTCGGTCGTAGCAGATTTATCCACGCTCTGGACATCGCCGCGCACCGCGGTTTGCGTCGTCTCGCCGTCCGCTGCTAGTGCTGGCTCAGCCTTTGCGAATCCGGTCTGAGCCAGGGCGCCTCTGGCAAGGTCGCTTTGTGTCACGTCGCCCTGTGCCTGGCCACTCTGTATCGGGCCACGGGCTGTCGCCCCGGTCTGTGCCAGATCTGTTTGTGCCAAGCCGGTTTCTGCCAACGCGTTCTGCATCGGGCCACGCGCCGTCGCCACGGTCTGGACCAGATCGGTCTGTGCCAGCTCGGTCAGTCCTGCGCTGCCCGGCACAGGGCCGCTCGGCGGCATCGGTGCAGGCTTTGCGGTAACGCCCTTGCCTTCGGCACCGGGCCCGGACAGGGCACGGGACTCGACCAGCGGCTGCGACTCGGGCGGCAAGTCATTGCCGTCGACGGGCACACTCTCTCCCTGAGGTGAAGGAGGCACGGCGGGGTGCACCAGGCTCACGTCCTGACGC
Organism: Aeromonas sp. XH; assembly: GCF_033348475.1. NCBI lineage: Bacteria > Pseudomonadati > Pseudomonadota > Gammaproteobacteria > Aeromonadales > Aeromonadaceae > Aeromonas > Aeromonas sp. XH. The sequence goes on along the minus strand of NZ_CP137630.1, from coordinate 1,221,499 downwards.
AGGGAGGCCTGCAACTGCTGAAGGAAATCGTCGGGAGGCAGGGCCGCCTCGTCACCTGAGGCCTTGGCGGCTTGGGTCTCCTCGCCAGCCAGCTCGCCAGACGCCAAAGATTTGGCATCAGCGCCGTTCGTCTGCGGGATATCGTCACTCACCTGAGGCGTCATCGCGGCCTGACTGGCGGGGGCCTTGCCCATCAGCTGGGCCCTGACCATGGCGTCGGAGAAGGCAACCTTGCCATCGACCGGCAGCTGACCCCCCTCGACTCCCCCGATGGGAAGCGCCGAGGACGCACTGCTGTCGCTGGAAAGCACCTGAGCGGGCGTTTTAATCAACTGGGTCTGTATCATGCTGGGATCCCTGGCGACGATTCGGTGATGACAGCACGAGCAGCGGGGTAGGCCACGTGCCCGTTCAGACTATGGAAAGCAAATTACAGGCCAGATTGGTGGTACCGACGCTGGATGGCGTAATCGTCCAGCATCTTCTGCTCCTGGCGCTGGGCCTTCTGGCGCACCTTGTCCGCCTTCTTCTCCAGCAGCAGCTCCACCGCCTTGCGCCGCTGTTGGGCCTCGAGCCACTGGGTACGGCACTGGGCCAGCGCCTCGCGCACCTGAAGCACCCCCTGGTACTGCTGGGTGGCCGCATTCTCGAGCTTGTTGATGAAGGCGTGATACTGGCTGTTCTGTTGGGGGCTGATCCCCTGCAGACCGCGGTCGGTCCACTGCTGGTGGTAGATCTGGCGGTACTGATTCAGCGCCTCTTGCTGATCCATAAACAGCTTCAAGTCCTGCTGCGCCTTGGCCAGCGCCATGGCGGCCTGGTTCTCGGCCTCCACCAATCGGGTCGCCAGCAACTCCAATCCTTTACTCATCTCGGCACTCCAGCGGCATTATCGGCTCAACGCATCAATGGCATGGCGACCATGTGCAGGGATTGCAGGCCTTCGTCGTAGGGAATGACCTCGCGCATCTTCTGTTGCAAGAACTGATCCAGATAGGGTTTCTGGATGATCGCCCGGTCGATCCTGGGATCCGATCCCTGGCTGTAGGCGCCTATGGTGATGAGATCCCGGTTCTGCTGGTAGAGGGAGTAGAACTGCTTGAAGGTGCGCGCCAGCTCCATGTGCTCAGGGGAAGTGACCATGGGCATGACCCGGCTGATGGACTTCTCGATGTCGATGGCCGGGTAGTGCCCCGCATCCGCCAGCTCCCGCGCCAGCACGATGTGGCCGTCGAGGATGGCCCGCGCCGCGTCGGCGATGGGGTCCTGCAGATCGTCCCCCTCCGTCAGCACGGTGAAGAACGCCGTGATGGAACCCTGACCGTCGCTGCCGTTGCCGGCCCGCTCCACCAGCGCCGGCAATTTGGCAAATACCGAGGGCGGATAGCCCTTGGTGGCCGGCGGCTCTCCCACCGCCAGGGCAATTTCGCGCTGGGCCTGGGCGTAACGGGTGAGGGAGTCCATCAGCAGCAACACGTTGAGCCCCTGATCCCGGAAGTATTCTGCGATGGCGAGCGCCGTCTCGCACCCCTTGAGCCGCATCAGCGGGGAGGCATCGGCGGGGGCCGCCACCACCACGGCGCGCTCGCGCCCCTCGGCACCCAGGATCTCCTCGATGAACTCCTTCACCTCCCGGCCCCGCTCGCCGATGAGGCCCACCACCACCACGTCCGCCACCGAGCCCCGGGTCATCATGCCGAGCAGCACGGACTTGCCGACGCCGGAGCCGGCGAACAGCCCCATGCGCTGGCCCTGGCCCACGGTGAGCACGGCGTTGATGGCGCGCACCCCCACGTCCATGGGTTGATGGATGGGGCGGCGGGCCAGCGGGTTGATGCGGTGCTGGGCGAACTGCACCGTCTGGGAGGAGATGATGGGGCCCATCCCGTCCAGGGGCTGGCCGATGCCGTCGATGACGCGCCCGAGCAGGTTCATGCCCACCGGAATGCCGTGATCCTCGGTGACGGGCACCACCCGGGCGCCGGGAATGACCCCCTTGAGCTGTTCGCTCGGCATCAGGAACAGGCGATCGCCGGAGAAGCCCACCACCTCGGCCTCCAGGGCCCCATCCTGGGTGTCGATCCGGCACAGGGAGCCAATGGCGGCGCGGCAGCCGATGGCCTCCAGGGTCAGCCCCACCACCCGGGTGAGCTTGCCCGCCACCGGCGGTATGGGGGCCTGATCGCGCACCCGGTAGCCTTGCAACCGGCTGAGCAGGGATGCAGTCATGTCGCCTCCGAAGATAGATCGTGGGAGATACCCAGGGTGTTCAAGCGCCAGGCCACGGCTCAGCCCGCATTGTCGCGCAGGAAATTGCGCAGCAGCTGATCGATGCGCCCGGAGAGGGTGAGATCGATGCTGGAAAGCTCGGTGGCCAGTTGCAGATCGCCGGGAGAGAGGGTGGGATCGCTTTGCAGCCGCCAGTGGCGCCTGGCGCACTCCTCGGCGCCAAAGGCGGCCTCTACCCGGGTCACATCCTCCGGGTGCAGCATCAGGGTGACCCCCTGCTCGGCGGCAGGGAGCAGGGCCAACCCCTGCTTGAGTGCCTCCAGCAGCAGCGTGGGGGAGGTTTGCGCCTCATGGCGGATGAGGGCGCGGGCGAGCTGTTGCACCAGGGCGATGAGCTGCTGCTCCACCGCCCCATCCAGTTCGCTGAGCGGCGTGGCGAGGCGGGTGGCGAGCGCCTGCCAGCGGGCCACCTCCTGCTCCACCTGATCCCGGCCCAGGGCGAGCCCTTCTTCCCTGCCCTGCTCCAGACCCGCCTGATGGCCCTGTTGCAGCCCCTCCAGCTTGCCCTCTTCCAGCCCCTTGGCGAAGCCGGCTTCCCGGCCTTCGCGCATGCCCTCCTCCCAGGCGGCCTGGCGAATCGCCTCCACCTCCTCGGCGGTGATGCTGGGGGCGGGCTCCTCCACAGGGGCATCCGGCGGGAGCTCGGGAGCCTGCTCCTGGCGATACCAGTCCGGGGCCAGCCCCAGGGCGTTGGTCTCGACTTCGGCCTCGGTCTCCATCTCGGGCCAGCCCCAGGCTTCAATCTGCGCCTCGTCAGCCTCGGGCCTGAGGTAACCGCGCAGCTTGTTGTTCTTGTTGTTCATGTGCCGAAGACACTCCTATCGAGAGCCGGATGCAGGGCCCGACATCATCGCACATATGATGGCCGATGGCTTAGAGGAACTCTTCGCCACCGCCGGCCCCCAGCATGATCTCGCCCGCATCCGCCAGACGGCGGGCGGTGGAGAGGATCTCCTTCTGGGCGGCCTCCACCTCGGAGACCCGGATCGGCCCCATGGCCTCCAGGTCGTCCGCCAGCATCTCGGCGGCCCGCTTGGACATGTTCTTGAAGACCTTCTCCCGCATCTGGTCGTCCGACCCCTTGAGGGCCCGTTGCAGCAGATCCCCCGGCACTTCCCGCAGCAGGGTCTGGATGCCGCGATCGTCCACGTCGATGAGGTTCTCGAACACGAACATCAGATCCTGGATCTGCTGGCTCATCTCCTCGTCCGACTCGCGGATGGAGTCCATCAGCTGGCCTTCGATGTTGGTGTCCAGGTAGTTCATGATGTTGGCGGCGGCCTTGAGGCCACCCATCTTGGCCGCCTGGGCGCCCGCCGCACCGGCGAACTGTTTCTCCATGATGTCGTTCAATTCTTGCAGCGCCGCCGGTTGCACCTCTTCCAGGTTCGCGATCCGCATCACCAGATCCAGGCGCACCTGCTCCGGGAACTGGCTCAGGATCTCGGCGGACTGCTCCGGCTCCAGGTAGGAGAGGACTATGGTCTGGATCTGCGGGTGCTCGTTCTGAATGATGCTGGCCACCTGGCGCGCATCCATCCACTTGAGGGAGTCGAGGCCGCGGGCACCCGAGCCCAGGATGATCTGATCCACCAGGTTGCTGGCCTTGTCCTCCCCGAGCGCCGCCACCAGGGCCTTGCGCACGAAGTCTTCGCTGCCGATGCCGATGTTGGTGTATTTCTGGATGTCGTCGATAAATTGACGATGCACCGCCGCCACCCGGTCGTGACTGAAATCCGACATGGAGGCCATGGACATGCCGAGCCGCTGCACCTGCTTGGGCTCGAGGTGGCGGAAGATCTGGGCGGCATCTTCCTCGCTCAGGCTCAGCATCAGCACCGCCGCCATCTCCATCCCGCTCATCTGATCCAGGATCTGACGCTGGGTATCGGTAATCTCGTTACCGGTGACTTGGGTTTTCTTCTCTTCAGGCATCTCGGTTCGTTACCCATTCTTTGATGACCTGAGCGGCCAGGTCGGGTTCGTTTGCTACCAGGGCGCGCACGGCCTTGAGCAGGTCCTCGTCACGGTGCAGATCCGGCAGCTTCAGCTGGCCATCCCGCAGACCGAACACGGGTTCGGCCTCGGCCTGGGCCGCCAGCAGGCTCAGTTCGTCGTCCCCACCCAGCACGGTGTGGTTGTCGAAGTCCAGCTCCCCTTCCGGCTTGGCATCCGGGTAGAGCAGGCGCTTGAGCATGGGCCTTACCACGGTGACGATGAGCACTATGATGACCAGCACCGAGGCGGCGATGCGCACCGCGCGCCAGAACCAGGGCTGCTCGTAGAGCGGCGTCTCGGCGACGGCTTCCAGCTCCGGACGGTTGAACGGGATGGCGACCACCTCCAGGGTATCGCCCCGGGTCACGTCGAAACCCAGGCCGCCGCTCAGCAGACGGCGCAGGGTATCGAGTTCGGCCTGGCTGCGGGCCTCCCGGGTCACGGCCCCGTCGGCACCGGGGACGGCCTTGTAGTCCACCGCCACCGACACCGTCATGCGGCGGATGCCGCCCTGCTGGCGCCGGATGTGGCTCACGGTGGTGTCCAGTTCGAAGTTGCGGGTCGCCTCCTTGCGGGAACGGCCGGAAGAGCCGGTTCCCCCTTCCCCGCCGGCGGCCTGCTCGGGAATGCTGGAGGCGGCGGGCGGCTGGTTGGAGAGGGCGCCGGGCACGCCGCCGTTGCTGCCGTTGGCGCTGTTCTCCTCCACCGTCATCTCGGAGCGCACGGCGGGCAGGTCCGGGTTGTAGGTCTTGCGGGTCTGCTCCTGCTGGGAGAAGTCGAGGGAGAGATCCACCTCGGCGGTGTAGTTGTCCGCCCCCAATACCGGGATCAGGATGGCGTCAATTTTTTGTTTGTATTCCAGCTCCTGCTTCTGCTGCATCGCAAACTCCTTGCGAGTCTGGGCAGAGAGGGGATCCTGGGAGCCGGAGTTGAGCAGGCGACCGTTCTGATCGGTCACGGTGACGCGGGTCGGCTCCAGACCGTGGACGGCGGAGGCCACCATGTCGACGATGGAGTCCACCTCCCCCTGGCCGAGGGCGCTGCCCTTGAGGCTCAGCACCACAGTAGCGCTCGGCTTGCGCTCGTTGCGGGCGAACACGTTGTCTTTCGGGATAGCCAGCAGCACCTGGGCCTTGGCCACGTTCTGGAACTGCTCGATGGCGCTCGCCAGCTGGCGCTCGCGGCTCAGTTTCAGGCGTTCGCTCTCCATGCGCTGGCTGACGCCGAAGCTGGAGTCCTTGAGCAGGATGGCCTCCCCGTCGTTGCTGACCTCACTGCTGCCGGCCAGGCCGGCCCGGGTCAGGCGCAGACGGATGTCCGCGTAGTTTTCGGCACTGACCAGCACGCTCTTGCCGTCGACCTGGTAGGGGATCTTCTGCTGATCCAGATAGTCGAGGGTGGAGACCAGCTCCTGGGTGTTGAAGGTGCCGAGGGGACGCATCTCCGGCTCCTTGCCCCACAGCAGGATGAAGACGGCGATGGCCAGACAGATGGTCAGCCCCAGGATCAGGGTGATCTGGCGCAGCACATCGGTGTTGGACAGGAAGCCCAGCGCCGAGCTCTTCTGCTCGTTCTCGTCGAGGGCCGCCGCCCCCTCGTTGTTCATCAGCAGATCGCCGTTTGGATCGTTAGCCACGGTTTATGTCCTTGTTGCTGACATGTTTATGATGCTCGGTCGCCATGGGCCCGAGTTACACCGGCATGTTCATGATGGTCTTGTAGGCGTCGACCATCTTGTTGCGCACCTGCACCGTCGCCTCGAAGGCGATGGAGGATTTCTGCCCGGCGATCATCACCTCGGAGAGATCCACCGACTTGTCACCCAGATCGAACCGGGTGCGCAGATCGTTGGCGCTGCCCTGCAACTCGTTGACGTTGTCGAGGGCCTGCTGGAGCATCTGGCCGAAGTCCGAATTGACCGGACGACCGGGCTGGGTCAGCGGCGTGGCACCGGCTTCCACCCTGAGAGCCTGCATCTCTTGCATCAGACTGCTTGCGCTTATTTCCATCTTCCCTTCCCAGACAAATCATTGACACTGGCAAGCCTTAAGCAATTAGAGTGCCAACCAGGAAGGATCCATAAAAGCCTCACGGCAACGGCAGGTCCTGCCGCCATGGTCAGCCTCACCGCCAGGGGATGGATCCGCCCGGCAGACATAAAAATGGCCCGCAGGGTACGGGCCATCATCACGACGGATCCTGAGGTTATTGAGTCAGATCCTCGTCGATCCAGTATTTGGATCCCGTGACGCTGACGCCGTACAGCAGCCCCTTCTCCCCAAGCTGGTAGATGGCCATGCCCCCGTTGTAACCCGAGTCGAGGGAGGCGCTCTCCTTGCCGGCCACCACCCCCGCCTCCGAGGTCGCCTCCCAGCCCTTGTTCACGAAGTTGTCGAAGGTCTGCTTGGTCTCGAACAACATCACCTGCTGGTAGAACTTGCCGCCGAAGCCAGCCGCCATGCCGGCGCCGAACATCTTCATGTAGGTGTGCTTGCCGCTGGCGCGGTTGACCGCCACCCCGGATCCCTGGTTGGTGTGCACCATCAGGGAGAACTTGCGCGAATCGAACACCGCATAGCCATAAGCCTTGTCAAACAACAGCTTGGCAGAGGGCTGCTCGTTGAACAGCCGCACCAGGGCGGTATCGGCCATGGTGTCGAGGGCGGTGCGGGCCTCCTCCGGGGTCTTGGGCTCGAGCATGGTGTCGAGCTTCTTGTCGGCGGCCGCCAGCCACTCCTTGCCGGTGGCCGCGCTCTCCGCCGTCCAGGCACCGGCCTTGTTGTAGGCCTCGGCCCCCCAGTTGGAGACAGACTCCCAGGTCTCCTTGGAAAAATCGGTGATCCCCTTCCACGCCTCCTTGCCGGTATCGCTCACCGCGGTACCGAGTTCGGAGGCGGCCTCCTTCAACTTCGCCCAGTCGGCATGGCCGGGGGTCGACGCCAGCACCAGGGTGGCGGCAATCAGCCAGGATCGGCTCTTCATGATCAGCTCCTCTTTCGTTGTGCCAAGACTCAGCCTAACAGACTCAAGCTTACTCGAAGAAGGGCTTGATTCTCTCCCGTTCAGCCTGCGTCAATGAAACCACCACGGGCCCGTTCCCGTCCTTTCCGGGCAGGCACACGGCCGCACGGGGGCAGGCCTTGCCGTGGCGCGAAAGAATGTTCGGACCAGCGACGCCAGTTGTATAGTTTTTGGTTAGCCATTCCGGTAAAATCCGCGCCCTTGAATAAGAGCCACCTAAGAGTGATTGAGCGATGTCCAACACAAAACAGGCCCCCAAAGTAGGATTCGTCTCCTTGGGTTGCCCCAAAAACCTGGTCGATTCCGAGCGCATCCTGACCCAGCTGCGTACCGAAGGGTACGACGTGGTGCCCAGCTATGACGATGCGGAGCTGGTGGTGGTCAACACCTGCGGCTTCATCGACAGTGCGGTGCAGGAGTCCCTGGAAGCCATCGGCGAGGCCCTGGCCGAGAACGGCAAGGTGATCGTCACCGGCTGCCTGGGTGCCAAAGAGAACCAGATCCGCGAGATCCACCCCAAGGTGCTCGAGATCACCGGTCCCCACGCCTATGAAGAGGTGCTGGGCCACGTTCACAAGTACGTGGAAAAGCCCACCCACAACCCCTTCACCAGCCTGGTGCCGGCCCAGGGCGTCAAGCTGACCCCGCGCCACTACGCCTATCTCAAGATTTCCGAAGGCTGCAACCACCGCTGCACCTTCTGCATCATCCCCTCCATGCGCGGGGATCTGGTGAGCCGCCCCATCGGCGAGGTGCTGGCCGAGGCCAAGCGCCTGAAAGAGGCCGGCGTGAAGGAGATCCTGGTGATCTCCCAGGACACCTCCGCCTACGGCGTCGACGTCAAGCACCGCACCGGTTTCTACGACGGCATGCCGGTCAAGACCAGCATGGTGGCCCTGTGCGAGGAGCTGGCCAAGCTCGGCATGTGGGTGCGCCTGCACTACGTCTACCCCTACCCGCACGTGGATGACGTCATCCCCCTGATGCGCGACGGCAAGATCCTCCCCTACCTGGACATACCGCTGCAGCACGCCAGCCCGCGCATCCTCAAGCTGATGAAGCGCCCCGGCTCCGTCGAGCGCACCCTGGAGCGCATCCAGAAGTGGCGCGAGATCTGCCCCGAGATCACCCTGCGCTCCACCTTCATCGTCGGCTTCCCCGGCGAGACCGAGGAAGAGTTCCAGATGCTGTTGGACTTCATCGACAAGGCGGAGCTGGATCGGGTCGGCTGCTTCAAGTACAGCCCGGTCGAGGGCGCCAAGGCCAACGAGCTGCCGGATCCGGTGCCGGCCGAGGTGCAGGAGGAGCGCTTCCAGCGCTTCATGGAGCTGCAGCAGCAGGTCTCCATCCGCAAGCTCGCCCGCAAGGTCGGCAAGGAGATGCTGGTGCTGATCGACGAGGTGGACGAAGAAGGTGCCACCGGCCGCTCCACCGCCGATGCCCCCGAGATCGACGGCCTGGTCTACCTGAACGGTGAGACCGGCCTCAAGCCCGGCGACATGGTCAAGGTTCGCATCGACGAGGCGGACGAGTACGACCTCTGGGCCAGCCTGGTCGAGTAATCTCCCAGAACATCCCTCAAGCCAGTCAGCCACCGCTGACTGGCTTTTTTATTGCCCTCGACTCCCCGACCTCCGGCCATGCCTCCCTTGGGACTGAGTGTGGCAGAGCGCCCTTCGCCTCGGCCCCTCTCTGGCCGTGAACCGGCGCACAGTTTCGCCTCACCTCGCATCCTGCTTCTTTCCCGGTCAAAAAAAAGCCACCATGGCGGAGAAAAAACGAGCACGATCCAGTTCACACTATCGTCGTCACGCTGTCAAAACAGGTGACTTCGTATTTTGTGAGAATTAATGCAACTGTATAATTTAAAAGGATTAAAAATACATTTTGACGATAATGACGAGAGGCCGTGCGTTTTTACGATATCGACGAAATGAAGAGTTGTTGTCTTCCTGTTAATTCTGCTTTTCTAAGGGCGTTGGACGACACAACAACAAGGGTGTAAAACCTGACCAACATTGAGGGCCGGTATCCAAGCATGGGATCCGGTGCTCCATTCCAAAACCATGGAAGACCAATAAGAAAGGAAAAAATATGCTTGCCAAAGTATCCAAAATCGCTACCTCAGTCATGCTGGGAACCCTGATGCTCGGTGCCGCCGGCACCACCATGGCCGCCGACAACAAGACGGTGCTGACCCTGGTCGCACAGCAGGAAACCGCATGGGTCAAGAACTTCAACCCCTTCCTGCAGGCCGGTCTGCTGCACACCACCCGCCACTTCATCTATGAGCCGCTGGTGATCTTCAACGATATGCAGGGTGGCAAACCCGTCTATCGTCTGGCCACCCACTACGCCTTCAGCGATGACCTGAAGTCCGTCACCTTCGATCTCCGTGAAGGGGTCAAGTGGTCAGACGGCGAAGGCTTCGACGCCGACGACGTGCTCTTCTCCTTCAACCTGGTCAAGGCCAACAAGGCCCTGGACGAACGCTCCATCTGGACCCAGGTGAAGAGTGTCGAGAAGCTGGGCCAGTACAAGGTCAAGTTCGATCTGGCGGCCGTCAACACCAACGTGGTGAACGACATCGTGCTGGTGCCCATAGTCCCCGAGCACCAGTGGAAGTCGGTGAAGGACCCGGTCGCCTTCACCAACGACAAGCCGGTCGGCAGCGGCCCCTTCACCGAGGTGGACAACTTCTCCGCCCAGCTCTACACCCAGTGCCGCAACCCGCACTACTGGGACAACGCCAACCTCTCCATCGACTGCCTGCGCATGCCGCAGATGGCCACCAACGACCAGGTGCTGGCCGCCGTGATGAAGGGTGATGTGGACTGGTTCGGCTCCTTCGTGCCGGACATCGAGCGCCTCTACGTCGGCAACGATCCCAAGAACAACAAGTACTGGTTCCCCGCCTCCGGCACTGTGGCGTTCAACGTCAACTTCCAGAGCAAGCACCCCGGCAACCACGAAGCCTTCAACGACATCAACTTCCGCCGCGCCTTCTCCATGGCCATGGACCGCCAGTCCATGGTGGACATCGCGGGCTACGGCTACCCCACCGTCAACGAGTACCCGTCGGGCCTGGGCAAGGCATTCGCCTCCTGGGACAACCCGGAAGTCGAGAAGAAATACGGCAAATACAACAAGTTCGACCTGGAAGGGGCCAAGGCCCTGCTGAAGGAAGCGGGCTACAAGGACTGTGACGGCGACAAGTTCCTCGACACCCCGAGCTGCAAGAAGATCGAGTTCAAGGTGCTGGTCCCGAACGGCTGGACCGACTGGGTCAACACCGTCCAGATCGGGGTTGAAGGCCTGCAGGCCCTGGGCCTGAACGCCAAGACCGCCACCCCGGAAGCCACCGTCTGGACCGAGTCCCTGATCACCGGTGACTTCGACGTCGCCCTGCAGGGTTACTTTGCCGGTGCCAACCCGCACAAGTACTTCGAGACCGCCTTCCACTCCCGCAACATGGGTGAGCGCGGCAACCGCTTCGCGGCGCCCCGCTACAAGGATCCCGAGCTCGACAAGCTGATCGACGACTTCACCCAGACCGCCGATGCGGCCAAGCAGAAGGAGATCATGTTTGCCATCCAGGAGCGTGTCGGGGCCAACCAGACCATCATCCCGGTGTTCAACAACCCGACCTGGTACGAATACAGCACCAAGCGCTTCAACGGCTGGTTCAGTGCCGACAACCCGGTCGCCAAGCCGCAGGTTCACCCGGACACTCCGGAGCGTCTGCTGCACGTGCTGTCACTCAAGCCGAACAGCTAATCACCCCGGCCCCCTGCGGGGGGCCCTCTTCCCCGCCATGTCTTTCACCCCCGTCCTCTGCCGGGGTTGGGGGAGCTTTGCCCGGCGCGGGGCAGGCTTGCAGTAAAAGGTATCACCATGGGATTCATACTTAGACGCTTCTCCTTCTATCTGGTCGCCTTCCTGGTGGCCGCCACCATCAACTTCCTGCTACCCAGAGCCATGCCGGGGGATCCCGTCTCCGTCATGTTTGCCCGGGCCGGCGCCATGATGGAACCTGCCGCCCTGGAAGCCCTCAAGGCCACCTTCGGCTTCGTGGACGGCCCCATCGGCACCCAGTTTCTCGCCTATGTGAAGAGCGTCTTCACCTGGGATCTTGGCACCTCGGTGCGCTACTACCCCCAACCGGTTGCCGACGTCCTCGGCCGCGCCATCGGCTGGACTCTGTTCCTGGTGGGCACCTCCACCATTCTGAGCTTCTCCATCGGCTCCATCGTCGGCATCTTCGCCGCCTGGTACCGGGGCGGACGCATGGACAGCATCCTCTCCCCGCTCACCCTGGTGATGCAGGCCATCCCCCCCGTGGTGGTCTCCCTGCTCGCCCTCTTCCTGTTCGGAGTGAGCCTCGGCTGGCTGCCCATCGGCTACGCCTACAGCCCCGAGATCCCCGCCGATTTTGGCTGGGAACACATCAAGAGCATCCTGCTGCACGCCATCATGCCGGTGGGTACCCTGGCGCTGGTACAGGTGGGTGGTTTCCTCATCACCATGCGCAACAACATGATCAACCTGCTGGGCGAAGACTACATCACCATGGCCAAGGCCAAGGGGCTCTCCAGCAACCGGGTGATCTTCAACTACGGCGCCCGCAACGCCGTGCTGCCCAGCGTCACCGCCCTCTCCATGGCGCTGGGCTTCGTCATCGGCGGATCCCTTATCACCGAGGTGATCTTCAACTATCCCGGCCTGGGACTGACCCTCTATCAGGGCATCCTGGCCCGTGACTACCCCCTCATCCAGGGGCAACTGCTCATCATGACCATCACCATGCTCAGCTTCAACTTCCTGGCGGACGTGCTCTACGTCTTCCTGGATCCCCGTCTGCGTACAGGAGGCAAATAAGATGCGTATGCCGACTATCTTGAAAATCCTGCTGGGCAACAAGAAGGCCGCCTTCGGCCTCGCCATCGTGGTCACCTTCGTGCTGATGGCCCTGTTCGCCCCGCTGCTGGCCAGCAACGAGCCCACCAAGCGGGTCGCCCGCCCCCACCAGCCCCCCAGCGTGGAGCTGGTGATGGGATCGAACCGCATGGGCCACGATCTCTGGGCCCAGTTCACCCATGGAGCCCGCATCTCCCTGCTGGTGGGCTTCGGGGCTGGCCTGCTGGTCTGCGCCCTGGCCATCACGGTCGGCATCACCGCCGGCTACTTCGGCGGCGTGGTGGACGAGTGCCTCACCTTCCTGATGAACGTGGTGCTGGTGATCCCGAACCTCCCCCTGTTGCTGGTGCTCGCGAGCTTTATCGGGGAGGCGTCGCCCATGGTGATAGCCCTCATCATCGGCTTTACCTCCTGGGCCTATGGTGCCCGCGTCATCCGCGCCCAGACCCTGGCCCTGCGGGAGAAGGAGTTCGTCATCGCCGCCGAGGTGCTGGGTGAGCCGGCCTGGCGCATCATCCTGGTGGAGATACTGCCGAACCTCATCTCCATCATAGGGGTGAGCTTCATCGGCTCCATCATCTACGCCATCGTCACCGAGGCGACCCTGGAGTTCCTGGGGCTCGGCGACCCGACCGTGGTCAGCTGGGGCATCATGCTCTACAACGCCCAGACCTCGAGCGCCATCCTGGTGGGCGCCTGGTGGGAGATTTTGGCCCCTTGCTTCGCCATCGCCACCCTGGGGGCGGGTCTGGCCATGCTCAACTTCGCCATCGACGAAATCGCCAACCCGCAGCTCCGTTCCCACAAGGGCCTGCGTCGCTGGAAGCAGCTCGCCACTCCCATCGCAGCCCAGGAGAAGACAGCATGACCTTGCAACAACCCCTGCTGTCGGTGCGCCAGCTCTGCGTCGACTACATCACAGAGAGCGGCGACGTGCGCGCCGTCAATTCGGTCAGCTTTGACATCATGCCGGGTGAGGTGTTCGGCCTCGCCGGCGAGTCCGGCTGTGGCAAGTCCACGGTCGCCTTCTCGGTGGCCCGGCTGCACAAGCCGCCCGCCTACATCAGCGGCGGCGAGATCCTGTTCAAGGGGGAGAACATCCTCGCCTTCGACGACGAGCGGCTGCGCAGCTACCGCTGGCGCCAGGCGAGCGTGGTGTTCCAGTCCGCCATGAATGCGCTTAACCCCGTGCTGCGCATGGAAGAGCAGTTCTGCGACGTGCTGCTGGCCCACAACCCCGGCATGACCCGCTATGAGGCGATCAAGCGTGCCCAAGTGCTGCTGGAGATCGTCGACATCCACCCGAGCCGGCTCAAGGACTACCCGCACCAGTTCTCCGGCGGCATGCGCCAGCGGCTGGTGATCGCCATCGCCATGGCCCTCAACCCCGAGCTCTTGATCATGGACGAGCCGACCACGGCGCTGGACGTGGTGGTGCAGCGGGAGATTTTGCAGAAGGTCTATGCGCTCAAGGCGAAGTTCAACTTCTCCATCCTCTTCATCACCCATGACCTGTCGCTCATGGTCGAGTTCTGCGATCGCATCGGCATCATGTATGCCGGTGAACTGGTGGAGGTGGCGCCGGCCAAGGCGATCCTGACCGCGCCCCTGCACCCCTATACCAAGGGACTGGGCAACTCCTTCCCGCCCCTGCACGGCCCGAAGACCGTGCTGGAGGGGATCCCAGGCACCCCGCTCAACCTGCTGGAGGTGCCGGCCGGCTGCCGCTTCCAGGCCCGCTGCAGCAAGGTGCACGAACGCTGCCGCCAGGAATACACCCGGCTGGCCGAGATCCGGCCCGGCCAACAGGCTGCCTGCCACCTTCATGAGGCAGCAGAGGAACAACCGGATCTTCCGATCCATATGGACAAGGCCGCTGGCTGTTAAGGATGTCTGTCATGCAAATCGCCCAAACCGACGCGCCCATCATCGAGGTCCAGCACCTCTACAAGGACTTCGCCGTCAACTCCAACGCCATCAAGAGCGGCAAGATGCGGGCGCTGTCCGACATCACCTTCAACCTGCACCGGGGCCGCGCCCTGGCGGTGGTGGGGGAATCCGGCTCCGGCAAGAGCACCATCGCCAAGATCATCGCCAAGATGTACAAGCTCTCCAACGGCCGCATCCTCTACCGCGGCCGCGACCTCGAGGAGTTCAACAAGGGCACCGCCCTGCTGGACTATCGCCAGAGCGTACAGATGGTGTGGCAGGATCCGTTCGGTTCGTTGAATCCGACCCACACCATCTACCACCACATCGCCCGCCCCCTGCTGCTGCACAGCAAGGTGAGCGACAAGCGGGATCTGCCCGACATGGTCTACGGCCTGCTGGAGAAGGTGGGGCTCACTCCCGCCAAGGCGACCGCGGCCAAGTACCCTCACCAGCTCTCCGGCGGCCAGCGCCAGCGGGTCAACATCGCCCGCAACCTGGCGGTGGAGGCGGAAGTGGTGCTGGCGGACGAGCCCACCTCCATGCTCGACGTCTCCATTCGCATCGGCATCCTCAACCTGATGGAGCAGATGAAGAACGAGCTCGGCGTCTCCATGCTCTACATCACCCACGACATCGCCACCGCCCGCTACGTGGCGGAAGATCTGGCGGTCATGTACGTGGGGCACATGGTGGAGTGGGGAGAGGTGGACGAGATCCTGCACCACCCCCAGCACCCCTACACCCAGTTGCTCATCTCGGCGGTGCCCGATCCCGAGAAGAGCATCCACGCCGAGCTGGAGGGAGGCCGCAAGGGGGAGATACCGCTCTGGACCCCGGAATCCCGCGGCTGCCCCTTTGCCGGGCGCTGCCACCAGGCCATGCCCCGCTGCAAGGAGAGTCTGCCCCCCGTGACCAAGCTTGCCGACAACCACTTCGTGCGCTGCTACCTGCACGAACAGGGGTAAGCAGGCCCGCGGCCGGGCACCGTCGCCCGGCCATGCCTCGCGTCGGGGCCGCAAGGCCCCGCATTGAGCCTCGCCCGCCCGGGGCGAGCCTTCGGAGTAAAAGCTTGATGGAACTTTTGATCAACCAGGTGGGTTACGAATGTGACGGGGAGAAGAGCGCCCTGCTGCAGTGCGGCGCCGACCTCGATATCCGCGGCCACGTCAGGCTGCTGCGCCGGGAGGACGACCACCTCCTGCTGGAAGCGCCGCTGGTGGCGGCAGGAAGCGTCCCCGGCTGGCAGGGGCGCCACTACTGGCAGGCCGACTTCTCCGCCTTCACCGAGCCCGGCCACTACCGGCTGGAGGCCGTCGTGACCACGGGAGCGCAGGAGCGTCTGGTGCGCTCCCCCCCCTTTGCCATCGGCCGGGGGCTGCTCGCGCGCCGCTGCCTCTCCGACGTCATCCACTACTTCAAGGGGCAGCGCGCCAGCGGCGCCTTCGATAGAGCCGATCGCCGCGCCCGTCTGTTTGGCACCGATCAGCACAAAGACGTACACGGCGGCTGGTTCGATGCCAGCGGCGACATGAGCAAGTACCTGAGTCACCTCTCCTACGCCAACTACCTCAATCCCCAGCAGACCCCCCTGGTGGTCTGGTCCCTGCTCAAGTGCCGGGAACTGCTGGCGACGCGCCGCGACATCGACGGGGTGAACCTCTGCAAGCGGCTCAACGACGAGGGGCTGCACGGGGCGGATTTTCTCTGCCGGATGCAGGACGAGAGCGGCTTCTTCTACATGACCCTGTTCGACAAGTGGAGCAAGGATCCCGAGCAGCGGGAGCTGTGCGCCTATGCGACCCAGCAGGGGATCAAGTCCGCCCGCTGGCAGGCGGGTTTTCGTCAGGGGGGCGGCATGACCATCGCCGCCCTGGCCCGCGCCGCCCGGGAACCGAGTGGCGGCGACCTTGACACAAACCAGTACGCCGAGGCGGCCAGACGCGGCTACCTGCACCTGCGCGAACACAACCTCGCCTGCCTGGACGACGGGGTCGAGAACATCATCGACGACTACTGCGCCCTGCTGGCGGCGGTCGAGCTCACCAGAACGCTGGGCGCCGAGTGGCTCGCCGAGGCGCGGGACAGGGCAGGCAGGCTGTGCGCCCGCCAGCGCCCTCACCCCGAGCTCGGCCACCATTGGGCCGCCAACGACGATGGCTCTCGCCCCTACTACCACGCCGCCGAGGCGGGCCTGCCGGTGCTGGCGCTGCTGGAATATCTAAGCGTTGAGCCGGATCCGGCGCGCCAGTGGGCGGCCCGGACCGTCGCCGAGCAGGCGTTGGCCGCCGAGCTGGCGCTCTGCGCCCGGGCAGGCAACCCCTTCGCCCTCGCCCGCCAGTATGTGAAAGGCGTTGGCGAAGAGCCTCGCATCAGCTTCTTTATGCCCCATCACAACGAGTCCGGTTACTGGTGGCAGGGGGAGAACGCCCGGCTGGCGTCGCTGGCCGCCATGGCCTTCGCCGCCGCAGAGCAACTGCCGCAACAGAGCCGGTTGCTTCGCACCTTCGGCCAGCAGCAGCTCGACTGGATCCTGGGGAGAAACCCCTTCAACGCCTGCATGCTGGCGGGTCAGGGCATCAACAACCCGGAATACACCGCCGGCTACCCCAATGCACAGGGGGGGATCTGCAACGGCATCACCGCCGGCTTCGATGACGAAAATGACGTGGCCTTTATTCCAGAGGAGTACAAGGATCGGCTGGATCAGAACTGGCGCTGGGGGGAGCAATGGATCCCGCACGCCGCCTGGTTCGCTTTGGCCATCACCTGGCAGAGCGCGCAGGGAGGTCACCATGATTGAGTTCTGGGTCGGGGTGGACGGCGGCGGCACTCACACCCGGGCCCGCATCCGCAACAGCGCAGGCAAGCTGCTCGGCGAGGGGCGCGCCGCCGGCTCCAATCTGGAGCTGGGCATCGCGCTCGCCCACGGCAACGTGCTGGCCGCCATCGATCAGGCCCGCATCGAGGCCGGTTTGGGCGAAGATGCACAGCAGCGGATGGGAGTCGGACTGGCGCTCGCCTCCGCCGAGCTCGCCGACTGCTATCACGCCCTGCTGACCATGCCTTTCCCGTTTGCGAGGGTGAAGCTCACCTCCGACGCCTTTGGTGCCTGCCTCGGCGCCTTCGGCGGCCAGGAGGGGGCCATCCTGATCGCGGGCACCGGCTCCGCCGGGCTCATCTACCGGGATGGCCGGCTGCGCACCTGCTCGGGTCGCGGCTTCCCCGTCTCGGATCTCGGCAGCGGCGCCTGGCTCGGGCTTCGCGCCATCCAGCAGTCCCTGCTCTGCCACGACGGCATCCTGCCCCCCAGCCCCCTGGCGGTGCGGCTGATGGATCACTTCAGGCGGGATCAGGCGGAGGTGGTGCGCTGGGCCGCCCGCGCCCTGCCTGCCGACTACGGCCGCTTCGCCCCCTGGGTGTTCGATGCCGCCAGCGACGGGGACGAGCTCGCCACCGCCCTGCTGGATGAGACCTGTGCCCAGCTCGGCATGCTGCTCGAGGGCATGACCCAGCTCGGGGCGGACCGGATCGCCCTGCTGGGCGGCATCGGCATGCGCCTCTCCCCTCGCCTCTCCCGTTTCAACCTGGTGACCCCCAAGGCCGATGCCCTTGACGGCGCCATCCTGTTTGCCCAATCAGAGGAATACCCATGTCTGCACCCCTGATCCATACCCAGGTCGATCACCGCGACGGTGAGGACGTCTGGTTCCGCTTCACCCTGAGCCAGTTGCCGGGCGTGCCCTGGAAACTGCACTTCTGCCTGGCCCGGCACATAGACGCGAGCTCGGTTGAGGGCGGGACACTGGAGCGCCAGAGCGGCAGCTACAAGGTGCTGGTGCCCCATGAAGGGGTGAGCGAACTGCGTTTCTGCTGCCGCAAGACCCCCGTCAAGCGCCTCTCCGATCTGCCCAAGGGCTTCTTCCTGAGCCTGATGGAGGGCGAGGGACGGCTGCAACCCGTGGTGCTGGGGGGGGAAGCGCTCGGCCTGCCCTCCCCGCCGCCCGCCGCCCCCGATCTGCCCGAGGTGGAGGCCGCCAACGGCATAGTGCCCGAGCCCGCCCACCTGATTTATACCGAGGGCAACTTCCGGCTGGCTGAGCGCGCCCACGTCGACGGCCCCGTCCCCCTCGCCCCCCTGCTCGCCCATTTCAACGAGCTGACGGGCCTGGCCCTGACCCAGGATCACGATGCGGAGATCCACCTCGTCGAGGCGCCGCTCCCTCAGGAAGGGTATGAACTCTCCATCACCACGGAGGAGATCCGCATCCGGGCCGCCGGCGAGGCGGGCTGGCGCCACGGTCTGGTGACCCTGGCCCAGTGGTATCTGCAGCACGGCGAGAGCCTGCCCTGCCTCGAGGTCAGGGATGCGCCGCGCTTCGGTTTTCGCGGCATCTTTCTCGACTGCGCCCGTCACTTCCACTCCATCGCCACCCTCAAGCGCCTGCTCAGGCAGATGAGCCTCTACAAGTTCAACCGCTTCCACTGGCACCTGACCGATGACGAGGGGTGGCGCCTGGAGATCAAGGCCTTCCCCCGCCTCACCGAGGTGGCGGCCTGGCGCGGCCATGGGCTGGCGATCGATCCCCAGCTGAGCGGCGGCCCCGACCCCTATGGCGGCTACTACACCCAGAGCGAGGTGCGCGAGCTGGTAGCCTATGCCGCCGGGCTCGGCATCACCATCATCCCGGAGATAGACATCCCGGGGCACTGCCACGCCGCCATCAAGGCGCTGCCCGAACTGCTGCGGGAAGAGGCCGACCGCTCGTGCTACCTCTCGGTGCAATATTTCGACGACAACGTGCTCAACCCGGCGCTGCCAGGCACCTATGAGTTCCTGGAGACGGTGATGGACGAGGTGTGCGCGCTCTTCCCGGGGCCCCAGGTGCACATGGGGGGAGACGAGGTGCCCACCGGCGTCTGGACCGACAGCCCCGCCTGCCGACAGTTGATGACAGAGCAGGGCTACACCGATTGCCGTGAGCTGCAGGGCCACCTGCTGCGCCACTGTCAGCACTATCTGGCCGCCAGGAGCAAGCAGATGCTGGGCTGGGAGGAGATACTGCACGGGGACAAGGTGAGCCGGGAGGCCGCCATCTGTGCCTGGACCAGCTTCCAGGCCGGGCTGGACGCGGCGGCGGCGGGCTATCCCGTGGTGATGGCGCCGGCCCAGCACCTCTATCTGGATCTCGCCTGGAACCAGGACATCCACGAACCGGGGCTCTACTGGGCGGGCACCCTCAATCTCGAGCAGGTCCATGCCTGCGATCCTGCCCCGGCCGATTTCCATGCCAACGATAACATCCTGGGGGTGCTGAGCCCCTTGTGGTCGGAACTGATCACCTCTCGCGATCGTCTCGACTACATGTTGTTCCCGCGCCTGCTGGCCACGGCCGAGGTGGCCTGGAGCGACCCCGCCCGCAAGGCGTGGGATCACTTCGCGGCCCGCCTGCCCGGCCAGCTGCAGATCCTCGACCAGTTGCAGGTGCGTTACCGGGTGCCACAGAGGTAGTGTTATCTTTCTCTTTTCGGCGACCTCCTGGTCGCCGTTTTTTTACCCATTGACAACAAAAACCCAACCTAAGCCCTACTTTTAACCCGCCTTTATTGGCAGAATAGGGCCCACGATGGAACCGGCCAGGCACAAGGTCAGCGTTTCATCCGCTCAATCACAATAACAATCAGCATGAATATCGGAGCTTATCCCTATGGCCCGCAGAGACGTCCAGACACTGGACAGCGAAGTGGAGTTTCCTGCCGACGTACAACTCGTGTCCACCACGGACTTGCGCGGCGTCATCACCTACGCCAACCCCGCCTTCTGCCGGATCGCCGGCTACCGGGTCGATGAACTGGTCGGTCACAATCACAACCTGGTGCGTCACCCCGACATGCCCAAGGCTGCCTTCGCCGATCTCTGGGCCCGCCTCAAGGAGGGCAATCCGTGGCGCGGCGTGGTCAAGAACCGCTGCAAGGATGGCCGCTACTACTGGGTCGACGCCTATGTGACCCCCATCTACGAGCACGGCAAGATAAGCGGCTACCAGTCGGTGCGCTGCAAGCCCGAGCCCCGGCTCAAGCAGGCCGCCGCCCAGGCCTATCAGGCCCTGCTCAAGGCCGAGCGGGGGGAAGCCCGCAAGCTCCCCTCCCTGCAACCCTTCAGGCCTCTGCTGCTCGGCTTGCCGCTGCTGGGGCTGCTGGGCTGGGCCGCCCTCACCCAGGGGGCCCTCACCGTGCTGCTGATGCTGTTGCCCCCGATCGCCATCGCCGGCGCCTACTGGCGCGAGCTCATCGCCCTGCCGCGCTATCTCAGGCAGCTCGGCCAGCAATACGACAGCCTGACCCGGCTGGTCTATTCCGGTGACGCCCCGGGCGCCATCGCCGACTTCCACCTGAAGATGCTGCAGGCCAGGATCCGCACCGTGCTGGGCCGGGTCGACGACGCCACCCATCCTCTGCAGGCCCTGGCGACCGATCTGCAGGACTCCTCCCACCGGGCCTTCCTCGACATCAACGAGCAGGATGCCCAGACCCAGCAGATGGCCGCCGCCATGACCCAGATGGCCAGCACGGCCCACGAAATCGCCCGCAACATCCAGGACACCAACGGCCAGGTGACGGAGGCGCGCAGCAGCTGCCAGAACACCGTCATGCAGCTGGATCAGACCCAGCAGCAGATGACGCAACTGGCCAGGCAGGCGGAGCAGGCCTTCCACTCCGCGGTGGAGCTGGCCAGCGAGTCGGAGCGGATCGGCAGCGTCATGGGGGAGATCCAGGGCATCGCCGAACAGACCAACCTGCTGGCGCTGAACGCCGCCATCGAGGCGGCCCGGGCCGGGGAGCAGGGCCGCGGCTTCGCCGTGGTGGCGGACGAGGTGCGCACCCTGTCGACCCGCACCCACAAGGCGACCGAGCAGATCCAGGGCAGCATCCGCCAGATCCAGCAGACCCTCGAGCGCTGGCAGGGCATGATGCAGGACAATCTGGCCCAGACCCGGGAGTGCGTCGAGATGACCCGCCAGGGCTCGGGCAACCTGCACCAAGTGCTGAAGGAGATCGATCAGGTGACCGAGTTCTCCACCCAGATCGCCGCCGCCGCGGAACAGCAGCAGGTGGTGGTGGAGGAGATCAGCCGCAACATCCACCAGATCTCCGAATACTCCCGCGCCAACAGCCAGAAGATCCGGGCGGTGGACGACTCCAGCCAGGAGCTGCTCAAGCGCGCCAGCGAGCTCAGGGGGCTGAGCCAGACCTTCGGCTGACGGATTGCAAGCCATATGACGGAAGCGCCACAATGGCGCTTCTGTTGTTTCTGACGAGTCAACTTCATGAGAACGGAATCGACACCTCTGGACAAGGTTGCCCGCATCGAGGCCATCCTGGCCCTGATCCCGACCGGTCGCGTGGTGAGCTATGGCCAGGTCGCCGATCTCGCCGGCCTGCCCGGGCGGGCTCGCCTGGTGGGAAAAGTATTGCGGGAGACCGACAAGACACTGCCATGGCACCGGGTGCTGGGGGCGGCGGGCACCATATCGCTGCCAAAGGGATCGGCGGGGTTCGACAGGCAGGCGGGGCTATTGCAGGAGGAGGGGGTGCCGGTGATCGGCGGGCGGGTCAGGATGCGGGAGTGGCAGTGGCAGCCCGATCTCGCCGAGCTGCTGTTTCTGCTCCCCTTCTAGGGACTCCCTGCCGGGAGTCCCTCAGGGTTGCTAGTCGCCCACCAGAGGCCCCAGGATGTCATCGCTGCGCACCTGCACCGGGATGGTTTCGTCCTCCCGTTGCAACAAGACCAGCAGACTCTGCCTGTCCACCTCCAGCACATAGGCCGTCCCTTCCCGCGTCAGGCAGGTCATGCCCGGCCGGATATCCTGTATCTCCATGACAACCTCCGTGTCTTGCACTGCCATCCATGCAGCCCTTCCAGTATACCGCCATCTCCCAATGAAGAGGCCCCTCGCAAGGGGCCTCTTTCGTCATTGTGTGACCGGAAACGGGTCAGGATTTCTTCGCCTTGGGCAGGCTCTCCTGCCATTTTCCGTTGTCGTAATGGGCCGTCCAGCCGGTCGCCTTGCCGTTCACCTCGGTCATCACGTACTGCTCCTTGCTCTTGCGGCTGAAGCGCACCACGGAGGCGTTTCCGTCAGGATCTGACGCCGGGGCGTCCGCCAGGTACTGGTGCTTGGGGGAGAGGCGGTCGCGGAAGCGCTTGAGCTCCTCAACCAGAGGCGCACGAGTCTCACGTGACTTGGGGAAGTTGCTGGCGGCGAGGAACAGACCCGCCGCGCCGTCCCGCAGCACGAAGTGGGCGTCGGACTGGGTGCACTTGAGCTCCGGCAGCGGCACCGGATCCTCCTTCGGCGGCGCGATGTCGCCGTTTTTCAGGATCTTGCGGGTGTTCTTGCAGCTCTCGTTGGTGCAGCCCATGTACTTGCCAAAGCGCCCGTTCTTGAGCTGCATCTCGGATCCGCAGCGATCGCACTCTATGCTCGGCCCTTCGTAGCCCTTGAGCTTGAACTGGCCCTGCTCCACCTCGTAGCCGTCGCAGTCCGGGTTGCGGCCGCAGACGTGGAGCTTGCGGCTGTCGTCGATGATGTAGGCGTCCATGGCGGTACCGCAGATGCCGCAGCGGTGCTTGGCGCGCAGGGCGTCGGTTTCCGCCTCGTCCCCGTCGGTGGCGGAGACAAACTCGTCGGCAGAGACCAGGTTGATGGTCTTCTTGCAGCGTTCCTTGGGCGGCAGGGCATAGCCGGAGCAGCCGAGGAAGACGCCGGTGGTGGCGGTACGGATGCCCATCTTGCGGCCGCAGTCCGGGCAGTCGATGTCGGTCAGCACCATCTGGTTGGCGCGCATGCCGCCTTCCTCATGGGGTTTGTCGGCCTGCTCCAGCTCCTGGGTGAACTCGGCGTAGAAGGCGTCCAGCACCTTCTTCCACTCCAGGCTCCCCTCGGCGATGCCGTCGAGCTTGTCCTCCATCTTGGCGGTGAACTCGTAGTTCATCAGCTCGACGAAGTTCTCCACCAGGCGGTCGGTGACGATCTCCCCCATCTTCTCGGCGAAGAAGCGGCGGCTCTCGACCCGCACATAGCCGCGGTCCACTATGGTGGAGATGATGGAGGCGTAGGTGGACGGACGGCCGATGCCGCGCTTCTCCAGCTCGCGCACCAGGGCCGCTTCGGTGAAGCGGGCGGGCGGCTTGGTGAAGTGCTGGCGCGGATCCAGCTTGACCAGTTTCAGCACCTCGCCGACGGTCACCGCCGGCAGCTGGCTGTCTTCGCCCTTGCGGCCCATGGGCGGCAGCGCCTTGGTCCAGCCGGCGAAGCGCAGGGTGCGGCCGCGGGCCTTGAGCTCGAACTCGCCCGCCTTGACGGTCAGGGTGGAGGAGTCGTACTGGGCCGGGGTCATCTGGCAGGCGACAAACTGGCGCCAGATGAGGTCATAGAGCCGCATGGCATCCGGCTCCATCCCTTCCAGCATCTCGGCGGTCACCTGGACGCTGGAGGGGCGGATCGCCTCGTGGGCCTCCTGGGCGTTGGCCTTGGCACCGTACAGGTTCGGCTCGGACGGCAGGTAGGCGGCGCCATACTGCTCGCCGATGTATTCCCGCACCGCGTCCACCGCCTCCTTGCTGAGGTTGGTGGAGTCGGTACGCATGTAGGTGATGTAACCCGCCTCATAGAGACGCTGAGCCATCATCATGGTCTTCTTGACCCCGAAGCTCAGGCGGGTGGAGGCGGCCTGTTGCAGGGTGGAGGTGATGAAGGGAGCGGACGGCTTGGAGCCGGTCGGCTTGTCTTCCCGGCTCACCACCTTGTAGTCGACCCCTTCCAGGGCCGCCACGGCGGCGAAGGTCTCGGCCTGGGTCACCGGCTTGAAGTCGGCCCCGTTGCGGCTGACCACCTCCATGCGCAGCTCGCTCTTGTCGCCGGTCAGCAGATCGGCGTTCAGATCCCAGAACTCCACCGGCACGAAGGCCTTGATCTCGCGCTCCTTGTCGACGATGAGGCGCACCGCGACGGATTGCACCCGACCGGCGGAGAGACCCCGGGCCAGCTTCTTCCAGAGCAGCGGCGAGACCATGTACCCCACCACCCGGTCGAGGAAACGACGGGCCTGCTGGGCGTTGACGCGGTGGATGTTCAGCTCGGACGGCTGGGCAAACGCCTCCTGGATAGCCGTCTTGGTGATCTCGTTGAACACCACGCGCTTGTAGCGGCTGTCGTCGCCACCGATGATCTCGCGCAGGTGCCAGGCGATCGCCTCCCCCTCTCTATCCAAGTCGGTTGCGAGATAGATGGTGTCGGCCTTGGCGGCCAGACTTTGCAACTCGCTGACCACCTTCTCCTTGCCGGGCAAAATCTGGTAGTTGGCCTGCCAGCCTGCGGTCGGATTGATCCCCATCCGTGCGAACAGGGCGTTGCGATCCTTGGCCGCCTTCTCGGATTCGCTGAGCTTGATGCCGCGAATGACAGGTTTTTTGGGCGCCGTGCTGCCATTAGCGCTGGCGCTGCCGCTGGTCGGCAGATCGCGCACATGGCCTACGCTGGATTTCACCACGTAGTCCTTGCCCAAATATTTGTTGATGGTCTTGGCCTTGGCCGGAGACTCCACTATGACCAGTGATTTGCCCATGCTGTAACTATTATCCTCATTGCACCCGACGGGGTTGGCGTGCGGTTTTGTGGGGCTGTATAAGAGATTTGACGGGAAAAAGCAATCTTGCGGGTCAATTTGCCCGACAGCCCGAACCGCCTCGTTTCTTTATTTATTAATGCGAAGCCGGGTCGCGGTAAGCAACCGCTTTTTTGTTTTTATGCTATATCCCCCCCTTTTTTAGATTGGAAATGACATATCCAGCCACCCTTGTGACATAAAAACCCACTCTGGTTATCAGCTTGTTACAAAGGATGAAATCTCTTTATAATGGCCACACGCCGCAGCTTTGTGCGCGGAAGGAACCGCTCCCCATATAAAAATCGAAAGGATGTCATCATGAAGCACTTCGAGGTCAACTTCGACGGCCTGGTCGGCCCCACCCACAACTACGCCGGCCTCTCCTATGGCAACGTCGCCTCCCAGAACAACGCCAAGGAGGCGTCCAATCCCAAGGAGGCGGCCAAGCAGGGGCTGCGCAAGATGAAGGCGCTGACCAAGCTCGGCATGGTGCAGGGGGTGCTGGCGCCCCAGGAGCGGCCGGATCTCGCGACCCTGCGCCGCCTCGGCTTCACCGGCAACGATGCCAGCGTACTGGCCCAGGCCGCGAAGCAGGCGCCCGCCGTGCTGGCCGCCTGTTACTCGGCCTCCAGCATGTGGACCGCCAACGCCGCCACCGTCTCCCCCAGTGCCGATACCCAGGATGGCCGCATCCATTTCACCCCCGCCAACCTGACCAACAAGTTCCACCGCTCCCTCGAGCCCGAGGTGACCGGCCGCATCCTGCGCGCCGTCTTCAACAACGATCGTCACTTCAGCCACCACCAGCATCTGCCGGAGAACGACCACTTCGGTGACGAGGGGGCCGCCAACCACACCCGGTTGTGCCGCGCCTATGGCGAGGCAGGGGTCGAGCTGTTCGTCTATGGCCGCAGCGCCTTCGACGTCTCCCGGCCCGCGCCCAAACGCTACCCGGCCCGCCAGACCCTGGAAGCCAGCCAGGCCATCGCCCGCCTGCACGGCCTTGGGGATGAGAGCGCCGTCTTTATCCAGCAGAACCCGGACGTGATCGATCAAGGGGTGTTCCACAACGACGTGATCGCGGTGGGCAACCAGAACGTGCTCTTCTTCCACCAGCAGGCCTTCCTCCATACCGAGGCGGCCCTGGCCGAGGTGCGCACCAAGTTCGGCGAGGGGGATCTGCACTTCATCGAGGTCCCCACCAGCGAGGTGTCGGTGCAGGATGCGGTGAAGTCCTATCTGTTCAACACCCAGATCCTGACCCTGCCGTCCGGCGAGATGGCGATCATCGCCCCCACCGAGTGTCGCGACAACCCGGCGGTGTCGGCCTATCTGGCCAGGCTGGTGACCCTGGGCACCCCGATCAAGGGGGTGCACTACATGGACGTGAAGCAGAGCATGAAGAACGGTGGCGGCCCCGCCTGTCTGCGGCTGCGGGTGGCCATGAACGACACCGAGCTCGCCGCGGTCAATCCGGCCTGCCTCATCAACGACGCCCAGTTTGCCCGCCTCGACAACTGGGTGGATCGCCACTACCGCGACAGCCTGACCCTGGACGATCTGCGCGACCCCTCCCTGGTGCTGGAGACCCGCACCGCCCTGGACGAGCTGACCCAGATCCTGAAACTCGGCTCCGTCTATCCGTTCCAGCGCTGAGCACAGGCTCGCAGCGAAGCCGCGACATCCGCATCAACAGAGAGCCGGGCAATGCCCGGCTCTCTTTTTTCACGCATTGTTAAGGCGCCTCAGCGCCAGGGGCTCTGCTGCCACAGGCGGCCGAGCGCCCCCTCCAGCCCCAGGGCGGCCTGGCGACCCAGCTTCTGGGTCAGGCTCCTGGGCTTGCTGTAGCGAATACCGACCACCTTGTGATGGCTGGCCTGGGCCAGCAGGTAGTCGTCGCTGGTGCAGAGCGCATCCACCAGGCCGAGCTGCTTGGCCTGGCTCGCCAGCCAGTGCTCGCCCGTGGTGACGGCGTCGATGTCGAGCGCCGGTCTGTGCTCGGCCACGAACGCCTTGAAGCGCTCGTGGATGGCGCCCAGCTCCTCGCGAAACTTCTCCCGGCCCTGATCATCGTTCTCGCCGAACATGGTGATGGTGCGCTTGTACTGGCCGGCGGTGTGCATCTCGAACTCGATATCGTGCTTTTTCAGGAGCTTGTTGAAATTCGGCAGCTGGGCGATCACCCCGATGGAGCCGACGATGGCGAACGGGGCCGCCAGGATCTTGTCCGCGACGCAGGCCATCATGTAGCCGCCGCTCGCCGCCACCTTGTCGATGGCCACGGTGAGGGTGATGTCCTTGTCCCGCAGCCGCTGCAGCTGGGAGGCGGCCAGGCCATAGCCGTGCACCACACCCCCGCCGGACTCGAGACGCAGCAGCACCTCGTCGCCTGGCCGGGCAACGCCGATCACCGCGCTCACCTCTTCCCGCAGGGAGGCCACCTCTCTGGCGTCCATGCTGCCGTGGAAGTCGATGACGAACAGCCGACTGCGCTCATCCTCGCTCCTGGCACGGGCCTTGTGCTCGGCCTTGCGTGCCTTCTCCATCAGCTTTCGCTCGGCCTTGCCAGCCAGAGCCGATTGCAGCTGGTGACGCCCCTGCTCCAGCTCGCCGGAGAGATCGGTCACCACCAGCTCCCCCTTGCGCGCCTTCGGCTGGCGGCTGCTCGCCACCATCAGGATGACGGCGCCGATGGCCAGCAGGAAGGTGAGGGTCTTGGCCAGAAACAGGCCGTATTCGGTCAAAAATGCCACTTGATGCTCCGCTCTATGTCCGGTTTTTTCACATAGTAAGGAGTTTGGCTTCGGGGTGCAAAAACTCTGCCATGGCCCTGGCACCAGGGGAGGCGATCCGCGCTAGCGCCCTGTTTTCTTCACATTTTTGCCGTCTCATACTGGTCAACCGCCGGGCCGGATCAGTACACTTGCCTCCTCTATTTCCGTCGCGCCAGCCGCCACGCATTGTTAACAGGAGTCCACATGCTCGATTATCAGGCCCCCCAGGATCTGCTCAAGGACAAGGTCATTCTGGTGACGGGCGCCGGTGACGGCATCGGCCGCGAAGCGGCGCTCACCTACGCGGCCCACGGCGCCACCGTGATCCTGCTCGGGCGCACCAGCGCCAAGCTGGAGGCGGTCTACGACCAGATCGAGGCCGCCGGCCACCCCCTGCCCGCCATAGTGCCGGTGGATCTGAAAGGGGCGACCAAGAGCCACTACCTTGGCATGGCCGAGACCTTCGCCCAGCAGTTCGGCCGCCTCGACGGCGTGCTGTTCAACGCCGGGCTGCTCGGTACCCTGTCGCCGTTCGAGCACATCCAGGAGCAGGAGTGGGACGAGGTGATGCAGGTCAACGTCAAGTCGGAATTCCTGCTGACCCAGGCGCTGCTGCCCCTCATTCGCCAGACCGCGAAGGAGCACGGCGAGGCGTCCATCGTCTACACCTCCTCCAGCGTGGGCCGCAGGGGGCGCGCCTACTGGGGCACCTACGCCATCTCCAAGTTCGCCATCGAGGGAATGATGGAGGTGCTGGCGGACGAGCTGGAGAACACCACTGTGCGGGTCAACACCCTGAACCCGGGCGGCACCCGCACCAGGATGCGGGCCAGCGCCTTCCCGGCGGAAGATCCCCAGACCCTGAAGACACCGGCCGACCTGATGCCGCTCTATCTCTATCTGATGGGACGGGACAGCCGGGGCCAGAGCGGCAAGACCTTCGTGGCCCAGCCCAAATAACCCAACAAACCGATCAGACAGGATTACATTGAAGAGGGGCGCTACCCGCGCCCTGTTGAATCCCATCGGTCCCCTGACAGGTTGCACTATGTTTCGTCCCAAGAGCACGTTTGAGCAATGGCGGATCTTTCAGGCCGTGGTGGACTGTGGCGGTTATGCCCAGGCCGCCGAGGCGCTGAACAAGAGCCAATCCTCCCTCAATCATGCGGTCGCCAAGCTGCAGCAGAGCCTGGGGCTGGCCCTGCTGGAGGTGCGGGGACGCAAGGCGGTGCTGACGCCGGCGGGGGAGATCTTCCTCAAGCGGGCCCGCCAGCTCAGCCAGCAGGTGGAGGAGCTGGAGAACCTGGCCAACAACCTGGAGCGCCAGTGGGAGCCGCAGATCAACCTCTATGTGTCGGTGTTGCAGCCGCGGGAGCGGCTCTACCGGGCGCTGGCCCACTTCCACCCCCGCAGCCGGGGCTGCCGCATCAACCTGCACGAGCGGATCCACTGCCACTTCAATGCGCTGCAACCCGGGGATCTGATGCTCTCCGAGCACCTGCCCCAGGATCGCACCGGCCTGCCCCTGGACGAGGTCTGTCTGCTGCCCCTGTGCGCGGCGACCCATCCCCTCGCCGGGCAGGAGGAGCCCGTCACCGCCGAGCAGCTCGCCAGCCACAACCAGATCAGCCTGCATCCCCCCATCCACCGCTCGGTGGACTGGAACGATGCGGACGACACCGGCTGGAAGGCAACCCACTATCACGAGGTGCTCAGCATGGTGCGCCTCGGTCTCGGTTACGCCTGGGTGCCCCGCCACCTGGTGCAGGAGGAGCTCGACGGCGGTGCCCTGGTGCGGCTCGATCTGGCCGGCGGCAGCGAGCGCTATCTCTACACCTACCTGCTCACCCCCTCCGTCGATGCCCTGGGCCCGGCGGCCGAGCTGCTGCTGCGCTGCCTGCGCAACGAATACCAGGGCGACAACGGCAAGTAAGCCCTCCCACGCCCTTCTCAGGGCGGATCAGGCCCTAGACGTTGGGCACCCGCCAGCAGGCGGCCAGCGCAGCCAGCGCCAATGCGGTGGCCACCATAAAGACCCCATGGAAACTCCAGATCTCCGCCACAGTGCCGGCAATGGCCCCCGCCATGATGGAGCCGGTGCGGATGCTGTTGGCGAACAGGGTGGTCGCCACCCCGGCGCGGCCCGGCATCAGATCCTGGAAGTAGGACATGCCGATGCCGGCGACGATGCCGATGAAGATGGCATTGAGCAGTTGCAGCGCGATGAGCGCCGTCTGGCTCGACAGTGTCACCAGCCCCAGGTAGAAGCCCACCCCGGCCAGCACCGCCAGCAGCATCATGGGCCGCTTGCCGAAGCGCCGGGTGTAGTAGCCCGCCAGCAGCATGAAGGGGATCTCGAGGGCTGCCGCCGTGCCCATCAGGATCCCGGCCAGCTTCTCCTCCAGTCCCAGCTCGCGGGTGATGTAGAGCGGCATGTTGATGAGATACATGCTGTTGCAGGTCCACATCAGGGTGGAGGCGATGAACAGCGCCCGCACCGAGGGCATCCGCCAGCTGCTGACCCGCTCCTGGCCTCCTCCCGATGCGGGCAGCGGCAGGGAGGGCAGCCAGCGCCAGACCACGAAGGCGCAGACCAGATAGGCGAAGGCCGAGGCAAGGTACATCACCTCGAAGCCGTAGCCGATGGCGAGCGCGAAGGCGGCCGGCGGCCCTATCACCCAGGCCAGGGAGAACTGGGCCCGCAGCACCGAGCTGAACATGTCGGCCCGTTTGTTGCGGCTGTCGGCGTATTCCCGCGCCAGGGCGAACAGCTGGGGGCTGGCGGTGGCGGTCAGGCTCGCCAGCACCACGCCGAGGCTCACCAGCAGCCAGTACTGGCGATTCCAGGCGAACAGCAGGGAGAGCACTATACCGGCGAAGCAGCAGCGCAGGATCAGCTGCTTGCGATCCCCCTTGCTGTCGGAGCGGTGACCGAGCCACTGGCTGATGAGGATGCCGATCACCGCGTTGACGGTGTAGAAGAGCCCCACCAGGAAGGGGCGCACCTGCACCTCTTCGGCCAGGAACAGGCTCAGGGTGGGCACCTGAAGCGCCACCGCCACCCCGGTCATGAAGGTCACGGCGAGAAACGAGAGAGAGACGGGATCCGGCCTCTTGCGGGCAGCACTCAGCAAACTCATGGAGACACCTAGATACGGACGCGAAAAGGGAGCCAGAAACGGGCGGGCACGGCTATGACGGCGGCTATTTTATGCCATTA
Organism: Aeromonas sp. XH; assembly: GCF_033348475.1. Taxonomy (NCBI): domain Bacteria; kingdom Pseudomonadati; phylum Pseudomonadota; class Gammaproteobacteria; order Aeromonadales; family Aeromonadaceae; genus Aeromonas; species Aeromonas sp. XH. The sequence continues at coordinate 1,190,680 of NZ_CP137630.1, read as the reverse complement.
TCAACAGCCACCTCAAGGGTTGCGAGGGCGCGTCCAAGTCCGTACATTGGAAGCCCATCCAGCGCCAGTACAAGGATTTAACATGTTTGATTTTGATCGGGAAATAGATCGCAGCGGCACCATGAGCCTGAAATGGGACAAGTACAAGGGCCAGGATGTGCTGCCCATGTGGGTGGCAGACACCGACTTCGTCTCTCCCCCCGCCATTCTCGAGGCGCTCACGAAGCGGGTCGCCCACGGCATCTTCGGCTATTCCCGCCCCTCTCCCCGGCTGATCGAACTCATCAAGACCCGCATGCAGCAGCGCTATGGCTGGACCATCCAGACCGAGTGGCTCGTCTTCCTGCCCGGCGTGGTGCCGGGGCTGAATCTCGCCTGCCGGGCCTGGAGCCAGCACGGTCGCGGCATCATCACCCCCAAGCCGGTCTACTATCCCTTCCTGCAGGCGCCGGGCTTCAACGACCGCCCCCTGCTCACCGTGCCCATGGTGGAAGAGGCCGGTCGCTGGGTGCTGGATCTGGAAGAACTGGAGCGCCAGGCGCCCAGCGCGGATCTGCTGCTGCTGTGCAACCCCCACAACCCGGGCGGTACCGTCTTCACTCGCGAGGAGCTGCTCGCCATCGACGCCATCGCCGAGCGCCACAACCTGGTGATCTGCTCAGACGAGATCCACTGCGACCTGTTGCTGGACAAGGACGCCCGCCACATCCCCTATGGCGCCCTGAGCCCGGCGGCGGCCGAGCGCAGCGCCGTCATGATGGCGCCGAGCAAGACCTTCAACATCGCGGGTCTGTGCTGCTCCTTCGCCGTGGTCCCCAACGCCCGCCTGCGCCTCAAGCTGCAGCAGGCGATGCGCGGCATCAGCGCCGACGTCAACCTGCTGGGTTTCGTGGCGGCCGAGGCGGCCTACGAGGGGGGCGAACAATGGCTCACCGAGCAGCTCGACTATCTGAGGGGCAACCTGGCGCTGATCGAGCAGGCGGTGGCCCGCTGGCCCGGCATCAAGCTGGCACGCCATCAGGCCACCTACCTCGCCTGGGTCGACGTGAGGGCCCTCGGCCTGGATGACCCCATCGCCTTCTTCGAGCAGGCCGGTGTGGGCCTCTCCCCCGGCGCCCAGTTTGGCGATGGCCAGTTCGTGCGCCTCAACTTCGGCTGCACCCGGGCGCGGCTGACCGAAGCCCTGTCGCGCATGGAGAAGGCCATCCTCCAGGCGCGCCGCTGATGGCAAGGGGTGGCGGCCGTTTCACCGCCCCCGGACCTGAAATGGTGAAAGCCATTCAGCTTCCCATCCGATGCAGATAAGATGAGATTCATGACGGGATGAGCCTGGCTCATCCTTTTTTCAGCCACGGTTCCGGTTCACTATGCGCCCATTCGCCCTGTCTTCCCTGCTGCGCCTGTCGCGCTTCGCCCTGCCCTGGCTGGCGACCATGCTGGCCCAGCCCCTCCTGGCCGCCCCCGCCTATGTGACCATAGGCACGGGGGCGCTCAACGGTGTCTACTACCCCACGGGAGGCGCCATCTGCCGCCTGCTGAACGAGGAGAGCGCCCGCCACGGCGTGCACTGCACGGTGCAGAGCACCTCGGGCTCCCTCGCCAACCTGGCGGCGCTCGCCAAGGGGGACATCCAGCTGGCCCTGGTGCAGTCCGATGTGCTCCACCACGCGGTCCACGGCAGCGGTCCCTTCTCGGGCCAGCCCTCCTGGGATCAACTGCGCAGCCTGCTGCGACTCCACAAGGAGTCCCTGACCCTGCTCGCCAGCGCCACCAGCAACATCACCACCCTGGCGGATATCAAGGGCAAACGGGTCGACCTCGGCGCCCCCAACTCGGGGGACAGGATCACCAGCCGGGCACTGCTCGATGCCATGGGCTGGCAGGCCACCGACTTCACCCTGCCAGCGGTGGCATCCCCGGGCAACCGGCTGGAGGGGCTCTGCAACGACACCCTGGATGCCGCCTTCGTGGTCGCCGGTCACCCCAACCAGGGCATCGGCGATCTCACCGGTCGCTGCAAGGCCCGTCTCATCCCCATCGAGGGGGAGCAGATAGACAGGCTGCTCGAGCAGTATCCCTACTATGAGCGCAGCCGCATCGGCGCCAACCTCTATCCGGGGCAGACCAGCGGCGTCAATACCTTCGCCGTCACCGCCGAGCTGGTGGCGCAGGCCAGCCTGCCCGAGACCGAGGTACGCACCCTGCGCGACGTGCTGAGCGAGCGCCTCAAGCAGTTCACTCGCCTGCACCCGGCCCTCACTACCCTCACCTGGGAGGGGATGCAGGCGGGAGATCTGGCCCCGCTCCACCCAGGCATGCTGGATGCCGCGCCAACGCCGGTCCTGCCACCGGACAGCCTCACGGCGTCGGGGGCCGGGGCGACCTCGGGCGCCCAGCCCACCGGGTTCCCGGCTCCCACCAGCGCGGCCACACCGCTGGAAGGGGCAGACACCCAGCCGGAACAGCCTTCCGGAGCCACCCTGCCGGCCAGCTCGGCGGCAGCGCCCACGGGGACGGCCCCGGCACTGACCGATCTCCCCTCCCAGGAGAGCGCCGTGATGACGCCTGACGCGCTGCCCGTCCCCATCAGCCCCACCCCGTCTGCGGCGCAGGCGAGCGACCAGACCGACCCCGCCGCCTCCCGACCAGACGGCGCCGCCGAGGGGAAGGAGACGCCCGCCCAGTGACGGGCACCGGATATACGAGAGGCCACCCCAGGGTGGCCTCTCTTCGTTTCAGCGGTGGCAGCGGGTCTGGCTCAGGCCTTGGCGGCCGGCAGCAGGGCCGGGCTCTGGATCTCCTCCTCCACCCAGTGCAGCAACTGCTTGATGGCCCGCGACAGCACCTGGTTCTGGCGCACCACATACCCCAGGCTGGTGCCGGGAAAGTCGGTGAGCCGGGTCACGGGGGCGGTCAGCTTGAGCCTGGGGTGAAGGGAGAAATCCGGCACTATGGCGACGCCAAAGCCCGCCTCGGCCCAGTCGAGCTGGGCATCCACGCTCCCCACCTCCATGATGCGGCAGCTCGGCAGACCGAGCAGGGGCAATGAGGGGTCGATCAGCGCCCGGGTCCGGGTGTCGTGCCCCAGCAGGATCAGGGTCGGCTCGTCCAGAGGATCGCTCTCCCCCGAGCTGGCCCGCGCCTGCCCGCGGGCCAGGCCGTGCCCCAGGGCACACCAGGTCACCTGCTGCAACTCGGTGTAGAAGAGCGGTTCGCTGCGCTTTTGCGCCATCACGAAGCCCAGATCCGCCTTGCCCGCCCGCACCAGATCCGCCGCCTGATCCGAGGTGGTGTTGAACAGGGTGAGGTCGATGCCGGGGAAGGCCTGCTTGAAGCGCTGGAACGGCTGGATAAGCAGCAGGCGCGAGATGATGTCGCTGGCGGCGATGGCGAGCGTCCCCTGGCTCAACTGGCTCAGGGCATTGAGATCGGACTGGCACAGCTGCAGCTCGTTGATGGCGCGCTCGGCGCTTTGCAGCAGCCGCTCGCCGGCCTGGGTCAGGCGGAACGGGCTGCGCTCCACCAGCTTGACCCGGGTCGCCTGCTCCAGGTTCTTGAGGTGCAGGCTGACATTGGGCTGGGTCATGTGCAGCTCGGTGGCGGTCTGGCCGAAGTGCTGCAACCGGGCCAGGGTGACGAAGGTGTGCAGCCAGTGAATGTCCAGCATGGGGGTCCTCTTCTCCCGGGATCGGTGGCAGGGCCAGCGCCGCCAGGGCACGGGCACCGCGGAAGGGAGCGCGTTGTCGATAATTGCACCGTAATTATATGACTCTCTTATCGGAATTATAAAGATAATTAATTTTTCTAATCCTCACGGGACTCCTAGGATGAACGCCTAACGTCTTAGGAGAAAGAGTCATGTCGTCTATCGTAGTCGTAGGTGCTAACTGGGGTGATGAGGGCAAGGGCCGCATCGTCGATTATCTGGCAGGCCAGGCTGGCGCCAGCATTCGTTTCCAGGGCGGCAACAACGCCGGCCACACCGTGGTCAACGATCTGGGCACCTTCAAGCTGCACCAGGTGCCGAGCGGCGTCTTCAACCCGGATTGCCTGGTGGTGCTGGGCCCCGGCATGGTGATCAGCCCCGAGAAGCTCACCGTCGAGCTGGAAGAGGTCAAGGCCTCCGGCGTCACTCCCAAGCTCGCCATCTCTGACCGTGCCACCCTCTGCCTGCCGCTGCACGCGCTGGAAGACACCCTGGAAGAGCAGCGCCTGGGTGACGGCGCCTACGGCTCCACCCGTCAGGGCATTGCCCCGGCTTACGGTGATCGGGTCATGAAAAAGGCGATCCTGGTGGGCTGGCTGAAACAGCCGGACGTGCTGGTCGAGCGCATCCAGTTCATGCTGGACTGGAAGCTGCCGCAGATGAAGGCTCTCTATCCCGACTTCACATTCACCCAGACCGCCCAGGAGATGGCCGACTGGCTGCTGGAAGTGTCCGCTCCCTGGATTGACGCCGTCTGCAACGTCAGCATGCCCCTCAAGGCGCTGCAGGCCGAAGGCAAGACCCTGCTGTTCGAAGCCCAGCTGGGCGCCGGCCGTGATCTCATCTACGGCGAGTACCCCTGGGTCACTTCCTCCCACGTGTCCGGCGCCTACGCCGGCATCGGTGGCGGTCTGCCGGGCCTGCGCCCGGAGCGCGTCATCGCCGTGGCCAAGGCGTTCAGCTCCTCCGTCGGTACCGGCACCCTGCTGACCGCCATGGAGAACCAGGACGAGTTTCGCAAGATCACCAACGAGTTCGGCGCCACCACAGGTCGTCCCCGTGACGTGGGCTACTTCGATGCCGTCGCCACCAAGAACGGCGTCGAGCTGCAGGCCGCCACCGAAGTGGCCCTGACCAAGCTGGACTGCCTGACCGGTCTGCCGGATCTGAAGATCTGCGTGGCCTACGAAGGGGCTCACACCGAGAACCCGATCTGGCCGCAGACCGCCGCCCTCACCCCCGTCTACGAGAAGATGGAGAGCTGGAGCGAAGACATCAGCGGCTGCCGCACCTTCGCCGAGCTGCCCAAGGCGGCCCAGGACTACGTGCTGCGCATCGAAGCCCTGCTGGGCGTGCCGGTGCCCATGGTCTCCGTCGGCCCGGGCCGTGACGAGATGATCCTGCGCTAAGCAGCGCTCCGCGCATAAAAACCGGCATCCCTGGATGCCGGTTTTTTTATGCCCTTTGAAAAAGCACCAAACGACTCACAAAAACCGCTTCCAAGGCATGATTTGAGCCATAGGGGCACTCTGTTTTGAGCCTGCCCCCTTAGAGTGAACTCCTTATTCACACAAGGAGTGCACACCATGAGATCCCCCATCACCACCCTGCTGCCCCTGCTCTGCCTGACCGCCCTGCCCGCCGGCGCCATGACCCTGAAGAGTACCGACATCCGCGAGGGTGAACCCATGGACAAGGTCTTCAGCTTCAACGGCTTTGGCTGCAGCGGCGAGAACCGCTCCCCCCAGCTGAGCTGGCAGAACCTGCCCGCCGGCACCCAGAGCATCGCCATCACCGCCTATGATCCGGACGCTCCCACCGGCAGCGGCTGGTGGCACTGGCTGGTGGTGAACCTGCCGGCCAGCCAGCACGAGTTGCCGAGCAACGCCTCCGGCAAGCTCAAGCAGGGGCTGGAGCTTGGCACCGACTACGGCACCCAGGGTTATGGCGGCCCCTGCCCACCCGCGGGTCACGGCATGCATCGCTACCAGTTCACCGCCTGGGCCCTGCCCGGGGCGCTGGAGGTGAAGGCCAACACCCCGCCCGCCATGGTAGGCTACATGCTCAACAGCCAGGCCCTTGGCAAGGCCACCCTGACCGCCACCTTCACCACCCCCTAGGAGCCCGCCGGATGAGCACGCCCCTGCTGCAACTGAATCACTACTTCGGGATCCGCCAGCAGCCCCTGCGCCGGGTGCTCATCTATGCGCCGACCCTCATCTGGGTGCAGCAGGGCCGCAAGCAGCTGTGGTGGCGGGAGCAACGCCTGTCGTTTGACAAGGAGAGCTGGCTGCTGATCCCGGCGGGTCACCGGCTCACCTTCGTTAACCAGCCGGAGCAGGGCACGTTTCGCTCCCAGGCGCTCACCCTGCTGGCCCCGCCACCGGCCGAGTGGCTGACAGGGAGCGCCCTCGATCTCCTCAAGCCACCGGCCATCAGGGTGAATCCGGCCCTCGCCTTCTGCTTCGATCTCGTCACCACCATGGCGGACCGGCAGCTCTGCGAGGCGGCCCAGACCCGGCTGCTGCAAGGGTTTTATGGCGAGCTCAGGGAGGCGGGGGGTCTCGGCCTGCTCTTTCCCGCCACCACCATGACCCTGGGGGAGCGGCTGGCCCGCTACCTCAGCGTGGAGCCGGGCTGCGATCACCGGCTGGAGACGGTGGCGACCCACTTCGCCATGAGCCGCGCCTCCCTGGTCCGCAAGCTGGCCGCCGAGGGGCGCAGCTTTCGCCAGGTGCTGACCCAGGTGCGCCTGGGTCATGCCCTCACCCTGCTGCAACAGGGGTTCAATCCGCTTCAGACCGCCCTCGCCTGCGGTTACGACTCCCCCGGCCGCTTTGCCGCGCGCTTCAAGGAGGAGTTCGGCCTGACCCCCTATCAATACCTGCGAACCTGCCCCGGGAGTCCTGCCGCTCGCCAGGTGGAAGGACGCTGAGCGCCCCTCTCCTTTGCATGGCACCGAACGCCATGCCGACCCCAAAAACAAGAAGGCCTCCGCAAGGGAGGCCTTCTTCATGGCGGTGTGACGCGCAAGGAACTTACTTGACGGTCACCCGGGCAAACTTGCGCTTGCCGACCTGGTAGACGGCGGTGCCGGCACCGATGAGTGCCTTGCCATCATCCAGCTTCTCGCCATCAACCTTCACCGCGCCCTGCTTGATCATGCGCAGCGCCTCGGAGGTGGTGGCCACCAGATCGGCGTCTTTGAGCAGGTTGGCGATGGCCAGCCCGTCCCCTTCCAGGGCCAGCTCGACCTCCGGCATCTCGTCCGGGATCGCGTTCTTGGAGAAGCGCTGGGTGAAGTCCTCGTGGGCCGCCTCGGCCGCCGCGGCGTCGTGATAGCGGGCAATGATCTCCTTGGCCAGCCAGATCTTCACGTCGCGGGGGTTCAGGGTACCGGCGGCAATGCCCGCCTTGAACTCTTCGATTTCAGCCAGCGGACGGAAGGAGAGCAGCTCGTAGTAGTTCCACATCAGATCGTCGGTGATGGACATGATCTTGCCGAACATCTCACCCGGGGCGTCGTGTACGCCGATGTAGTTGGCGGCGGACTTGGACATCTTCTTGACGCCGTCCAGGCCCACCAAGAGCGGCATCATCAGCACACACTGGGTCGCCATGCCGGCATCTTTTTGCAGCTCGCGGCCCATCAGCAGGTTGAACTTCTGGTCGGTACCGCCCAGCTCGACGTCCGCCTTCAGCGCGACCGAGTCATAGCCTTGCAGCAGCGGATAGAGGAATTCGTGAATGGCGATGGACTGGCCGTTGCTGTAGCGCTTCTTGAAGTCGTCGCGCTCCATCATACGGGCCACGGTCTGCTTGGCCGCCAGCTTGATCATGCCGGTCGCGCCCAGCTCGCTCAGCCAGGTGGAGTTGTACTCGATGCGGGTCTTGGCCGGGTCCAGGATCTTGAACGCCTGCTCGGCATAGGTGAGGGCGTTGTGCTTGATGGCCTCTTCGGAGAGCGGCGGACGGGTGGCGTTCTTGCCGGAGGGATCCCCCACCATGGCGGTGAAGTCGCCGATCAGCAGGATCACTTCGTGGCCCAGATCCTGGAAGGTCTTCAGCTTGTTCAGGATCACGGTATGACCCAGGTGGATGTCCGGCGCGGTCGGGTCCATCCCCAGCTTGATGCGCAGCGGGCGCCCTTCCTTCAACTTGGCGACCAGTTCTTCTTCAACCAGAATTTCTTCCGCTCCGCGCTTGATCTCGGCTAGCGCCACCTCGAGCTGGGACATTTTTTGACTCTCCAATCACGATTCCACAGGGCCAGACATATTACTGGAATGGCGGGCCAATTGGAAAGGCGGTAAACTCCGACCTTCTTCTGGGTTCAACTTCGTCTGCTTCTCATGGTCCTTTGGCACGCCTTCAATTCTCTTCCTACCTGGCACCGCAAGATGGTGCTGATCCTGAGCATCATGATCATGATGCTGGCCGCCTGGCCAAGCGAACAGGCAGTCGCCACCCGGGTCGATGACAACGACAACGAGCTGGCCGTCGAGCAGCGGGTCGACGAAGAGGCGCTGCTGGCCCGGGCCGAGCCCGTCACTCCGCCCAAGCCGAGCTATGTCACCAAACAGGTGAAGGTGCGCCGCGGCGACAACATGCAGGTCATCTTCCAGCGCCTCGGCCTCAGCGCCAGCGATCTCTACCTCATCGCCCAGCTGGAGGCCACCAACCCATTGCGAACCCTGCAACCCGGCCAGGAGCTCACCTTCAAGCTCACCAGGAACGGGGATTTGCACAGCCTCTACTACCCCCACAGCCTGGAGCAGGCGCTCAAGGTGAGCCGCAAGGCCGAGGGCTTCGTGGCCAGGCCGGTGAAGCTCGAGCTCGACACCCGCGAGCAGGTGGCCAGGGGGGAGATCCGCTCCAGCTTCTGGGGCGCCGCCGTCGACGCAGGCATGACCGAGGACCAGATCATGGATCTCGCCGCCATCTTCGGCTGGGACATCGACTTCGCCCAGGACCTGCAACCAGGGGACAGCTTCCGGGTGGTCTACGAAGAGAAGTACCAGGATGACGAGCGGGTCGCCTCCGGCGACATCCTGGCCGCCGAGTTCGTCAACCAGGGCGCCACCTATCGCGCCGTGCTGAACGAGGATGGCAACTACTACACCCCGGAAGGCAAGGCGATGCGCAAGAGCTTCCTGCGCGCGCCGGTCAACTTCAAATACATCAGCTCCAACTTCAACCCGCGCCGCCTGCACCCAGTCACCGGCAAGGTACGCCCCCACAACGGCATCGACTACGTGGCGCCGGTGGGCACCCCCATCATGGCGGCGGGCTCAGGCAGCGTGGTGGCCGCCGGCTACAACCAGTTCAACGGCAACTACGTCTTCATCAAGCACGCCGGCAACTACGTCACCAAGTACCTGCACCTCTCCAAGCGCACCGTCAACAAGGGGCAGCGGGTCAAGCAGGGCCAGACCATCGGCCTGCTCGGCGGCACAGGCCGCGTCACCGGGCCCCATCTGCACTATGAATTCGTGGTCGGGGGCGTGCACAAGAATCCGCGCACCCTCACCCTGCCCCAGGCCGAGACCCTCAGCGGTCGGGCGCTGGCCAACTTCAAGGCCCAGGCCATGCCCCAGCTGGCCAAGCTGGACAGCACCGAGCTGCAACTGGCCCAGAACAAACGGGACAGCAACGGCGGCTAAGACCGGCCCGACTGCGGCAATTGGCCGTCATGGAGAGAGCACAAGGAGAAACCATGAGTGAGCGCTATATCGGATTGATGTCGGGAACCAGCCTGGATGGCATAGACGCCGTGCTGATCGAGACGAAGGGGGATCAACTGCGGGTAGAGGCGGCGCTGTGCCACCCCTGGCCAGCGGAGACCGCCCGCGAGCTGCACGCCCTCTGCACCCCGGGCGACAACGAGATCGATCGCATGGGGGTCGCCGACAACCTGGTGGCGCGGGAATTCGCCGCCGCGACCCAGGCCCTGCTCGCCAAGGCCGGGCTGAAACCGGCCGACATTAGCGCCATCGGCTCTCACGGCCAGACCATACGCCACCGCCCGCAACTCGGCTTCACCCTGCAGATCGGCAATGCGGCCCTGCTGGCGGCCCTGACCGGCATCGACGTCATCAGCGATTTTCGCACCCTGGACATGGCTCTCGGCGGCCAGGGGGCGCCCCTGGTCCCCGCCTTCCATCAAGCCATTTTTGCCAAGCCGGGCGCCCTGCGGGTGGTGCTGAACCTCGGCGGCATCGCCAATATCTCGGTGCTGCCTGGCCACGCCGACGGGGGCTCCGGTTCAGGGGTCTATGGCTTCGATACCGGCCCCGCCAATACCCTGCTCGATGGCTGGTATCGCCGTCACCACCCCATGGGGGGCGACTACGACGCGGGCGGCCGCTGGGCGGCTGGTGGCCGGCTTGTTCCCGAGCTGCTCGAAAAACTGCTGGCTCACCCCTACTTCGCCGCCCCCCACCCCAAGAGCACGGGACGGGAGATGTTTACCCTCGACTGGCTAGACCACGAGCTGGCAGGGGGCACTTATGCCCCGGTGGACGTGCAGCGTACCCTGCAGGCGCTGACCTGCCACAGCATCGCCCGCCAACTGCCCGTGCTTGAGCCCGATGCGACGGGAGCGCTCTTTATCTGCGGCGGCGGCGCCCACAACGCCCCCCTGCTGGCGGAGCTCGCCGCCCTGCTGCCCCGCTGGCGCCTGGCCAGCACCGCCGAGCTCGGCCTCGCCCCCGACTGGGTGGAAGGGGCCGCCTTCGCCTGGCTGGCGATGCGCTTTATCCAGCGCAAGCCGGGCAACCTGCCCGCGGTGACCGGCGCCAGCCGCCCGGCGGTGCTGGGCGCCCTCTATCCCGCCTGAGCGGGCAACCCGCTCACGCCAAGATGGAGAGGGCGGCACATGCCGCCCTCTCTGTCATTGTCCGGTTCAGCCATTGCCCAGCCTCACCCTTGTCCGGCTCTGCCGGCAGACCTTATCGACCCTGCGCATCCTACTTCTTTTTCCGCTGCAATTTCATTGCATAAATCTGGATGCCATTTTCAGCCCGGATTGACTGATGGCGGCGGCTCGCTTTTGTCGACGACATTGTCACCATGCAGCCTGCGTGAATCATATTTCCAGCTGCGGTTTCAGGGGCCAAAAACGGGCACTGGCTAGCATATTTTTGATATTGCCGACAGCCCCGTCCATTGGCATAAAATGCATAGCAATTCATATCTGGATGCATGAACAGCCGAATATCGCCGATGTTTAACCCTTTATTCACACCATTGTTCAAGGGCGCCTCGACACAAACCCGCATGCGACGGCCATTCCCCTGATAAAACGCTTTATCACCCCAGACCAGCCGCCATATATCGTGAATTGAACCGCATTTTCGCTATTTTTCAGAGCATTGAGCCACCTCATAGAAATGCGATCCCGGTTTGCATCCCCTGGTTGCCCCCCATAGAATCCCCCTGTCTGAAATAACCAACCCAATCCATATCTCTGTTATCCGTTCGCCTGCACAGGCGACTACGACTCATTATTCGAGGCAATGTCTGCCACCCGTCATTATTTGCCGGGCATGGCTGGCCATTGCCGAAATAAAGAGGAGTGCCTGCTCGTTCCTGAGCCGGGACGGCTATCGGAGGATGAGGGAGGGTGACCCGTACCTACACCAATAATGCTTGAAAAAGGAGTATCGCCATGAGTGGTACCATCATCAAATCCGCCAGAAATACCCCCAACGCACCGCAGGATCTGGGCCCCTATACCCAGAGCGTGGCCTTCTCCCACTACAACAATATTGCCGCCCAGCTCCCCGTCGATCCCAGGACGGGCAAGCTGATCGAGGGGGATATCCAGGCGCAGGCCAGACAGTGTCTCACCAATATCCAGGCCATAGTCCAGAGCGTCGGCCACGGCATGGAGGACATGGTGAAAGTCACCCTCTTCCTCAAAGACATGGGGGATCTGGAGGCGGTCGATACCGTCTATCACGAGTTCTTCCCCCACTCGCTGCCGACCCGCACCGTGCTCGCCGTGGCGGCCCTGCCGCTCGGCGCCGCCGTTCAGATGGATGCCCTGCTCTCCAACGGGGAAGGCACCTTCCCCCAGGCTCCCTGCCCCCTTATCAAGCTTGCCCGAAACAGCGATCGCGTGCCGCAGGACCCGCTCTCCAGCCAGAGCGTCGCCTTCTCCCATTACAACAATATCGGCGCCCAGCTGCCCCTCGACCCCGCCTCCGGCGCCCTGGTTGGCGGCGGCATCCGCGAACAGGCCGCCCAGTGTCTTCGCAATATCAAGGCGGTGCTGGAGAGCATCGACGTACCCTTCGACGACATCGTCAAGGTGACCGTCTATCTGACCAGCCTCTCGGATCTGGAGGCCGTCAACGAGGTCTACACCACCTTCTTCCCGGATTCGGCCATCGCCCGCGCCGCCGCCTACCTGCCGGCCCGCTCGGTGATCAGTGCAGCGGCCCTGCCGCTGGGTGCCCGGGTGCAGATGGATGCGGTCATCTCCCACGGTGACGGCACCCCGCCCCAACTGGTGGAAGACCGCCACAACCTGGTGATCCGCGCCCGCAATACCGACAAGGCGCCGCGCAGCCCCTTGCACACCCAGACCGTGGCCTTCTCCCACTACAACCATATCGCCGGCCAGCTGCCGCTCGACATGGCCACCGGCAAGGTGCTGACCGGCTGCGTCCGTGAGCAGACCGCCCAGTGCCTCGGCCATATCAAGACCATCGTCGAGAGCATCGGCCATGTGATGGACGATATCGTCAAGGTCAATATCCAGCTGAAGAACATCGAGGATCTGGAGGCGGTCAACGCCATCTATACCCAGTACTTCCCGGGCTACCACCCCGCCCGCACCGTGATCGGTGTAAGCGAGCTGCCCGCCGGCGCCCTGGTGCAGATGGATGCAGTGATGTCCAACGCGGAAAGTACCCCGCCACAGATCTAAAGTCTCTCAGTGAGATATAAAAATACACCGGCTAATGTCTGTATGGAGACGGTATTCACCTGACAGTTGCCCACAAAAGGGAGTGGTCATACGGCTTCAAACCGGATAACAAAACGGTACCCCTACCGTGTTATCTGGAGTCACCGTATGACCACCAACGAGAAAGTAGCACGTCGCAAACTCAGCCTGCTAGAGCTCGCCAAAGAGCTCAATAATGTCAGCAAAGCCTGCAAGCTCATCGGCTACAGCCGTCAGCAGTTCTACGAAATTCGCCGTAATTACCAGACCTATGGCGCCGAGGGCTTGCTCGACAAATTGCCCGGCTGTAAAGGGGCTCATCCCAATCGGGTCGCTCCCGAGATTGAACACGCCATCCTCGATTACTCCCTCACCAGACCAACTCATGGCCCGCTGCGGGTCGCGCAAGAACTGGCTCTGCAAGGCATCAATGTCAGTGCGGGCGGTGTGCGTGGCGTGTGGCAACGGCACGACTTGCTCTCCAAACACGACCGCTTGCTGCGCCTTGAGAAAACTCACCGGGAGCAGACCATTGAGCTCAATGACGAGCAGATTCGCCTGCTCGAACGCTTCAGCCCCGAGTTTCGCGAACGCCAGATTGAGGTTCACTACACCGGAGAACTGGTGGCGGTCGACACCTTCTTCGTCGGCGCGCTCAAGGGGGTTGGCAAGGTGTATCTGCAAACCGTGCTGGACTGCTATAGCCGCCACGCCTGGGGACGGCTCTACACCAGCAAGCTGCCGGTGACCTCGGTTCATGTGCTCAATGAAACGGTACTGCCGTTTTTCGAGGCCCACGAGGCACGGGTCTATACCATCCTGTCGGATAACGGGCGCGAGTTCTGTGGACGAGCTGACCACCATCCCTACGAGCTGTTCCTGCAACTGGAGGGGATTGAGCACCGGACAACCAAGGTACGCAGGCCGCAGAGCAACGGCTTTATCGAACGGCTGCATCGCACACTGCTGGATGAACACTTCCGTATCAAGGGGAGGACGACCTGGTATGAGTCGGTAGAGCAGATGCAGACAGACCTGGATAGCTACCTGGAACACTACAACACCCAGCGGCCACATCAGGGCAGGATGATGGAGGGACAGACGCCTTACAGCATGTTCAAGAAGGGTCTGAAATTGATACCGAAGGAAGTGCGCACTAAAGTAGCGTAAACAAGACACCGGTTTGAGGCCGGTGTCAGGTGATAACTAGATCTGTACATAATGTCGGTGTATTTTTTACTGAAACTAAAATGTATATAAAAATAAACAAACACTCCATGTTATAAAAAATAAAGGCTGAAAGATGTAATAATTATACGACTTTGTCGAAATTTAAATAGTTTTCCATTCTTGTATTCAAATGCTCGTGAGCTGAATGAGAAATATCACATCCCATTGCTTTTCTACCGAGATTTTCAGCTGCAACCAAAGTTGAACCAGAACCAAAAAATGGGTCTACTACCAAGTCACCATGACCAGAGCTCTGTGATATAAGAGTCTCCAATAATGCAACTGGTTTCTCTGTGGGATAGCCACGATGTACGCGTTTGCACTCCAAGACATCAGGTATACCTAGGTCATTTAATTTTCTTTTCCCCTTTTCGAAGAAAAGGATAAATTCATATTTTGCCCTATAATGATATCCCATCCCAATTGCCATTTTATTCCATACAATCGGCTTCCAAAACTTAAAGCCAACTTTTTCTGCTATAGGTTTGACATGAAACATTGTTTCTTGATCACAAAATAAATAAAAATGTGAGTTTTTCTTTAGCACACGATAAATATCTACAAATAATTCTTCAAAACGTTCATTTGGGAAAATATCAAACCATTGATTACTCGAACCATCACTTATTTTTAGGCGGGTAGTAGTTCCTATTTTTCGGTGCTTTTCAAGAGATTCATAAGGGGGGTCAGTTATAATAAGATCAACGCTTGCATCCGCAAGCGTTGACAACCAGTTCACTGCGTCATCACGAAATAGCTTCATTTTCCCTACTTAAAAAGAACTACAAAGTTTGCCATTCAAGTATACCGTTGATGGAGCCCCTGGGTCTAATGTCCGACAATCGACACAGTAGCTTTGATCACCTTGAGGGTTCGTCTCCGTCACACGTGCAGGGGTTTGGCCAAAAGCCTCTGGATGACGATGAAAAACATGTTCACTACCATTTGTGTCAGAACAACGAGGACAAGACTTGTATTCATGACCTAGCTCATTGTACTTATGTAAAACTCCGATATTCAATCGTTGACCACAACATTGGCAAGGCATCTAAATACTCCCTATTTTAGGCTTTTATAATTTCAGAGTTCATCAATACTCTGATTTCTATCTCATAGTAATGATATTAAAAATATCAAAACTGATGCCTAATCTACTGCTGAAAGGGGGCTGTATGAAGCCTTTTTATTCTGTTTTGAGATCCTTGTCATTATGTGATTTGAATTACATAGACTAAGAAGCCCTAAGCAGGCGTAATATCTGCCATGTAAAAAAGCGCCTCCCTCGGGAGGCGCTTTTCAGTTCAGTACCAAGCAATCAGCGATTACAGGGATTCAGCGGTCGCAACCACGTTTTCCACGGTAAAGCCGAATTCCTTGAACAGCAGCTCGGCCGGGGCGGACTCACCGAAGGTGCGCATGCCGATGATCTTGCCGCCAAAGCCCACGTACTTGTACCAGTAGTCGGCGATGCCCGCTTCGATGGCCACGCGCTTGGTGACGGCGGCCGGCAGGACGGACTCCTTGTACTCGGCGGACTGGGCGTCGAACACGTCGGTAGACGGGATGGAGACCACGCGCACGGCACGGCCCTTGGCAGTCAGCTGCTCATAGGCGGCCACGGCCAGCTCCACTTCGGAACCGGTGGCGATCAGGATCAGCTCCGGAGTACCGGCGCAATCCTTCAGCACGTAACCACCCTTGGCGGCATCGGCCAGTTGCTGGGCGGTGCGGTCCATCTGGGCCAGGTTCTGACGGGAGAAGATCAGGGAGGTCGGGCCGTCGGTACGCTCGATGGCGTGTTTCCAGGCGATGGCGGACTCTACCTGGTCACAGGGACGCCAGGTGCTCATGTTCGGGGTCAGACGCAGGGAGGCGATCTGCTCGACCGGCTGGTGAGTCGGGCCATCTTCACCCAGACCGATGGAGTCGTGGGTGTAGACGAAGATGGCGCGCTGCTTCATCAGGGCGGCCATGCGCAGGGCGTTGCGGGCGTACTCCATGAACATCAGGAAGGTGGCGCCGTAGGGGATGAAACCACCGTGCAGGGCGATGCCGTTCATGATGGCGGACATGCCGAACTCGCGCACGCCGTAGTGGATGTAGTTGCCTGCGGCGCTCTCGGGAGTCAGGGACTTGGAGCCGGACCACATGGTCAGGTTGGACGGAGCCAGGTCGGCGGAGCCGCCCATGAATTCCGGCAGCAGCTTGCCGAAGGCTTCCAGGGAGTTCTGGGAGGCTTTGCGGGTCGCGATCTTGGCCGGGTTGGCCTGCAGGGTTTCGATGATCTTGGCGGATTCTGCGGCCCAGTTGGCCGGCAAGTCGCCTGCGGTGCGGCGCTTGAACTCGGCAGCCAGGGCCGGGTGAGCGGCTTCATAGGCGGCGAACTTGGCAGCCCAGTCGGATTCGAGCTTGGCGCCCTTCTCCTGACCGTTCCATTCGGCGGCGATCTCGGACGGGATGACGAAGGGCGCGTGGTCCCACTTCAGGAAGGCACGGGCGGCGGCGATCTCGTCGTTGCCCAGCGGTGCGCCGTGGCAGTCGTGGGAGCCGGACTTGTTCGGGGAACCGTAACCGATGATGGTGCGGCAGCAGATCAGGGTCGGCTTGCCGGTCTCGGCCTTGGCGGCTTCGATGGCAGCGTTGATGGCCTCAGGGTTGTGACCGTCGACGGCCGGGATGACGTGCCAGCCGTAGGCTTCGAAGCGCTTGGGAGTGTCGTCGGTGAACCAGCCTTCCACGTGACCGTCGATGGAGATACCGTTGTCATCCCAGAACGCGATCAGCTTGCCCAGACCCAGTGTGCCGGCCAGGGAGCAGGCCTCGTGGGAGATGCCTTCCATCAGGCAGCCGTCGCCCATGAAGGCGTAGGTGTAGTGGTCGACGACATCAAAGCCCGGCTGGTTGAACTGCTCGGCCATGGCCTTCTCGGCGATCGCCATGCCGACTGCGTTGGTGATGCCCTGACCCAGCGGACCCGTGGTGGTCTCGACGCCCGGCGCATAACCGTACTCCGGGTGACCCGGGGTGCGAGAGTGCAGTTGGCGGAAGTTTTTCAGATCGTCGATGGAGAGGTCATAACCGGAGAGGTGCAGCAGGGAGTACAGCAGCATGGAGCCGTGGCCGTTGGAGAGAATGAAACGGTCGCGGTCGGCCCACTTGGGGTTGTTCGGGTTGTGTTTCAGGTGGCTGCGCCACAGCACTTCAGCGATATCCGCCATTCCCATGGGGGCGCCCGGGTGACCGGAGTTGGCTTTTTGAACGGCATCCATACTCAATGCGCGAATGGCATTGGCAAGCTCTTTACGAGAAGGCATCTGTATCTCCTGCGATTGCTTCATTTGATGGCCAAGATTAAGGCGCGTTATTGTCCCAGCAGGGGGCGCGGCGTGCAAATATTATCTGGGCGAATAAAGTGGCTTTGGGAGCACAATCGCTTTTCTGCTGCGGGAAAACGATTCAATCCGCCCCCTCGTTTACCCCCATGGGGGTGGATCCACCCCGAGCCTTGGCCCGGTCGACTCCAACCCCAAATAGTGCTGGCAATCACCCGGTGACCTAATTAAAATAGACGTCCAGATGTAGATACCTCTACAGTCATCCTGTCATTATCCGGTTATGGCCAAGGCGATAACCCTTACGAATTGAGAACCAAACATGGCAAAGCTGTTTACTTCCGAGTCGGTCTCCGAAGGCCATCCCGATAAAATCGCCGACCAGATCTCCGATGCGGTGCTGGACGCCATCCTGGAACAGGACACCAAGGCGCGCGTCGCCTGTGAAACCCTGGTCAAGACCGGCATGGTGATGGTCGCCGGCGAAGTAACCACCTCTGCCTGGGTCGACATCGAGCAGATCGTGCGCGACACCGTGCGCGAGATCGGTTACACCCACTCCGATATGGGCTTCGACGCCGACTCCTGCGCCGTGCTGAACGCCATCGGCAAGCAGTCCCCGGACATCAACCAGGGCGTCGACCGTACCGACCCGTACGAGCAGGGTGCCGGTGACCAGGGCCTGATGTTCGGTTACGCCACCAACGAAACCGACGTGCTGATGCCCGCGCCCATCACCTACTCTCACCTGCTGGTGAAGCGTCAGGCAGAAGTGCGCAAGAACGGCACCCTGCCGTGGCTGCGCCCGGATGCCAAGAGCCAGCTGACCTTCGCCTACGACGACGCAGGCAAGATCCTGGGTGTCGATGCCGTGGTCCTCTCCACCCAGCATTGCGACTCCATCAGCCACAAGGACCTGGTGGAAGCGGTGCGCGAAGAGATCATCAAGCCGGTGCTGCCGGCCGAGTGGATCACCAAGGACACCAAGTACTTCATCAACCCGACCGGCCGTTTCGTCATCGGCGGCCCCATGGGTGACTGCGGCCTGACCGGTCGCAAGATCATCGTCGATACCTACGGCGGCATGGCCCGTCACGGTGGTGGCGCCTTCTCCGGCAAGGACCCGTCCAAGGTGGACCGTTCCGCCGCCTACGCCGCCCGCTACGTGGCCAAGAACATCGTCGCCGCGGGTCTGGCGGATCGCTGTGAAGTGCAGGTCTCCTACGCCATCGGCGTGGCCGAGCCGACCTCCATCAGCGTCGAGACCTTCGGTACCGGCAAGGTGGCCGAGGAGCTGCTGGTCAAGCTGGTGCGCGAGTTCTTCGAACTGCGCCCGTACGGCCTCATCGAGATGCTGGATCTGAAGCGTCCGATCTACCAGGCAACCGCCGCCTACGGCCACTTCGGCCGCGACGAGTTCCCCTGGGAGAAGACCGACAAGGCAGAGCTGCTGCGTTCCGCCGCCGGTCTGTAAGACACGCTGTCGTGATGAAAGGGGAGCCTGGCTCCCCTTTTGCTTTTGTGTCCTGTCCCGAGGATCCCATGCCTGCCACCGCTACCCGGCTCGACCCCGCCCTCATCGAGACGCTGCTCGCGCGCGTCGAGGCCTGCTTTGTGCAGGCCGAAACGCGCCTTGGCCGCCCCTTCCCCCGCCCGCAGGTCCACTGCAATATGCGGGGCCGGGCGGCAGGATCGGCTCGGCTGCAGACCTGGGAGCTGCGTTTCAATCCGACGCTCTATCAGGCCAATCAGCAGGCGTTTCTCAGGGAAGTGGTGCCCCACGAGGTGGCGCACCTGCTGGTCCATGCGCTCTGGGGAGAGGGGCGCGGCAAGAGCCGGGTACTGCCCCACGGCCGCCAGTGGCAGTCGGTGATGCGGGAGCTGTTCGGCCTCGAGCCCAGCACCACCCACAGCTTCGATCTCGGCGTGCTGACCCAGCGCACCTTCGTTTACGCCTGCGCCTGCCAGCAGCATCCCCTCTCGGTGCGCCGCCACAACAAGGTGATGCGCGGCGAGGCCCGCTATCACTGCCGTCGCTGTCGCCAGCCCCTGGTGTGGCAGCGCGACACCACGGCGGATTGAGTCACCCTGTGTCGCGCCCCTGTGATAGTGTGCGCATCCTCTTCACTCAACTGTTTCATTGCCAAGGATATTCATGTTTCGCCCTCTGCTCTCCCTCTGCCTGGCCCTGCTGGTCAGCGCCCCGGCCCATGCCGACAACATCCAGACCTTTCGCGCCGCCAAACAGGATCTGAACAAGCTCTACCAGAGCCACCCCACCACCTTCTATTGCGGCTGCAACATCAAGTTCAGCGGCAAGAAGATGGCCCCCGATTGGGAGAGTTGCGGCTACCTGCCGCGCAAGCAGGCCGAGCGGGCCTCGCGCATCGAGTGGGAGCACGTGGTACCCGCCTGGGAGTTCGGCCACCAGCTGCAGTGCTGGCAGGAGGGGGGCCGCAAGAACTGCGGCAAGAGCGACGAGTTCAACAGGATGGAGGGGGACATGCACAACCTCTTCCCCGCCATCGGCGAGGTGAACGGCGATCGGGCGAACTTCCGCTTCTCCGACTGGAACGGCAAGCCGAACCAGTACGGCAAGTGCCAGATGCTGGTGGACTTCAAGGAGCGCCGGGTGCAGCCGCCCAAGGGGCCGGTGCGTGGCCAGATCGCCCGTGCCTATCTCTACATGAGCGAGCAGTACGGGCTGCGCCTCGCCGCCCAACAGCGTAAACTGTTCGAGGCCTGGGATCGCCTCTATCCGGCGGATCGCTGGGAGTGCGAGCGCAACCGCCGCATCGGCAAACTGCAGGGCAATACCAACCCCTTCATTGAAAAGCAGTGCCAATAGCCCCATCTATGGGCACAAGGGATTTAACATCCCTTCCCTTGAGCGAGAGACAGAATTGAGCCATGCGCATCCCACGTATCTATGAACCGGCCCCCCTGCAGGCGGGCCAGACACTGGCCCTGTCGGAAGACGGCGCCAACCACATCGGCCGGGTGCTGCGCATGCAGCCAGGCCAGCAGCTCGAACTGTTCAACGGCGACGGCCACCAGTACCCCGCCACCATCACGAATGTGGGCAAAAAGTCGGTGGAGGTGCGCATCGACCGTTGCGACACCCAGTCGGTGGAATCGCCCCTTGCCATTCACCTGGGCCAGGTGATCAGCCGCGGCGACAAGATGGACTTCACCATCCAGAAGTCCGTGGAGCTCGGCGTCACCTGCATCACCCCGCTCTTCTCCGAGCGCTGCGGCGTCAAGCTGCCGGCGGATCGGTTGGAGAAGAAGCGCGAGCAGTGGCAGAAGGTGGTGATCAGCGCCTGCGAGCAGTGCGGCCGCAATACCGTGCCCGAGGTGCGCATGCCCATGGAGCTGGACGCCTGGCTCGCGGAAGAAACGAAAGAGCTCAAGCTCAACCTGCACCCGCGGGCGCCCTACAGCATCAACACCCTGCCGGTACCGGAGCACGGGGTGCGCCTGCTGATCGGCCCGGAAGGGGGCTTGTCCAGCGACGAGATCGCCCGTACCGTGCAGGAAGACTTCAAGGAGATGCTGCTGGGGCCTCGGGTGCTGCGCACCGAGACCGCCGCCCTGACCGCCATCACGGCGCTGCAGTGTCGCTTCGGCGATCTGGCCTGACAGCCGACCCCATCCCGGCCCTCCCCTTCGCAGGGGAGGGAGCAACAGGTCCCTCCCCCTTGTGAAGGGGGAGGCAGGGAGGGGGTCATCACACCCAATCGAGCCACCAGAAGGAAATTCGGATGACCATCAAACTCGGCATCGTGATGGACCCCATCTCGTCCATCAACATCAAGAAGGACTCCAGCTTCGCCATGCTCGAAGAGGCGCAGAAGCGCGGCTATGAGCTGTTCTATCTGGAGATGAAGGATCTCTACATGGAGGCTGGACGGGCGTTTGGCACCATGCGTCCGCTCACCGTCAGGCATGATTACGCCCACTGGTTCACCCTGGGCGAGGTGGTGGATCAGCCCCTCTCCACCCTGGACGTGATCCTGATGCGCAAGGATCCCCCCTTCGACACCGAGTTCATCTACGCCACCTACATGCTGGAGCGGGCCGAGGACGAGGGCTGCCTCATCGTCAACAAGCCCCAGAGCCTGCGCGACGCCAACGAGAAGCTCTACACCGCCTGGTTTGCCGAGCACACCCCGACCACGCTGGTGACCCGCCGCGCCGACAAGCTGCGCGCCTTCCACGCCGAGCACAAGGACGTGATCCTCAAGCCCCTGGACGGCATGGGCGGCGCCTCCATCTTCCGCATGAAGGAGGATGACGCCAACGTCGGCGTCATCATCGAGACCCTCACCGCTCACGGCAGCCAGTACTGCATGGCCCAGACCTATCTGCCCGCCATCAAGGAGGGGGACAAGCGGGTGCTGGTGGTGGACGGCGAGCCGGTGCCCTACTGCCTGGCGCGCATCCCGGCCCAGGGGGAGACCCGCGGCAACCTGGCGGCCGGCGGCCGTGGCGAGGCCCGTCCCCTGAGCGAGGCCGACTGGGCCATTGCCCGCGCGGTGGGCCCGACCCTCAAGGAGAAGGGGCTCATCTTCGTCGGCCTCGACATCATCGGCGATCGCCTGACCGAGATTAACGTCACCAGTCCCACCTGCATCCGCGAGATAGAGGCGGCCTTCCCGGTGCACATCAGCGCCATGCTGATGGATGCCATCGAGCGCCGACTGGGTAAATAAAACCGACCGGGGTCTTCAAAGGCCCCGTTCATCCCCTTGCGCCGGGGCGATCCACCGCCTTCCCCGGTCGCAAAAAGCGGTTTTGCCTGCCGCCCCTAACTGCCATAATCACCCCAACTACCTTTGCACTATTAGTCCTATGCACTCTATGCAGACATTGCAAAATCACTTCCTGCTCGCCATGCCGAGCCTCACGGACGCCTATTTCCAGCGCTCCCTGGTCTACCTGTGCGAGCACAGCAGCGAAGGCGCCATGGGCCTGGTGGTCAACATTCCGGTCGACATGTCCCTGGACACCATGCTGACCAAGCTCAAGCTGAGCCCCCCCGATACGGCCGAGATGAAGCAGCCGGTGCTGCAGGGCGGCCCGGTGCACGGGGATCGCGGCTTCGTGCTGCACAGCTTCCGCCCGGGCTTCAACTCCACCCTGCAGGTGAGCGACGAGATCATGGTCACCACCTCCAAGGACATCCTCGAGACCCTGGGCACCGACCAAGCCCCTGACCACTGGCTGGTGGCCCTCGGCTACGCCGGCTGGCGCGCAGGGCAGCTGGAGCAGGAGCTGGCGGATGGCGCCTGGCTGGTGATCCCGCCCAATCCCAAACTGGTCTTCGACACCCCCATCCACCTGCGCTGGCAACAGGCCGCCGCGAGCATAGGCGTCAATCCCCTGCATCTCTCCAGCCAGGTGGGGCATAGCTAGCCTTGTACCAAGCGGGCCCCAAGGGCCCCTTTTACTCATTCCGTTGTAAGGAACCCCATGTCATCACGCAGCATCATGGGCTTTGATTACGGCACCAAGAGCATAGGTGTCGCCATCGGCCAGGAGATCACCGGCAGTGCCCGCCCCCTTCGTTCCCTCAAGGCCAACGACGGCATCCCCAACTGGGACGAGATAGAGAAATTGCTCAAGGAGTGGCAGCCGGACCTGCTGGTGGTGGGATTGCCGCTCAACATGGACGGCACGGATCAGGAGATCACGGTGCGGGCCCGCAAGTTTGGCAACCGCCTGCACGGCCGCTTCGGCAAGCCGGTGGAGTTCAAGGACGAACGGCTCACCACCACGGATGCACGCGCCCGCCTGTTCGAGCGTGGCGGCTACAAGGCCCTGGACAAGGGCAGCGTGGATGGCGTCTCCGCCCAGCTCATCGTCGAGGCCTGGATGGAAGAGCAGTACGACTAACGGGGGTATTCCCCCAGCACCAGAAAAAGGGCGGCACATTCACCGAATGTGTCGCCCTCTTTCTGTCACCCGGCCAACTGCGCCAGGATGGCGTGGGCCGCCTTCACCCTGGCCGGGATGGGATAGTTGCGATTGGCCAGCATGACGATGCCGATCCCCCTGGCCGGCACGAAGGCCACATAGGCGCCAAAGCCATTGGTCGAGCCGGTCTTGTTGAAGAGCACCAGGCTCCCCGACTCCCGGGGAGCCGCCGTCGGATTGGCTTCGAGGATCACCTTGGCCGAATTGCCCGCCAGCAATATCTGCTCGGTGACGGGATAGGCGTAACTCTCCCAACCCAGCCCTTGGGTCATCCCGCCTACCGAGTAATGCCCCTGGTGGGTCAGGGAGATGGCCTGCTGCAACGCCTTGTCATCAACCCCGCTGATGTTGGCCTTCACGAAGGCGAGCAGATCCGCCGAGCTGGTCTTGATGCCATAGGCCTCGTCCGCCAGCATGCCGGGGTTGACCCGGATGGGCTTGTCCTCTTTCGAATAGCCATAGGCATAACTCGCCATGGCCTGCTTCGGCACATTGACATAGGTGTGGTGCATGCCGAGGCCGGGCAGCAGGGTCTGCTCCATCAAGGGGGCAAACGGCTGCTTCAGGCTGCTCGCCGCCAGGTGGCCGAACAGCCCTATGCTGGGGTTGGAGTACTGGCGATGGGAGCCCGGCGAATAGACAGGGGTCCACTGGCGGTAGTAGGCGCGCATCTTCTCGGGTGAATCCACCTCCTCGGGGAATTGCAGCGGCAGGCCTCCGGCGCTGTAGGTGGCAAGCTCCCCCATGGTGATGCTGTCAAAGGCGGATCCCTTGAGCCAGGGGGCATGCCGGCTCGCCTTGTCATCCAGTTGCATCGCTCCCTTGACCACCGCATAGGCCCCCAGGGTCGCAGTCAGGGTCTTGCTCACGGACCCTATCTCGAACAGGGTCTGCTCGCTGACGCCGGCCCCGCTCTCCCGGTTGGCCACCCCGTAATTGAAGTAGTGGGCCTTGCCATCCTTGAGCACGGCCACCGCCATGCCCGGGATCCTGTGCTCCTTGAGCAGCGGCTGGATGCTGGCATCCACCACGGGGCGCAGGGGATCGACCGGTGAAGCCTCACCTGCATGGGCCAGACCGGCCCACATCAGGGTGGCCACGGCCCCCCACAGGATGGATTGTCGTTGTTGCATCGGGTCTACTCCTCTCGTCATAAGTCGAATGTGCTGCCTGGGTACCTGGCAGTGCTCCCAGCCTAATCCCGCAAGGTGTGCGCAATATGAGGCTCTGTGAAGCCGATGTGAAGTCGGCGTTCAAATAGCCCAGTTTCAATGGGTTATCCATGACTTGCCCCCCTTGCCCGGCGGCTGGCGTATAAGCTGTAGGGGCGGCAACGAAGAGGGAGGCGCGCGTGCAGACACAACCACAGATAACCCGGCTGCTGACGGCACTGGAGCAGGTGATCCTCGGCAAGCCGTTGCAGCTCAGGATAGCCCTGGTGACCCTGCTGGCCCGGGGCCACCTGCTGATCGAGGATCTGCCCGGCATGGGCAAGACCACCCTGGCCCACGCCCTGGCGCAGGTGCTGGGGCTCGACTGCCGGCGGGTGCAGTTCACCGCCGATCTGCTGCCGGCCGACCTGCTGGGGCTGCAGATCTTTGATGCCCACCAGCAGCAGTTTCGCTTTCACCCGGGCCCCGTCTTCGCCCAGGTGCTGCTGGCGGACGAGATCAACCGCGCCAGCCCCAAGGTGCAGAGCGCCCTGCTGGAGGCCATGGCCGAGGGCAAGGTGAGCATCGAAGGACAGAGTCACCCGCTCCCCTCCCCCTTCTTCGTCATCGCCACCCAGAACCCGGCGGATCAATCGGGCACCTATCCCCTGCCGGAATCCCAGCTCGACCGCTTCGCCGTGCGCCTCTCCCTCGGCTTTCCGACCCCGGAGGCGGAGCGGCGGCTGCTGCGCGGGGCCAGTCAGACCAGCCCCCTCGAGCGCCAGCTGGATGCCGCAGACCTCGCCGCCCTGCAGGCCGAGGCGGCGCAGATCCACCTCTCCGATGCCAGCCTCGACTACCTGCTGGCCCTGGTGCAGCAGAGCCGCTTCGATGCCGAGCTGCCACAGCCGCTCTCGCCCCGCGCCGCCCAGACCCTGCTGGCGGTGAGCCGGGCCTGGGCCCTGGTGGCGGGTCGCCGCTTCGTCAGCGTGGAGGATGTGCAGGCCGTCTTCCCCTACGTGGCCGAGCACAGGCTCAGGGGCAGCTTCGGGGTGCAGCGCGGTGAGGCCTGCCCCCTGAGCCAGCGCCTGCTGGCCCGGGTCGATCCGGATCGCCCCTGATGAGCTGGCGCCAGCGCAGAGCCGGGTGGCAGCGACGCTGGCTGGCCCGGCGCATCCCGCCGGCACGCCAGATCACCCTGGGCTCGCGCAGCCTGTTCATCCTGCCTACCCGGCTCGGCCTCTGCTATCTGCTGGTGATGCTGGCCATCTATCTGCTCGGCACCAACTACCAGAACAACCTGGTGCTGCTGGTGGCCTACGCTCTCGGCAGCCTGTTCATGGTCACCATGTGGCTCACCCACCGCAACCTGCTGGGACTGTCTCTGCTGGGGGGGCCTGCCGTGCTGAGTGAGGCGGGCAACCCCTTGCCCATGCCCATCACGGTGCGCAGCGAACGGCCGCTGCAGGCGCTGCAATTTTCCCTGAACGAGGGGCGGCTCTGGCTGGCGCAGGCCGATGCGGTCCCCCAACCCCTGCTCCTGCCGGTGCAGGGCATCCGGCGCGGACGCCTGCCGCTGGAGAGGCTGCGGGTGGAGAGCCGCTACCCCCTGGGCCTGTTTCGCTGCTGGTCCCTGCTGGACCTGCAACTGGAGGGCTGGCTCGCCCCGGCCCCCGAGTACGGCCCCCTGCGCGGGGAAGCCACGAGCGATGCGGCGGGCAGCCGGGGGCAGCCCACCCCGGCCTCGGTGGGGGATTTCGACACGCTGCGGGCCCACCAGGGCGGGGAGCCGCTGAGCCGGGTCGCCTGGAAGCAGCTCGCCCAGGGACGCGGCCTGCTGGTGAAACAATTCTGCGAGCCGGGGCAGGATGATACCAACCTCAGCCTGCAGCGGGTCGGCGGCCGGGATCTGGAGCAGCGGCTGGCGGTGCTCGCCTGGTGGTGCGGCGACTATGCCAGGCGGGGCATCCCCTTCACCCTGACCCTGGCGGGCCGGATGCTGGGACCGGGCTGCGACCCCGCCTTCCTCCAGCGCTGCCGGCTGGACCTGGCCCGCGTCGATGCCGAGGATCCTGCGCAGGAGGCCGACACCGATGCTGCTCGATAACCGGCGCCTGCTGCCGCTCCTCGCCCTGCTGCAACTGTTGCTGATCCCGGCCCTCTGGCCCCAGCTGCTGCTCTGGGTCGTGGCCGTCTCGCTGCTCACCCTGGGCGTGCGGGCCATGATGCTGTGGCGGGGCTGGCGTCCCCCGCCCGCCACCATGCTCGCACTGCTGGCCATGCTCAGCGTGGCACTGCTGGCCTGGCAGTGGCGCCAGCTCGGCACCCTGCCGGCCCTCATCAACCTGCTCTGGCTCGGCTACGGCCTCAAGCTCGTCGAGGTGCGCCGGGAGCGGGATGTGGAGCAGGTGCTGCTGCTCGCCTTCTTTCTCGTCGCGCTGGCGCTGGTGCAACGGCAGAGCATGGGCTGGGCCCTGGCGATGGCGGGAGCGCTCTGGCTGGCGGTCACCACCCTGCTGGCGGCGGTGCAGCCCCTCGGCCGACGGCTGTGGCGCAGTGCCGGGATCATCCTGCTGCTGGCCGGCCCCCTGCTGCTCACCCTGTTCCTGCTGCTGCCGAGGCTAGCGCCGCTCTGGCAGATGCCGAGCAGCAGCCGGGCTCTTTCCGGCCTCTCTGAAGAGGTGGCCCCCGGCGACATCGGCGAGCTGGTCAACTCCTCAGAGCTGGCCTTTCGCATCAGCTTCGCCGAAGCGCCGCCCCCGCCGGGGGAGCGCTACTTCCCGCTGATGCGCCAGGAGCTGTTCGATGGCCGGCGCTGGCTGCTCAGCGACCAGGTGCGCCGCTGGCAGCAGTCCCAACCCACGCGGGGGCAGCCATCGGCAAGCCCGGTGACGCCGCTGCCCGCCGGCGGTTACCAAGTGATCGCCGAACCCCAGCGCCACCGCTGGACCCTGGCCCTGGCCGACCCCGAGGTGCTGAGCGGCCCTGTCGCCTTGAGTCCCCTCGCCACCCTCTATCGCCAGGACAGGGGGGATGGTCGCATCAGCTATCGGGTCAGCACGGCCGCCACGGCGCCGCCTGCCAGCCAGGCAGCCCGCCGCCTCAACCTGCAACTGCCCGCCGGCGGCAACCCCAAGGCCCGGGCTTACGCCCTGCGGCTCAAGACCCGCCATCCGGGGGCCGGGGCGCTGGCCGCCGCCCTGCTCGGCGAGTTTCGCGAAGGCGACTTCTACTACACCCTGCAGCCGCCGCGGCTGGGGCAGGACGGGGTGGATGACTTCTTGTTCGAGAGCCGGCGCGGCTTTTGCGGTCACTACGCCACGGCCACCGCCTTCGTGCTGCGGGCGGCCGGCATTCCGGCCCGGCTGGTGACCGGCTACCTCGGCGGCGAGTGGAATCCCAGGGGCAACTATCTGGAGGTGCACCAGTTCGATGCCCATGCCTGGGTGGAATATCTGGATGAAAATGACCGCTGGC
The DNA here is from genome assembly GCF_033348475.1 of Aeromonas sp. XH. Taxonomy (NCBI): domain Bacteria; kingdom Pseudomonadati; phylum Pseudomonadota; class Gammaproteobacteria; order Aeromonadales; family Aeromonadaceae; genus Aeromonas; species Aeromonas sp. XH. Next base: position 1,162,852 of record NZ_CP137630.1, on the reverse strand, counting down.
AGCGGCTCGATCCCACGGCCGTGGTAGCCCCCCGGCGCATCGAGGAGGGCATGCCGGCGGCCCTTGGCGGCGAGTTCACCGCCGCCGACCCCCTCTCCCTGCAGCGCTATCGCCACTGGGCCCTGCTCAACCAGCTGCGCTGGTGGGGGGCCAATCTCGACTACCAATGGGCCCGCCGGGTGCTCAACTATGACGCCGCCAGCCTGTGGCAACGGCTGGGGCAACGCTGGCCGGGGCTCTTAGGCCATACCCACTGGCTTATTCTGGCCGCCCTGCTAGGGGTGGCCGGCCTGGTGGGCGGCCTGCTGCTCTGGACCGGCCCAGCCCCGATCCGGCTGCGGCTATGGCAGCCCCTGCGCCGGCGCGCCGCCCGCCACGGCTGGCAACCCCTGGCGGGGGAGAGCCTGGCCAGCTGGTGCGAACGGCTCGCCAGCCTCAGACCCGCCCTGGCGCGGCCGCTGCAACAGGGCGCCTGGCTCTACCGGCGCTGGCGTTATGCCCCCCTGTCGGCGGCGCAGCGACAACGCACCCTGCGCCAGCTGAAACGACGGCTGCGCCAGGCCTGCCGCGACTGGGATCGCGACCGCTGAGGAGACGCCGGCCAGCCCCTGTGGCATAAAAAAGAGGGAGCCACTGGCTCCCTCTTGCTATCAAACAACTGCAATCACGCAATCATCATGCCTGTTTGCTTCTGCCCGGGTTGTCCCAGATCCCCTCTTCCAGCTGACTGCGCAGCTCGGGGTATCTGTTGGCATCGAAGGTCGGCACGCGGCCCAGCTTGAGCTGGTCGTTGTAGTCCTTGGCCAGCTTGATGGCGACGCCGGAGAGCAGCAGGATGGCGATGAGGTTGACGATGGCCATCAGACCCATGGAGACATCCGCCATGGCCCAGACGGTCGGCAGTTCGCCCACGGAACCGAACATCACCATGCCCAGCACGAACAGCCTGAACAGCATCAGGCCGCCCTTGTGGTTGTGCTCGAGGAAGACCAGGTTGGTCTCGGCATAGGAGTAGTTCGCGACTATGGAGGTGAAGGCGAAGAAGAAGATGGCCGCCGCGATGAAGATGTTGCCACCGCCGCCGATCTGGGAAGAGAGCGCCCGCTGGGTCAGCTCCACCCCTGTGATGCCGGAGCCCGGCTCAAACTGGCCGGACATCAGGATGATGGCGGCGGTACAGGTACAGATGACGATGGTGTCGAGGAAGACCCCCAGCATCTGCACATAGCCCTGGGAGGCCGGGTGCGGCGGATAGGGGGTGGCGGTGGCGGCGGCATTGGGGGCAGATCCCATGCCCGCCTCGTTGGAGAAGAGGCCGCGCTTGATGCCGTTGATCATCGCCTGGGAGATGGCATAGCCCATGGCGCCGGAGCCCGCCTGCTCGATGCCGAAGGCAGACTTGATGATCAGCGCCAGCACGCCGGGCAGCTCGCCGATGTTCATGACCACCACGAACAGCGCCATCAGGATGTAGGCCAGCGCCATGAAGGGCACGACCAGCTCGGCGAAACGGGCGATACCGCGAATGCCGCCGAAGATGATGAGGCCGGAGAGCACCACCAGGGCCAGACCGCTCACCCAGTCAGGGATGCCGAACGCCACGTTCATCGCCAGGCTGATGGAGTTGGCCTGCACCGCGTTGAACACCAGGCCGAACGCCAGCAGCAGACAGAGGGAGAAGACCACCCCCATCCAGCGCATGCCGAGGCCGCGCTCCATATAGTAGGCGGGACCGCCCCGGTAGTTGCCGTCCTCGTCCTTGACCTTGTAGAGCTGGGCCAGGGTGCTCTCGACGAAGGCGGTGGACATGCCGATGAAGGCGATCAGCCACATCCAGAACACGGCGCCAGGGCCCCCCAGATAGATGGCGACGGCCACACCGGCCAGGTTGCCCGTGCCCACGCGGGCGGCCAGGCTGGTACAGAGCGCCTGGAAGGAAGAGATGCCGGCACTGTCGGATTTGCGGCTGTTGCGCAAGACCGAGAACATGTGGCCGAAGTGGCGGATCTGGATAAACCCCAGACGGAAAGTAAAGAAGAGTCCGACCCCGATCAGCAGGTAAATGAGCACGGCTCCCCACATCAGGTCGTTAATCATTGCAATCAAGGTGTCCATAATTCTCTCGTTGTTATCACATCCATGGCCAGTCTGCGCTGACCGCTCTCTGTCAATTTCCGAATTAGCATTGCGCCGAAGGGGCGGAATCTAGCATAGCGAGGGAGTTCAGAATAGTGATAAGGCTCACTGGAAAGACAAAAAACGAGCGATTTGGTGCAAAAAAGCTTCATTTAGCACGCAAAAAATCAACAAAAATTGATTCCCCCTCCCGAGGCCACAAGATTAGAGCCAAGAGAGAACCTTTTTGCAATTAGCCCCATGGAGGTAAGAGAGGGGAAATGACGCTCCCAGGAGAGGCAAGCGTTTGCCTTCGGGAGGGGGCTGACAGGGGGTTGAAACGCAAAACGTTTTACACGTAATTAAATTTCAAGTAGCTGACAATGATATTTATGTGACGCAGTTCTCATATTTGCCAATCAGCCAAAAAAACTGCGCCTGCTCACGCCTTGACCCGCTGCCGGGAAATCAATAAAAGTCGTTTTTTATCAAATACTTTTCTTCAGGCATCGGTAGCGTTTTCACCACCTGGCTGATTCCCATACAAGGGCCCCTATTGCAGGAAGCGCCGCATCCGTATTAATTAGGCAGGCAATGGTGATGGGTCGCCCCCATCGTGCCTTTCTGAGCCTGAGCCGCCGGGATTTTGTAATTTTATTTCAGAACTGTCGTCTCACGCCCGCCACCCCCGAGCCTGCGCCCTCACCAAGAGAGTGCGCCCTCATAAAGAGATGATATTTGCCATGGCCGATAAATTAACCCAGCTGAAAGCCCTGACCACGGTAGTTGCCGATACCGGCGATATCGAAGCCATCAAGCGCTACCAGCCCATCGATGCCACCACCAACCCCTCCCTGGTGTTGAAGGCATCCGAGATCCCCGAATACGCGGCGCTGATCGAAGACGCCATCAACTGGGCCAAATCCCAGAGCCAGGACAAGGCACAGCAAATCATCGACGCGGGCGACAAGCTGGCGGTCAACATCGGCCTGGAAGTGCTGAAAATCGTCCCGGGTCGCATCTCCACCGAAGTGGACGCCCGCCTCTCCTTCGACACCGCCGCCAGCATCGCCAAGGCCCGCAAGCTGATCCGTCTCTACAACGAAGCGGGCATCAGCAACGACCGCATCCTGATCAAGCTGGCCTCCACCTGGGAGGGCATCCGTGCCGCCGAGGTGCTGGAGAAAGAGGGCATCCAGTGCAACCTGACCCTGCTGTTCTCCTTCGCCCAGGCCCGTGCCTGTGCCGAAGCCGGCGCCTTCCTGATCTCCCCCTTCGTGGGCCGCATCCTCGACTGGTACAAGGCCAAGCACAACCGTGACTACACCGCCAGCGAAGATCCGGGCGTGGTCTCCGTCACCGCCATCTACGACTACTACAAGCAGCACGACTACCCGACCGTGGTGATGGGTGCCAGCTTCCGCAACACCGGCGAGATCCTGGAGCTGGCCGGCTGCGACCGCCTGACCATAGGCCCCGCGTTGCTGGAAGAGCTGAGCAAGGCCGAAGGCACCGTGGTCCGCAAGCTGGACTACACCGGCGAGCGCAAGCCCAAGCCGACCCCGATGACCGAAGCCGAATTCCGCTGGGAACTGAACCAGGACGCCATGGCCGTCGAGAAGCTGGGGGAAGGCATCCGCCTGTTCGCCGTCGACCAGGGCAAGCTGGAAACCATGCTGGCCAGCCGCCTGTAACAGGCGCTTGCCGGCCACCTTCGGCAGGCAGGTCTTGAGCCGATAAAACCGGGCTCCCGCAAGGGCAGCCCGGTTTTTTTATCCACCTTTTCGATTGTCACAACTTCGTCATAAAAACGTTTTATTTTCAAAGGCGTCGTGTTATACGGGTGGTGAAAACCATAAAACCAAGGAGGGAGCCATGGACATGTTCAACTTCGATTTTGACGAGGTCGTTGAGCTGGGTTCACGTAGCCGCGGGACAACGGGAAAAAAACGCAAATGGCGTGAGATCGAGGCGCTTAAAGACAAGCACCGCCTGCAAAAGGAGCTGCAGGCCATCGACATCGCCTATGAGGGCTCGGACGACCTGGAACTGTGACAACCTCCGTCCTTGCCGCACTCGTACGAGTGGACACATAAAAACAGCGCCCCGGTTTGACCGGGGCGCTGTTTTTATGTGTGGCGGCATCAGGAGGGCAACGAAAGCTGCTTGGCCAGCGCCCGGAAGTGCTGGCTCACCTCGGCGCCGAACAGGGGATCATTGATGGCCCGGTTCTGCCAGAGCTGCTCCAGGTGGCGCCAGTCATCCTCGGTCAGGGAGTCGCGCAGGTGGGGGAAGATCACCCCTTCCTCATAATTCATGTGGGCTTCCTGCTGGGCGATGAACTCCTCCAGCCTGGCGGTGAACTGATCCAGCGGGATCACCGCATCCATCAGGATCATCTCCACCATCTCCTTGAGCTCGGTCCCCGCATCCAGCAGGCGAGCGTGCTCCTCGTGCAGCCGGTTCGCCACCTCCCCCTCCACCACCCGGTATTTCAGGTAATAGTCGTAAATCATGTCCTCCTTCGGGTGGTGGTACTTGTCGGACACCTCCCGAAGGTAGTCCACCACGTCCCTAAGCAGGAAATAGCTCACCGGCTGTTCATTGCGAATGGCTGCCAGCTTCTGCTTGAGCAGCGTCAGCAGCCTGGCGATGTTGAGGTGGTCCTTATGCAGACTGGATAACATGGGCACTCCTTGCACTGAATTGAGAAAGACGCTGTCTCGAGTATACGGTCATTTATCACGCGAACTTTGCACTCAATCAAGTCGGATGCAGACAACACCCCTCCGGCATGGCTCCCCGGCCTGGCGGCACCAGGGCCATCAGGCCGGCACGGACGGCGCCTTGCAGACCGAGAGCCAGTCGATGGGGCTCATCCCCTGCTGGCTGAGCAGGCGGTTGGCCTCGGAGAAGTGGCCGCAGCCGATGAAGCCACGATGGGCGGACAGCGGGCTGGGATGGGGAGCGCTCAGCACATGGTGGCGCGACCTGTCGATGAAGCGGCCCTTCTTCTGGGCGTGGGCCCCCCACAGCAGGAAGACCACCCCCTCGCGACTGGCGTTGATCTGCTCGATGACCCTGTCGGTGAAGGTCTCCCAGCCGAGATGGGCGTGGGAGTGGGCCATGCCCGCCTGTACCGTCAACACCGTATTGAGCAGCAACACCCCCTGCCTGGCCCAGGACTCCAGAAAACCGTGATCCGGTGTGACAAAACCGGGCAGATCCCGCTGCATCTCCTTGTAGATGTTCACCAGGGAGGGGGGCGTGCGCACCCCGGGCAGCACCGAGAAGCAGAGGCCGTGGGCCTGATCCGGGCCGTGATAGGGATCCTGGCCCAGGATCACCACCTTGACCTCGTCCAGCTCGGTCAGCTTGAAGGCGTTGAAGACCTCGGTCGCCGGAGGATAGATCACCTTGCCCGCTTCCCGCTCGGCCCTGACGGTCGCCAGGGTCGCCTTGAAGTACTCCTGCTCTTTCTCCGAACCAATCACATCTTTCCAGGTCAGCACGCCCGTCTCCTCTCTCTGCAAATCCACATCGACAACCCAGGCTGGCGCACCAGCCTCCCCTGCTCCGACGCCACCTTTCTGTCCAGGCCGGCGCCGCTTCACCCCGGTCAACGAAGCAAGGGGCTCAGGATAGGGGCCCGGGCGACAAGACGCAACCGCAGCCCGGTCAGCAGAGCCCGGGAAGGGGGCCGGCCTGCCCCCCGCTGGACTATCCCCAGTGATGACCACTGGAGGGGCTGTGCCCGGCCCCGGGGCCGGAACCAGCATCCGCACCGGCCAGCACACACCTCAGGCCAGCTCCTCGACGGGAAATAACGGTCAAAGATGTAGTTAAATTACTAGATATGATCATTGAAAAATGCATAATTCATATATCTTACAAAATCAGAAAAATGATCTCTTTTTGATTAATCTCAATGAATTAATGCCTTTCATTTCGCGAAAAACGCGATTTTATTGATGTGGATCAATTTTCGTATTATTACCATCATGGTATACATGACCCCAACGAAGTAAAGGTGTAAGGCAAGGCCCCGTTAAATCATTCCTCCCGCGAGGTGGTTTAAAAACATCAGGGTAATGTGCTTACCGTTGAATCCGCTTTCCTATGAGGAGTCATACCATGATCAAGGGCATCCAAATCACCCAGTCCGCCAACGCCGCACTGCTGAACTCTTTCTGGCTGCTGGACGAAGAGAAGCAACAGGCTCGCTGCATCTGTGCCAAGGGCGACAGCTTCGCCGCCGACCAGGAAGTAGCCCTGTCTGATCTGGGTCAGTTCGAATACCGTGAGCTGCCGGTCCAGAGCGAACCCGTGGTGGAGGGGGGTCAGCACCTGAACGTCAACGTGCTGCGCCGCGAAACCCTGGAAGACGCCATCGCCAACCCGGAGAAGTACCCGCAGCTGACCATCCGCGTCTCCGGCTACGCCGTGCGCTTCAACGCCCTGACCCCGGAGCAGCAGCGTGACGTGGTGACCCGTACCTTCACCCAGAGCCTGTAAGTCACTCTGCGTAACGAAATGATGAAAAAACGGCCCGCTCGGGCCGTTTTTTTATGGGTAACCGTCACGCTCAAGGAGCGGTTCAGCCCCGCAGATCCACCGGCTTGGCCACCACGGGTTTCGCCAGAGCCTCCTGCATCCTCTCCTCATCGAGCTGTTCGCAGTAGCGGGCCACCACCAGGGTCGCGATACCGTTGCCGATAAGGTTGGTCAGGGCGCGGGCCTCCGACATGAAGCGATCTATCCCGAGGATCAGCGCCAGCCCGGCCAGCGGCAGATGTCCCACCGCCGAGATGGTCGCCGCCAGCACGATGAAGCCGCTGCCCGTGACCCCGGCCGCCCCCTTGGAGGAGATGAGCAGCACCACCAGCAGAGTGAGCTGATGGAACAAGTCCAGCGGGGTGTTGGTCGCCTGGGCGATGAAGACGGCGGCCATGGTCAGGTAGATGGAGGTGCCGTCCAGGTTGAAGGAGTAACCGGTCGGGATCACCAGGCCCACCACCGACTTCTTGCAGCCGAGCGCCTCCATCTTCACCAGCATGCGCGGCAATACGGATTCAGATGAGGAAGTGCCGAGCACGATCAGCAGCTCTTCCCGGATGTAGGAAATAAAGCGCACTATGCTGAAGCCATTTGCCTTGGCGATGCTGCCAAGCACCAGGAAAATAAACAGCAGACAGGTCAGATAGAAGCTGGCGATCAATTGCCCGAGCTGCACCAGGGAGCCAATACCATATTTTCCTATGGTAAACGCCATGGCACCAAATGCCCCGACCGGTGCCAATTTCATGATCATGTTGATGATCCCGAAAATAACCTGGGAGAAGCCGTCGATGATATTGAAAATAGCCTTGCCTTTCTCACCGATATGATGCAGGGAAAAACCGAACAGCACCGCAAACAGCAGCACCTGGAGAATATTGCCGCTGGCAAAGGCGCCGATCACGCTGGCCGGGATCACGTCCAGCAGGAAGGCGACGATGCCCTGTGACTGGGCCTGCTCCGCATAGGCGGAGATGGCGCTGGCATCCAGCGAGGAGGGGTCCACGTTCATGCCGACCCCGGGTTGCAGCAGGTTGACCACGCACAGGCCGATGATCAGCGCCAGGGTGCTCACCACCTCGAAATAGATGAGCGCGATGGCCCCCGTCTTGCCGACTGCCTTCATGCTCTCCATGCCGGCGATCCCCGTCACCACGGTACAGAAAATAACGGGGGCAATGATCATCTTGATCAATTTCACGAAGCCATCACCGAGGGGTTTCATATCGGCGCCCAGGCTCGGATAGAAGTGCCCTAGCAATATTCCAATGGTGATGGCCAATATCACCTGAAAGTAGAGGCTGCTGACTATTTTCTTGTGCATGCTCAACGTCCTGTTAATTAATTGACACGGGCGATGGCAAAAAACGCGTGCAGGGATCCGCGGCGAGACAGTTCACTCCTCTCACCCGGTTCATGCCATTTCGCCATTCCGACGGCGGCACTTTCACACGTTATAAGAATCATTTTAGCGACATCAATCACACAACACATTTAACATCATTAACACCACGGCAACCTTGCCGTAATGACCATGAAGGGGCGCCATGTGAAGATGGAAGAAATAAAAATGCCCCGCAGAGCGGGGCATTTTTCAACCTAAGCCTGGATCAGACCGAGGTATCGAGGGGCTCGAAGCCCTTGACCAGATCGTCGATGGCCTTCATCTGCTTGAGGAAGCCTTCCAGCTTCTCCAGCGGCAGGGCGCTCGGACCGTCGCAGCGGGCGACCTTGGGATCCGGGTGGGATTCGATGAACAGGCCCGCCAGGCCCACCGCCATGCCGGCACGGGCCAGCTCGGCCACCTGCTCGCGGCGACCACCGGAGGCGGCGCCCAGGGGGTCACGGCACTGCAGGGAGTGGGTCACGTCGAAGATGACGGGGTAGCCACCCGTGCTCTTCTTCATGACGCCCAGACCCAGCATGTCCACCACCAGGTTGTCATAGCCGAAGTTGACGCCGCGTTCGCACAGGATCAGGCGATCGTTGCCGCACTCCTCGAACTTGTCGGTGATGTTCTTCATCTGGCTCGGGCTCAGGAACTGCGGCTTCTTGATGTTGATGACGTTGCCGGTGCGGGCCATGGCCTCCACCAGATCGGTCTGGCGCGCCAGGAAGGCGGGCAGCTGGATGACGTCAACCACCTCCGCCACCGGCTTGGCCTGATGGGGCTCGTGCAGGTCGGAGATCACCGGCATGCCGAAGGTGCGCTTAAGCTCCTCGAAGATCTTCATCCCCTCTTCCAGACCCGGGCCACGATAGGAGTGGATGGAGGAGCGGTTGGCCTTGTCCCAGCTCGCCTTGAACACGAACGGGATGCCCAGCTTGCTGGTCACTTCCACGTACTTCTCGCACACCGCCATCGCCATGTCGCGGGACTCCAGCACGTTCATGCCGCCGAACAGCACGAAGGGCTTGTCGTTGGCGACGTCGATCTGGTTGATCTTGATATTCTTCTGTTCCATCTCAGGCTTCCTTAGGTAAAAGGGCTCGGGGCTTGAATCCACATCCGGCCGCTGTGCCCTGGGCACGGCGACCTCGATATTCGTCCGCTTGATTTCCCAGCCACCTCAATGGAGTGGCTTGGGGCTCAGATCCAGACTGGCCAGCTGGGTTTTCAGCACGTCGGCCACGGGATCGTCGGGGCATTGTTCAATAAAGTACTCGAAATCGTCGGCGGCGAAGCGCGGGCAATCGAGCTGTTCGTAGATGAAGCCCCGATCCCGCGTCTCCAGCGGATCGCCGGGTTTCATGCGCAGCAGCAGCTCGCTGCAGCGCAGCGCCTCCGTCATCCGCTCCTCCCGCAGCAGGGCCCCCTTGCTGACGTTGAGCAACCGCTCGATGATCTCCCACTGCCCCGATGGCTGCAGGTGGTCGTCGCTCAGGCTCGCCAGGTTGCCGAGGGCGCCGCGCAGCAGCAGTTCGATGCGGTGCCTGCTCAGCTCGTCCCCATTGAAGGGGTCCACATAGACCTCCCCTTCCAGGCCGGCGAAGCTCAGCAGGAAGTGGCCGGGGAAGCAGATCCCCTCCACATCCAGCCCTATCTTGCGACCCAGCTGGATGATGAGGATGCCAAGGCTCACCGGGATCCCCTTGCGCCTTGCCAGCACCTGGTTCAGGTCGCAGTTGGCCGCCGAGAAGTAATCCTGCCAGTCGCCGCGAAACCCTAAGGTCTGGTAGAACCCCTGCAACAGCTGGCGGCGCACCTCGTCGCAGTCCCCCTCGGCAATCGCCTCGTCCAGCCAGGCGTCGAGGCGGGCCAGCTCGGCCTCCCCGCTCCCACCCTGTCCCCGGATCTCGTCGCTCACCGACAGCGCCAGCTCGGCGATGTCATGGGCTTCGAAATCGGTCCATTCGTCCACGCGTATCATCGTCGTCATCCCTAACCGAACAGGCTGGCCTGCTTTTGTACCGCCAGCTTGGCGATAAAGAAGATCCACCCCAGGGCGCCCAGGAAGGCAAACCAGCGGATGCCGTTGCTGCGGGCCAGGCGCAGCGCCATCAAGGCCAGAAACATCACCACCAGCACCGCGGCCAGCTTCTCGCTGAGCCAGGGAATGGCGTTGTTGAGGGGGTTGAGGTCCAGCACCATGCACAGCAGCACGCCGGTGAGCACCACCAGGCCGTTGAGCCAGCCGCTCACCTTGAGGGTGCGGGCGCCCCCTGCCAGGGCGGAGCCGGTCTGCAACCAGTAAAAGCGCAGGATAAACATCAGCACGGCCCCGGCTATCAGGGCGAGGTGCAGATGCTTGAGCACAACATACATAACATTTCCTTGCTCGGGGGCGGGAAGAGCCCGCCCGTCATCGTCAACGAGCCAGCCGCCCCAGGGTCACCCGCTCGTTATCACCGTAATCGCGCACGGTTTCCACCTGGTCGTAGCCTTGCTGCAACAGGAGTTGACGCACCAATGCCCCCTGCTCCCAGCCGTGCTCCAGCAGGAGCCAGCCACCGGGAACCAGGTGGGCAGGTGCGCCTGCCACGATGAGGCGGATGTCCGCCATCCCCTGCTCGTCCGCCACCAGGGCGGAGCGGGGTTCGAAGCGCACGTCCCCCTCGTCGAGATGAGGATCCGCCCCGTCGATGTAGGGCGGGTTGGAGACGATCATCGCAAAGCGCGGGGCACCCGAGAGCGGCTCGAACCAGCTGCCGTCCCGCACCGTGACGGGCAGCCCCAGGGCGGCGCTGTTGGCGCGGGCCAGGGCGGCCGCCTCCGGCATCCGGTCCACGGCCCATACATCGGCATCCGGTCGCTCGGACTTGAGCGCGAGCGCGATGGCGCCGGTCCCTGTGCCGAGATCCAGCAGGGCGCAGGGGCCAGCCGGCAGGCGCGCCAGCGCCTGCTCCACCAGCACCTCGGTATCGGGACGCGGGATCAGGGTGGCCGGGCTCACTTTCAGCGGCAGGGACCAGAACTCCCGCTCGCCGATGAGGTGGGCGATGGGTTCGCCCTGGAGGCGGCGCGCCAGCCAGCCCGCCAGGGTCGCCTGCTGGGCGGCATCGAGCTCGCGCTCCGGCCAGGTCATCAGGTAGCCGCGTCGGCAATCCAGCAGATGGCAGAGCAGGGCATCGGCGTCGGCGCGGGGGGATTCCCCGGAGGCCAGGGTCGCCATGATATGGGCACGGGCCTGCTGGATCTGCATCAGTTGCTCTCGGCCAGGGAGGCGAGCTGATCCGCCTGATACTCCTGCACCAGGGGGGTGATCACGCAGTCCAGATCCCCCTCCAGGATCTCGCCCAGGCGATAGAGGGTGAGGTTGATGCGGTGCTCGGAGAGGCGTCCCTGGGGGTAGTTGTAGGTGCGGATGCGCTCGGAGCGATCGCCGGAGCCCACCAGGTTGCGGCGGGTGCTCTGCTCGGCGGCGCGGTGGCGCTCGTCCTCGGCCGCCTGCAGCCGGGCCGAGAGCACCGACATCGCCTTGGCGCGGTTCTTGTGCTGGGAGCGCTCGTCCTGGCACTCCACCACCAGGCCGGTGGGCAGGTGGGTGATGCGGATGGCGGAGTCGGTCTTGTTGACGTGCTGGCCGCCGGCCCCGGAGGCGCGGAAGGTGTCGATCTTCAGCTCCGAGGGGTTGATCTCGATCTGCTCGGCCTCCGGCACTTCCGGCAGCACGGCGACGGTGCAGGCGGAGGTGTGCACCCGGCCCTGGGACTCGGTCTCCGGCACCCGCTGCACCCGGTGACCGCCGGATTCGAACTTGAGGCGGCCGTAGACGTGCTCGCCGTCCACCTTGGCGATCACCTCCTTGTAGCCGCCGTGCTCGCCGTCGTTGCAGCTGACGATGGAGACGCGCCAGCCCTGGCGCTCGGCGTAGCGGGAATACATGCGGAACAGATCCCCCGCGAAGATGGCCGCCTCGTCGCCACCGGCGCCGGCGCGGATCTCCAGATAGCAGTTGTTGTCATCCTTGGGATCCCGCGGCAGCAGCATCACCTGCAGCGCCTGCTCCTGCTCCTCAAAGGCCGCCTTGGCGAGCGGCAGCTCCTCCTGCGCCATCTCGCGCAGGTCGGCATCCTCCTCCTCCAGCATCAGCCGGGTGGTTTCGAGGTTCTCTTCGGCCTGACGGAAACGCTGGAAGGCGTGGACTATGTCTTCCAGCTGGGCATATTCCCGGGTCAGGGCACGGTATCTGTCCTGATCCGAGGCCACCCCGGGCTCGCCGAGCAGGGCCTGTACTTCTTCGTGGCGCTCGATGAGGCCTTCCAGCTTTCTGATCAATGACGGGTTCATGACTCTTGGATTCTCGATGGAGGACGGGACGGCCAAGGGGCCGCCCCAACACTATGATTCTTGTGACAATCCCAGCACCTGACGCAGCTGGGCCAGCTTGTGGGCATCCCCCTGGGCGGCGGCCTGGCGCAGGGCCTGGGTCGGTGCGTGGATCAACTTGTTGGTGAGGCGGTGCGCCATGGCCCTGAGGGCCTGCTCGGCATTCTCGCCCTGTTGCAGGGCCAGCAGGGCGCGCTGCAGCTCTTCATCGGCCACCTGCTGGGACTGGTGACGGTAATCGCGGATGAGATCCACCGAGTGCTGGCTGCGATACCAGCCCATGAAGTCGTCGCGCTCTTCCTGGACGATGAGCTCCGCCTCGGCGGCCGCCCGCTTGCGGGTCTCGAGGTTCTGCTCGATGATGCCCTGCAGGTCGTCCACCGTGTAGAGGTAGGCGTCGGAGAGCTCGTCCACCTCGGCCTCGATGTCCCGCGGCACGGCGATGTCCACCAGGAACATGGGCCTGAAGCGGCGGGCCTTCAGCGCCCGCTCCACCATGCCCTTGCCGAGGATGGGAAGGGGGCTGGCGGTGGAGCTGATGACGATGTCCGCCTCGTGCAGGTAGTCCGGGATCTCCTCCAGGGTCATCACCTGGGCGCCGAACTCCTCGGCCAGCAGCTGGGCCCGCTGCAGGGTGCGGTTGGCCACCATCATGCGGGTGACGTTCTGCTCGCGCAGGTGACGGGCCACCAGTTCGATGGTCTCGCCGGCCCCTATCAGCAGCACCTTGGTCTGGGAGAGATCGGAGAAGATGCGCCGGGCCAGGCTCACGGCGGCGAAGGCCACCGACACGGCGCTGGCGCCGATCTCGGTGTCGGTACGTACCCGCTTGGCCACCGAGAAGGATTTCTGGAACAACCGCTCCAGGGACCCCTTCACCGCCTCCGCCTGCTGGGCGTGGGCGTAGGACTGCTTGATCTGCCCCAGGATCTGCGGCTCCCCGAGCACCAGGGAGTCGAGGCCGCAGGCGACCCGCATCAGGTGGCGTACCGCCTCCTCGTCCCAGTGCTGGTAGATGGCGGAGACCACCTCGGCCGCATCCAGCTCGTGAAACCGCTGCAACCAGTGCAGCACCTGCTCCCCCTGCCCCTGCTCCAGGCTGCAATAGAGCTCGGTGCGATTGCAGGTGGAGACGATCACCGCCTCGCTGACACCGGGCTGCTCCACCAGCTCACGCAGGGCGCGATCGATGCGGTCCGGGCCAAAGGCGACCCGCTCCCGCAAGGCGACACTGGCGGTGTTGTGGTTGATTCCGAGGGCAAGCAGACTCATGGGTGGGTGATGATCGTTTCATGCACTGGGTGTAAAGGCCGACAATTGTACGAGAAAGGGTAAGTCTTTAAAAGCGATACGGCCGCCCCGTATACTGTGGCAAACCTTTTGTTCGGAGCTCGACCTTGTTCTTGCGTATCTTCTCCCTCGCCTGCCTGCTGGTGCTGGCGGGCTGTACCACCACCCAACCCCAGCGGGATCAGGTCAACTGGCAACAGGAGCGCGCCCGCCTCGAGCGCCTCACCCACTGGCAGCTGTCGGGCAAGATGGCCATCATCACCGCCCGCCAGAAGGGCAGCGCCCGCCTCAACTGGCATCAGAACGGCGACGACTACCGCCTCAACCTCACCAGCCTGATCGGCACCCATATCCTGGAGCTCTCTCGCAGCAAGGGGGAGATCACCCTGACCGACAACGAGGGCAAGGTGCACCAGAGCCAGGATGCCGAGGCGCTCGTCTACCAGCTCACCGGCTGGCACATTCCGGTGGCCGGGCTGCCGGAGTGGATCAAGGGGCTGCCGGGCAACGCCGAGTTCGAGCTCAATCCCGACGCCAGCCTGGCCTCGGTGCGCGACGGCCAGTGGCAGATCGTCTATGGGGACTACCGGGATCAGGACAACTACCGGCTGCCGCACCTGCTGACCATGACGGGCCAGGGCAGCCGTCTCAAGCTGCAGATCAACCAGTGGACCCTGGCGCCATGATGCACGATATCCCCCAGGCGCCTATCCGCTGGCCCGCCCCGGCCAAGCTCAACCTCTTCCTGCACGTCAACGGCCGCCGCCCGGACGGCTATCACGAGCTGCAGACCCTGTTCATCTTCCTCAGCCACGGGGACTGGCTGGAGTTCGAGGTGATCCCGGGTAGCGACCAGCTCACCCTGAGCCCCGCCATTCCCGGCGTGCCCGATGAACAGAACCTCATCATCCGCGCCGCCCGCCTGCTGCAGGGGAGGCTGCCAAGCCCGATGGGGGCCCACATCCGGCTGGAGAAGGTGCTGCCCATGGGCGGCGGCATCGGCGGGGGCTCGTCCGATGCCGCCACCACGCTCGTGGCCCTGAACCATCTCTGGCAGGCGGGCCTCGGCGAGGATGAGCTGGCGCAGCTCGGCGTGCAGCTCGGCGCCGACGTGCCGGTGTTCGTGCGCGGCCGGGCCGCGTTTGCAGAAGGAGTGGGCGAGCGACTGCAACCGGTCGAGGTGCCCGCGGCCTGGTATCTGGTGCTCAAGCCCGACTGCCATGTGGCAACGGCGGCCGTGTTCCAGGATCCGGAACTGCCTCGCGACACCCCCAAGATGACCCTGGGCAATCTGCTGGAAGGGGAGTGGAAAAACGATTGCGAATTGCTGGTGAAAAAGCGCCACCCCGAGGTTGCCAATGCGCTCGGCTGGTTGCTAGAATACGCGCCGTCAAGAATGACGGGCACTGGCGCCTGCGTCTTTGCTCAATTTGAAGACGAAATGGCTGCTCGGAAGGTGTTGGCCAAAGTGCCGGAAGGCTGGGATGGGTTTGTCGCCAAGGGCGAGAACATATCACCACTCTTCGCCACTTTGCAACAAGTCAGTGATTGGGGTATCGCCAAGCGGTAAGGCAGCGGGTTTTGATCTCGCCATTCCTAGGTTCGAATCCTAGTACCCCAGCCAAGCTGGCATGATGACGCATCAAGGGTAGACGCCCCCTGTCCACCCACCCAGCCAGGGTGATGCGACGCCATTTTCCCTGTGCTGAGACCTTGTCCGTCATCTTGCTAAATCGTTTGCCCCCAAACGATCCGGGTCTGAACTCAGACTCCCCACATACTGGATGCAACCCCGAGGTTTCAAACCGTGCCTGACATGAAGCTGTTTGCTGGTAACGCAACGCCGGAACTAGCCCAGAAGATCGCAGATCGCCTGTTTATCAAACTCGGCAATGCTGCCGTAGGTCGCTTTAGCGACGGCGAGATCAGCGTACAGATCAACGAGAATGTACGCGGTGGCGATATCTTCATCATTCAATCCACCTGTGCCCCGACCAACGACAATTTGATGGAATTGATCGTCATGGTGGATGCACTGCGTCGTGCTTCAGCTGGCCGTATCACTGCCGTTATCCCCTACTTTGGTTATGCCCGTCAGGACCGCCGCGTCCGCTCCGCCCGTGTGCCCATCACCGCCAAGGTCGTCGCCGACTTCCTCTCCAGCGTGGGTGTGGACCGTGTGCTGACCGTTGACCTGCATGCCGAGCAGATCCAGGGCTTCTTCGACGTCCCCGTCGACAACGTGTTCGGCAGCCCTGTGCTGCTGGAAGACATGAAGGCCAAGAACCTCGAATCCCCCGTGGTCGTCTCTCCGGACATCGGCGGCGTGGTCCGTGCCCGTGCCATCGCCAAGCTGCTGGACGACACCGACATCGCCATCATCGACAAGCGTCGTCCCCGCCCGAACGTCTCCCAGGTCATGCACCTGATCGGCGACGTGGCCGGTCGTGACTGCGTCATCGTCGACGACATGATCGACACCGGCGGCACCCTGTGCAAGGCGGCCGAAGCGCTGAAAGAGCGCGGTGCCAAGCGCGTGTTCGCCTATGCGACCCACCCGGTCTTCTCCGGCACCGCCGTGGAGAACATCAAGAACTCGGTCATCGACGAGCTGATCATCACCGACTCCATCCCGCTCACCCCGGAAATGAAGGCCGTCGGCAAGGTCAAGCAGCTGACCCTCTCCTCCGTGCTGGCCGAAGCCATCCGCCGTATCAGCAACGAAGAGTCCATCTCTGCCATGTTCGAGCATTGATAGATCCCGTTGTCACAAAAACCGCCGCACGGCGGTTTTTGTTTTTCTGTTTCCGCTCGATCCCGCCCTGGTGCGCCGATGAGGGCGGCCGGCACGGCAGACAAGGGCCGGGCGATGCCCGTTCTGGCCGCCATGCACGGCCGTTATCCTCCCCGCTGCCGCACTTTGGTTGAGTGTTCGCCAGCCGGCGGCTAGAATATTGCGTCCCATTGCCCAGGGCCATCCGCTCATGGCAAGTAGCGAGTGAAGACATCAAGCGTGACAAGTCAAATCAAACTGATTGTCGGGCTCGGTAATCCCGGCCCCGAATATGCCAAGACCCGCCACAACGCGGGGGCCTGGTATGTGGAGCAACTGGCCCGCTGGCACAATGTCAGCCTGCGCGAAGAGCCCAAGTTCTTCGGCCATACCGCCCGCATCCTGGTGGACGGACAGGATGTGCGGCTGCTCATCCCGAACACCTACATGAACCTCTCCGGCAAGGCGGTGGCGGCGCTGGCGCGCTTCTACCAGATAGCCCCGGAAGAGATCCTGGTGGCCCACGACGAGCTGGACCTGCCCCCCGGCATCGCCAAGTTCAAGCAGGGTGGCGGCCACGGCGGCCACAACGGCCTCAAGGACATCATCGCCAGGATGGGCAACAACAATAACTTCTTCCGCCTGCGTCTCGGGATAGGTCATCCCGGCGCCAAGGAGCTGGTGGCCGGCTTCGTGCTGACCAAGGCCCCCAGCAGCGAACAGAGCCTGATCGAGGCCGCGCTGGACGAGTCCCTGCGCGCCACCGACATCCTGTTCAAGCAGGACATGACCAAGGCCATGCATCGCCTGCACAGCTTCAAGGCCGAGAAGGTTTGAACACGGAGCCTTGGCAAGATGCCAGGCGCGAACAATATGACGAGGTCGCCCGCGTGGCCTCCCACAGCATCCATCACGTAAGGTAACTATCCATGGGTTTTAAATGCGGTATCGTGGGCCTGCCCAATGTAGGCAAATCCACCCTGTTCAATGCGCTGACCAAGGCCGGCATCGAAGCCGCCAACTTCCCGTTCTGCACCATTGAGCCGAACACGGGTGTGGTCCCCATGCCGGATCCTCGCCTCGACCAGCTGGCGGCCATCATCAACCCGCAGCGTGTCGTGCCGACCACCATGGAGTTCGTGGACATCGCCGGCCTGGTGGCCGGTGCCTCCAAGGGCGAGGGCCTGGGCAACCAGTTCCTGGCCAACATCCGCGAGACCGAGGCCATCGGTCACGTGGTGCGCTGCTTCGAGGACGAGAACATCGTCCACGTGGCGGGCAAGGTCTCCCCGGCCGACGACATCGAGGTGATCAACACCGAGCTGGCCCTCTCCGATCTGGACGCCTGCGAGCGCGCCATCAACCGCCAGTCCAAGCGTGCCAAGGGCGGTGACAAGGATGCCAAGCTGGAAGTGGAAGTGCTGGAGAAGATCAAGGTGGCCCTGGAAAACGGCCAGATGATCCGCGGCATGAAGCTGGACAAGGAGGAGCTGGACGCCGTCAGCCACCTCAACTTCCTGACCCTCAAGCCCACCATGTACATCGCCAACGTGGCGGAAGATGGCTTCGAGAACAACCCCTATCTGGATCAGGTCCGTGAGATCGCCGCCGCCGAGAACGCCGTCGTGGTCGTGGTCTGCTGCGCCATCGAGGCGGACATCGCCGAGCTGGACGACGAGGATCGCGCCGAGTTCATGGCGGATCTGGGCATCGAGGAGCCGGGCCTGAACCGGGTGATCCGCTCCGGTTACGAGCTGCTCAAGCTGCAGACCTACTTCACCGCCGGGGTGAAGGAAGTGCGCGCCTGGACCATTCCGGTCGGTGCCACCGCCCCGCAGGCCGCGGGCAAGATCCACACCGATTTCGAAAAAGGCTTTATTCGCGCCCAGACCATCGCCTTCGACGACTTTATCACCTACAAGGGTGAGCAAGGCGCCAAGGAAGCGGGCAAGATGCGCGCCGAAGGGAAAGACTACATCGTCAAAGACGGCGACATCATGAACTTCCTGTTCAACGTCTAACCCCATGAGAGGCCAGCATTTGCTGGCCTCTTTTCTATCCGGCCGGACAGGCCATCTGCTGGCAAATGTCGCAAAAAAAACCAGATTGTTGGGCTTTTGCACGACAGCGACCAATAACTCGCCAAACGCACCCAAATTCGTTTTTTCAAACAAAAAAAGGGTTGACGCCCCAGAGCCAGATACGCATAATTCCGGCCGCACAGTGACGAGGCAACGACTCACTGGAAGCACGGTTGGCTATGTAGCTCAGTTGGTTAGAGCATCGCACTCATAATGCGGGGGTCACAGGTTCGAATCCCGTCATAGCCACCATCTCAAGTTGGGGTATCGCCAAGCGGTAAGGCAGCGGGTTTTGATCTCGCCATCCCTAGGTTCGAATCCTAGTACCCCAGCCATTTTCAAGGCTCTTTGCCTGTCATATGACGGTCGAGGAGCGCTGTTGGGGCATCGCCAAGCGGTAAGGCAGCGGGTTTTGATCTCGCCATACCTAGGTTCGAATCCTAGTGCCCCAGCCATTTTTGCATGATGTTTGACAGTCTCTGTCAGGCATCGCTGTTGGGGTATCGCCAAGCGGTAAGGCAGCGGGTTTTGATCTCGCCATCCCTAGGTTCGAATCCTAGTACCCCAGCCATTTTTACTTGTCTTCGACGCGAGTTGGGCACAAGACGGCTATGTAGCTCAGTTGGTTAGAGCATCGCACTCATAATGCGGGGGTCACAGGTTCGAATCCCGTCATAGCCACCATTTTTGAAAATGTTCCTTCAATCATCCGATTGCAGGGAACACTGTTGGGGCATCGCCAAGCGGTAAGGCAGCGGGTTTTGATCTCGCCATACCTAGGTTCGAATCCTAGTGCCCCAGCCATTTTTACTTGTCTTCGACGCAAGTCGGGCACAAGACGGCTATGTAGCTCAGTTGGTTAGAGCATCGCACTCATAATGCGGGGGTCACAGGTTCGAATCCCGTCATAGCCACCATTACTCTTGCGGAAGTGGCGAAATTGGTAGACGCACCAGATTTAGGTTCTGGCGCCCTAGGCGTGAGAGTTCGAGTCTCTCCTTCCGCACCATCAAAGCCGTACCAAACAGACCAGCCCAGGCTGGTTTTTTTGTGCCCGGCGTTTGCCGCCCGTCTCCCGCAGTCCCGCGCCTGCAACGCCTCCCAGCCATTAGCGGCTGCACCTCGTGCTCTCCCCGGCACAGGGTACTCATCCTCTGCACCCTCTTGATGTCGGCCTTTCATGTCGGGGCCCAGCAGGCAACAAAAAGGCGGCCCGCAGGCCGCCTTTCTCATCGATGCCGTCAGAACGGGAAGAACCAAGGGATGGCGATGACGCTCACCACCATCACCAGCAGAGTGAAGGGCACGCCGATACGCACGAAATCCACGAACCTGTAGTTGCCTGGGCCGAGCACCAGGGTGTTGACCGGCGAGGAGACCGGCGTCATGAAGGCCGCCGACGCCGCGATGGCGATGGTCATGGCAAAGGGATAGGGGGAGACCCCCATCTGCTGGGCCGTGCCGAGCGCAATGGGCGCCATCAGCACCGCCGTCGCCGTGTTGGAGATGAAGAGCCCGATGACGGCGCACAGGGCGAACAGGCTGGCCAGCATCACGCGAGGTCCCATCTCTCCCACCACCGAGATCAGTCCCCCGACGATGAGATCCACCCCGCCGGTCTGCTGCAGCGCCAGGGCAAAGGGCAGCATGCCCACGATGAGGATCAGGGTCGGCCAGTGAATGGACTTGTAGGCGCTCTCCAGATCGATGCAACGGAACTTGCCCATCAGCAGGCAGGCGATGAGCGCCGCGATCACGTTGGGCACGGGATCCGTCACCATCAGCACTATCATGACCCCGAGCGCCACCAGGGCGTGGATGGCCTGGCTGCGGGCCGGCGCCATCTCGTCCACCTCGGCGGGCAGGCCGAGCAGCAGGAAATCGCGATGATGGGTCTGCAACTGGCGAATGAGGCTCCAGTTGCCCACCACCAGCAGGCTGTCTCCCATCAGCAGCGGCTCATCCACCAGCTTGCCGGTGAGCGCCTCGCCGGCGCGGCGGATCCCCACCACGCTCAGGCCATAGCGGGAACGAAACGCCACCTCGCGGATGCTCTTGCCGAGCAGTCGGGAGCCGGGGATGAGGGAGACCTCGGCCATGCCTACCTCCCGCGCCTGATCGGAGAAGTATTCCCCGCGCAATATCATGGGCTCGAGCCGCGCCTCGCTGCAGAATTCCCGCACGTCCACCTCGGGATCCGACATGTCGATGAGCAGAACGTCCTTGGCCTGGAACTCGGTCACCCCGGAGACGGTCACCATCACCCGCCTGAACTTGCGCCAGCGCTCCACCCCGATGACGTTGGCCCCGTAGCGGGCCCGCAGCTGCAGCTCGTCCAGGGTCTGACCGATCAGGGGGGAATCGGGCCGAAGTGCCAGTCGGCGCGCCCGCCCGGCCAGCCTATAGTCGCGGATGAGATCGCGCATGGTGCTGCGCCCGCTCTGCTTGCCCTTGCCCTCCTCCTCCTCGCGCACCAGGGAGGTGCGCATCAACAGCATGTAGAGGATCCCCATCCCTAGGATGATGACCCCCATGGGGGTGAAGCCGAAGAAGCCGAACCCCTGAATGTCGTGGCGCATCAGCTCGCTGTTCACCACCATGTTGGGGGGCGTCGCCACCAGCGTCATCATGCCGCTGATGAGGCCGGCAAAGCCGAGCGGCATCATCAGCCGGCCGGGCGGGATCCCCATGCGATTCGCCACACTCAGCACCACCGGGATGAAGATGGCCACCACCCCGGTTGAGCTCATCACGGCCCCCAGGGTCGCCACCGCCACCATCAGCAGCACCAGCATGCGGGTCTCGCTGCTGCCGGCCACCTTCACCAGGGCATCCCCCACCTGATAGGCGATGCCGGTGCGCACCAGCCCCTCCCCCACCACGAACAGGGCGGCGATCAGGATGACGTTGGGGTCGCTGAAGCCCGCCAGCGCCTGCGGCAGGGTCAGGGTGCCGCTCAGCACGAACAGGATGATGATCGACAAGGCCACCACATCCATACGCACCCTGTTGGTAATAAACAGGAAGATGGCCCCCACCAGCATGCAGAGTACCCAGATCAACTCGGAATTCACACTCGCTCCTTTCGTTCCACTCCCCGACCGCACCAAGGGGGATCCCATCAGACCACAGCCTGCTCATCCCCATGTTGTGACATATCAAAAAACTGGGGCAGGGCATCATCGCATATCAGGGTGCCATCGGGGGCCTAAAGTTGCTCCCGCCGTTTGTCCATTCTTTGAGGTGGCTCGGCCCTGCACGGACAAAAGTCCTGCCAGCGCCTCCGCGCCGCCCCTAGAATAGGCCCGGTTCACGCCCCCAATTTTCAAAGGAAACGAAAATGAGCTTATTCGAGTGGTTCAGCATCCATCACACCCTGGTGACCATCCCCCTGGGCGGTGGTTACGCCATGTCGTGGATCGAGGCCATCGGCACCCTGTTCGGGCTGGCCTGCATCTGGTGCGCCAGCCAGGAGAAGACCATCAACTACCTGTTCGGGCTCATCAACGTCAGCCTGTTCGCCATCATCTTCTTCCAGATCCAGCTCTACGGCCTGTTGCTGCTGCAGCTGTTCTTCTTCTGCGCCAACCTCTATGGCTGGTACGCCTGGACCCGCCCGGCCAACGCCCAGGGTGACACCCTGCAGATCCGCTGGCTCAGCAAGTCCAAACTCATCGCCACCGCCGCCGCGAGCGTGCTGGCCATCGCCCTGCTGACCCTCTATATCGACCCGGTATTCGCCGCCCTGGCGCGCACCTCGGTCGCCCTGCTCAACCTGTTTGGCGCCAATCTCGCCACCCCTGAGCCCTCCCCCGATGCCTTCCCCTTCTGGGATGCCAGCATGACGGTGCTCTCCGTGGTGGCCCAGATCCTGATGACCCGCAAGTACGTGGAGAACTGGATCCTATGGGTGGTCATCAACATCATCAGCATCGGTGTCTATGCCGCCCAGGGGGTCTATGCCATGTCCCTTGAGTACCTGATCCTGCTGTTCATCGCCGCCAACGGTACTCGCCTCTGGATGGTCAGCGCCAAACGTCCGCAACAGGAAGCGATCGCATGAGCCTGCTGCCCCACCTGCAATGCCACCCGGATCAGATAGCCGCGCGGGTGGTGCTGTGTGGCGACCCGGCCCGGGTCGAGCGCATCGCCAGCCAGCTAGAGGAGTGCGAGAGTCTCGGCCAGCACCGGGAGTTTCGCCTCATCAACGGCCGCTACCGGGGGATGCCCGTCACTGTGTGCAGCACCGGCATCGGCGGCGCCTCCGCCGTCATCGCGCTGGAGGAGCTGGTGCAGGCGGGCGCCCGTGCCCTCATCCGGGTCGGCTCCGCCGGCGCCCTGCAAGGCCATATCGGGCTCGGGGATCTTATCGTGGTGGAGGGGGCGGTGCGCAGCGAAGGCGCCTCGCAAGCCTACCTGCCCCCCGAGTACCCCGCCTGCGCCGACATCCGCCTGCAGGCCGCCCTGCTCGCTCATCTCGGCGCCAGCGACCAGCCTCACTGGCACGGGCTGGTGCGTTCCCACGACAGCTTCTATCGGGATGACGAGCAGGACGTCTGTCGCTACTGGCACCAGCGCGGGGTACTCGGGGCAGACATGGAGACCGCCTCCCTGCTCGCCGTGGGGCGCCTGCGCAAGGTGCGGGTGGCCGCCGTGCTCTGCAACGTGGTGGCCTTCGAGCAGGACGTGCAAGCGGGGGTGAGCGACTACGCCGCCAGCGAAGCCGCCATGATGACCGGCGAGCGGCTGGCCATCGCCGCCGCCCTCCACGCCCTGACGCAATAGCCGGGTCTGCCGGGGTCCGTTGCGCAAAACGTTAAGCCCGGCACATTCGGGGGTGCGGGGGCTGGCATCCCGCCCCCGCCCTTGTTAGCCTCATGGCCCTCGTCAAGCCGGGCCTTCCCCATGCAGCAACAACCCTACCCCCTCGGTCGCTTTCACGCCGAGCTTGCCGCACTCGAACCGCGCTTTGCTGCGGCGCTGGCGGCCTGCACCCTCTATTCGCGCCGCTACCTGCCGGGCGAACCCATCATGCGGCAGGGGGAGCGGTGCGAGCAGCTCTATCTGGTGGCCCAGGGCCGCATCTCCCTCAACAGTGCGGTGCACTCGGGGCGGCAGTTTCAACTCGGCGAGATCGAGTGCCACCAGCAGATCTTCGGCGAGATGGAGTTCTTCAGCGCCACCCCGGTGCAGTGGAGCGTGGTGGCCGAGACCGAGCTGGACGCCGCCGTCATCTGCGCCGACAAGCTGGCCAAACGGCTGCTGGCCGAGCCCGAGCTGACCCTCTTCTTCGCCGCGGCGCTCGCCAGCGACTACCTGGATACCCTGGACATCACCACCAGCCGGCTGCTGCACCCCATCGCCTACAACATCGCCTTCGAGCTGTGGCGCGAGCGCCAGCGCACCCCCATGCTGGGCTCGCGCAATCGGGCCCACGAGGCGGCTCGCTTTGGCACCACAGAGCGGGTCTATCGGCGCGCCCTCAAGGAGCTGATCGAACAGGGGATTGTCTGCGAAGGGGCCGAGGGACCCGCCATCGCCGATCTCGCCAGGCTGCGCGCCTATCTCGATCTTTGACCTTCACTCACCATCGGAGCCCCCATGTCTGTTGCAACCCACCCCGAGTTCACCTTCTTCAGCCGCTTCGTCGCCGACATCCAGGCCGGGCGCAAGACCATCACCATCCGCGACGAGAGCGAGGCCGACTGGCAGCCCGGCCAGCGGCTGGCCCTGTTCACCAACCCGGAGCATCAGCCCTTTGGCACCATCGAAGTGATCTCCGTCAAGGCAGTCGCCTTCGATGAACTCGATGACGAGCACGCCCGCCAGGAGAACATGACGCTCCCCGAGCTCAAGGAGGTCATCCGCGCCATCTACCCCGATCTGCCACAGCTCTATGTGATTGAATTCCAGCTGGTTGAAGCCTGATTTTGTGAGCTGTCTCATTTAACTCCGGTTGCGCTCCCGGGCCAAAAGCGCACAATACCTGTTTTTATATACAGTTATTGGTGCGTTATGGAAGAACAACTCGAACCGGCCATCGCGGCCATGGTGGCGGACTTCATCGCCGCAGGCAGACCCAGGGCGAGCGAGCTGAGCTGGCAGGCGCGCCGTGAAGGCTACCTTGCCTCTGCCGCATTGGGCGGCGAGCGGGAGGAGGTCGGCAGCATCGAGGAGTGGCAAGAAGAACATTACGCCATCCGCCTCTATCAGCCCGTCGATCCCGCAGACTCCCCCTCTCCGGTACTCATCTACTTTCATGGCGGCTGCTTCGTCAGCGGGGATTTCGAGACCCACGACCGCCAGATGCGGATGCTGTGCAACCGTGCCGGCGCCCTGGTCTTTGCCGTGCATACCCGCCTCGCTCCCGAACACACCTATCCGGCGGCCCATGACGATGCGCTGGCCGCGACCCTCGCCATCATGGCCGAGCTGCCGCAGTGGCGCGGCGATCCCAAGCGCATCGCGCTCGCAGGCGACAGCGCAGGCGGTCACCTAGCCCTGATCACCATGTTGCGGCTCAAGGAGACGGGAGCGCCCCTTCCCGCCGCCCAGATCCTCCTCTACCCCATGCTCGATGCGTTGGGGGGAAGCGACAGCTATCGCCTGCTCGGCGACGACAACCTCATCACCCGCGACATGCTGCTCAGCGGTTTTCAGGCCTATCTGGGCACCCTGCCCGCCCATCATCCGGAGGCGAGCCCGCTGCACCACCCGGCCCTGCCAGGATTGCCGCCGACCCATATCGTGACCGCGGAATTTGATCCGCTGCGCGACGAAGGAGAAGCCCTCTATCGCAAACTGCTGCAAGCCGGCGTCGTCGCCACCTGCCAGCGGCAGCTCGGGGTCATCCACGGCTACTTTCAACTGGCCGCCGTCAGTCCGGCCGCCCGCCAGCTCGTCGAGCAGATGGCCGCCCTGCTCAGGAGGCTCTGAGTTGGCCCGGGCCGGTCAGCGTGGTACAAGTGTCTCTTTTGAATCGTGGAGGAGTCGAGCGTGTTTGAAATAACCGGCCTGAGAGAGGCCATGATGCACGGGGTCGAGCTGTTCCAGCTGCTGCTGGAACTCATCTCCATCGCCTGCGTGGTGATGGGGCTCGGCAAGACCCTCTGGCTGGCGGCCAGGGTGCGGGATCACGAGCCCGGCTTTCCCCGCATCCGGCTCTGCTTCGGCAGCTGGCTCATCCTGGCGCTGGAGTTCCAGCTCGCCGCCGACATCCTGGCCACCACGGTGGCACCGAGCAAGGAGGAGCTGATCCGCCTCGCCATCATCGCGGTGATCCGCACCTTCCTGAACTACTTCCTCGGCAAGGAGCTGGAGGCCCAGAGCGAGCGCCAGCGCGCCTAGGCCGAGACACCGCCGACGGGGCGAGCGGCATCCAACCGACGGATCTGGTACCCTGGGCCTTTCGCCCAGGAGGAAGCAGTCCCATGACCGAGCAACACCGCTTTGAGCAGTACGACGCCCTGATCTTCGATATGGATGGCACCCTGGTGGACTCCATGCCCCTGCACCTGGATGCCTGGGAGCAGACGAGCGCCGAGTTCGGCCTGCCGTTCGATCGGGCGCAGCTCAACGAGTACGGCGGCATTCCCACCCGCAAGATAGTGGCCATGCTGGCAGAGCAGCACGGGCTGGCCATCGACGTGGAGGCCTTCGCCCGCCGCAAGGTGGCGCTCTATCTTGAGCATATCGATAAGGTAAGCGTGTTTCCCGCCATGTGGGAACTGGTCAAGGAGTGCCACGGAAAGGTGCCCATGGGAATAGGCACAGGCTCCACCCGGGCGCATGCGGCGCACATCCTGCACCAGACCGGGCTCGACGCCTTCATCCCCGTGCTGGTGAGCGCCGATGACGTGGTCAACCACAAGCCCCACCCCGACACCTTCCTGAAAGTGGCCGAGCAGCTCGGCGCCAAGCCGGCCAACTGCCTGGTGTTCGAAGACACCCCCATAGGCCTGGAGGCGGGCCGCGCCGCCGGCATGGAGACCCTGCTGGTCCATCAGGGCGCACTCTGCCCGCGCTAGGGTGGGCAAATGTGCCCCGTCCGCCAACAAAAACGCCTCCACCAGGGAGGCGTTTTTCATAACGTGGTGCCGGCATGAGCCGGCACCACCTTACATGGCGTTGGTGGATTCGAAAATCTTGTCCGCCGAGGCCTCGACGAAGCCCGGGTAGAGCACGCCGTCCGGCTGCGGGTAGCGCAGGGCGAATTCGTAGAAGCAGCTCGGGATGGCGCGTACGCCGTCGCTGAAGGCGACCTCGGCCTTGTCCGCCATGGTGGAGGACTGCTCCAGCATCACCTGGGGATCTCCCTTCACC
Organism: Aeromonas sp. XH; assembly: GCF_033348475.1. Taxonomy (NCBI): domain Bacteria; kingdom Pseudomonadati; phylum Pseudomonadota; class Gammaproteobacteria; order Aeromonadales; family Aeromonadaceae; genus Aeromonas; species Aeromonas sp. XH. Next base: position 1,135,944 of record NZ_CP137630.1, on the reverse strand, counting down.
TCGCCGCCGACGGTGTTCAGCACGAAGCCCGCCGCCTTCAGGGCCGCGTTGACCTGTTCGATGGTGTCAAAGTCGGCCAGACGGTTGATGTTGACCGTGAAGTGGTTGGCACGATAGCCCCAGGCCGCCATCCAGGCCGCGTACTCGCTCTCCGCCAGCAGGATCTGGTAGTCGGCATGGGAGACCTGCCAGGGAGCGCCGGCATAGAGGAAGGCCGGGGTGTCGGTGAGGTGCTCGGGCACCTGATCCACCAGCTTGTGGATGATGGCCTGGGCGCCTGCCGAGAGCTCTTCCACCTTCAGCTCGCTGATGAACACCTTGGGGGCGTCCGGATCCGCATGCTCGAAGTGCTTGGCATAGAGCTTCTTGGCCTTGAACACATACTCGCCCTTCTCCTCGTACCCCAGGGCACGGAAGTGGGCCGCCAGCTTCTCGAGGCCGAGCTTGGGCAGGTTGTAGGTCCGAAACGCCACGTGATCGTTGATGATGGGGGCACCGCCCCCCAGCAGTTGGTGAACCTTGTGGGCACTGGGGGTGACCTGAATGTAGTTGTCCCACAGATGGCCAAACAGGGTCTCGATATCCTTTTGCATCTCTCTTTCCTTTGATTGCGGGTACAGACAAGGGCACCCGTGGATGCCCCTTTGTTATTAGAAGGTCAGGCCGGGGGACAGCTGATCCGGCATGCTCGCCTTGCCATCCTCGACCGAGGCCACCGGATAGGCACAGTAGTCGGCGGCGTAGTAGGCGCTCGCCCTGTGGTTGCCGGAGGCACCTATGCCGCCGAAGGGCGCGGCACTGGAGGCGCCGGTGATGGGCTTGTTCCAGTTGACTATGCCGGCACGAATGCGCTTGAAGAAGTGCTGCCAGTCCGCCTCGTTGTCGCCGAGCAGGCCGGCCGAGAGGCCGAAGCTGGTGGCGTTGCCCTGGTCGATGGCGGCGTCGAAGTCGTCATAGCGGATGAGCTGCAGCAGCGGGCCGAAGTACTCTTCATCCGGCAAGGCGCTCACGGCGGTCACGTCGATGATGCCGGGAGAAACGAACCCCGTGCCCGCCTCCAGGTGCCTGAGGGTGAGCAGGCTCTCGCCGCCAAGCCGTTGCAGGTTGGCTTGCGCCTCGACCATGCCGAGCGCAGCCTTCTCGCTTATCATGGCGCCCATAAAGGGTTGTTCGGCGGCATCGTACAGACCGACTTTGATCTGACCGACCACGTCCACCAGGCGCTTGACCAGGGCATCCCCCTTGGCGCCGCGCTCCACAAACAGGCGGCGCGAGCAGGTGCAGCGCTGGCCCGAGGTGATGAAGGCGGACTGCACTATGGCGTGCACTGCGCCGTCGATGTCGCTCACGTCTTTCACAATAAGGGGGTTGTTGCCCCCCATCTCCAGGGCCAGGATCTTACCGGGCTGACCGGCAAACTGCTGGTGCAGGAAGTGACCGGTGCGGGACGAGCCGGTGAAGAAGAGGCCGTCGATGTCCGGATTGCCGGCCAGCGCCTTGCCGGTCTCCACCTCGCCCTGCACCAGGTTGAGCACGCCCTTGGGCAGCCCCGCCTCCTGCCAGATCTTCAGCATGGCCTCGGCCACCATGGGGGTCAGCTCGGAGGGCTTGAACACCACCGCATTGCCGGCGATGAGCGCCGGCACTATGTGGCCGTTGGGCAGGTGGCCCGGGAAGTTGTAGGGGCCGAACACGGCGACCACGCCGTGGGGCTTGTGGCGCACGAACGCCTTGGCGCCGGGCATGGGGTTCTCCACCGTGCCGGTGCGCTCGTCATGGGCTCGGATGGAGATGGCGATCTTGCCCTGCATGGCGGCGACCTCGGTGCGGGTCTCCCACAGGGGCTTGCCGGTCTCACGGGCTATGGTCAGGGCCAGCGCCTCCTTGTGCTCGCCGAGCAGGTCGGCGTAGCGGCGGACGATGGCGAGGCGCTCCTCGAGGGCCAGATCGGACCAATGGTAGAAGGCCGCACGGGCCGCCTTGACGGCGGCGTCCACCTGGGTCTGGCTTGCCGCCTCCCCCTGCCAGATCACTGCATTCTTGGCCGGATCTTTTGATTCGAACGGCTTGCCTTCACCGGCCAGCCACTGGCCATCGATAAACTGGACTAAAGACATCATCAATTCACTCCCTGTGGTGCACGGGCCGCCTTGGCGCCCCGTCTCAATGCGGATATACCCGTTACTCCAGATCGACGACCCGTACCATGTCGCCATTCTCCACCTTGAGGGCGGCCGCCATCTTGGGCGGAATGATGGCTTCGTGCTTGTCCAGATCGACCCGGATGTTGCCGTAACAGGCGCGGTACTGTTCGAACCTGGCGTTGCAGATGAGGTAGGTGTGACCGCCGATGGGCTCGCCCACCAGCACCGCCAGCTTCTGGCTGCGGCGCACGCTACGGATGTTCTTCACCTCGCACTCGACCGTGGGGCCGGCATCGAAGATGTCGACGTAGCCGCGGTTCACGAAGCCCTCGTCCTGCAACATCTTGATGGCCGGACGGGTCTTCTCGTGGGTCTGGCCGATGACGGCGCGCGCCTCGTTGCTCAGCAGGTTCACGTAGATGGGGTACTTGGGCATCAGCTCGGCGATGAAGCGCTTCTTGCCGATGCCGGTGAGATAGTCGACGGTGGGAAAGTCCATCGAGAAGAAATGCTTCTGCAGCCACTCGTAGAAGGGGCTGTGGCCGTTGCCATCGGAGACGCCGCGCATCTCGGCAAAGACGGTACTGTCAAACAGCTCGGGGTGCTCGGCCATGAACAGGAAACGGTGCTTGGAGAGCAGACGGCCGTTGAGCCCCTCGCGGGCGCATTCGCGCAGGAAGAGGGTGCAGAGCTCGGAGTTGCCGGTGTAATCGTTGGAGAGGGTGAGCGTCTCCACCACGTTGTAGATGCCGAGCTTGGGGGAGGAGTGCACCACCTTGCCGATGTGATAGTTGTAGAACGGTTGGGACAGGCCGACGGCGGCGTCGATGGCGCAGGTGCCGACCATCTCGCCCGTTTCCAGATCCTCGGCCACGAAGAAGTAGAGACAATCCCCCTTGCCGGCGGGCTTGTCCAGGAAGGTCTGGGTCGAGGCATCGATCTTGCGTTGCAGCAGCTCGTCGTTGACCGGCAACGAGGTCATGCCGGTGCCGGATTCGATGGCACAGGTCTTGAGGCCGGCGAAGTCGCGCTGCTCGATAGGACGGATAACCAACATAAATGACAACTCCCTTTCATTGACGACAGGTGGGGGCCCGGCTCCTGCCGGGCGGGTTCCCCACCTCAACTAGCCTCAGGCGTTGACCACCTGGGCGACGGCTTTCTCGAACCGGGCCAGACCTTCCTTGATGTCCGCTTCCGGGATCACCAGGGACGGAGTGAAGCGCACCACGTTGGTGCCCGCCACCAGCGCCAGCAGGCCCTGATCGACGGAGGCCAGCAGGAAGTCGCGGGAGCGCCCCTTGAAATCATCGTTCAGCACGGCGCCCAGCAGCAGACCCTGACCGCGCACTTCGCTGAAGCAGTGGTACTTGGCGTTGATGGCTTCCAGACCCTGGCGGAACAGCTGTTCGCGCTGCTTGATGCCGTTCAGCACCTCCGGGGTGTTGACCACGTCCAGTACCGCCTCGGCCACGGCGCAGGCCAGCGGGTTGCCGCCGTAGGTGGAACCGTGAGTACCCACTTTCAGGTGAGCCGCGATCTCGGTGGTGGTCAGCATGGCGCCGATGGGGAAGCCGCCGCCCAGCGCCTTGGCGCTGGTGAGGATGTCCGGCGTGACCCCCAGACCCATGTAGGCATAGAGCTCGCCGGTACGGCCGACACCGGACTGCACTTCGTCATAGATCAGCAGGGCGTTGTGCTTGGTGCACAGCTCGCGCACACCACGGGCGAACTCGTCGGTGGGACGAATGATGCCACCCTCCCCCTGCAGCGGCTCCATCACCACGGCACAGGTATTGTCGGAGATGACGGAGGCCAGCTCTTCCAGGTTGTTGTAGGCCACATGGGTGATGTCGGCCGGCTTGGGACCGAAGCCATCGGAGTAGGCGGCCTGGCCACCGACGCTCACGGTGAAGAAGGTACGGCCGTGGAAGCCCTGATGGAAGGCGATGATCTGGGTCTTGTGGGCCCCGAACTTCTCGATGGCGTAGCGGCGGGCCAGCTTGAGGGCGGCTTCGTTCGCTTCGGCACCGGAGTTGCAGAAATAGACCTTCTCGGCGAAGGTGGCGGCAACCAGCTTCTTGGCCAGGCGCAGGGCCGGCTCGTTGGTCATCACGTTGGAGAGGTGCCACAGCTTCTCACCCTGGGTTTTCAGGGCTTCGACCAGCTTGGGATGGCAATGGCCCAGGCCATTGACCGCGATCCCTCCCGCGAAGTCGACATACTCGCGGCCTTCCTGATCCCAGACACGTGATCCCTCGCCGCGAACCGGAATGATCTTGGCCGGCGCATAGTTGGGAACCATCACTTCATCAAACACTTCACGTGTCACTGCCAACAACTCTGACATATTGCTCTCCTGCTATATCGCGGCAGAATAATCCACCGCCCAAAAGTTAAATCCGTGTAAACGTGGCGGAATTATCACAGAAAAAAAGTAAAAAGTCTGTAACTTGACCGCCTATGAGGAACATTGTTCGATTGCCCGTGAGATTTTAGGCAACCGCATTGCATAACGGCTCAGGGGGTGTTGGCAAGAGATAATTTGGACAGGGAGGAGGGTGAATAAAGTGTCAGGGAAAATTTTTTTCGCCTCATCTCGGTTTTGAGGCGCATGTCACAATTTCTTCAGGAAACGGCTAAAAAATTGGCCAATAACTGGTGGCCCTGCTCGCTCAGGATGCTCTCCGGATGGAACTGAACCCCTTCCAGCGCCAGTGTTTTATGTCGCAGGCCCATGATCTCGTCCATGGAGCCGTCGGCATGCTCGCTCCAGGCGGTGATCTCGAAACAATCGGGCAGGGAGCCCTGCTCCACGACGAGGGAGTGATAGCGGGTGACCCGCAGCGGATCCTTCAATCCCCTGAACACCCCCTCCCCCCGATGGCGGATGAGGGACGTCTTGCCGTGCATCATCTGGCGCGCACGTACAACCTGAGCACCGAACGCCTGGGCCAGGGACTGGTGACCGAGACAGACGCCGAGGATGGGGATCTCGCCCGCGAAGCGGCGGATGGCGGCCAGGGAGATGCCCGCCTCGTTCGGCGTGCAGGGCCCAGGGGAGATCACCAGGTGGCGTGGGGCGAGCCGGGCTATCTCCTCCAGGCTCAGCTCGTCGTTGCGCTTCACCAGCACCTCCTGTCCCAGGGCACCGAAATATTGCACCAGGTTCCAGGTGAAGGAGTCGTAGTTGTCGATGAGTAGCAGCATGAAAAGACCCTGGGAGTCAGACAGAGACGGTGATCGGACAGCCCGTCGCGAGCGGCGACGGACAGACGCCGCGCATTCTGGCATGTCTCTCCCCGTTAATAAACCGGGGCCGTCGTGGTGATCCGGATGGCGAGCCTGGCGGTGGCGGCGCGTCCCTGTTATCGCCCTCCCGACGGGCGGAGATAATCGACAGGCCGACGGCGGGGGAACATCGCGGCCCCCTTCACGCCCCGTGCAGGCGCAACGCCATTTTTCATGGTCTGCGAGGTGGGCAGGAGCCAAGGGGGAGACGAGCGCTCTCGCCACCATGGGCAGGCCCCGGGGAGGAATAAACGGGACTCGGCTTGCGCCGGGCTCAGGGGATCGGCAGCACAGCCCGCGAATGGCCAGCGCCCGCAGGCAGGGCTCAGCGATCCAGCAGGCGCCCCTGCTCCAGCTCGCGCTCGCGCTGACACTCGGCCAGGTAGATGGCCGCCGCGATGGCCGGGGTCTTGTAGTGCTTGTCGATGGCATTGGAGACCATCAGCTGCAGGGTGTTGAGGTTCTTGGCCTTGCGAAACTTGCGCAGCCAGTGGCCCTTGTCACTCAGTTCTTCAGTCAGGATATGTGATTCGGCAGACATGCTTTCTCTTGGGGCAACGACCCCTGTGTGACATTGAAGGAGGAAATGACGAACCGGGCGGGTAAAACAAAGAAAGCCAGGCAGATACCCAGCTCTCTTCTACTACACCTTCCCAGTATGTCAGGCTCGAGGAACGAAGCCGACGACATCATATACGCTGGTCAGGGTTTTTTCAGCCCTTTCCCGCGCCTTTTGTGCGCCAGCCGCCAAAATGGCCCGCAGATGAGTCTCATCCTGACGCAGCTCGCGGAAGCGCGCCTGGATGGGCTCCAGCAAGGCGACCACGGCATCGGCCGTCTCGCCCTTGAGGTGGCCGTACATCTTGCCCTCGAAGTGCTGCTCGAGCTCGGGGATGGCGCGACCCGTCACCCCGGACATCAGGGTCAGCAGGTTGGAGACCCCCGGCTTGTTCTCGGGGTCGAAGCGCACCACGGCCGGCTCGTCGGAGTCGGTCATCGCCCGCTTGATCTTCTTGACGATCTGCTTGGGATCTTCCAGCAGGCCGATGAAGTTCGCCTCGTTGTCGTCGGACTTGGACATCTTCTTGGTGGGATCCTGCAGGCTCATCACCCGCGCCCCTTCGGTCGGGATGAAGGGCTCGGGCAGGGTGAACACCTCGCCGTACAGGTTGTTGAAGCGGGTGCAGATGTCGCGGGTCAGTTCCAGATGCTGCTTCTGGTCATTGCCGACCGGCACCTGATTGGCCTGGTAGAGCAGGATATCCGCCGCCATCAGCACCGGATAGCCAAACAGGCCGACGTTGACGTTGTTCTCGAAACGGGCGGACTTGTCCTTGAACTGGGTCATGCGCGACAGCTCGCCCATCTGGGTGTAGCAGTTCAGTATCCAGCCGAGCTCGGCGTGCTGGGGCACGTGGGACTGGATGAAGACGGTGCTCTTGGCCGGATCGATGCCGACCGCCAGATAGAGGGCGGCGGCGTCCAGGCAGGCCTTGCGCAGGGCCGCGGGATCCTGGCGGGTGGTGATGGCGTGCAGATCGACGATGCAGTAGAGGCAGTCGAAGTCATCCTGCATGCTGACCCACTGACGCAGGGCACCCATGTAGTTGCCTATGGTCAGCTGGCCCGAGGGTTGGGCCCCGCTCAATACGATTGGTTTAGCCATGAATGTGTTGATCCTTGTTATTCGGCCAGCAGGGCATCGAGCTGTGCAAACTGCTCGCATACCCAGTCCGGGCGGGAATCCGCGATGGGGCGGCCATAGTTGTAGCCGTAGGTGAGCCCCACCACCTTCATGCCGGCCGCCTGGGCAGCCAGCACGTCATTTTCGGAGTCCCCCACCATCAGGGTGCGGGACGGGCTGACACCCAGCTCGTGGCAGGCGTGCAGCAGCGGCTCCGGGCTCGGCTTCTTGACGGGCACGCAGTTGCCCCCCAGCCAGAGGGCGAAGCAATCCTGGATGCCGAGGGCCTCCAGAATGGGCTGCACGAAGTGGCTCGGCTTGTTGGTCACCACGGCCTGGCGATAGCCGAGCCGTTGCAGGCGATGCAGGCTCTGCTCGACCCCTTCATACATCCCCAGGCCTTCCAGCAGGCAGGCCTGGTAGTGCTGGTCAAACAGGGGGCGGGCCCTGGCGAACAGCTCGGGCGCCTCGCGGTAATCCAGCGCACGCTGGATCAGCTTGTCGGCACCGTTGCCGACCCAGGTGCGCACCACCGCCTCGTCGGCCTCCGCCAGCCCCAGATCCGCCAGGGTACGGTTGACCGCCAGCGCCAGCTGGGGGGCACTGTCGATCAGGGTGCCATCGAGATCGAACAGCACCAGATCGAAGGGACGCTCAACGGACATGGGCCAGCTCCGCCCGCATCTCGTCGATCACCGCCTTGTAGTCCGGCTTGCCGAAGATGGCGGAGCCGGCCACGAACATGTCCGCACCGGCGGCCGCGATCTCGCGGATGTTCTCGACCTTGACGCCGCCGTCGATCTCCAGACGGATGTCGCGGCCGCTCTCGTCGATCAGGCGGCGCACCTGACGCAGCTTGGCGAGGGTGCCGGGGATGAAGCTCTGGCCACCGAAGCCCGGGTTGACCGACATCAGCAGGATCACGTCCAGCTTGTCCATCACGTATTCGAGGCAGGTGAGCGGCGTGGCCGGGTTCAATACCAGACCGGCCTGGCAACCCTGCTCCTTGATGAGACCCAGGGTGCGATCCACGTGGTCGGAGGCTTCCGGGTGGAAGGTGATGAGGTTGGCGCCCGCCTTGGCAAAGTCGGGCACGATGCGATCCACCGGCTTGACCATGAGGTGCACGTCGATGGGGGCTTCGATGCCATAGTCACGCAGGGCCTGGCAGACCATGGGGCCTATGGTCAGGTTGGGGACATAGTGGTTGTCCATCACGTCGAAGTGCACCACGTCGGCCCCGGCGGCCAGCACCTTGGCCACGTCCTCGCCCAGGCGGGCAAAGTCGGCGGAGAGGATAGAGGGGGCAATCAGAAAGTCTTTCATCAGCGTCATCCATTGGCAGCGTGGCAGAAAAAACGGCGCAATTTTATCGCAAAAGGGCGATGAAAACGACCCGCATCTGCTGAACCAGTGAACCGCGGCGCTCCCCCGTGCAATCGGTGCAAACGGGCTGTTCCTGCAGGGAAAACCCATCCGCTGCCTGGCGCACCGGGTGGCAGGAAGGATCCGCTCGTGTCGCGGCAAGCCGGCAGTACCAGAAACGACAACGGTCCCCGCAGGGACCGTTCACGACTCAACCGGCGACGGCCAGCTCCGCCTCGCCAGGATAATAACCCTGCTCGGGTTCGATGCCGGGCGGATAGAGTGCCAGCAGCTCGGCCACCTTGTTGCGACCGCCGCCGTTGCGGCTGATGGTACGCTTGACCAGGATCTCGTCCAGCCGGGCCCCGCGATAGAGCTCCCGGGTCAGCTCGATGTCGTGGTTGCTGATGAGCACGGGCACGCCCTTGTGGGCGGCGGTGTGGCGGGCCAGGCGAGCCAGCAGAGCCTGATCGTCCAGGGTGAAACCGCCCGCCGAGTAGGTGGTGAAACTCGCCGTGGTGGAGAGGGGCGCATAGGGCGGATCGCAGTAGATCACCCAGTCTTCCTCGGCGCGCGCCATGGCGTCGGCATAGCTCTCGCAGATGAAGGTGGCCTTCTGCGCCTTCTCGGCGAAGGCCCACAGCTCCTTCTCCGGGAAGTAGGGTTTCTTGTAGGAACCGAAGGGGACGTTGAACCCGCCCTTCTTGTTATAGCGGCACAAGCCGTTGAAGCCGTGGCGGTTGAGGAAGAGGAACAGCTGGGCCCGCTCGAACCCGGCCTCGGCCTGGTTGAACTGGGTGCGCAGACGGTAGTAGGCGGTCTTGTGGTTGTGTTCGGCCACGAACAGCCGACGAGCCTCGCCGATGAAGCGATCCGGCTGCCGCTTGAGGTGGTTGTAGAGATCGATGAGATCCGGATTGATATCGTTGAGCACATAGGCATCGTAATCCGTGTTGAGGAACACGGATCCCGCCCCGACGAAGGGCTCCAGCAACACACGTCCGTCCGGCAAGCGCTCGGCGATCTCTTCGACCAGGGAGTATTTTCCCCCGGCCCATTTTAAAAACGCACGTGTTTTTTTCATGGATGTCCGGTGTTAACAAGGCGATGCCAAAAAAGGGGGGTGATTCTACCCCCTTCTTCGGGCGGCTGGCTATTGCTTCAGTTCTTTTTGTATCTGGGCAAACGACTTGGGCCAGGGTTGTCCCTTGAGCAAGGCGGGCGAGAGCTTGCGGATCGCCGCCTTGGCCTGGGCGCTGCTGGCATAGTCGCCCTGCACCACCACATACCAGGGACTGCCACGGAAACTCGTCTTGTAGACCCAGATCTTGCCCGCCAGCCCGTGCTCCGCCACGAAGCTGTCCACGGCCTTGGTGTTGCTCGCCCCCATCAGCTGGACGCTGTAGTGGTTCTTCGGCTTCTTGTTGAGGGTCGCGACCGGAGTCAACGCCACCTTGGGGGCCGGCGCCGCAGCCGGTGTGGCCGACGCAGGCTGGGTGCCGCTGCCCTGGGCAGCCGGTTTGACCGCCGGGGCGCTGCCCTGTGCCTTGGCCTGCACCGTCGGCACTGCCTGGGAACCGCCGCCCACCAGCTCGTCCACCACGGCCGTGGGCAGGGCGCCGCTGACGTTGGGCTGATTCATCAGTTTTTCGACCACTTCGTCGGAGATGACTACCCGGCGCCCCTCGTAGTTGGTCGACTCCGTAGTGACCGTCTCGCTCTCGACCTTCTTGGGCAAGGGCTTGGCATCGGGTTGCCAATCCCGGGCGACCTGCGTCCCCGCCGCCCCGGGGCCGGTGTCGCTCTCCTGGGTGCCCTGTGCCGCACTCGCACCGCCGACGCTCAGGGGATCTGCGGTGACGGGGTCGGGCAACGCCGTTCCCTGGGACGATGCCTGGTCTGGCGCCTTGCCGCCATCATCGAACAGGGGCAGGTAGCTCAGGGCCAGCAAGCCGGCGGCCACCAGGGCCAGCACGGTCGCGATCTTCTTGACGGGCAACTCGGCCTGGCGTTTCTTGGGCCTTCTGTCGGTCATGATATCCTCCAGTGACTGCATGATGGCGGACGGGTGTCCGCCCGCCCCATTCAGGATCTCTTCCACCTTGGGCTTGGGCAAGAGGGCTGTGGGGATCTTGAGTTCTTTGGCCTTCTCATACAAGAAGATGCGTTGCTCCGGCGCGCTCAGTGGCGCGACCTCCAGCTCGAGGGCGGGCATGGCACGCCCTTTCAGCAGGGCCTTCTGGTTGCGACACCAGGCGTCACCGCCGGAGAGCAGGATGGCGAGTTTGTGGGGCGCGGCCAGGGTATCGTTGTGACGACAGAGCGCCCACAGCTCCCCCACCAGCTCGGCGGGCAATGCGTCGGCGCGCTCGACCATGAGCAGCAGGGTGGACGGCTTGCCCTCCAGCATGCGAAAGAAGCTGTCGGCCAGCGCATCCTGCGCATTGAACAGGGGGCGAGCTACTACCTGCTGCAGCAGCAACTGGCGTACATCCGCCATCTTCATGGCCGGACTGCCGATGAGGCTCACCACCCGCACCGTGTCAGGCAACTGGGCAAGCAGCGACTCGCAGAGCGTGCCACGACCGCTGCCGGGCTTGCCACAGAGAAAGATAAAGGGGTGATTGAACTCAATCAGGTGCAGCAGCCGGTCGACCAGCTGCCGCTGGGAAGGGAGCTTGAGCAGTTTGTTAGTGGTCACGACCAGACTCGATCACCGCCATCAATTGAGCATCCGTCACGTCGGCCACCACCTGGGCCCGCCCGATCCCGACCGGCAGCACCAGTCGCAGCTTGCCCTCCAGCACCTTCTTGTCACGGCGCATATGGCGGATGAAGGCGGCAAAATCCATCTCGGGCGGCGCCTGCACCGGCAGCTCAGCCGCCAGCAGCAGGGCGCGGATCCGCGCAACCTCTTGCTCTGTCATGTCGCCACGGGCCAGGGCCGTGTCCGCCGCCAGCATCATGCCTGCCGCCACCGCCTCCCCATGGAGCCAGTTGCCATAGCCCTTCTCGGCCTCGATGGCGTGGCCGAAGGTGTGCCCCAGGTTCAGCAGGGCCCGCACCCCGTGCTCGGTCTCGTCCTGCCCGACCACATCGGCCTTGATCTCGCAGCAACGGCGAATGGCGTAGGAGAGCGCGTCGGCATCGAGCCGCTGCAGGCGCGTCATGTTGGCCTCGAGCCAGGAGAAGAAGGACTCATCCCAGATGATGCCGTACTTGATCACCTCGGCCATGCCGGCGGCAAACTCCCGTGCGGGCAGCGTCTTGAGGCAGTCGGTATCGATGATCACATGCCTGGGCTGGTAGAAGGCGCCCACCATGTTCTTGCCAAGGGGATGGTTGACGGCGGTCTTGCCGCCGACGGAAGAATCAACCTGGGAGAGCAGCGTGGTAGGCACCTGGATGAACGGAATGCCTCGTTGATAGCTTGCCGCAGCGAAGCCGACAACGTCGCCTATCACGCCGCCCCCCAGGGCGATGAGAGTGGTGTCACGGCCATGGCTGGTTTCCAGCAGAGCGGACATGATCCGCTCGAAGGTGGCCAGGGTCTTGTGGGCCTCCCCATCCGGCAGTATCAGGTGTTCCACCTGAAAGCCGGACAGCAACTGAATGATCTGCTCAAGATACAGGGGCGCGACCACGGTATTGGTCACTATCATGACCCGCTTACCCTTGATCGTCTGCGCCAGCACCTCGGGGTGTTGCAACAGACCGGCAGCTATCTCTATCGGGTAGCTGCGTTCACCCAGTTCGACCTTCAACCTTTCCATGGACGTCCTCTAATGGATTACATGCCGATCAACTTGACGATTTGATTGGCGACAACTTTTGCACTCTGATCATCGGTCTGGATGACAAAGTCAGCGACTTCTTCATACAGGGCGTTGCGCTCTTGCGCCAGACGCTCCAGCACTTCCCGGGGCGGCTCTTCGGTTTGCAGCAAGGGGCGGCGCTTGTCTCTCTGGGTGCGCGCCAGCTGCTTCTCAATGGTGGTTTCGAGGTAGACCACGATGCCACGGGCAGAGAGCTTGTTGCGGGTTTCACGGCTCTTGATGGCGCCGCCACCCGTCGCCAGCACGATCCCCTGATGCTCGGCGAGCTCACCGATCACCTTCTCTTCGCGGATCCGGAAACCCTCTTCGCCTTCAACATCGAACACCCAGCCGATATCGGCACCACTGCGGCGCTCAATCTCATGATCTGAGTCGAAAAACTCCATGTGCAGTTGTTCTGCCAGATGTCTACCTATGGTGCTCTTGCCCGCACCCATGGGACCTATCAGGAAAATATTGCGTTTCTCAGCCATGTCTTTTCGTTAGTAATTACAAACTGTATGGCCCCGGTAAACACTCGACCGGGGTACCTATGAACCTTATCTTGCGATGGATCAGGAGGGGGATTATCTCAACAGAAACCAGGACTGGCAACCGCAGCCCTTACGCCCCAGCCTCATCGGGGCGTAAGGTTATATGTGTTTTGCTCTCACATGTAAAGTTTTCAGAGGGCGTCGGTGACTATCCTCGGGGTCACGAAAATCAGCAGTTCACGCTTCTTGTTTTCACTGGTGGTTTTCTTGAACAGGTAGCCGAGGCCGGGGATATCCCCCAGCAGCGGCACCTTGCTGACATCATTTTTAATCGTCTGCTGATAGATGCCGCCAAGCACCAGGGTCTCGCCGTTGTTGACCAGCACCTGGGTGGTGATCGACTGGGCATTGATGGAGACTGCGTCACCAGTACCGGTCGGCACGGTTTCCCCCTTGGTGTCCTGGGTCACGGTCAAGTCGAGGATAACCCTGTTGTCCGGGGTGATCTGTGGTGTGACCTTGAGGCTCAGTACCGCCTTCTTGAAGGTGACCGAGGTGGCCCCGCTGGAGGAGGACTCTACATAGGGGATCTCAGTCCCCTGCTCGATCAGGGCCGGCTTCTGGTTGGCGGTGGTGACCCTGGGGCTGGCGATGATCTCGGCCTTGCTCTCCTTCTCGAGGGCGGAGAGTTCAAGATCGAGCAGGGTACCGTTGGCGAGACGAGCGACCTGGAACGCCAGCGTACCGGCGGCATTAGTCACCGGCAGATTGACGTTGAGCCTGTCTTCCACGCCGGGACGCGTGATGGTGGAGCTACCGTCATTGTTACCGGCGCCGTCATTCCCCTCTATGGTGCCCGAGGTGCCGTTGCCATGACCGTCCGTCTTGGTCACGCCCCAGCGCACCCCCAGCGCCTCGTCGAAACCGTCGTCTATGGTCACCATGCGCGCCTCGATCACCACCTGCTTGACCGGGATATCGAGGATGTCCAGCATGCGCTTGACGTTGCCGATGACGTCCGCCGTGTCCTTGACCACCAGCACGTTGGTACGCTCATCCACGCTCACCGCCCCCCTGGGGGAGAGCAGCTTGGTGCTCTCGGAGGAGAGCAGGGCGGCCACTTCGGCTGCCTTGGCATAGTTGATCTGCAGGTATTCAGTGTAGAGAGGCGCAAGGTCGGCCACCTGGCTGCGACTCTCCAGTTGCTGCTTCTCGCGAGCGGCGATTTCATCCGCCGGGGCCACCAGCAGGATGTTGTTGTCCAGCCGCTTGTCCAGCCCCCTCACCTTGAGGATGATGTCCAGCGCCTGCTCCCAGGGTACCCCATCGAGGCGCAGGGTGATGTTGCCGGCGACGGAGTCCGTGGTCACCAGGTTGAGATTGTTGAAGTCGGCGATGATCTGCAACACGGTTCGCACCGGAATATCCTGGAAGTTCAAGGATATCGGCTTGCCCTGATATTGCTTGGCCGCCGTGGTGGCCGCCCGTTTCTTTACCTCTATGATGAACATCTTGTCGGCCTGATCGTAACGGTAATCGAACTGACCGTTGACCGAGAGTTCAAACAGGGTGTCATTGCCCTGGCGGAACACCTCTACCTGGGAGACCGGGGTGGCAAAGTCCTGCACATTGATGAGGTTGAGCTGTTCATCCGGGATCCGGGTGCCGTGGAACTTGGCAAATACCTTCTGACCTCGGCTGCTGACGTCCACCGCCGCCGAGCTGTTGTCCAGGGTCACGAGGAACTCCCCCTGCCCCTCCTTGCCACGGCGAAAATCGACGCCCTTGACCGAGTTGAAATAGGCACCTCCCGGATTCGTCGGCGCGACGGACAGCACGGGCTTGCTGGCAGCGGCGGGGATCGGCACCACGGCAGGGGCCTGCGCCACGGCGGGTTGTGCCTGATACTGGGACTGGTTCTGGGCAACCCGCTGGGTATCGATCAAGGCGGATTGCGTCACCGGCTGGCTCCTCACAAGCGCCGACGAGCTGGCTGCCGCAGGGGCGGGCGAGGAGGCCACTGGCTGACCGGCCTTTTCCCCCAGCGACACCAGCAGTTTGTTGCCCTGCTGATGGACCTGATACGGAGTCAGCTGATCGAGGGCTATCTTGATGTCGAGCCCCTGCCCCTTGCCCTCGACCTTGAGGTTGTTCACCCCCTGTTGCTTGATCGACAGCGGATTGACCGTCAGTGCCCCCACAGCTCCGGGCACATGCAACAAGAGCTGATTGGGTTCATACGACAGCCTATCGGTAAACCCGCTCACGGGCTCGCTGAAACTGAGTTCCAGCAAGAGTTGATCGGCCAGCAGGGGATTGACTTTGACCTCCTGCAACGCGGGGACCGCCCACACCTGAGTGCATCCGCCCAGACACAGCAGCGCCACACCTGTCATCCTTCTTATTGTTCTCATCTCTGCTCATCCCTGATCATAGTTTTGCGTCGAGATTGGCCATGGCCAGCTGGGTCTCTCGGGTGACCCAGCATCCTTTGCCATCCGGTACCGTCTCCATCAAGTCAACATGCGTATTCGTTATCTTGATGACCCTGCCCTGATCCAGTCCCATGTGCTGATTGAGCCCCACTCGCACGGCCTGCCCGTCCGGGGTATTGATCAATGCCCATAGCTGTCCTTGTCTGCCGATCGATCCCTTCATGCTCAGGCTGGCCAGCGAATAGCGTTCCAGCACCTCCTTCTCCCGATTGGCGACGATCTGTGCGCAATCCGGCTTGGCTTTGGCATCCAGCCTGGAACTGGTCTCCGGCTGGGGGGCAATGAAAGGGCTGCGCTGATCGCTGCGTTGGTAGGCCATGGGAGAAAAGGCCTTTATCTCAGGCAAGGGCTCGATCGGGATGGGTTTCCTCGCCTTGGTCTGCCTGACGTACTCGTCCATGTCCTCCTGTACGCCGCAGGCCGTCACCAACAGCGCCGACAAGAGGAGTACTGTCACTCTCATGCTCATGGCTTCTGCTCCACGGTTTTACCGTTGTATTTGTAGGTTTTGGCCTGCATGGACATGCCGATCAACTCGTCCTGTCCCTTGTCTTGGTTGAGTTGAAACGACTCCAGGATCACGATGCGCGGCAACGCGGCCATGTCTGCCGTGAATTTGCCGAGTTCGTGATAGGTGCCCACCACCTCGATGCGCATGGGCAGTTCGGTCGAAAATTCGTGTTTGACCTCCGGCTCCCAGTTGATCCTGTTCAATTTGAGACCGTTGTCGGTGGCGATGAAGCTGATGTCGTCCAGCAGGCCGGCAACCTCATGGGTGTTGGGCAACTGCTTGAGCTGGGTATCGACCAGGTGCTCCAGTTGCACCATCTGCTTCCTGTACGCCTCCAGATTGGCGGCCAGCATGGCCTTGCTCTCGAACTGGCTCTTCAGTTCCTTCTCTTTATCCGCCTCCCTGGCCAATGCCGTCATGGAGTTGGCAATCACATAGTAGTAAATGGCCCCCCCCAGCAGAGCACAGCAGAGGAAGATGAAGATGCCCTGAGCGACCCTGGGCCAGCGCGCGATGTCATTGATATCCAGTTCATTGAGCTGTTGCAGGTTCATTCTTGCCCCTTAGCCGCGTCCGGGAGTGCCGTGGCGATCTGGAACATCATGGAGAACTGGCTCAGTGCAATGGGTGCCACCTCTGCCGTGAAGATGGTGCTGAGCTGGGACTGCGCCAGCCAGCCCGACCCGTCGATGCGTCTCATCATGCTGGCCACCCTGCCATAGGCTTCGGTCTTGCCCTTGACATCGATCTTGTTGTTCTGCAGGGCGAGGGTGTCAAGGTATACCCCATTGGGCACCAGCACGGGCAGCTGATTGAACAGACGCACCGGTATGTTGCGTCGCATCTGCAACTGCTCGATGAGCTGCATGCGATCGATCAGATCCTTGCGCCGCTCCTTGAGCAGCCGGATTTCGCCGAGCTGGGTGTCTAGCATGGCCATCTCCTGCAGCAATCGCTGATTGCGCTCCTGCTGATACCCGATCTGCTGTTGCACCAGCCAGTCGACGGCAAAGGCGATGACGGCAGTTCCCGCCAGGAACAGCCCGAACATGATGCCGAACTGCTTCTTCTGGCGCTGGGCCCTGGCCTGCCGCCAGGGCAGGAGATTTATATTTGACATGGTGTGAAGCTCCGCAGTGCCAGACCGAGTGCCGTCATGTACTTGGCCCCGTGGGCCAGACCCCCTTCTCCCTGAGGCTTGCCAAAGAGCGCAAAGGGGTCGGGATGCAGCACTTCACAGTTGAGCTCGCTGCCTAGCTGCCCGGCCAGACCGGGCAGCAGACTTCCCCCGCCCGTCAGCACCAGCTTGGACAGCTCCTTGTTGCCCGACGAACTGCAGAACAGTTGCACATTGCGCCGGATCTGCAGCACCAGGGTACTGAGGTGCGGCAGCAGCACATCCACCTCATGATCCGCAGGCAGGGATCCCTGGAGCTTGGCAAGTTCCGCGTCTTCCAGGCTCATGCTGTAAAAAGAGGCCAGGGCCTGGCTGTATTGATCGCCACCGAAATTCTGCAAGCGGGAATAGATCACCTGCCCCCTGAGCAGGACGGCAAAGGTCATGGCACTGGCACCGATGTCGACGATGCCGACCGGCTTGTCCCAGGTTTGCAGCTCGGGCAGGCAGGCCAGCACGGCGCGCCCGAGCGCGTGGACCCCCACGTCCACCACCATGGTATTCATGCCCGCCTCCGTCAGTGCACTGACCCGGCCGCTGACGCTCTCGGTCCGTGCCGCACTCAGCAGCACCTCCTGACGGCTGTTGTCGGCGGTCATGCCGAGGATCTCGAAATCCAGGCTGACTTCGTCCAGAGGAAACGGAATGATCTGTTCCGCCTCCAGATGAACCTGGTTCTCCAGCTCGCTCTCGTTGATGTTGGTGTCGACCTGGATGATCTTGGTGATGACATTGGAGCCCGTCACGGCCGTGGCCACGTGCTGGCAGTCCCCTTGCACGAGCCGCCTGAGCGACTTGAGGGACTGGCCGACCCGCTCAATGTCCTGCAGTTGATAATCGACCAGAGTGCCCCTGGGCATGGGGACCTCGGCAACCGAGCCGAGATGCACCTTGCCGGGACGCCCGCTGATGGTGACGGCCTTGATGGTTTGACTGCCAAAATCAATGCCCGCCAAGGAGAGGAGGGATCCCTTACTTAATAGCCCAAACATATACACATCCATGCGTTATTGGGTTTCGGACTTATTGTAGGACAGCGCATCACAGGGTGATGCCTTAACTCAATATAATGCTCTATCTATCAATGTCATAAAGTTTATGTCAAAAGTTGACCTTCCTCTCCTTTCGGCCCTGGCTGCGGCCCCCCTTGGTAATTGCGTCCCGGAATGCTACCCTCCCGCCTCTTCTCGAGGTCGCCGTCTGCGGACAGGAAAACCTCGAATCCGCGAGGGTAAAAAGGCTATACTCTGCGCCCGTTGGCTAATTTTAAGACGATTGGTAGTTCTTCCATGCTGAAATGGCTCGTTCGCCTGTTTATTGTCATGATGCTGGGTGCAGTGCTGGGTGTTGCCAGCCTCATCGGCATCTACTTCTACATCAAGCCCCAGTTGCCGGATGTGAGCGCTCTGCGCGATGTCAAGCTGGCCACCCCCATGAAGGTCTACAGCCGGGACGGGGAACTGATCTCCCAGTTTGGCGAAATTCGTCGCATTCCCCTGCGGCTGGATGAAATCCCCCAGCCCATGATCGATGCCGTGCTCGCCACCGAGGATGCCCGTTTCTATGAACACCCGGGCATTGACCCCATCGGCATCATTCGTGCCGCGACCGTCTGGGCAGTCTCCGGTCAGGCGCGCCAGGGGGCCAGTACCATCACCCAGCAGGTGGCACGCAACTTCTTCCTGAGCAACGAGAAGACGCTGGTGCGCAAGATAAAGGAAGTGTTCCTCGCCTGGCGCATCGAGCAGAACCTCACCAAGGACGAGATCCTGACGCTCTATCTCAACAAGATCCCCCTCGGTTACCGGGCATTCGGGGTCGGCGCCGCCGCCCAGGTCTACTTCGGCAAGGAGGTCAAGGATCTGACCCTGGACGAGATCGCCATCATCGCGGGGCTTCCCAAGGCCCCCTCCATGCTGAACCCCATCCGTTCCCCGGAGCGCGCCTTCGCCCGCCGCAACGTGGTGCTTGGTCGCATGCTGGAGACCGGCAAGATCACCCAGGCCCAGTATGACGAAGCCTCCAGAATGCCGGTCAAGGCCCGCTACCACGGTGCGGAAACGACCCTGAACGCCCCCTACCTGAGCGAGATGGTGCGCCAGAAGATGGTGGAGCAGTTTGGTGAAGATGCCTACACCATGGGACTGCACGTCTACACCACTGTCACCGCCAAGCGCCAGCGCGCCGCCCACCAGGCGCTGCTCGACGGCGTCTTCGACTACGACACCCGCCACGGCTATCGCGGCCCGACCGCCCTGCTGTGGAAAGCCGGCGAAGCGGCCTGGGATTACGACCAGATCATGGCCCACCTGGCCAAACAGCCGAGCTATCAGCCCCTGATGGCCGCCGTGGTCACCAAGCTGGGCGACAAGAGCGCCACCCTGGTGCTCAGAAACGGCAAACAGGCCGAGCTGGGCTGGAACGGCATCAAGTGGGCGCGCGCCTTCATCACCGACGATCGCCAGGGCTTCGCCCCGAAATCGGCGCGGGATGTGCTAAAAGTCGGCGCCCAAATCTGGGTGCGGGAAAAAGGGGAAGAGCTGCTGCTCTCCCAGATCCCCGACGTCAACGCCGCCCTGGTCGCCATGAACCCGCAAGACGGCGCCATCGAGGCCCTAGTGGGCGGCTTCAGCTTCGAGATCTCCAAGTTCAACCGGGTCGATCAGGCTCGCCGCCAGGTCGGCTCGAACATCAAGCCCTTCCTCTATGCCACCGCGCTGGAGCAGGGCTATACCCTGGCGTCCCTCATCAACGACGCGCCGATCAACCAGTGGGATCCGGCCAAGGGCCCCATGTGGCAGCCCAAGAACTCGCCGGCCATCTATGAAGGGCCGACCCCCTTGCGCCTCGGCCTCGCCAAGTCCAAGAACGTGATGTCGGTCCGGCTGATGCGCGCCATCGGGCTGGATACCTATATCGACGGCCTCACCCGCTTCGGCTTCGCCCGGGATCACATCTCCGCCAACGAATCCCTGGCCCTCGGTGCCGCCGAATTCACCCCGCTGGAAGTGGTGCGTGGCTACTCTGTGCTGGCCAATGGCGGCTTCCAGGTCAGCCCCTACTTCATCACCGAGGTGACCGACAGCTTCGGCAAGTCCCTGTACCAGGCCAATCCGGCCGCCGCCTGCCGCGACTGCGGCGTGCTGGCCGCCGCCGGCCTCGACAGCGCCGATGCCTATGCCAATACGGTGCCCGACTGGAAGGCCCAGTGCCCCATCGATCCCGTCGTGCCCAACAAGATGGCGCCGCAGACCATCAGCGCCCAGAGCGCCTTCCTGATCACCGACACCCTGACCACCGCCATCTGGGGTGGCAATGGCTGGCGCGGCACCGGCTGGCGAGCGGCCCGCGACCTCAAGCGCCACGACATCTCGGGCAAGACGGGGACCACCAACGAATCCCGCGATGCCTGGTTCTCGGGCTATACCCCGAATCTGGTCGCCACCTCCTGGATCGGATTTGACAACCACCAGCGCGGACTGGGTCGCGCCGAATTCGGTGGCGGTGCCGCCCAGCCCATCTGGATCGACTTCATGAAGACGGCGCTCAAGCAGGTGCCCGAGCGCAAGATGCCGGTGCCCGAGGGGATCATGCAGGTGCGCATCGATCGCGAGACGGGTCTGCTGACCAATCGCGCCGATGGCAGCAGCACGGACGAGTTCTTCAAGGAAGGCACTGAACCGACCCGCTACGCGAGCCAGCTCTCCGATGGCAACCAGGTGTATGGCGGTGACGGCTCGGCCACCGATGGCCCCGTCTCGACCGACGACATCTTCTAGATCTGCGAGAGACAAAAAAACCGGCGCCCTGCGCCGGTTTTTTCTTTGTGCCCGGGGACCTTGCCCCTAGACGGGCAGGCTCTTTATCAGGCGCGAGATGCGGGCCGCCAGTTCGTTGAAGCAGGGACGCCGCACCGAGTAGTGACGGTAGAGCAGGGAGATGGTGCGCCCCGGCACGGGGTCGATCACCGGACGATAGCTGACGCCCCCCTCCTCCGGATTGGCGGGCACCGCCAGCCTGGGCACCAGCGTCATGCCGCTGCCGGCCGCCACCATGTTGCGCAGGGTCTCGAGGCTGGTGCCCTTGAAGCGCTGATCCTCCCCGATGCCCGCGGCAAAACAGAATCCCAGCGCCTGCTCCCGCAGACAGTGGCCATCGGCCAGCATCAGCAGCTTCTTGCCCTTGAGGTTGTGCAGCGGCACCGCCCTGGCGCTGGCCTCGGGGTGATGCTGGGGCACCGCCAGCCACATGGGCTCCTGATAGAGGGGGATGGATCCAAAGCCCTCCATCCCCTCCAGCTCCGCCAGCACGAGGCAGTCCAGCTCCCCCTCCTCCAGCCGCTTGAGCAGCACCTGGGTCTGCTCTTCGTAGAGGTAGAACTCCAGCTTGGGGAAGTGTTCGCGCAGATCCTGAATGATGTGGGGCAGCAGGTAGGGACCCACGGTGGGAATGAAGCCGATGTGGATCTCGCCGGACATGGGCTCGGCGAAGTGCTGGCCTATGCTCTTGAGCTCGCGCACCTCCTTGAGTACCTTGCGGGCCTGCCGGGCCATGGCGTCCCCGGCCGGGGTGAACAGCACCTTGCGGGAGGTGCGCTCGATCAGGATCACCCCCAGCTCATCTTCCAGCTTGCGCAGCTGGCCGCTCAGGGTCGGCTGACTGACGAAGCAACGCTCCGCCGCCTTGCGAAAGTGTTTCTCCTCTTCCAGCGCTACCAGGTATTCGAGATCGCGAAGGTTCATGGGTACTGCATCCTGCCATTCAATGTGGCCGCTAGCATGCACAAGAACGGTCCGGGGGACAAGGGAGGCTCGCAGGCGAATGCACGTCCGCCACACAGGTAGCAGGAGCATGGCGGCGGCCACGGCATGGAACCGCGGCCGCCAGGGGTCAGTCAGTCATCAGGGAGGCGAGATGCTTCGCGAAGGCGTGCGGCTCCCCCAGATACGGTGAGACGGGGACGGGCAGGAGGCGCTCGCCCCGCATCAGCCCCAGGGCCGGGAATCCCTGCCCGCCGAGCCGTCGCAGCCACGCCTGGCTGTAGGCCAGATGCCCGGCGAGATCCACCCGCTGGCAGGCCTGGGCAAAGGCCTCAGGCTGCACGCCCTGCTCCTGCGCCAGCACCGTGAGCCGCGCCGGGGAGCCGACCCAGTCCCCCTCCCCATAATGGGTTTCCTGGATGCGGTGCAACAGCGCAAGGCCATCCCCGCCCAGCTCGTCCAGTGCCAGAATGGCGCGAATGGGCGGCTCGGAATCGAGGAGCAGCCCTTCGTTGAGCAGGAGCTCGTTGAAGTAGCGCTCCCCGAAGGGTTGGCCGGTCAGGGCGTGGATCCGCTCGTCATGGGGGCGCACATGGTCCCGCAGGGCCTGGCCCATGGGCTGGCGCCGGGCGCCCAGCCAGAGGCCGCCCGCATGCAGCGCGATGCGAAGGCCCGGGATCCCGGCTGCGGCGCGGAGCAGGGGGGCTGCGCCATAGCACCAGCCACAGAGGGGGTCATAGACATAGTGCAGAGTCGTTTCGTTCATGTGATTCACTCGTTCATTCGGCTAAAAAAACCGGGCCCTCGGGCCCGGTAAAAAAACACAGGGAAGTTGGCGTCAGGGGTTTACCACTTCATCTCGCCCATGTTGACCTTGGCACCTATGGCCAGGCCGTCGTCCACCGGCAGGGACGGATAGGCCTTTTTCAGGCCCTCGATCAGCTCACCGGAGCTGTTCGCCTTGGCCAGCTCCTGCTCGAAGCGCTGGACATAGTCACGGGTAAAGGTCACTGCGGCAGTGCCCTGGGGCGCGGTGCCCAGGAAGTGGCCCGGTACCACGCGCTCGGGTTTCAGGGCCAGCAGGTTGTCCAGCGCCTTGACCCAGTTGCTGCGGGCCGCTTTGGTCTGGCTGTCCGCCATCCAGACGTGCACGCCGCTGTAGACCGGCACGCCGCCAAACGCCGTCTTGATGGAAGGGGCCCAGAGGTAGGCATTGGGCGTGTTCATCTCTTTGATTTCAATCCTCTCCCCATCCAGGGTCAGATGGCTGGCAGTCATCACTTGCGGCACGGTCAGGCTCTTGGGTGCCCCCTTGCCCAGGATCGGGCTCCAGTAGCTCAGCTTGGCATCCTTGGTCAGGTTGATATGGTCAACCACATGCTGGTCGGCCAGCACTTTGACATCCGGGAACGCAGCCATGACGGGCTCCAGACCGAAGTAGAAGTCGGGATCACCGGCACTGATATAAACAGCGGTCAGCTTCTTGCCGCTCTTCTTGATCATGTCGACCAGCGCCTGGCCATTTTGCACGTCGAACTGGGCATCGATCAGGATCGCCTCTTTGTCACCGGTCACCAGTGAGGAGGAGACCGGGAAGATCGCCTTCTCGCCGGGGTTGTAGACGGTCACGGTCAGGGGGGCGGCCAGCGCGGTGCCACCGAGCAGGGTGGTGGCCAGCGTCAGGTTGCGGATCAGGGTGCTGTTCATCATCTATTCCTCATTAAGTATTCGGGGGGTCATTTGATGGACACAGTGTATTGGATCGCCTAAGGTGCAAATACCGCATAATCAGTGCATCACTGTTGCACAAATCGATCATATAGAGGCACAAGATGGATAGGCTGACCGCATTGCGGGTCTTCGTCTGCGTGGTCGAACAGGGTAGCCTGAGCGGGGCCGGGGAGAAGCTGGAGATGTCTCGCGCCATGGTCTCGCGCTACCTGGCCGAGCTGGAGCGCTGGATGGGAGCCAGATTGCTGCACCGCACCACCCGCCGACTGAGTCTGACCGGCCCGGGCGAGGAGGCCCTGAACCGGGCCCGCGCCATGTTGGCACTCGGAGAGGAGATGGAACAGATCGCCGTGAAGGGCGACGACGCCCCCAAGGGCCAACTGCGCATCACCAGCAGCTACTCCCTCTCCGAAGCCCTGCTGGTCAAGGTGGCGAACGACTATCTGGCTCGCTACCCGGGCACGGCCATCGACATCCTGCTGCTGGACAGGACGGTCAACCTGGTGGAGGAGCGGATCGATCTCGCCCTGCGCATCACCAACGATCTGGATCCCAATCTGGTGGCGCGCCCCTTAGGCACCTGCCACTCCGTGGTCTGTGCCAGTCCCGCCTACCTGGCTCGCCATGCTCCGCCCCAGCAGGTGCAGGATCTGGCCCTGCACAACTGCCTGACCTACACCTATTTCGGCAAGAGCCTGTGGGAGTTTCAGGGGCCTCATGGTCCCGAGTCGGTGCCGGTGAGCGGCAACCTCAGCGCCAACATCTCCAACCTGCTGCTGGCGGCAACCCTGGATGGGGCGGGGATCAGCCTGCAGCCCCGCTACTCGGTGGAAACCCACCTCGCGAGCGGCGCCCTGGTGCCCCTGCTGACCCAGTGGCAACCCAAGCGGCTCGGCGTCTATGCGGTCTACGGCACCCGCAAGCAGATGTCTCCCCTGCTGCGCAGCTTCCTCGACTTTCTCGTCGCCCGGATGGCGGACGATCCCCTGTGGCAAGCCCGGTGAGGGTCCATGAAAAAGGGGCCTGGCGGCCCCTGTCTGCGGATCCTGGCTCACGCCTCGAAACCAAACTCCCTGGCAGGCGGCTCGCCATCGTTCGCCACCGGCTCCTCCAGATAGATGTCGTGATAGGCGGCATAGATGGAGTAGTTGATGGCGGGCAGCACCACCAGCAGGCCCACCAGCATCAGCAGCGCCCCGAAGAAGATCAGCACGGCCCCGAGGAGTCCCCACCAGAGGAAGGGCCACATGTTGCGCAGGCAGCCCCTGAAGCTGAGCCTGGCCGCCTGCCAGACCCCGACCCCATGGAAGAAGATCAGGGCGGGGGCGAAGGTGATGGCCATCAGCACGGGCACCAGCAGGGCCAGCCCCAGCAAGGCGCAGAGCAGGAAGCCCCGGGCCTGTTCCGGGGTCAGCGTCAGGGTCTCGGGATCCTGGGACAACAGGCCGGTCAGCCCCCACAGGTGCAGCATGAACGCACAGATCATCAGGATCATCATGAACAGGGCGAGCACCATGAGCCCCCCCAGCATCAGCGGCGTCAGGCGATGGCGAAAACCGGCGAAGAAGTCGGCGAACTGCAGCGGCTGCCCCCCAAAGCCCCGTCGTGCCACCGCCACCCAGCCGGCTCCCCACACCATGTAGAGCAGCTGGGAGATAAGCCCCCCCGCCGGCAGCTGGTCCAGCACTATGCCCACCACGAACCAGAGCACTATCATGGCCACGCTGGCCCCCATCCCCTTGTTGAAGATGTCGAATCCCGTGCGGACCCAGATCCAGCCCTGTCCGATGGAGTGGCGCTTAGGTTCGCGGCGCAGGGCGCTGTCGCTTTGCATCATTGACCTCGTCGAAAAATAGGAGCGGGGAAGCCTCTCGTCAGGGCACGCTCACCGTGACCATGATGGTTCCCGTATAGGTACCGGTACGCACCACCTGACCCGGCAACCGGGTCGGATAGAGCCTCACCCTGTAGTCGGTGTCATGGGTAGCCGCCGAATAGGGTACCGCGATGGCGGTATCGAATGGAATAGGGGTCAAGGTGTCCTGCTCCACCATGCCCACCCCGACTCCGGCCAGACTGGTGGTGATGAAGCGGTTCTGGCTGCTGAGCGCCCCTCCGAAGCTGTAGCGCAGCGGCACCACGTAGTCGTTCGGGATCTGGCTGCAGGTCACGCTCACATCGACGCTGCGGGGGCTATATCCCCTGGGGATCTCCCCCTCGACGAAGGCACTCTGCGCCACGGCGCCGAGATCGATGGGGATGCTGGTGCCAGCGGGAAACTGGCAGGTCGGCGTCGAGGTGACGCTGATGTTCATCGCCAGGGTGCTGAATGCATTGACCGGGCTGGTGTCGGGTGTGCCGGCACGGCGCACGAAGAGGTGGGCGACGGTGCCGCTGAAGGTCTGGGTGCCCGTGACCCCCTTGAGCAACTTCAACGTAGCGCGCCCGCCGTTCACGTTGATCCCTCCCAGCAGGGAGACATTCAGCAAGCCGCCGACACAGGCGCTGAGCAACCCACTGGTCGTGGCATTGAAGGGAACTGTCTGGTATGCCCCTGCCGCGTTGAACTCCACCTTGAGGCCGAAATAGGGGGTGAGCTTGATGAGGGTACCGAGGGGATCGGCAACGGTCGGCAGGCCGGTCGTGCCCTGGTAGTAGACCGTCACCAGCAGGCCCACCGAGATCCCGGTGCAGTCACAGGTGGCCGTGTCCGTGGTCGAGAAGGTCGCGCTCCGGGTCTCGCCAGGCTGATAGAGATCGTTATCGGCGCTGATGGGCAGGGTCGCCACGAAGGGGCTGGTGCATTGACCGCTGACGGCCAGCCCCTCTTGAGGCCACATGCCCGCCAGCAGCAGGAGCGCCCCCGCCAGCAGGGGCCAGGGGCCATGACGGCCAGCCATGTTACTCATCCCGCGCTCCTCCCACCAATCCCAGCACAAAGGCCTGTTCACGGTAGGTACCGTCGTCGTCTATCCAGCGCAGCCTGCCCCTGGCGTCCGGCGGTACCCTCCCCGCCATGACCACGGGCAGGGCACCATAGGGCGGCAGCACCCCGCCCTCGCGCCAGGCCAGCCCCCGCCCGCCAGCCGTCAGCAGCACCTCGCTCAGGCTGATGTGGAAGGGGCCCGGATTCGTGACCCTGAGCCCGCCCCCGGGCAAGGCCTGCCAACCCAGCTTAGACACCGACTCCGCCACCGAGCCCGCCAGCCCGGGCGGCCGATAGAACAGCTTGATGCGGGTGCGGTAGGCCAGCTGCACGCTCCCCTGCGAGGCGTGAGCCTTGGGGGGAAGCCCCAGCACATTGAGCCAGAACAGGGACTCCCTGTCCCGGGGAAGCCGGCCCAGATCCGCGCCGAGGACACGCAGCGTCTGCCCCCGTCCGGGCCCCAGCCGCATCACGGGGGGCACCACCAGAAAGGGGGTCGTGACCTCGGCCGGTCCCTGGCGTTCGTCCCCCTCATCGACCCAGGCCTGCAACAGGCTGGGGCCGGCGCCATCGTTGCGTACCAGCAGTGTGGCCTCACCCCCCTCATGGACGAGCCGGGTACGGGTCAGGTTGAGGGCGCCCTCGCCCTCCCTTGCCCACAGCAAGGCCAGCAGCACGACACCCGGCCATCCGACCCGTCTCATGAGCCAGACTCCACGCCGAGGCAGCGGGCCGCCACCTGCTGATAGGGCATGGCCGGATCCGGCCGGGGAGCCCGATAAGCGAGCCGGCATCGCTCTTCCCTCTCCTCACCCCATTGGACGTAGAGGGGCCCCTGCTCGCCACGCACGAAGATAAGCCCCCCCTGGCCGACCACGGCCACCGAGCCGCCGCTGCCGTCGACCACCTCGGCCCCGAAGGGCGGGGCGCTGCCATCTTGCCGTTCGGCCTTGATCAGCAGGGGCTGACCGACCCGGGTCTCGTAGGCCAGCTTGACGATGGCCCCCCGGCGGGGGGCCACCATGCGGGCGCTGCCGTCGATCTCCACATCCAGCGGCAAACCGCTCGGATCCAGGCCGATGATGTTGGTGCGATAAGGGTTGAGCCCGGCCAGCACGGCATAGCCATCGCCGTCCACCTCGCTGCCGATCCCGTGGCTGACCCTGGCCCCCTGGGCCCCCTTTGCCTCCACCAGTGCCATCGTCTCCCCCTGCGTCTGCCCCAGCACCCAGCCCTCACCGTGCACCAGCAGGGTCCCCTTGGCAGAGGCCACATACTGGGCATACCCCTCCCCTTGGCTGGTGCTGAGCCCCAGCTGGGCGGATGCCGTCTGATACTGCAGATTGGCGCCATAACCCTGGGTACTGCCCTCCCCGCCGGGACCATGGCTGCCGTAGAGGCCGTAATAGAAGCGGCCGTCCCGGGAGCCGCCGTTGAGATCCAGCCTGGCGCTGGTCCCCAGCCCCTCCTGATAGGAGAGGGTGCTGCTAAGGCGCGGGGCCCCCAGCTTGTCGCCGATGGGAATGCTGAGGCTCAGCACATATTGATCGCCGACCCCTTCCTCCAGGGAGTGGCTGGCCGACAGGGTCAGGCTGCCCCAGTCAAACCCCCGGTTGTAGCCGAGTTGGAAGCTGCTGCTCTCCCCCTGGCCTCCCCAGTAGTCGCGGCGAATGCCGTTGAAGTAGAGATCCCCCCACTCCCCCACCGGCTGATTGACATTGAGCTGGAAGCGATTGCGCTCCCGCTGCAGGCGGTCCAGCGCCTGGGCCTGTATCGCAGCCACGTCGTTGAGATCGAGGTAGCCTTCGCTGGAGAAGCGGTAGGCGGCCAGGGTGACATAGGTCCGGGTCATCTCCATCTGCTTGCTGTAGGTGAGGCGATAGCTCTGGCCGGACTGCGACGCCGGCAAGGCTGCGCTGACGGGCAGGGCGCGCGCCCAGGATCCGGTGACATCGACGGCCAGGGCCCCGTAATCCGACCCCACCGCCACACCGCCCAGCAGGGCGGTGTAATCCTCGGCGGCGATGGCCCCGCCATAGAGGGTCAGGGCATCCGAAAAGCCGCGCCTGTAGGTGCCTTGCAGAAAGTCCGGCCCATCGGACCCCGCCTCGTTGCGATAGCGCCCCAGGGTCAGGCTGAAGCGGGAGGTGTCATCTCGCAACATCTGCACCACGGAGGAAAACGGCAGGGTGAAGCTCTGAACGCTGCCATCCGCCTCCGTGATGGTCACGTCCAGATCTCCGGCAAAGCTGGTGGCATAGAGATCGTCGATGGCAAAGGCACCGGGCGCCACCTGGGTTTCGTAGATAAGGGCGCTGCCCTGACGAACGGTGACCCTGGCGTTGCCCTGGGCCACCCCGCGCACCACGGGGGCGAACCCCCGTTCGAAGTCGGGCAGCATGGCGTCGTCGCTGGCGATCTGCACACCGGTGAAGGGCACGCTGTCGAAGCTGTCGCCCGGGGTGAAATACTCCCCCAGGGTCAGCTGGGCGGTGCGGGAGGTAATGTCCCGCTGCGCATAGCTGTTGAGGGGATCATAGCCCCCGTGACTGCCCCCCTGATAGGAGCCGTTGTGGCGCAGGCGCCAGGCGCCGAGGTTGAGACCTGTGTTGAGGTTGATGCTGCTGCTCAGCGGTTCGTCGACCGCCTCCTGCTCGCTGTAGTAGAGGTTGGCGTTGTAGCTGACGAAGGCGGCATTGATCCCCTGCATCCACTGCTCCGGCCCCACATAGTCCCGTCTGACACGGCCCAGGTAGGCCTGGGGCAGGCTGAGTGCCCCGCTCAGGCTGGCGAGATCGAACGTGAAGCCGGCGCCGGGTACCAGGGCCCCCACCTCGATGCAGTCGAGGCCGAGTTGCCGCGTCACCTCGGCCTGATCGGGCAGCTTGTCCAGGATCAGCCCCCACTGTTTCAGGTGGTCGGGCTGGAAGCAGAACCTGGGGGTGGCGGGATCCTTCCCCGCTCTCACCTCCACCTGCTGGCTCAGCCTCTCCTTGCCATTGAGGGTGATGTCGAGCTGATAGCGCCCCGGGGGGATGAAGTCGGCACGGGAGAAGCGCGCCAGATCGATGTCGACCCCCAGGCTGTCGAGCAGACGGCTGTCAAACTCCACCTCGTCGTGTGAGCCGCCTGCCTGCTTGGGAGCCTCCTCGGCCATGGCCAGGGCTCCCCAGAGCAGGAGGAAGAGACACCAGCCACCGGGGGCGGGCCCGCAGGCCGGCGGAGAAGCATGGCAAGGGAGGGACACGCCGGCGCTCATGGCATCCCCCTCGGCGCAGGCGCATGCACCGGGATCAACGGAAGACGAATTCACCCACCTCGCGGGCGCCATAGTCGTTGAGCCAATGGAAGGTCACCCTCTTGGCATGGACGGCCCCGGAGAGTTGCTCCACGGGGAAATCGAAGGTGCCCCCCGGCGCCACCATGCCACCGCTCAGGTTGCTGTAACGCTTCGACTGGGTCGTCTGCAGCTCCAGATTGCTGATGCTGACGTGATAGAGGCTCGGATTGCTGGCCCGCAGGGCATAGCCTGCGCCCTGGTGGACCAGCCGCCAGGTGAGCCGGTGTGCGGAACGCTCCACATTGCCGGCCAGACCCGCCGGCCGGTAGAACATCTTGATCCGGGAGCGAAAGGCGAGCTGCACCATGTTCTGGCCCGCCTGGGTGGATTTGACGCTCGGCGGCACCTCCAGCACGTTGAGCCAGAACACGGACTCGCGGTCTTGAGGCAGCCCCTGTCCCACATAGGCCAGACGCAGGGACTGGCCGCGCTGGGCCTCGATGCGGGTGATGGGAGGCGTGATCAGAAACGGCAGGGCCTCGGCACCGGGCCGGATCCGGCGGTCACCGGCATCCAGCCACACCTGCACCAGCGAGGGGGTGCTCCCCTTGTTGGTCAGCTCCAGCGTGACTTCCCGCGCATTGGCCGGGTAGATGACCCGTGTACCGGAGATCTGGACATGACCCCAGGCCTGCCAGGACAGGAGCAGCAAGGCGCACCAGACGATGCGGCCAGGCCCGGCCAGGGGGGAACGATGGGAGGCAGGGAGGCTCATGGGGCAGACTCAGTGGTAGTCCAGGGAATAGATGAGATCCGCAGAGACCAGGCCGGCACCGACGGCGCCGGTGGCGATGTACTGGGCGCTGTAGTAGAGGGTCGCCCCGCCGGTGGCACTGAAGTTGACCAGCACATTGTTGCCTGTGTTGGTACGAAGATCGATGGGGGTGCTGTTGGCCGAGAGGATCTGCACCTCCACGTTCTGGGCCGGGTTCTTGCCTCCCGAGGCGACGGCCTTGTTGCTGAGATTGCCCGTGGTCTGCTCCACCCCGATGTTTTCGAAGTAGGCCCGCACAGATCCCGTGGTCGGGCAACTGGTGAGGGCGAGGTTGAAACCGGTCGCGCCTGCGGTCTGGCCTATGCTACCAAGGGCATTGGTACTGACGGTGGGCAGGGTCACGGTCGCAGACGCCGTGCCCCCGTTGACCGCGATGGCACAGGTCCCCGCAGTCACTTCGCCATTGATGGTAATGACCCCGTTGAAGGCGGCAACGGGTGCCGACATCCCCATCATGAGTCCGAGTAGCAAGAGAGCCTTGGTCTTCATCACAACCTCCGTCTATCCCTGGATGTCGCTGGCGACTGCCGTCCTCCTGCCAGTGCTTCACTGCCTGCCGACATAGGTGCCATTCAAAGACACCTTTAGTGACACATTAGTAAATAGCACAGAGTTTTCACTCCTGCTCCTTTCAGGCTGCCCCGAGGCCATGGGTCCGGGGGACGGACAGCCCCGGCAGAATGTGGCATCATCTGCCCCCTCGTATCTCACCGCCTTGTTCGATGGAGCCACCATGCGCCGCCTGTTCTTCCTTCTCGTGCTGCTCGGCAGTCCCGCTCTTCACGCCGAATCCGGCTTTATCAGCCGCCTGCTCAACCACCCTGTGCCGGGGGGCGTGGCCGTGGTGCCGCTCGGGGACGGCGCCAAGGCGCCCGCCGTGCGGTATCAGGACAAGCCAGTGCTGGTGGTGCAGGAAGAGGGCAGGCGCTGGATCGCCATCGTCGGCATCCCGCTCAAGAGCCAGCCCGGCCCCCACCAGCTGAAGCTGGGCGATGGCCGCACCCTCGGCTTCCAGGTCGGCACCAAGCACTACCGGGAGCAGCACATCAAGTTGAAAAATACGCGCCAGGTCAATCCGCTGGCGGAGGACATGGCGCGCATCAATCGGGAGCTGGCCGAACAGAACAAGGCCTACCAGACCTTCAGCCCGGCCCAGCCCAGCAACCTGCTGTTCGACAAGCCGGTCAACGGCCCCCTCTCCAGCCCGTTCGGCCTGCGCCGCTTCTTCAACGGCGAGGAGCGCAACCCCCACTCTGGCCTGGACTTCGCGGTCGGCGCCGGCACCCCCATCAAGGCGCCGGCGGCGGGCAAGGTGATCCTCATCGGCAACTACTTCTTCAACGGCAATACGGTGTTCGTCGATCACGGCCAGGGGCTCATCAGCATGTTCTGCCACATGTCGAAGATCGACGTGAAGCTGGGCCAGAGCCTGCCCCGCGGCGGCATCGTCGGCCGGGTCGGCGCCACCGGTCGTGCCACCGGTCCCCACATGCACTGGAACGTTAGCCTGAACGATGCCCGGGTCGATCCCGCCATCTTCATCGGCGCCTTCAAGCCCTGAGGCGAGTCGCGCATGACACGCCTAAAAAGAGAAGAGGCAGCCAGGGCTGCCTCTTCTCTTTTATGCCGGTGACTTGAGTCAGCGCGGGAGGGTATGCAGCCTGGCCTCCTTGCCCATGGCTCGCCACATCACCAACACCAGCAGGGTGCTGCAGGTCGGCAGCGCCAGCCAGACCCCGGCCACCCCCCACAGGGAAGAAAAGCCCCACAGGAAGCCGCCAATCAGCACCAGCTTGCCACCGGTGAGCAGGGAGGCGATGCGGGCCCGGTTGATGGCCTGGAAGTAGGTGGCCCCCACCAGCAGCAGCCCCTCCATGGGCAGCCCCCAGAAGTAGAGCCAGATCCCCAGGGTCGCCACCGGCAAGAGGGCTGCATTGTCGCCGGCAAACAGGTAGACCACCCCCTCCGGCCACAGATAGAGCGGCACCATGCCGCACAGCGCCACCAGCAGGGTCACCCCCAGCGCCAGGTTGCGCACCCGCAGCACCCGCGCCCAGTTGCCCGCCCCGGCGTTGAAGCTGGCGATGGGCTGGATGCCCATGGCGATCCCCTCGAAGATGAGATAGAAGAAGGCCTCGCTGTAGCTGATGACGCCATAGGCTGCCACGTGCAGCGAGGTGCCGACCGAGAGCAGCGCCTTGTTGTGCAGCGCCAGCACCACCGACAGGTAGAGATACATCAGGAAGCTCGACACCCCGAGTCGCAGCGTCTCCCCCATCAGCCGCCAGTCCGGCACCAGGGTGTCCCAGCGGATGCGCAGCTGGCTGCGGGGGGTGAAGAAGTGCCACAGGCACAGGCCGCCGGTCACCGCCTGGGAGAGCATGGTGGCGATGGCCGCCCCCGCCAGCCCCCAGGGGACTACCGCCATCAGCAGGTAATCGAGCAGCACGTTGAGCACGCCGCCCCCTACCAGGATCCAGGTGGTGAGGCCGGGTCGCCCGTCGTTGCGCAGCAGGGCGGTGAACGCCATGGAGAGCACAGCGAAGGCCCCGAGCCAGGCGTACCACTGCAGGTAGGCGAGGCCAGCATCGAAGATGACTCCCTCGGCCCCCATCCAGCGCAGCATCTCGTCCCCATGACGGATGCCGACAAGGCCGAGCAGGGCCGAGGCGATGAGCACCATCACCAGGGCGTTGCCGACGATGTGGCGCGCCTTAGCCTGTTCCCCCTTGCCCAGATAAAACGAGGCGAGCGACGAGGAGCCCATGCCGATCAGCGCCCCCACCGCATAGAGCACGGCGCAGATGGGGTAGGCCAGCATCATGCCGGCCAGCCCGTCCTGACCCAGGATATGCCCGACGAAGATGCCATCTATGGTGACATAGACGCCGGTGACCAGCATGGCGGCCACCGTCGGGGTCACATAGCGCAGGAAGAGGCGGGAGAGGGGGGCCGTGCCCAGGTCGACGGAGGACATAGAATGCTCAACAAGGTGGGAAACGGCCAGAATAATAGCCAAACAAGACCCGGATCACCCGTCATTTATGTTGTGAATCATTAGGATGGAAGGCTTTACCCGCTCCAGCCCCTGCTTTAGGCTAGGGCGATTTCTCATGAACGGAAACGTGCGCCATGTTGCAACGCCTGCTCTGCCTGATGTTCTGTCTCAGCCTGCTCCCCTTCTCCGCAGCCCAGGCCGATGATGCCGTCACCCAGGTGGAAGAGTTGCTGCAAAGCGTCCCCAAGACCGACAGCCCCGAGAACCAGCAGCTGCGGGAGAGCTACCAGCAGGCGCTGCAGTATGCCCGGGACGCCCAGCGCTACCGGGAGCAGGGCAAGGCCTATCAGCAGATCCTCATCGACTACCCCAAGGAGTCGGCCCGCCTCAAGGAGAGCCTGCACAACTATCAGCCCCAGCCCCGCCCGCCCCTCGCCTCCCTCAAGGAGGACGCCCTGCGCCAGGCCATCAGCCTGAGCAGCAACCGCCAGATCAACCTGCGCAAGGAGCGTCAGGGGGTGACCGACAGCCTCAACCAGCTGGAGAGCACGGGACAGGAGTATCACCTGCGGGTCGATGAGCTGCGCAAGCAGCTGTTGCAGACCCGCTCCCAGCTCGATCGCCTGAGCTTCAGCAACGAGTCGGACCGGCTGCAGGAGGCCCAGCAGCTGGCGACCCGGCTCAAGGAGCAGAGCCTCTCCGACCGGATCCAGATGCTGGAGCTGGAGCAGCTCTCCGCCCAGCAACGCAACGATCTCGGCAAGCTGAAGCTGCAGGAGCTCAACCTCGCCATCACGGACGAGGACGAGTGGCAGGCCAGCCTGCTCGCCCAGCAAAACCAGCTGCGGCGAGAAAAAACGGAGCAGGCGCTGGCCGAGAGCGAGCGGCTGCGCCGGCAGCTCACCTCGGACTTGCCCCTGCTGCAGGAGCAGCAACAGCAGAACCAGGCGCTCTCCCTGCAACTGGGGGCCCTGGAGGACCAGATCGAGCGGGTGCAGGACGAGCAGCGCACCCTGGACAGCTCCCTCTCCGGGCTCAACGACCTGGTCAACTCGGTGCGCGAGCAACTGGAATGGCTGCAGATCAGCAACGCCTACGGCGAGAACCTGCGCAGCAAGCTGGCGGATCTCCCCGCCTACTTCCCCCTGGACAAGCTGGAGTCCGACATCGTCAAGGCGCGCATGGCCAAGTACCAGTACGAGACCGAGCAGGATGCCTTGAAGGATCCCGCACAGATCCGCAACGCACTGCTGAGCGGGGATGAGATCACCCTGGATCGCGGCCAGCGCGCCGTGCTCGACAACCTGCTCAAGGCCAGGCGGCAACTGCTGACCCGGCTCAACGACGCCTCCGACACCCTCATTCAGGAGCAGACCCGGCTCAAGCTGCTCTACAGCCGCCAGAACAGCAAGATCGACGAGATCCGCGAGATAAGCGCCAGCCACCTGTTCTGGATGCCGGACGTGCGCCCCCTCACCCCGGCCGTGTTGCTCGACGTGCCCACTGCCCTGAGCCTGCTGCTCGATCCCGTCAACTGGCTGCAACTGCCCAGGGCCATAGTGGAAAACAACCCCATGACCCTGACCCTGGCCGGGCTCGGTCTGCTGGTGCTGGCCTGGTGCTGGGCCAAGCTGGGCCGCCACCTAGTGCAATACAGCCACTACATAGCCCCGCGCATCGGCAAGGTGACCCAGGACAAGTTCAGCCTCACCAGCCGGCTGTTGATGCGCTCCCTGCTGGCGGCCCTGCCGCTGCCCGCCATGGTGCTGATGGTGCGCGCCCTGCTGGAGGGTGCCTGGCAATACCCGTTCGCGGTGGCGGTGGCCCGCGGCCTTGGCGAGATCTGGTTCCTGCTGCTGGCCCTGCTGGTGGCCCGCCACCTCACCCTGGAGAAGGGGATCCTGATCCTCCATTTCCGCTGGCAGAGAGAGCGGGTCCAGAAGGTGTGGGGCCAGTTCCGCACCCTGCTGCTGGTGCTGATCCCGAGCTTCTTCGTGCAGGGCATGGCCAACAGCTATCAGGAGCACGCCTTCTACGACTCCCTCGGCCGCCTCGCCTTCATCGTCGGCGCGCTCTGGCTGCTGCTGTTCTTCGCCCGCCTCAACCGGGAGAAGCTGCCCCTCACCTGGGGCCAGGCGGACATGACCAAGCCCCACCTGCTGCACCACTTCATCTGGAACAGCCTGATGCTGGCCCCCCTGCTGGCGGTGCTGGGCACCCTGTTCGGCTACTTCTATACCTCCCGCATCCTGCTGCGCCAGTTGGAGCTGAGCCTGCTGGCGGGGCTCGGCTGCCTGCTGGTCTACTACCTGGCCCATCGCTGGATGCTGATCCAGCGCCGCCGCCTCGCCTTCGATCGCGCCAAGAGCAAGCGGGCCGAGATCCTGGCCCAGCGGGAGCGGGACGAGGACGATCTCAGCTCCGAGATCCCGGACGTGGTGGAGGAGCCGGAGCTGGATCTCGACACCCTCAGCGCCCAGTCCCTCGGTCTGGTGCGCACCCTGCTGATGCTGGGCTTCACCATGCTGGTGGTGGTGCAATGGTCGGATCTCAACTCGGCGTTCAGCTTCCTCAGCAGCATCGAGGTGTGGCAGGTGAGCAGCAAGGTGGCCGGTATCGAGCAGCTCTCCGCCATCACCCTGCAGGATCTGATGCTGACCGCCTTCGCCTTCATCCTGACGGTGGTCACCGCCCGCAACCTGCCCGGGCTGATGGAACTCACCCTGCTCCAGCACCTGAGCCTCTCCCCCGGCACCGGCTTTGCGCTGACCACGGTCAGCAAGTACCTGGTGCTGCTCATCGGCGCCCTCACCGGCTTCTCCATGCTCGGCATCGACTGGTCCAAGACCCAGTGGCTGGTGGCGGCGCTCTCGGTGGGGCTGGGCTTCGGGCTGCAGGAGATCTTCGCGAACTTCGTCTCCGGCCTCATCATCCTGTTCGAAAAGCCGATCCGCCTGGGCGACACCGTCACCATCCGGGAGCTGACCGGCACAGTCACCAAGATCAAGACCCGTGCCACCACCATAGTGGACTGGGACAGGAAGGAGATCATCGTCCCCAACAAGGCCTTCATCACGGAGCAGTTCATCAACTGGTCCCTGTCAGACGCCATCACCCGGGTCAAGCTGCGCATCCGCATCGGCCTGACCCAGGAGCCCAGGCGGGTGCAGCAGCTGCTGGAGCAGTGCGTGCAGGAGTCCACCCTGGTGCTGGACACCCCGGTCCCTGAGGTATTCCTGATCGAATTCACCGACTCGGCCCTCATCTACGAGATCCGGCTCTACGTCAACAGCATGGATCACCGGATGCCGATCACTCATGAAGTCCACTCGCTGATCCTGGAGAAACTCAACCAGCTCGGCATGCATCTGCCTCATCAGCAGATCGATATCAGGATGAGCCGGGGTTGACGGGCCCCCTCCCCTTGTGAAGGGGAGGGCCGGGGTGGGGTTATCACCATCCCCCAATGACGACAACAGGAGCAACGAATGCAGATCATTGCCCATCGCGGGGCCAGCGGACTGGCACCGGAGAACACCCTCAAGGCCATCGCCCTGGCGCTGGATCTCGGGGTAGGTGCCATCGAGCTCGACGTGCAGCAGGCTGACGGCGAGCTCTGGGTCTTCCACGACCGGCGGCTGGAGCGCTGCACCGACGGCCACGGGGTGCTCAGCCACCAATCCCGGGACTATCTGGCAAGCCTGGATGCCGGAGACGGGGAGCGGATCCCGACCCTGTGGCAGGTGATGAGCCTGATTGCGGGGCGCTGCGAGCTGCATATCGAGCTCAAGGGTGCAGGCACCGCCGAGCCGGTGGCCGCCCTGACCCGGCGGGCCGAGGCGGAGCTTGGCTTCACCCCGGCGCACTGGGTCGTCTCCTCCTTCCATCATCCCGAGCTGATACGCTTCAAGGTGTTGCGGCCGGAGATCAGAACTGGCGCCCTGACCGCCAGCCTGCCGCTGCACGGTGCCCGCTTCGCCGAGGAGCTGGGGGCCTGGACCCTGAACTGCGACGTGGATTTCGTCGACCAGGCCCTGGTAGCGGATGCCCATCGCCGGGGGCTCAAGATCCTGGTCTACACGGTCGACGAGGTGAGTGATGGGGATGCATTGGCGGCCATGGGCGTCGATGGCATCTTTACCAACCGACCAGATCGATTCAGCTGAGTATCGGCGCGGCCTGGCGGGCCGTCGGGAGGTGAAATAAATCGAAAATTTGCTGTGCACCGGGATACATAAAGTCCACAGTCGGCCGATACAGAGTTGGCCCATAACAATAACAAACACCACGGATCTCAGACTGACGCTCACAAGGATGTAAACATGAACCTATCCATCAAGAACAAGCTGGTCCTCGCCATCGGGGCCATTATCCTGGTCATCTCCGGCCTGCAGGTCTGGTACAACACCACCCAGCTGCGCAGCGAAACCCAGCGGCTGATCTGGAGCTTCATCGACGACAGCTCCATCGCCAACGTCAAGGGCATCTCCCGCTGGCTCGATGCCCGCATCAGCCTGGTCCAGGCCACCAAGGAGGCCTTCGCCAAGGAGGAGGAACCGCTGAGCCACCTGGCCCAGTCCATGAACGCGGGCAACTTCGACCTGGTCTACGTGGGGACCAAGGATGGCCGGATGATCCAGAGCAAGCCGACCGATCTGCCGGCCGGCTATGATCCGCGCCAGCGCCCCTGGTACAAGGACGCCATGGCCGCCGGCAAGCTCGCCATCACGGCCCCCTATGCCGACGCCGCCTCGGGCAACCTCATCATCACCATCGCCGAGCCCTTCAGCCGCGGCAGCACCGACGGCGTCATCGCCGGTGACGTCTCCATCGACGGCCTGGTGCGCGACGTGCTGGCGATCAACTCGGAAGGCACCTACGCCATCCTGGTGGACAGCAACGGCACCATCATCGCCCACCCGGACAAGGCGCTGACCCTCAAGCCCGCCACCGCCCTCTCCCCGGACCTGACCGCCGCCAAGGTCAACGAGCTGGCCCATGACAACACCATCTCCGAGATGAATATCAGCGGCAAGGCGAGCGTGTTCGATCTCACAGAGATCCCCAACACCAACTGGTACTTCGGCATCGTCGTGGACGAGGCGGTGGCCTATCAGTCCGTCTCCCGCATGGTGACCTCCGCCCTGCTGCAGGGCCTGCTCACCATCCTCATCGTGGCGGGCTTCTCCTACGTGGCCATCAACCGCTCCCTGGCGCCCCTGAAGACCCTCGGCGACGCCATCGCGGATCTCTCCCGTGGCAACGGCGATCTGACCCGCCGCATCAAGATCGAGCGGGAAGACGAGGTCGGCACCGTCGCCAAGCACGTCAACACCTTCATCGAACGCATCCACGTCATGGTGCAGGACATCTCCAACTCCTCCACCCAGCTCAACCAGCAGGCCAGGTCCTCCCACGACATGGCGGAGAAATCCAACCAGGGGCTGGCGCGCCAGCAGAACGAGATCTCCCAGATTGCGACCGCGGTGCACGAGATGTCCGCCACCGCCGTCGAGGTCGCCAGCAATGCCGAGCAGACCGCGGAGGCAGCCCGCAGCAGCTCCAGCAGCTGTGAGCACGGCAAGCAGGTGATCGCCCGCAACCAGCGCTCCATCACGGATCTCGCCACCCAGGTCAAGCAGGCCTCCGGCATCATCCAGGAGCTGGAGAAGAACGCCCAGGAGATCAACACCATCCTCTCCACCATCCAGGGCATCGCCGAGCAGACCAACCTGCTGGCGCTGAACGCCGCCATCGAGGCCGCCCGGGCCGGCGAGCAGGGCCGCGGCTTCGCCGTGGTGGCGGACGAGGTGCGGGTGCTGTCCCAGCGTACCCACAGCTCCACCGTCGAGATCCGCAGCATGATCGAGACCCTTCAGCGCAACACCCAGGGGGCCGTCAGCACCATGCACGAGGGTCAACTGCTGGCCCAGAACAGCGTGGAAGACGCAAACGACGCCACCCAGGCCCTGGAGCAGATCACCACCTCCATCAACCAGATCTCCGACATGGCGACCCAGATATCCAGCGCCGCCGAGGAGCAGCGGGCGGTGACCGACGAGGTCAGCCGCAACATCCAGGCGGTCAAGGACGTCTCCGACGAGCTGGCGATCGATGCGGACAGCTCCCGCAACCTGTCGGCTCAACTTAAAAATATTTCAGGCGAACTGAACAATCAGGTGGGCATGTTCCGCATCTGAGACCACCCCATCCAGGGGGCCGCACAGGCCCCCTTTTTTACGTAAAATCCCTTTTGTTTCAGTAGTTATTACCCGGGCGCCCCGTATCGCATTTTTGTGAGGCTCCTCCCCATTCAGGTCGCATACAGCCTGCCCATGGTTCACCTCGGCTATATTCGCATTACTTTTTTTAAAATATTTCAGACCATAAAATGCTGAGAATAGTTCTTATTAAATATTTTTGATAAAAAACTTAAAAACTTTGAGGGTAATACCCAAAAAGAGAGGCATTTCTCATTTTACTGAAAGAAAACTACATATAATCTGGGAGTTAAAACAACCAGACTGATGGTTGCGGCTGATCCTGATCACTGAAGGATGGCGATAAAAACGGCGTTTTCATCCATGGAATGGGGTGGTTGTATTAAAAACCACCATTGCCACGCACTAAAACAGAGCAGTTTGACTTGCATCAAGCCTGAATTTTTTTCATAGAGCAAAATCGTGCCCAGCAAATCTATCCCTAAGGAGGCAGATGTGGATATTATCAAGACCGATGTCGCCATCATCGGTGCCGGTGGTGGTGGCCTGCGTGCCGCAATCGCCATTGCAGAAGCCCACCCCGATCTGGATATCGCCCTGATTTCCAAGGTCTATCCCATGCGCAGCCACACAGTGGCCGCGGAAGGCGGCGCCGCCGGCGTCGTCCGTGATGACGACTCTCTCGAGAACCACTTCAACGACACCGTCTCCGGCGGTGACTGGCTGTGCGAACAGGACGTGGTCGAGTACTTCGTCGAGAACGCCACCAACGAGATGATCCAGCTGGAGCACTGGGGTTGCCCCTGGAGCCGCAAGCCCGATGGCAAGGCCAACGTGCGCCGCTTCGGCGGGATGAAGATCCCCCGTACCTGGTTCGCCGCCGACAAGTCCGGCTTCCACATCCTGCACACCCTGTTCCAGACCTCCATCAAGTACCCGAGCATCAAGCGCTTCGACGAGCACTTCTGCCTGGATCTCATCGTGGAAGATGGCCGCGTCCAGGGCGTACTGACCTTCGACATCCAGAACGGCATCACCCGCTTCATCCAGGCCAAGTCCGTGGTGCTGGCCACCGGCGGTGCCGGCCGCGTCTATCGCTACAACACCAACGGCGGCATCGTCACCGGTGACGGCATGGCCCTGGCCTACCGCCACGGCGTGCCCCTGCGGGACATGGAGTTCGTCCAGTACCACCCGACCGGCCTGCCGGGCACCGGCATCCTGATGACCGAAGGCTGTCGCGGTGAGGGTGGCATCCTGCTGAACAAGGATGGCTACCGCTACCTGCAAGACTATGGCCTGGGCCCGGAAACCCCGGTCGGCCAGCCGAAGAACAAGCACATGGAGCTGGGCCCGCGCGATCGCCTCTCCCAGGCCTTCTGGCAGGAGCAGCAGAAGGGCCGCGTGATCCAGGGCCCCATGGGCGACGTGGTTCACCTCGACCTGCGCCACCTCGGCGAGAAGTACCTGAAGGAGCGTCTGCCCTTCATCTGCGAGCTGGCCAAGGCCTACGTGGGGGTGGATCCGGTGAAAGAGCCGATCCCGGTGCGCCCGACCGCCCACTACACCATGGGCGGCATCGAGACCAACGGCCAGTGCGCCACCCGTCTGCCGGGCCTCTATGCCCTGGGCGAGTGTGCTTCCGTCGGCCTGCACGGCGCCAACCGTCTGGGCTCCAACTCCCTGTCCGAGATCGTGGTGTTCGGCAAGGTGGCCGGCGAGCACGCCGGTGAGTTTGCCAAGACCCAGGCCCACGGCGACACTGCCGCCCTGGCCGCCAAGGCCGAGGCTCTGATCAAGCAGCACCTCTCCCTGCTGGATGTCGACGGCACCGAGAATCCGGCGGATATCCGCAACGAGCTGGGCATGTCCATGGAAGCCGGCGTCGGTATCTACCGTACCGAAGAGCTGATGCAGGGCACCATCGACAAGATCAACGAGCTGAAGGCCCGCTACAAGAAGATCAAGATCAACGACAAGTCCTCGGTCTTCAACACCGACCTGCTGTACGCCATCGAGCTGGGCTACATGCTGGACGTGGCGGAAGCCATGGCGCACTCCGCCATCAACCGCAAGGAGTCCCGCGGTTCCCACCAGCGTCTGGACGGTTACGAGGAGCGCGATGACGTCAACTTCCTCAAGCACACTCTCTCCTTCTACAACGGCGAAGGGGCCCCGACCATCGACTACTCCGATGTGAAGATCACTAAATCCCAACCGGCCAAGCGCGTGTACGGTTCCGAGGGTGAGAAACAAGACGAGGCTAAGAAGAATGGCTGAGATGATCGAAATTGAAATCCTGCGCTACCGTCCGGAGCAGGACAACGAGCCCTGGATGCAGACCTTCCAGGTGCCCTACCTCAAAGAGATGTCCCTGCTGGACGCCCTGCAGTACATCAAGGATCAGCTGGACTCCACCCTGAGCTTCCGCTGGTCCTGCCGGATGGCGATCTGCGGCTCCTGCGGCATGATGGTCAACGGCATTCCGAAACTCGGCTGCAAGACCTTCCTGCGGGACTACCTGCCGGGCAAGATGACCATAGAGCCGCTCAACAACTTCCCCATCGAGCGCGACCTGGTGGTGGACATGTCCGACTTCATCGAGAAGCTGGAGAGCATCAAGCCCTACATCATCCCGGCCGAACCGCGCAACCTGTGCGACGGCGAGTACACCCAGACCCCGGCTGACATGGCGAAGTATCACCAGTTCTCCATGTGCATCAACTGCGGTCTGTGCTATGCGGCTTGCCCACAGTACGGCATCAACAAGAAGTTCACCGGTCCGGCGGCCCTGGCGCTGGCCTACCGCTACAACGCCGACAACCGCGACAGCGCGTCCAGGGAGCGGATGAAGATCATCAGCCAGGACGAGGGCGTCTGGGGCTGCACCTTCGTGGGCTACTGCTCCGAAGTGTGCCCTAAGGGCGTGGATCCGGCCGCCGCCATCCAGCTTGGCAAGGTCGAGAGCGCCAAGGACTACATGATCGCCATGTTCAAGCCGGATTGAGACCAGGAGTGAGACCATGAACAACACTGAGAGCAAACGTAAGCCCTACGTGCGCGAGATGAAGAAAGACTGGTGGCTGAAGAATGCCTTCTACACCGGCTACATGATCCGCGAAGGCACCAGCATCTTCGTCTCCATCTACGCCGTGGTGCTGATGTGGGGTCTGATGCGCCTGGTCCAGGGTCAGGAGGCGTTCAACGGCTGGCTGGAGTCCCTGCAGAGCCCGGTCGCCATCCTGTTCCACGTCGTCGCCCTGGCAGCCTGCCTGTTCCACGCCAAGACCTG
This sequence comes from Aeromonas sp. XH, assembly GCF_033348475.1. Lineage (NCBI taxonomy): Bacteria > Pseudomonadati > Pseudomonadota > Gammaproteobacteria > Aeromonadales > Aeromonadaceae > Aeromonas > Aeromonas sp. XH. Next base: position 1,092,925 of record NZ_CP137630.1, on the reverse strand, counting down.
GTTCGCACTGGCCCCGAAAGCCATGCGCATCTTCCGTGGTGAAGACCTGGTGCCGGAGAAGCCGATCGTCATCGCCCAGTATCTGGCGCTGGCGGTGGTATCCCTGCTTGTCCTGATCATCGTGGCCTGAGGAGAAAACCCTGAAACGTTCTGACGAACCCGGTTATTGGAGCCAGCCTGGCCCCGGAACCCGTGCGTCAGCAAGGTTGCCACGATATCGCTATTAATCCTGATTTGAGGAAAAAGCATGAGACGTTCTGACGAGCCAATATACTGGGGTCTGTTTGGTGCCGGTGGCATGGTGGTTGCCATGCTGCTGCCGGTGATTGTCCTGATTACCGGTCTGCTGGTGCCCATGGGCATCATGGACGTGGAGACCATGAGCTACGAGCGCGTGCTCGCCTTCGCCAGCTCCTGGTGGGGGGCCTGCATCCTGCTGGCCATCATCGCCCTGCCCATCTGGCACGGCATGCACCGCATCTACCACGGCCTGCATGACCTGGGGATCCACACCACCAAGCTGCACCACTACGTGTTCTACGGCTTCGCCTTCCTGGTGTCCGCCATCACCGTCGGTCTGCTGATGGTGCTGGTGTTCCAGTAAGCACATCCTGACGCAATGAGAAACCGGGCCAAGCGCCCGGTTTTTTTATACCCCTCCCCCTTTTCAAGGGGGAGGTTGGGAGGTTATGCCCCCGCCGCCCAAAGCGCCAGCAGGGGCGCCGGCACGGCGCCGTATCTCAATTGCGGGGTCTGGTGCCAGTCCGCCAGCTTCCGGAGTGCCTTGTCCAGCTCCCGGGCCAGGATCTGGGTGACCCTGACGCCCGGCTCCAGATAGAGGCTCTTCACCTCGAACACCCCCTCCTTGCGGTGGGCCTTAGCGTCCATCCTGCCCACCAGCCTGCCGCGATGCAGCAGGGGCAGCACGAAGTAGCCGTACTGGCGCTTGGGGGCCGGGGTGTAGCACTCGATACGGTAGTCAAAGCCAAACAGCTCGCTGGCCCGCTTGCGATCCCACACCAGGGGATCGAACGGCGAGAGCGCTGTGGTGTGGGTCGCCTTGAGGGTGCCCGCCTGGGCCTGCGCCAGCTCGCCCGCGAGCGACGCGTGCACGAAGGCACCGTGCTGCCACCCCTCCACCCGCACCGGCAACAGCTCCCCCTCGTCCGCCAGCCGATGGAGCAGGGCGTCGTACTTGCCCCGCCGCAGGCGATAGTAGTCCGCCACCCAGCCGGTCTTGACCAGCCCCAGCGCCCGGCAGCTGGCCCGCACCATGTCCCGTTGGGCGAGCTCGAGGCTCGGCAGATCCCGCTCGTCGTCCCACTCGGGGATGATCCGCTCGGCGAGATCGTAGACCCGCTGGAAGTTGCGCCGCTCGCGCACCATCAGGCGGCCCGCGGTGAACAGCACCTCCAGGTGCCGCTTCTCCGGCTTCCAGTCCCACCAGCCATTGCCCTTGCCCCCCTTGCGCTCGAAGTCGGCAGCCCGCACCGGGCCCTCCAGGCGAATGCGCTCGACGATCTGCTCGATCTCCTCCCCGTGGGTCTTGAGCCACTGGGCCGAGAACTTCCAGCCCATGGCGGCGGGATCCAGCATGCGATGGCGCAGCAGCCGGTAATCCTCCCGGGGCACGAAGCAGGCCTCGTGGGCCCAGTATTCGAAGAGGTCGCCCTCGGCCAGCAGCCGCTCCAACCAGGCGGGGTCGTAGTGGCCGAGGCGGCTGAACAGCACCAGGTAGGGGCTGCGGGCCACCACCGAGATGGTGTCTATCTGCAGCAGCGCCATGCGGCGGATGCAGTCAAGCAGATCGGCGGGGGCGGCCTTGGTGCGGCGCGGGGTCAGCAGCCCCTGGGCCGTGAGCTGCAGATGGCGGGCGTCCTGCAGGGAGAGATGGGGAATCGACATGAAGATAAGGGCATCCGTTCCAAGGTTGCAAAGCACCAGCATGCCCAACTCGGCGGCAAATGGAAACGCCCGGCTCAGGGTTTGGTGAAGACGGCCACATCGGCATGGGGAAACTCGACCTCTGCCCGCCAGCGAGCCCCCAGGGCGCGGAACGAAGCTTCGGCGAAGAAGACGATGTGGGTGGGATCCTGGCGATAGCGCCAGGTCCTGAAGCGCTCGTCCCCCAGCACCCGCTGGGTCTGCACGACCAGCACGCCGCCGGGCTTGAGCCGGGCCCAGAGGCCGTCCAGCACGGCGCGGGGGTCGGCCAGGTGCTCCACCACCTCGGTGCTGGTGATGAAGTCATACTCCCGCGACAGCAGCTCGGGATCGTCGGCGTAGAACTTGTCGTAACCCGCCATCTCGAAGCCCGACTCCCGCCCCATGGCGACCAGCGCCGGGCCCGGGCCGCAGCCAAAGTCGAGGCCACAGGCAGGAGGCGGCACCCGGGCCAGCACTTCCCCGAAGGCCCGCATCAGGAAACGGCGATAGCCGGGATCGTCCACCCGGTTGTCGTGATCGTCGTAGACCGCCTTCTCGGCCGCTTCGTCCAGGTGATCCGCCTCATCCAGCCAGACCAGCTCGCACGCCAGGCAGCGGTGATACGCCTTGCCTGCCACCGGCAGGGGGTAACTTCGGCAGGACGAACAGAGAGGGCAAGGGGCTGGCATGGGGACTCCTCGGATGGCGACAGCGGGGCAGATTGCCTGCCACGCCCGCCGCTGGCAACTGTTTTGTCTCAGCCGGGTCGTCTCCCGCGCCCGACTTCGGGTGCCCCTCGCATTTTTCCTCCTTTTTTCGCTCCTTAAGGGTTTCTTAAGTTTGCCCTTTTACTCTCAACCCATTCCAAGAGAAGGAGCCAACCATGACCAGCGAGATCCAAGCCCCCTACAGGTTGATCCTGGCCGAATCAGAGCAGCAGGTCATGGCGCTGCAAGCCTATATCCAGGCCGCCTACACCCTCGAATTCAACGCCCGCATCCCCCATTTTCTGCCCTGCCTGCTCGGACTCTACCGGGCAGACGGCGTGCTGGTCGGCGCCTGCGGCCTCAACCAGGCCAGCCATGGCGAGCGTGAGCAGCCCCTCTATCTGGAGCAGTACCTGGAACAGCCCGTCGAGGCCGCCATCGAGACCCGCCTCGGGGTACGTCCGGCCCGCAGCCGCATCATCGAAGTGGGCAACCTCGCCTGCCGCGAGCCGGGCAATGCCCGCCTGATGTTTGCCGCCCTGTGCCGGCTGCTGTGCGACAACGCCCTCGACTACGTGGTGTTCACCGGCACCGCCAAGCTTCGCAACAGCTTTGCCCGGCTGCGCCTCAACCCGGTGGAGCTGGCACTCGCAGAGGCCCACCAGGTGGGGGAAGACGCCAGCGCTTGGGGGGAGTACTACCGCTGTCAGCCCAGGGTCATGGCGGGCGACCTCAACCAGGGGCGCGAGGTGCTCGCCCAGAGCAGCCTGCTGCTCAACCTGCTGGGGCCCATGCCCATGCTTTTTGACCAGGCCGGCCATGACAAGAGGTGCGCTCAATGAGCCTGTTCGACGCCATCGCCCGCCACGCCAGCCTGACGCCGCGACAGCCCGCACTGCAAGGCAGCCAGGGAGAGCTGGATTACCGGACCCTGTGGCAGCAGACCCAGCGCCTGGCCGACCGCTTGCAGCACACCGGCATTCGCCGCCTGGCCCTGCAGCTCGACAACGGTCTGCCCTGGGCCCTGATCGATCTGGCCTGCACCCGGGCCGGGATAGTGGTCATTCCCGTGCCTCACTTCTTCAGCCCGGCGCAACAGGCCTGGCTGCTGGAAAGCAGCGGGGCCGATGCCCTGGTGGGGCCCGAGCACCAGGGATGGCAGGCGGCCGCGCCGCTCGTGCTGATGGCAGGCAGGCCGGATGAGCAGGCCGTGCCCCTGTGGCGCCGCATCCCAACCAGCCTGCCCGAGCTGCCGGCGGGCACCGCCAAGATCACCTATACCTCGGGCACCACGGGCCAGCCCAAGGGGGTCTGCCTGTCGCTGGCGCAGATGACGGCGGTCTGCGAGTCTCTGGCCGAGCGCGTCGCCCCGGCCAGGGTGGAACAACACCTGACCCTGCTGCCGCTCACCACCCTGCTGGAGAACCTGACCGGTCTCTACGTGCCGCTGCTCACCGGTGCCAGCAGCCGCATCCCCGCCCTGGGGGAACTCGGCTTCTCGGGCTCCAGCAAGCTGGATCCCGCCACCCTGGCACAGGCCCTGTTGCGATGGCCCAGCCACAGCCTGGTGCTGGTGCCCGAGTTGCTGCGCCTGCTGCTGGCCCTGTGCGGCGCCAATCCTGTGCTGGCCGAAGGGCTCAGGGGGCTGCGCTTCGTCGCCGTCGGCGGCGGCAAGGTCGCCCCCGAACTCATCGCTCACGCCCGTGCAGCGGGGCTGCCGGTCTACGAGGGATACGGTCTCTCCGAGTGCGGCTCCGTGGTCGCCCTGAATGGCCCCCTGGGGGATCGCCCGGGCAGCGTCGGCCTGCCCCTGCCCCACTGCCGGGTGACGATCGCCGCCGACGGCGAGGTCATGGTGAGCGGCAGCGCCATGCTGGGCTACCTGGGGGAAGAGGGCGCCGCGGCCAACCCGCTTGCCACAGGTAAGCCTGCTGACCCGCAGATCGCCACCGGCGATCTGGGCCATCTGGACGAGGAGGGCTATCTCCACATCACGGGGCGCAAGAAGAACGTGCAGATCACCGCCTTCGGCCGCAACTTCTCGCCGGAATGGGTGGAGGCCCAGGCCCAGCTCTGCCCGGCCATCGCCCGCATCGTCATCTTCGGCGACGGCCAGCCCGCCAACGTGGCCTTGATCCAGCCGCTGCCGGGCAGCCAGTCCCAGCTGGCCGAGCAGATAGCCCGGCTCAACCGGCAATTGCCCGACTACGCCCGCATCCATCACTGGCTGCCGGTGGCGCTGGATCAGCACCCCGGCCTGCTGACCGCCAACGGTCGCCCCCGTCGCAACGAGATTTATCAGCACTTTTCCCGGCAGATCGACCAATGCCTGACACAAGGCCTCACAGGAGAATCCTCATGAGTTTCTATCAGACCCTGCAACAAGCCACCGCCGGCGAGCGCGAGCGCCTGTTCAATGCTCCCATCATCGAGGCCTGCCGCCGTGGCGACATCAGCCGGGAGACCTACCTCGCCTTCCTGGCACAGGCCTATTACCACGTGCGCCACACGGTGCCGCTCCTGATGGCCACCGGCGGCAGGCTGGGGCAGGAGTACGAGTGGATGCGCGGCGCCATCCGCGAGTACATCGACGAGGAGTACGGCCACCAGGAGTGGATCCTCAATGACATCCGCGCCTGCGGCGGCGATGCAGAGGTGGTGCGCCACGGCCGGCCCGGGCTCCCCATCGAGCTGATGGTCGCCTTCCTCTACGACCAGATCCAGCGCGGCAACCCCATGGGCTTCTTCGGCATGGTGCAGGTGCTGGAGGGCACCAGCGTCGCCATCGCCCTGACCGTCGCCGATCAGCTCAGGAGCGGTCTGGGTCTGCCGCCCCAGGCGATGAGCTACCTCAGCTCCCACGGCGCCCTGGATCAGGAGCACCTCAAGTTCTTCGAATCCCTGATGAACCGGGTGGAAGACCAGGCCGATCAGGCTGCCATCATTCACGCGGCCCGCGTGGTCTACCGCCTCTATGGCGACATGCTCTATCAGCTCACGGGATCCGGCCAATGAAGCTCGAAGGAAAACGCATACTGCTCACCGGCGCCAGCGGCGGCATAGGCGAGGCCCTGGCCATGGAGCTGGCGGCCCAGGGCGCACACCTGCTGCTGCACGGACGCAGGGCCAATGCCCTGGAGCGCCTGCGCAAGGAGCTGCCGCATCCGGAGCGCCACCAGACGGTGACAGCCGATCTGGGCTCGCCCCAGGAGCGGGCCAGGTTGTTGCAGCACCCGGCCCTGGACGAGGGGCTGGACGTGCTGATCAACGGCGCGGGCTGCAACCAGTTTGCCTGGCTGGAGGATCAGAGCAGCGAGCAGGTCGAGCGCCAGCTGCTGCTCAACGTCGAGGCCCCCATCCAGCTCACCCGCGCCCTGCTGCCGAGGCTGCGCAAGCCCGCGATCATCATGAACATAGGTTCCAGCCTGGGGGCCATCGGCTATGCCGGCTACAGCGTCTACTGCGCCAGCAAGTTCGCCCTGCGGGGCTTCAGCGAGGCGCTGGGACGGGAGCTGGAGGGCACCGGCATCAAGGTGCTGCACTTCGCCCCCCGCGCCACCCGCACCCACCTCAATTCCGAGGCGGCCTACGCCATGAATGCCGAGCTCGGCACCCACACCGACAGCCCCCAGGACGTGGCCGAGGAGGCCGTCATCGCCCTGTGCAACGAGACACGCCGCAGCTGGCTCGGCTGGCCGGAGAAGCTGTTTGTGCGGCTCAACGCCCTGCTGCCCGCCGTGGTGGACAGGGCGCTGGCCAGGCAGCGCCCGATCATCGAGCGCCACGCCCGCCGCTCGCTCCCCCTTGCCACCGGGCACCAGAGCCCGCCCCCCTGTGCCACGAACGAGAAGGAACATTGAGATGAAACACGCCACATCCCCCCGTATCGCCCTGGGCGCCCTGCTGCTCACCCTGGGAAGCATGCAGGCCCAGGCCGCCGATGCCCTGCCCACCATCCAGCAGCAGTGGGCCCACTGCCAGTACCAACAGACCGGCAAGGCCAAGGAGAGCTGCCTGGAGACCCTGAGTGCAAAGGCCGATGAGGCGAGCGCCAAGGAGGCGTTTCGCACCGATCTGCTGATCTGGTCCGCCATCGTCAAGAGCACCTGGGCCGGCGCCAAGGGTGGCCTGGGAGCGCTGGGCCTGGTGAAGGAGGCCAAGGCCAGGCTGGAGATCGCCATCAAGCAGGATCCCGCTGCGCTGGACGGCTCGGCCTACACCAGCCTGGGCTCCCTCTACTACCAGGTGCCGGGCTGGCCGGTCGGGTTCGGCGATGACGAGAAGGCGGAGCAACTGCTCAAGCAGGCGCTGGCCATCAACCCCACCGGCATCGACCCCAACTTCTTCTACGGCGACTTCCTGCTGGATCAGGGGGACAAGGCGCAGGCGAGGATCTACCTGGACAAGGCCCTGGCCGCCCCCGCCAGACCGGGCCGCGAGGTGGCGGACGAGGGGCGCAGGGCGGAGATCCGCGAGCGCCTCGCCAAGCTGTAAACGCAAGCAGATCAGTGCGCTATTTAAACTCTGCCCACCAGCTTGCATACTGGTGGGCAGTGTCGTTTGAGGGAGAAGAGAATGCGGATCCTGTTGGTGGAAGATGATGTGATGCTGGGGGACGGCATGGTGGATGCCCTGCGCGGCAGCGGCTACACGGTGGACTGGCTGCAACAGGGGCTGCCCGCCCTGTCGGCGCTCAAGAGCGAGGAGTTCGCCGCCCTCATCCTTGACCTCAACCTGCCGGACATCGACGGCATCAGCCTGCTGCGCAAGCTGCGCCGGGAAGGGCAGACCCTGCCGGTGCTCATCCTCACCGCCCGGGATGCCCTGGACGACCGGGTGCTGGGGCTGGATGCGGGCTCCGACGACTACATGGTCAAGCCCTTCGCCCTGCAGGAGCTCAACGCCCGCCTGCGCGCCCTGGTGCGCCGCAGCAAGGGGCAGGCCCAGGCCGAGCTGGAGTACGGCGAGCTGCTGCTCTATCCGGCCTCACAGCAGGTCACCTATCGAGGCGAGCCGGTCAGGCTGACTCCCCACGAATACAAGCTGTTGCAGGAGCTCATCACCCAGAGTGGCCGGGTCCTGAGCCGGGATCAGCTGCAGCAGAGCCTTTACGGTTGGGACGAGGGGGCCGAGAGCAACGCGGTGGAGGTGCACATCCACCACCTGCGCAAGAAGTTCTTCCCCGAGCTCATCCGCAACATCCGCGGCGTCGGCTACATAGTGCCCCAGCTCGATGTCACGGGTGGCAAGGGAGCCCCGGCCCCATGAGTCGCGTCCGCTCCATCCGCCGCTTCCTGCTCTCCGGCATCCTGGCCCTGGTCAGCGTCAGCCTCGCCGTCAGCGGCCTCATCGGCTATCTGGAAGCCAATCACGAGATGGAGGAGCTGTTTGATGCCCGTCTGGCCCAGTCCGCCCGCATCACCAACCAGCTGCTCGACCGCTATCTGAAACAGCGCGGCGATCTGCCGAGCAACGGCGCCATCTATCAGGAGTGGGAGCAGGCCGTGCCGAACGCCCCCCACCAGGAGCCGAGCGGCTTCGGCCAGATCGGACAGGACAACGAGTTCACCCCCTATGGCCACGAGTTCGAGCGCAACCTCACCTTCCAGCTGACCGACGGCGAGGGCAACATACTGCTGCGCTCCCCCAGCGCGCCGCGCCAGCTGTTCGGCAAGCCGGAGCTGGGCTTTGGCGCCGTGCACCGCGACGGCCACGACTGGCGCACCTTCACCCTCTACAACGAGGATGAGCAGACCTGGCTCATCGTCGCGGAGCGGGACGACGAGCGGGGCGAGCTGGCCAGCAAGATGGCCACCCTCACCATGCTGCCGCTCTTCATCACCCTGCCCTTCCTGCTCGGCCTGCTGTGGTGGCTGGTCACCCGTGGCCTGGCCCCGCTGCACCTGCTGGCGCAAGCCATCGGCGAGCGGCACCCCGCCAACCTGAGCCCGCTCAACCTGGCCATCAAGGCCGAGGAGCTGACGCCGCTGGTGGGGGAGATCAACCGCCTGATGCACACCCTGGCCGACACCCTGGAGCGGGAGAAGCAGTTCACCAACGAGGCGGCCCACGAGCTGCGCACCCCGCTGGCGGTACTGCGCATCCACAGCGAGAACGCCATGGCGGCCGAGGATGAGCAGAGCCGCGAGCAGGCGCTGCGCAAGATGCAGCTGGCCCTGGATCGCAGCGATCGCCTGATCCGCCAGCTGCTGACCCAGGCCCGCATCGACAACCAGCAGACACCGGCGCTCGCCAGCCTGGCCCTGGAGCCGCTGCTGCAGTCCACCCTGGCCACCCTGGCCCCCATCGCCCTGAAGAAGGACCAGCAGCTCTCCCTGGAGGGCGCCGGCCACCTGCAGGTGATGGGGCAGGCCATGCTGCTGGAGCTGATGTTCGGCAACCTCATCGACAACGCCCTGCGCTACACCCAGGTGGGCGGCGAGATCGCCGTGGTGGTCAGCCAGGAGGGCAACCGGGTCCGGGTGGATGTGCGGGACAACGGCCCCGGCATCCCCACCGCCGCCCTGTCACGGCTGTGCGAGCGCTTCTTCCGGGTCAATCCCCAGCAGGGGGACGGGGTGGGGCTCGGCATGGCCATAGTCCAGCGCATCGCCCAGCTTCACGGGGCGGATCTCGACATCCACAACCGGCCTGAAGGGGGGCTCGAAGTGAGCGTGCTGCTGCCCTCCCCCCTGCGCCCTGCCTGAGCTGCACCGCCCGCATTCCAGCCATGAAAAACGGGGGCCAGGCCCCCGTTGTTCATCTCCACGGAACATCAGCGGCAGCTGGGCTGCACCGTGAAGGTCCGGCTCGCATCCACCGGCCCCAGCTCCGCCAGCAGCCGGCGTCCCAGCAGCACGGGGTAGATCATCTCGCTGCGATCCCGCAGGGTGAACCACTCCTTGTAGACCTTGTCGCCGACGCAGATGCTCATGGTCACCGTGGGCCTCTGCTCCATGCCGCCGGCACCGCGCACCGTCACGCTTCGCTCCACCGGCCGCTCCAGGGTCTGGCGCACCGCCTTGTCGGTGTTGGCATCGGTCAGCGCCAGGGTAAAGCGCACCCAGGGCTTGCCGTCGCGCTTGAAGTGGTGAAGCTCCCGTGCATCGAGGGAGGAGGTGAGCGCCCCGGTATCCAGCTTCATCTTGACCGCCACCCCGTAGGGCATGATCACCCCCTTCTCGATCCAGCCGTAGCTGACCGGCGCCGCCACCGCACTGCCACACAGGGCCCACATCATGACCGCGCTCGCCATTCTCTTGCTCATCTCGCTCTCTCGCCTTGCCGATGTTGCGCCCAGATGTACCACAGCCATCCGGCGGGTCAACCGGATTCCAGGCCCGGGGCGAACCGCCCCCGGCCACCCCGATGGCAGGCGACAGGCCGTGCCGGACACAGTGCATGCCCCCACAGAGAGGGAAGGAACAGAAAGAAACGGGGGGAGGAAGGTGCTGGATGACACTGGCTGCCATCCTGAGGTTGTGACGCCAAAGGCTACCACAAGGCCTCGTGAATTATCAGTCTTGTTCCGGCGGGATTTTTCCCTACACTGTTGTAAACCGGAGGCCTTGAAAACCTACGGTTTTTTTGTGCCTGCCGAAAATTTTGCCCACTGCAACAGTGACTTTCACAAGGCTCAATAAGGAATTCGCAATGCGTATCGAAGAAGACTTGAAGCTCGGTTTCAAGGATGTACTGTTCCGCCCCAAGCGCTCTACCCTCAAGAGCCGTTCCCAAGTCAGCCTGACCCGCCAGTTCACCTTCAAGCACACCCAGACCCAGTGGCAGGGGGTGCCCGTCATCGCCGCCAACATGGACACCGTCGGCAGCTTCGCCATGGCGCGCACCCTGGCGGGCTTCGAGATGATGACGGCGGTACACAAGCACTACAGCCTCGCGCAGTGGCAAACCTTCGTCAATGAGACAGACCCGGCCATCCTGGGCCATGTGATGGTCTCCACCGGCACCTCGGACGAGGACTTCACCAAGACCCGCCAGATCCTTGCCATGTCAGAAGCCCTGCGCTTCATCTGTGTCGACGTGGCCAACGGCTACTCCCAGCACTTCGTCGAATTCCTGCGCAAGATCCGCGAGGCCTGTCCGAACCACGTCATCCTGGCGGGCAACGTGGTCACCGGCGAGATGGTCGAAGAGCTGATCCTCTCCGGCGCCGACATCGTCAAGGTCGGCATAGGCCCCGGCTCGGTCTGCACCACCCGGGTCAAGACCGGGGTCGGCTACCCCCAGCTCTCCGCCATCATAGAGTGTGCCGATGCGGCTCACGGCCTCGGTGGCCAGATCGTCGGCGACGGCGGCTGCACCTGCCCGGGTGACGTGGCCAAGGCCTTTGGCGGCGGCGCCGACTTCGTGATGCTGGGGGGCATGCTGGCGGCCCACGAGGAGTGCGGCGGCGAGCTCGTCGAAGTGGATGGATCCCCTTTCATGAAGTTCTACGGCATGAGTTCGTCCAGCGCCATGGACAAGCACGCCGGCGGCGTCGCCGACTACCGCGCCTCCGAGGGCAAAACCGTGCTGCTGCCCTACCGTGGCCCGGTGGAGAACACGGTGCGCGACATCCTGGGGGGCGTGCGCTCCACCTGCACCTATGTGGGCGCCAGCCAGCTCAAGGAGCTCACCAAGCGCACCACCTTCATCCGGGTTCGCGAGCAGGAGAACAACGTCTACGGCAAGGAGTAACACAGCACCAGCCCGACCGTTAGAAGCCGAGTCACCGGTGTGCTACCCTGCGCACCGGTTTTTTTGCATCTGGACCCCGACATGAGCAGCCCCCTGCCCCCCTTTGACTGGGATATCTTCTGCGCCGTGGTGGACAACTTCGGCGACATCGGCGTCACCTGGCGGCTCGCCCGTCAGCTTCAGCGGGAAGGCCACGGCAAGGTCAGGCTCTGGGTGGACGATCTGGCCAGCTTCGCCCGCATCTGCCCCGGGCTGGATCCCGCACAAGAAGCCCAGTGGGTCGAGGGCATCCATATCCAGCGCTGGTACGACGCGCTGCCCGCCGATGCCGTGCCGGCGAGCGTGGTGATCGAGGCCTTCGCCTGCGCCCTGCCCGCCCCCTTCATTGCGCGCATGGCCGAGCAGAGCCCGCCCCCCTGCTGGATCAACCTGGAGTACCTCAGCGCCGAGGCCTGGGTCGAAGATTGCCACGGCCTCGCCTCCCCCCAGCGGGTCGGCAGCCAGAGCCTCGACAAATACTTCTTCTTCCCGGGCTTCACACCGAGAACCGGCGGCCTCTTGTGCGAACGGGGGCTCATCGCCGAGCGGGATGCCTGGCAGCAGGATGACACGGGGCTTGCCGCCTACTGGGCCAGCCTGGGCCTGCCACCCAAACGAGAAGGCGAGCTGAGGGTCAGCCTCTTTACCTATGAGAGCGCGGCGCTCAGGAGCCTGGTCCAGCGCTGGAGCCAGAGCGCCACGCCGGTCACCCTGCTGCTGCCGCTCGGGCGCGCCCTCGATGACGTGCTCACCGGGGCCGGGCTGGCAGACGCCATCCCTACGGCCCAAGCGGGAGATCTGCTGCAGGCGGGGAGCCTGTGCATCAAGCTGCTGCCGATGACGGATCAGGCCGGTTACGACCGGCTGCTGTGGAGCTGCGATCTCAACCTGGTGCGGGGCGAAGACTCCTTCGTGCGGGCCCAGTGGGCAGGGCGCCCCTTCCTGTGGCACATCTACCCCCAGGACGATGAGGCCCATATCGCCAAGCTGGATGACTTTCTCGACCATTATCTGGCAACGCTGCCCGCAGACGCGGCCCAGTGGCTGCGCGACGCCAGCCACGCCCTCAACCATGGCCAGGCGCTCGGCGAACTCTGGGCCCGATGGCCGATCCATGCCGCACACTGGCAGCAGCATGCGCGAGCCTGGTCACAGAAGTTGCTCGCCGAGGGGGATCTCGTCACGAGGTTGGTGAAATTTTTAGAAAGCCGTATATAATCTGGCAGTTTTTATCTGCCCGTATACGAACAGGAATTTTTTACATGAAAACCGCACAGGAAATCCGCGCTGGTAACGTCGTCATGATCGGTACCGAGCCGATGGTGGTCCAGAAAGCCGAATTCAACAAATCCGGCCGTAACTCCGCCGTGGTCAAGATGAAGCTGAAAGGCCTGCTGAACGGCAGCGCCACCGAGACCGTATTCAAGGCCGACGACAAGCTGGAAGTCGTTCAACTGGAGCGCAAGGAGTGCACCTACTCCTACTTCTCCGACCCCCTGTATGTCTTCATGGACACCGAGTACAACCAGTACGACGTCGAGAAGGACAACCTGGGTGACGCGCTGAACTACCTGGTAGACGGCATGGAAGATCTGTGTGAAGTGACTTTCTACAACGAGAAAGCCATCTCCGTAGAGCTGCCGACCACCATCGTTCGCGAAGTCGAGTACACCGAGCCGGCCGCCCGTGGCGACACCTCCGGCAAAGTGACCAAGCCGGCCCGCCTGAAGGGCACCTCCTACGAGCTGGCCGTTGCCGCCTTCGTGGAGATCGGCGACAAGATCGAAATCGATACCCGCACCGGTGAGTTCAAGCGTCGCGTCAACTAAGTTGCCCCCTCGAACCCATTGCAAAAAGCGAGCCTCAGGCTCGCTTTTTTATTGGCCGTGTCACCGGACTGCCCCGCTCCGGCTGGCGACCGGCGACATGCATACCCGGGCCATGGCGCCCAGCCAGGCATCCCCCTTCAGAAATGGCCGCCGCCGCCGCTAACTGTAAGACCCATCCCGGGACAATCCACGAGGGGCCCATGGCCAGAGCGTTGTTACCACTGTTGTTGCTGAGTCTTGGCTGCCTGTACGGCGGGCTGGCGCGGGCCGGCGAGCCCGCCCCCCTGGTGCCACCCGACTACTGGCAGAATGGCGACTGGCAAGGGGTGCCTGACAGCACCCTGGTCGACAAGCAGCGGGTGCTGTTCGCCAGGCACGACGGCGACAGCTATCTGGGGCTCGCGATCCTGCTGCCCGACTGGCAGCGAAGCGGCCAGCTGTGGCAACTGACCCGGGATCTGGGGCGGCTCGGCTTCGACACCCTGCTGCTGCTCCCCTCGCCGCAACAGACGGAGCTGGACCCCGCCGCCGAGAAGAAGCAGCAGGCCATCGACGATTTTCGCAAGCAGTTTGCCACCCGCATCAGCAAGCTCGGCGACGCCAAGCTGCAGGAGGGGGGCTTCAGGCTGCTGCTGGCACAGGGGACCAGCGCGGCCTGGGCCGCCAACCTCATCGCGAGCGAACAGCTGCCGGCCCCCGATGCCCTGGTCCTGCTCGATGGCTTCTTCCCCAATCAGCAGAGCAACCAGACCCTGGCCAAGCAGGTGGCACAGGCCAGCGTTCCCACCCTGGACCTCTATCAGGAGGAGGGCAGCACCTGGCCTCTGCTGGCCGCCGAGGCGCGCAAGAGCGAGAGCCGCCGCAGCCACAAGCTGAACTATCGTCCCTATGCCCTGATGGATCTGGACGAGACGCACGGGCGCATCCAGGGCTGGCTGACCCACCTGGGCTGGATCTGACCCCGTCGCCCTGGAGGCGGGCCTCTCCCGGACACGCTCCCGGGCTGGTCAGCGGCACGCCATCTTTGGCATCATGTCCGCACCAATGGCAGGAGGCTTCATGCAGCAAATCGTGTTTCTCGACAGCGACACCCTGGACGCCGGCATCAATCTGCGCCGCCCCGATTTTCCCCATCACTGGCAGAGCTACCCGACCACGGCGCCGGATCAGGTGGTGGAGCGGCTCAAGTGCGCCAGCATCGCCATCATCAACAAGGTCCGCATAGGCGCCGCCGAGCTGGCCCAGTTGCCGGAGCTGCGCCTGATTGCCCTGGCGGCCACCGGCAGCGACAACCTGGATCTGGAGGCCTGTCGCGCCGCCAATGTCGCCGTGTGCAATATCCGCAACTACTCGGGCCCCTCGGTTCCCGAACACGCCATGGCGCTGATGCTGGCCCTGTCGCGCAACCTGTTTGCCTGGCGCCAGTCCCTGCTGGAAGGGCGCTGGCAACAGAGCGGCCAGTTCTGCTTCTTCGACCACCCCATCACGGATCTGCACGGCAAGCGGCTCGGCATCATCGGCAAGGGCACCCTGGGGCAGGCCCTGGGGCAGCGGGCCGAGGCCATCGGCATGGAGGTGCGCTATGCCCAGAGCCAGATAGGGACTCCCGGCGATGACGACAGACTGCCCCTGGACGCCCTGCTGGAGAACTCGGATGTCATCAGCCTGCACTGTCCGCTCACCCCCTACACCCGCCACCTCATCGGGGAGCGGGAGCTGGCCATGATGAAACCGGGGGCCCTGCTCATCAACGTGGGCCGTGGCGGCCTGGTGGACGAGCAGGCCCTGTTGGAGGCCCTCGGCAACGGCCGGCTCGGCGGCGCCGGTTTCGACGTGGCAAGCGTGGAGCCTCCGCCCCCGGACCATCCCCTGATGCAGGCCCTGCGCTACCCCAACTTCATCCTGACCCCCCACGTGGCCTGGGCCAGCGAGGAGTCGATGCAGCGGCTCGCGGATCAGCTGATCGACAACATCAACGCCTTCTACCTCGGCAGGCGCCAGCACCGCCTGGTCTGAGACCGCGCGGCGGGATCAAGAAAGGGGCCCAGGGCCCCTTTCTGTCGTCTTGTCGCGGCATCAGTCGTCATGCCATCTGTGCTTGCGGTGCTTCTTGTGATGCTTGTGATGCTTGTAATAGCGCCTGTCGTCGTAATAGCGGTGGTTGTTGCTCTCGTGAGTGTCGCCGGTTTTGGCGCCGATGGCGGAGCCGCCGGCACCGCCGATGCCGGCCCCGATCAGGCGACCAGTGTCACCCCCGACGCTCTTGCCGATGGCGGCGCCCCCCAGGGCACCGACGGCCCCCCCGAGGGCGGCCTCATTCTTGTTGCCCCGGTTGGCCGTGGCGGCCCCACCGGCGGCACCGCCGATCGCCGCCCCCACCAGGGCGCCCGTGTCGCCGCCCAGCTCCTTGCCGATCATGGTCCCGGCCACCCCGCCAGCACCGCCGCCGAGTATGGTGTTGAGGGTCTCCGACGCCTGCACCTGGCCCGTCCCCAACAGCAGTGCACCCAGCAATGCCAGTGCGCTCACGCCATATGGTTTCATCTTCATGGGCTACTCCTGTCAAACCTGATGATTGATTATTTTCCCTGCACTATACAAAGCGGCCTGGCCAACGCTACCGGGGCAACGGGTCCGTCATCGCCGGGCCGTCTGTCTCCTCTTCGCGACACTCAGGAGTGAAATAGAGCAACCCAATGAAAATTAACCAAAAAAAAAGGTCACACGGGAAATTATCCCCGCTGTGACCCCGCACCCGGGCCCGAGGGCCCTTTTTGTCATGATGACGGTCAGACAGATACTGTCACAACCTCCCCCTCGGAGGGAGGCCGGCTGGACGCCAGATGCCAGCAGTCCCGCCCCTGGTGCTTGCTCCGGTACAGGCATTCATCGGCCCGCTCGAGCAGGTTGGGAGCACCTTCCGGGTAATGCGCCCCTCCGGCGCTCAGGGTGATGGACGCCTCAAACTCGCGCCACTGCAGCGCCCGTACCCGGGCCAGCAGATGGGTCAGGCGGCACTCTACCTCACCCTGTTCCCAGGGCAGCAGGGCCGCAAATTCATCACCGCCGATCCGGTAGACCTGGGCCTCCCCCAGGGTCCTCGCCATGATGGTGGCCACCCGGAACAGCACGGCATCTCCCACGCCGTGGCCCCAGCTGTCGTTGACGCCCTTGAAGTTGTCCACATCGAACAGGACCAGCCAGTAGGGGACCGCCTCCTGATCCAGCCTGGCCCTGTCCTGATCGAAGGCCCGCCGGTTCATGATCCCGGTGAGGGGATCGTGCAGCAGGGCATCCTGGCCCTGGATCAGGCTGTTTCTCACCTGGTTGATCTCCCCCAGACTGCCGTGCACGAACCAGGTGCGCCGGCGCCGCTGGATCTCCAGCAGGGCCTCATCCCGGACGAGACCGCTGAGGGAGCCCTGCACCAGGGCCTGCTCCTGGCGGAATATTCGCACCAGAAACACCAGGCTGCACAGCCAGACGCACAGCAGCGCCAGCGCGGGCAACACCACCATCAGCAGGGTATCCTGCAGGTTTTCATGGAAGTGGGCAGGGGGCAGATAGAGATTGAGATCCCAGCCGATGTTCGTCAGCGGGTGCCTCAGGTGGCTGCCCTCCCAGATCACGTCCAGCCCGGCTACCTGCTTCTCAGGATCAAGGCCGACCGGCAGCAGCTGCAGATTGTGCCCCACCACCAGCTGCCCCCCCTTGCGCTCCGTGATGTAGAGGGCGGCCCTGTCCCCTCCCAGTGCCCGTCCCAGCGCCGCCTGCAGCGTGTTGAACGACATGTCCACCATCAGCAGCCCCAGCAGTTGCCCCTCGTCATCCCTGACGCGCTTGATCAGGGTCAGGACCTGGCTGGCGGAATCAAACTCCTCGTAGGGACCAAACCAGATGAGGTCGTCCCCCTCGCCGGAGAGCGCCTGATACCAGGGGCGCTTCTGTGCCTGATAGCCGGCCGGCGCCTGCCAGTGGGGGTAGCTGTCGAGACGATGGGTGCGGGCGTTGTAGAAATAGAGGAAGTGGGCGTCGTGCTTGAACTGGTGGGCGATGGCCCAGATCGGGTTGATGGCCGCCTCTCCCCGTGCGATGGCCCGCTTGTCCAGCGAGGACTCCAGCACGCCGAGCTGGCGCTGGTTGTCCTGCACCAGTTCATGGATCAGGGTGGCGTCGATGGAGGTGAGCATGTGGCCGTAGCCTGCCATGGTCTTGTCGATGCTGCGCAGGTAGCTGGCCGCCGCCAGCAGCAGGGTGGCGATCAACACCAGGACGCCGAGCAGGCACGACAGCGGGGTCAAGATGTAATAGCGTTCCTTGATGATAGTGGCAGCCATCCAACCCCCTATAAAATGTCATATGTCATGCATTTTATAGTTGAAACAACCACCAAGGTATTGATTGAAATCATTAACGTCTACTGTTAATGATAAAAAAGATATCAGCAGTCTCCGTCGACCATATGCGTTCCCGTCATGTGAATATCCATAAAAAGTAGAAACTGTCATCACCCTGCGTTGACGGTTTCCTGCGCGGAAGGTGTTATAGTCGATGGCTCGAGAGATCGGAGCCAGATGGCCTTTGCCGGCATGACTGGCGGCGATGATTCAGCAACCAAGGAGATGTTATGAGCAGTCCGTTTATCGAACAGATCAAAGTACGTCGTACCATCTATGCCCTGGGCAACCGGGTGACCCACTCCGAGGCCCAGCTGACGGCGCTCATCAAGGATGCCGTCAAGCACAGCCCCTCCTCGTTCAACTCCCAGAGCTCCCGCGCCGTCATCCTGTTTGGCGAGCAGCACCACAAGCTGTGGGACATCGTCAAGGCCGAGCTCAAGAAGATAGTCCCGCCAGAGGCCTATCCCCAGAGCGAAGCCAAGGTCAACGGCAGCTTCCGCTCAGGCTTCGGCACTGTGCTGTTCTTCGAAGACACCGCCGTCATCGAGGATCTGCAGCAGAAGTTCGCCCTCTATGCCGACAACTTCCCCATCTGGTCCGAACACGGCACCGGGATCGCCCAGTTCGCGGTCTGGACCACCCTGGCCCAGGAGGGCATAGGGGCCTCCCTGCAGCACTACAACCCGCTGATAGACCAGGCGGTCCGCCAGGAGTGGAACCTGCCTGCCAGCTGGCTGCTGCGCGCCCAGATGCCCTTCGGCAGCATAGAACAGCCGGCCGGTGACAAGACCTTCATCGACGACGACGTGCGCTTCCGGGTCTTCAAGTAATCCTGACGCCTCGCCCGCTCAAGCCCCCGCCAGTCGGGGGCTTTTTCTGCCCGCCTCTCAGGCCGTCAGCTGCACCTGCAGTTGGCCTGCCTCCTGCACGACCACAGTCACCCGGCCCCAGTTCGGGATCAAGGCAGTGACCGCCGGATCGCACCTCTGGGTTCCCCCCACCTGCACCACCCGGCAGCCGGCCCGCAGGGCGCTGGCGATGCCCGCGGGTGCATCCTCGAACACCAGGCAATCGGCGGGAGCCAGGCCAAGCCGGCTTGCGGCCAGCAGATAGGGCTCGGGATCCGGCTTGCCCCGCACCACGTCCTCGGCGCCGACCAGGAGGCGTGGCAGCGGCAATCCGGCGCTGCCCAGGCGGTGGCGCGCCACCCTGTGGCTCGCGGAAGTCACTAGGCTCCAGCGATCCGCCGGC
The DNA here is from genome assembly GCF_033348475.1 of Aeromonas sp. XH. Classification (NCBI taxonomy): domain Bacteria; kingdom Pseudomonadati; phylum Pseudomonadota; class Gammaproteobacteria; order Aeromonadales; family Aeromonadaceae; genus Aeromonas; species Aeromonas sp. XH. The sequence continues at coordinate 1,074,076 of NZ_CP137630.1, read as the reverse complement.
AGGCCATCGAGCACGGCGCGGGCCCCGGCGATCGGCTCTGCCGCCCCGCCGTGGCGGATCTCCAGCTCGTCGAGCAGGGCCACCTCAGACGCCAGGTCCAGCCAGGGAGCCAGCGCCCGGATCACCTCCCGCGAGCGCACCCCGTGGCACATGGCCAGCACGGGCTCCGGATCCAGCCCATGGCGCCGGCACCAGAGCCGCCACACGGCTTCCACCTCGCCGGTGGAGTGCACCAGGGTGCCGTCCATGTCCAGCAGCAGGGCTGCCGCCTCCAGAGTGAGCCCTGTCATGCGGCTCTCCCCGCCAGCACATCCACGAAGGCCTGCCGCTGGACCGCCTCTTCGTAGCAGGCGAGCGCCTGCTCCGCATTGCTCGCCCACACCGGCACGGGCCCCACGACAAACCCCTGCTGCAGCAGGCTGGTCAGCAGCTCCCCCGTCTCCGGCGCGGCCAGTGGCTGGGCCATCACCAGGCTCCCCTTGATCAAAAACAGATAGCGTTCGCTCGACATGGCATGACTCCTTGTGGCTGGTCAGCGGGCAAGAAGGCCCGTTTCGAGACCATTAGAACAAGGCAGTTAGATAATTTATAATCAATAAATCGCCACATTGGATAACCAAATGGAATGAGATTCGACCTGAGGCAGTTGCAGGCGTTCGTGATGCTGGCCGAGACCGCCAACTACCGGGAGGCGGCCAGCCGGCTCTTCGTCACGCAACCGGCCCTGACCAAGCAGATCCAGGGGCTGGAACTCGCGCTCGGCAGCACCCTGTTCAACCGGGGCCGCCATGGCGCCGAACTGACCGCCATCGGTCTCCAGCTGCTTCCCCAGGCCCGCGCCCTGGTGGATCACGGCAAGGGATTCGAGCAGCACGCCCTGGCTCTGGCGAGCGGCGCCGCCGGGCGCCTCAAGATAGGGTTCGGGATCTCCAGCTTCGCACTCGCCCCCTCACTGGTGGCCCGCTTCAAGCAGCAGGTCCCGGACGTGCTGGTGCACCTGCAGGACATGACCTCCGCCACCCAGCAGGAGCTGCTGCTGGCGGGACGACTGCAGCTGGGCTTCATGCGTCGGCCAGACGCGCCCCAGTTGAGGGAGCACAGATTGCTGACGGACAGGCTGGTGCTGGCGGTGCCCACCCGGCTGATTGGGTCGGATCCCGCCGCCTTCGACGTGGCGCAGGCGCTGACCCGCCAGCCCCTGCTGCAGATGGTGGGCCATCGCTGCCCCGGTCTCAGCCAGCAGATCGCCCGCTTCCTCGGCGCCAACCGGTTGAGCGGCATCATCCAGGAGGCGGAAGACATCCAGACCCTGGTGGCCCTGGTGGCCGCCGGTATCGGCAACGCCATCCTGCCCCGCAGCGTCGGCTTTATCGCGGGCAGGGAGGTGACCCTCTACCCCCTCTTCGGCCCCTGGTCCGAGTGGGAGATAAGCCTGGTGTGGAACCCGGAGTTTGCGGATCCCATCCGGGATCGCTTCCTGACCCTGGTCAGGGCGGAGCACCCGGAGCCCGGACAAGGCGGATAGGGCGCGCGACTCCTCTAACGCAATGGGGGGAATGCCCCCTATACCAACCCCAGGGCGTAGCGCAGCGCCATCTCCTTGAGGGGGCCCGCCTTGTCCGCCAGATTGAGGGCCAGGTTGCGGGCGAGCTTGAGGGGCCCTATCTCGTTGCTGAACACCCCGTAAAAGAGATCCATCCCCGACTGCATCAGCAGGTTGTCCGGGCGGCGGCGCCGCTCGTAGCGCGCCGCCAGCGCCGGTGCATGCCACTGGGCCCCCGCCTTGCCGAGCAACTCGGTCCAGCAGGCCACGTCCTTGAGGCCGAGGTTCACCCCCTGCCCCGCCAGCGGGTTGATGGTGTGGGCGGCGTCGCCGAGCAGCACCACCCGACCGGTGCAATAGTCGTTGGCGTGGCGGCGCACCAGCGGGAAGCTCCCCTTGCCGGTGACGGTGAAGCCGCCGAGCCGGGCCGGGAAGTGGCGGCGCACCTCGGCGGCCAGGGCCTCGTGGCTCATGGCCGTGAGCGCCCGGATGCGGGCCGGGCTGTCGTACCACACCAGGGAGCCGTGGCGGCCCGGCAGGGGCAGGAAGGCGCGCGGGCCGCTCGGGGTGAACTGCTGCCAGGTGATGTCTTCCTGCTCGAAATCGGTGTCGATATTGATCAGCATGCAGTGCTGGCGGTACTCGAAGCGCGACACCCCGATCCCGGCCAATTGGCGGGTGTGGGACTCGGCGCCGTCGCAGGCCAGCACCCAGCGGGCGGCGAGCTCGCTGCCATCGTCCAGGGTCAGCACGGCCTCTTCCGCACTCTGGCGCAGGCTTTTCACCGCCGCCGGGGTGTGGGTCTGGATGGTCGGGAAATCCTCCATCCTCTTGAGCAGGGCGAGCTGCACCAGCCGGTTCTCTATGATGTAGCCGAGCTGGGGCAGCCCCAGATCGGCGGCGTCGAAGCGGGTGGCGAAACCGTCCAGCTCCCAGGTCTCCAGCCGGCGATAGGGACACAGCCGCATCTGTTGCAGGTATTGCCAGGCACCGGCCCGGGTCAGCAGCGCCACCGAGGCCTGGCTGATGGCGGAGACCCGCAGATCCAGCGGCTGCCCGGGGGCGTAGGGCTCGGGCAGCCGGGTCTCGATGACCCGCACAGAGAGGCCCTCTGCCGCCAGCAGACAGGCGGTGGCGGCGCCCACCATGCCGGCGCCGACGATGGCGATATCACACTGTTCCATAACTTGATTCCTGCAAGGAGTCGCCCCGCACGAGGGCGCAAGGGCCGAACCGAATGGGGCATGATAGCGCAAGGCGACGGGAGAAACAGTGCGCCAGTCGTGCAATTGCCGGCGGCCATCCCAGGCCGGGCACGGGGAGGCCGGGGGGCGGCGGCCGGCCCCAGACTGGTCAGCACCGGGATTGCGGAGTAAAATGGCCGGTCCTTTGACCCTGCCGATTTCAAAAACAGTCAAGAGAAGCGATGAGCAAGAAACTTCATATCAAGACCTGGGGCTGCCAGATGAACGAGTACGACTCGTCCAAGATGGCCGACCTGTTGGATGCCAGCAACGGCTACACGCTGACCGAGGAGCCCTCCGATGCCGACGTCCTGCTGCTCAATACCTGCTCCATCCGCGAGAAGGCCCAGGAGAAGGTGTTCCACCTGCTCGGTCGCTGGAAGAAGCTCAAGGCGAAGAAGCCGGGGCTGGTGATCGGCGTGGGCGGCTGCGTCGCCTCCCAGGAAGGGGACAATCTGAGAAAACGCGCCCCCTATGTGGACATCGTCTTCGGACCCCAGACCCTGCACCGCCTGCCGACCATGATCAAGCAGGTGCAGGAGGGCCATGGCGCCCAGGTGGACATCGCCTTCCCCGAGATAGAGAAGTTCGACAACCTGCCCGAGCCCCGCGCCGAGGGGGCCACGGCGTTTGTCTCCATCATGGAAGGCTGCTCCAAGTACTGCTCCTTCTGCGTGGTGCCCTACACCCGTGGCGAGGAGGTGAGCCGTCCGCTCGACGACGTGCTCTACGAAATCGCCCAGCTCGCCCAGCAGGGGGTGCGCGAGGTGAACCTGCTCGGCCAGAACGTCAACGCCTACCGGGGCCCGACCTTTGACGGCGGCCACTGCACCTTCGCCGAACTGCTGCGCCTGGTGGCCGCCATCGACGGCATCGACCGCATTCGCTACACCACCAGCCACCCCATCGAGTTCACCGACGACATCATCGAGGTCTATCGGGACACCCCCGAGGTGGTCAGCTTCCTGCACCTGCCGATCCAGAGCGGCTCGGATCGCATCCTGACCATGATGAAGCGCCCTCACACGGTGCTGGAGTACAAGTCCAAGATCCGCCGTCTGCGTGCCGTGCGCCCCGACATCACCATGAGTTCGGACTTCATCGTCGGCTTCCCGAACGAGACGGACGAGGACTTCGAGGCCACCATGAAACTCATCGAGGAGATCAACTTCGACATGAGCTTCAGCTTCATCTACAGCCCGCGCCCCGGCACCCCGGCCGCCGATCTGCCGGACGACGTGGACATGGAGGTGAAGAAGGCCCGCCTGACCCGGCTGCAGAACCGCATCAATCACCAGTCCATGCTCATCGGCCGCGCCATGCTGGGCTCGGTGCAGCGCATCCTGGTGGAGGGGCCGTCCAAGCTCGATCCCATGCAGCTTTCCGGCCGCACCGAGAACAACCGGGTGGTCAACTTCGAGGGGCCGCACCGCCTCATCGGCGGCTTCGCCGACGTGGAGATCACCGACGTGCGCCCCTACTCATTGCGCGGCCGCTTCATCCGCGGCGAGGACGAGATGAACCTGCGCATCGCCACGGCGCCGAGCGAGATCCTGGCCCGTCGCCCCGACAACGTGCCCGATGGGTTGGGTGTGGCCGCTTTTACCCCCGCTCCAAGCGAGATCCTGGTCCAATCCGGCCGCCCCGACAACGAGCCCGATCCCCTGGGCGTTGCGGCCTTCACTCCCCATTAATGTCTCTTCCCTCACAGAAGGGAAGAACCTTGAAACGAGGTCAATTTGAGCCGACATATCGCGACCCTGAACCTGCATCTGGAGCCCGCCGACAACCTGCGTCTCGCCAGCCTGTGCGGCCCCTTTGACGACAACCTCAAGCAGCTGGAGCGCCGCCTCGGCATCGAGATCAGCTACCGGGACAACCACTTCCAGGTGCTGGGCAAGCAGGCCCAGGTGGACGCGGCCGCCGTCATCCTCAAGCACCTCTATGTGGAGACCCAGCCCCTCAAGGGGGGCAAGGTGACCGACATCACCCCAGAGATGGTGCACCTGACGGTGCAGGAGTCCCGCGTGCTGGAGCAGGACGACGAGGAGGTGCCTAGCCTCCCCTATGGCAAGGAGGTGACGGTCAAGACCAAGCGTGGCCTCATCAAGCCGAGGAGCCCGAACCAGGCCCAGTACATCGCCAACATAGTGCGCCACGACATCAGCTTCGGCATAGGCCCCGCCGGCACCGGCAAGACCTATCTGGCCGTGGCCGCCGCCGTGGATGCCCTGGAGCGCCAGGAGATCCGCCGCATCCTGCTGACCCGCCCGGCGGTGGAGGCGGGGGAGAAGCTCGGCTTCCTGCCAGGGGACCTCTCCCAGAAGGTGGATCCTTACCTGCGCCCCCTCTACGACGCCCTGTTCGAGATGCTGGGCTTCGAGCGGGTGGAGAAGCTGATGGAGCGCAACATCATCGAGGTGGCGCCGCTCGCCTATATGCGCGGAAGAACCTTGAACGACGCCTTCATCATCCTGGACGAGGCCCAGAACACCACCACCGAGCAGATGAAGATGTTCCTGACCCGCATCGGCTTCAACTCCAAGGCGGTGGTCACCGGCGACATCACCCAGGTGGACCTGCCCCGCAGCACCAAGTCCGGTCTGCGCCACGCCCTGGAGGTGCTGCAGGGAGTCGACGGCCTGTCGTTCAACTTCTTCGAGTCCAAGGACGTGGTACGCCACCCCGTGGTGGCCCGCATCGTCCAGGCCTACGAGGCGTTCGACGCCCAGCAGGCGGCCGAGAAGGCCGCCGCCAGCAACAAAGAGAACATCAGCAGAGAGAATGCCCAATGAGCCTGACCCTGGATCTGCAACTGGCCTGCGCCAGCCCCGACGGCCTGCCGAGCGAGGCCCAGCTGCAAGGCTGGCTCGAGGGCACCATCCTCGGCTTCCAGCAGGAGGCCGAGGTGACGGTGCGCATCGTCGACGAGGAGGAGAGCCGCGAGCTCAACCACACCTATCGCGGCAAGGACAAGCCCACCAACGTGCTATCATTCCCGTTCGAGGCCCCTCCCGGCCTGGAACTGCCCCTGCTCGGGGATCTGGTGATCTGTCGCCAGGTGGTCGAGGCCGAGGCCGTCGAACAGGGTAAAACCCTGGACGCCCACTGGGCCCACATGGTTGTGCACGGCAGTCTGCATCTGCTAGGTTATGACCATATCGAGGACGAGGAAGCCGAGGAGATGGAGCAGCTAGAGCGCGACATCATGCAGGAGCTGGGCTTTGCGGACCCCTATCTGGACGACGATGTCGAAGGATAAGGTGAATCAAGAGCCGCTCAGATGGTGCCGTTCCGAACGCGACATCATGCAGGAACTCGGTATCGCCGGCCCTGGTCTGAACGACGAAGAGTAAAACACCGGATGGTCATCGCCTTGAAACAGCCGATGCCTATCCTCATATAGCCACAACGATTTCAAGTGTGTTCATACGAGTAACCAAGAGAGAAAATGACCGACGATCACCCTAGTACCGGCTCGCCGAAGAAAACCTGGCTCGACAAGCTCAGCCAACTCTTCCAGGGCGAGCCAAAAGACCGCAACGATCTGGTGGATGTCATCGCCGATGCCGAGGAGCGAGACCTCATCGATCAGGACACCAAGGACATGATCGAGGGCGTGCTCGAAATTGCCGAGCTGCGCGTGCGTGACATCATGATCCCCCGCTCCCAGATGGTGACCATAGAGAAGTCCCAACCGGTGGACGACTTCCTGCCGGTCATCATCGAATCCGGCCACTCCCGCTTCCCGGTGATCAACGAAGACAAGGATCACGTGGAGGGCATACTGCTCGCCAAGGATCTGCTGCCGTTCGGCTTCGGCGGCCATCACGCCAGCGAGCCGCTGCAGCTCGAGAAGATCCTGCGCCCCACCGTCATCGTGCCGGAGAGCAAGCGGGTCGATCGCCTGCTCAAGGAGTTCCGCGAAGAGCGCTACCACATGGCCATAGTGGTGGACGAGTTCGGCGGTGTCTCGGGTCTGGTGACCATAGAGGACATTCTGGAGCTCATCGTCGGCGAGATCGACGACGAGTTCGACGACATCGAGGACGAGCCCGTCGATATCCGCCGCATCAGCAAGCGGGTCTTCTCCGTCAGCGCCCTCACCGAGATCGAGGACTTCAACGACTTCTTCGGCACCCAGTTCAGCGATGAAGAGGTGGATACCGTCGGCGGCCTGGTGATGCACGCCTTCAGCCACCTGCCGAAGAAGGGCGAGGAGATCGAGCTCGACGGCTACCTGTTCAAGGTGATGCACGCGGACCGGCGTCGTCTGCAACAGCTGCAGGTGAAGATCCCGGAGCATCACGCGGCGGCCCAGCCGGAGTCCTGATCTCTCCCGCCCCGGACCTGACGTTCAACGCCCCTGCCAAGGGGCGTTTGTCATTCTGTCAGACCCTTACCCTTTCATTCTCCCTGCCACCGCCCCTCGATACCCGGCCGCCGGGAGGCTCGCCGTTGGCACCGTTTGCGGTTAAGATGTCGGCCACTTTATTTTATTCAGCCCAATTCGAGCCCCGATCCCCCGTGAAATCGAAACTCCTAACAAGCCTGTTCGCCCTGGCCTCCGGTGCCATCGCCGTGCTGGCCTTCTCTCCTTTCGGCTACTGGCCCCTGGTGATCCTCTCCCTGCTCGGCCTCTATGCCCTGCTGGACAAGGCCAGCCCCAGGCAGGCGGCCTGGCGCGGCTTCGGCTACGCCATGGGCCTGTTCCTGCCGGGCCAGTGGTGGATCCACGTCAGCATGACGGAGTTTGGCGGCATCCCGCTGCCGGCCGCCTTCGTGCTGTTGGCCGGGCTCTGCGCCTATCTCTCCCTCTATCCGACCCTGGCCTGCTGGCTGTTCGCCCGCGTCTTCGCCGGCCGCCACTGGAGCCGCTGGCTGCTCGCTTTCCCGGCGCTCTGGCTCGGGGCCGACTGGCTGCGTGGCTGGGTGATGACCGGCTACCCCTGGCTCTGGTTCGGCTACACCCAGATAGACGGCCCCCTCAAGGGGTTCGCTCCCCTCCTGGGAGTGCAGGGCATCACCCTCGCCCTGCTGCTCACCACCTCCGCCCTCTGGCTGGTGTGGCAGAGCCGCAAGCCGGCCTGGCTGCTGCTGCCCGTCGCCCTGGTGGGGGCGGCGCAAGGATTGATGCAGCTCAACTGGGTCACCCGGGGGGAGCCGGTCAAGGTGGCCCTGGTGCAGGGCAACATCGCCCAGTCTCTCAAGTGGGATCCTGAGGCCCTGATCCCCACGGTGCGCACCTACCAGGACTTGAGCCGCGAGAACCAGGATGCCGACATCATCGTCTGGCCCGAGTCCGCGATCCCGGCCATCGAGAAGGAGATGGGCACCTATCTGGAGAGCCTGGACAAGGCGATGAAGGTGAACGATACCGGCCTGCTGGCCGGCATCATTCACTACGATCTCCAGCAGCAGCGCTTCTACAACACCGTGCTCGGCATGGGGGTGCAGGATGCCGAGGGCAAGGAGTCCTATCACTACGAGCACAAGAACCGCTACTACAAGTACCACCTGCTGCCCATCGGCGAGTTCGTGCCCTTTGAAGATCTGCTGCGCCCCATCGCCCCCTTCTTCAACCTGCCCATGTCCTCCTTCAGCCGGGGGGACGAGGTACAGCCGAACCTGATCGCCAAGGGACTCAAGTTCGCCGCAGCCATCTGCTACGAGATCATCTTCCCGGACGAGGTGCGCCGCAACGTGCAGCCGGATACCGACTTCCTGCTGACCGTCTCCAACGACGCCTGGTTCGGCACCAGCATAGGCCCCTGGCAGCACATGGAGATCGCCCGCATGCGCGCCCTGGAGCTGGCCCGCCCGCTGCTGCGGGACACCAACACCGGCATCACCATAGTCACCGAGATAGACGGCAGCATCATCGCCCAGATCCCGCAGTTCCAGGCCGGGGTCTTGAGAACCGAGGTGCGTCCCGCCCACGGCGAGACCCCCTACCTGCGCTTCGGCAGCTGGCCCATGTACGGCATCGCCGCCCTGCTGCTGGGCCTGGCGCTGGTGCTGCGCCCCCGCGCCCATCCCTGGGCCCGCAAGGCCTGAAGAGATAGACGTGGATAAATCGCAGAGGCGCCCTTGGGCGCCTCTCTTTATATGCCGTTGTCAGGGGGAAATCAGGGCGAGAGCGGCTCGCGATGATACTCGTCGGCCCCGCACTCGGGGCAGGTGCCGAGCTGTTCAGGATGCAGCACCGTATGGCGCCACTCACAGTGATCGCACACCAGCACGCCGAGTCCGACCCAGTCCCCGGCCCGGTAGATGCCCTTGTGCTCCAGCTCGTCCGCGAGCTCCTGCCACTCCACCTGGGCGCGGTCGGTCACATCCGCCAGCCAGGACCAGGCGGTGTCTTTCAGGGCCAGCATAAAGGCGGATTCGGGCACCTCTTGCTTTCCCTCGTCGTAGTTGCCGAGATCCCGCTTCACGTATTCGGCGATCAGGGCGAGTTCATCCTTGGTCAGATCCCCCGCCGCTTCCATATAGGCCTGCACCCTGGCGATCATCCGGTTGAGACGCTCCCCCTGGAACTCTTCCGTCTCCTCCCACTGCTTCCTGAGCTGGGCGATAAAGGCTTCATACCCTTTCTGGCGTTTGTCCATGATGTTGCTCCTGTGCAGATAGCTGATCGTGCCCGGCCGGGGACCGGCGGATGCTGGCGGTTGTTGCCGCCGCAGGATATGGGTATTCTATTGCGATTTCCCAGCCGTTTTATCTATTCATTTCACAGATCCGGATGTCACCAATGCAAGAGCAATACGTTCCCCAATCCATAGAACCAGCAGTGCAGCAGCACTGGGATGCCAAGAAAACCTTCAAGGCGGTGGAGAAAGTAGACAAGGAAAAGTTCTACTGCCTCTCCATGTTCCCCTACCCGTCTGGTCGACTGCACATGGGGCACGTGCGTAACTACACCATAGGTGATGTGATCTCCCGTTATCAACGGCTCAACGGCAAGAATGTGCTGCAACCCATCGGCTGGGACGCCTTCGGCCTGCCGGCGGAGAACGCCGCCATCAAGAACGCCACGGCGCCGGCCCCCTGGACCTACGAAAACATCGAATACATGAAGAACCAGCTGAAGATGCTGGGTCTGGGCTATGACTGGGACAGAGAACTCGCCACCTGCAAGCCGGACTACTACCGCTGGGAGCAGTGGTTCTTCACCAAGCTCTACGAGAAGGGCCTGGTCTACAAGAAGACCTCCTCCGTCAACTGGTGCCCGAACGACATGACGGTGCTGGCCAACGAGCAGGTGATCGACAACTGCTGCTGGCGCTGCGACACCCCGGTGGAGCAGAAAGAGATCCCCCAGTGGTTCATCAAGATCACCGACTACGCCGAAGAGCTGCTGAACGACATCGACAACCTGGAAGGCTGGCCCGAGATGGTCAAGACCATGCAGCGCAACTGGATCGGCCGCTCCGAAGGGGTCAACATCAGCTTCGCCGTCGACGGCCAGGATGAGCACCTGGAGGTCTACACCACCCGTCCGGACACCTTCATGGGCGTGACCTATGTGGGTATCGCCGCCGGTCACCCGCTGGCCGCCCAGGCAGCCGAAGGCAACCCCGAGCTCGCCGCCTTTATCGAGGAGTGCAAGCACACCAAGGTGGCCGAGGCGGACATGGCGACCATGGAGAAGAAGGGCATGGCCACCGGCCTCTACGCCATTCACCCGCTGGATGGCCGCAAGGTACCGGTCTGGGTCGCCAACTTCGTGCTGATGAACTACGGCACCGGTGCCGTGATGGCGGTGCCCGGCCACGATCTGCGCGACCACGAGTTCGCCACCAAGTACGGCCTCGAGATCAAGCCGGTCATCAAGCCGGCCGACGGCGAGGCGCCGGACGTGATCGCCGCCGCCTACACCGACAAGGGCGTGCTGTTCAACTCCGGCGAGTTCGACGGCCTCGAGTTCCAGGCGGCCTTCGATGCCATCGCAACCAAGCTGGAAGGGCTCGGCCGCGGCAAGCGCACCGTCAACTACCGCCTGCGCGACTGGGGTGTCTCCCGTCAGCGCTACTGGGGCGCCCCCATCCCCATGCTGACCCTGGCTGACGGCACCGTAGTGCCGACCCCGGAAGATCAACTGCCGGTGCTGCTGCCGGAAGACGTGGTGATGGACGGCATCCAGAGCCCCATCAAGGCCGACCCCGAGTGGGCCAAGACCACCTACAACGGCCAGGAAGCGTTCCGGGAAACTGACACTTTTGACACCTTCATGGAGTCCTCCTGGTACTACGCCCGCTACTGCTCCCCGGACTACGACAAGGGCATGCTGGATCCGGCGGCCGCCAACCACTGGCTGCCGGTGGATCAGTACATCGGCGGCATCGAGCACGCCTGTATGCACCTGCTCTACGCCCGTTTCTTCCACAAGCTGCTGCGCGACGCGGGCCTGGTGAACAGCGACGAGCCGTTCAAGCGCCTGCTCTGCCAGGGCATGGTGCTGGCCGATGCCTTCTACTACAAGGACGAGAAGGGCGGCAACGTCTGGGTCAGCCCCCTCGACGTCAAGGTAGAGCGGGACGACAAGGGCCGCATCACCAAGGCGGTGGATAACGATGGCCGCGAGGTGATCCACTCCGGCATGACCAAGATGTCCAAGTCCAAGAACAACGGCATCGATCCCCAGCTGATGGTGGAGCGTTACGGCGCCGACACCGTCCGTCTGTTCATGATGTTCGCCTCCCCGGCCGACATGACCCTGGAGTGGTCCGATTCGGGCGTTGAGGGCGCACAGCGCTTCCTGCGCCGCCTGTGGCGCACCACCTTCGAGCACGTCTCGGCGGGTGCCGTGCCGGCGCTGGATGTGGCGTCCCTCTCCAGCGAGCAGAAGGCCGTGCGCCGCGAGCTGCACAAGACCATCGCCAAGGTGAGCGACGACGTGGGTCGCCGCCAGACCTTCAACACCGCCATCGCCGCCATCATGGAGCTGATGAACAACCTGGCCAAGCTGGGCTGCGACGAGCAGGACAGAGCCCTGATGCAGGAAGCGCTGGAAGCCGTGGTGGTCATGCTCTACCCCATCACCCCGCACATCGGCTTCGAGCTGTGGAAGATGCTGGGCAAGGAAGGGGACATCGACGTGACCGGCTGGCCGGTCGCCGATGAAGCGGCCATGGTCGAGACCGAGAAGCTGGTGGTGGTGCAGATCAACGGCAAGATGCGCGGCAAGCTGACCGTGCCGGCCGAGATCAGCCAGGCCGACATCGAGAAGCTGGCCATGGCCGACGCCTCGGTGCAGAAGTTCACCGACGGCCTGACCGTGCGCAAGGTGGTCTATGTGCCGGGCAAGCTGCTCAACATCGTCGCCAACTGATCTCTGGTCACCAAATCTGACCAACTGAAGACGGCGGGCCTGGCCCGCCGTCGTTCAAGCACAGCAAAGAGGATTTCATATGGGCATGTCCCTTACTCGCTGGATTGCCATCATGCTGACGGGCCTGCTGCTGCAGGCCTGCGGTTTTCAGATGCGGGGCACCGCCATCCCCCCCGAGCTGATGACCATGAAGGTGGTCGGTGACAACAAGAGCGACTTCTATCGCCTGGTGACCACCCGCCTCAAGGCCTCCGGGGTGACCCTGGCGGACAAGGAGGGCATTCCGGTGCTGACTCTGGCCGGCGTGCGCAGCACCAGCCAGGTCGCCTCCGTCGACGCCATCGGCCAGGATCGCGAGTACCTGCTGGGCTACAGCACCCAGTTCAGCGTGACGGTGCCGGGCAAGCCGACCCAGGTCTTCCCCATCACCTTCAACCGCAGCTTCCTGAACAAGCCGGATGCGGCGCTCGCCTCCTCCCGCGAGCAGGAGCAGCTCGGCAAGGAGATGCAGGAACAGGCCGCGAACCTGGTGATCCGTCAGCTCAGCCAGGTCAAGTTCTGATGCGAGCCTCCTGATGAGAGTCTATCCGGAGCAGTTCGCGGACCATCTCAAGGCAGGGCTCAAGCCCTGCTATCTCGTCTTTGGGGACGAGCCGCTGCTCAAGCTCGAGGCCATCGACGCCGTGCGTCAGATCGCCCGCAAACAGGGGTTCGACGAACGCCACAGCTTCGTGGTGGAGGCCGGGCTGGACTGGAACCAGGTCTATGACGCCTGCCAGGCCATGAGCCTCTTCTCCGCCCGCCAGATCATCGAGCTGGAGCTGCCGGCCAAGGTCGACAAGGATCTGGCCGCCCGCATCGCCGAGATAGCCAAACAGCTGCACCCCGATCTGCTGCTGATGCTCTCGGGCCCCCGCCTCAACCAGACCCAGATGAAGGCGGCCTGGTTCGACAAACTGAGCCAGAGCGGCACCTATGTGCCGGTCAACCACCCCGAGCCCCGCTTCTTCCCGCGCTGGATGAGCGCCCGTTTCCAGCGCTTCGGCCTCAAGGTGCTGCCGGACGCCGTCAACTTCATGTGCCACAGCTACGAGGGCAACCTGCTGGCCGCGAGCCAGGAGATTGAGAAGCTGACCCTGCTCTCGCCCCCTCAGCCGATCACGGTCGCCTACCTGCAGGAGACCATCATCCGCCACGCCCACTTCACCCCGTTCCAGCTCATCGACACCCTGCTGGAGGGCAAGGTGAACCGGGCCCAGCGCATCCTGCTGGCCCTGCGCGCCGAGGGCACCGAGCCCGGCATGCTGGCCTGGACCCTGTGCCGGGAGCTGGAACAGCTGACCGAACTGGCGCTGGCGGCCAGGGCCGGTCAGCCCCTGGTGGAGCACTTCTCGCGCCTGCGCATCTGGCAGAGCCGCCAGCAACTGATCCAGCAGGCCCTGACCCGGCTGCCCTTCGCCAAGCTGCAGCAGCTGTGGCAGCTGATGGCCCGGCTCGACGACGCCCAGCGCCGCTTCGATACCGAGCAGGCCTGGCTGATGTTGCAGACCCTGGCGCTGGGTTTTCGCGATGGCACCCCGCTGCCGCTGCTGGAGGCGGATCCATGCTAAACGCACCCATCGGCATCCTCGGCGGCACATGCGAGCCGATCCATATCGATCACCTTGTTCAGACAGGGGCAGAAGAATGACGCTGAGACCACCCATCGGCATTCTGGGGGGGACTTTCGATCCCATCCACATCGGCCATCTGAGACCCGCCATCGAGGCCCGCGAGGCCCTGCGGCTGGCGGAGGTTCGCCTGGTCCCGAACCATATTCCCCCCCATCGCGCCAGCCCCTACTGTTCGAGCGAGCAGCGCCTCGCCATGGTCGCGCTGGCAGCAGCGGAGAATCCGGGCTTCGTGGTGGATGAGCGGGAGCTGGATCGGGACAGGCCTTCTTACACCATCGACACCCTGATCGCGCTGCACGCCGAGCTGCCGGACACCCCAGTCTGCTTCCTGATGGGCATGGACTCCCTGCTCGGCCTGCCGAGCTGGCACCGCTGGCAGGAGCTGCTCGACCATGCCCACCTGGTGGTGAGCACCCGCCCCGGCTGGCAACCGGACTATCCGGCCGAGGTGGCCGATCTGCTGGCCCGTCACCAAACCCAGGACAGCGAGGATCTGCATCGTCACCGCCACGGCCATATCTGGCTGGCGGGCAACCTGCCCGTCGAGCTCTCCGCCACCCGGCTCAGAGCCCTGCTGGCATCGGGCCGGGATCCCAGGTATCTGCTACCCGCGCCGGTCGCCGATTACATCCGGCTGCACGGCCTCTATCGGCCAACCCGGGGCCAGTGAACGGGCCAAACGGTGCGGCCCAGCCAGCCGACACCCTGAGGCGCACCCGGCACCGGCCCGGCTATTGCCGGAGCGGGTTGCGCACTATAGTGATCGTTAAGGGGTTGCCCCCTGCATGAGTGGCAACCCCGGATCCGCTCCCTTTGCCAGGCTGGGAAACGGGAGTGACCATGATATAATCCGCCGCCCTCTGGCGCCGGAAGATAGGAGAAGACATTGCAAGGCCAAGAATTGCTCGCCTTTATCGTCGACAAGATCGATGACATGAAAGGCCGCGACATCATCATCCTCGATGTGCGCGGCAAATCCAGCATCACGGACACCATGATCATCTGCTCCGGCAACTCCAATCGCCACGTCAGTGCCATCGCCCACAACCTCGCCAGCGAGGCGCGCCACGCCGGGCTCGATCTGCTCAGCGTGGAAGGCGAACTCACCGGCGAGTGGGTGCTGGTGGACATGGGCTCGGTCATCGTGCACGTGATGCAGGATGAGTACCGCGACTTCTACCAACTGGAAAAACTCTGGGGCGGTGCCCAGGTGAATGCACAGTAAGCGTGCAGACGCGCAAAAAAGGCAAGGGCGTAGAGCAAGATGAAGATCCAGTTGATTGCAGTGGGCACCAAGATGCCTGCCTGGGTAGAGCATGGCTTCGAAGAGTACCGTCGCCGTTTCCCGAAAGACATGCCGTTCGAGCTGGTCGAGATCGGCGCCGGAAAACGCGGCAAGAATGCCGACATCCCCCGCATCCTGCAAAAGGAAGGGGAAGCCATGCTGGCAGCCGCCGGCCGCTCGCGCATCGTGACCCTGGACATTCCCGGCAAGCCCTGGACCACTGAGCAGCTGGCCGTGCAACTGGAGGCCTGGAAGCTGGATGGCCGCGACGTGGCGCTGCTGGTCGGGGGGCCTGAAGGCTTGTCTCCCGAGTGCAAGGCCGCCGCCGAACAGAGCTGGTCCCTGTCACCGCTCACCCTGCCCCATCCGCTGGTGAGGGTGCTGGTGGCCGAGAGCCTCTATCGCGCCTGGAGCATCACCACCAATCACCCCTATCACAGAGAGTGACCCATGCAGAGCCCACGCACTCCGCTTATCCAACCGGCCCCCGGAGCCTGAGCATGCATATCGCCTCTCTCACCCGTACGTCAGCCACAAGGTAACGGCATGCTGAAGAATCGCATCGAAATGCGCGACCACAGCGCCGAGGGGCGCCTGTTCTTCCGGCGCACCCTGGTCGCCTACATCGGCATGGTCGTGCTCATGCTGGTGTTGCTCGGCAACCTCTACTACCTGCAGGTAGAGTCTTACGAAACCTACCAGACCCGTTCCAATGACAACCGGATCCGCGTCGTGCCGGTGGCGCCGCCCCGCGGCCTCATCTATGACGCCAACGGGGTGCTGCTGGCGGAAAACCGCCCCGTCTACAGCCTGGAAATCGTGCCGGAAGAGACCGAGAACCTGGAGCAGACCGCCGACGATCTCATCGCCCTGCTGGCCCTGCCGGAGGGAACCAAGGAGAAATTCCTGGCCGAGGTCAAGCGCCAGCGCCGTTTCAAGCCGGTGCCCCTGTTCGAGAAGCTGAGCGAGTACCAGGTCGCGCTCTTCTCGGTCAACCAGCACAACTACCCGGGGGCCAGCATCGAGGCCTACCTCAAGCGCTACTACCCGTTCGGCGACACCCTGACCCATGCGCTGGGCTATGTGGCGAAGATCAACACCCGCGACGTGGAGCGTCTCGAGAAGGAGGAGAAGCTCGCCAACTACGCCGCCACCAAGGACATCGGCAAGCAAGGGGTGGAGAAGTTCTACGAGGACGAGCTGCATGGCGTGGCGGGCTACCAGGAGGTCGAGGTCAACAACCGCGGCCGGGTGGTGCGCACCCTGAAGTTCCAGCCTCCCGAGCCCGGCAAGGATATCTACCTCAACATCGACATCCGCCTGCAATTGAAGGCGCAGGAGCTGCTGGCCGGTCGCCGGGGCGCCATCGTCATGATGGAACCCAACACCGGCGCCATCCTGGCCATGGAGTCGAGCCCGAGCTATGACCCCAACCTGTTTGTGACGGGCATCTCCAGCGCCAACTACTCGGCACTGCTCAACGATCCCGCCAGGCCGCTGGTGAACCGCACCACCCAGGGCATCTATGCCCCCGCCTCCACCGTCAAGCCCATGATGGCGGTGATGGGGCTGAACGAGGGGGCCATCACCCCCAACTATCGCTACTTCGGCGGGCCCAGCTTCTCCATCCCTGGCACCACCAAGAAGTTTCGCGACTGGCGCCGCTGGGGCCACGGCTGGCTCGACGTCTACCGCGCCATCGAGGTGTCGGCGGATACCTACTTCTACGATCTCGCCTACCGGGTCGGCATCGACAAGATCAACAGCTACATGACCAAGTTTGGCTTCGGCCAGTACAGCGGCGTCGATCTGTTCGAGGAGACCAAGGGGGTCATGCCGTCCCGGGACTGGAAGATGGCGCGCTGGCGCCAGCCCTGGTATCAGGGGGACACCATCTCCATCGGCATCGGTCAGGGCTACTGGAGCGCCACCCCGATCCAGCTGGCCAAGGCCATCAGCATCCTGACCCAGAACGGTCACGACGTGACGCCGCACCTGCTCAAGAGCACCGCCTCCTCGGACGGCGTGGTCAACGCCCCCATCAACCCGAACGTGGCCATCGCCGCCAAGAGCGACACCTACTGGCAGGTGGCCAAGGACGGCATGTGGCGCGTCATCAACGGCCATGAGGGCACCGGTCGACGGGCCTTTGCCAATACCCCCTACAAGGCGGCGGGCAAGTCAGGAACCGCCCAGGTGGTGGGCCTCAAGGAGAACCAGGTCTACAACGCGGCGACCACCAAGATGGAGCACCGCGACAACGCCCTGTTCGTCGCTTTCGCCCCCTTCGAAGCCCCCAAGGCCGTGGTCGCCCTAGTGCTGGAGAACGCCGGGGGCGGCAGCGCCATGGCCGCCCCGGTGGCTCGCCACATGCTGGATGCCTATCTGTTGCCGCCGGAGCCCCAGCTGCCGCCGGCCCCGGCCAAGCAACCCCAATCTGAAGAGGTCGCCCCTCATGAGTAATTCCGCCCGCCAGCAGAGCATCTGGTACAGGCTGCACATCGACCTGCCGTTGCTGCTCGGCCTGCTGGCCCTGATGACCCTCTCCATGGTGGTGCTCTACTCGGCGTCGGGACAGAGTGTCGACGCCATCGTACGCCAGCTGGTGCGCGGCGGCCTCGCCTTCGCCCTGATGATCGGCATGGCCCAGCTGCCCCCCTCCCTCTACGCCCGCTGGTCCGTGCCCCTGTTCGCCGTGGTGGTGCTGCTGCTCATCGCGGTGGACGTGTTCGGCCATATCGGCAAGGGGGCTCAGCGCTGGCTCGACCTCGGCTTCATGAAGTTCCAGCCCTCCGAGGTGATGAAGCTCTCCATGCCCATCATGGTGGCCGCCTGGCTCAGCCGCCATTCGCTGCCGCCGAAGTTCAGCCACGTGATGATCGCCCTGGTGATGGTACTGCTGCCCACCCTGCTGATCGCGGCCCAGCCCGATCTCGGTACCTCCATCCTGGTGGCCGCCTCCGGCTTCTTCGTCATCTTCCTGGCGGGGATCAGCTGGTGGCTGATCGGGCTGGCGGTGCTGCTGATCTGCGCCTTCATGCCGGTGCTCTGGTTCTTCCTGATGCACGACTACCAGCGCCAGCGGGTGCTGATGCTGCTGGATCCGGAGAAGGACCCGCTCGGCCGCGGCTATCACATCATCCAGTCCAAGATAGCGATCGGTTCAGGGGGCGTCTTCGGCAAGGGGTGGCTGCAGGGCACCCAGTCCCAGCTGGAGTTTCTGCCCGAGCGCCACACCGACTTTATCTTCGCGGTGTTCAGCGAGGAGTTCGGCCTGGTGGGGGTCGCCCTCTTGCTGGTGATCTACCTCTACATCATCAGCCGCTGCCTCTTCATCTCCATGCAGGCCCAGAACAGCTTCGAGCGCCTGCTGGGCGGCGCCCTGACGCTGACCTTCTTCGTCTATGTGTTCGTCAACATGGGCATGGTGAGCGGCATACTGCCGGTGGTGGGGGTGCCCCTGCCGCTGGTGAGCTACGGCGGCACCTCCATGGTGACCCTGATGGCGGGCTTCGGCGTCCTGATGTCCATCCAGACTCACAGAAGACTGCTGGCCTGATGATCCGGGGGCTGCAAAGGCTGGCCTGCGGGATGCTGGCAGCCTGGTCACTGACGGCAGGTGCGGCTTCCGAGCCACCCCAACTGGCACAACTCGCCCTGCAGCACTCGGTGCCGCTGGCCGAGCTGCAAGCCGCCGCCGCCCAGGCCAGGGTGCGCCAGGAGGTGCTCGACACCATCAGCAAGCCCTGGGAGGCCAAGCCCTGGCACCGCTACCGGCCGCTGTTCGTCACCCCGGAGCGGATCCGGGACGGGGTCGGCTTCTGGCAACGCCATGCGACCACCCTGGCGCAGGCCGAACAGCGCTACCGGGTGCCCGCCGCCCTCATCGTCGCCATCATCGGCATCGAGACCTTCTACGGCCGCCAGATGGGCCGCCATCCGGTACTCGACAGCCTCTATACCCTGGGCTTCCACTACCCCGAGCGGGCCGACTTCTTCACCAAGGAGTTTGCCCAGCTGGTGCTGCTTGCCCGGGAGGAGCAGTGGTCGCTCACCACCCTCAAGGGCTCCTATGCCGGCGCCATGGGCATGGGCCAGTTCATGCCCTCCAGCTATCGCCACTACGCGGTCGACTTCGACGACGACGGCAAGCGGGATCTGTTCGCCAACCCGGCAGATGCCATCGGCAGCGTGGCCAACTACTTCGCCCTGCACCACTGGCGCTGGGGGGAGTCGGTGGTCGAGCCCGCCTTGATCGGATTGGCACCAGTGGGTACCCTGCTGGCACCCGAGCCCGAGCTCAAGCAGCGCTGGGCCGAGCTGGCGGCCGCGGGCATCGAGCTCGCCACCCCGCTGGCACCCGACACGCCGGTGAAACTGCTGGCATTGGAGCAGGCCGAAGGACCGGAATACTGGGTCGCGCGCCACAATTTTTACGTGATCACCCGCTACAACCGCAGCCCTCTCTATGCGATGGCGGTGCATCAACTCAGTCAAGCCATCCAGGACGCTTATGCATTACAGCCACAAACTTCTTCCCCTCAGCCTGACCTTGTTGCTGGCCGCCTGTAGCAGCCAACCCGAACCCCAGCCGCTGCCCCCGGAGCCCGTCCCCCAGGAGAAGCCCCAGGTCATCGAGATCCCCCAGGCCACCGGCGCCATTCCCCGCCCCGAACCCATGAGCGAGAGCGGCAACCGGGACTACTGGATCGGCAAGCAGAAGTTTGAGGTGTGGCGCGACATCAAGCACTACAGCGAGGAAGGCACGGCCAGCTGGCTCGCCCGGGATCTGGACGGCAACAAGACCGCCAACGGCGACGTGCAGGACAGCACCCTGTTCAGCGCCGCCCACCGCAACCTGCCGCTGCCGAGCTATGTACGGGTCACCAACCTGGACAACGGGCTGGAGACCATAGTACGCGTCAACGACCGCGGCCCCTTCGGCAGCGATCGCCTCATCGACCTCTCCCACGCCGCCGCCAGGCAACTGGAGATGGTGGACGGTGGCGAGGCCAGGGTGCGCCTCGAGCTCATCACCGATCAGCCGGACCAGATGGTCGAAATGGTGCCCATGACCCCGATGACGCCCATGGTGCCTGCGGCGCCGGCCGCGGATACCTTCGTCAACGAGACGCCGGCCGCCACCCCGCCGGCCAAGGCGGCTCCGGCAGCGGCACCGGCCGCCACGGCGACCAGCACCCTCTCAACTCCCAAGGCCGCCACCGGCCAGGGCAAGATGATCCAGGTGCTGGCGAGCGGCTCCGAGACCCGGGCCCAGGCCATGGGCAAGGTGATGACCCAGCGCTACGGCGTGCCCTATCAGGTGGTGGCCCACGGCGCCGTCTTCCGCGTCCTGCTGGGACCGGTGGCGACCGATCAGCAGGCGACCCTGCTGGAACAGATCCGCCAGGGCGGGCTGGAGCAGGCCTTCATCGTTCCCTGACATAGCCCCCGACCTTACGCCGGGATACGACGCGAGGTCGGGGACAACCCCATAAAATCCCGTCCAGATCGCATCTCGGGCTATGACCGACACGCACATCTGGTATAGTGAAGCCCGCTTTTTTTCAACTTGGGTACACCCCATCCAGGCACCAGGAATTTCAAGATGTCCAAATTTGCCCGTTCCGTTATTCTGGCCTCCCTGTTAAGCGCCACCGCTCAGGCCAACCAGCCTGTTCCGACGCCGGATTCGGCCCTGCCGAGCGCCCAGCCGGTCCCCACTTTGAACAGCGCCCCCATGGTGATCCCCGCCGCGCCGGAGATCTCCGCCAAGGCCCACATCCTGATCGACTACTTCTCCGGCCAGGTGCTGGCCGAGCAGAACGCCGACGAGCGTCTGCCGCCCGCCAGCCTGACCAAGATGATGACCTCCTACATCGTCGGCGACGAGCTGCACAAGGGGAACATCAAGGGCACTGACATGGTGACCGTCAGCCAGAACGCCTGGTCCAAGAACTACTCCGACTCCTCCAAGATGTTCATCGAGGTGGGCAAGCAGGTCTCCGTCGATGATCTGAACAAGGGCATCATCATCCAGTCCGGCAACGACGCCTGCGTGGCCATGGCCGAACACCTGGCGGGCAGCACCGACTCCTTCGCCAGCCTGATGAACGCCTGGGCCGCCAAGCTCGGCATGAAGGACTCCCAGTTCAAGAACCCCCACGGGCTGGATGAAGAGGGCCACTACAGTACCGCCCGCGACATGGCCCGCCTGGGTCAGGCCCTGATCCACGATCAGCCGGAGGAGTACAAGATCTACTCCCAGAAGTCCTTCGTCTTCAACGGCATCACCCAGCACAACCGCAACCGCCTGCTGTGGGATCAATCCCTGCAGGTGGACGGCATCAAGACAGGTCACGTCAGCCAGGTGGGCTACAACCTGGTCTCCTCCGCCACCAACAACGAGGGCATGCGCCTGATCGCCGTGGTGCTGGGCGCCAGCAGCGAAGCCACCCGCGCCGCCGAGAGCAAGAAGCTGCTCACCTACGGCTTCCGCTTCTTCCAGAGCCTGACCCCGTACAAGGCGGGCACCGAGCTGGTGACCCAGAAGATCTGGATGGGTGACAAGCCGGAAGTGAAGCTGGGGGTCGACAAGGACGTCTCCGTGCTGGTCACCCGGGGTCAGGGCAACAACCTGAAAGCGGACTTCCAGCTGGAGAGCGAGCTGAAGGCGCCCCTGGCCAAGGGCCAGCGCGTCGGCACCGTGTACCTCAAGCAAGGGGACAAGGAGATCAAGCAGGTGCCCCTGGTCGCCCTGGAAGAGGTGCAGGAAGGTGGCCTGATGAGCCGTCTGTGGGATTACCTGGTGATGCTGGTCTCCAGCTGGTTCAAGTAACAGACCCCTCCTCCAGCAGCGGCGCCAACAGGCGCCGCTGCTGTCTTTTGCGGTCTGTCCAGTCAATAACCCTGTAATCTGCAGGTTCCGCCGACTGACGATTTGTGGTAAAAAGCAGCATTTCCACGTCTTGCCGAACCGCCGGGCCTTGATCCCGAGGCGGCTCATGCCCATATAGAATGGGAGACTGCCCCTTCTGGGCAGATAGGGGGACCGTTTAAACGGCCCTCAAAGACGTAAAGATGACGTCGCTTCCCGGCGACCCAGAAAGGTGAAGTAGATGAATACCAAGTTTGATGAACTGCTGGAGTTCCCCTGCAAGTTCCCGTTCAAGGTGCTCGGCGTGGCCGATCCCGCCCTGCCCGACATGGTGGTGGAAGTGCTGCAGCAACACGCCCCCGGCACCTACAGCCCGACCGTCCAGCCGAGCTCCAAGGGCAACTATCACTCGGTACGGGTGACGGTCACAGCCCATAGCAAGGAACATATCGAAGCCATGTACACCGCTCTTGGCAAGATCGAGCTGGTTCGCTACGTCCTGTAAGTCGCCTCTCTCGCCCCGCCATCGGGGCGACTGATTATTTGCCAGCCGGCGACACGCGCCGGCCGACCCAAGCGCCTGTCAGTGAGGAAAGATGTCACCCGAAACGCCCGCCGAGCCACAATCGCCCCCGAGCCAGCTGTTCGTCAGACAGCTGGGCCGTCGTCCCTACCAGCCGGTGTGGGATGCCATGAAGGCGTTCACCGACAACCGCACCCCCGACACCCCCGACGAGTTCTGGGTGGTGGAGCACGACCCCGTCTACACCCAGGGTCAGGCCGGCAAGGCCGAACACCTGCTCGCCCCCGGCGACATCCCGGTGGTGCAGAGCGATCGCGGCGGTCAGGTGACCTATCACGGCCCGGGCCAGCTGGTGCTCTACGTGCTGGTGGACGTGCGCCGCAGCAAGCTCTCGGTACGCGAGCTGGTGACCTGCCTCGAAACCGCCATCATCAACACCCTGGCCAAGAGCGGGATCGAGGTTTATGCCAAACCCGATGCCCCCGGCGTCTACGTGAAGAGCGATCTGGGCATGGAGGCCAAGCTGGCTTCCCTGGGTCTGCGTATTCGCAAGGGCTGCTCCTTCCACGGGCTGGCCCTCAACGTCGACATGGACATGACCCCCTTCCTGCGCATCAACCCGTGCGGCTATGCGGGCATGGCCATGACCCAGACCAGCGCCCTGGGCGGCCCCCGGAGCGTGGCCGAGGCACAGTCCCTGCTGGTGACGGAGCTGGCCCGCCTGATCGGCTACCAAGAGATCACGAATACCGAAGAGGCGGCATGAGCAGGCTCATGCCGCGCGGCCATGAGGGCACAGCGATGCCCCTGGTGGCCATCAACCAGACAATAACAAACACCGAGAGTGAATCATGAGCAAACCCGTTCGTATGGAGCCGGGCGTCAAGCTGCGCGATGGCGACAAGATGGCCCTGATCCCGGTGAAATTCATGCCGGATCCCAACGAGGAAGTGCTGCGCAAGCCGGACTGGATGCGGATCAAGCTGCCGCCGTCGAGCCAGAAGATCGAGCACATCAAGAGCACCCTGCGCAAGAACAAGCTGCACTCTGTGTGTGAGGAAGCCTCCTGCCCGAACCTGGCGGAGTGCTTCAACCACGGCACCGCCACCTTCATGATCATGGGCGCCATCTGCACCCGTCGCTGCCCCTTCTGCGACGTGGCCCACGGCCGCCCGCTGCCGCTGGATCCGGAGGAGCCGAAGAAGCTGGCGCTGACCATCAAGGAGATGAACCTCAAGTACGTGGTGATCACCTCGGTGGACCGCGACGATCTGCGCGACGGCGGTGCCCAGCACTTCGCCGACTGCATCAAGGAGATCCGCGAGCACAGCCCACAGACCCGCATCGAGATCCTGACCCCGGACTTCCGCGGCCGGATGGAGCAGGCGCTGGAGGTGTTCCGCGAGACCCCGCCTGACGTCTTCAACCACAACCTGGAAACCGCCCCGCGCATGTATCGGGTCGCCCGCCCCGGCGCCGACTACAAGTGGTCCCTGGAGCTCTTGCGCCGCATCAAGGAGATGCACCCGCACGTGCCCACCAAGTCCGGTCTGATGATGGGCCTTGGCGAGACCAACGAGGAGATAGTCCAGGTGCTCAAGGACTTGCGCGAGCACGGCGTCAACATGCTGACCCTGGGCCAGTACCTGCAGCCGAGCCGTCACCACCTGCCGGTGAAGCGCTACGTGCCGCCCGCAGAGTTCGACGAGCTGAAAGACGTGGCCATGGAGCTCGGCTTCAGCCACGCCGCCTGCGGCCCCTTCGTGCGTTCGTCCTACCATGCGGACCTGCAGGCCAAGGGCGAAGAGGTTAAATAACCTCGCACGAAAGAGAGGTCAAGCAAGCCTCCCCGCCACAGACAGAAAAGAGCGCCCTTGGGCGCTCTTTTTATTGAGCATTCCGGACTCGGCCATCCCGGCCAGCCCCTTGGCTAGCCCTGGGCTCCGGGGTTAAGGTAGCGACTCCCTTTCCTTGAGTGAAACGCCGGATGCCGACCCCTATCGTTCGCCTGATCCCCATGGATGAGGCGCATTTCCCCGCCTATCGCGACTACTTCATCGACGACTACGCCCGGGATCTCGCCAGCAACCACGGGCTGACCCAGGCCGAGGCCCGCCAGCAGGCCGAAGCCTCCCTGCGGCAATACCTGCCCCAAGGGGCCGCCACGCCGGGTCAGAGCCTGCTCTGCATCATCCCTGTCAATGACACTGTGAATGACAATGTCGGGAGCGCAGTCGCCCCCATCGCCGGCTATCTCTGGCACAGCATCGACGGCGCCGCCCACAGCACCTTTATCTATGACTTCTACACACTCCCGCCCCATCGCGGCCTGGGGTATGGCAAGGCCGCCATGGCGGTGCTGGAGGCCGAGTTGAAGTGCCTTGGCGTCAGCCAGATCAAGCTGAGGGTCGCCCAGGACAACCCACGGGCACTGGCGCTCTATCAGGAGCTGGGGTTCGTTATCACCGGCTACAACATGGCCAAAACGCTGGGTTGATAGCTCCCGCCATCAACCCTCTTCCCGGTTTCAGTCGTGCGGGCACTCAGAGCGAGATCCCGGAAAACGACATGAAGCCCAGCGACATCAGCCCCGCCACGATAAAGGTGATGCCGATGCCGCGCAGCCCCTCTGGCACATCCGAATACTTCATCTTCTGGCGCAGACCGGCGATGGCGACGATGGCCAGCAGCCAGCCCAGTCCTGAGCCCGCTCCATACACTACGGATTCGATAAAGTCGTAATCCCGCTGGGCCATGAACATCACCCCGCCGAAGATGGCGCAGTGCACCGTCAGCAACGGCAGATAGATGCCGAGGGCGTGGTGGAGCGCCGGGAAGTGCTTGTCCAGCACCATCTCCATCACCTGCACCAGGGCCGCCAGCACCCCGATATAGACGATGAAATCGAGAAAGCTCAGATCAAACTCGCCGAGAAAGGTACTGTCCGGACGCAGGATATGGTGGTAGATCAGGTTGTTGAGGGGGATGGCGATCACCATGACCACCAGCACCGTCATGCCGAGGCCGAAGGCGGTGTTGATGTTCTTGGAGACGGCCAGGAAGGTGCACATGCCGAGGAAGAAGGCCAGGGCCAGGTTTTCCACGAAGATCGACTGAATGAACAGGTTGACGTAATAGTCCATGAATGGGGCTCACCACTTGTCTGCATCGAGAGAGGGGTCGCTGCAGGCCGACGGGCCGCGGCGACACGGGATGACAAAAAGGCACGGGCGCGATCGGGACACAGGAACGACGCCCTGTGCCCGGTCGGATCAGCAACGGGAAAGCTCCCGCCCAACGCCCGCGAGGGATGAGACGCTAGTCCCCCTGGCAGAAGCGAAATTGCAGGTGGTGGCAGCGAAGCCGCCGAGTGTGCAGATAGCCGAAGCAGTCAGGCAACTGCCTGAAGTAGATGAGGGGCAAAAAGAACAGCAGGCCGCAGAGCAGGCCGAGGATCTCGTGCTGGAACCAGGCCAGTAGCATCTGGTAGGGCTCGGGGTGGTTGGCGCCTTCCAGCCGCCGTCCCTGCTCGAAGCCGAGCCGCCACTGTCCGCCCGGCGGCAGGCTGACGCTGTTGATAAGCCCGGGATCAGCCGGCTCATGCAACTGCATCGAGGCGCCCTGGCCGACCGCAGCCTGACGTACGGCTGCACCGACCTCTGCCGCAGCGAAGGCGGCAAGCCACATAAGGCTGGCGATGGCGAGGGCCATCAGCCAGGTCGAGCGTCGGCCAGCGGGTGACAAGCGGGGAGTCCCTTCTTTAAAAGAGGATTCAGCGAGGCCGAATATATCACAATTCATCTTTTTATTGAATTCGAAACCCTGCAAACACCCACGAATTGATACTAAAAACCCTCGTTATCAATAAATCTGGCAATTAAAAACCACAATGAGCACACGGGGCACTCTCTTTACCCTCACGGTGCCCCTCACTCCTGCACAAAGGCTGGGTGGTAGCACACTTCGCCACTGGGCATGGCGGCGCCGAACGAGCGGGCCATGAAGTACTCGGCCGGCACGCCGGGCAGCGTCAACCCCGGCTCGGACACGAAGCCGAAACGGCCGTAGAAGCCGGGATCCCCCAGCACCACGCAACCGGCCGCCCCCATCCCCTTGATCTCGGCCAGACCCGCATCCATCAGTCGTGAACCCAGCCCCTTGCCGTGCAGCACAGGAGAGACCGAAATGGGGCCAAGACCATACCACGGCTCGCTGCCATCGCTGATGGTCACCGGCGAGAAGCAGAGGTGGCCGACCACCCGGCCTTCCAGCTCCGCCACCAGCGACAGGCTGAGTGCCCCGGCCTGGCGCAAGGCGCGCACGATCAGCTGTTCGTTGTGATCGGTATGGGGGGTATTGAGGAATGCGGCCACGGTCACCGCCTCAATGGCCTCGTGATCGGCGCCCGTTTCCGGTCGAATGAGGATGTTCATAGGGATTCTCCGTTTGTTCTCTTTCAATGAATGCTCTGATCAGGCGACCTGCAGGCAGCAGATCACATAGCCGTAGCTGCCCAGATACTGGCGGTGGATGGCCATTTCCTGGCTCAAGTCCTGCCAGGCGGGACTATGTCCCAGCTCGGCGCGATGACGCGCCAGATTGCGCTCGATGGGGTCCAGATAGTTATTCCAGGCACTCATCGGCAACGGGGTGTGCGACAGGCAGCGATAACCCGCCTCCTGCACCGTCTTCAGCAGACCAGCCAGGGTCTGCATGGCAGGATAATCCCGTTGCCAGAACGCCAGCGCCTCCTCTGGCGGCGTGTCCGTCAGCCACACCAGGTCGCTCAGCACCAGGCAGGCAGCAGGGCCGGCAAGGTGCGCCCGCCAGGCTTTCAGCGCATTGGCCACCCCTATGGTGTAGGCGCTCCCCTCGGCCCAGATGAGATCGGCGGGGGCAAGTTCCATGGGCAAGTCCGCCAAATTGGCGCACAGGGTGGTGACCTGACCCAGCCCCGCCGCACTGGCCGATCTCGCCACGGCGGCCAGCGCCTCCTCGTCCAGATCGATGGCCACGATGGTGGCGTCCGTCACCTGTGCCAGCGCCAGAGTGGCGGCGCCACGCCCACAGCCCATGTCGAGGATCCGACGAGGCTGGCTGGGCAGCGCGGCAAACTGCTGCTGGGTGAAGAGGCTATCGCCCGGCCCCCAATAGCTCATGCCATCCAGCAGCAGCTTGAAATCCCGGATGTAACGCTCATGTTCGTTCATGTCTTTGCTCAGCCATTGCAGGTGGTAACGCTCTTTTTCACTGAATCCCTGCTTCATCACCCAGGCAAAGTAAGCCTGCGGGGCTTGATGCTGCAGTTGCCGCTGCCAGGCCTTGAACTCGTCGCCGGAGTGCGCACGCAAACCGGCGAGATCCGCCAGCAAATCCCGGGCGCGCTGCATCCGCGCCAGCTCTTCATCCAGCTCCCTGACCCGGGCTTCCAGTGTCGCCTGCTCCAGCTCGCCCGCCAGACAGGCGAGACACTGCTTGAGGCTGAGCCCGCCGGCCTGCAGGGCCTGTACCATCCGCAGCCGCTGCAGATCTTCATCGTCGTAGTGGCGATAGCCGTTGGCGGCCCTCGTTCCCGCAATCACCCCCAGCTTCTCGTAATAGAGCAGGGTGGAGCGGGCCAGGCCGCAGCGCCGGGCCAGTTCGGATATTTTCATGACAGCGACTCGCAATGGGGTCTGTGACCCGATGCAGGGAAGCTTAAACTGTGAAGCAATAGACGGGTCAACGGCAAAATCCGGGTTCACACCATAAAAAAACGGCCACCCTGGGGTGACCGTCATCGGCAGCAAGAGAGACTCGCGGGAATCAGAGGCCGGCGGCCTCCAGATGCTCCACCAGCAGCTGCACGCTGCGGTTGCCGCGCCACTCGTTGACGTCGAGCCGGTAGACCAGCCGCACCCGCTTCACCGAGGCGTCGGGCCAGCGCTGCAAGTCGACGCCAAAGGCGATGGCATCCACCGCGTGGCCGGAATCCGTGGTCAGCATCATCTTGAGGTGCTTCTCCCCCACCAGCCGCTGCTGCACCAGCACGAATTCGCCATCGAACAGCGGCTCGGGGAAGGCCTGACCCCAGGGGCCGGAGGCGCGGATCAGCTCCGCCAGCTCCAGACTCAGCTCATCGGGCAGCAGCTCGCCATCGGTGAGCAGCACCCCGGTCAACAGCTCAGGCGTCACCAGCTCGCCGATGACCGCCTCGAAAGCCCGACCGAAGGCCTCGATATTGGCCTTGGGCAGGGTCAGCCCGGCCGCCATGGCGTGACCGCCAAACTTGCCCATCAGGCCGGGATGGCGGGTGTCGAGCAGTTCCAGCGCATCGCGCAGATGCACACCGGGGATGGAGCGCCCGGAGCCCTTGAGCTCGGTCTCGCTGCTCTGCGCAAACGCGATGACCGGGCGGTAGTACTTCTCCTTTACCTTGGAGGCCACCAGCCCCACCACCCCCTGATGCCACTCGTCCCGGTGCAACACTATGCCGGAGGGCACCTCGCCGTCACGAAAACGGATCTGCTCCAAAGTGGCGAGCGCCTCCTGCTGCATCCCCTGCTCGATCTCCTTGCGCTCCTGGTTGAGGCTGTCCATTTCGGATGCGAACTGGCGCGCCAGGTTGATGTCGTCACAGAGCAGACAGGCGACCCCGAGGGACATGTCATCGAGCCGGCCCACCGCGTTGAGGCGCGGCCCCAACGCAAAGCCGAGATCGGCGGCGCACAGGCGACGACCGTCGCGGCCCGACACGTCCACCAGCGCCTGGATGCCGGGGCGACAACGGCCGGCCCGGATCCGCTGCAAACCCTGATGAACCAGGATGCGGTTGTTGCCATCCAGCGCCACCACGTCAGCGACCGTACCGAGGGCCACCAGATCGAGGTAATCCGCCACGTTGGGGGCGCGCAGACCCTGGCGCTCATACCAGCTGCTCTGGCGCAGATGGGTGTTGAGGGCGGCCATCAGATAGAAGGCGACCCCGACCCCGGCCAGCGACTTGGAGGGAAAGTCGCAGCCATGCTGGTTGGGGTTCACGATGGCATCGGCGTCAGGCAGCTCCTGACCCGGCAAATGGTGATCGGTAACCAGTACCTGCATGCCGGCCGCCTTGGCCGCCGCCACCCCGGCGATGCTGGAGATGCCGTTGTCCACCGTGATCAGGAACTCGGCGCCGCGGGCCACCGCCAGCTCGACGATCTCCGGGGTGAGGCCATAACCGAACTCGAAGCGGTTGGGCACCAGAAAATCGATGTGGCGACCGCCCATGGCGCGCAGGGCCAGCACGCACAGGGCCGAGCTGGTGGCGCCGTCGCAGTCGAAGTCACCGACGATGAGGATCCGTTTCTGGGCCGCCAAGGCGTCAGCCAGCAGTGGCACCGCCTGCTCCATGCCGAACAGGCGCTGGGGCGGCAGCAGCTGGCTGGCGCTGCGCTCCAGCAGGGCGGGATCCTCCACCCCGCGGCTCGCGAAGATCTGGCGAAGCAGGGGGTGCAGGGTGGCGGGCAGATGGGAATCATCGACTCGCGGACGACGACGGATGTGCAGGGGCATGAATTCGATCCTGTCTTCTGAGGCTATGAGCTATGGCAGGCCGTATGATACACGCCTTGAGCGGATCGGCGAGGGGGGAGTTTGCGGGACCAGACTCTAGGAGGTCTGGACTTCAGGAGGCACAGGGGGGGCTGAGCGTTCCAGCACCCGGTAGAGGGTCAGCCTGGAGATCCCGAGATGGCGGGCAGCCTCGGTCACATTGTTGCCGCACAGTATCAGGGCCCGGCGCACGGCCTCGCACTCCGCCTCGGCCCTCACCAGGTTCAGCGGGCGAATGCCCCCCTCTGCCAGCGGCAGAGCCAGACCCAGATCCTGGTGATCGATGCGACACCCCTCGCACAGGACCAAGGCTCGCTCCAGCCGGTTCTTGAGCTCCCGCACATTGCCAGGCCAGTGATATTTCATCATCTGGTGAATGGCGCTGACCGTAAAACCGTGCACCTTGGGATTCAGACTACCCATCTTGTTCAGGAAATGGTGGGCCAGCAGCATGATATCCTCCCCCCGCTCACGCAGGGGTGGCAGCTCCAGATCCAGCACGCTGAGGCGGTAGAAGAGATCTGACCGGAAGTTCCCCTGTGCCATCTCTTTGTCCAGCATCCTGTTCGTCGCGGCAATCACGCGGATGTCCACCTCGATGGGCTCGGTGCCCCCCACCCTCACTATGGTGCGCTCCTGCAAGAACCTCAGCAGGTTGACTTGCATCTGCACCGGCAGCTCCCCTATCTCGTCGAGGAACAGGATCCCCTTGTGCGCCCTCTCCGCACAACCGATATGGCGCCGCCAGGCATCGGTGAAGGCCCCCTTCTCGTGGCCAAACAACTCCGACTGGATCAGGGTGGGTGGAATGGCACCGCAGTTGATGGCGACGAAGGGACCATTCGCCCGCTGGGAATGCCGATGGATGAGGCGAGCCACCAGCTCCTTGCCCGTACCGCTCTCCCCCTGCAACACGACAGACGAGTCCGCCTTGGCCAGTCGCTCCACCCGATGCATGAGCTGCTTCATGACGGGGCTGGCACCGATCAGCCCCCCCTCATCCTTGCCATGCCCGCAGGGGCGATGCCTCTCTCCCCTCAGGCAGGCGATGCCAAACGCATGGCCCAGTATGGCCAGCAGACGATCATCCTCCACCGGCAGGCTGTGATAATCGAAGCAGTAGTTCAGAAGCTGCTCCTGCATTCTGGGTAGCGCGAGCAGATGAGGGGGAGCGAGGGCAACCCAGACCATGGTGCCGCAGGTCTGGCGAAAGAGCGTCTCCACGGCCTCGGCCTCCCCCTCACTTAGCAGCACCACTCCCACTCTGGGAGCCTTCTGTACGTAGTGGCTGAAGGCCTCCTGCGGCGACGAGGCCGAACAGACCCGCCACCCAAGAGAGGATGCATTGGACGGAGGACGCCACACCTCGCTCGTGTTGACACACAGCAGCATACGAATTTCCATCAATGCCCCCCACCGCATGGCGGCACAAACAATGTGCAAAGTATTGGATAGAAGGTCGACTTGTGCCACTGATGAAACAGGGATGAAAACTCTCTCAAACGAGACCCAAAACCAACAAAAACCCATTAAAAACAATAAATTTGAAATATTTGCCAATTAAATCCGATCGCTCGCAAGACAATCATCCCCCTCACCATGTTCCACCTTGGAGACAGCATCAAAAAGCCCCCTTCGTTGTCCCATCGGCGTGTGCGCTAGGCGCGCGTCCCGGAGTGCATCATGTCATTAACAACGCCTCTTCAGATGCGTATTGAAACCCTTCTTTTTCTTTGTTTTTCAGCATATTGGCCTTGTGGAACAAAGCCTGCATTCCAGCTGCGCCCCCGGCTGTGCACACAGCACCGGACGACATGGACAACAACAAGCAGAAGGAATGCAACATGGATACCCGAGCAATACATCTCTGGCTACGCTGTTGGCAGCACGGCCTCCTCGCCCTGGCCTTGCTGTTGGCGCTCTGTGCTCCGGCACTGGCCGCCACGGCGGAGTCCCCCTTCGAGCTGGATGCCAACCCGCAGGATGACAATCCAGCCCTCAACAGCGATGACTGGGCCACCCCCCCCGACAGCGGAGCGGCAACCAAGTTCACCGGCATCATTCAGGACACCGCCCCCAGGACCATCTTCGAGGGGGGCAACAAGGACATACTGGATATAGACAAATGGAGCTGGAAGGATGGCTCCGTGCCCGACAAGGATGACCTGACCCACGCCTATGCCGCCGCCTACAACGAGGATAACGACCTGTTGCTCTACTTCGGTGCCGACAGGATCTCCAATGTGGGCGACGCCTTCATGGGGTTCTGGTTCTTCAAGCAGAAGGTCACCGCCCTGCCCAATGGCGGCTTCAGCGGCAAACACACAGTGGGGGACACCCTGGTGCTCATCAACTTCCCGCAGGCGAGCAACGCGGTTCCCTATCTGGCCGTGGTGACCTGGGATCCGACCTGCAGCAAGGCGACCAACAACAACCCGCAGCCGGGTCAATGCGCCGCCGCCAACCTGAGGCTCAAACTGCAGGGCTCGGGGGCCAACGACGTCGTCTGCGCCAATCAGGGCGGTGCCAACCTGGCCTGCGCCCTGACCAACACGGGTAATGTGCCCGTGCCCGCCAACACGCTGGCAAACGGTGTCAGCGGCCTGTGGAGCGATTACACCCCCAAGAGCGGCACCCAGGGCACCTTCCCCTTCGAGAGCTTCTTCGAGGGCGGGATCAACCTCAGCCAGATCGTCGGCGGCAGTGACGGCTGCTTCAGCAGCTTCATGGCCGAGACCCGCTCCTCCAGCTCCTTCACGGCAGCCTTGAAGGACTTCGTGCTGGACAACTTCGAACTGTGCAAGGTCGAGATCACCAAGGTCTGTACCGGCGGCGATATAAACGGCGACGATACGGGCTTCACCTACAGCTTCGAAGGCACCGTCACCAATGCAGGCTTCGGCACCATCTATGACGTCGTCGTCACCGACGACAACGGCACCCCGGCCGACACCAGCGATGACTTTGTCGTCGCGACCTTCGATTCCATAGCCAAGGGGGGATCAGAAGACTACAGCGGCAGCTTCGGCTCCGCCGGTAACGGACCGACCAACGGCGTCAGTGTCAAGGCCGCCTCCAGCGACGGTGGCACACTGTCCATCACCGCATCCGCTGCGGCAACCTGCCCCGTCGTCCAGCGAGAGCCCGGGATCAGCGTCACCAAGGCTTGCAGCACCAAAGTCATCGACGCCGGCAGCCAGCTCGTGCTCAGAGTCGACTACAGTGGTGAGGTCTGCAATACCACAGGGGTGGGTGACCCCAACTCCCCTGATTACAAGCCTCCTCTGAACCTGAGCGGTGTCACCGTGACCGACGACCCCAGCGGCAACGTGCATAACATAGGCACGCTGAATGCGGCAGACTGCAAGGACTATTCAGGATCCTACACGCCCAGCAGTGCAGGTTCGGAAGAGCCCGGCGCCATCTCCTTCAGCGATACCGTCACGGCCACGGGGACGGCTCCTCTCGGTTTTGGCAGCGACACCGACACGGCGACCGCCACCTGCCCGCTCTGCCCGACTTGCCCGGATTGCCCCACTCCTTAGGCATGACAGGTTTTAGTCACGCATGAACCACAGGGCCATGGTGCAGACCATGGCCCTTCTTCATGGCATCAAGGCTGGGAGTCTGCTCCCCCCATCGCCCCCCTCACGAACGCCGACGGGCACAGAGGCCACCACGCCCCGCAGTGAGCAAAGCGTTAATAGCGGCAGAGGCATAAATTTCTCGGGCATTGAGGTTGCCAATCGGGCTTGAGCCCCGCAAGCTAAACGTGACGACGGGAGGCATCATAGCCATCCCTCTGTTTTACAGATGTTTTATTGTTCAAAACCAGATGTGGTCACGCCACACGCCGTCCATTTTTAGGGGGAAAAATGAGTCTGATTCAAGAATTCAAGGCCTTTGCATCCAGAGGCAACGTGATCGACATGGCGGTCGGTATCATCATAGGCGCCGCCTTTGGCAAGATAGTCTCCTCCTTCGTGGGAGACGTCATCATGCCGCCCATCGGCCTGATCCTGGGCGGGGTGGACTTCAGCGATCTCGCCGTGACCCTGAAGGCAGCCGAGGGGGAAGCCCCGGCCGTGGTCATCGCCTACGGCAAGTTCATCCAGACCTGTATCGACTTCCTGATCATCTCCTTCGCCATCTTCATGGGGCTCAAGGCCATCAATACCCTGAAGAAGAAGCAGGAAGAGGAAGCCGCCGCACCGGCCGGCCCCACCAAGGATCAGGAGCTGCTGACCGAAATCCGCGACCTGCTCAAGTCCCAACAGGGGAAGTAAGCAGCCCGGTGTCACCGGCATCGCCAATACGCATGCCTGGCACCACCCCATAGCAAGAGGGAGGCCCTGTGGCCTCCCTCTCTCGTTGGCGAAGACTTCCCGTCTCCCCTCGCAGCCGGTCATCCCGACACGGATCTGTGCCAAGTCCCCTCCCCGGGGCGCGATGCCGGGGCGGGCGCCAAGCATGCCGGGCGATGGGGTTGTCTCAGCCTTGATACAGGGGATGCCCGAACTATCTGCCCCCCTGCCAGCAGTCACCAGCACCGCCTGGCACCCCGCCTCCCCTCTGCACGCTGGCGCAAGCTCCCCGCCATCACGTCTGCTGACGGGACCACCCCGGAGCGCCCCTGTTCCATCGCTGTAACAGGGGAGATATTTAAAAAAGCATTATTTATCAATTAATTATGCTCAAGACTTCGCCGTCGCCCCCATGCCGTCGTTACAACTTCGCGGACATCACCCCGTTTACGCGACCAAAACCCGAGCTAATTTCTTATTTTTCAAATATTTATGTGCTTGGTGCATTCCTTGCTGTAGGGGTGCTGTCTATCGATGCCCACCCCACAGGGCCGCGCCCGCCCCCCTGCGTTACTCGCAAGGGACAGGGCCTCCTTGTGGTCACGTTCAGGCCTGGGACATCACCCGGCCCAGGCAGTCGCAGCCGGGTGACATGGAACAAAAAACCACAGGATAGGAAGAGGGAAATGCTATGAAATCAAGTCAGCGCAATCGCCTGCTCAGATCCCTGACGCTCCCCCTCGGGGTCGTCATGCTGGGGGGACTCCACCTCACCCCGGCCTGGGCCGGCATCTTTCCGGGCCTGCAACAAGAGGCCTGCATGGCAGACGCCTATATTGCCAAGGGGGGTTCACTCTCGGGCGGCAGCCTCAACTGCACGGCCAAGGACATCGAGGTCTCCAAAGTGGTACCGGTGAATCCGAACCAGGAGTGTACCAACGGCCAGGTGTTCACCTTCAACGCAGACGTGACCATCAAGACCAACGCCAGTGAGCGTTATGACACCACCTTCTACCTGCCGAGAACGTCCCAGAGCCCGCAGGTGGTGCAGGGAGGAGCAAGAAACTGCAGCCTCGTGCTGCCCAAGGCGAGCGACGCCGGGGAGAATGGCCAGGTCGCCTATGTGAATCTGGAACCGAAGCTGAAGGCGACCGACTTCCTGGACACCTGCGGCGATATCACCAAGGCCAACGGCACCGATCAATACACGCTCTTCAACCAGCCCATCACCATGCTCTGCCAACCCAGCCCCACGGATCCCAACAAGGCCCTCTTCACCTACTGCGCGGCCTGGGACATCCAGAAGAGCCTCAGTTGCAGCGAGAGCACGGTTCCTCCCGGCGCCGTGCCCGCCACCAAGTCCAAGTGCAACTGTGACAGCTTCGCCATCAACGTGTTTATCAGACCCGAGCCGCCTGCCATTACCAAGACGGTCGAGCCGACCAGCCTGCCCGAGCCGGGTGGCGTGTTCACCTACAACCTGAGCTTCACCAACTCGAGCGTCGCCTCCTTGTATATCGCCAGCCTGAAGGATGAGATAGACGTGGGTGGAGATGGCTCCTACGACAAGAGCGTGGACCTCTGGGGCGCTACCGAGAGCGTCGGGACGGCGGACGGCATCTATCTGCTCAGCAGCACCTGTGCGAAACCCGCCGCGGGCTCGACGACGAAGGAGGTGCTGCCCAACGCCACCTACAGCTGTCAGTTCACCCTGCATATCAAGGATCGCGATCTGCCCAACGATCAGAGCCCCGAGAAGTACGTCGACAACATAGTGGCCCTGTTCAAGGACAAGAACGGCGGCACGGTCGGCGACGGCAGCACCTGCCCGACCGGCTTCCAGACCGCCGGCAACAACTGCAGCGGCGCCAAGCTGGTCGAGATCACCAATGTCCCGCCCACCATAGCGGTTGAGAAGACCCCCTCCACCGACGAGGTGCTGGAGCCGGGGGCCAATGTGACCTACACCATCAAGGTCACCAATACCGCGGGCGATCACGACGATCCGCTCACCCTGACCAGCCTGGTGGACGACAAGTTCGGCGATCTGGACGGACAGGGCACCTGCGATCTCGGCAGCGGCGTGGCCCTGTACAAGGGCACCCCCTTCCAGTGCAGCGTCACCGAGTTTGTCGGTGGCAACGCCGGCGATGTGCACACCAACAAGGTGACCGCCAAGGCCCTGGACAACGAAGGGGATGAGGCAACGGGAGAGGACAGCGCCACCGTCAAC
Organism: Aeromonas sp. XH; assembly: GCF_033348475.1. Taxonomy (NCBI): domain Bacteria; kingdom Pseudomonadati; phylum Pseudomonadota; class Gammaproteobacteria; order Aeromonadales; family Aeromonadaceae; genus Aeromonas; species Aeromonas sp. XH. Next base: position 1,037,485 of record NZ_CP137630.1, on the reverse strand, counting down.
ATCAATGACGTGGCATCGACCATCACGCTGCAAAAGGATGCCGTCCCCGTCAGTGTGCCCGAGACGGGCGACTCCGATGAGAAACGTTCGGTGGCCTATACCTTCACCTTCTCCGTCGATGCCAATGGCGTGGACAAGGTCACCTTCAATGACCTGGATGATGACGTGTTCGGCAATCTGACCAGCCAGTGCCAGGTCAACAGGAAGAACGGTGACCCGCTCGTGCCCGCCGTGGCGCTGGCCGGCTTCGTCCTGAGCCCGGGCGAGTCGGCCAGTTGCACCCTCTCCAAGGATCTGCAGGGCAATGCTGATGAGAGTCACACCAACACGGCAACCATCAGCGGCAAGGATGAGGACAATCAGACCGTGACCGACAGCGATGATGCCACTGTGGAGTTCACCGATGTCCCCCCCGACATCACCAAGCTCTTTGCCCTCAAGGCCGCCGGCTTTGTCCGCATCAGCAACAACGGAGTGGACACCCTGACCGTCACCTCCCTGACCTTCAAGGGAGTCGATGTGGCCGATGGGAACGGGATCCCGGGCAGCTTCACCCTCTACGATGAGCCGGGGGTGAGTACCCATGAAGCCGGCTTCGGGCCCTTCGCCTTCTGCACCACTGGGGGGGCCATACTGCCCGGCGGCCACTATGACTGCGCCTTCGTGCTGGAGCTCGAACCCGGGCTCGCCGATCTCGGCAACATCGATCTGAAGGCGATCAACCCGGAACCTCTGGTGGTCACCCTGAAGGATGACGAACTCAACGAGGTCAAGGCCGAAGTGGAGGTCACCATCCAGACCCTGGAATGATGATGCAGTGAAACAGGCCGGGAAACTGGCTATTGAGGGGGAGACGGCTGAACCGTCGCCCCCTTTCTTTGTCCGGGCACGGGAGCCTAGGCGCGGGGATGGTGCTGGCCGTGCAGCGCCTTGAGCCGCTCGTTCGCCACGTGGGTGTAGATCTGGGTGGTGGAGAGATCCGCGTGCCCCAGCAGCATCTGCACTACCCGCAGGTCGGCGCCGTGGTTGAGCAGATGGGTGGCGAAGGCGTGGCGCAGGGTGTGGGGAGAGAGCTCGCCCTGGATACCGGCGCGCTGGGCATAGAGTTTGATGCGATGCCAGAAGGTCTGGCGGGTCATCATGCGCGCCTGCTTGGAAGGGAACACCACGTCCGAGCTGGTGCCCCCGAGCAGCAGGGTGCGCGCCTCCCGGTAGTAGCGCTCCAGCCAGTGCACTGCCTCCTCCCCCATGGGCACCAGCCGCTCCTTGTTGCCCTTGCCGACCACCCGCACCAGCCCCTGGCGCAGGCTGACGTGCTCGGCGGTCAGCCCCACCAGCTCGGAGACCCGCAGCCCGGTGGCATAGAGCAGCTCGAGCATCGCCTTGTCGCGCAGCTCCAGCGGGTCATCCACCAGGGGCGCCATGAGCAGCGCCTCCACCTCGGCCTCGCTCAAATCGGCGGGGAGCTTCTTGGGGAGCTTGGGCCCCTCCAGCAGCACGGTGGGATCGTCGCTGCGCAGCTTCTCCCGGTTGAGGTACTGATAGAAGCGGCGCAAGGCCGACAGGAAGCGGGCCGTGCTGCTCGCGGCGAACTGATGGTCCACCCGCCAGGCGAGGTAGTGCTGGATGTCGTCCAGCCCGGCCAGCAGCAGGGAGCCCCCCTGCTCATCGAGCCAGAGGGCGAATTTTTCCAGATCGGTGCGATAGGCGCCGACCGTGTTGTCAGACAGCCCCCGCTCCAGCCAGAGGGCGTCGAGAAACGGCTCGATAAGGGGATGGGATTCAGCTTTGCTCATGGTACTCCGCGCTCAGGGAAACAGGGGGCCATTGTAGCGCGTCGACCCACCCGGGCCGCAAGGCAGGCTTCTCCATTGCCCGCCAGGCGGTGAAGCGCGCCGGGCAATCTGCTAGACTGGCGCCCTCCCCCGGGCGCCACCCTGCCGGTTGCCCGCCCCCCTGGCCTACTGCGATCAAGAGAAGAGCGATGAAGATAGGTTTGTTTTACGGCTCCACCACCTGCTACACCGAGATGGCCGCCGAGAAGATCCGCGCCCTCATCGGCCCCGAGCTGGTCGATCTCCACAACATCAAGGATGTCCCCCTCGTCCGCATGCAGGAGTACGACATCCTGATCCTGGGCATCTCCACCTGGGACTTCGGCGAGCTGCAGGAAGATTGGGAATCCCGCTGGGAAGACATCAGGGATGTGCATCTGGAGGGCCGCATCATCGCCCTGTTCGGCCTGGGCGATCAGCTGGGATATGGCGAGTGGTACCAGGATGCCCTCGGCCTCTTGCACGATCAGCTGGTGCCCAAGGGCGTCAAGCTGGTGGGCTACTGGCCCAACGAGGGGTACGAGTTCGACGCCTCCAAGGCGCTGATCGACGATGGCCGCCACTTCGTCGGCCTGGCCCTCGACGACGCCAATCAGTACGACCAGACCGAATCCCGCATCGAGCAGTGGGTCGACCAGATATTAAGCGAGATCCACGAGCTGCTCTGATCCAGGAAACTTGCATGTTCGATGATCCCTTGGATACGGATCGACGATGGCCATCATCTTGTCGTCGGCCTGGCCCTCGACGACGCCAACCAGTACGACCAGATCGCATCCCGCATCGAGCAGTGGGTCGACCAGATATTAAGCGAGATCCACGAGCAGCTCTGATCCTGGTAGCTTGCATGCTCGATGACCCCTTGGATACGGATCGACGATGGCCATCCTCTTGTCGTCGGTCTGACCCTCGACGATGCCAACCAGTACGACCAGATCGCATCCCGCATCGAGCAGTGGGTCGACCAGATATTAAGCGAGATCCACGAGCAGCTCTGATCCTGGTAGCTTGCATGCTCGATGACCCCTTGGATACGGATCGACGATGGCCATCATCTTGTCGTCGGCCTGACCCTCGACGAGACCCACGAACGGCTCTAATCCCACTGCCGGTGGCCCGATTTCGGGTAACCGGGCGCATAAATCGCACCGATTTTCTCGTTTGGTATCATCGCCTGACGCTATAGCGACTTTTGGCCTCTGGTCTGCAACAATGGGTTCGACACCCTATAACAACCTAAAGCCGGGTGTCGGAAGCAAACGGACAGACCAGAAAAGGATATTCTATGACTTCATTCTCCCTGTTGGCCCCCGCCATCGCCCGCGACGTGCTCGATCACGCCCTGGCACTGGGTGCCGACTTCGCCGAACTGTTTGTGGAGCGCAAGCGCCGCAGCCAGCTCAGCCTGCTCTCCAGCCAGATAGAGAACATCAGCGGCGGCCTCGACTTCGGCATCGGCGTACGCCTGTGCTACGGCCACAAGGTGCTCTACGGCTACACCAACCTGGCCGATCGCAACGAGCTCCTGCGCATCGTCACCCTGCTGGCGGCCAAAGACAGGCGTGACCCCGTGGTGACCGCCACCGCCTTCGATTTCACCCGCCTGACCGATCGCAACCCGATCGCCCTGCCCCTGTCGGCCGACAAGCTGCTGGAGCAGAAGATCGCCTACCTGCACGCCATGGACGCCGCGGCCCGCGCCGAGAGCGACAAGGTGAGCCAGTTCTCCGGCAATGTGCTGGGCTGGGAGCAGGAGGTGGAGATCTTCAACAGCGAAGGGGTACAGGTGGCCGATCGCCGCCACTACAACCGCATCATGGCCCAGACCATCGCCCTGGACGGAGGCGAGCAGAGCGTGGGCTATGAAGCCCCCGGCGCCATGAAGGGGTGGGAGCACGCCGCAGGCGTGGATCCCCGCGAGCTGGCCCTCACCGCCACCCGCCAGGCGCTGGTGAAGCTGGGTGCCGCCCCCTGCCCGAGCGGCACCCTGCCGGTCATCATGGAGAGCGGCTTTGGCGGCGTCATCTTCCACGAGGCGTGCGGCCACCTGCTGGAGACCACCTCGGTGGCCAAGAAGGCGTCCGTGTTCCACGACAAGATGGGCCAGCTCATCGCCAACCCCGCGGTCAGCGCGGTGGACGAGGGCTTGCAGGGCAACGCCTGGGGCTCCATCAACGTCGACGACGAGGGGATGGCGACCCAGCACACCCAGCTCATCAAGGACGGGGTGCTGACCGGCTTCCTGGTGGACAGGATGGGATCCCTTCGCACCGGCTACGCCCGCACCGGTTCCGGACGGCGCGAATCCTACAAGTTCGCCCCGGCCTCGCGCATGCGCAACACCTACATCGAGCCGGGCAACCACAGCCTGGACGAGATGCTGGCGACCGTGGAGCACGGCATCTATGCCAAGCGGATGGGGGGCGGCTCGGTGCAGCCCGGCACCGGCGAGTTCAACTTCAACGTGCAGGAGGCCTACCTTATCGAGGGAGGCAAAATAACCAGACCGCTGAAGTCGGCGACCCTGATCGGCACGGGCCCCCAGGTGCTCAAGGAGATCTCCATGGTGGGGCGCGATCTGGCCCTCTCCGCCGGCATGTGCGGATCTGTCTCCGGCTCCATCCCGGCTTCGGTCGGGCAGCCGCCACTCAAGGTGGACAACATCCTGGTGGGAGGGAACGCCTGATGAGCCAGCTCGACATGAACCAACTGCTTGCCCGCCTGCTGGACAAGGTCGCCGATCTCGGTGCCGAGGCGGACGTCATCGCCAACCAGGACAGGGCCTTCTCCCTCAAGGCCGACAAGGGCGAGCTCAGCGAATACAAGGTCACCAGCAGCCAGCAGATCGGCATTCGGCTGATAAAAGAGGGCCGGGTCGGCATCGCCTACTCGGAGGCCCTCGATGAGGCCGCCCTGGATGCCATGGTGCAGGATGCGCTCGATGCCAGCCGCTTCGCCCAGGTGGACCCGGACCAGCGCATCACAGTGCAGCAGAGCAGGCTCGCCACCGACTGCGCCGAGATATGCCAGCCCGACACCACGGCGGTGGAAGAGAAAATCGCCCTGGCCCTGCGCCTCGAGTCCGACATGCTGGCCCTGCCGGACGTGACCGGAGCCCCCTACAACGGCTTCTTCGAGGGGGAGAGCCGGCTGTGGCTCGCCAACAGCCAGGGCTCGTTCTGCCAGCACCAGGAATTCAGCGTCGGCTGCCACAGCTCGGCCCTGATCGAGCGGGGCGGCCGCCAGTCCATGCACTACCAGGGGCTGTACGGCCGCCGCTTCGACGAGCTGGACCCGGCGCCCCTCATCGCGCAGATCCATGCCGTGGCCGATGGCCTGCTGATGGGTGAGGCGGTGCCGAGCGGTCGCTACAGCGTCATCTTCAGCCCCAACTGCCTGGCCAGCCTGTTTGGCTGCTTCCAGTCGGCGCTGTCCGGCAAGTGGGCCCAGCAGGGGATCAACCCCTGGCGCAGCAAGGTGGGCCAGAGCGTGGCGTCACGCTGGCTCACCCTGGAGAGCCGGGTCCATATGCCGGGGGGCATGAAGATCAAGGCGTTCGACGGCGAAGGGGCCGCCACCTCGGATCTGCTGCTCATCGGTGAAGGGGAGCTCAAGACCCTGCTGCATAACAGCGCCACCGCCCGCCACTTCGGCGTGACGAGCAACGGTGCGGCGGCCCGCAGCGCCCGCAGCGCCCTGGACGTGAGCCCGCGCCACCTGGTGTTCGGGCTCGGCCCCCACGGCGAGGGCGAGGTGCAAAGCGGCGAGTACCTGGAGCTGGTCAAGCTCGACGGCCTGCACTCCGGGGCCGACGCGGTGAGCGGCGACTTCTCGTTCGGCGCCTCCGGCTTCCTGTGCCGGGACGGGGAGCGGGTGGCGCCGGTGCGCGGCATCACGGTGGCGGGCAACTTCTATCGCCTGCTGGGTGAGCTGGAGGCGGTCGGCAACCTGCTGCACCACGACGACGGCAAGGAGTTCTATGCCCCGCAGATCCGCTTCGGCGGCTTGAGCATCGCAGGTAAATAGCTGAATGACATGGACAAACCCCTGGTTTCCTGCAACTGAAAACGGCGCCTGATGGCGCCGTTTTTTTGCCTCTGGCACCGCGTATTGGCCACTCCTAACCTCAAAGAGCCACCGGCCGCATTGGCCGGGAATCTCTGGAGAATACGACGATGGACAACACCCTGGTCTGGGCCGACATTCCGACACGGGATCTGGATCGCGCCATGGACTTCTACTCGGCCCTGCTCGATGTGCAGGTCACCCCCATCCAGGAGGAGGAGATGCGCTATGCCATGTTGCGCTACGACGGCAACAACGCGGCGGCCTGCCTCGGCCCCATGGACAAATACCACCAGCCCGGCGGCGCCGGCCCCCTCATCTATCTCTCCCTCGGTGACAGGCTGCAGGAGGCGGAGCAGCTGGTGCCCCGGCTCGGCGGGCGGGTGCTCGAACCCCTGCACAGCATCGGCAGCGGCCATGGCTCCCGGGTCATCATCGAAGATACCGAAGGGAACTGGCTGGCCCTCTATGCCCCGCCAGCCGCCTGACGGGCGGGCAGAAAGAACAACGGCGACCCTGGGGTCGCCGTTGTTGTTTAACTGCACTGCCAGCCATTACGCCTCTGGATTGAGACGGGTCGGCATGCCGGTGCGCTGTTCCAGCACCTGCTTGACCACGTTGGAGTCGCTCTCGGCGTGGGCGATGAAACGGGTGGTGGCCGGGGTCATGGGCAGCGGCACGGCGGCGGTGGAGTTGAACTCCTCCTCGGTGCGCGACAGCGGCTCGTGCACTTCCATGTAGCGACCGCCATCCGGTTCGACCGTGGTCTTGACCGGCTGGTTCACGAACTGGACGCGGGTGCCGACCGGCACGTTGTCGAACAGGTACTTGATGTCGTCGGCGCGCAGGCGCACGCAGCCGCTGCTCACCCGCAGACCGATGCCGAAGGTGGCGTTGGTACCGTGGATGGCGTAGAGGTTGCCGATGTAGAGGGCGTGCAGACCCATGGGGTTGTCAGGACCGGCCGGCCAGACTGCGGGCAGGGTCTTGCCTTGGGCGGCGTAGCGGCGACGGATGTTCTCGGTCGGGGTCCAGGTCGGGTTCGCGCGCTTGCGCTCCACCTTGGTGATCCAGTTCTCCGGGGTGTTGACCCCCAGCTGGCCGATCCCGATGGGCAGCACCTGCACCACGTTCTTGCCCTTGGGGTAGTAGTAGAGGCGCATCTCGGCCACGTTGATGACGATCCCCTCGCGCGGCGCATTCGGCAGGATCAGCTGATGGGGAATGACCAGCTTGCTGCCCGGCGTCGGCAGGTAGGGGTCGACGCCCGGGTTCGCTTCCATGATGTTGGTCAGACCCAGCTGGAAGTCGGCGGCAATCTGCTCCAGCGGACGGTTGTCCGCGGGGACCACGTACTCCTGGTTCTCGCCGATCAGGCGGCTGTTCGCGGCGGGCAGCACGTATTCAACGGCAGCAGCCTGCTGGCTGACCAGGGTCAGAGTGCAAAAAAGGGCCGAAGCGGCAATGCGAAGGGGATTCATAAAATTCCTGTATGGTTTCCTGTACCTGTGGGCCTTTGGCCTGCTCATCCTCGGCTTGTTCTGTGACGCGTCACCCGAGACCAATAACCGAGCGCGCATTCTTTCCCGAGTAGGGCAAAATTTCAACTTGGAGATGGGCTTTTTCGCGGAAAAGATCCATTCCCTCCCCAGCGACCGCCCCTCCCGGCTTGCTGACACCCTAACATCGCTCTTATGAGCATAAAATGAACAGGTCGGCGGCCTGGCTGCCCCTCCCCAAATTGCATGAAGGGCCGGTCACGAGTACAATCTCGCACCCTCTGTATCAGGAGTATCGAACCATCTCGTTCCCTGGTGTAGTCCGATCGGAGGCGGTGCGTCGAGTACGGTCGCGCCATGCCGATTAATCCATACGACGCCATCAGGTGGCGCCGTCCTGATTTGCAATCAGACAAAGAGTCCAACATGTTCAGACCAGAATTGCTCTCCCCCGCCGGGACCCTCAAGAACATGCGTTACGCCTATGCCTATGGCGCCGACGCCGTCTACGCGGGTCAGCCCCGCTACAGCCTGCGGGTACGCAACAACGAATTTGATCACGAGAATCTGCAGCTCGGCATCAACGAGGCCCATGCCCTGGGCAAGCAGTTCTATGTGGTGGCCAACATCCAGCCCCACAACTCCAAGCTCAAGACCTTCATCCGCGACATGCGCCCCGTGGTGGAGATGAAACCGGACGCACTGATCATGTCCGACCCCGGTCTCATCATGATGATGCGCGAGGCCTTCCCCGAGATGCCGATCCACCTGTCGGTGCAGGCCAACGCGGTCAACTGGGCCACGGTGAAGTTCTGGCATCAGATGGGCCTGACCCGGGTCATTCTCTCCCGAGAGCTGTCGCTGGACGAGATCGAGGAGATCCGCATGCAGGTGCCGGAGATGGAGCTGGAAGTCTTCGTCCACGGCGCCCTGTGCATGGCCTACTCGGGCCGCTGCCTGCTCTCCGGCTACATCAACAAGCGCGACCCCAACCAGGGCACCTGCACCAACTCCTGCCGCTGGGAGTACAAGGTCCACGAGGGCAAGGAAGATGACGTGGGCCAGATCGTCCACCGCCAGGAGCCCATCGCCGTGCAAAAGGTGGATCCGACCCTGGGGGCCGGCAAGCCGAGCGACGCCCTGGTGCTGCTGGAGGAGTCCAACCGTCCCGGCGAGTTCATGACCGCCTTCGAGGACGAACACGGCACCTACATCATGAACTCCAAGGACCTGCGCGCCGTCGAGCACGTGGAGCGCCTGACCAGGATGGGCGTCCATTCCCTCAAGATCGAAGGCCGTACCAAGTCCTTCTACTACTGCGCCCGCACCGCCCAGGTCTATCGCAAGGCCATCGACGATGCGGTGGCCGGCCGGCCGTTCGATCCCACCCTGATGGGCACCCTCGAGAACCTGGCCCACCGCGGCTACACCGAGGGCTTCCTGCGCCGCCACAACCACAGCGAGTACCAGAACTACGACTACGGCTACTCCGTCTCCGACACCCAGCAGTTCGTCGGCGAGATCACCGGTCGCAACGGTGACATGGTCGAGGTCGAGGTGAAGAACAAGTTCCTGCTGGGCAACAGCCTGGAGCTGATGACCCCGCAAGGCAACCTCAGCTTCAACCTGGAGCAGATGCAGAACCGCAAGGGCGAGCTCATCGACACCGCGCCGGGCAACGGCCACGTGGTCTATGTGCCGGTACCGAAGGAAGTGGACGTGAACTACGGCATCCTGCTGCGCAACCTCGGCGAGCGCGAGGATACCCGTCAGCCCCACTCGGCGGCCTGAGATGGCGCTGCTCATCACCGACAAGTGCATCAACTGCGACATGTGCGATCCGGAGTGTCCGAACCAGGCCATCAGCCTGGGGACCAAGATCTACGAGATCGACCCGGATCGCTGCACCGAGTGCGTCGGCCACTATGAGAAGCCCACCTGCATCAGCGTCTGCCCCATCGACTGCATCATCTGGGATCCCGCCCATGTGGAGACCGAAGAGCAGTTACTGGACAAATTCGTCAGGATGCACAGGCAGTAGTGCCTGCGTCTGCTGCTTATGGACTGCATCCTCCGGGATCCCGCCCACGTGGAAACCGAGGATAAGTTGCTGGACAAATTCGTCAGGATGCACAGGCAGTAGTGCCTGCGTCTGCTGCTTATGGACTGCATCCTCCGGGATCCCGCCCACGTGGAGACCGAGGATCAGTTGCTGGACAAATTCGTCAGGATGCACAGGCAGTAGCGCCTGCCGCTCGTTGAGTCCATTCTCCAAACATAGAAAAAGCCGGGCATGCCCGGCTTTTTCTATTGCGCTGCCCTCCCCTCAGGGCTTGACCAGTTTCTGCAGCGCCTCGAGTTCCCGTTGGGCCTCCAGCAGCTCGGCCTGGGACGCTTCCAGCTTTGCCTGCTTCTTGGCGATCTTGTCCGGTTTACCCGCCACCCGCGCACTCTGCAGATCCGCCAGCCGCTCTTCCACCTCGGCCTTCTGCTTGGCCACCTTCTGCTGCTGATCCTCAAGGAGCCCGGCATCGGTACAGTGGGTCTCGATGTTGCGCAGGGCCTGCTCCAACCCGGCAACCCGCTCTGCGTTGTCGTGCGCCCTGGCGAACGCGAGCTGCTCGGTCACCGCCTGATGTCTGGCCTTGCAGCCGACGTTTTCAGTGCCATAGGCCTGCCCGGCCAACAGCAACAAGCCTATTCCGGCGATCTTCCACATAACGACCTCTTTGCTCTGTCATACTGGATGGCCGCCCATGAGACCTGACTCATCCCGCGAGGTCAAGACGCGGGAACCCGGGCTACGACAGAGTTTGCACTGCATCAAGCCAGTGTCATCCGGGTGGCGCTACAATGCCCCTTTAACCCAGGAGAGTCCCATGAAACCGCAGATCCTCATCGTCGCCAACGGCGCCCCCTATGGCAGCGAGTCCCTGTTCAATGCCCTTCGCCTCGGGATTGCCCTCCAGGAGCAGGAGAAGACAGACCTGAAACTCTTCCTGATGTCGGATGCGGTCGGCGCCGCCCTGGCAGGACAGAGCCCGGCCGAGGGCTACAACCTGCGCCAGATGCTGGAGATCCTGCTGGCACAGGGCACCCAGATCCGGCTGTGCAAGAGCTGCACCGACGCCCGTGGCATCACCCCTCTGCCCCTCATCGAGGGCATCGAGATAGGCACCCTGCCCCTGCTGGCCCAGTGGACCCTGGCCGCCGACAAGGTGCTGACCTTCTAGCCATCAGGTACCGGCCCGGGCCAGCGTGGGTCGCGGGATCCGGGTGCTCAGGCCATAGAGCATCAGGATCATCAGGCAGAGCAGCGCCATCAGGGCGTAGAGGGTGGCGCCTCCCCAGTGGGCCAGTATCCAGCCCCCCAGCAGGGCCCCCATGGCGACCCCGAGCCCGGACATGGAGGCCGCTCCGAAGTAGCTGCCCTTCAGGTGGCTCGGCGCCATCTGATCGATCAGCACGTTGAGCAAGGGGAACAGGATGCACTCCCCGACGCTCAAGAGGACCACGGCCACTATCCAGTGCCACCAGATGGCGGTATCCCCCAGCGCAAACAGCAACTGGGCTCCGAGAAACAGCGCCACCCCGAGTTGCAGCCTGCGCCGGGTGGGCCAACCCGCGGTCAGGTGCAGCAGGGGGAACTGCAGTATCACTATGGTCAACGCATTGGCGGTGACCAGCCAGCCGATGAGCCGCTCCACCTCGGGTGTGCCCGAACGGGTCAGGTACTGGATGAGGGGGGATTCGAACTGGGCATAGACCAGCATCAGCAGCAGGTTCGCCAGGGTCAGCAGCAGGAAGCCCCTGTCCTGCCAGAGCACCCGCAACACGGTGCGCATGCCGGGACCGGCCGCCTGGCTTGCCTGACAACCGGCCAGCCGAAAGCCGGTGACGAAGATAGCGCCGAGCAGCAGGTAGCTGGTGCTGAGCAGCAGGAAGGTCTCCTGCCGCGCGCTCAGGCCATAGGTGACCCCGAGCAGGGGACCTATGGCGGCCCCCAGGTTCAGCAGGAAGTAGCGCAGGTGCAGCGCCAGTTCGCGGGCCTTGGGCTCGGCCAGGCTGTCGGCCATCAGCGCCTTGCCGGGGGAGTCGATGAGCCCGTAGGAGAGGCCGCTGCCGATCACCCCGACCGCCAGCCAGACCACCTGATGGGAGAGGCCGAGCAAGGCCACGCTCGAGGCCGATATCAGGCAGCCAAACAGCAAGATGTTGCGCCTCCCCCACTTGTCCGACAACCAGCCACCATAGAAGCTCACCAGGGTGGAGAGAGCCGCCGTCGCCCCCAGGATGGCCCCTATCAGGGTCGCCGACAGGCCGTAGTCACGGTAGAGCAGGATGGAGAGGAAGGGCCAGACCATGAAGAAGGTGGTGCGCACCATGAAGGTGCCCAGGATGACGATCCAGACCAGGGGGGTAAACTGCCTGAGAGAGGCCCATGACATGTTGCACTTCCTTTTGACAATCGAGAGGCGGGTCGCCCCTTATAGCAAGTGGCGCCAAAAGGAACAAGGCACCTCGCCGACGGGATCGCCGGATGCCAGACAACAAAAAGCCGACCCTGAGGTCGGCTTTTTCAGCAAGCGGCGGCTTATTCGGCAGCCGGTTCTTCCACGGCAACGGCGGCGGCGGCCGGAGCGGCAGCGGCTTCGGTCGGGGCGTTCGCTTCCTTGATGGAGAGACGCACGCGGCCCTGACGGTCCACTTCCAGTACCTTTACCTTCACCACGTCACCGATCTTCAGGTAGTCGGCCACGTTCTGCACGCGCGCATCGGTGATCTGGGAGATGTGCACCAGACCGTCCTTGCCCGGCAGGATGTTGACGAAGGCACCGAAGTCGGCCAGACGGACAACCTTACCTTCGTAGATGCGGTTCACTTCGATCTCGGCGGTGATGGCCTCGATACGGCGGATCGCTTCCTTGGCGGCTTCACCGTCGACGGCGGCGATGCGGACGGTACCGTCGTCATCCAGCTCGATGTTGGTGCCGGTCTCTTCGGTCAGCGCGCGGATCACGGAGCCACCCTTGCCGATGACGTCCTTGATCTTCTCCGGGTTGATCTTGATGGTGTGGATGCGCGGGGCGAAATCGGAGATCTCGGCACGCGGTGCCTGGATGGCTTCGTCCATCACCTTCAGGATGTGCAGGCGAGCACCACGAGCTTGCTTCAGGGCAATCTCCATGATCTCCTTGGTGATGCCTTCGATCTTGATGTCCATCTGCAGGGCGGTCACACCTTCGGTGGTACCGGCAACCTTGAAGTCCATGTCGCCCAGGTGATCTTCGTCACCCAGGATGTCGGACAGCACGACGAAACCTTCTTCTTCCTTCACCAGACCCATGGCGATACCGGCGACGGAGGCCTTGATCGGCACACCGGCATCCATCAGCGCCAGGGAGGAACCACAGACGGAGGCCATGGAGGAGGAGCCGTTGGATTCGGTGATTTCAGAGACCACGCGTACCACGTACGGGAACTCGTCGGCGCTCGGCATCACAGCGGCAACGCCGCGCTTGGCCAGACGGCCGTGACCGATTTCGCGGCGCTTCGGGCTGCCCATCATGCCGGTCTCACCGACGCAGTATGGCGGGAAGTTGTAGTGCAGCATGAAGCGATCGGCGCGGTTGCCGGTCAGCTCGTCGATGTTCTGGGCGTCACGCTCGGTACCCAGGGTGGCAACGACCATGGCCTGGGTTTCACCACGGGTGAACAAGGCGGAGCCGTGGGCACGCGGCAGTACGCCAGTGGCGACGGACAGGGCGCGGATCATCTCGGGATCGCGACCATCGATGCGCGGCTCACCGCGAACAACGCGGCCACGAACGATGCGGCTTTCCAGGCTGTGGAACTCCTCGCCGATCTTCTTGGCATCTTCTTCCACGCCGGAGGCGATGACCTGCTCGACCACGCGGCCCTTGATGGCGGCGATGGTTTCGTAACGCACGGCCTTCTCGGTGATGCGGTAGGCTTCACCCAGTTCAGCTGTCGCCAGCTCGGCCACCTTGGCCTTCAGTGCTTCGTTGACGGCAGGCGGTGTCCAATCCCACGGCTTGGTGCCGACGTCGGCAGCGAATTCGTTGATGGCGTTGATCACGGCCTGCATCTGCTCGTGACCGTAGACCACGGCGCCCAGCATCACCTCTTCGGAGAGGATGGCCGCTTCGGATTCCACCATCAGCACGGCGTTGGCGGTACCGGCAACCACCAGGTCCAGATCGCTCTGAGGCAGTTCGGTGGTGGTCGGGTTCAGCACGTACTGGCCGTTCATGTAACCCACGCGGGCTGCACCGATCGGGCCGCCGAACGGGATGCCGGAGATGGCCAGCGCCGCGGAGGCACCGATCATGGCAACGATGTCGGGGGAAACGGCCGGGTTCACGGACATGACGGTGGCAACCACCTGAACCTCATTGAGGAAGCCTTCCGGGAACAGCGGACGGATGGGACGGTCGATCAGACGGGAGATGAGGGTTTCACCCTCGCTCGGACGGCCTTCACGACGGAAGAAACCACCCGGGATACGACCAGCAGCATAGGTACGCTCCTGATAGTTGACGGTCAGCGGGAAGAAATCACGGCCGTGATCGGCCTCTTTCTTGCCTACGACGGTCACGAAGACACAGGTATCGTCCATGCTGACCATGACGGCCGCAGTGGCTTGACGGGCCATCACACCGGTTTCCAGTGTGACGGTGTGTTGACCGTACTGGAATGACTTTACAATAGGATTCACGTGAATTTCCTTTTAACAATTTGGCGCTTTAAATTCGCGTGCAAGTATACTTGATTCGCATCAAAAGGTAAGCGCGGACGTTAATTCTGTGAGGCAGGCAACGGCCTGCATCCCGTTTGAAACGGGCCATAAAAAAGGGGAACCTCACGGTTCCCCTTTTTCGCGAAATCTGATGGTCGATTAACGACGCAGACCCAGCTTGGCGATCAGAGCGGCATAACGCTCGGAATCTTTACGCTTCAGGTAGTCCAGCAGCTTGCGGCGCTGGGAAACCATGCGCAGCAGACCACGACGACCGTGGTGATCCTTGGCGTGCTCCTTGAAGTGACCTTGCAGATGGTTGATCTGGGCAGTCAGCAGGGCAACCTGCACTTCGGGGGAACCGGTGTCGTTGGCGCCACGAGCGTTGTCGGCAACGATTTGCGCTTTGATCTCAGCATTTAGAGACATGATGTTACTCCAGTAGAGTGTTTAAAGGTCCACAGCCAATCTCTAATTCAGCCGTGAAATGAGGGCGGTATCATAATCGCCCCCGTCACTTTTCGCAACGGGAAAGAGGCACAACGGCCAACACGCCTCGATACCGCCTGAGGATCACTCCTCGTCGTGTTCGTCGTGATAGCGCACCAGACGCTTGGGCGCCACGCGCCCCTCGTCGTCGATCTCGCCCACCCCGATGAACTCGCGTTCCGGGCCGACCGTCATGCGGACCTGGCCGCTCTGCGGCGCCCCCGCCACCTGAACGGCCTGGCCCTGGTTCACGTAGGCGGCCACCGCCACCTGCATGTTCACCTCGGGCAGGGAGGCCACGGCGGTATCCATCGGCAGCAGCAGGGGATCCAGCTGCTCCCGCGGCGGGATGCTCTCCGCCTTGGCCTGCTCGAAGATGCACTCGAGCTGCTCCAGGGTCAGCATCCGCTCGTACGGGTAGCTGGCCACCCGGGTGCGGCGCAGCTGGGTGACGTGCGCGCCACAGCCCAGCACCTCGCCGAGATCGTCCACCAGGGAGCGGATGTAGGTGCCCTTGCTGCAGTGCACCTCGAGACGCACCTCATCCCCCTCGAAGCTCAGCAGTTTGAGCTCGAAGATGGTGATGGGACGGGCTTCCCGCTCGATCTCGATGCCCTCGCGGGCGTACTCGTAGAGCGGACGGCCGTTGTGCTTGAGAGCGGAGTACATGGACGGCACCTGCATGATGGGGCCGCGGAACTGGTCCAGCGCCTCGATCAGGGTGCCCACCGCCAGGTTCACCGGCCGGGTGGAGACCACCTCGCCGTCGGAGTCGCTGGTGTTGGTACGCTCGCCGAGCTTGGCGGTCACCTCGTAGCGCTTGTCCGCTTCCAGCAGGTACTGGGAGAACTTGGTGGCTTCCCCCAGGCAGATCGGCAACATGCCGGTCGCCAGGGGATCCAGGGCGCCGGTGTGGCCGGCCTTGGCGGCGTTGTAGATCCGCTTGACCTTCTGCAACACATCGTTGGAGGTCAGGCCGGTGGGTTTGTCCAGCAGCAGGATGCCGTGCACGTCACGGCCCTTGAAACGACGTCTTCGAGACATCTCAGGCTTTGTCCTCAGTAGTGTCATCCGGTGCGGCATCGCTCTCGTCACGACCGGCTTCGGTCATGCGGCGCTTGTCTTCCCGCACAGTGTTGGTCACCAGGTTGGAGAGGCGCATCCCCTCGACCAGGGTCTGGTCATAGTAGAAACGCAGCTCCGGCACCACCCGCAGGCGCATGGCGCTGCCAAGCAGGCTGCGGATGTAGCCGGCGGCTTCGGTCAGGCCCTTGAGCCCTTCCGCGATGCGCTCGGCATCGTTCTCCAGTTGCAAGAAGGTGACGTAAATCTTGGCATAGTTCAGATCCTTGGACACTTCCACATCGGAAACCGTCACCATGCCGATGCGCGGGTCTTTCACCTCGCGCTGCAGGATCAGCGCGATTTCACGCTGGATCTGCTGCCCGACCCGACGGGTCCGGCTGAATTCTCTGGCCATATTCTATCCTGCGATAAAAGGGGGCCGCGGCCCCCTATTTTGTATAACGCTCGGCTTACAGAGTCCGCTGGATTTCAACGGTCTCGTAAACTTCGATCTGGTCGCCTTCGCGCACGTCGTTGTAGTTCTTGACCGCGATGCCGCACTCGTAGCCGTTCTTGACTTCGTTGACGTCATCCTTGAAGCGACGCAGGGATTCCAGCTCGCCTTCGTAGATAACCACGTTGTCGCGCAGAACGCGAATGCGGTTGGAACGCTTGACCACACCTTCGGTGACCATACAGCCGGCCACGGCGCCAAACTTCGGCGACTTGAAGACGCTGCGCACTTCCGCCAGACCGATGATCTCCTGACGGTACTCGGGGGCCAGCATGCCGCTCATGGCCTGCTTCACTTCGTCCAGCAGGTCATAGATGACGGAGTAGTAGCGCAGATCCAGGCTCTCGGCCTCGATGACCTTGCGGGCAGAGGCGTCGGCACGGACGTTGAAGCCCACCAGGATGGCGCTGGACGCGGCAGCCAGGGTGGCGTCGGTCTCGGTGATGCCACCCACGCCGGAGCCGACGATCTTCACCTTCACCTCTTCGGTGGAGAGCTTGACCAAAGCGTCGCAGATCGCTTCCACGGAACCCTGTACGTCGGCCTTGATCACCACGTTCACTTCGGACACTTCGCCCTCGGTCATGTTGGCGAACATGTTCTCCAGCTTGGCCTTCTGCTGGCGAGCCAGCTTGACTTCGCGGAACTTGCCCTGACGATAGAGTGCCACTTCGCGGGCCTTCTTCTCGTCACGCACGACGGTGGCTTCGTCACCGGCAGACGGCACACCGGACAGTCCGAGGATCTCGACCGGCAAAGACGGACCCGCTTCCTTGATCTCGCGACCCAGTTCGTCACGCATGGCGCGCACACGGCCGTACTCCAGACCGCACAGCACGATGTCGCCCTGACGCAGAGTACCTTCCTGCACCAGCACGGTAGCAACCGGGCCACGGCCCTTGTCCAGGAAGGACTCGATCACGACGCCGCTGGCCATGCCGTCGACCACGGCCTTCAGCTCCAGCACTTCAGCCTGGATCAGGATGGCCTCCAGCAGGTCGTCGATGCCCTGACCGGATTTGGCGGAGACGTGCACGAACTGGCAGTCGCCACCCCAGTCTTCCGACATGACGTTGTAACGGGCCAGCTCGGTCTTGACGCGATCGGGATCCGCTTCCGGCTTGTCGATCTTGTTGACCGCAACGACCAGGGGCACTTCTGCGGCCTTGGCGTGCTGGATCGCTTCGATGGTCTGCGGCATGACGCCGTCATCGGCAGCCACTACCAGTACCACGATGTCGGTCGCCTTGGCACCACGGGCACGCATGGAGGTGAACGCCGCGTGACCCGGGGTATCCAGGAAGGTGATCATGCCACTGTCGGTTTCGACGTGGTAAGCACCGATGTGCTGGGTGATGCCGCCGGCTTCGCCCGCGGCAACCTTGGCCTTGCGGATGTAGTCCAGCAGGGAGGTCTTGCCGTGGTCGACGTGACCCATGATGGTCACGACAGGGGCGCGCGGCTTGGCTTCGGAGGTCTCGTCACGATCGCTAAGTACCGCCTCTTCCAGCTCGTTCTCGCGGCGCAGCACCACCTTGTGACCCATCTCCTCGGCGACCAGCTGGGCGGTCTCCTGGTCGATCACCTGGTTGATGGTGGCCATGGCACCCATCTTCATCATCACCTTGATGACTTCGACACCCTTGACGGCCATCTTGTTGGCGAGTTCCGCCACTGTGATGGTCTCGCCGATGACGACATCGCGGTTGACCACGGCCGCCGGCTTGTTGAAGCCGTGCTTCATGGCGTTCGGCATGGCCATCTTGCCACGCTTGCCCTTGCGAGCACGCGGATCGCGGGAGTTGCGGTCGTTGCGATCGTCTTCGCGACGGCCGACCTTCTTCGGCGCCTTGGCAGCGGCAGCCGTGCGACGGCTGGTCTCTTCCTTGCGATCCAGCTCATCTTCCGCCGCTTGCGCGTGCTTGTTGGTGGTCAGATGGTAATCGCTGCTCTCTTTGGCACGAGCCGCCTCTTCCTCGGCCCAGCGGGCCGCATTCTGTTCCGCCATGAGACGAGCCTCTTCGGCTTTCTTCGCGGCGAGTTCTTCAGCTTTTTGCAAAGCTGTCTGTTCCTGTTGGCGCTTCAGTTCTTCTGCTTCGCGCTTGGCCATCTTTTCTGCCTCTTGCTGAGCTGTGCTACTGGCTGCTTTGGCGGGCTGTTGAGCCTGTCGAGCCTTTTGTTGTGCCTCGATCCGCGCCTTTTCCTCAGCTTCACGACGAGCCTGCTCAGCCTCACGGCGAGCCTTCTCTTCAGCGTCGAGGCGGGCCTTCTCTTCGGCCTCGCGACGAGCTTTTTCTTCTGCTTCCAAACGCGCTTTTTCCTCGGCTTCCGCCTGACGCTGTTCATCTTCCAGCGCCGAGCGTCTTACATAGGTGCGAGACTTGCGCACTTCTACCTGCACTTCCTTGTTCTTGCCACCAGTACCTTGAACACTCAGGGTGCTCTTGGTCTTGCGCTGCAAGGTCATGCGGGCAGGGGCGGCAACCTCGTCACCTCCATGCTGTTTCTTCAGATGGGCCAGCAGAGTCTGCTTCTCGGACTCGCTGACCAGGTCGTCGGCCTTGCTCTTGCTGATACCGGCATCGACAAACTGCTGGAGAAGACGATCAACCGGTGTGTCGATGTCAGTGGCAAGTTGTTTGACTGATACTTCTGCCATTCATTTTCCTCCGTTTGATCTTAACTAGACTGCTCTTCTCCGAACCAACAGATATTGCGAGCAGCCATAATCAGCTCACCTGCCTTCTCGGCGGTCAGCCCTTCGATGTCGGCAAGGTCATCAATGCCTTGCTCTGCCAAATCTTCCAGGGTGCCGATGCCGCGCGCGGCCAGGGCGTACGCCATGTCACGGCCGAGGCCGTTCAGATTGAGCAGTTCTTCGGAAGGTTCGACACCTTCAAAGGATTCTTCTTTGGCCAGGGCCTTGGTGGTCAGGGCATCCTTGGCGCGCTTGCGCAGCTCTTCGACCATGTCTTCGTCCAGACCGTCGATGGCCAGCAGCTCGTTGACCGGCACGAAGGCGATCTCCTCCAGAGTGGAGAAGCCCTCTTCCATCAGCAGGCCGGCGAAATCGTCGTCGATGTCCAGGGTGCTGGTGAACAGGGTCATGATGCGGTCGTTCTCGGCCTGGTGCTTGGCACGCATGTCCTCGACGGTCATCACGTTCAGCTCCCAACCGGTCAGCTGGGAGGCCAGACGCACGTTCTGACCGTTGCGACCGATGGCCTGGGCCAGGTTGGCGGCTTCCACGGCGATGTCCATGGTGTGGTTGTCTTCATCGACGATGATGGAGGCCACATCGGCCGGCGCCATGGCGTTGATCACGTACTGGGCCGGGTTGTCATCGTACAGCACGATGTCGGCGCGCTCGCCGCTCAGCTCGGCGGAAACCGCCTGAACGCGGGCACCGCGCATGCCGATACAGGCACCGATCGGGTCGATGCGACGATCGTTGGTCTTCACCGCGATCTTGGCGCGGGAACCCGGGTCACGGGCGGCACCCATGATTTCGATCATCTCTTCGCCGATCTCCGGCACTTCGATGCGGAACAGCTCTTTGAGGAAGTCCGGGCTGGAGCGGCTGACGAACAGCTGGGAACCACGGGCTTCCGGACGCACGGCGTACAGCAGGCCGCGGATGCGGTCACCCGGGCGGAAGGTCTCGCGCGGCAGCATGTCGTCGCGGAAGATCACGGCCTCGGCATTGCTGCCCAAGTCCAGGATCACGTTGTCGCGGTTGCTCTTCTTGACCACGCCGCTGATGATAGTGCCTTCCTTGTCCTTGAACTGGTCGACGACCTGGGAGCGCTCGGCCTCGCGCACTTTCTGCACGATGACCTGCTTGGCGGTCTGGGTGGTGATGCGGTCGAAGGTCACGGAGTCGATCTGATCTTCCACGTAGTCGCCAATCTGGATATCCGGCTGCTCGATCTGAGCCGCTTCCAGGGTGATCTCGGCGTAGGGGTTTTCCATCGCAGCCTGATCCGCGATGACGACCCAGCGGCGATAGGTGTCGTAGTCGCCGGTCTTGCGATCGATCTCGACCCGCACTTCAATCTCGCCTTCGTATTTTTTCTTGGTCGCAGTCGCCAGCGCAGTCTCCAGAGCCTGGAAGATCTTCTCGCGGGGGACAGCCTTCTCGTTGGACACTGCGTCAACGACCAGCAAAATCTCTTTATTCATATCCGATAGCCTCGTTAACCAAAGTTCGGCACTATGTTCGCTTTTTGGATATTGGTGAAAGCCAACACCTCGTCCTTACCATCTACCGTCAGGGTGATCATGTCCCCCAGCACGGCTTTGATTACGCCTTTGAACTTGCGGCGGTTGTTTGTTGCCATCCGAAGCGAAATCGCCGCCTCCTGGCCAACGTATTTTTCGAACTGGGCGACCTTGAACAGCGGACGATCCAGACCCGGGGAGGAGACTTCAAGGTAGTACTCCTCGGTGATGGGGTCTTCGACGTCCATGATGGCGCCGACCTGGCGGCTCACCTCGGCGCAATCTTCCACCGTCACACCTTGCTCCGCGTCGATGAAAACGCGCAGGGTCGAGTGTTTGCCCGCACGAACAAATTCGATACCCCACAGTTCAAAACCCAAGGCAACGACAGGAGCCTCGAGCAGATCGGTCAAACGTTGTTCCAACGTAGCCAAAGTCACCCTCCGAAAAACAAAAAAAGGGCATATAGCCCAGATAGAAATAAAGTCAGAATAAATCGCACATAACAAAAAGCCCCGATGTCAAATCGGGGCTTGGCGCTTTACCCTGATTGTCGCCTCGCAGCGACCGCCTTCCTGAGCGTAGGAAATGCGTGAAATTTGGTTGCGGGGGCCGGATTTGAACCGACGACCTTCGGGTTATGAGCCCGACGAGCTACCATGCTGCTCCACCCCGCGTCCGAAATCGTGCGAGATTATAGCCACTTCACTCTCATCACACAAGACTGACTGGCTATAACACCCCGGTCACCCGGGTTCACTGCTTAATTGGTGCCGTGGGCGGGACTCGAACCCGCACACCCTAGAGCACTACCCCCTCAAGATAGCGTGTCTACCAATTCCACCACCACGGCAAAACTCTTACTCGGGAACATCAGTGTCTTTCTTCACTGGCGCTTTGCTCTGCTCAACCTGTTGGGTCTGTTGCAGATTTTCCCATTCACTACCCTGTTTTACCTTGTTGCTCGACATGGATCCGAGCACCAAGCTAATCAAGAAGAACAGAGTAGCCAAAATCGCTGTTGTGCGGGTCAGGAAGCTGCCTGAACCACCGGAGCCGAATACGGTATTCGATGCCCCTGCGCCGAAGGAGGCGCCCATATCAGCCCCTTTACCTTGCTGAATCATCACCAGACCAATGAGAGCCAGCGATACCAGCAGATAAACGACCAAAAGAATCTCGTACATTTAACTTGCACCCTTTGCCGCTTCAACGATTCCTAAAAACGCCTTGTCATCGAGACTTGCGCCACCAATCAGACCGCCGTCTATGTCGGGCTGGGCAAACAAATCCTGTGCATTGGCCGGCGTCACGCTCCCACCATAGATGATTCTGACTTTCTCACCTATTACCGGAGTATCCTCCGCCAAGCGACCGCGTATAAAGGAATGAACCTCTTGTGCCTGCTCGGGTGTGGCGCATTTACCTGTACCTACAGCCCAAATCGGCTCGTAGGCGATGATAGCATTATCGAAAGCCATCGCGCCATTTTTCTCTATGACGATGTCCAGCTCTTCGGCAATAACCTCGAAGGTTCTTCTTGCCTGCCTCGCCGCCCCTGACTCACCCAGACATAGTATGGGTACCAGGCCTGCCGCTCTGACTGCCGCGAACTTCTCCGCGACGATGAAACTGGTCTCACCAAAGAGACGCCTGCGCTCGGAGTGGCCAACCAGTACGTATTGGCACCCTGCCTCGACCAGCATCTCACACGAGACTTCCCCCGTGTAAGCGCCCTGTCTGTGCTGACTCACATTCTGAGCCCCCAACTTCATCACCCTCTGCTCATTGAGCAGAGCGGCCGTGAAATCGAGATGCACATGGGATGGACACAAGACCACGTCTACTCGTTCATCAATGCGCTCTAGGCACTGACCAGTAAACTGCTCTAACTGCGACCTACTACCGTGTAACTTCCAGTTGGCTGCTACAAACGGCTTGCGATGTCCCATCGGCAACTCCCTTGCGAAAGCGGGGCTGATAATATCCAGAGGATGCTCAGCTGACAAGTGCTATTTTCAAATTTTCGAATCGTTTGAACAAGATACAACCAAGGCGACTAAAAAGCCGCCTCGGCTGTTCATTAAAACGCCGATTCGACCCGTTGTGCGATGCGTGTGGCCATGTCACGCACCTGTTGCTCGTGTTCCCCTTCCACCATGACCCGGATCAGCGGCTCTGTCCCGGATTTGCGCAGCAGCACGCGACCACGTCCGGCCAGCTCCTGCTCCACCGCGGCTACTTCCTGCTGAACGGCGTCCGATGCCAGCGGATCCTTGCCTTCGGCGAAGCGCACATTCACCAGCACCTGGGGGAATTTGCTCATGCCGGAGCGCAGCTTGGCCAGCGGCATCTCGGCGGTGCGCATCGCAGTCAGCACCTGCAGGGCGGCGACGATGCCATCCCCCGTAGTGGTCTGATCCAGGCAGATGATGTGACCCGAGTTTTCACCGCCGATGCGCCAGCCCTTCTCGTTCATCATCTCCAGCACATAGCGGTCACCCACCTTGGCGCGGGCAAACGGGATGCCGAGGGTCTGCAGCGCCAGCTCCAGCCCCATGTTGGCCATCAGGGTACCCACCACACCGCCCTTGAGACGACCGTTGCGCAGCGCATCCCGGGCGATGATGTAGAGGATCTCATCCCCGTCGATGATGTAGCCAGTACCATCCACCATCACCAGACGATCGCCGTCACCGTCGAAGGCGACACCGAGATCGGCCTTGCACTCCAGCACCTTGGCGGCCAGCGCCTCCGGTGCGGTGGAACCGACGCCATCGTTGATGTTGAGGCCATCAGGGCTGCAACCGATGGCGATCACTTCGGCTCCCAGCTCGCGGAAGACGGAAGGGGCGATGTGATAAGTTGCACCGTGGCCGCAGTCCACCACCATCTTCAGCCCTTCCAGGCTCAGGTTGGAGGGGAAGGTACTCTTGCAGAACTCGATGTAGCGGCCGGCCGCATCGTCGATGCGCTGCGCCTTGCCGAGTTCGGCGGACTCCACGCACTTGAGCTCGTGATCCAGTTCGGCCTCGATGGCCAGCTCGACGTCGTCAGGCAGCTTGGTGCCGTCGGCGGAGAAGAACTTGATGCCGTTGTCGTAATAGGGGTTGTGGGATGCGCTGATGACGATGCCGGCCTCGGCACGGAAGGTGCGGGTCAGGTAGGCGACGGCCGGAGTGGGCATGGGCCCCATCAGAATGGCCTTGAGACCGGCGGCGGAGAGGCCTGCCTCCAGCGCCGACTCCAGCATGTAGCCGGAGATGCGGGTGTCCTTGCCGATCAGCACCTTGCGGGTGCCCTTCTTGGAGAGCACCTTGCCGGCAGCCCAGCCGAGCTTCATCACGAAATCCGGGGTGATTGGGTATTCGCCCACCTTGCCGCGCACACCGTCGGTGCCGAAATACTTTCTGGTCATTGTCTGTTTCTCGTTTTTCTATTTGGATACGAAATCTTGTCCCGTCATGGTCATCCAGCCGACACGCAGCGCATCCATGGTGGCGCGCACGTCGTGCACCCGGATGATCCTGGCCCCTTGTTGCAACCCGATCAGGGCACAGGCCAGACTGCCGGCCAGCCGTTCATCGACAGGGCAGCCGAGCAGGTTGCCTATCATAGACTTTCGCGACATGCCCACCAAGAGCGGCAAACCGTAATCAAGCAACTTGTGCTGCTCGGCCAGCAGCCGATAGTTGTGGGCCAGGGTCTTGCCAAAGCCGTAACCCGGGTCCAGCAACAACCGCTCGCGCGGGATCCCGGCCGCCAGGCAGGCTGCGATCCGCTCGTCAAAGAAGGCCCTCACCTCTCCCACCAGATCGTCGTAATGGGGCTCTGCCTGCATGGTTCTGGGCTGCCCCTTCATATGCATCAGGCACACCGGCACACCCGCCTCTGCCGCGGCGTCAAGCGCTCCCGGTTCCTGCAAGGCGCGCACATCGTTGATCAGGTGGGCGCCGGCGGCACAGCCCGCCGCCATCACTACCGCCTTGGAGGTATCGAGGGAGACCATCACATCGAGCTCCTTCACAATCCGCTCGACGACGGGGATGACCCTGTCCAGCTCTTCCTGCTCGCTCACGTCGGGGGCACCGGGACGGGTCGATTCGCCACCGATATCGATAAGGGTCGCCCCATCGGCCACCATCTCGCTGGCATGGCCCAGCGCCAGATCGATCCGCTTGAAGCGACCGCCATCGGAGAAGGAGTCCGGCGTCACATTGAGAATGCCCATCACATGAGGGCGATCCAGAGAGAGGCTGCGCCCCTTGCTGTCTAGTTGCATCTTTTCATCCACCTGCATCAGAACATCTGACTATCCGCACAAAGAAAAACCCCGGGCGAGCCCGGGGTTTGGATCATGACAATTTATTTGGCCGGGACATCGTTCGCCTTGTCGACGTCGCTCAGTGGCGCCTTGCTGTCATCGGCCGGAGCCTTGACTTCGGACCCGTTGCCCACAGTGGCGCCACCTTGCGGGGTGTCACCGTGTTCATCGTGCCAGTTGCTGGGGGCGCGGACCTCGCGGCGAGCCATCAGATCGTCGATCTGCTTGGCGTCTATGGTCTCGTACTTCATCAGCGCATCTTTCATGGTGTGCAGCACATCCATGTTGTCCAGCAGTATCTGCTTGGCACGATCGTAGTTGCGATCGATGACCTGCTTGACCTCGGCATCGATGATGCGAGCGGTGTCGTCGGACATGTGCTTGGCCTTGGCCATGCTGCGACCGAGGAAGACTTCACCGTCCTCTTCCGCGTAGAGCATGGGACCCAGACGCTCGGACATGCCCCACTGGGTGACCATCTTGCGGGCTATCTCGGTGGCGCGTTCGATGTCGTTGGACGCACCGGTCGATACCTTCTCGGCACCGTAGATCAGCTCTTCCGCCAGACGACCGCCGTACAGACTGGAGATCATGGACTCCAGGTGCTGCTTGGAGTGGCTCCAGCGATCCTGCTCCGGCAGGTACATGGTCACACCCAGCGCGCGGCCGCGCGGAATGATGGAAACCTTATAGACGGGATCGTGATCCGGTACCACACGACCGATGATGGCGTGACCCGCCTCGTGATAGGCCGTCATCTCCTTCTCGGATTCCTTCATCACCATGGAGCGGCGTTCCGCCCCCATCATGATCTTGTCCTTCGCCTTCTCGAACTCCAGCATGGAAACCACGCGGCGGCTCTCGCGTGCGGAGAACAGGGCAGCCTCGTTGACCAGGTTGGCCAAATCCGCACCGGAGAAACCGGGAGTACCGCGGGCGATCAGGGCCGGGTTGACGTCATCCGCCAGTGGCACCTTGCGCATGTGTACCTTCAGGATCTGCTCGCGACCGCGCACATCCGGCAGTCCGACCACCACCTGACGGTCGAAGCGGCCCGGACGCAGCAGAGCGGGGTCCAGTACGTCGGGACGGTTGGTGGCGGCGATAACGATGATGCCCTCGTTGCCTTCAAAGCCATCCATTTCGACCAGCATCTGGTTCAGGGTCTGCTCGCGCTCGTCGTGACCACCGCCCAGACCGGCGCCACGCTGGCGACCGACCGCGTCGATCTCGTCGATGAAGATGATGCAGGGGGAGGACTTCTTCGCCTGCTCGAACATGTCGCGGACACGGGAGGCGCCCACACCCACGAACATCTCGACGAAGTCGGAACCCGAGATGGTGAAGAAGGGCACCTTGGCCTCGCCTGCGATGGCCTTGGCCAGCAGGGTCTTACCGGTACCAGGAGGACCTACCAGCAGCACGCCAGTCGGGATCTTGCCGCCCAGTTTCTGGAATTTGCTCGGGTCGCGCAGATAGTCGACCAGCTCCTTGACCTCTTCCTTGGCCTCGTCACAGCCGGCGACGTCGGCGAAGGTGGTCTTGATCTGATCTTCACTCATCAGGCGAGCCTTGCTCTTGCCAAACGACATGGCGCCCTTGCCACCGCCGCCCTGCATCTGACGCATGAAGAAGACCCAGACACCGATCAGCAGCAGCATCGGGAACCAGGAGATGAAGATGGAGGTGATGAGAGACGGCTCTTCCGGCTTCTCACCCATCACCTTGACGTTGTGATTGAGCATGTCGTTGAGCAGCTGGGGATCCGGCGCAGGGATGATGGTAGTGAAACGTTCACCGGTGCGCTTGACGCCATTGATGACCTTGCCATCCATCCGCACTTCACGGATCTGCTCTTGGGTCACTTCTTTCACGAAGCTGGAATAGTCCAGCTGGCGACTGGTGGTATCGCTGGGGCTGAAGCTATTGAACACCGACATCAGCACGACGGCGATGACCAGCCACAGGATTAGGTTTTTCGCCATGTCACTCAAATCAATGACCTCGCAGACTGACAGTTAACGATGAGGGTTAGGGTACTACAGTTTAAAACCGGTAGCCACAATGTAGACTTCTCGTGAACGGGCACGGGACGAGTCGGGTTTACGAATCTTGACGACAGAGAAAAGTCTACGTATTTCATTGAGATAGGCATCAAACCCCTCCCCCTGGAACACCTTGACCACGAAGCTGCCGTTACTGCTCAGGACCTGATTGCACATGTCCAGCGCCAGCTCGACCAGATACATGGCACGGGCCTGATCCACCTGCTGGGTACCGCTCATGTTGGGTGCCATGTCAGACATGACCACATCCACCTTGTCCGGGCCGACGCGTTCCAGCAGGGCGCCGAGGACAGTTTCCTCCCGAAAGTCCCCTTGCAGGAAATCGACACCGGCAATGGAATCCATCGGCAAGATGTCGCAGGCGATCACCCGCCCCTTGTCGCCCACCTGGTCGATGGCAAATTGGGACCAGCCACCGGGGGCCGCCCCCAGGTCCACCACCGTCATGCCAGGCTTGAGCAATCTGTCCTTGCCCTGGATCTCGTCGATCTTGAAAACGGCACGGGAACGCAACCCCAGCTTCTGGGCTTTTTTGACGTATTGGTCGTCGAAATGTTCTTTTAACCAGCGGGTTGAACTGGGGGAACGTTTTTTCTGGGTCATGATTGTCGACTTTAAAAAACCACAAGGGTTATTAGTATTAAGGGCTAAGTGGGGGTAGAATACGCCCCTTTCAACCCTGACTTATGAAGAAATTGCCATGATTCTCAACAATAAACAGAAACAGTACCTCAAGGGCCTTGCCCACAGCCTGAAGCCGGTCGTCCTGCTGGGACAGCACGGTCTGACCGAAGGGGTGCTGGCCGAGATCGATCTGGCGCTGAACCACCACGAGCTGATCAAGGTCAAGGTGTCGTCTGAAGATCGTGAGATGAAGCAGCTGGTAATGGATGCCATCGTCCGTGAGACCGGCGCCATCAAGGTACAGAGCATGGGCCATGTACTGACCATCTATCGTCAGGCCAAAGAACCCAAAATCCAGTTGCCGCGCAAGTAACAGGAAAGAGCATTCGCTCTTTCCTTCATTTCCCCTTCTTCCCAAGTCGCTTGCCAAAATAGCCGTCAGGCCCTTAACCTGCGATGAATAGTCGCGGACACCCACTATGGACAAGCATCAGCTTCTCACCGATGAAGAACTGGCCATGCTGCGGGACCTGGGCAAGAGCGAGGACCAGGCTGCCGGCCAGTTCCTGCGAGGCAATCTGCCCCTTCCCCTGCAGAGCCTGCTGCAACGCGCCACCCCTTTGACACTCGAGGCCCGCATCGCCGGCCACCAGCTGCGTTTTCCGCTGCACTGCACCCAGGCCGCGGAGGGCCACGCCGAACTGCGCATCGCCGCCCCCACCATCACCGAGCTTGGCTCGCCTCATCTGCGCGCCTGGCGCCTCGAAGAGCACGCTGTGCTGCGCAGCGGGGATACCGAGTATGAGGTGCACAGCCTCTCCCTCGGCGGCCTCATAGTGGCGGGCCTGCCCGCATCCATGGTCAGGGGCGATCCCCTGAACGGCACCCTCTGCATCGAGGGGCTCTCCCCCCTGGCGATGACGGGCAGCCTGATCAGGCATGTGGATACCAACCAGAGCCAGCATGACTGGGCCGTGCAATTTCGACTGGACAAGGACGATCAGGAACAGCTGCGGGACTGGCTCTTCCAGCGTCATCAGGACGCCTTCGTCCAGGCCTATCAGGGGGAGTAAATGCAACAGGGGAGCCCGGCTCCCCTGTCTCTTCCGCCCCTCAGACTCAGAGGTAGGCGACTTCCAGGATCTCGTACTCCACGTCACCACCAGGGGTCTTGACGATGGCGACATCGTCCACTTCCTTGCCGATCAGGGCGCGGGCAATGGGCGAGTTCACGGAGATCATGTTCTGTTTGATGTCCGCCTCGTCGTCACCCACGATGCGGTACACCACTTCCTCTTCCGTCTCGCTCTTGAGCAGGGTCACGGTGGCGCCGAAGATGACGCGGCCATTGTTGGCAATCTTGGTGACATCGATCACCTGAGCGTTGGAGAGCTTGCCTTCGATTTCCTGAATGCGGCCTTCACAAAACCCCTGCTGCTCGCGGGCGGCATGGTATTCGGCATTTTCTTTCAGATCGCCGTGTTCACGGGCATCAGCAATCGCTTCGATAATCTGGGGACGCAGCTCGGTCTTGAGATAGTCGAGCTCCTGGCGCAGCTTTTCGGCGCCGCGAACAGTCATCGGAGTATGATTCATAGTCGAAACCTGGGTTGCTTTATAAAGAGAAGCTGCGGCAATCAAAAGAGAGCCGCAGCTGTCGGTTCGGATGGGGCATCTTAATATGAAGCCGCCACAAAATCCATGTCAGCCCCTGCGAGGGGGATCGCGCTTCCCGGCGAAAGCTACTTGGGATCCGCAACCCCGATGGGCGCCGAGACCGTCGGCTTGCCCTGCATGATGGCGATCTCCACCCGCCGGTTCATGCGCCGGTTTTCCGGGCTGTTGTTGGGCACCAGCGGCTGGGAATCCGCCATACCCTGCACCACCAGCCGGTTGCCGTCAAAGCCGGGCACCTTGATCATCTGATGGGCCACCGCCACCGCTCGCTGGGATGAGAGCTCCCAGTTGGACTGGAACAGCTCGTCTTCGGTGGCGACATCGTCGGAGTGGCCGGAGACGGTGATCTCACCCGGCACATCCTTGAGCAGGGTCGCCACCTTGCGGATCACAGGCCAGAACTGGGGCTGCAGGAAGGCAGACCCTGCCGGGAAGGCCGCCTTCTCGCGAATCCGGATGATGACCTGCTGACCCAGCGCCTCTATCTCGATGGCCCCGTCCTGGATCTGGGCCTGCATCTGCTCCGCCAGCGCCTTGGCCAGGGTATTGGACTGCTCCTGCGCCTTCTGGGCCTGCTGGGCGGTGTCACCCCCACTCTGCTGTCCCTCGGTCTTGTCATGCCCCCCGGCCTTGTCAGCATCTCCGGGCTGGAAGTCCAGCTCGGTCTGGGTCATGTCGATGGTCTGCTGCATGATGGTGTCGATGGGGGTCGGTTCGGGACGGCCAGGGCGAAACTCCTGGGCGATGACCGAGGTCCCCTTGGGAATGTCTTTGACCTCCAGGATGTTCTGCACCCCGAACGCCTTCTCCATGGAGCCGGCGATCTGCTTGAACTTCTGCACGTCCATCTCGGCAAACGAGAGCAACAGCACGAAGAAGCACATCAGCAGGGACATGAGGTCGGCGAAGGTCCCCATGTAGCCGGGCAGACCGGGAGGCGGGCACTTGCACTTTGCCATGCGCGCTCCTATTCGGTCCCGTTGTTGCGTTTGGACTGATTCAGGTAGTTCTGCAACATGGCCTGGATCACTCTCGGGTTCTGGCCGTCCTGGATCCCCATGATGGCGTCGAGGATCAGGGTACGGCTCAGCTGCTCCTCACCGCTGCGCAGCTCCAGCTTGTCGGCGATGGGGATGGCGATCATGTTGGCCTCGATCGCCCCGTAGAGGGTGGTCAACAGGGCCACCGCCATGGCAGGGCCGATGGACTTGGGATCGCTCATGTTCGCCAGCATGGCCACCAGGCCCACCAGGGTACCTATCATGCCCATGGCGGGGCCGAGATCCCCCAGGGAGCGGAACACCTTGACGGCGATGACGTGGCGCTCCGAGGTCAACTCGATGTCCTTCTCCATCACGGATCGCACCACGTCGGCGTCATGGCCGTCCACCAGCATGTCGATGCCCTTCTTCATGAAGGTATTGGGGATCTCCGCCGCCTCCAGGGCCAGGAAGCCCCCCTTGCGGGCCGCGTCCGCCAGCTCCACCGCCTTGGCAATCAGATCATCGAGCTTGTCGCCCTTGTACATGAATGCCTTGCCGGCCACCTTGAACGCCATCAGAAACTGGCCGAGGTTGAACTTCATCATGCAGATGAACAGAGAACCCAAGATGGTGATGTAGACCGAGGGCATATCCACATACATGCTCATGGGGCCACCCAGCAGCATGCCGTACACCACGACCCCGAACCCCAGCACTATGCCTATCAGACTGCCTAAATCCACATCCTTGCTCCTGTCACCAAACTTGCGTCTATTTATACTGCGCTGAATTTTCTGCTATTACGCCCCTGGCAGCAAGCCCGGTTCCCCCCTATTGGCGCGCGGAGATGCGGGGATATCAGCCAGTTCTTATCGGCCGGGGACGGGATAGTTTGAGGGCAGCGCACTTTTCTGCCTCCCCCCTGTGGCCGGTCGATGTTAAGATGAGCCGTTTTTTTCAATCCCCGAGGATGGACATGGCCAGTAAAAAAATCGACCGTCTGAGTTTTGATGCCACCCTGGAAGAGCTGGAAACCATAGTGCATCAGCTCGAACAGGGTTCGCTCCCCCTCGAGGAGGCACTCAAGCAATTCGAACAGGGCATCCATCTGGTGCGCGCCGGCCAGCAGAAGCTGGAGCAGGCCGAGCAGAAGATCCAGATCCTCCTGACCCAGGCCGATGGCAGCGAGCAGGCGGTCCCCTTTCGCTCAGAGCAAGGAGAGGAGTGAGTGACTCTCGACGATTTCTCCCGCCTGCACCGCCAGCGCATCGACGGCTGCCTCTCGGCACAGCTTGAGGCCCTGCCCCCCATGGCGCCGCGCCTGCGGGACGCCATGAAATACGGCCTGCTGCTGGGTGGAAAACGGGTGCGTCCCTTCCTGGTCTACGCCGTGGGCGAGATGCTGGGCGTCAAGAGCGAGCTGCTGGACGGCCCGGCCGCCGCGGTGGAGTGCATCCACGCCTACTCCCTGCTGCACGACGACCTGCCCGCCATGGACGACGACGACCTTCGTCGTGGCCAGCCCACGGTGCACAAGGCGTTCGACGAAGGCACCGCCATCCTGGCCGGCGATGCCCTGCAGACCCTGGCCTTCTCCATCCTGGCCGATCACCCCATGCCGGCCGAATTGATGGCCAACCGGGTCAAGATGCTGAGCGCCCTGGCCCGCGCGTCGGGCTATCTCGGCATGTGCGGCGGCCAGGCGCTGGATCTGGAGGCCGAGGGCCGCCGGATCACCCTGGCCGAGCTGGAGCAGGTGCACCGCCACAAAACGGGGGCGCTCATCGAGTGCGCCGTCACCCTGGGGGCCCTGTGCAAGGCCGACGTGGAACCCGCGACACTGGCCGCCCTGCAGACCTATGCCGCCGCCATTGGGCTCGCCTTCCAGGTACAGGACGACATCCTCGACATCACGGGCGATACCGCCACCCTGGGCAAGCCGCAAGGTTCGGATCTGGCGCAGGAGAAGAGCACCTACCCGGCCCTGCTCGGACTCGACAATGCCCGTGAGCTGGCTCGCGAACTGCATGACAAGGCCTTAACAGCCCTGCAAGCCTTGCCCTACAATACCGACATTCTGGAAGCGTTTGCCGATTACATCATCGAGCGAACCCACTAAACGCTGGATAACAGTAACAATATGAGCGTTGATATAAGCGATTACCCCAACCTGGCCCTCGCGGACACGCCGGTCGAGCTGCGATCCCTCCCCTTCGAGCGACTGCCCGTGCTGTGCAACGAGCTGCGCGAGTACCTGCTGCGCTCGGTGAGCCGTTCCA
The DNA here is from genome assembly GCF_033348475.1 of Aeromonas sp. XH. Classification (NCBI taxonomy): domain Bacteria; kingdom Pseudomonadati; phylum Pseudomonadota; class Gammaproteobacteria; order Aeromonadales; family Aeromonadaceae; genus Aeromonas; species Aeromonas sp. XH. The sequence goes on along the minus strand of NZ_CP137630.1, from coordinate 1,005,084 downwards.
GCGGTCACTTCGCCTCCGGCCTTGGCACCGTCGAGCTGACGGTCGCCCTGCACTACGTCTACAACACCCCCTTCGATCGCCTGGTGTGGGACGTGGGCCATCAGGCCTATCCCCACAAGATCCTGACCGGCCGGCGGGATCGCATCCACACCATCCGTCAGAAAGACGGCCTGCACCCCTTCCCCTGGCGGGAGGAGAGCGAGTACGACGTCCTCAGCGTCGGTCACTCCAGTACCTCCATCGGGGCGGCCCTCGGCATGGCGGTCGCCGCCGAGCGCGAGGGACTGGGCCGCAAGGTGGTGGCCGTCATCGGTGACGGCGCCATCACCGCCGGCATGGCCTTCGAGGCCCTCAACCACGCCGGCGACGTCCACAAGGACATGCTGGTGGTGCTGAACGACAACGAGATGTCCATCTCCGAAAATGTCGGCGCCCTGAACAACCACCTCGCCAGGCTGATGTCAGGCAAGCTCTACACCACCATCCGCGAAGGCGGCAAGAAGGTGCTGGCCGGTCTGCCGCCGGTCAAGGAGCTGGCCAAGCGGGCGGAGGAACACCTCAAGGGCATGGTGGTGCCCGGCACCCTGTTCGAGGAGTTCGGCTTCAACTACATCGGCCCCATCGACGGCCACGACATCCACGCTCTGGTCGAGACCCTGCGCAACATGCGCAGCCTCAAGGGCCCCCAGCTACTGCACGTCAAGACCAAGAAGGGCAAGGGCTACGAGCCTGCCGAGAAGGATCCCATCGGTTATCACGCCGTCCCCAAATTCAACCCGGACGAGTGCGCCCTGCCCAAGAGCGCCGGTGGCAAGCCCACCTTCTCCGCCATCTTCGGTCAGTGGCTGTGCGACATCGCCGCCAGGGACGAGCACGTGGTCGGCATCACTCCCGCCATGCGCGAGGGCTCCGGGCTGGTGAAGTTCAGCCAGCAGTATCCGGATCGCTACTTCGACGTGGCCATCGCCGAGCAGCACGCGGTCACCTTCGCCGCCGGCCTCGCCATCGCCGGGCAGAAGCCGGTGGTGGCCATCTATTCCAGCTTCCTGCAGCGCGCCTATGACCAGCTGATCCACGACGTGGCGCTGCAAAACCTGCCGGTGCTCTTCGCCATCGACCGGGCCGGTCTGGTGGGGGCCGACGGCCCGACCCACCAGGGGGCCTTCGACATCAGCTTCCTGCGCACAGTGCCGAACATGGTGGTGATGACGCCGTCCGACGAGAACGAGTGCCGTCAGATGCTCTACACCGGCTACCAGCACAACGGGCCGGCGGCGGTGCGCTACCCCCGCGGCAGCGGCAACGGCATCCAGGCAGAGAGCGAGATGCAGGCGCTGGCGCTCGGCAAGGGCCGCGTCGTGCGTGAGGGCAAGGGTACGGCCATCCTGGCGTTCGGCACCCTGTTGCAACAGGCCAGGGCCGCCGCCGAGGCGCTCGATGCCACCCTGGTGGACATGCGCTTCGTCAAGCCCATGGACGAGGCGCTGGTGCTTGAACTTGCCGCGACCCACGATCAGCTCGTTACCCTGGAGGACAACGCCATCATGGGCGGCGCCGGCTCCGCGGTGAACGAGCTGCTGATGGGCGCCAGGCTGTGCAAGCCGGTGCTGAATCTCGGCCTGCCGGATCGCTTCATCGAGCAGGGCACCCAGGAGGAGATCTACGCCCTGCTGGGGCTGGATGCCACCGGTATCCTCGCCAGCATCGAGCGCTGGCTGCAGGCCTAACAGGCTTATCGCACGCAAATAAAGAAGGGCGCCTATATGGCGCCCTTCTTGTTTCTCTTCCTTAACTGACCCGAGTCAGCCCTTGTAGATCTTCGGGTTGAACACATCCCGCAGCCAGTCGCCGAGTAGGTTGATCACCAGCACCAGCACCACCAGGCAGATGCCCGGGAAGGCGGTGATCCACCAGGAGCCGGAGAAGATGTAGTTGAAGCCCACGCTGATGAGCGAGCCCAGTGACGGCTGATCCACCGGCATGCCGAGCCCCAGGAAGGAGAGGGCCGCCTCGCTCATGATGGCGTTCGCCACCTGCACGGTGGAGATGACCAGGATGGGCGACAGGCAGTTCGGCAGTATGTGGCGGAACATGATGCGCGGGGCGCGGAAACCCATCACCTTGGCCGCTTCCACGTACTCCTTCTTCTTCTCTGCCAGCACGGAGGCGCGCACGGTCCGGGCATACTGGGGCCATTCGGCGATGCCGATGATCACCACCAGCATCACGATGGCAAACTTCGAGTAGAACTCGGAGCCGAAGGTCGCCTGGAAGATGGCAGAGATGATGATGGCCACCATCATGGTGGAGAACGACAGCTGCACGTCGGCGAAACGCATCAGCAGGTTGTCGATGCGACCGCCGAAGTAACCGGCGATGAGGCCGATGACGATGCCGAGCACCAGCTGCAACCCTACCGCAAACAGGCCTATGGTCAGCGAGATGCGGGCGCCATACAGGATGGTGCTCCAGATGTCGCGGCCCTGGTTGTCGGTACCGAGCCAGAAGCGCTCCTCGCCCCCTTCCAGCCAGGAGGGGGGCAGCTCCGCATCCATCAGGTCGAAGCTGGTCTGGTCATAGACGTTGTGCGGGGCGAGCCAAGGCGCCAGCAGGGCCGCCAGCACGAAGACCACGAACACCGCAAAGCTGAACATGGCTACCTTGTCCCGCAGGAAGTAGTAGACGATGTCGGAATTCTTGAAACGTGCCCAACGGCTCGGGCCCGCTGTTACTGCATTACTCATGTGCTCACCCCTTGGCGGTCAAATTGACGGTCGGGTTGATCAACCCGTAGAGCAGGTCGACCAGGGTATTGGTCACCACGAAGATCAGGCCGACGAAGATGACGTAGGCGGTGATGAGGGGCGTATCGACCCGGTGGATCGCCTCGAGGAACAGGAAGCCGGTCCCCGGCCACTGGAACACGCTCTCGGTCAGTATGGTGTAGGCCACCATGGTGCCGATCTGCACGCCGCCGACGGTGATGACCGGCAGCATGGTGTTCTTCAGGGCGTGCTGGTAGTAGACCTTGTTGTTGTCCAGCCCCTTGGCCCGGGCAAACTTGACGTACTCGGAGGAGAGCTGCTCCAGCATCTCGGAGCGCACCAGCCGGATGAACAGCGGCAGCATGATGGAGGAGAGGGAGACTGCGGGCAGGATCAGGTGCAGTATGCCGTCCCAGGTGAAGAAGCCCGACTCCCAGCCCAGCAGGTTGTAGGTCTCGCCGCGGCCATAGGCCGGCAGCCAGCCGAGCTGGATGGAGAAGAGGTACATCAGCATGATGGCGGTCAGGAAGACCGGGATCGAGATGCCGATGCTGCTCACCGCCATGATGACCTTGGTGAGAATGCTGCGCGGTCTTATCGCTGAATAAACCCCCAGCGGAATGGAGACGACGACGATGATGATCGCGGCGGCAAACACCAGTTCAAGGGTTGCCACCAGCTTGTCGAGGATCACCTCGAGGGCCGGTCGCTTGAAGAAATAGGAGGTGCCCAGATCCCCTTGCACCGCGTTCTGCAGGAAGCGGCTGTATTTCACCAAAAAGGGATCGTTGAGGCCCATCTTGTCGCGCAGCTCCTGGCGCACGGACTCGGAGACGGATTGTCCCACCAGCTCGCGCAGCGGATCCCCCAGGTTGTCCTGGATGGAGAAGGCGACCAGGCTGATGACGAACATCACTATCACGGCCTGATAGAACCGTTTCAGCAGGAATGTAAACATGCTTGTCCTTCTACGTGGCCTGTGTCTTGGCACAGGCTTCTGTTAATGGCGGGGCAAACATGGTTGCCCCGCCGGGTCCTTCCTTGAGCGCCTCGCTTACTTGTTGACCACCAGGTCACCCAGGTAAGGGAAGTTCATCACGTTGACGATCGGCTTGATGTCGACGTTCTTCTTGGCACCGTAGGCCAGATCTTCCCAGTGCAGCGGCACATAGGCGGCGTCGTCGATCAGCATGGCTTCCACCTTCTGCAGGATGGCGGCACGCTTGGCCGGATCGGTCTCGGTGTTCGCTTCCATCACCATCTTGTCAGCCTCAGCGTTGGCATAACCGCCGCAGTTGTACTGGCCCATGCCGGTTTTGGCATCCTTGGTGAAGGTCAGGAACTCGAAGAAGTTCGCACTGTCTTCGGTGTCGGAGTGCCAGCCGATCAGCTGCATGTCTGCGGCGCACTTGTCAAACTCCGGCCAGTACTGGGCTACCGGCATGGTCTTCAGATCCACCTTGATGTTGATCTTGGACAGCATGGCGGAGACCGCCTGGGCGATCTTGACATCGTTGACGTAGCGGGCAGCCGGGGAGATGAAGGTCATCTTGAAGCCCTTCTCGTAACCGGCTTCCTTCATCAGCTCCTTGGCCTTGGCCAGATCATACTGGGGCTTGAGCGCCTCGTTGTGACCGGCATAGCCTTTCGGGCTCAGCTGGCCGGCCGGGGTACCGAAACCCTTGTTGATCTTGTCGACGATGCCCACCTGGTTGATGGCGTAGTTGATCGCCTGACGCACGCGCTTGTCTTTCAGCGCCGGGTTGGTGTTCTGGTTCAGCTCGATGATGATGGCGCGGGTACCGGACAGGGTGACCAGCTGGGAATCCTTGCCGTTCTTCACGCGCTCCAGATCGTTCGGGGCGACCGGGTAGATCATGTCCACGTCCCCACCCAGCAGGGCGGCCACGCGGGTGGCATCTTCCTTGATGGGCACCACGGTCAGGTTGTCGACGTTGCCCTTGGAGGCCTTGTCCCAGTAGTTGGCGTTGCGGGCATAATCCAGCTTCACGCCCTGCTCGCGGAACTTGACGGTGAACGGGCCGGTACCGGAGACATTGGTCGAGGCGTAGGAGTCGCCGTTCTTGACGATCTCGGCCTTGTCCTTGCCGGCGTCTGTCTTGCCGGTATAGAACTTGGAGTCCATCGGGAAGATGTAGGTCACGGTCTGCAGCACCAGCGGGAAGGGCTTGGCGGTGACGAGATCCACAGTGAAATCATCTACCTTCTTGGCTTCGGCGATGGGGTCGAAGATCGCCTTGAAGTCCGGGGAGGCCTTCAGACGGTTGACGGTCCACACCACGTCGTCGGCGGTGAAGTCGTTGCCGGAGTGGAACTTGACGCCCTTGCGCAGGTGGAAGCGGACGGTCTTGTCGTCGATGCGCTCATACTTCTCGGCCAGGCGCGGCTCGAACTGCAGATCCTGGGTGTAACGCATCAGGGGATCGAATACCAGGTGAGACATCTCCAGCGTCTGGCCGGAGAGCTGCTCCTGCGGGTCCAGCGAGGTGGCGTCGGAAGCGACGGCGACCTTGATGTCGGCGGCAGAGACGTTAAACGCGAGACCAGCGGCGAACAGCGCCATGGCGATCTTGGATAATCCTTTCTTCATGTCTTTCTCCATGCTTTTGGCTTTTTATTGACACTTTTTTTGACAAGCAGACCGGCGAGCCGGCTCTTTCCTAGCTTGCGATTTCCAGCCCCTCGCGGGACATTCCCTTGAACTCCGGCATGAGGGAGATCAGCTTGCGGCTGTACTCATGCGCGGCATTGGTAAAGAGCTTCTCGGTCTCGGCCACCTCCACCAGGTTGCCGTGCTGCATCACGCCGATGCGATCGCACATCTGGCGGATGACCGGCAGATCGTGGCTGATGAACAGCATGGTGAGCCCGAGCTCCTGCTGCAAGTCTTTGAGCAGGTTGAGGATCTGGGCCTGCACCGAGACATCAAGCGCCGAGGTGGGCTCGTCGCAGATGAGGAAGCGCGGCCGGGTCGCCAGGGCACGGGCGATGGAGATGCGCTGGCGCTGACCGCCGGAAAACTCGTGGGGATACTTGACCCCTGCCCCGCTGCCCAGGCCGACGTGATCCAGGAGATCCCCCACGATCTGCTCGATCTGCCGCTCGCTCTCGGCCAGGCGGTGGAAGCGGATCGGCTCGGCGATGATGTCGCGCACCTTCATGCGCGGGTTCATGGACGAATAGGGGTTCTGGAACACCATCTGCATCTGGCGGCGCAGGGGGCGACGCTCGTGCTCCCCTTTCAGGGCGGTGAGGTCGATCCCCTCGAAGATGATCTTGCCGGCATCGGGCGGATAGAGGCCGGTGATGGCCCGGGCTATGGTGGACTTGCCGGAGCCGGACTCTCCCACCAGGCCGAAGGTCTCCCCCTCGAAGATCTCGAAGCTGATGTTGTTGCAGGCACGCACGTACTGGCGGCGGCTCGGGAAAATGGAGTCCTTGGTGACGAACTTCAGATCCACGTTCTCCACCCGCAGCAGCGCTCCTTCATAGGCGCGCTCGTCCTGACTCTGGCCGAGCCAGTGGGTCTTCAGATCGATGCTGGTATCCGGTGCACCGGCATCCTCGATGTAGGAGACCAGGGGGAAGCGTACCAGCTTGACGTCCGAGCGGGGCACCGCCGAGATGAGGCTGCGGGTATAGGGATGATTGGGGCGGCCCAGCACCTGCTCGGTGGTGCCGAACTCCACCAGATCGCCGCGATACATGACCGCCACCTTGTCGGTGACGTTGGAGACCACGCCCATGTCGTGGGTCACCAGCATGCAGCCTACCTGGCGCTCCTTGCACAGGGAGCGGATGAGCTGGAGGATCTGATCCTGGATGGAGACATCCAGCGCCGTGGTGGGTTCGTCGGCGATGATGAGCTCGGGATCCCCGGAGAGGGCGATGGCGATCACCACCCGCTGGCGCATGCCGCCGGAGAACTGGTGGGGATACTGCTTGATGCGCACATCCGGGTTCGGGATCCCCACCGCGCCCATCAGCTCGAGGGCCTTGGCAAAGGCCGCCTCGCGGGTGAGGCTGGTGTTCGCCAGTATGGTCTCCACCAACTGCTGCTCCACGGTGAACAGCGGGTTCAGGGAGGTCATGGGATCCTGGAAGATGAAGCCGATGCGGGAGCCACGAATGGCCCGCATCTCGTTCTGGCTCTTGCCGGAGATGAGCTCGCCGTTGAGGTAGATATCGCCGCGGGCGATGCGACCGGGCGGGCTCAACAGATCGATGACGGCGTTGCCGATGGTGGACTTGCCGGCGCCGGACTCACCGACGACGCCGACGATCTCGCCCTTTTCAACAGAAAAAGAGAGATCCTTGACCGCGGCCAGCACCCCGTAGCGGGAGGGGTACTCGATCCGCAAGTTTTTTACTTCAAGCAAGGACATGGTTACCTCTGCGGGGGACATCCGTCCCAAATAATTCGTCCGTAAATCAGCCGCAGATGCTGGTTGTGCCTTGGGTACTGCTCGAGAGCCGTTGTCGTGTAATAAACGCTCAATCCATGAGGCAGCCAAACCAGCGATCCGGGCGGGTTTTTTGCATTTTTTTGGAATAACCCGCGAGTAAGTTAGTCGGTTTGCCCGCGGGTGTAAATGATCCAGTTATACAATTTCGCAATACTTTGCCCAGATAAAGCTGGAACCATGGGCGTAAAATGTTGGTAAAAGTCACATTACCAGATATTGCATTGGCATTACGAGCAGATTTGCTATTTATGTTTCAACAAAATGATAACAAACCACCATTTCCACTACCCCACACAAACTGGCAAGTCTCGAATGAGTAGTGAATATTTATGTGAAATGTTTTTTTGACGACAGCATATCTTGGAGAAGGAAAACTAAGCAGAGATAAATAGTGGCCATCCAGAATGTTCAACCAGAGACCCTTGCCGGTTGGCGGCGCGGATCGGGAGGGATTGCATACAAAACGGCCCAGGACCGGGAAGTCCCTGCCCAGACGCCTGGCCTCGTCCCGGCGAGCATTGGCATGGGACGGCACGGGCGGCGAGAGGACCAGCCAGAGATGGCTGCCCTCGCTGGTCGACAAGGCCATTCACGACGAGGGATGAGAGGGGTGGGAGCCGCAGGATCGGAGGCTGCCTGCCACCCGGGCTGGCAGGCAGATGAGACGGGACAGGCGGACCTGCCCCGGCTCCCTTACCAGCGGGCCAGCAGCTGCATGCACAGCAGGGCGAACAGGCCGGCGATGAGATCGTCCAGCATGATGCCGAGTCCGCCGTGGATGCGGCGATCGAACCAGGAGATGGGCCAGGGCTTGAGCACGTCGAACAGGCGAAACAGCACGAAGCCGGCCAGCACCCACTCCCAGCCGGCGGGCGCCGCTATCATGGTGACGCCGAATCCGATGACCTCGTCCCAGACGATGGCCCCGTGATCCGGCATGCCGATGGCGTCGGTGGCGCTCTGGCAGATGCGGATGCCCGCCACGAAGCCCACCACCAGCAGGGCGATAAACCAGGGGGTGGAGAGGCCGCTCACCAGCAGGTAGAGGGGGATGGCGGCAAGCGTCCCCATGGTGCCCGGCGCCCTGGGGGAGAGACCGGAGCCAAACCCCACCGCCAGCAGGTGGAGCGGGTTCCTCAGGTTAAGTTGCTTGAGCTCAGGTTTGATCTTCATGCGAAATGATCCCACCCCTTGAGATGGAGCTCGACCGGCTGCTCATCCTGCACATAGTCGATGCCGGGTTCCCCGGCCAGGATGCGGCCGATGCGGGTGAACTTGACGCCGCAATTGGCCAGTGCCGTGTCCAGGGCACCGTGATGTTCCTGGGGCACGGTGAAGCAGAGCTCGTAGTCATCGCCACCGGCCAGCGCCAGTTGCCAGGCATCCGTGACGGGCACTGCATCCTGCAACACGGGAGAGAGGGGCAGCAGGTTGAGATCGATCTGGGCCCGTACCCCGGAGGCCTTGAGGATGTGGCCGAGATCCGAGGCCAGGCCGTCGGAGAGATCCAGGGCGCTGCTGGCCAGCCCGCGCAGGGCCTGGCCCGCCAGGATGCGGGGATGGGGATGGTCGAGCCTGGGCAGCGCAGCCGCCAGCTGGTTCTCGTTGAGGGTGCGCTTGCCCAGCAGGTGGGAGAGGGCCAGGGCCGCATCCCCCAGGGTGCCGGTCACATAGATGCCGTCCCCCGCCTTGGCACCGCTGCGCAGCAGGGCGCGGCCGGCAGGCACCGATCCCTTCACCGAAACGGTGATGGAGAGCGGGCCCCGGGTCATGTCACCGCCCACCAGGGCCACGTTGTAGTATTCGGCAAGCTCGAGGAAGCCCTCGGCGAAACCGGCGACCCAGCTCTCGTTGACGGCGGGCAGGGTCAGGGCCAGAGAAACCCAGCGCGGCTCCGCCCCCATGGCGGCGAGATCGGACAGGTTGACCGCCAGCGCCTTGTAGCCGAGATCCACCGGATCCATGTCGGGAAAGAAGTGGACGCCGCTCACCAGGGTATCCGTGCTCACCGCCAACTGGACGTCGGGGGGCAGGGTCAGCAGGGCACAGTCATCCCCAGGTCCCATCACCACGTCCTTGCGGGCGTGGGGGGCCTTGAAGTACTTCTCAATCAGCTCAAATTCACCCATACAATAAAAAGCCAGCAATAAGCTGGCTCCTCTCTTAAATGCTGACGGACGGCGGGATCAACGCTTGGGCAGCGTCTTGATCACCTTGTCCAGTACGCCGTTGACAAACTTGTGGCTGTCATCGGCGGCGAAGGCTTTGGCCAGCTCGATCGCTTCGTTGATCACCACGCGCGGCGGCACATCTTCACGACGGGTCAGCTCGTAGGTCGCCAGACGCAGGATCGCCTTGTCTACCATGTCCACTTCTTCCAGCGGACGGGAGAGGAAAGGTGCAAACACCTTGTCCAGCTCGTTGCAGTGGACCGCAACCCCGAACAGCAGATCGCGGAAATAGTTCAGGTCCACACCCTTGGTGTCCTGATCGATCTTGAACTGCTCTTCGATGTCGCCCACGTTGGCCTGGGTCATCTGCCACTGGTAGATGGCCTGGGTGGCGCAATGACGGGCCTTACGGCGCTCGGACGGTTTCAATGCATTTCTCCTCGTTACACGTCCAGTTGTTTCAGGACGTTGATCATTTCGAGCGCGCTCAGTGCAGCCTCTGCACCCTTGTTACCCGCCTTGGTACCGGCGCGCTCGATGGCTTGTTCGATGTTTTCGGTGGTCAACACGCCGAAGGCAACGGGAATCTCATACTCCATCATCACCTGGGCCAGCCCCTTGCCGTTCTCGCTCGCCACCAGTTCGAAGTGGTAGGTACCGCCACGGATGACGGTGCCCAGCGCGACGATGGCGTCGTATTGACCGCTCTTGGCCAGCTTCTTGGCCGCCAGGGGGATCTCGACGGCGCCCGGCACGCGCACCAGGGTCAGGTTGCTCTCCTGGATCTGGCCTTGACGCTTCAGCACGTCCAGCGCACCGTTCACCAGGCTGTCATTGATGAAGCTGTTGAAACGGGCAACGACAATAGCAACACGCGCCTCGGGAGCGGCGATATTTCCTTCGATAATCTTCATTGGAAATCCTGTCTCTGTGCAATCAGTAGGGCCATCAATGGGGCCGCGGCCAAAAGTGCACGCATTCTAGCACAACAGAGCCGCGACAAAAAACCATGGCCGCAACGGGCGGCCATGGTGATGATTTCAACCGTATGCAGGCTTACTCGCCGACGTACTCCACCACTTCCAGGCCGAAGCCGCCCGGCAGGAGATGGTACTTCTCCGGCAACATCCAGTGGCAAACTTTCTCCATCCCGCCACTGGATCGCTTACTCGCCGACGTACTCCACCACTGCCAGGCCGAAGCCGCCCGGCAGGAGATGGTACTTCTCCGGCAACATCCAGTGGCGAACGTTCTCCATCCCGCCACGGGATCGCTTACTCACCGACGTATTCCACCACTTCCAGGCCGAAGCCGCCGAGGGCGTGGTACTTCTTCGGCGAGCTCAAGAGGCGCATCTTGCCCACCCCCAGCGCCTTGAGGATCTGGGAACCCACGCCGACCCGGCGCGAGGTGCCCTGCCACTTGGCCCCTTCCGGCGCCAGCCCCTTGTCGGCGGCCTCGAATCCCTTGACCCTGGCCAGCAGCTCGGCGCCATGGGCTTCCGCCCCCAGGATCACCAGCACGCCCCCTTCATCGGCGATGCGGGCCATGGACTTGGGCAGCGGCCAGCTACGGGCGCTATGACGATCCGTCAGCAGCAGATCGCTCAGCACGTCGTGCAGGTGGACCCGCACCAGGGTCGGCTGGTCGGCCTTTACTTCCCCCTTCTTCAGGGCGAAATGGACCTGGTTGTCGATGGTGTCGCGGAAGGTGACGAGGTCGAACTCGCCGTATTCGGTGGGCAGCTTGCACTCGGCCACTTTCTCTACCGTGGTCTCGTGCTGGTTGCGGTATTCGATAAGATCCGCGATGGTGCCGAGCTTGATGCCGTGCTGCTCGGCGAAGATCTCGAGATCCGGGCGACGCGCCATGGAGCCGTCCTCGTTGAGGATCTCGACGATGACGGACGCAGGCTCATAGCCAGCCAGCCGGGCCAGATCGCAGCCGGCCTCGGTGTGGCCGGCGCGGGTCAGCACGCCGCCATCCTGCGCCATCAGCGGGAAGATGTGGCCGGGCTGCACCAGATCCGAGGCCTTGGCATGGGGCGCGACCGCCGCCTGCACGGTGACGGCGCGATCGGCGGCGGAGATGCCGGTGGTCACCCCCTCGGCCGCTTCTATGGTCACGGTGAAGGCGGTGGAGAACTGGGCGTTGTTTCTGTCCACCATCAGCGGCAGCGCCAGCTGTTTGCAGCGATCCCGGGTCAGGGTGAGGCAGATGAGGCCGCGACCGTAGCGCGCCATGAAGTTGATGTCTTCCGGGCGGACACAGGAGGCGGCCATGATGAGATCCCCTTCGTTTTCCCTGTCTTCGTCATCCATCAGGATCACCATCTTGCCAGCCTTGATATCGGCAATGATTTCCTGGGTCGTGCTCAGCGCCATGGGCTACTCCATCAATGTGCTTGGGAATTGAGCCCGCGGGCTCGGTTCGAACTGGGTTCATTCCGCTCTAGATTGGGGCAGCCGGCCCCATTTCAATCGGAGCGGGATCACAGAAAAGCGTTTTTCCCGCAAAACGGCTCACAAGAAACCGGACTGGGCCAGCTTCTCCAGGGTCAGGGTGGAGGCGCTGCTCTCCTCGCGCTTGCCCGTCATCAGCCGCTCCAGGTAGCGGGCGATTTGATCCACCTCGAGGTTGACCCGATAGCCGGGTTTCCAGCGGGCTATGGTGGTCTCCTGGGCGGTGTGGGGCACTATGGTCAACCGGAAGAGATCCCCCTGGACGGCGTTGACCGTGAGGCTGATGCCATCCACCGCAATCGACCCCTTCTCGGCGATGTAGCGGGAGAGCTCGTATGGCGCCTCTATCCAGTATTCGATGGCGCGGCCGCTGGCGGACTTGCTCTTCACCTCGCCCATGCCGTCCACGTGACCGGAGACCAGGTGGCCACCGAGGCGGGAGGTGGGCATCAGCGCCTTCTCGAGGTTGACCGGGTCCCCCACCTTGGCGGCCGCAAAGCCGGTGCGGGACAGGGTCTCCAGGGACACGTCGGCGGTATAGCGCTTGTCGCCCAGGGCGACCACGGTGAGGCAGACGCCATTGGTGGCGATGGAATCCCCCAGCTTGACGTCGCTGAAGTCCAGGGTCGGCGCATGGACGGTGAGGGCCATGTCCTCCCCCTGGCGGCGCAGCTCTACCAGGGTTCCCACCGCTTCGATAATTCCGGTAAACATGCAGATCACCTTGCTGATGACGGGGGCGACGGATACCCCCGTGAACATTGAAAAATCAGGCTATTTTCGCAGTGATGCGAATATCCTGGCCAAGCATGCGCACATCCTTGAGGTTGAGTTTGGGTGCCTGGAACAGGCGGGTCAGCCCCGGCAGATGGAACAGGCCGCGCCCCTCGTCCCCCATCAGTTTGGGCGCCTGATAGAGCACCAACTCATCCACCAGCCCTTTCTCCAGCAGGGCGCCGCAGAGGCGCGGCCCCGCCTCCACCAGTACCGAGTTGATATTCTGCCTGGCCAGCAGCATGAAGAGGCTGACCAGATCCAGCTTGCCATCCAGCAGCGGCACCTCCAGCTGCTGCACCCAGGCGGGCCAGTCGCCGTCCGCCTTGTGGCGGGCCAGCAACACAGGGCTCTCGCTCTGGAACAGGGGCAGATCCGGGGTGAGCCGGTTTTGCGAGTCGACGATGACCCGCAGCGGCTGGCGCAGGGTCTCTTTGGGATAGACCGCCTTGACCGAGGGGGGCAGCTCGTCCCAGCGCACGGTCAGGGAGGCGTTGTCCGCCAGCACGGTCTCGGCGCTGGAGAGCACCGCATCGTGGCGCGCCCGCAGCCGCTGCACGTCCCGGCGCGCCTCGGGGGAGGTTATCCACTGGCTCTCGCCGCTCGCCATGGCGGTGCGGCCATCCAGGCTGGCACCGAGCTTGACCGTCACCAGCGGGAAGGCGGTGCGCATCCGCTTGAAGAAACCGGGGTTGAGGGCCTCGGCTTCCGCGGCCAGCAGGCCGAAATCGGTCTTGATGCCCGCCTCGGAGAGCATGCGCAGGCCGCGCCCGCCCACCTGGGGATTGGGATCCACCATGGCGGCCACCACCCGGGTCACCCCGGCCTTGATGAGCGCCTCGGCGCAGGGGGGCGTGCGACCGTGATGGGAGCAGGGCTCCAGGGTCACATAGGCGGTGGCACCGCGGGCCTCTTCCCCTGCCGCGTGCAGGGCATAGACCTCGGCATGGGGCTCGCCGGCCCGCTGGTGCCAGCCTTCCCCCACCACCACGCCGGCCTTCACCAACACGGCGCCGACGCAGGGGTTGGGGGCCGTGGTGTAACGGCCGCGGCGGGCCAGTTCGAGGGCCCGGCTCATCCATTGGTAATCGTCTTGACTAAACATCTGGGCTCCTCTGACAAAACATCCCCCTCTCCCGGCGTCGGGCTCATCGGTTGGAGCGCCGCCGAACGCAGTCTGGGTGGACGGAAAACTCACTTCTCCAGCTTGGCGATCTCTTCGCCGAATTCGCGGATGTCCTCGAAGCTGCGGTAGACGGAGGCAAAGCGGATATAGGCCACCTTGTCCAGGCTCTTGAGCTCGTCCATCACCAGGTTGCCCACCAGCTCGGAGGCGACCTCGCGCTCGCCGGTGGCGCGCAGGCGGGACTTGATGTGGTTGACCGCCTTCTCGATGGCCTCCATGCTCACCGGTCGCTTCTCCAGCGCCCGCAGTATGCCGGCACGCAGCTTGTCTTCGTTGAAGGGCTCGCGCGAGCCGTTGGACTTGATGACGCGGGGCATCACCAGTTCGGCCATCTCGAAGGTGGTGAAACGCTCGTGGCAGAGCAGGCATTCGCGACGGCGGCGCACCTGATGGCCCTCGGCCACCAGACGGGAATCGATCACCTTGGTATCAACGGCACTACAGAAAGGGCAATGCATCGGACCTCCGGCGTGGATGAAAAAGGGCGCGGGCCCCGGGGGCTGGCGCTAGGCCGGTCAGTGTAACACGGCCATGGAAAACCGGTAAAAGCCCAGAAAAAACAATGCCACCCATTGGGTGGCATTGGTCTCAAACCGGGCATAGGCCGTTATCAGGCATAGACAGGGAAGCGGCGGCAGATGTCCAGCACCTTCTCGCGCACGGTCGCCAGCACTTCTTCGTTGTCGTGGCTGTCCAGCACGTCGCAGATCCAGTTGGCCAACTGGATGGACTCGGCCTCCTTGAAGCCGCGGCGGGTGATGGCCGGGGTGCCGATACGCACGCCGGAGGTCACGAACGGAGAGCGCGGGTCGTTCGGTACGGAGTTCTTGTTGACGGTGATGTTGGCCTTGCCGAGGGCTGCGTCGGCGTCTTTGCCGGTCAGCTCGCGGCCGATCAGATCCACCAGCATCAGGTGGTTGTCGGTACCGCCGGAGACGATCTTGTAGCCGCGCTCCATGAAGGTGGCGGCCATGGCCTTGGCATTCTTGACGACCTGGGCCTGGTAGGTCTTGAACTCGGGCTCCAGCGCCTCCTTGAAGGCCACGGCCTTGCCGGCGATGACGTGCATCAGCGGGCCGCCCTGACCGCCCGGGAAGACGGCGGAGTTCAGCTTCTTGTACAGATCTTCGTCGTCGGCGGCGGAGAGGATCAGACCACCGCGCGGACCGGCCAGGGTCTTGTGGGTGGTGGAGGTGACCACGTGGGCGTGGGGCACCGGGTTCGGGTAGACGCCGGCGGCAATCAGACCGGCCACGTGGGCCATGTCGACGAACAGCCAGGCGCCGATCTTGTCGGCGATCTCGCGCATGCGGGCCCAGTCGACGATGCCGGAGTAGGCGGAGAAGCCGCCGATCATCATCTTCGGCTTGTGCTCGACGGCCAGACGCTCCATCTCGTCGTAGTCGATCTTGCCGGACTCGTCGATGCCGTAGGGGATGATGTTGTACAGCTTGCCGGAGAAGTTGACGGGGGAGCCGTGGGTCAGGTGACCGCCGTGGGCCAGGTTCATGCCGAGCACGGTGTCGCCCGGCTGCAGCAGGGCCATGTAGACGGCGCTGTTGGCCTGGGAGCCGGAGTGCGGCTGCACGTTGGCGTAGGTGGCACCGAACAGCTCCTTGGCGCGCTCGATGGCCAGGGTTTCAACCACATCCACATACTCGCAACCACCGTAGTAGCGCTTGGCCGGGTAGCCTTCGGCGTACTTGTTGGTCAGCTGGGAGCCCTGGGCTTCCATGACGCGGGGGCTGGTGTAGTTCTCGGACGCAATCAGCTCGATGTGCTCTTCCTGACGACGGGTCTCGTCTGTGATGGCCTGCCACAGCTCTGGATCATAGCCGGCGATGGTCATGTCACGTTTCAACATCCGTTTATCTCCTGAAAATCGTTTGCGCGATAGGTGAAGTGGGCCCGCGCATTGTAACGTGAGCTGGATCAAAGAGACAGTCCAACCACCCAAAAAAATGTTTATAAAATGTAAAATACGTCGCAATTCTCGAAACCCGCTCCTCCTCCCGGTCAGCGCCCGCTCACCCCAGCCAACGAGTCGCCGGCCCCCGCCACCCCACCAGCCTCTGCCGACAGGCAGCCAAAAACCAGAGCTAGATCATGGATATAGCGTTTACTAACAGATAACATCTTTAGACCGCGCGGCCTCTGCCGGCCCCGCAGAGGCCACGCCATGCGTTTTCATCCCGGACCACAAGGGGAAACACCATGATGGATCATCTGATGCTGTTCTTGATTGTCGCGGTCTTCGCTCTCTTCTACTGGGTCTACTACACCGGCAGCCGCAAGGGCGCCTGCACCACCCGCTGGGAAGCACTGCCCACTCGGGAGCAGTACCTGGCGGCCCACCCCGGCGCCGCCGATGGGGATATCATCTTCTGCATTCATTGCGGCCACCACCAGCAGCAGGCTGTGGGCCTGGTGCACCAGCTGGATTACCGGCGCCAGCATATCTGTCCCCGCTGCAAGCAGGCGCTCTATCGCGTCGAGGAGTAGGACCACGCAGCGTCCGCTGTCGCGAGCGAGAACCGCCGCCTGCTCCTGCGTCATCACTCCGCTCGCCAAGGCGATCCGGCCAAAGCGCCCCGTGAGTTTCCTTTATTTTTAAAGTCGTTAGAATCGGGAGCCTCTATGACTCCCGATTGTCATCCACGGAGGAAAAATGCAGGAATTCATGGCTACCAGCGAACGCCGGGCAGAGCTTTACTGGTGGTTTTCCACCCTGTTCGCTGCCGAACTCAGTGATGCACAGATCGCTGAATACGACACCTATGACGTACGCAGCTTCTTGAAGAGTCTCTCCACCCTGGATCCCATGCGCGAGGCGGTGGCAGAACTCAACGAAGCCATCGCCCGCCTGCTGGTTCGCGAGGAGCGCGCCACTGCACTGGCTGCCGACTTCAACGCGCTATTTCTCTCCCCCAAAGCGGTGCAACCATACGAATCCGCTCATGGTGACAACACGGCGCGTAGCCGCATGGAACAGCGCCTGAACCGGCTCGCTATCGATGTCAGCGAGAAATACCAGCAGCCTGTCGACCACCTGGCCATCGAACTGGATCTGATGGGCAACCTCATCATCCGCGCCGCCGAGGCGACCACCGCCGCCCTTCGCGAGGAGTGGCTCGGCGAACAGGAAGGGCTGCTGCACGGCCATCTGCTGGCCTGGTTCGAGCCCTTCGAGCAGGCCTGCCGCGCCGCCGACCCGTTTGGCTTCTACGGTGCCAGCGCCCGGCTGCTGGGGGTATTCCTGAAGATGGATGCCAACTACCTCTCCTTGGTCAAACCGGCGAAATCCGCCGACTGAGCCCGCCATGAAGACAGCCCTGCTGCTGATCGCCTGCTGGCTGCTGGCCCTGATCCCGCTGGATCAGGGCATTACCCCCCTCGTCGTCCTGCTGTTCAATCCGGATCGGGCACTCTACGGCACCGCCCAGCTCACCGGTTTTGCCGGCATACTGCTGACCCTCTACCTCGCCAATCTCGGGGTGGAAGTGGTACTGCGCCGCCGCTTCCAGATCGCGGGCATGCTGGCCCTGCTGGCCGCCTGGATCGGCTTCATCAACAGCAGCGGCACGGAGAGTCACTGGCTGCTGCTCTACGCCATGGCGCTGCCGTTTCATCTGGTAGGCTGGCTCGTGTTCGTGCGGGGCATCCAGGCCTTTGGTCGCCAGAAAGGCTGACATCCCGTTGATTTAACTCCTCCCCACACTTTCTTTCTCTCCTGAAACTTCATGCCATACTGACACAGCCGTCCAAATGACAAAGAAATCAATTCAGGAGCCTCCATGGAAAAAGTGCTACCCGAATCGGTTCCGACACCGCATCTGTCAGGCCCGCTCTCCCTTCACGAGTTGCAACGGTTGTTCGAGCAGGCCCCGTTTGGCATTGGCGTGTTCGATCGAGAGTTCAGATGCCGTGGCGTCAACGCCAGCTTTGCCGAGCGAAGCGGCCTCCCCCAGGCGGACCACGTCGGCAAGACGCTGCTTGAAATCAGTCCGGCCCAGGCCCCCCTGCTGGCCCCTTTGCTTCAGCAACTGCGCCATGGCGCTGTGCAGGTCGACGTGGAGCTGGACGACATGGAGGCCACTCATTCCGCGCCGCCGAGACGGTGGCACCTGAGCTGCAGCCCGGTGCTGGATGACGACGGCATCTTCAACGGCCTCTTTCTCATCATGCGCGAACTCTCCCCCGTGCCCCGCCTCCACCCCGGAGTGCCCGGCCCCCTCGGGATCCAGGAGATGGCCCATCACCATGTGCAGCGGCTCTACCAGATGGAGGCCAGACTGCAGCACCTCTCCTATCACGATCCCCTCACCGACCTCGGCAATCGCCACCTGCTGCAGGAGCGACTCGCCATGGAGATCGCGACGGCCCGCCTGAACAGGCAGGCCCTGGCGCTGCTCTTCATCGATCTCGACGGCTTCAAGCTCATCAACGACAACCTGGGGCACAACGCCGGCGATCAGCTGCTCAAGCTGTCAGCGGATCGCATCCGCCACTGCCTGCGCCCCGGAGATGTCGCCATCCGGCTGGGGGCGGACGAGTTTCTGGTGCTGCTCCCAGGCATCGGGGAGCCGCAGGAACTGGTGGGGCTGATCGAACGGCTGCAACGCAGGCTGCACGATCCCGCCGACATCGGGCAGGAGCGGGTGAGACTCTCGGCCAGCATAGGCGTCTCCCTCTATCCGGAGCATGGCCAGACCCCGGACAGTCTCATCAGTGCGGCGGACAATGCCATGCACGAGGCCAAGCGCCGGGGTCGCAACGGCTATCTGTTCCACTCCCCGGACATGGCGGCGCAGATCAGGGAACGGATGCTGCTGGAGCAGGGGCTGCTCAAGGCCATGGAACAGCAGCAGTTTCGCCTGCTCTACCAACCCATGGCGGATCTCGCCCATGGCAACCTCAGCGGTCTCGAAGCCCTGGTGCGCTGGCAGCATCCCAGCCTGGGCATGATTTCCCCCGCCAAATTCATCCCGGTGGCGGAGGAGTGCGGCCTCATCGAGCAGCTCGGGGAGTGGGTGATGCGCACCGCCTGTCAGCAGGGGCAGAAGTGGCTGGCCGAGGGCTTCAGCGTTCCCAGGCTGTCGGTCAACGTGTCGGTCAGGGAAATGCGCTCTCCCGACTACGTGGAGCGGGTCAACGCCATCCTGGCCGAGACCGGCTTCCCCGCCGAGCGGCTGGAGATCGAGGTGACAGAGAGCATCATCCAGAGCGTGGATCACAGCCTGCGCCTCTTCACCCGCCTCAAGGCGCTGGGGGTGCAGATCGCCATCGACGACTTCGGAACCGGCTTCTCTTCCCTGAGCCTGCTCAAGAGTCTGCCCATCGATCGCATCAAGATAGACAGGGCCTTCGTCCAGGCGCTGCCCGACGACAAGCACAGCCGGGAGCTGTGTCGCACCATAGTCCAGCTGGCCAGCTCCCTTGACATGGTGGTCACGGCGGAGGGGATCGAAACCCAGCCTCAACGCCAGTTCCTGCAATCCCTACGCTGCGAGGAAGGCCAGGGCTACCTGTTCAGCCATCCCCTGCCGGAGCCCCACATGGCCTCCATGCTCGCCACACGGCATTGAGGATCCCGGACAGCCCAATGACAGAAGGGAGCCCCAGGCTCCCTTCTTCGTACTCCCCTCGGGCCATGTCGACCGGCCCGCCTCGTCGCTATCCAAAAGTCTAATTGCCCTCCGGCACCAAAGGTATAAGTTGTTACTCAATCATTAAGAAAATGTATTCACAGGAGTGAGAGATGAGCGAGAGCAAGGTCTACCCGGTCAAGGCCCACATCGGCAGCGGCGCCCTGCTGGACAAGGAAGGTTATGAAGCCATGTATAAGGCGTCTGTGCAGGATCCGGACGCCTTCTGGGGGGAGCAGGGCAGGATCCTCGACTGGATGACCCCCTACACCCGCGTCAAGAACACCTCCTACGATCCGGGCCACGTCTCCATCAAGTGGTACGAGGACGGCCTGCTCAACGTATCGGCCAACTGCCTGGATCGCCACCTGAGCGAGCGTGGCGACAAGGTCGCCATCATCTGGGAAGGGGACAACCCGGCCGAGGATCGCAAGATCACCTACCGTGAGCTGCACCTTGAGGTGTGCAAGTTTGCCAACGTGCTCAAGGCCCAGGGGGTCACACGCGGCGACATGGTCTGTCTCTACATGCCCATGGTGCCAGAAGCGGCCATCGCCATGCTGGCCTGTACCCGCATAGGTGCCGTGCACAGCATCGTCTTCGGCGGCTTCTCGCCGGAAGCGCTCTCGGGTCGCATCATCGACTCCGGGGCCACCATCGTCATCACCGCCGACGAGGGGCTGCGCGGCGGCCGTCCCATCCCCCTCAAGAAGAACGTGGACGAGGCGCTCACCCACCCGGAGACCCGGGTCAGCAAGGTGATCGTGCTCAAGCGCACCGGCGGCAACGTCGCCTGGCATGGTCACAGGGACATCTGGTGGCACGATGCCGTCGCCGCCGCCAGCCCGGATTGTCCGCCCGAGGCCATGGGGGCCGAAGATCCCCTGTTCGTGCTCTACACCTCCGGCTCCACCGGCAAGCCCAAGGGGGTGCTGCACACCACGGGCGGCTACCTGGTCTATGCCGCCCTCACCTTCAAGTACGTGTTCGACTACCACGAGGAGGACATCTACTGGTGTACCGCCGACGTGGGCTGGGTCACCGGCCACTCCTACCTGGTCTACGGGCCACTGGCCAACGGCGCCACCACGCTCATGTTCGAAGGGGTGCCGAACTACCCGGCCACCAACCGCATGAGCCAGGTGGTGGACAAGCATCAGGTCAGCATCCTCTATACCGCCCCGACCGCCATCCGCGCCCTGATGGCCAAGGGCAAGGAGGCCGTCGAAGGCACCTCCCGTACCAGCCTGCGCATCATGGGATCGGTGGGTGAACCCATCAACCCGGAAGCCTGGGAGTGGTACTACCGCACCATAGGGGACGAGCGCTGCCCCATCGTCGACACCTGGTGGCAGACCGAGACCGGCGGCATCCTGATCAGCCCCCTGCCCGGCGTCACCGCGCTGAAGCCCGGCTCCGCCACCCGCCCCTTCTTCGGGGTACAGCCGGCTCTGGTGGACAACCTGGGCGAACCGCTGGAGGGGGCCACCGAGGGCAACCTGGTGCTCACCGACTCCTGGCCCGGCCAGATGCGCACTGTGTTCGGCGATCACGAGCGCTTCGAGCAGACTTACTTCTCCACCTTCCCCGGCCGCTACTTCACCGGCGACGGCGCCCGTCGCGACGAGGATGGCTACTACTGGATCACCGGCCGGGTGGATGATGTACTGAACGTCTCCGGCCACCGCATGGGCACCGCCGAAATCGAATCGGCTCTGGTGGCCCATCCCAAGATAGCCGAGGCGGCCGTGGTGGGGGTGCCCCACGAGATCAAGGGCCAGGGCATCTATGCCTATGTCACCCTGATCGCCGGGGAAGAGCCGAGCCGCGAGCTGCATAAAGAGGTCAAAGAGTGGGTGCGCAAGGAGATAGGCGCCATCGCCACCCCGGACGTGATCCACTGGGCCGAGGGGCTGCCCAAGACCCGCTCCGGCAAGATCATGCGCCGGATCTTGCGCAAGATCGCCACCGGCGAGACCGACAGCCTGGGGGATATCTCCACCCTGGCGGATCCGGGCGTCGTGGACAAGCTGATCCGCGAGAAGTCGGAAGCGGCATGATCATGCCCCAGGTTCTGCGCAAGATCGCCACCGGCGAGACCGACAGCCTGGGGGATATCTCCACCCTGGCGGATCCGGGGGTCGTGGACAAGCTGATCCGCGAGAAGTCGGAAGCGGCTTGAGTCCCCTTCCTCCCCGCAACAGAGCCGGCCCAGTGCCGGCTTTGTTGCGTCTGGAGCCCGTGCGAAGAAGCAGGCAGCGGCAGAGAGGGGGCTTGTGCCGAATCGTTCAATAAACAGGCAGATGTAGAGATTAGACCAGTAAAATGCTGCTAATTTTCACGAAATCAATATAATTGCGAAATCTGTGTGCCAGGGCACACCGAATTGTGCAAAAATTGGCTAGATTTCTGGTAGTCCACAGATAGCTGATAGATAGCAGCATAATCATCGAGGATGTACTCAATATGTCGCAACATCACCGAATCCTCCTGCTCAACGGCCCCAATCTGAATCTGCTGGGCAAGCGGGAACCGGGAATCTACGGCAGCAAGACGCTCGATGAGATCGTCGCCGATCTGGCCGCTCGCGCCAGCGAACTCGGTGTCACCCTGGAACATCTGCAATCCAACGCCGAATACGAGCTGATCGGCCGCATCCATCAGGCCATGGGCCAGGTGGATTTCATCATCATCAATCCCGCCGCCTTCACCCATACCAGCGTCGCCATTCGCGATGCTCTGCTGGGTGTGGCCATCCCCTTTATCGAGGTTCACCTGTCAAACGTTCATGCCAGGGAGCCCTTCCGTCATCACTCCTATCTGTCCGATGTCGCCGAGGGGGTGATCTGCGGGTTGGGTGCCGATGGCTACCATTTCGCTTTAACCGCGGCCGTGCATCAGTTGCGCGCGGCTTGATAATCACTGATCAGATAAAGAAGAAAGAGAATGCTAATGGATATCCGCAAAATCAAGAAGCTGATTGAACTGGTTGAAGAGTCCGGCATCGCCGAGCTGGAAATCTCCGAAGGGGAAGAGTCCGTTCGCATCAGCCGCAATTTCTCCGGCCAGGTTAGCGTTGCCCCGCAGATGATGATGCAGCCGGCACCGGTGCAACAGGCCGCCGCTCCGGTTGCCGCGGCCCCGGCCGCTGCCGCAGCGCCCGCTGCCGATGCCGCTCCGAGCGGTCATCTGATGCGCTCCCCCATGGTGGGCTCCTTCTACCGCTCCTCCAGCCCGGAAGCCAAGCCGTTCGTGGAAGTCGGTCAGCACGTCAATGTCGGCGACACCCTGTGCATCGTCGAAGCCATGAAAATGATGAACCAAATCGAGTCTGACAAGGCCGGCGTGATCAAAGCGATCCTGGTTGAAAATGGTCAGGCCGTCGAGTTTGACGAGCCGCTGTTCATCATCGAATAAGGGAAAATGCCACCCATGTTGGACAAAGTAGTCATCGCCAACCGCGGTGAAATTGCCCTGCGGATCCTGCGCGCCTGCAAAGAGCTCGGGATCAAGACAGTGGCCGTTCACTCCACTGCCGATCGGGAGCTCAAGCATGTGCTCCTGGCCGACGAAACCATCTGCATCGGCAAACCTGCCAGCGGTGAGTCCTACCTCAACGTGCCGGCCATCATCGCCGCCGCCGAGGTGACCGGTGCCGTCGCTATCCACCCGGGCTACGGCTTCCTCTCCGAGAACGCCGACTTTGCCGAAGTGGTCGAGAAATCCGGCTTCATCTTCATCGGCCCGCGCGCCGAGACCATTCGCCTGATGGGTGACAAGGTCTCCGCCATCGAGGCGATGAAGAAGGCGGGCGTGCCCTGCGTACCCGGCTCCGACGGCCCGGTGGACAACGATGCCAAGCGCAACGCCGCCATCGCCAAGCGCATCGGCTATCCGGTGATCATCAAGGCCGCCGGTGGCGGTGGTGGTCGCGGCATGCGCGTGGTGCGCAGCGAGTCCGAGCTGGCCGCCGCCATCGCGCTGACCAAATCCGAAGCGGGCCAGTTCTTCAAGAACGACATGGTCTACATGGAGAAGTACCTGGAGAACCCGCGCCACATCGAGATCCAGGTGCTGGCAGACGGCCAGGGAACCGCCCTCTACCTGGGTGAGCGGGACTGCTCCATGCAGCGCCGCCACCAGAAGGTGGTGGAAGAGGCGCCGGCTCCCGGCATCACCGAAGAGATGCGCAAGTTTATCGGCGAACGCTGCGTGCGCGCCTGTCTCGAGATAGGCTACCGCGGTGCGGGCACCTTCGAGTTCCTGTACGAGAACGGCGAGTTCTACTTCATCGAGATGAACACCCGTATCCAGGTGGAGCACCCGGTCACCGAGATGGTCACCGGCGTCGACCTCATCAAGGAGCAGCTGCGCATCGCCGCCGGCCAGCCCCTGTCGATCACCCAGCAGGACATCCGCATCCGTGGCCATGCCATCGAGTGCCGGATCAACGCCGAGGATCCGGCCACCTTCCTGCCCTCTCCCGGTCTCATCCAGCGCTTCCACGCGCCGGGCGGCCTGGGGGTGCGCTGGGAATCCCACATCTATGCGGGTTACAAGGTGCCGCCCTACTACGACTCCATGATCGGCAAGCTGATCTGCTACGGTGAAAACCGCGACGTGGCCATCGCCCGCATGCGTCACTCCCTCGACGAGCTGGTGGTGGAAGGGATCAAGACCAACATCGCCCTGCAAAAAGAGATCATGAAGGACGAAAACTTCCAGCACGGTGGGACCAATATCCACTACCTGCACAAGAAGTTGGGTCTGTAACAGCGTCAGGCCCAACCACTTGGGCACGGTGGCGACACGAGCAGCCACTACCTGCACAAGAAGCTGGGTCTGTAAGGACACCTTCATCGAGAAAACGCGCGATCCGGCAGGATCGACAAATGAAAAGGGCCATGGCGACATGGCCCTTTTTTGTTATTCTTGCGCCCCGCTCACTCGTCGGAGGCCACAGTGAACCGCTTCGCACTCGCCCGCCGGGAAGCAGCCCTCTGCCTGCTGCTCACCCTGCTCTATTTCCTTGCCTGGTATGGCTCGGCTTATTTCATCCCCGAGGATCTCGAGCTCTGGGAGATGCCGCTCTGGTTTCTGCTCAGCTGCATCCTGATGCCGCTGCTGTTCATCGGTCTCTGTGCCCTCATGGTGGATCGCCTGTTCGTCGATATTCCCCTGGATACCGAGGCGCCGCTCACCGACCCCGAGCCGGGACAGGCGGGCGACCCCATGACCCAGCATCGCCTCCACGACACCCCCTCTCCCGCCCACGAGGAGCACCACCATGAATCTTGAGCTGATGCTGCCGTTGGTGGTCTACCTGGTGCTGGTGCTGGGAGTGGGATTCTGGGCCAGTCGTCACCGTATCGCCGGCGACTTCGTGCAGGAGTACTTCATCGGCAACCGCAGCATGGGGGGCCTGGTGCTGGCCATGACGCTGGTGGCCACTTATACGTCTGCATCGTCCTTTATCGGCGGCCCCGGCGCCGCCTACAAGGTCGGCCTCGGCTGGGTGCTGCTGGCCATGATCCAGCTGCCCACCGTCTGGCTCACCCTGGGAGTGCTTGGCAAGAAGTTTGCCATCATCGCCCGCCGGGTCAATGCGGTGACCATCAACGACATGCTGTGGGCCC
Source organism: Aeromonas sp. XH (assembly GCF_033348475.1). Lineage (NCBI taxonomy): Bacteria > Pseudomonadati > Pseudomonadota > Gammaproteobacteria > Aeromonadales > Aeromonadaceae > Aeromonas > Aeromonas sp. XH. The sequence continues at coordinate 979,958 of NZ_CP137630.1, read as the reverse complement.
GCTACCAGAGCCGGGCCGTGGTGATCCTGGGCTCCGTCACCATCATCCTGGCCTTTATCGCGACAATGGTGGTGCAGTTCATCGGCGGAGCCCGTCTGCTGGAGGCGGCCACCGGCCTCTCCTACCAGCAGGGGCTCTTCCTGTTTGCCAGCTGCGTGCTGCTCTACACGGTGATCGGCGGCTTTCGCGCAGTGGTGATGACGGATGCCCTGCAGGGCATCGTCATGCTCATCGGCACCGGGGCCCTGCTGGCGGGGATCCTCATCGCAGGTGACGGATTGCCGAACCTTGTCCACCAGCTCAAGGAGATCGATCCCAAGCTGGTGAGCCCGCAAGGGGCCGACGACATGCTGACCCAGCCCTTCATGCTGAGCTTCTGGGTGCTGGTCTGCATCGGGGTGGTGGGGCTGCCCCACTCCGCCCTGCGCTGTTTCGGCTATCGCGACAGCAAGGCGCTGCACCGCGGCATCCTCATCGGCACCATAGTCTGCGCCCTGCTGATGTTCGGCATGCACCTGGCCGGGGCCCTGGGCCGCGCCATCCTGCCCGGCATGGACAGCCCGGACAAGATCATGCCCTCCCTCATGATGGAGGTGCTGCCCCCCTGGCTGGCCGGGGTCTTCCTGGCGGCGCCCATGGCGGCCATCATGTCCACCATCGACTCCCAGCTGATCCAGGCCTCCGCCACCCTGGTGAAAGATCTCTACCTCAACTACCTCAACCCCCGCCAGGAGAGGCTGGAGGTGCGGGTACCCAGGCTCTCCCTGCTCTGCACCCTGATCCTCGGCACCCTGGTGCTGCTGGCGGCGTTGCAGCCCCCCGAGATGATCATCTGGCTCAACCTGCTCGCCTTCGGCGGCCTGCAGGCGGTGTTCCTCTGGCCGCTGGTGCTCGGCCTCTACTGGTCGCGGGCCAACGGGCCAGGGGCCCTGGCCAGCATGGCGAGCGGCATCCTCTGCTACACCGCCCTGAGCCAGTGGGGGATCAAGCTGGCCGGCCTGCACGCCATCGTGCCCAGCCTGGGGCTCGGGCTCGTCGCCTTCGTGCTGGTTAGCCTGCTCACCCCGCCCCCGGATCAGGCGGTACGCCGATTGTTTGATCAAAATTAAGAAAAGGATCAATAAAGGACCCCTCGCCTATTCCCAAATGGGGGCCCACGGGTAAAATGTGCGCCACGTCACAAATACCGTGCCCCCATGCCAGTTCCGAACGCCAGAAAGATCCTGACCCAGTCCCTGCAACGGCTCGGCTATGCCCTGCTGCTGCCCGTCTCCATCCTGCCCCTGGCCGCCCTGCTGTACCGGCTTGGTCAGCCTGACGTGCTGGATCTGGCCGTGCTCTCCCTCGCCGGTCGCGCCCTGTTCAGCCAGATGCCGCTCATCTATGCCGTGGCCATCGCCTTCGGACTGAGCCGCCAGGGACAGGGAGCCCAGGCCCTCGCAGGTGCGGTCAACTTCCTGCTGCTGAGCTCGGCCCTCGGCACCCTGGCGCCCGGGCTGCATGCGGACATGATCTGCGGCCTGCTGTCCGGCCTCGTCACGGCGCTGGTCTGCTCCCGGGCCCGCAGCCTGCGCCTGCCGGGCTGGCTTCGCCCCTTGCAGGAGGACCTGCCGGGCATGCTGCTCTCGGCGCTCGCCTGTCTGTTGCTGGTGATCCCCCTCTCGCTCCTCTGGCCGCTGCTGGAAGATGGCATCACCCTGCTCGCCTCGGACCTGCTCACCACCCCCTTCGGCGCCTTCTGCTACGGCGTGCTGAATCGGCTGCTGATCCCCCTCGGCCTGCACCAGGTGCTGGGCAGTCTCATCGGCCTGGGGGAGAGCAACCTGCAGGCCCTCTCCACCGCCCAGCCGCTGCACGAAGGCTACGTGGCCGGGCTCTACCCCGTTATCATGTTCGGCCTGCCCGGCGCCTGTTTCGCCATCTGGCTCCATCGCCAGCGGATGCGGCAGCTGCCGCAGGGGGGGCTGCTGCTCACCCTGGCGCTCACCTCGGCTCTAGTGGGCATCACCGAACCCATCGAGTTTCTGTTCGCCTTCACCGCCCCCTGGCTGTTCCTGGCCCACGCCCTGCTGACCGGACTGTCGCTCGCCATCTGCAACGGCCTCGGCATCCAGGTGGGCAGTTACTTCTCCGCCGGGCTGCTGGATCTGGTGCTGAGCTACCAGTACGGTGAGCACAGTTTCTGGCTCATCCCCCTCGGTATCCTGTTCTTCGTCATCTACGCCCTGCTCTTCTCCCGGCTGCTGGAGCACGCGCCCTTAAGCCTGCCGGGCAAGCCCATCGCCGAAGAGTTGCCCCAGCTCGCCACCGTGGCCCCCACGGACCCCCAGATGCTGGCCATCCAGTACCTCAAGATGCTGGGGGGCATGGACAACCTGCAGGCCATGAGCGTCTGCCTGACCCGCCTCAGCCTGCGGGTGCGGGAGATGGCGCTGGTGGATCAATCCTGCCTGGCCAGGCTGGGCTGCCTCTCATGGATAGTGCTGAATGAGCATCAGCTGGTGCTGGTGTTGGGCCCCAATGCCGGCCTGATCGAGGGGCAGATCCGCATGCTGGCCGAGCGCCAGTCGGTCCCCCTCGGCCTCGAACCTGCCCAGGCTCCCCTCGGCCAGCACCAGTGATCAGGCGAAGGGCAGACGCTCGGCGACGAAGTCCATCAGGCTGCGCAGGGCGGGCGCCAGGTGCTCCCGGCTCGGGTAGATGAGGTAGAAGGGATTGGGGGGAATAGGGTGCTCCGGCAGCACCTTGCACAGCCGCCCCGCCGCCAGATCGTCACGACAGACGTGGGCCGGCAGCAGGGCTATCCCCCCTTCATGGAGCGCCAGCTCCCGCAGCGCCAGCAGGCTGTTGCTAAGACAGGCCCCCTGGGGTCGCCAGCCCCCCTCCTGCAGCGGCCACACCGGCAAGGAGCCGTGTACCAGGCAGGCATGCAACTCCAGTTCAGAGAGCTGCTGCGGCGTGCCGTGGCTCGCCAGGTAGCCAGGGGCCGCCACCAGATGGCGCGCCACCTGGCCGATGCGCCGGCAGATGAGGCTGGAATCCTTCAGCGGCGCCGCCCGCAGCGCCAGATCGTAGCCCTCCCCCACCAGATCCAGCTGTTCATCGCAGAGGGTCAGCTCCAGCACCACCTCGGGATAGAGGGCGCGAAACTCTGCCAGGATCCGGCCGAGCAGCAGGGTGCCGGTGGCCTCGGGCGCGGTGATCCGCACCCGGCCCGCCGGGGCCGAGCGCAGCCTGGCCATGGCCAGGTTGGCGCTGCGCGCCAGGGTCAGCAGCCCCTGGCAATGCTCCACATAAACCTCCCCCTGGGGCGTCAGACTCAGCCTGCGGGTGGTGCGCTGCAGCAGGCGGACCCCGAGGCGGGACTCGAGGCGCGAGATCTTCTGGCTCACCGAGGACTTGGGCATGCCGAGCACCTCGGCCGCCCTGGTAAAGCTCCCCTGCTCCACCACGGTGGCGAACAGTCCCATCAGCTCCAGCTCGGCATTATTGTTCATATATTCAAACAGTCTTTATTAATTACCCATCTTAATCTTGATAATCATCCAGACTAGAGTGAGTGGCAATCCCGAACACTGCTATTTGAAAGGAAAAGCCATGAAAGCCATCGCCCTCACGCACTATCTGCCAAGCGACCACCCCCACTGCTTCATCGAGAGCGATCTGCCCGACCCGACACCGGGCCCGCGGGATCTGCTGGTACGGGTCAACGCCACCTCCATCAATCCGGTCGACACCAAGGTGCACGCTCCCAAGGACAAAGTTGAAAGCAGCCCCCGCGTCCTGGGCTGGGACGCCGTGGGGGAAGTGATCGCCGTCGGCAGCGACGTCACCCTGTTCAAGACGGGCGACCGGGTCTGGTACGCGGGCGACATCAGCCGCCCGGGCAGCAACAGCGCCCTGCAACTGGTGGACGAGCACATCGCCGCCCTCGCACCCCGGACCCTGAGCGACACCCAGGCCGCCGCCCTGCCGCTCACCGCCATCACCGCCTGGGAGGCCCTGTTCGAGCGCATCGGCCTGAATCTTGAGAGCCAGGGGCGCCTGCTCATCATCGGCGGCGCAGGCGGGGTCGGTTCCATCGCCATCCAGCTGGCCCGCCAGCTCACCAATATGGAGGTGATCGCCACCGCCTCGCGGCCTGAAACCCGGGAGTGGTGCCTGGACATGGGCGCCCACCGGGTAGTGAGTCATCACAAGCTGCAGGCAGAGCTGGCCGCCCTTGGCATCAACCAGGTGGACGCCATCTTCTGCACCAATGCCACCGAACAGCACTGGGACGCCATGGCGAGCCTCATCCGCCCCTTCGGTCACATCTGCACCATCGCCGAATCCAGCGAGCCCTGGGACCTGGCCCGACTCAAGCCCAAGAGCGTCACCTTCAGCCAGGAGTTCATGTTCACCCGCTCCCTGTTCCAGACCCCGGACATGATCGAGCAACACCACCTGCTCGGCCGGGTCGCGGCCCTGGTCGACGAGGGGGTGCTCAAGACCACCCTCACCAGGACGCTGCCCGAACTGACCCCCGCCACCCTGGCGCAGGCCCATCGCGAGCTGGAGGCCGGCCGCATGGTGGGCAAGCTGGTGATCGACATGAGCGGTTTCGATCGCTGAGGCAGTGCAAGGCCGGGCTTGATGGTATCTATTCCCTTATGGGTAAAAAATGCACCATCATGGGGTGAAATCACCAGTGACAAGCCCCAAGAGTGCACAGCCGCGGCAGGCCCTGCCCCTAGATAGCGGGGCTTTCCCGGCAAAAATCATAAAAAAGGGGCCATCCCGTTTGGGATGGCCCTAAAAAACCTGAACGTTGGGGTAACAATCACACACATATCCTTATGCAGGACATATCCATCTTTGCAGATAACGTGCCAATACCTTATTTTTACCGCCAATTCGCCGATATTCCCCGCTTTTCCATAAAAAAAGCCACCCGAAGGTGGCTGAAAAAAGATGACGGAACTTCATAGAGCAAAGCATTCAGCGGGAACAAGTTGCTTCCCGTCACCCAGTAGTGAATACACTAATCGTGCCAACTTGGCAGAAGTGCCCTCCTTCCCCATGCCGCCACGGGCAGACCACGACAGCACAGGCCCATGATGATAGAATCCCGCGATTTCACATTTATGAAGAGTCGACGCCATGCCCTGGATACAAATTCGAATCAACGCCACCGCCAAGACCGCGGACAAGGTGAGCAACATGCTGCTGGGGCGTGGAGCCCAGGCGGTGACCTTTATGGATGCCAAGGATGTGCCCGTCTATGAACCCATGCCCGGCGAGACCCCGCTCTGGGGCGAGACCGAGGTGATGGGGCTGTTCGACGCCGAAACCGACCCGGCCCCCACCATCGCCTTCTTCCAGCAGATCTTCGGTGAGGATGTGGGCTACAAGGTCGAGCAGCTGGAGGACAAGGACTGGGTGCGTGAATGGATGGATCACTTCCACCCCATGCAGTTCGGCGAGCGGCTCTGGATCTGCCCGAGCTGGCGCGACGTGCCCAACCCCGATGCGGTCAACGTCATGCTGGACCCGGGCCTGGCCTTCGGTACCGGCACCCACCCCACCACGGCGCTCTGCCTGCAGTGGCTGGACGGGCTGGATCTCGCGGGCAAGACGGTGGTGGACTTCGGTTGTGGCTCCGGCATTCTCGGCATCGCCGCCCTGAAGCTCGGCGCAGCCCGGGTCATCGGCATCGACATCGACCCGCAGGCCATCCAGGCGAGCCGTGACAACGCCGAGCGCAATGGCGTCGCCGACCAGATAGAGCTCTATCTGCCGGCGGATCAGCCGCAAGGGGTGGAGGCGGACGTGGTGGTGGCCAACATCCTGGCCGGCCCGCTGCGCGAACTGGCGCCGCTCATCGCTGGCCACGGCAAGCCCGGCAGCCTGATGGCGCTCTCCGGCGTGCTGGAGAGCCAGGCCCAGGAGCTGGAGCTCATCTACGGCCAGTGGTTCGACATGGACCCGACCGCGGTGAAGGAGGAGTGGTGCCGCCTCTCCGGCCGCAAGCACGGCTAAGGGCGGCGCCCGCCATCAGGGCGGCAAGCGGGCATGTTTATCAAACAAGAGCACCGGACGGTGCTCTTGTTGTATCTCCCCTTGGCCCACTCTGGGGGATGGCTCACGCCTCTCTGGCCGCTGAGGGATTAACATCGAGCGTCCCCATCATAGAGGCCCAGTCATGACCGAATACCAGAAGATGATCAGCAGCCAACCCTACAACTGCATGGCGCCGGAGCTGGACGCCTTGCGCCGGGAGACGGCGCGCCTGTATCGCCGCTTCAATCAGGCGGAAGATGAGGCTGAACAGCGGACACTGCTGGCGGAGCTGGTTGGCGAGCTGGCAGAGAACGCCTTCATCTGCCCGCCCCTCTACTGCACCTATGGCCGCCACATCCACCTGGGCAAGGGCTCCTACATCAACATGGGCGCCACCCTGCTGGACAACGCCCCCATACGCATCGGCGCCAACGTCATGATCGGGCCGAACGTGCAGATCTATACCGCCGCCCACGCGCTGGACGCCGATGAGCGCATCCAGGGGGTGGAGACGGCGCTGCCGGTCACCATAGAGGACAGGGTCTGGATAGGCGGCGGCGCCATCCTGCTGCCCGGCGTCACCCTGGGGCGGGAGGCCATCGTCGGCGCCGGATCTGTGGTGACCAGAGACGTACCGCCCGGCGCCCGGGTGGTGGGCAACCCGGCCCGGGTGCTGACTGCCAGGACAAAGCACACCGCCCAGTAGCCCCCATCACGCTGATCTCAAGACCGCGCCATCTGTCAAAAGGGTTGCCCGCCAAAAAGCGCAGATAAAAACAAAGCTCGATGTCATCAAGACCGAGCGGGTTTGTAAAAGGGCTTGCTTGCCGGGGCTACGAGACGAATGGAGCCGACACCTGAAAAGCGCGGATAAAAATGAAGCCCAATGTCACCGGGACCTTGGGCTGTAAAAAGGTGCTACGGAATTGCGACTCTCATCGCAGAAAATTAGAAGGGGTCACCTTCTAAACTGGCACTGGGATAATAGCGGGACGCAAACGTTTTACATAGCGTAATCAACCGGGATTGAGAAGAACCTCTCACTATTTAAAAAATGTTCGTCCGTCCCCCTTCTCCCCCCTTGGCAAGCGCCCAATTATCAGTACAGCCTGATGCCGATGCGAAGAAACAAAAAAGCCCTGAATAATCAGGGCCTTTTTGCATTTATCCTGGCTCAGAAGCGGCGCACGAAGTCCGCCATCGGCAGCTCGCGCAGCTTGCGGGCCTCCAGCATGGGGGTGCCGAGATAGAGGAAGCCCACCAGCTGGTCCTCGGGTGCCAGCCCCAGTCCGGCGTTGATCTGCTGATCGAAGATGAACCAGCCCGAGCGCCAGATGCCGTTGAAACCCTGGGCCTGGGCCGCCATCTGCATCGCCATCAGGGCGCAGCCGGCGGAGAGCTCCTGCTCCAGTTTCGGCACCTTGGGGTGCACCTGATAGCGGGTCGCCACCGCGATCACCAGGGGGGCGCGCAGGGGTGCGGCACGGCTCTTCTCGATGCCATCCTCGTCCTCGCCGCGGGCACGGGCCGCCTCGGCCAGCAGGTCCCCCAGTCGCTCCCGTCCCTCTCCCTCAAACAGGATAAACTGCCAGGGGGTCAGGGTGCCGTGATCCGGCGCCCGCAGCCCCGCCTTCAGGATGTTGTCGAGCACCTCGCCGCTCGGGGCTGGCTCGGTCAGGCGGCCACAGGAGTGGCGATTGAGTAACAGATGGAGGGCGTCCATGGGCAGTTCCTTGTCAAAGGCGATGATGGCGCTACCTTAGCACAGCACCGGATGAAGAAAACCCCTGGGTCTCAGGGGTTTGTCGCAATGCCCATGATGTTGTGCAGCCACCGGTGGCAGGGTGGAGAGCGGTCAAATGACGGCGGCCAGTTCGGCCCCCTGGCGGATCGCCCGTTTGGCATCCAGCTCGGCGGCCACGTCAGCCCCGCCGATGATGTGCACCGGCTTGCCCGCCGCCTGCAGGCCGGCCTGCAGCTCCTTGAGGGGCTCCTGCCCGGCACAGATGATCACCTGATCCACCGGCAGACACTGCTTGGCATCACCCACCTGGATGTGCAGCCCCTGGTCGTCGATACGCAGGTACTGCACCCCGGAGAGCATCTGCACCCTGCGGTTCTTGAGCACGGTGCGGTGGATCCAGCCTGTGGTCTTGCCAAGGCCGTCCCCCACCTTGCTCTCCTTGCGCTGGAGCAGCCAGATCTGGCGCTCGGGGGCGTCGATCTCGGGTTTGATCAGACCGCCGCGCTCGGTGAGCTGCCGGTCGATGCCCCACTCCTTGAGCCAGTGATCCCGCTGCTGCACCGCCTCACCCTCGGCTCGCTTCTCCACCAGATATTCCGCCACGTCGAACCCGATGCCGCCGGCCCCGATCACCGCCACCTTCTCGCCCACCGGCTTGTGATCTCGCAGCACGTCCAGGTAACTCAGCACCTTGGGATGCTCGATCCCCGGGATGTTGGGAGTGCGCGGGCGGATGCCGGTGGCGAGGATCACCTCGTCAAAGCCGCCGCCGAGCAGGCTCTCGGCGCTCTGGCGCTGACCCAGATAGAGCTCGACACCGCACTTCTCCAGCCGCCTGGCGAAGTAGCGCAGGGTCTCGTGGAACTCCTCCTTGCCCGGGATCTGCTTGGCGAAGTTGAACTGGCCGCCGATCTCGCTCGCCTGATCGAACAGGCTCACCTGATGGCCGCGCTCGGCGGCGTAGCAGGCGAATGCCAACCCCGCCGGACCCGCCCCCACCACCGCCAGCTTCTTGGGCTGGGGCACCCGGCCGAAGGTGAGCTCGGTCTCGAAGCAGGCTCGCGGGTTGACCAGACAGGAGGCGCGCTTCTGCTTGAACACGTGATCCAGGCAGGCCTGGTTGCAGGCGATGCAGGTGTTGATCTCGTCCGCCCTGTCTTCGGCCGCCTTGATGACGAACTCGGGATCCGCCAGGAAGGGGCGCGCCATGGAGACCATATCCGCCTCGCCCCCCGCCAGGATGCGCTCCGCCACCTCCGGCGTGTTGATGCGGTTGGTGGTGATGAGGGGCACGGTGAGATGCTTCTTCAGCTCGGCGGTCACCCAGCTGAAGGCGCCGCGCGGCACGCTGGTGGCTATGGTGGGGATGCGGGCCTCGTGCCAGCCGATGCCGGTGTTGATCAGGGTCACTCCCACAGCTTCCAGCGCCTTGCCCAGCGCAATCACCTCTGCCAGGGTCGAGCCCTGCTCCACCAGATCCAGCATGGAGAGGCGGAAGATGATGATGAAATCCGGGCCGACCCGCTCGCGGATGGCGCGCACTATCTCCACCGGGAAGCGCATCCGGTTATCAAAGCTGCCGCCCCAGCCGTCGGTACGCTTGTTGGTGCGCTCGCAGATGAACTGGTTGATGAGATAGCCTTCCGACCCCATCACCTCCACGCCGTCGTAACCCGCACTCCTGGCCAGGGTTGCCGTGGTGGCGAAGTCGCGGATGGTGCCGCGGATCTGCCGCTCGCTCATGGCGCGGGGCTTGAACGGGGAGATGGGCGCTTTGAGGGCGCTCGGCGCCAGGCTGAACGGATGATAGGCGTAGCGGCCGGCATGGAGGATCTGCAGCGCTATCTTGCCCCCTTCCCGGTGCACCGCCTCGGTCACCTTCCTGTGCTTGGCCACCTGCCAGGGGAAGCTCAGCTGGGTGCCATGGGGCACCAACCGCCCCCGCAGGTTGGGGGCGATGCCGCCGGTCACGATGAGACCGACCCCGCCACGGGCCCGCTCGCCGTAGAAGGCGGCCAGCTTGTCGAAGCCCCCCTTCTCCTCTTCGAGGCCGGTGTGCATGGACCCCATCAATACGCGGTTGCGCAGCCGGGTAAAGCCGAGGTCGAGGGGGGTCAGCAGCGTGGGATAACGGCTCATCATGAACTCCTTGTCGGGGCCGGGCTGGAGGCACCCCGCCCTGATCCGGCCATCGCCCAAGGCCAGGGCGACGTCGGCAGGATGGGCGTGTGGCTCACGGGGCCTCCAGTTAATTTTTTGTTATCAAACTGGAGCTAGAGTAAAGAATCGAAAATTCTTTTTCAAACAATTGTTTGGACATTTTTTCAGCGAACAGCCGTGTTCCGAAAGCGGGGCAGGCGATCGTCGCCAAGGGGAAATGGCAATTAACGGTGCAACTGGTTAATAATGCCCTTCTCTACCCATTAACAGGGCGACAACGCAGCCATGTCTATTTTCAAAGGTCTGGGGTGGCTATTTCGCAGCCTCTGGCGTCTGCTCAACTTTACCCGGTTGATGCTGGTCAACCTGCTGTTTCTGCTCGTCGTGCTGGTCATCGCCTTCAGCGTCGGCCAGAGCGAGACCCCGGACACGCCCATCGAGGGAGCCCTCACCCTCAACCTCTCCGGCGTGCTGGTGGAGCAGCGCACTCAAACCGATCCGACCGTGCAACTGCTGCGGCAGATGGACAGCAGCGACGAGCAGCCGAGCGAGATAGTGCTCTCCGATCTGCTGTGGGCCATCAAGAGCGCCGGGGATGACGATCGCATCAAGGCGCTGGTGCTCAAGCCCCAGGGACTGCAGGGAGCCAGCCTCTCCAAGCTGCAGGAGGTGGCAGCCGCCATCGACACCTTCAAGGAGAGCGGCAAGCCGGTCATCGCCATGGCCGACTACTACAGCCAGGGAGCCTACCTGCTCGCCGCCCACGCCGATCACGTGCTGCTCAACCAGAGCGGTGCCGTGCTGATCGAGGGCCTCGGCGTCTACCAGACCTATTTCAAGTCGGCGCTGGAGAAGCTCAACGTCACCCCCCACGTGTTCAAGGTCGGCACCTACAAGTCCTTCGTCGAACCCTATACCCGGGACGAGATGTCCCCCGAGAGCAAGGAGGCGAACCAGCGCTGGCTGGATCAGCTGTGGCAATCCTATGTGGCGGACGTGGCCGAGCAGCGGGAGATCGAGCCCGATGCGGTCGCACCCAACAAGGATCACTTCCTCGAGCTGCTGCGCAAGGCCGGTGGCAACGCCGCCAGCTACGCCCTCGACAACGGCCTGGTGGATCAGCTCGCCACCCGCGACGAGATGACCCAGGCGGTGATCAAGGAGGTGGGCGAGAGCGATGATCACGGCTGGAAGGGGGTGGGCCTCAAGGAGTATCTGACCGCCATTCCGGAGCAGTATCCCCAGAGCGGCAAGGATGAGGTGGGCCTCATCACCGCCAGCGGCGCCATCATGGACGGCGTGCAACCCGCCGGCACCATAGGGGGCGACAGCCTGGCCGATCTGCTGGCCGAGGCCCGCCGCGACGACCAGGTGAAGGCCGTGGTGCTGCGGGTCGACAGCCCGGGGGGCAGCGCCTTCGCCGCCGAACAGATCCGCGCCGAGCTGCTGGCCCTGAAACAGGCGGGCAAGCCCGTGGTCATCTCCATGGGCAGCTACGCCGCCTCCGGTGGCTACTGGATCTCCGCCGATGCGGACAAGATCTTCGCCTCCCCCACCACCCTCACCGGATCCATCGGGGTGTTCGGCATGTTCGCCACCATCGACAAGGCGCTCTCCCAGTACGGGGTGCATACCGACGGCGTGGGCACCACGGACTTCGTGGGGATCGGGTTGACCCGGGCCCTGCCTGAGCACGTGGGCGAGGCCATCCAGCTCAGCGTGGAAGACACCTACCAGCGCTTCGTCGGCCTGGTGGGCAAGGGCCGCGGCCTGAGCCCGGAGGAGGCGGAGAAAGCCGCCGAGGGCAGGGTCTGGACAGGTCGGGATGCCAAGGATCTGGGACTGGTGGACGAGTTCGGCAATCTGGACGACGCCCTCAAGGCCGCCGCCGAGCTCGCCAATCTCAAGCGCTGGCAGGTCACCCCCATAGCACCGGAAGAGTCCGCCCGGGACAAGTTCCTGCGCGAGCTGTTCGACAGCAGCGCCCGCATCCTGGCCCCGCACCTGCAGAGCTGGCTGCCCGCGGGCTTTGGCAAGGCGCTGCTGGAGATGAACCGCGGCCTGGATCCCCTGACCCGCTTCAACGATCCGCAGGGCACCTATGCCTTCTGCCCGGTCTGTGTCCAGTGACATGACTCCCCATAAAAAAAACCGCCCTCGGGCGGTTTTTTTATGGGCGAAGAGAAGAAGGCCTCAGGCCAGCAGGCCGGACTCATGCCAGCGGTGCAGCTCGGCCAGCACCCGGGTCTCCCGCACCGTCCACTGGGGACAGGGGCCGGCCAGCTGGGTCTTGTTGGTCTGCAGGGCCTCGGCCAGGGCGAACCAGCCCGGGGCGAAGCCGAGGCGGATCTCGTAAGGCTGGGGACAGGGCTCGCTCCACCCCTCCCCCACCCGGCAGAGGTAATAGGACGATCGGATGCAGTAGGCGTCGTAGTCCGGCTCGCGGGCGGCGCGGTACTCCCGGGTTTCTCCCAGCAGGGGCCCCACCTCCAGCAGCTCGGCACCGCACTCTTCCCGCAGCTCACGGGCCAGGGCGGCACCGTGGCACTCCCCCGCCTCGACGCCGCCACCGGGGAACATGAGATCGCCGTTGACGCTGGAGTGCACCAGCAGCAGCCGATCGCCGCGCAGCACCACGGCCCTCACCGTGCTCCGCTCGAGCACCCGCCCCTCGCACTGGATCCGGCCGTGCACGAGGCGAATGTCGAAGGGGTGGGCCCACTCCCGGGCTTCTGACAGGGGCGGGATCATGGGGCCTGGTAGCTCCCCTGCTCGAGCGCGCCGACGATGGCGGCGGCCTGTTCGTCCAGCTGCTCCTGCCGCGCCTTGCCGATGGCGTGATAGAGGCCGAGCCGGGTGGAGGAGACCTCGGGGCTCTCCTGGAAGGACTCGCTCACCTTGCCCCACAGGTAGGCCTGGTCAAACGCCTTCTGCCCCATGTAGAGGGTGCTGAGGGCGGTGAGGATCCGGCTGTTGACCCTGTCCCCCTCCCCGTAGAGGGAGAGCGCATGGTGCATGAGCGTGATGGCCTTCTGTGGCTCGCTCTTGGCATAGATGCCTCCCAGGGCCAGTTGCAGTTCGGGCTCCTCGAGGGCGGGGGTGCCTTCCAGCGCCAGGAAGTCGGCCCGGGCCTGGGGATTGGTGTTGTTGGTCCAGTGCCAGAGCAGCAGATAGGGATCCCGGGAATTGCGGGTCTGCGCATCCAGCTGCTCCAGCTGGGTGCCGGCGGCCAGCATGCCCTCCACCCGGGGGCTCTTCTGCTCGCGGGCCCGCTTGTACTCGATGTTGGTGGAGTGCTCGGCGCACTGCAGGTAGCGCTCCAGTCCGCGCATCAACTCGTACTGGCGCCTGTCCGTCCCCTCTTCCTGCAGGCGGTAGCGGGCGCGGATGACGTCGCTGCGCTCGTGGCGACACCAGCCGTCGTCCACCAGATCCTCACACAGGGCCGGGGATTGGGAACAGATGTTGTGGATCCTGTCGTCGTCGCAGGCCGTCAACGTCAGGCAGCAGGCGAGGGAGAGCAGTAACGGACGCTGTGGGAATAGGGTCATGGTTCACGTCTGGTCGGTAACAATTGCAACCCGCCATGGCCACCGCCAACTAGCAAACAGGCTACATATCCATTACAATGCGCGCGCCGTATAAGGCCGCGACTGCAGAATAATATAACGAAACCATCAGCCCTACACTGATCTGCATTCGACGAATTTCAATTTGCCCAGGCAACTTGCTTCAACAACGTGAAATAAAGGATCTGGTTAATGACCCACGAGCACTACTTGCAGGCGTGGCAGGAGAGCCAGGAGCTCGCCGAAGCCATGCAACCCTTGATAGGCCGCCTCTACCGCCAGCAAGGGGTAGAGATCACCATCTTTGGCCGCCCCCAGCAAAACGCCTCCACCATCGACATCCTCAAGGCCCACCGGGTCGTTCGCCGCCACCAGGGCGCTCCCCTCCCCATCCAGCACAGCTTCCCCCTGCTGCAGGCCATGGTCGCGCTGAACCCGACCGCCGCCGAAGTCGATCTCGGCAAGCTGGCGGTGGGTTACTGGCAGGATCATGAGGACGAGGCGGGCATCGAGGACTATCTGCGCGCCAAGCTGGCACCGGCCCTGAACCGGGCGGGCGTGCCCGCTCCGACCGACGTGGTGCTCTACGGTTTCGGCCGCATCGGCCGCCTGCTGGCCCGGCTGCTGATCGAGCGCACCGGCGCCGCCAACTCCCTGCGCCTGCGCGCCATCGTCGTGCGCGGCGGCCGGGACGGGGATCTGGAGAAGCGCGCCAGCCTGCTGCGCCGCGACTCGGTGCACGGCCCCTTCAACGGCTCCATCGAGGTGGATGTGGAGCGCAGCGCCATCATCGCCAACGGCACCTTCATCCAGGTGATCTATGCAAACAGCCCGGCCGACATCGACTACACCGCCTACGGCATCGATAACGCGCTGATCGTCGACAACACAGGCGTCTGGCGTGACAATGCGGGCCTGTCCGAGCACCTCAAGGCCCGTGGCGCCGCCCGGGTGCTGCTGACCGCCCCCGGCAAGGGGGAGATGAAGAACGTGGTGTTCGGGGTCAACCACGAGGTGATAGGCCCGGATGACAAGATCATCTCCGCCGCCTCCTGCACCACCAACGCCATCACCCCTGTGCTCAAGGTGATGCAGGACAGGTACGGCATCCGCCACGGCCACGTGGAGACGGTCCACTCCTACACCAACGATCAGAACCTCATCGACAACTATCACAAGGGCGAGCGCCGCGGTCGCAGCGCGGCCCTCAACATGGTGATGACCAGCACCGGCGCCGCCAAGGCGGTGGCCAAGGCGCTGCCAGAGCTCAAGGGCAAGCTGACCGGCAACGCCATCCGGGTGCCGACCCCCAACGTGTCCCTGGCCATCATCAATCTGTCCCTGGAGCAGGCGACCGACCGGGAGAGCCTCAACGCCTATCTGCAGCAGATGGCCCTGAGCTCGGCCCTGCATCGCCAGATCGACTTCAGCGCCAGTACAGAGCTGGTCTCCTCCGACATGGTGGGATCCCGCTTCGCGGGCATCGTCGACTCCCAGGCCACCATCGCCGAGGGGGATCACTGCGTGCTCTACGTGTGGTATGACAACGAGTTCGGGTACAGTTGTCAGGTAGTGCGGGTGATGGAGCAGATGGCCGGCGTAGTCCGCCAGGATCTGCCGGTCTGATCCCGCAGTTTATGGCTCAATAGTTCAAGGAGAGGCCGGATGTCGTTTCAACAGGGTGAGTTTTTGCAAGCAATCAGGCAGATGCCCGAAGAGGTGTACGAGCGGCTCAAGACCGCGGTCGAGCTCGGCAAATGGCCGGACGGCAAGCCCCTCACCGAGGAGCAGAAGGCCACCTCCCTGCAGGCCGTGATGGCCTGGCAGGCGATGCACCTTGAGAACCCCGAGCACATGAACATTGGCCGTGACGGCGAGATAGTGATGAAGAGCAAGAGCGAGCTCAAGCGCCAGTATCGCGACGAGGAAGAGATAGTCCGTATCGAGATCAGTCACTGAGCCTGACCTGCCCGCAACAACTACAGAGGGGAGCCAACATGGCTCTCCTCTCTCTTTGCGCCGTGCAGCAAGCTTTACCTTCAGGGGGTCAGCTCGCCGCGCAGCGACTGCTGCATCAGTTCACGGATGCGCGGGGCCGGCAGATCCTGGCTCAGCAGGAAGTGCAGCTTGGTGAGCGCCGCCTCGGCGGTCATGTCGAAGCCCGAGATGACCCCGGCCCGGGAGAGGGCGTTGCCGGTGGCATAGCCCCCCATGTTGACCTTGCCGTGCAGGCACTGGCTCAGGTTGACGATGATGACGCCCCGGGCCGAGGCCTCGGAGAGCAGCGCCAGCATGGCCGGGTTCTGCGGCGCATTGCCCACCCCGAAGGAGAGCAGGATCAGCGCCCGCACCGGCTGCTGCAGGATGTTCGCTATCACCTCCGCCGAGATGCCGGGGTAGAGGGTTACCACGCCGATGGGCTGGGGGGTGATGTCGTGCAGCACCAGGGGGCGATCGGAGGGCATCCCCAGCTCACCCGCTTCCAGCGAGATGGCGATGCCGGCGTTGAGCAGCGGCGGGTAGTTCGGCGAGTCGAAGGCGTGGAAGCCGTCGGCGTGCACCTTCTTGCTGCGGTTGCCGCGATAGAGCTGGTTGTTGAAGAAGAGCGTCACCTCGTGGATCGGGTAGTTGGCCGCGATGTAGAGGGCGTTGAGCAGGTTCTGCTGACCGTCGGAGCGCAGCTCGGCGAGCGGGATCTGGGAGCCGGTGATGATCACCGGCTTGTGCAGATCCTCGAGCATGAAGGAGAGCGCCGAGGCGGTGAACGACATGGTATCGGTGCCATGCAGGATGACAAAACCGTCGTACTGCTCGTAGTTGCCTTTAATGTCCTCGGCGATGCGCTGCCAATCCGCCGGCGTCATGTCGGAAGAGTCGATGAGGGGAGCATATTCGTGGATATGGTAATCCGGCATTTCCGGTCGATGGAACTCGGGCATCCGCGCCAGACAGTCTTCCATGAAGCCCGCCATCGGCACATAGCCGTGGTCGGAACGCTGCATCCCTATGGTGCCGCCTGTGTAGGCAATGTAGATGGACTTCTTCACACCCTCTCCTCTTTGTGGACTGGAAACCGGCAAATCATGTTGGGGCTCAACCGACACGTTCCCTCGTCACGCCCAGCATCCTGGTGCGGACAGGGGGAAATATCGGGCATCAGCCGCGTCCTTCACTTTCTGCTTCCCCCTGCGGGCTGGAAACGGGCGAATTATAAAGAGTGTCGCCCCAAATGACAGCCGCGGCTGCATCACCGCCCTTCGCAGCGGACTCCGCATGGCAGTGTTAAATTCCATGTTAACGTCTTGTTTTAATCATTAATGTGATGAACATGGATATAAACGATGTTTTTTGCTAATATCCGCCGGATTTCTCAAGAATCTCATCTGAACGCCCGTCGCTGACGGGCTCGTATCGTTCCCATTTTCGCGTGGGACGGGGCCCAGGCCCCCTCTGTAATTGGCGCCTTCGCCACTCTGTTTCATCCCGGCTGGATCTGTGCGTCTTTCTCGCCAAAGACACAGCCGATCAACATGGGAGTACCGAATGCTACAACTTGATTCCTACACCACCCTGGTCGCCGCCACTCTGGTGCTGCTGCTCGGCCGTCTGCTGGTCAACCGGATCGGGCCGCTGCGCACCTTCAACATCCCCAAACCCGTGGCCGGTGGCCTGGTTGTCGCCCTTATCCTGCTGCTGCTGCGCTCCACCCTGCAACTGGAGGTGCAATTTGACACCAGCCTGCAGACCCCGCTGATGCTGACCTTCTTCGCCTCCATCGGTCTCTCCGCCGATCTCGCCAGCCTCAAGCGCGGCGGCAAGGCGGTGCTCACCTTCCTGCTGGTGGTCACCGGCCTGCTGCTGATGCAGAACAGCCTGGGGGTGGGTCTGGCCACCCTGCTGGGTCTGGATCCCCACATGGGGTTGCTGGCCGGTTCCATCACGCTGTCCGGCGGCCACGGCACCGGGGCCGCCTGGGGCTCCATCTTCACCGAGAAGTACGGGGTGCAGTCCGCCGCCGAGCTCGCCATCGCCTGCGCCACCTTCGGCCTGGTGCTGGGGGGGGTGATCGGCGGCCCCGTGGCCCGTCATCTGGTGAAGAAGGTGCAGGTGCCCGGCGAGGAGCACAACCGGGACGATGCTCCCCAGGGCTTCGAGATGCCGGACATGGAGCGGCCGCTGACCACCTTCAGCGTGATCGAGACCCTGGCGCTCATCGCCATCAGCCTGAAGGGGGGCGAGATGCTCTCCGCCTACCTCAAGGGCGGCGCCCTGGAGCTGCCGGTCTTCGTCTGCGTGCTGTTCGTCGGCGTGCTGCTGCGCAACGTGCTGACCCTGCTGAACTGGCACGAGGTGAGCGATCGGGAGGTCTCCCTGCTCGGCAACGTCAGCCTGTCGCTCTTCCTGGCCATGGCCCTGATGAGCCTGAAGCTGTGGGATCTGGCGAGCCTGGCCCTGCCCATCTTCGTGCTGCTGGCGGCCCAGACGGTGGCGATGGCGCTCTACGCCGTGTTCGTCACCTTCAGGGTCATGGGCAGCAACTACGACGCGGCCGTGCTGGCGGCGGGCCACTGCGGCTTCGGCCTCGGCGCCACCCCCACGGCAATTGCCAACATGCAGGCCATCACCCAGCGCTTCGGCCCGTCCCACATGGCGTTCCTGGTGGTGCCCATGGTGGGCGCCTTCTTCATCGACATCATCAACGCCGTGGTGATCAAGCTGTTCCTGGCACTGCCCTTCCTGTAATTCCCGTCCTCTCAGACGCAATAGGCACAGGAACCCTCAACCCGGGGGATGCTGGTGACCGAGGCCCCCTCTTTTTGCGAAGAGGGGGCTTTTTGCGTAATAGGAGTCAGACAGCGACCGCCTTGATCACCTTCCACTACTATTGGCTTACGACGTAGTCAATGTGAGGTGATGTGGTGAGACTCAACAGTCTGCGCAATAAAGTGTCTCTCTATCTTCTGCTGCTGATCTCATGCGCAGCAGCCATCAGCTATGGCGTCAGCACGACCGTACTCTCTGCCAATACCCGGATTCTAAACGAGCATAATCAGCAAGCAGCCCTGGATCGTGCCCAGCTGTACATTGAATCCATGCACAAGAGCCTCATGATCAGCACACGAGACTATGCCGAATGGCGAGACTCCATTCGCTTTATCCATGGCAACTTGCCCACTTATCTCGACGAGAACTTCAACGCGGGAACACTGGATAACCTCAATGCCCACTTTGTCCTGTTCATCAGACCGGATCACTCGCTCTACCGTGTAATCGGTAGAGGGGGAGCGACCTACGTGACGCTGGGCAACACCCACCCCATCTGGCCCAAAACGCAGGACTATCTCACCCGCTACTGGTCATCACCAGGCACACGGGGATACACACTGAACGGCTGGTATCAAGAGCACCCCATCCTGCTAGCGGTTCATCCTGTTCACGACCCTGATGCCACCAACCCGCAGCTGGAGGGCTGGATAGCCATGATCCGCCAACTTGATGGGACAGGCGTGCAACAGATCCGGGACATGACCAAGCTGGACATCGAGTTTCTCCGAGATACAGGAGGGGCCCCCCTTGCCGAGCAACGCGCTCTGCCAGACAGCGAGAATACCAATCGGCTCATACTGCGCATCCCCCCAGATCACCAATTGCTGACACAACAGCGGCTCAGCAATCGCATGCTACTCATCAACTCAACCCTGCTCCTGATCGCCGCCGGTCTGGGCACTATTACCATTTATGAACGAATGGTGATGCGTCGGCTCACCATTTTTACCCGCCTGGCCGAGCAATACAGCAGCCTGCAGCCAACAAGCAAACACTGGCCTCTATCGGGTAACCCCGAGTTCGATACTCTGGCCAAGGCGCTCAATAGCATGGTGGAACAGCTCCGACTCTCGGAGCAGGCTCTCTACGATGAGGCCAGACGCGATGGGCTGACCCAATTGGGCAATCGGAAATTTTTGAGCGAGCAGCTCAATCAGCATCCCTGCCTGCTCACCAAACATGACCGTTGCCGCATTGCCTTGCTGATGATCGATCTGGACGATTTCAAGACCCTCAATGACAGCCTGGGACACGAGACAGGGGATCGGGTCTTGCTAACCATCGCAGAACGCCTCAAGCAGGTGATTCGTGGTGAAGACATGCTGTTTCGCATAGGTGGTGACGAATTTGCCATCATCACCAAGATGGTCAGAGAGGAAGAAGGCGCCATTTCGCTCGCCGAGCGTCTGATGTTCACTATATCCGGCCAGCAAATCGAGCAGGGAGGGCGAAAAATCCAGGTCGGAGCCTCCATCGGAATCGCTTACGATGATGGTGCCATGAGCGCAGATGAGCTCATCCGGAACGCCGACCTGGCCATGTACGATGCCAAGCGGGCGGGCAAACATTGCTACCGCTGTTATCGGGATATACTGCATCAGCAGCTTTCACAGCGCATGCAGCTGGAACAGGCATTGCGGGAAGCGTTGCAACTGCGGCAATTTGAGGTCTGGTATCAACCCATAGTAGATGTGGAAGGTGGCAGCGTCGCCATGGTGGAAGCCCTGTGCCGCTGGCCCACCCCAACGGGGTTCTGTCCCCCCAGTGAATTTATCCCTCTGGCAGAACAGGCCGGACTGATCATCCCCCTGGGTAAGTGGATTGCCGACCAGGCGATGGGAACGCTGCGTGAACTGAGATGCGCCTACCCCGACCTGAACATCAACATCAATCTGTCGGTGCTGCAATTGATGGAGCCAGATCTGGTGACACAACTCGCCGAGCTGGCCGATCGTCATCAGTTGCCGAGGAGCGCCATCCATTTTGAACTCACGGAGAGTCTCTTTGCCGAGAATCACGGTCGCTTGGAAGATCAACTGCTGGCACTGAATCAAGCGGGATTCAAAATCCATCTTGATGACTTTGGCACCGGTTACTCCTCCCTGGAGCGCTTGCTGTCCCTGCCTATCGATGCGATCAAACTGGACTACAGCTTTACCCAGACGCTGCTGAAAGGGGATGAAAGGCTCGTCAAGGCGGCGCTTTTACTGGGACGCGAACTGGAGATGCCCGTCATTGCGGAAGGCGTCGAGACCGAGGAGATGCGCGTGCAGCTCTACCAGTTGGGGTGCCATTTGATGCAAGGCTACCTGTTCGCGCATCCCATGAACAAAACCGATCTGACTCATTGGCTTGAACTAAACACTGGCAAGACCCCGCCTGATTGACAGAGACCTGCGCCCAGCGAAGGGATGCCTTCGCTCGCTGGCGTCCCCAGGCGAGCACGCCAGGCACAACTGGCGTTTCGCCGCAAGCAGCGTTGACGACATACCCGCAGCCCCTGACGAACAAGCCCCGCGCTCTCTCGAGTGCGGGGCTTGTTTATGTCAGCTCGAACAGGCTGCGACTGGCGTCTTACAGGATAAAGGTCGACACCTGCTTGTTCAGGTCGGTGGCCCGCCCCTTGAGGTTGTGCGCCTGATCCAGGTCGCGCATGGCGGCGGCGGTGATCTCGTCGCTCACGTCCTTGATGGCGGTGGTGTTCTGGGTGATCTCGCCGGTCACCTGGGTCTGCTCCTCGGCGGCGGTGGCGATCTGGCCCGCCATGTCGGAAATCAGCGAGACGGCCTGGGTGATCTCTTCGAGCGCGGCGGCGGCAGCATCGGCGTCTTTCACGCTGTTGTCCGCCAGCCCCTGGCTGGTCTGCATCAGGCTCACCGCGCGGGCCGTGGTCTGTTGCAACGTCTCTATGGTGGACTGGATCTCCTGGGTGGAGTCCTGTGTGCGGCGGGACAGCACCCGAACCTCGTCCGCCACCACGGCGAAACCGCGACCCTGTTCACCGGCACGGGCCGCCTCGATGGCCGCGTTCAGCGCCAGCAGGTTGGTCTGCTCGGCGAT
The DNA here is from genome assembly GCF_033348475.1 of Aeromonas sp. XH. NCBI lineage: Bacteria > Pseudomonadati > Pseudomonadota > Gammaproteobacteria > Aeromonadales > Aeromonadaceae > Aeromonas > Aeromonas sp. XH. The sequence continues at coordinate 958,556 of NZ_CP137630.1, read as the reverse complement.
GCCCTGGATGGTGGAGAGGATGCCGGAGATGGCCTGGGCGTGGCGGCTCAGCTCGCCGATAACGCCGGTGGCCTGACCCACTTCCTCCGCCAGGTTGTTGATGGAGTGGCGGGTCTGGTTCACCAGCATCTTGCCCTGCTCGCTGCTCTGGGCGGATTGCTGGGCGGCGGCGGCGGTGTTCTCGGCGTTGCCGGCGATCTCCATGGTGGCGCTCGCCATCTCGGTGACGGCGGTGGCGACCATGGTCACTTCCTGCTGCTGGCGCTGCAGTTCTTCCACCGCGGCCTGGTTGGTCACCAGGCTGCGCTCCGCATCGGCGTTCAGCTCGTTGGCGAGCTGGCGGATGTTGCCGATCAGCTGATGCTGACTGCCCACGAAGCGGTTGAAGCTGTTGGCGAGCTGGCCCACCTCGTCATTGGCGTCGATCTTGATGCGCTGGGTCAGATCGCCGTTACCGTCGGCGATGCGGGCCAGGGCCTGGGAAACCTTGGTGAGGGGGCCGAGCAGCAGGCTGACCAGCCAGGAGATGGCGAGGATGCTGCCCACCAGCACCAGCAGGGCCAGGCCGAGCTGGGTCATCAGCAGGGAGGAGAGCGGCGCCTCCAGGGTCGCCTTGTCCAGCACCAGCACCAGCTCCCAGTCGGTGTTGGGAATATCCACCGCCCACAGCAGCTTGTCACGGCCCTCGTTGTCGAAGTAGGCCGGCACCAGGCTGTTACCGCTCTTGCTCTGCTCGATCAGGGCGTTGGTCAGATCGTTGTCGATCTCGCTGGCCGGTTTCATCGCCTTGGCCGCGTCCTTGTACGCGATCACGGTGCCGTCCTTGTGCATCAGGATGGCGAAGCCGTCCGCCGGCAGGGCCATCTTGGTGACGTCCTCCACCAGGGAGGCGATGGAGAGGTCGCCCCCCACCACGCCGCCCTGGGCCGGCTGGGCCAGGGTCACCACCAGGATGTTGTAGGCCACGTCCAGGTAGGGCTTGGTGACTATCATGCCGCCCTTGGCCATGGCTTCCTGATACCAGCCACGGGAGCGGGGATCGTAACCGTCGCGGTTGATGGAGGGGTCGGAGTCGTGCATCTTGCCGCTGCCCTCGCCGAAATAGGTGAGCTGGAAGCGGCCGGAAACCTGGGCCTGTTGCAGGGCGTTGAGGGGCTCGGGGCCGGCCTTGTTGCCAAGGGCCTGGATCACGTCACGGCGCGCGGCGAGCCAGTCGCTGACGCTGGCCGCCTGCTGGCTGCCAAGACGCTGCACCTGTTCCTGACTGCCTTGCAGCAGCAGGGACTTCTGACTGGTATAGCTCTGCCAGGAGAGCAGCAGGATCACCAGGGAGAGGGCGATGACCACAGACAACAGTATCTTCTGCTTGAGTGATAGGTTTTTCATCGTGTTTTCTTCTTGTGGGGTCAGGAACAGGATTGCTCGAGTGCACGGCACTATATGTTGTTAGCGGCCAGTCAGAGCAAAACTGAAGCTGAGAATGGCGCCACGGACGATATTTTGCCCGGAAATGAAGAAAATGGCCTGGGAAATCGGCGACGAAAGGCGACCGGGGCCAGCCAACCCTGTTTATTCCTTCTGCAATTGGCTAGAATATCCCGTTTTTAAATCACATCGACCCCGAGAGTTTTCACGATGTTTGAAGTCAATCCTGTATTAAACAAGCTTAAGGAGCTGTCTGAGAGGACCGAGCTGCTTAGGGGGTACCTTTGACTATGACGCCAAGAAAGAGCGTCTAGAAGAGGTCAATGCCGAGCTGGAACAGCCGGATGTCTGGAACGAACCCGAGCGCGCACAGGCGCTGGGCAAGGAGCGCGTCTCCCTGGAAAACGTCGTCAGCACCATAGACGTCTTGACACAAGGTGTTGAGGACGTCGAGATGCTGATCAGCCTGGCGGTCGAAGGGGAAGACGAAGAGACCTTCAACGAGGCCGTGGCCGAAGCCGACGAGCTCGAAGCCAAGCTGGTGGATCTCGAATTCCGCCGCATGTTCTCCGGTCAGCACGACGGCTCCGACTGCTACATCGACATCCAGTCCGGTTCCGGCGGCACAGAGGCCCAGGACTGGGCCAACATGGTGCTGCGCATGTACCTGCGCTGGGGCGATGCCCACGGCTACAAGCCCGAGCTCATCGAATGCTCCGAGGGCGACGTGGCCGGCATCAAGTCCGCCACCATCAAGTTCACCGGCGAGTATGCCTTCGGCTGGCTGCGCACCGAGACCGGCGTCCATCGCCTGGTCCGCAAGTCACCGTTCGATTCCGGTGGCCGTCGTCACACCTCGTTCTGCTCCGTGTTCGTCTACCCCGAGATCGATGACGACATCGAGATCGAGATCAACCCGGCCGACCTGCGCATCGACGTCTACCGCGCCTCCGGTGCCGGTGGTCAGCACGTCAACCGGACCGAGTCCGCGGTGCGTATCACCCACATCCCGACCGGCGTGGTGGTGCAGTGCCAGAACGACCGTTCCCAGCACAAGAACAAAGATCAGTGTATGAAGCAGCTGAAGGCCAAGCTCTACGAGCTGGAAATTCAGAAGCAGAACGCCGAGAAGCAAGCCCTCGAAGAGACCAAGTCCGACATCGGCTGGGGCAGCCAGATCCGCTCCTACGTACTGGATGACTCCCGTATCAAGGATCTGCGCACCGGCGTCGAGACCCGCAACACCCAGTCCGTACTCGACGGCGACTTGGACAAGTTTATCGAAGCCAGCCTGAAATCAGGCCTGTAAACAGAGCAGCAGGAATCACCATGTCTGAACAAACCACCACCCCGGAAGTCGACCAGACTCTCGAACTGAACAACGAGATGACTGAGCGTCGCTCCAAGCTGGCCGCCTTGCGCGCCCAGGGCAACCCCTTCCCCAACGACTTCCGTCGTGACAGCCTGTCCGGCGATCTGCACGCCGAGTTCGGCGACAAGAGCGCCGACGAGCTGGCGGCCTTGAATAAACGGGTGAAGATTGCCGGTCGCATCATGACCCGCCGGATCATGGGCAAGGCTTCCTTCGCAACCCTGCAGGACATGGCTGGCAAGATCCAGGTCTACGTGACCCGTGACGACCTGCCGGAAGGCTTCTACAACGAACAGTTCAAGAAGTGGGATCTGGGGGACATCGTCGGCGTCGAGGGCACCCTGTTCCGCACCAACACCGGCGAGCTCTCCGTCCACGTCGGCGAGATCCGCCTGCTGACCAAGGCGCTGCGCCCTCTGCCCGAGAAGCACAAGGGCCTGACCGACCAGGAAGCCCGCTGCCGCCAGCGCTACCTGGACCTCATCGCCAACGAAGAGTCCCGCAAGACCTTCGTGACCCGTACCAAGGTGGTGGCCGGCATCCGCAAGTTCCTGAACGACAAGCGCTTCATGGAAGTGGAAACCCCCATGATGCAGGTCATCCCGGGTGGCGCCTCCGCCCGCCCGTTCATCACCCACCACAATGCGCTGGACATCGACATGTACCTGCGTATCGCGCCTGAGCTCTATCTGAAGCGTCTGGTGGTCGGTGGTTTCGAGCGTGTCTACGAGATCAACCGCAACTTCCGCAACGAAGGCATCTCCGTTCGCCATAACCCCGAGTTCACCATGCTCGAGTTCTATATGGCCTACGCCGACTACATCGATCTGATGGATCTCACCGAAGAGATGCTGCGCACCCTGGCGCAGGACATCCTGGGCGACACCAAGATCCGTTACGCCAAAGAGGGCGAAGAGGGCCTGACCATCGACTTCGGTCAGCCGTTCCAGCGCCTCTCCATGGTGGACTCCATCCTGAAGTACAACCCGAGCGTGACCCGTGACGATCTGGCGACTCTGGAGAAGGCCACCGCCGTCGCCAAGGGCCTGAAGATCGAGCTGATGAAGAGCTGGGAGCTGGGCCACGTGATCACCGCGATCTTCGAAGAGACCGTGGAGCACATGCTGCTGCAACCGACCTTCATCACCGAGTACCCGGCCGCCGTCTCTCCCCTGGCCCGCCGCAACGACCAGAACCCGGACGTCACCGACCGCTTCGAGTTCTTCATCGGCGGCCGCGAGCTGGCCAACGGCTTCTCCGAGCTGAACGATGCGGAAGATCAGGCCGAGCGCTTCCAGGCCCAGGTTGACCAGAAGGCCGCAGGCGACGACGAAGCCATGTTCTACGACGCCGACTTCGTCACCGCGCTGGAACACGGTCTGCCGCCCACTGCCGGTCAGGGCATCGGTATCGACCGTCTGGTGATGCTGTTCACCAACAGCCACACCATCCGCGACGTCATCCTGTTCCCGGCCCTGCGTCCGCAGAAGTAAGTGTGATCCCCGCCGGGCTCCCTCCCTAGCGCGATCACAATGGAAACGCCCCGCACTGCGGGGCGTTTTTTTATCTCCGATGATCCAGGGCGGGCTGCCCCGGCTTTATATCGCCGGCGGCAACAACCACGCCCCCTGCCACAGGGTCAGCGCCCGGCCCGCCATCAGCACCCGTTCCCCTTGCAGGATAAGCCTGAGCTCCCCGCCTCTGGCCGAGATCTGGCGCGCCTTGAGCCGCGTCTTGCCGAGCCGCTCGGCCCAGAAGGGCACCAGGGCGCAGTGGTTGGAGCCGGTCACCGGATCCTCGTCCACCCCGACCCAGGGGGCGAAGTAGCGGGAGACGAAGTCATGGTCCGGGTCGCTCGAGGGCGCCGTCACCATCAGACCGCGACCGGGCAACGCGCGCAGGGCGTGAAAATCCGGGGTGAGCGCGTGGACCGCCTCCTCGCTGGCCAGCTCAAGCAGGAACTTGGCCCCGGCCGCCAGCGTGCGCAGCGGCTGGCAGCCGAGAGCCGCCCCATAGGCGGGATCCAGCTCGAGGGGCGCCAGGGCAATGCGGGGAAAATCGAGCCAGATCCACTCCCCCTCCCGCCGGGCCAGCAACTCGCCGCTGCGGGTCGCGAAGCGGATGGGGAGATCCACGGGCACCTCCCCCGTCTGCCACAGCACGTGGGCCGCCGCCAGGGTGCAATGGCCGCACAAGTCCACCTCCACTTGCGGGGTGAACCAGCGCAACCCGTAGTGCCCCTCTCCCAGCCGGGTCAGAAAGGCGCTCTCAGAGAGGTTGAACTCCGCCGCCATGGCCTGCAGCTCGGCGTCGGGCCGTGTCTCCCCCAGCACCACCACGGCGGGGTTGCCTCCGAAGGGGTGATGGCTGAAGGCGTTGACATGATAGAGACGGGACATGGTTGCTCCTTGGGGCATGAGAGATCCCCGGGACAGGGGGCTCGGCAAGGCCATTTTTATATCACGGGCGCCCCGGGGCTGAGATGGATTTTGGCTTTATAAATTCATAAATCGCATAAAGAAGATATTTTTATTCTTTGTTGTTATTCATTACACCCCTTACCCTGACCAAAAATCAGACCATGGAAGACATGTGTGATGCCATTGACAGCCCCCACCCTGAGCCCGCTCTCTGACGAACAGCAGCGCCAGCTCAACCAAGTTCTCTCCACCCTCAATACCCAGCAACTGGCCTGGGTCAGCGGTTATCTCTACGGCCTCTCCCAGGCGGGCGTCCAGCCCGTGGCGGCCGCAGGCGCAGAAGCCGCGGCCCCCGGCGGCAGCCTGACCATCCTCTACGGCTCCCAGACCGGCAACGCCAAGGGCGTGGCCAGCGCCATCAAGGCCCAGGCCGAGGCCCGCGGCCTGCCGGTGACCCTGACCTCCATGGCGGACTACAAACCCAAGCAACTCAAGAAAGAGACACACCTGCTGGTGGTAGTGAGCACTTACGGGGAGGGGGAGCCCCCCGAGAGCGCCGTCGATCTGTTCGAGCAGCTCAAGAAGGGCAAGGTCGGCAAGCTGGACGGCCTCAGGTTCGCCGTGCTGGGGCTGGGTGACAGCTCCTACGAGTTTTTCTGCCAGACCGGCAAGGATTTCGACGGCTTCCTGTCAAAAGCCGGTGGTGAGCGCATTTATGAGCTTGCGAGCCTGGATGTGGATTATCAGGATGCCGCCAAGGCCTGGGGCGAACAGGCCGTTACTGCGGTGGCCGCCACCCTGTCCGCAGGCGCCGCGACCGCCAGCGTGGCGGGCGCGGTGCAGGCCGCCGTCGGCCACAGCCAGTACCACAAGGAGAACCCCTTCCCGGCACGGCTCTCGGTGAACCAGAAGATCACCGGCCGCGACTCCACCAAGGACATCCGCCATATCGAGATCAACCTGGAAGAGTCCGGCATCACCTATCAACCGGGAGATGCGCTCGGTATCTGGTTCGACAACGACGCGGATCTCGTGGGAGAAGTGCTGGCCCTGGCCGGTCTGACCGGTGACGAGGCCACCCCCCATGGCAACCTGAAGGACGCCCTGACCCGCCACTACGAGCTGACCCGGCTGCACGGCGGCTTTATCACGGGCCTCGCCGAGATCGCGGGCAACGCGGCGCTGAAAGATCTGGCCGGTGACAAGGCCCAGATCAACGCCCTGGTGGCCAGCGCCCAGGTGGTGGACGTACTGAAACGCTTCCCGGCTTCCTTGAGTGCCGATCAACTGATCGCGCTGCTGCGCCCCCTCACCCCCCGCCTCTACTCCATCGCCTCCGCCCAGAGCGAGGTGGAAGAGGAGGTGCACCTGACCGTCGGCGTGGTGCGCTACCCGCAGGAAGATGGCACTGTGCGCTCAGGCGGCGCCTCCTCCTATCTGGCGGACCGCTTGGCCGAAGATGCCGAGATCCGGGTCTTCGTCGAGCACAACGACAATTTCCGCCTGCCGCAAAACCCCGACGCCCCCGTCATCATGGTGGGTCCGGGCACCGGCATCGCCCCCTTCCGCGCCTTTATGCAGGAGCGGGAGGCCCAGGGGGCGGAGGGCAAGAACTGGCTCTTCTTCGGCAACCCCCACTTCACCCAGGACTTCCTCTATCAGGTGGAGTGGCAGCGTTATGTGAAATCGGGCCTGCTGTCGAAAATTTCCCTGGCCTTCAGCCGGGATCAGGGCCACAAGATCTATGTACAGGACAGACTGCGCGAAGCCGGGCTCGAGCTCTACCAGTGGCTGGAAGCAGGCGCTCACTTCTATGTGTGCGGCGACGCCAATCACATGGCGAAGGATGTGCAGGAGGCCCTGCTGGATGTGATTGCCGAACACGGCCACAAGAGCCGTGAGGAGGCGGAAGAGTATCTGAGCGAATTGCGTCGTGCCAAACGTTATCAAAGGGATGTCTACTGATGAGCAAAAAAACGATTCCGGGACCGGTCGAAGGGCCGCTCTCCGACAACGAGCGCCTCAAGCGCGAGAGCAACTTCCTGCGCGGCACCATAGCCGAGGATCTGCAGGATCCCCTCACCGGTGGCTTCAACGGCGACAACTTCCAGCTGATCCGCTTCCACGGCATGTACCAGCAGGATGACCGCGACATCCGCCCGGAGCGCGCGGCCCAGAAGCTGGAGCCCCTGCACAACGTCATGCTGCGCGCCCGCCTGCCGGGCGGCATCATCACCCCGGCCCAGTGGCAGGTGATCGACAAGTTCGCCGAAGAGCACAGCCTCTACGGCAGCATCCGCCTGACCACCCGCCAGACCTTCCAGTTCCATGGCGTACTCAAGCGCGACATCAAGCTGATGCACCAGACCCTCAACAGCACCGGCATCGACAGCATAGCCACCGCGGGCGACGTGAACCGCAACGTGCTCTGCACCAGCAACCCGGTGGAGTCCGAGCTGCACCAGGAGGCCTACGAGTGGGCCAAGAAGATCTCCGAACACCTGCTGCCCAAGACCCGCGCCTACGTGGAGATCTGGCTGGACGGCGAGAAGCTGGGGGGTGACGAGGAGCCGATCCTGGGTTCCACCTACCTGCCGCGCAAGTTCAAGACGACGGTCGTGATCCCGCCCCACAACGACGTGGATATCCACGCCAACGATCTCAACTTCGTGGCCATTAGCGATCACGGCAAGCTGGTGGGCTTCAACGTGCTGGTGGGCGGGGGGCTGGCCATGACCCATGGCGACACCAGCACCTACCCGCGCAAGGCGAGCGACTTTGGCTTCGTGCCGCTCTCCCACGTGCTGGAGGTGGCGGCGGCCGTGGTCAGCACCCAGCGCGACTGGGGCAACCGGGTCAACCGCAAGAACGCCAAGACCAAGTACACCCTGGAGCGCGTTGGCGTCGAGGCTTTCAAGGCCGAGGTGGAGAGCCGCGCCGGCATCCAGTTCGGGCCGGTTCGCCCCTATGAGTTCACCAGCCGTGGCGATCGCTTCGGCTGGGTGGAGGGGATCGACGGCAAGCACCACCTCACCCTGTTCATCGAGAATGGCCGCCTGCTGGACTTCCCGGGCAAGCCCCTCAAGACCGGCATGCTGGAGATCGCCAAGGTGCATCAGGGTGACTTCCGCCTGACCGCCAACCAGAACCTGATCATCGCCGGGGTTCCCGCCAGCGAGAAGGCCCGCATCGAAGCCCTGGCGCGCCAGTACGGCCTGCTGGATGACGGCGTGAGCGAGCAGCGCAAGCAGTCCATGGCCTGCGTGGCCCTGCCCACCTGCCCCCTGGCGATGGCCGAGGCCGAGCGCATGTTGCCCGCGTTTGTCACCGACATCGAGGGCTTGCTGGCCAAGCACGGTCTGGCGGATGACGCCATCATCTTCCGGGTCACCGGCTGCCCCAATGGCTGCGGTCGCGCCATGCTGGCGGAAGTGGGACTGGTGGGCAAGGCGCCGGGACGCTACAACCTGCACCTAGGAGGCAACCTCGAGGGGACCCGCATCCCGCGCCTGCATCTGGAGAACATCACGGAGCCGCAGATCCTGGCGGAGCTGGATGCCCTGATCGGCCGCTGGGCCAAGGATCGCAACCCGGGCGAGTGCTTCGGCGATTTCGTCATCCGCGCCGGCATCATAGCCCCGGTCATCGACTCCGCGAGGGACTTCTATGCAGCCTGAGCAGACTGGTACAACCCGGCTGGCGCGCACCGCCGACGGCCGGCTCGACCTCGACGCCCTGCTGGCCCTGAGCCGCGAGGAGCAGACCGAGGCGCTGACCCCCCTCAACCGGGAGCTGGACGCCATGAGCGCCCCCGAGCGGGTGCGCTGGGCCCTGGCCAACCTGCCGGGGGAGCACGTGCTGTCGTCGAGCTTCGGCATCCAGGCGGCGCTCATGCTGCACCTGGTGAGCCGCGAGCGGGCCGACGTGCCCGTGGTGCTGACCGATACCGGTTATCTCTTCCCCGAGACCTACCGTTTCATCGACGAGCTGACCGAGCGGCTCGCCCTCAACCTCAAGATCTACCGGGCCGAACTCAGCCCGGCCTGGCAGGAGGCCCGCTTCGGTCTCCTGTGGGAGCAGGGGGTGGAGGGGATCACCCGCTACAACCAGCTCAACAAGGTGGAGCCCATGGACCGCGCCCTGAACGAGCTCGGTGCCCGCACCTGGTTCTCGGGCCTGCGCCGGGAGCAATCAGGCAGCCGGGGCAAGCTGCCGGTGCTGGCCATCCAGCGCGGCCGCTTCAAGTTCCTGCCGGTGATCGACTGGAGCAACAAGGACGTCTTCTACTACTTCAAGGAGTTCGACCTGCCCTACCACCCGCTGTGGGAGCAGGGCTACCTGTCGGTGGGCGACGTGCACACCACCACCAAGTGGGAGCCCGGCATGAGCGAGGAGCAGACCCGCTTCTTCGGCCTCAAGCGCGAGTGCGGCCTGCACGAGGAGAACGGCGAGAACGACGGCTCCGGCATCTGAGCCCGACCTTCGTCCATAAAAAAACGCCCGGCCAGTGCCGGGCGTTGTCGTCTCGGGCCGGCGCACTCAGCACCGTTGCCAGGTCTCGAAGCGATAGGGATGGGGGTTCTTCTCGTCAGCGGGATGGGCCTCGCTCTCCACGAGCAGCCACTGCTCGTCGTCGAACGCCGGGAAACGGGTGTCCCCTGCCACCGCCAGATCGATGCGGGTCAGATAGAGCCTGTCGGCCCGGGGCAGCAGCTGGCCATAGAGGTGGCCACCACCTATCACCATCAGCTCCTCTGGCGACTCGGCCTCAGATAATGTGGCCAACACCTCGTCGATGGATGAAAAAACCTCTATGCCGGGTGCTTTGAATCCCGGATTACGGCTAATGACCAGGTTGCGACGCCCGGGCAGCGGGCGGCCGATGGACTCGAAGGTCTTGCGCCCCATCAGCACCGGCTTGCCCAGGGTCACCCGCTTGAAGTGGGCCAGATCGGCCGGCATATGCCAAGGCATCTGGTTGTCCAGACCGATCACGCGATCGTGGGCCATGGCGGCAATCATGGAAATTTTCATGGTGTCGGTCTCTTGCACCCTGACTCAGACAATGGGGCGATTACGGTACACGACCAGGGAGGGTATCGCCAACCCGAAACTCAATGCTCCTACTATAAAGATAGCCTTCAAGCCGTTTTCCACCGCGCTCTGGAGCAGTTCCATGGTCACCCCGGAGATGTTGAGCTCCACTATGGCGATCATGGTCTTGAACGCATAGCTGCCCGGGATCATGGGGATGATGGAGGCGACGCTGAACACCGGGCGTGGCGCCAGCAGACGGCGCGACCAGTAGACACAGACAAAGCCGACCGTGGTCGCCGCCGCCAGGGTGGCCCACTCGATGGGCATGCCGTAGTGGATGAGCAGGGTGCGCAGGCTGTGGGCCAACGCGCCCCCCATGGCGCAATATTTCAGCATCCGTGGCGGTACGTTGAACAGCATGGCAAAGCCCACCGCCGGAATCGCCGACCAGAAGGCATCCTTGGCCAGCAGCCAGAGCAGATCCATCATGCCTTTCCTCCTTGAATGCGGCCGACCGACGTCGCCAGCGTGATATTCGGCGCCTGATGCAAACCCCTCATACCTTCCACCCCCAGATACCGGTGACCGACATGGCCAATATGATGCCGATGGCGGCACTGATGGTGAGCAGGGTCGCCGTGCCCCAGCGGGCCAGCCCCATGTTGAAGTAGCCCTTCACCATGTCGGAGACCGCATTGATGAGCGGGAACCCCGGCACCAGCAGCAGCACGCTGGCCGCCATGGCGAGATAGGGTTGCTCGCCCCAGCCAAAGAAGGTGGCGCTGGAGGAGAGCAGTGTCGCAATGAAGCCGGTGGCGGCGAAGTTGATGAGCGGGCTGTGGTGATGGCGGGCGATCAGCTGGCGCACCCGCATCGCCACCGAGGCCGAGAAGCAGGTCACCAGGAAGATGGGCCAGTCACCGCCGAACAGCAGGCTGAAGGCGCCGCAGGAGAGGCCCACCATGGGCACCACCAGCCAGGGGTGGTAATGGAACGGCGTGATGGCCTCCAGCCGCTGGCGCACTTCCCGCGCGCCGATCAGCGCCTTTTCCGTCATGATGCAGATGCGCTGGATCTCGCACACCACCTGCATGTTGATGCCGTGCTCCCGCACCCGGCGCGTGGTGGTGACGCAACTGCCACGATAGAGGCTGGTGAGCACGATGGCGCTGGAGGAGATGGCCATCTCGACGCTCTCCAGCCCCAACGCCATGCCGAGCCGGACCGTGGTCTGCTCTATGATGCGGCTCTCGGCCCCAAACTGGGCCAGCATCTGGCCCGCCTTGACGATGATCCGGGTGATCTCCGTCTGCTGCTCCCGCGACAGCTCCCTTCCTGGTGTGATGCTGCTCATGATCCCTTTGAGTGTTAGCAAGATGGAATATGCCGAGATATTACCCCAAACGTGATATTTCTCCATCCCTATCTGCCGTACCACCGGCCTTGCGGGTATTAATTCAATGGGCGCCGCGGATTTGCAGCAAATAAAAAACAAATCGCCCAGGTTGCTTAACACCGGGCGATCTTCATTAAAGAGTGGAGGGGAATATATATCCGGCGGGTGACTAGGCGTTATTTTTCTTTGCGGTAGGTCGCAAGCTGGACAACATTATTTGGCAACGGGTTATCCTGCGTTTCGGCCGATGATTCGTTCTGCAGCTGAATGAGATGGTGGCGCATGGCATGGACGGATTCGTGCATCATATTGGCAATCCGGATGCAGCTGTCCATATTGTTCTTGGCGAGACGGCGCTGACAGTCGATGCGAAATTGCAGGCCTCGCAACCGCCGCTGCTGCTCCGGTCCCACCTGGGCGATCAGGGCATCTATCTGCTGGTGTAGCAGCGCATCGAGCCGCTTCGGGTCGGCCAGGGCCCAGTGCTTCAGGGTGTCGAAATCGGGCAGCTCCATGTCTCCTCCTAGCTGGACCTGTGGTGGTGGCACGGCACGACGCCGCCGGTGCATCACTCCTTCACTGTCCATAGGAAAGGTTATATAAGATGGCGATGAATTTGGGTCAGTCAGCTCCGAGCCACAGGAGTCCTTCTTTCCGGAGAAGGGGGCGTTTTGCCGGGGAGGAATTCATTTATTCCTTATGATTCATGAAATTGTTTTCAATCTGCCTGCGTCAGTTTTTTTATAAAATTTAAAGTCGTTTATAGCCACTCTTATGCTCTATTCATCGGTGCGACATAAATAGTTTTTCGTTCGAATCTCGGCCTGAATGACCCGACTTCCCGCCTCCACCCGGTGGTTTAACATATCTCACTGATTATGTTATTTTATTTTCCACTTATTAGGACAACCAAGAGCAGACCATGAGCAAGGCAAGAATCGGTATCGTCACCGTCAGCGATCGCGCCAGCGCGGGCATCTACGAAGATCTCTCCGGCAAGGCCATCATAGACACGCTGAACGCCTATCTGACCTCGACGTGGGAGCCCGTCTATCAGGTGATCCCGGACGAGCGGGACCAGATCGAGGCAACCCTGTCTCGGCTGGTCGACGAAGAGCAGTGCTGCCTCGTCGTCACCACGGGCGGCACAGGGCCGGCCAGGCGGGATGTGACCCCGGAGGCGACCGAAGCGGTCTGCGATCGCATGATGCCGGGCTTTGGCGAACTGATGCGGGCAGAGTCCCTCAAGTTCGTGCCGACCGCCATCTTGTCGCGCCAGACCGCCGGCCTGCGCGGCAGCGCCCTCATCGTCAACCTGCCGGGCAAGCCCAAGTCCATCCGCGAGTGCCTGGACGCTGTCTTCCCCGCCATCCCCTACTGCATCGATCTGATGGAAGGGCCCTATCTCGAGTGCGACGAGGCGGTCATCAAGCCGTTCCGTCCCAAGAAATAAGCCACTCTCTCCATGACATGAACAAGGTGGACGAAAGAACCGACCACCTTGTTTTATGGTCTCGCGCCGCGCCCTGCCCGCTACTTCCTGCCATAGACCTCGACGCCGGCCTTGCTCCCTGACGAGTTGCCGTAGACCTCTATCTTCTTGATGCAGAGCCGGCTGCCGAGGGACTTCCACCCAGACTCCTGACCCTCTTTCAGGTGCCTGTCAAAGTGCAGGGTCTTGCTGCGGTCGTTGCCGTAGATCACCTTGACCCTGTCCAGGGTCAGATCCCGCCTCGCCTTCACCATGAGCGACTTGACGGGTCGACAGATGACCATGGGGATAGTGGCCGGATAATCCCCCACGCCCAGCAGCAGTGTCTTGCCAAGGCGAATATCATCATCGGCCAGGGCCGGCGTGGCCAGCATCAGCAGGGAGAACGAGAGCGCGACCAGGCCGGGCGCGTGAGCTTGACGAGGGTGTGAAATGGACATGATGCCTCCTGAAAATGGAGGCATCTTAATGAGCCGAACCTAAACCCAGGCTGTACTGGAGCTGAATCCAAGCTGGACCAGGGCTGAACGGGCGCCTCCCCGTCAGGCCCAGCGCTTGAAGATGAGGGAGGTGTTGATGCCACCAAAGGCGAAGTTGTTGGACATCAGGTACTCCACATCCAGCATCCGGCCACCGCTGCGGACATGGTCCAGGGGGGCGCAGGCCGGATCCGGTTCGTTCAGGTTGAGGGTCGGGGCGAACCAGCCCTCGGCCATCATCTCCAGGGAGAGCCAGGCCTCGATGGCGCCGCAGGCCCCCAGGGTATGGCCGAAATAGCTCTTGAGGGAGGAGATGGGCGTCCTGTCGCCGAACAGGGCGGCGGTGGCATGACTCTCGGCGATATCGCCGCGCTCGGTGGCCGTGCCATGGGCGCTGATGTAACCGATGTCCTTGGGTTCGAGACCGGCATCCGCCAGCGCCAGCGCCATGCAGAGCTGCATGGTCTCCTGCTGGGGCTGGGTCACATGGGCAGCGTCGCAGTTGGTGGCAAAGCCCACCAGCTCGGCGATGATGTGGGCACCACGCGCCCTGGCGTGCTCCAGCTCCTCCAGGATCAGGGTCCCCGCCCCCTCGCCGATCACCAGGCCATCCCGGTCCCGGTCAAACGGCCTGGGACTGAGGGAAGGGGTGTCGTTCATCTGGCTGGTGGCGAACAGGGTATCGAACACCACGGCCTCGGACGGGCACAACTCTTCGGCCCCCCCGGCGACCATCACATCCTGATAGCCGTGCTTGATCGCCTCATAGGCGTAACCTATGCCCTGGCTGCCCGAGGTGCAGGCACTGGAGGTGGGAATGACCCTCCCCCGCAGACCGAAGAAGAGCCCGGTATTGACCGCCGCCGTGTGCGGCATCATCTGCACATAGGTGGTGGCCGTGATGCTGGCGGTGGTCTTGTCATTGAGCATGGCGCCAAAGGCGCTGATGGGGGTCGTGCTGCCGATGGAGGATCCATAGGCGATCCCGGTGCGCCCGCCGGTCAGCACCGGATGGTCGAGCAGCCCCGCCTGCGCCAGGGCCAGCTCGGTGGCCACGGTCGCCAGCTCAGAGACCCGCCCCATGGCCCGGGTCTTCTTGCGCGGATAGCGGGCCGGCAGTGCAAAGTCCGCGATGGGGGCCGCCAACCGGGTATTCAAACCCTCATAGACGGCCCACTCCGGCATGGCGCGCACGGCGTTGCGCTCCTCCCTGAGGCGGGGCCCCACGCTCTGCCAGTCATTGCCAAAGGCGGTCACGCCGGCCATGCCGGTGACGACGACACGCTTCATGCTGCTACTCTCCATCCGTTCCCCTTCACCGGGTCAACCCGTCTCATGTCCCCCCTCATACCAGGCCTCCGTTGATCGAGATGACCTGGCGGGTGACGTAACCTGCGATGTCCGACATCAGATAGGAGACCAGCCCCGCCACTTCGTCGGCCTGCCCCATCCGCTTGAGGGGGATCATCTTCAGCGCTTCCGCCTCCACCTCGGCATTGACCATGCCGGTGTCGATGAGGCCGGGGGCCACGCAGTTCACCGTGATCCTGCGCTTGGCCAGCTCCAGGGCCAGGGCCTTGCTGGCCCCTATGATGCCCGCCTTGGCCGCGCTGTAGTTGACCTGGCCGCGATTGCCCATCAGGCCGGAGACCGAGGAGAGGGTCACGATGCGCCCGCCCCTGCGAAGGCCTATCATGGGCATGATGCAGGGTTTGAGCAGGTTGTAGAAGCCGTCAAGGTTGGTGTGCACCACCCCGTCCCACTCCTCGTCGGTCAGGGCCGGGAAGGCACCGTCGCGGATGACGCCGGCGTTGCAGACCACCCCGTAGTAGGCGCCGTGGGCCTCGATATCGCCCTCCAGCCGGCTGCGGCACTGCTCCCTGTCCGAGATATCGAACTGGATGAGGCGCCCCTGCCCCCCCGCGGCCGTCAGCTCACTCAGGGTACCCTCGGCCCCTTCCCGATCGCTGTGATAGTGCACCACGACATGAAAGCCATCGGCGGCCAGCCTCAGGGCGATGGCACGGCCTATGCCCTTGCTGGCACCGGTCACCAGTACGGTGGAATTCATCCTCACTCCCTCTTCAAAAAAACAGACAATTCGACGGTTGCATGCAACCAACCCCGCCAGGATCGCATCTGTCCTGCTATCCAAGCAGGGTCGACAACGCTTCATCGCCCGGCAGATAGGTGCTGAGCCTGGCCTCGGCGCAGGGCAGATCCCCGCACAGGATCCGGCACTCGAAGCTCGCCATGCCGCCATCCTCCAGCAGGCATTCGGCCTCGATGACGATCCGCTCACCGGCCGCGAAGCTCGGCACCCGACACTGGTACTGCCGGCTACCGAGCAGCATGCCGATGCGCACCGGTTTCCCCCGCGCCCTGGCCCGCATCCCGGCCCAGGCGGCTATGGTCTGGGCCATCAGCTCAAGACCCACCCAGGCGGGCAGATTGCCCCGCTCGTCCAGCAACAGGCCATGGCGCTCGCCGATACGGGTCTCGCAGCGCACTCTGGCTCCCTGGTAGTCCAGCAGCCGGTCCAGCAGCAGCATGGGGGCCTGGTGGGGCAGCAACTCGGCGATGGTGATCTCGTTCATGCTTCTTTCCCCTGATCAATCGGCACGGTACGCCCCAGCAGCAGGCTGGCGTTATTGCCGCCGAAGGCGAAGGAGTTGGACAGCACCCTGGCCACTGGTCTGCCACGACCGGAAGCCACGCCGGCCTGCACCAGCGCGATGGGCGCCAGGGCGGGATCCTGCTCGCCCCCCTGATGAGGCAGGGCCAGTCCCAGCTCCATCAGCAGGCAGCAGAGCGCCGCCTCGATGGCGCCCGCCGCTCCCAGGGTGTGGCCGGTCAGCATCTTGGTGGAGCTGCAGGGCGCCGTCCCTTTTCCGCCAAACAGACGGGCCAGGGCCTGGCTCTCCATCTCGTCGTTGAGCCGGGTCGCGGTGCCGTGCAGGTTGATGTAGTCAAGGTCGGCGGCGCCGAGCCCGGCCTGGCGCAGCGCCATGGCCATCGCGGCTTCGGCCCCGATCCCCTCCGGATGAGGGGCCGAGATGTGCCAGGCATCGGAGGATTCACCGGCACCCAGCAGGGCCAGTTCGGCGTGCTCCCGGGTCAGCAGGAAGAGGGCGGCCCCCTCCCCGATGTTGATGCCCCGCCGCTCGCGGCCAAAGGGGCGACAGCGCTCTAGGCTCAGGGACTCCAGGCTGTCGAAGCCGTTGAGGGTCAGCCCGCACAGGCTGTCCGCCCCCCCGACGATGACCGCATCCGCCAGCCCGCTCATCAACAGCCGCTGACCGCTGATGAAGGCGCGGGCGCTGGATGAACAGGCGGTGGAGAGGGTATAGGCGGGGCCGGTGAGGCCCAGATGGCGGGCCAGAAACTCGCTCGGCGAGCCCAGCTCCTGCTGGCGGTAGTCAAACCCCGCCGGCAGCGGTTGGCCCGAGTGCATGGCCGCGACGGCGACCTCGGCCTCGGCGATCCCCGAGGTGCTGGTGCCGAGCACGATGGCGATGCGATCCGCGCCCAGCCGGCACTTGAGCCCGTCGAGGGCGGGCTGGATCTGGGCAAGTGCCGCCAGCAGCAGGCGGTTGTTGCGCGATTCATAGGCACAGAGCGCCGCCGGGATGGCGGGCAGTTCGGCGTGCACCCGGCCGACCGGCACGAGCCGGCCATCGCTCAGTACGGCCCGTTCACCGTCGAGGGGGGTGATGTCGGCCTGTTGCCAGCGGGCCAGGGCCGCAGACACGGCCGCCTTGCCCTCCCCCAATGCGCAGATCAGGCCATAACCCTGGATATAACAGGGGGCAACGGGAGCCGCGCCTTTCACGTTCAGATTCATGGGGCCAGCCTCTCCATCTGCAACTGGTAATCGAAGGCGTGCTGGATGAGCCGCACCGGCTCGCGCTCCCCGGCGATCAGGCGGTAGTGGATCTCGCTCACCAGCCGGCCGTCGGGATCGGTCAGGCGCCGCACCATGCCGTCATCCTCGAGGCGCCAGCCTGCCGGCAACCTGGGCTGCCAGGCTGTGAGCGGCCAGTAGCTCAGCATCACGTCGGCGAGCACCTGGGTCACCGGCGGCAGGGCGGTACCGCCGAGCAGCGCGGCGAGCTGCTCGGTGTGAATGCTCTCGCCGTCATAGCTGAGCCGGAACAGGCGGATCCCGCTCGGGGTCAAGCCTGCCAGGGCGAGCCGGTGGCCGTCGGCCTCCAGCACGGTCAGCAGCTGATGATCTCCCCCCTTGCTGTGGGCGCTCAGCAGTTGCTGGCGATAGAGGGGCTGGGCACGGACCGGTGCCGGCAGCAGCACACTGGCGCCCGGGGCCAGATAGGCGCGGTTCTCGGGCACGGGCTGGCTGGCGCAGGCGCCGAGCAAGAGGGCGAACAACAGAGGCAAGAGCTGCTTCATAATGAGTCCTGCAGGGCTGTGGTGAATGGTGGTCATCGCCGCTCCAGCACCAGTGGCGAGAGCAGAAACGCGATAAAGATACCGCCGCTCAGCACTAGGCCGAAGCCCTCGATGGCCGAGGTATGGCTCAGGGCCAGCAGGCCGAACGACAGCTGGGTGGTCAGGTTGGCCAGCAGGATGGCGAACATGGTCGAGCGCTGGCGCAGGGGATCTTCGCCGCTGTAGGCGAAGAAGAGGCTGTAGTCGATGCCGATGCCGAAGATGAGGCTCATGGCCAGCACCCCGAACAGAGTGAGCGGCTGACCGCAGGCGGCCAGCAGGGCCAGGCCTGCCCCCAGCGAGAAGCCGCTGATCAGCAGGATCCGCAGGCTCTTGCGCCAGCCGAACCTCACCCACAGCAACACGCCCACCAGGGCGATGGCCAGCAGCAGCAGCTCGGTCAGCTTGACGCGGTAGTGGGCAAACAGCTGGCTCCACTGGCCGCGCTGATCCTGCCAGAAGACCCCCTCCTGCCCCTCGGCCAGGGCCGCCACGGCCGCCCCGTCCGTCACCCCGTAGACCGGCAGCCAGAGCGCGACCCGACCATCTGGCAAGCCGTGCCAGAGCAACCGACTTCCCTCGCTGACGGGACTCCCGAGCCAGTGCGCCGGAGTCAGGGGATGCCAGGGGCGAGGCTCGGCCCTGGCCGGCACCCCGGCCCGGTTGAGCCGCGCCACCACCTCGGGCAGCAGACGGGTGAGGGCGGCGTGATCCGCCCGCTGCTGCGCCAGGGAGGGCAGCCACTGGGCCAGCGAGACGAAGCCCGCCAGCTGGCCCGCGGCCCTGGCCTCGGTCAGCTTCTGGCTCATGGCCTCGAGGCGCTGCAGGGCGGTCTCCCCATCTTTCGCCGTCACCAGGAAGCCGGTCATGCCCCCCTGCTGGCCGGTGAGCTGCTGGATCTGCCGCTCCTGGGCCTGCAACTCGGTGGGCAGGGGTTGCAGACGGGCGATATCGTCGTCGACCTCCAGCCGGCTCAATCCCGCCCCGATCAGGGTCAGGCAGAGCAGCGGCACGCCCCGGCGCAAGGCGGGCCACTCGCGCCACCAGCTGAGCCAGAGCGCCATCGGCACCAGCACGCGCGCCTCCCGCCGGGGCAGGTCACCGAGCCAGAGCGGGAACAGGCAGAGCACGGTAATGAACGAGGCCGTCAGCCCCACCAGGGCGCAGAGCGCCATCTGCTGCAAGCCGGGGAAGGGGGCGAGCCAGAGCAGGCCATAGCCCACCAGGGTCGCAAACAGTGCCATCGAGAGGCTGGGCAGCAGGCGGGCGCGGGTCTGGTGCGGGCTCTCCTGCTGGCCGTGCAGGCGCCGCTCGGTCAGGAAGTGGATGCCGTAATCTATGATGCCCACCAGGCTGGCGCTGATCACCAGGGTGAAGATGTGCACCTCGCCAAACCACAGCACCACGGCCAGTACCCCCCAGGCGAGGCCGATGGCGATGGGCAGCAGGGAGATCCAGAGCGCCCGGTACGAGCGAAACGCCAGCCACATCAGCAGCAGGACCCCGACCGTGGAGCCCAGCCCTATGGTGGAGATGTCTTGCTGGGCCAGGTCGCTGGCGTGCTGGCTGTAGAAGAGGGTACCTCGGCGCAGCAGCTCCAAGCCGGGATATTGGCTCTTGAGGCCCTGCTCCACCGCGTCGAGGCGGCTTAGCAGCTCGGTATTGCGAGCGAGGTCGAAGGCCGACAGATCCAGCTCGGCCCGCAGCAGGAACCACTGCCTGCCGGCCCCATCCTCGCTCAGCAGCCAGCCATGGTCGAGACGCAGGGGGCTGGCAATCTGGCCCTGCACCCCGGCCCGGACCAGCAGCAGGGGGTCGGCCTGCCACTCGGCGCGGGAGACGCCGCCGAAGGGGCTGTAGATCTGGCCGAGCACCCACTGGCTCCAGGCCTCCGGCCCCGCCGCCAGCCGGGCCCGGCTGCCCTCGTCGAGGCGCTGCCAGGCATGGTCATAGAGAAACCCTTGCCAGACCGAGGCCAGTTCAGGCTGGGCACCGCGAACCGCACTGAGCTCGGGCAAGGCGTTCAGGGTCTTGGCCCACGCCTGCGCCGCGACGCGGCCATCCTGGCCCGCCGGCAGGCTCAGCATCCAGACCAGCTGCCTGTCGAGCTGGCGCAGCAGGCCCTCACGCAGGGCCGGATCCAGGGTGGCGCGCTCCTCGTGGGGCAACAGGTCCATCAGGCTGGTGTTGATCCGGCCCAGGGAGAGCTGCCAGCCGAGCAGCGCCAAGGCCAGCAGACTGAGCAGCAGCCAGCAGCAGGAGAAGCGGCGCCAGGTCAGCTCGCTCCAGCCCCGGACAGAGGATGCGCGTTCGGCAGCAGATGCGGCGGGCTGTTCAGGGAGCAAAATGGGCCTGCTCCTCGGCAGATAGGGGCAGCGTCACCCTCTGCCAGTGAGAGAAGCGGATGCGGGTCTCGTCTCCCTGGCGATCGGCGATCACCAGCCGCTCCAGCTGCTTGCCGCCGCTCAGGGTCAGGCTGGCAAACACCTTGTCGAGCGGCGCCACCTGCGGCGTCAGCACCAGGCTCCAGCCCTGCTCGCCGGACTGGAAAGCGAGGGCGAAGTAGCGGGTCAGCGTCTGCTCGTCCGAACCGAACAGGGCCAGCATCATGCTGCTGAACTGGAGCAGCTGGGGATTGTCGATCACCTGGACAGGGCCCTGCATCACCTGCTGGCTCATGCGCTTGGCGGTCAGGCTCAGGGCCAGCTCGAAGGGCTGTCGCTGATGCCACCAGAGCCCCTGACCCCGCACCAGCAGCAGCTCGCCGCTGGATGTCAGGGGCCGGGCCAGCCCTTCCACCTGCTTCTCCTGCTCGAAGCGGGCGCGCTGGGCGGGCTCGGCACTCAGCAGCTCGCGGACCTCCGCCTGGGTCATGGGCAAGGCCCATGCGCCCATCGGCATCATCAGCCACAGGCAGGCACAGATCCAGCCTCCCATTCCTCTGAGCCAGCGCCTCATTCGCTCACTCCCAGCTTGTCGAGCAGCACCCTCGGGGAGGCGAGACACATCTCGCCGCTCTCCTTGTTCACCGCCACCTGGATGCTGTAGCCCTTGCTGGTGCGAGTGCCCGTCTTCGCATCGAACAGCTGGTACTCGATCTTGAGGCGGTTCTGGTATTCGCACAGCCGCGCCTCGACCCGCACCTTCTGACCGAAGCGCAGGGGCGCCATGTACTTGAGGCGCAAGTCTATGATGGGCCAGTGGTAGCCGGAGGCCTCCATCTGCGGGTAGTTGTAATCGATCCGCTCCAGCAGGGCGCAACGGGCCAGCTCGATGTAGCGCACGTAATGGCCGTGCCAGGCCACCGCCATCATGTCCACGTCGTGGAAGGGTATCTCCACCTCTATGCTGTGGCAGATCATCCAGGGTTCACTCTGCATATGAGGTTTCCTCGTACAGATCGTAATGGCGGGCCTGCAAGCGGGCGATCAGGGCCCTGAGCTCCTGCTCCAGCGGCCTGTCCTCCACCAGCACCGGGTGATCTTCTCGCACCGCCTGCACCATCTCCCACAGGGGTTGGCTCAGTGCCTCCAGCCCAGAATGCTGCAGGCCCAGGCGCAGCTCGACCCCCTGCACCGCCGCCAGCAGGCAGGCGGCCCCCACCTGTTCGGTCAGGGTCAGCACCCGCAGCGCATCCCGCGCCGCTATGGTGCCCATGCTCACCTTGTCCTGGTTGTGGCACTCGGTGGAGCGGGAGAAGACGCTGGCGGGCATGGTCAGCTTGAGCGCCTCCGCTGTCCAGGCGGAGACCCCTATCTGCACCGCCTTGAAGCCGTGGTTGATCATACGCCGCTCGCCGCTGGCGCCGGACAGATTGCTCGGCAGGCCGCCGTTGAACTTGACGTCCACCAGCTGGGCCAGCTGGCGGTCGAGCAGATCGGCGAGGTTCGCCACCGCCGTCTTCATGCTGTCCATGGCCATGGCGATGTGGCCGCCGTAGAAGTGACCGCCGTGCATCACGTGCTCGAAATCGCCGTCGATGAGCGGGTTGTCGTTGGCGCTGTTGAGCTCGTTCTCGATGAGCTGGCGCCACCAGGGCTGGCTGTCGGCCACCACGCCGATGACGTGGGGCGCGCAGCGCAGGGAGTATCTGTCCTGCAGCCGGTCGCTGTGGCGCGGCAGCTCGCCGCTTCGCAGATCGGCCCGCAGCCAGGCGGCGATATTCTGCATGCCGGGGTGCGGCTTGGCCGCGAACAACCGCTCGTCGAAGTGGAAGGCGTTGCCCTCCATGGCGACGCTGACCAGGGCGGTGATCCGGGTCGCCAGCCGCATCAGGTACTCGGTGCGGGCATAGGCGAGGCAGGCGAGCGCCGTCATCACCGAGGTGCCGTTCATCAAGGCCAGCCCCTCTTTCGGACGCAGCCGCAGCGGCATCACCCCCAGTTCGCCATAGACATCCGAGGTGCTGGCGAGCCGGCCGTCCCGATAGAGCTCACGCTCCCCCACCAGCACGGCGGCCACGTAGGAGAGCGGGGTGAGATCGCCGCTGGCCCCCACCGACCCCTCCTGCGGGATGCGCGGGATCAGATCCTGCTCCAGCAGCCAGCAGAGCCGCTCCAGCAGTGCCGGGCTGACGCCGGAGACCCCCTGGGCCAGGGAACAGAGGCGGGTCGCCAGCACGGCGCGTCCGGCCGCGACGCCGAGATCCTCCCCCAGGCCGCAGCCGTGGAAACGGGTCAGGTGCAGGGGCAGCTCGGCCACCAGGGTGGGGGGCACGGCCCGGGTCACGGAGTCGCCGTAGCCCGTGGTCACCCCGTAGATGACCCCCTCCTCCGCCAGCAGGCGATCGAGGAAGTCGGCGCCACGCTGGACGCGGGCCATAAAGGCGGGATCGGCGTTCAACGCCGGGCGGGCGCGGCGCTCGGCCAGGGCCACCACCTGCTCTATGGTGAGCCGTCCAGCCCCGAAGGTGACCTGGGGAGAGGGAGTATCACTGTTCATCATGGGTCAGCTGCCAAAAATCGAAGAAATTGAACCAGTCCAGCGGCGCGTGCAGGCAGTGGTGCTGCAAGCGGTCTGCATAGGCCTGTACCCAGTGGCGCAGGGCCGCCTCCCGTTCGGTGCGGGGCAACAGCAGCCGCTCGGCGAAGGGCTCGAAATGGACCCTAAAACGCCCCTGCTCCTTGAGGCCGAACATCAGATAGACGGGGCAGGCCAGGACGCTGGCCAGGGCGAAGGGCCCCAGCGGGAAGGGGGCCGGCGCGCCGAGGAAGTCGGCCCAGACCACCCGCTTCTCCCGGGTCACCGAGGTGCGGTCCCCGACGATCACCACCCACTCCCCCGCCTCTATCTTCTCCTTGAGCAGGATGGCGGTGTCAGCCCCCATCTCCTGCACCTGGATGAGATTGATGCCGGCATCCGGATTGACCTGCCTGAGCAGGGCGTTGAAGCGGGCCGCGTGGCGGGTGAACACCAGGGCATTGATGCGCACCTGGCCGTCCCGGGTGCCGAGCGCCCGGCACAGCTCCAGATCCCCGAGATGGGAGCCGAGCAGCAGCAGGCCGCGCCCGCTGACCAGGGCCGCCTCGTGGTGCTCTCGCCCCACCAGCTCGACCCGCTCCCGGGGAATGTCGCCGCGCCAGCCCGCCAGCTTGTCCAGCGCCGCCTCGCCAAAGCGCAGGAAGTGCCGGAAGCTCGTTCTCGGCTCGGGGGGCAGGGCCACCTGCTGGCTGGCCGCGAAGGCTTCCAGCCTCTTCAGATACTGCTCGGACGCCGCCCGCTGGCGGCGACCGGTCAGCCAGAAGTAGCCGATGACGGGGTAGAGCAGCGCCTTGAAGCCCGTCCGGCCCAGCAGCCGATAGCTGGCCAGCATGATCTGCAGGCCCAGCAGCGAGCCCCGCTCCGGCGTGCGCGACCAGTGCCGCCTGCCCTGCTGCCAGAGCCGGACCGGCACGGCAGGCAGCTTGCGGACCCCATCCCAGAGCAGGCGGCACACCAATCGGGTGTGCATCCAGGAGATGTCCACGTTGTCCCGCCAGAGCCGAAAGTGCGAGCTGCCGTCTTCGGGATAGATGACCCGGGTCGGCACGAAGCGCATGGGCACCCCGCGCCAATGGAGGCGCACCATCACCTCGGTATCGAAATCCATGCGCCGGCCGAGGCGCACCTCGTCCAGCAGGGCGCAGCTAGTTGCCAGGGGGTAGACCCGAAAGCCGCACATGCTGTCCTGTATGGTGAAGGAGAGGGTCTCTATCCAGACCCAGACATGGGTGATGTAGCGGCCATAGAGACGCCCCCTGGGCACGGAGTCATCGTAGAGGGGTTTCCCCGAGACCAGGGCATCCGGCTGGCGTTCGGCCTCCGCCAGCAGGCGCGGCACGTCCGCGAGGCAGTGCTGGCCATCCGCGTCTATCTGCACCCCGTGGCTGAAGCCCAGGGCCCGTGCGGCCATGAGCCCGGTGGCCACGGCGGCCCCCTTGCCGAGGTTGCGATCGTGACGCAACAGGGTCAGCCACGCCCCATGTTCCTCGGCCAGGGCATACAGGGCGGTGGCAGCACCGGGCTCGCTGCCGTCGTCGATCAGCAGGCAGGGCAATCCCAGGGGGTGCAGCTCGGCCAGCACCCCGGCCAGGGGGGCAGAGTGGTTGTAACAGGGGATGATGAGGCAGGGCTTCAGGGACATAGCCGCACCCGACCGCTGCTGGCATGCTCGTCCCCGAGCCGGTAACTGAACAGCAGCTGGCCCTTGTCGGCCTGCCAGCAGAGGTGCAACTCGCACTCCTGGCCCGGGCGCAACGGCCTCTGGAATTTCAGCTGGTTCATGCCGGCGAAGCTCCCCACCAGGCCTGGCAACTGGCGGCCATAGTGCATGGCCCAGTGCACCTGCACCACACCGGGCAACAGGGGCGCGCCCGGGAAGTGGCCGCGAAACCAGGGCAGCTCGGGGTCGAGACGCAGGCGCAGCACCAGATCGCGCCCCTGCCAATGCTGCTCGAGCAGGGTGGGCAGCCCGCTTATCTGCATGGCGCCTGCCCGCTGGCTGAGTGTTCCATCTGGCCCAAGGCGGGCTCTTTGGCATTGATGTCCATGGGTGCCTTATCGAATAATGCTCTCAACTGCCCCCAGGGGCGCTTCCCCTGGCTGTTGAGGGGCAGCTCGGGCAGCAGGCGCAGCCGGCGCGGCAGGGCGACCGGCTCAAGCCAGGGCCTCAGTTGCTCCCGCAGGGCGATGAGGAAACGACCTGGCCCCAGCGCCTGCCACTGGAGCAGTCCCGCCTCGGTCAATACCAGCACGGCACCGAGCTGCTGCCTAGTCGCCACGTTCAGAGGCAACACGGCCACCTCCCGCACCCAGGGCAGTGCCCGCAGCCGCCCCTCCACCTCCTCGAGGGAGATGCGTTTCTCTTCGAGCTTGATCACCCTGTCCCCCCGCCCGATCAGATGAAAACCGGACTCGCACAGACGAATGCGATCGGCACAGAGCAGGGGGGTGCCATCCGGCAGGTAGGGGGATCTCAGCAGCAGCTGGTCGTCTTCTCCCAGCGCGATCGCTATGCCCGGCATGGGTTGCCAGGGGGTGTCGGCCTCCTGACTCTGGCGCCAGGCGATGCCGCCGGTCTCGCTGCTGCCAAACACCTCCACCGGCAGTTGGCCGAGGAGTTGCTCGCACCGGGACGCATCTGCCGGCGCCAGGGGGCCGCCGGAGGAGACGACGAGACGACAGCCCGTCGCCTTGAGTCCGGGGTCGAGCCGGCTGAGAAGCGCCGGGGAGGCGATCAATGCCCACAGGCCAGGCTGTGCGCTCAGTTGCTCGGGGTAGAGCGTCAGGGTACGCGCGAAGGGCACGCGCAGGATGAGCGGCAGCAGGATGCGAAACAGCAGGCCATAGATGTGTTGATGACTGACGCTCGCCAGCAGGCGGGCCCCCGCCAGCGGCTCGCCCCAGAGTCCGATCAACACCCTCAGCTCGGCATCCAGCTGGTGCCAGGCCTTGGGGATCGCCTTGGGCTGCCCCGTCGAGCCCGAGGTGAACAGGGTCAGTTGCAGGGAGGCGGGGGCAGGCCAGCGCGCGGTCGACGGCGCCTCGGCCGCGGTGGACAGGGGCAGATGCAACCAGGGGACGGTACTCCCCTCCCCCAGGGTCTGGCTATCGGTCAGCACCCCATCGAACCCGGCACTGAGCTCGGCCAGGGCGGCCGGCCGCTGATGACCGGGCAGGATGGCCTCCCGTCCCGTCAGGGCGCAGGCGAGCAGGGCCTCTGCAAACAGCAGGCTGTCCTCGAAGCAGAGCGCCCAGCGCCGGGCGGGCAGGCTCGCCAACCGGGTGGCCAGCCGTTCGGCCCCCAGACGGAGGGCACCGAAAACGGCATCCCCTTGCGGACCAAACGCCACCACCTCGTCGTCGGCTCGCCCCCAGATGGCGGCGAGCAGGTTCGCTGGCGCCATCATGCTGCGAAACGCCGTTTGACTCGGCGACGCACCAGGTACTCCCCGGCCATCAGCAACCCCATCAGCAGATAGCTGAGGAGACCGTTATAGAGGCTCCAGAGGGCGAGATCCCCGTACCAGACGGTGGCGACAGCCAGGCCACCGTTGAGTACGAAGAAGCCGCACCAGACCTGGGTCACGGTACGGGTGTAGCGCACCCCGGCCGGCGGTAAATCGGGATCTTGCAGGCGCGCGAGGCGCTCCACCAGGCTCATGGGCTGGGTCAGGCTCCAGCCAAACAGACAGAGCAGTGCCAATGAGACGGCGATGGGGTAGTAGAGCAGCCAGTGCTGGGCCGAGAAGAGGGCGCTCAGACTCGTCAGCAGCAGGCCGACGCAGGCCAGCAGGCGACCGAGCAGCAACCACTCGCGCCGCGGGGCTGAACCGGGCAGGAGGCGCAGGGCGAAGGTGACCATCAGGATCACGAGCAAGGCGGAGCCACCCCAATGGGTCAGCCCCCAATACACCGCCAGGGGATAGACCAGCAGCAGACCGCCCGCCAGCAGGGAGAGCAGGCGCATCATGGCAGCAGATCAGCCATGGTTCATCAGACGATCGACCGCCTCGACCACATCGGCCACGCTGCGCACCGACTTGAACTCTTCGGGCTTGATCTTCTTGCCAGTGAGTTTTTGCAGGTGCACCACCAGATCGATGGCATCTATGCTGTCGAGCTCCAGATCCTGGTAAAGCTGGGCATCCAGGGTCACGGCGTCTTCATCCACCTCGAACAGCTCGACCAGGGTCGCCTTCACCTTGGTAAAAATGTCGTCTCTATTCATCACGATATCTCCTCGATGGCGGGATCAGGCCTGGGACTGGACCAGGGCAGCCAGGGCCTCGACACTGGCGAAATGGCGACGGGTGTCCGCATCGTCGGCGGAGAGCACTATGCCGTAACGCCCCTTGATGGCCAGTCCCAGCTCCAGCGCATCGATGGAATCCAGACCCAGTCCGTCGCCAAACAGGGGAGCCTGGTCGTCGATGTCATCCGGGGTCAGCCCCTCCAGATTGAGGCTGTCGATGATGAGTTGCTTTATCTCTCGTTGCAGGTTTTGCATTGCGCTTCCATAGGCTGTCATGGGGTCCCGGGTTGCAGGACCTGGGTAAGAAATCGGGTTAGCTGGCGGGCGGCCAGGCCACTGCTCTGTTCGCCGTCGCCCCACCCGGTGGCCGCGATCTGTGGCAAAAACTCCAGGGTAAAGATCGGCTTGCGCTGCGGGACATGGAACCACTTGTCCTGCTTGGTGAGAAAGCGCTCGCTGCAGTGAATGCGCACGGGCTGCAGTGTCACTTGGCCGCGCAAGGCAAGCTGGGCGGCGCCCCGCTGCAACCGGATGGGCTCGCCCGGCGTAGTGCGGGTACCTTCCGGAAAGATCAGCAGCAAGCCACCGCGGCGTACCCGTTCGATGCACAGTGGCAACAGTTGTTCCGCTTCCCCGTTGGGAATGTAGTCGGCGGCACGCACCACGCCACCGAGGAAAACATTATGCCACAAAGCCCGCTTGACGATGCAGTCGCACACCGGCAGCTCGGCCGCCAGGATCACGTAGTCGAGCAGGCTGGGATGGTTGGCGACGATGAGGGCCCCCTGCAGGGCAGAGGGCATGCCGCTGACCCTGTAGTCCAGCACCCCCAACCTCTTGAGCATGCCCATAAACAGCCGGAAGCTCTGCTTGATGCTGGCCTGCGCCAGGATACGACGCCGCTCCCCGCGCAGGCAGATGGCCAGCAACGGAAACCAGCACAGACTGAGCAGGAGCCCACCCAGACCGAACAGGGTAAAGCCGAGGGCGGTCCCCATCAGCCGCCAGAGCCGATTCAGCTGCGTCGCCATGACCACTCCCGGCGGCCGTCGCTCAGCAGGCATGCGGGTTGTTGCAAGAGATGTGCGCGCCAGAATGCCAGGGGCTGGGCCAGCTCGGGGTTCCGCCCGGCTTCCCGTTGCCCCTCGCAGCGCCAGCGTTCGACTGCGTGTTCATCTTCGCCACGCCCTAGCACCAGCGCCACCGCATAAGGCGCCGTGGCAGGGAGCCAGGCTTGATGAAACGCCGGGATCTCCCCCTCGAACGCCACCAGCAGCACCCGTTCACCGCCGGCATGCAGGTTGGCGATCGCCTCGGTAAATCCGGCCATCAGGCCCCCTTCTCCTGCGGCAATGGAACTCATGGGCAGGGCCGCCTTGCCCTGGATGGAGCAGAGCCCGGCCGCGGTGTTGTGCACCGACATGGAGAAATCCGTGGGGGAAAGCGGCTTGCCGGCCGCCAGGCCCTGCAGCAGCGCCATGGAACGCGCCAGCTCCCCATGACGACTGACGAAGATGGCGCTGTCGATGGGGTGGCGACCCAGCATATCCAGACCGAGTTGTACCGCGAGGCGGGCGCCTGCACTGAGGCGGCGCGCCATCATCATGGGGATCAGGGGGGTAAGGGGCAGCGCGGGAGTGACCCGGGGCCACTGTACCTCTCTGGCCCACTGTTGCCATTGACCGGCCTGCTCCAGTCCAGGAGAGAGCGCCTGCGCATCAAGGAGTGAAAATGAGAGCATGATAGCGGCGTTCTGTCCTTTTTTGGCGCGGGAATTCATTAGATATAATAAATGAGTTGTTCAATGTCGGCATAAAAATATGCGCAAACAATAACCAACTTGTTATAAGTATTAACTTTTTGGCATGGTAACATTATTTTTTAAAAAAGTAGATCCCCTCACATATCACTTATTGCATCAGACCATATTTTATTGAAAATATCATGACAATGATGTCTCATTGCCTGGCTTATTGCATTTAGCACCGGAGAATAATAATGAATTGGATCACAAAATCGGGGTTGGTACTCGGCGCATTCCTGCTCGTCGCCTGCTCCACCAGCAAGCCGATACAGAATCTTCCTGCCAACCAGGTGAATTTCAATTTGAGCGAAGAACAGGTTGGCAATGCCATCATCAACGGTGGTATCAGCAAGGGCTGGGTGATGAAAAAAGAACAGCCAGGTGTTATTCGCGGTCAATTGAACGTGCGCCAGCATCAGGCGGTGATCAATATTCCTTATACTGCTCGTGATTACTCTATCAATTATGTCAGCAGCATCAATCTGGATGATGATGGCAAAGGTGCCATCCACCGCAGTTATAATCGCTGGATCCTGGGGCTGAATCAGGCCATCCAGATCGAACTGTCCCGCGCCGGCACCCAATAACCAGAGACAGGACCGCCATTGAAACACTACCAGTGTGAGCAATACAACGCCCTCGATGCCATCAGCCAGGCTCAGCGCATCGCCTTCGCCCCCATGCTGTTTCAGGCGAGCTGGTGCCTGCGGGAAACCGGGGTGCTCGCCTATCTGGAGAGCCGAGGCAAGACGGGGGCCACCACGGCCGACATCGCCAGCCACTGCGGGCTCAGCGAATATGCGGTGGCGGTGCTGCTGGACATGGGGCTGGGTGGCGGCGTCTGTCATCTGGCCGGGGAGCACTATGTGCTCGGCAAGGTGGGCAAGTACCTGCTAAACGACCCCATGACCCGGGTCAACATGGACTTCACCCAGCACGTCTGTTACCAGCCGCTGGCCCAGCTGCTGGATGCCATTCGCGAGGGCAGGCCGGAGGGGCTCAAGGTGTTCAGCCCCGATTGGGAGACCATCTACCCCCATCTGGATGAGTTGCCTGAACCTGCCCGCGCCAGCTGGTTCTCCTTCGATCACTTCTACTCCGACTGGGCATTCCAGCAGGCGCAGGATCATGTGCTGAACTACGCGCCACGCTGCCTCTATGACGTCGGGGGCAACACGGGCAAGTGGGCCCTCTCCTGTGCGGCCAGGGATCCTGAGCTCAGTGTCACCATTCTGGATCTGCCGGAGCAGCTCGCCCTGGCCCGGCCCAGGATAGAGGCTGCGGGTCTGGCAGACCGGGTCCATGGTCACGGGGTCAACATGCTGGAGGCCGAAGGCCACCTGCCCGGGGAGGCCGACATCTGGTGGATGAGCCAGTTCCTCGACTGTTTCAGCCACGAGCAGATCGTCACCATCCTCAAGCGCATTCGCCAGCACATGAAGCCGGGAGCCAGGGTCTGCATTCTGGAACTCTTCTGGGACAGGCAGAGTTTCGAGGCCGCCAGTTTCTGTCTCAACGCCACCTCCCTCTACTTCACCGCCATCGCCAACGGCAACAGCCGCTTCTATCACTCCAAGCAGATGTACCAGTGCCTGCGTGAGGCCGGCTTCCACGTGGAGGCCGAGCACGAGATCCCGGGCCCGGGCCATACCCTGCTGGTTGCCCAACCTCTGCCTGCGCGGCCATAATGGCCCATCGATAATGGATGGCATACATCAGGAAAGGAGCGACCCATGATGCGCAATGGCCGGATATGGCTGGTGCTCGGGCTGGCCCTGGGGGCGGTGACGACCGGCTGCACCCACATCAAGGAGGCGGGCAGAACCGTGGGCCATACCACCAGAGACGTGACCCGCGAGATTGGCCACACCACCCGGGATGTGGCCCGAGAGATAGGCCATGGCACCCGGGATACCGTCAAGAAAGTGGGTGACGAGATAAGCAAATGACAACAGGGGCCCAGGCCCCTGTTGTGTTATCTGCGATTCGGAATCACCACATGGCCATCAGCCGGGACTCCATGGTCTCTCCCTGTCCGTCCGGCAGCGTGGCGAAGAAGTCGAGCCTGGTCTGCTCCTCAACCGCATCCACCGTCACCCTGCAGTCGGCCAGCCGGCTGGCCGACACCTTCTGCTGGGACAGGCCCGGCCCATCGCTGTCATGGGCATGCCTGCCCCGGCAACAGAGGACTGCTTCTTACGTCGGGAGAGGTGTGGGGGTGGCATCGTCGACGCCGGGAAATAGTGCGTGCTTGTTTGTTCAAGATCAAAGGGGTCAATCAGAACGACTCTAGAATCAGCCCGTTATTTATTTGGAACGGCATGAAAGGCGAGTCACCACCACGGGCAGGCGTTATTAATTCATCGATATACTTCCCATGAATTAATACGCCACCTTGCCAGATGAATTATTTGAGCCCATTCATTTCACGCCAAAAATGCAACATAACAACCAGCCTTCCATAACAAATAACCGGGTCTGATCCTTGGTACCCCGTATTCAGACAATGCCATTGATGATGCCTTCTTGTGTGAAGGCAAGAAATGGCCGTGCTTTTCAATCAAGATAAGGATGCATGATGAGAAAGTCCCTGTTGGCCACCGCCCTGCTGCTCTGCCCCACCGCCTTCGCCGCCACGACGCACTGGGAATACAGCGGTGAGGCTGGCCCGGCGAAATGGGCCAGCCTGACCCCGGAATATGGCCAGTGTGCGGGCAGCAACCAGTCGCCGGTCAACCTCGCGGGCCTGGTGGAGGCCGAACTGGCGCCCCTGCAGTTCCACTACCTGGCGGGTGGCAAGACGCTGGTCAACAACGGCCACACGGTGCAGGTCAACTATGCCCCCGGCAGCACCCTGGCACTCGACGGCATGCGCTTCGAGCTCAAGCAGTTCCACTTCCACGCCCCCAGCGAAAACCTTATCGAAGGCAGGTCCTACCCCCTGGAGGGTCACCTGGTCCACGCGAATGACAAGGGGGAGCTGGCGGTGGTCGCCGTGATGTTCGAGCCGGGCCAGGCCAATGCGGCCCTGAGCCAGGCCTGGCAGGCGCTGCCAGCCAAGGCGGGGGAGAGTCACGAGCTCAAGGAAGGGGTCTCGGCAGAGCCACTGCTGCCCGCCAAGCCGGACTACTACCGCTTCAGCGGGTCCCTGACCACCCCGCCCTGCTCGGAAGGGGTCCGCTGGCTGGTGATGAAACAGCCGGTGCAGGTGAGCCAGGCCCAGATCGATGCCTTCAAGGCGGTGATGCACCACCCCAACAACAGACCCGTCCAGCCCCTCAACGGGCGACTGGTGCTGCAATAAGGTTGTATGTCACCGACTTGCGCAATAAAAAGAGGGCCAACGGGCCCTCTTTTTTAATTGCAGCAAGTGGTTACAGGCTGGCGGCAATCTTTGCCCCCAGGGCGGCGTTGTTCAGCACCAGCTGGATGTTGGAAGCCAGGGAGTTGCCGCCGGTCAGCTCGCAGACGCGGGCCAGCAGGAAGGGGGTGGAGGCCTTGCCCTTGACCCCCTGCTCGTCCGCTTCCTTCAGTGCCTGGGTAATGGCAGCATCGATGTCCGCCTTCGGCATCGCAAACTGGGTCGGGATGGGGTTCGCCACCACGGCGCCGCCCGCCAGCCCCAGCTCCCACTTCAGGCGCAGCGCCTCGGCGATCGCCGCCGGGGTGTCGAGGCGGTAATCCACCTTGAAGCCGCTCTCCCGGGTGTAGAAGGCGGGCAGCTCCTCGGTCTGGTAGCCGATGACCGGCACGCCCTGAGTCTCCAGGTACTCCAGGGTCAGACCGATGTCGAGGATGGACTTGGCGCCGGCGCAGACCACGGCCACCGGGGTCTGGGCAAACTCCTGCAGGTCGGCCGAGATGTCGAAGGTCTCCTGGGCGCCGCGGTGCACGCCGCCGATGCCGCCGGTGGCGAATACCCGGATACCCGCCATGGCGGCCACTATCATGGTGGAGGCCACCGTGGTCGCCCCCATCCCCTTGTTCGCCAGCACGAAGGGGATGTCACGGCGGCTGCACTTGATGGCGGCGTGGCCGGCCTTGCCCAGCGCCTCCAGCGCCCCCGCATCCAGACCCACCTTGAGGCGGCCGTCGATGATGGCGATGGTGGCCGGCACGGCGCCGTTGTCGCGCACCACCTGCTCCACCTGGCGCGCCGTCTCCACGTTCTGCGGATAGGGCATGCCGTGGGAGATGATGGTGGACTCCAGGGCAACGACGGGTTTGCCGGCGGCAAGAGCTTCGGCGACGACCGGTTGGATATCGAGGTAAGCGTTCAACATGGGTACTCCTCCAGCATGCGTTCAACGGCGGCCTTGGATAGGCCGGAAAAGACGGTATCGGAACAATTGACGGTGAGGGCGGCGCAGCCGAGGGCGAACCGGGTCGTCTCGACGATGTCCTGCTCCTGCAACCAGGCGTGGGCCAGCCCTGCCATGAAGGCATCGCCGCCGCCGGTCACGTTGACGACCGGGCTGCCGAGCACGGGCAGATGGCCCTGGCACGCCCCATCGCTATAGAAGATCCCCTGATCGCCGAGGCTCAGGAAGAGCCGCTGCACCCCGGCGCGGTGGAACCAGGCCGCCGCCATGGGCCAGGTGTCGGGGCCGGCGATGCGGAAGCCGCACAGCTGCTCCGCCTCGGTGCGATTGGGTTTGAGGGTGTGGATGCGGTGCAGCCAGGGGCGGATCTTCTCCACCTTGGCGACAGAGACGGTGTCGACGAAGATGATGTGCTCGCCCTGGCGCTCGAACAGCCAGTCCAGGGTGTGGGTGGCGAGGTTAGTGTCGAGCACCCAGAGCCGGGCCGCGCCGAGGAAGCCGCTCAGGGGGGCAAGCCGGGCCGGGGTGAGCTGCTCGATGATCCCCATGTCGTTGACGGCGCAGCTCATCTCGCCGCTGCCATCGTGCAGGCTGAGGTAGCAGGAGGTCGCCTGCCCCTCCAGCACCAGCACCTGGCGCACGTCGACGCCGGCGCGCTGGCTCACCTCCAGCAGGTGGTGGCCGTATTGATCGTTGCCCACCGCGGTCAGCAGCCGGGTGTCGGTACCGAGCCGCGCCAGGTTCTCGGCGATGTTGCGCCCCACCCCGCCGGCCGAGGTGCGCACCTTGCCGGGGTTGGAGTCGCCGATGCGCAGGTTGTCGTGGCTACAGCCGCAGATATCCATGTTGGCGCCGCCGATCACCACGGCATAGGGGCCTTCTCGCAGCACATAGCCGCGCCCCTGCACATAACCCTGGCGCATCAGGCTGGAGATATGGCTCGCCAGCGCCGAGCGACTGATGCCGAGCCTGTCCGCCAGCTCCTGCTGGGCAATCATGGGGTCCTGGCGCAGCAGGGCGAGGATCTCTTGCTCACGTTCCGTCATAGACAAACATCCAGTTACAAACGTTTGTCCATTATCATCGAGAAACGTTTTCCCGCCACGATTGCGTGCAAGAAATGTCGGGTCGCGCACAAAAAATCACCGGGCAAGCCCGGTGATAGAAAAACGGTTTTCAGTTGATGCCACTCACCCCAGCTGTACCCAGACCTCGTTTCCCTCCAGCCGCACCGGCCAGCAGGCGACACTCAGGGCCGGATCGTCCAGGCAGCGACCGTCCATCAGGGCGTAGCGCTGCTTGTAGAGGGGCGAGGCGACCACGGGTTCCCCACCGGCATCCCCCACCAGGCCGCGCCCCAGCACGGCGACGCCGGCCAGGGGGTCCACCCCGTCCAGGGCATAGACATGCTCCCCGAGGCGAAACAGCGCCAGTACCCGCCCCTCCAGCCAGGCGCTGCGCCCGGCCTGCTCCGGCAGCGCCGCCAGCTCGCATACCCGATGCCACTGCCCGGAGAGCTGTGCACCGTCCTTGTCATCCTTCATACCACCTCCTTGATACTGATGGCGGGCGTGCAACCCGCTGGCCCCGCTCATACCACCTCCTTGATAGCGATATCCGGCACCCATTGCCCCCGCTCCTCACGGCGCGGCGGCGTCTCGTCCTCGGGCCGGTTGACGAAGGCCTCGAACAGCTTGAGCTTGTCCGGATCCGCCAATGTGCTCTTCCACTCGCACTGCCAGGTGCCGACGATCCCCTCCATCATGGCCTCCAGCTCGGCACCGATGCCGAGCTTGTCCTCGATGATCACCGACTTGAGGTAGTCGAGCCCCCCTTCCATGCTCTCCATCCAGACCGAGGTGCGCTGCAGCCTGTCCCCGGTGCGCACATAGAACATCAGCAGCCGATCGATGTAGCGGATCAGGGTCTGCTCGTCGAGATCCGTGGCGAACAGGTCGGCGTGGCGCGGCCGCATGCCGCCGTTGCCACACACATAGAGGTTCCAGCCCCGCTCGGTGGCGATGACGCCGATGTCCTTGCTCTGGGCCTCGGCGCACTCCCGGGTGCAGCCGGAGACCGCAAACTTCAGCTTGTGGGGCGCCCGCAGCCCCTTGTAGCGGTGCTCCAGGGTCTGGGTCAGGGTCATGGAGTCCTGCACCCCGTAGCGACACCAGGTCGACCCCACACAGGATTTCACGGTGCGCACCGACTTGCCGTAGGCCTGACCGGTCTCGAAGCCCGCCGCCACCAGCTCGCCCCAGATGGCGGGCAGCTGGTCGACCCGGGCGCCGAACAGATCGATGCGCTGGCCGCCGGTGATCTTGGTGTAGAGGCCGTACTTGCGCGCCACCTCGCCGATGGTGATGAGCCCCTCCGGGGTGATCTCCCCCCCCGGGATGCGCGGCACCACCGAGTAGGTGCCGTCCTTTTGCAGGTTGGCAAGGAAGGCGTCGTTGGTATCCTGCAGGCCACGGTGGGGCTTCTCCAGCACGTGCTCGTTCCAGAGGGACGCCAGGATGGAGGCCACCGTCGGCTTGCAGATGTCGCACCCCAGCCCCTCGCCGTGCTTGTCGCGCAGCGCCTCGAAGCTCTTCAGCTCACCCACCCGGGCCAGGTGATAGAGCTCCTGACGGCCGTAGGCGAAGTGCTCGCACAGCCCCTTGTCCGCCTTGACCCCGATCTCGCTCAGGGTCTGATCCACCACCTGCTTGAGCAGGTTGCTGCAACCTCCGCAGCCGGTGCCCGCTTTGGTGCAGCTCTTCACCGCCGACAGCTCGTGACTGCCCGCCCGAACGGCGGCCACCACGTCCCCCTTGCTGACGTTGTGGCAGGAGCAGAGGATGGCGCTGTCCGGCAGCACCAGGGGTGCCGGAGCGGCCCCTGCCTCCCCCACCAGCAGGGAGAGCGGCGGCTGGGGCAGCGCCACCCCGTTCTGGTAGTACTGCAGCAGCCGCTCATAATCGGCTCCGTCTCCCACCAGGATGGCGCCGAGCAGGCGATTGCCCTCGCCGTCGGTCACCAGCTTCTTGTAGATGCCCTTGACCCTGTCCAGCAGCAGCAGCTCCTGGGCGCCGGCGGTACTGGCGTGGGCGTCGCCGATGGAGCCCACGTCCACCCCCATCAGCTTGAGCTTGGTGGACATGTCTGCCCCCGTGAAGCGGCTCTCGCCGCCGCACAGGCTGGCCACGGCGGCCCGGGCCATCTGGTAACCGGGGGCCACCAGTCCGAAGATGCGGCCCTGCCAGAGCGCGCACTCGCCGATGGCGAGGATGGCGGGATCCGAGCTGTGGCAGCCGTCGTCGATGCAGATGCCGCCGCGCTCCCCGACGTCCAGCCCGGATTGCCGGGCCAGGGCATCGGCGGGGCGGATCCCCGCCGAGAACAGCAGGACATCGGTCTCAATGTGAGTGCCGTCCTTGAAGCGCAGGCGGTGGCGGGCCTGCTCCCCCTGCTCGATGCACTCGGTGGCCTTCTCCACCAGCACCTCGACCCCGAGCGCCTGGATCTTGTCCCGCAGCACGGCGCCGCCGCTCTCGTCGAGCTGCACCGGCATCAGCCGGGGGGCGAACTCCACCACCTGGGTCTTGAGCCCGAGCAGGCGCAGGGCGTTGGCCGCCTCCAGCCCCAGCAGACCGCCGCCGATGACCACGCCGCTGCGAGCCTGGGCGCAGGCATCGCGGATGGCGGCGAGATCCCCCAGGGTGCGATACACGAAGCACCCCTCCCGCTGATGGCCGGGGATGGGGGGTACGAAGGGCACCGAGCCGGTCGCCAGCACCAGGCGGTCGTAAGGGAACCGCTCGCCGTTGGCGAGGGTCAGGGTGCGGGTCTCTCTGCCCAGCACCTCCACCTCGGCCCCCAGTCGCAGCGTTATGCCGTGCTCTTCATACCAGGCGGGATCCGCCATGCGCAGGGCCTGGGGCGCCTTGCCGCCAAACACCTCGGACAAGTGCACCCTGTCGTAGGCGGCGTCCGGCTCGGCGCCGAACACCGTCACCTGGAAGCGCGTCAGCCCGCCGGCCGCCACCAGCTGCTCGACGAAGTGATGACCCACCATGCCGTTGCCCACCACCAGCAGCCGCTGCTTTTCGGTCTTGTCGGCGGAACCGCTGTTCTGGCGACCGGGCAGGTCCATGCCGTCCCCAGTCACCCACTGTTGCTCTTTGTCAGTCATGTCTCTCTTCCTTGAATCCGGCGGGCTCAGGCGCGCAGCTTGCTGCGCACCTGCCCGGCTGCCTTGAGGGGGGTCACATTGCGCTGCTTCTCGTAGAGGAATCGCAGCACCTGCTGGCGCAGCTTGTGGTAGTGGGGATCATCCGCCAGGGCGACCCTGTCCCTGGGCCTTGGCAGGTCCACGGTCAGGATCTCCCCCACGGTGGCGCTGGGGCCGTTGGTCATCATGACGATGCGATCGGAGAGCAGCACCGCCTCGTCCACGTCGTGGGTGATCATGATGACGGTGTTGCCAAGCTCCGCCTGGATCGCCATCAGGGCATCCTGCAGATGGGCCCGGGTCAGGGCATCGAGGGCGCCGAACGGCTCGTCCATCAGCAACACCTTGGGGGAGAGTGACAAGGCGCGGGCGATGCCGACCCGCTGCTTCATCCCCCCCGACAGCTCGTGGGGCATCTTCTGGCTGGCGTGATCCATCTGCACCAGGGAGAGGTAGTAATCCACCCGTTCCGCCACCGCCCGCTTGTCAGACTCCACCTGGGCCACCGCCAGCGCCACGTTCTGCTGGACGCTGAGCCAGGGCAGCAGGGCGTGGTTCTGGAACACCATGGCCCGCTCGGGCCCGGGGCCCGCTACCTCGCGGCCATCGAGAATGATGCCCCCCAGGGTCGGCTCCAGCAGCCCGGCCACCAGGTTGAGTACCGTGCTCTTGCCGCAGCCCGAGTGACCGATGAGAGAGACGAACTCCCCCTTCTCGATGCGCAGGTTGACCCGGCTCAAGGCCTCGAAGCGCCCCTGCTCCGTCTCGAACGAGATGCCGAGGTCGCTCATCTCCAGATAACTCTTCATTGGCTCTTCTCCTGCCTGAATAGGAATGTGGTTAACGCAGCACCTGGCGCTTGTCCTGAAGCAGAACCACTGCTGCAGGGCCTGTGCTGCCTCGGTTTCCCGTGGGCGTTCCTAGCGCAATACCTGGCGCTTGTCCTGAAGCAGGACCACTGCTGCAGGGCCTGTGCTGCCTCGGTTGCCCGCGGGCGTTCCTAGCGCAATACCTGGCGCTTGTCCCAGGACAACCACTGCTGCAGGGCCAGCATGCCCCTGTCCAGGGCACAGCCGATGAGGCCTATGGTGATCACCGCCACCATGATGCGGGCCAGGGAGGACGAACCGCCGCTCTGGAACTCGTCCCACACGAACTTGCCGAGCCCCGGGTTCTGGGCCAGCATCTCCGCCGCGATCAGCACCATCCAGGCCACCCCCAGCGACAGGCGCAGGCCGGTGAAGATCATGGGCAGGGCGCCGGGCAGCACGATGCGCCGCACATGGGTCAGGAACGACAGGCGCAGCACCCGGCTGACGTTGTGCAGATCGCCGTCCAGCCCCGCCACCCCCACCGCCGTGTTGATCAGGGTCGGCCAGAGGGAGCAGAGGGTCACCGTCAGGGCCGAGGTAAGGAAGGACTTGGCAAGCCAGGGCGCGGGACTGGCGTAGAGGGCGCTCACCACTAGCGTGATGAGGGGCAGCCAGGCCAGGGGGGAGACCGGCTTGAGCAGCTGGATCACCGGGTTGGCGGCGCGATAGAGCCCCTGGTTCATGCCGAGCAGCACCCCGCACGGGATGGCGATCAGGGTCGCGAGGCCAAAGCCGCACAGCACGGTGAGCAGGCTGGTGGCTATCTGATCGAAGAAGGTGGGGCGTCCTGTGTAGGGGCGCAGCTTCACCTCGGCCGCCGGATCCTCCGCCAGCCTTGCCGCATTGCGCGCCTGCTGGCGCTCGAGAAAGGCCGCCGCCTTCTCCCGCTCCTGCAGATGCTCCTGCCCGAGGGACCAGAGCTGGCTGGCGGTGGCGAGCGGCCCCGGCAGGGTGCCCAGACTGGTCTGCACCTGGCTCGCCCCCCACTGCCAGAGGCCGAGGAAGAGCAGCACGCCGAGCAGGGGCTGCACCAGGGTTTTCAAATTGATGAGTTTCCAATTGATGGATAGCCACTTGTGTCGTTTCATCGGGATCTCCTTGCTCATTGCACCCGCTCATCGCCCTTGAGGCCGATGGCGAACTGCTGCAGATAGGCGTTGGGGTGGCGACCGTCGTAGATGAGGCCGTCGATGAAGCCATCCTGGGGGCCGCGATAGCCCTGCTCGCTGGCAAAATCGGGGAAGTCGGTGGCCTTGAGCTTGCCCTCGGCGATGAGGGCCTCGGCGGCCTGGCGATAGACCTCCGGCTGGTAGACCGCCTTGGCCACCTGCTCGAACCAGGCGTCCGGCTTGGCCTCGGGGATCTGGCCCCAACGCCGCATCTGGGTCAGGTACCAGATGGCGTCGGAGTAGTAGGGATAGGTGGCGTGGTGGCGGAAGAAGACGTTGAAGTCCGGCACCTGGCGCTTGTCCCCCTTGGCGTACTCGAAGGTGCCGGTCATGGAGCTGGCGATCACCTGCTCGTCGGCCCCCACGTACTCGGGCCTCGCCAGCAGCTTGGCCGCCGCGCGCCGGTTGCCGTTCTGCTCGGCATCCAGCCACCAGGCCGCCCGCAGCAGCGCCTTCACCAGCCGGACATGGGTGTTGGGATGGCGCTCGGCCCACTGCCGGGTGACGCCGAACACCTTCTCCGGGTTGTTGCGCCAGATCTCGTGATCCGTGATGACGGGCACCCCTATGCCCCTGGCGACCGCCTGCTGGTTCCAGGGCTCACCCACGCTGTAGCCGGCGATGGTGCCCGCCTCCAGGGTGGCTGGCATCTGGGGCGGCGGCGTCACCGACAGCAGCACGTCCGCCTGGCGCTGGCCCGAGTTGTCCCCAAGTTTGGGCGCATAGAAGCCGGGGTGCAGGCCGCCTGCGGCCAGCCAGTACCTGAGCTCGTAGTTGTGGGGGGAGACGGGGAACACCATCCCCATGTTGAAGGGCTTGCCCCCCTGGCGATAGTCCGCCACCACGGGCTTGAGGGCGGCGGCGCTCACCGGGGCCGGCACCTGGCCCGCCACCGGCTTGGGCAACTGGGGCGCCATGGCGGCCCAGACGCTGTTGGCCACAGTGATGGCGTTGCCGTTGAGATCCATGGCGAAGGCCGTCACCAGCTCGGCCTGGGTGCCGATGCCGATGTGGGCCGCCAGGGGCTGACCCGCCAGCATCTGGGCGCCGTCCAGCTCGCCGTCTATCACCCTGTCCAGCAATATCTTCCAGTTCGCCTGGGCCTCCAGGGTGACGTAGAGTCCCTCGTCCTCGAAATAGCCCCGCTCGTAGGCCACCGCCAGCGGCGCCATGTCGGTCAGCTTGATGAAGCCGAGCCTGAGCTCCTCCTGCTCCGGGGCTCCCAGTGCCAGCACCGGCAGCGACAGCGCCGCCAGCAGCATCCCCGCACATCCTTGTCGTCCGTTCATTCCAGTCCCTCGCTCGGTTCACTCTTCCCGGCGGCCACGCCACGCTCCTGGGGGTTGCAGCGCCACCTCGTTGCAGCGCTGCGACCCGAAAGGCGAGTCGCGACCAAAAAAAAGCCCCACCGATCCGGGATCGGTGGGGCTTCTTTGCCCTGTTGCGGAGGAATGGCCGGATGGCCCTTCCCTGTCCGCTGTCTCTTCACTTGCTATCGTGTATTCGGTTATTCACTTTCCGTGCCAGCTCTGCCAGAGCCCGCCAGACGGGCTTTCGCCCCTCCAATCTCGCCCTCGCCACCCCCAATTTGCCTCAATTAGGCGCAGTTGCACCAAAACGGTTGACCACGGGGGCGCTCAGGCGGGCAATGCCAGCAACAGCTGCCGTGCCAGCTCCCCCAGGCTCAGGTGGCGGCTCATGGCGGTGCTGCGCATCAGGCGATAGGCCTGCTCCTCGTCCAGCCCCTGATGGCGCATCAGCCGCCCCTTGGCCTGCTCGACGAGCCGCCTCTCCTCCAGCTTCTGGCGCAGCTCGCTCTCGGTCTGCATCAGGGCCTGCACCATGGCGAGGTGGCTGCGGGCGAGGCGCAGCCACTGCTCCACCGGCTCCCGCTCGCCGCAAGGGTGGGGCACCAATAGCACACCCTGCTGCAACAGGGCGAGCTGGGTGTCTCCCCCCAGCCGCTCGCAGAACAAGAGGCGCGGCAGGCCGGGCCAGAGGGAGAGGCCGAGGCGCACCTCGGCGCCGAACT
This sequence comes from Aeromonas sp. XH, assembly GCF_033348475.1. Taxonomy (NCBI): domain Bacteria; kingdom Pseudomonadati; phylum Pseudomonadota; class Gammaproteobacteria; order Aeromonadales; family Aeromonadaceae; genus Aeromonas; species Aeromonas sp. XH. Next base: position 916,842 of record NZ_CP137630.1, on the reverse strand, counting down.
GTCGGCAGCTGACGAGCAGGGCGTCCCCCTGCTCCATCGGGGTCAGCAACTGCCGGACGTCGAGGATCCTGGGCTGATGACCGTAGTGGCTGACCAGCAGGGCCAGCCGATTGGCCTGACCGGGATCATCGGCGTGGATCAGCAGGCGGGAAGCGGGGCCGTCCTGACCCCGGGTGGAAAGAGTAGTCATGGCGCTCCTTGCCAACGGCTATCGCAACTTGTCTGCTGCCAATGCCGCAACATGAAGGCCAACTCTTTGAATCTACCTCCTTTTTATCTATCAGGAGGTAGTGGGGGTAGAGGGTGGATATCGGCTCAGGCGACCCTGTCCAGCGCCTCCGTCAGCAGACCTTGCAGCTCGGCGCGCAGGCGCACCACCTCCCCCATGATGATCAGCACCGGGCTCTGGCCGAGCAGGGCCAGCGCGGCCTGCGCCAGCCCGTCCAGCGTGGTTTCGTGCACCTGCTGGCGGGCACTGCACCCGGCCACCACCAGGGCCACCGGCACATCCAGTGAGGCCCCCGCCGCCAGCAGCCCCTGCCGGATCTGGGCCGCCCGCTCCAGCCCCATGTAGAACACCAGGGTGTGGCCGGCCCGGGTCAGCCCCTGCCAGCCCTGATAGTCGCCCTCGTCCATCAGGTGCCCCGTCACCAGGGTCAGGGAGCGGGCCAGCCCCCTGTGGGTCAGGGGGATGAAGGTGCTGGCGGCGCACCCCAGGGCCGCCGTGATCCCCGGCACCAGCTCGGCGGCGATGCCGTGCCGGGCCAGGTGCAGCGCCTCCTCGCCGCCACGGCCGAACACCAGGGGATCCCCCCCCTTGAGGCGCACCACCCGCTTGCCCGTGCGGGCCAGGGCCAGCAGCAGGGCGTTGATCTCCTCCTGGGTCGGGCTCGGCTCGCCGCAGCGCTTGCCCACGTCGAAGCGGGCCGCCCCCTGGGGAATGCGTGCCAGGATCTCGCTCCCCACCAGGCGGTCATAAACCACCACCTCCGCCGCCTCGATGCGTTGCAGGGCGCGCAGGGTCAACAATTCGAGGGGGCCGGGGCCCGCTCCCACCAGACTGATTTGGCTCATCTCAGGCTCCTTGTGTCCTGGCATCGCACTAAGCGGATGCCAGGAAAACATGTTTGATCAACAACTTGTCTATCTCGGGCAGGCAGGTACCGCAGTTGCTGCCGCAGCCGAGCAGGGCCTGCAGCCCCGCCAGCTCGCTCACCCCCTGCCGGGTGATGGCGTCCACGATGCGCTGCTCCGATACCCGCAGGCAGGAGCAGACCAGCCGGCTCTCCCCGGCCAGGGCCTGACTCAGGGTCTGGCTCAGGGCCCCCGCCTGGAGCGGCGTGCCGAGCAGGCTGGCCAGCAGGTCGACCTTGATGTCCTGGCGCCGCGCCCCCACCAGCAGGATGCCTTCGATGCGATCCCCGGCCAGGGCCACGGCGAGCCAGCCCTCTTTCAGGGGCAGCCTGAGCCAGTGCCCCTCGGCCCCCAGCCGTTGCCACAGGCGCTCGGGGCTCTCTGACCAGGAGGCCAGCAGGGTGCAGTTGCCCTCGGGCAGGGGGCGCCTGGCCCACCAGTCCACCCCCTCGCGCCAGTCATGGCGGCCGCACCAGAGCCCCTGCCAGCGGGTGGGCTGCGCCCTGGCCTGCACTCGCCCCTGCTTGAACATGGGCTGGCCCGAGAGGGGATCCACCACGGCGGCGATGAGACGGTTGACCGCCCCCTGGCTGCACTGGCTGTCGGTCCAGTGCATGGGCAGGAAGGCCTCCCCCTCCCTTAGCCCCTCGTCCAGCCCGACCAGCAGCAGCGCCTCCCCGAGCGCGTTGCAGAGGCGCACCAGATCCCCCTCCCTGGCGCCGAGCGCCAGCAGGCTGGCGGCCCCCACCCGCACCCTGGGCCAGGGCTCGGCCTCCTGCAACCTGGGCACGTGACCGGTGCGGGTCATGGTGTGCCACTGATCCCGCAGCCGCCCGCTGTTGAGGAGCAGGGAGACAGCCCCTGCAAGCGGGGGCGTTTCTGGCTGCTCGGGGAAGCGCTGGGCCAGGGGCAGCAGGCGGGCCCGGCCATCCGGGGTGGCAAAGCGTCCGTCCTCGAACAGGCGCTCCCGCCCACGGGGCCAGTCGGCGTTGACGGGCCAGCGCAGGGGAGAAAGGGCCTCGAATTCGGCACGGGTGAGACCCGCCAGCCCGGAGATGTCGAACTGGCGGGATCCGTCGTTCTCAAACCCGGAGAGGGCGGCATGCTCGCAGAAGATCTCGTGCTCGTGTTCATAGGCGAACCCCTCGCCAAAGCCGAGCCGGCGGGCGAGCCGGGTCAGGGCCCACCAGTCGGGCCTGGCCTCCCCCGGCAGGGGCAGGAAGGCGCGCTGGCGGCTGATGGTGCGCTCGGAGTTGGTGACGGTGCCGCCCTTCTCCCCCCAGGCGGCGGCAGGCAACAGCAGGTGGGCGAGGCGCGCCGTGTCGGTGTTGGCCGTCACCTCGGAGACTACCAGCAGCTCGCAGCGGCTCAGGGCCTCGCGCACCCGGTTGCCGTCCGGCAGGGAGACCGCCGGGTTGGTGCCGAGCACCCAGAGCGCGCGGATCTCCCCCCTGTGCACCGCCTCGAACAGCTCGACCGCCTTGTGCCCCGGCCCGCGCACCATGGTCGGGCTTCCCCAGAAGCGCTGCACCCGATCGCACTCGGCCCCGCCAAAGCCCATGTGGGCGGCGAGCTGGGTCGCGAGCCCCCCCACCTCACGCCCTCCCATGGCGTTGGGTTGCCCCGTCATGGAGAAGGGAGCCGCCCCCGGCTTGCCGATGCGGCCGCACATCAGGTGGGCGTTGAGGATGGCGTTGGCCTTGTCCACCCCCTGGTTGGACTGGTTGATCCCCTGGCAGAACAGGGTGACGGTCTTGGGGGTACGGGCAAACAGCTGGTAGAAACCGAGCAGATCGCTGCGGGAGAGGCCGCAGCTGCGGGCCACCTCGTCCAACTGCCAGGCCGGATCGTCCAGCGCACCCGCAAGTTCCTCGAAACCGCTCACGTGCTGCGCTACATAGGCCTTGTCCCAGCCATCGACATCGAGCAGGTAGCGGCACAGGCCGTTCCAGAGCGTCACGTCGCTGCCGGGTTTGAGCGCCAGGTGCAGATCCCCCTGCTCCGCCGTCATGGTGCGGCGGGGATCCAGCACCACCAGCCTGAGCTCGGGGCGCCGCGCCCTGGCCTGCTGCAGGCGGCGAAACAGCACGGGATGGGTCCAGGCGGTGTTGGCGCCGGTCAGCACCACCAGATCGGCGAGCTCCAGATCCTCGTAGCAGGCGGGCACCAGATCCTCCCCGAAGGCGCGCTGGTGGGCCACCACGGCCGACGACATGCAGAGCCGGGAGTTGGTGTCCACGTTGGCACTGCCGAGGTACCCCTTCATCAGCTTGTTGGCGACGTAGTAATCCTCGGTGGTGAGCTGGCCCGACAGGTAGATGCCGATGGCCCCGGGGCCGGACTCGGCCATGATGGCGGCCAGGCGTTCCGCCAGGGTGTCCAGGGCCTCCTCCCAGCCGATGCGCTGCCCCATCCAGCGCGGATAGAGCAGGCGGTCGGGAAAGGCCAGGCTCTCCAGCAGGCTGGCCCCCTTGACGCACAGGGCGCCGCCGTTGGCCGGATGCTGCTCATCCCCCTGCAACTGCCAGTTGTCGCCCTCCCGACTCAGCCGGATGCCGCACCCCACTCCGCAATAGGCACAGGTGGTCTTCATTCCCTTGCTCCTTGTCATGTGTCTGACGAGGGGCCCATAAAAAAGCGTCCGCCCCCCTGCGGGGACGGACGCCTTTGTCCGGATGCCTCATCGTCTTGTATGGGAAAGTGACTGCAAACCCCGCGCCAGGATGCAAGGGGCGCCGCCATTGCGCATCAGGGTGCCGGGCTGCGCCAGAGCGGTGCAGCCGCCCCCTTGTTGGGCCCGCTGGACGGGAATGCGCCCCGCACGCTGGGCAAGGGGCGCGCCGGGGGTATAATGCGCCGCCACACAGGAGAACGAGATGAAAGTGTCAGGTTACGGCGCCGCAGAGCGGGTCGATGCGTGGCCGGGTGCGGCCCCCGAGTATTGCGCCATCGGGCTGGTCAACCCCAAGTCACCGGAGAACGTGGGGGCCGTGATGCGGGCCGCCGGCTGCTATGGGGCAGACGAGGTCTACTACACGGGGCAGCGCTTCGAGCTGGCGCGCCGCTTTGCCACCGACACCAAGCAGATGGTGGAGAAGATCCCCCTGCTCGGGGTCGAGGAGCTGCTGGCGTTCGTCCCCGAGGGCTGCACCCCTGTGCTGGTGGATCTGATCGAGGGGGCCACCCCCCTGCCGGATTACGTGCACCCCAGGAGAGCCTTCTACATCTTCGGCCCGGAGGATGGCACCCTGGAGCCCGCCCGCTTCGCGGCGGTGAAGGAGGTCATCTATGTGCCGACTCAGGGTTGCATGAACCTCGCCGCCTCGGTCAACGTGATCCTCTACGACCGGCTGGCCAAGACGCTGAGGGCGGAGGCTTGAGCAAGAGGGTGCGCTACGTGGCAAACATGGCGCTAGGGTAACGGCTTGCGCGCCCTCGCCTCCTGCTCCCGGATAAAGTCCCGGAAGTAGTCGTAGAGCCGGTGTTTCCGATAGATCTGTGCCAGCTTCCCCTGCCTTGCCAGGGTGCGCATGCCGGGATCCCAGAGCCCGTGCAACTGCCTGCCCCGCTCGTTATCGGCGAAGATGGGGTAGGTCGGGATCCAGCGCAGGAAGACCTGGGCCAGTTCGGGAGGGAGGGAGCCCTTGGGATAGAGGACGCCGGCGGTCAGGTAGTAGCGGTAGCGCCCCTTGACCAGCAGTTGCAGCGCCATCTCATGGCTGTCTAGCTCGTGCCAGCGCATGGGCACCGGGATAAATTTGTCGAAGGCCCAGCCCCGCAGCCAGAGCACCTCCTGCTCCTTCAGGCTGGCCTCCCCCGTCCACAGCGGCAACCAGCGCTTCTGCATCACCACGGTCACGTCGTCGGCCGAGTCCGGATAATCCGGCTGATGGACGCCGTCCACCTCCTCCCGATAGACCCCCATCGCCATGTCGCCCCCCTTCTGCACCACCGCCAGCGCCCGTTTATAGGGCACCAGGTGAGGCTGAACCACATAGCCTTCGGGCTCATAGATGGCGCGCACCAGGTCCAGGTAGATCCCGCTGCCATCCCTCTGGCAGAAGCCGGGCCAATCATCGCAGTAGACGTGCAGGGTGTCGGCCCGCAGGGGCCAGACGATCAGAAGGGAGCACAACAGGAGCAGACGAACCATGGGTTTCCTCGGTGGTATGGCCATCGGCGGTGCTCACCGCAGACGGCCCGTTCAGGCTTACAGATAGCATAGAAAACTGCCGTGCCAACCGACATTTTCCTGATTTTGCGAGCGGGTCGAGGGTTATTGCCGCCCCCTCAGGTATCATGAGAAACAAGATTCATTAGTAGCCCAACCAGAGGGGAGTTTCTCATGCCAACCATCAAATCCCTGCTCTGCCCCGTCGACTTCTCCGACATGTCCAGGGCCGTGCTCGACTACGCCGTCTTCATGGCCAATACACACCAGGCCGAGCTCAAGCTGGTCCACGTGGTGGATCAACTGCACGGCTTCGACAGCTACAAGATCCTGCACATGACCGCCATCGAGATCACCCACGAGATGGAGCGCCAGGCCAAGAACCAGCTGAAAGAGCTGGTGGCGCTGCTGCCCATCCCGGCCAAGTTCGAGGTGCGCTTCGGCCGCGCCGCCGACGAGATCGTCCTCCAGGCGAAGGAGGACAAGGTGGATCTGGTGGTCATGGGCAGCCACGGCCGCTCCGGCATCAGCCATCTGCTGGTGGGCAGCGTGGCCGAATCCGTGGTGCGCCACGCCCCCTGCCCGGTGCTGGTGGTGCGCAAATAATCCCTCCCTGATGCACGAAGGCCAGCACGAGCTGGCCTTTTTGCCATCTGCGCCTTCTCAACCGTGGGCATAGATGACGCTGCCCCCCTTGATGGTGTCGATGATGGCCCTGGACTGCTCCCGCGGCAGGGCGGGGCAACCCCAGCTTCTGCCCAGCTTGTCAAATTTGCGCAGATGCTTCGGGCTCGCATAATCCGCCCCGTGCACCACGATGGCCCGCTTGCGGGCATTGCTGTTCTTGCCTGGGCTGAGCCCGTCGAGGCGCAGGGAGTAGCCGTGCTTGCCCTGATAGGTTTCGGCGGTGCGATAGACCCCGAGGGAGCTCTGCCGGGAATTCATCTGGTTGGAGAACTGGCGGGCTGCCAGCTCCCCGGAGTTGCGGCCGTGGCTCACCCAGGTGTGGTAGAGCAGCTTGTGGCGCTTGACGTCGATGACGAACAGCCGGCGCATGGTCGAGGGCTTGCTGTAGTCGATGATGGTGAGGATGGGCTTGCGCTTGTGGCGCACCTTCTGGTAACCGTCCAGAGCCTGGCGAAATACCTGCTTGTCGAGCTTGCCAGCAAGACCCAGCTGGCGATAGAGATCCTGATCCCAGCTGGCGTGACTGGCTCCGCTGAACCAGAGCGCCCCCAGCAGCAGTAGCAGTCTCAGCCAGAGGCGGCCGCACCACGCCCTCCAATCCAGTCCCTTCATCCTTGAAGTCGCTCCCCTTGCTGTCGGTGGCCTGACGCCCCGAGTGACACCGCATCCTGCAGGATAGTTATATGCAAGCCCTTGATTGCGAGCAATAAAAAACCACAAAAATGCCGACCCGAGTCGGCATTGTATGGATTGTTGCGCACACCCGCCTCAGGCACGGCTGAGATAGTCCGCCTGCCCCACCCACTTGTAGCTGGTGAGCTCGGTCAGCCCCATGGGGCCGCGGGCGTGCAGCATCTGGGTCGAAACCGCCACCTCGGCACCCAGCCCAAACTGGCCGCCGTCGGTGAAGCGGGTGGAGGCGTTGACATAGACCGCCGCCGAACCGGCACCGTTGACGAAGCGCTCGGCGTTGGCGAGGGAGTTGGTCAGGATGGCATCGGAGTGGCCGGCGTTGTGCTCGCGCATATGGGCCAGCGCCTCGTTGACGTCGGCCACCAGCTTGACCCCCAGGGTCAGCCCCAGCCACTCGGTGTCGAAATCTTCCGGGCCCGCCTCGCACAGGTTGTCACCGCCGGCCAGCAGCGTCATGGCATTGGGGGCCCCCACCAGGGTCACCTTGCGCTCGTTCATGAGCGCCACCAGCTGCGGCAGGAAGGTGGCTGCCACCTTCTCGTGCACCAGCAGGGTGTCGAGGGCGTTGCAGGCGGAGGGGCGCTGCACCTTAGCGTTGTCGATGACCGCCAGGGAGCGCACCAGGTCGGCGCTCTCGTCCACGAAGATGTGGCTGATGCCGAAGCCGCCGATGATCACCGGTATGGAGCTGTTCTCCTTGCACATCTTGTGCAGGCCGGCGCCACCGCGGGGGATGATCATGTCCACGTAGCGGTCGAGGCGTAGCAGCTCGCCCACCAGAGCCCGGTCCGGGTTGTCGATGTATTGCACCGCCGCCTCGGGCAGGCCGGAGGCCGCCAGCGCATGCTGGATCACCCGCACCAGCTCCAGGTTGGAGTGGAAGGTCTCCCGGCCGCCGCGCAGTATGCTGGCGTTGCCGGTCTTGAGGCAGAGGCTGGCGATGTCGATGGTGACGTTGGGACGCGCCTCGTAGATGACGCCGATGACGCCGATGGGCACCCGGCGACGAGAGAGGCGCAGGCCGTTCTCCAGCACCCGGCTGTCGATCTCGGCGCCGACCGGATCGTCCAGGGTGATCACCTTGCGCACGTCCGCGACGATCCCGGCCAGACGCGCCGGGTTCAGCAGCAGGCGATCCAGCATGGCCTCCGTGAGCCCCGCCTCGCGCCCGGCGGCGATGTCCTTCTCGTTGGCCGCCAGGATCTGGGCACTGCGTGCCTCCAGCTCGTCGGCGATGGCCGCCAGCGCCCGGTTCTTCTGCGCCGTGCTGACGGTCGCCAGCTGATAGGCGGCCTCGCGGGCCGCCAGCCCCATTTTCTCCAGACTCATAGCCTTATCCCTTTTACTTTCATTGGGACTGCTCATAGCAGCACCATATCGTCTCTGTGAATGGCCACGGCCCCGTAGCCGTACCCCAGCACCTGTTCGATCTGATCCGAGTGTACCCCGCGCAGTTTCTCCAGCTCGACGTGATCGTAGCGGCAGATGCCGCGCGCCAGCTCGCTCCCCTTGGGATCCAGGATGCGCACCACCTCGCCCCTGGCGAAGTCGCCCTTCACCGCCGTGATGCCCTTGGGCAGCAGGCTGGAGCCCTTCTCCTGCATGGCGGCCACGGCCCCCTGATCCACCTGCACCTCTCCGTGGGGAGGGGGGCCCGCCAGGATCCAGCTCTTGCGCCCTTCCAGCGGGGAGGCCAGGGCCGGGAACAGGGTCCCTACCCGCTCCCCTGCGGCGAGACGGCCGATCACTTCCGGGATCTGGCCGGTGGCGATCACCACGTCCACCCCGGCCCGGCGGGCCACGTCGGCCGCCTGCAGCTTGGTGGCCATGCCGCCGGTCCCGAGGCCACTGACGCTGTCGCCGGCGAGGGAACGCAGGGTGTCATCTATGGTCTGCACCTCTTCGATGAGCCGGGCATCCGGGTTGGTGCGCGGATCGGCGGTGAAGAGCCCCTTCTGATCGGTCAGCAGGATCAGCAGATCGGCGTCCGCCAGGATGGCGGCACGGGCGGAGAGGTTGTCATTGTCCCCCACCTTGATCTCGGCGGTGGCCACGGCGTCGTTCTCGTTGATGACAGGAATGATGCGGTGATCGAGCAGGGTACGCAGGGTGTCGCGGGCATTGAGGTAGCGCTCCCTGTCTTCCAGATCGGCGCGGGTCAGCAGCATCTGGCCGATGTGCAGCCCGTAGAGATTGAACAGGTCCTGCCACACCCGGATGAGCTGGGTCTGGCCGACCGCCGCCAGCATCTGCTTGTTCGGCAGGGTAGGCGCCAGCGGAGGATGGCCCAGGTGTTCACGACCGGCGGCGATGGCCCCCGAGGTGACCAGGACGACACGGTGTCCGTGTCGATGCAAGGCGGCACACTGCCTGACCAGCTCCACCATGTGGGCACGGTTGAGCCGGGCAGATCCCCCGGTGAGCACGCTGGTGCCCAGTTTGACGACTATGGTTCTGTTTTCCATGGGAACGAAGGGTTAGAAAAGTAAGGAATCCCTTTATACCCACGGCCCTGTTGCCCTGCAAGGCAATTAAGCCTGCCGGGTTGCAAGGACAAGAGAGAAGCGGCCCCGCGCCAGTCAGACAGGGGGCCGGGAGATCAGGCCGCCGTCACGCTCAGCTCGGCGGTCACCTGGTCGGCGGGTGACAGGGTGCACTCCAGCTGGGCCAGCTTGCCGCTGATGAGCTTGTAGAAGTGATGGAGAGTGCGCTCCACCTCGGCCTGGTGCTTCTTGGGCAGCGGTTTGTCGAGCCAGACCCCCTCCGCATTGTAGAAGCCGACCTGATAGTGGTAGCTGAAGTGGTGATCCTCCTGCTCCAGCACCAGCCACCAGCCCCAGAACTCCCGCTTGTCCGGCGCCGGCTTGGCGCTGACGCAGACGGACAGGCAGTCGAAGCGGTAGCGCCCCTCCTCGCACAGATCTTCACGCAAATAGGGGCCAATGGCCGCGAACTGCCGCAGCAATCGCTTGTAGGTCACTCTCTCTGACATGCTGAACCTCCCTGTTGAACAAGCCATACCATCACATGGTGATGTTACATTTTTAGTTTTATATCATGTACATAAGTGCTTTTTCAGCCAATCGACCGTCTCTTTCAGCGCCTCGTCATACACCTCGAGCAGCGGCTGCTTGTCAAACACCACCGCCTTGCCGTTGCGACTCGCAGCGGCCAATGCCCGGACATCCTGCTCGGGGCAGATGAAATCTTTCTTGTGACCGATGCTCAGGATGGGCACAGAGGTGCGGCTCCCCAGCAGCCCCTGGGTCTTGAGGGAGAAGACCTGGCACTTGGTGCGCAGCAGATCCCACTGGCCAGCGTCGGCCCCCAGCCGGTTTGCCAGGCCGTCGCGCATCATGCGGGGGCAGCGGGCAAACAGCTCCTGGTTGGTGAACACCTGATTGATGCCGGCACCGATGCAGACCACGGTCCTGAGCTTGAAGGGCTCGACGAAGGCGAGGCGGGCCGCCACATTGCCGGCCAGGCGGAAACCCACCATGGCGATGCGCTGGTGATCGACCCAGGCCACCTCGGCGAGGTAGCCCAGCACCGCCTGGTGCAGGCGGCTGGTGTCCTGCACCAGCGGCCAGTGCTCGGCATAGCCGGTCCCCGGCATGTCCAGGGACAGCATGCCGATGCCGTGGGGCTCGAGGCACTTGAAGTAGAAGTTGAGAAAGTCGACCTGGAGGGAGTCGATGCCACCGCTGACGATGACCAGGGGCACCGGCTTGTCGGTGGTGGGCAGGTGCAGATAGCCCTGGATGGTCTTGCCCCGGAACGGGACCTGCAGCTCCTTGAGCGGCACCTTGAACAGGCGTCCGGCCTCGCGATAGGCCATGTTGCCGAGCAACTGGGCCTGATCCGCCAGCTCGTCGTGCTTTAGGTGGGGGTAGCTCGCGATGGAGTAGTAGCGTACCGCCTTGAGCAGATGCTTCAGGGCGCTGGCCGATTCCCCCTGGGCCACCAGCTCGCGCCCCCGGTTGAAGTAGCGACCGGCCAGCTGGCTCCACTCATAGACCCAGTTGCCGGGCACATAGCCCTTGATGGTATCCAGGTAGCGCTCGTGGCTGCGCTCCCCCTGCCCCATGGCGATCTGGGCCAGGGTCTGCTCCACCTCCACCGGATCCGCCCCCTGCCAGGCCCAGGTCGGCCGACGCAGCAGGCGATACCAGCGGGGGGAGAGGGCACCGTCGATAAAGCTCTCGGTCAGCGAGCCATCGTGCTCGTCAACCGGGCTGGAATTGGAGATTTCGGAGGTTTCCAATACCTTTTTGACCCGGGTGAACAGCTTTTCCGTCAGGTTGGTATCGTCGTTTGGTTCCAAGATGGTGGCTCTTCTGTCGCAAACAATGCTCCATCTTAACCACTTTTCAGGGCGGGCAGCCACACCTGAAACGCATCGGGCCCCAAAAGGGGCCCGAGTGGTTCATTGATGCCTCAGGGAGTCAGACGCGGCGACCGGTCGAGGCAGGGCAATGATCAGGCTTCGTCGCAGATAGGCTTGGCGAATTCCAGCGCCATGTCCCAGGGCTGTTCGATCCAGGTGTCCTGCGGGATGGCGACTTCGAAGTCATCCACCAGGGGCTCCCCCATGGGTTTGGCGAAGATGGTGATGAACTTGGCCTTGGGATAGAGCTCGCGGATCGCCTTGGCGGTACCGCCGGTGTCCACCAGATCGTCCACCACCAGCCAACCTTCGCCGTCACCGGCCGTGGTGGCCGCCTTGACGACCACCAGTTCACGCTGGTTGTCGTGGTCATAGCTGGAGATGCAGAGGGTTTCGACGTTGCGAATGCCAAGTTCGCGGGCCATCAGGGCCGCAGGCACCAGACCGCCGCGGCTGACGGCGATGATCCCTTTCCACTGGCTGACAGGCAGTTGACGACGGGCCAGACGGCGCGCTTCACGTTGCAGGTTATCCCAGGATACGTAGAACTTTTTTGGCATGCTATCGATCTCAACGAGTTATAAAGCAATCACTTAAGAGGCAAGGACCCCGGCAGACACAGGGGATCCGGTCAATTCTGGCGCTCCGTTTCCCGAATTTTGCTTGCACGTCTGCCGCCTCAGGGCTGGCGCCTCGGTGGCAGACACGGATGCAATGAACGCAGGGATTGGAGGTAGCTGGCGGCCATGTCGGGCAGGATCCCGCACTCGGGCCGGCTGTTGGGCCGGTATGATAGCACCCTTTGTCGATAAAAAGAGTGGCAAACGTATGCGAAAAGCAGGAATAGTCGGCCATCTCCCGCCGTTCAGGCTACACGGGGAACAGGTTTTCGCCAGCAGGGTGTCCATTACGAGCAGCTCATTTCCGAATGCCGGACAAAAAAATAGCAGGGGAGGATGGGGTCCTCACTCCTGCTGCTCTTGGGTTGCCTGTCAGCCTCAACGGCGACTGGCGTAGGGATTCGGGTAGTTGAAGCCCTGGGTATAGAGGGATTGGGCAAACCAATAGGTTGAATTGCTGCCTGACATCATGAACTCCTGATTGCTTAACAAGTTACGTACCTTAATGCGGGTTCAAATCCTTGAACGGACACTCGGTTCCATGGAGGCGCACTTGCTTTGCTTCGGTTCCCTGGAGGCATTGATTGTCATCCTGACAAGTGGGCTGGCCACGGCGGCTAATTTACCATTCGGCGCCGAAATGACAATATTTTTGTGATACGCATCACGAATTTCATCTTGTGCTGATTCAACGAGGCGGGACAGTGAAGTGCGCCATGTCGACGCCCTTTGCCAGCACAAGCAGACCGCTATTTGCGCTGATCGCTCACATTTTTGCGTGATTGACTGTATTATCGTTGTCCTCTTCCCAGGCCCGCAGATGGGGCCCCGACAATTTCCATGCTGGTAAGGAGTCCCGACGTGGCACAGCTCAGTTCTCTGTCTCCCAAGTTGATTTGGCAATTCTTCGAGCAGATCTGCTCCATCCCCCACCCCTCCAAGCACGAAGCCCAGCTCAGCGCCTGGATAGTGCAGTGGGCCCAGGGAGAAGGCCTGGCGGTCAAACAGGACGCCGTCGGCAACATCATCATCAAGAAACCGGCCACGCCGGGGATGGAAAACCGCAAGGCCGTGGTGCTGCAAGCCCACATCGACATGGTGCCCCAGGCCAACGCGGACACCCAGCACGACTTCACCAAGGATCCCATCGATGCCTACATCGACGGCGAATGGGTCACCGCCCGCGGCACCACCCTGGGTGCCGACAACGGCATGGGCATGGCGGGTTGTCTGGCCGTGCTGGCCGACAAGAGCATCAAGCACGGCCCGCTGGAAGTGCTGCTGACCACGGACGAAGAGACAGGCATGACCGGCGCCTTCGGTCTGGAAGCGGGCTGGCTGGAGGGCGAGATCCTGCTCAACACCGACTCCGAAGAGGATGGCGAGGTCTACATGGGCTGCGCCGGCGGGGTGGATGCCAATATCCGCTTCCCCCTGGAGCGGGTCGCCGCCGCTGAAGGCGAAGGCTTCGAGCTGCAGGTCAAGGGGCTGCGCGGCGGTCACTCCGGGGTCGACATCCACCGCGGTCGCGGCAACGCCAACAAGCTGCTGGTGCGCCTGCTCAAGGCCGCCGAGCCGCTCGGCCTGCGTCTGGCCGAGATAAGCGGCGGCACCCTGCGCAACGCCATCCCGCGCGAGGCCCGCGCCAGCCTGCTGGTGCCCGCCGCAAGCGTCAACGAGTTCAAGGCCCTGGTCGACCGTTACACCGGCATCTATCAGAGCGAGCTGGCCGCCACCGAAGCCAACCTGACCGTGCTGCTCACCGCCCGGGACAAACCGGCCCAGCTGATGAGCGAAAGCCTGCAGTCCCGCCTGCTGGACGCCCTGATGGCCTGCCCGAACGGGGTGATGCGCATGAGCGACGCCATTCCGGGCGTCACCGAGACCTCCACCAACCTGGGCGTCGTCAAGACACTCGACGGTGAGGTGTACGTACAGTGCCTGATCCGCTCCCTCATCGATTCCGGTCGCGAGAGCATCGAGCAGATGACCCGCTCCCTGTTCACCCTGGCCGGCGCCAGCTGCGAGTTTACCGGCGCCTACCCGGGCTGGGCACCGAACGTGGACTCCCCTGTGATGGCACTGGTGCGCAGCAGCTACCAGACCCTGTTTGGCGAGATGCCGAACGTCATGGTGATCCACGCCGGCCTGGAATGCGGCCTGTTCAAAAGCGCCTATCCGGACTGGGACATGGTCTCCTTCGGTCCGACCATCCGCGGTGCCCACGCGCCGGGCGAGAAGGTGCACATCCCGGCGGTCGAGCGTTTCTGGCAACTGCTGGTCCACGTGCTGGAACATATCCCCGCCAAGTAAACAGCCGCGTCACCTCGACAACAAAGATGCCCCGCCCCGTGCGGGGCATCTTTTTGGCTGCCCCTCCCGGCCTGCCAGTTTTTGCCCAGCCTTCGCCCTCTCAACCGCGACCCGGGCTTGAAATCGTATCCATAAGCAACCCTGCTTTTGAAAACCCTTTCCATGATTTATGTAAATTTACAACACAAAAAGTTGATCCAGGTCACAGAAGGCCATAGGATCAAACCGTGACCCAGGTCACACGCAACCGATGAACACCAACCGATGAGGTGAATATATGTTTGAGAACCTGGCAGTGCTGTTCCACCTGAAGGGTGCAACCAGCAAGAAAGGCGTCGAAGAGAAAGACACTTATGCGCCTGCAACCCGCGACTACTACTTCCGCTATGGCGCCTGATGTCGTCCGTCCGGAAGTTGAAGTTAGCAACGTAATAAAACTACAAAACAATCCAGCAATCCACACAACAGCCACCCCTTCGGGGCGCTGTCCTGCCCGGGCCAGATGTTCCACGGCCAAACCTGAACTCCAACCATGAAGATGGGGCCTGCAGGCCCCATTTTTTTATTGCTTGTCCCCCGTGCCATCTTGCTGCGATGCGGGCACCGGCATCATATCGCCTTTCCCAGCGGCACCGCCTCCGCCGAGGCCAGGGGGAAATGGCAGGCCACCTGATGGGCCGCACCGCCGCACGGCTCCAGATTGGGTGACGTGGTGCGGCACAGCTCAGTCGCATAGGGGCAGCGCTGATGGAAGTGGCAGCCGCTCGGCGGCGAGATGGGGGACGGCACGTCCCCGGTCAGCAGGATGCGCTGGCTGCGCCTGCGGGGATCCGGCACCGGGATGGCGGAGATCAGCGCCTGGGTATAGGGGTGACGGGGGGCCAGATAGAGCTGCTGGGCCTCTGCCAGCTCGACGATCCGGCCCAGATACATGACCGCAATCCTGTCGGAGATGTGCTTGACCACCGACAGGTCGTGGGCGATGAAGATGATGGCCAGGTTCATCTCCCGCTGCAGGGTGAGCAGCAGGTTCACTATCTGGGACTGCACCGAGACGTCGAGGGCCGACACCGCCTCGTCGCACACCAGCAGCTTGGGCTTGAGGGCGATGGCCCGTGCGATGCCGATGCGCTGGCGCTGACCTCCCGAGAACTCGTGGGGATAGCGATCCGCCGCGCTGCCGGGCAGCCCCACCTTGTCCAGCAGCTCCTGCACCCATGCACGCCGCTGTTCGGCGTTGCCCTTGCCGTGGATGATGAAGGGCTCTTCCAGGATCTGCCCCACGGTATGGCGGCCGTTGAGGGATTCCGCAGGATCCTGGAACACGACCTGCATCTCCTGGCGCAGGGAGCGCATCTCCCTGGGCGAGAGGTGGGTGATGTCGCGCCCCTCGAAGGTGATGGAGCCGGCGGTCGGCTCGAACAGCTTGAGCAGGGAGCGCCCCAGGGTGGACTTGCCGCACCCCGACTCCCCCACCAGGCCGAGCGTCTCCCCCTGCCGGAGATCGAAGCTGATGCCATCCACCGCATAGACGGTGTATTGCTTGCGCAGGAAGCCGCCGCCCATCTTGAAGTGCTGTTTCAGATCCCGTATGGACAACAAGGTGCTCATGACGCTCTCCCTCCACCGCTTGGGAGGCACAGTGGCGATCCCTCTGCCCCGCAGAGGGACGGAGCCCCGTCCCGTATCGGCAACACACGACTCATATGCTCAACTCCTTCCAGTGGTGACAGGCCACGGCGTGGCGATCGCTCAGCTGCTCGGTCACCGGTATGGTCTCCACGCACAGTGCGGTGGCATGGGGGCAACGGTTGGAGAAGCGGCACCCCGCCGGCATCTCGTGCAGGGCGGGCACCTGGCCCTTGATGGTCTTGAGCAGGCTCTTTGGCACATCTTCGAGGCGCGGGATCGAGGCCATCAGACCATGAGTATAGGGATGCCGCGGATGGTCAAACAGCTCGTAGATGTCGGCCCGCTCCACCGCCCTCCCCGCATACATCACCACCACCTCGTCGCACAGCTCCGCCACCACCCCGAGATCGTGGGTGATGAAGATGATGGCCATGCCGGTCTGGGCCTGCAGCGCCTTCATCAGATCCAGGATCTGGGCCTGAATGGTGACGTCCAGCGCCGTGGTCGGTTCGTCGCAGATGAGCAAGTCGGGCTCGCAGGCGAGCGCCATGGCGATCATCACCCGCTGGCGCATGCCCCCCGACAGGTTGTGGGGATAAGCCGAAAACCGCTGGACGGGCTCCGGGATCCCCACCTTCTGCAGCATGGCGATGGCGGCCTCCCGGCGCTGTGCCTTGCTGTAGTCCGGCCTGTGCAGGTGAAACACCTCCATCAGCTGATCCCCGACCGTCTGCACCGGGTTGAGCGCCGTCATGGGCTCCTGGAAGATCATGGAGATGCGGTTGCCGCGCACCCTGTACATCTGATCCGGTGCCAGCGTGAGCAGTTCCTCCCCCTGAAAGCGGATGGAGCCTGCCACCACCCGCCCATGGGGCCTGGGCAGCAGCCCCATGATGGCGAGCGAGGTGACGCTCTTGCCGCAGCCGGACTCGCCGACGATGCCCAGGGTCCTGCCCGGCGCCACGGAAAAACTTACCCCGTCGAGCACCTTTATCTTGCCGTCGTCGACGGCGAACTCCACCTCGAGATCCCGCACCTCCAGGATGGGGGCCTGGCGCGGATCCTCATGATGCCTGGCACCAAAAACGGGGGCCTGTGTGTTGGGCATGACTGCTGCTCCCTTCTCAACCACATCAATGACGTGCATAGGTCTTGTCGATCAGTGTGACGGGGGTGAGCGCCTCCCCCTCGGCCTTGGCCTTCTGGGTCTCTTCCTTCACCTTGGGATCGATCCAGAGCAGGCCGCCGCTGCTGTGGGGGTAGCCATCCATGGGCCAGTAGAGCAGATCCGGCGTGTTCCGGGTGGCGGGCACCTCTGGCAGCATCACGTGGCGCCAGCTGCTGGCCCGCACATAGTTGAGCTGGACGCCGGGCACGAAGATGGCGAGATCATAGATGCGTTGCTGGATCTGGCGGGAGAGCTCGGCCCGCTTGGCCATGTCGAACTCGACGTTGTAGGCGTCGATCAGGGTATCCAGCTCCTTATCCGCCACGTTGAACAGGTTGTTGGTCTGCGGCTTGTTGGCGTTGTCCGAGTGGAAGGACTCCCAGTATTGCGGGTAAAGACCGCCGCCGCCCCAGCCGAGCCAGGCCGCCTCGTGCTTCTTCTCCAACATCACCTTGAAGCCGGTGGCGCCGTCCACCAGGTTGAGCTCCAGATCCAGGCCCGCCTTCTTGGCCTCTTCTTTGAGCACGGTCAGCCGCTTGGAGTGCTCCTGGCTGGTGTAGGTGAGGGCCAGGGTCAGCCGCTCCCCCTTGTCGTTCTGCAGTATGCCGTCCGGCCCCGGCTTGCCGTAGCCCCCCTTGGCGAAGTACTCCCGCGCCTTGGCGATGTCGTAGGCCCGCTCCGGCAGCGTCATGTCGGTGAACTCGCCAAAACCCGATCCGAAGGTGGTGGCCCTGTCGTAGTCGCCGCGCAGCACCGTCTCGATCATCTTGTCGAGGTTCATGGCGTGCTGGATGCCGAGCCGCACGTTGATGTCCGCCAGCTTGGGATGGCTGACGTTGAGGTGTATCCCCTGTCCCCCCTGCTTGGTGTCGGTCATGGCCATCACCTTCTGCACATAGCCCTTCTTGTACTCCGGGGTGACCGCCTTCTCATGCCACCAGTTCGGCAGGATCATCTCGAAGGTGTCCAGCTCCCCCTTCAGGAAATGGCGAAACGCGATGTTGTGGTCGCGGATCACCTGCACCTTGATGGTGTCGATGTTGAACCTGTGCTGGTTGTAGCGATCGTCCTTTGCCCACCACTCCTTCTGCTTGCTGAAGGTGACGGACTTGCCCTTCTTCACCTCGCTCATCACGTAAGGGCCCGTGGTGGGCACCACGGCCCAGTTGTACTGCTTCACCCAGTTCGGGCCCATCTTGTAGTAGTGCTTGGGCTGGGGCCACAGTTCGGTGGTGTTGAGGAGATCCAGCTTGGCCTTGCGGCTGCCCGCCTTGACCAGGATGGTGTGGTCGTCAATCTTCTCCACCGCCACCACCTCGGTGGTGTAGTAGTTGTTGAACCAGGGCCCCTTGATGTCCTTGGAGCGCATCATCTCGTAGCCGAAGGTGTAGTCATCGGCGGTGACCGGCTTGCCGTCCGACCACTTGGCGCGGGGATCCAGCTTGAAGTAGACGGTCTGGCTGTCCGGCGCTATGGCCCAGGCACTCGCGAGCGAGGGTATGGGGTTGCCCGTATTGGGGTGAAAGCTGATGAGCCTCAGCTGGTTGTCCTGGATGAAGGAGCGGAACGAGCCGTTGGAGTCGGGCCCCACGGTGCGAAACGTCAGCGGGAAGCTGTCGACGAAGAGGTTGAGGGTGCCGCCGGGCAGCGCCTTGGGGGAGGCGAACACGGGGTCGGTGTCGTTGGTCTCCCACTTGAGATCCGCAGGCAGGCTGGCCGCCCACACCCAGGTCCCGTTCACTAGCAGAAAAATAGCACCTATCCATTTGATTTTATTGTTCATGTTTGACTTCCTGGTCATGCCCCTGCACTGGGGGCTTATTCATCAAGGGTTCTGGCAACGCGGCCTGGCATGGCGCAGCGCCTCACTGATAACGGGTAAATTTGCGCGGATCGAACGCCTCCCGGATGGCCTCGCCGATAAAGGAGACCATGATGAGCACCAGGCTCACCGCCGCCACCACCGAGCTCACGATCCAGATGGCATCCAGGTTGTTGATCCCCTGGGAGAGCAGCTCCCCCCAGCTCGGGGTCGGCGGCGCCAGGCCGAAGCCCAGATAGTCCAGCGCCGTCAGGGTGGAGATGTTGCCCACCACGGCGAAGGGCGCCAGGGTGACGATCATCATCAGGGTGTTGGGCAGAATGTGGTGGAAGATGATGCGCCCCGTGCCCGCCCCCTGGGCCCGCGCCGCCATCACATAGTCCCGCGCCCGCTCCTTGTAGGTGAGGGTGCGCATGTACCAGGTGATCCCCATCCAGCCGAACAGCACGTTGATGCCGACGAAGAGGCCGAAATTCGGCTTGGCCAGGGACACCAGGATCATGATGACGTAGAGGAAGGGCACCTGGGACCAGATCTCGATAAAGCGCTGCAGAATGAGATCGAAACGGCCGCCGAGGAAGCCCATCATGCAGCCGATGCTGACCCCGATGACATAGCTCGCCACCAGCGCGATGAAGGCGAAGCCGATGGCGATGCGAAAGCCGTAGACCAGCCGTGCCAGCACGTCGCGACCGCTGGTGTCGGTGCCGAGGAAGTGGCGCTCCGCCAGGCTAGGCGCATAGGGCGGATAGGCCTCCTCCTTGAAGTCCTGCTCATAGGGGTTCCAGGGCACCAGGGGCAGCAGCACCCAGTCTCCCTTGTCCTCTTGCTCCAGCTTGGCTTGCAGTTGGCGGTAGTTGGTCTCGTACTCGTAGTCGAGCCCGAAGTGCTGCCCTGGGATCACGTCGCCATAGGTGGGGAAGTAGAGCTCCCCCTGATAGCTCACCGCCAGCGCCCGGCTGTTGACCAGGAGCTCCGCCAGCAGGGAGATGATCACCAGGGCCGAGAAGATGACAAAGGAGTAGTAACCGCGCTTGATGGACTTGAAGCGCTTGAGTTTTTTCAAGGTAACCGGATTGAGCTGCATGGTTATTCTCCAAACCGCACGCGGGGATCCACAGGAGGTGCAACGCAGGTATCGGAGACGATAGGGCGTGACATCGGCATGAGAAGAGAGATCAGATTCATGCTCAGTCTCCAAATCTGACACGGGGGTCGACCAGGGCCACACAGATGTCGGAGACGATGTTGCCCACCAGCATCAGCATGGAGGTGATGGCCAGGATGCCCATGACGGTGGGGTAGTCCCGCTCCACGATGGCCTCGTAGCCGAGCAGGCCGATGCCGTCGATGTTGAAGATGGTCTCGATGAGGAAGGAGCCGCCGAAGAAGACGGTGAGCACCGATCCCAGGTGGCTCGCGATGGGGATCAGGCTGTTGCGCATGGCGTGGTCGGTGACCGCCTTGCGAAACGGCAACCCCTTGGCCACGGCGGTGCGCACGTAGTCCGCCGACAGGTTCTCCATCAGGCTGTTCTTCATGGTCATGGTGAGGATGGCAAAATCCCCGATAGCGTAGGCGATGAGGGGCAGCAGGGCGTGGGAGAAGAGGGTGCGGATCTGATCCCAGCGGCTCTCCATGTACTCGAAATCGTCCCCAGGGAAGCCCCCCATGGGCAGCCACTCCAGATGGAAGGCGAAGACGGTGATGAGGAAGATCCCCACCACGTAGGCGGGCAGCGCATAGGCCATGTAGATGAGCATGGAGCTCAGCGAATCGAAGCGGCTGTTGTGCCTGAGCGCCTTGGCCACCCCGAGCGGGATGGAGACGGCATAGCTCAGCAGGAAGGTCGCCAGCCCGAAGAAGGCTGTCACCGGCAGCCGCTCCTTGATGAGGTCCCACACCGGCTCGTAGTAGCGGGTCGACTCGCCGAGATCAAGCACCGCCAGCTTCTGCAGCCACTCCCAATAGGCGATCAGCATGGGCTTGTCGAGGCCGTAGAAGGCCTTGAGCTCCTCGATCTGCTCGTCGGAGAGCGCCTGCGCCCCCTTGCTGCCGCTGGAGCGGCCGGACTCGTTTTGCGAGACCTGGGCCTGCAGCAGCATGCGCTCGACCGGACCACCCGGCACGAAACGGGTGATGGTGAAGACGAGCAGGGTGATCCCGAGAAACGTCGGGATGATCAGAAGCATCCGACGTAAGAAATACGACAGCATGTGGAACCTCGTCCTTGTTGTTCTTTTATGGCCAGTCACATCCGGTGACAGGCCTGTCCTTCCTGGCATTACTCGCTGAATTGACTGGCATTGGCAGACAATCCGGCCTGGTCACTGTAAAAGCTCTGCAACAAAAATCAAGTAGAACCAAGCCAGCGATCATGGCATCCCTCCCGCAGCATATCTCGCCGATGATTTTTTTCAAAAAAACCAACTTCAATATAAAAAACTGCTACACCATCCTCTTTAACTTGTTTTTAATTATTAAAAAATTAATTACACATCCGTTTAAAGAATTGCAAAGCACAATAAAAACAACAAGATAAAAACCAATCATCGCCCTCTTTATTTTACCTGTAGAAGAAGAGGGATATATCCATGGAGATCAGACCAGCTCAAAACGGCCTCCCGCAGAAAGGCAGATGAATATACTGGAAAAGTATGGGTTAACGATATTGAGCCTGGCGAGACAGGCGAGTTATCGATAAGTTCAAAAATAATAAATAAAATTGCAAAGATCGAAATTAACAACATCTTTACACAATCTTGATTGATATTTTCGGAATAAAACGCCAAAAACAATCCATCAATCATAGATAGTCATCTGATTCCCTGCTTCATCCCCATCCTCGCCGCTCCATTTGACGTCCGTCATCAAACCTTGATAAGCCTTACGCACCGCTCCAACGAGGGCGGTAATGGAAGCAAACAAAAAACAATCAGGAAGGATACTAGCCATGCTTAGGAAAAGCAGACTCTCTGCTGCCGTAGCGTTTGCCTTGGCGAGCGCGGCAGTTGTGGCCACCCCTGTCCTGGCCGAAGAGGGCCAGAACGTCGAAAAACTGCAAAAAATCAAGGTTACCGGCTCGCGGATCTCCCGGGTCGACGTGGAGGGGGCCACCCCGGTCGTCTCCGTGACCAAGGCAAAGATCGAGCAGTCAGGTCAGCAGACCGTCGCCGATTACCTCAAGCAAGCCTCCTACAACTCCTTTGGCGGCGTCTCCCCGGCCTCCGGCAGCTCCTTCCAGTCCCAATCCACCGTCGGCCTGCGCGGCCTGGGTTCAGAGCGCACCCTGGTCCTGCTGAACGGCAAGCGGGTGGCGGGCTCCCCCACCATGGGTGGCACCTCCATCAACCTCAACACCATCCCCATGGCCGCCGTTGAACGGGTCGAGGTCAACCTGGACGGCGGCTCCGCCATCTACGGTTCCGACGCCATCGGCGGCGTCATCAACGTGGTGCTCAAAGAGGGCTACGAAGGCCTGACCTTCCAGGGTCGCCTCGGCTCCCCGACCGAAGAGGGCGGTGACGAGAAGAGCGGCTCCATGGTCGCGGGGATCAACGGCGAGAAGGGCTCGCTGATGGCGGTCTACGAGCACGACAAGAAGGACGTGATCTACAGCCGTGATCGCGACTATCTCGCCAAGCAGGGCAACGATGCCCCCAGCCCCTACGGTCGCAACGTGGAAGGGATCACCGGCCTCGATGCCAACGGGGATCCCATCTGGAAATACGGCCCCCTGGCCGGCGCCACCAATGCCGACGGCACCTGCAAAGAGCCCTTCATCGGGTTCGAGGGCGGCTGCAACTTCAACTATGGCCAGGTCGCGGCCACCACCGCCTCCCGCAGCCGTGACACCCTCTACGTGAACGGTCGCTACCACATCAACGACACCGTGGACTTCGTGCCGCAGCTCATCGGCTCCCGGGTCGAGAGCTTCGGTCGCTTCGCCCCCGCCGCCGGCGCCTTTACCATAGATCCGGCCAACCCGAAGAACGCCCAGTTCTTCACCGACAACGGCCTGGATGCCGCCGCCACCCAGGGTCTGGGTGAGGCAGCCTACGCCTACTACCGCTTCAGCAACGTCGGTCCCCGCGACAACTACGTGACTGACGTGACCGGCAGCATGAACCTCGGCTTCGAGGGCACTGTCACCACGGAAAGCGTCGGCGACATGCAGTGGAACGCCGGCTACATGTACTCCAAGACCGACAACAAGGAGAACGGCACCGGCTACGTGCTGAAGTCCGCCGCCCAGCAGGCGGTTGCCGACGGCAAGTTCGTGGGGGGCGAGTTTGACGCCAATACCACGGCCTCCATGGCCGCCGACACCAGCCGCCGTTCCACCATGGACTTCTACCAGTGGTACGCCGGTGTCCAGTGGGACATGGGCGAGCTGCCGGCCGGTCCGGTCAGCTGGTACGCGGGTGCCGAGTACAACGACTGGGTCTACAGCGACAAGTACGATGCCCAGTCCGAGGCCGGCAACATCATCGGCTCCGCCGGCAACTCCTCCGGTGGGGTGCGCGACGTGACCGCCGCCTACATCGAGTCCCTGGTGCCCATCACCGAGCAGGTCGAGCTGAACGTGGCCGGCCGCTTCGATGATTACAGCGACTTCGGCAGCGCCTTCTCGCCCAAGGCGAGCCTGCGCTACCAGCCGCTGGACAACCTGATGCTGCGTACCTCCTGGTCCCGCTCGTTCCGCGCCCCCAGCCTGAGCGATCTCTACGCGGCAGATTCGGAGTCCGCCGACTGGGCCAAGGACTATGTCTACTGCGAGGCGAACGGCATCTCGGCCGCCGACTGCCCGAACCGCCAGTACACCACCACCCGCACCGCCAACGAAAATCTGAAGGAAGAGACCGCGGATACCTGGAACTTCGGGGTGGCCTACAGCCCGCTGGACGACCTGAACCTCTCCCTGGACTACTACACCATCAAGATCGAGGACGTGATCCAGCTGAACTCCCTGCAGTCCGTCATCTATGACGAACTGAACAACGGTGGCTCCAGCAACATAGTCCGCAACAGCCAGGGCAAGATCAGCAGCGCCATCGCCCCCATGGTCAACCTCGGCACCCTGAACACCAGCGGCCTGGATCTGAAGCTGGATTACCGTTACGACCTGAACGCCGCCACCATCCGCTACGACCTGGGCGGTACCTACATCCTGGAGTACAAGGAAGGTCTGTACGCCGGTGGCCCCGTCATCGACAAGATCGGCCAGAACGGTCTGCCGCAGCTGCGCTTCAGCTCCGGCGTGGGCGTCAACGTTCCCCAGTGGTGGAACATGGATACCTACCTGAGCGCGAACTACATCGACTCCCAGAGCCAGGACTACATCGCCGACACCGGTGAGGAAGTGGGCCACATCGCGTCCCAGACCACCTGGAACCTGAACGTCGGCGTGGATGCCCCCTGGGATGGCAAGATCCAGGTCGGGGTGAAGAACATGTTCAACGTGGGCCCGTCCCTCGAGAGCGATGGCTTTACCTATGACGAGGATCTCTACAGCATCGACGGCCGCATCTACTACCTCGACTACAGCCAGAAGTTCTAATCCACCAGCAGATGACAAGCCGGCCCGGTCGGGCCGGCTTTGCCCCATGCCCCAAGGAAGTTACGGAGATAGGGTAATCCTATGAAAACAAGGACAATTACAATGAAGAAAGCGCTCCTCGGCAGCCTGGTTTCGGCTGCCTTGCTGACCAGCTTCAATCTGAGTGCCGCCACCGCCGGTCAGGCCGTGGACACTCAAGCCGCCACCGACAATGCCTCCAAAGTTTCCCAGCAGAAGATCGACAGCTACGCCGACTCTGCCGAGTCAGCCCTGGCCCAGTACAAGGCCGCCCTGCGCCAGGTCGACAGCCTGCGCACCTACAACGAGCAGGTGGGCAAGATGGTCGAGTCCCAGAGTGCCGAGCTCGCCTCCATGCAGAAGCAGATCGCCCAGATCGACCAGACCAGCACCGAAGTGGTACCCCTGATGCTCAAGATGATCGACTCCCTCGATCAGTTCGTGGCCCTGGACCTGCCGTTCCAGAAGGTCGAGCGGGAGGACCGCGTGGCGGCCCTGACCGATCTCATGAACCGGGCCGACGTCACCATCTCCGAGAAGTACCGCAAGATCCTCGAGGCCTACCAGATCGAAGAGGGCTTCAGCCGCACCATCGAAGCCTACAAGGCGAGCCTGGACAAGGATGGCGGCGAGAAGACCTACGAGTTCCTGCGCGTGGGTCGCATCGCCCTGCTCTACCAGTCCCCGGATGGCAATGAGACCGGCATGTGGAACAAGAAGACCCGCCAGTGGGAGGAGCTGCCCCAGGAGTATCGCAGCGCGGTTGAACAGGGCCTTCGCATCGCCAAGAAGCAGGCACCTCCCGCCCTCATCAAGCTGCCGGTTCAAACTGCGGAGAAAGCATCATGAAAGGAATCAAACTTGCCATCGCCTCGCTGATCGCGGGCGCCACCCTGGTCACCCTGCCGGTGACCGCCGCCGAGAAGCCGGTGGATCTCAATGCCCTGCTCAATCAGGTCAAGGCCGCCAGCACCAGCGAGTCCCAGCTCAACAAGGAGCGGGAAGCCCGCTTCCTGGCCGACAAGAACGAGCAGACCGCCCTGCTGGCCAAGGCCAAGGCGGAGCTGGCCGCCGAGGTTGCCAAGGGCGAACAGCTCAAGGCCACCTTCGATGCCAACGACAAGCAGCTCACCGAGCTGACCGAGACCCTGCGCCAGCGCTCCGGCAACATGGGCGAGATGTTCGGCGTGCTGCGCCAGTTCGCCGGTGAGTTCAAGGGGATCTTCAACGCCTCCGCCCGCCGGGTCGAGCATCCTGAGCAGACCGCCCTGCTGACCCGTCTGGCCGAGAGCAAGGAGCTCCCCTCCAGCGATGACCTGACCGCCTTCTGGACCACCACCCTCAGCCGCATGGTCGACGGTGGCAAGGTGAGCCAGATCCCGGCGACCGTGGTCTACGGCGAGGGCAACCAGGCCGAGAAGACGGTCACCCAGATCGGCGAGTTCAACACCGTCTCCGAGGGCAAGTACCTCACCTTCGTGCCGGAGACCGGCAAGTTCGAACAGCTGCCACGCCAGCCCGACAAGGCGGTACTGGAGCCCGTGGCCGACTTTGAGCAGGGTGACGGCAGCGTCAAGCCCGTCTTCATCGATCCGTCCCGCGGCGTGATCCTCTCCCTGCTGGTGCAGTCCCCGACCCTGAAGGAACGGATCGACCAGGGGGGTGAAGTGGGTTACGTCATCATGGTGCTCGGCGTACTCGGGACCCTGCTGGCCCTGTTCTGCGGTGCCCGCCTCTCCCTCATCGGCGGCGCCATGCGCAAGCAGCTGAAGTCCGAGCAGGTCATCAAGGGCAACCCCATCGGCGAGATGCTGGTGGCCTACCAGGAGCACCGCGGTGACAACATCGAGGATCTGGAATCCAAGCTCGACGAGATCATCCTGCGCAACGTGCCCAAGTTCGAGAAGGGCATCAGCATCATCAAGCTGATCGCCTCGGTCGCCCCGCTGCTGGGTCTGCTGGGCACCGTGGTGGGGATGATCGCCACCTTCCAGGCCATCACCCTGTTTGGTACCGGCGATCCCAAGCTGATGGCGGGCGGCATCTCCGAGGCCCTGGTCACCACCATGCAGGGTCTGGTCGTGGCCGTGCCCATGCTGTTCCTCTACACCATAGTGCAGACCCAGAGCCGCCGTCTCATCCAGGTCCTGGAAGAGCAGAGCGCCGGCTTCGTCGCCCGCTATCAGGAACGCCTGCACGCCGCCAAGGCCGCAGCCTAAGGAGTCACCCATGTGGTTCTGGTTGATTGAAGAAGTCGAGTCGGTCCGCCGGTTTCTGGGATTGGGGGGCGACGTGCTGGTCGCCCTGTTCTTCCTGACCCTGATGATGTGGGCCCTGCTGCTGGAGCGCTGGTTCTACTTCAGGGCGGTCTACCCCAAGCAGGTGAAGCAGACCAAGGCCGCCTGGCTGGCCCGCACCGATCACCTCTCCTGGTCCGCCAAACAGATCCGCCGCGAGCTGGTCTCCCGGGTCGCCATGGCGGTGGACAAGGGGATGCCGGTCATCAAGGTGCTGATCGCCCTCTGCCCGCTGATGGGGCTGCTCGGGACAGTGGTCGGCATGGTGCAGGTGTTCGACACCCTGGCCATCACAGGCACCGGGTCGCCGCGCGCCATGGCCTCGGGGATCTCCAAGGCGACGGTGCCGACCATGGCGGGCATGATTGCCGCCCTTTCCGGCCTGTTTTTTGTCAACCAGCTCGATCACAAGGCCAAGTTGGCGGTGCAGAAGCTGGAAGACAACCTGAAACACGGCTGATGCAGGATGCACATCCCCGGCAGGCCCTGGCCCGCCGGGGCACAGAACAAGCAAGGAGTTTTTTGCCATGAGAAAACGTCACAGCGACAGCGGTGCGGACGAGGCGGCCATCGATTTGACCCCCATGCTGGACATAGTGTTCATCATGCTGATCTTCTTCATCGTCACCACCTCGTTCGTCAAGGAGTCCGGCGTGGAGATCAACCGCCCGAGCGCCAGCACGGCCGAGACGGTGAAGAAGGGGAACATCATGGTCGCGGTCCGCGAGAACGGTCAGGTCTGGGTCGACAAACGGGTCGTCGAGGTGGGCGCGGTGCGCGCCAACATCGAGCGGCTGCGGGCGGAGAACCCGGAGAGCGCCGTGGTGATCCAGGCCGATACCGAGTCCCGTTCCGGGCTGGTGGTCCAGGTCATGGATCAGATCCGCATGGCCGGTGTCCAGAACATCTCCATCGCGGCAAGCAAGAGCAGCTGATGCCGGAGCGAGCCCTATGAGATACCTGATATCGTTGGCGGTCTCCTGCGTGGTGGTGTTCTTCCTGTTCCTGGGAATGAACAAGCTCATCACGCCGGATCACCGGGAGCTGACGGAGAGGGAGGACGTCACCATGACCGACTTCATCCGCCTCAAGCCTCAGGAGACCCTGCAAGAGAAGCAACGGGAACTGCCCAAGCCGCCGCCCCCGAACCGCCCGCCTCCCCCTCCCGAGATGGAGGTGGCGAGCACGGACAGGCCGCAGATGGAGAGCTCCCCCATGGACATGCCCAAGCTCGACATCCCGGTCAACATCGGTGGTGGCAACGCCCTCGGCGCCTACAGCACCGGCGGCGGTGGTGGCGGCATGGGTGGCAACAACGGCGCCATCCCGATGGCGACCTTCGAGCCCATGATGCCCCGCAAGGCGGCGCTGGCCGGCCTCGCCTCCGGCAAGGTGCTGGTGGAGTTCACCGTCACCGAGCGCGGCACCGTGAGCAACATCCGCATCGTCAAGGAAGAGCCCCGCAGCTATGACCTCGGCAAGGCGGCGCGCCAGACCATAGCCAAGTGGACCTTCAAGCCGGCCATGGTGGACGGCAAGCCGCAGCCCAGTCGCATGCAGCAAGAGATCGAGTTTGCGACCAACTAAGGAAGGTGGCGATGAAAAAGTTATATACCCTGATCCTCGCCCCGGTAGCCATGGCGGTGCTGCTCAGCACCGCCGCCTGGGCCGCCGAGCAGCCCGCCCTGTCTGACCGCGCCTACCGCGCGGTCAACAAGGCCCAGGCGTTGATCACCGAGAAGAAATACGGCGAGGCCAATGCCAAGCTGCAGGAGGCGCTGTCAGGCGCAGGCGAGCGGGTCTACGACAAGGGGGTCATTCTGCAGACCCTGGGCTTCGTGGCCGCCCAGCAGGAGAAGTACGGTCAGGCGACCAAGTACTTCGCCGACGCCATCGCCACCGGCGGCCTGCCGCCCCCGGTGGCCCAGCAGGTGCGCTACAACCTGGCCCAGCTCTATATGGCGGAGGGCAATTACCAGGGGTCGATCAAGACCATGAAGGAGTGGTTTGCGAACCTCGGCAAGGACGAGAAGCCGACCCCGCACGCCTACATCACCCTGGCCAACGCCCATGTGCAGCTCAAGCAGTACCGGGAAGCCATCCCGGCGGTGGACAGCGCGATCAAGCTCTCCGCGGGCAAGGCACCGGAGTCCTGGTACCTGCTGAAGATGGCGGCCCACTACGAGCTGAAACATTACAAGCCGGCCACCGAGGTGCTCACCGCCCTGGTGGACAGATACCCGGAGAAGAAGAAGTACTGGACCCAGCTCTCGGCCATGCACATGCAGGCGGGCAACGATGCCAAGGCCCTGGCGGCACTGGAAGGGGCCTACAACCTCGGCATGCTGACCGAGGCCAACGAGTTGCAGCGTCTGGCCAACTACCTCGCCTTCGCTGGCATTCCCCACCGCGCCGCCCGCGTGATGGAGAAGGCCATGAAGGAGGGGACCATCGAGAGCACCGCGGCCAACTACAAGACGCTCGCCAACTACTGGCATCAGGCCAAGGAGCTGGACCCGGCCATCGACACCCTGGCCAAGTCCTACAAGCTGGCCCCCAATGCCGAGCTGCAGCTCAAGATGGCGCGCATGATGATCCAGAGCAAGCGCTACCAGGATCTGGTGGCCTTCGCCGCCAAGCCTGCCGCCAACGCCAGCGGCGAGCAGCGGGCGGATCTGAAGTTCCTGACCGGGGTCGCCTATTTCGAGCAGCAAAAGCCCAAGGAGGCGCTCAACGCCTTCACCCAGGCCGCCCAGAATGGCAACGTCAGCGGCCGCGCCACCCCCTGGATCAGCTTCCTGAAGGAGCAGCAGGGCGGCGCCGTCACTCAATAAACCGGCACGCCATGGACAAGAATCCGCCCATGGCGACTGCCCATTCACAATGGGGTTCGCCCCGCAGATTGCCTTGGTGGCAATTGGCCGCTCTTCGGAGCGGTCTTTTTTATGGCACCTCCCCTGCCCTTTTCCCCCTCCTTCTCCTTATACAAGGCACAAAAAATCCGGAGCCTGGGCTCCGGATTGGGTCGTTGCGTTAGAGGGAGTTGCCCCCTCAACCTGTCATCAGTAGCTGCACACCAGCTTCCAGCTGCCGTCATCCGCTCTGAGTTCGCTGCTGGTACAGCAGCCGGGACAACTCAGTAGTTGCACACCAGCTTCCAACTGCCGTCACCCGCTCTGAGTTCGCTGCTGGTAGAGCAGCCGGGACAACTCAATAGTTGCACACCAGCTTCCAACTGCCGTCACCCGCTCTGAGTTCGCTGCTGGTACAGCAGCCGGGACAACTCAGTAGTTGCACACCAGCTTCCAGCTGCCGTTACCCGCTCTGAGTTCGCTGCTGGTACAGCAGCCGGGACAACTCAGTAGTTGCACACCAGCTTCCAACTGCCGTCACCCACCTTGGGCTCGCTGCTGGTCCACCAGTTGGCCTGCCACACCCCCTTGTTGTGGGTCATGCGGTCGTTGCCATTGGCGTGATCCCCGCGCGGCCAGGTCGGATAGGCATTGTAGTCCGCCGGGTTGACGTTCTGGCTGGCACAGGTGGTGCCACCGCTGCCACCGTCACCACCGCCACTGCTGCCCAGCACCGCCTCGGCCAGGGCAGGGAAGTCGGACTTCAGGCCTATGGTCTGGCTGCCGGCAATCAGGCGCATGCCGCTCGGCACGCCGGCGGCCGGCAGGTAGTAGGTCATGGCCACTTCCACGTCGGTGCCCGGCGTCCAGGCTTTCCAGGCCGGCAGCGTCAGGGCCACCTTGTGGAAGTCCTTCTCATTGGCGATGCCGTCCGAGTTCTGGTTGCCGCCGCTCTCCACCACCTTCAGCCCCATGCCGCTCTGGTCGGTGATGGTGTCGGAGGTGGAGGTGGGCACCAGGAACTCGATGCGGGTGCCGCCCGGAATGGTCTGGGTCGACCTGTTGGTGAGCTTGAGGGTCGGGTTGATCGGGTAGTTGGAGTCCCCTTCCTTGAAGCCGGAGAGGCTCACGCCGATGTCGAGCTGGGCGGCCGGGGCCGGCAGATCATTCTGCTTCAGGGCCGCCTTGTCGGCCTTGCT
The DNA here is from genome assembly GCF_033348475.1 of Aeromonas sp. XH. Taxonomy (NCBI): domain Bacteria; kingdom Pseudomonadati; phylum Pseudomonadota; class Gammaproteobacteria; order Aeromonadales; family Aeromonadaceae; genus Aeromonas; species Aeromonas sp. XH. The sequence continues at coordinate 886,289 of NZ_CP137630.1, read as the reverse complement.
GAACGTCTCGTAGGCGAGGCTGGTGAGGGTGCTGCCCATCACGTACTCGTTCTTCGCGGCATCGAAGTCATAGTCCCCCGCCATCTCCCAGAACATGACGCCCCCGAGGCCGCGCTTGACGATGTAGTCGAGCTTGTGACCCATGGACTCTTCATCTTCGGTGGAGAGGAACACCTTCTTCTGCTCGTTCCAGAGCCAGGGCGCGTGGGCCTTGTCGTCGTAGTAACGCACATACTGGCCTTGCATCACGTGGGCCGGGTTGTTGGGATCCAGACCCCAGGCCTGGCTGTAGCTCGGCAGGGTGGTGATGCCGAGGCTGGCCGCGTGCTCCAGGTTCTTGGCATGCCACATGGGCACGGCGCCCCCGCCTATCTCCTTGCCGTTCTTGTCAAGGTCATGCCAGATGTTGTCGATGCCCACCGCCCCGTTGCCGCACGGAATGGTGCTGCCACCGGTGCCCGGCTGGCAATCGCTCTGGCTCGGCAGCGCCGCCTTGCCACCCAGACCGTGGGTGCCACCGGTGACCCCCTGCCAGCCACGGGTGTAATAGGGCACCCCTATGTTGATCTTGCCCGCCGCTAGGGCGCCACGGAAGTAGTGGGCCGCCCAGGCGGAGTTGAGATAGCCGATGCCGCCAAACTGGGTCTGGGTGTAGACCCCCCACTGGGACAACTCGGGATCCGCCTTGTTGTCGAACAGGGCGGCGTTGTGACCGACGAAGTGGTTCCAGGCACCGTGGAAGTCATAGGTCATCAGGTTGACGTAGTCGAGGTACTGGGTGACCTGGAAGTTTTCCATGCCGCGCAGCAGGTAGGCCGAGGCCGGCGAGGCGATGGTCAGCATGTACTTGCGACCATCCTCGCTGCCGGCGCTGTCGAGCTTGTTGCGCAGGGTCTTCATCAGCACTTCATAGTTCGCAAAGAGCTTGCCGCGACACTGGTTGGAGAGCGGGAAGTCGTTGGGGTTGCCCGCATCCTTCATGGAGGTGGGGTACTCGTAGTCGATATCCACCCCATCGAAGCCGTACTGGCGGATGAAGCCCACGGCCGAGTCGGCAAAGGCATTGATGCCGGCGGTGTTGACCGAGCAGTCGCCCTTGGTGGTGGCGGCGTAGAAGCCGCGGGTATCGGCCCAGCCCCCGACGGAGATGAGGGTCTTCACGTCCGGGTACTGCTTCTTGTACTTCGACAGCAGGTTGAAGTGGCCCTGATAGGCGAACTCGGGATCCATCTCGGCGCCCGGCACCCCGTTCCAGGTCAGCTTGGTGGCGGCGTCATCCACCTTGATGGTGTGACTCTGCTCGTCCACCGCCGCGAAGGCGTAGTTGATGTGGGTGATCTTGTCCCAGGGGATGTCGCTCACCAGGTAGGCGGGCAGGCCGTTCTTGCCGGTGCGCCAGGAGGTGAAATAGCCGATGACGCGGCGGCCGTGGTCATCCCCCATGCACTCGCTGCCGTCGGCGCGGTAGATCTGGCGCACGTCGCAGGAGAGGTTGCCGCCGGTGGGGGGTAGGGCCGCCTCTTCCACCTGGACATCGACCTGGGCCGATTCCCCGACCAGGTTCTCCTTGTCGGTCGCCACCAGCTTGAGACCGGCCAGCCCCTTGCTCTGGGGCGTCCAGCTCAGCTGCCAGGGAGCGCTGCTGTCCTCGCCCACCTTCTGGCCATTCACGAACAGCTCGACCCTGGCGACGTCGTCGTTGGCGTCAGTGACATTGCCGCTCACGGTAAGGGCGCGGCCCAGAGTCACCCTGGCACCGGCGGCGGGGCTCGCGATGCTCGCCCTGGGTGCCTCGGGCGCCACCACGGCGGCGACCTGGAAGCTCGAATCCGCCTCGCTCAGCACCTTGCCGTCCTTGTCCAGTGCCCGGGCCTTGAGGGCGTGTGCCCCTACCCCGGCGGCATTCCAGCTGGCACTCCAGGGGGAAGCCGTGGCCGTGGCAACCAGGGTGCCGTCGACCAGGTATTCCACCTTGGCGAGCGCCGTGACCGGGCCGCTCAGGGTCACCGCCAGCGCGACGCTTGCCCCTTCGCTGACGCTGCTGCCCACGGCAGGGGAGCCGATGGCGACGACCAGGGCCGGTGGCGGCACTTCGCCGCCATAGAGCCTCCAGGCATCTGCCCAGACCACGCCCACCCCGGGGGCATAGTGGTAGGGCGAGGCGCCGCACCAGCCGGAGTAGGGGAATTCCTTGCATTCATAGAGGGCGCCTGCGTTGCTGACGATGTCGCCAGCCTGGTAGGCGGTGCCGGCCTGATAGGCGGGATAGGCGGCCTGCGCCCAGGCAGGGACGGCCGCAAGGGCGACCAGCATGGCGAGCCTGCTGGGCCTCAAGATCTGTTGCATATTGTTGTCATCCTTGTTTTGTCTTGGCTTCAACACCGGGAAAAGCGCAATCGCAACAGGGAACAAGGGAACGACAACAGGCCATGGACGGGCCACAGACCCTCAAGTCACCCCGGGTAACCCCGCTGTCTGGCCCACGTGGGTCAGATCGGAGGCTTTGCGTCCCGACATCGCTGCCGGTTTGCCCTTTGCCTGGGTTCCGTGAGGAACAGCCCGAGTATAGGAAGCAAGTGACAACGGCTCAATCTTTATTCTCGAAGGAAAATATGTGAATGCCGGCGGCTTCACACTTTTCACCCACCGGACAAATAACAAATAACTCATCAATATCAAACTGTTAGCCATGTCAAAAAATGGCAGATGGCCTCTTTTGTCTCCTTATAATGTGCGCTCCCTCACTGGTCAGAGCAGCCAGAAATGTGACAATGCGCGCCCTTGGCCAAGAGGCCAAGGCTATGGAAACACTGGCAAAAATAAAAAAAGGAATCCCCATGAAAGGAACACCTACCCTGCTGTCGCTGGCAGTGGGGCTCGCCCTCGCGTCCCCGTCTCTCCATGCCGCGGGCTTCAGTTGCCCGGCCGACAGTGCCCTCACCCCCATCCCCGCCATCCAGGGCAGCGGCGACAAGAGCCCCCTCGTCCCTGACGATCAGTTCGAAAGCCCCGGCAGCGTCTCGGTCAGGGCCGTGGTCTCCGCCCTCGGCGAGAGTCTCAACAAGGGCTTCTACCTGCTGGATGTGCAGGGGGACGGCAACCTCGAGACGTCGGACGGCATCTTCGTCTACCTCAATGACAAGAACTTCGCCAGCAAGTACCCGGACATCCAGCCAGGCGCCCTGGTCTGTCTGGAGGCCAAGGTCGAGGAGTATCATGGTCACACCCAGCTCAAGCCCCTGTTTGATGGCAGCACACCGCGCCTGACAACCCTGGCCCAGGGCGCCGCCCCCGCCCCCGCCGCCACGGCACTGCGGGTGCTGGAGGGGGAAACCCTGGCCCGGGCCCTGGAGCGTCACGAAGGGATGCGGGTGCGCCTCGATGGGGGCAGCGCGCTCAAGGTAAGCCGCAACTTCAGCTACGACTATGCCGCCCGGCGCAACAACCTGGTGCTCGCCCACGGCGCCCCGCTGATGAAGCCGACCCAGCTCCATGTGGCGAGCAGCCCCGAGGCCGTGGCGCTGGCCGAGGCCAATGCGGGCAACCGCGTCTTCCTCGAGTCGGACTTCAAGGCCGCCAACGGCAAGCTGCCCTGGTTGCCCGCCTGGGAGCCGGAGCAGGGTTACCTGCGCATCGGCGATGCCCCGGTCAATCTGGAAGCCCTGGTGGGTTACAGCCATGACGAGTACCGCCTGATAGTGCCCAAGGATCAGCGCATCACGGCGGGGGATCTGCTGCGCACCGATGAGAACGACCGCCAGGGCGCACCGGCCCGCGCCAATGGCACCGACCTGCGCATCGGCAGCTTCAACGTGCTCAACTACTTCACCAGCCACTCCAGCGTGGGGGGCGCTCTCAACGTGCTCTGCGCGGATCAGGCGGACGCGGACAGCGCCAAGGGCTGTAACCGCGGCGCCAAGAGCCTGGAGGAGTTCCAGTTGCAGCGCGCCAAGATCGTCAACGCCATCACCGAGATGGACGCCGACCTGCTCGGCCTGATGGAGATGGAGAACAACGGCTTCGACGAGCACGCCGCCCTCCACGATCTGGTGGAGAGCCTCAACGCCCGGCAAAAGGAGGCGAGCAAGCACTACGCCTACGTCACCCTGCCCAAGGCCCTGCTCACGGAGGATCGCTTCTTTGGCGGCGACGCCATCATGGTGGCCATGATCTACCGCCCCGCCCTGCTCACCCCGAGCGGGGATGCCGACGTCATCCCCCTGCCCCAGCAGCGCTACACCACGGGCGGCGTCACCAGGAGCGCCGGTCAGCGGGACTCCCTGGTCCAGCGCTTCACCGTGGCGGGCAGCGACGCCCCCCTGACCCTGGTGGTCAACCACCTGAAATCCAAGGGGTCGGGTTGCTATGAGAACGGGGATGGCAAGACGGAGCCTGCGGATCTGCAGGGCAAGTGCACCGAGTTCCGGGTCAGTGCCGCCAAGGTGCTGGGGGAGGCGGTGAGCAAGATGCCGGGCCAGGTGCTGCTGGTGGGGGACTTCAACTCCTACGCCAAGGAGGATCCCATCCGGGTGCTGACCGACTATGTGCCGGTCGCGGGGGAGCGCCAGATCCGCTCCGCCTCCCACACCTACATCGGCGATAAGCCCTATGAGCAGATGGGCCAGACGGTGGCCAAGGGTTACGGCCTGGTTGATCTGAACGTCAAGTTCAACCAGGAGAAGGCCATCTCCTACAGCTACGAGGCCGAGCTCGGCACTCTGGACTATGCCCTCGCCAACCCGGCGCTGGCTGACAAGGTGGTGGCGGTGGCCGACTGGCACATCAACTCCTTCGAGAGCAACCTGTTCGAATATGGCAGCGCCTACACCGGCGATCTCATCAAGTCGGACAACCCCTTCAGCGCCTCGGACCACGACCCCGTCATCGTCGACCTCAGGCTCAAGGAAGCGAGCAAGGGGGGTGGCGGCGCCTTGGGCGTCCTGCTGTTGGCGCTGCTGCCGCTGGCCTGGCGTCGTCGTCACGGCTGATGCCGAACCGGCATGAACCAAAAGCCCGCCGCAGTGCGGGCTTTGTTACGACGAAGAGAAAGGGAAGATGGAGGCGAAAAGAAAAAGGCCACCGCAATGCGGTGGCCTTTATATGGTGGAGCTACGCGGGATCGAACCGCGGACCTCTTGCATGCCATGCAAGCGCTCTCCCAGCTGAGCTATAACCCCGATATGTGTGAATGACGTCTCGTCATTCTGAATTTGGTGGAGCTACGCGGGATCGAACCGCGGACCTCTTGCATGCCATGCAAGCGCTCTCCCAGCTGAGCTATAACCCCAAATTCTTTCTTCATTAGACAACGGGTTCTGGCGGCCGGTTGTCCGTGACTGCAAATAATGGTGGAGCTACGCGGGATCGAACCGCGGACCTCTTGCATGCCATGCAAGCGCTCTCCCAGCTGAGCTATAACCCCACAAAGGTCGGCCTGGGTGATACACACCGCACTGCCCTGGGTACTTCATCTTCAATCAGGAACCTGGTGGAGCTACGCGGGATCGAACCGCGGACCTCTTGCATGCCATGCAAGCGCTCTCCCAGCTGAGCTATAACCCCTTGGATTCCAGATTGTTCGAGGAGAATTTGGTGGAGCTACGCGGGATCGAACCGCGGACCTCTTGCATGCCATGCAAGCGCTCTCCCAGCTGAGCTATAACCCCAACTCACCTCGGCGCTACCAAAGTTATCTCTGGCAACGGAGGCGCATGATAGGCATCGCCCGCTTTGCTGTCAACCCAAAATTCTCGCTCGTTGGAGCGTTTAGTCAAAATTCAGGCAGTTAGCCGGTTTTACCGCCAACCTCGCCGCTATCTCCCTGTTTTACGTCGCAAATCCGCTCGAAGCCAAAATGCGAAGGGCCCCCGTCAGGGAGCCCTTTTTCAAGCAATGGCAGGAGCTTATTCGGCGGCCATGCGCGCTTCGATATAAGCCAGCGCGCGATCGATACGAGCGAGGACCCGCTCCTTGCCCACCAGTGCCATCACGGCGTCGGCGATGCCAAGGGGACTGACCCGTACCGGCGAGCCTGAATTACTCGGCGGCCATGCGCGCTTCGATGTAGGCCAGCGCGCGATCGATACGAGCGAGGACTCGCTCCTTGCCCACCAGCGCCATCACGGCGTCGATCGCCGGGGACTGGCCCTGGCCGGTGACGGCCACGCGCAGCGGCATGCCGACCTTGCCCATGCCTTGGCCCAGCTCGGCGGCGGTCGCTTCAATCAGCTCGTGCAGCGCCTCCGTGGTCCAGGTATCCAAAGCGGCTAGCTTGGCCTTGGCCAGTGCCAGCGGCTCGGCCGCGACGCCACGCAGATGCTTCTTGGCAGCAGCTTCATCGATGGCCTCGTACTCTTCGAACAGGTAGCGGCTCTGGGCGGCCATCTCTACAAGAGTGTTGCAGCGCTCGGCCAGCAGGGTCACCACGTCGGCCAGCGCCGGGCCCTTGCGGGTGTCGATCTGCTGGTGCTCCATGTGCCAGGCCAGATGCTTGGCAACATAAGCCGGATCCAGGCTGCGCATGTAGTGGTTGTTCAGCCACAGCAGCTTGTCGGTGTTGAAGGCAGAGGCAGACTTGGAGATGGCATCCAGGCTGAACAGCTTGATCATCTCGTCCAGGCTGAAGATCTCCTGATCGCCGTGGGACCAGCCCAGACGCACCAGATAGTTCAGCAGGGCTTCCGGCAGGTAGCCATCGTCGCGGTACTGCATCACGGAGACTGCACCGTGGCGCTTGGAGAGCTTGGCACCGTCGTCACCCAGGATCATGGAGACGTGGGCAAATTCCGGTACCGGCGCGTTCAGCGCCTTGTAGATGTTGATCTGGCGCGGGGTGTTGTTGATGTGGTCTTCACCACGCACCACGTGGGTGATCTCCATATCCCAGTCATCGACTACAACACAGAAGTTGTAGGTCGGCGCACCGTCGGTACGGCGGATGATCAGATCGTCGAGCTCTGTGTTGGCGAACTCGATGCGGCCACGGACGTGGTCATCGAACACCACCGAGCCTTCGGTGGGGTTGCGGAAGCGGATCACGTGGGGCGCATCGGCCGGGTGATCGTGGGCGCCATCCCGGCACTTGCCGTCATAACGGGGCTTCTCGCCGTTGGCCATCTGGCCTTCACGCAGCGCTTCCAGCCGCTCCTTGGAGCAGTAGCACTTGTAGGCGCGACCGTCCGCCAGCATCTCGTCGATCAGCGCGTTGTAGCGGTCGAAGCGCTTGGTCTGATAGTAGGGACCCTCATCCCAGTTCAGCTCCAGCCATTCCATGCCCTCAATGATGGCGTCGATGGCCTCCTGAGTGGAACGTTCCAGATCGGTATCCTCGATACGCAGCACAAACTCGCCGCCCTGGTTCTTTGCAAACAACCAGGAATAGAGTGCGGTACGGGCACCGCCGACATGCAAAAAGCCGGTCGGGCTGGGAGCAAAACGGGTCTTGACTTTCATCTTTAAGCCTTGTGTAGAGGGCCTTGGGCCAATTCGTTAAAAAAACCGTCGCATTTTAGCACCGACAATGACGGATGGGAAAACCATGGAGAGGCAGAGGGTAAAATAGGGGAGAAACAGGTAAAAACCACTGACTTTGAGTAGGATCGCAGAATGTTACCTCTTTTTCCGCTTAGCTAGGCGAGATTGCTGGAGAGATCTCCCGCCCTGCCGATACTTCGGACAACCTTCTACCACACAAGGAACGCAAGATGCAGTTTCGTTCTATCCAGAATCGCATCCTGGTGCTGGCCGGGATCGCCATGACCGCGGCCCTGGTCATCCTGATCCTGCTCAATCAATACTCGGGCCGGCAGACCCAGCAGCTCACCATCAGTTCCAGCCGTGCCGCCCTGCAACAGGAGGCCTGGCAGAAGGTGAGCGCCAATGCCCGCGCCGAGGCCGCCACCATCACCCAACTGCTGCAAAAGGGGCTCTCCTACACCCAGCAGATGGCCAGCGTCTTCGCCCGGCAGCAGGAAGGCAAGCTGCCGCTGGATCGCCAGCAGGCCACCGATCTGCTCAAGGCCCAGCTCGGTCTGGAACCCCAGCTCTATGGCGCCTTCGCGGGCTTCGAGCCCAATGGCTTCGACGGCCAGGACGCCAGCTTCACCGGCCAGACGGCGCTGGGCAGCGACGGTCAGGGGCGCTTCGTCCCCTACTTCTATCGCGACAAGGATCAGGTCGGCACGGATCTGTTGCTCTCCATCGAGAAGAGCGACCCGGACGAATTCGGCAATCCGGCCAACGACTACTACGCCTGCCCACAACGGGAGGGGCGCTCCTGCCTGATCGACCCCTTCAAGGTGGACATCAACGGTCAGCAGGTGCTGGTGAGCACCATCACCACCCCCATCCTGGTAAACGGCCAGTTCAAGGGGATAGCCGCCCTGGATCTGGCGGTGGACTCCATCAGCCGTCAGGCCAAGTCCCTCAACAGCAACATCTATGACGGCAAGGGGGAGACCCTGATCGTCAGCGCCGCCGGTGTCATCACCGGCACCAGCGGCGATGCCGCCCTGCTCGGCAGCCGGGCCGACAAGGTGCTGGGCGACGGCTGGCAGCAGTACCTCAAGCCGGAGGTACAGCGCCAGGAGCTCGACGAGGCGTTTCGCATCTCGGTGCCCATAGCGGTGCCTGGCATGGCCCGCAACTGGGCCATCATAGTCACCCTGCCCTACCAGGTGGTGCTGGCGGGGGCCGACGAGCTGGAAGCCCAGCTCACCGACATGAACCGGGCCGCCATGACCCAGCAGCTGATCGGTGCCCTGCTGGTGCTGGTGCTGGCGCTCGCCACCATGCTGGTGATCGCCCGCAGCATCACAGGCCCCATCCGCCAGATGGTCAGCCTGGTGGATGACATCGCCGATGGCGAGGGGGATCTCACCAAGCGCCTGGAGACCCGATCCCAGGACGAACTGGGGGCCCTGGCCCGCGGCATCAACCGCTTTATCGACAAGCTGCAGGCGCTGCTCGGCGACGTGCAGAAGACCGCCAGCGAGGTACATCGCCACGCCGGGGACACCGACCGCATCGCCGGCCAGACCGACGGCAACCTGCAGCACCACCAGGCGGAGATGGAGCAGATGCTGACCGCGGTGCAGGAGATGTCCTACGTCAGCCAGGAGGTCGCCACCCATGCCAACAACACTGCCGACTCCGCCAAGCAGGCCCAGAGTGCGGCGGATCAGGGCAAGGTGCGCTTCCAGCAGGTGATCCACTCCATGCACAGGGTCGCCGCCGAGGCGGGCAAGGGCGCCGAAGTGGTGGAGGGGCTGGCCCACGACAGCGAGCAGATCACCAGCATACTCACCGTGATCCAGGGCATCGCCGACCAGACCAACCTGCTGGCCCTCAACGCCGCCATCGAGGCGGCCCGGGCCGGCGAACAGGGGCGCGGCTTCGCGGTGGTGGCGGACGAGGTGCGCAAGCTGGCGGGCAATACCCAGCAGGCGGTGCAGAACACCCAGGAGCTGATCGAGAAGATCCGCCACAGCTCGGCCAACGCGGTCAATGCCATCCAGCAGAGCCAGCAGCTGACCCATCAGGCGGTGGGCGAGGCGGATCAGGCGGAGGCGGCGCTGGACAGCATCTTCCAGGCCATCGCCACCATCAACGACATGACCTACCAGATAGCGTCCGCCGCCGAGGAGCAGAGCTCTGTCTCCGAGACCGTCTCCGGCAATCTATCAAAAACCAGCGCACTGGCCAACGACATCGCCCGGGACGCCACCAGCACGGCCAACGCCAGCCAGGCCCTGCGTCAGGCGGCGGAGCGTTTGCAGCAGTTGTTGGGACAATTCCGTCTCAACTGATAATTTTCATGCTCTGGACTCTCCCCCTCGGGGGCGAGTCCGTTTACCATAGGCGGCATATTTGCCTGATGGCAGGCAATGTAGTGAGAGGTAAATGCCGTGCCCACCCCGGACCGTCGCCCACGTGGCCATAACAGACGAGCCCAGCAGCGTCGCCAAGACGAATCACAAGGAACCCTGCTCCAACGTATCAACGCGGCTACCCTGCCCCTGCGCCAGCGCCTCGGCCAGGGCATGAGTGGCCTGGGTCAGCGCAACAAGGAGCCGAAGGCGGCCTCGTTCAGGCTGGCAAGCCCGCTGCCCCGCAAACACACCATAGGGTTGCTGGTGCTGATCCCGCTCTGGCTGGTAGTGCTGGCCTGGGAGCCTTCCCCCAGCGCACCGGCGGCCGCTCCGTCCGGTTCCCTTGCTGTGCCACTCGCCGTACCGGCCCAGGCGCTGACCGTGGGCAGCGAGACGGCCGGCAGCGCGCCAGCCGCGACCAAGCCGGTCGAGGAGAAGGTGGACGGCACCTGGCTGCAGCACGAGGTGCAGGCGGGCGAGACCCTCTACTCCATCTGGCGCAAGTTCGAGCTGCCGGGGGCCGAGCTCAGCCGTCTCATCGCCATCGAAGGGCCTGATCGTCCGCTGACCCGGCTGCAGTCCGGCAAGTCGGTCTTCATTCTGGTGGACGACAACCGCCGCATCCAGCGGGTCGAGATCCGCTCTTTCGGTCAGGCAAACTATCGCTACGACCGCCAGGGGGAAGGGTTCGCCCTCAAGGAGTGAGGCACAGTCAGCCACAGTGCGATCGTGCAGACGGGAGGCCATGGCCTCCCGTTTTTTTGACGTGAAGCATGAAACAAGCCGCTGACTTCACAATACTTTTAGCTTGCTCAAAAAATGAAAAGGGCCAAATTGACAAGGGATCGGGCTCCAGTACAATCGGTCAGGCTTTAGACAGGGATTGTGCTACATGCTACTGGGACAAAGAGACGTGGTCAGTCATGCTTCAACCCCTGGCTTCCAGGCAAATGCAGCCTAACGAGGCTTAGTTTCATTTTGTTATAGATAGGACTTACCACATGTCTGACATTCGCACCGGCCAAGTAAAATGGTTCAACGAAACCAAGGGTTTTGGCTTCATCGAGCAATCCCAGGGACCGGACGTTTTCGTTCACTTCTCCTCCATCCAGAGTGCAGGCTTCAAGACCCTGGCTGAAGGTCAAAAAGTCCAGTTCACTGTGACCCAGGGCAAGAAAGGCCCTCAGGCCGAGAACGTCACCGTTATCTGAGCCGGCACCAGTGAGTCTGTAGGAGGAGCCCTTGCCCCTCCTATTTTTTTGTCCGTCATTTCCCCTCCCCGCACGAACCGCTGCCGCCATCAGCCACTTAGCACTTGCTTGCACGAAAAAGTGAGCGCAGAGCTGGCCGAAAGCCGGATCCGGCAAAGCATAACGGCGCGATGTGGTGGGCAATGCGAACGGATGATGAGAGCTTCGAGGAGAGATTGGAGCGAGAAACGGAGACTCGAACTCGCGACCCCAGCCTTGGCAAGCGCAGATCATGCTCTACCAACCGGGTATGGCAAGCATTGTCTTGGGAAACTGGATGCGCGAACTTGGCGCAGAGAGATTGGATTTGAAGGATTTGACGAGAGATTGGAGCGGGAAACGAGACTCGAACTCGCGACCCCGACCTTGGCAAGCGCGGATCATGCTCTACCGACCGGGTATGGCAAGCATTGTCTTGGGAAACTGGATGCGTGAACTTGGCGCAGAGAGATTGGATTTGAAGGATTTGACGAGAGATTGGAGCTGGAAACGAGACTCGAACTCGCGACCCCGACCTTGGCAAGCGCGGATCATGCTCTACCAACCGGGTATGGCAATCATAGTCTTGGGAAACTGGATGGGTGAACTTGGCGCAGAGAGATTGAATTTGAAGGATCTGACGAGAGATTGGAGCGGGAAACGAGACTCGAACTCGCGACCCCGACCTTGGCAAGGTCGTGCTCTACCAACTGAGCTATTCCCGCAACATGGATTGTCTTGAGGCTGGCGGATGATTGGAGCGGGAAACGAGACTCGAACTCGCGACCCCGACCTTGGCAAGGTCGTGCTCTACCAACTGAGCTATTCCCGCATCGGAATAATCATCTGCACATTTTGGAGCGGGAAACGAGACTCGAACTCGCGACCCCGACCTTGGCAAGGTCGTGCTCTACCAACTGAGCTATTCCCGCAAAACCTGAAAACAGACCGTACAGCATTTGGTTGCTTGCGCTACTGTACGGGAGCCGAATTATAAGAGCAGACATTCCAATTGCAAGGGCTTTTTTGTCTGGTTGCAGCCGTTCGCTCAAAAGCTGGCCGAACTGCCGATTTTAGCAACCGGACGACGGCAACCCCTTGCCTGTCACTCAGATTTTGAAGACGTGGGCGCGGTAGAACTGCAGTTCGGCGATGGATTCGCGGATGTCGTCGAGGGCCTGGTGAGAGCCGCTCTTCTTGAACTGCTCCAGCAGCTCCGGCTGCCAGCGGCGCACCAGCTCCTTGATGGTGCTGACGTCCACGTTGCGATAGTGGAAGAAGGCTTCCAGCTCCGCCATGTGCTTGACCATGAAGCGGCGATCCTGGCCTATGCTGTTGCCGCACAGCGGGCTGGTGCGCTCGGGCACCCACTCCCGGATAAACGCCAGCGTTTCGGCGATCGCCCTGGCCTCGTCGTATTCACTCGCCTTGACCCGGGCCACCAGGCCGCTGTTGGTATGGGTGTTGACGTTCCAGTCGTCCATCTTGGCCAGCTCTGCGTCGCTCTGGTGGATGGCGATGACAGGCCCCTCGGCCAGCACGTTCAGGTCCTTGTCGGTGACTATGGTGGCGATCTCCAGTACCACGTTCTGTTCGGGGTCCAGACCCGTCATCTCCATGTCGATCCATACCAGGTTCTGCGCGCTGACTGTCATGATTGCTCTCTTCAGTTGGGAGGAATGGCGGAATTTTGCCAATTTGCATGTATCATACTGGCTTTGGATCTGTTCATAAACCGGCAAACCCCGTGGCAAAGAAAGCAAAACTCAATCTGGGTCAACAAAGGCGCGTCCAGGCCAACCGCGATCGGCGGCTGCAAAAAGAGCACACGACAGTGGTGGATGACACCCTGTTCGGACCCGCCATCGAAGGGGTGGTGATCAGCCGCTTCGGCCAGCATGCGGACGTGGAGGCGAGCGACGGCACCATCCACCGCAGCAACCTGCGGCGTAGCAGCATCAGCAGCCTGGTGTGCGGCGACAAGGTGGTCTGGCGTCCCGGCCTCAATGCCGCCACCGCAGGCGTCATCGAGGCGGTGCACCCGCGCCACTCGGTACTGACCCGGCCGGACTTCTACGACGGGGTCAAGCCCATCGCCGCCAACATCGACCAGATCATCATCGTCTCCGCGGTGATGCCGGAGTTCTCCACCAACATCGTCGACCGCTATCTGGTGGCGGCGGAAGACGTGGAGATAGCGCCCCTCATCGTGCTGAACAAGGTGGACATGCTGGACGAGGCCGCCCGCGCGCAGGTCGAGCGCCAGCTCGAGACCTACCGCAAGCTCGGCTACGAGGTGCTGCTGGTGAGCTGCGAGAGCGGCGAGGGGCTGGACGAGCTGAAAGCCGCCCTCACCGGCAAGATCAGCATCTTCGTCGGTCAGTCCGGGGTGGGCAAGTCGTCCCTCACCAACGCCCTGATGCCGGGGCTGGACGTGCTCACCGGCGAGATCTCCGAAAACTCGGGACTCGGCCAGCACACCACCACCACGGCGCGGCTCTACCACTTCCCGAGCGGCGGCGACCTCATCGACTCCCCCGGGATCCGCGAATTCGCCCTCTGGCACCTGGAAGCCGATCGCATCACCTGGTGTTTCGTCGAGTTCCGCGACTACCTGGGCGGCTGCAAGTTCCGCGACTGCACCCACAAGGACGATCCCGGCTGCGCCCTGCGCACGGCGGTCGAACGCGGCGCCATCAGCGCCGATCGCTTCCGCAACTATCACCGCATCCTGGAAACCATGCAGGAAGCCCGCCACGGTCGCCAACAGGCGCGGCTGTGACCCATTCAACTCATTCCTTAGATGAAGATCATGAGCATCACTGACAACCTGAAAATTGCCGGTCAATACTGTCTGCCCAAACACGCCCTCTCCCGCCTGGTGGGCAAGCTGGCCGCCGCCGAGGCCGGCAACCTCACCACCAAGGTGATCGAGGCCTTTATCAAGCAATACGGCGTCGACATGAGCGAGGCGCTGCACGAGAGCCCGGCCCACTACAAGAGCTTCAACGCCTTCTTCACCCGCGAGCTCAAGCCCGGCATCCGCCCCGTGGTTGAGGACGCCATGACCCTGGCGCTGCCGGTGGACGGCACCGTCAGCCAGCTCGGTCCCATCAGCCAGGGCCGCATCATCCAGGCCAAGGGCCACGACTACAGCGCCCGTGAACTGCTGGGCGGCTATGAGGATCTGGTGGCGCCGTTCAAGGATGGCGACTTTGCCACCATCTATCTGGCACCCAAGGATTACCACCGCATCCACATGCCGCTGGACGGCGTGCTGGAGAGCATGGTGTTCGTACCCGGCGATCTCTTCTCCGTCAACCCGCTCACCGCCGAGAACGTGCCGAACCTGTTCGCCCGCAACGAGCGGGTGGTGGCCACCTTCCGCACCCCCCACGGCCCCATGGCGCTGGTGCTGGTCGGCGCCACCATAGTCGCCAGCATCGAGACCATCTGGGCCGGCAATATCGCGCCGACCAAGCAAAAGGAAGTGGTACGCTGGGACTACAGCGGCGATGAAGCCATCACCCTGCAAAAAGGCGCCGAGATGGGCCTGTTCAAACTCGGCAGCACCGTCGTCTGCCTGTTTGGCCCGGGCATGCTGGCCGGTTTCGAACCGCACCTGGCCAACGGGGTCACCACCCGCATGGGTCAGCCCTTTGCCACCCTGGCGGCGCAGGCATGAGCGAACAGTCGCCCACTCCCCAGAAGAACAACCCGCTGCACGGGCTGACCCTGGAGGCGATTGTCACCGCATTGGTGGCCCACTATGGCTGGGAAAGATTGGGGCAGGAGATCGCCATCCGCTGCTTCACCCAGGACCCCAGCATCAAGTCCAGCCTGAAGTTTTTGCGCAAGACCCCCTGGGCGCGGGAGAAGGTCGAGAGCCTCTACCTCTACGTCCAGCGCAAGCAAGCCACATCGAAGGAATAACGCCATGGCGTTCAAGATTACCTACACCTACAAGAAGCAGGCCAAAGAGATCGGCTACGCCAACGACAAGTTCAACAGCATCTACGATGCCGTGGCCGCCGCCGAGGGCATCGATCTCACCCGCTTCCACGCCATGGAGGAGCAGCTGGCCCAGGTGTGCCGGCGCGACAAGAAGAGCGTGAAGGACTACAGGGAGAACTACTTCAAGGAGCTGGGGTTCGCCAGCATCGTCATCGAACGGGCTCCCAAGGAGTAAGCATGCGCACCCTGACTCTGATGGCCGCCTCCCTGCTGCTGGCCGCCTGCAACGGCACGCAGCAGGCCCAGATGGTGGGGGCTGACCGCGACGAGCACGGTTGCATCGGCAGCGCTGGCTATCAATGGTCCGAGCTGACCGGCCAGTGCGTGCGGCTGTTCGAGCAGGCGGTGCGGCTGCAATCTCTGGAGGCGGGCGAAACCGGCAGCGCCTTCGTGCTGTTCAACGACGATCGGAGCCAGGCCGAGCTGACCCTGCCGAGCGGCGAGCGGGTTCGCCTGATCCGTCAGGGGGAAGAGGGTGGCTGGTCCTGGCAGGGCGGCGCCTATCAGCTCTATCCCTGGAAGGGCTATGTGCTCAAGTCCGGCGAGCGGGCGCTGTTTCACGGTGACAGCGCACTCTGAGTGCAACTCCCGCGGCAAGCGACAGACACAAAAAAACCCCGTTGTAGGCAACGGGGTTTTTCTTTGGGGCCTGCTCAGTTGCCGAGGGTGGCGAACAGGCTCTGCTCCAGGCTGCCGCGAGAGACACACACCGGGGTGATGGAGGGGGCCAGTACGCGCTCGCCGGAGGACTCGACGAAGTAGAGCTGGGTGTTGCCCTTGACGTTGACGGTCGCCACGCTGTTGTTGCCGCTCTGGGTGATGATCAGGTTGATCTGCAGGTTCGGGTTGCCCAGTGCGACCTTGGACCCCATGGTGCCGCAATCCAGCCACTCCAGCCCCTCGGCCGAGTTCTCGACGTTGGCGGTCATCAGGCCGGAGCCCCGCTGGCTGTTCTCGATGTTCAGGCCGTGATCGCCAAACCACTTCTCGGCACGGGCCCACACCAGATCCACCGGGATCGCCATCTCCTGGGTGTTGTTGGTCGCCTTGGCTACCGGCGGGGTATAGCGGTACTGCTCGCCACCGTTGTTGTCGCTGGCACAACCCACCATCAGCAGGGCCAGTGCTACTCCCACTATCTTTTTCATGCTGCTTCTCTCATCCATATAATCCGGCCATAGGCCAACCGGCGGCTATTATGGCGATCGCGACACAGACTGTCAGCAGGGATCCGCATAAATGGCAGACTCTTAACCCGTGCTTTACAAAACTTGCCTGTTATCATAGATTTGCTCGAAGTCTCCCCCGTGAGTGCTCCCGTGAATTCTTCGCTCTCCCTGGCGCTGCTGCAGCAGATCATCGACCAGTTACCCATGAATATCTTCTGCCGGGATACAAACGGACGGTACCTGTTTGCCAACAAGGTCTTCGCGAGGGAGGCCGGGCTGCAGCACCCGGATGAGGTCATTGGCAAGTGCGATGCCGAGATGCCCTGGGGGGATGTGTTCCGCGAGGAGGACGATCACCTGCTGGCCGAGGGCAAGCCCCTGCTGCATCAGCAGCTCCATTGCCACAACGGTGCCGCCACCGGCTGGATGGAGATCCACAAGGTCCCCCTCTATGGCAAACAGGGCGAGCCCATCGCCCTGTTTGCCATGATCAGCGCCATCGACCAGCGCAAGGAGCTGGAGCAGACCTATCGTCAGCAGCAGCTGCTGCAGCGCCGCCTGCTGGACGCCATTCCGGACCTCATTCGCCTCGAGGATCACCAGGGCGTGCTCATCGACTGCAACCAGGCCTTTCTCGACTTCATGGGGCTCGCCGCCAGCGAGGCCCTGGGTCGGCGTGTGCCGCCCCGTCTGCCCGTCGAACAGACACTGGGGCAGGGGGAATACTGCGTGGTGGATGCCCAGGGTCAGGGCCGCCACCTGGAGGTCACCCGGGTCGAGGTACCGGACGACGAGGGCAACTCCCTCGGCATCCTCACCCTGAGCCGCGACATCACCGGGCTGCGCACCACCCAGGCCCAGTTGCAACAGGAGCAGCACTACGACAGCCTGACCGGCCTGCTCAAGCTCTCCCACTTCCTGCAGACCAGCCGCCATCTCGGCGCCCGCAAGGCCAGCCTGCTGCTGGTCGACCTGCAGCACTTTCGCGAGATCAACGATCGCTTCGGCATCCGCATCGCCGACCGCCTGCTGAGCCAGGTCGCCCGCCGCCTACAACGGCTGGCACCGCCCCAGTCCCTGCTCTGCCGGGTGGCCGCCGACGATTTCGCCCTGCTGCTGCCCGAGCTCCCCATCTCCCTGGACGAGTGGAGCCGCAATCTGCAACAGGAGCTGATGATCCCCTACCAGGTGGAGGAGCACAGGATCCAGATCCCGGTCTTCCTCGGCATCGCCCATGGCAAGGCCAAGGATGCGGAGCGGCTGCTGAGCCACGCGGAGGCTGCCCTGGCCCAGGGCAAGCGCCAACAGCAACACTGCACCCTGTTCGACCCCGAGCTGGATGCCAAGCTCAAACGCCGCCAGCTCATCGCCGTCCAGCTGCCGCTCGCCATCAAGTCCGCCGAGCTGACCGCCGTCTACCAGCCCATCATCTGCACCCACAGCAACCGGCTGC
The DNA here is from genome assembly GCF_033348475.1 of Aeromonas sp. XH. Taxonomy (NCBI): domain Bacteria; kingdom Pseudomonadati; phylum Pseudomonadota; class Gammaproteobacteria; order Aeromonadales; family Aeromonadaceae; genus Aeromonas; species Aeromonas sp. XH. Next base: position 868,555 of record NZ_CP137630.1, on the reverse strand, counting down.
ACGGGGCCGAACTGCTCTGCCGCTGGCCCCATCCGGAGTTCGGCATGATCTCCCCGGACGAGTTCATCCCGCTGGCGGAGGAGCTTGGGCTCATCGGCCAGCTCGGCCAGCTGATGCTGGAGCTGGGCTGTGCCCAGCTCGCCCGCTGGCAGGTGGCGGCGCCGGATCTGGTGCTCTCCATCAACCTGTCGCCGCTGCAGTTCCGCGACCCCGAGCTCTGCCCTCAGATCTTCGCCTGCATCGAACGCCACGGCCTCGCCCCCTGGCAGCTGGAGCTTGAGATCACCGAAGGGGTGCTGATGGAAAACGCCGACGAAATCGAGAGCAACCTGGCCAGCCTGATCGAGGCGGGTTTCCAGCTCGCCATCGATGACTTCGGCACCGGCTACTGCTCCCTGGCCTACCTGCCCAGGCTGCAGGTGGCGACCCTCAAGCTGGACAGAAGCTTCACCCAGGGGCTGGCCACCAACCAGGCCACCACCGCCATAGTGCGCTCCGTCATCGGTCTGGGCCACGAGCTTGGCATCAAAATCACCGCCGAAGGGGTGGAGACGGCGGAGCAACAGGCCTGGCTGGCGCAGGCCGGCTGCGATCGGCTGCAGGGCTACCTGTTCAGCCGCCCCCTTCCCCCCGCGGACTTCGCCCGCAACTACCAGCTGCCGGCCTGATGCGCCACCAACGACAAGGCCACCCTGAGGTGGCCTTGTCGTGTTTGCTGAGGGTGCACAGGCGCACCCGGCGCCCTTACTCCTGGAAGTAGGTGCCCCAGCCGTCGTAATCCACACCGTACTTCTCGAGGATAGGCAGCATCTTCTCGATGTCGGCGACTATGGTCTCCACATCCAGCTTGCACTCCACGGTGGCGTCGAAGCAGAAGATGGTGGCGCCGTCGTCCAGCTCCATCTCCTCGGCGTCGGTCACCTCGAACCCGGCCTTGAACAGATCCACCGCCGCCTTCTCCAGCAGATCGAACTTCTGGCAGGCAAAGTGATGCTCAATCTCATACTCCAGATCCGGATTGCTGCCATCGGCCAGCAATTCGTTGACGATGGCGGCGGTCTCTTCGCGCCACTCTTGCATATTGGTATTCATATAAACCCCAGGCGGTGTTGGATGGAGGTCAGCCCCGACTGGCGGGTGCACCGGACGGCGCCGTCCCGGGTCTCGGGGGGGATGATTGCGGCAAAGCATACCCGCAGAGTGCTGCTGGCTCAATCGGTGGGAGAAGATAACTGCCGGACTCCTCTCCTCCCAGATGGTGGTCCCCCCCCAAAAGGGGAAAATCAGTGCAATGCTCCACCCCAAGGTTGGATTCCGATGGATACATCCTTGCCGCTATGACTTTACCTGGTCATTCCCCTGCCCTCTTCACGACAGCCAGGGTTTCCCTCCACCGCCACCCCGGATGACAAATGGGCCGCCTGGCGGTATCAAGGGACGCGGGTGAATCATCACCCGCCCGGAAAAGGAGCCCGCCAGGCTCCTTTCTGATCATGTGAAGGAGCACATAGATAATGCCTAAAAAAACAATAATGAGCCTGCTTGTCGGCTCAACCCTTATGATTGGAAACCAGGCCATGGCCGCCCCGGTCCACGGTCCGTTCGATGCCCCCCTGGCCGACGAGGTGAAGGTGCTGGAGATGCTTAAAAAAAGCGGTCGCATCCCCACCCTGGCCTCCCCCGAGCAGGAGCAGGCGGCCCTCGCCCGCTACTACCGCGAGAAATCGCGGGCCTATCAGGGCAATGGCGGCACCCTGGCGGTGAAAGAGGGCAAGTTGCGCGAGACCATCCTCAAGAAGATCCGCCTCAACGGCACCGCCCGTCCCGGCGATCGGGTGCCCACTTTGCTGCTCAAGGCCATCGAGAAAGAGCACTACCGGGGCCAGATGCGCAAGGACAAGATCCTCGCCATCCTGGTGGACTTCCCCGACTACCCGAAGAACAGCGTGCGCCCCGAGCTCACCAAGATGTACTACCCGGATTACACCCCGGCGCACTACAACGATCTGCTGTTCTCGTCCAAGGGCTATGCGGGCCCGAACGGCGAGCGGTTCATCTCCATGCGCCAGTTCTACGAGCAGCAGTCCGGCCAGAGCTACAGCGTGCGCGGTCAGGTGGCGGGCTGGTATACCGCCGACAGGAACGCCGCCTACTACGGTGCCAACGCCACCCCGGAGACCATCCGGGAGCTGGTGAAGGAGGCACTGATCCAGGTGGCAGGAGACCCTGCCATCGATCTGGCGCAGTTTGACCAGGAGGATCGCTACGATCTCAACGGCAACGGCAACCGCAACGAGCCGGACGGCCTCATCGACCACCTGATGATCTTCCACTCCAGCATCGGCGAGGAGGCAGGGGGCGGCGATCTCGGCGAAGACGCCATCTGGGCCCACCGCTGGAATCTGGGTGCCCCCTACCCCATCCCCGGCACCAGCAGCCCGAGCCAGAACTTCGGCGGCCAGTTTGCCGCATACGACTACACCATCCAGCCCATCGATGCGGCGGCCGGGGTCTGTGCCCACGAATATGGCCACGATCTGGGGCTGCCGGACGAGTACGACACCAAGTACACCGGCAAGGGGGAACCGGTGGCGACCTGGTCCATCATGTCGTCCGGCTCCTGGGCCGGGATCATCGGCGGCACCGAGCCGACCGGGTTCTCCGCCTGGGCCAAGGAGTTCCTGCAGGCCTCCCTCGGCGGCAACTGGCTGCACGGCAGCAATGTGCAGCTCGCCGATCTCAGCCCCCGCGGCAACGTCTACATGCTGGATCAGGCCAACGACAAGGGGCGCAACGACGACGTGGTGCGCATCAACCTGCCGGCCAAGCAGATCCCGCTCAACCCGCCCTACGCCGGCCAGTACCAGTACCACGGCGGCAAGGGCAACAACCTCGACAACCGCATGAGCCTCAAGCTGGATCTGAGCGGCAAACAGAGCGCCAGCCTTGGCTTCAAGGCCTGGTATCAGATTGAAGAGGGGTACGATTACGCCAGGGTGCTGGTCAACGGCCAGCCCATCGCGGGCAACCTGACCACCAGCGACGATCCCAACGGCGTCGGCTTCGGGGTCGGCATCACCGGCAACTCCAACGGCTGGACCGATGCCGAGTTCGATCTCACCCCCTGGGCCGGTCAGCAGGTCACTCTGACCCTGCAATACCTGAGCGACGGCGGCGTGGCCGAGAACGGGCTGTTCGTGGACGAGCTGCAGATCCTCGCCGATGGCGACACCCTGCTGAGCGACGGGGCCGAGGGCAGCTCCCCCTTCACCCTGGCCGGCTTTGTGAAGAGCAACGGCAACGAGGCCAAGGATCACTACTACCTGGCCGAGTGGCGCAACCACGCAGGGGTGGACAAGGGGCTGGCCCACATCAACGTGGCCGACCAGCTGATGCGCTACGAGCCGGGCATGCTGCTCTGGTACGTGGACAACAGCCAGGTCAACAACTGGGTGGGTGTCCACCCGGGTGAGGGCTTCCTCGGGGTGGTGGATGCGGATCAGCGCACCCTCAAGTGGAGCGATGGCGCCGTGGCCGGCACCCGCTACCAGATCCACGACGCCACCTTCAGCCTGGGCTTCCAGCAGCCGCTCAACCTGAAACACCCGAGCGGCTCCCTGCTGCGCGACTTCTGGATCACCCCGAACCGGGTGTTCAAGGATTCCCGCAGTTACCAGAGCAAGGAGATCCCGGATGCCGGTCGCCTGCTGCCCGAATACGGGCTCAAGATCGGCGTCACCGGTCAGGCCCGTGACATGAGCACCGGGCGGATCATCGTCAGCCGCCACTGAGCACGACACTGATGACCAGGGGGCCCAGGGCCCCCTTTTTCGGCGCCGTACAACGCAGTGCGAGGCAGGACAACAGTGCCGATGAAGGGGGGATTGCTCGGTTATCGAGCGAACGACACCGCAATCTGCACCCCGTGGTTGACACCTCGGTCCAGAAAGGGTTTAATGCGCGCCGTTGCCCAGATAGCTCAGTCGGTAGAGCAGGGGATTGAAAATCCCCGTGTCGGCGGTTCGATTCCGTCTCTGGGCACCAAGACTCTTCCTCCGTAGTTCAGTCGGTAGAACGGCGGACTGTTAATCCGTATGTCACTGGTTCGAGTCCAGTCGGAGGAGCCAAATTTGAAAGGCCCGCTCAATCGAGCGGGCCTTTCTGCATCTTGTCCTTCCCCGGGCGCGTCATCCTAGTAGCGGTTCTCGTCGCCGTGCCACACATGCCCTGCCGAACAGGCCCGCGCGACCTCGTGACAGGGGTCGTCCGCATGGCGGCGGAAGAAATGCTGATCCTGTTGCAGCAGGAGCGAACTCATCGAGTGATTCATGCCGGCCAGCGCCTCGCCAGCGGTCAATCCTGCAACCCGGTGATCGGTGGCCAAATGGGCCAGAACTTTTTCACGACTATTCATGATCGCCTCCCTCTGTGGATCCCGTCGTAACTTGACCATAGCAGCAGCGCTCCGAATACCGCAAACCCGCGCCAGCAAAGGGTTTCAGGCCGGTCCTGGTTAGTGCCCGGGGCGCCAGACATGTAAAAGCCCGCTCATCAAGAGCGGGCTTTTACTTCATTCTGCTAGCCGCCGTTGCAGGCCGCCAGCAACAGGGTGGCCCCGCAGGTGGCGCTGAAAACCAGCAAGCCCGCCTGCAACACCCCCTCCGGATCCGTCTGTTTCCTTTTCTTCCTGAACCTTGTCCATCTAGGCTTCATCGAGCCTGCTCCATCCTTTCCTGCACCCCTGCCCTTCTCGGCAGGCGGCCCATCTTCGTCCGGGGAGACGCCCGCCGTCAATCGCCCGGGCGCAATAATTCAGCTCCCCGCTCCCGCCATGACCGCGGCCCATCATCTTGTTAACCATCAGGAAAACCGGCGTGACCCCTCTGCGCGCCGGGGCTATGATGAAGCCGACGATTTCCACCCCAGGGAGACCCCAGATGAGCAGCCCCTTGCACTACGTGCTGGATGGCATCCATTGCGAGCCACACTTCTTCACCGTGCCCCTCGACCACCAGCGACCGGACGACGAGGAGACCCTCACCCTGTTCGGTCGCACCCTCTGTCGCCAGGACAAGCGAGACGCTGATCTGCCCTGGCTGCTCTATCTGCAGGGGGGCCCGGGCTTCGGCGCCCCGCGCCCGACCGCAAGCGGCGGCTGGATCAAGCGGGCCCTGCAGGAGTTTCGGGTGCTGCTGCTCGATCAGCGCGGCACCGGCCACTCCAGTCCCATCCACGCCGAGGCCCTGGCGGGGATGTCCCCCCGGGAGCAGGCGCACTACCTCGGCCATTTTCGCGCCGACAGCATAGTGCGGGATGCCGAATACGTTCGCGAGGTACTGAGCCCGGGTCGCCCCTGGAGCCTGCTCGGCCAGAGCTTCGGCGGTTTTTGCAGCCTCACCTACCTCTCCCTGTTCCCGGACAGCCTGCACGAGGTCTACCTCACCGGCGGGGTGGCCCCCATAGGTCGCAGCGCGGACGAGGTCTACCGCGCCACCTACCGGCGGGTGGCGGACAAGAACCGCGCCTTCTTCACCCGCTTCCCCCATGCCCAGGCCATCGCCAACCGGCTGGCCAACCACCTGCACCACCACGACGTGCGCCTGCCCAACGGCCAGCGCCTGACGGTGGAGCAGCTACAGCAGCAGGGGCTGGATCTCGGGGCCAGCGGCGCCTTCGAGGAGCTCTACTACCTGCTGGAGGACGCCTTCATCGGCGAGCGGCTCAACCCCGCCTTCCTCTACCAGGTGCAGGCCATGCAGCCGTTCAACACCAACCCGGTGTTCGCCATATTGCACGAATCCATCTACTGCGAAGGCAGCGCCAGCAACTGGGCGGCCGAGCGGGTCAGGGGCGAGCACCCCGAGCTCAACTGGGCACCGGGCAAGGATTTCGCCTTCACCGGCGAGATGATCTTCCCCTGGATGTTCGAGCAGTTCCGCGAACTCATTCCCCTGAAGGAAGCTGCCCATCTGCTGGCCCAGAAGGCGGACTGGGGCCCTCTCTACGACCCGGCGCAGCTGGCCCGCAACCGGGTGCCGGTGGCCTGCGCCGTCTATGCCGAGGACATGTACGTGGAGTTTGACTACAGCCGTGACACCTTGCGGGGGCTTGGCAACAGCCGCGCCTGGATCACCAACGAGCACGAGCACAACGGCCTGCGGGTCGATGGCGAACAGATCCTGGACCGGCTCATCCGCTTGAACCGGGATCGCTGATCCCGCGCGGGCGACGCCCCCGCCACAATAAAGAATATCGAGGGCGGCCCATGAGCCGCCCCGCCCATGGAAGCAACACAAAATAATAAGGACACCCATTGGATCACCCGGAAATCTCGGCCGGCTGGCTGAGTCGCCTCTTCTATCGCTGGACGGGCCCGCTGTTGCGCAAGGGGCTGAGCCAGCCCCAGGTCGGTCTCGACGATCTCTACCCCCTGCTGCCGGAGGACAGGCGCGACGGGCGCGCCGACGCCTTCCTCGCGCTCACCGCCCGCCAGCCGGTACGCCCCTGGCCCATCACCGCCTTCATCTGGCGCCACTACAAGGGGCGGATTGGCCTGCTCACCCTGCTGCAACTGTTCGGCATGCTGGCGACCCTGGCCAGCCCCTGGCTGCTCAACCACGGCATGACCCAGCTCGGTACCGACGCCACCACCAGCCACAAGCTGCTGCTGGCCCTGGCCCTGTTTGCCTCCGTGCTCGCCTCCGGCATGCTGGCGGAGCACTCCCTGCAACTGGCCCTCAAGATGCACGTCCCCATCCGCCGCCTGCTGGCGGAGTCCCTGCTCGCCAAGGTGATGAAGCTGGGGGGCAAGAGCTTCGACGACCGGGCCGGTGGTCGGGTGCAGAACCTCATCAACCGGGACGTCTGGGACATTACTTGGATTCTTGCGGACCCCGCCATGCCGCTCACCATGGCACTACAGCTGGCGGGCACCATAGCCCTGCTGGTGTGGCAGGTGGGCAGCGCCGGCCTGGTGGGCTTCGCGGTGCTCGCCCTGCTGCTGCTCGTCTCCACCCGGGTGGTGCGGCGCATGAACCAGCAGGAGCAGCAGCTCAAGCGTCAGCAGGACGAGCGCAACGGCATCCTGGCGGAATACATCAAGAAGCTGCGGCTGGTGCGCCAGAACGGGCTGGGCCCCTTCTTCACCGGGGCGGCCAACGCCAAGCGCCGGCAGGAGCTGGGGGTGCTGGGCCGGGTGCTCAGGCTCGATGCCCTCAACGAAGGGCTGATGCTGGGCACTCCGCTGCTGGTGACGCTCGCCACCTTCACCACCTACCTGATGTCGGGCAACACCCTCACCCTGCCCCAGGTGTTCACCACCATAGCCCTGTTCACCGTGCTGCGCATCCCCATGATGCGGCTGCCTTACCTCATCCGCACCCTGATCAACTTCAACACCGGCTTCAACCGGCTGTGCGAATTCCTCAACAGCCCCGAGCAGCACCGGGATCTCGACGACCCCAACCTGCCGGCAGGGGCCTTGCAACTGGATGGCATCACCGCCCTGCACCAGCAAAAGCCGGTGCTGGAGGGGATCAGTCTCGCCATCGCACCGGGGGAGCTGGTGGGGATCACAGGCCCCACCGGGGCGGGCAAGAGCTGCCTGCTGCACCTCATCGCCGGCTTCGACGACGGCTTCGAGGGCAGCATCCGCCGCCATGGCCGGGTCGCCCACCTGGGGCACAAGCCCTGGCTGATGAACGACAGCATCCGCAACAACATCCTGTTCGGCCAGCCCTGGGATGAGGCGCGCTATCGCTGGGTGCAGGGCGCCTGCTCCCTCACCGCCGATCTCGAGCTGCTCAGCCACGGGGATCAGACCCTGGTGGGGGAGCTCGGCACCCGCCTCTCCGGCGGTCAGCAACAGCGGGTCGCCCTGGCCCGCGCCCTCTACGCCCGGGCCGATATCCTGCTGCTGGACAACCCCTTGTCTGCGCTCGACCCCGTGGTCGCGGCCCAGGTGCTGGCGCAGGGACTCGCCTTCAGGCCGGGGCCGACCCGGCTGCTGGTGAGCCATGACCCCGACGTGCTGGCCCGCTGCGATCGGGTGATCCGCATCGAGCAGGGCCGACTGGTGGAGCTAGACGCCCACCAGCTGGCGGACCTCATCCAGCACCCGCAGCCTGCCCCTCTGCTCGCCCCCCAGGAGGCGGAGCAGTTCAGCGAGGAGAAGGTGGTGGAGGGCAAGGTGGACTGGGGACTCTTCGGCTTCATGTGGCAGCGCCTGGCTGCTCCCGGCGCCATCCTGATCGCCCTGCTGCTCACGCTAGGTCAGGAGGGGCTGCGCATCGCCTCGGATCTCTGGCTCGGCGGCAAGGCCGAGGTGAGCGATGTCAGCACCCTGCTCGGCATCTATGTGCTGCTGGGGGCTGGATCGCTGGTCTGCATCATGGTGGTGCGGGTCATCAACTACAAACTCGGCCTCAAGCTGGCCTGGACCCTGTTCGACGGCATGCTGGGGCGCATCAGCCGCGCCCCCATGGCCTTCTTCGACAAGGTGCCCCAGGGGCGCATCCTCAACCGCTTCGATCGGGATCTCGGGGAGGCCCAGGAGATCCTGCTGTCGATGCTGATGGGGCTGTTCGGCATGCTGGTGTCGGTTGCTCTGCAGGTGGTGGTGATCGGCATCAACATCCCCCTGCTGCTGCTCATCGCCCCCCTGGTGGGCTGGGCGCTCTACGTGCTGCAGCGCCGCTACCGAGCGGTGCAGCTCAAGCTGCGGCGCCAGTCCTCGGTGCTGCGCTCCCCGCTCTACATCAGCATCAGCGAGACCATTCGCGGCGCCCCCGCCCTGCGCCTGGCCGGGGCCGAGCGCTTCGCACTGGATCAGGTGCTGCTGCACTATGACAACAACCTGCGCAGCTGGTACACCACCACCTCCATCAACCGCTGGCTCGGCATGCACCAGACCCTGCTCTCCGCCGCCCTGGTGGGGGCCGTGGCGCTGATGGTGGCCTTTGGCCACAGCCCGCTGCTGGGGGCCGTGGCCATCACCTACGCCTTCACCGCCTCGGCCATGCTCAACTCCCTGATCCGCACCTTCGCCGAGGTGGAGCAGGTGATGAACGCGGTGGAGCGGGTGCGGGAATACAGCGAGATAGAGAGCGAGCGCCAGGAGGGGGAGCCCCTCGCTACCCTCCATCCGGCGGTGCGCTTCGACAACCTGGGGCTGCGCTACCCAGGCGCCAGCCAGTGGGCGCTGCACAGGGTGAGCTTCGAGCTGTCCCCCGGCGAGAAGGTGGGCGTCTGTGGCCGCACCGGCGCGGGCAAGAGCTCCCTGCTGGGGGTGCTGCAGGCCATGTACCCGGCCTCCCAGGGGGAGATCCATTACGGCGATCAGCCGCTCTCGGCGCTTGCGCCTGAGGCGGTGCGCGCACTCTACGACACCGTCTCCCAGATCCCCCTCACCTTCTTCGGCACCCTGAGGGCAAACCTGGCCCCCCTGGCTACACACGACGACGCCGTGCTGGAACAGGCCCTGGCCCGGGTGGGGCTGGCCGAGCGCTGCGCCGGTCGGCTGGATGAGGATCTCGACAGGCTGCAACTCTCCGCTGGCGAGACCCAGCTACTGGTGATCGCCCGCATCCTGCTGTCGCACCGACCGCTCATCGTGCTGGACGAGGCCACCTCGGATCTCAGCCACGGCGGCATGCGCAAGATGGCGGCGCTGCTCTATCGCTACCGCCCGGAAGCCAGCTACCTGGTGATCGCCCACCACCTGGAGCCGCTCTTGTCGGTGGACAAGGTGGTGGTGATGGAGGCCGGCACCGTGGTGGAGCAGGGGTCCCCGGTCAGCCTGCTGGCCAACCCGGACTCCCGCTTCCACCGCCTGTTCGCCGGCCAGGTCAACCGCCAGGTGGAGGAGCTGATCAGATAGCGCCGAAACAAAGAGGGCTGCCCAGGGGCAGCCCTCTCGCCATGCCTCGCGCCTCAGCGCTCCATGATCTGGGTGATGTCGTCCTTCTTGATGAGCATCTCCCGCCCCTCTTCGTCGTAGTAGCGGTACATGCCGGTACTCTCGTCCAGCCTGGGCTTGCTGTCGGTCGCGATCATCCGTCCATCCTTGGTGCTCATGATGTATTGGGAGCTGCACGCCACCAGCCCCAGGGCACACACCAGGATCATCGTCAGCTTTTTCATCTGCTTTAATCTCCCCATTCATCCTTACCTCAAGGATGTCTTTTGAAGATTAGTTCAATGAAATCAACCCGTTCAAAAACCGCTACCAAATTGGATCCAGGTCAAGAATCAGCACAGCAAGCACCATCACCACCCTCTCTGCCCCCTGAATGAGCAGAGGCCGGACAGGGTCCGGCCTCTGGTTTCCATCGGTGCAAACATCACTCGGCAGGCTTGCGCTCGCCGGTGACCGTGGGGTTGGCAGGGTCGGCACTCCACTCGTACCAGCCGCCGTCGTAGACGCTGATCCGCTTCCAGTCCATCAGCCAGGCGTAGAAGAAGGCCTCGGAGGCGCGCCAGCCGGTGCCGCAGTAGAAGGCGGCCTGCTGGGTCGGCTCGATGTGCCACTCGTCCCACATGGAGAGGATCTCCCGGGCCGGCTTCATGGTGCCGTCCGGGTTGTGGAAGTCGCTCATGCTGTTGGCATCCACGCCCCCACGACCCCACTTGGCCCCGGGGATGTCGCCCTTGGGCTTGATGTAGCTGTAGCCCGAGGTGTTGCCGACGAACTCGTCCCAGGTGCGCACGCTGACCAGGGCGCCGTCGGGCTGCTTGAGCAGCTCTTTCGCCTGACTCAGGGTGGTGTAGTACTCGGGACGGGCCGGAATGGCGACGCCGAACTCCTTGGCCGGTTTGAAGGTGTTGGCCAGGCCGGTCTCGGTGCGCAGGTGCTGCACGAACCAGGCGTCCAGGCCGCCGTCCAGCAGGCGCACGTCCTCGACGCCCGCGTACATCATCAGGTGCGCCGCCCGGGCTGCCGCCATGGTGTTGCGACCGTAGAGGATGACGGTGGTGTCGTGGCGAATGCCGCTCTCCAGCAGCAGGGCCTTGAGCGCCTCGTCAGAGACCTTGTTCCAGAGCGGCTCCGCCTCCAGGCGGTTGGTGTCGATGTAACCGGCCCCCGGGATGTGGCTCAGCAGGTAGGCCTTGGGCGCGCCCCAGTCCACTTCGAAGACCTTCCAGTCCCCCTTGGGAGCGGCGGCGACCGGCTTGCCGGCCTGCAGATCCGCCAGCCAGAGCGGATAGACCAGCTGCTGCCAGCGGGCCAGGTACTCCCGGGGGGCCTCCTTCCAGCCCTGCAGCTCGAACAGCTGCTTGATGCCATGCTGGCGCAGCAGGCGGGCCACCTCGGCCACTTCCCGCGGGGCGCCGTAGAGGGCGACCGGCCGATCGGCCTTCAGCCCCTTGCTGGTCAGCGCCTTGGCCCACTCCTCGTCACTGTATTTCCACTCGGCGGAGAGCAGCTCGGCGCCGACCACGTGGCCCCCCTGCTTCTCCCCTTCCATGGGCCAGCCCTGATAGAAATAGCTGGGGCGGGTATCCAGGATCACCGCCTGCTTCGCCTTGGCATCGGCCAGGGAGAGGGGGGGCAGTTCGGCGGCCAGAGCCGGCCAGGCAGACCAGAGCAGCAAGGCCGCCAGCGCGGCCCGCCACACAGCTGTCATTCGTTTCATGATGTCGTCTCGATGCTAGTGAACAAAGGTTAAAAGATGGAGCGGCCAAGGCGCTCTGCCAGCAATTCCAGCGCCGCCGTCCCCGCCAGGGAGTTGCCCGCCTTGTTGAGCTCGGGCGACCAGACGCAGACCACCAGCTCCCCCGGGATCAGCGCCATGATGCCGCCCCCTACCCCGGACTTGCCCGGCATGCCGACCCGGTAGGCGAAGTCGCCCGCCTCGTCGTAGAGGCCACAGGTGGCGAGCAGGGCGTTGACCTGCTTGGTGGTGCGGGCCGGCAGCAGGGGCGTCGTCTCGCCAAGGGGCACGCCGCGGTTGGCCAGATAGATGAAGGTCCTGGCCAGATCGACGCAACTCATGCGGATGGCGCAGGCATTGAAATAGCTCTGCAGCACCTTGTCCACCTCGTTCTCGAAGTTGCCGTAGGCCTTCATCAGATAGGCGATGGCGGCGTTGCGGGCGGCGTGCTGGTATTCGGAGCGGGCCACCACCTGATCCGCCATGATGGCCGGGTTGCCCGAGAGGCGGCGGGCCAACTCCAGGGTGCGCTGGCGCGGGGCGGTGAGCCGGGTCTCCAGCAGATCGCTCACCACCAGGGCGCCGGCGTTGATGAAGGGGTTGCGGGGGATACCGTGCTCGAACTCCAGCTGCACCAGGGAGTTGAACGGCTGCCCCGAGGGCTCCTTGCCGACCCTGGCCCAGATCTCCTCCTCCTGATAGAGGGTGAGGGCCAGGGTCAGGCTCAGGGCCTTGGAGATGCTCTGGATGGAGAAGGGCTCGAAAGCATCACCTGCGGTGAACAGCTCCCCCTCCACGGTACAGACCGCGATCCCCAGCCGGTTCGCCGGCACCTGGGCCAGCGCGGGAATGTAATCGGCCACCTTGCCCTGCCCGAGCAGCGGTCGCACCTCTTCCAGGATGCTGGCCAGTAATTCGGATGACAACACCATCGGCAATTCCATGACGTGAGACGAGGCGGGACCAGCCCACCGACAAAAATCCCGCCGGCGGCGGGATTTTCTATGTGCCCGTGACAGGCAGTCCGATATCAGGCCGGCTCGCCGTACCAGAGGTCGAACAACTCGGTGACCACCACGGCTTCCAGCCCCTTGGCTTGCAGCCAGGACTGGATGGCGGCGCGATCCTCGTCGGTGCACTTGCCGAGTTGCTGGGTGCAGATCATGCCTTCCCAGGCCAGGTGACCCGAGCCGGCGAAGGCCAGCTTGCGAGGCTCCACCACCTCGTCGATCAGCGCATCGACCACGGCATCAATGGTCTCTTCGGCGGTGCCGACCGGGAAGTTGAAACTGATGTCGAACCCCATTTCCTGGAATTCGTCGACGCGCAGTTTCTTACGCAGGCGGCGGCTACGGTTGGCCATGATAGCTCCTTAGTTGATACGTTGACTCAGTTGACTCGTTTGAAAATCAGATCCCAGACCCCGTGACCCAGACGATGGCCACGTTGCTCGAATTTGGTCAGCGGGCGCCAGTCGGGACGGGGCACCCAGTTGCCGCTGGCGGAGGTGTTCTCGTACCCCTCGGCGGCGCTCATCACCTCCAGCATGTGCTCGGCGTAGTTTTCCCAGTCGGTGGCCATGTGGAAGACGCCACCGATGGCGAGCTTCTGGCGAATGGCCTGGGCAAAGGCCGGCTGCACGATGCGGCGCTTGTGGTGACGGCTCTTGTGCCAGGGGTCGGGGAAGAAGAGCTGCAGGCAGGAGAGAGAACCGTTCGGGATCATGTGCTCCAGCACCTCCACCGCATCGTGGCAGAGGACGCGCAGGTTGGTGACACCCGCCTCCTGGGCGGTGCCGAGGCAGGCGCCCACGCCCGGGGAGTGCACCTCGATGCCGATGAAGTTCTTCTCGGGGGCATGCTTGGCCATCTCCACCAGGGAGGCGCCCATGCCGAAGCCGATCTCCAGCACCACGGGGGCCTCGCGGCCAAACAGCGCGACCAGGTCGAGCTGCTTTTGCTCAAAATCGATGCCCATGACCGGCCAGAGCTCTTCCAGGGCCTTCTCCTGCCCCTTGGTCAGGCGGCCTTCGCGACGGACGAAGCTGCGGATCTTGCGCATGAACTTGCCGTCTTCGTTAAACACATCTTGGGTCACAGACATAGTAAATTGCTCGTTATTTCATCGCTCTGGAATAGAGGCGACATAAATGGATCGCTCGTTATTGCATCAATCGGCAAAAACAGGGGAGCGAATTATCCCAAGATAGCCACGGGGTGCAAGTGTTTCGCGCAACAAATCCCCTCGAACTGCCCACTTCCGCCGGCAAGGTTGACAAATGCCGCCCCCTTCACAGAATCTGCCGGGCGTCAGGCGCATCCTGACGCGGAAAAATAAAACCATACACAACAAAGGATTGCAGTATGAAGAAAACCCTGTTGGCCCTCGCCATCCCGCCCCTGCTGGCCGGGTGCAACCCCTCTGAAAACGACTCCCAACCCCCCGCCCCCGGGACCCAGGCCCATGAATATCTGGTGCAGCTGAGCTCGAGCGCCGAAGGCATCGGCGCCAGACCCACGGGCACCGAGGCCGAGACCCGGGCCGCCGCCTGGATCCAGGACCATCTGACCGGCTGGGGTTACGAGGTGCAGAACCAGCCTTTCACCTACACCCGGGGCGGCACCGAGAAGCACTCCCAGAACGTCGTCGCCGAGCTCAAGGGCCAGAGTGACAAGGTGATCCTCATCGGTGCCCACTACGACAGCACAGGCGAGAAGAAGGGCTCGGAAGGTGCCACCGACAACGGCGCCGGCGTCGCGGCCCTCTTGGCGGTCGCCGAGGCGCTCAAGGATCAGACCCTGCCCTACACGGTGCGCTTCGCCTTCTTCGGGGCCGAGGAGAACGGCCTCAACGGCTCCAGGGCCTATGCCGCCAGTCTCGACAACGACGCCGTCGCCAAGCTGCTGGCCATGGTGAACTACGACACCATCGCCGGTGGCGACATCGTCTACGTCCACTCCGCCCACTCCGACGTGGCCGAGTACAACTGTGCCGACCCGAGCCGCTACAGCTTCGATCCCAGGGTGCGCGACCGCCTGCTGGCCATCTCCAGGCAGACGTCGACCCCCTTCGCCATCCACCCCAGCTACGACGGCTACCCGGAGGGGGAGACCGGCAGCTGGTCCGATCACGCGCCCTTTGCCTGCCTCGGGGTGCCCATCGCCTATGTGGAGGCCACCAACTTCACCATCAACGGCGAGGCCGGCTATGACGGCTACTCCCAGAGCACCAACCCGGCGCTGTGGGACTGCTACGACGATGCCACCAAGAGCGCCTGCGATCGGGACAGCGAGACCCAGTGGGGCAAGATCTGGCATACCGAGCACGACCGCCTCGACAGGATGGCGGAGCTCTTCCCGGGCCGCATAGAGCAGCAGCTCGGGGCCAACACCGATCTGATGATCCGTTTCCTGAAGGAACCCGGGCTCTGATCCCAGGGCGCTCCGGCAGGGCTTTTTGCGCCCCCGGCCAGTGTTGAAGCGATAAAATTCGGGCAGGTGTCAAACCTGCCCTTTTTTATGGATTTTTGTGACAGCCATTGCCTCATTTCTGAAATCTGATACAAACGGATAACCTGGCGGTTGAATGGAGCGACCGCCACCTAGTCAGAGAGAACCCTATGCAGCCGTTTTTTGCCCAGCGCTTCGAGAAGGTCGAGCCTTCCTTTATCCGTGAAATCCTCAAAGTCGCCGCCAATCCGGAGATCATCTCCTTCGCCGGCGGCCTGCCCAACCCCCATCTGTTCCCGGTCAAGGCCATCGAGCAAGCGTGCCAGGACGTGCTGCGCGAGCAGGGAGCCGCCGCGCTGCAATACGCCACCACCGAGGGCTTCGCCCCGCTGCGCCAGTTCATCGCCGACCGCTACCTGAGCCGCCACGGCATGGCCGTCAATCCTGACAACATCCTGATCACCAGCGGCTCCCAGCAGGCGCTGGATCTGCTGGGCAAGGTGCTGATCGACGAGGGGCAGGATCTCATCATCGAGGAGCCGGGCTACCTGGGCGCCATCCAGGCGTTCTCCGTCTACCAGCCGACCTTCAAGCCCATCACCCTGGGAGAGGAGGGACTGGATCTGGCCGCGCTGGATGCGCTGCTGGAGCAGGGGTCCAATGCCAAGCTGCTGTACGGGGTTCCGAACTTCCAGAACCCGAGCGGCGTCTCCTACAGCCGTGCCAACCGCGAGGCGCTGGCACAGCGCCTGGTGCGCCACGAGCTGCTGATGGTGGAAGACGACCCCTATGGCGAGCTGCGCTTCGAAGGGGAGCACCTGCCCCCCGTCGCCAAGCTGGCCCCCCACAATACAGTGCTGCTCGGCTCCTTCTCCAAGACGGTGGTGCCCGCGTTCCGCCTGGGCTGGATGCTGGTGCCGGACTGGCTGCGCAAGAAGGTCACCATCGCCAAGCAGGCCACCGACCTGCACAGCAACGCCTTCAGCCAGCAGGTGCTGCACCGCTTCCTGACCGACAACTCGCTGGATGCCCATCTGGAGAAGATCAAGGAGGTCTACGGCCGCCAGCGTGCCGCCATGGAGGCCGCCCTGGCCCGTCACTGCCCGCCCGGCGTCAGCTACACCCGCCCCGAGGGGGGCATGTTCCTCTGGCTGACCCTGCCATCCAGCGTCAGCGCCATGGCCCTGTTCGACGAGGCGATCAAGGAGAAGGTGGCCTTCGTGCCCGGCGCCCCCTTCTACGTGCGCCCCGAGATCCAGAACACCCTGCGTCTGAGCTTCTCCTGCGTGGACGAAGCGACCACGGAAGAGGGCATCAAGCGCCTGTGCCGCGCCCTCGCCCGCATGCTCTGAGCCGACCGGCCATAAAAAAACCAGCGACCCGGTCGCTGGTTTTTTTTCGTCCCCCGTTCGGCCTCAGGACCCGCCCTTCGCCAGCAGGCCGGCAAAGTGCTTCATGGGCATGGGCCTGCCGAAGAGATAGCCCTGCAGGAAGGTCACCTGGCGCGCCCGCAGGTAGTCGGCCTGCACCTGGTTCTCCACCCCTTCCGCCACCAGTTGCAGCCCGAGCCGGGTCGCGAGATCGATGACGTTCTCGACGATGTGGCTGGAGAGGGCGTCCGACCCTATCATGCCGACGAAGCTCTGATCGATCTTGAGGAAGTCGACCTGGAAGGTCTGCAGATAGGTGAGGCTGGAGTGGCCTGTGCCAAAGTCGTCGATGGCGATGAAGACGCCGAGGGCGTGCAGTTCGGCAAACAGCTGGTCCGTGGTCTCGTCCGCGACGATGAGCTCCCGCTCGGTCAGCTCCAACACCAGCTTGATCGGGTTGGCCCTGAAGGCGTTGATGAAGTCCCGGCAATCCTCCACCAGGCTCAGATCCTTGCAGTGGCTCGCGCTGATGTTGAACCCGAAGTGAAACCCCCTTGGCAGCGTCTCCACCAGGGGCGCAAAGGCCTCTCGCACCTGCATCATCAGGAAGCGGGTCATGGGCACGATGAGGCCGCACTCCTCCGCCATGGGGATGAAGCGATCCGGCGAGATCATGCCCTGACGGGGATGCTGCCAGCGCATCAGCACCTCGCAGCCGCTCCAGTGGGCATCGTCCCCGGTCACCACGGGTTGCAGGTAGGGGATGAACTCCTGCTGATCCAGCGCCCGCTTCAGCTCCTGAACCGGCGAGGTCGGGCGCCCCATCAGCCAGAAGACCCCCACCCCGAGCAGCAGCCCCAGCAGGGGATAGAAGATGACGCCGACCTTGGAGTAGTCCCAGATGTGGGCGCCGTACTCATTGAGCGACACCCTGGTCACCACCTTGAACGGATATCTGGTCGAGGCCTGCTCGAGGTAACCCTGGCTCTCCTCGGGAATGAGCCGGTCGGTGAGCCGGCTGTCCCGCAGAAGCATCTGCTGACCCACCACCAGCCCGAGGGGCGAGTTGCGGCTCAGCATGTCCAGTATGTTGAGCAGGTAGTAGCCGTCGACCCCCACCAGCACGCTGAACTCCCCCGCCGCCTCCCGGTAGACGATGAGAGGGCGATTGGGCGTGACCGGGTTGCCCTTCATCAGATCGAGCCTGCCGCCCACATAGTCGTCCCGCGAGAACTTGCCGCTGACCGGGCCATAGAGGGAGGAGCAGTAGATGGTATCGCCCCTGGCCAGGTTGACGCTGCGCACGTCTGGCACCGTTGCCACCTGATCCCGCAGCCCCTGCACCACCTCGAGACAGGGCTTGTCCAGGCTGCCGGCAAGGGCCGACGCCGCCTGCCGGGCGTTGTCCAGGGTGCGGTCGAACATGACTCTGGCATGCTCCAGCCGCTCCACCGCATCCTGTCTCACGCCGTTGGCGGTCTGCCAGGTGACGATGGCCAGCCCCAGCACCATGGGCAGCAGGCCGGCCAGCAAGGCGCACAGCAGCCTGATATAGAATTGACGCACCCTTAAACGACGAAATGGCATAAGAGCCCTCATGGTCATGGCGAAAAAGCGCACAAGTGTACCCGCTGGTGCTCGCTTGGCAAGCACGAAGGAGACTCGGGATGCCGAGCCGGCCCGGATCATCGCCGACAGGTGGCCGCGGGGCCAGCCCCGCGCCCCCTGGCCAGCGGAAATTATAATGCTTATAAAAACAGGACCTTGTCCATCCAGCCCCCAGCCTCTAGAGTAGAGCCAACAGGGTCGGGGGAGGCAGCACATGAAGATACTGATCACGGGAGGCACGGGGTTCATCGGTCGCCGCCTGGTGGCGCACCTCAAGGTGGCACACGAGGTAGTGGTCCTGACCCGCCAGGGCAGCCGGGCCTATGATCTGCTCGGTCACGACGTCACCCTGCTCGACAGCCTGGACAGGCTGGATCATCTCAACGACGTGGACATCGTCATCAATCTGGCCGGCGAGCCCATCGCCGCCGGACGCTGGAGCGAATCCCGCAAGCAGTTGCTGTGCAACAGCCGCTGGCTGCTGACCGAACAGCTGGTGGATCTCATCAAGCTCTCCGGCACGCCCCCCAGGCTGCTGCTCAATGCCTCCGCCATCGGCTGGTATGGTCGCCAGGGGGATGCCCCGCTGGATGAAACGTGCCAGACGCCCCACGACGAGTTCACCCACCGCCTCTGCCAGCAGTGGGAGCAGCTGGCCCTGCAGGCCCGCACGCCCCAGACCCGGGTCTGCATAGTGCGCATCGGCCTGGTGCTCGGCATGGAGGGAGGGGCCCTGCCCAGAATGCTGCCCCCCTATCGGCTCGGCCTCGGCGGCCCCATGGGCAGCGGCACCCAGATGATGAGCTGGATCCACGTGCAGGATCTGGTACGCGCCATGCTGTTCCTCATCGAGCACGACGAGTGCGACGGCATCTTCAACGGCACGGCCCCGCAGCCCGTCAGCAATCGCGCGTTCAGCCAGACCCTGGCCGCCACGCTCCATCGCCCACACCTCTTCTTCGTGCCAGCGCCCCTCTTGCGCCTCCTGATGGGAGAGGCGGCGGATCTGCTGCTCACCGGCCAGCAGGTGCTCCCCGTCCGTTTGCAGCAGGCAGGCTTCCATTTCACCTATCCGGCCCTGCCCGAGGCCCTGGCCGACCTGCTGCGCTCCCCGCGCTGACCCCATGAAAAATCCCGACCGAAGTCGGGATTGTCGTCTGCCTCAGAGCAGCCCCTGCCCCAGCCCCCTGAGTCTGTCGCTCAGGGTGCCCGCCAGCAGCTGGCGGCGCATGCCCTGCCCGGCCAGGGTCACCAGCAGGGCTCCCAGCAGGGGGAGTCCGGCCCAGATGGCCCAGTGGAACTGCCACTGGGCATCCTGCCACCACCACTGCAGGCCGAAGGAGCAGAGCTCCACCACCATGGCGGCGCAGAGCCCCGCCAGGGCGCCGCTCGCCACCAGCTCCCAGCGCAGCATCTTCTCGAGCAGGGCGCTGCCCGCCCCCAGGGTGCGCATCAAGAGCAGCTCCCGGCGCCGATGGGCCATGCTGGCCTGGGTCTGGGTCAGCAGCACCAGCAGGGCGGCCACCGTCACCAGCCCCAGCATCAGCCCCAGGGCCCGGCTCACCTGATCGGACACCAGGGTCAGCCTGGCGATCAGATCCTCCACGTCGATGAGGCTCACCGTGGGGTGGTGGCGGATGATCTCCACCTCGGCGCGGCGTCCCTGCTCGGCCAGCCGGGCGGGCAGGCGGTAGCTGCCGAGCCAGGTCTGGGAGAAGGGGGCCAGCACGTCCGGCGAGAAGATCATGTAGAAGTTGGGCCTCATGTTGTCCCACTTGATGGATCTCAGGCTGGTCACCCTGGCCTCGAACGCCCGCCCCTCTATGGTGAAGCCGAGCACATCCCCCAGCGCGATGCCGAGCCGCTCCGCCAGCGCCTCGTCGACGGAGACCTCCCCCTTGCCGGCGAGCCATTGGCCGGACGTCACCCTGTTGTCGGGGGGCAGGGTCGTGGTGGTGGTGAAGTTGAGCTCCCTGTCCACCCCCTCCCGCGCCGCATCCTCCCCCACGGCCTCCCCCGCTATCCTGGTCAGGCGTCCGCGCACCATGGGATAGAAGTCCGAGGTGATGGCGCCGGCCCGCTGCAGGTCGGCCAGAATGCTGTCGCGCTCCTCATCGGCCACGTTGACCAGGAAGCGGTTCGGAGCATCGGCGGGCAGGCGGGCGGAGAAGTCCTCGAGCAGATCGACCCGCGCCGCCCACAGCAGCCCGAACAGCATGAGCGCCAGGGCGAAGCCTGCCAGCTGGAACAGGCCGCTGCCACGCTCCCGGGAGAGGTGGCTGATGGCGAGCCGCAAGGCATGAGGCCCCTTGAGCCGGCTGCCGAGGCGCAGCAGCCCGGAGGCGAGCAGCGCCAGCAGCAGCATCAACACCCCCATGCCGCCGATGAGGCCGAGCGCCAGCCGGACGTCCGCGGTGAAGCCCCACACCAGCGCGAACAGGCCGATCAGGCCCACCGGCACCGTCAGCCAGGGAGGGATCCCGGCCTCCAGCTCACGGCGCAGCACCCGCAGCGGCGGCACCTTGAGCAGGCGAAGGAAGGGCACGAACGCCAGCAGCAGGGTGATGAAGAAGGCGACCGCGATCCCCAGGGCGAACGGCCGCCAGGAGGGAGGCGGCAGATCCGCCGGCAGCAGGTCCCCCAGCAGTTGCAGCGTCAGCCACTGCATGGCGCTCCCCGCCACCAGGCCCATGATCGCCCCCGCCAGGGTGAGGGAGAACAGCAAGGTGCCCATCAGCTGCCAGAGGGTGCGCCGCGACGCGCCGAGCGTCTTGAGCAGCGCCACCATGTTGGTCTGGCGCTCGGCGAAATGGCGCACCGCTATGCCCATGGCCAGCGCCCCCAGCAGCACGCCGGCGAGGGACGCCAGGCGGAAGAAGCGCTCGGCATTGGCCAGGGGCTTGCCGACCTGGGAGCCCTCGTCGTCCGGCTTGATCAGCTTCTGCCCGGCGGTCAGTTTGGGGCCGAGCCAGGCCTCATAGCGGGCTATCCCCTCCCGGGAGCCCTTGATGAGGTAGCGCCACTGCTGACGGCTGCCCGGCAGGAGGGCGCCGGTCGCCTCCACATCGGCGCTGTGGATCAGGGCCCGCGGCGCCATCTGGAAGGGGCTGAAGCCCTGATCCGGCTCCTGGCCCAGCTCGCCGGCCACCCTCAGCCGGGTGTTGCCGACCTCCAGCTCGTCCCCCACCTTGGCGCCGAGCAGCAGCATCACCCGGGCGGAGAGCCAGATCTCGCCGGGGACAGGGGCGCGCTGGGGATTAAGCTCCAGCTTGCCGTAGAAGGGGAAGTCCCCCGGCACGGCGCGGATGGAGGCCAGTTGCAGGCCGTCGCCGTGAAACAGCATGCTGTTGAAGCTGACCGTGGTCTGCACGGCCAATCCCTCCTGACTCGCCCGCGCCAGCCAGTCGGCAGGCGCCGGTGTGGCGGAGCGCAGCACCTGATCCGCCCCGATGAAGTCGCGCCCCGACGCCTTGAGCCCCGCATCCAGCCGGTCCGCCACCAGGGCCACGCTCAGCACGCAGGCCACGCTCAGCGCCAGCGCCAACACAAACCAGCGCAGTTCTCCGCTAAACCCTTCCCGGCGCAGCAATGTCAATCCCAGTCGCCAGTGACTCATGACTCCCCCCTCACCGCCGACGCCAGCACAAGCCGGGGGGTCAGCTCGCCGCTGAACCCTTCCCGGCGCAGCAATGTCAATCCCAGTCGCCACTGACTCATGACGTACACCTCCTAGCCCGCACCGGCTTGCGCGATGGCGTGAATCCCTGCTTTCGCTGACTCATGACAACTCCCCGACCCGGGCGGCCACCACGGCGCCGGAGTCCGACTGCAGCCGCCCTGCCGCCATCACCAGTTGCCGCTGGCAGCGCTTTGCCAGCTCATGGTCGTGGGTCACCACCACCAGCGTGGTGTTGTGCTCGCGGTTCAGGCGAAACAGCAGCTCGATCACCGTCTCCCCCGTCTTGCTGTCGAGGTTGCCGGTGGGCTCGTCCGCCAACAGCAGGCTGGGGCGGGTCATGAAGGCCCTGGCGATGGCGACCCGCTGCTGCTCCCCGCCGGAGAGGCGTGGCGGCAGGTGGTGCAGCCGCTCGGCCAGCCCGACCTGGGCAAGCAGCGCGCGGGCACGGGGCTCGCTGTCGGTCTCGCCGCGCAGCTCCGCCGGCAGCATGACGTTCTCCAGGGCGCTCAGGGTGGGCAGCAGCAGGAAGGACTGGAACACGAAGCCCACCTGATCGGCGCGCAGTCTGGCGCGTCCCTCCTCGTCCAGCCGGGTCAGGGACTGACCGAGGATCTCGATCTCGCCACAGCTCGGCAGGTCGAGGCCGGCCAGCAGGCCGAGCAGGGTGGACTTGCCGGAACCGGACGCGCCGACCAGCGCCAGTGTCTCGCCGGTATTGACTTGCAGATCGATCCCTTCAAGGATGGTGAGACTTTCCTGGCCGAGGCGAACGGTTTTGCCGAGCCCCCTGACGGTGATAATGGGCGTTGAACTCATCTTGGGTTTCCTGTTTGCCTGAACCTGTAATGACAATAGATCTTGGGAGTTGAATGCATGATGCGTCTCTTGTTTGCCGTGAGCTGCCTGTGGTGCTGGGCAGCCTCTGTCCAGGCCCAGACCCTGCTGGTGCTGGGCGACAGCCTGAGCGCCGGCTATCAGATGAAGGCCGAACAGAGCTGGCCTGCCCTGCTCAATGAAAAATGGCAGCAGCAGGGCGGGGAACACAGGCTCATCAACGCCAGCATCAGCGGTGAAACCACCCAGGGCGGGCTGGCCCGCCTGCCCGCCCTGCTCGAGACCCACAAGCCGGACTGGGTGCTGATCGAACTCGGCGGCAACGACGGCCTGCGCGGGTTTTCTCCCGCCATCACCCGGGCCAACCTCACCAAGATGGTGGCGCTGGCCAAGGCGAGCCAGGCGAAGACGGTGCTGACCCAGATCCAGCTGCCCCGCAACTATGGCGCACGCTATCTGCAGCAGTTCGAGCAGATCTTCCCTGAGCTGGCGCAGGCCAACGACCTGCCGCTGATGCCCTTCTTTCTGGATGATATTGTGCTGCGCCCTGAACTCATGATGAACGATGGGCTTCACCCGACGGCGGCGGCCCAGCCCCAGATCCGCGACAAGGTCGCCCGCTTCATCGAGCCCCTGCTGACCCAGTAGCCCAACGCAAAGCCCCCGCCAGGGCGGGGGCTTAGTGCTCGTCGGTTGCCGATCAGGGCCCAGGCTCAGCGCCCCAGGATCTGCCGCATCCGCTCCTGTACCACGTCCACCAGCAGATCGGGCTGGAACTTGGAGATAAAGCGGTTGCATCCCACCTTCTTGACCATGGCCTCGTTGAAGTTGCCGCTCAGGGAAGTGTTGAGGGTGATGAAGAGATCGGACATGCGCGGATCGCTGCGCACCTCGTGGGTGAGCCGGTAGCCATCCATCTCCGGCATCTCGGCATCCGTGATCATCAGCATGATCTCGTCGGTCACCTTCCTGCCCCCGTCGCACCACCCCTTGAGCAGCTTGAGCGCCTGCAGACCATCCTGGCACTCGATCACCTCGAGTCCGAGCTGGGCGAGCGTCTCGCGCACCTGGTTGCGCGCCGTGCTGGAGTCGTCGACGATGAGCACTCTGCGTCCCTGCATCTGGGGCAGGATCTCCTCGTCCAGCACCTCGGCCGAGATGCGCACGTCATAGGTGATGATCTCGGCCAGCACCTTCTCCACGTCGATGATCTCGACGATCTGGTCGACGCCCCCCTCCGGAACGCGGGTGATGGCGGTCAGGTAGTTGGATCGGCCCGCCGAACGGGGGGGCGGCAGTATGTCCTTCCAGGTCATGTTGACGATGTGCGCGACCTGTCCCACCAGGAACCCCTGAATGGTGCGGTTGTACTCGGTGATGATGAGGTTGGACTCATGGTCGATGGCCATGGGGCGCATGCCGATGGCCCCGCGCAGGTTGATGACGGGGATGGAGACGCCGCGGATGTTCGCCACGCCGCTGATGTTGTGATGGGCGCCCGGCATCTTGTTGAGGTGGGGCAGCTTGACCACCTCCCGCACCTTGAAGACGTTGATCGCAAAGAGTTGCTGGCCCCCCAAACGGAACATCAACAGCTCCAGGCGATTCTCCCCCACCAGCTGGGTACGTTGATCCACTGAATCCAATATGCTCGCCATATAAAGCCCTTACGTCCGTTTCCCGAGTGCCGCCCCCAAGGGGTTGCAAGATGCCAACCAGACTCGCCCTCCCCTGCCTGGGCGACGCGAGTCCCTATAGAAATAATGAAAAGGGTCGAGGAAAGATAGGCTCTTGACCACGGGGCGTGATCCTCGCCCCATCGCCGCCTCCGTCACAGGACCATACGGCGGCCCTGCGCCCTACCACAAGGGTATCGACCAGCAAGGGAGAATGCTGAACCCCGGATCCGCCCCGCGACCCCTTGCGCTCAATAAAACCCATAAAAAAACCGGCCGCAATGCGGCCGGTCAACAATATACAGCAGGCAGTCAGGGAATGACTTAGAAGTGGTACTGCATGGCCACGCCAACGACGTCGTCGGTGTTCTGGCCAAACTTGTTGTAACCGTCGGACCCTTCGCTGCTCAGCAGGTTGGCCTTGTAGTCAACGTAGATGTCGAAGTTCTCGTTGATGTTGTACCAGGCACCGATGGAGACGTACTCGGTCAGGGTGTCATCCAGGTTCTGGTCGGAATCTTTCACGTCCAGGCGGTTATACGCCAGGGACGGCTTCCACTGACCCCAGGTGTACTGCACCACGGCTTCGTAGCCGTTGCTCTCGGAGGCATAGCCGTCGTTGCCGGCCTGGTTCACATAGACGTGGTTTTCACCGTAGGCATAGGTCGCGGCGGCGTACAGGTTGTTGGCGTTGTACTTGATGCCGACGGCGGTCAGCTTGGCGTCTTCGCTGCCACCGAAGTTGGTCTTGGCAGCCTGATCGGCCGTCTTGCCAGCCTGGTTATAGGCCAGACCCAGGCTGATGCCCATGTCGAAGTTGTAGTTGGCGGACAGGGCGTAACCCTCTTCGGAGCCCCGGGTCCAGCTGGAATCGCTCTCGTTCTGCGCTTCGTTCTCGCCGGTGAACTGGGCACCCAGCACCAGACCGTCGAAGGTGTAGATGTACTGGGCCAGACCGTTGGTACGGCCGGTACCGAAGACTTCGGTCCCCTTGCCCAGGCCATCACCGCCCCACTCCGGCAGGACGTCGGTGTAGTCGTTGACCGCCTTGGCAATCAGGCCGTCCTGACGACCGTAGCTGAAGGCACCGAAGCGATCGTTCTTGATGCCAACATAGGCATAACGCAGCTCATTGTCGGAGCTGTTGGTCGGTACGTTGTACTGCACAAAACCGTTGGCGACGGTTTCGTTGTTGATGCGGGTCTCGCCAGCGATGTTCAGACGCAGGTAGCTCTGGTCGCCGCTCTCGTCGTCGTTGTCGCTGCCGTAATACATGCCTTGAACACGACCACCGATATCAAGCTTGGTACCGTCCTGGTTGTATACGGTAGAAGCCTGTGCACCACCGGCCAGCAGCAGGCTGGAGATGGCCATCGTCAATGCTGTCTTTTTCATTGTTCGTTCCTCTGGTGTAAACACTCTCTGTCAGACCTGTGCTCGGTCGTTTATGATCGGGTCTATGTTCCGATGGCCTAAAGTAGATCCGGAAACCTTGATGGGAACTGAAGCGGGGAACGATTAATTCCAAAAACATGGCATGAACCGTTTGCCCACGACGCCAGGCGTCGTGACAACAATAATCAGCAGAACTTAAAACTAGCTGAATGAAGATGCACAAACAAAAAAGCTGTCATTTATTTCAATGACAGATTGAACACTCGATAAAGAGGACGGATGGACCTGCCAGGGGGCGTGTACGGTTCGTTCGGGCTCGTTCAGGCGGGTTGCCAGCCGCGCATGACCTTCAACAGATCCTTCCAGCTCACTATGCCGACCAGGGCGCCGTTCTCCAGCACCGGCAGGCAGGAGACGTGCTGCTGCAGCATGATGGCGGCGGCGTCTTGCAGGGATAGCTCGGGGGAGATGGTGATGGGGTGGCGGCTCATGATCTGGTGGGCCCGCCGGTTGAGGGTCTCGGTGTCCCGGTTCATCTCGGCATCCGTGTCGAGATAGGGGCTGATGGCGCGCAGCAGATCCCGGTCCGAGATGACCCCCACCAGCACCTCATCCTCCACCACCAGCAGGTGGCGAAAGTGGGCCTGCTCGAAGATCTCCTTGATGACGCTCAGCCTGTCGTCCATGGAAACGGTCGCCACCCGGGTCGTCATGATCTCTTTAATCAGCATGGTCAGCCTCCTGCCACCAGATGTCTCTGTTATGACACGTTTTTCCTGCCTCAGCCATCCCTCCCGCCCTCAAGTGCAAATTTGTGTCATTTCACGTAAGATCCGCGCCAGTTTTCCTCCTTCACTCGAGCCAAGCAGACCCATCCATGATAGTTGCCAGTCAAATCGAACTGATCCGCGGCGGCCGCACGCTGCTGGACAACGCGTCCGCCACCATCCACCCCGGCCACAAGGTGGGTCTGGTGGGCAAGAACGGCTGTGGCAAGTCCACCTTCTTTGCACTGGTGCGGGGCGAGCTGGCCATCGACAACGGCAGCTTCAGCCTGCCCGCCGGCTGGCAGATCGCAGGCGTCGCCCAGGAGACCCCGGCGCTGGAGTGCTCCGCCCTGGAGTACGTGATCGACGGCGACAAGGAGTTCCGCGCCCTGGAGGCCGAACTGGCCAACGCCGAGCAGGATGACAACGGTCTGCTGGTGGCCGAGCTGCACGGCAGGCTCGACACCATAGGCGCCTACAGCATTCGCGCGCGCGCCGCCGAGTTGCTGCACGGCCTGGGCTTTGGCGGCGATCAGCTCGACTCGCCGGTGAGAAGTTTCTCCGGCGGCTGGCGCATGCGCCTGAACCTGGCCCAGGCGCTGCTGTGTCGCTCCGATCTGCTGCTGCTGGATGAACCGACCAACCACCTGGATCTGGACGCCGTCATCTGGCTGGAGAAGTGGCTCAAGAGCTACCAGGGCACGCTGGTGCTGATCTCCCACGACCGGGACTTCCTCGACTCCGTGGTGAATCGCATCATCCACATCGAGAACGGCAAGCTCAACGAATACAGCGGCGGCTACTCCGACTTCGAGCTGCAGCGCGCCGAGCAGCTCGCCCAGCAGCAATCCATGTACGAGAAGCAGCAGCGGGAGATGGCCCACATGCAATCCTATGTGGACCGCTTCCGCTACAAGGCCTCCAAGGCCCGGCAGGCCCAGAGCCGCCTCAAGGCCATGGAGCGGATGGAGAAGATCCTGCCCGCCCACGCCGACTCCGAGTTCAGCTTCGAGTTTCGCGAGCCCTCGGCCCTGCCGACGCCCCTTATCGCCATGGAGAACCTCAGCGCCGGTTACGGCGACAAGGTGATCCTGGAGAAGATCAAGCTGAACCTGGTGCCGGGGTCGCGCATCGGCCTGCTGGGGCGCAACGGCGCCGGCAAGTCCACCTTTATCAAGATGCTGGCGGGCAGCAATCCGCCGCTGTCGGGCAAGCTGGAGGTGAGCGCCGGGGTCAGCATCGGCTACTTCGCCCAGCACCAGCTCGAGACCCTGCGCCTGAACGACTCCCCGCTCGATCACCTGGTGCGCCTCGCCCCGGACAAGACCGAGCAGGAGCTTCGCAACTACCTCGGCAGCTTCGGCTTTCACGGCGACAAGGTGCTCGACAAGGTGGCCCCCTTCTCCGGCGGCGAGAAGGCGCGCCTGGTGCTGGCCCTCATCACCTGGCAAAAGCCCAACCTGCTGCTGCTGGATGAACCGACCAACCACCTGGATCTGGAGATGCGCCACGCCCTGACCATGGCGCTGCAAGGGTTCGAAGGGGCCATGGTGGTGGTCTCCCACGACAGGCACCTGCTGCGCACCACCACCGACGACTTCTACCTGGTCCACGGTGGCCGGGTCGAGCCGTTCGATGGGGATCTCGACGACTACCACAAGTGGCTCGGCGAGCAGGAGAAGGAGGCGAACGCCAAGCCGGTGGACGGCCCCGTCTCCGCCAACTCGGCGGTGGCGCGCAAGGATCAGAAGCGCCTCGAGGCCCAGTTCCGCCAGCAGACCCGGCCGCTTCGCCAGAAGCTCGAGAAGCTCGAGGCCGCCATGGAGAAGCTGCAGGGCAGGCTCGCCGACATCGAGCAGCAGCTGGCCGACCCGGCCATCTACGAGGAGGGCGCCAAGGGCAAACTCTCCGAGCTGCTCAAGTCCCAGGGCCCCCTCAAGGAGGAGCTGGAAAACGTCGAGCTGGAGTGGATGAGCCTCTCCGAGGAGCTGGAAGCCATGGAGCAAGCCTTCTTTGCGTGACACACAGCGGATGGAAGGCAC
Source organism: Aeromonas sp. XH (assembly GCF_033348475.1). Lineage (NCBI taxonomy): Bacteria > Pseudomonadati > Pseudomonadota > Gammaproteobacteria > Aeromonadales > Aeromonadaceae > Aeromonas > Aeromonas sp. XH. The sequence continues at coordinate 840,084 of NZ_CP137630.1, read as the reverse complement.
CCGAGTGCAGGCCCACGAGCTGCCCAGCCCGCCCGACTTCTGGGCGTGGAGCACTGGGGCCTATGGCCAGCGCAGCCAGGACTGGCTCCATGTCCAGACGCTGGGGGGCAACGTCAACCTGGCCCTGCTGCTGCACCACCTGGATCTGCTCCGCATCCCGGTCGACCTCACGGACTTGCAACCGGCCCTGGTGCAGACCGAGGCGGTGCTGATCCCCTGGCGCACCCTGCGCCAGCAGGCCAAGGCCAGGCTGGCCGACGACGAGTACCAGACCATGCTGGCCCACGAACTGGAGCTGGAGAGGCTGCAACAGGGAGTCCTGCTGCAGACCCTGCGCGCCCTCACCCTGTTTCGCGGCGACAGCCACAACCTGTCGAACTATCTATCGTTACTGGGAGCCCAGCAGGGCCCCCTCAGAGATCTCATATGCTGAGCTACCGCCACGCCTTTCACGCCGGCAACCACGCCGACGTGCTGAAACACGCCGTCCAGGCCCTGATCATCGAGTCCCTCAAGAAGAAGGAGAAACCCTTCATCGTGCTGGACACCCATGCCGGTGGCGGTCTCTACGACCTGCGCGGCGACTGGTCCCAGAAGAAGGCGGAATACGCCGACGGCATAGGTCGGCTGTGGGACGAGCGGGCCCAGTGGTCCGCCATGGCCCCCTATCTGGGCGTCATCGAGGAGATGAATGCGAGCGGCGAGCTGCACTACTACCCGGGTTCCCCCGAGCTGTCGCGCCGCCTTCTCCGCGAGCAGGACAAGCTGGCGCTGATGGAGCTGCACAACAACGAGGTGGAGGATCTGCGCGCCAACATGGGGTACTACCCCCGCGTCGCCGTGCACCATCGCGACGGCTTCGAGGGGCTGGTGGCCCTGCTGCCCCCCACCCCGCGCCGCGGCCTGGTGCTGATCGACCCGCCCTATGAGCTCAAGGAAGACTACTTCGCCGTGGTCGACACCCTTAAGAAGGCGCAGAAGCGCTGGGCCACCGGCATCTATGCCCTCTGGTATCCCATCCTGGGGCAGGAGGCGGACAAGTCCCGCGACATGCTCAAGGCGATCAAGCGGGAGAACTTCGGCAACGTCCTGGTCGCCGAGCTGGAAGTGGCCGGCCAGACTGCCGACTGGGGCATGAACGGCTCCGGCATGCTCATCGTCAGCCCCCCCTGGATGCTGGACGAGCAGATAGAAGCCTTCCTCAAGCCCCTGTGCGCCAAGCTGGCCCAGGGCGCCGGCGCCCAGTACAGGGTGGAGTGGCTGAACAAGGCCGAGGCCTGACTGTTCATCCGCTGCAAACACGACAAAGCCCCGCAAGGGGCTTTTCTATTGCTGCGGCTGAGGGGACTAGGCTTGCCTGGCATCCGCTCCTGCGGGCATATCCCGCCACAGCGCCAGAATGAGCAGCGCCAGCAGGGCGAAGGGCGGGGCCAGGCAGAGCAGCACGCACAGGACGGTGACAAGCACGGGATGACGGCTCTTGCGCCGGGCCAGTCGCCAGGCCAGGACGCCGACGACGATCATCAGCAGCAGGATAAACAGCACATAGATGTTGGCATTGATGGTCATGAAAGCTCCTTTTTCATGGCAAAAGGCACACTCTAGCGCCGTTGTGGCCCCAGGCAACTCCCGATCCGGTGGGGCTCGCCGGTCGATAGGCTTTTTCTATTTCGCCGATAGATGAGAATGATTTTCATTTGGCGAGATTCTGGGTGATAGTGCCTTCATCGCCAGAGGAGACACCACCATGAAAAAGACCATCAGCTTCGCCATCTTGCACTTCAGTGTCGCCTTCACCGTGGCTTACCTGCTGACCGGCGAGCTGCTGACCGCCAGCCTGATCGCCCTCATCGAGCCCGCCGTCAACACCGTCGCCTTCTACTTCCACGACCTTGGCTGGCACAGGCTCAAACCCGATCACAGCCTGCAGGCCAAGACCAGCAGCTTCGCCCTGGTCCACTTCTCGGTGGCCTTCGGCGTCGCCTTCCTGTTGAGCGGCGAGCTGCTCACCGGCGGCGTGATGGCACTGATCGAACCTGCCATCAACACCCTGCTCTTCTTTTTCCACGAGCGGCTGTGGCGCAGCCGCCAGCCACTGGCGCTGGCCGGCGTCTGATTGTAATGCAGGGCCGCCCGGCGCAAAAAAGCGCTCGGCGGCCTCGTGCCATTATGTTCTAGTAGCGGAATCCCCCCTTGCTGGAACCCTATGGATGAACAAGATCTTGCTTGGCACCCTGCTGTTTTCCCCTCTGCTGGCCGCGGCGGCCACCCCGTCCTTCGAGTGCACCAAGGCAAAAGGCGCCGCCGAAACCCTCATCTGCAAGGATGCCGGACTGGCGGCGCTGGATAACGAGCTGTCAGCCCTCTATCCCAAGGCGATTGCCGGGTTCTCCCCCGAGCAGCAGAAGACGGAGCGCGCCATCCAGCGCGGCTGGATCAAGGGGCGCAACGACTGCTGGAAGGCGGGCGACCTGCGCCAGTGCGTGGAAGAGAGCTACCAGTTGAGGATCACCGAGCTGCAGATCAAGGGCGGCCAGCTGAGGGTGCCGACGCCGGTCGATTACCAGTGCGGCAACAATGTCACCCTCTCCACCTACTTCTACAACGAGGCCAAGCGGCCCGCCGCCATGATCAACCTGAGCGAGGGGGACAACCAGCAGCAGGTGCTCGCCTATGAGACCCCCAGCGCCAGCGGCGCCCGCTACGAGGGGCAAAACCTCACCCTCTTTACCAAGGGGAGCGACGCTAGGCTGGAGCGCCATGGTCAGCTCCCCCTCGTCTGCAACGAGCTCCCGGGCAACTGATCCCCCGCCCGGCCAGGGGCCGGGCAACCACTTCCGTACAGGCAGCAAAAGGTGGCCACTCGCCCCCTTTTACCTATCCCCAGCCCCCTCTCATCAATCCGGCCCGGGCGCCAGGCTTTCGGGCTGGCGTCCATTTGTTGATCTTGCCCGGCAATTCGCCATTTCCCCCTTTCCCTTCGCTCGCGGGCCGATAATATAGCCAATTGGCAACACACGCCTCGTCGGAGTCTCCCCATGAGCCATGCCAACCCTCTCGCAGGTAACGCGCAGCAGGCTGGAGGCTGAGATCCAGTGCGGTAGCGTCGCCAAAGGGCGCGACTGGCAAGGGATAAGTCACTGATTCAACTATGTCGAGTGGAGTGAATGTATGGAAACGCACGCACTGCATCGGGGTCGACTGATCGACCATCTCCAGCTGGTGGTGAAAGACCTGGCCGCCAGCGAGCGCTTTTACAGGGCCATACTGGCCACCCTCGATGTGCCAATCGGCGGCTCGGGTGAGGGTTACTTCTGGGCTGACGAGCTGTTTGTCACATCCATCGACAGCCCTGCGGCGCTCGGCGCACTGACTGGCCGCCATCATCTCGCCTTTCAGGCGCAAGACAGGGCCACGGTGGATCGCTTCTATCAGGCGGCACTGGCCCACGGCGGCCAGGATAACGGCGTCCCCGGCGAGCGTGTCTATCACCCCGGCTATTACGCCGCCTTTGTGCTCGACCCGGACGGCAATAATATCGAAGCTGTGTATCACGGCGAGGCAGCACGCAGCGCGGGGTCGGTGGAAATTCGGTTTTAGAAAAAGAATGGAGCTCAAGTGATATGGGCCTAGCCATGACGCAACGAGGTGACTACGCCTTGTTAAAAATAGTGGACATCCCAAAAATTCGGTTAACAAGGTGTATGCATCTTTGAAGGAATATTTATGTCTATTGAAGTAATTAAAGATCAAATATTTTATTTTTTATCATCAGAACAACCTGAAGTCATGGCTATCAAAGGTGAGTGGGGAGTTGGTAAAACTTTTAGCTGGAAACAATTTCTTGAAGAGGCTAATTCTAAAGGAAAAATAAAATCTGATCGCTATTCTTATGTTTCTCTCTTTGGTATTAATTCATTAGACGCCTTTAAATATACAATTTTTGAGAATGTTATAAAACGAGATATCATCGGTACTCAGGCTAGTATTGAAACGTTCAAAAACAATACTACAAGCCTAATCGAGTCGTTAGGCAGAAATTCTTTCAGCTTATTTAAAGGCACCCCGATAATTAAATCATTCACCCCGGCAATTGAGGCTGTCTCATTCTTATCGTTGAATAACATTCTAATTTGCATTGATGATTTAGAAAGAAAAGGAAAGGGTTTAGATATCAAAGATGTGTTGGGGTTGGTGTCACTACTAAAAGAGCAAAAAAAATGTAAAATAGTTTTACTTCTAAATGATGGAGAAACAGGCCTAGAGGATTATGAAAAATATCGAGAAAAGGTAATAGATATTGAACTTGCATTTACTCCTGTTCCAGCAGAATGTGCGTCCATAGCTTTTTCTGAAAAAACGCCTAACTATTCTAGATTAAGGGAATTAACTACTAGTCTAGGCATTAGAAACATTCGCATCCTGAAAAAAATCGAGAGGTTAGTTACTCTATCTCTTCCTCTTACTAAAGGCTTCGAGCCAGAAATATCAGATCAGGTGATGCACTCACTGGTTTTATATACATGGTGTTATTTCCTCTCAACATCGAATGAGGAAATACCAACTTTAGAATTTACAACCAGTAAAGGCTATACATTGCTCGGCATAGGTGATGAAGATCTCAACGAGCAACAGAAAAAATGGCAAGTTATCCTTCAATCATACAATTATACGCTTACAGATGAACTTGATTTGGTAGTTGCCAAAGCTGTCCAGACAGGTTATTTCATTGAAGAGGAGTTCATATTAAAGGCATCAGAAAAAAACCAACAATTAATAGCATCAAAATCTGAAAATTCATTTTCGGATGCTTGGAAACTTTATCACGACTCATTTAATGACAATGCTGATGAAGTCATTAATGGGTTGTACGACAGCTTCAAAAGAAACTGTAAATACATCACACCTTTGAATTTGAACGGCACCGTCACACTATTTAGAGAATTAGGTGAGGACGACAAAGCATCTGAAATAATTGACCTGTATATAGAAAGTAGAAAAGACGATATTGAAACATTCAATATGGAGGAAGCTAATGTCTTTGGCGATATTAATGACCAAGAGTTAATAAGTAAATTTAACAACGTGTACAATCAAACAATTATCACTAAAACAGCAAGACAAGTATTGGAAGATATAGCTGGTAAAAATGGCTGGAGCCAAAATGACGAAATGGTATTAGCCAAAACATCTGTCGATGAATACTACGATATATTTAAATCTGAAACTGGTCATGTTTTGTCAACTTTTGTTACAACCTGTTTGAGATTCGGCCAGTTTGGTAACGCGAGTGAGCAGCAAAAAGAGATCTCCAAAAGAGCGACCGAGGCACTACGGAAAATTGCTTCAGAGAGTGAAATTAACAGAAGGCGAGTTAAGAAATTCGGTGTAAAAACGGATTAGTAATAAAATATACCGGTCTCGTTATTACCTGACACAGGCCTCAAAACAGTTTCAGGTATACGCTATTCCCCCCGTAGGTTCGAATAGAGAAGCGTATTTGGAGCATCGTCTATAACCCCGCCACGACATAAGCAAGGATCGGGAAATCTCCTTGGAGGGCCCTTTTCGGCTATCTGGTGGCCCTGGCTGGCGTTCCAGAGCCACCATAAACTCAATTTATGGGTTTTCCGATAATGACCCCATATTTGCTTATAGTGGCGTTCACCTGTCCACCAGCGCCTGTTGCGGCCCCATAGCAGGTCAGCTCGGCCATATCCCGCACCTACGGAATGCCAGGGACACGGCGTGAAGTCACAGATCCACACCGTTATCCTCCCTGGGCTGCACCGATGGGGCGCCCCTCCCCCCTGGGGATTCATTCCCCGCTGCCACTGGCCTATAGTGGGCCCCTCTCACACCCCCTTTGCGAGCAGCACCATGTATATCGGCGAATTTGCCCGGCTGGCGGGCACCACCCCAAAGGCGGTCCGCCTCTACGAGCAGCTCGGGCTGCTGCCCGAGCCCAGGCGGCGCGGCAGTTATCGCGTCTACCGGGCCGAGGATCTGGAGTGGGTCGGCTTTATCCGCGAGGCCCAGCGGCTTGGCTGCAAGCTCGGGGAGCTGGTTCCCCTGCTCGCGGGCGTCACCAGCCTCGATCACTTCCCTTGGCAGAAGGTGGAGCAGCTTATCGCGGACAAGCTGGCGCAGATCGAGGCGGAGGTCGCCCGGCTGCAACGCCAGCATCAGGGCTTGAGCCAGTGCGCCACGCTGCTGGCGCAGCACCCCTGCCGCTATGGCGCCCCGGCGCGGCAATCCCCCGACGGGCGGGATCATCCCGCCGCCGCGGATCGGGGGCACAAGGTGGCTTGACTCTGTCCCATGGGACAAGGGGTGTAATGGGGGCTCACTTCAAGGAGCCATACCATGACCCCCAACCTGCTTGTTCTCAACGGCAACCCCAAACCCGACAGCCTCTGCCACGCCCTCGCCCGGGAATATGCCCGCGGCGCCGAGGAGAGGGGCGCCCGCGTCACCCTGCATCACGTGGGAGGGCTCGCCTTCGAGCCGGATCTTCACCACGGCTATGACGAGGCGCAGCCCCTCGAGCCCGATCTGCAGGCGGTGCAACAGAGCCTGGCGCAGGCCCACCACCTGGTGATCGTCGCCCCCGTCTGGTGGGGCCACCTGCCTGCCCGGCTCAAGGGGCTGCTGGATCGCACCCTGCTGCCGGGCTTCGCCTTTCGCTACCAGCCGGGGAAGGCGCACCCAGAGCGGCTGCTCGCCGGCAAGACGGCGCGCCTGCTGCTCACCATGGACAGCCCCCCCTGGTATTACCGCTGGTGGCAGGGTGCCCCCGTGGAGCGTACCCTGGACCAGCCCGTGCTCGGGCTCTGTGGCATCCGGCTAACCCACCGCCAGCATCTGGGGCCCGTCCACACCTCGGATGAGGCGGCCCGCCAGCGCTGGCTCACTCAAGCCGGGGCCGCCGCCCGCCAGGATGTGCGGCGGCTGGGCAGACGCCCCGCCTAACCCCTGCCATGGGCATTTTTTGCCCATAAAAAAGCCCCGCCATGGCGGGGCTTTTTGTCACGGATGGCGCGGGTTATTTCACCGCGATCGGCTCGGCCATGGGGCTCTGAAACTCCTGCTCGGCATCGGCAAAGCGTTCCAGCATGGCCTGGGAAGGGGCCTTGTCCAGCAGGCTGAACACCACTATGGCCAGGGTGGCGAAGACGAAGCCCGGGATGATCTCGTACAGCCCCAGCCAGCCGAACTGCTTCCAGACGATGACGGTCAGGGCGCCCACCAGCATCCCCGCCAGGGCGCCGTTGCGGGTCATGCGCGACCAGAGCACGGAGAGCAGCACCACGGGGCCGAAGGCGGCACCGAAGCCGGCCCAGGCGTAGCTCACCAGCCCCAGCACCCGGTTTTCCGGGTTCACGGCCACGGCGATGGCGATGAGGGAGATCAGCAGCACCATGGCGCGGCCGACCCACACCAGCTCTTTCTGGGAGGCGTTCTTGCGCAGGAAGGGCTTGTAGAGATCCTCGGTGATGGCGCTGGAGCAGACCAGCAGCTGGCAGCTGAGGGTACTCATCACCGCCGCCAGGATGGCGGAGAGCAGCACGCCGGCGACCCAGGGGTTGAACAGGATCTTGGAGAGCTCGATAAAGACGCGCTCCGGGTTGCCGGTGACGCCGGTCGCCTGCTCGGCGAAGGTGGCGAAGTAGGCCAGGCCGAAGAAGCCGATGGCCACGGCGCCGCCCAGGCACAGGATCATCCAGGTCATGCTGATGCGACGGGCACTGGCCATGGAGTGGTGGGAGTCCGCCGCCATGAAGCGCGCCAGGATGTGGGGCTGGCCGAAGTAGCCGAGACCCCAGGCCATCAGGGAGACGATGGCGATGAAGTCCAGGTTCCGGAACATGTCGAGGTTGCTGGCGCTCTTGGCGGCCACCTCCACCATGGCGGTGTCGATGCCGCCCACCGCGATGATGACGAACACCGGGGTCAGGATCAGGGCGAAGATCATCAGGGTCGCCTGCACAGTATCGGTCCAGCTCACCGCGAGGAAGCCGCCGAAGAAGGTGTAGGTGATGGTGGCCGCGGCACCGACCCAGAGGGCGGTGTCATAGCTCATGCCGAAGGTGCTCTCGAACAGGCGGGCGCCGGCCACCACGCCGGAGGCGCAGTAGATGGTGAAGAACAGCAGGATCACCAGGGCGGAGAGGATGCGCAGCACCCGGCTCTTGTCCTCGAAGCGGTAGGTGAAGTAGTCCGGCAGGGTCAGGGCGTTGCGGTTCTTCTCGGTGTGGACCCGCAGCCGGCCGGCGACCCAGCGCCAGTTGAAGTAGGCACCTATGATGAGGCCGATGGCGATCCAGCTCTCGGAGATGCCGCCGATGAAGACGGCGCCAGGCAGGCCCATCAGGAGCCAGCCACTCATGTCGGAGGCACCGGCGGAGAGGGCGGTCACCCAGCTCCCCATGCGGCGGCCGCCGAGAATGTAGTCGTCAAAGTTGCGGGTGGCGCGATAGGCGATGAAGCCGATCAACACCATCCCGAGGATGTACACCAGAAAGGTGATGAGCATGGGGGTGCTAGCTGTCATTCAAAACTCCGTTATGTGACGTCTGTGTCCGTTCTTGTGACGGACTCTTCCTTAAAAAACCGGCCTAGAATAATCAGCAGATCGCCTGATCACAACCATTTTTAACAAATAAAAAACACACAGAAAACGTTTAACACCTAATCAAGTAACCACTCAGAGCCATAAGGGCCGGATTTTATCCCAACCAACCAGGAATTTCCCCTGACGATCCCCTCCCCGAAGACACAAAAAAGCCCCGACAGTGGCCGGGGCTCGCAATCCGGGACCGGGGATCAGCGGTTGATGGCGATGGGCATGCCGCTGCGCTGCTCCAGGGCCTGCTTGACCAGCTGGGAGTCGCTGTCCGCGTGGGCGATGAAACGGGTCACCGCGGTGGACATGGGCAGCGGGGCCGGCAGGCTGGAGTCGAACTCCTCCTGGTTGCGGGAGAGCGGCTGGTGCACTTCCAGATAGCGGCGGCCATCCGGCTCGACAGAGGCCTTGATCGGCTGGTTCACGAACTGGACGCGGGTACCGACCGGAACCTGCTTGAACAGGTACTCGATGTCGTCGTTGCGCAGGCGCACGCAGCCGTGGCTCACCCGCAGGCCGATGCCGAACTGGGCGTTGGTGCCGTGGATGGCGTACATCTTGCCGATGTAGAGCGCGAACAGCCCCATGGGGTTGTCCGGGCCGGCCGGCCAGACCGCGGGCAGGGTCTCGCCGCGGGCGGCGTACTCGGCGTGCATCTTGGCCGTAGGGGTCCAGGTCGGGCCCGCCTTCTTGCGCTGCACGCTGGTCACCCAGTCTTCCGGGGTGTCGGTGCCGAGCTGGCCGATGCCGATGGGCAGCACTTCCACCACCTTCTTGCCCTTCGGGTAGTAGTAGAGGCGCATCTCGGCGACGTTCAGCACTATGCCCTCACGGGGGGCATCCGGCAGGATCAGCTGGTGCGGGATGACCAGCTTCTCGCCCGCCTGCAGCAGCAGGGGATCCGCCTTGGGATTAGCCTCCAGCATGTTGGTCAGGCCGAGCTGGAACTTGGCGGCGGCCGCCTCCAGGGGCTGGCCGGCCTCTTCGGGCGACACCACATAGTCCAGGTTCTCGCCCACCAGGCGGCTGTTGGCCGCAGGCAGGGCATATTCGATGGCGAAGGCGGGCATGGCGGTCAGGATCAGACCGCAGCACAGGGCGGCCGCCGTGTTGTGGAGGAGCTTCATAACTTTCCTGTGATAAGGGGATGGATCAGCACTCTGGCCAGACCGGGAGCGGCTTGCACACCCGGGGCGACGAGAAGGCCGCCATTTTTCTCCTCTGTCTTGCAAATTTCAACCGCCACGTGGCGACGGGTCGGCGATTAAATAGGGGCGGCGCCCCTCCCCCATGTCACGTGAAAAGCAGCATCAGCCATTTTTCCAAGCATGCATGTCATAACCGGTTGGAGACTGATGCAGGCGTAGATGGAATTGCTCGATAATGGAAAATATGTGGTCGAATATATCAGCCTGTATTCCCTCGTACTCGGCCCAGGCGGTGGTCGCCGTGAAGCAGTAGATCTCGAGCGGCAGGCCGTCCGGGGTCGGTGCCAGCTGGCGCACCATCAGGGTCATGTCCTTGCGAATGCCGGAGTGGGCGCGCAGGTAGGCATCGAGGTAGGCCCGCAGGGTCCCCAGGTTGGTGAGATGGCGGCCATTGATGGGGCAACTGATGGCATCGCTGAGCTGCTGGTTGTAGCTGCTGAGTTCCTGCTCCTTGCGGCTGAGATAGGGGGCCAGCAATCTGGCCTGCTTGAGCCGCAACTGCTCCTCCGCGGTGAGGAAGCGCACGCTGGTCATGTCGATGTTGACACTGCGCTTGATGCGCCGACCGCCGGATTCGGTCATCCCCTGCCAGTTCTTGAAGGAGTCCGAGATGAGGGCATAGGTGGGGATGGTGGTGATGGTCTTGTCCCAGTTCGACACCTTGACCGTGGTGAGGCCGATGTCGGTCACCTCGCCGTCCGCCCCGTACTTGTCCATCTGCAGCCAGTCACCGACGCTCAGCATGCGGTTGGCGGAAAGCTGGATCCCGGCCACCAGGCCGAGGATGGGGTCCTTGAACACCAGCATCAGGACCGCAGTCATGGCCCCCAGGCCGCTGAACAGGAAGAGTGGCGACTTGCCGAGCAGCAGGGCGATCATCAGGATGCCCACCAGGATGCTGGCCACCAGTTTCACCCCCTGGAAGATGCCGCGCAGGGGCAGATCCCGTCCGAGCCGGGTATGGCGGCTCACCGACAGCAGGCAGTCGAGCAGGGCGAACAGCGCCAGCAGCAGGAACAGCAGGATCCAGAGCTGGGCCACCAGTTCGATCAGTTGCAGGCTGTCGGACGCCCTGGGCAGCCAGATCTCCGCCTGACCCAGCAGCACGGCCCCCTGCAGCACGAAGGCGAGCCGGTAGAAGAGCCGCTGCTGCAGCTGGGGCGGCAGCCACACCTGCTTGGTCTTGCCGAGCAGAGCCACCAGACGTACCAGCAGGATGCGATGCAGTACCAGGTGCAGCACCAGGGCGGTCAGCACGATGAACCCCAGGGCGATCACCAGGGCCATCATGGCAGTAACCTCTACTCCCAGACTGGCAAGCCAGTCGAAAAACATCTTCTTCATCGCACTCTCCGCAATATCACACTGCGGTCAGGGTACGTATCTGGTCCGTCATGTCAAATGACAGGCCGCTCACTGGGCGCCGGAAATGACAACGCCCGGCAGGGGCCGGGCGTTGATTCGCTGCGAGGTGGCCTTAGCCGACCAGGCTCAGGGCATCGCGGGCGATGACCAGCTCTTCGTTGGTGGGCATCACCATGGCCAGGCGGCTCTCTTTGGTGGTGATAGGGCCTTCACCGCCCAGCACGGCGGCGTTGTTGGCCTCCTTGTCGACCTTGAAGCCGAACAGGGCCAGGCGCTCCAGCACCATCTCGCGCACCATGGCGGCGTTCTCGCCGATGCCGCCGGTGAACACCAGGGCGTCCAGGCGACCGTCCATGGCGGCGGCGTAGGCGCCCACATACTTGGCCACCCGGTAGGTGAACACGTCCAGCGCACGCTTGGCACCGGCGTCGGTGGCGTAGTTGGAGGTGACATAGCGGCAGTCGCTGCTCGCCTCGGTCATGCCCAGCAGGCCGGACTCGCGGGTCAGGGTGTGGTTGATCTGCTCCACGCTGTAACCGAGCTGGTCGTGCATGAAGAAGACCACGGCGGGGTCGATGTCACCGGAGCGGGTGCCCATCGCCAGCCCTTCCAGCGGGGTCAGGCCCATGGAGGTGTCGACGGACTCGCCGCCACGGATGGCGCAGACGGAGGCGCCGTTGCCCAGGTGGCAGTTGATGATGTTGAGCTCTTCGAGCGGCTTGCCGAGCGCCTTGGCGGTCTCTTCGGCGATGAAGCGGTGGGAGGTGCCGTGGGCGCCGTAACGGCGGATGCCGTTCTCCTTGTAGAGCCTGTAGGGCAGCGCGTAGAGGTAGGCCTCCTCTGGCAGGGTCTGGTGGAAGGCGGTGTCGAACACGGCCACGTTCTTCTCGGCCAGGGCCGGGAACACCTTGAGGGCGGCACGGATGCCGATGAGGTGCGCCGGGTTGTGCAGGGGGGCGAACGGGATGGCGGCCTCGATGCCGGCGATCACGCCCTCATCGATGCGCACGGAGCGGGAGAACTGCTCGCCGCCGTGCACAATGCGATGGCCGATGGCCACCAGCTGCTCGGCCAGCGCGGGATCCTGGGGCAGGATGTGACCCACTATGTGGTCGAGGGCTTCCTGGTGCGCGGCACCCGCGCCCAGCATGGCCTCGCCCTTGGCCCCGTGGAGTTTCCATTTGATGCGTGCATCGTCCAGATTGAAGCATTCGGCCAGGCCGGACAGCATGTCCTCACCCGTTTCGGCGTCCATTACGGCAAATTTCAGGGAAGAGCTACCGCAGTTAAGGATCAATACCAACTTGCTCATGTTCTACATCTTCCTGTGCTTCGGCTTTATGCCGACAGTGTCGTGTCATCCAGCGATGGATGGGATTCCCCTGCCGGGGGCTTATGGTCGCAGGAAAGTGCGCCCAATTTTTCAAACTGTCTGGCGCCGACCGCCAACTCTGGGCCTGGCGCGCTTATCCTTTCAAACTGTCTGGCGCCGACTCATAGTCTGGCGCGCTTATCCTTTCAAACTCTCTGGCGCCGACCCATAATCTGGCGCACTCATAGAATCATCGATTCGGTCTGCGCAGTGCGCTCCGCAGGCGGCCGGTACGGGCGATCAGAGCCCGGCCAGCAGATCCCGGTGCACCTTGACCACCAGCTTCTTCACCTGAGCCGGCGAGTGGGGGGTGCAGAGGGGGCGATGCAGTTCTCCCGGCCAGAAGATGGCAAAGTCGCCGGGCTGCAACGCCAGATAACTGGTCTGTTCGTCGTCGACGAACCAGAGATCGGGGTAAGGATGATCGGCGCCCTCCCCCTCATAAACATGGGGACCGACGCCGATCCACTCCTCGCCGCGCAGCAGCAGCTGGATGTCCAGGTACTGCTGATGGAACTCGCCGCGGCGATCCGCCACCGGCTCGGTCAGATCCTCGCTCACCAGGCAGAACAGCCTGAGGCCGTCTATCTCCTGTTTGCCGAGGGGGGCGTTCAGCCAGCGCTCGACGCCCTGCACCACCTCGACCATGATGCGGTCCAGCGGGGCGGGCAAGGGGGTGCGTTGCAGGGTATTCAGACTGCCGGTGATCATGGGGCTCGCATCCTTAGGTGTATCCGTGGTCCATCTTTCTTCATCAACGAAAAAGGACCCGCAAAGGTCCTTTTCGTGGTGTCACCTGCCATCCGTGCAGGCTTGAACTGCGTCTCTCGCGACGAGGACGCCGGCTCACTGTTGCACAGCCGCCCGCACCTTGCCAAGAGATAGTCGCTCGTTCACTCGATGATCGTACCAGTTGAAACAATATTATTCACTACCCAATCACCCCTGACTTTGACCAGACGCAAAAACGGGAGCATCTGCTCCCGTTTTTTTCGCATCACCTGGTGATAACCGGTGCCATTCAAACCTTGCCGGCGTTTTCCACCGGTTTGGCGTACATGGCGCGCCAGATGACCTTGTGCTCTTCTGGCACCTCCGACTGGCGAGTCAGGAAGGCGGTCTGCTCTATGGTGCTGGCCTTGCCGGGCACATCCGCCGCCAGATAGTTGCCGGGGAAGAGGCGATAGCTGCTCCAGATGGCCTTGTCGATCAGGGCGGCCAGCTCGTCCGGATCGCTGAACCCCTCGGTGATGGGGGCGCCGAAGGAGACGTGTACCCGCCCCTTCTGGCCGACGATGCCGGCGACTATGCTCTCGATGTCCTCGAACTCACCCTTCTCGTAGCTGCCGTTGACCGATTTCTCGTAGAGCTCGCGCGCCTTGGCCTTGTCGGTGGGATCCAGCTCGTAGCTGATGCTGACAGGCACTATGTTGAGGCTGCGCATGTAGTCGACGAACTCGATCTTCTGCTTCTTGCCGTCCACGTAGAACATCTTGAGGATGGCCGGATCCGTCTTGTCATCCCCGTCCTTGGCGCGCCCTTCCTTCTGGGCGATCCAGATGGAGTGGCCTTCGTGCACCGACTGGCCTATGTAGGCCGACAGCTCGCCGAGGGCCTTCATCATCTCCCGCGGCCCCTTGGCGGAGCGCTTGACGATGAAGCTCTTGTTGAGCTTCATCAGCTCGGTGGCGCAGGGCTTGCGCAGCAGGTTGTCACCGATGGCGATGCGCACGGTATCGAAGCCGTGGGTATGCAGCCCCCAGTTGACGAACGCCGGATCCATGGCGATGTCCCTGTGGTTGGAGACGAACAGGTAACCCTGCTCCTTCTTCAGGTGCTCCAGGCCGGAGAAGCTCACCCCCTGGGTGGAGGTGGCGATCATCCGGGTCATGTAGCGGGTCACCCCCATCTGCACCTGGTGAACCGTGCTGACCTTGGCCCACTTGTGGCGCAGGAACTGGCGGATCAGCGGGCGGATGGCCCAGCCCAGCCAGCTCATCAGGGAACCGAAACGGTATTTGGCGATGGCGCCGATAAACTCGTCATCCTGGATCAGCCGCTCGATGGCAGCCGGCACTTCTTCATCGCGATAGGGGCGAATGTCCGCGAATCTGTCTACTTCTGTCACAATGTCTGCCTTGCAAGTATGGAGTCGCGGCCAGCGTCTGCCGGCCGGGAAAATTCAGGGCGCAATTTTACACGCTTTTGTGGTCAGGGGTATGAGACGCATACAGATAGTGCGATCTTGCCGTGAAAAAGCCCTCTGTGGACCGGGCGCCATCGCGAGCCGTGCCGAGGGAATGCGGGCTGGCGCCGGTTAGACGGCGGGGTTGATCCGCGCGGTGAGGACATGATCCTCCCAGCGGCCGTTGATCATCAGGTAGTCCCGGGCATAGCCTTCCCGCTCGAAACCGAGCCGCGTGAGCAGGGCGCCGCTGCGCAGGTTGGCGGGCATGTAGCTCGCCATGATGCGGTGCAGGCCGAACTCATTGAACAGGTAGTCGATGCCGGCGCTCACCACTTCCCGCATCACCCCCTGCCCCTCGTGCGCCTGGTCGATGGCATAGCCCAGGTGGCACGCCTTGAACATGCCCATCATGATCTGGGTGAAGTTGCAGGTGGCCAGCACCCGCTCCCCCTGGGGGTCGAGCGCCACCAGTTGCACGGCGCTGCCGTCGAAGAACTGGCCGTAACCATCGCGCAGGCGCGCCTGCCAGTGGGCCAGGGTATAGAAGCTCTCGTCCCGCCTGGGCTCCCAGGGGGCGAGGTGGGCGCGGTTGCGCAGGTAGAAATCCAGCATCAGACCGGCCCGTTCCGGGGGCAGCACGGTCATCCGGGTACGGGCCGTGACGAGATGGGGCAGCGTCGTCATCTTTCCCCCCGGAAGTGGGAGCCGGACAGGAGGGCCATCAGTGCTCCCTCTGCCTGAGCCATTCGTCCCGCAGCAGGCCGTAGTTGACATGGTCCACCACCCTGTCCGCCAGCCGCTCCGCCCGCCGGGTCACCCCCTCCTGCACCATGCCGAGCCGCTCGCACACAGCCCGGCTCGCCTCGTTCTCCAGGGCGGCGCTGATCTCCACCTTCTCCATCCCCATCTCCTCGAAGGCGTGATGGATCAGGGCCTGGCAGGCCCGGGTGATGATGCCGTGCCCCTGCCAGCGCTCCGCCAGCCAGTAACCGATGCACACCTTGGCCAGCTCATGATCGATCCGGTTGTAGCCGATGACGCCGACCACCTCTCCCTGATACTCGATGGCTGTGGTCAGCCCCTCGCCCCGGGCAAATTTCTCGATGGCATGGCGGATGAAGGTGGCGCTGTCCGAGGGTTGCTGGATATGGGGCACCCAGGGCAGCCACTGACTCAGGTAGTCGCGATTGCGCTGGCAGAGGCGAAAGAGTTCGCTGGCCATGTCGGGTTGCAGGAACAGGAGCGCCAGCTCGTCATCCAGTTGCCATGAAAACATCGCCACTCCCCCTGTTTTGACCCGGCATGCGCCGTCATGGGAGCCAATGTAGTCAATCAATCCCTTGTTTGCCAAGGACTTTCGGCGCGCCTCCCCCGCTGGCAACCCCCATATGGCGATGCCCATCCGGGTGCGTTATCGAGCATGTCATCAATCTCGCCGTCCATTGGATTAACACACTAAAAACGCCCGGTTTTTTGGATGATAAGTGCCACAAAAGTGAATTGTGCTACCCACTTTCTCTGCCCTGTGACAAATGACAGGCCGTTATTTCCCCCCTTCCCACTAGTGTAAGAGCGCCGGGCAACGGACCCGGCGTGCAATCTTCATCGACTAAGGAAAGACGAGATGAACAAAGTCTATTTGGCCGTGGTACTGGCCTGCTGGGGAAGCGCCGCCGTGGCGGCAGAACAGGTGGAAGTGAATCGGGTCGCAGGCCTTCAGGGGGCACCGAGCGGCGCCGCCGGGGTCAGCGCCCTGGCCGGGGATGGCGAGTTTCGGCAGGTGCGGGCGGTCAAGCTGCCCAATGGCCAGCAGCGGGTGCGCTATGAGCAGACCTGGCACGGCATCCCGGTCTGGGGCCAGGTGCTGGTGGCCGAGCACTCCCTCGGTGGCCAGATAAGCCAGGTTTCCGGCACCATGCTGCGCCAGATCGAGGCCGATCTGGCGAGCCCGACCGCCGCCCTCTCCCCCAGCGATGCCGCCAGCAAGGCGCGTGCCGGCGCCAAGGGCAGCAACGAGCGGGTCAAGCTGTTCGTGGTCCAGGATGATGCCGGCCAGGCCCGGCTGGTCTACCTGGTCTCCTGGCTGGCGGCGAGCGAGCAGCCGAGCCGCCCCTTCGTGATGATCGACGCCCAGACCGGCAGCGAGCTCAAGCGCTGGGAGGGGATCAACCACAAGGACGCCACAGGCCCGGGCGGCAACATCAAGACCGGCAAGTACTTCTACGGCGCCGACTTCGGTCCCCTCCAGGTGGACGACAGCTGCCGCATGAGCAGCGCCAACGTGGACACCGTCAACCTCAACCACGCCACCAGTGGCGGCGCCGTGCACCAGTTCACCTGCCCGGAGAACACGGTCAAGGAGATCAACGGTGCCTACTCGCCGCTCAACGACGCCCACTACTTCGGCAATGTGGTGTTCGACATGTACCGCAACTGGTACAACACGGCGCCGCTGAGCTTCAAGCTCAAGATGCGGGTGCACTACAGCCGCAACTACGAGAACGCCTTCTGGGACGGCAGCCAGATGACCTTCGGTGACGGCGCCACCACCTTCTACCCGCTGGTGAGTCTGGACGTGGCGGCCCACGAGGTGAGCCACGGCTTCACCGAGCAGAACTCGGGCCTGGTCTACTCCGGCCAGTCGGGCGGCATCAACGAGGCCTTCTCCGACATGGCGGGGGAAGCGGCCGAGTACTACATGAAGGGCAGCAACGACTGGCTGGTGGGGGCCCAGATCTTCAAGGGCAACGGCTCACTGCGCTACTTCGAGGACCCGACCCGGGACGGCAGCTCCATCGGCCACGCCAGCGATTACTATGACGGCATCGATGTGCACCACAGCTCGGGGGTCTACAACCGCGCCTTCTACCTGCTGGCCAACACCGGCGGCTGGAATACCCGCAAGGCGTTCGAGGTGTTCGTGCTGGCCAACCGCCTCTATTGGGGCGCCAACACCACCTTCGATCAGGGCGCCTGCGGCGTGACCAAGGCGGCCACGGATCTCGGCTACAGCCTGACCGATGTGGCGGCAGCCTTCACCGCGGTCGGCGTCAATGCCAGCTGTGGCACCACGCCGCAACCGGGCAGTGTGCTGCAGAACGGCGTGCCGGTGACCGGCCTCGCCGCCGCCAAGGGGGGCAAGCTGAGCTACACCATAGAGGTGCCCGCCGGCAAGAGCCAGCTGGTGGTCGCCAGCAGCGGCGGCACCGGGGATGCGGATCTCTATGTGAAGTTCGGCTCGGCCCCGACCAGCACCAGCTATGACTGCCGCCCCTACAAGAGCGGCAACGCCGAGACCTGCACCCTGAATGCGCCCAAGGCGGGTACCTGGCATGTGCAGCTGAGCGGGTTCAGCGCCTTCTCCGGCGTGACCCTCAAGGCCAGCTACTGAGCCTGAACAGGCATAAACGGGAATAAGAGAAGAGCGCCGGCCTGGTCCGGCGCTTTTTCATTCCCGCTTGCCCGCCCAGCGCCGGGCCAGAGTGCGGGCCGCCTCCAGCACCCGCTCCTTGGCAGGATTGGGCCGTTTTCCGCTGCGCCAGGCCATCATGACGTCCCAGTGATCCGGCGGCAGATCCACCACGTCCAGCTTCACCAGGCGACCGAACTCCAGATCCCGGGTGATGGCGAGCGCCGGCATCAGGGTGATGAAGCCGTGCTCCAGCGCCAGCTCCCGCGCCGCGCTGGCGGGCTGGATGGCGTGCAGCGGGCTCGCCACCTGGCGCAGCAGCCGCAGCTGCAGGATCAGCTCGTCGCAGCCCGTGCCCCACTGCTGGGGCGCCAGCCGCTCGTTGGCGATGTCCTGCAGGGTCAGCCCCTGCCGCCCGGCCAGGGGGTGGGTGGCGCAGGCCACGGCGATGATGGGGGAACGGTAGAGCAGCTCGAGCTGGATGCCGGCGATGGCGGGACACTTGAGAATGAAGCCGACGTCGGTCTCACCGGTCAGCAGCTCCTGCATGATGATGCCGGAGTGATCCGTGTTGCAGCGGATCTCGAAGGACTCGTCCACCAGGGCCAGCAGCAGGGGACCGAACACCGCCGTGGTCAGAGAGGGCAGGCAGGAGAGCCGGATCCGCGGCAGGGCCGGCGCCCCCTGCATCGCGAGCCGCCCCCCTTCCAGCGCCGTCAGGGCCGCGGTCGCCGCCGGCAGAAACTGCTCGCAGGCCGGAGTCGGGGTGGCGCCACGGCGGTGGCGACGGAACAAGGACTGGCCCAGCTCCTGTTCCAGCACGGCGATCCGCTGGCTGACCATGGGTTGTGACCAGCCGCGAATGGCCGCCACCTTGCTGAAGCTGCCACGGTTGGCCACATCCAGCAGCAATTGCAAATCGTCGAGTGTCACAGCCATAACCAAATCCAATATGAAATATAGCCAGTTGTCGGCTACCACTATATCTGGCGCCCCACCAGAATAGCAGCATCAATCGTCATGAAATGGCAAAACGCCACCGAGTCAGGGACTTGTCATCGCCCTTGGCTCTGTTTGGTGACGGTGCCATTCGGGCAAAAAGACAAAACGACAATATCAACGAAGCGAACAGAGGTAACAGGATCATGGTGGAGCGGGCGAGGCGGTTGGGGCGGTGGTTCTTGGCATTGGATTCCCTCCTGGTGATCCTCGGCTTCTTCGTGGTCATGCCCATGATCAGCCTGCGCTTCGTGGATCAGCTCGGCTGGGCCGCCGGAGTGGTCGGGCTGGCGCTGGGTCTGCGCCAGCTGACCCAGCAGGGGCTGGGGGTCTTTGGCGGCTCCCTCGCCGACAAGTTCGGAGCCCGCCCGCTCATCGTCTGCGGCATGCTGCTGCGGGCGCTGGGGTTTGCCAGCCTGGCTTATGCCCAGAGCGGGCTGGAACTCATCCTCTCCTGCGTCATCTCGGGCCTCGGCGGCTGCCTGTTCGATCCCCCCCGCGCCGCCCTGGTCATCAAGTTCACCCGGCCACGGGAGCGGGGTCGCTACATCTCCCTGCTGATGATGCTGGAGAGCGCCGGCGCCGTGGTGGGCGCCCTGCTCGGCAGCTGGCTGCTGAACTTCGACTTCGAGTATGTCTGCCTGCTGGGAGCCGGCCTGTTCGTCTGCGCCGCCCTGTGCAACCTGCTGATCCTGCCCCCCTACAAGCTCTCGGTGCGACCGACACCGATCCGCGACGGTCTCGGCCAGGTGCTGGCGGACAAGGCCTTCTGCCGGCTGGTGCTGATCCTGAGCGGCTACTACGCGCTCTGGGTGCAGGTCATGCTCATTTTCCCCATCCTGGTCAAGCAGATGGCGGGCAGCACCACGGCAGTGGGCTGGATGTATACCCTGGAGACCGCCATCTCCCTGGCCCTGCTCTACCCCCTGGCCCGTTACGGCGAGCGCCACTTCAAGCTGGAGAACCGCCTGATGGCCGGGGTCTTGCTGATGACGGCGGGGATAGGCCTGGTCGCCTTCGCCACCACCCTGCCCGCCGTCTTCCTGCTGCTCGCCTGCTTCTACCTCGGCATCGTCATCGCCGAGCCGGCGCGGGAGACGCTGATGACCAAGCTGGCCCAACCCGGGGCGCGCGGCAGCTACATGGGCTTCAGCCGGCTGGGGCTAGCGCTCGGCGGCATGACGGGTTACGTGGGGGGCGGTGCCCTGCACGACTACGCCATGGCCCAGGGGCAACCCTGGCTGCCCTGGCTGGTGCTCGGCACCGTCGGCGTCACCACCCTGCTGCTGCTGGCGAACTGCTTCCAGCGCGGCTCCCGCCTGGCCGGGGTCAATGCCTGATCCCCTGGCAATCACGCCATCCAACCCGGGCGCCCTTCTCTTGAGGGGCGCCCTCTTTTTATCCTCCCCTTGCGTCATCCTCCCCCGTTGACCCGTCGCCCCACCCGAAAAGCGCCCATAAAAAAAGCGGCAGATTGCTCCGCCGCTTTGTGTCCATCTGACCGGATTACTTGTCGATGTCCAGCAGGTTGTTGTTCAGCATGTAGTCGATGACCTGATTGGCCGTGGTGCCCGAGCTCCCCGTCAGGGTGTCGAAGGTGTGGTTCACCAGCACGATTTCCTGGGTCACCGGCGCCGCGCTGCTCTCCTTGACCTGCAAGTGCACCCCTTCGCTGTCCTGGAACACCGAGAGCAGGCTCTTCAGGGAGCTCTCGTTCTTGCTGCCATCGCTGTCGAGCAGGTCGCTGAGATCCAGCTTGTCCCCTTCCGACTTGCTGAAATCGACGATGTAGTCCTTGGCGACCTTGCCAGCCTCGGTATCCCCCTTCAGCCAGGTGAAGGCATCGGCTCCTGCATCCCCCTTGAGGATGTCGTCGCCGAGCCCGCCAACCAGGATGTCGTTGCCAAGGCCGCCGCTCAGCACGTCGTTGCCAGTCCCGCCGTACAGGGTGTCGTTGCCGCTGCCACCACTCAGCACATCGCTACCACTCTCACCATAGAGGGTGTCGTTGCCGCTGCCACCGAACAGGATGTCGTTGCCGGCACCGCCATACAGGAAGTCGTCACCGCCCTGACCGAACAGGATGTCATTGCCATCCCCGCCGTAGAGGGTGTCGCCCTTGTCATTGGCCGACGACTGATCGAACTCGCTGGCGTGATCCCTGATGTAGGAATGCACCTGGGCATCGGTCGCCGACCCGGCCCCCAGCTTGCCGCTCACGTACTGCTTGATGGCCGCATAGCCTTCCCCGCCGATACCGGTGAAGCGCACCGCGTCGCCAAACAGGATGTCGTCGCCCGCCCCGCCATTGAAGCGGTCGGCCCCCGGCAGGTTGTTGATGGAGGTCCCCAGGATGGAGTTCGCCAGATCGGAGGCAGACACGTTGGACTGCACCACCTGATCGCTGTCGAACTGCTTCAGGGTATCGATGGAGACGTTGTTACCTATGCCGATGGCCTGCAGAACCACCTTGTTGGCGGCCAGGAGCGGCAAGACGGCCAGGGCGTTTTGCAGCGCCCAGTAGTTGCCGTCATAGGTGGTGGAAATCTCGAAGGTGCCATCCCCCTGAGCTCTCAGGGTGCCGATGGACGTCGAGTTCCACTTGTTGTTGTTGCTGTTCTGCGACCACTGTTGCACCCTTCCGTTGGCATCGATCAGAACCCTGCTGGTGCCGCCTATGGTGGCGTAGAAGGCCTGACCCGGCACATAGTTGTTGACGTTGACGAACGCATCGAGCCGCTCGCCAGTCACCAGGTTAATGACTGGGTTGGTATCCTCATAGCCGTAATAGGTGTTTGGCGCCCCATCAGTGATGAAGTAGGCCAGGTTCTTCGCATTGGCGTTATTCTTGGCGGTGTCGCTGTTGAACCAGTTGGAGGTGGTCTTGAGGGCATCCTCGTAGTTGGTTGCACCACCGTCCCAATAACTGCCATCCATGCTGCCGAGCACACTCTGCAGCTTGGTCAGGGCATTGGGATCCTTCAGATCCACGCTGATGGACTTGTTGGCCTGACTGTCGAAGTCCACCAGGAAGATATTGACCTTGCCCGCTCCCTCGGTCCCGGCACTGTTCTTGAGACTGGCGAAGACTTGGGTCAGTTGGGTCTTTATCGTCTCCATGGCCTCGTTGCCGATACTGCCGGAGCTGTCCACCATAAAGGCGATGTTGTAGTTCTGGCCGGGCAGCACCACGCTGCCATCCAGATCCCCCACCACGATATTGTGCTCGCTGCCATAGGTCCGGTTCTGATCCCCCGGCTCCCCTTCGGTGGCGTTGAAGTAGCTCAGGCGGATGCTGTCATCGTCGGACGCGGAGCTGGTCTGATCGGTCCCCACCTCCTTGGCGATGGCGTCCACCTTGAGATCGACCTGACCGGCATTGTTGCCGGGGACTCGCAGCGTCAGGCCGGTCAGCTTCACATCCAGCGCGCTCGGACTCCACAGGCCGCTGCTGGCGGTGAGAGTGAGCTTGCCATCAACCCCGACGGTCCCCAGCAACTGGTTGCCGTTGTAGAGCTCGGCCCCCTTCGGCATGCCGCTCAGCACCAGGCTGTCGAGTACTTCGCTGCCATCCCGATCGCTCAGGGAGGCGCTCAGCTCCAGCGGGTAGTCGACCACCACCGGCTGCACCAGGGTCAGCTCGCCGGTGCTCTGGTTGAGCTGGTAGATGCCGTCGGCGAACTGGACATATTCCACGTCGTGCAGCGCCTTGGTGATGCCGACGCCCTTCTCCGTGACGGAGAAATCGAACCAGCGATCATTGATCGAGTAACCCTCGCCTTTCTTGATGGCGTAATCGGCACGGTTGCCGGTCAGCACGGCGATATCGGTCCCGGCACCGCCATAGAGGCCATCGCTGCCAAGACCGGATACCAGCACATCATTGCCATCACCGGCGTAGAGGGAATCCCCCTGGGTCGCATTGCCGCCGACCAGGACATCGTTCCCCGCCTGTCCATAGAGCAGATCGCCACCGCCGTGGGTGCTGACGATATAGTCGTTGCCGCTGCCGCCAAGCACCTGCTCCTGGCCACTGCTGCTGTCCGTCAGCGAGTTGGTGATGCCAAGGGCCGTCTTGTTGACGTTGCCGGATTGGAACTGCTCAGTGGTAACGCCCGCGCTCGGGAAGCTCGGGCTGTACAACGGAATGCCATTCCCCGTCAGGGTGACGTTGACGATTGGCTTGTCGGCCACCGCAGTCACATCGATCACCAGCTTGCCGCCGTTGCTGAGGTTGGCGCCGTCGCTTATCTGATAGCCGATGCTGGCATAGTCCCCCTTCAGGTTGCCGATCAGGGCGCCGTTGCCGTTGCCGGCATTGGTGCTCGACTCGTTCAGACCGGGCACGAAGCGCAGATGGCCTGCATTGACCTCTGCATAGGAGATGAGGGCTCCGGTTTGCACCGCAACCCACTGACCCGCAGCGTTCAGATATTCGAGGGTGCCATTCAGCGGCAGGGTGTTGATCTGCACCCCGAGATCGGTCGCGGCCTGATCGTCACTGGCACCGAACTGGGCCCAGGTCAGCACCTGAGGCTTGTCTTCCTGCCCGGCACTGTGGCCCCCGGCAGCCGTCGGCGCCCGATCGTTGTCCACTATGGTGCCGGTGCCGCTCTGGCCACCTATGGTCAACGACAGGGTCTCGTTTGCCTCGACCAGACGGTCGTTCACCGTCGGAATGGTCACAGTGAAACCGGATACCCCGGCCGGTACCGTGATCTTGCCGGTGGTGCTGTTGTAGGTCACGCCGTTGCTGAACTGGGCATTGCCCCAATCTTGGTTGGAGGCGGGGTTGCTGCCGCTGCCCCTGATGGCGAAGTCATATTGCGTCGCCTCCTGGGTCGCGTCGGACAGGGTCACCGTATGTTGCAGGCTGCCACCTTCGGTCACGCTGTCGGCAGAGATCCCCAGCACCGTCGGCGTAAAGAGAGGTTTGGTGGCAAAGGACCCAATGCTGACGTCACCATCCCCATCCACCACCCGGATCTGGAAGTCGATGTCGCCATCTCCCTGGGGCTTGGACATGTTCTGATACTGGAAGAACTCCCACTTGCCGGTGGCCGGGGTGAACTCCAGCCGGAAGACCAGATTGCCACCCGCATCCTTGCCGAGCAGGGTATTGGCCCCGCTTGAGCTGATGGTGACCAGGGAACCGGCGGCCGTCCGCAGGCCGCTCTCGAAGGCGTCCGGATCCAGGACCAGCCCCATAGAGCCCTTGCCATCGGCCCCCCACTGCGGGGTCACGGTACCCGAGCCATAGGCGATGGCCTGCGCCGTGTCGGCACCGAGGAACTCGATGCTCTTCACCGTGAAGTCGCTGTTGTCACCGTAGAGGCCGTTACCATTGCTGGTGGCCTTGATCACCATGGTATCGAAGCCGCCCTGCTGCACCTGGAAGTTCTGGTTGAACTCCCCACCTGCCGCCGTCGAGTTGAATACCAGGGTATTGATCAGTACCCCGCCACGATAGAACTCCACGACCCCGCTCTCCAGCTCGCCACCAAACATCTGGCTGAACTTGATATTGGCGCCATAGGCCACCTTGCCCGCATCCAGCTTGATGATCAGTTGCTCGGAAGCGGAGGAGCCATCCGCGAAGTGGCGGAAATCTATCTCGTTGGCGAGGTTGTGGTTCGGTGAGCCGACGCTGGACACACCAAGTCCGGCGCTGGAGCCGTTGACATTGGCCGCCGTCAGCGTCGAGTCGGTCGCCGAGGTGAAGCCCATCGCCGCGATGCTGAAGCCGTTCGCGTTCAGGGTGGCCTGATTGCCGCTGTATTTGGTCAGATCGAACAGACCAGTCAGGGTGTCAGGGATATTCGTTCTGGTCACGGCCACGGCATCCATGTCGCCTGCCACCGGCGAGTCGTCCTCGACCGAGATGGACAGACTCTTGGTATCGGTGGTCTTGCCATCCGATACCGTCACACCGATCTGGAAGTTCAGTACGTCTTCGCTTCCCTTGACCGGATGGTCAATCGAGGCCTTGAGGGTCACCTCATAGGTCCAGTCCCCCTTGCCGCTGGCATTAGGGGCAGTCAGCTTGACCTCGACCACCGCCTTGTAGTCGGCGGCCCCCACTGCACCTGTATACCCGACCAGCGTCTTGCTGCCCGCATCCCAGCTCCACTGGACCTTGGTCCCACCGGACGTCAGCCCGGCCGGCCCGTTCAGGGATATATTGAGGGTGCTGCTGTCCACATCCCCCACCGAGAGGGTGCCGGACGCCTTGACGGCATTGGTGGTATCCGGGTTGCCGGCCGTGTCTGCAATGCCGTTTACCAGCCCCTCCTCCGAGACGACAGCCCCGTTGGAGATGGTCAGCGTCGGCAGGTCGTTGACCGCATCCACCCTGATGGTCACGGTCGCCGGGCTCGCATCCAGGGCGCCGTCGTTGTCCACCGCCGCATAGTTGAAGCTGGTGTTGCCGTTCCAGTTGGCATTCGGAGTGAAAGTGAGCTTGCCGGCATCTGCCACCGCAATGCTCTGATCCGCTGTCACGGCCACCCCGTTCAGATAGAGGGTGCCGTTGGCCGGCAGGCTCTTGATGGTGAAACTCACCACGCTGCCGTCAATGTCGCTGCCGGAAAGCGGCGGGATGGCGATGCTGGATGCATCTTCCTGACCGCTTGCCTGCTTGTTCGCCGTCTCCGGGGCCTCGTTCAGGATCTCCGCCGTGTCGCGGCCCGGTAGGGAGACATTGCCCGCCGCGTCGGTCTGGGTCGCGGTCACGGTCAACGCCTTGCCGTTGGCCGGGGTCGTCTCGGTCCAGCTGATGGTGCCATTCTGATAGCCGTAGCTCTTGCCATCGCTCGCCAGCAGGGAGCCATCAGCCTTCAGCGTCAGCTGCACCGTGCTGTTCACACCGCCATTGTTGATGGTCAACGTTACCGTGCCACCCGCCACCAGATCACCGTGATTGACTCCAGCTTGCACCTGGATCTGATCGCTGCCGATCTCGGTCTTGGTCAACATCTGGTCGTTGTTGGCATCGTCCACGATGACCACGGTCGGCGCACCGGTCGCGGTGGTGTCACCCAGGGTAGCGCTGTCGCTGCCCGGCAGCGAGACGTTGCCCGCCGCGTCCACGATGGTGGCGGTCACGGTGAGCGTCACCCCGTCCGCCGGACGGTCAACCTCGTAGCCCACCTTGCCCGCCGCGATGTCGGCGTCGGTCAACAGCCGGTCGGCCTGGCCGCTCACCTTGAGGGTGTCCCCCGCCTTGGCATCCTTCGGCAGGCTCACTTCCACGTCCACCTTGCCGCTGATCTCGCTGCGGTCGATGGTGCCGTCGTTGTTCTTGTCTTCGGTGATGACCACGGTCGGCGCACCGGTCGCAGTGGTGTCGCCCAGGGTGGCGCTGTCGCTACCCGGCAGGGATTCGTTGCCCGCCGCGTCGACGATGGTGGCGGTCACGGTCAGTTTCACGCCGTCCGCCGGACGGTCAACCTCGTAGCCCACCTTGCCCGCGCTGATGTCGGCATCGGTCAGCACCCGGTCGGCCTGGCCGCTCACCTTGAGGGTGTCACCCGCCTTGGCATCGCCCGGCAGGCTCACTTCCACGTCCACCTTGCCGCTGATCTCGCTGCGGTCGATGGTGCCGTCGTTGTTGATGTCTTCGGTGATGACCACGGTCGGCGCCCCGGTCGCCGTGGTGTCGCCCAGGGTGGCGCTGTCGCTGCCCGGCAGGGAGACGTTGCCCGCCGCGTCGACGATGGTGGCGGTCACGGTGAGCGTCACGCCGTCCGCCGGACGGTCAAACTCGTAGCCCACCTTGCCCGCGCTGATGTCGGCATCGGTCAGCACCCGGTCGGCCTGGCCGCTCACCTTGAGGGTGTCACCCGCCTTGGCATCGCCCGGCAGGCTCACTTCCACGTCCACCTTGCCGCTGATCTCGCTGCGGTCGATGGTGCCGTCGTTGTTGATGTCTTCGGTGATGACCACGGTCGGCGCCCCGGTCGCCGTGGTGTCGCCCAGGGTGGCGCTGTCGCTGCCCGGCAGGGAGACGTTGCCCGCCGCGTCGACGATGGTGGCGGTCACGGTGAGCGTCACGCCGTCCGCCGGACGGTCAAACTCGTAGCCCACCTTGCCCGCGCTGATGTCGGCATCGGTCAGCACCCGGTCGGCCTGGCCGCTCACCTTGAGGGTGTCACCCGCCTTGGCATCGCCCGGCAGGCTCACTTCCACGTCCACCTTGCCGCTGATCTCGCTGCGGTCGATGGTGCCGTCGTTGTTGATGTCTTCGGTGATGACCACGGTCGGCGCCCCGGTCGCCGTGGTGTCGCCCAGGGTGGCGCTGTCGCTGCCCGGCAGGGAGACGTTGCCCGCCGCGTCGACGATGGTGGCGGTCACGGTGAGCGTCACGCCGTCCGCCGGACGGTCAAACTCGTAGCCCACCTTGCCCGCGCTGATGTCGGCATCGGTCAGCACCCGGTCGGCCTGGCCGCTCACCTTGAGGGTGTCACCCGCCTTGGCATCGCCCGGCAGGCCCACTTCCACGTCCACCTTGCCGCTGATCTCGGTGCGGTCGATGGTGCCGTCGTTGTTGATGTCTTCGGTGATGACCACGGTCGGCGCACCGGTCGCGGTGGTGTCGCCCAGGGTGGCGCTGTCGCTGCCCGGCAGGGAGACGTTGCCCGCCGCGTCGACGATGGTGGCGGTCACGGTGAGCGTCACGCCGTCCGCCGGACGGTCAAACTCGTAGCCCACCTTGCCCGCGCTGATGTCGGCATCGGTCAGCACCCGGTCGGCCTGGCCGCTCACCTTGAGGGTGTCACCCGCCTTGGCATCGCCCGGCAGGCTCACTTCCACGTCCACCTTGCCGCTGATCTCGCTGCGGTCGATGGTGCCGTCGTTGTTGATGTCTTCGGTGATGACCACGGTCGGCGCCCCGGTCGCCGTGGTGTCGCCCAGGGTGGCGCTGTCGCTGCCCGGCAGGGAGACGTTGCCCGCCGCGTCGACGATGGTGGCGGTCACGGTGAGCGTCACGCCGTCCGCCGGACGGTCAACCTCGTAGCCCACCTTGCCCGCGCTGATGTCGGCATCGGTCAGCACCCGGTCGGCCTGGCCGCTCACCTTGAGGGTGTCACCCGCCTTGGCATCGCCCGGCAGGCTCACTTCCACGTCCACCTTGCCGCTGATCTCGCTGCGGTCGATGGTGCCGTCGTTGTTGATGTCTTCGGTGATGACCACGGTCGGCGCCCCGGTCGCCGTGGTGTCGCCCAGGGTGGCGCTGTCGCTGCCCGGCAGGGAGACGTTGCCCGCCGCGTCGACGATGGTGGCGGTCACGGTGAGCGTCACGCCGTCCGCCGGACGGTCAAACTCGTAGCCCACCTTGCCCGCGCTGATGTCGGCATCGGTCAGCACCCGGTCGGCCTGGCCGCTCACCTTGAGGGTGTCACCCGCCTTGGCATCGCCCGGCAGGCTCACTTCCACGTCCACCTTGCCGCTGATCTCGCTGCGGTCGATGGTGCCGTCGTTGTTGATGTCTTCGGTGATGACCACGGTCGGCGCCCCGGTCGCCGTGGTGTCGCCCAGGGTGGCGCTGTCGCTGCCCGGCAGGGAGACGTTGCCCGCCGCGTCGACGATGGTGGCGGTCACGGTGAGCGTCACGCCGTCCGCCGGACGGTCAAACTCGTAGCCCACCTTGCCCGCGCTGATGTCGGCATCGGTCAGCACCCGGTCGGCCTGGCCGCTCACCTTGAGGGTGTCACCCGCCTTGGCATCGCCCGGCAGGCCCACTTCCACGTCCACCTTGCCGCTGATCTCGGTGCGGTCGATGGTGCCGTCGTTGTTGATGTCTTCGGTGATGACCACGGTCGGCGCACCGGTCGCGGTGGTGTCGCCCAGGGTGGCGCTGTCGCTGCCCGGCAGGGAGACGTTGCCCGCCGCGTCGACGATGGTGGCGGTCACGGTGAGCGTCACGCCGTCCGCCGGACGGTCAAACTCGTAGCCCACCTTGCCCGCGCTGATGTCGGCATCGGTCAGCACCCGGTCGGCCTGGCCGCTCACCTTGAGGGTGTCACCCGCCTTGGCATCGCCCGGCAGGCTCACTTCCACGTCCACCTTGCCGCTGATCTCGCTGCGGTCGATGGTGCCGTCGTTGTTGATGTCTTCGGTGATGACCACGGTCGGCGCCCCGGTCGCCGTGGTGTCGCCCAGGGTGGCGCTGTCGCTGCCCGGCAGGGAGACGTTGCCCGCCGCGTCGACGATGGTGGCGGTCACGGTGAGCGTCACGCCGTCCGCCGGACGGTCAAACTCGTAGCCCACCTTGCCCGCGCTGATGTCGGCATCGGTCAGCACCCGGTCGGCCTGGCCGCTCACCTTGAGGGTGTCACCCGCCTTGGCATCGCCCGGCAGGCCCACTTCCACGTCCACCTTGCCGCTGATCTCGGTGCGGTCGATGGTGCCGTCGTTGTTCACGTCTTCGGTGATGACCACGGTCGGCGCACCGGTCGCCGTGGTGTCGCCCAGGGTGGCGCTGTCGCTGCCCGGCAGGGAGACGTTGCCCGCCACGTCGACGATGGTGGCGGTCACGGTGAGCGTCACGCCGTCCGCCGGACGGTCAACCTCGTAGCCCACCTTGCCCGCGCTGATGTCGGCATCGGTCAGCACCCGGTCGGCCTGGCCGCTCACCTTGAGGGTGTCACCCGCCTTGGCATCGCCCGGCAGGCTCACTTCCACGTCCACCTTGCCGCTGATCTCGCTGCGGTCGATGGTGCCGTCGTTGTTCACGTCTTCGGTGATGACCACGGTCGGCGCACCGGTCGCGGTGGTGTCGCCCAGGGTGGCGCTGTCGCTGCCCGGCAGGGAGACGTTGCCCGCCGCGTCGACGATGGTGGCGGTCACGGTCAGCGTCACGCCGTCCGCCGGACGGTCAAACTCGTAGCCCACCTTGCCCGCGCTGATGTCGGCATCGGTCAGCACCCGGTCGGCCTGGCCGCTCACCTTGAGGGTGTCACCCGCCTTGGCATCGCCCGGCAGGCTCACTTCCACGTCCACCTTGCCGCTGATCTCGCTGCGGTCGATGGTGCCGTCGTTGTTCACGTCTTCGGTGATGACCACGGTCGGCGCCCCGGTCGCGGTGGTGTCGCCCAGGGTGGCGCTGTCGCTGCCCGGCAGGGAGACGTTGCCCGCCGCGTCGACGATGGTGGCGGTCACGGTGAGCGTCACGCCGTCCGCCGGACGGTCAACCTCGTAGCCCACCTTGCCCGCGCTGATGTCGGCATCGGTCAGCACCCGGTCGGCCTGGCCGCTCACCTTGAGGGTGTCACCCGCCTTGGCATCGCCCGGCAGGCTCACTTCCACGTCCACCTTGCCGCTGATCTCGGTGCGGTCGATGGTGCCGTCGTTGTTGATGTCTTCGGTGATGACCACGGTCGGCGCCCCGGTCGCCGTGGTGTCGCCCAGGGTGGCGCTGTCGCTGCCCGGCAGGGATTCGTTGCCCGCCGCGTCGACGATGGTGGCGGTCACGGTGAGCGTCACGCCGTCCGCCGGACGGTCAACCTCGTAACCCACCTTGCCGGCAGTGATGTCGGCATCGGTCAGCACCCGGTCGGCCTGGCCGCTCACCTTGAGGGTATCCCCCGCCTTGGCCTCGGCCGGCAGGCCCACCTCCACGTTCACCTTGCCGCTGATCTCGCTGCGGTCGATGGTGCCGTCGTTGTTGATGTCTTCGGTGATGACCACGGTCGGCGCCCCGGTCGCG
This sequence comes from Aeromonas sp. XH, assembly GCF_033348475.1. Classification (NCBI taxonomy): domain Bacteria; kingdom Pseudomonadati; phylum Pseudomonadota; class Gammaproteobacteria; order Aeromonadales; family Aeromonadaceae; genus Aeromonas; species Aeromonas sp. XH. The sequence goes on along the minus strand of NZ_CP137630.1, from coordinate 809,210 downwards.
GTGGTGTCGCCCAGGGTCGCGCTGTCGCTGCCCGGCAGGGAGACGTTGCCCGCCGCGTCGACGATGGTGGCGGTCACGGTCAGTTTCACGCCGTCCGCCGGACGGTCAAACTCGTAGCCCACCTTGCCCGCGCTGATGTCGGCATCGGTCAGCACCCGGTCGGCCTGGCCGCTCACCTTGAGGGTGTCACCCGCCTTGGCATCGCCCGGCAGGCTCACTTCCACGTCCACCTTGCCGCTGATCTCGCTGCGGTCGATGGTGCCGTCGTTGTTCACGTCTTCGGTGATGACCACGGTCGGCGCACCGGTCGCGGTGGTGTCGCCCAGGGTGGCGCTGTCGCTGCCCGGCAGGGAGACGTTGCCCGCCACGTCGACGATGGTGGCGGTCACGGTGAGCGTCACGCCGTCCGCCGGACGGTCAACCTCGTAGCCCACCTTGCCCGCGCTGATGTCGGCATCGGTCAGCACCCGGTCGGCCTGGCCGCTCACCTTGAGGGTGTCACCCGCCTTGGCATCGCCCGGCAGGCTCACTTCCACGTCCACCTTGCCGCTGATCTCGCTGCGGTCGATGGTGCCGTCGTTGTTGATGTCTTCGGTGATGACCACGGTCGGCGCCCCGGTCGCCGTGGTGTCGCCCAGGGTGGCGCTGTCGCTGCCCGGCAGGGAGACGTTGCCCGCCGCGTCGACGATGGTGGCGGTCACGGTGAGCGTCACGCCGTCCGCCGGACGGTCAAACTCGTAGCCCACCTTGCCCGCGCTGATGTCGGCATCGGTCAGCACCCGGTCGGCCTGGCCGCTCACCTTGAGGGTGTCACCCGCCTTGGCATCGCCCGGCAGGCTCACTTCCACGTCCACCTTGCCGCTGATCTCGCTGCGGTCGATGGTGCCGTCGTTGTTGATGTCTTCGGTGATGACCACGGTCGGCGCCCCGGTCGCCGTGGTGTCGCCCAGGGTGGCGCTGTCGCTGCCCGGCAGGGAGACGTTGCCCGCCGCGTCGACGATGGTGGCGGTCACGGTGAGCGTCACGCCGTCCGCCGGACGGTCAAACTCGTAGCCCACCTTGCCCGCGCTGATGTCGGCATCGGTCAGCACCCGGTCGGCCTGGCCGCTCACCTTGAGGGTGTCACCCGCCTTGGCATCGCCCGGCAGGCCCACTTCCACGTCCACCTTGCCGCTGATCTCGGTGCGGTCGATGGTGCCGTCGTTGTTGATGTCTTCGGTGATGACCACGGTCGGCGCACCGGTCGCGGTGGTGTCGCCCAGGGTGGCGCTGTCGCTGCCCGGCAGGGAGACGTTGCCCGCCGCGTCGACGATGGTGGCGGTCACGGTGAGCGTCACGCCGTCCGCCGGACGGTCAAACTCGTAGCCCACCTTGCCCGCGCTGATGTCGGCATCGGTCAGCACCCGGTCGGCCTGGCCGCTCACCTTGAGGGTGTCACCCGCCTTGGCATCGCCCGGCAGGCTCACTTCCACGTCCACCTTGCCGCTGATCTCGCTGCGGTCGATGGTGCCGTCGTTGTTGATGTCTTCGGTGATGACCACGGTCGGCGCCCCGGTCGCCGTGGTGTCGCCCAGGGTGGCGCTGTCGCTGCCCGGCAGGGAGACGTTGCCCGCCGCGTCGACGATGGTGGCGGTCACGGTGAGCGTCACGCCGTCCGCCGGACGGTCAAACTCGTAGCCCACCTTGCCGGCGCTGATGTCGGCATCGGTCAGCACCCGGTCGGCCTGGCCGCTCACCTTGAGGGTGTCACCCGCCTTGGCATCGCCCGGCAGGCCCACTTCCACGTCCACCTTGCCGCTGATCTCGGTGCGGTCGATGGTGCCGTCGTTGTTCACGTCTTCGGTGATGACCACGGTCGGCGCCCCGGTCGCAGTGGTGTCGCCCAGGGTGGCGCTGTCGCTGCCGCCACTGCCCTGGTTGCCCGCCAGATCGGTGTAGCTCTCCGGTTTGACGGTCACGCTGGCGGTGCCTTCAAAGCCCGGGGTCGGGGTAAAGGTCGCGCTCCAGGTCTTGCCGCCATCACTGCTGGTGAGCCCGGTCACGGTGCCACCGACCACATCGAGGTCAGTCAGGTCAAAGCCGGTCACCTGCTCGCTGAAGGTGAAGGTCACCGGGCTGGTCTCGCCCGCGATGATCTGGGTGTTAACGATGTCCACCACCACGCTCGGCGCGGCGGTATCCACACCGTAGCCTTCGCTGTCGGTCGCGGTGGCGCGGTTGCCCGCCGCGTCGGTGCTGGTCACGCTGGCATCGATGGTGCGGTCGCTATCCGCCGCCAGATCGCTGCCCGCCACCAGGATGGTGAAGCGGCCATCGGCGTCCACCGGACCGGTGAACGGTTTGCCGTTGACGGTCAGGGTGACAATGTCGCCGGCCTTGAACTCGCCGCTCACGGTGCCGCTGACCGGGATCGGCTGACCCGCTTCGGCGGCGTTGATGACGTCGTCGGCGGTGATGTCGGCATCCAGGGTGATGCGGGCTTCCGGTGGTGTGGTATCCAGCAGCGTGGTGTCGTCGGTGGCGCTGGCGCGGTTGCCCGCCCCATCGGTCACGCTGGCATCCACCACCAGATTGCCATCCGCCAGCCCGCTCAGGTCGGCGGTGGTCTGGTAGCTGCCATCGGCATCCGTCTGTGCGGTGACGGTCACGCTCTTGCCGTTGGCATCGGTGATGATCAGGGTCACGGTGCGACCCGGGCCTACGTCGGAGGTGCCGCTGATGGGCGCGTTGCCCACATTGCCACCGTTCACCTCATCCAGGCTCACCGTGATGGTGGCGGTGGTGTCCACGCTGCCGTCATCGGTGGCGCTGCCAGTGTTGCCAGCAGGATCGGTCACCTTGGCGGTCACCTCATAGCCGCCATCCGGCAGAGGGGTGAGCACGTCTGTGCTGTAGCTGCCATCCGGCTGCACAGTTGCGGTCAGCGTCTGCTGGTTGCCGTTGGCATCGGTCACCGTCAGTGTCACTGCGCTGCCTGGCGCTGCGTTCGTGGTCCCCGTGATGGTCGGCGTGCTGTCGCTGGTATTGTCCGGGGCATTCACCGTCACGGAAGGCGCCGTGGTGTCCACGCTGCCATCGTCGCTCCCCGTCCCCGTGTTGCCGGCGGGATCGGTGACGGAGGCGGTCACCTGATAGCCCCCCTCGGCCAGCGGCGTGCCGACATCCACGCTGAAGCTGCCATCCGGATTTACCGTGGTGACCAGGGTCTGCTGGTTGCCATTGGCGTCGGTGACCACCAGAGTGACCGTGCTGCCCGCCGGGGCATCCGTGGTGCCGGTCAGGGTCGGCGTCCGGTCATTGGTGTTGTCGGGGGCTGAGACTGTGATGACGGGAGCGGTGAGATCGAGCAGTTCATCCTCGTTGCCTTGCGCGTCCACCAGCGGCGCCACCGCCTCCGGATTGGCGGTATCGAAGCCGGCAGTGGAGATGGTGGCATCGCCGGTTCTGTCGATGGTGATGAAGCCGCCATTGCCGCTCGCCCCCGCGACACCGCCCCCGGTGCCCGCAGCGGGTGCCCCGCCCGCCGCCGACGCCTCAAATGTCTGGGTCGGGTCTATCCCTTCCAGAATGGCCTGCTGCAGGGCCGCAATGTCGTCAGGAGCCCCGGCTTGCGCCCGTTGTGCCAGCTGGGGCTCTTCAGACTCGAGAGTGTTGCTCGGGCTCAGGGTGAAGGTGGTCTCCCCACCCTGGAAGCTGGCCCCTTCCGGAGCAAGCAAGACCGCATCCTTGGGCAGCGCATCGCCTTCTACAAGAAGCGTCTGGCTCCCGTCAGCGGCAACCAGATAGACTTTTCCTTGCAAGTGGCTAACGACGACGGCCTGATCCAATACGATGCGCTTGTTGCTCATGGTTTCTCCTGAAATATCGATGGGCATATGGCTCCAGCGTGCAATTTGCCTGTTAATCGGGCCAGAAACCAGTGAGAAAAATCGAACGAACAGACCGAAATGAGGCCTAGTTTCGCGATGAAACCGAAGGGATGTGGGAAGTGAATAAAATTAACTAAATCAATAGCATCAATTATGACAGCAAGAAGATGGGAGCCGTAATGGCCCCCATTTTTTCCCCATCAGGCACCGGCCCACAGCAGGATGGCCAGCAGCTGGGGAGAGATGATCCGCAGGAACATCACCAGGGGGTAGACGGTCGCGTAGGAGAGCGCGCTGGCCCCGCTGGTAGGGTGCATGCCGTTGGCGAAGGCCAGGGCGGGAGGATCCGTCATGGAGCCGGCCAGCAGGCCGCACAGGGTGAGGTAGTTGACCTTGCCATAATGGCGCGCCAGCATCCCGACCACCAGCAGCGGGATCAGGGTGATCGCCACGCCGTACATCATCCAGGCCGGGCCGTCGCCGTTGATCAGGGTGTCGATGAACCCGGCCCCCGACTTGAACCCCACCACCGCCAGGAACAGCACTATGCCGATCTCCCGCAGCGCCAGGTTGGCGCTCGGCGGCATGAACCAGTAGAGCTTGCCGATGCTGCCGATGCGCGACAGGATGAGCGCCACCACCAGGGGTCCCCCTGCCAGCCCGAGCTTGAGGGCCGCGGGGAAGCCCGGCAGATAGAAGGGGATGGAGCCGAGCAACACCCCCAATCCGATGCCGATGAAGACCGGCAGCATCTGCACCTGCTGCAGCTTCTGCTGCACGTTGCCGACCACGCTGGTCACCGCCTCGATGGCGTCCAGCCGTCCCACTAGGTTCAGGATGTCGCCAAACTGCAGACTGGTCTGGCTGGTCGGGACCAGCTCGATGCCGGCCCGGTTCAGGCGCGAGATGACCACGTCATACTTCTGCTTGATGTCGAGATCGCGGATCCGCTTGCCGAGCACCTGCTCGTTGGTGACCACCACCCGCTCCACCCGCAGCTCGGTGCCCCGGGTGGAGAGGGACGTATCCACCTCCTCCCCCAGCACCAGCAGCACCTTGTGCAGGGCGTGGCGCTCTCCCACCAGGTGCAGCAGATCGCCGAGCTCGATGCGTGAGTCGGGTCTGGGCACCATCAGCTCGTCGCCGCGCTTGAGGCGCGAGCAGATGACGTCGGCCTCGTCCAGGCTGGGGATCTCGCTCAGCATCAGGCCGTGCATGTTGGGGTTGCGCACCGCGATGTTGATGGTTTGCAGGCTCTCCTTGGTCTTGCCCGCCTGCTGCTCGAATGCGGCCGCCTCCTCCTCGATCTTGATGTGGAAGAACACCCGGATGAGCCACATGGTGAGCAGGATGCCGCAGATCCCGAACGGGTAGGCCACCGCGTAGCCCATCCCCATCAGGCCGGTGGAGCCCGGATCCGCCCCGAGCTCCGCCAGGATCTGCTGGCCCGCCCCCAGGGAGGGGGTATTGGTCACGGCGCCGGAGAAGACCCCGAGGATCACCGGCAGCGGCACGTCGAACAGCTGGTGCAGTGCCGCCGCCACCACGCAGCCGAGCAGCACCAGCAGGGCGGCAAAGCCATTGAGCTTGAGGCCCGAGCTGCGCAGGGAGGAGAAGAAGCCGGGACCGACCTGGATGCCTATGGTATAGACGAACAGGATCAGGCCAAATTCCTGAATAAAATGAAGTGTTTGCTCATCCAGCTTCAAACCGGACAGGCCGGCGAAGTGGCCCACTATGATGCCGCCGAACAGCACCCCGCCAATGCCCAAACCCACGCCATAGACCCGCCAGTTTCCCAGCCAGAGCCCCAGCACCGCCACCAGCGACAACATGCTGATGGAAAGCGCGATCTCACTCATCGTTTGCATCCTTTCCAAGCTGAACTGGCCCTAGCTTGTCAGCAAACGAAGGGAGCAACTGTGGGGTGCCGCACGAATTCGGGCTTTGATGAGCGCAAAGATACCAATTAAGGGCTAGATCCGGTCATTGCTCGCCACCATCTTCTGTGGCCGCACGACTCCTGCGACAGGGCCTGGCCCTGTGGCTAGACGTAGCCATAAATGGCCGCGAAGTGGCACAGGCTGCCCCCCAGCACGAACAGGTGCCAGATGGCGTGGTTGTAGGGGATGCCCCTGGCCACGTAGAAGATCACCCCCAGGCTGTAGATGAGTCCGCCGAGCCCCAGCAGCAGGAGCCCGGCACCGTCCAGATGCAGGTAGAGCTGATAGACGACCACCAGGGACAGCCAGCCCAGCATCAGATAGGTGAAGAGCGACAAACGCCTGAAGTGGTTGATGAAGAGCAGCTTGAACAGCACCCCGGCCAGGGCCAGCCCCCAGATCACCACCATCAGCCCCTGTGCCAGCGGCGTATCGAGCGCCACCAGCAGGAAGGGGGTATAGGTGCCGGCGATCAGCAGATAGATGGCGCAGTGATCGAACAGCTTGCACCTGCGCCTGGCCCGCTCCGAGGTCATGCTGTGATAGAGCGTCGAGGCGAGATAGAGCAGCACCAGGCTGGCCCCATAGAGGCCGTAGCTCAGCAGCACCCTGGGTCCCTGATCCCACCCCTTGTGCAGCAGCAAGGCAAGACCCAGTCCGCCCAGCAGCAACCCCAGCCCATGGCTGAGGCGATTGGCCCACTCTTCCCGAGGGGAATACCCCGTCACATCCGTCATCACCACCTCCTGACCTGAACCGGTTCACTCTAGCGGCCGACGTTTCAGGCTACAAGTGTTAGCTCAAAATAAAGAACCAACGGTCGGGGGGCCAGGAGATGGCTGTGCCCCCCGCCCCTTTGGTGTATGCTCTGCGGCCGACGCCGCCGGGACGGATGGCCGCGTCTGCCCGACAATCTGGTCTGGAGAACCCGATGAAGCTGACTGAACTGTTTACACAACCGGATCCTGACTTCGGCCAGGCCATGACGGCCCTGCTGGAGACCTTCCATCACTCCGACGACAGTCAGGCTCCCTATGAACGCGACAGCTTCATCCACCAGCTCGACCAGTCGTCCATGCCTGCCACCGGCATCAGCACGCAAGCCTATCTGGAACGGCTCGCCACCCTGGTGCCCGGCGCATCACACCTGACCTCCCCGCGCTATATGGGGCACATGACGGCGCCCCTGCCAGCCTTCACCGCCGAGCTGTCGCGCCTCTTGGTGATGCTGAACCAGAATCCCATGAAGATGGAGTCCTCCCGCCTGCTGAGCTTCCTGGAGCGGGAGGTGCTGGCCAAGTTGCATCGCCTCGTCTATCGCGAGGACGATGCCTTCTATGCGGCCCAGATGCACGCCAAGGATGCGGCCCTGGGCGTCATGACCAGCGGCGGCACCATCGCCAATGTCACCGCCCTCTGGCTGGCCCGCAACCGGGCCTGTGGCGACAACCTGTTTTCGCTCTTTGAGCAGGGCTATCGCGGCGCCGTGATCCTGGGGTCACGGTTGATGCACTACTCCTTCGACAAGGGGATGGATCTGCTGGGACTGGGCGCCCGCAGCGTCTGGCGCCTCGACACCGACGAACACAACCGGCTCAGCCTGGCCGCGCTGGAGCAGGCGCTGCGCCAATGCAAGGAGCAGAGGCTCAAGGTGCTAGCCCTGGTCGGGGTCGCCGGCAGCACGGACTTTGGCTCCATCGATCCCCTGCCGGAACTCGCCGCCATCGCACGGCGCGAGCAGATCCACTTCCACGTGGATGCCGCCTGGGGTGGCCCGACCCTCTTCTCCCCCCGCTATCAGGGCCTGCTGGAAGGGATCGATCAGGCCGATACCGTGACCCTGGACGGCCACAAGCAACTGCTGGTCCCTCTTGGCACCGGCATGCTGCTCTGCCGCCAGCCGGATCTGATGATGGCGGTGAAGCGCGAGGCGCCCTACGCCATTCGCGCCACCTCCTTCGATCAGGGACGCTTCACCCTGGAGGGCACCCGTCCCGCCAACGCCCTCTATCTGGATGCCGCCTTCCAGATGCTGGGGCGGCAGGGGTATGCCGAGCTCATCGACGCCAACTACGACAGGGCGCGGCGGATGGCGGCGCTCATCGAGGCGAGCCCCGCCTTCGAGCTGATGTCGGCGCCGGTGATGAACCTGCTCTCCTACCGCTGCATCCCGCCCCATCTACAGGACAAGGTCCTGGACGAAGTGGCCAACGACGAGATCAATGCCTTCAACGTGGCACTGCAGAAGGCACAGCGCGCCGAGGGGCACAGCTTCGTCTCCCGCACCCAGCGGGCGGTGAGCCGCTACGGCGAGCAATCGCTCACTCTGCTGCGCGCCGTGCTGCTCAATCCGCTGATCGAGGAGCGCCATATTCGCGAGCTGCTGGCGGATCAGCAGCGGCTGGGGATCGAGGTGGCACGGCAGCTTTTTGGCTGAGGAACTGGGGGGCAAATGAGCGGTCTTATTCATTTGCCGTTGTCTGACGGACAGGTACACTGAGTGAAATTTTGAGGTAATGAGCCCAGCATGAAGCAGTTTATCGAGTTTATCCCCCTGATCGTCTTCTTCGCGGTCTACAAGTTCTACGACATCTACACCGCCACCGGCGCCCTGGTGGTGGTCACCGGTCTGCAGCTCGCCTACGGCTGGATCCGCTATCGCAAGGTCGAGAAGATGCAGCTCTTTACCTTCCTGCTGGTCGGCTTCTTCGGCGGCCTCACCGTCTTCTTCCACGACGACGCCTTCATCAAGTGGAAGGTGACCGTCATCAACGTGCTGTTTGCCTTCGCCCTGCTCGTCAGCCGCTACGGCTTTGGCAAGAACCTGATCAAGCAGATGCTGGCCAAGGAGCTGCAGGCTCCCGACCGGATCTGGGACAACGTCAATCTCGGCTGGGTCGGTTTCTTTGCCCTCTGCGGCCTGCTCAACCTCTATGTGGCCTTCAACCTCTCCCAGGAGATGTGGGTCAACTTCAAGGTCTTCGGCCTGCTGGGCATGACGCTCGTATTCACCCTGCTTAGCGGCGTCTACCTCTATCGCCACATGCCGGCCGAGCAGAAAGCAGAGCAGAAAGCAGAGCAGAAAAAATAACCGCAACCAGAAAAGGATCCTCTCATGTGGTATCTGATCTACTCCGAAGACGTCGCGAACAGCCTGCCACAGCGCAAGCTGGCTCGCCCCGCCCACCTCGCCCGCCTGCAGGCGCTGCAGGATGAGGGGCGCCTGCTGACCGCAGGCCCGAACCCGGCCATCGATGCCGAGGACCCGGCCGATGCGGGTTTCACCGGCAGCACCGTCATCGCCGAGTTTGCCAGCCAGGCCGACGCCAAGGCCTGGGCCGATGCGGATCCCTATGTGGCGGCCGGCGTCTACGCCCGCGTCACCATCAAGCCGTTCAAGAGAGTCTTCTGACCTCATCGAGGCTCATCGCAAACAAAAAGGCCGGACAATGTCCGGCCTTTTCGCATCCGATGCCCGGCTCAGGCCCTGGCCACGAACCAGGGGTTGAGGATATCCGGCTTGTTGTAGCGCAGGGGGGAACCGTCCAGCTGGGTGACGCTGCCCCCCGCCCCCTCCAGTACCGCCTGGGCAGCGCCGGTGTCCCACTCGCAGGTCGGTGCGAGACGGGGGTAGAGCTCGGCCCCGCCCTCGGCAATGATGCAGAACTTGAGCGAGCTGCCCATGGAGACCAGCTCGATATCGCCCCGCTCCATGTCACCAAAGCGGGCCAGGTAATCCAGGGTCTCCCCGGAGAGGTGGTTGCGGCTGCCCACCACGCGCCACGCCTGCCCTTCTTCGTGGGGATGGGTCTGGATGGCCTCATGCCTGCCATCGACCACACGCCAGGCCCCGAGCCCCTTGCCCCCATACCAGAGCTTGTCCAGCACAGGGGCATAGACCAGCCCCCAGACCGGAGCGCCCTGTTCAATCAGCGCGATGTTCACGGTGAACTCGCCGTTGCGGGAGACAAACTCCTTGGTGCCATCCAGCGGATCCACCAGCCAGTAGCGGGACCAGGCGAGCCTGGCCTGCTGGGTCGCCACGTCCGACTCTTCCGACAGCACGGGGATCGAGGGCGTGAGCCGGGCCAGCGCCCGGACGATCACCTCGTGGGCCCCCTTGTCCGCGGCAGTCAGCGGGCTCTCGTCCTGCTTGTACTCCACCGCGAAGGGTTGACTGTAGATGGCCATGATGGCCTCACCGGCGGCGCGGGCGATGGGTTCCAGCTCGGAAATGGTGGGTAGATACATAGAAAAGACATCTCGCTCAAAGGGTTAGTCAGTGTAACCGAGCGGGCATCTTCGGCTTATAGCCGATTTGCCTGAATTATTACCCTGCTACTTTTCACAGACGAAAAGTGACGCAGTCCAGCTAGCTTTCTATAGCCATCCGGCATCCAACAAGGACGTGAAACCATGAACCACAAAGCTCTCGTCGCCGCCCTGTTGCTGGGCTGCCTCCCTCTGCTGACTCAGCCCGTACTGGCCGCCGACAAGCCGGCCACCAAGCCTGCCGCGACCGTCGCGACCACCACTGAGGCCGGCAAGATCAACCTCAATACCGCCAGCGCCGATGAACTCGCGTCCCTGAAGGGCATCGGCGAGAAGAAGGCACAGGCCATCGTCGACCATCGCGAGAAACAGGGCAAGTTCACCTCGGTGGATCAGCTGGCGGACGTGAGCGGCATAGGGCCCGCCACCCTGGAGGCGAATCGGGACATGATTATCGTCAAGTAACCGGTTTGAATCCCCATCATCCCGAGGGCGGCCTGTGGCTGCCCTATTTTTCTTCGGGTATCATGAGCCCACTTCGTATCTTCGGACTCACTCCATGAAAAAGACACCCCTCGTTGTTCGCAAGGCCGTTCTCCCCGTCGCCGGCCTGGGTACCCGCATGCTGCCCGCCACCAAGGCCATCCCCAAGGAGATGCTGCCTGTGGTCGACAAGCCGCTGATCCAGTATGTGGTGCGCGAGGCCATCGCCGCCGGCATCAAGGAGATCATCCTGGTGACCCATTCGAGCAAGAACTCCATCGAGAACCACTTCGACAAGAGCTTCGAGCTAGAAGCGACCCTGGAGAAACGGGTCAAGCGCCAGTTGCTGGAAGAGGTGCAGCACATCTGCCCCAAAGACGTCACCATCATGCACGTACGCCAGGGTGAGGCAAAAGGCCTGGGCCACGCGGTGCTGTGCGCCCGCCCGCTGATCGGTGATCAGCCCTTCGCCGTCCTGCTGCCGGACGTGCTCATCGACGAAGTGGCCAGCGATCTCAAGCAGGACAACCTGGCGGAGATGGTGCACCTGTTCGAAGAGAACCAGATCAGCCAGATCATGGTGGAGGCCGTCCCCGAGAGCGAGGTGGACAAGTACGGCATCGCCGACATCAAGGGCGAGGCGCTGAGCGCCGGCATGTCCCTGCCCATGCAGGCCATCGTCGAGAAGCCGCCCCGTGACGAGGCCCCCTCGAACCTGGCCGTGGTCGGTCGCTATGTGCTCTCCGCCAACATCTGGCCCCTGCTGGAGAAGACCCCGGCCGGTGCCGGCGACGAGATCCAGCTGACCGATGCCATCGCCATGCTGATGGAGAAAGAGCAGGTCAACGCCTACTTCATGAAGGGGCGCAGCCACGATTGCGGCAGCAAGCTCGGTTACATGAAGGCCAACGTGGAGTACGCCGTGCGCCACCGCGAGCTGGACGGCGAATTTACCGCCTGGTTGAAGCAGTTCGTCAAACAGTTGTAATCGCTGAATATTTGCACAACAAGCAGAATAAAAAACTGGGCATCATTCGATGCCCATTTTCATTTTATAAACAAATATTCAACCATCGATAGATAAAATATCGTCAAAACCTGTCATTGTAATTCAATCCTGCTTGTTTTATAAGGAATATGGCTTGTTCCTAGCCCTTGCATAAAATTTCTAAAAAAATATAAGACACAGGTGGAAGTTCCAATGAATAACCCGTCCAAAGGGACCTTTTTAGGTCACCCTAAAGGGCTTTTTTTGCTCTTTAGTACCGAACTCTGGGAGAGATTCTCCTACTACGGCATGCGTGCCGTGCTCGTCCTCTATCTGACCGACATGACCGCCAACGGCGGCATGGGCTGGACCCAGGCCGATGCCCTCAAACTGTACGGCATCTACACCGGCCTGGTCTACATCACTCCGATCATCGGCGGCTGGCTGGCAGATACCTTCCTGGGCCAACGTCGCGCCATCCTGTTCGGTGCCGTGCTGATGGCCGCCGGCCAGTTTACCCTGGCTCTGCCCCACGCCATGTTCCCGGACATGGTCAACACCGTCTTCTACGCGGGCCTCGGCCTGCTGATCCTGGGGAACGGCCTGTTCAAGCCGAACATCTCCACCATGGTGGGTGACCTGTATCAGGAAGGGGATCACCGCCGTGACGGTGCCTTCACCATCTTCTACATGGGCATCAACCTGGGCTCCCTGCTGGCAGGGGTGATCTGCGGCGCCGCCGCCACCGCCTACGGCTGGCAGGCCGCCTTCGTCAGCGCCGGTATCGGCATGCTGCTCTCCCTGGTGGTGCAGGCCACCATGGCCCAGCGTTTCCTCGGCGACATCGGCCGCGTGCCGGCCGCCCAGCGCGCCGCCCTGCAGCGCTCCAAGGAGCAGAAGGCCCCGCTGACCAAGCAGGAAGTGGATCGCATCAAGGTCATCCTGGTGCTGGGTCTGTTCACCATCATCTTCTGGGCCGGCTTCGAGCAGGCCGGCGGCCTGATGAACCTGTACGCACAGGAATATACCGATCGCATGATCGGCAGCTTCGAAGTGCCGACCGCCTGGTTCCAGTCCCTGAACCCCTTCTTCATCATCACCCTAGCCCCCATAGTCGCGGCCATCTGGATCAAGCTCGGCAAGAAAGAGCCGAACTCCCCGGTAAAGTTCGCCATGGGTCTGCTGTTCCTGGCCATCGGCTTCCTGTTCATGATCGGTGCCGTGCTGGAGCAGGGGGGTGATCAGGCTGTCAAGACCTCCATGTTCTGGCTGGTCGGCGCCTACCTGTTCCATACCCTGGGCGAGCTCTGCCTCTCCCCCATCGGCCTCTCCATGGTGACCAAGCTGGCTCCGCTGCGCCTGGCCTCCCTGATGATGGGTGCCTGGTTCGGCTTCGTGGCCCTGGCCAACTATGCCGCCGGTTTCATCGGCTCCTTCGTCGGCGAATCCGGTGCCATGGCCATCTTCGGTGGCATCGCCCTGGCCGCCGTGATCAGCGCCCTGATCCTGCTGACCATGGCCAACCGCCTGGTCTACTGGATGCACGGTGCCGAAGGCCCCGCCAAGGAGCCGGAGCAGGAGAACAAGCTGCAGTCCGCCACCGTCTGATTCGGTCAGGATTGTGCAATGCAAGCAGGGCGCCCATGGGCGCCCTGCTTGTTTGTGCCGTCGTCGGCGTGCTCAGTGATGGCGTACCTGCATCTTCAGGGCGCTGCCGCTGTCGCTGCGAAACAGCAGCTCGAACGGCTCATGCCAGCTGCGCCTGTGCAGCGCATAGCGGCTGCTGCGCATCAGGCCGAGCGGCAGCCCGCCACAACGCATCAACCAGTGGGGGGAAGTGAGACCGGCATTGGCGAAGACCAGCCCGTCCTCCTGATCGAACAGCAGCGCCGCCATGGCGAAGGAGTGGCGCAGGCCAGATTCCAGCAGTTGCAGGTTGAGGTAGTCCAGCAGCCTGTGTGGCTGGGTCAGGAGTCGGCTCTCCTGCTGCTGGAACTGGCGATAGGGGCCGTTCATCAGGGAGCGCACCAAGGCCCCGCAGAAGGCGGCGTCCACACCGAGGATGGGCAGCTCCATCACCAGCACCAGCAGCTTGTCGTCCAGCTTGAAGGTATCGGGGATGAAGAGGTTCCCCATGCCGGCAAAGGTCACCTGCCAGGGTCCCCACTCCTGCATGCCCGGCGGCGCCAGCCAGGCCAGCAGGCGACTGGAGGCCAGATCGTGCCCCCGGAAGAAGTCGATGTGTTCCATCAGCTCCAGTTGCTGGCTCTGGTGGCCGTTGTGCATCAGGCACTGATCGATGCTGCGCCGGATCTGCTCATAGTCATCCACCGGCTTGATGAAGAAGTCGCGGGCCCCCGCCCGCAGCGCCCGCTCGATCGCAGCCATCTGATCCTGGCCTGAGATGACGATGACGGGCACCTCGGGGTAGCGGGCACTGAGGCAGGCGATCACCTCATGGCCATCCATGTTCGGCATGTTGAGGTCACACAACACGACATCGGGGTGATAGAGCGCCGCCGCCGAGAGCCCCTCTATTCCATCCTCGGCCTGGAAGACGCAGGCCCCGTCGTGCTCGAGATAAGATACCAGCGAGTGGCGAAAAACCGCTTCGTCTTCCACCACCAAGATCCGTAGTCCGGCTTTTGACATCTTGACAAAGCTCTTATTAGTCAAATGGTTATTTGAGCATTAAGACTAGATCATGGGGGTTGAATCCCGCCACTCCATCTTGCCGCCAACGGTCGCGATGTCTGCCAACCATTTGAAATGGACTGATTATTTTATCAACACTCCCTGTGCGGTCATGGCCGCCTTGAAGAGCGGATGCCCCGTCCAAGATCGTCTCGAATTGTGTGAGACCCCGCCATGAGGGATAATGCCCCCCACTCCAGATCGTGAAGCAGACCATGACGCCAGCCGAATACAGCGCCCTCGCCCATCCCAGACTCTCCCATCCGGCACGCAGCCTCTATACCCTGCAGCTGCGCCGGCTGGTGCTGGAAAATCGGCAGCAAAGGCTCAACTACCCTGAACTGGGTCGCGCCCTGGCGGTCGTCGATCCGGGCAATCCCGGCGGTTTCAGCTATCAGGTCAACGCCCGCCAGCTGACCGAGCTGCTCGACGAGCTGATGGAGGCCGAACTGCTGCAGGTCGAGGCGCAGGCTGACAGTGAGCACTACCATCAGTGCCCCTTCCTGCTGCCACTGCTGAGCCAGCGGGTACGCAGCCCGCTGCCGGAGCGGCCGTTCCAGATGCACCTGCAGTGGCGGCCGGATGAAGAGCTGCCCGCCCTCGCCCGCCTGTGCGGAGTGATCGACGCCAGCTACAGCGAGGAGGATCTCGGCGAGTTCATCGCCTACTGGCTCGGCCGCCCCGAGGTGTTCGATTCCCAGCACCAGTGGATGCTGAAATTCATTCGCGCCCTTAAGGGTCGGCGCTATGCCCGTCGCCAACCGACTGTGGTAGCGGGATATCAGCAGATCACCCCGGCCCCGGCCGAGACGGGCCCGAGCAAGCGGGCACAGGAGATGATCGAAGTGGCCAAGCGTCTCGCTCAGGAGCCGGAGAATGATTGATCCCGGGTATTCGCCGCTGGCACCATTAGCCGTATCATCAGACGCTTGCCATTTCCCTCGCAGAAGGAGCCATTCATGACAGATCCGCACGACCCACTGCGCGAGGAGCTGCAGGAGATCGAGGCAAGACGCCAGAAGATCGCCAAGGCCAAACAGGATCAGCGCGTGCGCGATCCCGAGCTGAGCCGGCATGTGGGTGGCCTGCTCGAGCGCATCCGCCGCCTGCAGGCCCAGACCGGCGGCACTCAGTACGACTACGAGACCCTGCGCAAGGAATACGACGCCAAGGCCAATGCCGAGGTGCGCGAGCTGCAGAAGGCGGCACGCCAGGAACGGATCCAGAAGCTGATCGCCCAAGCCGATCTCAACCCCGACTGGATCTTCGACAAGATGGACGCCACCGATCCCGCACTGCAGTATCCCATCGAGACGGCCCGCTACTTCATCAGCGGTTTCGAACACTGGGAGAAGAGCGGCGGCGGCTGCATGCTCATCTATGGCGACTACGGCACCGGCAAGTCGACCCTGGCGGGCGCCGTGGCCCACGAGCTGATCGAGCGCCACCAGAAATCGGTGATCTTCCAGCAGTGGGCCTCCATCGTAGACAGGCTCTTCTTCAACGTCATCCAGGATCAGGAGGAGCGCAACCAGTACCGCCGCGCCCTGGAAGAGGTGGATCTGCTGATCATCGACGAGGTGGCGGCCAACCGCGCCAAGATGGCGGAGAGCCAGTCCAGCTTCCTCGGCCACCTGCTGCGCCGGCGCCGCAACCTGTCGAAAAGCGTCATCATCATCACCAACCACGGCCCCCAGAGCCTGCATCAGGCCATCGGCGACTTCAGCTTCGAGGCGATCAAGGCGTTCAACCCGGTGGACATTCACCTGAGCGGCCCCAGCCGTCGCCCCAGCATAGGCAACTATCAGGGTTGACTCCTCGGGCCGGCGTCCCCGACGTCCGGCCCGTCATTTCCCCTCTCGTCCTCACAAATAAAAACGGCTCTCATTTACAGGAGGGCTGCGCCCTCCTAGGCTAACCCTTTTCTTCAAAGGGAGCCTCTCATGCCAACCACACTCATCTTCGGTGCCAGCCGCGGGCTGGGCCGTGCCTTCACCGGGCAGGCGCTGCGCCAGGGTCACAGGGTCGTCGCCCTGGTGCGCCATGCCGACATGGCCGCCGAACTGCAATCTCTGGGTGTCGAGGTCGTCACCGGGAATGCCCTGGACCCACAGGCCGTGACCATGGCATGCCAGGCAGCCGACAACGCTGCGCGAGTCATCTCCACCCTCGGCAGCTTCCGCCAGGCCGAGCCCGTCGACTACCTGGGCAATCGCCTGGTGATCGACGAGATGGAGCGGGCCGGGCTCAGCCGCCTGCTGCTGGTGACCTCCCTCGGTTGTGGCGATAGCTGGCAATACCTGCCCCAACGGGCGCGGGAGGCCTTCGGTCACGAGGTGAGGCTCAAGAGCCTGGCGGAGAGCTGGCTGCAGACCAGCACCCTTGACTGGACCATCTTGCGGCCCGCCGGCTTGCAGGATGGGGAGGCGACGGGACAGGCCGAGCTGAGCCAGAACAAGGAGCTACACGGCCTGGTGCGCCGCCAGGATGTGGCGATACGGGGTATGCAACTGCTCACCGACCCGCAGGCCCTTGGCCAGATCTATGCCATCGCCGACCCCAGCCTCAGCCGGGGGTGAGCGGGGCGAATAGCAAAACGGTCAGCCCAGGGGCTGACCGTTTTGTTGTTCACCTTGCGTTGATGGCCTCTAGCGAGAAGAAGGTTCACCCGCTCCCGCCGTGGCCGGCTCATCCGGCGTTCCCTGATGGCCCGCAGGGCGCGGCTGCCGCCGATGAAGCAACCAGCAAGCCAGTGTTCCATACAGCAGCGCCAACCCCCACAGCCGCCACCAGTAGGCAGAGACCTGGGCAAAGCTCGCCCCCATCTGGTTGAGGCGCAGGAAGCCTTCGATGGCCGGCGTGCTCGGCGCCCACTGGGCCAGCCAGTTGAGGGGGGCCGGGATGAGCTCAAGGGGCCAGATAAAGCCGGCGAGGAACACCAGCGGCAGGGATGACACCAGCACCACCTGGGTCGGCAGATCGCGCCGGGTAAACAAGGCCCCCAGCACCACACCTAGCCAGGTGGTCGCCAGCAGGAATGGCAGGGTGAACAGCCAGAGCGCCCCCGGCGTCGCGGTGCGGGCAATGCCGTAGTGATCGAAGCAGAAGCCGAAGAAGTAGGTCACCGGCAGCACGAAGAGCCCCCCCACCACCAGGGTGCGGGCCAGCAGCAGCGCCAGCACGGGGGCACTCTGCCAGTAACCTGACTCCCCACGGCGGCTGCGCTGGTTCTGGGTCGCCCCCAGGATGCCGGTGCCCATGAGTAGTACCTGGTGCAGGATCAGCACGAATACCGCCGGCACCACGTAGTTCACATAGCCCATGGTGGGGTTGAACACAGGCAGCACGTTGAGGGCCACCGCATTCCAGCCCATGGCGGCCTGGGGCAGCGCCTCCCCATGGCTCAGCAGCCGGGCCACCTTGATCTGGGCGGCGAGCGTCCCCCCCGCCTGGGCCAGCCCTTCGGCTATGGTGCCGTAGACCAGGAAGTAGGAGGCATCGCCCGCATAGCCCAGGGTCACGCTCCTGCCCAGCATCAGGTCCCGATAGAAATGGCGGGGGATGTGCAAGATGCCGCTCGCCTTCCCGGCCACCATCATCTGGCGTGCCTCATCGAGGGAGTCTGCCCGCGCCACCAGTTTGACCTGCGCCGTGGCATCGGCCATGAACTCCAGCTGGCGCGAGAGCTGGCTGCCATCCTCGTTAACCACCACCACGGGCTCTTCCCGCGGCAGCTGGTGCAGGTAAGGCTGCGGATAGAGGAAGGAGTAGAAAAGCACGCCGCCAAACAGGGTCAGCATGATGGCGCGATCCGCCAAGAGGGTGCGCAGCTCCAGGCGCAACAGATCGACAAACCCCAGCATCACTCAGGCTCCTTCTCGGCGATTGCGACGGATTGACGGACCAGTTCCGCCTGCTGCCGGTAACGGCGCACCACCAACAGCAGGGGCAGCAGAAACAGCAGCAGGGCCCCGAGCTGGGGCAGGGCCGCCGTCAGCGGCTGGCCGTAGTTGCTCTGCCCTATCTGCAATTCCACGTAGTGGGAGATGGGCAGCAGGCCGCGCCAGAACTGGGCCACATCCCCCATGGCGCTGACCGGAAAGGTGACCCCCATGAAGGCGAAACCCGGCGCAGTGTAGGCACCGGCCAGAGAGAGCGCCCGCGCCGGATCCCGGATGATGGCGTAGAAGAAGGCCCCCATGGTGACACAGGCGGCCGAGGCCAGCCCCAGCCCCGCCGTCAGCACCAGCCAACTGCCTTGCATGGGGTACCCCAGCCCCTTGAACAACAGCAGGCTCCACGCCAGCCCCCACCCCCAGCCGATGAGCACATGGGGCAGCAGGGTACGCCAGAGGCCGAACCAGACCCCTCTGGTGGTCCAGTCCAGCCCGAGGCGATCGGTGCGGGCCAGGGCATTGAGGCCATAGAGCACCACCAGGATCTGCCACACCGCAGGCAGCAGGGCGCTCAACAGAAACTGGGCGTAGCTGGAATTGAGGTTGTAGAGCGCAGTCACCTGGCTCGCGATGGGCATCGACTGCCCCAGCGCACCGGGCAGCGCCTTGCCGTCGGCCATGGCCTCCAGTACCCCTACCTGGCCGTTGAGAGTCCCCACCACCTGGGCCAGCGCGGAGTTGACCAGCTTGGCGATCAGGATGAACTGGCCGTTGTTGAACACCGTCACCCTGGGCTGGGTCCCCTCGCGGGCGTCCCGCTCCAGGTGATGGGGGATCACCACCAGGGCATAGATGTCTCCCCCACGCAGTGCCCTGGCCCCCTCGTCGATGGTGTCGAACTGCCGCGCTATCTTGAGCCCGGCGGAGCCATCGAGAGAAAACGCCAGTTGGCGGGAGAGGGCACTGCGATCCAGATCCACCAGACCCACCTTGAGGTCACGCGCCAGTCCGGCCGAGAAGATCCAGCACAGGATCCCTATCAGCACCAAGGGGACCCAGCTCGCCAGCGCCCGGCCGAACGGATCCTGCCACAGCAACCGCCATTCGCGTCCCATCAGAGTTCGACCAGCACGCTCATGC
The DNA here is from genome assembly GCF_033348475.1 of Aeromonas sp. XH. Classification (NCBI taxonomy): domain Bacteria; kingdom Pseudomonadati; phylum Pseudomonadota; class Gammaproteobacteria; order Aeromonadales; family Aeromonadaceae; genus Aeromonas; species Aeromonas sp. XH. Next base: position 789,925 of record NZ_CP137630.1, on the reverse strand, counting down.
CGACCCGCAACCCCTCAACCGGCTGCAGGGGGCGCGCCTCCACCTGGAAGCTCTTCATATCGAACCCCTGGCGGGTGTCGGTGGCACGCCAGGTGGCGAAATCCCCCATCACCGCCACATGGGTCACCTTGAAGCGCACCTGCTGATCCCCCAGGCCGGGAATACGGGCATCAAACTCGGTACCGACCGGGAACCTTGGCAGCAGGTCTTCACGCACATGGAACTGGGCCCAGGCATCCTTCATGTCGAGCAGGGTCACTACCGGGAAGCCCTGGGGGGCCAGCTCGCCGCTGCGCAGCAGCACCTGGGCGACTTCCCCCTCGTGGGGGCTGGCGATGCGGGTGTCGGCCAGATAGGCCTCCACTTCGGCCACTCCCCCTGCCGCCATCTTGGCCTGCTCGCGGGCCGCGATCTTGGTCTCTTCCCGCGCACCTTCCAACGCCATCTGGTATTGCTGCCAGGCCATACCCTCGCTGTATTTTGCCGCTTGCCAGGCCGTCCAGGCCTCGTCACGCTTTTGCAGCGACATCACGCCATCCCGGTGCAGGCTGGCGATGCGTTCATAGGTCTTGCCATGGAGCAGGGCGGCCGCCTTGGCCTGCTGCCACTGATCCTTGGCGGCGGCGATCTGCTGGACTCGCGCCCCTTTCTCGGCCTCCTCGGCCATGGCGCCGGCCGCCGCCTGGCCCGCCTTGGCCTGGCTCAGCTTGGCCTCGATCTCGGGGCTCGCCAGGGTGAACGCCAGCTGTCCCCTGGCCAGTTGATCCCCCTTCTTCACCAGCACCTCGTCGATACGGCCCGCCACCTTGGAAGAGACCGAATACTGCTGCGCCTCTATCTGCCCCTGCAGCCGGACCGGTTCCGGCTGATAGGCCAGCCAGAAGCGCCAGCCGAGCCAGAGGACCAGCAGCACCAGGACCAGGGGCTGCAACCAGGGCTTGCCCTGGCTCATCTTCTTCTTGATGGGGGGATGACTCATGAATTCACCTCGGCAAACGGGCGACCCTTGGCGGTCGACACGGACATGAAAACGGGAACGGAGTGGCGCGTGCTCATGAGTTCACCTCGATGGCCTGGCCATGCTGATACTGGTTGAAACTGTTCATCTGGCCGGAGAGCGCCAGCAGGCGGGCCAGGGAGATCACATATTGGTAGGCGGCAGCGGCGCGCTGGGTCTTGACCCCGGCCAGCTGGGTCTGCGCATCCACCACATCCAGCGAGGTGGAGAGCCCCTGCCCGAACGCCTTGTCACGCAACCGCACGTTCTCCTCGGCCAGCGCCTGGGTCGAGGAGAGGGAGTGGTACTCCTCCAGCCCCTGGGCCGCCTCGCGCCAGGTCTTCTCGACCAAGAGCTCCAGATCCTGGCGGGTCTTGGCTTGCAGCAGGTTGACCTGGAGTTCGGCGCTCTTGGCCGCCTGGACCGTCTCGGAGCGGCCATCGCGGCTCACCAGCGGCATGCTGACCCCGACCCCGACCAGCCAGTCCGGTGTGGTCTTGGAGACGATGGAGTCATCCTCATAGAGGTTGTAGTTGCCGAACAGGAACAGCTCGGGGGCGTATTTGCCCTTCTCCAGCTTGATCATGCCCTGGGCCTGCTCCTTCTTGGCCGCCAGCAGCTTGAGGCCTGGGTGCACCGCCAGGGTCTCCTGCACCAGGGGAGCGAGCTGTGGCATCCCCTCGTTGATGAAGAGGCGGGTATTGGGCTCAGCCTGTTTGAGCTTGAGCAGGTGACCGAGGGCCAGCTGGGCGATCTCCAGACTGCGTCGCGCCTTCTGGGTGTCGATGCGTGCCCTGTCATAGGCCGACTGGGCCGAAAGGCGCTCCACCTTGGCGATCTGGCCCTGGGCCTCGAGTTTGTTGGCATGATCCAGGTGATGGGCAAGCCCCTCCTCGATCTCCTGCTTGGTTTGCACCACCTGGGCCGCCAGCACCACGCCGAAGTAGGTCTGGGAGAGGCTCTCGAAGGTGGACTGCTGCTTGAGCACCAGCAACTGCTCGGCCTCGCTCACCTGGGCCTGACGAATGTCCTGGGCCGCATCGATGCGCCCGCCGGTGAACAGTGGCCACAGCATCTTGACCGAACTGGTGACCACGTTCTGCTTGGTGAGCGGGGTGACGAAGTCGCTCGGGCTGAGATTGAGCGCCTGCATGACGGGCCCCAGCACCTTGCCGAACTCGGGGTGGTTGGCTATGGGGTTGAGATCCAGCATGTCCAGCTCCATCGGCTGATCGAGGTGGGTATAGCTGGCCCCCACATCCACCTTGGGCAGGTACATGGCCTTGGCCGCCTCCCGCAGTTGCTGGGCCCTCTCCACCCCGGCCTGCTCTGCCGCCAGTCCGTCATCCTGCTGGATGACCCGGCTCCAGGCCTCGCTGAAGCTGACCGTCTGCGCCTGGGCCGACCCCAGCATCATACCCAGCAGGCATGGGCAGAGCGATTTGATGAACCTTGCCGTCATACATCCCCGATCCGTTTGTAATGAAATTGTGTGGAGCTTTTGCTCGATTCAGGCCCGCTATCATAGCCTAAACCGGCCAGGGAAGGAGACTCACAATTCACCGCGCCCCTCACTCATTTGACCCTGAACATGCTCCCAGACAATATGCCCGATTTTCAAGCACTCCTGAATTTGCAAGCCTTGGCTCGACGTTTTTTTCAGAAAAAAATGGCTGACGCTCAAATACTAACCTTTTCTCCTGACTAAAAAATGCGTAATATACGCCGCCCTAAGCCGATGGTAACCGTGTAATGCAGATAGGTCCCCACACGCTTGAAACTCCCCTGATCGTGGCCCCCATGGCCGGTGTAACAGACCGACCATTTCGTGAACTCTGTTTGCGATTGGGAGCCGGCATGGCCGTTTCCGAGATGCTGCTGGCCAACCCGGATGTCTGGGATACCCAGAAAACCCGGATGAGAATGGATCACTCTGCAGAAGGTGGCTTGCGATCGGTCCAGATTGCCGGTGCCGACCCCGAGATGATGGCGTTTGCTGCCCGCTACAACGTGGAGCAGGGCGCTCAGATCGTCGACATCAACATGGGATGTCCGGCAAAAAAAGTGAATAAGAAGCTGGCAGGTTCCGCCCTGCTGCGTCAGCCAGACCTGGTCAGATCCATCTGCCGGGCCGTGGTGGACGCGGTGGAGGTGCCTGTCACCTTGAAGATCCGCACAGGATGGGATCCGGATAACCGCAATGGCGAGGAGATCGCCCGAATCGCCGAAGATTGCGGTATCGCGGCCCTTGCCGTGCATGGTCGTACCCGTGCTTGCCTCTACAAGGGTGAAGCGGAGTACGACACTATCAGGGCGATTAAGCAGGCCGTATCGATTCCTGTTGTCGCCAATGGCGACATCGATAGCCCGGAGAAGGCCCGGTATGTCCTCGACTATACCGGTGTCGATGCCGTGATGATCGGCCGTGCTGCGCAAGGACGACCCTGGATTTTCCGGGAAATCCGCCATTTTCTTGAGACGGGCACCAAGCTGCCACCTCCCGACAGGGAAGAGGTTCGCACCCTGATGAACGAGCATGTCACCAATCTGCACCGGTTTTACGGTGCCTATCTGGGGGCACGCATTGCCCGTAAACACGTGGGCTGGTATCTGGATGAAGAAGAGGCGGGCCGAGAATTCCGTAAGCACTTCAATGCCCTGGATTGTGCAGACGCACAGCTTGAGGCACTCGAAGCGTATTTCGATGGATTAGGTTAACGCATAACTAAAGAGCCGACCGAATATGTTCGAACAAACCCTGACTTCTGATGCATTGGTAACAACTACTCACAATCACGCTGCCGAGCCGACCCAGCGCCCCCTGCGTGACTCTGTGCAACAGGCCCTGCGTAACTACCTGGCCCAGTTGAACGGTCAGGAAGTGATTGATCTGTACGATATGGTTCTCTCCGAAGTCGAAGCTCCCATGCTGGACGTGATCATGCAGTACACCCGTGGCAACCAGACTCGCGCCGCCGTGATGATGGGCATCAACCGCGGTACCCTGCGCAAGAAACTCAAGCGCTACGGCATGAACTGATCCCGGTCATTCTGCTGCTGTGCAGACGAAGGCGTATCCCAGCGATGGGATACGCCTTTTTCTATGGTCGGTCATTTCGACGCGGGCTATCACTCGGCTGCCAACTTGACCCCCAACCCCACGAACAGGCCCCCCATCACGCGGTTCAGCCAAGTTGCTACCCGGGCGGGCAATCGCACCTTGCGGCTTGCAAACGCGGTGGAAAACGCCAGCAGATGGCACCAGATCATGCCGTTGAGGTTGAAGATGCAACCCAGCACGATGAAGGCCAGCGCCTTCTGTGGTGCAGCGGGATCGATGAACTGGGGCACGAAAGCGAGGAAGAAGAGCGCCACCTTGGGGTTGAGCACATTGGTGAGCAACCCTTGCCGGAAGATCCGCCCATAGGAGAGCCTGGGCAGTGCCACAGCCTCATTCCCGGCGCCCGCAGCTCCAGTCCTATGCCTGAGCAGTGATATCCCCAGATAGACCAGATAGAACGCCCCCATCAGCTTGATGACGGCGAACAGCTCAGCCGAGGTGCTCAGCAGGGCCGACAGCCCCAGGGCTGCGGCCAGCACGTGCACCATGGTGCCCGTTCCTATCCCCAACGCCGCCACCGAGCCGGCTCGCCAGCCTTGTGAACCGCTGCGCAGCATGATGAGCATGGAATCCGGTCCCGGCATCATGTTCAACAGCAGACCGGAGACGATAAACAACGCCAGATCGTGGATCCCCAACATACACAGCTCCCTTGTCGATGAGATTCACAGTCTAAGGATCCGGCAACGCTTGTCACTCCCTCCCGCCGCAATAGTGATCATCAGAAAAAGGAATGGTAACTCATTGCACCCAAGGTCATCAGCCCCCAGGGCGACTGGAAACCACCTTGGCAGGCAGACTCTTTATGCGGAGGAAAGGGGATGGCAGATGCAATAGAAGCCGGAGGAGTAGCGGAGTAAAGATAGGCAAGGCTACGCGGGAGCCGAATTTCAGGCAAATAAAAACCCCGCTCAAATGAGCGGGGTTCTTCGTGTTGGGTGCCTGGCAGTGTCCTACTCTCGCATGGCGAATGCCACACTACCATCGGCGCTACAGCGTTTCACTTCTGAGTTCGGCATGGGGTCAGGTGGTTCCACTGCGCTATTGCCGCCAGGCAAATTCTTCAATCCAGAAAGCTGACGTGAATAACAACTCGGCTAGTTTGCTTTGTCATTACCACTGAATTTGTAAGTAGTTCATGCACTTGCTACAAGTCTTCGAACACTTCTTGGGTGTTGTATGGTTAAGCCTCACGGGTAATTAGTATGGGTTAGCTCAACACGTCGCCGCGCTTACACACCCCACCTATCAACGTTGTGGTCTCCAACGGCCCTTTAGGACCCTCAAGGGGTCAGGGATGACTCATCTCAGGGCTCGCTTCCCGCTTAGATGCTTTCAGCGGTTATCGATTCCGAACTTAGCTACCGGGCAGTGCCACTGGCGTGACAACCCGAACACCAGAGGTTCGTTCACTCCGGTCCTCTCGTACTAGGAGCAACTCCCTTCAATCATCCAACGCCCACGGCAGATAGGGACCGAACTGTCTCACGACGTTCTGAACCCAGCTCGCGTACCACTTTAAATGGCGAACAGCCATACCCTTGGGACCGACTTCAGCCCCAGGATGTGATGAGCCGACATCGAGGTGCCAAACACCGCCGTCGATATGAACTCTTGGGCGGTATCAGCCTGTTATCCCCGGAGTACCTTTTATCCGTTGAGCGATGGCCCTTCCATTCAGAACCACCGGATCACTATGACCTACTTTCGTACCTGCTCGACCTGTCCGTCTCGCAGTTAAGCTGGCTTATGCCATTGCACTAACCTCCTGATGTCCGACCAGGATTAGCCAACCTTCGTGCTCCTCCGTTACTCTTTGGGAGGAGACCGCCCCAGTCAAACTACCCACCAGGCACTGTCCGCGAGCCCGATTCAGGGCCCTGCGTTAGAACATCAAACATACAAGGGTGGTATTTCAAGGACGGCTCCAGCGCAACTGGCGTCACGCCTTCAAAGCCTCCCACCTATCCTACACATGTAGGTTCAATGTTCAGTGCCAAGCTGTAGTAAAGGTTCACGGGGTCTTTCCGTCTAGCCGCGGGTACACCGCATCTTCACGGCGAATTCGATTTCACTGAGTCTCGGGTGGAGACAGCATGGCCATGGTTACACCATTCGTGCAGGTCGGAACTTACCCGACAAGGAATTTCGCTACCTTAGGACCGTTATAGTTACGGCCGCCGTTTACCGGGGCTTCGATCAAGAGCTTCGCTTGCGCTAACCCCATCAATTAACCTTCCGGCACCGGGCAGGTGTCACACCCTATACGTCCACTTTCGTGTTTGCAGAGTGCTGTGTTTTTGATAAACAGTCCCAGCCATCTGGTCACTGCGACTCCCGTCAGCTCCATCCGCAAGGGACTTCACCAACAAGAGCGAACCTTCTCCCGAAGTTACGGTTCTATTTTGCCTAGTTCCTTCACCCGAGTTCTCTCAAGCGCCTTGGTATTCTCTACCCGACCACCTGTGTCGGTTTGGGGTACGATGACTTGTAATCTGAAGCTTAGAGGCTTTTCCTGGAAGCAGGGCATCAATGGCTTCCGCACCGTGGTGCGTTCGTCTCGTGTCTCAGTGTTGTGTCTCCGGATTTGCCTAGAAACACCACCTACGCACTTTCACCAGGACAACCGTCGCCTGGCCCACCTAGCCTTCTCCGTCCCCCCATCGCAATTACAAGTCGTGCAGGAATATTAACCTGCTTCCCATCGACTACGCCTTTCGGCCTCGCCTTAGGGGTCGACTCACCCTGCCCCGATTAACGTTGGACAGGAACCCTTGGTCTTCCGGCGAGGAGGCTTTTCACCCCCTTTATCGTTACTTACGTCAGCATTCGCACTTCTGATATCTCCAGCATGCCTCTCGACACACCTTCGCAGACTTACAGAACGCTCCCCTACCACTCACACTTAGTGTGAATCCGCGGCTTCGGTGCCTGGTTTGAGCCCCGTTACATCTTCCGCGCAGGCCGACTCGACTAGTGAGCTATTACGCTTTCTTTAAATGATGGCTGCTTCTAAGCCAACATCCTAGCTGTCTGAGCCTTCCCACATCGTTTCCCACTTAACCAGAACTTTGGGACCTTAGCCGGCGGTCTGGGTTGTTTCCCTCTTCACGACGGACGTTAGCACCCGCCGTGTGTCTCCCGGATAGTACTTACTGGTATTCGGAGTTTGCATGGGGTTGGTAAGTCGGGATGACCCCCTAGCCCAAACAGTGCTCTACCCCCAGTAGTATTCGTCCGAGGCGCTACCTAAATAGCTTTCGGGGAGAACCAGCTATCTCCGAGTTTGATTGGCCTTTCACCCCCA
>NZ_CP137630.1:385000-777500 GCF_033348475.1 Aeromonas sp. XH | reverse complement strand
GCAGGCCAGCACCAGCTTGTTGAACACGAAACCCAGCACGCCGAAACAGCCCCCCATGACGAGGAACAGCCAGAGCGCCTTCAGGGCCGGGGCATCGTAGTGGGGCAGGCTGATCACCGCACCTTGCCCCTTCATGTTCTGCAGCATCAGGGTCGCCATGACGGCGGAGATCCCCACCGCCTTGATGGCGAGGAAGGAGTAGCGAAACTGCGGTCGCATCTCCTCCATGACAAAGAGGATCCCCGCCAGCGGTGCATTGAAGGCCGCGGCCAGGCCCCCCGCCGCGCCGGCCGCCAGCAGGGCATGGCCGTGTTCCCTCGGCAGCCGGAAGATATCGGCCACCATCTTGCCGAGGTTGCCGCCGATCTGTACCGAGGGCCCCTCCCGTCCCAGCACCATGCCGGAGCTCAGGGTGCAGATACCGCCGAAGAACTTGACCGGCAGCACCCGCCACCAGCGCACCGGGCGCAGATCGTCCATGGCCCCCTCGATCTCGGGAATGCCCGACCCGCCCGCCTCCGGCGCGAAGGCATGGGTCAGGAAATAACCTATCATGCCCAGCAGGGCGCTGAAACCAAAGCCGATCAGGCCGAGTTGCCACCAGGGACGATCGGCCAGCAGCACGAGGCGCTGCTGGGCCAGCCAGTGCACGCCGGATTCAAACAATCCGCAGACCACGCCGGCCAGGAGCCCGACCAGGACGGCCAGCAGCAGTACGAGGAGCGGCATCTTGTCCTGCCGGATCAAGCGTTGCAGGACGGGAGGACGAGGCGGCGCACCCGCCTCGCCGTGGGGGATAGTTTGTTGCACCATCTGAAACCACATTGAGTCAGCAAGATTGGAAGACACCCCGGACTCGGCTCGGCTGCCCAGCACAGGGCCTTTCTGCTATAGTCGGCCCGTTTCTTTTATCACGGGAGCAGACCGGGAGCCCGGATGGCGAGAGCGCAAAGCATACTCCTCCCGCCCCGACCTTGCCGAGCCGCAATCGGCCGTCTGTGCCCGGGTAACGACCAAAATCCCATTAAGGATGATCCATGTCAAAATCAGATCAGCTGTTTGAACAGGCCCGCCAGACCATTCCGGGCGGCGTCAACTCACCGGTCCGCGCCTTCAATGGGGTCGGTGGTACCCCCCGCTTCATCGATCACGCCGACGGTGCCTATCTCTATGACGTGGACGGCCAGGCCTACGTGGACTACATCGGCTCCTGGGGCCCCATGCTGCTGGGTCACAACCACCCGGCCATCAAGGCCGCCGTCATCAAGGCGGTGGAAAAGGGGCTGAGCTACGGTGCCCCCACCGAGATCGAGGTGCTGATGGCCGAGAAGGTGCGCCAGATCGTGCCCTCCATGGAGCAGGTTCGGATGGTCAACTCCGGCACCGAGGCCACCATGAGCGCCATCCGCCTGGCACGCGGCTATACGGGCCGCGACAAGATCGTCAAGTTTGAAGGCTGCTATCACGGTCACGCCGACTCCCTGCTGGTCAAGGCCGGCTCCGGCGCCCTGACCCTGGGCCAGCCCAACAGCCCGGGCGTGCCGGCCGACTTCGCCAAGCACACTCTCACCTGTGTCTATAACGATCTGGACTCGGTGCGCGAGGCCTTCACCCAGTACGGCAGCGAGATCGCCTGCATCATAGTCGAGCCGGTGGCGGGCAACATGAACTGCATCCCGCCGGTGCCCGGCTTCCTGGAAGGGCTGCGCGCCATCTGCGACGAATTCGGCGCCCTGCTGATCCTGGACGAGGTGATGACCGGCTTCCGCGTCTCCCTGCGCGGCGCCCAGGGCCACTACAACATCGATCCGGACCTCACCACCCTCGGCAAGATCATCGGCGCCGGCATGCCGGTGGGCGCCTTCGGCGGCAAGAAGAAGGTGATGCAGCACATAGCCCCGACCGGTCCCGTCTATCAGGCGGGCACCCTGTCCGGCAACCCGGTGGCCATGGCCGCCGGCCTCGCCATGCTGGATCTGCTGCTGGAACCGGGTCTCTATGATCGGCTGAGCGCCAAGACGGCGCGGGTTGCAGAAGGGCTCAAGGCCGCCGCCGCCAAGCACGGCATTCCGCTCGCCATCACCTATGTGGGCGGCATGTTCGGCTTCTTCTTCACCGAAGAGCCCGAGATCACCCGCTATGAGCAGGTGACCCGCTGTGACATGGAACGCTTCAAGCGCTTCTACCATCTGATGCTGGAGGAGGGTGTCTATCTGGCGCCGAGCGCCTACGAGGCGGGTTTCCTGTCCCTGGCCCACGGCGACAAGGAGATCGAGCACACCCTGGCCGCCGCCGAGCGCAGCTTCGCCAAGCTGGCGGGCTGAGCGCCATCCGAATGACAAAGGGCCCGATGGGCCCTTTTTGTTGCCTCGCCTCCGGGCTGGCGCCCACGCCCCCTTCTGGTGCAAGGGGACTCCCCCGGGGCAGGATTTGCCGCCATCTGGTGCAGCCAGCGCCACCCAGGTTGTCATAAAGCGGGCCCACTATTTGCACTGATCCGTGCAGGAGCCCACTTGACCGAGGTGTGTATGGCAGAGATGAGCCCCATCGATGTGCTGCGGCGCTATCAGGAGTACGAAACCGAGCTGACCCCCCTGCTGCTGGGATTGATCACCCTCCCCCAGGAGTCCCTCAAGGCCTACTCCTTCGTGCAGGAGGTGCGAAGCCTGACACCACATCAGACGAGCCCCTGCATCCAGGCGCCCATTCCGGCGGCCCAGGGGCAGCTGCGCGTGCTGGTGCAGGGCCACGGTCGCGAACTGGAGATCAACCTGCACCCGCTGATCGCCTGGCTGATGGGAGACAGGGAGCGGCGCCGCGCCATTCCCTGGTTCAGGGCCGTCTACGTCATCCTGAGCCTGGCGCTGTTTCTCATCGTCGGCACCCTGATCTGGCACGGCCTCGAGCAGCTCTACCTGCTGCTGTGCGGCACCCAGCAGAACCGGCTCGGCGCCTTCAGCGCCATCATCTTCCTGACCCTGGCGCTGGCGGTGTTCGATCTGGGCAAGACCATATTGGAGGAGGAGGTGCTGCTGCATAAGGACATCTTCCGCCACAGCGCCATCCGCCGCACCATTACCCGCTTCATCGCCGCCATCCTGATCGCGGTCTCCATCGAGGGGCTGTTGCTGCTGTTCAAGGGCTCCCTCGGCCAGGTCGAGCTGCTCTGGCCTGCGGTGGGGGTGATGGGCTGCGCCGTGGGCTTGCTGCTGGCGCTGGGGCTCTATGTGTTTCTGGGGGCCAGGGCCGAGGCGGCGCTGGTCGCTTCAAGCCAGCGTCCCCCGACCGGGGGAGAGCAGGTGGGGACTCCGCTCGCCAGACGCAGGATCCGGCGAACGAGATAGCAGGTTTGGGTTGATGAGGTTAACCCGCATCTTCGGCCAGCCGGGGCTGGCTCTCGGGCTCTCCCCTGGCCGCCTTCCAGGAGGCGTACATGGTCCAGGAGGTATAGATGACGATGAAGGCCACCAGCCATTTGAGCATCGCCATGTCCATGGACTGAACCAGCATGGCCGCCAGCACCACCCCGATGGGACCGAAGAGCGCCACCGCCAGCACCGCCCGCGCATCGAAGGCCCCCTTGCGGATGAAGGTGCCCGCCGAGAAGACGCTGAGCACGGCGGTGGACCCCATCATGATGGGGAAGGCCGCCAGCGGGTTCATGCCGAGCAGGTAGACGAGGGTCATGCAGGGGGCAAACAGGCCGATGCCGACGTTCATCAGCACCCCGAAGAGGAAGTTGCCTGCCAGGGCGATCCCGAGCTTGTAACCGCTCAGCCCCATGGCCTCGCCGCCCAGGGGAAACAACCCCAGCAGACCCGCGAAGATGAGGCCGGCCACCACCAGCAGGGAGACCGCCATCACCAGCCGTATGGTCTGGCGATCGAAGGAGGCGACGTGGCGCGCCCCCCAGGCGGCCCCTGCCGCCGCCGCGCCCATCATGCCGACCAGGGTGAGGGGATCCACCTTGACGGCACCGATGAAGATGAGGGACTGGGTGACCGTCGGCAGCACGCACTGACCGTTGAGGGTGCCGGGCAACAGCCGATCGTCGATCAGCTTGAACTGCTTGTAGCAGGCGGTCTTCACCGCGAAGCTGCCGACCCCCAGAGTATCGAGAAAGTTCGCGACGAAGCCGATGGCCGCCACCGGCCAGAAGGGGGTGGGTTCAAGGGAGCCCTGCTGGCGTTTGTGCCACCAGGCGTGGATCAGCATGAAGATAAAGACCAGGGCACAGCCGATAAACAAGAGACGCAGACAAGTGACGAGCATAGGGAGACCTCCAGCAACGGGCGGCGATTCTAAGGCAGTACACGGAAAAAATCCTGGCCAGGATCAAGCTCTCGCCTGATGCAAACGTTTGGTGTCATCCATTTCCGTTGGCAGAATCCGAATGGCGCTGACCATACTTGTCATCAGGGCCAAGGCCCGGGCTCATCGGGCGTAGTCCTGGTCATTTCGCGACGACCACAGCACCGATGGGAGATAAGCAAAAGAAGGCGGGCCACCCCGCCTTCTTTTTATTTCTCGGCCTCCGGGTGGGCTCAGGAGATCCAGCGGGGCAGCCGGGGAGCAATGCGGTCGATCAACCGATCCGACAGGGGGCTCAGCAGCAGGGGCGGCAGGCAGATCAGGGAGAGGCAGAGGGCGCCGACGTAGACATCCGTCATCCAGTGAGCGCCGGCGAGGATGCGGGGGGCCGAGAACAGGGGCACCATCAGCAGGGCGATCATGGCGGCCCGGCGCGGCAGATAGCGCAGGGTGAAGCCGGCGAAGATCATCAGGAACAGGGCGTGATCACCGGGGAAGCTGTCGCCGGCGGAATCCTTGGTCGGGATGGTACTGAGCTCGGTCAGCCGCAGCGCCCCTTCCACCATCAGGGTGGGGCTGGGGCGGCTGACCGGCAGCAGGTGACCGAGCTGATTGATCACCAGGGCCGCCAGCAGCATCACGCATCCCATGGCCACCAGACGGCGGCGATCCTGCTCCCCGGCACGGAAGAAACAGGTGGCGAGGATCCCCCCCATGCAGGCCAGCGCGGCCAGATCGAACAGGCGGTTGTTGGTGATAGCCACCAGATCGGCCCAGCGGGGGGAGTGGCCGAGCCAGCCATTGACCAGCTGGAAGAGGGCGAGATCCCAGTGATCCCAGGGGCCATGATCCGGCAGGGCAGCCCAGCTGAAGGCAATCAGGCCACCGATCAGATAGAGAGGAATGAACTTGCTCATGCCGACTTTTCCTTGGAAAAGCGCGCATTCTAGGTCAGTCAAAAGATGACGTGAATCACAGAAATGTAAGCATTCGTGTCAAAAACGCATTCCATTGAATCCGCCCCTGCCCCGTTCTGCCCCCCTGGCCGGCAGAACGGGCACCGCCGTCTTGGCTCTCCCACGGCTTGCGGCTAGTATGGCCACTCCGTTCACTCAGGATGATGATGATGCGCAGCTACCTTCGCATGATGCTGTTTGCCCTCGGCTTGCTGGCTGGCGTGCAGATCCCCGGGATCGTCGATCTCTACTACCAGCGGCTGGATGCGCGCCTGCAACAGGCCAGCCTCAGTCTGGCACCCTTCCAGCGCACCGCGGATCAGCACTTCCAGGGCGATCTTCAGGCCCTGGTCGCCCACTACGGCGCCAGCCAGGATCCCGTCTTCACCCAGGATGCCGCCAGCCTGCAACAGCTGGTGAGCCAGCAGCGGCACCTGCAGCAGGAACTCGCCTTCCGGGACCAGGCCTGGTATCGGCAGCTCTCCCACCTGCTGCTGCGCGCCGATCCCCTGCTCTGGCAGGACACCCTGCACAACTACGGCTATGTGGTGCCGCTCAATCAGGCCGCCATCCTCTGCGGCGTGACGGTGGGCCTGATGGCCTCCCTGCTGGGGGATCTGCTGCTCAGCCTCCTGGCGCTGCCCTTTCGCCCGCGCCAGCCGCTCTCCCGGCGCAGCCTGCGCTGATCCCCCTGGTGCCGCCATGTCCGGCGGCGCCCCCGAACGCAGTCATTCGAAGGGTTCGAGATAGGCCCCGATGGCCTTCTTGAGCCAGGCCAGCACCTTGCCATGGTGGGCATTTTCCGCCAGATAGACCCCGTAGTCGCGCCACTGCAGGCTGAACTTGTGTTTCAGGGTCAGCAGCTCCCCCTGGCGCAGCTGGCTCTGGATCAGCGGTGACGGCAGCACGGCCCAGCCGAGGCCGTCGAGCACCGCATCCCGCATCAGCTCGAAGCTCGACAGCCCGATGTGATGGCCCCCGATGGGCAGCAGGCTCTTGACCGAGAATTCGTCCACATAGGAGAGGGTGACCTGGGTATGGCCGGTCAGGTCCTGCTGCAGCACCCGCTTCAGGCTGGCCAGCGGGTGGCTCGGGGCCACCACCATCAGGGTGCGGATTGGGTTGAGCACCTCGATGCTGAGGCCGCTGCGCTCCTGCTCCTCGGTGATGAGGCCGAAGGCGGCATCCACGAACCCCTCCTCCACCAGGGCGGGCAGCTCAGGCGGCGAGGCCAGCACCAGGGAGATGCTGGTGCCGGGAAACTGGTGGCGCAGCTGGCCCAGCATCTCCCGCCACACCGCCTCGGGGATGGCGTCATCCCGCGCCACCCGCAGCGCCACCTCGGCGCCGGAGGCATGGTGCTCGCACTTGAGCTTGAGGCTGTTGGCGGCCTGCAGCAGCCGTTTGCAGTCGTCCAGCACCTGCTCGCCGATCTCGGTCAGCCGGCTCTGGTTGGCCCCTCGTTCAAAAAGTTCGACGCCAAGCTCAACCTCAAGCGCCGCGATCGCCGTGCTGACCGCGCTGCGACTCTTGCCAAGGCGGCGGGCTGCATTGGCGATGGAGCCACTGCTGGCTGATTCCACAAAGAGTTGTATCTGGTAGAGCTTCATGATTTGGGTCGTGAGCTAGGTATCCGGCATTCACCTTATCTCGCCCGCTGCTGCCAAGGCAAACCGTCAGCGTCTGAGTTGTCGACGCTCAGCGATTCTGCCGCCTGAATGGGCTGCGGCTATCATGGCCCCGTCGCAGCAACAAGAGGACATGTTATGTCATTCAATCCCATGCTTCTGGCCCGCCTCTTCCTGACGGGTGCCATCCTGACCGAGGTCGCCGGCACCTCCACCATGGCCATGATCCCGGAGAACCAGGCCGGCTGGCTCAACTACCTGCCCATGTGGGCACTCATCTCGCTCTCCTACCTGTTGTTGGCCAAAGCCGCCACAACAATCTCCATTGGCATTGCCTTCGCGCTCTGGGAGGGGCTGGGGATCGCGCTGATCACCGTCGTCTCCGTACTGTTCCTCGACTACCGCCTGAATGCTCAGGAGTTGATCGGACTGGCGCTGGCCATAGTGGGGATTGTTCTGGTGACGATGGGTGAGCGCCACGAGGAGCCGGTCGCCCCCATGCACAGCGCCCACGAGGCCAGGGAGGTCCCATGCACCCGCTGATGATAGTGCTGGGCGCCGCCCTGCTGGATATCGGCGCCAACATGGCGATCAACCGCTCGCTCGGCTTTCGCCACAAGGGCTGGGGCCTGCTCGGCATCCTGCTGGTACTGTGCGCCTTCACCCTGCTGTCGGAGGCGGTCAGCACGGGCCGGATCGATCTGGCCGTGGCCTATGCCACCTGGGGCGCCATCGGGATCCTGGGTACCGCCCTCGGCGGACTGCTGCTGTTCGGCGAGCGACTCAAGCCCGTAGGCTGGGTCGGCATCCTGGTGATGGCCGTCGCCGTGGCCCTGCTCACCACCGCCTGACCCCCAGTTGACGCAAAGAAAGAAGCCGCCCGGTTTGCCTGGCGGCTTCTTCTGTTTGGGGGACTGAGGCCTGAGCGGCACATCCCTATGGCTGCGCTTCGTAGAGCTCCAGCGGCAGGCCGTCGGGGTCGGCGAAGAAGGTAAAGCGACTGCCGGTCAGCTCATCCACCCGCACCGGCTCCACCTCGACGCCGTGCCGCTGCAGATGGGCGATGACCCGGTCCAGCTCCCCCACCCGGAACGCCAGGTGGCGCAAACCGCACGCCTCCGGCCGGGAGGGGCGCGGCGGCGGCGCCGGAAAGCTGAACAGCTCCAGCTGGCTTCCGTCCGGCAGCGCCAGATCCAGCTTCCACGACTGGCGCTCGGCCCTCAGGGTCTCCGCAATGATGGGCAGCCCCAGCACCTGGTGATAGAAGTGGCGGGAGCGCTCATAGTCGCTGGCGATGATGGCCACGTGGTGGATGGCGTCAAACAGGGGAGTCGTCATGGGCACTCCTTGCAACACGGGCAGCCAGGGCTGCCCGTCGCAGTTAGTTGAAGAAACCGTTGAACCAGTTGTCCAGCGCGTTGACCGGGTTGGAGACCGGGCTGGCACAGCTCATGGGCTCGGCCAGACCGGCCAGCTTGGCCGGCACCTGCAGGCTGCCGGGGCAGTCGCTGGCCACCCGGGCCCCGCTCGCGCGGGAGAAGTTGGCCCAGCTCACCCCTTCCGGCATCTTCAGCCCCAGGCTGTTGACCCCGCGCTGGCTCATGTAACCGCTGAACAGCTGGAGCGCCCCGCTGGCACCGGTCAGCCCGGCCGGGGTGTTGTCGTCACGGCCGACCCAGACGCTCACCAGCTCGTTGTTGTCCATCCCGGCGAACCAGGAGTCCCGCAGCTCGTTGGTGGTCCCCGTCTTGGCGGCCATGGTGGCGCCGGGGAACTTGGCGCCCAGCGCCCGGGCCGTGCCCTGGCTCACCGTCTTGGTCATGGCGAACAGGGTCAGCCAGCTCGCCTGGGGATCCGTCACCCGCTTCGCGGTCTCGTCATGCTGGTAGAGCTGGCTGCCATCGCCGTTCACCACGGCGCGGATCGCCGACAGCGGCTGGGTCAGCCCCTGGTTCGCGATGGGCAGGTACATCTGGTTCACCTCCATCGGCGACAGCGCCACCGCCCCCAGCACCAGGGACGGATAAGGCTGGATCTCCTGCTCCACGCCGAGCTTGTGCAGGGTGTCCACCACCTTGTCCAGACCGACCTGCATCCCGAGGTTGACGGTCGGCACGTTCAGGGAGCTGGCGAGCGCCTCCATCAGCGGCACGCTCTGGCGGAACTTGCGATCGTAGTTCTGGGGCGTCCAGATCTGGCCGTCCTGGCCGCGGATGCGGATCGGCTGATCTTTCAGCGGAGTGCCCAGGGTCAGGCCGTTGGAGAGGCCGGTCAGGTAGACCGCCGGCTTCACCAGGGAGCCGATCTGGCGGCGGGCATCCAGCGCCCGGTTGAAGCCGGCGTAACGGGGATCCCGTCCCCCCACCATGGCCACCACCTCGCCCTTGTGCCAGTCGGAGACCACCATGGCCGCCTCCAGCTTCTTCTTGCCGCGCTGCTTCTCTATGGTGGCCAGCCCCGTCTGCACCGCCTGCTCGGCGGCGTGCTGGGCGATGGGATCCAGGCTGGTGAAGATCTTGAGGCCGGACTGCTTGAGCAGATCCGGACCGAAGCGGCTCTGGATCTCCCGCTTGAGCAGCCCCATGAAGGCCGGGGTGCGGCCATAGCTCATCTGGCCGCGGGCGATGATGCCCAGCGGCTGCTTGCTGGCCAGCTCATACTCGGCCTGGGTCAGGCTGCCGTGGTCCATCAGGAGCTTGAGCACCAGATCCCGGCGCGCCTTGGCCCGGTCCGGGAAGCGCCAGGGATCGTAATAGGAGGGGCCCTTCACCATGCCCACCAGCAGGGCCACCTGATCGATGTCCAGCTCGTTGACCGGGATGCCGAAGTAGAAGTAGGAGGCCAACCCGAAGCCGTAAACCCCCTGGGAGAAGTTCTGCCCCAGATAGACCTCGTTGAGGTAGGCCTCCAGGATCTCGTCCTTGCTGTAGCGGTAGTCGATGAGCACCGCCATGTAGGCCTCCTGCAGCTTGCGCCACAGGCTGCGCTCACGGGTCAGGAAGAAGTTCTTGGCGAGCTGCTGGGTGAGGGTGCTGCCCCCCTGGACGGTGCGCCCCGCCAGCAGGTTGGCCGCCATCGCGCGCATGATGGCCACGGGCGAGACGCCGCCGTGCTGGTAGAAGTCACGGTCTTCCGTGGTGAGCAGGGTGACCAGCAGGCTGTCAGGCACCTCGGAGAGCCGCACCAGCAGACGATCCTCCCGATCCTCGGTGTTGA
Source organism: Aeromonas sp. XH (assembly GCF_033348475.1). NCBI lineage: Bacteria > Pseudomonadati > Pseudomonadota > Gammaproteobacteria > Aeromonadales > Aeromonadaceae > Aeromonas > Aeromonas sp. XH. The sequence continues at coordinate 767,389 of NZ_CP137630.1, read as the reverse complement.
GGCGATCCAGCAGCACAGGGTCCATCTGGGCGTAGCCGAGCTGACGCTGGTTCTCCAGGGACTGAATTCCCTCGAGCCGCGCCCCGTTGAAGGTGAGGCGCAGGCCGCGGGCGCCGTCGGCCCCGTCGTGGAACTCGAATGGACGGCGGATAAGCTCGATGCGGTTGCCGCTCACCGCATACTCCCCCGGGGTGTGAGGCTGGCGCACCTGCTTGTAGCTCAGCATGTTGAGCTCGCGCAGCATCTGGGTCTGGGAGAGACGCTGGCTGGGATAGAGCTCCAGCGGGCGACTGTAGACCATCACGGGCAACTGCCACTTCTCGCCGTCGAAGCGCTCGCGCACCTTGGTATCCAAGTAGATGCCGAACACCACCATGAAGGCGCCCACCACCAGGGAGATCTTGAAACCAAGCCAGAACAGGGTGCGCCAGATGGTGCGTTTGGGCGCCGCCTTCTTGGGGGGGCTCTTGCGTCGTTGGGTTGCCATAAATCCTCTTGTTTTCCTACTCGTCATCTCGCATTCGCGAGCGGCCAGGGATGCCGGTTCCTGTGGTGGATCGGCCCTGTGCCTGGTCCATCCTGCTCTGGTCGCACCGGCCGGTCACTTTAGTGCCGGCTACTCCTGCAGCCCCATCTTCTTCTTGGTCACCCTGGTCGGCATGGCCTCCAGCGGATTGTCCGGCCAGTAGTGACGGGGGTAGCGACCCTTCATCTCTTTCTTTACCTGTTCGTAGGATCCCGCCCAGAAGGCGGCGAGATCCGCGGTGATCTGCAAGGGCCGCTGGGCCGGGGAGAGCAGCTCCACCACCAGGGGCACCCGGCCGTCGGCCACGCAGGGGGTGGCGCCCAGCCCGAACATCTCCTGGATGCGCACCGGGATCGCCGGCGCCTGCCCCGGCTGGTAGCGGATCCGCACCCGGCTGCCGGTCGGCGCCGTGAAATGGCCAGGCAGCGCCTCATCCAGCCGCCTTGGCAGCGGCCAGGGCAGGGACTGGCGCAGGATGTCGCTCATGTCGAGCTTTTTCAACTGCTCCAGCCGGGTCAGGCCGCTCACCGCCGGCAGCAGCCACTGCTCGAGGCCCGCGAGCAGGCTCTCCTCGTCCATCGCGGGCCAGCCCTCGTCCGGCAGCCACTCGGCGGCGCAGCGCAGCCGGGCCAGCAGCCCCTCGCTGGCGTCGTCCCAGGGCAGCACGTGCAGCCCCTTGCGCCGGATCCCCTGCAGCAGGCAGAGCCCCTTCTGTTCGTCCGACAGCTCGGTGAGCGGCCGCTGACTCAGCACCAGCTCGCCCAGCACCTGCTGGCGCTCCGCCCGTACCCGCTCCTCACGCTCGTCCCAGTCGAACCACTGGCGCTCGCTCACCATCTCCGGCAGCAGGCGCACCAGCTCGTCCAGCATCACAGGCTCGGCAATGAAGATGCGGCTGCCGCGCTCGTTCTGACCCATTTCGACGGCCACGAGGGCCCCCTGCCCCTGACAGGGATGCCCTTCTACCAAATCGCAGCTCACCCCGCCACTGAGCTGGTAGCGCTGGCCGCTGCGCAGCCTGCCGATGCGATCGGGCCAGGCGAGGGCGCACAGCAACCCCAGCCACTGGCCCCGGGCGGCCTCCTGGCGCACGCCGAGCCGCTCGAACCAGCGGGTGGCCCCCTGGCGCAGGGCCCCTTGCCGGCGGTGGAACAGCACGGCAAGGCGTTCGGATCCTCGCAGATCTTCTTCCAGCAGCGCCACCAGGAAAGCCGCATCGGCGACAATCCCTGTCAGACCCTCGGATTCCAGCTCCCGGGCCCGCAGCAACATGCGGGCGAGGCGGGGATGGGTACCGAACGCCGCCATCACCCGCCCCTCGGGGGTCAACTGTTGCTCACCGCCCGGCTTCATGGCACCCAGGGTCACCAGCAGCCGCTGGGCACTGGCCACGGCGGCGGCCGGGGGCGGGTCCAGCAGCGGCAGCGCCTCCACCCTGGTCCCCCACTGGGCAGCATCCAGGAGCAGGCCGGTCAGCTCCTGGGTCAGGATGTCGGGGGGGCTCTGCTCGGCGAGGCGCTCCTGCACCTCGCCGCTCCAGAGCCGGTAGCAGACGCCGGGGCCAAGACGACCGGCCCGCCCTGCCCGCTGGGTGGCGGAGGACTTGGCGATGGGGCGGGTCTCCAGCCGGGTGACACCGCTCTTGAGATCGAAGGAGGCACGCCGCTCCAGCCCGCTGTCGACGACCACCGAGATCCCCTCGATGGTGAGAGAGGTCTCCGCCACATTGGTGGTGAGCACCAGCTTACGACGGCCCGCCGGGGCCGGATCTATGGCCGCCTGCTGGGCCGCCATGTCGAGGCGGCCGTAGAGAGGGGCGAGGCTCACCTCGTCCGGCAGCCGCCCTTCCAGCCACTGCGCCAGCCGCTCTATCTCCCCCTGTCCCGGCAGGAAGACCAGGACGCTGCCATCGTGGGCGGCCAGCGCCTCCAGCACCACGGCGCCGAGCTGGGGCTCCAGCCACTGCTGGCGGTTGGCGGGGCGATAGTGGTACTCGATGGGAAAGCCGCGTCCCTCGGAGCGCACCACGGGGGCATCCGGCAAAAGCCGCTCCAGCGCCATGCCATCCAGGGTGGCGGACATCACCAGGAGCTTGAGATCGTCGCGCAACCCCTGCTGGCTCTCGATGGCGAAGGCCAGGGCGGTGTCGGCGTGCAGGCTGCGCTCGTGGAATTCGTCGAAGATCACCAGCGAGACGCCGGTGAGCTCGGGATCCTGCTGCAGCATCCGGGTCAGCACCCCCTCGGTCACGATCTCGAGCCGGGTGGCGGCGCTGGTGCGGCTCTCGCCCCGCACCCGCAGGCCCACGCGCTCCCCCACCTTCTCCCCCAGCTGGCGCGCCAGGAAGCTCGCGATGTTGCGTGCCGCGAGGCGTCTGGGCTCCAGCATGATGATGCGACCGGGCAGCCGCTGCCGGCGCACCAGCTCCAGGGGCAGCAGGGTCGACTTGCCCGCCCCCGGCGGCGCCTGCAGGATCACGCTGGCGTGGCGGTCGATGGCGGCAAACAGCTCGGGCAGCACCGAGACGATGGGGAGTGAAGACAAAGCGGCGCGGACCTTCTGTGATGACCTGGAAAAGGCGTCCATTCTGCCACAGCCACCCGGCCACCGTAAGCGGCAGTGCCCGCCCCCGGCTGGCGGGCCAGTCGACACGGCAAGACATCCGGGGAGCAGCTGCCATAGAATGGCCTCCTGCGATGAGCACCACGAGGACAGACACCGCGCATGCCCAAACTCTTCTTTGCCCTGCCCCTGCCCACCCTGGCCCCCGAGCTGGCGGCCTGGCGCGACCGGCGCCCCTGGCCCGGCCTGCCGGTGCCGGAAGCCAATCTGCACCTGACCCTGGCCTTCCTCGGGGAGGCCGACGAGGCGACCCAGGCCCGCCTGATCGCCCTCGCCGGCCAGCAGCACTGTCCGCCCTTCAGCGTCCATCTGGATCAGACCGGCTGGTTTCAGCGTGCCAAGGCGGCCTGGGTGGGCCCCAGCGAATGGCCGAACGAGCTCACCGTCCTGGCCAGAGCCCTGCGCCGCCACGGCGAGAAGCTGGGGCTTGGCAACGGCGAGCAGGGCTATCGCCCCCATGTCACCCTGTCGCGCAAGGCGAACGAGGCCCCCGGCGAGCCGCCCGCCCCCGACTTTCAGCTCGAGGCGGACCGCTTCTGCCTCTACCGGTCCGTCAGCACCCCGGACGGCGTCCATTACGAGCCGCTGGCCTGCTGGCCCCTGCGCGCCCGCCCCAAACCCGCAGCACACCCTCGCCCCGACGCCAACGCCAACGCCCAGGAGAACCGCCGATGATCTTCGCTCCCCCCCTGCAATCCGGGCAGCTGATCGCCCGCTACAAGCGCTTCCTGACCGACGTACAACTCGAGGGCGGCGAGGTGATCACCCTCCACTGCGCCAATACCGGTGCCATGACCGGCTGCGCCGAGCCCGGTACCCGGGTCTGGTATTCCACCTCTAACAATCCCAGGCGCAAGCTGGCCCACAGCTGGGAGATCGCCGAGAGCCCGGCGGGCCACTTCATCTGCGTCAACACCGCCCGGGCCAACCAGATTGCACGGGAGCTGATCGAGCAGGGCGCCATCGCGCCGCTGGCGGGCTATGCCAGGCTGCGCACCGAGGTGAAATATGGCGAGGAGAACAGCCGCATCGATCTGCTGCTGGAGGATGACGAGCGGCCGGATTGTTACATCGAGGTGAAGTCGGTGACCCTGCTCGACGAGCGGGAGCAGCCGGGCATGGGTTACTTCCCCGATGCCGTGACCGCCCGCGGCGCCAAGCACTTGCGTGAATTGATGGCCATGAAGGCGGCCGGCCACAGGGCCGTGCTGCTATTTATGGTGCTGCACTCCGGCATCGAGCGGATGCGGCCTGCGGCCCATATCGATCCGCTCTATAGTCAACTTATCGAGCAGGCGATGGCGGCAGGGGTTGAAATTTTATGCTATCGCCCCCATGTTGGGGTGCAGGGCATTGTGGCGCAAGATTTTATCCCGTTTGAATCTGGCCATATGCTACCCGAGGGCAAAGAATAAATGCGGAAGTGGGTAACATTATTGACAAGGCTTGTTTGCCTCCCGTTGACCCTTCTGCTATAGATGTCGCCCTCAATTTATGGATGGCACGGGTAGCGTGCTGAATTAGGAGACAGGGCATGCCAACAGGCGAAAACAGGAAATCTCTGGGCCCCCTGGCCATTGCGGGTGTAGAGCCTTACCAGATGCAAGCCGGTGAGGAGTACATGAATGACCAACAGAAGGTTCATTTTCGCAAGATCCTGGGAGCCTGGCGCAACCAACTGATGCAGGAAGTTGACCGCACCGTCGACCATATGAAGGATGAGGCTGCCAACTTCCCGGATCCCGTGGATCGCGCCGCGCAGGAAGAAGAGTTCGCGCTCGAACTGCGCACCCGCGATCGTGAACGCAAACTGATCAAGAAGATCGAAAAGACCCTGCTGCTGCTCGAGGAAGATGACTTCGGTTACTGCGAGCATTGCGGCATCGAGATCGGCATCCGCCGTCTGGAAGCCCGTCCGACAGCCGACCTCTGTGTCGACTGCAAGACGCTGGCCGAGATCAAGGAAAAGCAGATGGCTGGCTGATGCCGCCCATCGGGATGAACGAAGAAGGGAGCGTGTACGCTCCCTTTTTTATTGAGCTTTTGCCCGTGGCGTCCCAGAATGCAGCCTCAATGCATCGTCTACCCGAATTGCCATGGTCATGACTCCCCCTACCACCCGGCCCTATGTCGGCCGCTTCGCCCCCTCCCCGTCCGGGCCGCTCCACTTCGGTTCCCTGGTCGCCGCCCTCGGCAGCTTCCTGCAGGCAAGGTCGCAGCAGGGCCGCTGGCTGGTGCGCATCGAGGACATAGATCCGCCGCGGGAGATGGCGGGCGCCGCAGATCTCATCCTGCAGACCCTGGAGGCCCATGGCCTCGCCTGGGATGGCGAGGTGATCTACCAGAGCCGGCGCCATGAGCGATACGACGAGGTCATCGCCGCACTCCACCGGGCGGGGGATCTCTACTGGTGCCGTTGCACCCGGCGCGAGATCATGGCCAGCGGCGGCTTCTACAACGGCCACTGCCGCAACCTGGCTCTGGCGCCCGCAGGCTGCGCCGCCCGCCTGCGCCAGCATCACCCCGTCTATCGCTTCGAGGATGCGCTGCAGGGGGAGATTAGGGTGCCAGCGGCCCTGGCCGAGGAGGATTTCATCGTGCGCCGCCGGGACGGGCTCTACGCCTACAACCTGGCGGTGGTGGTGGACGACATGGACAGCGGCATCACCGAGATAGTGCGCGGCGCCGACCTGCTGGAGCCCACGGTGCGCCAGATCGCCCTCTACCAGACCCTGGGGGCCGAGATACCCGCCTGGGTGCATCTGCCCCTGGCGGTGCTGCCGGACGGCAACAAGCTCTCCAAGCAGAACCACGCGCCGGCGCTGAATCCGGATGAGGCGAGCGCATCCCTGTGGCAGGCCCTCGCCTTTCTCGGCCAGTGCCCGCCCCCCGAACTGCGGGAAGGCGCGGTCGACGAGATCGTCGCCTGGGGCATCGCCCACTGGCAGTTGGCCCGGGTGCCTGCCAGCGAGAAGATCCAGCTGGCTGATTACTGAATCGCGCAGGCAATTTTGGTTTGATTGAACGTAAATCGCCGCTGTTGGCCGTGATTTTGTCGGGATAATCCGAGTCAAACGAGATCAATTGCCAGCACGGTTTTTCATTTGGTTAGGCCTGAGCTATGATAGGCCGCTATTTTTTTGGCCTCCCGTCAATTTGAAGTCATAACGAGGTGTACCATTTTTTCCCAGATCGCAAACTTTTGCCGCAAGGTGCTCGGCAAGGAAGACGGCGAGCAGTCGGTGGAGTCCCCCATTCCGGCCCGTGTCGCCGGGCAACGCCGTACCTTGAGCCGTGACCAGCACCCGATTTCGCGCAAAGAGATCAGCGAGAATGCCCTCAAGGTGCTCTATCGCCTGAACAAGGGGGGCTATGAGGCCTACCTGGTCGGCGGCGGTGTCCGTGACCTGCTGCTCGGGAAGACGCCCAAGGATTTCGACATCGCCACCGATGCGACGCCGGAACAGATCAAGGCGCTGTTCAGCAACTGCCGCCTCATCGGCCGCCGTTTCCGCCTGGCTCACATCGTCTTTGGTCGTGACGTGATCGAAGTGGCCACCTTCCGGGGTCACCACCATCAGGTCAATACCAGCAAGCATGTGTCGGCCCAGTCCGATGAAGGCATGCTGCTGCGGGACAACGTCTACGGCACCATCGAAGAGGATGCCGAGCGTCGCGACTTTACCGTCAACGCCCTCTACTACAGCGCCAAGGATTTCACCCTGCACGACTTCGAGGGCGGGCTGGAAGATCTGGCCGCGCGCAGGCTGGAGCTCATCGGTGACCCCGAGACCCGTTACCGGGAAGATCCGGTGCGCATGCTGCGCGCCGTGCGCTTCGCCGCCAAGCTGGACATGACCATCAGCCCGCGCACCGCCGCCCCTATCAGGGAGCTGGCCCCGCTGCTGCAGGACATCCCGGCCGCCCGCCTGTTCGAGGAGACCCTCAAGCTGTTCCTGGCCGGCGACGGTCTCGCCACCTACAAGCTGCTGCGCGAATACGGGCTGTTCCAGCCGCTCTTCCCCCAGGTCGCCGCCCTGTTCACGCCCCACGGCAACTCGCCCTACGAGCAGTTCATCGAGCAGGCGCTGATGGACACCGACACCCGGGTGCGCGAAGAGAAGCGCGTCACTCCCGCCTTCCTCTACGCCACCCTGCTGTGGGGCGCCGTCGAGGCCCGCGGCCGGGTGCTGGAAAACGAGAGCGGCCTGCCCTGGTATGACGCCTTCATGCTGGCCATCAACGAGGTGCTGGACGCCCAGGTGCGGATCATCGCCGTGCCACGCCGCTTCACCACGGACGTGCGTGACATCTGGGCCCTGCAGCAGCGCCTGACCCGTCGCCAGGGCAAGCACCCCGAGCGCGCCATGGAGCACCCGAAATTCCGTGCGGCCTTCGATTTCCTGTTGCTGCGCAACCGGGTCGAGCGCGGCCTCGGCGAGCTGGCGAGCTGGTGGGAGCGCTATGTGGCCTCCAACCCGGACGTGCGCCCGCAACTGCAACGGGAGGCGACCCGCCGCCCGGCGAGCGGCGAGCGCGCCGACTCCCGCAGCGGTGATGGCGAGAAGCGCAGCGGCAATGGCCGCAACCGCCGTCGCCCCCGTCGCCGCAAGCCGAAGTCGGCAGAGTAAGGATCCGCCGATGATCGAGGTCTTCGTCGCCATCGGCTCCAACCTGGCCGACCCCCTCGGGCAGGCTCGCCGCGCCATCGCCGCGCTGGCGACCCTGCCGGAATCCGAGCTGCTGCAGACCTCCCACCTTTACGGCAGCCGCCCCATGGGCCCTGCGGATCAGCCGGACTACGTCAATGCCGTGGCGCGGCTCCACACCCGGCTCGGTCCTCTGGCGCTGCTGGATGAGCTGCAGCGCATCGAGCTGGCGCAAGGGCGGGTTCGCAAGGACGAGCGCTGGGGTCCCCGGACCCTGGATCTCGATCTGCTGCTCTATGGCGATCTGCGCATCGAGGTGGAACGGCTGACCGTCCCTCACTACGGCATGAAGGAGCGGGAGTTTGTGCTGCTGCCCCTGGCCGAGATAGCCCCCTCCCTGGTGCTGCCCTGCGGCACCCCGCTCACCGAACTGGTTGCCCGCTGCCCGCGCAATGGACTCGAGATCCTGGCCGGCGCGGCAGGCGAGTAGAGAAGAGTAGGAACAACGTCATGAGCAAAATCACCACCACCGGCCTGTTGAAAATGAAACAGGACGGCCAGAAAATCACCGCCATCACCGCCTATGATGCCACCTTTGCCAAGCTGTTCGACGACGAGGGCGCCCTGGTGCTACTCATCGGTGACTCCCTCGGCATGGTATTGCAAGGGGGGGACGACACCCTGGCGGTCAGCATGGACGAGATGGTCTATCACACCCGCTGCGTGGCCCGCGGCACCAGCAAGGCCCTGGTCGTGGCTGACATGCCGTTCATGAGCTATGCCACCCCGGAGCAGACCTACCAGAACGCCGCCCGCCTGATGGCCGCCGGCGCCCGCATGGTGAAGATGGAAGGGGGCGACTGGCTGTGCGAGAGCATTCGCCACCTCACCCGCAACGGGGTGCCGGTCTGTGGCCACCTCGGGCTCACCCCGCAATCCGTCCACGTGTTTGGCGGCTTCAAGGTGCAGGGGCGCGACGAGTTCCACGCCCAGGAGATCTACCGCCAGGCCCTGGAGCTGCAGGCGGCCGGCATCCAGCTGCTGGTGCTCGAGTGCGTGCCCGTCTCCCTGGCCGAGCGCATCACCAAGGCGCTGCGCATTCCGGTGATCGGCATCGGTGCCGGCCCCGCCACCGACGGCCAGATCCTGGTCATGCACGATGCCTTCGGCATCACCTCAGGTTATGTGCCCAAGTTCACCAAGAACTTCCTGGCCGAGACCGGTGACATGCGTGCCGCCATCCGCCTCTATGTGCAACAGGTGAGTGACGGGACCTTCCCCGGCCCCGAGCACTGCTTCAACTGATGTGATGCCGTCATGAGAACGGGGGCCTGCGCCCCCGTTTCGCCCTCCCTCTCTGACGAAATGAACCTCTCTCTTATTGATTCATCTGAAGGTGAACTGCCGATGTTGGTTGTGAACAATCCCGCCGCTCTGCGCGAACAGATCGGCCACTGGCACCGCGAAGGACGTGCCATCGCATTCGTGCCCACCATGGGCAATCTCCACCAGGGCCATCTGACCCTGGTAGAAGAGGCGCGCCGCCATGGCGACAAGGTGGTGGTCAGCATCTTCGTGAACCCCTTGCAGTTCGACAAGGCCGAGGATCTCGCCAACTATCCGCGCACCCTGGAGCAAGATTGCGCCGCCCTGGAGTCTGCGGGAGTCGACCTGGTGTTCACCCCGACCCCGGAGATCATGTATCCCCAGGGGCTCGCCAGCCAGACCTTCGTCGAGGTGCCCGGCCTCTCCAGCCTGCTGGAAGGGGCGCTGCGCCCGGGACACTTCCGCGGCGTCAGCACCGTCGTCACCAAGCTGTTCAACCTGGTGCAGCCGGATGTGGCCTGCTTCGGCCAGAAGGATTACCAGCAGCTCGCCCTCATTCGCAAGATGGTGGCCGACATGGCCATGCCCATCGAGATCGTCGGCGTGCCCACGGTGCGGGCCGAAGACGGTCTGGCACTCTCCTCGCGCAACGGCTACCTGACCGCCGCCGAGCGGGCCATCGCCCCCGAGCTTGCGCGCACCATGAACTGGATCGCCGAGCAGATCGAGGCGGGTGACCGTCACCTCCCCTCCCTGGTGGCCCGGGCCAGCCAGCGTCTCGACAACGCCGGATTCCGGACCGATGCCATCGACATCGTCGATGCCGACACCCTGGAATCGGCCACCGCCGCCAGCCAGCGGCTGGTGATCCTGATGGCCGCGTATCTGGGCAAGGCCCGCCTGATCGACAATCGCGTCGTCGCCCTGTAAGGCCGAGACACGGAAAGGAGAGAAAGATGTCCAAGAAGGTCTATTGCATCGCCCAGTTCCAGCCCAAGCCGGGCCAGGAGCAGGCCCTGTTCCGGGTCCTGCAGGGGCTAGAACCCAACACCCTGCGCGAGGATGGCTGCCTGCAGTACATCGTCACCCGCCACATCCAGAGCCCCTTTGCCGAGGGAGAGAGCTTCCCCATCGTGTTCAACGAGATCTGGCGCGACATGGCGAGCTTCGAGGCCCACTGCCAGCGCAGCGAAATCAAGGCCTTCTTCGAGCGCTACTGCCTCGCCGACGACGGCCTGGCCGCCAAGTGGAACGTCTGCGTCTACAGCGACGAGCCGGCGGACTACGACGCGCCGGCCCTCTGAGGCGCAGCACCAGACAAATAGAAAAGGCGCCCGAGGGCGCCTTTTTGCTGGCCGGTTGCACCTCAGTGGCGCAGGCCCGTGCCGCGGGAGATGAGCCACCAGGCCAGCCCGTAGAGCACCAGGATGAAGCCGATGATGATGAGATAGGCGGTGCCGAGCGGCACGTCGGAGATACCGAGGAAGCCGTAGCGGAACGCGTTCACCATGTAGATGATGGGGTTCACCTGGGAGACCCCCTGCCAGAACGGCGGCAGCAGGGTGATGGAGTAGAAGACGCCCCCCAGATAGGTCAGGGGGGTCAGGATGAAGGTCGGGATGATGCTGATGTCATCGAACGACTTCGCGAACACGGCGTTGATGAGCCCCCCCAGGGAGAACAGGATGGAGGTGAGCAGCACGGTCACACAGACGCTGAACAGGTGGTGGATCTGCAGCGGCACGAAGAACAGCGACACCAGGGTGACGATGAGGCCGACGCAGAGGCCGCGCGCCACGCCACCGCCCACGTAACCCGCGATGATGATGTAGTTGGGCACAGGCGCCACCAGCAGCTCCTCCACGTTGCGCTGGAACTTGGCGCTGTAGAAGGAGGAGGCGACGTTGGAGTAGGAGTTGGTGATGACCGACATCATGATGAGACCGGGCACGATGAACTCCATGTAGCTGAAGCCTCCCATGTCGCCGATGCGCGACCCGATGAGGTTGCCGAAGATGACGAAGTAGAGGCTCATGGTGATGGCCGGCGGCACCAGGGTCTGGATCCAGATCCGGGTGAAGCGGCTCACTTCCTTGGCCAGTATGCTCTTGAAGGCGATGTAATAGGTCATGGGGTTCATGCTTTACGACCCTCCTCTACCAGATTGACGAACAGCTCTTCCAGCCGGTTCGCCTTGTTGCGCATGCTCAGCACCTTCACCCCCTGGGCGGAGAGCTGCTCGAACAGGCTGTTGAGGGACTGGCTCTTCTCCAGCTCCACCTCCAGGGTGTGCTCGTCCTGCATGCGGCCATTGAACTCGGGCAGGCTCGGCACCGCGGAGCCCGGCACCAGATCCAGCAGGAAGGTCTCCCGTCCCAGCTTGCCGAGCAGGCTCTTCATGCTGGTGTTCTCGATGAGGCGTCCCTTGTCGATGATGCCGATGTTGCGGCACAGCATCTCGGCCTCTTCCAGGTAGTGGGTGGTGAGGATGATGGTGACACCCTGCTCGTTGAGATCCTTGAGGAAGCTCCACATGGAGCGACGGATCTCGATGTCCACCCCGGCGGTCGGCTCGTCCAGGATCAGCAGCTTGGGCTCGTGCATCAGGGCGCGGGCGATCATCAGCCGGCGCTTCATGCCGCCGGAGAGGGTGCGGGCCGCCATGTCTCGCTTGTCCCAGAGATCGAGCTGGCGCAGGTACTTCTCGGCGCGCACCTTGGCCTCGGCCCTGGGCACGCCATAGAAGCCGGCCTGGTGAGTCACTATCTGGCTCACCTTCTCGAACATGCTGAAGTTGAACTCCTGGGGCACCAGGCCGAGCTGGGACTTGGCCAGCTCCAGATCGGTGTCGATGTCGTGACCGAACACCTTCACCTTGCCGGCACTCTTGTTCACCAGGGAGCTGATCACGCCGATGGTGGTGGACTTGCCGGCCCCGTTCGGCCCGAGCAGGGCGAAGAAATCCCCCTGCTTGACGGTGAGATCTATGCCCTTGAGGGCTTCGACGCCCCCCTGATAGGTCTTCTTCAGACCGCTGATTTCCAATGCGTTCATTGCAACCCCTGTGATGGATGAGCCCATCTCGAGACAGAAAAGGCGGCTCGAGCGCCGCCTGAAGAGAGTCGATGGCAGGCGGCCAGCCTTGCCAGTGGCGAGCCCTGCTTACTCTTGCGCAACGACCTTGCCGATGAACGGCAGATTACGGTACTTCTGGGCGTAGTCGATGCCGCAGCCCACCACGAACTCGTCGGGAATGGAGAAGCCAAGCCAGTCGACCGGCACCTGCACCTCGCGGCGGGACGGCTTGTCCAGCAGGGTGCAGATGGCCAGGGACTTGGGCTCGCGCAGGGAGAGGATCTCGCGCACCTTGTTGAGGGTGTAGCCGGTGTCGATGATGTCCTCGACGATCACCACGTCCTTGCCCTTGATGTCGTCATCCAGGTCTTTCAGGATGCGCACGTCCCGGGTGCTGTGCATGCCGGAGCCATAGCTGGAGGCGGTCATGAAGTCCAGGGTGATGGGCAACTGGCACTGGCGGCAGAGGTCCGCCAGGAAGACGCAGGAGCCGCGCAAGAGGCCAATCATGACCACCTCATCGGACCCCTGGTAACGGGCGGTGATCTCCTCGCCCAGCTTGGCGATCCGGGCGGCGACCTCGGCCTCGGGGATCATCACCTCGACAATGTGTTTCATCACATACTCCAATAATGGCCAAAGGGTTATTGGCCGTTCATTAACATCAAAACCGAGGATTCTACCACCGCAACCGGAAGGCGTCAGGCATACGTGATGCTTTTATCGGCTTATTTTAATTGATAGAGTTAGCGAGCCTTCGGGCATTATCGGTGACAATACTATAAACACCATAATCAATAACTATTAGATGAAAAAACCATGGAACCACGCGCAGAAATAAGACGTCGAACCCGGCTGTCGCCGGAGGCTCGTCGTGATCAATTGATGGAGTGTGCCGTCGAGGTCTTCTCCCGCCGCGGTATCGGCCGGGCGGGGCATGCCGAGATTGCCGAGCAGGCCAAGGTCTCCGTCGCCACCGTCTTCAACTACTTCAATACCCGTGACGATCTGGTCGACGAGGTGCTGACAGAGATAGAAGCCTACGTGCAGCAGATCCTCGAGCAGGCATACAACGGTCAGGGATCCGCCAGGGAGTGCATCCACCGCCATGTGAAGCAGGCGGTCGATGCGGCCTATGACAAGCCGGATCATGCCAGCATCTGGCTGGAGTGGAGCTCCTCGGTGCGGGAAGAGGTGTGGCCCCGCTACACCCGTCTGCTGGACAAGATGATGGCGCTGATCACCCCCCGCTTGCAAGCCGCCATGGACAACGGCGAGATCAAGAGTGTGCTGTCGGCGCAGGATCTGGCCCGCTCCCTGACCGGGTTTGGCTACGTCATGATGCAGATGATCAATCAGCCTCAGCGCCCCTCCCGGGAAGAGGTGACCGATTTTCTGTTCAAGTACGTGACGGCCCCCATCCAGGCCGCCTAGGCGGCCTCGACAATAAACTCGCCAATAAAAAAGCGGCGCCGGACCCTGAGTCCGGCGCCGCTTTTGTTTGCCCGCCCGTCATACCCTCAGGGCTTGGCGTAGCCCCAGCGTTGGGTCAGCGCCTGCTCGATGCCGAGGTGGTCGAGGATCCGCGCCACCATGAAGTCCACCAGATCCTCGATGCTTTTCGGCTCGTGATAGAAGCCGGGGGCGGCTGGCATGATGGTCACCCCGAGGCGCGCCAGCTTCAGCATGTTCTCCAGGTGGATCGCCGAGAAGGGGCTCTCGCGGGGCACCAGGATGAGCTGGCCGCGCTCCTTGATCACCACGTCCGCCGCCCGCTCCAGCAGGTTGTCGGAGGCGCCGCTGGCGATCGCCGACACGGTGCCCATGGAGCAGGGACAGATCACCATCTGCCTGGGGGCCGCCGAGCCGGAGGCCACCGGCGAGAACCACTCCTCCTTGCCACAGGCGACGATCTGCCCCTCTCTGGCGCCATACTGGCGGCAGAGGTAGGCGGAGAGCTCCTTGGGCGAGCCCGGCCACTCCTGCTGCTGCTCCGTCTTGAGCACCACCCGGGCGGCCGAGGAGGCGAGCAGATAGACCTTGTAGTCCGCCTGCACCAGACACTGGAGCAGACGCAGGGCATAGGGGGCGCCGGAGGCGCCGGTCAGCGCCAGGGTTATCGCTTTGTTCATGATGAGGCGTGTCGATCCTTGAGGCGGGCGATCAGCTTGTCATGGATGCCGCCGAAGCCGCCGTTGCTCATGATCAGAATATGATCCCCCGCGCGGCTCTCGGCCACCAGGGCGCCGATCAACGCATCCAGATCGTCGAACACCCGGGCCGGGCGGCTCATATGGGCGGTCACCTCGCCGAGATCCCAGCCGATGTTGGAAGGCTGGAAGAAGAGCACCTCGTCGGCGCCGCCGAAGCAACCCGCCAGCTCCTCCTTGTGGACCCCCAGCTTCATGGTGTTGGAGCGGGGCTCCAGCACCGCCAGGATGCGTGACCCGCCGACCTTGGCGCGCAGGCCGCCGAGGGTGGTCTCGATGGCGGTGGGGTGGTGGGCAAAGTCGTCATAGACGCTGATGCCGGCCACCTCGCCCTTGAGCTCCATGCGCCGCTTGGGGGACTTGAACTGGCAGAGCGCCGCAATGCCGTGCTCCACCATGACGCCGGCATGGCGGGCGGCGGCGATGGCCATCAGGCCGTTGTTGACGTTGTGCTCGCCGATGCACTCCCAGTGCACCTCCCCCTGCTTCTCACCATCCAGCCACACCTCGAAGGCGGAGCCGTCGTCCGCCAGCTTGACCGCCTTCCACTGGGCGTCGTCCTGGCCCACCAGCTCCACCTCGCTCCAGCAGCCCATCTTGCGCACGGCGGTGAGGTTGTCGTCGGCCTGGGGGAAGAGCACCCGGCCGTTGCTCGGCACGGTGCGCATCAGGTGGTGGAACTGGCGCTGGATGGCGGCGAGATCCGGGAAGATGTCCGCGTGATCGAACTCCAGGTTGTTCATCACCAGGGTGCGCGGGTGGTAGTGGACGAACTTGGAGCGTTTGTCGAAGAAGGCGCAGTCATACTCGTCCGCCTCGATGACGAAGAAGGGGGCGGCACCGAGACGGGCGGAGACCGGGAAGTTGCCAGGCACGCCGCCGATGAGGAAGCCGGGTTCCAGCCTGGCGTACTCCAGCACCCAGGCCAGCATGCTGGCGGTGGTGGTCTTGCCGTGGGTGCCCGCGACGGCCAGCACCCAGCGATCCTTCAGCACGTGCTCCAGCAGCCACTGGGGGCCGGAGATATAGGGCAGGTTGCGATCCAGCACATATTCCACGCAGGGGTTGCCGCGGCTCATGGCATTGCCGATCACCACCAGATCCGGCGCCGGATCGAGCTGGGAGGGATCGTAACCTTCGGTCAGTTCGATGCCCTGCTGCTCGAGCTGGGTGCTCATGGGGGGATAGACGTTGGCGTCGGAGCCGGTGACCCTGTAGCCGAGCTGTTTTGCCAACACCGCCAGACCCCCCATGAAGGTGCCGCAGATCCCGAGAATGTGAATGTGCATACCACTGCCTTTTCCAGTAAAGGGAGTGCGCATTCTAGGATCTGTTGACCTGATGGCACAAGCCGCCACCAGGGCGAGCGGGAGACGGAACGCCACAAAACGACAGAAATCGGGCGAGACCGGGGGCACACCTCCCTCCACCAGCCTGCCCGGCCCTCGAAATATGGTCATTTGACGGGACATCGCTATAATGTCGGCCTGCAAACTTGACTCCAACACTCAAAGGAAACGTCATGAGCCTGAACCTGGTACCGGCCGGCAAGAGCCTGCCTGACGACATCTACGTCATCATCGAAATCCCGCAGAATGCCGACCCGATCAAATACGAAGTCGACAAGGACAGCGGCGCCATCTTCGTTGACCGTTTCATGTCCACCCCGATGTTCTACCCGTGCAACTACGGTTACGTGAACGCCACCCTGTCCCTGGACGGGGATCCGGTCGACGTGCTGGTTCCGACTCCCTACCCGCTGCTGGCCGGCTCCGTCATTCGCTGCCGCCCGGTCGGCGTGCTGAAGATGACCGACGAATCTGGCGAAGACGCCAAGATCGTGGCCGTGCCGCACTCCAAGCTGACCAAGCAGTACGACCACATCCAGGATGTGAACGATCTGCCCGAGCTGCTGAAAGCCCAGATCCAGCACTTCTTCGAGCGCTACAAAGAGCTGGAAGCGGGCAAGTGGGTCAAGGTGGAAGGCTGGGGCGACAAGGCCGCTGCCGAAGCCGAGATCAAGACCTCTGCCGAGCGTTACGCTGCCAAGTAAGCTGCCTCTCGCAAAAAAGGCGCCTTATGGCGCCTTTTTATTTGCCCCTGGCCGAGGACCCGGTGGATCCCCCTGGATATAGATGTCGCGCCCGTTCTGGCGATAGGGGCGATAGTAGTCGTCGCCACAGCGGTACTCCCCGCCCGCGCCCCCCACCAGATCGCAGTTGACCGGCAACACCTCCAGCCACTTGATGGCCTGCTGGAAGCGCAACCACTCCTGCCATTCGTGCTCCCGCGCCAGTCGATCCCGCAGGGCGAAGGTGTCCGCGCTGGACATGCCCTGATTGACGATGACGGGCCCCGCCAGCGCAGATGACGCCCCCGCTATCAACACAAGCCATGAAACAAGCTTCATGATCATTTTCCACATGACTTATTTCCCAAATTAAATTTAAAGCCAAATCAGCCTATTACCAATATCCCCACCACCCGACCAATCCAAAAGCCGGTCACTCACCTAGTTGTTTATTATCGACCCCAGGCAGGAGGCACACCATGAAACCGGCACAAGGCGTGCTCTGGAGCCTGCTTTTCGGCGCCGTGGCACAGGCCAACGAGATCAACCTGAGCTGGCAGTGGCAATCCGCCGACGGCCAGCGCAAGCACCTGCAACTGACCACGGATGAGCGCGTCCTCTCCGCCAGCCGCCACGAGATGACGCAGCTCGACACCGCCCTCAACTACCCGCTGGAGACGCTCTACTCCTACATCAGCCCGCGTCTCTACAACAGCATCAACCAGATCAACCAGCACAGCCCCGAGACGGCGACCAAGTTCCGCAACCTGGAGCAGGCCTTTACCCTGCACGACAGCAGCCTCGAATCCACCCAGTTCTGGCAGGCCTACCGGCAATACCAGGAGGATGCCTTCTATGAGATGCGGGTCCAGCCCTGCATCCACCCGGCCAACCACAAGCTGCCCTGCGTGCGCCCCAACTATTCCCAGCTGTTCTATCAGTTCAAGGGGGACCTCAAGCCCCTGGCCCGGCAGTTCTCGGCCAAGGATCTCGCCACCAGCGTCACCCTGCTGCAGGAGTGGCTGAGCGGCATCCCCACCCCGCCCGAACAGATGGACCACTTCGCCCCGCCCTTGCAGGCCCTGCAGGACAACAAGGCCGACAGCGACGAGAAGGCGCTGCTGATGGCAAGCCTCCTGGCCGAGCTGGCCCCCCAGTACAGCCTCAGCATCATCTATCCGGACATCAGCATCGGCAGCGTCTCGCCGGCCTGGCTCGCCATCACGGCCGACAGCGGCCTCAAGGGCGATACCCTGCTGATCGGCAACCAGCGCCACGTGCTCCTCACGGGTTCTCCCCTGCTGGCCCAGCAGATGACCATGGCCCAGATCCCCCTGATCAGCGAGCCCCTCTATTAAGCCTCCCTTTAAAACCGTTGCAACCATTTGATTTTGATGGGAGGCATGCCATTCTTGCCGCCGTCTTTCGGGGGGAGGATGTCCTCTTCGGCAAGATCGCCGACGCCGCTCGGCACTATTTAACACTTTTTAAACAGATCCGATCAGTTTAGGATGTTCAGGGTCCCATTCCCTCGCCCCCGAAATCGTTATAACATCACAAAGGAGTGTCATACGGATGAAACATCTCGTGCTTACTCTGGCGCTGCTGCCAACCCTGGTCATGGCCCACAACATCAAGGAGTCGACCCAGGTGCCGCTGGTCAACATCGGCGACAAGGGTGAGCTGGTGCTCAAGGAGAAAGAGATCAGCTACCAACCCTGGCAGAGCAAGGTGTTGACCGGCAAGGTCTTCCTGATCCAGCACATCGCGGGTCGCTCCAGCGCCAAGGAGCTGAACGCCCCCATGATCGAGGCGATCAAGGCGGCCAAGCTGCCCCACGACAAGTACCAGACCGTCACCATCATCAACAGCAATGACGCCATCTGGGGCACGTCCGGCTTCGTGAAGAGCAGTGCAGAGGACAGCAAGAAAGAGTTCCCCTGGTCCGCCATGGTGCTGGATGCCAAGGGCATGGCCCGCAATGCCTGGGATCTTGCGCCGGAAAGTTCGGCCATCATACTGCTGGATAAAGAGGGCAAGGTGCTGTTTGCCAAAGATGGCCAGCTCGATGCCTCCGAGATAACCAAGGTGATGGGGCTTATCCAGTCCCATCTCTGAGTCAGAGAGAAGGGCGCTGATGGCGCCCTTTCCACAGGGGTCTATGGGTCGTTCCACGTTAACAATCTGGGTCTTGCTGCTGGGCTGGTTGTGGCTGCAACCTGCGCTGGCACAGCATCCGCTCGAAGCCGACCTGCCGGATCATAGCCATGCCTGCCCCGCTTGCGTGCTCCATCTGGATGGCAAGCTGGCCCTCACCGCCACCCCCTTTGTCCCGAGCGCCTCCCCCTTCATCGTTCTGGCCGTCGGCATCTCCCTGCCGGCCGTGCCCTCCAGGATCCTGGGCCATAGCCGCATCAGAGCCCCGCCATCACTGCATTGCTTCTTCATGTGAATCAATATCTTATCCATTACTTCAAAAGGATTGACAATGAAAGCAGTGACTCTGTTGCTGGCCGCGGCCGCCTTCGGCGCGCAGGCCAATCACGACGAACACGACCATCAGGGCCACGGTGCCCACGAGCACGGCCACGGCCACCTCAACCTGGTGCTCGACGGCAACCAGCTGATGATCGAGTTGCAGGCCCCCGCCGCCGACCTGGTGGGTTTCGAACACGCCGCCAGAAGCGATGACGAAAAGGCGCAATACGCCAAGGCCGTGGCTCGGCTCAAACAACCCGATGCCCTGTTTCGCCTCGATCCGGCCGCCGGTTGCACCCTGACCCGGCAGGAGCTGCAGGCCGCCAAAGAGGATCACGGCCATGAGCACGATCACGACAAGGCTGCCAGCGATCACGATGAACACCATCAGGAAGAGGCGGGTCATGCGGACCTGGGGGCCATGTACACCTACACCTGCGTGGATCCGGCCAAGCTGACCGGCCTGGAGGCGACCCTGTTCGGCGTCTATCCGAGCCTGGAGAAGCTGAGCGTGCAGGGCATACTGCCCAGCGGCCAGACCGCCGCCGAGCTCACCCCGTCCGCCAACAAGCTGAGCTGGTAACGCCATGAAAAACGCCGTGGTTGAGATCCGCGATCTGGCCTTCGCCTGGCCGGGTCACGAGGTCGTCCTCGATCTGCCCGCCCTTCGCATCCACGAGGGTGAGCGCGTCTTCATCAAGGGGCCGTCTGGCTGTGGCAAGTCCACCCTGCTCGGGTTGCTGGCCGGGATCCAGACCGCCGACCACGGCACCCTGGAGGTGCTGGGCCAGCCCCTGGCCCGGCTTTCCGGCCGCGCCCGTGACCAGTTCCGTGCTGCCAATCTGGGGTACATCTTCCAGCAGTTCAATCTGCTGCCGTTTCTCTCGGTGCAGGACAACGTCACCGCCGCCCTCACCTTTTCACCCGCCAAGCGGGCCCGCCTGACAGGGAGCCCGGAGCAGGAGGCACGCCGCCTGCTGGCAGAGCTGCAACTGCCGGACGAGGCGCTCCATCGCCCCGTCCACGCCCTCAGCATCGGCCAGCAGCAGCGGGTCGCCGCCGCCCGCGCGCTCATCGGCTCGCCTCCCCTGGTGATCGCCGACGAGCCCACCTCGGCCCTCGACACCGACAACAGAGCCGCCTTCATCCGGCTGCTGTTCGAGGAGTGCGACAAGCAGGGGTCGACCCTGATCTTCGTGAGCCACGATCCCTATCTGGAACCCCTCTTCCCCCGGGTGGAAAACCTGCAACAACTCAACCGGAGGGCCGCATGATGACAACGCATCCGTCCGTCTCCCGCCTGGCCATGCCGCTGCGCCATGGCGGCCCGTCACCGCGGAGGCTCCCATGCTGACCCTCGCCCTCAAGAGCCTCTGGGCCCGCCGCCTCACCGCCGGGCTCACCCTGCTGGCGGTGGCCATCAGCGTCACCCTGCTGCTCGGGGTGGAGCGGGTGCGCAGCCAGGCGCGCGACAGCTTCGCCAGCACAGTCTCCGGCACCGATCTCATCGTCGGCGCCCGTTCCGGCCAGGTGAACCTGCTGCTCTACTCGGTGTTTCGCATCGGCAACCCCACCAACAACGTGGGCTGGGATGCCTATCAGGCCATCAAGGCAAAGCCGGGCGTGGCCTGGACCATCCCCCTCTCCCTCGGCGACTCCCACAAGGGCTTCCGGGTGCTCGGCACCAACGGCGATTACTTCACCCATCTGAAGTACGGCCAGCAGCAGTCCCTGCAACTGCGCGAGGGGCGGGCGTTCGAGACGCCGCTCGAGGCGGTGCTCGGCGCCCAGGTGGCCGAAAAGCTCGGCTACACGCTGGATCAACCCATCGTCATCGCCCACGGCGCCGGCAACACCTCGTTCAGCCAGCACGACAACCTGCCGTTCAAGGTGGTGGGAATCCTGGCTCCTACCGGCACCCCCATCGATCGCACCATCCATGTGCCGCTGGCGGGTATAGAGGCGATCCACCTGGGCTGGGACACCGGTCGTCACAGCAAGAACGTCACCGCCGAGCAGGCGCTGGCGCAGGATCTCACCCCCAAGACCATCACCGCCTTCATGGTGGGGCTGAGCAACCGCATTCTGGCGTTCCAGCTGCAGCGCAGCGTCAACACCTACCGGGGCGAGCCCCTGATGGCCATCCTGCCGGGGGCCGCCTTGCAGGAGCTGTGGAGCCTGATGAGCGTGGCGGAGACGGCCCTGTCTGTCATCGCCGGCTTCGTGGTGGTGGCGGGCCTCATCGGCATGCTGACCACATTGCTGGCGGGGCTCAACGAGCGGCGCCGCGAGCTCGCCATATTGAGATCCCTGGGCGCGGGGCCGACCCACCTCTTCCTGCTGCTGGCGCTGGAGGCCATGGCGCTGACCACCCTCGGCATCGCCCTCGGGGTGGCCGTGCTCTATCTCGGTCAGGGGCTTGCCACCCCCTGGCTGCTCGGCCACTATGGCCTGCAACTGAACCTGGGGCTGCCGAGCGCCCATGAGTGGCTGTTGCTGGGGCTGGTCTGGCTGGCGGGCATGATCATCGGCCTGCTCCCCGCCGCCCGAGCCTACCGCTACAGCCTGAGCGACGGCATGAGCATCCGCGTCTGACTCTGGACGCACCCGACAAAAGAAAGAAGGACAGAAAATGAAGTGGAACATAGTGGCGCTGCTGGCCAGCCTGCTGGTGCTGCCCGCCATGGCGGCCGATTACAAGACCATCGACTGGGACATCCTCATCCCCGAAGGGGAGAAGCTGCTGCCGCCGCCCCAGGTCAATCACGAGGATCCCATGTCGGTGCCGCAGCCGGTGGGGGGCGTCAACAAGAAGCTGGACAATCAGGACGTGCGGATCCCCGGGTTCGTGGTCCCGCTGGAAGGGGATGCCAAGACCATCAAAGCCTTCCTGCTGGTGCCCTACTTCGGCGCCTGCATCCACGTGCCGCCGCCGCCCACCAACCAGGTGATCTACGTGAGCTACCCCAAGGGTGCGCCGGTGGATGACCTCTGGGACGCCATCTGGGTCAAGGGCAAGATGCGCACCGTCAGCTCCAGCCACGAGATGGCCACCGCCTCCTACTCCATGGAGGCGGTCGAGGTCAGCGTCTACGAAGAGTGACCCCTATGGCCTCCCCCGGGAGGCCATTTCTTTATGCCGTGACGGCCCCGCCAAGGGGATTGTTCATGGGCCCGGTTGGAGTAACATTCACTACCAGACCCTGCCATCACGGAGCCAGCATGGCTGACCTTCCCCCCAAGAAAGAGAGTTCCATCCTGAGCAGCCAGGAGCAGACCCTGCGCCTGGCCCGCAGCCGCGGCATCGATGGCATGCTCACCCGCAACAGCGACAGCACCTTCGAGCAGCGGGCGACCTTCCGCCAGCTGGCGGAGCAGGCGGCCCGCCAGCGCAACCTGGAATCCATCATGGTGATGGCCTCCCGCCACTGCCAGGAGACGGCCGCCGGCGGCGAGATGGACAGCGACTGGCTCACCCGCTTCCTGCAACTGGCCGAAGAGATCAGCATGGTGCCCATGCAGCAGCTGTGGGGGCGGATCTTCGCCCTGGAGGTGGCGACCCCGGGCCGCTTCTCCATCCGGGCCCTCACCACCCTCAAGGAGATGACCCAGCGGGAAGCCCAGCTGTTCCAGCGGATCTGCGCCCTCTGCTGCCACTACGAAGGCAGCGACGAGCAGCGCCTGCTGCTCGGCATGCACAAGGGCGCCGGCCTGCTCAGCCGCGCCAGGGTCACCCGCATGGGGCTCGGCAAATACCGGATCCCCTACAGCGCCTTGCTCTTGCTGTTCGACCTCGGTCTGCTGCACCGCGGCGAGCTGGAGTCCGGCCCCCTGCCCGCCGACGGGGTAGAGCTGGCCTTCGGCAACCAGCGCTGGCGCCTGCGCCAGCGCCAGAGCCACCTCACCCTGCTCTATTACCGGCTCACCCCCATCGGCAACGAGCTCGCCCTGTTGCTGGAGGAGCCGCCGCTGGAGGAGTACCTGCAGGATCTGAAGACCCTGCTCTCCACCCACCTGCAGATTGAGACCCAGATCCAGGCCCCCGTCAGCGAACCGGATCTCCCCGCCTGATCCCGGCGGGTGCCCCGGCCCCGCCTTGCCAAATTGCGAAACCCGTCACGCCCTTGCCAAAACGGCTCCCAAAAAGCGAATCGATTCAGCAGGCGAAGACGCCGGGCCGGGCCGTTTTCGTCTATCTCCGGATTTTGAGCAAATAAGATTCATTTTGAACGCAATTTAAGCGTTTCCTGGCACTCTGGTGCACGGCTTGCAATGGGACTACCAGTCCCAAATTGTCGGGACTCATCATCCCTCCACAGCCGGAAGCCGCCATGAGAGTCAATCAACCCGTTACCCAGCGTGAGCGCCTCTACCCGGAGCATCAGAATCTGATCTCCACCACGGATCTGGAGAGTCGCATCACCTATGCCAACGACGAGTTCTGCCAGATCGCCGGCTTCACCCTGGCGGAGCTGCAGGGATCGCCGCACAACCTGGTCCGCCACCCCGACATGCCGCCCCAGGCCTTCGCCGATATGTGGCGTCATCTCCGCGAAGGCAAGAGCTGGATGGGCCCGGTCAAGAACCGCTGCAAGAACGGGGATCACTACTGGGTCAACGCCTTCGTCACCCCCATCCAGGACGCGAGCGGCAAGGTGGTGGAGTACCAGTCCGTGCGCACGGCGCCGGACGACGCGGTCAAGCAGCGGGCGGAGCGGGTCTATGAGGAGGTGCGCGGCAGCAAGACACCCCTGGCCCTGCGCCTGCCCCCCTTCTCCCACACGCTCGCGCTCACTCTCTGCCTGCTGCCCTGCCTGGCGGCTCTGGTTGCCCTGGGCTATCAGCAGGGCCCTGGCTGGCCCCTTCTGCTCGGCGCCCTCTCCCTGATGCTGGCGCTCGTCATCAACCAGGCCCTCTCCCGCCGTCTCGCGCGGCTGGAGACCCTGGCCCGCAGCCGCTTCGACAATCCGCTGATGCAGCTGCTCTACACGGGCCGGGTCGATCGCCTCGCCGCCGTCGAGCTCGCCATGAAGATGAACCAGGCGGAGTTCAATGCGGTGCTGGCCCGCACCCAGCAGACCTGCCAGCAGATCCTGACATCCGCCCAGACGGATCTGCACAACGCCGAGACCATCACCGACAACCTGCAGCAGCAACAGGCCCAGACCAACCAGGTGGCGACCGCCATCACCCAGATGGCGGAGTCCATCCGCGAGGTCTCCCACAGCTCCACCGCCGCCTCCGATCGGCTGGACGAGACCGCCGACCTGTTCAGGGAGGGCAATCTGCGCGTGCAGGAGACCATCGAAGAGGTGGAAGGGATGCACGGCGAGCTGATCACCTCCAAGGGGGTGATCACCACGCTCGCCACCCAGTGCCGGGCCATCGACGGCATCCTGGACGTCATCAACAACATCGCCAACCAGACCAACCTGCTGGCCCTCAACGCCGCCATCGAGGCGGCCCGTGCCGGCGAGGCGGGTCGCGGCTTCTCGGTGGTGGCGGACGAGATCCGCACCCTGGCCATCAAGACCCAGACCTCCACCGGCGAGATCCAGAAGATGATAAGCCTCTTGCAGGCCAGTGCCGGGGATGCGGAGCAGGCCATGGCGCAAGGGGAGCGGCTCTCCGCCAGCTGCCGCCTCAAAGCCGCCGCCACCGGCGACGTGCTGCAACAGATCAGCGATCGCCTGCTGCAGGTGGCCTCCGGCAGCAACCAGATAGCCCAGGCGGTGCAGGAGCAATCCCAGGTCACCGCCGACATCGACCGCAGCGTGCTCAGCATCAAGACCCTGGCCGACGACTCCAGCCTGGGCAGCCGCCACGCCGTGCAGGGCATAGTCCAGCTGGTGCGCCAACTCGGGGAACTGGAGCGGCTGGTGCGCCAGTTCCAGCAGCATCCGGCCACCCGGCCAACCAGCGCCGCCCTGACCAGCGGCCAACCCCTGCTGGCCCGCTAAGCCTCAACGGAGAAAACCAGACCTCAAGACCGTGCGCTAATACAAAAAAGCATGGGCCCCGTCTCTCGCGAGACGGGGCCCATCGACATTATGAGGCTGGGGTCAAGTTCTCTATATCAAACCCCGATCCCACAAGTCGGCCAGCCGCTTATCCACTCAAACCACAGCTTGCCTTTGCTGCTCTCTAAATGACTGCTGCACAACACTGCACTCAACAGGGTGGCAGTCCCTCCCCGATACCATTGAGCCTTTGAGAGTTAATACGCCCCCCTCTCGAACACAACCCGCTAACAGCTCAATTTATTGATCTTGCTCGAGAGAATACCATTTCCCTCTTCCTTCCTTGGCCCCGTTCGGTAACATAGTCGTCCTCGGCAATGTTTCGTCGGAGACAACCATGCGCCAGACCAGAGCCAAGCCACAGGTAACAAGCAGGAGGCAGTTCTGATTTCACTCATTTCATTGATTATGTTTTAGCACTGCGGTGATGGTTGAATAATAAGAAGAGGGTGTGAAAAAATTTTCTGAGATCAAGAGCTGGCAGCTAATGCCATGATTAAATAAATTTTTGTGACAGTTATAAGGGTGTAACTGAGTTATGTAGAAGACTATTAGTTGTACAGCTGTACATCCAATCACCGTTAGGCACCTATTCTTTGCTTCATTTGTTAATAAGAGACATAAGAATACGAGCCAGATCTGTTGCTCTTGCACAAAAATACTACATCAGGTACTTATGAATACGTCAGAAATAAAAGGGATATCGGGCTGGTTACTTCTAATTGCCATTGGCTTAGTGACATCACCGCTCAGGTTTTATTTCACAACATTATCAACGTATCCAGATTTTTTTGAAAATGGGTCATGGTATCTACTAACAGATCCAAACTCTGCCAAATATGTAAAAGGACTTTCCTTATTAGTTTGTTCAGAAATAGTGTTCAATTTATTTTTATTCTCAAGCATGATTTATTTAAACTTCCTTTTCTTCTCTAAAAAAACAATCTTTCCCAAAGCATATATAGCAATAGCATTAATAGGTTTGCTATACACTCCCATTGACGCATTTCTAGCGAGTGCTTTTTTTCCTCAGGTTTTTCCTCCCCCCTTACTTGAGGGGGAAGCTCTTAGAAATTTTCTTACCACATTGGTATCGGCTGCGATTTGGGTTCCATATATGCTTAAGTCTCACCGAGTAAAAAACACATTCACAGAAGAGCATTGTGTTAGAAGAGCGATGTTATCTGTTTTTGTCTTAGCTTGTATTTTATTGATTGGTTGCTCACTGTACTTCAAACAAATAAAGTATGTGCCAGAGACTTTATCTATTGAAGAGAAACTAGTGCGACTAGCAAATGAAATGAACAAAAATCTACCCAAAATGTTAGATTCAGAAACCACACTTGATACTGTTTATACGTATTCTGGCAACCTTCAGTATCGTTATTCACTTGTGAACTATAGTGCTAGTGATATAGATGCAAATGTCTTACATGAAAATATGCGTCCAAGCTTAGTTGAAGCCGCGTGCTCAAACAGTACCACCGCTAGTTTTATGCAAGAAGGGGTTAGCGTTTCCTATATTTATTTTGACAAGTCAGGTGAGTATATAACCTCTATTAATGTTAAAAATTCAGACTGCGCCTAATTTTTCCTAACAACGCGTTCAAGACTGAAGAAGCGGAGAACCGCTGGCTACAAATAAAATAGCTGGAAAACAATATACAAGGGGGCCAAGGCCCCCTCTGATATCAATCCTCGGTATGGGTTATGAACCTCAGTCGATCAAGCCCCTCTGCCGCAGGGCGGTCAGCAACTCGTCTACCAACGCTGCCACCGACTTGCCGGCGTTGAGCAGATGGATCTCCGGCTGCTCCGGCGCCTCGTAGGCGGAGTCGATGCCGGTAAAGTTGCAGATCTCCCCGGCTCGCGCCTTCTTGTAGAGCCCCTTGGGGTCGCGCTCTTCACAGATGGCGAGCGGGGCATCGACAAAGACCTCGACGAACTCCCCTTCACCCACGAGATTGCGCACCAGATCCCGCTCGGCACGGAACGGCGAGATAAAGGCGGTGAGGACGATAAGGCCCGCATCCACCATGAGTTTCGCCACCTCGCCGACCCGGCGGATATTCTCCTGACGGGCGGCGTCATCGAAGCCGAGATCGCCGCACAGGCCGTGGCGCACATTGTCCCCATCCAGCAGGTAGGTGTGCTTGCCCGAGGCGGCCAGCGCCTGCTCCAGGGCTCCCGCTAGGGTGGACTTGCCCGCCCCGGACAGCCCGGTGAACCAGATCACCAGGGGCTTCTGTCCCTTCAGTTCGGCCCTGCTCCGCTTGTCGACGGCATGGTCGTGCCACACGATATTGCTCATTCACACTCCTTGCTTGGCGCTCGCGCCTTAAAACGGAAACAGCAGGGGCACCATGACGATCACCCCCAGGCTGTAAGCCAGGGAGACCGGCAGGGCCAGCCTGAGGTAGTCCGGCATCTTGTAGTTGCCCGCGGCATAGACCATCAGATTGGTCTGGTAGCCGTAGGGCATGATGAAACTGGAGCTCGCCCCGAACAGCACCGCCAGAATGAACGGCATGGTGGAAACGTCCATGCTGAGCGCCAGCTGGTAACCCATGGGGAAGGCCAGGGCCGCGGCGGCGTTGTTGCTCATCAGTTCGGTCAGGATCAGGGTGAAGAAATAGAGCCCGATAAACGCCACTATGGGGCTGGAACCGTTGAACTCCCCCATCAGCCAGTCGGCGATCAGGCGCGCCAGGCCGCTCTTCTCCAGCTGATCGGCGATGGCGAGGGCCCCGCCCACCACCAGCCAGATGTCCAGGGGAAAGCGGCGGCGGATCTCGTCCAGGGTCAGGATGCGGGTCAGCAGCAGCGCCACCAGCATCACCAGCAGCCCCTTGAAGAGCGGCACCAGATCGAGCACCGACAGGGTCAGCACCCCGAGAAAGCCCGCCACCACGGCGGCGCTGCGCTTGCCATCGAGCCGGGTGGAGGCCTCCAGCCCGCTCACCACCACGAACTCCCGGGAGAGGGACTTGTTGCCGGCAAACTTGGGGCCCGGCGCCAGCAGCAGGGTGTCGCCCGCGTGCAGCTCAATCTGGCCGAGGCCGCCGGTGAGCTGGGTCTCGCCCCGGCGCACCGCCAGCACCACCGCATCGAAGTGGGTGCGAAACTCCGCATCCTTGATGGTCTGCCCCACCAGCCGCGAGCTGTGGCTGACGATCACCTCCACCAAGTGCTGGCCGTTGAGCCTGTGCTGGCCGTAGAGATCCAGCCCCTTGAGCTCCTGCAGCACGCCGACGCTCTCCACGTCGCCGCAAAACAGCAGCATGTCCCCCTCGTGCAGCTCGTGTTCCGGCTGCACCGGGCAGATCACCTGGTTGCCCCGGATGATCTCGGCAAGATAGAGGCTTTTGAGGCTGCGCAGGCCGTTCTCCTTGACGCTGCGCCCGGCCATGGGGGAGCCGGGACCCACCTTGGCCTCGAGAAAGTAGCCGGATTCCCGGCTCATCTCGGTGTCCTGCTCCGGCAGGTGGCGGGCAAACAGCAGCACGGCCACCAGACCGGTCAACAATGTGCCGGCTCCCACCATGAAGAAGTCGAACATGCCGAGCGGCTCGGCCCCCATCTTGATGAGGAAGCTGTTGACGATGAGGTTGGTGGAGGTGCCGATCAGGGTCAGCACGCCGCCAAAGGTCGCCGCGAAGCACATGGGCAAGAGCAGCCGGGACGGCGCATGGTTGGGATTGCGCTTGACCGCCCCCAGCATGGAGGCCACCACGGCGGTGTTGTTGACGAACGCCGACAGGAAGGCGGTGGAGAACCACACCTTCACCAGCACCTTGTTGAAGGAGCCGGTGCCCACCAGGTTGGCGACCCAGCTCATGACCCGGGTCTTCTCCACCGCCAAGGAGACCAGCAGCAACAGCACCAGGGTCAGCAGGGCGCTGTTGGTGTAGCCCGCCACCACGGCGTTGATGTCCGCCAGCCCGCTCAGATAGGTGATGAGCACGGCGCCCGAGAAGAGCAGCGCCGGCCGGAGTTTGCCCTGGATCAGCAGGACGACGAGGGCAGCCAGCAGACCCAGCACCAGGGATTGTTGCCAGGTCATGGGCTTACTCCTTGCTGGCGTCGTTGCTGATGGTCAGCGCCTGCCAGTGGGGGAAGTGCTTGCGCACCAGGGCGTTGAGCTCCACTTCGAACTCGCTGTAGTGCCCTTTTACCGCCTTGGCCGCCAGCCCTTCCACTATCATGCCCGCGCCCACGGTGACGTTGGTCAGCCGGTCGATCAGGATGAAGCTGCCGGTGTCGCGGATCTCCTTGTAGGGATCGAACGCCACCGGGTCGGTCAGGCTGAATTCGCACAGGCCGATCTCGTTGAGCTTGAGTTCGGAGGCGGGCAGCTCGTCCAGCTTGTTGATCTCGATGCGGTGGCGGATGGCCTCCACCTGGCCGCGACTCTTCTTGGTGGCCAGCTTGACGTCATAGACCCGGCCCGGTTGCAGGGACTCCTCCCCCATCCAGACGATGTGAGCCAGCACGTTCTGGGTCACCTGGGGCTTTTTCGCCGCATCCACCAGCAGGTCGCCCCGGCTGATGTCGATCTCGTCCGCGAAGGTGACCGTGATGGCCTGACCCGGCAGGGCGTACTCCAGATCCCCGTCGAAGGTGACGATACGGGTCACCGTGCTCTCCTTGCCGGAGGGCAGCACCGCCAGCTTGTCGCCCACCCGCAGGATGCCGGAGGCCAGGGTGCCTGCGAAGCCGCGAAAATCGAGGTTCGGGCGGTTCACGTACTGCACCGGCAGGCGCACCGGATGACGCTCCAGCTCGCGCTCCACTTCGGCATTCTCCAGCAATGAGAGCAGGGTCTCGCCCTGATACCAGGCCAGCTTGTCGCTCGGGTTCACCACGTTGTCACCGTCCAGGGCCGAGACCGGCACTATGTGGATGGTGTCGACGCTGAGCTTCCTGGCGAATTCGCGGTAATCGGCGCTGATGCGCTCGAACACCTCCTGGCTGAACCCCACCAGGTCCATCTTGTTCACCGCCACCACAAACTGCTTTATCCCCAGCAAACTGGCGATAAAGCTGTGGCGACGGGTCTGATCCAGCACCCCCTTGCGGGCGTCGATCAATATGATGGCCAGATCGCAGGTGGAGGCGCCGGTGGCCATGTTGCGGGTGTACTGCTCGTGGCCCGGCGTATCCGAGATGATAAATTTGCGTTTCGCCGTCGAAAAATAGCGGTAGGCCACGTCTATGGTGATGCCCTGCTCGCGCTCGGCCTGCAGGCCGTCCACCAAGAGCGCCAGGTCCAGCTTCTCGCCCGTGGTGCCGAGCTTCTGGCTGTCGGACTCCAGCGCTTTCAACTGATCTTCATAGATCTGCTGGGAGTCGTGCAGCAGGCGGCCGATGAGGGTGCTCTTGCCGTCGTCCACGCTGCCACAGGTGAGAAAGCGCAGCAGGCTCTTGTGCTGCTGGGCGTGCAGGTAGGCTTCGATGCCCTGTTCGCTGATGGCGGTCTGAATGTGGTTGTTCATGTTGCGATTCCTTAGAAATATCCCTGACGCTTCTTCTGCTCCATGGAGCCGGCCTGATCGTGGTCGATGAGCCGCCCCTGCCGCTCGCTGGAGGTGGTGATCAGCATCTCTTCGATGATCTCCGGCAGGGTGGTGGCGTTGGATTCAATGGCGCCGGTCAGCGGGTAGCAGCCGAGGGTGCGGAAGCGCACCAGCTCCTGCTTCACCTCGTCCTCCGGACCTATGGGCATGCGATCGTCATCCACCATGATCTTGATGCCGCCGCGCTCCACCACGGGGCGCATGGCCGCGAAATAGAGCGGCACAATGTCGATGTTCTCGAGGTAGATGTATTGCCAGATGTCCAGCTCGGTCCAGTTGGAGAGCGGGAACACCCGGATGCTCTCCCCCTTGTTGACCTGGCCGTTGTAGACACGCCACAGCTCGGGTCTCTGGTTCTTCGGATCCCAGCGGTGGGACTTGTCGCGGAAGGAGTAGACCCGCTCCTTGGCCCGGGACTTCTCCTCGTCGCGGCGCGCGCCACCGAAGGCGGCGTCGAAACCGTACTTGTTGAGCGCCTGTTTGAGCCCCTCGGTCTTCATGATGTCGGTGTGCTTGCCGCTGCCGTGCACGAAGGGGTTGATGTTCATGGCGAGCCCGTCCGGGTTCTTGTGGACGATGAGATCCAGCCCGTACTTCCTGGCGGTCTCGTCCCGGAACTTGATCATCTCCTTGAACTTCCAGTTGGTGTCCACGTGGAGCAGCGGGAAGGGGATCTTGCCCGGATAGAAGGCCTTGCGGGCCAGGTGCAGCATGACGGAGGAGTCCTTGCCGATGGAGTACATCATCACCGGGTTTTCAAATTCGGCGGCCACCTCGCGGATGATGTGGATGCTCTCGGCCTCCAGCTGTTGCAGGTGTGTCAGTCTTTCACGGTCCATGTCTGGGTCCTCGGTTCATTGCTATCGCGCCGGCTCGGGCGCGGTCTTGGTTCAGTTCGGTGCCGCCTGGGCCGCACCGTCAAATCGATTTGGGTCTCGCCCTCAGGCCAGGCTCACCAGCTTGAGCTCGTGGCCGCTTTCGGCCTCTCGCCCTTGCGCCGCCTCGCCAAACCAGGCGAGCCGCTTGCGCAGGACCACCACCTCGCCGATGACGATGAGGGAAGGGCTCACCGCCTGCTCGGCCAGCTCGGCCAGGTCAGCGAGGGTGCCGGTCAGCACGCGCTGACGGGCGGTGGTGCCCCGCTCTATGATGGCGATGGGGGTGCTCTGGCCACGGCCATGGCTCACCAGCTGTTGCTGGATGTGCTCGGAGCGCATCAGCCCCATGTAGATGACCAGGGTCTGGTTGGTGGCGGCGAGCTGCTGCCAGTCGGGCTCCTTGCCCTCCTTCTGGCAGTGGCCCGTGATGAAGACGGCGCTCTGCGCGTGGTCGCGGTGGGTGAGCGGAATGCCCGCATAGGCGGTGGCACCGGCCGCCGCCGTGATGCCGGGCACCACTGAGAAGGGGATGCCTTCGGCTGCCAGCACTTCCAGCTCCTCGCCGCCACGGCCGAACATGAAGGGATCCCCCCCCTTGAGCCGCACCACCCGGTTGCCCGCCTTGGCGAACGTAACCAGCAGGCGATTGGTCTCCTCCTGCGGCACGCTGTGGGCGCCGGCCTTCTTGCCGACCGACACCAGGGTGGCGTCGCGGCGCACCAGGTCCAGGATCTCGGGCGAGACCAACTGGTCATAGAGCACCACTTCGGCCTGCTGGATCTGTTGCAGCGCCTTGAGGGTCAGGAGACCAGGATCGCCGGGGCCTGCCCCCACCAGCACCACTTCCCCCACCTCGGTCTGGGCCTTGTCCAGCCCTTCGTTCAGCCACTGCTCGGCCCCCTGCCAATCGGCTTTCTCAATCAGACCCGCCAGGGTGTTGGAGGCAAAGGCGCGCTCCCAGAAGCGACGGCGATCCGAGAGGGAGGCCAGCACCCGCTTGGCCCGGCTGCGCACCCGGCCGGAGAGCTCGGCCAGGCCGCCGAGATGGCGGGGCAGCAGGCTCTCGAGCCGCTCGCGCAGCAGGCGCACCAGCACGGGGGCCTTGCCGCCGCTGGAGACGGCCACCACGATGGGGCTGCGATCGATGATGGAGGGGAAGATAAAGCTGGAGCGCTCGGGGTCATCCACCAGGTTGACGAAGAGGCCGCGCTCGGTGGCGCTCTGGTAGACCAGGGCATTCACCTCGAGATCGTCGGTGGCGGCCACCACCAGGATCTGGCCCGCCAGGTGGGCCGGGTCGAAGCGCGCCGCCAGATGGGTGAAGCGACCGGCAAATTCATGGAAATCGGGGTCAATGGCGGGAGAGACCAGGGTCAGCCGGGCCCCTGCCGCCAGCAGCAGGCGCGCCTTGCGCAGGGCGACCTCGCCCCCGCCCACCAGCAGTACCGGGCGGCCTTCCAACCTGGCAAACATAGGTAAATAATCCATCAGGGCCCACTCCTCGGCATCGCGACATCTGGGGCGACTATAGGCAGGAGCGCTTATCCCTCAAAATAATAAAAAATGCTCTTTAATGCGTTTTGGTAATTAGTAAAACCGCATCGCGGCAAAGGAAAGCGAATGTCCTTGTGGTGGATGGCACCAGCCCCTAGGCTAGTGAAAGTGTTTCATAAGGAGCTTAATAATGAATGAGTCATTGATTGTATTGGGGATCTTCATATTCCTGGTGCTCGCCACCCTGAGCGCCGGCATCAAGATAGTGCCCCAGGGCTACAACTGGACGGTGGAGCGCTTCGGCCGCTACACCCGCACCCTCTCCCCCGGCCTCAACCTGCTGATCCCCTACATCGACCGCATCGGCCACAAGATCATCATGATGGAGCAGGTGCTGGACATCCCGGCCCAGGAGGTGATCTCCCGGGACAACGCCAACGTCACCATAGACGCCATCAGCTTCGTGCAGGTGGTGGATGCCCGCAAGGCGGGCTACGAGGTCAACGATCTCACCAGCGCCATCCGCAACCTGACCATGACCAACATGCGGACCGTGCTGGGCGCCATGGAGTTGGACGAGATGCTCTCCCAGCGCGACACCATCAACGAGAAGCTGCTGCGCACCATGGACGCCGCCACCGCCCCCTGGGGCATCAAGGTGACGCGGATCGAGATCAAGGACGTGCGCCCGCCGCTCGCCTTGGTGGAAGCCATGAACGCCCAGATGAAGGCCGAGCGGCAGAAGCGGGCCGAGGTGCTGGAAGCCGAAGGGGTGCGCCAGTCCAAGATCCTGAAAGCGGAGGGGGAGAAGCAGTCCCAGATCCTCAAGGCCGAGGGTGAGCGCCAGGCCGCCTTCCTCGCCGCCGAGGCGCGGGAGCGGGCCGCCGAGGCGGAAGCCAAGGCGACCCATATGGTCTCGAAAGCTATAGCGGAGGGGGATCTGCAGGCCATCAACTACTTCGTGGCCCAGAAGTATACCGAGGCCCTGGCCCGCATCGGGGAAGGTCCCAACAGCAAGGTGGTGATGATGCCCCTGGAGGCGGGCAGCCTGATCGGTGCCGTGGCCGGCATGGCCGAGCTGTTCAAGGATGGCAAGGGCGGCAAGTCATGACAGCCCTGTTCGAGGGGCTGACCCACTGGCACTGGCTGGGGCTCGGCTTCGTGCTGCTCGCCATCGAGGTGCTGGGGTCGGTGGGCTTCCTGCTCTGGACCGGCATCGCCGCCCTGGAGGTGGGGCTCCTGCTGCTGGTCTGGCCCTTCGGCTGGCAGGCGCAGCTGCTGCTGTTTGCGGTGCAGTCCCTGCTCACCACCTGGGCCTGGTGGCGCTGGCAGCACCGCCGGGATCGCTCCGGGCTGGATGCCGCCGCCCCCATCAACGAGCGGATGCAGAGCTATCTGGGGCGGGAGCTGACCCTGCTGGACGACGTCAGCCAGGGGATGAGCCGGGTCCACCTGGACGACACCGTCTGGACGGTGCGCTGCAACCAGCCGCTCCCCGCAGGCACCAGGGTCAGGGTGACGGGATACGACTCCCATATCCTGCTGGTGGAGCCGCTGCCCTGAGCGGGCGACACCCCCAATGACCATAAAAAAACGGGCCCGACGCGAGTGCGCCGGGCCCGTTCTTCAATGAGGTGCGGGCTTAGTTGGCCTTGGCATCGCTCACTGCGGCTTCTGCCTTGGTGGCCACGTCAGCGGCAGCCTTCTCGACAGTTGCGGAAGCTTCGGAAGCAGCCTTCTCTACGGTAGAGGCAGCTTCGCTAACAGTTGCAGCAACCTCGGCGGCCGGAGTAGCAGCCGGAGCGGCAGCTTCTTCTTTCTGACCACAGGCGGTCAACATCAGACCCAGGATACCGGCTACCAGTACTTTGTTCATGTACATATCCTCAAATAAGAATGGAGAGACGGTCTGCACGACCATCACTACTGTGCGCCTTGCCCCCGTGAAGAGTCCATCAGGACGGGAGCCAAGAGACGCGCGAAATATAACGCCATACCGAGCCAATGAAAACGCGTATCACAATGATATTTTCTCGTTGGCTGGATGAAAAGAACTACTACAGCGCCTGATATTAATACAAAAAACCACTCTTTACGCGATACATCGAAATAAAAAGCCGCATAAATGATCTTTATCAGTCAAACGCTGCCATTTTGAGCAAACGGCAGCGCCGACTCAGTCAGACAACTTCTGACAAGCCAGTCGCCGACCCTGGCTGTGGCTCTCCCTGGCAAGATCCAGCAGCGCCATCACCGCCAGCGCTTCGGGGGCGGGCACAGGGTTGGCCCCCTCCCCCTTGATGGCGGCGCAGACCGCGCGGTAGTAGGCGCCGTAATCCCCCGCCTCGCCGGCCACGGTCTGCTGCACAAGCTCGCCGTCCCGGATCTGGCTGAGCTGGCCGGGCACGGGATCCACGCCCCAGTCTGCCGCCGGTGGCCGCTTGCCCTGCTTGAGCTGCTCCTCCTGCACGTCCATGCCGAACTTGACGAAGGAGCCCTGGCTGCCATGGACGACGAAGCGGGGCATCACGGCCGACACCAGGCAGCTGCCGTGCAGGATCACCCGGCGCTCCCCATACCCCAGCACCACGTGGAAGTAATCGTCGCTCAGGGCCCCCGGGCGCTGCCGGGCGAGATCGGCCTGGATCCAGTCAGGCTGGCCGAACAGCTGCAGGGACTGATCCAGGATATGGGGGCCGAGATCGAACCAGAGGCCGGAGCCCGGGCCACCCGCCTCGCGCCAGCGCTGGCGCACCTCGGGGCGATAGCGATCGAAATGGGATTCGAACTGGGCGATCTGACCCAGCCCCCCGTCTGCCAGCAGGCGGCGCACGGTGAGGAAGTCCCCGTCCCAGCGCCGGTTGTGGAAGATGCTGAGCAGCCGCTGCTGCTTCTCGGCCAGCTCGACCAACGCCTTCGCCTCGGCCAGATCCAGGGCGAAGGGCTTGTCGATCACCACGTGCTTGCCCGCCAGCAGCGCCTCGCGGGCGATGGGAGCATGGGTGTCGTTCGGCGTGGCAATCACCACCAGATCCACCGACGGGTCGGCCAGCACCTGCTCCAGGGTGCCGACGAGACAACCGGGCAACTCGGCCTGCACCCTGGCGGCATCCCGGCTCACCACCCAGCGCAGGGCAAGCCCCGGGGTCGTGGTGAGGAAGGGGGCGTGAAAGGTCTGCCCTGCGAAGCCGTAACCCACCAGGGCGGCGTTGATTGTGTGACTCATCCGGTTGTCTCCACGGTATCGATGTCATGGGGAGCGGGCGAGGCGTCGCCCGCAAATGCAAATAGAGAAGGGGGCTCAAGGCCCCCTGAGTGTGCCCATCAGAGCACAGGATTTATTGCAAACACAAGCGCCGGCCCTGGCGGGTCATCAGCATCAGCAGGGGGGGCAGCAGCAGCCACATGTGCAGGGCCAGCTGGCTCAGGGGATCCGGCAGCAGCCATCCGGTGATCCCCACCAGGGCGCCGGAGCCGCTCATCTGGAACAGGCCGAGCAGGGCCGCCGCCGTACCCGCACAGTGACCGAAGGGGGCCAGCGCCATGCCGGCTGCAGCACCCAGTATCATGGCAAAGCCGATGCTGGAGAGGAACACCGGGCCCATCATGGCCAGCGGATGCGGGATGTGCATGGCCAGCGTCAGGGAGATGGCGGAGAACAGCAGCACCAGCAGGCCGATGCGCAGGGTCCGTCTCGCCCCCACCCTGGCGATGAAACGCGGTGCCAGGAAGCAGGCCAGGATGTTGAGCGCCGCATTGGCGGTGAACCAGTGGCTGAAGCCACTCATGTCCAGCCCCAGGGTCACCATCAGTTGTACCGGCGCCGCCGTCACGTAGGCGAGGATCACCGCCATCGCCAGCATGCACAGCGCCGCGTTGAACAGGAAGCTCGGGGAGCGCAGCACCGGGCTGTAGCGGGACCAGCTGATGAGCGGGCCAGCACTGCTGGTCTCCTCAGGGCGGGTTTCCGGCATCCGCCACAGCAGCCAGCTGCCGACCACCACGGCGTAACCGGCCATAAACCAGAAGTTCGCCGACCAGCCCGCCTTGGCGGTGAGCCAGCCGCCCAGCAGGGGCGCCAGCGCCGGAATGAAGCAGATGGCGCCGTTGAGATAGGAGATCATCTGGCCGCTCTTCTTGGGGCCATAGCTGTCACGCACCACGGAGAAGGCGGCCACCGAGGTGGCGCAGGCACCGAAGCCTTGCAGCACCCGGGCCAGCATCAGCTCGCCCAGGCTGGCGGCAAAGCCGGCGCCCAGGGCGCTCAGGCCGTAGAGCAGCACGCCCCCCAGGGCGACGGGCTTGCGGCCGTAGCGATCCGCCAGCGGCCCCACCAGCAGTTGCCCCAGCCCCATGCTGAACAGGAACCAGGTGATGGTGCCCTGCATCAAGGTCACCTCGGCCCCCAACTGCTCGGCCATCTGCGGGATGGCGGGCAGATAGATGTCGATGGCCAGCGGGCTGAACAGCACCAGGAGTACAAGCAGAAGAATCAATGGCATCAGTCACCTCAAGCCCTAGGAATATCGATTGGGCCGCGAGTCTACTGACTCAGAGTAATGAATTGAAATGGTATTTAATCACTTCGGTTATTCCCCCATGGAAACATGCATTTTATCCACCTCTCTTGAGGCTGGTCGGCAGCCAGCCCACGGCATAGGTCCTCGGACAATTGCGCTTTTACTCAGCCCCGGCCCCGCATAGAATGCGCAGATTATTTTTGCGGAGGTGCGTGATGAACAAGCTTGTCCTGGCAACAGGGAACCAGAAAAAGGTGAAGGAATTGGCCGCCATGCTGGTCGATATGAAGATCCAGGTGATCCCGCAGAGCGAGTTTGCAGTCTCCGATGCCGACGAGACCGGCACCACCTTCGTCGAGAATGCCATCATCAAGGCCCGCCATGCCGCCCGCGTCACGGGCCTGCCCGCCGTCGCCGACGACTCCGGCCTGGAAGTGGATCTGCTGCACGGCCGCCCCGGCGTCTACTCCGCCCGCTTCGCCGGCGCCGGTGCCAGCGACAAGGAGAACATCGACAAGCTGCTGGCCGAACTGCAAGGGGCCCCCGACTACCTGAAAAGCGCCCGCTTCTGGTGCGTGCTGGTCTACATGCGCCACGCCGACGACCCCACCCCCATCATCTGCCAGGCGAGCTGGGAGGGGATGATCATCGACGAACCCCGCGGCCAGCATGGCTTCGGCTACGACCCCGTGTTCTTCGTCCCCGACCACGACTGCACCTCGGCCCAGATGCCGGCGGAGCTCAAGAACCAGCTCAGCCACCGGGGCCAGGCCCTGGCCAAGCTGAAGGCGGCCCTGGCGGCGGTCAACTAAGGCGCTGTCTCCCGCCGCGTTGTCATCTACAATGGGGGCCGTCGGCCCCCGTTTCGTTCGCGGCGCCCCGTCCGTTGTCACCGGCAACCAGGGCAACCCGACCCCTTTTGATTTTTTGAATACTGGAAACCCCATGCTGCAACTGCCGCCCCTCTCCCTCTATATCCACGTGCCCTGGTGTGTCCAGAAGTGCCCCTATTGCGACTTCAACTCCCACGCCCAAAAGGGGGAGCTGCCCCACCTCGAGTACGTGGCGGCCCTGCTGGAGGATCTGGAGCAGGATCTGCACTGGGCCCAGGGGCGTCCCCTCTCCTCCATCTTTATCGGCGGTGGTACCCCGAGTCTTCTGAGCGTGGAGGCCATGCAAGCGCTGCTGGACGGGGTGCGCGCACGCATCGCACTCACTGCGGACTGCGAGATCACCATGGAGGCCAACCCGGGCACGGTGGAGGCGGACAAGTTCGCCGGCTTCCAGCGGGCCGGCATCAACCGCATCTCCATCGGGGTACAGAGCTTCCAGCAGGAAAAATTGACCCGGCTCGGGCGCATCCACGGCCCGGAAGAGGCGCGCAAGGCCGCCGCCCTGGCCCATGCCATCGCGCTGCCCACCTTCAACCTGGATCTGATGCACGGCCTGCCGGATCAGAGCCTGGAGGACGCCCTCTATGATCTGCAACAGGCCATCGACTGCGCGCCGCCGCACCTCTCCTGGTATCAGCTCACCATAGAGCCGAACACGGCGTTTGCCTCCAAGCCGCCCACACTGCCGGAAGATGACACCCTGTGGGACATCTACGAGCAGGGCCACGCCATGCTCACCGCCCAGGGCTATCAGCAGTACGAGATCTCGGCCTATGCCAAAGAGGGGTATCAGTGCCGCCACAACCTCAACTACTGGCGCTTCGGCGACTATCTGGGGATCGGCTGCGGCGCCCACGGCAAGGTGACGGATCTCGCGAACCAGCAGATCCTGCGCACCGCCAAGGTGAAGCACCCGAAAGGCTATCTGGACGCCAGCCGTCCCTATCTGGACCAGCAGTGGCAGGTAGCGGCGGACGATCTGCCGCTGGAGTACTTCATGAACCGCTTCAGATTGTTCGAGCCCGCCCCCAAGGCGGAGTTCGAGGCCTATACCGGGCTGGCGCTGGAGCGGGTGGAGGCTGTGCTCGCCATCGCCCGGACCAAGGAGCTTATCGAGGATCTCGGCGACAGCTGGCAGCTCACCCCTTTGGGGCATCGCTACCTCAACGTGCTGCTCGAACTCTTTATGGACGAGTAGTTTTGCCCCGAATGAAGGCGCCCTCGGGGTTCAACTCCCTGCATTGAGCTCATACACTCGGCATGGATTGGATAAGTGCCTGCGTTTCTATCGTGCAGATGCGAACGCCAAAGCTGGTGACATTCGAGAGCGTATTGTTGTGATGCTCCCGGATCTGTCTAGCCGTTGCATGGCTTTTATCATGGGTTGTGTGCGCATCTGACACCAGTTGGATGGGGAAACCCAACGCAGCGGCACGCCTTATCGTGGTATCAACGCAGAACTCGGAGGCATAGCCACAGACGATCAAATGGCTCAGGCCCCGCTCACACAGGGCCGACTCGAGTTCAGTCCGATGAAACGAGTCCGGGGTGGTCTTGCGTACCATCACATCCGTTGTGGCCGTCTCAAGGTTGCTATGCAGGCTCCATCCTTCACTGCCGAAGGCCATTGCACCCTCTGCCTGTTCGTGTTGGATGAAAAAGACAGGGTAACCACGAGCCCGCGCCCATGCGGTGATAGCGTTGATGCGCTCAACAACCGACTCAGATTCGAAGGGTTTCGGCTCCGGTTCAAACAGCGCCCGTTGTACATCAATAACCAGCACTCCTGTCATCTTCTCAACCTCGTCAGCTAAGGGCAGAAACCCGCTCAGCAGCAGACGCATACCATCTGCTGCTGGCCGGGCTCCCACCGCTTGCCGTGCTTGGCCTTGCGCTGATAGCTGCCCTTGCCTTTCTTGCTCGGCTCGACCCTGGCCTGGAACAGGGGAGAGGTCACCAGTGCCTTGAGGTGGTTGTCCTGAATGATGCCGCGCTGATGTTCGCAGGCGGGTTCGGCGGTGACGGAGGTCACCTTCTTCTTGGCCATGTTGGCTCCTTCAAGTTGTTGTCGTGTTTGCCGCGCCGGCCACAACACGACATCTCCGTGGCCAGGCGGCGAAAAAACGCGCCGATTGTGCGCCTCTTGTCTCCCCCGCGCAAGGGATCAGGCGGGGTGATAGACGACCCGTACCAGGCCGCTTGGCAGCACGGTGCTCGACACCGGCACCAGCGCGCCGGGCAGCGGCCCTGCAAAGAGCGACACCCCGCCCCCCAGGGTGACCGGCACCCAGAACAGGGTCAGCTCGTCGACGACCCCGGCCTGCAACCCCTGGCGCACCAAATCGCCGCCGTCCAGGTAGAGGTGGCGGCTCCCCGCCTGCCAAAGATCCCTGAGCACCTGCGCCAGCGCCCCCTGCCGGAAGGAGACGTGCTCACGGGGAGCGGCGGGTCTGTGGGTCAGTACCACCACAGGTTTGTCGCCATAAAACCACTCGGGAAAGGCGCTCACGACATCGTAGGTATTGCGCCCCATCAGCAGGGTGTCCGCACTGGCCATCAGGGCGCTGTAGCCGGTCTCCTCCTGGGAATCGCCGTTGTAGGGAGCGAGCCAATCCAGATCGCCCCCCTCCCCGGCAATGAAGCCGTCGAGGGAGAGGGCGAGAAAGGCGGAGACCCGGGGGCGATGGTGCTCAGTGTTCATGGTCGTGATGTTCGTGACGGGAGGGGGCACCGGA
This sequence comes from Aeromonas sp. XH, assembly GCF_033348475.1. Classification (NCBI taxonomy): domain Bacteria; kingdom Pseudomonadati; phylum Pseudomonadota; class Gammaproteobacteria; order Aeromonadales; family Aeromonadaceae; genus Aeromonas; species Aeromonas sp. XH. The sequence continues at coordinate 726,316 of NZ_CP137630.1, read as the reverse complement.
CTCCAGGGTCTCGAGGATGGCGCAATGCTCCGCCGAGCGCGGGCCGCCGCAGCAGATGTCGGAGAGGGCCTTCAGGTTCTCGCGAAAACGGGTCAGCTCCAGGATCTTCTGCTCCACCTGTTCGAGCTTGGTGTCGGCTACCGCCTTCACCTCCTGGCAGGTGACCCTGGCCTTGTTGGTGTCGAGGGCGAGCAGCTCGCCTATGTCCGCGAGGGAGAAGCCCACCGACTTGGCGCGGATGATGAATTCCAGCCGCCGCCTGTCCTGTTCCCCGTAGAGGCGATAGCCCGACTCGTTGCGGATCCCCGGCGAGATGAGCCCGTTCTTCTCGTAAAAGCGCAGGGTGTCCGCCTTCACCCCGCACGCCCTGGCCAGTTCCCCTATCCGATACATAACCCTCTCCCCGACATGGCATAACGCCCAAAATGGTACTCAATATAAACCGGCATCCACTATCACCCCTTTGCCCGGCGATTGCCAGCCAAAGGCAGGAAAGCGGCAGCCAACCCCTGTCTTCCCGGCGCTTTATCCTCAAAACACTGAAAAGACAAACGTTTCACAAAAAATCACCAGAAAACGTTTAACACCGCATCCCACAAGGGTTTGTCTCTTTAAAAAATCCACCACGGCTCACATTTTTTGTGTAGAATACGCGCCCACAAGAGAGCGTCGCGTCAAGCGGGCATTTCCTAAAACGCTTTTGCCAACGGCCGCCCCGGGCGAGAGTGGTTTGCGAAATCCCCCACTTCCATTTATTTGGGGACTCTCTGTGTTGAGCCTCGCCTCCCATGGAACGGTCCCCGTTATGCTGAGGACGATAGTGTGATGGAACAAGCTCGACCCATTCGCCGTGCACTGCTGAGTGTGTCTGACAAGACTGGCATCCTGGAATTTGCCAAGGCACTCGACGCGCGTGGTGTGGCCCTGCTCTCCACCGGTGGTACCGCCAAGCTGCTGGCCGACGCCGGTCTGCCGGTGACCGAGGTGTCCGACTACACCGGATTCCCCGAGATGATGGACGGCCGGGTCAAGACCCTGCATCCCAAGGTGCACGGCGGCATCCTCGGCCGCCGCGACCGGGATGACGCCATCATGGCCCAGCACGCTATCTCCCCCATCGACATGGTCGTCGTCAACCTCTATCCCTTCGCCGCCACCGTGGCCAAACCCGGCTGCACCCTGGAAGACGCCGTCGAGAACATCGACATCGGCGGCCCGACCATGGTGCGCTCCGCCGCCAAGAACCACAAGGACGTCACCATAGTCGTCAAGGCCTCCGACTACGACCGCGTCATCGCCGAGATGGATGGCAACGGCAACAGCCTGACCCTCTCCACCCGCTTCGATCTCGCCATCGCCGCCTTCGAGCACACCGCCGCCTACGACGGCATGATCGCCAACTACTTCGGCACCCTGGTGCCCTCCTACGGCGAGAACAAGGAAGGTGACGAGGAGTCCCGCTTCCCGCGCACCTTCAACGCCCAGTTCATCAAGAAGCAGGACATGCGCTACGGCGAGAACAGCCACCAGGCTGCCGCCTTCTACGCCGAAGAGCAGGCCGCACCGGGCTCGGTGGCAAGCGCCATCCAGCTGCAGGGCAAGGCCCTCTCCTACAACAACATCGCCGACACCGACGCGGCGCTGGAGTGCGTGAAGGAGTTCAGCGAACCGGCCTGCGTCATCGTCAAGCATGCCAACCCCTGCGGCGTCGCCATCGGTGACGATCTGCTGGCTGCCTATGATCGCGCCTACCAGACCGACCCCACCTCGGCCTTTGGCGGCATCATCGCCTTCAACCGTGAACTGGACGGCGCCACCGCCGCGGCCATCGTTGCACGCCAGTTCGTGGAAGTGATCATCGCCCCCAGCATCAGCCAGGCAGCCCGCGAGGCGGTCGCCGCCAAGCAGAACGTGCGCCTGCTGGAGTGCGGCCAGTGGACAGCCCCGGCGCAAGGCTTTGACTTCAAGCGCGTCAACGGCGGCCTGCTGGTGCAGGAGCGCGATCTCGGCATGGTGACCCTGGGAGATCTGACCGTGGTCAGCCAGCGTCAGCCCACCGAGGCCGAGCTGCAGGATCTGCTGTTCTGCTGGAAGGTCGCCAAGTTCGTCAAGTCCAACGCCATCGTCTACGCCAAGAACGGCCAGACCATAGGCGTGGGCGCCGGCCAGATGAGCCGGGTCTACTCCGCCAAGATCGCCGGCATCAAGGCCGAGGATGAAGGGCTGACAGTCGCGGGCTCCGTCATGGCCTCCGACGCCTTCTTCCCGTTCCGCGACGGCATCGATGCCGCCGCCGCCGCGGGCATCTCCTGCGTCATCCAGCCCGGTGGCTCGATGCGCGACCAGGAGGTGATCGACGCCGCCAACGAACACGGCATGTGCATGGTGTTCACCAACATGCGTCATTTCCGTCACTGACAGCCCAGGGCCGCCGATGGCGGCCCTGCCTCTTTATCAATGGATCCTTTCCGCTGGCGCACCGCCACCGCACCGCGCCAGTGACCTCAGACAGAAGCGAGCGAGACGATGAAAGTACTGATCATTGGCAACGGCGGCCGTGAACACGCCCTGGCCTGGAAGGCCAAACACTCCCCCCTGGTGACCCAGGTCTTCGTGGCACCGGGCAATGCGGGCACCCAGCTAGAGCCGGGCATCGAGAACGTCGCCATCCAGGCCACCGACATCGACGGCCTGCTGGCCTTCGCCAAGGCGAACCAGATCGGCCTCACCATAGTCGGACCGGAAGCCCCCCTGGTGAAAGGGGTAGTCGACGCCTTCCGCGCCGCCGATCAGACCATCTTCGGCCCGACCGCCGCCGCCGCCCAGCTGGAAGGCTCCAAGGCCTTCACCAAGGACTTCCTGGCCCGCCACGTCATCCCCACCGCCGATTACCAGAACTTCACCGAGGTGGAGCCGGCACTGGCCTACCTGCGGGAGAAGGGAGCCCCCATCGTGATCAAGGCCGACGGTCTGGCCGCCGGCAAAGGGGTGATCGTCGCCATGACCCTCGACGAGGCGGAAGCGGCGGTGCGTGACATGCTCTCCGGCAATGCCTTCGGCGACGCCGGTGCCCGGGTGGTGATCGAGGAGTTCCTGGACGGGGAAGAGGCGAGCTTCATCGTCATGGTGGACGGCGAGCACGTGCTGCCCATGGCCACCAGCCAGGATCACAAGCGCGCCTTCGACGGCGATACCGGCCCCAACACCGGCGGCATGGGGGCCTACTCCCCGGCCCCCGTGGTGACCGACGAGGTGCACCAGCGCGTGATGGAGCGGGTGATCATGCCGACCGTGCGCGGCATGGCGGCCGAAGGCAACGTCTACACCGGCTTCCTCTACGCCGGTCTGATGATCGATGCCGAGGGCAACCCCAAGGTAATCGAGTTCAACTGCCGCTTCGGCGACCCCGAAACCCAGCCCATCATGCTGCGGATGCAATCCGATCTGGTGGATCTCTGCCTCGCCGCCTGCGCCGGCCAGCTGGATCAGAAGGAAGCCGTCTATGACCCCCGCGCCGCCATCGGCGTGGTGCTGGCGGCGGGTGGCTATCCCGGCGACTACAGCAGCAACCACCCCATCAGGGGTCTGCCGGTGGACGAAGTGGCAGGGGAGAAGGTGTTCCATGCAGGCACCCGCCTGGAAGGGCACACCAGCCTGACCCAGGGTGGCCGCGTGCTGTGCGCCACCGCCCTCGGCCACACGGTGCAGGAAGCCCAGCAACGGGCCTATGCCCTGGCTGGCCGCATCCACTGGGACGGCATCTTCTACCGCAAGGACATCGGCTGGCGTGCCATCGAGCGCGAACAGGCCGAGTAAGGCGTCTCCGCTCACATCAAAGGGCCTGCGGGCCCTTTTCTCTGCCTCTCTTTCCCCCATGAGGGCCCCCCTTTCCCCTGGCGCCATCCGCGTTCTGGTTACATAACGCCAGCACAATGCACACATTTAGTCACAATTGGTCGCACTTTCCCCATACAATTACCCCGCTTTCGTGGCATCATGCTGCGTGACACCGCACTCAAATGAGTGCCATTAGAACCCGCAATGTCGTCGTCTCAAGAGGAAATCCCATGTTGAAAACTGTGCGTCCCCTGCTGCTGCCCCTGATGTTCGGCCTGATGACCCTGCCCACCATGGCCGGTGATCTGGAACAGCCGATGAAGAAGATCGGCTTCAACTACAAGCAGGCCGTGAAGGCCGACGATGCGGCCACCATGGAGAAACACATCAAGGAGATGAAGGCGCAGCTGGATGTGGCCAAGGAGAGAAACATGCCGGCCGCCAAGAAGGAGAAGTTCCTCGAAGGCATGAACAAGGTACAGACCGAGCTGGATGCCAGCCTGGCGGCCCTGCAGGCCGGTGATCAGGAGAAGGCCCAGGCCCACCTGGCCAAGGTCAACGACCTGAAGAAGGAGTATCACAACTATGCCAAGCAGAAAGGCTGATCCCTTCCACTGGGATGGCCTGGTCCGCCTCACCCACTGGGGGGTGGCGGCCATCTGCATCGGCAACCTCTGGCTCAACGAGGCAGGGGAAGAGTGGCACGAGCGGCTGGGATACGCCGTCATGGTGCTGATAGGCCTGCGCCTGCTGTGGGGGCTCACCTTCGCACGCGGCCACGCCCGCCTGCGCGCCCTGATCCCGAGCCGGGACGATTTTCGCCAGCAGGCCGAGGCGCTGCGTACGCGCGCCCCCGCGGCCCCCGGCCATCACGGCAGTGGCAAGCTGGCGGTCTGGGCCCTCTGGCTGCTGGTGCTGGCCACCGCCGGTAGCGGCTGGTTCCAGAACACCGAGACCGGCTTCGAGCTGGGGGCGGATGACTGGCACGAGTGGTGCACCTGGGCCCTGCAGGCCATGATCGCCCTGCACCTGTGCGCCATCGTCTACACCTCCTGGCGCCAGCGCAGCAACCTGGTGACCCGCATGCTGCCCCGGCGCCGGGGCCATGCCCGGGTCCGGCAGCAGGAACCCAACGCCTGAATGCTTGCGGGGCCCTTCGGGGCCCCTGTGTTTCCCCTAATCGCTCGCGCCTCTCTCCCCTCCATCCCGCCCGCACCTCCGATCGGAAGCTGGTTCCCCCAGGGGATCATGAAAGCATTTTCATTCACATTTCTTAATTAATTCAGCTTGTTCGATTTTCAACCACTCCGATTTCATGAATGCTACAGAGCCGAACGAGGTTGTTCGTTGTCCGTTCGACTCAACGACAGTGATACGTCAATAACAAGATCGAAGGGAAAATCGTCATGCACAGCACACTGCTTCGAACCGCCCTGCTGGCGGCGGCACTCGGCTCTTTCAGCCACACCGCGACCGCCGAAGGGGTCATGGTTCACCTGTTCCAATGGAAGTTCAACGACATCGCCAACGAGTGCGAGACCGTGCTCGGTCCCAAGGGATTCGGCGGCGTCCAGATCACCCCGCCCGCCGAGCACAAGCAGGGCAGCCAGGTCTGGTGGACCGTCTATCAACCGGTCAGCTTCAAGAACTTCAACAGCTTCGGCGGCAGCGAGGCACAGCTCAGGAGCATGATCGCCCGCTGCAATGCAGCCGGGGTCAAGGTCTATGCCGACGCCGTCTTCAACCAGCTGGCGTCGGGCACCGGGACCGCCACCGGCGGCGGCAGCTACAACTCGGGGCAGTACCAGTATCCCCAGTTCGGCTACAACGACTTCCACCACAGCGGTGACATCACCAACTACGGCGACAGCAACAACGTCTGGAACGGCGCCCTCTACGGCATGCCGGACCTCAACACCGGCTCCTCCTACGTGCAGGATCAGATCGCCACCTACATGAAGACCCTGCTCGGCTGGGGCGTGGCGGGCTTTCGCATCGATGCGGCCAAGCACATGGCGCCGGCCGACGTGAAGGCTATCCTAGACAAGGCGGGCAGCCCCAGGGCCTACCTGGAGGTGATCGGCGCAGGCGGGGAGTCCCCCGACATCCAGCCGGGCCGCTACACCCATATCGACACCGTCACCGACTTCAAATACGGCACCGATCTCGCCGCCAACTTCAACGGCCAGATCAAGAACCTCAAGACCCTGGGCGAGAGCTGGGGCCTGCTCCCCTCCGCTAAGGCCTTCGTCTTCGTGGTCAACCACGACCGCGAACGCGGCCACGGCGGTGGCGGCATGCTCACCTTCATGAGCGGCGCCCGCTACGATCTGGCCAACACCTTTATGATGGCCTGGCCCTATGGCTGGAAGCAGGTGATGTCGGGCTATCGCTTCGAGAACATGGGCACCTATGAAACCGACAAGGGGGCGCCGGGCAGCACGCCGTGCACGGACAGCCAGTGGAACTGCGAACAGCGTCGCCCGACCATCATGAACATGGCCCTGTTCCACAACAGAACCGAAGGCCAGCCCGTCAGCCACTGGTGGGACAACGGCAACAACCAGATAGCCTTCGGCCGCGGTGACAAGGGCTTCGTCGCCATCAACAACGAGAGCGGCAGCCTGGTGGCCTCGGTGCAGACCGGCCTGCCGGCGGGCGAGTACTGCAACCTCCTCGGTGGCAATGACTACTGCAGCGGGGGTTATGTCACCGTCGACGGCAGCGGCAAGGCCAGCCTGAACGTGCCCGGCATGAAGGCGGCCGCCATCATCGCCGGTTGCACCAAGGCCAGCCCCTGCGGCGGCTCCGCCCTGCCGGGCAACAAGTTCAGCAGCATGAACCTGCGCGGCACCCACAACGCCTGGGGCAACACCCCCATGACCGTCGATGCCAACCGTGTCTGGTCCGCCACCTTCACCCTGACCGGCAACGGTGATGCCACCGGTGCCCAGCGCTTCAAGTTCGACGTCTTCGGCAACTGGGCCGAGAACTACGGCGACAACGAAGGGGATGGCATCGCCGACAAGGGCAGCAGCAAGGATATCCTGGTCAGCGGGGCGGGCACCTACCGCATCACCCTGAGCGAGAGCGATCTGCGCTACACGGTCACCCCCCTCACCAGCAACCAGGCACCGGTCGCCGCCCTCTCCCCCAAGACCCTCAGCGTCAAGGCGGGCGAGAGCGTGGTGTTCGATGCCTCCGCTTCCAGCGATGACGGCGGCGTGGTGAGCTACAGCTGGTCCAGCGGGGGCACCGCCGCCACGGAGACGGTCCGATTCGATACCCCGGGTACCCATACCGTGACGGTCACCGTGACCGATGCGGAAGGGTTGACCGCCAGTGCCAGTGCCACCGTCACCGTCATTGACGACAACGGCACCTACGCCAGCGTGCTGCCCACCCTGAACTTCCGCGGCACCCCCAATGCCTGGGGTACCCTTGCCATGACGCTGGTCGCCGACAATCAGTGGGAAGCCCTGGTCACCTTCGACGGTCAGACCAACCAGCGCTTCAAGTTCGACGTCAAGGGGGACTGGACCCAGAACTATGGCGACACCAACAAGGACGGCGTGGCCGAACTGACCGGCAGTGACATCCTCACCCCGGTCATCGGCCAGTACCGGGTACGCTTCAACGATCAGACACTGCAATACAGCCTGACCCCGGTGAGCGTCACCTATGCCAAGAATGTCGCCAGCCTCAACATTCGCGGCACCCCCAACAACTGGGGCACCACCCCCATGTCCCTTGTCGGGGATCATCTCTGGCAGGCCAGCGTCACCTTCACCGGCAGCGGCGACGGCAACGGCGGCCAGCGCTTCAAGTTCGACGTCAAGGGGGACTGGACCCAGAACTACGGCGACACCAACAGGGATGGCGTGGCCGAGCTCGCCGGGGCAGACATCACCACGGCAGTGGTCGGAGCCTATGTGGTGCGCTTCAACGACCAGACCCTGGCCTACAGCCTGAGCGCCCAGTAAGGCTCAATACGCTCGGTCACTAGGCCCCAGAGTACAGAACCAGGCCTCCCGCCATATCGGCGGGAGGCCTTTTTCGTATGGCGGGCCCCGCGTGCCAAGGCCATCGTGCTGGGGCTCTGGAAGACATCGCAGAGCGGGGGCGGCCCCCCCTGGCCTGCGCCTCTCATACCAATGGGCACTATGACGAAGCGCTGATGAGCGTCAGAAACGACAAAGCCGCTCACGAAGAGCGGCCTTGTCTGAATGTGGTGGCCCCTGCCCGACTTGAACGGGCGACCAATCGATTATGAGCGTGGGAAAAACGCATTTTACTGTATTTACGTACAGTATATGATGTTATATAAATCAATACCTTATGGCTCATCGTTCATTTTGTGACCTTCCCTGCTCTTCCCCTATATTCTCCCTCTGTCATATCCTATAGGTATCCTATTGCGACCAATCGATTTCTAGGATACCTGGATCGATTGGTCGGCCAAGAGCAGGCTAGCCAGGGAAAGGTGTGGCACACACGACTCCCCCTTGGGCCAAAAAAGCTCGCATAGGGTTTCATTCTTGAGGTTACAGAGGTTACAAGGTTACATCTCTCTACAAGCCACGGTTTTACTGGGTTTGTTTGTAACCTCACCTGAAATAGTCAGAGGTTACAGGGGTTACAAGCCCTGTCTTGCCTGCCCTTCCTCTGGCTAGCCGGTTTTGTGGGGGGAAGATGAAAGCGTTCAAGTTCACCAAGGCCACGATCGATGCACTGCCCCGCGCACCAGAGGGGAAGCAGGTCGAGTACTGTGATGCCATGGTGCAGGGGCTGAGGCTTCGGGTCGGGGCCACTGGCAGCAAGTCGTTTAGCGTGGTCAAGAGGAAAGAGGGGCGCTTTATCAGGGCGACCTTGGGGCGCTATCCGGCATTGACCATTGACATGGCCCGCGCCAAGGCGCTGGAGATCCTGGGAGAGGTGGCCATCAGTGGCCAGAACCCCAACGTGATCCGCCGCGAACAGGACAAGTTGAAAGTCACCCTGGGCGAGGCGATAGATGCCTATCTTGCCAGCCGTGGCGACCGGATCCGGCCCGAGACGGCCAAGCACTACCGCGCCGACCTGACCAACTACTCCGGCGACTGGATGACGATCCCCCTGGTCAAGCTCACCCGGGAAAAGATCGAGGTACGCCACAAAGCGATCACCGAGGGGTTGCCCAGTGCCTGGCACGGTGCATCGCCAGAGTTTCGCAAGGCGGGCACCGGCAAGGGCAGCAAGGCGCAGGCCGACCGCTGGGCGCGCACACTGCGGGCCGTGTGGCGCTTTGCCCGTGATCACTATCGGGATGCCAATGATCGGGTCATGCTGCCCGAGCCACCGACTGAAGTCCTGAGCAGCAAGCGGCTTTGGCACAACACCCCCAGACGCAACGACCGGATCCGCACCCACGAACTAAGGCGCTGGCTGGATGCTGTGGAGCAGGTTAGACAGCATGCTATCGACTGGCGGGACGATACGACCGCCACCGTCTGCGATGCCATCGACATGGCCCTGTTTACCGGGCTGCGCCGCGCCGAGGTGTTCCAGCTCACCTGGGATCGGGTCAGTATGAGCGGCGGCTACTTCTGGATTGACCAGACCAAGAATGGTGATCCGCTGGAGCTGCCGATCACCGATACCCTGCTCACCATTTTTCGCCGCCGCTGGCACTGGAACCTGAAACAGAGCCGGTTTGTGTTCCCTGGTCGAAATCCGGATCGCCCCATCCATGAGCCGCGCCGTGTGATAGCCAAGATCTGCGCGGCTACTATACCGAACCCCAACCCTGACGGCCTGCCGCCGCTAGAGTTCAAATGTCACGATGCTCGCCGTACCTTCGGCACCGTAGCCGAACTGGCCGAGGTCGGTCAATACACCATCAAGCGCCTGATGAATCACCGTACCCTGCGCAGTGCCGATGTCACCCAAGGTTACATCCACTTCACCGCAGACGAGCTGCGCAAGCCGGCTACCAGGATTGAGCGGGATATTTTGGAATATGCGGGTCGCCTGGACAGTAAAAATAATGCCAATAGTAATCTATTGACTATTTTCGCCACGCTGCCAGAAGACGAACAGCGTCGATTATTGCTGAGTGCTTCAATGAAGCATGTAAGAGGTTAAGCCGTGCTTGATATAATATATAAAGAGAATATTTGGGAAGATTTACTATCAAAGTCGTATAACTATCTTTTTTCAATGGATGTAGAGACGATTATTGATGAAGTCATAGTAAGAGCGGAGATACTATATGGTGATAAATACCGTTCCTTACTCAATGAAAAAGCCATGTTAGAAGTGATCGAGCTGCTGAAGCTGGAGGACCCAATATTCCCAATGGTGAACAATATCATGACTAAATCATTTATTGAACTTCTCGATTATGAAGAGGAGGCTTTGACTATCAGCATGAAATTGAGCGAAATGGACAAGCATATTCTTCATGTCAACTGTAACAAGTATGCAGAGCGAGAGCCCAATGTACTTAGCCAAACGGATATTGTGAGACCATTGTCAGTTGGAGCGTTGAACTTTTATTATGAGCATACACTCCGAGCTAACAGACATCATCGCTATGTTGACTCTGTGTCACGTAACGTCATGAAATTCAGAAGTGAATTTGGCGATATCGTACAATGCGCCCCGCCAATGAAACCGGATGGAAAAGTTTTGGTGAGCATTGACCTTGAGAATAGCTCAAATGATGAAATCTTATCTTCTATAAAAAGTTTGCTCTCTGTCTGGCGCAAAGAACTAGATATAAGTGAAGTGATAAAAAAGCCATCACAAGTAAAAGGAAACACAACTCTCAATAAAATAATTGACTATAAGTTAATTGAACTAATGGATCTTTTGATTTTATCCAACGTGGTTAATGAAACTATTTGCCATGAAAAACTGCAAGATAGCCTTTATGCTGACAGCAGATATAAAGACTGGGGCGCGGATAAAATCAAAAGAACGATCATCCCACTATCAAAGAAATTCACAGATGAGATCTATGTGAAAACGTTAAAAAGCAGCTTATCTGATGATAATAAGCTGTACTCTATTGTTGCCTCTATCTATCAACCATCCAGTATTAGCACATCCAGATAGCATTAAAGCGACTGCACAAAAATCACTTTTTCATTTTTGTTCCGGCATTAAACATAGAGTATGGAAGATAGCCCTCGTAAACCAAGAGGGCTATCCATATGACATTACCTACCAGCCAAACCATCAGTAATCGCCTCACTCGCCGCGAGGCTGCCGCCTACCTTGGGTTGTCTGAGAAGACCCTCGGGGTTTGGGCCAGCAATGGCCGCTACGAACTCCCTTACTACAAGCTCGGCAACCGAACCCTCTACGAACGCGCCGATCTCGATGCGTTCCTCGCCTCCCGCAAGATGCTGCATTCCAGCAAACCCGCGAACCCCATCCAATAACCTTGGAGGTATTCACTATGCGCGTGATGTGCACCGAGTGCGGCCAACTGGGCCGCATCACCAAGACCAACCGCATGACTGCGGGGGTCGCCAACCTCTATTGCCAATGCACCGACGCCAGTTGCGGCCACTCCTGGGTGTCCACGCTGGCCTATAGCCACACCCTGAGCCCATCCGCCAAGCGAGCCAGTGACATGGCCATGAATCTGGCGCGGGGCCTGTCGCCGGAGGCGCACGGCTCACTGTGCCATAGCGTGAACGAGCGCCAGCAACAGCTTAACGTGCTAGCCGCCCAAGAGCTGGATAAACCGGTGGTGACCTTGCGGAGGGCAGTATGAGCAGTCAGGTAAAAACAGGCTGGATTTGTATCGCCACGGCGGGGCCTACCCTGGACGGGCGCAATATCAGCCCCGAGTCTCTACGCCAGATGGCGGAGGTCTATGACCCGAGTTTCTATGTGGCCCAGCTCTGGCCGGAGGGCGCTCGCACTCGCCCCCTTGGGCATGTGGATGCGCTGAAGGTGCAAGAGGAAAGCGGCCAGCTCAAGTTGCTGGCGGTGCTGTGCCCCACCCTGGAGCTGATTGACCTCAACACCAACGGCACCCACGGTTTTTGCACCATTGAGGCGGCCGAGGACTTTGCAGGCACGGGCAAATGGTATCTGGCTGGGGTCACAGTCACTGACCAGCCAGCCCTGACGGGGCTGACGCAGTTGCAGTTTAGTGCCAAGCCGCCCAGTGCCCGCCCGTTGCTGGTGCCTGCCTCATTCTCTGCGCCGACGCCTGCACCGACCAAAGCCGCATCCCAACCACTCAATCCTGAGCAGATGTTTAGCCAGCTAGAAGCGCTGTTTGCCGGACTGACCGCGCTTAACCAGAAACTGGACAGCTTTACCCCTTATCGCCCCGACCAAGCTAGTGAGCCCATCTCTGGCCATCGCGACGACCTCACTCACGCCAACCATTACCAGATTTACTAAGGAGCCGAGCCTAATGAACCTATCTGACCTGCTACACGATGTGCGCCTGAGCTTTACCCCTGCGTCCCAAGCCAGCTTTGGCAATCTGGACGAGGCCACAAGCATCGCCCTGACCGCCGCCATCGTGCAGGCCGTCCCGTTTCTGTGGATGGTGTCCATTCAGGGGGTCGATGACCCTACCGCCCCCCGCTTTGACCCCCTCAAGCCAGGGCTGCGCAGTGGCCGCAAGGCGCAAGGGCGCTTCCTGGTGCCCGCAAACCCGCGCAAGCGCCAACATGAATTCGAAGAGCTGGACAGCAGCGTTATTTGGACATGGCAGCAACTGGCCCAGATGTTGGCGGGGCTCGACCAGCGCCAAGCAAACAACCTGCTCGAAGAGCTGGCGCTCGCCGCCTTTGGGGATGACCTGATACGGGTCGGTTTCCATGGCCAAACCGCCGCCGTCAATACCGACCCCGAGGCCCACCCGAACGGAGAGGATGTGATGGTGGGCTGGCCAGCACTGGCCAAGGCCGCCGACCCCGAGGGGCTGCGGGTGCTGCGCGATGTGGTCACATTCGACTCGAGCGGCCAGGGCGATTTCGCCGACCTGGATGCCATGGTGTATACCCTGATTGAGAAACTGCCGGAGAGTTACCGCCAAGACCCGCGCTTAATCGTGATGGTCGGCGGCGACCTGCTGCGGGCTCACCAGAAAGCCTATCTCAAGCCAGGGCAGGTACGGGACAAGCAGCAGCGCATGAAAATTGCCGACCTGCCCTTTATCTGTCACCAGCACATGCCTGGAACCTACCTCGCCATCACCCTGGTGGAGAACCTGCAAGTGCTCACCGTCAACCTCACCCACCGCCTCAATGCAGGGGACATTGACGACCTCGCTAGCTGGGGTATCCGCTACAACCGCGCCCAGTCCTACGCCTTGGGCATTCCCACCGCCTATGCCGCCTTTGATGCCATCACCATTGTCACCCAGGAGTAACCCGATGCAACAGACCCCCACCTTGCAGACCGTGCCGACCGCCCCCGCCGCCACCCGTGCCAGCCGCCTGGATGAACATGTGGCCCTGTTCCAAAGCGAGCACGCCAAACTGATGGAGCTCGACAAGGAGGTGTTAACCCTGCGTGAGCAACGCAAAGCCATGTTGGCCCAAATTCCCGCCGCCAAGGCCCGCCGTGAAGAGTTGCGCCAGGGCCGGATTAACCAACTTATGGGCGGGGTGGTGTCACTGGAAGCGGCGCGAGAGTACCGCGAGCTGACCGAGCTGCTCGACGATGCCAATGAGGCGGCCAGCTTGTCAGAGTCTCAGGAGAAGCGCTTGGCGTTGCCGCTCTATCAGACCCAGCTGGCGGTGAACAGCGCTCAAAGCATGGTCGCCGGATGTTATGAAAGCTACCTCGACCACAAGCTGGCGCCCGCCATCTTGCCCAACCTAAAGCAGCAGCTGGCCGAACTGGCGGCCCTGACCCGCGCCAAAGGTTGCATCATCGGGATGGAAGGTGCGCGCCGCTGGGCGCTGAACGAGTTGGGTTCGGCTCTCAAGGAGGCAATGAACGGCGAGCAGGTGGCGCTGGAGGGCGACAGCCCTGCCGCCCGTCAGGCGCTCGTTACCTCCACCCGCCCCCAGTGTGCCGATCTGCTGGCCCTGTGTGACAGTCCAGGCAAACGCCAATGCCTGCAACGGGAGTTGGAGGAGTAACCGCCCAGAAAAACAAAAGGGAGCCTGCCAGGGCTCCCTATTTGCTTACCCCACCCCCAAATCCAGAGGAGCAAGCCCATGCACCATAGCAAAGCCCCTGATCCCCAGCAAGAGTTGCATCCATGGATCAATTCGGATAGCCTTCCGATCACCAAGGGCCTAGACACCCCTTGGTATGGCTGGCGGATTAGACACCCGCAGGCAATGACTAAACCAAGGACAATTTGCACCATTTCCCCCATCTTCGGCCTCATGCCGGAGATCTATCCTTTTTTGGGGGCATGGGTCGGGAGCCAAAGAAAACGCCCCCACTGTGCCTTCCTTGGTTTGGCACTGTCTTGCGGCTACCCGATCCGCCTTGGTCTACCAAAACCAAGGACTGTAATCATGATCTTCACCTTCCTGATCGCCACTCATGGCAGGGTCTCTGACCTTCACCGTATACGCACCATTTCTGCCGTCGCTGATACCGAAGCCCAAGCGCGCGCCAATCTGCCTGGCTTGCCGCTCGTTTTTGTTGCCCGTATTCCCTGTGCGAAAAGGGGGCAAGCATGAACACCCACCAAACCCCCTCAAAAGAGCTTACCCGCGTCACTGCTGAACTGGATTCGTCAGTGTGTGCCCTTCATACCCTTTCCCATTTGTTGTCCGCCAGCGTGGATTGGGAGCGCAAGAGCCGCATAGACCATGAAGAGTTTACCTATGGCCTTTCCGGCCTGCTCAAGGCAGTGGCGAAAGACATAGACACCAACTCTTGCCGGATCAGTGAGCTGAATGATCGGCTGCCTGGGGGTGAGTCATGACCTCTATACGGATTGTCTCTGATGTCTCCCTGGCTGCCCGTGGGCAATGGCCCTTTATTCTGGCTGAACTCGGTCTATCAGTTCCCAAGCGTGGTCAGCATGGCCCATGCCCAGCCTGTGGTGGCAAAGACCGGTTTCGCCTGGACGATAAGGAGGGGCGAGGCACCTGGATTTGTTCCCAGTGTGGTGCCGGTGATGGCTTAACCCTTCTGGCCAAGGCCACCCACAAGAGCACCAAGGAGGCCGCCCAAGAGGTGGCCACCTTGCTCGGGCTATCCCCAGACGGTCTTGATGCAAACGAGGTCGCCACCCGCCGTCAGAACGCCGAGCAGGTCGCAGCCAAAGCCAGACAGGATGAAGAGAAAGCCAAGCGCAAAGCCTGCACCAGGGCCGCCTCAATCATGGGGGATTGTGTTAAGGGCCGTAGTACCTATCTCTCCCTCAAGCACTTGCCAGACTGGCTGGCAGATACCAATCAGACCCTAATCCGAGAAGCACGGCACAACTTCCCCCAGGGCTCCCTAGTTATCCCGCTCACGGATGAACATGATCAACTGGTCAACGTCCAGCTCATCGACCCGCAGGGTGAAAAGCGCTATTTGGCTGGCGGCCAGAAAGCAGGGGCATTTCACCGGTTAACCGGCGGGCTACGGGTGGCAATCTGTGAAGGCTACGCAACGGGTGTTTCTGTCCATTTGGCGACAGGGGCAACCGTCTATTGCGCTATGGATGCAAGTAATCTGCTGGCCGTGGCTGAGATTGCCAAACGCCGAGAAGGTACAGCGCCGATCCTGATTGCCGGTGACAACGACGCCCATATTGATGGCAACCCCGGCCAAGCCAAAGCCCAAGAAGCAGCAACAGCGATAGGGGGGCTAATCTGCCTTCCTGGTGAAGCTGGTGACTGGAACGATTACCACCAGGCCCATGGGCTGCTCGATACCAAGAAGGCGATCATGACCTCTTTCGCAGATACCAAAACCCCAACAGAACAAGCACCAGGGACACCAGAACTCCCCGACAACTACAGCATGGGGAAAGAGCGCCTCTTTGCCATGGAGTGGCGCGGCAAGGGGGAGGAGGCCGAACGGGTGCCGGTGCCTATCAGTTCCCCGCTGTATGTCAGGGCGATCACCCACACCGAGCAGGGCCAAGGCTTTGGCCGGTTGCTGGAGTGGCGGGATACCAACGGCAAGACTCGCCGTTGGGCGATGCCCATGCGCATGCTGGTTCACAAGGGCGGCGAGGAAGTATTTGGTCAGCTGGCGGAAAGCGGGCTCAGTTACATCAACATGAGCAAAAAGAATCTGCTGCGCGATTACCTAATGAGCTGCCAACCGCAAGCCAGGATCACCTGTGTCGAGCGCACTGGTTGGCATAAGCGGGCCTATGTCCTGCCAAATGGCAACTTGGGGCCGGATGCCAACGAGGTGATCCTGCAAACCACCGGCTATGTGAATAACGACTTCACCACATCTGGCACCTTGGCCGAGTGGCAAGCCCAGGTAGCAGCCTTGGCCATCGGCAACAGCCGGTTAGCCTTTTCACTGTCCTGTGCCTTTGCTGCGCCCCTGTTATCGCTGATTGGGGTTGAGGGGGGCGGTTTCCACCTGAAAGGCGAGAGTACCGATGGCAAGACCACAGTGATGATGGCTGCTGCCAGCGTGTACGGCCCAGAGGCGTTCGCCCATACCTGGCGAGCTACCGGTAACGCGATAGAAGGGATCGCCAGTCGCCGCAATGATGCCTTGTTGTGCTTGGATGAAATCAAGGAGGTGGATGGACGGGAGGCCGGTTTGGTCGCCTATATGCTGGCTAACGGACAGGGCAAGGGCCGGAGCCGCCAGGATGGAGAGCTGCGCGAGCGCAAACAGTGGCGCCTGCTGTTCCTCTCAACCGGTGAACTTTCCCTGGAAGACCATGCCGAGCAAGCTGGCCAGCGCACCTTTGCCGGTATGGAGATCCGCACTATCCAGATCCCGAGCGACACCGGCAAGCACGGCGCGTTTGAGGTGCTGCATGGCATGGCCGATGGCCGCCAGTTCGCCGATACCCTGCGCGAACGCCTGCAAGGCCAGCACGGCACGGCTTTTCGTGCCTATGTCGAGGCATTGGCCAATGACCTAAACGGGCACAGCGCATGGATGAAGGGCGAGATCCGCCGATTGGTCACGGCCATGACCCCCGAGGGAGCCGGTAATCAGGTAGGGCGAGCCATTAACCGCTTTGCCCTGGTTGCGGCTGCTGGTGAGCTGGCCACCCGCTTGGGTATCACTGGATGGCAATCAGGAGAGGCGACCAAAGCAGCGCAGCAGTGTCTTGAGGCATGGTTAGCCGATCGTGGCCATTTGGGCAATCAGGAAGACGCGGCAACCCTGCGCCAGATCCGCCAGTTCTTTACGGCGTATCAGTACAGCCGATTTGCGGATTGGGATGATCCAAATCACAGGCCTGCGCAGATGGTTGGATATCGAAAGAATCCTAAAATTGGTGGGGGTGAAGGGGTTACATTTTATGTTTTGCCTGAGGGATGGCGGGAAATAAATAAAGGGAGGGACTATAAAAAAGCAGCAAAATTGTCTTTAAATATAGGTTGGATCATACATAGCCAGAATGGAAAAACACAATCATTAGCCCGACTTCCTGGGTTATCTGAAAAACCAACCAGAGTTTACTTATTAAGTAGCTCCGTGCTTTTAGAATAATACTTACTCAGATGGTGAAACCATCTGAGTATTATTAGTTAAGCCATAATCAACATGGTTGACAAGACAAGAATGAGCTGTGTCAGATATACAGGAAACACAGCTCTTTCAAACAATTCAACAACTCTTTTCCTCCAGGGCATTTTATATATGTTCTGCGGTGGTGTAAGGTCGAAGGAATTATTGCCATCAAATTCTTTCTGTCTTGCAGAGTTATAAAGTTCTCTATAATTTTTTTCTTGTAAAAAGAAGTAGCTATCCAAAAAAATGAAAATCACCATAGGAACTAATGCAATAGCGATTATTGGTATGGATTTAAGAGCTATTCCCGCAGCTACAATTGCGGAAGTTATCGAGACAGACCACCCTTTTATAGCAAAAGCATTGCTTGCCATCCTTGATATTATCGCTTGTATAAAGCCTAGATATGCGATCTTATTTTCATTAGACATATGTCACCCTATTATATTTTAAAGTTTGCACCGGCATTTCTGTTGTAAAGTATAGTCAATGAGTCATAACCCTTTCTGCCTGAGTTTACTAAGGCCCATAGAATTAGGTCTATTTCTTGAATGTTATGTAAGTGCTCTAAAGACACTTTATGAGAAACTTTAAACTCTGGCATCTCTCTATTGATTCCTAAAGATTCGCTCATGCTTTCCATACCATCATAAGCAGCTTTTACTAAATTACTCTTTCTGGTTGAGATAGCTTGTTTTTTTTCAATTATCTTACTTGTAGCTAATTCAGACATAATCCATGGAGATAGCGTTCTATCCTCATCGGCTCTATCAACAAGACCTAGTTTAGATATGGATTTTTCTGAGTTTATAAAGAACAATGCTTCACACTTATCCATCATTGTATTTAATGCAGAGGATAAGAGCATGTGTACATTACTAGTCGTTTGGTTTCTGATTTCATAATCGTAAGATGTGCCTGATGGATATTTTGCATACTTATTGTCAATTTTTCTTAAAAGGTCATTTGCATGCCCCCAAACATGAGAATCAATAAATGATTTTATTTTGAAGTTATTGTATAGCCAACAAGCCAGTCTTTCCGCGATTTCAATGTCAGTATGAGCGTGAGAAATAAATACATGGACTCCATCTATTGATGGAAACCAGGCTTCCTGTAGCTTTACGGCATCAATAGTTCCGTCCTTAAAATAAAGGTCTTCAAGAGAGGTTTTAATGGATTTATTTTGCTCTGATAAAATGGAAGAATAATTATCGGTAGGGCTCAAAAAACTTGAGCTATCATTAACTTCGAGATTGAATCCTTTATACATGACATTAACTCCAAGCTTCAAATGGAGTCATGATAATGATTAATGGTGTTATATTCAACAAGTGGAATGGAGTTTAAATAGCCAGCCATGCATGGCCACTTGTAAATCATCACTAGAGAGCCACTAAAAGAGCCAAGGATAGAAAAACATTACGGAATCCGCGCTCATCCGCTCCCGCCTGCAGGCCGCGTTAAGAAAAATTTTTGCAAAAATGGATTCCCGCAGTTTCCTAGCCCCAGGCCGCGCCGTTCTTGGGGTTTGGAGGTGCAGGAGGAATTGCACGAAGTGAACTATTTTTCAGCCTTTTGAAAAAACACACCCCATTCATGGTCCAAACATAAAGCATAACCATCTGATTTATATATTAAAATCGTACTTTCCGTAGCCATTTCACCATCACCCAGATTTTTCTTTTTGCGGGCGGAGATCACCTCTTCTCATTTAAAAACAATGACCTATGAGCATTTCCCAGATTTATAGGATCTGAAAAATTTCAGTTTTCAACCTGTCCTAGTGAGCATACCTACCAGAGGGGCATACACGACCGCTAAACGCCCCCTGGCTTTCATTGGGGGTTAAGGGCATGGCATCCACCCATCCAGTCACTCCCAAACAGCCACAGCCATGCGTATGCCAGCCATGGGCGATAGGGGTCATCGCTTACTGGTTTTTCATTGATGGATTTATGTTTCAAGTCGTTAGGGTTTGTTGTTCGGAGTTAAACCTCTTTCTATGATTGAGCTGTAACCCGAATAAGTCCGTAGCCTGATGCCTATAGATCCACTTATAGACATGACTCACGGCTCCCTCGTTGAGATTTTTTAGGTTTTAGAACATGACTCGAAACCATGCCATAGCATTGCTTGCTGCACTCATTGATGCAGAAAGAGCAACTGAGAAGACGACGCATATCAGCCTGAACTTTCAAGACAACAAGCTAGCGATGTTGGCACATCCGATGCGGTTCGCTGCTAATGGTCAGACATTGGCCTCATCACATCCACTGATTGAGGTGAATCCCAGCCAACAAGTTGATGGGCGAACATCCACGGGGGATCACGAGATTCCAACTAGCACTGCTGATTGTGTTCACGTAGCGCGAGCGCTACTTGATGACCTTGAAGAGAACCTGGGTGAGCCTCTATTTGTCTAGCCAGTTCAGTAGTACATAACCAAGGGGCCGCTGGCCCCTTTGATCTATCTACAAGCATGGCTGCGCATATAGCTGCATGGGAGCTGAGATCTGTAACCTCACGGGGTTACAGGTTACAGCGTCAAGAAAAATGGCTACAGCCCGCACCAGACAAGGGCTACAGGCTTGTAACCTCATGCCTCTTTCGGAGCGTGTAACCCCTAATTGCTTTTTGTGCTCTGAGTGGGGTTACAGCGCAAAGCCGCGCCAGTACTGGGCTAGAGCCGAGTTGTAACCTCGTAACCCGTGTAACCCCGTTTTTTTCAATATATAGAGATAGAAAAGGGGAATCTGGGGAGGAGAAAAATTTTTAGCAGCGGTTCTCAAAAGAGAACATTTTGAAGGGGCCGATCATTTTTCTTCTTGGTGGAGAAAAATTTTTTTGAAGGGCATGAGAGTGATTTTAGAGTGGTTACTCTACAGGCTGAGATATCCTATAGGTATCCTAGAGAAAAGAGGGTTGGCGAGTACTAACTCGCCAACCCTCTGGAATTGGTGGCCCCTGCCCGACTTGAACGGGCGACCAATCGATTATGAGTCGACTGCTCTAACCAACTGAGCTAAGGGGCCATGATGTTGGTTTTGCGGCGTGGATTATAGGGGATGCGGGATGACCCGTCCATAGTCAGATCAACCACTTGGCGAGATTTTATCCATCTTCAAGTGCATCCCTTGCTCACCGTCATCCATCGGCTGGTGCTGATAAAACAAAGCCCCGCATGGCGGGGCTTTCGAGAGGGGAAACCCATGCGGCTTTCGGACTACTCGTCCAGGAAACTGCGCAGCACTTCCGAGCGGCTCGGGTGGCGCAGCTTGCGCAGCGCCTTGGCCTCGATCTGACGAATACGCTCACGGGTGACGTCGAACTGCTTGCCCACTTCCTCGAGGGTGTGGTCAGTGTTCATGTCGATACCGAAGCGCATACGCAGTACCTTGGCCTCACGAGCGGTCAGGCCGGCCAGCACTTCGCGGGTGGCGTTGCGCAGGCTCTCGCTGGTCGCGGCATCAGCTGGCAGGGCCAGGGTGGTATCTTCGATGAAGTCGCCCAAGTGGGAGTCTTCATCATCACCGATGGGCGTCTCCATGGAGATGGGCTCCTTGGCGATCTTCAGCACCTTGCGGATCTTGTCTTCCGGCATGCCCATGCGCATGGCCAGCTCTTCCGGGTTCGGTTCGCGACCCATCTCCTGCAGCATCTGACGGGAGATACGGTTGAGCTTGTTGATGGTCTCGATCATGTGTACCGGGATACGGATGGTACGGGCCTGATCCGCGATGGAACGGGTAATGGCCTGACGGATCCACCAGGTGGCATAGGTCGAGAACTTATAGCCACGACGGTATTCGAACTTGTCGACCGCCTTCATCAGACCGATGTTGCCCTCCTGGATCAGATCCAGGAACTGCAGACCGCGGTTGGTGTACTTCTTGGCGATGGAAATAACCAGACGCAGGTTGGCCTCGACCATCTCTTTCTTGGCACGGCGGGCCTTGGCCTCACCGATGCTCATGCGGCGGTTGATGTCCTTGATCTGGGCGATGGACAGACCTGTTTCTTCCTCGATCTGCTGCAGCTTGCCGATGGAGCGCAGGATCTCTTCGTCCATCTCGAGCAGACGGGGGGACCAGGCCTTGCCAGCCTGCTTCTGGTATTCGAACCAGGCAGTCTCGCACTCGTTGTTGGTGAAGGCAGCAACGAAGGTCTTCTTCGGCATCTTGGCCTGCTCGACGCAGAGCTTCATGATGATGCGTTCCTGCACGCGGACACGCTCCATCATCTCCCGCATGTTGTTGACCAGGCGATCGAACTGCTTGGGCATCAGGCGGAATTGACGGAATACATCGGCCAGCTGGGCGATAGCGTTCTGGGTGTCGTCGTGGGCGCGGCCATTCTTCTGAATGGAGAGACGGGTGACTTCGTACTGGGCACGCAGTTCACCGAACTTCTCGCGAGCGACTTCCGGATCCGGACCGCCGTCGCCGTCGTCGTCTGAATTATCGCCGTCTTCGTCCTCGTCTTCGTCCTCGTCTTCGTCTTCGTCAGCAAGGTCGTCTTCACTGAGCTCGGAACCGATGTGGGTGGCGGTCGGCGCCATATCATCCACTTCGTTCGGGTCGATAAAGCCGGAGATGATGTCGGAGAGGCGCAGTTGTTCGGCTTCGTACTTGTCGTACTGTTCGAGCAGATAGGTGATGGCTTCCGGGTACTCGGCGACGGAGCTTTGTACCTGATTGATACCGTCTTCGATCCGCTTGGCGATGTCGATCTCGCCCTCGCGGGTCAGCAGTTCGACGGTACCCATTTCTCGCATGTACATGCGGACGGGATCGGTCGTGCGACCAATCTCGGATTCAACAGATGCCAGAGCCTGGGCCGCTGCTTCGGCAGCGTCCTCATCGGCGGTACCACCTTCAGCCATGATAAGGTCATCGGCATCCGGAGCGTTTTCAACCACTTGAATGCCCATATCGTTGATCATCTGGATGATGTCTTCGATTTGGTCGGAATCGACGATGTCTTGCGGGAGGTGATCGTTCACCTCGGCATAGGTCAGGTAGCCCTGTTCTTTACCTTTGGCAACGAGGAGTTTAAGCTGAGACTGCGGGGTTTGCTCCATAGAACTCATCCGGTTGGTGTTGCTAGGTTGCGCGTACAGTGCGCTGCTGCGCAAATAGCCAATTCTAATAGAAAACCGCCAGACATGCTATGTCTGGTTGCGGCGTCGGTCATGAGAAACCCCTGCCCGCAGTATCGTCGGGGCCAGGCGGTTATGAAATGTTTGCTTTTCATCCCGTCGATTCGGGCAACGATGTTCATATTGGGGTGACTCACTCAAATATCAAGCCCCATTCTCATTTCTTTTCTCAATCTGCACCTCTCTGATCAGCATCATCAGCTCCTGTGTTTCCTCAGAGCTTAGCCCCTCCTGCACCACCTTGGCCTGCAATTCCTCGATGCGTTGCTTCAGAAACAGGTTGATGAAACCGACGAAGGTATCCTGCAATTCTCCCAGAATATCGGGCTCCTGGTCGAGCTTTACCTCTTCAAACAGGTCGTGCATCGCCAGTTGGGCCAGGATTTCTCCTTCCTTGGTTCCACGCCAGTGCTCCAACAGGATACCCGTCGTCACCCCGGGCTGAGTCAAAATCTGCTGATGCAGCTGCAGCAGGAAGGTGATCCCCTGCAGGCGCAATCCGGCCAGTTCCGGCATGGCCGGCAACTCGGCAGTGATCGCCGGATACTGCACCATCAGGGCCAGCGCACGGCGCAGCGGTGTCAGCTTGGCAGCCTTGGGCTTGTTGACCCCGGCCTTCGGCTGACTGCCTCTGGCAAACAGCTCGGCGATCCGCTGCTTGTTCTCCCCCCAGCGCATCATGCTGGAGAGACGAGTGATCAACCCCTCGCGGGTGAAGCCCTCCGGTACGCGGCGTATCAGTTCAGCAGCCTTGTTGGCCACCTCGAACTTGCCCGCCTCACCGGAGAGGGCTGCGTCACGCCCGAGGCGCTCAAACATGAAGTCGGCGAAGGGCTGGGCCTTGTCGAGCAGGGCCTCAAATCCCTCCTTGCCAATCTGGCGCACCAGGGAGTCGGGATCTTCGCCATCTGGCAGGAACACGAATTTGAGCTCGCGGCCATCCTGCAGATGGGAGAGGGCGTTGTCCAGCGCCCGCCAGGCCGCCTCACGGCCGGCGTTGTCACCGTCGTAACAGCAGACCACCTCGGCCGTAGTACGAAACAGGGTGTGGATATGATCGCTGGTGGTCGCAGTCCCCAGCGCCGCCACCGCATAGTCGATGTCGTACTGGCCGAGCGCCACCACGTCCATATAGCCCTCCACCACCAGGATCCGGCGAGGATCCTTGTGCGCCTGTTTGACCTCATAGAGGCCGAACAGCTCCCGCCCCTTGTGGAAGATGGGGGTTTCCGGGGAGTTCAGGTACTTGGGGGTGCCGTCACCCAGCACCCGGCCGCCGAAGCCGATGACCCGGCCGCGTTTGTCCCGGATCGGGAACATGATGCGATCGCGGAAGCGATCATAGCTGCCGGGGCCGCTGTCGCGGGGGATCAACATGCCACCCGAGATAAGCAGTTGCTCGTGATCCCGGCTGGCACCAAACCGCCGCCTCACCTGGTCCCAGTCGTCCGGGGCATACCCGATGTTGAAGCGTTTGACCACTTCCCCGGTCAGACCACGTCCCTTCAGATACTCCACCGCCTGCGGCGCACTCTTGAGATTGCTCTCATAGAAGCGGGCGATCTGGTTCATCAGCTCGAACAGATCCTTGCTGACGGCCGGCTGGCTATTGCCAGACCCGCCAGAGGTTTGCTCGCGGGGCACCTGCATGCCGTGCAGGCTGGCGAGCTCCTCAATGGCATCGGGAAATTCGAGCCCGTCATACTCCATGACAAAGCCGATGGCATTGCCGTGGGCGCCACAACCGAAGCAGTGATAGAACTGCTTCTCCTGACTGACGGTAAAGGAGGGGCTTTTTTCGTTATGAAAAGGGCAGCAAGCCTGGTAGTTCTTACCGGCTTTCTTCAACCGTACACGGGAGTCGATAAGTTCGACTATGTCGGTGCGTACGAGCAGATCATCGATAAAGGATTGTGGGATCCTGCCTGCCATAACCGTCCTGTTTCATTGCATAGGAAATAAAAAAGCCGCGCATTCCCAGGGAAGCACGGCTTCTTTGACCAAACAAGAGAGTTGCCTGTTACGCCAAGCGGGTTTTCACCTGCGCACTGACGGCGCCGACATCGGCACGCCCCTGAATTTTCGGCTTCAAGACAGCCATGACCTTGCCCATGTCAGCCATGACGGCAGCCCCGCTTTGCGCGATGGCTTGCTCAATCAGTGCGGCAATCTCGGCTGCGGTCAGCTGCTGCGGCAGGAACTCCTGCAGCACAACGATCTCGGCGGACTCTTTGTCGGCGAGATCCTGGCGACCGGCTGCTTCGAACTGGCTGATGGAATCGCGACGCTGTTTGACCATCTTGGTCACAACGGCGAGGATCTCCTGATCATCGAGCTCGACACGGGTATCGACTTCACGCTGCTTGATCTCGGCCATCAACAAACGGATCGCTCCCAGGCGAGCCTTGTCTTTGGCAAGCATGGCGAGCTTTTGCTGATCCTTGAGTTGATCCTTCAGAGACACGGCATGATCCCTTGATTAGTACAGGCGGATACGACGTGCGTTTTCGCGGGACAGCTTCTTGGCGTGACGCTTGACGGCGGACGCTTTGGCACGCTTGCGAATGGTAGTCGGCTTCTCGTAGAACTCACGGCTACGAACTTCGGACAGGATACCGGCCTTTTCGCAAGAACGCTTGAAGCGACGCAGAGCAACGTCAAACGGCTCATTTTCACGGACTTTGATTACTGGCATGTGCCTTTCACCTCAGTGATAAATTGTTAGCTGACCTTCAATCGATCAGCATGTCTTAAAATGGTGCGAAATTATACTCTGGACAGGGAATGAAAGTAAACCCGCAGAGATCGCTCTGGTTTAAAAAACCCGCGAAGGTTACCATAGCCGTCTCATTTTAGCAGTGAAATTTTTTAGCAATGCGTGTATTGGGCATAGAGACATCCTGTGACGAAACCGGGATCGCGATCTTCGATGATCAAAAAGGGATCCTTTCCCACCAGTTATACAGCCAGGTCAAGCTGCATGCGGACTACGGCGGCGTCGTTCCCGAGCTGGCCAGCCGGGATCATGTCCGCAAGACGATCCCCTTGATCCAGGCCGCCCTGAAGGAGGCTGGGCTCGGCAAGGATGAGATCGACGGCATCGCCTACACCGCAGGTCCTGGCCTAGTTGGCGCCATCCTGGTGGGGGCTACCATAGGCCGCTCCCTGGCCATGGCCTGGGGCAAACCGGCAGTGGCGGTGCACCATATGGAAGGCCACCTGCTGGCCCCCATGCTGGAGGAGAAGGCCCCCGAGTTCCCCTTCGTCGCCCTACTGGTCTCCGGTGGTCACTCCATGCTGGTACGGGTCGACGGCATCGGCAGCTATCAGCTGCTGGGGGAATCCATCGACGATGCCGCCGGCGAGGCGTTCGACAAAACCGCCAAGCTGATGGGACTGGACTACCCGGGTGGCCCCCTGCTCTCCCGTCTGGCGGAGAAGGGCGTGAAGGGACGCTTCACCTTCCCGCGCCCCATGACCGACCGCCCCGGGCTCGACATGAGCTTCTCCGGCCTCAAGACCTTCGCCGCCAATACCATCGCCGCCAACGGTGACGACGAACAGACCCGTGCCGATATCGCCCGTGCATTTGAAGATGCGGTCGTCGATACGCTGGCCATCAAGTGCCGCCGCGCGCTGAAGGAGACCGCCCTCAACCGTCTGGTGGTGGCCGGCGGCGTCAGTGCCAACCGTCATCTGCGCGCCCAGCTTGCCGAGCTGATGGAGAGCCTCAAGGGAGAAGTGTTCTATCCACGCACCGAATATTGCACCGACAACGGCGCCATGATCGCCTATGCCGGCATGCAGCGCCTGAAGGCGGGCGTGTTCGAGCCGCTGGTCGTCAAGGCCGTGCCACGCTGGCCGCTGGACACCCTGGATCCGGTGTGATCCAAAGGATCCATTGCTAGAAGAAAGGGGCCCATGGCCCCTTTGTTGTCTCTGATGACGGTAATCGCACTGCCCAAGGCTAATTGGTTCTGAACAGGGCCTCGATGGAGAGCCCCTGCCCCAGCAGGATCTCCCTCAGGCGGCGCAGTCCTTCCACCTGGATCTGACGCACCCGCTCCCGGGTCAAACCAATCTCGGCCCCCACGTCTTCCAGGGTCGCCGGTTCATAGCCGAGCAGACCGAAACGGCGGGCCAGCACTTCGCGCTGCTTGGGATTCAGCTCCTCCAGCCAGTGCACTATGCTGCTGCGCATGTCATCTTCCTGGGACTCCAGCTCGGGCCCCATGCCGCGCTCGTCGGAGAGCACGTCCAGCAGCGCCTTGTCGCGATCGCCACCGATGGGAGTATCCACCGAGGTGATCTTCTCGTTGAGCTTGAGCATGCGATTCACATCGTCCACAGAGCGATCCAGTGCGCAGGCGATATCCTCGGCGGTCGGCTCATGGTCGAGACGATGAGAAAGCTCGCGCGCAGTGCGCAGATAGACGTTCAGCTCCTTGACCACATGGATGGGCAGACGAATGGTACGGGTCTGGTTCATGATGGCCCGCTCTATGGTCTGGCGGATCCACCAGGTGGCATAGGTAGAGAAACGGAAGCCTCGCTCGGGGTCGAACTTTTCGACCGCCCGGATGAGGCCGAGGTTGCCCTCTTCGATGAGATCCAGCAGCACCAGGCCGCGGTTGTTGTAGCGCCGGGCAATCTTGACCACCAGGCGCAGGTTGGATTCGATCATGCGCTTGCGCGCCGCTTTGTCGCCGCGCAGGGCACGGCGAGCATAGTAGACTTCCTCTTCGGCCGTGAGCAGGGGGGAGAAGCCGATCTCCCCCAGATAGAGCTGGGTGGCGTCCATCACCTTGTTCAGCTCGGGCGCCATCAGTTCATCGGAGATGGTCTCTTCGGCCTCGGCCGCCACCTCCTGAACCTCTTCTTCCTCCTGAACCTCCAGCTCTTCGTCGAACTCTAACTCTGCATCCTGCATTACCAGTTGTTCTTGGCTCATGATATGTCTCCCTGACCTGCACCAGAGTAAGACCTAGCTCTCTGAGTTAACGCTTTGGCAAATAGCCCATCGGGTTGATCGACTTGCCTTTGTACCGGATTTCAAAGTGCAAGCGCACATCCGGCGCATCCGTGCTACCCATATTGGCGATAACTGCTCCGCCCTTGACGCTGTCTCCCTCTTTGACCCTCAGCTCGTCGTTGTGAGCGTAGGCGGAGAGGTAGTCATCGTTGTGCTTGAGAATAATCAGCTTGCCGTAACCCCTGAGTGCGCTGCCCGCGTAGACCACTTTGCCGCCACTTGCGGCGTAAATGGGTTGACCCTTTTGACCCGAGATGTCGATGCCCTTGTTGCCCTGTTCGGCAACGGAGAAGCCTTCGACGATCCGCCCTTTGGTCGGCCAATGCCAGGAGAGTGTTGACTTGGTGCTGATGTTTTTTTGTTCTGTCGCCTGAGCGTATGCTGTTGACGAGGCAGGAGCAATCGTTTTCTGAGCGATAAACGGGGTGGTCGTACCTGCCGGCGCCGTCGCCAGTGCTTTGGGGCCTGTGCTGGTCACGACCGGGGTCGCGGCAGCAACCATCTGGCCGCTGGCCGACCCCGCAGTCCCCACGTTGAGCACCTGGCCCACGTGCAGGGCATAGGGCGCCTGGAGGTTGTTGCGCTGTGCCAGCGTCTGGTTGGATAGACCGAACTGGCGACCGATGCTGCTCAGAGTATCGCCACGGCGCACCTCATAGGTGCCCGATCCCGTCACGCTGCCACGGCTGACCGGGCTGCCGACGCTCACCACCGAGCTGGACGCCGAGCCATCCAGCCTGAGCTGCTGACCGGGATAGATGTTGTAGGGAGGGCTGATGCCGTTGATGCTGATGAGCGAAGCCACGTCCATGCCCGAACGGAACGCGATGGAGTACAGGGTATCCCCTTTGACCACGGTATAGCCCCCGCTCTGGGCGGCAGGCTTGGCCCCCCCTTGGCGGACCGGTATGGTCGAGGCGATCTGATCATTGCCCAGGCTATGCACCGGGGCAGCAGTCTTGCTGGAGGAGCAGGCAAGCAGCAGCCATGACAACACGACGACACCGCTACCTTGCCAAACACGCGAACACATAGTGGATCCTTAACGACTAAACCAGAAATAGGCCGCAACGGCCAAACCAATACAGAGCCAACCGAGCACATCCACGTAGTGCATCAGCTTGCGCTCCATCTTCTCCCCACCCCAGCGCATCAGGCCTGCCACCAGGAAGAAGCGCATGCCGCGACCGATCAGGGAGGTGACGATGAAGGGCAATAGCGCCATATGGAGCAAGCCCGCCGTGACGGTAAACACCTTGTAGGGGATCGGCGTGAAACTGGCAATAAAAATCACCCAGATGCCCCACTGCTCGAACCACTGTTCGGCCAGGGCGATCTTGTCTTCATAACCGACCGAGGCCACCAGCGGCTGAACCACGGGCTCCCAGAGGGCATAGCCGAGCAGATAGCCGAACAGCGCGCCCAGCACCGAAAACAGGGTCGCCAGTGCGGCATAGTGCCAGGCCCGACGGGGCTTGGCCAAGGCCATGGGAGCCAGCATCACATCCACCGGAATGGGCCAGAATACGGACTCGATGAAGGCGGTGATGGCCAGATACCAAGGGGCATACTTGTGGCGTGCCCACTGCATCACCAGCACATAGAGGCGGGAAAACAACTTCACTCGACATCTCCGTCAATCAGGGGAACGAAACGCACCGGCTCCAGGATCTGGCTGGTCAGCTGGGAACCCGAACGCTCGATCAGCTGCAGGGTCTGCTGGCTATCCCCCACCGGCAACACCAGACGGCCCCCATCGGCCAGCTGATCGGTCAGGGCCTTGGGCACCTCGCTCGCCGCCGCCGTCACCAGGATGGCGTCGAAGGGGCCCTTGTTCGGCCAGCCCAGCCAGCCGTTGCCGTGCTTGGCCGAGACATTGTGCAGATCGAGCTGGCGCAGCCGGCGTCTGGCCTGGAACTGCAGGGACTTGATCCGCTCGACGGTATACACATGCTCCACCAGATGGGCCAGCACCGCCGTCTGGTAGCCTGAGCCCGTCCCGATCTCCAGCACGTGGGCCGGATCGTTCTGGATCAGCAGTTCCGTCATGCGCGCCACTATGTAGGGCTGGGAGATGGTCTGGCCATGACCGATGGGCAGAGCCGTATTGTCCCAGGCCTTGTGGGCCATGGCCTCGTCCACGAACAGCTGGCGCGGCACTTTCGCGATCGCCGCCAGCACGCGGAAATCTCGCACATCCTGGGCAATCAATTGGTTCAACAGGCGCTGTACTATCACAACGTCATCCCTGCAGATCCAGCCAGGCACCCAGACTCGCCAGGCTGCTGTAGGCAGTCATGTCGATGGTCAAGGGGGTGATGGAGACATAGCCCTGCTCGATGGCGGCGAAATCAGTCCCCTCGCCCGCATCCTGCTGGCTGCCGGGAGGGCCTATCCAGTAGATGGACTGGCCACGGGGATCCTCGGTGCAGATCACCGACTCGGCGCGATGGCGGTTGCCAAGACGCGTCACCCTGATCCCCTTGATCTGATCGAGGGGCAGGTCCGGCACATTGACGTTGAGGATCTGATCGGCGGGCAGCGGATGCACCATCATCCCCCTCACCAACTGGGCCGCATAGTGGGCCGCCGTGGCGAAATGGGTCTTGCCCACCAGGGAGATGGCCAGCGACGGGAACCCCAGGTGACGTCCTTCGGTCGCGGCCGCCACCGTGCCGGAGTAGATGACGTCATCCCCCAGGTTGGCGCCGTGGTTGATGCCGGCCACCACCATGTCGGGTTCCGGGCGCACCAGCTCGTTGACCGCGAGGTGGACGCAGTCGGTCGGCGTCCCCTTCACCGCATGATACCCGGTTTCGGCGATGCGGGTGACCCGTAGCGGCACCTCCAGCGTCAGGGAGTGACTCGCGCCGCTGCGGTTGCGATCCGGCGCCACCACGATGACCTCGCCACAGGCAGTCAGTGCCTCGCTGAGGGCGCGAATGCCCTCGGCATGTACTCCATCGTCATTACTGACCAGAATTCGCATCGGTTGAGTTCCTGAAACCGTGATCGGCCTCTTCGGCCTGCATTAACTCGCGTACCACGCTGGTGGCAAAGGCGCCGGCCGGCAGGAAGAACGACAGGGTCAGCGCCCCGTTTGCCAACTGCCAGCTCATGCCTTCCGGCTTGAGCAGCAGCGGGCGCCTGTCCTGATCCAGCCCGGCCTTCTCCAGCCCCTCGCACCAATCGGTATAGGGTGTCAGCACCCCTTGCTCGAACTCGGCGGCGACGCCCTGGCTGGCCAGTCGGCCACGACCCCACTGGGGCGCGGTGAGCTGCACGTCACCGGAGGCGAGGCGCGCTTCCAGCTCGGGGGTCACGCTCTCTTCGCTGAAGATGGAGTGGCTGCCCTTGAGCATCACGCAGTCACCGGCCAACAGCTGATGGGCCAGCCCCTGCTCGATGCGGGCGCTGACGATGGCGTTGAACAGCATGCTGCGCGCCGCGGAGAGATAGAGGGAGCGCTTGTTGCGATCCTTGATCCGCTTGCCGGCAAACATCGCCCTGGCCGCTTCCAGGTTGTTGCCCTCGCGCCCGAAACGCTGCTCGCCGTAATAGTTCGGCACGCCCAGTGTGGCGATGGCCTGCAGGCGGGATTCCAGGCCATCGGCCTGCTCCAGTCCGGTGAGACGCAGGGTGAAGTGGTTCCCTTTGAGGTAGCCGACCCGCAGCTTCTTGTTGTGGCGCTTCACCTGCAGGATCCGGATGCTGTCGCTCTCGATGACCGACAGATCCGGCTCTGCCTTGCCAGGCAGGTGGATGCCGAACCACTGCTCGGTCACCGCGTGGCGATCTTTCAGCCCGGCCCAGGTCACCGCGTTGCGCGCGACCCCGGCCGCATCCGCCAGCAGGCCCGCCACCCAGGCGGTATTCTCGCCGGTTTTACGCACCCGGACGAAGATATGCTCCCCCTCCCCGCAGGGCTCAAACCCGAGATCTTCATTGACCACGAAGTCGGCGGCCTCGGCCTTGAGGATGCCCCGGGCGGTGGGCGCCCCGTGCAGATAGCTAAGCTGTTCCAGCATCATTGTTTCACCAGCAGGACGACGGCTTCGGTGGCGATCCCTTCCTTGCGCCCCGTGAAGCCCAGTTGTTCGGTGGTGGTCGCCTTGACGTTCACCCGGTTCAATTCGCATTGCAGATCCGCGGCCAGCACGGCGCACATGGCGCCGATGTGGGGCGCCATCTTGGGAGCCTGGGCGATGATGGTCACGTCCAGGTTGCCGATGGCATAGCCCGCCTGCCGTACCCGGGCGAAGACGTCCCGCAGCAGGATGCGGCTGTCTATGCCCTTGAATTCGGCCGCGGTATCGGGGAAGTGGCGGCCGATGTCGCCGGCGCCGATGGCCCCCAGCAGGGCATCGCTCACCGCGTGCAGCACCACGTCACCGTCGGAGTGGGCCAGCAGCCCCTGTTCGTAGGGCACCGCCACCCCGCCCAGCATGCAGGGACCTTCACCGCCAAACTTGTGTACGTCAAAACCATGTCCGATCCGCATCATGCCTGCTGCTCCCCCATCATGCACAAACCTTCCCAATCGAATGGGTATGCCTCAAGACCATGTTCCAAGCGGATCATGCCTGCTCCTCTGTGGGTGAATCGGGTCGCGCCGGCTGGCGCGCACGCTGTTGCTGTAAATAGAGCTCGGCCAGGGAGAGATCTTCCGGCCGGGTCACCTTGATGTTGTCGGCACGCCCCTCCACCATCCTGACGGCGAAACCGGCACGCTCCATGGCGGAGGCCTCGTCGGTGATGGCCGCCCCCAGGGCCAGCCCCTCCTCCAGCGCCCGCCTGAGGGGGCCGGTGGGGAACATCTGGGGCGTCAGGGCGTGCCAGAGCTGTTCGCGCTCGACGGTGGCGAGGATGTTGCCGGCGGCATCGGTGCGCTTCATGGTATCGCGCACCCGGCTGCCGAGGATGGCGCCGTCGCACGCCATGGCGGTGGCGATGAGCCGGTCGAGATCGCCGTGGGTGAGGCAGGGACGGGCGGCGTCGTGCACCAGCACCCACTCCCCTTGCGCCACATGCAACCCATTGAGCACCGACCAGGCGCGCTCGCTTCCCCCTTCCACCCGCCACACCCGCGGATCGGCGGCAACGGCCAGCGTCTCGAACCAGCGGTCGTGGGGAGCCAGCGCCACGATCACCCGGGCTATGGCCGGATGGGAGAGCAGGCGCTCCAGGGTGTGTTCCAGGATGCACTTCCCCGCCAGCGACAGATACTGTTTCGGGCACTCGGCCCCCATGCGGCTGCCGATGCCGGCGGCCGGGACTATCGCGGTCAAGCCGCCATGGTGATCAGTCATCGTAGGGCACGCCGTCAGGCTCGGTGGCCTGATCTTTTTCTTTGGGAATGATGCGGTAGAAGGTCTCGCCCTGCTTGATATAGCCGAGATCGTTGCGCGACAGTTCCTCGATGGCCTCCAGGCCCGAGGTCAGATCGTCGATCTCCCGGTAAATCAGGTTGTTGCGGTCCTTGAGCACCAGGTTGTCCTGCTGCTGCCGCTCGATGGCATTGGAGAGATCCCGATAGTCGGAGAGACCGTTCTTCCCGAGCCAGAAGTCATATTGCAGCCCTCCCAACAGGAGGAGCAGGATAAGAGTGAGTAGCCGCATGCACTGAGTCTCCTTCAAGCGGCCTAGTTTCCCATATTCGCAGGCAAGACAAAAGAAAGCCTGTATCGCGGATGGGGTGCCCGGAATAAAAAACATGGCGCCCGCCCATGGGCGAGGCGGATACGAAAAAGCCCCGCCGGATGGCGGGGCTTTGGGAGGCTAGGAAGCAGGCGAAAATTAAGCCTGGTTCTTCACTTCTTTCAGACCGCGGAACGGAGCCTTGGCACCCAGGGCTTCTTCGATGCGGATCAGCTGGTTGTACTTGGCAACACGGTCAGAACGGCTCATGGAACCGGTCTTGATCTGGCCAGCAGCAGTACCCACGGCCAGGTCGGCGATGGTGGCGTCTTCGGTCTCACCGGAGCGGTGGGAGATGACGGCGGTGTAGCCAGCGTCCTTGGCCATCTTGATGGCAGCCAGAGTCTCGGTCAGGGAACCGATCTGGTTGAACTTGATCAGGATGGAGTTGGCGATGCCGTTGTCGATGCCGCGCTTCAGGATCTTGGTGTTGGTTACGAACAGGTCGTCACCCACGATCTGGATTTTCTTGCCCAGTTTCTGGGTCTGGTAGGCGAAGCCTTCCCAGTCAGATTCGTCCAGGCCGTCTTCGATGGAGACGATCGGGAACTTGGCAGTCAGCTCTTCCAGGAAGTCGGAGAAACCGTTGGAGGTGAAGATACGACCTTCGCCCTTCAGGTTGTACTCTTTCTTCTCGGCGTCGTAGAACTCGGAAGCGGCGCAGTCCATGGCCAGGGTCACGTCGGTGCCCAGCTTGTAACCGGCAGCGGCAACGGCTTCAGCGATCACTTCCAGCGCTTCGGCGTTGGATTTCAGGTTCGGAGCGAAACCACCTTCGTCACCGACGGCGGTGTTGTAGCCCTTGGACTTCAGTACCTTGGCCAGGTTGTGGAACACTTCTGCGCCCATGCGGACGGCTTCTTTCAGGGTCTTGGCGCCAACCGGCTGGATCATGAACTCCTGGATGTCGACGTTGTTGTCGGCGTGCTCACCACCGTTGATGATGTTCATCATGGGCAGCGGCATGGAGTAGACACCCGGGGTGCCGTTCAGCTCGGCAATGTGGGCGTACAGCGGCATGCCCTTGGCAGCGGCAGCAGCCTTGGCGTTGGCCAGGGAAACAGCCAGGATGGCGTTGGCGCCGAACTTGGATTTGTTCTCGGTACCGTCGAGGTCGATCATGATCTGGTCGACAGTGGCCTGGTCCTTGGCATCTTTACCCAGCAGAGCCTGGGCGATCGGGCCGTTGACGGCTTCGATGGCTTTCAGCACGCCTTTACCCAGGAAACGGCTCTTGTCGCCGTCACGCAGTTCCAGCGCTTCGCGGGAACCGGTGGACGCGCCAGACGGAGCGGCTGCCATACCAACAAAACCACCTTCCAAGTGAACTTCGGCCTCAACGGTCGGGTTACCACGGGAGTCGATGATTTCACGACCGATCACTTTAACGATCTTGGACATGTGTATTTCCTCAGGTTTCGTAAAAAAACAACAAAAATATGCCAAAAAAAGCGGCTGTGGCACAGGGCCCCAACCGCATTTATTTTCAATTACTTCAAATTACGCTTCTGATACTCGCCCGCCGCCTTCACAAAACCGGCGAACAGGGCGTGGCCATCACGGGGAGTCGAGGTGAACTCCGGGTGGAACTGCGCGGCCACGAACCAGGGGTGATCCGGGATCTCGATGATTTCCACCAGCTTCTTGTCGGCGGAGAGACCGGTCACCTTCAGGCCTGCCGCTTCAATCTGCGGCAGCAACTTGTTGTTCACTTCGTAACGATGACGGTGGCGCTCGTAAATGGTCGGGCTGCCGTACATCTGGCGCACCTTGGAGTCTTCCACCAGGTGGCAGAGCTGGGAACCCAGACGCATGGTGCCACCCAGATCGGACTTCTCGGTCCGGGTCTCGACGTTGCCTTCATCATCCACCCACTCGGTGATAAGGCCGACGACCGGATAGGCGCAATCTTTCTTGAATTCGGAGGAGTGAGCCCCTTCCATGCCCGCCACGTTGCGGGCGTATTCGATCAGGGCGACCTGCATGCCGAGGCAGATGCCCAGGTAGGGGATCTTGTTCTCGCGGGCATACTTGGCGGCCAGGATCTTGCCTTCCACGCCGCGCTCGCCGAAGCCGCCCGGCACCAGGATCGCATCCAGACCTTCCAGCAGCTCGGCGCCACGGGTCTCGATGTCCTGGGAATCGATGTACTTGATGTTGACGGAGAGACGGGTCTTCAGGCCACCGTGCTTGAGCGCCTCGTTCACGGACTTGTAGGCGTCCGGCAGGGAGACGTACTTGCCGACCATGCCGATGGTCACTTCCGCAGTCGGGTTGGCCTCTTCATAGATGACCTGTTCCCACTCGGCCAGATCCGCTTCCTTGCACTCGATGCCGAAGCGTTCGGTGATGTAGCCGTCCAGCCCCTGGGATTTCAGCAGCGCCGGGATCTTGTAGATGGAGTCGACGTCCTTCATGGAGATGACGGCGCGCTCGGGCACGTTGCAGAACAGGGCGATCTTGGCGCGCTCGTTGGCCGGAATGGCGCGATCGGAGCGGCAGATCAGCACGTCCGGCTGGATACCGATGGAGAGCAGCTCCTTCACGGAGTGCTGGGTCGGCTTGGTCTTCACCTCGCCGGCAGCGGCCAGGTAGGGAACCAGGGTCAGGTGCATGAACATGGCGTTGTTGCGACCCACGATGGCCGCCAGCTGACGAATGGCTTCGAGGAACGGCAGGGACTCGATGTCGCCCACTGTGCCGCCCACCTCGACGATGGCGACCTGGTGGCCTTCGGCACCGGCAATCACCCGCTCCTTGATGGCGTTGGTGATGTGCGGGATGACCTGGATGGTGGCGCCCAGATAGTCGCCACGACGCTCCTTGCGCAGCACGTCAGCGTAAATGCGGCCAGTGGTGAAGTTGTTGCGGCGGGTCATCTTGGTGCGGATGAAACGCTCGTAGTGGCCCAAGTCCAGATCGGTCTCGGCCCCGTCCTCGGTCACGAACACTTCACCGTGCTGGGTCGGGCTCATGGTGCCCGGATCCACGTTGATATAGGGGTCCAGTTTCATGATGGTCACATCCAGACCACGGGCTTCCAGAATGGCTGCCAGAGAAGCTGCGGCAATGCCTTTGCCGAGGGATGAAACAACGCCACCAGTCACAAAAATATATTTGGTCGTCATGCTGAACCTGAAAGAAGTTTAGGGAATTTTAAGGGGTGCTTCGGGGATGAAGCAGGACGGGGAAACAGTATACCAAAACCCCCACTCCCAAACAATGAACAAAAATCTATCAGGCTCCCCGCCCCCCCGTCTTGCGCCAAATCAACTTTGCTCGGATTCTTTGGTTCCGTCCCGGATGACATCCGGTTTCTGCAGGGGCAATCCACCATTCCCGCGCTGTCAACTCTGCTCGGTTTCCTTGGCCTTGGACCAGGCGGCGTCCAGCTTCTCCAGGGAGCAATCCGTCATTTTCAGCCCTTCCGCGGCAATAAACTGCTCAACCTGACGAAAACGACGCTCGAACTTGGCGTTGGCGGCCCGCAGCACCTGCTCGGGATCCTTGCCCAGATGGCGCACCAGGTTGACGGTGGCAAACAGCAGGTCGCCGAGCTCGTCGCTCACCCGTGCCTCGTCCACGTCCGCCATCAGCGCCTCTTCCATCACCTCGTCGATCTCCTCGTGGATCTTGTCCACCACGGGGCCCAGGGTCTTCCAGTCGAAGCCGACGGTGGCGCAGCGCTTCTGGATCTTGGCGGCCCGGGTCAGGGCCGGCAGCGAGAGGGGAATGTCATCCAGCACGCTCGCTTTGTCGAGGGCGGCGCGCTCTCTGGCCTTTTCCGCCTCCCAGTTCGCCTTCACCGCCTGCTCGTCGCCAAGGTCGGCGTCAGAGAAGACGTGAGGATGGCGGCGAATGAGCTTCTCGCTCACGGTGTCGACGATGTCGGCGAAATCGAACAGCCCCTGCTCCTTGCCGAGCTGGGCGTAGAACACCACCTGGAACAGAAGATCCCCGAGCTCGCCCTTCAACCCCTGCCAATCCTGGGTCTCGATGGCGTCGGCCACCTCATAGGCCTCCTCCAGAGTGTGGGGCACTATGGTCTGGAAGCTCTGCTTGAGATCCCAGGGACAACCCCCGTCCGGGTCGCGCAGGCGGGCCATGATGTCGAGCAGTTGGGGCAGGTCGTAGCGTTGGGACATGGGCAACTCACTTTCGATTCGGTAAATGGGGTTCATCAAATTAGGTCCCGCAACTGCTCCACATGATGTGGAGCCATGGCGGCAGGAGATGGGGCACGTGATATCCGTCTTCAATGCGCTACAGAGAGGGCGAAAATGCAGACCGACCACTGGGGCCGGTCGATTGAGCATTACAGCCGCTTGGCGCTGATCACGTCGTTGAGCTGGCTGAGCTTGGCCAGGGCCCGGTTGAAGGCGTTGATGTTGTAGATCTCCAGCTCCATGTCTATTTCGGCGGTCTGCTCGCGCACGTTGGAGCGCGAGCGCACCCCCATCACGTTGATCTTCTCGTTGGCGAGCACGGTCGTGATGTCGCGCAGCAGGCCGGATCTGTCGTTGGAGAGGATGCGGATGGTGAGGCCGTAGCCGCCGGAGTAGTTTTCCCCCCAGACAGCATCGATCAGCCGCTCCGGGTTGCGACGCGACAGCTCCTTGAGCTGCTCGCAATCCTCCCGGTGGATGGAGACACCCCGACCCATGGTGATGAAGCCCTGGATGGCGTCCCCCGGGATGGGCTGGCAGCAGCGGGCTATATGAGTCATCAGATTGCCGACCCCCTCGACCACGATGTGGTCCTTGGGCTTGGGACGGAACGGCACGTTGGCCTTCTGCTCCAGCTTCTCCAGCAGCCGGCGATCCTCTTCCTCGGCGGTCGGCTTGTTGTAGCGGGTGTCCAGGTAGTTGAGCAGCTGGTTGATGCGGATGTCGCCGCTGCCGATACCGGCCAGCAGGTCCTCCAGCTCCTCGGCGTGGAAGCGTTCCAGCACCACCTTGTCCACCTTGGAGAGGGTCAGGTTGTGCCTGTCCAGCTCCTTCTCCAGCAACTCCTTGCCGGCGGCGATGTTCTTGTCCCGATCCAGCTTCCTGAACCAGGTGGCCACCTTGGCCCGCGCCCGGCTGGAGCGCAGGAAGCCGGCGTTCGGATTCATCCAGTCGCGGCTCGGGTTCGGCTCCTTCTGGGTGATCACCTCCACCTGATCGCCGGTCTGCAGCGTATAGGTGAAGGGCACGATGCGACCGTCTATCTTGGTGCCGATGCAGCGGTGGCCGATCATGCTGTGCACGTGATAGGCGAAGTCGAGCGGCGTGGCGCCCGCCGGCAGGTCGATGACGTCCCCCTTGGGGGTGAACACATAGACCCTGTCCTCGAACACCTGGCTGCGCAGATCGTCCAGCAATGATCCGCTCTCGGAGAGATCCTCCTGCCAGGCGAGGAGCTTGCGCAGCCACTCGATCTTGTCTTCGAAGGTGTTGGTCTTGGTAGCCGCCTGGGCCCCTTCCTTGTAGCGCCAGTGGGCGGCGACGCCGAGCTCCGCGTCCTGATGCATCTGCTCGGTGCGGATCTGGATCTCCACCGTCTTGCCCTCTTCCCCCACCACCACGGTGTGGATGGACTGGTAGCCGTTGGGCTTGGGGTTGGCGACATAGTCGTCAAATTCGCGGGGGATATGGTGGAAGTGGGTGTGGACTATGCCGAGCGCCGCGTAGCAATCCTGCAGCCGCTTGGTGATCACCCGCACCGCGCGCACGTCGAACAGCTCGTTGAACTCGAGGTGCTTCTTCTGCATCTTGCGCCAGATGCTGTAGATGTGTTTCGGCCGGCCGTAGACCTCGGCCTCCACCCCCGCCTCCTTCAGGGCATCCCGCAGGGTTTGCACGAAGTCGCGGATGTAACGCTCCCGATCGAGACGTTTCTCGTCGAGTTGCTTGGCGATCTGCTTGTAGGTGTCCGGATGCAGGTAGCGGAAGGCGAGATCCTCCAGCTCCCACTTGAGCTGGCCGATGCCGAGGCGGTTCGCGAGCGGCGCATAGATGTTGGTGATCTCCTGGGCCATCAGCACCCGGGTCTCTTCATCGGCCTTCTTCGCCTCCCGCAGGCAGGCGATGCGCTCCGCCAGCTTGATCACCACGGCGCGCACATCCTCCACCATGGCGAGCAGCATGCGGCGCACGTTGTCGACCTGTTCCGGGGAGGTTTCGCTGCGGTGCAGGGTCTGCAGGGAGCGGATGGCCTCCATCTCCAGCACCCCTTCCACCAGCTTGGCGATCTTGGCGCCGAAGTCCTCGTTCACCTTTTCCTGGCTGATGAGGCCCGCTTCGACGAAGGGGTAGAGAATGGCGGCCTTGAGGGTGGCGAGATCCATGCTGAGCATCAGCAGTATGCCCACCATCTCGACGCCGCGCACCAGCAAGCGGTTGGTGAGCACCTCGTCACCCAGCGTCAGACAGTACTGGTAAACGGTTCGCAGCTGATTCTTGTCACTTTCACTTAAGGAGAGGGAACTGACCCACTCCTCCAGGGTGAAATTGTCTTTCAAATGAATATCGCGCACCGCAACCATGGTATCAATCCTTAAAAGTGTGGGGCCGAAAGCCGATGCCTTCCCTACCCCTCATCAGCTGATGACTGCCTCAAATGGGGATGTACGGGCGAGTTTTCAAGGCATGCCGCCGTGCAAGGCAGCAGGGCTCTCCCCCACATCCGGTCCATTTTTGAAGATCTAGATTACCCTAATCACTCCCGCTCAAACAGCGCTGCGGCCATCGGAAAACCAATGCCGCCGCTTCTCCCTCCTGCCCCGGGGCACGGCACAAACGTCCGTTCCCCCCAGTTCAAACAGCACCATGGACTCCAGGTGGCCGCTGCTTGGGAACATCCATTTACTTCCGTTCGAACAGTGCCATGGATTCCAGATGCCCCGTGTGGGGGAACATGTCCAGCATCCCCAGCCGGGTCAACCGATAGCCCCCCTGCACCAGCACCCGGCTGTCCCGGGCCAGGGTGACGGGGTTGCAGGAGACATAGACCACCCGTTTCGGTGCAAGTGCCACCACGTGGCTCATCACCTCCAGGGCGCCGGGCCTCGCCGGATCCAGCAGGACCAGGTCAAATCCCTCCCGCGCCCAGGACATGCCGACGATGTCGCCACTCAAGTCCGCCTTGTAGAAGCGGGCATTGGTGATGCCGTTGCGGCGGGCGTTCTCCTCGGCGCGGGCCACCATGGCCAGCTCCCCCTCGACCCCCACCACTTCCCGGGCCTGACGGGCCAGCGGCAGGGTGAAGTTGCCGATGCCGCAGAAGAGATCCAGCACCTTGTCGTCCCGGGTCGCCCCGAGCCAGGCCAGCGCCTGCTCGACCATGCGCTGGTTGATGGGGCCATTGACCTGGATGAAGTCACCGGGGGCAAATGCAAGAGACAGGCCATCCAGTGTGTAATCGAGTGCAAATTGCTGGCGCAGGGGTTCGATGCGATCGTCCGCCGCCTGCAGATAGAGGTCGATCCCTTGCGCTTGCGCGAATTCGATCAGCAGGGCGCGATCCGCCTCGTTGGGACGGCCCGTGTGGCGCAGCAGCATCATGATGCCCTGCTCGGCCTGGATGAGCTCGGCGTGACCCAGCTCGCGCTGGCTCTTGAGACGGTTGAGGCAGTCCCGCAGCGGCGCGATGAGGGCCGAGAGCGGCGCGGCCAGCACCGGGCAGCCGGCAATCTCCACCAGATCGTTCGATTGACGACGGCGGAAACCCACCCGGGTGCAGCGGCCGTTCTTGTCAAACTTGATGGCCAGCCGGCAGACCCGGCGGTAGGCGCGAGACTCCCCCGTCAGCACGGGATCCAGTGCCGGGGCCTGGATGTTGCCGAGGCGCTCGAACAGGCTGACCAGACCGGCCTCCTTGACCGCCTGCTGATCCGCCTCACCAAGGTGCTGGGCGCTGCAACCTCCACACTCGCGATAGTGGTCGCAGAAGGGGGCGATGCGATTGGCTGCCGGGGTCAGCACCTGCTGCAGGGCACCGTGGGCATAGTGCTTCTTGTCGTCGATGATGCGGGCCTGGATCCGCTCGCCGGGCAGCGCCCCCTCGACGAAGATCGCCTTGCCCTGATGACGGCCGACACCGACACAGTGGTGATCCAGACTGTCTATCGTAAATTCAATACGTTGGGGCTGGGTGGATTTCTTTTGGGGCTTGAAAAACTGGGCCATAAAACTTGGTGCCTATAGGTGGCTATGTCATGATTGTGGAATCTGCGGCAGACCATTGTCCCACAAGAATAATCGTATGACCAAGTACGGCCTGAGTGCCCGAGCCGCGGCATCCGCCCCATCGCCCATTCTGACCAAAAGTGGCCCATTGATATGACCGGATACGGCCTGAGACCCCGTACAGCGACATCGCCTGTATTGCCTGCCCGACCCCTCCGCCGGCACGCCCCCGGGGCGATGACCTTGTTCCCCCTTGCCGCCGGTTTGCCAGCATGACCAAGTATGGCCTCAGAGCCCGTGTGCTGGCCTTTACCATCTTGCCGACCCTGATCATCGGCGGCCTGATCGCCGGTTACTTTACCTTCCATCGCTACCATCAGCTGGAAAACAACCTGATCGATCAGGGCATCAACATCATAGAGCCGCTGGCCATCGCCAGCGAATACGGGATGACCCAGCACAGCCGCGAGTCCCTCAAGCGGTTGATCGGGCTCACCCATCGCAAGAACTCGCCCTTCATCAAGTCCATCGCCGTCTTCACCCAGGACAACCAGCTCTTCGTCACCTCCAATTACCATCGGGACTTCAGCCAGTTGCGCCTGCCGGACGGCAGCGTCATCCCGGCCCTGACCAGCGTCTCCTTCAATGGCGATGACATCATCTTGCGCACCCCCATCCAGGCCGAGACCAGCCTGGACGGTTTCCCGCTGCCAAGCGATCTGGAGCCACCCGTCATCGGCTACATCTCCATGCAGCTCGCCACGGACAGGGCCATCGTCCTGCAGTATCGCGACGCCTTCTTCGCCGTGGTCATCGTGCTCATCGGTCTGGCTATCAGCACCTTGTTCGGCTTTCGTCTGGTCAAGAGCGTGACCCAGCCCATCACCGACATGGTGCAGGCGGTGCACCGAATCCGGGAGGGGCGGCTCGACACCCGGGTCAGCGGCCAACTCACCGGCGAGCTGGACATGCTGAAAAACGGCATCAACGCCATGGCAAAGGCGCTCTCTGAATACCACGAGGAGATGCAGCAGAACATCGATCAGGCCACCTCGGATCTGCGCGAGACGCTGGAACAGATCGAGATCCAGAACGTCGAGCTCGACATGGCGAAGAAGCGCGCCCAGGAGGCGGCCAGGGTCAAGTCCGAGTTCCTCGCCAACATGTCCCACGAGCTGCGCACCCCCCTCAACGGCGTCATCGGCTTCACCCGCCAGCTGCTCAAGACCAGCCTGACCCCGAGCCAGACCGACTACATGCAGACCATAGAGAAGTCGGCGCGCAACCTGCTCGGCATCATCAACGACATCCTCGACTTCTCCAAGCTGGAGGCGGGCAAGCTGCAACTGGAGCATATCCCCTTCAGCCTGCGGGACACCCTCAACGAGACCATGCATCTGCTGGGCCCCAGCGCCCACGACAAGCAGCTCGAGCTCTCCCTGCAGGTGGATGCCGCCGTGCCGGACTACCTCACCGGCGACCCCATGCGCCTGCAGCAGGTGCTCACCAACCTCACCGGCAACGCCATCAAGTTCACCGAGCGCGGCAACGTGGACGTGCGTGTCGAGCAGACCGGCGAATCGAGCAGCAACAAGGTGCGCCTGCGGGTGCTCATTCGCGATACCGGCATCGGCATCTCGGAAGAGCAGCAGCGCCAGCTGTTCCAGGCCTTCAACCAGGCCGACTCGTCGATCTCGCGCCGTTAT
The DNA here is from genome assembly GCF_033348475.1 of Aeromonas sp. XH. NCBI lineage: Bacteria > Pseudomonadati > Pseudomonadota > Gammaproteobacteria > Aeromonadales > Aeromonadaceae > Aeromonas > Aeromonas sp. XH. The sequence goes on along the minus strand of NZ_CP137630.1, from coordinate 683,083 downwards.
GGGGGCACCGGCCTCGGGCTCGTCATCACCCAGAAGCTGGTGCAGCAGATGGGGGGGCAGATCCGGTTCGAATCCGAGCTTGGCAAGGGTTCCGTCTTCTCCTTCAACCTGGAGCTGGATGTCTCCCCCCTGCCTCAGACCGAGCGGCTGCCGCTGGATCGCATCCTCGGCAAGCGGGTCTGGCTGCTGGAGCCGGATCCCTTCACCCACGCCTCCCTGCTCGCCCTGCTGGCCGAGTGGCAGCTGGACGTGCACTCCCTGACGGTGGACGAGGAGTGGCCCCAGATGAGCAGCCAGGACATGGTGCTCATCGGCAGCAGCACCCTGCACAGCCCGCAGCAGGTGATTGCCCGCCTCGACGGCCTGGACGGCCAGCAGAACACCATAGTGATGCTCAGCAGCCACGAGCCGTCGCTCTATGACGCCATGCTGGCCCATGGTGCCGTCCACTGCCTCTCCAAACCCATCAACCATCGCAAGCTGCTGCACGCCCTGCTCTCCCCCGAGGCGGCCAGGAGCACGCCGCTGCCCGCGCCGTCGCAGCGCACCGGGCAGGAGATCAAGGTGCAGGCCGTCAAGGTGCTGGCGGTGGATGACAACGCAGCCAACCTCAAGCTCATCGCCGCCATGCTCAAGGAGATGGTGACCGAGGTGGTGGTGTGCAAGAACGGCAAGGAGGCGGTCAACCTGGCCCAGAGCCAGCCGTTCGACATCATCTTCATGGATATCCAGATGCCCGTCATGGACGGCATCAGCGCCACCCAGGCGATCCGCCATCACTCCCTCAACACCGAGACCCCCATAGTCGCGGTGACCGCCCACGCCATCCCGGGCGAGCGGGAGCGGTTGATCCGCCAGGGGATGGATGACTACCTGGCCAAGCCCATCGACGAGGGGATGCTGGCGCAGCTCATCACCGACTTCGCCCACCGGCGCCACCAGAATCACGGAGATCGACAGATAGACTGGGACCTCGCCGTGCGCCAGGCCGCCGGCAAGCAGGCGCTGGCCAAGGAGATGCTGACCATGCTGCTGGCCAGTTTCGACGAAGTGGAGCCCCTGCTGGAGGCGGCCCTGGAAGGGGCAGTCGACGACGCCGAGGTGCTGGCCCAGCTCCACCGCCTCAACGGCGGCTGCGCCTACTCCGGAGTGCCCGGCCTGCAACGCCTGCTCTCCCAGCTCGAGCAGCAGCTGCGGGACGGGGTGCCCGTGAGCGATCTCGAACCCGAGTTGCTGGAGCTGCAGGATGCCCTGGAGCAGGTGAGGCGGGAGGCCCCCCCTTACCTGGCCCTGGCCGACTGAGGCGCTTTTTCTGACTGCGACGCCGGCAGGTGGTAACATCGCGCCGTTTCCACAGGAGTCAACATGACCAACAACGATATTCTGCGCCGCCTGCGCTATGCCCTCAGCATCAGCAACGACCAGATGGTCGAGATCTTCGCCAAGGGCAATCTGGCCATCACCCACGCCCAGCTCCACGGCTGGCTGATGAAGGAGGCGGAAGAGGGCGAGGCACAGGAAGCGGGCTTTGCCGCCTGCCCGGACTCGGCCCTGAGCCAGTTTCTCGACGGCTTCATCGCCCTGCGCCGCGGCGTGCGGGAGGATGCGCCGCCCCAGGTGATCCCGAACCGGATCAACAACAACCTGATCCTGCGCAAGCTGCGCATCGGCCTCAACTACAAGGAAGAGGACATGCTGGGCACCCTCAAGCTCGCGAACTTCAACCTCTCCAAGTCCGAGCTGAGCGCCCTGTTCCGCGCCAGGGATCACAAGCACTATCAGGATTGCGGGGATCAGATCCTGCGCAACTTCCTGATCGGCCTGACCGCCAAGTACAGGTCCGAGCCGTGATCACCGCCCCTGGCAAGGCGCGAGGCTGAGCCATGAGCCGACGCGGCAGGCCGCTGTCCGACCGTCTGCCGGCGGGCGGCGGGGCGTGCCGGCCCCCTGCCAGCCTGCGCTGGCTCTGGTCACTGCCCCTCATCCTGCTGCTCGGCGCCTGCCAGCCCGCCCCCTACCGCCTCGATACCCGGTATGCCAGCGCCAGCCAGAATGACCGCATCGCCTTCCTGATCCTGCACTACACGGATGAGGACGACACCCGCTCCCTGCGCCTCCTGACCGAACCCGAGCACAAGGTGAGCGCCCACTATCTGGTGCCGCGCGATACCGATCAGAGTCCGCTGCCCGTCTACCAGCTGGTGCCCGACAGCCAGCGCGCCTGGCATGCCGGTCGCAGCCGCTGGCATCAGTATGCGGGGCTCAACGCCAGCTCCCTGGGCATAGAGATAGTGAATCTCGGGTATGACGAGACAGAAGCGGCCCTGCCCGCCCACCTGAGACGCTGGCAGCCCTATACCCCGGCCCAGATCGCCGCCGTCGGCGCCCTGGCCCGTGAACTGGTCCGGCGTTACGACATACCGCCGACCCAGGTGCTGGCCCACAGCGACGTCGCCCCCGAGCGCAAGCAGGATCCCGGTCCCCACTTCCCCTGGCGCACGCTGGCCCTGGAGTACGGGGTCGGCGCCTGGCCCGACGAGGCCAGGGTGGCCGAGCTGCGCCAGACGCCACTCCCCGCCTGGGATGCCCTGCAATGGCAGCAGCAGCTGGCCCGATACGGCTATGGCATAGCGCCGAGCGGCGAGTGGGACGAGCAGAGCCGCGCCGCGATGCGCGCCTTCCAGCTCCATTTCCGCCCGGCCCTGATAACCGGAGAGTCGGATGCCGAGTGCCAGGCCATCCTGATGGCGTTGCTGGAGCGCTACTTCCCCGAGCAATAGGCAAGGGCCTGCGGTCTTCGCAGATATGGGGATGCTGGATGCCAACCCCTCTCCTGAGCGACCTGACAGGGCCGGACTGCCCCCTGCACACCAAAGACAACGAGGGACGCCACGGCGTCCCTCGTTGGTTGTCATCGGCAACAGGGCTGAGGTCAGATCCCCTGACGGGCTTCCTGCATCAGCAGGCGCATGTCGCTGACCGCCTTGGCCAGGCCGTCGAAGGCGGCGCGACCTATGATGGCGTGGCCGATGTTGAGCTCATAGAGCTCGGGGATGGCGGCGATGGCCTTGACGTTGTGGTAGTGCAGGCCGTGGCCGGCATTGACCTTGAGCCCCTTGCCGGCAGCATAGGAGGCCCCGGCGGCGATGCGCTTGAACTCGGCGTTGCGCTCGGCATCCGTGGTGGCATCGGCGTAGCGGCCGGTGTGGATCTCGATGAAGGGGGCGCCGCTCTCCGCAGCCGCGTCGATCTGGATGGGGTCGGCATCGATGAAGAGCGACACCTGGGCACCGACGGCGGCCAGGCGGGTCACCGCATCGGTCACCTTGTCCAGCTGGCCGGCCACGTCCAGGCCCCCCTCGGTGGTCACCTCGGTACGCTTCTCCGGCACCAGGCAGACGAAGTGGGGCTTGATGCGGCAGGCGATACCTATCATCTCCTCGGTCACCGCCATCTCCAGGTTCATCCTGGTCTGGATGGTCTGGCGCAGGATCTCCACGTCCCGGTCTGTGATGTGGCGGCGATCTTCCCGCAGGTGCACAGTGATGCCATCGGCCCCGGCCTGCTCGGCCACGAAGGCGGCCTGCACCGGATCCGGGTACTGGGTGCCGCGGGCATTGCGCAGGGTGGCGATATGGTCGATGTTCACGCCCAGGTAGATCTCGCTCATTGCTTAACTCCTTGAAAATACTTCTGTTAACTGTGCGGCTGCCGCCCTGGCGTCAGCCTCGATATCCGTATGTCAGCCTTGCGTGGCTCTGCGTTTTAAAAACAGCTCCCGGCTCTTCAACTGCCGCTTTCCCAGATAGGGCTGCAGTGCCAGCCGGCTGAATCGCTTGGCCGCCTGCAACAGGGGGGGCGTGTCGAAACGCCCCTCGGCGAAGGCCAGCAGGTGGGCGCCGAGGAACAGGGTACGGGGATCCGGCGCCCGCTCGCAAGCGACAAAGCCGAGCTCCCGCTCGAAGCCGTACAGCAGTTCGGGCTGGATCGGCGACTCATCGTCGGCGGCATATTCAAAGTCCACCGCATAACCCAGCGCCTGCAGCAGCAGAAACTCGAAGCGGCGCAGCGGCAGCTCCGGGGTCTCGCCATCCGCCAGGGCCATGATGGCGCGGGCATAGGCGTCGAACACCTCGGGGAAGGGGGTATGCGCTTCCAGCAGGTAGTAGACCAGCTCGTTGAGATAGAGGCCGTAGAAGAGGCGATCGCCGCCGAGACGCAGGGAGTGATCCGGGCACTCCACCTGGGTGAGGTTCTTGAGATCCCCTTTGCCGCGCCAGGCGATGGTGAGCAGGGTGAAGGGCTGCAACAGCCCCTTCAGAGAGGAGCGTGGCCCGCGGGAACCGCGAGCCACTAGGGTGAATCGGCCGCTATCCTGGGTGAAGACCTCGACCAGCTGGCTGGTCTCCCGATAGGGCCGACTGTGGATGACGAAAGCCGGGGTCAGCAATCAGTCATCACCATACCCGAGGCTGCGCAGGGCGCGCTCGTCGTCGGCCCAGCCGGACTTGACCTTGACCCAGAGCTCCAGGTGCACCTTGTTCTGGAACAGTCGCTCCATGTCGAGGCGCGCCTCGGTGCCTATGGTCTTGATCTTCTCGCCCTTGTTGCCGATGACCATCTTCTTCTGGCCGTCGCGCTCCACCAGGATCAGGCCATGGATATGGTAGAGGCCGTTCTCCTCGACCTTGAAGCGTTCGATCTCCACCGTCACCGAGTAGGGCAGCTCCTCACCGGTGAAGCGCATCAGCTTCTCGCGGATGATCTCGGAGGCCATGAAGCGGGAGGAGCGGTCGGTCACGTAGTCTTCCGGGAAGAAGTGCACGTTCTCCGGCAGCAGATCCTTGGCCCACTCGCGGATCTTCTCCACGTTGGTGCCCTTCTCGGCGCTGATGGGCAGGATGTGGGAGAAGGCCATCTGCTGGCCCAGCCACTCCAGGTGGGGCAGCAGGTCTTCCTTTTCCTTGACGTTGTCGATCTTGTTGACCGCCAGCACCACGGGGCACTTGAGGTGGCGCAACTTGCCCAGCACCATCTCGTCGTCCTTGGTCCAGTGGGTGCCGTCCACCACGAACACCACCATGGCCACGTCCCCCAGGGAACTGGTGGCGGCGCGGTTCATCAGGCGGTTGATGGCCCGTTTCTCTTCGATGTGCAGACCCGGGGTGTCCACGTAGATGGTCTGGTAGTTCTCCTCGGTGTCGATCCCCAGGATCCGGTGACGGGTGGTCTGGGGCTTCTTCGAGGTGATGCTGACCTTCTGACCGAGCAGCTTGTTCAGCAGGGTGGACTTGCCCACGTTGGGGCGGCCGACGATGGCGACAAAGCCGCAGTAGGTGCTATCTGTATCCGTCATGACAATCTTTCCAATGCTTGCTGCGCGGCGGCCTGTTCGGCCTTGCGGCGGCTGGTGCCGACCCCGACCAGGGGACCATCCAGACCATCCACTTCGCACTGGACGGTGAACTCCTGGTTGTGGGCTTCGCCCTTGACGTTGGTCACCGTGTAGGTCGGCAGGGATTTGCGGCTGCCCTGCAGGATCTCCTGCAACCGGGTCTTGGGATCCTTCTGCTCGATGCCGGGCTTGATCTCCTCCAGGCGGCTGGCGTACCAGCCGAGCAGGAGGCTGCGCACCCGTTCCAGGTCCGTATCCAGATAGATGGCGCCGATCACCGCCTCGACCGTGTCGGCCAGGATCGACTCGCGGCGAAAACCGCCGCTCTTGAGCTCGCCCGGCCCCAGGATCAGGTGATCCCCTAGGTCGAACTCCCGGCCCAGTTCGGCCAGCGTCTTCTCGCGCACCAGGGTGGCACGCATCCGGCTGAGATCCCCCTCCGCCGCCTGCGGGAAGCGGTGGAAGAGATCGTCGGCAATCACCAGGCTCAGGATGGAGTCTCCCAGGAATTCCAGGCGCTCGTTATGGCGGGAGCCGGCGCTGCGATGGGTCAGTGCCCGGGTCAGCAGCTCAGGTTCCTGAAAGACATGCCCGAGACGGGACTGCAGTCTGTTCATCTTGATATTCATTTACTTGATTCCGCCAATGCGGTTGAAGCGCACACCGGTCGGCACCCAGCTCGGCAAGCTGGAGCCTTCCTCGCGCTCGAATTCGAAACTGATCCAGATGGCGACGGCCTTGCCCACCAGGTTCTGCTCGGGCACGAAGCCCCAGAAACGGCTGTCGGTGCTGTTGTCGCGGTTGTCGCCCATCACGAAGTAGTGGCCTTCCGGCACCACCCACTCATCCGGGTAGGTACCGGGCTGGCGATAGTAGCGATCCACCAGGTCCGGCATCAGCGGGTTGCGAAGGGTCTCGTGAGAAACCTCGCCCAGCTGCTCGGTGTAGCGATCCAGCGGGATCCCCATCTGGCTGAATTCGCCACGCTGCTCGAACTTGACGTCCAGCTTCTCGAAGCCCGGGCAGGTTTTCCCTTCCTGTTCATCGCGGCTCTCTTCCACACAGCGCGGCCGTATCATCAGCTCCTTGTTGCGATAGATGACCCTATCCCCCGGCATGCCGACCACCCGCTTGATGTAGTCCACCCGGGTATCCAGCGGATACTTGAAGACCACCACGTCGCCGCGCTCAGGGGAGCCGGTCTCGAGGAACTTGGTGTTGGTCACCGGATCCTTGAGGCCGTAGGCGAACTTCTCCACCAGAATGAAGTCGCCCACCAGCAGGGTGGGCATCATGGAGCCGGACGGGATCTGGAACGGCTCGAAGATGAAGGAGCGCAGGATCAGCACCAGGGCGATGACAGGGAAGACCCCGCCGGTCTGTTCGATCCAGACCGGCATGGGGGCCACCTTGGCCAGGGTCTTCTCGTCCACGCCCGGGCCGGCGCTGGCACGAGCGGCCGCGATCTTGGCCGCCCGCTGTTTGGCCCAGACCAGCTTGTCGACGGTCCAGATGATGCCGGTCAGTACGGTGACGACGACGAGGATCAGGGAAAAGGTGCTTGCCATCGATTAGTCCTTTCCGACATGGAGGATCGCGAGGAAGGCTTCCTGCGGCACGTCGACACGGCCGAGGGACTTCATCCGCTTCTTGCCTTCTTTCTGCTTGTTCAGCAGCTTCTTCTTACGGCTCACGTCGCCACCGTAGCACTTGGCGGTCACGTCCTTGCGCAGGGCCTTGACCGTGCTGCGGGCGATGATCTGGTTGCCGATGGCGGCCTGGATGGCGATGTCGAACATCTGGCGCGGGATCAGCTCGCGCATCTTCTCCACCACCTGGCGACCGCGATACTGGGCGTTCTCCTTGTGGGTGATGATGGCCAGGGCGTCGACCCGCTCGCCGTTGATCATGATGTCGAGACGCACCATGTCGGAAGTCTCGAAGCGCTTGAAGCCGTAGTCCAGGGAGGCATAGCCGCGGCTGGTGGACTTCAGGCGGTCGAAGAAGTCGAGCACCACTTCCGCCATGGGGATCTCGTAGGTCAGCGCCACCTGGTTGCCGTGGTAGACCATGTTGGTCTGCACGCCGCGCTTCTCGATGCACAGGGTGATGACGTTGCCCATGTACTCCTGCGGCAGCAGGATGTGACACTCGGCGATGGGCTCGCGCATCTCCTTGATGCTGTTGATGGCGGGCATCTGGGCCGGGCTGTCGATGTGGATGGTGGTGCCGTCGGTCTGCTCTATCTCGTAGACCACGGTCGGCGCCGTGGTTATCAGATCCAGATCGTACTCACGCTCCAGACGCTCCTGGATGATCTCCATGTGCAGCATGCCGAGGAAGCCGCAGCGGAAGCCGAAGCCCAGGGCGGTGGAGCTCTCCGGCTCGTAGAACAGGGAGGCGTCGTTGAGGGAGAGCTTCTCCAGCGCATCGCGGAACGCTTCATAGTCATCGCTGGAGATGGGGAACAGGCCCGCGTAGACCTGTGGCTTGACCTTCTTGAAGCCCGCCAGCGGCTTGTCGGCGCCGTGCTTGGCCAGGGTCAGGGTATCGCCCACCGGGGCGCCGTGGATGTCCTTGATGCCGCAGACGACCCAACCCACCTCGCCACAGCCCAGGCCGTCGGTGTCCACCTGCTTGGGTGTGAAGATGCCGATGCGATCCACACCCCAGGTCTGGCCAGTGCTCATCACCTTGATCTTGTCGTTCTTCTTGAGGGAACCGTTCTTGATCCGCACGAGCGACACGACCCCCAGGTAGGAGTCGAACCAGGAGTCGATGATCAGCGCCTGCAGCGGCGCATCGGGGTCCCCCTCCGGGGCCGGGATGCGGGCGACGATCTCTTCGAGTACCAGGTCCACCCCCAGGCCCGTCTTGGCGGAGCAGCGCACCGCGTCGATCGCGTCGATGCCGACGATATCCTCGATCTCCTCCGCCACCCGTTCGGGCTCGGCGGCCGGCAGGTCGATCTTGTTCAGCACCGGCACCACTTCCAGATCCATTTCCATGGCGGTGTAGCAGTTGGCCAGAGTCTGTGCCTCAACCCCCTGACCGGCATCCACCACCAGCAGAGCCCCTTCACAGGCAGCCAGGGAGCGAGAAACCTCGTAGGAGAAATCCACGTGGCCCGGGGTGTCGATAAAGTTCAGCTGATAGGTGTTACCGTCTTGTGCCTGGTAGTTCAGGGTCACACTCTGTGCCTTGATGGTAATGCCGCGCTCGCGCTCCAGATCCATGGAGTCCAGCACCTGGGCCTGCATCTCGCGGTCGGACAGGCCGCCGCAAGTCTGGATCAGACGGTCCGACAGGGTCGACTTACCGTGGTCGATGTGCGCAATAATCGAAAAGTTACGAATGTGTTTCATCGAGCAAGAATCACTCAAAATTAAGTTAGGGTCGGATATGAGGGCAGGATTTTACTGGATAACCCGGTCGACGGCCAATCTTTAGTCGGCGGGCACCAGAAATAGCGCCTTGTCTGGCGGGCTTCCGGCACCAAGGTGGCGGCGCCAGCGCCAGCAGAGGATCCCGCCCCTCAGGAGAGATGGCGGGTCTTGAGCACCACGCCGAGCATGCGGGGGCCATATTCCCCCTGCTCGAGCCGGTCGGAAAAGTAACGAACCAGTAAAAATCCGACTGTGCCGCCCAGCAGGCAGCTGAGGATGGTGACCCCTTCCCCCGCCGACAAGAGCGGTGCCAACCAGAGCTGGCCGATCAGGGCGCCGAGCAGCAAACAAAAGAGTGGTAGCACATAGACCAGGGCGGCCCCGCGCAGGATGCTGGCCTGGGGGATGCCGAGACGGATCTGCTGGCCCACAGCCACTTCGCCGGTGAGGGCGACCCGCAATCGCTGCGCCTTCATGGGAAAAGCCTTGGCGACGGTCCCGGTGCCGCAGCTGGACTGCTGATGGCAACCGCTGCAGGCGGAGCGACGCTCGCACTCCACCCAGGCATAGGGCCCCTCGATGGCGACCACGGTCGCCAGCTCTTCGCTCATGTTACTCACCAGGTGACTCCAGACGGGTGGCAATGGGTTTATCCGATCTCAGCACGCCAGCCCGGGTTCGGCAAGTGTCGCACTCACGCCTCACTGCACCGCCTCGTTGCGGGTCAGGGGCTGCACCGACTCGGCGATGCGTTTGGCGGTCTCGGCAGGCACCTCGCCGACCACGGTGATCTCCACGCCGACCTCGTTGACATAGCTCACCAGCGAGGTGGCGCCCTGACGGATCAGTTGCTGGCGCACCGCCTGCTTGGGGTCGACCCGGGCGACGTAGACGGAGAGATCCACCAGACCGTCCGAAAGCATCATGTAATCCACCGGCAGACTGGTACTGACCAGCTGGTGCCTGTCCTGGGAGAGTACCTTGAACCCATCCGGCAGCCAGGTCAGGTGCCAGTTGAGGGTCTGCTGGGGCGTGGGATAGGCATCTTCCAGCGCCAGCGCCTCGGGCAGCTGGCTCTTGGCCAGGGTCACCAGCCAGGGGGCCGGGGCAGACTGCTTGTCCAGATCCACTCCCAGCACCTGCTCCACCAGGTTGCCTTCCCGATCCACCATGTCCACCCTAAGCAGCAGATGGCTCTGTTCGTCGATCCAGAGCACGAAGCCGTACTTGTCTGCCTCCTTGGGCACCAGCCTGACGACCTGGGCCACCAGGCCGGCCACCCGGCTGCGTCCGGCCAGCACGGGGTCATAGCTCTCCAGCACCCGGGGCAGCGGCATCTTCACCAGGCTCGACCAGACCCCGGGGAAGCGCGCTCCCTTGAGGGTGTAGGGCTCGTGGGTGTTCTCGAAGAAGGTGTACTCGTTCTGGCGCTGCAGGTACTCCACCGCCTTGCCATCGAGATAGCTGAGGTGGGCCACCTCCTTGCCATCGATCACGCCGTGGCTGAAACGGATGGGCTCAAGCCGGCCCTGTCTGGCCTTGACCATGGACAATTCGAAGTTCTGTTGCGAAACGGCACTCTGCATCTGCTGCAACAAGGCCTCGGCCGACAGATCGTCGGCCGAGGCCTTGGCACAAGTCAACAGGAGAGAGGCCAGCAGAATGAGGCTGGACTGGCGCACGATCTGATCCCTAAAAATGCGTTATTCCTGAATCTGCTTGTCTTGCAGCAGACGTTGTTGCAATTGATGGTCGCGCAGGAAGGCATTGATCCGCTCGCGCTGTTCCTGCATCTGCTGCTCGCTCAAGCCTTGCTGACGCACGCCGGCCCGGCTGCCGTCCTGGGGGTAGTGCACGCTCACCGGGGCCGCGCTACCGCCGACCGGAATGGTGTTGAGCACCGGGTTGCTGGGGACACCATCCTGGCCCTGATACTGCTGCACCCCGAAGATGACGGCGGCAGCCACGGAGGCGGCAATGGCATACTGTCCCATTTGCTGACCGAACCGGCGAACCAGGGGCACTACCTTGCCAGCCGTCTTCACCGCAGGTGCGGCGGGCTGGGCCGGCTTGGGCGCCAATATGGCCGGTTCGTCTTCCAGCGCCAGCATGATGCTGTCGCTGAGATCCAGTTGCAGATTGACCGGCAGGTCTCCCCGCATGGCATCACCGATCAGATGGTAACGCGCCCAGGTATCTTGCAGAGCGGGATCCGTTCCCAGCTCTTTCAGAACCTCTATCTCGCTGAGGTCACCATCCATCAGGGCTGAAAGTTGCTCTTTATTTGCCATAAGTTTGCCTGTCTTTCCCCAGTTAATGCTCGATCAGAGGTTGCAACCTTTTATCGATTGCTTCCCTCGCCCGGAAGATGCGGGATCTCACCGTACCCACAGGGCAATCCATGATCTCCGCAATCTCCTCGTAGCTCAGCCCTTCCATTTCGCGAAGGGTGATCGCCGTTCTCAAATCTTCGGGCAGGGCTTCTATGGCGGTAAACACGGTGCGCTTGATCTCGTCGGTCAGCGCCAGGTTTTCCGGGGTGGCCACCTCTTGCAGGGCTTCACCACCACCATAGTATTCAGCCTCATCCGCTTCGACATCACTGCTGGGCGGTCTGCGCCCCTGTGACGTCAGGTAATTTTTGGCCGTGTTGACGGCGATTCGGTACAACCAGGTGTAAAACGCGCTCTCGCCACGGAATGTCGGCAGCGCACGATAAGCCTTGATGAAGGCCTCTTGCGCCACATCCGGTACATCGCCCGGATTGTTGACATACCTGGCCACCAGGTTGACCACCTTGTGCTGGTATTTGCGTACCAACAGGTTGAATGCATTCTTATCGCCACGCTGGACCCGTTCAACCAGCTGTTCGTCCAGTAGATTCTGGTCGCTCATCAGAGCCGTAAAACCCCCATCAGGTTATCGTTCTTCTTTTCCGGCCCCTTCTAAGCGCACAAGTTCAGACAGGAGGAATCAGAGAAAGTTCGCTTGCATTGAAAAAAATGTGATGCGGGCTGCACCACAGCCCCCCCTTGGGCTACCATGGGGCCAGTTCTTAATCCAGGCCAATGATACTTATGAAAGCAAGTGTTGAATACCTTTGCGACGTACTGATCATTGGCAGCGGTGCCGCCGGTCTGTCCCTCGCGTTGCGATTGGCAGACCAGGCCAAAGTCCTGGTTCTGAGCAAGGGGCCCATCAGTGAGGGGGCCACTCTCTATGCGCAAGGAGGCATCGCTGCCGTGTTCGACGAGACCGACAGCATCGAATCCCACGTGAGCGACACGCTCAACGCCGGGGCCGGGTTGTGCGACCCGGCGGTGGTGGAGTTCACCGCCCGCAATGCCCGCGACTCCATCCAGTGGCTGATCCAGCAGGGGGTCCCCTTCGATCAGGAGGAGGATGCCGAGGGGGAGTCCCACTACCACCTGACCCGGGAAGGGGGCCACAGCCATCGCCGCATCTTCCACGCGGCCGATGCCACCGGCAAGGCGGTGCAGCTCACCCTGATCGATCAGGTGCGCGCTCATCCCAACATCCAGCTGATGGAGCGCTTCAACGCGGTCGACCTCATCACCACCCGCAAGCTGGGGCTGCCGGGCAACAAGGTGCTGGGCGCCTATGTCTGGAACCGCAACGTCGAGCAGGTCGAGGTGATCCGCGCCCGCTTCGTGGCGCTGGCCACCGGCGGCGCCTCCAAGGTGTACCAGTACACCTCCAACCCGGACGTGAGCTCGGGCGACGGCATCGCCATGGCATGGCGCGCCGGCTGCCGGGTGGCGAACCTGGAGTTCAACCAGTTCCACCCCACCAGCCTGTTCCACCCGGATGACCCCAACTTCCTGCTGACCGAGGCCCTGCGCGGCGAGGGCGCCTATCTGCGCCGCCCCGACGGCAGCCGCTTTATGCCGGACTTCGACGAGCGGGCCGAGCTGGCACCGCGGGACATCGTCGCCCGCGCCATCGACCACGAGATGAAGCGCCTGGGCGCCGACTGCATGTATCTGGACATCAGCCACAAGCCGGCGGACTTCATCATCAAGCACTTCCCGACCATCTTTGATCGCTGCCGCGCGGTCGGTATCGACATCACCAGGGAGGCCATGCCCATAGTCCCGGCGGCGCACTACACCTGTGGCGGCGTGATGATCGACAACAACGGCCAGACCGACATCCCGGGTCTCTACGCCATCGGCGAGGTGACCTACACCGGGCTGCACGGCGCCAATCGCATGGCTTCCAACTCCCTGCTCGAATGCGTGGTCTATGCCCACCAGGCGGGGGCCGACATCCTGGCCAAGCTGCCCACCAGCGTGGCCCCCCCCAGCCTGCCGGCCTGGGACGAGAGCCAGGTGGACGACTCCGACGAGCAGGTGGTGATCCAGCACAACTGGCACGAGCTGCGGCTGATGATGTGGGACTACGTGGGCATAGTGCGTACCAACAAGCGCCTGGCCCGGGCCAAGCGTCGCATCGACCTGCTCAAGCAGGAGGTGCAGGAGTACTACGCGAACTTCCGCGTCTCCAACAACCTGCTGGAGCTGCGCAACCTGTTGCAGGTGGCCGAGCTGATCGTCAACTGCGCCCTGCAGCGCAAGGAGTCCCGGGGTCTGCACTACAACCTGGACTATCCGGACATGCAGCCCAATCCCAAGCCGACGGTGCTGACACCGGAGCGGGACTGACCTCCAGGCTTTTCCTCCATGACCCCGCTTCGGCGGGGTCATTCATTGGGTGCCAGGGTAGGAGCTCAACGAGGAGCGGCGAGATGGATGGCGCGGGCCAGGGTACGGTAGTGCTCGGGCGCCAGCGCATCGGAGCAGAGCCAGAGGTGACGGACCGGCCCCCGCTCCGGCGACAGCCTCAACCAGAGCACCCCTGGCAGGATGCGGCTGCCGGGATCCACCCGATGGCGCGCCCCTTGCCACGTCAGCCACTCCCCATCCCAGACGAGGGGCTCGCCCGCCACAACTCGGCGTACCGCGAGCCAGAGGCCCAGCCCCCAGCAGGGAAGAAACAGCCCCCACTGCCAGCCCTGGATCAGGCGGGCCGTGGGCCAGAGCAGCAACAGAAACAAGGTGCACAGCAGCAGGCGCTGCCGGCGGGAGGCGGTGACGGGCATCACCACCCGCATCGGGGGAACCGGGCTGGCCATGGGTCAGGCCGCGGGTCGGGCACCAGGCTCAGCGCAGGCGATCGTGGCGGGCCTGGTTGCGCTCGAGGATGAGGGGGATCATGGCGGCAAAGGCGGCATCGTCCGGCACGCCGTGCCCCATGCACCAGCGGAACAGCTCGGGATCCTCGCACTCCAGCAGGCGGATGAAGGTCTGCTGCTCGGCCTCGCCGAGGCCGTCGAACTCGTGCTCAAAGAAGGGCATAAAGATCACATCCAGCTCGAGCATGCCGCGGCGGCAGGCCCACTTCAGGCGGGACTTCTCACTTGGGGTCAACATGGAACTCTCCTTACAAAGACCCGGGAATGGTAGCAGCTGGATTTTCCGGCTGACAAACATTCCTTACGTCTTTACCATGCAGGTCACATACTTTCTGTCTCTGGAATCCCATCGTGAGCCTGCCGACCCCTCTTCTTCCTGCCGAGCCGACCCTGTTCTCCCTGACCGATCTGGCCGTCACCCGCTTCACGGGCCCGGATCGCGCCAAGTATCTGCAGGGCCAGGTCACCTGTGACGTCAACGCCCTGCTGCCAGGCCAGAGCAGCCTCGGCGGCCACTGCGATCCCAAGGGCAAGCTGTGGAGCGATTTTCACCTGCTCTGTCTGGAAGAGAGCCTGCTGATGCTGACCAAACCCTCGGTACTGGCACGCCAGTTGCCGGAACTCAAGAAGTTTGCGGTGTTCGCCAAGGTCGAGATCGGCGAGTTCCAGGGCGAAGTGGTCGGGCTGGCCGGCCAGGGCACGGATGCCTGGATCTCGGCGCAATACGGCCTTCGGGAAACCGGCCTGGTCGACGGCGGCATGGCGGTGCGGGTGGAGGCGGATCGCTGGCTGCTGGCGAGCGAATCGCCCCTGGCCCTGAAGCTGCCGGTCGGCGACGAAGCGCTCTGGTGGGGGCTGGAGATCAAGGCCGGTCTCCCCCATCTGGAGGCGGTCCATCAGGGGGAGTACATTCCCCAGATGCTGAATCTGCAGGCTCTGGAGGGCATCAGCTTCACCAAGGGCTGCTACATGGGGCAGGAGACGGTGGCCCGCGCCAAGTATCGCGGCGCCAACAACCGCGCCCTCTTCGTGCTGGCGGGCAGCGTCGGCGGCCCGGTTGCCAGCGGCGATGCCCTGGAGATCCAGCTCGGTGACAACTGGCGCCGCAGCGGTCTGGTGCTCAACGCCTGGCAGCAGCAGGGTCAGGTGTGGCTCACCGCCGTGCTGCCGAAAGACACCGAGGCCGACGCCCGCTTCCGCCTCAAACAGGAGGAAGGTTCCAGCCTGACACTGCAGCCCCTCCCCTACCCGCTTGCCGACTGACGTCTAGCGAGGCACCCGCGCCAGCAGGGCCTCTTTCAGCCAACGCCCCGCCTGCCCGAGCGGGCGGGCGCGATACCACTGCAGCTCCAGCTCCAGCTCGGCCTGGGCGGTGAAGTCCGGCTTGAGCACCACCAGCTCCCCCCGCGCCAGCGGCCGATGCAGCAAAAACTCGGGCACCGCCGCCCACCCCAGCCCCAGCTTGACCAGCTCCAGCACGCCGAGATCCCCCTCGACCCACCACACTTGCGCCGAGAGGCGGAAGCGATGGCGCTCCGTCCCCTCACGCCGTCCCGTCACCATCAACTGGCGGGCCCCCTGCAGGTCGCTCTCGTGCAGCGGTGTCTTGCGGGCCAGGGGGTGATCCGGGGAGACAACCAGCGGCATGGTCACGGCCCCGAGGGAACGGGAGACCAGATCCCGTTCGGGGTGCGCCTTCTGGTAGCTGATGCCGAGCTGGGCCCGGCCGCTCTTGAGCAGCTCGGTCACGTCCTCCATCAGCGGGAACAGCAGCTCCAGCTCCACCCTGGGGTAGCGGCTGGCAAACTCCTCCAACAGGGAGCCGAGCCAGGGCAGGTGGGAGTCATCGTCGATGGCCAGGGTGAGGCGCGACTCGATGCCGCTGGCCAGTTCGCCGGCGATGGCCTGCAGCCGTTCGCTCTGGGCCAGCAGGACGCCGGCCTCCTGGCTGATGCGGGCCCCCACCTCCGTCAGCACCGGATAGCGGCCGCTGCGATCGAACAGCTCGAGGCCGAGATCGATCTCCAGGTTGGCGATGGCGCTGCTCACCACCGACTGGGCTTTGCCGAGCCGCCGCGCCGCCGCCGAGAAGGAGCCCGTCTCGGCGGCGGCCAGCAGGGTTCTGAATTGTTCCAGTGAGGGGGTCATGGTCTGCTCCAGCGCTCGGTGGTGGCGCCATATCCATCTATTTTAGCGATAGATACCAACGTGTATCTATCGCCAATTCGCGATAAGTTGGCCACCGTTCCCATTAAGAAAGAGAGACTGATCATGCGTACGACCCGTGACCGCCTGCGCCACGCCATCGGCTTCGAATTGATTGGCCTGCTGATCGCCGCCCCGCTGGCGAGCTGGGTGACCGGCGTCGGCCTGGACCACATGGGCCCGCTGGCCCTGTTCTTCTCGGTGGTCGCCACCGTCTGGAACTATGTCTACAACCTCGGGGTGGACAAGCTGCTGCTGCGCTGTCAGGGCCATACCCACAAGGCGTTGTGGCAGCGGGTGCTGCATACCCTGGGGTTCGAGGGGGGTCTGCTGGTCGTCGCCCTGCCGGTCATGTCCTGGTGGCTCGACATCGGCCTGCTGGAGGCGCTGGTGCTGGATCTGGGCTTCGTGCTCTTCTACCTGGTCTATGCCTTCGTCTACAACTGGAGCTATGACAAGGTATTCCCCATCCCCATGGTGCGCCAGCCAGGTGCGCTGGGGTGAAGGGCGAAAAGAGGTGTGAATAACCACGAGGCACCATCATGCGAAAGGCATGATGGTGCTGGAGGCAGGGCGGCGTGCCGGGATCAGGCCTGCGCCCTGGCCTCTTGCGGGGATTCCTCGTCCTGCTTCGCCTCCTGGTTCAGCATGGCCTCGAGGTCGCTCTGGTACTGGCTCAGCATGCGCTGGGCCGCCACCATGTCCCCCTTGTGCAGACGCTCGAACAGATGATGCTGCACCACGCCATTGAGATACTCCACCGTGATGGGTTGCTCCAACGCAGACAACAACTCCTCTTTCTCCAGCTCCGCATTGATTTCATCGACACTGGTACGCAGCAGACCGGCCAGTTGCACCAGCATGCGGCGCTCGCCTTCACGCAACAGGCTCAACATGCGGTTTCTCTGCTGCTCATTCTGTTGGGTCATACATTTCCTTACGTAGAGTGGGAACAAGCCCGCTCATTCTGCCCTGTCCCTCAGGGAGCGTCCATCTCAGGGCCCCCACTTATTTTCATGTCGCCCCCGCAAGGCAGGCAAGATGCTATTTGGCCCGTCGCTAGGTTATAGTAACCCCTGATTTGCGGACGCCGAACCGCTCCGATCGGACGAGATATTTCACCATGACCGACGCCATCCTGGTGCTCTGCACCTGCCCCGACGAGGCCAGTGCCGACCGCCTCTGCGAGCGGCTGCTCGACCAGCGCCTCGCCGCCTGCATCAGCCAGCTGCCCGGGCTCACCTCCGTCTACCGCTGGCAGGGGAAGATTGAGCGAGCGCGGGAGATCCAGCTCATCATCAAGAGCCGGGCCGAGCTGTTCGAACCCCTTCGCCAGTGCATCCTGGCCCATCACCCCTACGAGGTGCCGGAGATCCTGGCGCTGCCTGCGAGCCAGGGTCATCAACCCTATCTCGACTGGTTGAGGGAGGAGACCTCATGACCCCTTTTCGCCTGTTGACGCCTCTGCTATTCCTGCTGGGACTGCTGTGCACCCCGCCGGCATCCGCCCAGGTCGGCAGCCAGGATCTGCTGAGCAGCCTCGGCATCGAGACCGGTGCCCAGCCCAGATTCCTCAAGGTGGACGAGGCCTTCGTCCTCGAGAGCGAGCAGCAGGGCGACCGGCTCACGCTCACCCTGCGCATCGCCGACGACTACTACCTCTATCGCCACAGCATCCGCGTCAAGGGAGAGAACCTCGCCTTCGACGAACCCGTCCTGCCCCCGGGCACCGAGCACGAGGACGACTTCTTCGGCAAGAGCCGGGTCTTCTACCAGACGCTGACCATCCCCGTCACCCTGACCGAGGCGGGTCAGGGGGCCAGCCTCACCCTGAGCTATCAGGGCTGCACCGAGGGCCTCTGCTACCCACCGACCGACAAGCGGATCGCCGTGCAGCCTCTGGCCGCCTCCGCAGATGCGGGACCTGCTGCCAGCGTCCAGGGCGCCGATGCCCCGGGCAGCCAGCAGGACAGGCTGGCGGCCGCCCTCGGCAGCCAGGGCTTCTGGCTCAGCGTCGCCGCCTTCTTCGCCCTGGGGCTGGGGCTCGCCTTCACCCCCTGCGTCTTCCCCATGTATCCCATCCTGACCGGGATCATCGCGGGCGCGGGCCAGCGCCTCTCCACCCGCCGCGCCTTCCTGCTCTCCCTTGCCTATGTACAGGGGATGGCGATCACCTACACCCTGCTCGGACTGGTGGTGGCCTCGGCGGGCCTGCAATTCCAGGCGGCCCTGCAGCACCCCTATGTGCTGATCAGCCTCTCCGTCATGTTCGTGCTGCTGGCCCTCTCCATGTTCGGCCTCTACACCCTGCAACTGCCGAGCAGCCTGCAAACCCGGCTGTCCGGCCTCTCCAACCGCCAGCAGGGGGGATCCGTGGCCGGGGTCGCCATCATGGGCATGATCTCGGGGCTGGTCTGCTCCCCCTGCACCACGGCGCCGCTCTCGGGGGCCCTCATCTACGTGGCCCAGAGTGGCGACCTCTGGCTCGGTGGGGCGGCCCTCTATGCGCTGTCGCTGGGCATGGGGCTGCCCCTGCTGCTGCTCGGCACCTCGGGGGGCAGGCTGCTGCCCAAGGCCGGCGCCTGGATGGACGTGATCAAGCAACTCTTCGGCTTTGCGCTGCTGGCGGTCCCCGTCCTGCTGCTCTCCAGGCTCTGGAGCGATCAGATCACCACCCTCGCCTGGCTTGCCTGGGGGCTGGCGCTGTGCGCCTACCTCCACCACCACAACCAGCACCGCGTTCACTCGGTCGGCAGGAGCCTGGCCGGCTTCGCCCTGCTGCTGGCCATGATGAGTCTGGTGGTGGTGGGCAAGGATCTGCTGCTGCCCGCCCCCGGCGTCCAGGCCAGCGCCGAGGCCCAGGCGCCGCAGTTCATCCGCATCAAGACCCGGGACGATCTCGAGGCCCGGCTCGCCGACGCCCGCGGCAAGCCGGTGCTGCTCGACCTCTACGCCGACTGGTGCGTGGCCTGCAAGGAGTTCGAGCACAAGACCTTCAGCGACCCCGAAGTGCGGGCCCGCTTCAAGGAGATGGTGCTGCTGCAGGCGGACGTCACCGCCAACGACGACGCCGACGTCGAGCTGCTCAACGGCCTCAACGTGCTGGGGCTGCCGACCCTGATCTTCTTCGACAGCGAGGGCAAGGAACTCACGGGGCAGAGGATCACCGGCTTTATGGGGCCCGCCGAGTTCCTGGGCCAGCTGGACAGGTTGCGCTGAAGCGGGCTGGCCCGCACAACGGTGCGGGTCAGACCCCTTGATCGCTGATTTTCATGACCATCCCTTGTATATGACCGGCGCCATGGCAGAATTTGCCCTTTCCCGTCTCGCATCGTCCGGAGTTTTGATGAAAAAGTGGTTCATCCCATTGCTGGCCTGCTGGCTATACGGCTGCTACGGGGGGCCCGGTGAAGAGGTCATCCAGAACCAGGTGGCCGCCAGGCTGCAGGCCGACGCCGATGCCAGCCTGTTCGACATCAGCGACTTCGCCGTGCTCGGCAAGGAGGAGCGGATGGAGGGGGTCTATCTCGTCAGGGTGAGCTACCGGCTCCACTTCAAGCAGGGACTGGATCAGTTGCAGGTGCTGCACGATGAGGATCTGGTCTATGACAGGGTCGGCCCCTTCCAGCAGGAGATGGGGCTGATGGAGCTGGAGCGCAAATATGGCGACTTCGAGGCAGGCCAGGTGCTGGCGCAGGAGACCCAGGTCTGGATGATGAAGACGGAGCAGGGCTGGCGCCTCGCCGAGCCCGACCCCGCGCAGCAGGGGTAAGGCCTACAGCAGATCCTTCAGCCGGTACCACAGCATCCCGAGCGCCAGCAGCGGGGAGCGCAGCGCCGGCCCGCCGGGGAAAGTCATGTGGGGTACACGGCTGAACAGATCGAAGCCCCTGCTCTCGCCCCGTATCGCCTCCGCCACCAGCTTGCCCGCCATGTGGGTGGCGTTGAGCCCGTGGCCCGAATAGGCCTGGGCATAGAAGACGTTGGGGTGATCGGTCAGGCGGCCGATCTGGGGCAACCGGTTGGCCCCTATCCCTATCATGCCTCCCCACTGGAACTCGATGGCGGTATCCGCGAGCTCCGGGAAGACCCGCAGCAGCTTGGGCAGCATGAAGGCCTTGATATCGCGGGGATCACGGCCGGAATAGTTGCAGGCCCCACCGAACAACAGACGACCGTCGGCCGACAGCCGGTAATAGTCCAGCGCCACGTTCTGATCGCACACCGCCATATTCTGCGGCAACAGCCGCTGGCGCAGCCGCTTCTCCAGTACCTGGGTGGCGAGGATGTAGGAGCCCGCCGGCAGCACCTTGCCCCCGAGATCGGGCTGGAGATCCCCCAGATAGGCGTTGCAGCCGATCACCAGGTAGTCGGCGCTGACCCGGCCGTGGGCCGTGGTGACCCGCACCCGATCGCCGTGGTCGATATGGGTGACCCTGGACTGCTCGAGCAGGGCCACCCCCAGGCTCTGGGCGGCCCGCGCCTCGCCGAGAGCCAGGTTGAGGGGGTGCAGGTGGCCTGATCCCATGTCGATCATGCCGCCGATGTAGCGATCCGATCCCACCACTGTATGGATCTCCTCCCTGGGGACCATCTTCAGCTCGTGCCGGTAGCCCAGGCTCGCCAGATGTTCGGCGTCTTCCTCGAATCCCTTCAGGTGGCGAGCCTTGGTGGCGAGGTCGCAGTATCCCCAGGTGAGATCGCAGTCGATGTTGAAGCGCTCGACCCGCTCGCGCACCAGTTGCACCGCCTCCAGCCCCATCAGATCCAGCTCGCGTACCCCGTCTTCGCCGATCCAGCGGGCAAACTGGCTGGTGTCGTGGCCGATGCCGCGAATGAGCTGGCCGCCGTTGCGCCCCGAGGCGCCCCAACCGATGCGATTGGCCTCAAGCAGCACCACCTTGTAGCCCGCCTCGGCCAGGTTGATGGCGGTGTTGAGGCCGGTGAAGCCGCCACCTATGATGCAGACGTCCGCATCCAGCTCACCGCTGAGCTCGGGCCACTGCCGATGGTCGTTGCGGGTGGCCGCGTAATAGGAGGCCACGTGTTCCTGATGTCCCTGTCTTCCTGTCTGCATGCTCAGCATCCTGCCTGGTTGCATTCGTTTACTAAATTAAACGGGTGTCATCGATAATACTCAGCCCCTGGCTGGCAATCCAGCCTGCCGGGATCACAGAAACGCAAAAGGTGTCCCGAAGGACACCTTGTCGCGAGCGGACCACCGTCGCGATCCGCATTCATGCAAAAGGCGCCCCGCGGGGCGCCTTTTCATGCAATCACGGGACTGTAACGAATTACAGAACGTTGATGGCGTTCAGGTCGGAGAAGGCTTTCTCCAGACGAGCGATCATGGAAGTCTGACCTTCACGCAGCCATACGCGCGGGTCGTAGTACTTCTTGTTCGGCTTGTCCGCGCCTTCCGGGTTGCCCAGCTGGCCTTGCAGGTAGGCTTCGTTCTTCTTGTAGAAGTTCAGCAGACCTTCCCAGGTCGCCCACTGGGTGTCGGTGTCGATGTTCATCTTCACGACGCCGTAGGAGATGGATTCGCGGATCTCTTCCAGGGTGGAACCTGAGCCACCGTGGAACACGAAGTCCAGGGACTTGGCCGGGATGCCGAACTTCTCGGAGACGTACTTCTGGGAGGCGTCCAGGATGGACGGGGTCAGCTTGACGTTACCCGGCTTGTAGACACCGTGCACGTTGCCGAAGGAGGCAGCGATGGTGAAGCGCGGGCTGATCTTGGACAGACGCTCGTAGGCGTAGGCCACGTCTTCCGGCTGGGTGTACAGGGCGGACTGGTCCATGTGGCTGTTGTCCACGCCGTCTTCCTCGCCACCGGTGCAACCCAGTTCCAGCTCCAGAGTCATGTTCATCTTGGCCATGCGGGTCAAGTACTCGCAGCAGATGTCGATGTTCTCTTCCAGAGACTCTTCGGACAGGTCCAGCATGTGGGAGGAGAACAGTGGCTTGCCGGTCTCGGCGAAGTGCTTCTCACCGGCTTCCAGCAGGCCGTCGATCCACGGCAGCAGCTTCTTGGCGGCGTGGTCGGTGTGCAGGATCACGGGAACACCGTAGGCTTCGGCCACGGCGTGCACGTGCTTGGCACCGGAGATGGCACCGATGATGGCGGCTTTCTGGCCTTCCAGCTTCAGACCCTTGCCGGCGGTGAACACAGCACCACCGTTGGAGAACTGCACGATGACCGGGGCTTTCACCTTGGCGGCAGCTTCCAGCACGGCGTTGACGGAGTCGGTACCGACGCAGTTGACGGCCGGCAGAGCGAAGCCGTTTTCCTTGGCGATGGCGAACACTTTCTGAACGTCATCACCAGTGATCACGCCGGGTTTTACGAAGTCGAAAATTTTCTTAGACATGTTTAATCGTCCTGTCTCGTATGCCGTTAATAAAAAGTGGGGGGTTCATCATGAACCGGCACAGCGGCCACATGATAAACGAAACGGGAGGCTTTTGCCCCCCGTCCCGGGTCAATTAGGCTTTGGCGCGCTCTTCCAGAATCGCGACGGCCGGCAGTACCTTGCCTTCCACGAACTCCAGGAAGGCGCCGCCGCCGGTGGAGATGTAGGAGACCTTGTCGGCGATGCCGAACTTGTCGATGGCGGCAAGGGTGTCACCACCGCCGGCGATGGAGAAGGCCGGGGATTCGGCGATGGCGCGCGCGATCACCTCGGTACCCTTGGCGAACTGGTCGAACTCGAACACACCGACCGGGCCGTTCCACAAGATGGTCTTGGCGTTCATGATGATGTCGGCCAGGGCCTTGGCGGAATCCGGGCCGATGTCGAAGATCATGTCGCCGTCGGTCACGTCGGAAACGGACTTGATGGTGGCCGGAGTGGACTCGGAGAACTCGGCACCCACGACCACGTCGGTGGTCACCGGGATGTTGGTCTCGGCAGCCAGCTTCTTGGCGGTGTCGATCAGGTCGTGCTCGCACAGGGACTTGCCGACGTTGTGACCGGCAGCGGCGATGAAGGTGTTGGCGATGCCGCCACCGACGACCAGCTGGTCAGCGATCTTGGAGAGGGACTCCAGCACGGTCAGCTTGGTGGAGACCTTGGAGCCGCCGACGATGGCAACCATGGGGCGCTCGGGTTTCAGCATGGCCTTGCCCAGGGCTTCCAGCTCACCGGCCAGCAGGGGACCAGCACAGGCGACCGGCGCGAACTGGGCCACACCGTAGGTGGAACCTTCGGCGCGGTGAGCGGTACCGAACGCATCCATGACGAAGACGTCACACAGGGCGGCGTATTTTTTGGCCAGCTCTTCGGTGTTCTTCTTCTCGCCCTTGTTGAAGCGGCAGTTTTCCAGCACGACCAGCTCACCGGCGGCGACGTCTACGCCATCCAGGTAATCCTTGGCCAGGCGAACCGGGCAGGACAGAGCGTCTTTCAGATAGTTGACGACCGGAGCCAGGGAGAATTCTTCGTTGTATTCACCCTCGGTCGGACGACCCAGGTGGGAGGTGATCATCAGCTTGGCGCCCTTTTCCAGAGCCAGCTTGATGGTCGGCAGGGTAGCGACGATACGTGCATCGGAAGTGACCTTGCCGTCTTTTACCGGCACGTTCAGGTCAGCACGGATCAGAACGCGTTTGCCCGCCAGATCCAGGTCGGTCATCTTGATAACAGACATATTCAGTCCTCTATATATTTTCAGGTAATGTTAAAAAAACAGTAACCTTGCACCCGTGCAGGCTCTCAGCCTGCGGCCATCATGGCCCGGGTGGTATCCAGCATCCGATTCGCGAAGCCCCATTCGTTATCGCACCACATCAGCATCTTGACGAGGTTGGCATCGCTGACCCGGGTCTGGGTACCATCGATGATGCAGGAGTGCGCATCATGATTAAAGTCTACGGAGACCAGGGGTTCTTCCGTGTAGTCCAGAATACCGTGTAATGTACCTCTGGATGCCCGTTGCAGGGCTTGATTTACGTCACTAACTGTCACTTTTTTACGAACAGTAATGCTCAGATCCATGGCGGTTACATTGATGGTCGGCACCCGTACCGCGATCGCCTCGAACTTGCCGGCGAAGTGCGGCAGGATCCGCTCCAGCCCCTTGGCCAGCTTGGTATCCACCGGGATGATGGACTGGCTGGCAGCCCGGGTTCGACGCAAGTCGCCGTGGTAGGCATCGATGACTTGCTGATCGTGCATGGCTGAATGAATTGTCGTAATAGTACCACAATTTATCTCGAATTCTCGATGCAATGTTTCTATCACCGGTACCACGCAGTTGGTGGTGCAGGAGGCGTTGGAGACGATCCGCTCCCTGCCCGTTAGCACCTGGTGGTTGACCCCGTAGACTATGGTGGCATCCACGTCCGCATCCGCCGGATGGGAGAAGAGCACCTTGCCCGCCCCCGCTCCCAGATGCAGCTCGGCATCGGCGCGGGAGCCGAACACCCCGGTGCAGTCCAGCACCACGTCCACCCCCAGCGCCCGCCAGGGTAACCGCGACGGATCCCGCTCCGCAAACAGGGAGATGAGATCCTCCCCCACCAGCATGCTGTTGCCCGCGAGCTGTACCGGGTAGCGGAAGCGACCGTGGCTGGTGTCGAAGCGGGTCAGGTGCACCATGGCCTCGGGGGCGGCCAGCTCGTTGATGGCCACTATCTTGATTTGCTTGTCGCGGCCGCTCTCGTAGAGGGCCCGCAGCACGTTGCGGCCGATGCGGCCGTACCCGTTGATGGCGATCTTGATCATGAAAACTCTGGGTCCTTACCTGCGACAATGGGACGAACGAAGAGGCGGCTCACGAGAGCAGCGCCTCCCGGAAGACGCCGCGGGCCAGCAGCGCGGCGCCGAACACCCCGGCACTGTCCCCCAGGGACGGCGCTATCATGGGCGTGGCGAAACGAGGGTTGAAGAGGAAGGGCTGTATGGTTTCCCGTCCGGCCCGATAGAGGCTCTGCACGTTGCCCACCCCGCCGCCGATGACGATGACGTCCGGATCCAGGATGTTGACCACGTTGGCGAGCGCCTGGCCGAACAGCAGGTGCAGCCGATCCATAGTGAGTCTGGCGACATGGTCATGGGCACTGGCCGCCGCGATCTGGGCCAGGGGCAGGCGACGTTTGGCCTTGGCCTCGTACCAGGCCTCCAGGGCCGGGCCGCTGATGAAGGTCTCGACACAGCCGCGCTTGCCGCAGTAGCACTCGGGGCCGTCCGGTGAGAGCACGTTGTGGCCCCACTCCCCGGCGATGCTGTGGTGACCGTTGAGGATCTGGCCGTTGATGACGATGCCGGAGCCCACCCCGGTGCCCATGATGATGCCGAACACCACGCGGGCCGAGGGATGGTGCTGGCGCACCGCGCCGAGATGGGTTTCCGCCAGGGCGAAGCAGTTCGCGTCGTTGGCGATCAGCACGGGCACGCCGAGTCGGCGCTCCAGATCCTCCTTGAACGGCTTGCCGTTGAGCTCGGTGGTGTTGCAGTTCTTCATCAACCCGGTCTGGGGATCCCGTGCCCCCGGCGTGCCCATGCCGATGATGGCGGGCCGCTGGCCGAGCCGCTCGGCGCACTCGTCCACCAGTTTCGCGATCTGGCCGATCATGTGCTGATAACCGCCATGGCGTTCCGTGGGGATGCGGTGACGCAGCAACACCTCGTCACCCTCGAGCACCACGCACTCGCACTTGGTCCCGCCAAGGTCGATGCCCCAATCCCACGCACTCTTGCCCATCCTGCCTCCTGCCATGTTCTGCGACGCCGCCACTCATCGACGGCATGCGCGCTAGCCCATCCCGTCCGTGACCCTGCTCAGTGGTGGTGCAGTGTAACCCGAGCGGCGGCCAGGATGCAGCCCCCACAGGCACAGGCAGCAAAACGGGGCCCCCAGGCCCCGTTCTCATCGCGCTCTTTGCCGCTCTCAGCGGCCGTGGTAGCGGGCCGACAGCTCGTGCACCGCGTTCACGAAGACCCCGGCATGCTCGGGATCCACGTCCTGATGGATGCCGTGACCCAGGTTGAAGACGTGGCCGTTGCCGCTGCCAAAGCCGGCCAGGATGGAGGCGACCTCCTCGCGAATGCGATCCGGCGTGGCGTAGAGCATGGAGGGATCCATGTTGCCCTGCAGCGCCACCTTGTCGCCGACCCGGCGTTTGGCGTCCGCGATGTCGGTGGTCCAGTCCAGCCCCAGGGCGTCGCAGCCGGTGGCGGCGATCTGCTCCAGCCACTGGCCACCGTTCTTGGTGAACAGGGTGACCGGCACGCGGCGGCCCTCATGTTCACGGATCAGGCCATCGACGATCTTGTGCATGTACTGCAGTGAGAAATCGCGGTAGTCGCGCGGGGTGAGCACGCCGCCCCAGGTGTCGAACACCATGACGGACTGGGCACCCGCCCTGATCTGGGCGTTGAGATAGGCGATGACGCTGTCCGCCAGCTTGTCGAGCAAGAGGTGCAGCGTCATGGGCTCGGCGTACATCATCTGCTTGATCTTGGTGAACGCCTTGGAGCTGCCTCCCTCCACCATGTAGGTGGCGAGCGTCCAGGGACTGCCGGAGAAGCCGATGAGGGGCACCTCGCCCTTGAGCTCGCGGCGGATGGTGCGCACCGCGTTCATCACGTAGCCGAGCTCGTCTTCCGGATCCGGCACCGGCAGCGCCTGCACGTCCGCCATGGAGGTGATCGGACGCTCGAAGCGCGGGCCTTCCCCGTGCTCGAAGTAGAGACCCAGCCCCATGGCGTCGGGCACGGTGAGGATGTCGGAGAAGAGGATGGCGGCATCGAGCGGATAGCGGCGCAGCGGCTGCAGGGTGACCTCGCAGGCCAGCTCGGCGTTGCGGCACAGGGACATGAAGTCCCCCGCGACGGCGCGGGTCGCCTTGTATTCCGGCAGGTAGCGACCGGCCTGGCGCATCATCCATACCGGGGTCATGTCCACATCCTGGCGCAGCAGGGCGCGCAGGTATCGATCGTTCTTCAGCTCTTTCATCCCAGTTCCTGAGTCATCTCACGCATAAAATGGCGGACATGATACCACTTTGTGCAAGGCTGAGGGCGGCCCAAAGGTGCCGTAGGGCCGTCCGAGTGCAAAGATGTGAAGGGGCGCAAACAAGGGCCCCGCTTTTCAACACCGTCAACGGGTCTCGCTCAGCGTCAGCTCGATAAGCCGCCGCGCTATGGTGCCCTGGGGGGGCAAGCGCGGCAGCCGGTCGGCTTCGAAGAAACCGGCGGCCACCAGCTCGTCATCCTGCACCTTGATCTCGCCGCTCTCGTAGTCGGCGGTGAAGCCCATCATCAGGCTGTGGGGGAAGGGCCAGGGCTGGCTCGCCACGTAGCGCACGTTGCGCACCCGGATGCCGCTCTCCTCGAACACCTCCCGCGCCACGCACTGCTCGAGGTTCTCCCCCGCCTCCACGAAGCCGGCCAGCACGGTATACATGGGATCCTCGGCCTGATAGTGGCGACGGTGGGCCGCCAGCAGGATCGCGGGCCCCTTGCGCACCGCCACTATGATGCAGGGGGAGATACGCGGATAGACGACATGGCCGTGCCTGCACCCCTGCGCCCACTCCCCCGACTTCGGGGTCATGGGGGCGCCGCACTCGCCGCAGAAGCGATGGGTGCGGCGGAAAGTGGCGAGCTGCCAGGCGCGGCCGGCGAGGCGAAAGCCCTCCTCGTCTCCCGCCACCATCAGCTGGCGCAGGGGAGTGGTCGCGTCCGTGTCGGTGCCGGGCCCCAGATCCAGCAGCAGGCAGGGCAGGCCGTCCCACTCGTCGAAACGCTCAAAGGCGGCGTGTTGCAGCCGGGCGGGCAGGCAGGTCTGAGGGCCCTGTGGAATG
Source organism: Aeromonas sp. XH (assembly GCF_033348475.1). Taxonomy (NCBI): domain Bacteria; kingdom Pseudomonadati; phylum Pseudomonadota; class Gammaproteobacteria; order Aeromonadales; family Aeromonadaceae; genus Aeromonas; species Aeromonas sp. XH. Next base: position 655,070 of record NZ_CP137630.1, on the reverse strand, counting down.
CGCCCCTGTTCATCCAGCAGGACGAGGTGATCGCCCCCCAGCACGAACCAGAGGGCCTGTTCGGTCGATGGCATAAGGTGAACGCTCTTGTTGAGAAGCCGTGCCGCGCACGGACAAGTGAGCCCATCTTACGGCCGGGGGCGCCTTATGGCGACCCCGGCATGGTACATGGGAGGCCCCGGCCCAGAGGCTTCACCATACAAAAAGGGTCGCCATGGCGACCCTTTCTCTTCAACTACCCAGCCGGATCAGTTCATCCAGCGCTCGCTGCTCTTGCGACGGCGCGGCAGCATGGGCAGCAGGATCCCGAGCAGGATGCCGCCCCCCACCATGGCACCACCGCGGATGAACCAGTCCATCTGCATGTCGTGCTCCCGGTTGTCATAGCTCTGGGTCAGGGCGTCGTTCTGTTCCTTGAGGCTGCTCATCTCGGCGCTCTGGCTGTCGAGGCGGGCCTTGAGGTTGGCGATCTCCTGGCTCTGCTCGGCAATCTTGCCATCCTTCTCGGCGAAGCGGCGCTCGTTGTCGCCATTGAGGTTCAGCAACCTGGCCTTGGCCTCTTCCAGCTCTTTCTGGATCTGGGGCAGGCGCTCACGCAGGCTGACCTCCCCCTGCAACTCGCTGTTCTTGATCCAGCCTTCCCGGCCACGACCGTCCACCACCTGGGTGAAACCGGCCTCCTGGTTCACCGCCTTGACCTCCAGCGGCTCACCGGCCTTGACGCTGCCGAGGATCCGGTACTGGGTACCCGGACCGTTGTGGATATAGGTAAAGATGTTGTCTGAAACATAGCGGGTATCGGCCAGTGCCTGTTGGGCACACAGGCAGATGAGGATCCCGAGAAGGGCGCGCATGGTCGGTCGATTCTCTTCGTTGGATTAGGTTGCAGGCCGAATGTTAAGCCGCCTGCGGGTCAAAGGACAAGCAAAGAAAAGCGCTCTCCCCCAGACTGAGAGCCGTCTCGCAGGGTCCTCCCGTCGTCACGCGACCATTCCAGACGTCGCAGGCTACTTCTGTTGCAGTGCCTTCACCTCGGCACGCAGGGCCTTCAGCTCCTGCAGCAGTTGCTCTTGCTGGGCATTGTAGTGGTGGCGCCACTTGTCGGTCTCACTGTCCTCCTTCTTGGGCTGCAGAAAGAGGCTAGCCATGAAACCGCTGAGGGCACTGAACAGGCCGACGCCGAAGATGATCATCAGGCTGGCCACGAAGCGCCCTTCCTCGGTTTGCGGCACTATATCCCCGTATCCTATGGTGGAGAGCGTCACCAGGGTCCACCAGAAAGCGTCATAGGTGTTGTGGATCTGGCTGCCGGGTTGACCTCCCTCGACCCAGTAGATCAGTGCCGTTCCTACTCCGATTTGCAGGAAGAAAAGCAGCAGTATGCCGGCCAGCCGGGTCTCATTTCGTTCCCTTCGCACGATAGCGAGTAGATTGGGACTGCTGCGCAACAGCTGAATGACCCTGTAGAGCTGGATCAGCCGTGCCCAGCGCAGTTGCTCCACCATGGGCAGGCTGCCAGGCAGATAGAACCAGTTGGTCTTGAAGAAGGCTCGCTTGTCGCTGGCACGGAACCAGCCATAAGCGAAGTGGGCGAGGAAGATGTAGCAGATCAGGCTGTCCAGATCATAAAAGAGGGAAAGCGTCTCGGGAGTGAAGTGTTCACTCCACAGCCAGCGGAGTCCCACCAGTACCACGGAGATGATGGAGAGCAGTGCCATCAGCAGATCCATGGCCCGCAGATGAGTTAAGTGATGTCGCATACATTTTCCAACTTTAAGCACGGTTCGAATTAATAAAAAGGAAGATAATGCCGATAGCCATGACGGCAAAGGAAAAATGGACGTTGAAAGGAGAGAGATTATGCAGTTGAACCCGCTGGAACGGCACATGAGCAATATCCGGCTGGTACCCAAAGTGGTGCTGCTCATGGTGTTCAGCACCCTGCTGTTGCTGGCCAAGCTCTGGTTCGATGCCAGCAATCTGGAGGCCACCCTGCTCAGCGAGGGCATCGATGCCACCATGGCCAACGCCATCGCCGATCGCCTGCTCTGGACCGGCGTGATGGAAACGGCGCTCATGGGGGTCATCTTCGTGGTACTGCTGCTGACCGGCTCCCGCCTCATGGTCAAGCAGGTGCACTATCTGGTGGGCCTGCTTGAGCGCTTCGCCCGCAAGGATCTCAGCCACAGCGTGCTGCTCAACTCCCGCGACGAGTTCGGCGACATCGCCAAGGCGGTCGCCCACTCCCAGGAGAACCTCAAGGAGGTGTTCGGTACCCAGCGTGTCGCCTGCAAGGAGCTCAACGACATCGCCTCCCAGGTGACCCTTTGCATGGAAGAGGCCAACGAGGCCATCAGCGAGGAGTTCACCCAGATAGAACAGCTCGCCAGCGCCATGAGCCAGATGGTGGGCGCCATCCGCGAGGTAGCCAGCCATGCGGAACAGGCCTCCCACGCCACCTTCGAGGCCAGCGCCCTGGCCGAGGAGGGCAGCCGCTGCGTCGCCGCCACCGTCAACACCATCGACACCCTCTCCGGCAACATCCAGCGCTCCTCCACCGTGGTCAACGAGGTGGAGCACGGGGTCGATCGCATCGGCTCCGTGGTGGACACCATCCGCAGCATCTCGGAGCAGACCAATCTGCTGGCCCTCAATGCCGCCATCGAGGCCGCCCGCGCCGGCGAGGCGGGCCGCGGCTTCGCCGTGGTGGCCTCCGAGGTGCGCGAACTCGCGAACCGGGCCCAGGCCGCCACCGTCGAGATCCAGAAGATGATCGAGCAGTTGCAGGGCAACGCCCGCCAGGCCGTCGGCCTGATGGCCGAGAGCGTGCAGCAGGCGGACAAGGGGGTGGAGCAGGTGACCCAGGCCGGCGATCAGCTCGCCACCATAGTCCAGCGGGTACAGGGGGTGGCCGACATGAACCGCCAGATCGCCGCCGCCTCCGAGCAGCAGAGTTCGGTCGCCGAGGAGATGAATGCCAACCTGGAGCAGGTCAAGCAGGTGGTGGAAGGCTCAGTGGTGGTGCTGCGCGAACTCAAGGATGCCTCCGAACTGGTGGAACGCCACAGCCAGACCCTGGACGATCACATCCAGGCCTTCAAGCTGGCCTGACGACACCAGGCCGTTGCTATCAGAGGGCCCCGCAAGGGGCCTTCTGCATTCATGCCATGACAAAGACCCAGGACAGGTGGAACATCACCGCCAGACCCTGGATGATCATATCCAGGCCTTCACGCTGGCCTGACTTTCACGCCGCAATCCAGTTAGACTGGAAGGCCCCGCAAGGGGCCTCTCTTTTTTCACCACGGCAAGGAGCCAGGATGCAGACCGAAGCACATCAGCTGGAGATCAGCGACGACAAGGGACGACTCGACGTTCCGCTCATCCACCGTTTTCTCTCCGAGGAGGCCTACTGGAGCCTCGGCATCCCCCTCTCCACCGTGCGACGGGCCATCAACCATTCGCTGTGCTTCGGGGGCTACCTCGGCGGCCGGCAGGTGGCCTTCGCCCGGGTCATCACGGACAAGGCCACCTTCGGCTATCTCTCCGACGTCTTCGTGCTGCCTGAGCACCGCGGCCGGGGCCACAGCAAGGCGCTGATGGCGGCCATCCTGGCCCATCCCGAGCTGCAGGGGCTGCGCCGCCTCATGCTGGCCACCTCGGATGCCCACGGCCTCTATGCCGGCTTCGGCTTCGCGCCGCCGCGCACTCCGGGCAGCCTGATGGAAAAATACGACCCCGAGATCTATCGGCGCCCCTGAACCCGCGCCGGCGACCCATTTTCCTTGCCGGATCATGGTTCTTTTCCCTGACCTGTGACGAGGCGGGGCGGCAGTGATAGATTGGCTGCCGGCGTTTCTCTTTTCTCTGCAGACCCGTCAACCACAAGGATGGCAACCGTGGCCCAGCACTCTCCCTCTTTCTCCGCCCTTTCCCCCTTGCTGCAGGAGCAGGCCCGGCGCCACTGGCAACGGCTGCTCGACCTGGCACCCGACCATGGCGCCCTGCCGGAGCCCACCCGCCAGACCCTGCTGACCCTGTTCGGTCTCTCCGATTTCGTCGCCGACTCCCTTATCAAGCAGCCCGAGTTGCTGGGACCGCTGCTCGCCTCCGGCGATCTGGCTCAGGCCGAACGCTGGCCCGCCTACGAGGACGATCTCGCGGCCCTGCTCGCCGGGGTCACGGATGAAGAGGCGCTCAAGCGCATCCTGCGCCAGTTCAGACGCAGCCGCATGCTGGTGATCGCCTGGCGCGAGCTGCTGGGTCATGCGGCGGTGGAAGAGAGCTTCATCCATCTGACCAAGCTGGCCGATGCCCTCATCTGCGGTGCCCGCGACTGGCTCTACGCCAGACAGTGCGACGAACTCGGCACCCCGGTGGATGGCAACGGCGATCCCCAGCCCCTGCTGATCCTCGGCATGGGCAAGCTCGGCGGCGGCGAGCTGAACTTCTCATCGGACATCGACCTCATCTTCACCTTCCCGGAGAACGGCTACACCGTCGGCGGGCGGCGCGAGCTCGCGAACCAGCAGTTCTTCATCAAGCTCGGCCAGCGTCTCATCAACGCCCTGCACCAGAGCACGGTCGACGGCCAGGTGTTTCGGGTCGACATGCGACTGCGCCCCTTCGGCGACGCGGGGCCGCTCGCCATCTCCTTCGCCGCCATGGAGGACTACTACCAGCACCATGGCCGCAACTGGGAGCGCTACGCCATGGTCAAGGCGCGGGTGCTGGGCCCCCAGTGCGAGCACGCCCAGGCCCTCACCGAGCTGCTGCGCCCCTTCGTGTTTCGCCGCTACATCGACTTTGGCGTCATCGACGGCCTGCGCCAGATGAAGGCGATGATCGCCGCCGAGGTGCGCCGCAAGGGGCTGGAGGGCAACATCAAGCTCGGCGCCGGGGGCATTCGCGAGGTGGAGTTCATCGCCCAGGCGCTGCAGCTCATTCGCGGCGGCCGCGAGCCCGCCCTGCGGGTGCGCCACCTGCCCGAGGCGATCGCGGCCATCGCCCGGTGCGGTGCCCTCGAGGGGGACCAGTGCGAGCGCCTGCTCGTGGCCTACCGCTTCCTGCGCCGGGTCGAGAATATCCTGCAGGAGATAGGCGATCAGCAGACCCAGACCCTGCCCACCGAGGAGCGGGATCGTCAGCGGCTGATCGCGTCCCTCGGCTTCGATGACTGGGCCGCCTTCATGGCCCACCTGGACGAGGAGATGGCCGCCGTCCACCGGGAGTTTGTCGCCGTGGTGGGGGAGGAAAAAGAGGCCCCCGCCCATCTGGAGCAGCTCTGGCTCGATCTCTGGCGCACCGAGCTCGACGCCGCCGAACTGGAGCTACTGCTGACCGCGCAGGGGGTGGCCGAGCCCGTTCCGCTCTGCGGTGCCCTGCTGCGCTTCAAGGAGGAGTACAAGCGCCGTCAGGTGGGCCCCCAGGGGCGGATCGCCCTGGACTGGCTGATGCCGGAACTGCTGCGCCTGGTGGTGGCGAGCCGCGAGCCCGCCCGTCTGTTCGAGCGGGTCTGCACCCTGCTGACCCGCATCTTCACCCGCAGCGCCTACCTGCAACTGCTGGCGGAAAACCCCGCCGCCCTGCGCCAGCTGGTGCGATTGTGTGACGAGAGCAACCTGGTGAGCGAGCAGCTCGCCCGCTACCCCATACTGCTGGACGAGCTGCTGGATCCCCAGCACCTCTACCACCCCACCCCGCTGGATCAGTACAAGCCCCAGCTGCGCCAGTTCCTGCTGCGCATCCCCGAGGAGGACGTGGAGCAGCAGATGGAGGCGCTGCGCCAGTTCAAGCAGGTGCAACTGCTGCGCATCGTCGCCGCCGACATCGCCGGCGCCCTGCCGCTGATGAAGGTGAGCGACCACCTCACCTGGCTGGCGGAGGCGATCACCGAGGAGGTGGTCAATCAGGCCTGGGCCCAGATGAGCGAGCGCTACGGCGTGCCCCCCGAGGTGGCACTGAGCGGCCAGCGCGGCTTTGCCGTGGTGGCCTATGGCAAGCTCGGCGGCATCGAGCTCGGTTACGGCTCGGATCTCGATCTGGTGTTCCTGCACGGCGGTGACCCCAACGGCCAGACCGACGGGCGCAAGCCCATCGACAGCCGCCAGTTCTACCTGCGCCTGGCCCAGCGGATCCTGCATCTGTTCAGCACCCGCACCCCGTCAGGGATCCTCTACGAGATCGACATGCGGCTGCGCCCCTCCGGCGACTCGGGGCTCCTGGTCTCGTCCCTGTCGGCCTACGAGCAGTACCAGCAAAACGAGGCCTGGACCTGGGAGCATCAGGCCCTGGTGCGGGCCCGCCCCATCTATGGCGATGATGCCGTGGTCGCCGACTTTGCCCGCATCCGCCGCGACGTGCTGGCCAAAGAGCGCGACCTGCCGACCCTGGCCCGCGAGGTGCGGGAGATGCGCCAGAAGATGCGGGATCACCTGCTCAAGGCGGGAGAGGGAGAGTTCGATCTCAAGCAGTCCCCCGGCGGCATGGTGGACATCGAGTTCATCGCCCAGTACCTGGTGCTGGCCCACGCCTGCGGCGAGCCGGAGGCGCTGACCCGCTGGTCCGATAACGTGCGCATCTTCGACGAGTGCGTGATGGCGGGGGTATTGACCCTGGAGCAGGCAGAGGGGCTGAAACACGCCTACCTGGAGATACGCAACCTCGGCCATCGCCTCAATCTCTCGGAGATCTCCCGCAAGGTGGGGGACGACCAGTTGCCGCGAGAGCGGGGCCATGTACTGGCGGTCTGGCAGCAGCTGCTGGGGGAATAAGCAGAAGAAGGGGGCGCCATGGCGCCCCTTCTCGTTGACGGGATCATGGTTGACGCTGGTTCAGCGCCCGCCAGCCACATCCATAAAGCTGCCGGTGACGTAGGAGGCCTCGTCCGACAGCAGCCAGGCGATGGCGGCCGCCACCTCACGGGGTTCGCCACCCCGTTGCAGCGGAATGTTGCCCTTGATCCTGTCCACCCGGCCGGGCTCACCGCCGTCCGCGTGCATCTCGGTGTAGATAAAGCCCGGACGCACCCCGTTGACCCGGATCCCCTGAGGCGCCACCTCCAGCGACAGCCCCCTGGTCAGCACGTCGACGGCCCCCTTGGCGGCGGCGTAGTCCACGTACTCCCCGGGGGAGCCCAGGCGCGCGGCGGCGGAAGAGACGTTGACGATGGCGCCCCCCGCCGTCATGCGGCGCACCGCCTCGCGGCAGCAGAGAAAGCAGCCGGTGACATTGGTGGTCAGGGTCTGGTTGATGCGCTCGGCGCTCATCTCCAGCACCCTCATCTGCCGCTGCAGCCTGCCGGCGTTGTTCACCAGGTGAGTGACGGGCCCGAGCCGCGCGTCCATCTCCTCGAACAGGCGCACCACCTCGGCCTCCTCACCGACATCCGCCTGCACCGCGATGCACTCGACCGGATACCCCGCCCGGATCTCGGCCACCAGCGCCTCGGCCGCCGCCCTCTCCTGGCGATAGTTGAGGCACAGATGATACCCCTGCGCCGCCAGATGGCGGGCCGTCGCCGCCCCTATGCCCCGGCTGCCGCCGGTGATCAGCACCCGTTTGTTCATGAACCCTCCTGGTTCCGGTGTCGATGACTGCCCAGGATAGTACCCCATCTTGCTGACCCAGCCTCGCCCCATGGCGCCATGTTTCACAACAAAGAGCCCGCACGGGGCGGGCTCTTGTGGCAAGGCACGGGAGACGGGCTATTTGAACAGCCCCTTGAGCAGCTGATCCGCCGCCCCCTTGATCCCCTCGTCGTCGGCCTTGTCTCCCAGCAATTTTTTCAGGCCGCGCTCGGCCTCCTTGCGGGCCTTTTCCTCCAGCACCTTGTTGTTGCTGAGCAGCGCCTTCACGTCGAGCCGGTAGCTCGGCGCCTGCCAGTGGCCACCGATGCGCACCGGTATGGTGATGTCCTTGAGCTCGTCCACGCTCTTGCCCCCCTGCCCCTTGCTGCTCTCCACCACCGAGGTGAGGAACAGGAAGTCCAGGGTCTCCGGCACCAGGGCGGTCTGACCCTGCCCCTTCACCCGCAGGGCGGGGGCGAAGAGCTGGATGTCGTCGCTCCTGGCAACCCCGTTGGCAATCTGGAAGCTGGCGGTGAGGGCACTGAAGTCGGTCTTGCGCACCTCCTTCACCTGATCCGCCCCCTTGCCGGTCAGGGTGGCCCGCGCCTCGCGGATCATCTCCGCCAGGTTGATGCCGTGCAGGGCGCCGTCGCTCAGCCTGAGGCTGGCCTTGCCCTGCATCCGGCTGCGCAGCGCCTGCTCGGACAGTCCTGAGCCCTGCACCTCGACCTCCAGATCCCCCTTGCCTTCCAGCAGATCGGTCTGGGCCAGGGTCTGCAGCAGCGGCCGCACCTCGACCCCCTGCACCCGCTTGCTGATCTGATAGCGAGCGGGCTGCTGACGGGCATCGAGCACGCCGCTCGCCGTCACCTGACCACCAGCCACCCCGGCGCTGAACTGCTTGAGGGTAAGCTGACCACCGGCCAGGGCGAGCTGCAGATCGACGGCGCTGAGATCCAGCCCCTTGAGGCGCAGGCTGCCCAGTTGCAGCCGGCCGGTCAGATCCACCGCCTTGAGGGCGGCCAGGTCAGGCTCTTGCGTTGAGAGCGCCTTGGCGGCGGGGGCGGCGGTCTGTGCCGGCGCCCCGGCCGGCGCTGCAGCACCCGAGGTGGCGGTCGCAGGCGCCACCTTGGCCGGCTGACCCAGCCAACTGTCCAGGTCGAGCTTGTCCCTCTTGAGATCGAACTCGACTCTGGGCACGGCCCCCAGCTGCACTGTGCCGCTGCCGCTCAGCAGGACATCGTCCGCCCCCATCACCAGGTTGCTGAGGGTGACGCTCTGCTTGTCCAGCTCGGCGCGGGCAAAGCCGGCGAGCTTGAGCTGCATCTGCGGACGCGGCAGGGCATCGCCGCTGAGCTTGGCGGCCAGCACGGCATCCGACAGCTCCAGCAGTTGCCGGTTCTCGTCGAGCCGCGCCTTGAGGGTCCCCTCCAGGGTACCGGCCAGGGTCGGCTTGTCCGCCGCCCCCTGGGCTCCCTGCAAACTGAGCGTGAGACTGCTCCACTGTCCCAGCGCCAGCCGATCGGCCTTGAGGGAGAAGGCATCAAGCCGCTGCGCCGGCTGGCTCAGGCTGCCGCTGAGGTTGAGATCCTTGAGCTCGCTCTTCATGGCCTCCCGGGCTGGTTTGAGCTGGGCCTGACCCTTGAGATCAAAGGCCAGATCCCCCTGGGCCCCCTTGGCGGCCAGGGTCACGGGCACCCACTCCCCCGGGGTCAACTGCCCCAGATCGAGATCCAGCCGGTCGAGCCGGGAGACGGTGCCGCTGCGATCGTCCCGCACCAGGGCGCTGGCATCCACCAGCGCGATGCCTTGCAGGCTGATCTGCCAGGGCTGCTCGTCGCTGGCGGCAGGCTCGGAGGCCGCCTCCCCCTTGGGCTCGGCGGAGGCCTGGAGCAGATCCCTCAGGTTGGAGCTGCCGTCGGCCTTGGTCTGGATAAAGAGATGGGCACCGCTCAGGGTCACCTTGCCTATCTCCAGCCGATGGGAGAGCAGCGGCAGCAGGCCCACCGAGGCCTCACCCTGCTCGAAGCGCACCAGGTCGGGTTCGGCGAAACCGGCGGGGTTGCGCAGCGCCACCTTCTCGAGGGAGAGGCCGAGGCTCGGCCAGAAACGCCAGCCGATCTCCCCCTCCATCACCAGCTCGCGGCCCGTGCTCTTGCGCACCTGTTCCGCCAGCTGGGGCTTGAACTGATTGGGATCGATGAGGGACACCAGGGCGGCGATGGCCACCACGGCCGCCAGCGCCAGTCCCAGCAGGATGTAGATGATCTTCTTCACGACGGACTCCTTGAATGCGGATCTTGTGGCTGACTATACCACCGGGGGGATAACAGATGGGGCCCGTCTGTCAAAACAGGTTGCTGGCGAGACAGGGATGGTCGCAGGCCGGCGTTCAAACGCGCGGCAATAAAAAGGGCCCCGCAGGGCCCTGATGTCACAAGATGGCAGATCGCTCCCGGTTGCCAGCGTCACCCCGCTCAAGGCTGGTGCGGCAGTTGCCGGTAGCCCATCTCGTACAGGGTGAAGGCATAGATGTCCGCGCTCTGCTCGATAAGCTTGGCCACCGGCGTCCCCGCCCCGTGCCCGGCATTGGTCTCGATGCGGATGAGCTGGGGGTGGGGGCCGGCATCGTCGGCCTGCAGGGTGGCGGCGAACTTGAAGGAGTGGGCCGGCACCACCCGATCGTCGTGATCCGCAGTGGTCACCATAGTCGAGGGATAGCTGACCCCGGCCCGGACGTTGTGCAGCGGCGAGTAGCCCTTCAGGTAGTCGAACATCGCCTCGCTGTCGGCGCTGGTGCCATAGTCATAGGCCCAGCCCGCCCCGGCGGTGAAGCTGTGGTAGCGCAGCATGTCGAGCACCCCCACCGCCGGCAGGGCGACCCGCATCAGATCCGGCCGCTGGGTCATCACGGCCCCCACCAGCAGACCGCCGTTGGAGCCACCGCGGATCGCCAGCCGATCGGTACGGGTGTAGCCCTCGGTCTTGAGGTACTCGGCCGCCGCGATGAAGTCGTCGAACACGTTCTGCTTGTTCATCCTGGTGCCCGCCAGGTGCCAGGCCTGGCCGTACTCGCCGCCCCCGCGCAGGTTGGCCACCGCATAGACGCCCCCCAGATCGAGCCAGTTGGCCACCGACACGCTGAAGCTCGGAGTCAGGCTCACGTCGAAGCCGCCATAGCCGTAGAGGATGGTCGGGTTGCTGCCATCGCGTTTCAGCCCCTTGCGGTAGCTGATGATGAGCGGCACCCGGGTGCCGTCCTTGCTCTGGTAGAAGCGCTGCTCACAGACGTAATCCTCAGGCTTGAACGGCGCCGCCGAGGCGCGATAGAGGCTGATGGCGCCGCTCTTGGGCTCGAACCGGTAGAGAGTGGGCGGCTGGGCATAGTGCTCGAAACCGAAGTAGAGGGCGGGATCATCGTGCTTGCCGTTGAAGCCGCTGACGCTACCAAGGCCGGGCAGCGCCACCTCGCGCACCCGCTTGCCCTCGTAGTCGAACTGCTCGACCCGGGCGGTGGCATCCATCATGTACTCGGCGAACAGATAGCCGCTGCCGCTGTGCACCGTCAGCACCTGCTGACGCTCGGGGATGAGATCCCGCCAGCGGGCCGGCCCCGGGTTGGCGGCATCCACCGTCACCAGCCGGCGGTTGGGAGCGTCCCGGTTGGTCAGCAGGTAAAGGGTGCCGCCCTTGTTGTCCACCAGGCTCACGTCCGCGCCCAGATCTCCCTGCACCGTCAGCAGCGGCGCGTTCTCCTGGCTCAGATCCTTCACATAGAGGCGGTTGCCCGAGGTGGAGTTCGCCGCCGAGATGAGCAGGAAGCGGTCATCTTCGGTGACGGTCGCCCCCACGTAGCGGTGGTGCTGGGCCGGGATGGCGCCAAACACCAGCCGGTCATCCTCCTGCGCCGTGCCGAGCCGGTGGAAATAGACCTTGTGCTGATCCGTCCTGGCCGACAGCTCGCTGCCATCTGGCTTGTCGTAGCTCGAGTAGAAGAAGCCCTCGTTGCCGAGCCAGCTGATGCCGCTGAACTTCACGTCCTTGAGGGGCGCCTCCAGCGGCTGTTTGCTCTCTACGTCCATCAGGTGGATCTCGCGCCAGTCGCTGCCCGCCAGCGATAAGGAGTAGGCCAGGATGCGGCCGTCCCGGGAGAAGCTCAGCTGGTCCAGCGCCGTGGTGCCGTCGGGGCTGAGGGTATTGGGATCGAGGAACACCTCGGCCGGCTTGCCCTCCTGCTGGCGCCACAGCACGTTCTGGTTCTGCAGGCCGTCGTTCTTGAAGAAGTAGTGGTAGCGCCCCTCGCGAAACGGCGCCCCCTCCTTGGCGTAGTTCCAGGACGAGGCCAATTGCTCCTTGATGGCGGCCCGATACGGGATCTGCGCCAGATAACCCTGAGTCACCCGGTTCTGGGCCTCGACCCAGGCCTCGGTCTCGGGGCTGCGGTCATCCTCCAGCCAGCGATAGGGGTCGGCCACGGCCTGGCCGAAGTAGTGATCCACCTGATCCCCCTGGCGGGTGACGGGGTAGTGAAGGCGCGCTTTCCCTGACATGGCATCCTCTCTGGTTGGCTGGCCGCTGCACGCACACAGCAGTGACAGGGCCAGCAGGCTGACAAAGGCTCGCATCGAGGCGGCTCCCTGCGGTTTGAGTGAAACGGGCAGGGTAACAAAGAGCGCCGGATGGCCCAACCCCCCGACCGGTGGCAGAGGGTGGCCCGCCGACAAAGGGGAGCCATATGAACTTTTTCGCTTAAGTTTGCCGCTTTATTTTGTTTGTTATCCGGCCCCTGGGTCGCAGGATGGAATAAGACACCAGCCAACGTGAGCCATTCAGGATAAAGCATGCCGTACAGCTACCTATCACATCTGCGGTGCAGCAAGACCGGCGAGATCCATGATGCCGATCAGCCCCAACAGCTGAGCCGGGTCGGTGCGCCGCTGCTAGCCAGCTACGACCTCGAGGCCCTGAAGCAGGCCTGGCACCCGGCCGCCCTGCTGGGTCGTCCCGCCAGCCTGTGGCGCTACCACGAGCTGCTGCCGGTGCGCGACCCCGCCCAGGTGGTCACCCTGGGGGAAGGCTTCACACCGCTCTTGCCCCTACCTACTCTGGGCAAGCAGATCGGCATTCCGGATCTCTGGATGAAGGATGAGAGCGTCATCCCCACCGGCTCCTTCAAGGCCCGGGGCGCCGCGGTCGGCGTCTCCCGCGCCCGGGAACTCGGCGTCACCCACTTCGCCATGCCCACCAACGGCAACGCCGGTGCGGCCTGGGCGCTCTACGGCGCCCGCGCCGGGCTGCGCAGCACCATAGTCATGCCCCAGGCGGCCCCCGCCATCACCAGGCTGGAGACCTCGCTGGCCGGTGCCCGCCTCTATCTGGTGGACGGCCTCATCAGCGACGCCGGCCGCCAGGTGGCCGAGGCGGTGGCCGAGCAGGGACTGTTCGATGCCTCCACCCTCAAGGAGCCCTATCGCATCGAGGGCAAGAAGACCATGGGGCTGGAGATCGCCGAGCAGCTCGGCTGGACCCTGCCGGACGTCATCCTCTACCCCACCGGCGGCGGGGTCGGCCTCATCGGCATCTACAAGGCGCTGCGGGAACTGCAGGAGCTGGGGCCGCTGCCGCGGCTGGTGGCGGTGCAGGCGAGCGGCTGCGCCCCCATAGTCCAGGCCTGGCAGCAGGGGAAGCACGAGTCTCGCTTCTGGCCCGACTCCCAGACCCTGGCCTTTGGCATCAACGTGCCCAAGGCGCTGGGGGACTTTCTGGTGCTGGACGCCCTCTATCGCACCGAGGGCTGCGCCGTCGCGGTGGACGACAGGGCCATCCAGGCAGAAATTCGCCAGCTCGCCTCCCAGGAAGGCAGCTTCGTCTGCCCGGAAGGGGCGGCCGCCTTCGCCGCCGCCCGCCAGTTGCGGGAATCGGGCTGGATCCAGGGGGGCGAGCGGGTGGTGGTGCTCAACACCGGCGCCGGCATCAAGTACCCGGACGCCATCACGGTCGTGCCCCAGCGGCTGCGCCGCGACGGGAGGATCCCGGCATGAGCTTCGACTGGTCCTTTGTCCTCAGCACCCTGCCGGCCTTCGGCCAATCGGTCTGGGTCACCCTGCAGCTCGGCGCCATCGTGATCCTCACCTCGCTCGTCGTGGCCCTGCTCAATGTGACACTGCTCGGCCTGCACCGGCCCTGGCTGACCCGGGTGATCCGCGCCTATGTGGAGCTGGCCCGCAACACGCCGCTGCTGATCCAGCTGTTCTTTCTCTACTTCGGGCTGCCGGCGCTCGGCATCTCGCTCTCCGGATTTGCCACGGTGGTGATCGCCATGACCTTCCTCGGTGGCGGCTACCTGACCGAGGCGCTGCGGGCGGGCATCGGGGCTGTGCCCCCCAGCCAGCTGGAGGCGGGGCGGGCCATCGGCCTCTCCCGCTGGCAGTTGCTGCGCCATGTGCAGCTGCCCCAGGCCTGGCTCGCCAGCCTGCCGGCGCTCTTTGCCAACTTCATCTTCCTGTTGAAAGAGACCACTGTGGCCTCGGCGGTGGCGGTGCCCGAGCTGCTCTACACCACCAGGAACTACATCGCCCTCTACTACAAGACCTACGAGATGCTGGCGGTGCTGATCTTGATGTGCGTGCTGATCTTTCTGCCGCTGTCCCTTGCCCTGCGCGTCGTTGAAAGGAGGCTGCAATATGGTCAGTTCGGTCACTGAATCGCTGATGCAGGCATCGATCGTCCTGCTGCCACCATCCGACACCGATGCAGAGAAAAGGAGGGATCGATATGGTCAGTCCGGTCACTGAGCAGCTGACGCAGGCGCTGCCGCTGCTGGCGGTGGGCGCGGGCCAGACCCTCGCCATCTCGCTGCTCGCCATCCTGTTCGCCACCCTGGGCGGGGTCGGTTACGGCGTGCTGGCCCAGCAGGGGGGAAGGCTGACTCGGGGAGTGTTGCGAGTCTATCTGGAGCTGTTTCGGGTAGTGCCCGTGCTGGTCTGGCTCTACCTCTTCTTCTTCGGGCTGCCGATCTTCTTCGGCCTGGATATCCCGGCCTTCTGGTGCGCCGTGCTGGTGCTGGCCCTGTGGGGCGCCAGCGAGGTGGGCGAAGTGGTGCGCGGCGGCCTCAAGTCGCTCGCCCGCGGCCAGCAGGAGGCCGGTCTGGCGCTCGGGCTCTCCCGCTGGCAGCTCTATCGCCACGTGCTGCTGCCCCAGGCGCTGCAGCGGCTGACGCCGCCGACCATCAACATCCATACCCGCATCATCAAGACCAGCTCGCTGGCGGTGCTGATCGGGGTGGTGGAGGTGATCAAGGTGGGCCAGCAGATCATCGAGCGTACCTATGGCTCGCTGCTTATCTACGGTCTGCTGTTCCTGTTCTTTTTTCTGGTCTGTTATCCGCTCTCGCTCGCCTCGCGCCGGCTGGAGCAACAATGGGGGTAATGCGGTATGACACCTCTGCTTGAGCTCAATGCCGTCAGCAAACAATTCGGCCAAAACCGGGTACTGGATGAGGTCAGCCTCACGGTGAACACCGGGGAAGTGATCGTCATCCTGGGGCCGAGCGGCTGCGGCAAGAGCACCTTGCTGCGCACCCTCAACGGGCTCGAACCCATTCAGGGGGGCGAGATCCGCTTCGATGGAGAGCGGCTGGATGCCAGCACCGACTGGCAGCGGCTGCGCCAGCGGATCGGCATGGTGTTCCAGAGCTATCACCTCTTTCCCAACCTGACGGTGCTGGAGAACGTGCTGCTCGGCCCTCTTCAGGTGCAGAAACGGGAGCGGGCCGAGGCCCTGCTGCAGGCGGAACAGCTGCTGACCCGCATCGGTCTGTGGGAGCGGCGCCATGACTATCCGCGCCAGCTCTCCGGCGGCCAGCAGCAGCGCATCGCCATAGTGCGGGCCCTGTGCATGAACCCCCAGGTGATGCTGTTTGACGAGGTGACCGCTGCGCTGGACCCCGAGATGGTGCAGGAGGTGCTGGAGGTCATCCGGGATCTCGCCGGCAGCGGCATGACCCTGCTCATCGTCACCCACGAGCTGGCGTTCGCCCGGGCGGTGGCGGATCGCATCGTCTTCATGGACGGCGGCCACATCCTGGAGCAGGCAGCCCCCCATCAATTTTTCGAGAACCCGCGCAGCCAGCGCGCACGCCAGTTCCTCGCCAAGTTTTCTTATACAACTGTCATCAAACGAAAGGAGTCAGCATGAAAAAAATCACCTCGGTTCTGTTTAGCGCCCTGATCGGCCTCGGCCTCGCCAGCGGCGGCGCCCAGGCGGCGGACGGTTCCCTTGCCAAGATCAAGGAACGCGACAAGCTCATCGTCGGCGTCTTCACCGACAAGCCCCCCTTCGGCTATGTGGACGAGAAGGGCAACTACGTGGGTTTCGACACCGATCTCGGTCGCCGCTTCGCCAAGGACCTGCTGGGGGACGAGAACAAGGTCGAGTTCGTGGCGGTGGAGCCCGCCAGCCGCATTCCCTTCCTGCAGAGCGACAAGGTGGATCTGATCCTCGCCAACATGACGGTGACCCCGGAGCGGCGCCAGGTGGTGGACTTCACCAACCCGAACCTGCGAGTGGCGGTACAGGTGCTGGTGCCACAAGGGAGCCCGGCCAAGAAGCTCGACGATCTGGCCAGCAAGACCCTGATCGTGACCACCGGCACCACGGCGGACATCTGGCTGACCCGCAACCACCCGGACTGGCAAGTGCTCAAGTTCGAGAAGAATTCCGAATCCCTGCAGGCGCTGGCCCAGGGCCGTGGCGACGCCTACGCCCAGGACAACCTGGTGCTCTTCAGCTGGGCCAAGGAGAACCCGGGCTATCGGGTGCTGCCCGAGAAGCTGGGCTCGGAAGACCCCATAGCGCCGGCGGTGAAGAAGGGCAATATCGAGCTGCGTGACTGGGTCAACGACCGCCTCGCCAAGCTGGGGGAAGAGAAGTACCTGCTGAAACTCTACGACCAGTATGTGCGCGACAAACTGAGCGCCGATACCGATCCCAACGACGTGATAGTGGAAGGAGGCAAGTGGCAGGGCTGAGCCTGCCGAGGGAAGTGCTGAGTGTGAAGTGTGTGATCTTTGGTTCCGTTGGTCCGCAAACCGCAAGGTTTGACCTTTCAGGCGTCCCCTCCGGGTGGCGCCTTTTTTTGTTTGCCAGACGGGTCGCCGGCTCTGTGAGCCAGCTCCCCCTGCCCGGGGGCTGTCTGTGCCATCCTCACAGACACGGCAACGAGAGGAGAGCAGCATGTGGATAGAGGCGGAGCCCGTCTACGGCGCCCTGGTGTCCCTGGCCATCGGGCTCATCATCGGACTGGAGCGGGGCTGGCAGGTACGCCAGCTGGGTGACAACCAGCGCATCGCCGGGATGCGGACCTATGGCCTCATCGGCCTGCTCGGCGGGGTCTGCGCCCTGCTGCTGCCGACCCTGGGGCCCTGGCTGGCCCTGCTCGGCCTGCTGGCGGTGGTGATCGGCTGCGGCCTCTCGGTCTGGCTGGCCCTGCGCTGGCAAGGGGAGTTCGGTCTCACCAGCTCGGTGGCCATGGTGCTCACCTATTTGCTGGGGCTGATGTCGGTGCTGCAGAGCCCGAGCGAGGCGGTGGCCTGCGCCGTGCTGGCGGCGCTGCTGATGGGGCTCAAGGGCAAGATCCAGCAGGGCATGCTGTTTTTGAGCGAGACGGAATTCCACGCGACCCTGCGTTTCCTGCTCATCTCCCTGGTGCTGCTGCCCGTGCTGCCCGATGCGGAGATGGGCCCCCTCGACGCCTTCAACCCCTTCAAGATCTGGCTGATGGTGGTGATCATCGCGGGGATCTCCTTCTCGGGTCACTTCGCGGTGCGCCTGCTCGGCACCCGTGCCGGTCTGGTGCTCACCAGCATGCTGGCGGGGCTCGCCTCCTCCACCGCCCTCACCCTGCAATTTGCCCGCCTCAACAGGGAGCAGGGAGGTCTGGAGCGACTGCTGGCCACCGGCATCCTGCTGGCGGGGGCCACCATGTGGCTGCGGCTGCTGGTGCTGGTGCTGCTCATTCACGGCGAGCTGGCGATGCGCCTGGCCGCCCCCCTGCTGCTGCTGGCAGCCATCGTCTACGGCTTCGCCTTCTGGTTCTGGCGCCAGCGGGAGGAGATGACCGACAACCCGGTGCAGCCCAGGACCAGCAACCCGCTGGATCTTGCCACCGCCATCAAGTTCGGCCTGCTGCTGGCCCTCATCGGCTTCATGGCCACCCTGCTGCAGAGCAAGGTGGGTGACTCCGGGGTCTATCTGCTGGCGCTGGTCTCAGGCATCACGGACGTGGACGCCATCACCCTCTCCCTCTCCCAGCTCTCCCACAAGGAACTGGCCCTGGAGGTGGCCGCCCGGGGCATACTGCTCGCCGGCCTGGTCAACTCCCTGGTGAAGGGACTGCTGGCGCTGGTGATCGGCGGCCGCCGCCTGGGGCTCAGGGTCATGCTGCCCTACCTGCTCTCCGTCCTGCTGATCCTGCCCCTGGTCTGGCCGGCAGGATGACGGGGATCACCTCCCCGGGGTGACAGACTGACTCCCCTCCCCCTTGTCACGTATACTGCCCCCTCTTGCAGCACGAGGAGATGACCATGGCGAGCGATTGGGACGGGATTCTGGCGGGCGGCCCTCTCACCCAGACCGAGGAGATAGCGAACGACAGGATCCGCGGCCAGGCGCTGCTGGCACGGCTCAACGCCTCCACGGCAGGGGATCAACCCCTGCGCCAGCAGATCTGCGGCGAGCTGTTTGGCCACTGCCCCGACTCCTGCTGGATCAGCACCCCCTTCACCTGCGAATTCGGTCGCAACATCCACATCGGCGAGAAGACCTTCTTCAACTTCAACGTCACCATACTCGACGTGGGCGAGGTGCACATCGGCAGCCACGTGCTGCTGGCCCCCAACGTGCAGATCTACACCGCCACCCACAGCATGGATTTCCAGGAGCGGCGCAACTGGACCGCCTACAACAAGCCGGTACGCATCGGCGATGACTGCTGGATTGGCGGCGGCGCCATCATCTGCCCCGGCGTCACCATAGGGCCGCGCACCATCATAGGGGCCGGCGCCGTGGTGACCAGGGACATCCCTGCCGATTCGGTCGCCGTCGGCAATCCGGCTCGCGTGATCCGCACCTTAAGCCCGGGCGAGCCCCGGGATCCGGCGCTGCTGTCATGATGGTGCTGGCCCTGCTGCCCCTGGGCTGGGCCGGCTGGCTCGGGGTGCGGAACGCGAACTGGTGGCCGCTGGCCCTGATCCTGCTGATGAGCCTGCTGACCCTGGTCGCCTACGCCTGGGACAAGCGCCAGGCGGTGCGCGGCGGCTGGCGCGTGCCCGAGGCCCGCCTCCATCTGCTGGAGCTGTGCGGGGGCTGGCCCGGTGCCCTGGTGGCCCGCCAGTGGCTGCGCCACAAGACCCAGAAGGGGAGTTATCACCTGCGGTTCTGGGCCATCGTCTGGGGGCAATTATTGCTGCTCGGGATCTGGCTCGTCTGGCCGCTCTGGCAGGGGTTCTGAACCACCAAGGCGGGCATTGCCGCCCATGGGCGGGTATGAGACAACGGAAGACCGGGAGATGATCTCTCCCGTTCAGGCATAGGCAAGGAGTCACTCATGACCATGTGGACAGGCATAGTCCTGATCGTCTTTATCAGCGTATTCTTCGGCTATCTCGGCAAGCGTGCCCGCTACCAGATGGGGGACGCCCGCATTACCGACCGTCTCGGCAAGCAGGACATGATCATCAAGGAGCTGCAGGAGCGGGTCGCCAACCTCGAGGCCATCATGCTGGAGGAGGAGAAGCGTCGGCCCTTCCGGGAACTGTGAGGCCAGTCCCGACAAAGACGGCAACCGATGTTGCCGTCTTTCGTTTCCGGTGCCGGGATCAGCCCGACGCCGGCGGGGGCGGACTCTGCATCGCCTCCCCCAGCGCCTCCTGCCCGCGCTGCAACAGGGCAGCGATGGCCCCCTGCCGATCCGCCGCCTCCTTGTTCTGGCTCAGCTTGAACTTGCCCACCAGGCGGTCGATCTCGATTTCGATGCCCACCACGGCCGCCACCATGGCCTCCAGATAGTCACGCGGCGCGTCCGCCATCTTCCAGGGCCTGGGCTCGGCGGCCTCCTGGGTGCGGGTCAGGGTGGCGAGCAGGCGTCGCACGAAGCGGGCATCGTCCCGTACCCGGATACGGCCATGGGCGTGCACCACGGCATAGTTCCAGGTGGGCACCTGCTGGTGATGCACCTGCTTGCCCGGATACCAGCTGGGGGAGATATAACCCTCGGCGGCGCGGAAGATCACCAGCACCTCGTCGCCGTCTTTCACCTCCTGCCAGAGCGGGTTGTTGCGGGCCACATGGGCCCGCAGAACCCCTTGTCCCCCCTCCCCGGCATCCAGCTCGAACGGCAGATGGTTGGCGTCGAGCCCCAGCTCACCATGGGTGACCAGGGCCCCCAGAGGGTGGGCCCGGATCAGCTGATGCAGCGCAGCGGGCTCGGTGACGGCGAAATGGGGGGGCAGATACATAAGAGGTCCTTGGTTCTTGGTGGAGTGTCCGTACTAATCCCGTCGGTATGCTCCCGTGACGGGGAAGCATAGTCTCGAGTTTGCCTGCCGAGCACCACCGAAGAAAGCCCTGGCCGTCGTCGCTTGCTCAGGATGAAGGGATGCCCCTGGCCAGATAGCCGATGTGATAGGCATCGGCCCCTACCGGCATCACTTGTGGGAGCGACGCCAAGAAATCCACCTCCAGCCATTGCCAGCGGGAGACGTCCCAGCCGCTCAGCATGCTCTTGGTGGACAACGCCGCCAGGGGGTGATGGGCCGCTATGGGGGTGCGCCGCAAGATGACCACCCTGGCCCGCTCGAGCACCTCCATCTGCGGGGCTGACAGCAGATGCCAGGTCTCGATATGGGGCCAGCCGAAATGCCGGGTGAGCGCCGCGAATCCCTCGCTCACCAGGAAACCGTGCATCGCCTCGACACTCTGCCACACATAGAAGGGGGCATAGCGGTTCTCCTGCCCCGGCAGGGCCGCATCGTCCTGGCGGCTGTAGAGATAGGCCTTGAACAGCAGACCGGGAAAGCCGTCGAGCCTGGCGCCATTGCTGGCGATCCGCTGCTCGATCTGCGCCATGTCGTAGTCCGCCGGCAGGGTGAATCTGTAGTGCATGGCGATCATAAGATCACCCCCTGCCGGAACATCAGACCCCGTCCGAAGCGCCACGCCTCGGCATCAAGACGCTCGGCGAGTCGGGGGGCAAGCTGCGCCAGGGTGGCGCGATCGGGAACATCGGGTGTCATGGCAATCTCCTTGGTGGATGAAGCCACTCTCTCCCACTGCTACAATTTAAAAAATCAAAATATTCAAGACCAATAATCCCAATTATAAGGATCGTTATGTCACCCCTTCCCCCCAGCCTGGACCTCGATGCCCTGCGCAGCTACGTGCTGGGGCTGGAGTGCGGCAGCTTTGCACTGGCGGCGCAGCGGCTGTGCCGCTCCACCTCGGCGGTCAGCGCCCAGTTGAAAAAACTCGAACAGCAGTGCGGCACCGATCTGGTCATGAAGCAGGGCCGTCACCTGGTGCCGACGGCCAGCGGCGAGCGCCTGCTGGGCTACGCCAAGCGGCTGCTGGAGCTCAATGACGAAGCCGTGCTCGCTCTGAAAGGGGAATTGCTGCAAGGGGAGATCCGCCTCGGGGTGCAGGAGGACTTCGGCGAATCTTTGCTCCCCGCCGTGCTGGGGCCCCTCTGTCGCCAGCACCCGGCCCTGCGCATGACGACCCGCATCGATCGCAACGGGGCCCTGGTGCAGGGGGTCAGGGAGGGCACCCTCGACATGGCTCTGGCCTGGCAACCGCTAGAGGACGGGGTGGATGCCCACCTCATCGACATAGTGCAGTTGCAATGGATTGCTCACCCGGACTGGGACATCAACCCGCTGCTGGCACGCGGGGAGCCCCTGCCCCTGGTGCTCTTCGATGCCCCCTGCCTGATGCGGGCAAGGGCCATCCGTGCCCTCGACGATGCCGGGATCCCCTGGCGCATTGCCTTCACCAGCCAGAGCCTGGGCGGGATCTGGGCCGCCGTGCAGGCCGGGCTCGGGACCACGGTGCGTTCCGCCATCGGCATGCCGGCCAGCCTCGCCTCCCTCGGCGGCGCACTGCCCTCACCGGGCACCCTGGGGGTGGTGCTGCTCGGCGCCGGCCACGAAGCCGGCGAGGCCGAGCGCCAGTTGCAGCGACTGCTCACGGACGCCGTGCATCAGGCCAGCGCCGGATACAGGGGCTGAACATCTCCTTGCCAACGCGCCCCACTGCGCCGAAGCGTGCCCATAAAAAAACGGCAACCCTTGGTTGCCGTTTTGCTTTCTATCTATCGCGAAGAGACCCGCTGAGGCATTAACCTGTCCGCTTGGCCAGCCAGGCCTCGGCGGCGGTCAGGGCTGCCGCTATCTGCTCGCGAGCGACGCCCCCCTTGGCGACCCGCTTGGCCAGGGTCGCCTCCAGCTCCAGGTTCGGGTAGACATCCTCCCCCACCACGGGGCTGAAGCGCTGGAACTCGGGGAGGGAGAGCTCCTCCAGGGGCTTCTTCACACTGATGGCGTAGACCACGGTCTCGCCGACGATATGGTGCGCCTCGCGGAACGGGATGCCCTTGGCCACCAGGTAGTCCGCCAGCTCGGTGGCGTTGGCGTAGCCGCCCTGGGCCGCCGCCTTGGTGCGCTCGCCATTGACCTTCAGATCGATCAGCACCAGGGCCGCCATGTCGAGGCAATCGTGCCAAGTATCCAGGGCGTCGAACAGCCCTTCCTTGTCTTCCTGCATGTCCTTGTTGTAGGCCAGGGGCAGCGCCTTGAGGCTCATCAGCATGCCCATCTGGGCGCCCACCACCCGGCCTGTCTTGCCGCGAATGAGCTCGAGCGCGTCCGGGTTCTTCTTCTGGGGCATCAGCGACGAGCCGGAGGTAACGGCGTCGGACAGCTCGACAAAGCCCGCCTCGCCGGTGTTGTAGAAGATGAGGTCCTCGGCAAAGCGGGACAGGTGCGCCATGGACAGCGACGCCACGTGCATCAGCTCCACCACGTGATCCCGATCTGAGACCGAATCCAGGCTGTTGCGGGTAGCGCCACTGAAGCCCATGTCGAGCGCCAGCGCTTCGCGGTCGATGGCGTAGGCGGTGCCCGCCAGGGCGCCGCAGCCGAGCGGGCTGGTGTCGAGGCGCTTGAGGGCATCCTGCAGCCGGGAGTGATCCCGCTCCAGCATCTCCACATAGGCCAGGGCCCAGTGGGCGTAGGTGACCGGCTGGGCCCGCTGCAGGTGGGTGTAGCCCGGCAGCACCGCGGCCTGGTTGGCACGGGCGGAGGCGACCAGCCCCTGTTGCAGGGCGGTGATGGCGCCGAGCAGCAGCTCGCCCTGGGCCTTGCACCAGAGTTTGAGGTCGGTGGCGACCTGATCGTTGCGCGAGCGGCCGGTGTGCAGCTTCTTGCCCAGGGTGCCGACGGCATCGATCAGCTTGCCCTCGACCCAGGAGTGGATGTCTTCGGCATCCGAGCTCAGGATCTGCTCGGGATCCTGCTGCACCGAGGCGAGCAGCACCTCCATCGCCTGCTGCAGTTTTCCTTGCTCATCGGCGGTCAGCACCCCCACCTTGACCAGGGCGCGAGCCCAGGCCATGGAGCCCTGGATATCCTGCTCCGCCAAGCGGTAATCGAACCGCAGGGAATCGTTGAACTGCTTGAACCGGCTATCGGCTCCCTGACTGAAGCGTCCACCCCAAAGTGCCATACTGCTCTCCTTGAATGCGTTGCCGGCGGCGTCTTGCGCCGTCGAGCTTGAAATCTTGCCTGGTTTTCCTGCGAGCCTGTTATCTCACAGAAGCGGCCAGGGCGCAGCCGCTCTTGTCACACCCGATGATGATGGCAAAGGGCCTCTCTGCCTGTAAAAGAGGGGGCCATGCCCCCTCGAATCAACGGGTCACAGCGACGACTCAACCGTGGGTATGGTCGCCACCGATGGCTTGATGCTGCTCCTTCATGGCGCGGATCCGGCTCGCCAGGGTGTAGAGACGGATGAAGCCTTCGGCATGGCTCTGGTCGTACACCTCGTCGGCGCCGAAGGTGGCGAAGTCTTCGGAGTAGAGGCTGTTCGGCGACTTCTTCTGCACCGCGGTGACCTGACCCTTGTACATCTTCAGGATCACCTCGCCATCCAGCTCCTCGGCGATGGCGTTGGCGGAGGCGACGATGGCCTTGCACAGCGGGGTGAACCAGCGACCGTCATACACCAGGTGGGAGAACTCGGCACCCAGCTTCTCCCGCCAGGCGCGGGTCGGTCTGTCCAGCACCAGCTCTTCCACGGCGCGCAGTGCGGCGACCATGACGGTGCCACCCGGGGTCTCGTAGCAGCCGCGGGACTTCATGCCCACCATCCGGTTCTCGGTGATGTCGACCCGGCCCACGCCGTGCTTGCCGGCACGCTCGTTCAGGGTGGTCAGGATCTGGTGCGGGGTCAGGGGCTGGTCGTCCACGGCGACCACTTCACCCTTGGCCACGGTCAGCTTGACGTACTCCGGCTCGTTCGGTGCCTGCTCGGCGGAGACGGTCCACTGCCAGACGGCTTCGGACGGCTCGTTCCAGGTGCTTTCCAGCTCGCCACCCTCGGTGGAGATGTGCCAGGCGTTGGCGTCACGGCTGTAGATCTTCTTCAGGGTCGCTTTGCAGGGGATGTTGCGGGCTTCCAGATAGGCCAGCAGATCTTCCCGGGAACGCATGTCCCACAACCGCCAGGGGGCGATCACTTTCAGCTGGGGAGCCAGGGCGGCCACCGCACCTTCGAACCGCACCTGATCGTTGCCCTTGCCGGTGCAACCGTGGGAGATGGCATCGGCCCCTTCCGCCAGGGCGGCCTCGACCATGGCCTTGGCGATCACCGGACGGGCCATGGAGGTACCCAGCAGGTAGGTGCCTTCATAGACGGCGCCGGTCTTCAGGGTCGGGTAGACGTACTCCTTGACGAACTCTTCCCGCAGATCCTTGACGATGCACTTGACCGCGCCGGAGGCGATGGCCTTCTGCTCGATCCCTTCCAGATCGTCACGCTCCTGGCCCACGTCGGCGACGAAGGCGATGATCTCGGCGTCATAGTGCTCCTTCAGCCAGGGAATGATGGCCGAGGTATCCAGTCCGCCCGAGTAAGCCAGTACGATCTTGTTGATTCCGCTCATTTACTTCTCTCCATGATGATTCGATAAAAAGTGTGATTCCGGGTCGGTTGCCGGATTACTTCTGGCCCTGTCCGAACAGGGTCAGCAGCACGGCGTTCTGGATATGCATCCGGTTTTCTGCCTCATCCATGATGAGGGAGGCTGGGCCGTCCATGACCTCCGAGGTGATCTCCAGCTCCCGGTGCGCCGGCTGGCAGTGCAGCACGTGCTGGATGCCAGTGCGATCGAGCAGGGCCTGGTTGATCTGATAAGGCATGAAGATATCTTTTACCTGCTCCATTGGTGTGTTGTCACCCATGGAAACCCAGGTGTCGGTATAAACCACGTCAAAGCCTTCGATGGCGCCCACGTCATCGCTGATGTTGATGTGCGCGCCGGACTGGGCCGCCAGCGCCTGGGCCTGCAGGAAGATCTGGGTGTCCGGGCCATGGCCTTTCGGGCAGACCAGGGTCACGTCGGTGCCAAGCCGAGCCCCCAAGAGCAGCAGGGAGTGGCTGACGTTGTTGCCATCGCCGAGATAGGCCAGCTTCACCTTGGACAGATCGGCGTAGTGCTCGGCAATGGTCATGAAGTCCGCCAGCCCCTGGCAGGGGTGGTAGAGATTGCACAGGCTGTTCACCACAGGCACCGAGCCGAACTCGGCCAGCTCGACCAGGGTCTGGTGATCGAACACCCGCGCGACGATGGCGTCGCACCAGCGGGACAGGTTGGCGGCGAAATCCTTCACCGACTCCCGCTTGCCCAGGGCGCCGTTCTGCTGATCCAGGTAGACGCTGTGGCCGCCGAGCCGATTGATCCCGATGTCGAAGGTGACCCGGGTGCGCAGGGAGGGTTTCTCGAACAGGGTGACCACGCTCTTGCCGGCCAGGGCCTGGCTGTATTTCTTCGGATCCGCCTTGACCGCCTTGCCTAGCGCGATCAGCGCCTCGATCTGGGCCTTGCTTAAATCGCTGTCTTTCAGAAGATGTTGCATCGGATTGTCCTTTTCCCGGTGAAAATCAGATCGTGACCTGGGTGCCGACCGCACCGCCCGCCAGCAGCTTGAGCAGCTGATCCGGGTAGCGCCAACTGGCGACACAGACCGGCTTGCCCAGGGTCTCGGCGGCGTGCAGGGCGGCCTTCACCTTGACCGCCATGCCATCGCTGATCACCCCCTTCTCCATCAGATCCAGCGCGGTTTGCTTGTCGAGCTGGGGCACCAGCTTGCCCTTGCCGTCCAGGATGCCGCTCACATCGGAGAGCATCACCAGATCGGCGCCGAGGGCCTCGGCAATCGCCGTGGCCGCCTGATCCGCGTTGACGTTCATCAGCTGACCTTCGGCGGTGATGCCGATGGAGCTCACCACAGGCAGCAGGCCCTGGCCCAGGATGGCGGCCACCAGCGCCGGGTTGCCCGGTTTGCAGTCACCGACCGCACCGAGATCCGGGCTGAGCTGGGTCACCTGGCACAGACCGCCGTCGGCGAGGCAGAGCCCCACCGCCGGAATGCCGGTGGAGATGGCCTTGGCCATCATCATCTTGTTCGCGGTCCCGGCCAGGGCCCCAGCAATCACGGGGATCTGCTCGAACGGGGTCACCCGCAGGCCGTTCTTCTTGGTGGAGGTCATCCCCAGGCCCTTGAGCAGGTCATCCACCAGGCAGCCACCACCGTGCACCAGCACCAGGGGTCTGTGCTGATCGTCTAGGAAGCTTTTGAGGGTGGCGAACAGGGCGGTCAGGGCCTCGTCGTTCTCGATCAGGGCACCACCCAACTTGATTACCAGCGTCTGCTTGTCCATCTTCTCGATCCTTCCTTAAAGCGTTAAATCAGGCCGGTGGCCGGTTCAAAACCAAACTTGATATTTATGCACTGCATCGCCTGGGAGGCTGCGCCCTTGAGCAGGTTGTCGATGGCGGAGACCACCACCAGCATGTTGCCCTGCTGCTGCCAGGCGAGGTCGCAGTAAGGGGTGTTTGCCACGCCACGGATGGAGGGCATCTGGCCGGTGAGGCGTACCAGGGGTTTGCCTTCATAGGCCTTGAGATAGGCCTGGTCTACCTGGGTCTGAGTCACGCCGTCCGCCAGTTGCACATAGATGGTGGCCAGGATGCCGCGCACATAGTTGCCGAGGTGGGGCTGGAACAGCACCCCCTTGCCGAGGTGATGGCTGATCTCCGGCTGGTGTCTGTGATTGAAGGTGCCGTAGGGGCTCAGGCTCACCTCGCAGAAGCTGGTGTTGATGGCCGCCTTGCGACCGGCCCCGGAGACACCGGAGACGGCGTTGATGATGGGCTGCCACTCTTTGGCAATCAGCCCGGCCTGCTGCAGCGGCTTGAGGGCGCACAGGGAGGCGGTCGGGTAGCAGCCGGGCACGGCGATAAGCTGGGCCGCCTTGATGGCCTCGGCATTCCACTCAGCCAGACCGTAGACGGCCTGATCCAGCCACTGCTCGCTGTCGTGGGTGAAGCCGTAGAAGGAGGCGTAGAACTGCTGATCCTTGACCCGGAAGGCACCGGAGAGATCGAACACCGGCAGCCCCTTGGCCAGGAACTTGGGCGCAAGCTCGGCACTCACCTCATGGGCGGTGGCCAGCAGCACCAGGTCGGCCTGGGTCAGGATCCGGGTCATGCCGTCGTCGTCCAGGGGCAGCAGCGGCTGATCCAGCTCGCCAACCCACTGGGGATGCAGGGAAGAGAAGCGCTTGTGGGCGTCCTGGCTGCCCGCCGACACATAGAGGCCGAACAGCTTGAGCTGTGGATGGTTCTGGACCAGTGCGGCCAGTTCGGCCCCCGCGTAGCCACTGGCACCGACGATAACGGTATTGAGCATGTTTGAGTATTCCAAGTCTGGGTTCGAAATTCGCAGCCTGCTGCTGCGGTGCAAGGGGTCGGCTATCGCCCCTTTGATGCAACGAGTGCGGAGGGGCAATTCAGGCGGATATGCGTCGTCGGTTACAGAGCAGGTGACAGAACATTAACTTTCCCTTACAACTAGAGGCCATGTCGCTGAGC
Source organism: Aeromonas sp. XH (assembly GCF_033348475.1). Taxonomy (NCBI): domain Bacteria; kingdom Pseudomonadati; phylum Pseudomonadota; class Gammaproteobacteria; order Aeromonadales; family Aeromonadaceae; genus Aeromonas; species Aeromonas sp. XH. The sequence goes on along the minus strand of NZ_CP137630.1, from coordinate 627,296 downwards.
ACTCGAATAGAATATTCATGCACTCACTTTGCATTTGTATTTTCTAACAGAAAGAACCCGGGGACGCAAGGAGGAGCTGATGGCCAATCTGGATTTTTTTTCACTTTATAAGAATATTATTGCGATTCCCTCTATCAGCAGCACGGATCCCCGCTGGGATCAAAGCAATGAGGCGGTGATCCGGCTGCTGGCCGACTGGTTCGGCCAGCTGGGCTTTCACTGCGAGGTGACGGCGCTGCCGGATCTGCCGGGCAAGTTCAACCTGGTGGCGACCTATGGTCAGGGCGAGGGGGGACTGCTGCTGGCGGGCCACACGGATACGGTGCCGTTTGACGAGGGGGCCTGGAACAAGGATCCCTTCAAGGTGACCGAGGAGGGCAACCGCCTGTATGGGCTCGGCACCATCGACATGAAGGGCTTCTTCGCCTTTATCGTGGAGGCGCTGAAGGAGATCGATCTCACCACCCTCAGCAAGCCGCTGCGCATCCTGGCGACCGCCGACGAGGAGACCACCATGGCGGGGGCCCGCGCCATCGCCGCGGCCGCCGAGCTCAAGCCCGACTACGCGGTGATCGGGGAACCCACCGGGCTGGTGCCCGTGGTGGCCCACAAGGGACACATGTCCGAGGCTATTCGCATCACGGGCCGAAGCGGCCACAGTTCGGATCCCGCCAACGGCGTCAACGCCATGGAGATCATGCACAAGGCCATGGGCCAGGTGCTCAAACTGCAGCAGGATCTGAAGGAGAAGTACGCGGATCACCGCTTCGCCGTGCCCCAGCCGACCCTGAACCTGGGCTACATCCATGGGGGCGACAGCCCGAACCGCATCTGCGGCTGCTGCGAGCTGCACATCGACATGAGGCCCACCCCGCAGGTGGGGCCGGACGAGCTGATGGGCATGCTCAAAGAGGCGCTCTCCCCCATCGAGATCCACCAGCCGGGCTGCCTGCACCTGCAGCACCTGCACGAGCCCATCCCGGCCTACGCCTGCAAGGATGACTCGGATCTGGTGCGCGAGGCCGAGCGGGCGAGCGGCCGGGCCGCCGAGTCCGTGAACTATTGCACCGAGGCCCCCTTTATCCAGCAGCTTGGTTGCGAGACCATAGTGATGGGCCCCGGCCACATCGCCCAGGCCCACCAGCCCGATGAATACCTGGATCTGTCGTTCGTCAAACCGACCACGGCGGTGCTGCAGCACCTGATCCGGCGCTTCTGCATCCAACCGGGAGAATGTAAGTAAGTTACATGACATGCCGGGACGGGACAGGTGAGGGAAATACATCTTCTGAATCGGCTTGTTATTTGACCTTGCGCAGACAATCTGGGTAGATTGTCCCCCTAAGATGACGGAGCATATGTTGTAATCGCACAACAATAAGTGAGGTCGCCTCCCATCCCGGAAGGTCAGGAGGCACCAACAAAATAAGGATGTGGAATGAACGAAAAGTACGCCGCACTACGGGCCAACGTAGGCATGCTGGGCCAGTTGCTGGGCAAGTCCATCAAGGATCATCAGGGGCAGGCCTTCCTCGACAAGATCGAGACCATTCGTCAACTGGCCAAGTCCTCCCGCAAGGGGAACGAGGCGGACAGAGAGCGCCTGCTCGAGACCCTGCGCACCCTCTCCGATGACGAGCTGTTGCCCGTGGCCCGTGCCTTCAGCCAGTTCCTCAACCTTGCCAACGTGGCGGAGCAGTTCCACACCATCTCCCGCCGCTGCGAAGAGCAGGTCTGCACCCCGGATCCGCTGGAGCAGATGTTCGACAAGCTGAAAGCCTCCAACCTGTCCCAGGAGGCCATCATCCAGGCCGTGCGCGAGCTGGACATCGATCTGGTGCTGACCGCCCACCCCACCGAGGTGACCCGTCGCACCCTGATCCACAAGCACGTGCAGCTCAACGACTGCCTGGAGGCGCTGGAACTCTCCGATCTGCTGCCCCGCGAGCGGGACAAGATCCTCAATCGCATCGAGCAGCTGGTCAACCAGGCCTGGCACACCAACGAGATCCGCGAACAGCGCCCGACCCCGGTGGACGAGGCCAAGTGGGGCTTCGCCGTGGTGGAGAACAGCCTGTGGCCGGCCATTCCCGAATTCATGCGCAATCTGGACGAGCGCCTGCAACACCACCTGGGTGTGCGGCTGCCGCTGGATGCCGCGCCGGTCAAGTTCACCTCCTGGATGGGCGGCGACCGCGACGGCAACCCCTTCGTCACCGCCAAGGTGACCGCCGAGGTGCTGGAGCTGGGCCGCTGGATGGCGGTGAGCCTGTTCTACAAGGACATCAAGGAGCTCACCTCCGAGCTCTCCATGGCCGACTGCACCGAGGCCGTACGTGCCCGGGTCGGCGACAACCCCGAACCCTACCGCGCCCTGGTGCGCGAGCTGCGCGAACAGCTGCGCGAGACCCAGGAATTCCTGACCGCCAAGGTGCAGGGCCAGGCGAGCGAGAGCCGGGATATGGTCAAGAGCACCGCCCAGTTGCGCGAGCCCCTGGAGCTCTGCTACCACTCCCTGCACGCCTGCGGCATGGGCAACATCGCCGACGGCATGCTGCTGGACGTGCTGCGCAAGCTGGCCTGCTTCGGCATCCACCTGGTCAAGCTGGACATCCGCCAGGATGGCGAGCGCCACGGCCAGGTCTTCTCCGAGCTGACCCGCTACCTCGGCATGGGCGACTACGCCGAGTGGAGCGAGGAGGACAAGCAGGCCTTCCTGCTGCGCGAGCTGAACTCCCGCCGCCCCCTCATCCCGACCGACTGGGAGCCGAGCGACGAGACCCGCGAGACCATAGACACCTGCCGGGTGATCGCCGGTCACGACCCGGATGCGTTCGGCATCTACATCATCTCCATGGCCGGCGCGCCGTCCGACGTGCTGGCGGTGCAGCTGTTGCTGAAGGAAGCCGGCTGCAAGTTCCGCATGCCGGTGGCCCCGCTGTTCGAGACCCAGGAAGACCTGATGGCGGGCACCGCCGTGATGGAGCGCCTGCTGTCTGTGGACTGGTATCGCGGTTACATCCAGGGCCGTCAGTATGTGATGATCGGCTACTCCGACTCCGCCAAGGACGCGGGCATGATGGCCGCCGGCTGGGCCCAGTATGCCGCCATGGAATCCCTGGTGGCCCTGGCCGAGGCCAACAACATCCGCCTCACCCTGTTCCATGGCCGTGGCGGCACCGTGGGTCGCGGCGGCGCCCCCGCCCATCAGGCGATCCTCTCCCAACCGCCGGGATCCCTGCGCGGCGGCCTGCGGGTCACCGAGCAAGGGGAGATGATCCGCTTCAAGTTCGGCCTGCCCAAGGTAGCCTTCCAGAGCCTCAACCTCTACACCAGCGCCGTGCTGGAGGGCAACCTGCTGCCACCGCCGAGGCCCAAGGAGAGCTGGCGCGCCGTGATGGAGCAGCTGGCCACCGTCTCCTGCGATCATTACCGCAGCATAGTGCGCGGTCACCCGGACTTCGTGCCCTACTTCCGCGCCGCCACCCCGGAGATGGAGCTCGGCAAGCTGCCGCTCGGTTCGCGCCCTGCCAAGCGCAAGCCCAACGGCGGCGTCGAGAGCCTGCGCGCCATCCCCTGGATCTTCGCCTGGACCCAGAACCGGCTGATGCTGCCGGCCTGGCTCGGCGCCCACAAGGGGCTGCAGCAGGCCATCGACGACGGCCAGAAGGCCGTGCTGGACGAGATGAGCCGCCAGTGGCCCTTCTTCCGCACCCGCCTCGAGATGCTGGAGATGGTGTTCCTCAAGGCCGATCTCTGGCTGGCGGAGTACTATGACACCCGCCTGGTGCCGGAGAATCTGTGGGCACTGGGCAGACAGCTGCGCCAGGAGCTTGCCGACTCCATCCAGGTGGTGCTGAAACTGCGCCCGCAGGGCGACCTGCTGGACGATCAGCCCTGGATCAAGGAGTCCATCAAGCTGCGCAACCCCTACACGGACCCGCTCAACGTGTTGCAGGTCGAGCTGCTTGGCCGCTCGCGCAACCATCCGGAGACCCTGCACCCCGAGCTGGATCAGGCGTTGATGGTCACCATCGCCGGCATCGCCGCTGGCATGCGCAACACGGGTTGATCAACCCCTCAAGCGAAAGGGCGCCATATTGGCGCCCTTCTTGTTTCCAGTGCCCAGGCCTCCTAGGCAACCCGGTTGCGTCCCCAGCGCTTGGCCTCGTAGAGGCGCTGATCCACGCACTGCAGCCAGTCATCCATGCGGCGATAGCTCATCTGGTAGGGGGTCAGGCCCACGCTGATGGTGACGGCGATCGCCTGGCGCTGATAGGCGAAGCTGTGCTGCTCGACCAGTTGCCGGATGCGTTCCATGATGGCATGGGCCTCCTCCAGGGTCGTCCCCCGCAGCAGCATGATGAACTCCTCCCCGCCGAAGCGGGCCACCAGATCCTTGCTGCGCACCGCCTGCATCAGCAGGCTGGCGAGCGCCTCGAGCACGGCATCACCGGCAAGGTGGCCATGCTCGTCGTTGATCTGCTTGAAAAAATCGATGTCGATCAGGGCCAGGCAGCAGGCCTCTCCCTCGGCAGGGTGCTGCTGGATGTGGTCCAGCAGCACCTTGGCCTGATGGAAGAAGCTGCTGCGGTTGGGCAGCTTGGTGAGAAAGTCGTGCTCGGCGTTGAAGCGCAGCACCCGCTCCATTCGGCTGCGTTCGTCCTCCAGATTGCGGGCGTGGATCAGGGTGCCCAGCGCCGTGGTGAGCGGTTCGAGCAGGGTGACCTGGGTCTCGTCGAAGCCGCCGGGGCGGTTGGCCAGGGCGATCATCCCGATGGCTTCTCCCTTGTGGCGGATGGGAATGCCGAGGAAGCTGTCCAGATGGGGGTGGCCCCGGGGGGAGACGCCGCGGCTCGCCGGATGGCTCGGCAGATCGTTGCAGCACACCAGGGTATTGTGGGTCACCACATGGCCGAACAGGTTGTCCAGCTTGCTGAAGGTGAGGCCGCCCCGGTTCTGGCGTTGCTGCTCGTACCAGGCGTGGGTCGCCTCGTCCCAGGAGACGTTGGAGATGGAGGGGATGTAGAGGCTGGGCCGCCCCTCCTCGTACTGCATGATGCCGATGAAGCCATAGGAACTCTGGCTGACGCTCAGCAGCCGCTCGAAGATGGTGTCGCAGGCCGACCCCAGATTGCGGTCCAGCAGAAAACTCTGGTGGGCGGCCACGACGATGTCGAACAGCTGGCTCTGCTGTTCGACCCGTTGCTTGGCCAGCACCTCGGCCGTGATGTCGTGGGCCAGCTTGACCACCCCGAGCAGGGTCCCCGCCTCGTCGGTGACGGGCATGTAGGTGGCGTGGATCCAGAGGGTGTCGCCATTTTGCATGACGCGGCGAAACGCCCCCGAGTGGATCTCGCCCTTCAGCACCCCCTGCCAGAAGCGTCCGTGCTCGGCGTGCAGTTCCGGTGGCAACAGCAGCAGATGGGACTGGCCCACCAACGCCTCCGGGGCATAGCCGAACATGCGGCAGAACAGCGGGTTGACCGACACCATGCGGCCATCCAGATCGAACTCGACCATGCCGTAGGCCCGGTCGAGGGCGGTCAGCCGGGCAAGGGCCTCATAACGATCGAACGCGTCGATATCGCGAGAGCGGATTGCTGGGGTATTCATGGCTACGATTCCTTTCGATCGCCGTCGCATCGCGGTGGAATGCGGGAACAAGAGCTCAGATCATAGGATCCGGCATCCGGTTACGCTAACAGCGGTCCCCATGGGGGGAAAGGCTGATACTTGCCACATCTGGCTCCCGGGCGCAGACTGTCTGGCCTTGCCACGGTTCGAGGAGACCCCATGACACCCGCCATCAACCTGCTGAAGAAGCTGAAGATCCCCCACAAGCTCTACCCCTATGAGTGCGAGGCCCACGACGATTTCGGCAAGCACGCCGCGACCCAGCTCGGCCTGCCCGAGGCGCGCGTGTTCAAGACCCTGCTCGCCCATCACGACAAGCAGGCGGTGGTCGCCATAGTCCCGTCATCGGGCATGTGCAGCCTCAAGCAGCTCGCCAAGGCCACAGGCCTCAAGAAGGTGGAGATGATGAAGCCGGCGGAGGCCGAGAAGCTGACCGGCTACAAGGTGGGCGGCATCAGCCCGCTGGCCCAGAAGAAACTGCTGCCGACCGTGCTGGACGACTCCGCCATGGCGTTTGACGAGATCCTGGTGAGCGGCGGCAAGCGCGGCCTCTCCGTCGGGGTGGCGCCCGAGGACATGGTGCGCCTGCTGAAGTGGATAGCGGCTCCCATCGGAGACCATCACGATTGAGCCGCGGCGTGCACGAGAGAGGCCCCGTCATCCGGGGCCTCTCTCGCGTCATGGGTCTGCCACGCTTATCAGTCTGCCGGGCCGGCCACATCACCCCTGGCGCGGCAGGCGGCGGTCAGCTCGGAGAGCCGCAGCCGCTGGCGCCCGGCCTCGTCGAAGTTGGCGTCGTCCAGCCAGCGCGCGAAGCAGTGCTGCAGGGCGGGCCACTCGCCGTCGATGACGGAGAACCAGGCCGTATCCCGGCTGTGGCCCTTGTCCACCCGCGCCTGGCGGAAGGTTCCCTCATAGCTGAAACCGAGGCGCAGCGCCGCCTGGCGCGAAGGCCAGTTGAGCGCGTTGCACTTCCACTCGTAGCGCCGGTATCCCAGGGCAAAGGCATTGGCCATCATCAGCGCCATGGCCGCCGTCGCCAGCCGCGACTGCTGCAGGGCCGGCGAGAAGTGCAGCCAGCCCACCTCCATGCTGCCCGCGGCGGGGTCGATGCGAAGGTAGCTGGCAAGCCCCAGCGCCCGATCGTTCCCCGCATCCTTGATCGCATAGAACTGGGGATCGGCCTTGGCGGCGACCCCTCGCAGCCAGGCCCCCATGGCCGCATCGTCCGCGAAGGGGCCGCTGGTGAGATAGGTCCACATGGCCCCGCTGTCTGCACTGAATGACAGCCACAGATCGGCCAGGTGGCGCTCGGGATCGAGCGGTTCCAGGCGGCAGCCCCAGCCGCTCAGCACCCGATGAGGGGGGAACTCGGCGCCGCGCCACTCGGGGAGCGCCTGTCCCAGGGGCTGACCAAAGCGGTTGGTGACGGGGGCATCCCCCTTCGGGCAGGTATCAGCAGGCACAGGCGATCCCCCCCTCCAGCAAGACGCCGGGTTCGCTGCCGGTGGCGACGGCGAAACCGTCCTGGCGCCACCAGTGCAGGCCGCCGATCAGCTCCTTGACCTCGAATCCGAGGGACGCCAGCTTGTAGGCCCCCTGGGTCGAGCCGTTGCAGCCGATGCCGTCGCAGTAGCAGACATAGACCCTGTTCCGCGCCAGCCCCGCAGTGGTGGCCGGGCTCATGGTGCGATGAGGGAAGGAGAGGGCACCGGGAATGTGCCCCTCGGCATAGTGCTCGGGGGAGCGGGTGTCGATGACCACTATGCGGCCCCCTTCACCCGCCTCCCCGGCCAGCAGGTCGGCGGCCAGATCCGCCGGGTCGGTGCGAAACTTCAACTGGGCCTCGAAGAAGGCGCTGGCCTCCACGGGGCTCGCCACCCCGGTACGCAATACATGACTCATCCTGAATCTCCTTGTGATTAGAGCGCTATTTCTGTGGTGACGACTGTGTTGACCGAGTTGGCGATGAAGCACTCCTCGTGGGCCTGGTGATGCAGTTGCGCCAGCTCTTCATAGGTGGGCTTTTGCTCGCCCCCAAAGACCACCCTGGGACGCAGGGTGACCCGGGTCATGGCGAGGCGGCCCTGCCCGTTTTTCGCCATGAGCCCGACCGCCTCGTCCCGGTAGCTCTCCACCAGATACCCCGCCCTCGCCGCCAGCCAGAGGAAGGTGAGCATGTGGCAACTGGAGAGGGCCGCGACGAAGGCTTCCTCCGGGTCCACGTGCTCGGCCACCGACCAGGGCAGAGGCACCACCTGGGGGGAAGAGGAGGCCGGCACCCTGACCCCGCCATCAAATGCCCACTCGTGGGCCCGGCTGTAACGCTGATCGACGAAGGGCTCGCCAGCCCCCCGCTGCCAACTGATGGTGGCGCTGTATTCCGACATGCAGACTCCTTGTGTTGCCAATAGTGCCGCCAATGGGCGTCACTGCCTGTCCACCAATGTAGCGACAAAATGGCCTTGCCACGCCGACCAATTTCGCCAATATAGGCAGACCAATTTCATTCCGATGGAGCCCCTCATGACAGTGCTGCCCACGCTCTTCGCCAGCCAGGCACAGGGCGAGCTGCCGCTCCACGAACAGCGGGTGCGCACCCTGCGGGAGGCGATGTCCGGATGGAGGGGTCACCTGCCCCAGCACGGAGGAGGCCAGCCATGACAGTTCTGCCGACTCTCTTTGCCAATCAACCGCACGGCGAACTGCCGCTCCACGAACAGCTGGTGCGCACTCTTAGGGAAGCGATTCTGGCGGGCCACCTGCCCCTGCACGGCCGGCTGCCCGCGAGCCGCACCCTGGCCCGGGATCTCGGCGTCTCCCGCAGCACGGTGGAGCTGGCCTATGGCCGGCTGGAGGCGGAAGGCTATCTGGTGCGCAAGGTGGGGGCCGGCAGCTTCGTCGCCCTGGCGGCGGTGCGCCCCGCGCCGCGCCCGGCCCAGTCTGCGGCGGGCCTCTCCCGCCGTGGCCAGGAGATGGCCGACGGGGGGGCCTGCCACGACGTGCCCGAGGTGGGCCGCTCCTTTGCCTCCAGCCAGCCGGATCCCCGGCTCTTCCCCCAGGCGCTCTGGGGCCGACTGATGCAGCAGCAGTGGCGCGAGCGCGCCTGTGACTGGATGAATTACGGGGATCCGCGAGGGTTGCCCGCCCTTCGCACCGCCATCAGCAGCTACCTGGTGCAGTCCCGCGGCGTGGTGTGCGAGCCGGATCAGATCCTGATCCTCACCAGCTCCCAGCAGGGCATACTGCTGGCGACCCAGCTGCTCATCGACGCCGGCGACACCGTCTGGGTGGAGGACCCCGGCTATCCGGGGGCCCGCACCGCCATGGAGAGCGCCGGGGCCCGCATCCATCCGGTGCCGGTGGACGAGGAGGGTCTGCAACCGGCGGGGGCTCACCCCAGGCCCAGACTCATCTACTGCACCCCGGCCCACCAGTACCCCCTCGGCGTGCCCATGAGCCTGAGCCGCCGCATGGCGCTGCTGCGGGAGGCCGAGCGCCACGGCGCCTGGATCCTGGAAGACGACTACGACGGGGAGTACCAGTACGATAAGCGACCGCTTCCCGCCCTGCAGGGGCTGGACGGCCAGGGGCGGGTGCTCTATGTGGGCACCTTCAGCAAGGTGCTGTTCGGCTCGCTGCGCCTCGCCTATCTGGTGCTGCCACGCCCCTTGATGGAGGCCTTCAGCCGGGCCCGGGCCGCGGTCGACGGCCACAGCAACCAGTTCCAGCAGGCGGTCACGGCGGATTTCATCCGGGGCGGGCACTTCGCCACCCACCTGCGCCAGAGCCGCCTCGTCTACCAGAGCCGGCGGGACCTGCTGCTGGCGGAGCTGGCCGAGCACTGTCCCGCCCTCACCCCCATCCACAGCGGTGCCGGCCTGCAGTGCGCCGTGCAGTTGCCCCCTGGCGGCGAGGCGCGCTGGACAGAGATCGCCAACGCCAGGGGGCTGGGGCTGCGCCCCCTGCACCAGTTTCACCTCGCCGCCCCCGAGAGGGAGGGCTGGCTGCTCGGCTTCGCCAGCCTCGACAACCAGACCCTGCGCCAACTATGTCGCCATCTGGGTCAGCTCATGCGCTCCGTCTGACCTGACCCCCAACAGGTCAGAGGTGCCAGGGCCCGATAGCGCTGGGTCCACGGGAGAGGCCGCACTATACTGGGCGCAACGACGCTGCAGAACCCGGCCCAGATGCACCGACTCCTCTTCCTCCTCCTCGCGCTCACCCTCCCGTCCTCCCCGATGGCGGCCACCCGATACACGCTGATCGGCCCGGAAAGCAGTGAGGACGCCCGCATGGACTACTACCGTGCGGCGATGCAGCTGGCGCTGGAGAAGACCCGCCCCGAATACGGTGACTACGAACTGCTCGACTCAGTCAGGATGAACAAGGCGAGGATGCGGCTCGAGGTGCAGAAACCGGGCAGGAGCGCACTCTTCATCGTCGACAGCTGGCCCCAGGAGCGGCCGCATCCCGAGGTCAGCCTGCTCCCCTTCCCCATCGATCTCGGCATTCTCAGCTACCGGGTCTGCTTCGTCGGCCCGGAGAGCGCGCGGGCGCTGGCCGGCGTCCGCTCCCTGAGCCAGTTGCAGGGGTTCAGTCAGGGGGTGGGCAAGGGGTGGCGTGATGCGGACATCCTGCGTCACAACGGCTTCAGGGTGCATGAGGTGGACAACTACGAGTCGCTGTTTCGCCTGGTGGCCCGCGGCCGGGTCGACCTCTTCTGCCGCGGCGCCAACGAGATACTGACGGAGTGGGAGCGTCACCACCCCGCCCTGCCCGAGCTGGCCGTCGACCGCCATCTGACCCTCTTCTACCCGCTGATCCACGCCTTCTACAGCCATGCGACCTACGGCAAGGAGCGAGAGCGCCTGTGGCTCGGCCTGCAACTGGCCTGGGAGGACGGTTCCCTCAAGCGGCTCTGGCGCCAGCACTTCCAGCCCTCCCTGGCCTTCACCCGGCTGGCGTCACGGCAGATGTTCAGGCTGACCAACCCCCTGCTGCCCGGCACCGGGGTCGACTACAAGGCCTACCTCTATGATCCGGCCCGGGACGACTTTGGCATCGGCCATCATGACGCCCCCGCTCGGGGCGTCCGGCAGGACTAACCCCCGCCCTCTTCGCGGCACAGGGCCAGCCAGGCCTCGGCGGTGCGGGAGAGGTAGCGATCGCTCGGCCAGATCACCCCGAGCCGCCAGCTCAGCTCCGGTACCAGGGGTCTTTGCACCAGGCCGTCCGGCGTCAACCGCCGGCAGATGGGCTCGGGCAGGAAGGCGACCCCCATGCCGCTGCGCACCATGGCGGTGAGAAAGTCCCACTGGCTGCTGCGGGCCGCCACCAGGGGCACGAATCCCGCCTGCTCGCAGGCCTGCTCCAGCCGCTCGCTCAGGGTGAAGGCCCGGGTGTAGAGCAGGAAGGGCTCGTCCCGCAGCGCCTCCAGCCGGATCTCCCGGCTCGCGCGCCAGCGGGGCAGGTCCGGCAGCACCACCTGGATGGGGTAGCTGTCCAGATCCAGGGCGCAGAGGGCGCCCCCCTCCCTGGTCGGCAGCATGGTGATGGCGAGATCCAGCTCCCCCTCCAGCACCGCCTGCTCGATGCGCCGGCCGCCATACTCGACGATGGAGAGCTCCACGTTTGGATAGCGGCTGCGATAGGCGCGGATGAGATCCGCATAGACGTGACCCACCATGGGGGGAATGCCGAGGGCGAGGCGCCCGTGCTGCAGGCTCTGCAGATCCGCCAGCTCCGCCTCCAACTGCTGCATCTCGGCCAGTATGGTCTGGGCCCGGTTGAACAACACCTGGCCGCTGTCGGTCAGGGTAAAGCGGCGACCCATCCGGCTCAGCAGGGGCTGGCCCAGCTCCTCCTCCATGTTGCGGATCATCTTGCTGATGGTGGGCTGGGTGACGAACAGCTTCTCGGAGGCACGGGTGAAGCTCTGCTCCCGCACCAGTTCGACGAAGTAACGCAGAGCTCGGATATCCATGGTGCTCTCTTGACGGGAATGGCTGGAGCAATCATGCCTCTTTGGCATGAATTTGATAATTTAAATTCATTTTTTGCAGGTTTTGGCCCTCTCTATACTGTGACCAGGTTCACAGAAAGACGCTCGCCATGAAAACCCTCTGCCTTCGCTGGTTGCAAACCCCCTTCCAAATCGCCCTGCTGGCGGCCATCTGGTTGCTGGCCGACATCGCGGTGCGCACCTTGCACCTGCCGCTGCCCGCCAACCTCACCGGCATGTTGCTGCTGCTGGTCTGCATCCTGCTCGGGGTGGTCAAGGCCCAGTGGTTCAGTGCCGGGGCCCGCTGGCTGCTGGCGGAGATGCTGCTGTTCTTCGTGCCCGCCGTGGTGGCCGTGGTCAACTATCAGGAGCTGCTGCTGCAGGAGGGGTGGCGCATCATGGTGGTGCTGGTCGTCAGCACGGTGCTGGTGCTCGGCACCACGGCCCTGGTGGTGGACAGGGTCTATCGCCTCGAACTGAGACTGGCCCGCCGGAGTCGCCGCCATGTCTGACACCCTGCTCGGCCTGCTCTGCTTCGCCCTCACCCTGCTGTTCTACTACGCCAGCAAGTGGCTCTATGGCAGGAAGCGCATCCTGCCCCTGATGCCCCTGCTGCTGGCCCCGACCCTGCTGGTGGCCGTGGTGATGCTGTTCCACATCCCCTACCGGGACTACATGGCCGAGTCCCGCTGGCTGCTCTGGCTGCTGGGCCCGGCCACCGTCGCCTTCGCGGTGCCCGTCTACGAGAACCGCCGGCTGATGCGCCGCCACTGGCTCTCCCTGTCGGTGGGGGTCGTGGCCTCGGTGGTGATGGCGGTGGGCAGCACGGTGCTGCTGGCCCGCTGGCTCAACCTCTCCGAGCTGTTGCAGCGCAGCATGGCCATGAGATCCATCACCACCCCCTTCGCGGTGGAGGCGACCCGTGCCGTGGGCGGCAACGCCGATCTCACCGCCCTGTTCGTGGTGCTGACCGGGGTGATCGGCATGGCGGTGGGGGAGAGCGTGCTCACCGTGCTCGCCATCCGCAGCCGCCTTGGCAAGGGGGCGGGCTTCGGCGCCTCGGCCCACGGCGCCGGCACCGCCAAGGCTTATCAGATGGGCAACGAGGAGGGGGTGGTCTCCAGCATGGTGATGATGATCGCCGGCATGGCCACCGTGCTGCTCGCCCCCCTGCTGGGGCGGCTGTTCTGGTAACCCCGCCACCCGATAGCAGAAGAGGCGCCCAGGGGCGCCTCTTCTCATTGCGTCGTGTCATGCAGCCTCAGAGGCTGGCGCAGATCTGCCAGAGATCGTACTGAATGGCCGCCGCAGTCACCTCGCGACCCGCCCCCGGCCCCTGGATGACCAGGGGGTTGGTGCGATAGCTGTCGCTCTCGATGGCGAACACGTTGTCGCAGGGCAAGAGGTTCGCGAACGGGTGGTGGGGCTCCAGCGCCTCCAGCCCGACGCGGGCCTTGCCGTCGTGCTCGAAGCGGGCGACGTAGCGCAGCACCTTGCCGACCCGGCGCGCCCCCTCGAAGGCGGTCAGGATGGGATCATCCAGCTCCTTGAGCCTGTCCATGAACTGATCCGCACTCACCTTGCGCAGGGCCACCGGCACCAGGTTCTCCAGCTCGATGTCGGCGGAGTCGAGCTCGAAGCCCGCCTCCCGCGCCAGGATGAGCAGCTTGCGGCGCACATCCTGACCGGAGAGATCCTCCCGGGGATCCGGCTCGGTCAGGCCGTGCTGCCAGGCCTCGTCCACCAGCTCGGAGAAGGGGCGAGTGCCGTCATACTGCTGGAACAGCCAGGAGAGGGTACCGGAGAAGATGCCGGAGACCCCCTGGATGCGATCGCCGCTCTGACGCAACATCTGGATGCTGGACTGGATGGGCAGGCCGGCCCCCACGGTGGCGTTGTAGCGCCACTGCACCTGGTGGTCGCGGCAAGTCTGCTTGATGCGCTGGTAGAACTCGCTGTCGGCGGCGCCGGCAAACTTGTTGGCGGCGATGATGTGGATGCCGAGCTGGGCGAAGTCCGGGTAGTAGCGGCTCACCGTCTCGCTGGCGGTGAGATCCAGCGCAATCAGGGCGTCGAAGCCGTGCTGCTCCAGCTGGGACAAGAGCTCCGGCCAGATCAGCGGTTTGGGGGCGAAGTTGTCCTGCACCTTGAGCGGGTCCAGCCCCTCTTCGTCCAGCAACCCCCCTTCCGAGCTGAACACCCCGTAGAGGGTGAGCGCCAGATTGAGCTCGTGCTCGAGGCGCGCCTTCTCGCGGGCGTAGAGCCCCAGCCAGTGACCGCCGATGTTGCCCTTGCCGAACACCACCAGTCCGACCCGGGTGGGACGGCTGAACAGGGCGCTGTGCAGGGCGATGAGCAGCGGCTCCAGCACGATCTGGCGCAGCACGGCCACCAGGCTCAGGCCATCCTTGGCCACCTGGACGAACTCCAGGGGCTGATCCGCCAGCAGCTGGTAGAAGCGGTGGCACTGTTCGGCGTTGTCGGTGACGCCGGCTCCCACCAGGGCCACCAGGCTGAACCCCTCCTTCTGGATGAGGCCGGTGAAGTTGCCCTGCAACTGGAAGTCCCGCAGCACCTCGAAGGCTCCCTCCGCCACTTCGAGGGTGTAGGCGAGGCGCAGCACCCGGCGATCCGGCTGGCGCTGCAGGGTGAGCGGATGGAGGCGGTGGCGGGCCAGATGGGCCTCGATGGCCGCCACCGTCTGATCGAAATGGGTCTGCGGCAGCACCTTGAGCTCGATGAGGGCGATCTGATCCACCGAGGAGACGATGCGGGCGCCGCCGGAGCGTGGAGCCCGGCGCAGGATGTGGGTGCAGCCCTCATCCGGGTTGTAGCTGCAGCGCAGGGTGAGGCGCTGGCGGCTGTCGGCCACCGGCTGCAGGGTGCGGGAATGGAGCACCGAGGAGCCGAGCCGCGCCAGCTCGTTGGCTTCAGCCAGGCTCAGCCGCTCCAGCAGGCGAGCCTCCTTCACCCGGCGCGGGTCGGCACTGTAGACCCCGGCCACGTCGCTCCAGATGGTGGTGGACTCGCCGTCCGCCAGCGCCGCCAGCAGGCTGGCGCTGTAGTCGGAGCCGTTGCGCCCGAGCAGCAGGGAGCGCCCCTCCATGTCGGCGGCGATGAAGCCGGTCACGACTATGCGGCCGGGATGCTCCGCCAGCCGCGCCTTGAGCAGCTCGCTGGAGAGGGCGGTATCCACCTTGACCAGAGCGCCGTCCTCGGCGCGCAGGAAGCTGCGGGCATCGAGCCAGGCGGCCAGCTCCCCCCGGCTGGTGAGCAGGGCGGCCAAGAGGCGCGCCGACCACACCTCGCCAAAGGCGAGCAGGCCGTTGCGCTCGAAGCGGTCGAACTGCCCCTCCAGGGTCTTGGCGATGAGCTGCATGTCATCCGCCAGCTGCTGGCTGAGAGAGAGCAGCAGCTCCCCCTCCAGCAGGCCGTCGATCAGGCTCTGCTGGTAGGCGTGCAGGGCCGTGATGGCTTCCCCTGCGGCCTCGTCCCCCGCCTCGGCCAGCTCCACCAGCTGGATCAGCCGGTTGGTGGTCTTGCCGGCGGCGGAGACCACCACCAGCTCATGACCACCCGCCTGCTGCTCTATGATGGCGGCGACCCGGCGATAGCAGACCGGATCCGCCAGGCTGCTGCCGCCGAACTTGTGCACATGGCGCCGCTTGAAGACTGCCTCTGTCGCCACCACACACTCTCCTTGTTGTTGTTCCATTACTTCACCTGTTCTGCCTGTTGTGCCAACTGCGCCTGTTCAAAGCCCTGGGCCAGATCGGCCACCAGATCCTCACCGTGTTCGATGCCGACCGAGAGGCGCAGCAACTGGGCGCTGATGCCCGCCGCCTGCTGGGCCGCCGGGGTCATGGCCCTGTGGGTCATGCTGGCCGGGTGGGCCACCAGGCTCTCCACCCCGCCGAGGGACTCCGCCACCGAGAAGAGGCGCAACGCCGCGAGGAAGGCGCGCAGCCCCGCCTCGTTGCAATCGAGCTCAAAACTTAGCATGGCGCCGAAACCGGACTGTTGACGGCGCGCAATCTCGTGGCCCGGATGGCTCGGCAGGCTGGGGTGATAGATGCGCTTGACCAGGGGCTGCTGCTGCAGGAAGGCGAGGATGCGGTCCGTGTTCTCCTGATGGGTGCGCAGGCGCGGGGCCAGGGTGCGCAACCCGCGCAGGGTGAGGTAGGAGTCAAAGGCGCCGGAGGTAAGCCCCAGGCAGTTGGCCCACCACACCAGGGAGTCGGCCAGCGCGGGCTCCTTCGCGATCGCCACGCCCCCCACCACGTCGGAATGGCCGTTGATGTACTTGGTGGTGGAGTGGACCACCACGTCGGCGCCGAGGGCCAGGGGCTGTTGCAGCAAGGGGGAGAGGAAGGTGTTGTCCACCACCACCTGGGCGCCCGCCGCGTGGGAGGCCTCGGCGATGGCGGCGATGTCCACCACCCGCAGCAGCGGGTTGGAGGGGGTCTCCACCCACACCAGTGCGGGCTTCTGCGAGAGCGCGGCGGCCAGCGCCGCCTCGTCCCCCTGATCCACGAACTGCACCTGGTAGTGGCCCTTGGCCGCCAGATACTCGAACAAGCGCCAGGTACCGCCGTAGCAGTCGTGGGGGGCGATCAGCAGATCCCCCGCCTTGAGCAGGGCCGTGGTCACCAGGTGAACGGCCCCCATGCCGGTGCCGGTCACCACGGCGCCGGCGCCCCCTTCCAGCGCCGCCAGGGCGTCCGCCAGATTGGTGCGGGTCGGGTTGCCGGAGCGGGCATAGTCGTATTGACGAGGCTCGCCAAAGTCGGCAAAGGTGTAGTTGCTGGAGAGGTAGATGGGGGGCACCACGGCACCGTGCTGCTGGTCTGTCTCAATCCCGGTGCGTACCGCCAGGGTGGCCTTGTGGGTCATGTCACTCTCCTTGATGGGTTGCCGGAGCCGGGCCGTCTCGTCACGCCCCCGGCCCGCTCTCATTTTCGCTGGCCGGACTGCCGGCCCATGGTGCTCCACACTACGCCAGCTTAAAAAAGCCGTCAACACTTCTAGACGTCTAAATGGCTTTGCCGTTGGATTGCCATTGAGATCCTTAAGGGTTAAAATCCGCGCTCACGGCCAAACGACTACAGGTGGAACATGGGTACAGAGTGGAACGGCGACTACGTCAGCCCCTATGCAGAGCACGGCAAGAAGAGCGAACAGGTCAAGAAGATAACCGTCTCGATCCCGCTCAAGGTGCTGAAGGTGTTGACCGATGAGCGCACCCGTCGCCAGGTGAACAACCTGCGTCATGCGACCAACAGCGAGCTGCTCTGCGAAGCCTTCCTGCACGCCTTCACCGGCCAGCCGCTGCCCTGCGACGACGATCTGCGCAAGGATCACCCGGACAGCGTCCCCGCCGAGGCCCGCGCCATCATGGAAGCACTGGGCAAGGAAATCGAAGACTTCGACGCCGAGTGATCCGGCTGCCCATGGCAAACGATGCTTTCCCTTCGATGACGCGGCCCGGTGCCGCGTCATGCTTATCTGCCGCCTCCCCTTTCAGCCTGCGTCACTACCAGAGCGACATGCAGAGCCACAGCCACGACCATGCCCAGCTGGTGATCCCCCTGGACGGCCCCCTCGAGATCGAGGTGCAGGGCCAGGGGCGCCGCCTCGCCCCGGGTTTTGCCTGCATCATCGCCCCCGGCCTTCGCCACGACTACGCCGCCGACCCGGTGCACGCGTTTCTGGTGCAGGAGAGCCACTGGCTGCCGGAGGCCCTGGGGGATCACCCCTTCGTCGAGCTGGATGACGCCCAGCGCCACTACCTCGCCTTCCTGCACCGCATGGTGGCCGAGGGGCGCCACGTAACCGGCATGGATCAGGTGTGGCTCGGGCTGCTGACCGAGGGACGCGACCTGGGCCCCGCCGTCGCCCCCCGCATCGCCCCTCGTATCGCCAAGGTGCAGCGCCATATGGAAGCCCACCTCGCAGACCCCCTCACCAACGAGCGGCTCGCCGCCATCGCCTGCCTCGGCCAGAGCCAGTTCAAGCACGCCTTTCGCCAGCAGGTGGGCATGAGCGTCTCCCACTACCTCAGGACGCGGCGCATGGCGCTGGCCCGCACCCTGCTGACCCAGACCGCCCTGCCCATAGGCGAGGTGGCCAGCCGCTGCGGCTACCAGAATCAGGGGGCCTTTGCCGAGCGCTTCCTGGCCGAGACCGGACTGACCCCTTCCCTCTGGCGCCAGCAAAACGGCCGCCTGCCGTAACCGGTCGGCTCTTTGCCGAAGACAATCCCCGGGCATTCGAGGCATGCTGAGGCTCATGCAAGGTATGGGCAACGAGGAGCCAAGATGCAGACCATAAACTGGCAGGATTTCGAGATGGTGGAGCTCAGGGTGGGCACCTTGGTGCGGGTCGAACCCTTCCCAGAGGCGCGCCGCCCCGCCTACAAGGTGTGGGCGGATTTCGGCCCCGAGCTTGGGGTGCGTAAGAGCAGCGCCCAGATCACCGACCTCTATCGGCCACAGGATCTGGTGGGGCGCCAGATCGTCGCCGTGGTGAACTTTCCCCCCAAGCAGATAGGCCCCATCCAGTCGGAGTTTCTGCTGACCGGCTTCTACCGGCCGGACGGCGCCGTGGTGATCGCCATCCCCGAACAGGCGGTGGAGAACGGCGCCAAGCTGGGGTGAGACGACGGCAAGGCAACCAGAGAGCAGAGGCAAGAGAGGCGACCCCGGGGTCGCCTCTCTTCCTTGATGCTGACTGGCACGCTTATTTCAGCAGGCTGAACAGCAGGGCAGAGACCGCCAGGGCGCCGGTCAGCAGGATGAAACCGTTGACCCAACGGTGACGGAAGCGGGCCAGCGCCTCCACCCTGTAGATGGCCACCACCGGCATGATGAAGAGGATCATGGCGATGACGGGGCCGGAGAGGGTCTCCATCAGCCCCAGAATGCCCGGGTTGATGACGGCGGCGCCCCAGATGGCGAAGAACATCAGGGCGATGCCGAGCTTGTCCGCCCTGGCCAGCGACAGGCCGGTGGGCTTGGCGATCAGGCTTTTCAGGCTCTCGCGGGCGCCGAGGAAGTGGCCGAGGAAGGAGGAGCTGATGGCGATAAAGGCGATGAGCGGCCCCAGGGTCACGATCACCGGGTTGTCGGTGATGTTGGCGAGATAGGAGAGCACCGAGACGTTCTGGGCCTTGGCCTCGGCCAGCTGGGCCGGGGAGAGGCTCAGCACGCAGGAGAAGACGAAGAACAGCACGAAGCCCACCAGCATGACGGTGGTGTTGCGCAGGATCAGGCCGCTCTTGGCCTCCGCCTGCTCGCCGTATTCCCGGCGCTGCACGTTGGCAAAGCCCGAGATGGCGGCGGCATGGCTGAAGGCGAAGACGGTGACCGGCAGCGCCAGCCAGACGGTGTTGAAGAAGCCCGTTCCTTCAAAGGCGGTCATTTCCGGCCACTGCCACTGGGGAATGAGGTAGTAGGAGAGGGCCAGCAGGATCGCCGCCAGCGGGTAGACCATGACGGCGAAGGCCCGCAGCATCGCCTTCTCGCCGGCCAGCATCACGGCGATCATGGCGAACACCAGCACGCCGGAGAGCATCACCCGATCCGGGGAGGCCATACCGAGCTGATTGACCATGAAGCTCTCCACCGTGTTGGTCAGCCCGACGCCGTAGATGAGCAGGATCGGGAAGATGGAGAGGAAATAGAGCGCCGAGATGAGGCGCCCGGCCATCTTGCCGAAGTGCTCCTCGGCCACCTCGGTGAAGTCGGCCTGGGGGCGCGACGACGAGAGCACGAAGCGCGCCAGCCCGCGGTGGGCCAGGAAGGTCATGGGGCCAGCCAGCACGGCGACGATGACGAGGGGCCAGATCCCCCCCAGACCCAGGTTGATGGGCAGGAACAGGATGCCGGCGCCGACGGCGGTGCCGAACAGGCTGATGACCCAGTGGGTATCGTGGCGACGCCAGCCGGTGCTGGCCATGGTGGAGGGGGAACCGGACAGCTCCCGCGAGACCTCTGCAGATAAACTCATCGATAAATCACTTTTATGTAGTATTAAAACCTAAAAACATTGTGCTCCTTTAGCATTTAATTCTCAAAAATGGAGTCTGGCAGATCTCACTGGCAAAGCCCTGATCCACCAGTGAGATTGGGAGGGAATTCCAACCCGGATTATTCAATTAATCCCGACATTAACTAAAAATAAAGAATATAAAACCAAAATTAAAACCAGTGTCGATTTTTTATTTTGATGAAGTGTATGTTTTCAGAATTAACTGAAACTTATGCCAGTGCAGCCAGATTGGATGTGATGATCCACTGCCGTTATCGCCATCACTAGCGAATCTTCCTGAAATCCCCATGACCATCCAGTGGATCACGCCAATGCAATCAGGCGACCCTGTGGTCGCCTGATTGCATTCCCAACGAGATTGTCGACCCGTCAGTGGGCCAGAATGCGTCCCCAGGCGAGATCCGGGTCCCCCATCACGATGAAGTCCGGGTTCTCCAGCGACTCCGTCTCGTTGTAGCTCAGCGGTTGCAGCGCCAGGCTGAGGATGCGGCCCCCCGCCGCCTCCACGATGCACTGGGCGGCGGCGGTGTCCCACTCCCCGGTGGGGCCCAGGCGCACGTAGCAATCCGCCACACCTTCCGCCACCAGGCAGGACTTGAGGGAGCTGGAGCCGAGCGGGATCAGCTCGTAGTGAATGGCCGGGTTGAGGCGGCGGGTCAGGGTCTCCAGCTTCTGGCGGCGGCTGATGGCCACCACCAGGGAGTCGGGCTGATCGTGTTCATGGTGCATGGCGCTGATGGGGCGCACCTCGCCATTCGCCTCCTTGAAGGCGCCGTGGCCGCGCACCGCCCAGTAGAGCAGGTCCGACTCGGGGGCATAGATGACCCCGAGCACGGGCACATTGTCCCGTACCAGGGCGATCAGGGTGGCGAAGTCACCGCTGCCGGCGATGAACTCGCCGGTGCCGTCGAGGGGATCCACCAGCCAGTACTGGCGCCAGTTCGCACGCTGGCTGAAGGGGATGTCAGCCGCCTCTTCGGTCAGCACGGGCACATGGGGAGTGAGCGCCGACAACGCCTGTTTGAGGTAGGCGTCGGCGGCAAGATCGGCACTGGTGACCGGGGTCGCATCCTCCTTCAACTGGCGCTCGAACTGACCGCCACGGTAGATCTCGTGAAGGATCCGCCCCGCTTCGCGGGCGATCGCCTTGACCTCAGGTATCCAGGCCAACAACTCCTGCATGGTGCTTCCCTCTATCTCTGATTGCCTAACCGCCCTGAACGGGCTAATCCTGCTGCTCCGCCAGCCAACGTTGGGCCAGCAGCAGGGCACTGATGCTGCGCGACTCGCTGAAGTCGGGTCGCGCCAGCAATTCGTCGATCCGGTTGAGGGGCCAGGGGATCACCTCCAGGGGCTCGGGCTCGTCGCCGACCCGCTGCTCGGGGTAGAGATCCCACGCCAGCAGGATGTCCATCCGGCTGGAAAAATACCCCGGCGCCAGCGACACCTGCTTGAGCAGGGTCAGGCTGCTCGCCCCGAAGCCCGCCTCCTCCATCAGCTCCCGGTTGCCCGCCTCGATGGCGCTCTCCCCCGGATCGATCAGCCCCTTGGGAAAGCCCAGCTCGTAGGAGTGGGTGCCCGCCGCGTACTCGCGCACCAGCAGCAGGGTATGGGCATCGAACAGGGGCACAACCATGACGGCCCCCCGGTTGCCGCCGCGCATCCGTTCGTAGACCCGCTCCTCGCCGTTGGAGAATTTCAGGTGGAGGGACTCCACCTTGAACAAGCGGCTCTCGGCCACGATCTCGGCCTTGAGGATCTCGGGCTTGCTCTTGTCGTGCGCCATGGTCTCGGCACTGAGGTGCACGGGGTTGCGCTTGTGGGGATCGCTCATCGGGGCTGACTGCTCGTTAAAAATCGTGTTTCAAGAGTAAACGACTCCCCGGGTGAACACCACGGGGCAAGGGCGGGAAAGATGCCCGAAAAATCCGTTATAATGCCCCCCCGTTTTTCCCCTCCCCCACAGACATCGCGAGGCCCCATGTCGACTCCCCTGCCCTGGCACCAGATAGATACCGTTTTGCTCGATATGGATGGCACCCTGATCGACCTGCATTTTGACACCCACCTCTGGCAGACCCTGGTGCCGGAACGCTACGCCGAGCGGCTCGGCCTGCCGCTGGCCGAGGCCAGGGCGCAGATCGAGGCGCACTATCACGCGGTCAGCGGCACCCTCGACTGGTACTGCGTCGATTACTGGACACGGACCCTGGGGCTCGACATCCGCGCCCTCAAGCAGGAGATCCTGGCGAAGATCCAGTGGCGGCCCCACGTCCTCCCCTTCCTGGCCGCACTGCGGGTGGCGGGCAAGCGGCTGGTGCTCTTCACCAATGCCCATCCCGCCAGCCTGTCGGTCAAGGATGCGCACCTCGGCCTCGCCGAGCACCTCGATCTCATGGTGAGCACCCACGATCTCGGCTGGTCCAAGGAGAGCCAGCACTGCTGGCAGGCACTCGCCGAACGGCTGGCCTTCGACCCGCCCCGCACCCTGTTCGTGGATGACAGCGAGCGGATCCTGCGCGCCGCCGCCGACTACGGCATCGGCTACCAGCTCGCCATCCAGAACCCGGACAGTTGCCAGCCCGAGCAGCGCATCACCGCCTTCCCCGCGATCCGCGACTACGCCGAGTTATTGCCGCTGACCGTGTGAGGCCAAGGCTCACCGCCTTCCCCGTTATGCTCCGCAACTACGCCGGATAGCTACCGCCGACCCAGCGGGCAAACAAAAGGGCTGCCAGGGCAGCCCTTGTCGATCCCGGGTCGACTCAGCCCCGCCACGCCACCAGCCGATACTGCTTCTTGCCCCGGCGCAGCAGCAGGTAGCGGCCGAACAGCCGCTCCTCCACCCCCAACCGCTCATCCTGGCAGATCTCGCCGTTGACGCTGACGGCCCCCGCCGCCAGCAGCTCCCGGGCGATGCGCCTGGAATTCGCCAGACCGCTCTCCACCAGCAGGGTCACCAGATCCCTCTCCCCCGCGATGTGACTGCAAGGCAGGCCATCCTGCGCCAGCTGGGCGAGATCGCTTTCCCCAAGGCGTGCTACCTCGCCCCTGAACAGCAATTCGCGGATGCGCCGCACCGCCGCCAGCGCCCCCTTGCCGTGTACCAGCTCGGTCAACTCGTCCGCCAGCACCTGCTGGGCCAGCTTGCGCCCCTGCCGCTTGGCATCCTCCGCCTCCAGCGCGGCGATCTCGGCCAGCGGCATAAAGCTGTAGTAGCGCAGGAAGCGGTAGACATCCTCGTCCGCGGTGCCGAGCCAGAACTGGTAGAAGGCGTAGGAGGAGGTGAGCGCCGGGTCCAGCCAGATTGCGCCCCCCTCGGTCTTGCCGAACTTGGTGCCGTCCGCCTTGGTGATGAGCGGCAGCGTCATGCCATAGACCTGCGCCTGATGGAGCCGGCGGGTGAGATCCATGCCGCTGGTGATGTTGCCCCACTGGTCGTTGCCGCCGATCTGCAGGGTGCAGCCGAGGCGCTGGTTGAGCACGGCGAAGTCCTGGGATTGCAGCAGGGCGTAGGAGAATTCGGTAAAGGAGATGCCCTGATCCGGGCGGGCGAGGCGCTGGCGCACCGATTCCCGGGCCAGCATGGCGTTGACCGAGAAGTGCTTGCCGATGTCCCGCAGAAAGTCGAGGGCCGACATCTGCCCCATCCAGTCGGCGTTGTTCACCAGCCGCGGCGCCGCCAGCCCTTCGCTCGCCGGCAGCAGCGCTCTTATCTGGGCCGACAGGCTGGTCACCCAGCCCTGCACCGTCTCGGTGCTGTTGAGGTTGCGCTCGGTCGCCTTGAAGCTGGGATCGCCGATAAGGCCGGTGGCGCCCCCCACCAGCGCCACCGGGGTGTGACCCGCCAGCTGAAAGCGGCGCAGCATCAGGAGCGGCACCAGATGGCCGATGTGCAGGCTGCCGGCGGTGGGATCGAACCCGCAGTAGACGGTGCGCGGGGTGGTGAGATGATCGGCCAGCGCCGCCGGGTCGGAATTCTGGGCCACCAGGCCGCGTCGGGTGAGCTCGTCGAGCAGATGGGGATTGATCATGGAAGACTCCAACAGCAGGGGAAAAGCCCACATATTCGCCGCTCTGGCCTGCACCGAATATGTCCCCTGGGGGACAGTTTTGTCACTCCCGTGCTAGCATCCGGCCATAGTGGGTAGCCAGCCCAGCCACCCGGAGCCCATCGCCATGCCCCTGTCTCCTGCCACGGATACCCTGACCCCAAGCCTGACCGCCGCCGTCGATGCCCTGCACGGCAGCGGCTTCCCGGCGGCCCTGGTGCACCTCATCCAGCAGCAGGTGGCATTCGACTGCGCCCTGCTGCTTGGGGTGGGGCTGCGCCCCGTCTACCTCTACGACAACCTGCACCACCAGCGAGCCCTGCTGTTCGACCGCTACCTCACCCGCCACTTCAGCCGGGATCCCTTTATGCAAGCACTGGAGCAGGGGCTGGGTGCCGGGGTCTGGACCCTGGCACAAGTATCGCGGGGGCGGCTGGACCCCGAGTATCGCCACCACTTCTACCAGGCCACCGGCTGGCAGGAGGAGGTGGGGCTGATCCTGCCGGTGCGCGCCGGCTTGACCCTGATGCTGTTTCTGGGGCGGCTCGACAAGCGCAGTTCCCTCGGCCGGGACGAGCTGGCCCGGCTGGAGGCGTTGTTTCCGCTGGTGCACTCCCTGTGCCGCCAGCATTGGCGAGAGGAGACGCCGCGGCTGGCGCTGAGCCCGTCCCTGCCGGGTGGCGTCGACCTCAAGGAGACGGTGGCGCAGGCCATCGCCAGTCTGGGGAGCGAGAGCCTCACCCGGCGGGAGCGCCAGGTGGCGGGCCTGCTGCTGCAGGGGCTGGACACCGAGGCCATTGCCGCCGAGCTCGGCATTGGCAGCGGTACGGTAAAGAATCACCGCAAGCACCTCTACGCCAAGCTGCACCTGCGCTCCCGGGCCGAACTGTTCCACTTCTTTCTCAACCACCTGATCACGGTGCCAAGCGGCACGGCCCCATAACGACACCACCCCGCCAGGGCGGGGTGGTGTTCATAGTGCCAAAACAACCGTCACAGCCGTCAGATGCGACCCTGATAGCGCAGCGGGAAACGCCCCTGACCATCGGGCTGGCCGAGGAAGGGGAGTCCCTGCTTCATCTGGTCCGGCAGATCGGGCCCGGGTTTGAGGGTGCCCTGGAACAGGTACTGGCGATTGGCCTGCAGCTCCAGCTTGCCCAGCACCTGCACCGCCTCCGAGCCCTGCTTGATCTCGGCCACCAGCCGGGAGTCGAGGCAGGTCAGCTTGATCTCGGGATCCCCCAGCGCCAGCTTGCCCGCCGGAGTGTCCGCCTGCGCCTCATACCAGTGGAGGTCGCCGTAGAGGTTGTCGCACCAGGGATTACCCTGGGCAAACTGATCGATCTTGAGCTGCAGCTGGCCCCCCGCCGTCAGGGGGAAGGGCGGCCTCATCGGCACCCGCCCCAACACCCAGGAGGCCGGCGCATTCAGGGTAATGTCGCGGCCGAAGGCGGTGCCGCTCCAGCCGACCACCCCCTGACCGTTGAGGCCGCCACGCTCGCCAAAGCGGACCGAGACCTCGGGCGCCAGGCGCAGCAGAGACCAGCCGTTCAGCTCCCAGCGCACCTGGGTCAGCGACTCGCTTGCGTATTGCAGACGGGCGACCTGACCGCTCCAGAGGGTGCCGCTCACCCCCTCCAGCCGCACCAGGTTAGGGGGGAGTGGCAGGTGGTGCACCACCAGGGATGCGGGCAACTGGGCCAGCAGGAAACC
The DNA here is from genome assembly GCF_033348475.1 of Aeromonas sp. XH. Classification (NCBI taxonomy): domain Bacteria; kingdom Pseudomonadati; phylum Pseudomonadota; class Gammaproteobacteria; order Aeromonadales; family Aeromonadaceae; genus Aeromonas; species Aeromonas sp. XH. The sequence continues at coordinate 601,841 of NZ_CP137630.1, read as the reverse complement.
GAGATAGGCCAGCAGGAAGAGGCTGGCGATCACTATTTTTCGCTTCATTGGGAACGACTCAACTGCAAACGTCTGACCTTGACCAGCCCGGGCGCCAGCCCCTCGCGGGCCACCTCGATGATCTGCACCTGGACGCCGTACTGATCGGAGAGGGTCGCGAGCCAGATCAGCAGATCGTCGAACGGCACAGTGTCTATCCACACCTGCAGCTCCTGCCCCTGGGGCTGCAGCCGGGCAATCTTGATCTTCTGGTTGAAAGCGGTGCGGTTCACTACCCCGTCCAGAGTGCCGCTGGTATCGATCTGGCGGCCCTGGCCACCCTGCATCGCCAGCACCTCCTGTCCTTTCTCCTTGAGCCAGGCCAGGGTCTGCTGCTGGTTCACCACCTGCCGCTCCCGCTCGGCGATGCGGCTGGCCACGGGCTGCCAAATGGCCCAATAGAAGAGGCCGATGAGCAGCACGCTGCCCCCCACCGCCACCAGCCGCTGCTCGCGGCCGCTGATGCCGCGCCACCAGCCTTGCAGTTTGTCCATCATGACGATCTCCCCTTGAGCACCAGCGCCCCTTCGACCTTGCCTTCGGTGCTTCGCACCTCACCCTGCTGCACCTCGAAGCGCTTGCCCGCCAGCTCGCGGAAACGCTCGATCTCGGTGAAGCCGGGGGCCGTCACCTGCAACCTCAGCTCGCCCCGGGCTGCATCGAAGCGCAGCACCTCGGGCTTGAGGCCGGGCACCTCGGCAAACACCGGGGCCAGCTCGGTCAGGAGCAACAGGACGCCGTCCTGGGGAGCCTGCCCCAGGGACTTGAGGTGCTGGGTCATCTGGCTGCGCACGTTGACGATGCGGCTCTCCCCCGGGAAGATCCGGGTGTAGACCTGCCGGATCTCCGCCTTGAGGGCCTTGTCCTGCTCCGCCAGCTGATAGAGGTGCACGCCGCGCTGGGCCAGGGCCACCAGCAGCAGCCCCCCCGCCAGCAGGGCCACCTTGCGCCACTGCAACCAGTAGCGGGCGTATTCGGTCTGGGGACGATAGGCCCCCTGCAGCAGGTTGGCCTGACAGGCGAGCGCCCCTTTCGCCAGCAGCAGCATGGGCAGTTCGGGATCGGCCGCCTGCCAGTTGCCGGCCGCCATGGCGGGGATGGGGGTATGACTGTGGAGGGTGACGGGCTCGGGCTGGGCCGCCAGCAGCATGGCCAGCAGGGACTCCTCCGCCACTATGCCCTGACGGGGCCCCTGGCGAACCAGCCACTCCTCACCCAGTTGCAGGGCGGACCAGCCATCGTCGGCCAGCGGCAGCGCCAACACGTCCGGCAGCAGCTGCAGGGTCTTGAGCCCCGCCTGCTGCAACCAGTCGAGCCAGGTCTGCATCTTCGCCCTGTCTACCGCCATCAGATCCACGTCCTGACCCTGATGGCCCAGCACCACCAGGTGCAGCTCGTCCACGTCGGAGGCGATCTGCTCCTCCAGCAGATAGGGCAGGGCCGCCGCACTCTGGCGGCTGTATTTGCCCGGCAGGCTGACCCGCCGGAAGATAAGATCGCTGCCGGGCACCAGGGTCACCACGGGGCGACCGCCGGCACGCTCCTGCAGCTCGCCGAGGGCATGGGCCGAGGCCAGGGTGCCGGAGGCGATGATCTCCTGCTCCTGCGTCGACCACACCAGCCAGTGCACCGGCTGCTGTGCATGGGTCCCCAGACGGATGACCAGACTCTCGCTCACAAATCATTCTCCTGCCATGCCCGCCGGCATAAGGTCGCCGGGCGGGGTCGCAGCCTTGGGCTGCAATCTGGATAAGGGGCGGGACGGACGGGTCTGTCCCGTCCTCTCCCTGTCATTCGGCGCCGCCGCTCAGGCGGCGCAGCATCACCAGCTTGTTGTCCTTGCCACGCTGGAAGACGGTCTCGAGCCTGGCCCGGGTCTCCCCCACCTCCGCCAGCAGATGGGCCTCGAAGAAGCTGCTCTTGATGTCCAGGGCCCCGTCGAGCCCGGTGATGGCACCCGGCTGGACCTGGAACTGCTCCGTCATCTCCTGCTTGTTCTTCCACCCCTTCCTGGGCCTGTTGGTCAGCACCTGTCTGGCATCGTCGAGGGATATCCTGCCCTGGTAGAGCCCCACCAGCAGGGCCGCCTGCTCCGGCTTGATGGTGTTGATGTTCACCACCAGCTTGTCGTTGGGCAGGGCGCACACATAGGGGGCGAGCCTCGCGTAGAGCGCACCGCTCACCCCGCGCACGGCCCGCAATTCGTCCGTACCCAGCATCCGCTGGTTCGCCACCAGATAGGGGGGATTGAGCCCCTCGTAGTAGGCATCCTCGGCCCCGTTGCTCGAGACCAGCTGGGTATCCTTGTCGGTCCAGTCCCGGATGGCGTCCGTCAACTGCACCGCCTCGTACTCGTCAACCTCGAGCTGGGCCAGCAGGGCGCGGAACGCCTTGAACTGGTAGGGCTGGGACTCGAGATCGTCGCCGTTCTCCCCATCCCTGAGGGGCACGCTCAGGCTGTTGAGGTTGAAGCAGGATTGCAGATCCCGCACCCGGCCGGACAGGGTGCCATCCTCCACCGGGAAGACCCCGTCCTCCCGCGCCCAGTGCTGTCCCAGGCTCACCCGGTCCGGATCATCCTTGTAGTCCTGGTTCAGCGCCTTGATCACCAGCGCCTCCGCCGACATGGCATACCACCAGGCCTGCTTGCCCAGGGTGAGGTTGGCGGTACGCCGCAATTCCAGCTGCAACCTGCCGCTCATGTTGCTGGCGACGATCACCATCACCGACAGGATGAGCAGCACCACCAGCAGAGCCATGCCCCCCTGCCTGGCGGGGCCTGTCATTGGTCTAACCGCCATTCTCGGCCCTCTGGCCACCGGCCCCTATCAGGAACTGGCGACGTATGATGCCGTAATCCTCCAGCTCCAGCTCCACCGCCAGCCCGTAGGGCAGCAGGTCGCGCTGGGTCCACTCCTCCTTCCACTGCCCCCTGTCGTAGAAGTAGAGCCGCAGCGCCGTCACCCCGGTCAGCACGGGCTGGATGCGCGGCTCGGTCCCGATGGCCGGATCCGGATAGAGGTAGCTCAGCCGCTCCAGGGTCTGCCCCTTGAGCCGCCAGCCCACCCGTTGCAGTCCGGAACGCGGCAGCATGCCATCCGGATTGAGCCAGCCACCGCGAGTGAAGGCCATGCCCCAGTCGTCGCTCTGCTGGCCGAAGCGCGATGCCGCCAGCAGCACCTTGTTGTTCTCGCCGTCGATGCGACCGCTGCGCGGCACCATCTGGGTGACGTCCCGCTCCAGCAGGCTGAAGGCGAGTTGCAATTCGGAGAGGCGGGCCTCCTTGCGCTTGGCCACCTCGTCGCTGGTCAGCACCCCTTGCAGCACCTGATAGGCTCCCAGGCTCAGAGTGGCGAAGATGGCGATGGCCACCAGCATCTCCAGCAGGGTAAAGCCACTGTGGTAGGAAGGGCGGGTGTTGCTCATCGGCTGAGATAGGTCCGGATCATGGCCACCGGGCTCTCTGCCTTGGGCGCGGTGCGCACTTCCATGTCCAGCGCCCTGAAGTTGCTGTCCGCCGTGGCGACACCGCGATAGCGCCAGTACCAGGTCTGTCCGGCCATCTCCTCGTCCCCTTCCACCCAGCTGTCTCCCGGCCACTTGCCCTCGAGCCTCTGCTGCACCAGCTGATTCTCCACCACCCAGGTCGCCAGGGTCTTCTGCTCCAGATAATTGAGGCCGGAGAGGTGCTCGCTGGCGGTCTTCATCACCGCCAGCCCGGCGATGGCGAACACCGCCAGGGCCACCATGACCTCCAGCAGCGTCATGCCGCGCCCCCTGCCGGGGCCACCCGCCAGAGAGGTGCGGCAAACCCGAACGCCGCCTGTGTGCCTGGTGCCCCTCACTCTTCTTCCTCTTCATCCTGCAACAGGGAGAGGCGACCGAACTCGTCCCCCCTGACGGTGCGCAGGTACTCCAGGTCCTCGTCCTGCTGGCTCAGGGTCAGCACGAAGGGGGTGAGCTCCCCCCCCGGGAAGACGAAGATCTGGGGCGTGCGCTCCTCTTCGGCACGGCCCTGTTCCTGGCGCTCGTCCGACTCGGTACGCCAGTTGAAGCCTTCCAGCTCCACCGCCAGGGTCATCCCCTCCGGCAGCTGCACCGGCCCCAGCAGCTTGTCCCCAGTCAGCGCCTGCCACTTGCGATCCTTGGCCGCGCGGGACATGAACTGCCAGCCGTTCTCCTCGACCCTCAGCCCCAGCAGCCGGCCATCCATCACCGAATACTCCTGCGCCTGCTGCAGGGTCGCCATGAAGCGGCGCGCCTGCTTGTCCAGTTCCCGATCCCCCCTGGCGCCCCCCATGCTGAGGGTGACGGCAGTGGCCACCAGCCCCATCAGCATGGCCACCAGCAGAACTTCCAGCAGGGTAAAACCGGCATGGCGACTATGCTTCATGGCGCCAGCCCCAACTGCATGGCGGTAGCCTCGAGCCGTCCCATCAACATGGCGACCAGCAACACCTCCAGCAGGGTGAAGCCGGACTGGCGACGGGCAGAGGAGGCCACCTTCATTCAGGCAGCTCCGGGGTGACGGGGTGAGCGCGACGCGGCGGGATCACTTATTGGAAATCCTTCAGGTTCCAGTTGCCGATGTCGTCATCGGTCCCGGCTTCCCCGTCCATCCCCATGCTGAAGATGTCGATCTTGCCGAACTGGCCCGGGCTCAGCAGCTGGTACTGGTTGCCCCAGGGGTCCTGCGGCAGGCGCTTGATGTAGCCCCCGTCCCGGTAGCTGCGCGGCTCGGGAGATGCGGTCGGCTTGTTGACCAGGGCATCCAGACCCTGCTCCGTGGTCGGGTAGCGGTTGTTGTCCAGCTTGTACATGTCCAGGGCGTTTTCCAGCGCCACTATGTCGGAGACGGCTTTCTGCTGATCCGCCTTCTCCTTGTTGCCCATCAGGTTGGGGACCACCAGGCTGGCCAGGATCCCGAGGATCACGATGACCACCATGACTTCCAGCAGGGTAAAACCGCGATGACGACTGTGCATTACTACTTACTCCCTAACGAATGAGATGGCGCGGGCCATCAGAAAGTGATCCATGGGTTCGACGGCCAGCCGGCCCTCGAACGCCTAAGCCTCATAAATTCACCATGTTGTTGAGCTCCAGGATCGGCTGCAGTATCGACATCACGATAAAGAGCACCACCCCGGCCATGGAGACCACCAGCATGGGTTCGAACACCCCGAGTGCTATGTTCACCTGGGTCTCGAACTCCCTGTCCTGGTTGTCCGCCGCCCGCTCCAGCATGCTGTCGAGCTCGCCGCTCTGCTCGCCTGAGGCGATCATGTGCAGCATCATGGGCGGAAAAATTCTGGTTTCATCCAGCGCCTTGCGCAGGCTGGTCCCCTCCCGCACCCGCTCGGTGGCCTCACCGATACGCATGCGGGCGTAGTCGTTGGAGAGCACCTCCCCCGAGATCTTCATCCCTTCCAGCAGGGGCACGGCACTGGCGTTGAGGATGCTCAGGGTGCGGGCGAAGCGGGCTGTGTTGAGCCCCCGGCTGACCCGGCCTATCACCGGCAGGCGCAGGATGACCTGATGCCAGTGACGGCGACGCTTGTCGTCGGTCAGCCACCAGCGCCAGACCAGAGCAGCGAGGCCGAGCAGCAGCAGGAACCAGAGGCCGTAGTGCTGCAGCAGCTCGCTGGTGCCGATGAGGAAGCGGGTGGTGCCCGGCAGTTGCTGGCCCATGTGCTCGAACTGGGCCACCACCTTGGGTACCACGGCGGTGAGCAGTATGGAGATGACGCCGATCGCCACCAGGGTGAGGACTATGGGATAGATCATCGCCTGCAGCAGCTTGGTGCGCATGTGCTGGCGCTGCTCCGTGTAGTCGGCGAGCCGGTTCAGCACCTTCTCCAGGTGACCGGACTTCTCGCCGGCCGCCACCATGGAGCGGAACAGCTGGTCGAACACGTGAGGGAAGGCCCCGAGCGAATCGGCAAGGGAATAGCCCTCCACCACCTTGCTGCGCACCGTGGCCACCAGGCTGCGCAGGTGGGCCTTCTCGCACTGCTCGGCGACGGCCTTGAGCGCCTCCTCTATGGTGAGCCCGGCCCCCACCAGGGTCGCCAGCTGGCGGGTGATGAGGGCCAGCTCGGCGGTGCTGGCGCCGCGGCGCAACAGCACGAAGCGGTTCGCCTCGCGCTTCGCCTTTTCTGTGGTCTCGTTCACCTCGAGAGGCGTCAAGCCCTGTTCGCGCAGCAGCTGGCGCACCTGGCGGGCGGAGTCCCCCTCCATCACCCCGGATTTCTGCCTGCCCCTGGGGTCGAGGGCCTTGTATTCGAACGCCGCCATCTCAGTCTTCCCGGGTCACGCGCAGCACCTCTTCGAGGCTGGTCTGGCCCTGCAGGACCTTGTCGATGCCGTCGCGGCGGATGCTGGGGGTATGGGCCCGGATCAGCCGCTCGATGGCGAGCTCGCCGCTGGCACAGTGAATCGCCTCGCGCACCGCTTCGTCCACCACCACCAGCTCGTGGATGCCGGTCCGGCCGCGATAGCCGGTGTGGTTGCACTGCTCGCAGCCCACCGGGCGCCAGATCTGCTGATCCGGTGGAAGATCCAGCCCCATGGCGAGGCGCTCCTGCTCGGTGATCGGGTGCGCGGTGCGGCAATCCAGGCAGAGGGTGCGCACCAGCCGCTGGGCCAATACCGCCAGCAGGGACGAGGAGAGCAGGAAGGGCTCTATCCCCATGTCCCTCATCCGGGTGATGGCGCCGATGGCGGTGTTGGTGTGCAGGGTCGACATCACCAGGTGACCGGTCAGCGACGCCTGCACCGCGATCTGGGCGGTCTCGAGGTCGCGGATCTCCCCCACCATCACCACGTCCGGATCCTGACGCAGGATGGCGCGCAGGCCGCGGGCGAAGGTCATGTCCACCTTGCTGTTGACCTGGGTCTGGCCCACCCCTTCGAGGTCATACTCGATGGGGTCTTCCACCGTGAGGATGTTGCGATCACGGGAGTTGATCTCGGACAGGGCCGCATAGAGGGTGGTGGACTTGCCCGAACCGGTCGGCCCCGTCACCAGTATGATGCCGTGGGGCTTGCGAATGAGATCGCTGATGATGTTGCGGTTGGCGAGCGTCATGCCGAGCTGCTTGAGCTCGAGGCGCACGTTGTTCTTGTCCAGCAGTCGCAGCACCACCCGCTCGCCGTAGCTGGAGGGCATGGTGGAGACCCGCACGTCCACGGCGCGGCCGCCGATGCGCAAGGAGATGCGGCCATCCTGGGGCACCCGCTTCTCGGCGATGTCCATCCGCGACATCACCTTGATGCGCGATACCAGCAAGGAGGCGAGCTTGCGATGGGGCCGCAGTATCTCCCGCAACACGCCGTCGATGCGAAAGCGAATGACCAGGGCCCGCTCGAAGGTCTCGATGTGGATGTCGGACGCCTCCTCCTTGATCGCCTCGCTCAGCATGGCGTTGATGAGGCGGATGATGGGGGCGTCGTCGTCGGCGTCCAGCAGATCTTCGCTCTGGGGCAGCTCCTCGGCCAGGGCGAAGAAGTCCATCTCGTTGCCGAGATCCTCCATCAGCTGGCGCGCCTCGGAGGAGTCGCGCTGGTAGTGGGCCATCAGGAGCGTCTCGAACTCGTCGCTGCCAAGCTGTTCCACCTGGAAGGCGCAGCCCGCCACCCGCCGCACCTCCAGCAGGGTCTGCGGGGTCACGCCCTGGCGACAGAGCAGCACTGGGGTCCCCTGGCGCTCGGTCAGGATGACCCCGAAGTTGCGGGCGAAGGCGAACGGCAGTTCCGGCAAGGAGGCCGGCAGCTCGCTGCCATCGAGCTGATAGGCGGCCATCAGGGCTTGCTCTGCACGAAGGGTTGGCTCTGGGGCTGCTGCACCATGGGTCTCACCACAGTGGTCGACTGCTGCTGCGCCTTCATCAATTCGATCTGCTTCTGCACCTCGGGGGAGAGCATCACATCCTGGCCGTAGGCGGGCAACACCTGGCGGGTCGGCGAGGTGGCATAGCCCTCCTGGGCGGCCAGGTTCAGCTGCTCGGCGCGGAACAGGGTGTACTTGTTGCTGGAGACCCCGGTGTAGACGTTGGCGTCACGCAAGATGGTCGGCCGGATGAAGACCATGAGGTTGCGCTTGGCCGTGGTATTGGAGGTGGAGCGGAACAGGTAGCCCAGCACGGGGATGTCCCCGAGCAGCGGCACCTTGGAGACCTGCTCCTTGGTCTGTTCGTCCATCAGGCCGCCCAGCACCACTGTCTCGCCGCTCTTGACCAGCACGGCGTTCTTCACGGTGCGGGTATCGAAGGTGGGGCCCAGGTTCGCGGTCCCGGTCGCCTGGGTCTGGGCCACGCTGGAGACCTCCTGCTCGATGTTGAGCAGCACCGAGTCCCCCTCGTTGATCTGGGGCGTCACCACCAGCTTGGTGCCCACCGTCTTGCGCTCTATGGTGTTGAACACCTGATCGCTGGTGGTGGAGCTCTGGGAGCCGCTCTGCACCGGCACTTCCTGGCCGACGTTGAAGGAAGCTTCCTTGTTGTCCATGGTGACGATACTCGGGGTCGAGAGGATGTCGTTCTTGGTGTTGGTGGAGAGCGCCGTCACCAGGGCGGCCCAATCCCCCTTGTAGAAGCCCGCCGCCATGCCGCTGAAATCACTGAGCAGGTTTTCGAGCCCGTCGGTGTTGCCGTTGTCGTCGTAATCCTTGCCCGCGATGATGGCGGGGCCGATGGGCAGGCCGGTATTGGTGAACTGGGTGCCGCCGCCGTTGGCGTTGGCCCACTGCACCCCGAGGTTGAGGCCGTCACCGTCCTGGATCTCGACGATGATGGCCTCCACCAGCACCTGGGCACGGCGGATGTCGAGCTTGGCGATCACCTGCTCCAGCTCGGCCATGACGTCCGGCTGGGCGGTGATGACCAGGGCGTTGGTGGTCTCGTCCGCGGAGATGGCGAGCTGGCCGCCCCCAATGCTGGCGCCGCCGGCGGCCGTGGCCGCTGCCCCGCCCTTCTTGTCCGCCGCGATGCTGGAGCTGACGCCCTTGAGCACGTCCACCAGATCCTTGGCCTTGCCATATTTCAGATAGAAGACCCGGGTGTTGCCCTGGCTCTGCAGATCCCGATCGAGCTGACGCACCATCTGGATGATGCGGGCCCGAGCCTTGGGCTCGCCGCTGATCACCACGGAGTTGGTACGCTCGTCGGCCACCACCTTGGGGGAGAGCAGCAGGGAGGCGTTGGCCCCCTGATTGCTGCCGTCCTTGTTCAGATTGGTCACCAGCCGCACCATCTCGCCGGCGGAGGCGTACTTGAGCTTGATGACGTCCATGTCCTGGTCACCGGCCTTGTCCACCCGGCGCACCACCTCCACCAGGCGATTCACCACGGCCGCCCGGCCGGTGATGAGCAGCACGTTGGAGGGTTCGTAATGGACCACGTTGCCGCCGCCGGCGTTGTCGTTGAGCTGGCGCAGCAGGGGGGCCAGTTCGCGCACCGACACGTTGCGCACCGGCACCACCCGGGTCACCATCTCGTCGCCCACACCGGGATTGCTGTCATCCACCACGGGAATGGCCGAGGTCTTGGCATCCTTGGAGCGCACCACCTTGAGGACCCCGTTGTTCATGGGCACCACGGCGAAGCCGTAGACGTCGAGCACGCTCAGGAAGAACTGGTAGTACTGATCCTCGTTGAGCAGATCGTAACTGCGCACATTGATCTTGCCGCGCACCGAGGGCTCGATGATGATGGTCTTGTTCAGGTTCTTGCCGACCGTGTTGATGAACTCTTCGATGTCGGCGTTCTTGAAGCTGGCGGAATATTCGGTGGCCCAAGCAGAACCGGCCATCATCAAGGCTGCCGCCACAGTGGCGAGACGCCAGTGCTTCCCTTTATTTGTCATTCTTGGTGCTACTCCGATTCATTATTCTGACAAGCCGACATACACGTCGTAGAGCTGTCCTTGCCGCTCGACGGTGACGGTCATTTCCGTGGCACCCGCCACCTGCTGCATCGCCTGCATGGCCTGTGCGTTGTCACGGAGATCCAGGCCATTGATGCTGACCGCCAGATCGTTGGCGACCAGACCGAGCTGATTGAACACTTCCGGATTGCGGCCTGGATTGAGACGATAGCCGACCATGCGGCCATCCACCCGGACCGGGGAAATATTGAGGTAATCGGTGATCTTGCCTGGATTGCTCAGCAACTCGCTGCGCACCGAGGAGAGCTTGTCGTCCTGAGTGCCCTGCCTGGGCAGCGGCTTGCCATACTCTTCCCCGTCCAGCATCAGGGTCTCGTCGCGCCCCTCCCGGGCGATGATGACCCGGTCGGCGAACACCTGGCGGATCTTGGCCTGGGTGCCGTCGATGTAGTCACCTATGCCATAGGAGTTCTGCAATCCGTTGTGGGCGATGATGGCGATGGACTTGGCCGGATCGGAGCTCGCCAGCACCCCGTTGAGCTGGGCGTTGAGCTGGGTCTTGGGGGCATCGGCTGCGACGGCATCTGCCACCTTGTCGCCCTTGGGCTGCTGCGCCTTGCCAAACAACGAGAGGCGGCTGACATTGGCGATATCCAGGCGATTGCCGCCACTGCCCTGGGCCGAGGTGACCGATGGCTGCCAGGGGACGCTGCGGGATGGCTGGGCCAGTTCGAACAGGCGCCAGGTGAGCACGGCGCACTGCTGCGCCAGCAACAAGAGCAGCAGCCAGAACAGAGGCTGGCTGAAACGGGAGAGTGGCACGGCCTTGCAGCGAGCCAGAAGGGGGCTCAGCAAGTCATCCCTGAACGGTAGCGTCATCTTTATCAAAATTGTCTGGCATCCAAGTCGGTTGGCTATTGTGTACGGCAATGGACCCAGAGACAACCGACCGGATGGGATGAGGGGGTGAAAATCCAGATCCCGTCACACCGCCGTTCTCCCTGTTTCTATCCCCCCCCTTGCCTCTGGTATAATCAGGCGCCCTTTTCAGCCACACGGAGCCGATTCATGCCAAATCTAGCAGAAAACAGCACTCAGGTACGGCTCGACAAGTGGCTGTGGGCCGCCCGCTTCTACAAGACCCGTAGTCTGGCACGGGATCAGATCGACGGCGGCAAGGTCCACTACAACGGCCAGCGCAGCAAACCGGGCAAGACCGTCGAGGTCGGCGCCCTCGTCCGTTTCTGGCAGGGCCAGGACGAACGGGAGGTACGGGTGCTGCAGGTGAGCGAGCAGCGCAAGTCCGCCCCCCTGGCCCAGCAGCTCTATGAAGAGACCGAGGCCAGCCTGAAAAAGCGGGCGGAAAACAGTGAGGCCAGGCGCTTCAACAGCCAGTTTGCCCCGAGCCCGGAACGCCGCCCCGACAAGCAGGAGCGGCGCCAGCTGATCAAGGTCAAGCAATCCTAATCTGCCTGTGTGGCCCCTTTATGACGGCAGGTGGGGGAATTAGTTCCTAACCACCTGTTTAACAATGTATTCATTTTCCCCAAGAACATCCTAGGACAACATGATGAGTAACCAAGATCTCCTGTATCGCTATCTGTTCGAAGAGTACGAAGTGCGGGGGGAGCTGGTCCAGCTGGATCGTACCTATCGTCACATCATCGATGCCCAGAACTACCCGGTACAGGTGCAGCAACTGCTGGGCGAGCTGCTGGTCGCCACCAGCCTGCTGACCGCCACCCTCAAATTCGAGGGCTCCATCACGGTGCAGTTGCAGGGGGACGGCCCGGTGCGTCTGGCGGTGATCAACGGCGATCACAACCAGCAGTTGCGTGGCGTGGCCCGCTACGAAGGGGAACTGCCGACGGACGGCAAGCTGCAGAGCCTGATCGGCCAGGGTCAACTGGTGATCACCATCACCCCGGAACAGGGTGAGCGCTATCAGGGCATCATCGCCCTGGAGGCCGATACCCTGGCGGCCTGCCTCGAGCAGTACTTCGCCAAGTCCGAACAGCTCGCCACCAAGCTCTGGATCAGAACCGGCCACCATCAGGGCGAGCCCCGCGCCGCCGGCATCCTGCTGCAGGAGCTGCCCGCCCAGAGCGAGGATCACAGCGCCGACTTCGAACATCTGGAGCAGCTCACCAGCACCATCAAGGACGAGGAGCTGTTCGGTCTGGAAGCGGAAGAGATCCTCTACCGCCTCTACCACCAGGACAAGGTGCGGGTGTTCGATCCCCAGGCCATCGAGTTCCGCTGCACCTGCTCCCGCGCCCGCTGTGAAGGAGCCCTGCTGCAGATAGAGAAGGAGGAGGCGGTGGCCATGGTGCAGGAGCTCGGCAAGATCGACATGCACTGCGACTACTGCGGCGCCCACTACGAATTTGATGGGATAGACATCGAAACCCTGTTCAGCAGGGCTCCCGGTAATGATGCAAACCAGTTACACTAATCAAAGGCGGGCAAAACCCGCCTTTAACTTAAATAACAAAAAAATACCCTATTTTATAAAGTTTGATGGCGATCGCTAAAAACTACCACCTAGGTGGTAGCATGAACGTCAGATAGAACCCTACACACCTCTGAACCCAGGAGAATACAATGACAATCGTGGTAGAACCCGCCCTGGCCCAACAACTGAAGCTGGACCAGTACGGTATCAAAAACAGCCAGGAAATCGTTCGCAACCCCTCCTATGAGCAGCTTTTCGCAGAAGAGACCCGCCCAGACCTGGAAGGCTTCGAACGTGGCGTCGTCACCGAGCTCGGCGCGGTCAACGTCAACACCGGCATCTTCACCGGTCGCTCCCCGAAAGATAAATATATCGTCAAGGACGGCACCACCCAGGATACCGTGTGGTGGTCTGACCAGGGCAAGAACGATAACAAGGCGATCACCCCGGAAGTGTGGTCACATCTGAAATCCCTGGTGACCAAGCAGCTCTCCGGCAAGCGCCTGTTCGTGGTGGACGGCTTCTGCGGCGCCAACCCGGATACCCGCCTGGCCGTGCGCATCATCACCGAGGTGGCCTGGCAGGCGCACTTCGTGAAGAACATGTTCATCCGCCCGAGTGAAGCCGAGCTGAAAACGTTCGAACCTGACTTCGTGGTGATGAACGGTGCCAAGTGCACCAACCCGAACTGGAAGGAGCAGGGTCTCAACTCCGAGAACTTCGTCGCCTTCAACATGACCGAGAAGATGCAGCTCATCGGTGGCACCTGGTACGGTGGCGAGATGAAGAAGGGCATGTTCTCCATGATGAACTACTTCCTGCCCCTGCGCGGCATTGCCTCCATGCACTGCTCCGCCAACGTGGGCAAGGACGGCGACGTCGCCATCTTCTTCGGCCTCTCCGGCACCGGCAAGACCACCCTCTCCACCGATCCCAAGCGTCAGCTGATCGGCGATGACGAGCACGGCTGGGACGACCACGGCGTGTTTAACTTCGAAGGGGGCTGCTACGCCAAGACCATCAAGCTCTCCGAAGAGGCGGAACCGGACATCTACCACGCCATCCGTCGCGATGCGCTGCTGGAGAACGTGACCGTGGCGGCCGATGGCACCATCGACTTCGACGATGGTTCCCGCACCGAGAACACCCGGGTCTCCTACCCCATCTACCACATCGACAACATCGTCAAGCCGGTCTCCAAGGCGGGTCACGCCACCAAGGTGATCTTCCTGACTGCCGACGCCTTCGGTGTGCTGCCCCCGGTCGCCAAGCTGACCAAGGAGCAGACCAAGTACCACTTCCTGTCCGGCTTCACCGCCAAGCTGGCCGGCACCGAGCGCGGCATCACAGAGCCGACCCCGACCTTCTCCTCCTGCTTCGGCGCGGCCTTCCTCAGCCTGCACCCGACCAAGTACGGCCAGGAGCTGGTGAAACGGATGGAAGCGGCAGGGGCTGAAGCCTATCTGGTCAACACCGGCTGGAACGGCACCGGCAAGCGGATCTCCATCAAGGACACCCGCGCCATCATCGACGCCATCCTGGACGGTTCCATCGAGCAGGCGCCGACCAAGGTACTGCCGATCTTCAACCTGGAGGTGCCGACCGAGCTGCACGACGTGAACCCGGGCATCCTCGACCCGCGCGACACCTATGCCGATCCTACCCAGTGGGACGCAAAAGCCGTGGACTTGGCCCAGCGCTTTATCAAGAACTTCGAGCGCTTCACCGACAATGAAGAGGGCAAACGCCTGGTAGCGGCGGGCCCGCAGCTATAAAACGGGCGGATCGCCAGCCCCCATCCCGTACCGGTCAGCCCTGCTGACCGGTATTTTTTTGGCCGATGCGCGGCGTATGACTCCCGCCAAGCCTTGCCTTGTGGCCCCTTGCGCGTTAGATTCAGCCAAACTTTATACAATATACAATTTTGTAACGATTCCCCTGTGACCCGATCATGACCCCACCCTACAAGACCCGCACCCAGATGGTGATGGAGAACCTGCGCGGCCGGATATTGCGTGGGGAATTTCCCGCCGGCGCCCCCCTGCGTCAGGACGCCCTCGCCAAGGAGCTGGCGGTGAGCCGGATCCCGGTGCGGGAAGCCCTGATGCAGCTGGAGGCCCAGGGGCTGGTGAAGTTCGAGGCCCATCGCGGTGCCGTGGTCACCATGCTGGACGCCTCGGCCATCGAGGAGCTCTTTTATTTGCGGGCGCTGCTGGAAGCCGATACCCTGTTCCACGCCGTCGACAAGATGACGGAAGCCACCTTCGCCGAGGCGGAGGCTATCCTCGCCCAGTTCGATCTGGCGCTGGAGTCCGGCACCCAGATCGAGCACTGGGCCGAGTTGAATCACCGCTTTCACGCCACCCTCTATCAGGCTGCCAATCGCCCCCAGGCACTGGAGCTGATCGCCCAGATCAATCTGAGCTGCGACCGCTATGTGCGCTTCGAACTGCTGTTCGCCCAGGGCGGTGTGGACAAGGCCGAGCGTGAGCACGCCCGGCTGCTGGAGCTGTGCCGCACCCGCCGCAAGCACGAAGCAGTGGTGCTGCTCAAGCAACACATCGAGGCGGCAGGCCAGTCGATCAGACAGATCCTGGCAGGCAGCCACCATCCATGAACACTCACATCACCACAATCTGGCAATAACGACATGAATCATTTCGAGATTATTGAAACCCGCGTCGCCCAGGTCAGGGCCACACTGGCCACGTTGGAACTGGACGCCTTCATCGTTCCCCACGACGACGAGCACCTGGGGGAGTACATTCCCGCCCATGCCGAGCGGCTGGACTGGATCACGGGTTTCAACGGCTCCGCCGGTCTCGCCATCATCCTGGCGCAGCGGGCGGCCCTGTTCATCGACGGTCGTTATACGGTGCAGGCACGCATGCAGGCGCCGGCCGAGCTGTTCGAATTTCTCCATCTGGTGGAAGATCCCCACGTGCAGTGGCTGGCGGAGCAGCTGCCTGCCGGCGCCCGGGTCGGTTTCGACCCCCGCCTGCACAGCCTGGCCTGGTACCAGAACGCCAGGGCCGTGCTGGCGGATCGCGGCATCGCGCTGGTGCGGGTGGACGAGAACCCCATCGATCTGCACTGGGTCGATCGCCCGACCCCGGCCAAGAGCCCTGTCATCCTCTACAGCGAGGCACTGGCGGGCCAGTCCAGCCAGGCCAAGCGCGAGATGCTGGCCAGCGATCTGCGCAAGCGCGGACTGGATGCGGTGCTGCTGACCCAGGCCGAGCCCATCAACTGGCTGCTCAACCTGCGCGGCCGTGACGTGGAGCGGCTGCCGGTCGTGCTGGGTTTTGCGGTGCTCTACGCCAACACCAGCATGGATTTCTTCGTCGACACCGACAAGATCGACTGCTTCGCCTTCAGCCAGCACGTGGGGCAGGATGTCTCCGTCTACCCCATCGACAAGCTGGGTGATGTGCTGCAACGCATCGGCGAGGATCAGCAGAAGGTGCTGGCCGACCCCAACACCGCCAACGCCTGGACCCAGCTCATCATGGAAGAGGCGGGCGCCATCCTGGTGGCCGGTCAGGACCCGACCATGCTGCCCAAGGCGTGCAAGAACGAAGTGGAGCTGGCCGGCATGCGCGCCGCCCACCTGCGCGACGGCGTCGCCGTCACCCGTTTCCTCGCCTGGCTGGACCGGCTGGTCGCCAGCGGCTCCTTCGAGGGGGTGGATGAAGGCACTCTGGCCGACCGGCTGGCAGCCTTCCGCCACGAGCAGGAGCACTACGTCGAGCCGAGCTTCGACACCATCTCGGCGCTCGGCCCCAACGCAGCCATGTGCCACTACCGCCACACCAACGGCACGCCGCGTGCCTTCGGCCAGGACAGCATCTATCTGGTGGACTCCGGCGCCCAGTATCTGGACGGCACCACCGACATCACCCGTACCGTGAAGGTGGGTGAAGTGAGCGATGAGCACAAGGCCATGTTCACCCGGGTGCTGCAGGGCCACATCGCGCTGGATCAGGCCCGCTTCCCCCGCGGCACCGCCGGCATCCAGCTCGACGTGCTGGCCCGCATGCCCCTGTGGCAGGCCGGCTACAACTACGACCACGGCACCGGTCACGGGGTCGGTCACTTCCTGAGCGTACACGAAGGCCCCCAGCGCATCGCCCCCAAGGGCAGCCTGGTGGCCCTGCAGCCGGGCATGGTGCTCTCCAACGAGCCAGGTTACTACCGGGAAAACGGGTTCGGCATCCGCTGCGAGAACCTGGTGGTGGTCACCGAGCAGGAGCAGCTCGGCGAGCTGCCGATGCTCGGCTTCGAGCGGCTGACCTATGTACCGTTCGATACCCGCCTCATCGATCGCAGCCTGCTGAGCCCGGCGGAATTCCGCTGGATCAACGAATACCATGCCGAGGTCTATCGTCGTCTTAGCCCCCTGCTGGACGGCGAGGATCTCGCCTGGCTGGAGCAGGCGACCAGCCTCCTCTGATGACACAGGGCCTGCGGGCCCTGTTTTTTGCCCGCCGTCGGCCGGGGCAACCCCTTGCATCAAGCCGGTCACCCTTCTACCCTGTGCCCTTTTTGTGCTGCCGCCCGGCGGCAGAGACCTTATGCCAGGAGCCCGGATGCAGCCTCCCCCCGTTTTGCGCATTGCCACCCACGCCGACATGCACGCCATAGGACGGCTCGACGCCGACATCTTCGGTGAGGATGTCTATCCCCCCTTCTTCTTCCGTCAGGCCATGGATTTGTGGCCCGATCTGCTGGTCGTGGCGGAGCGGGAAGGCAGGCTGCTGGGCTATGCCCTGGGAGGGATGGGACAGGATCGGTCGCAGGGCTGGCTGCTGTCCCTCGCCGTGTTGCCCGAGGCGCGCGGCTTCGGTCTGGCAGAGCGCATGATGCGGCGGGTAGAGCAGGGGCTGGCGACTCTGCGAGTCGCCCGGATCAGGCTGACCGTGGATCCGGCCAATCCGGCCCAGCGCCTCTACCTGCGGCTTGGTTATTCCTTGCTGGCCGAGGAGGCGGGCTACTTCGGCCCGGGCGAGGATCGCCTGCTGCTGGAGAAGACCCTGGGCTGACCCGTTCGGGGGATGGTGCACCATACCCCCTCATAAATGGTTACATTTTGCAGGTTTGACGAGCAATCTGGTTGGCGTAAAGTGGAATCCATCACCCGATTAAACCTATGCCTGCCCAGGAGGCCCATCATGTTGAAACGCATTGCTCTCGTCACCCTGCTGGCCGCCACCACAGCCCTCACGGGCTGCGCCAACAGCGACGTCTACTCCGGCGATGTCTACACCAAGGATCGCGCCAAGCAGGTACAGACCGTCAGCTACGGCACCATAGTCTCCACCCGCCCGGTCAAGATCCAGGCCGATGAGAACTCGGTGCTGGGCACCATAGGCGGCGCCGTGGTCGGCGGCCTGCTCGGCAGCACCATAGGCGGTGGCCGCGGCAGCGACATCGCCGCCGCCGGCGGTGCCATCGCCGGTGCCGCCGCCGGCAAGGCGGCCGGTGACAAGCTCAACCAGGTCGATGGCGTCGAGCTCGAGATCAAGAAAGAGAACGGCGAGTCCATCGTGGTGGTGCAAAAAGCCAGCCCCACCTTCGTACCCGGCGCCCGGGTTCGCATGACCCAGGGCAATGGCAGCATCAACGTGGCCGTGGTGAACTGATCGCCTCCACCGGACGCCATAAAAAAGGTGAGCCCAGGCTCACCTTTTTTGTCCGTCTTGTCTGCCGCCGCCGGCTCAGGCCTCCTGATGCAGCCAGGCCGCGATGGCCAGTTGCAGACCCACCATACCGGCATCATGAAGCCGGGCGCGAAGTGACCCCGCCTCCCCCGCCACCGCCAGCAGGCGCTGCTGTACCAGGAGCCCGGGCAACCAGGACGGAGCCGGGGTCAGGGAGCCGGCGGCCTCGGCCACCAGGGCCACCCCTTCCAACAGGGCGTGCAGCGCCCGTTGCCGCTCGTCATCATCGCCACTCTCAAGCCAGAGCTGCTCATGGTGCTGCCAGTGTTGCAGGCCAAGGCCGATGCGCTCCTGCTGCGTCCGGCCCCCGACATCTGGCAAGGGCTGCACGGTCAGCGGCTTGCCGAGCCCCGCCAGCCGGTAACCGCGCTGCGCCTTGGACTGGGCCCCCAACCTGAGCCCGCCCAGCGTCGCCAGCCTCGCCGCCAGGGCGAACAGGGCGCCGGCCTCGCCGGACTTGATCTCCAGCTCCAGCTCGTCGATCCCGGTGCGTCCCAGAGCGCCGACAATCTCCCCCCGATCCCAGGCCAGCTCGATCTCGGCACGCTCTCCGGCGCTCTCGAATGCGATCAGCCAGTGGCGGCGCAGAAAGTCGGTGCTGAACTGGGCCACCAGCCGGGACTGGATCTCGTCGCGCACGGCCAGGCTTGGCCAGATCTCTTCGGGGAAGGTCGCCAGGGTCGGCAGCTCACCCTCGATCGGGGCATTGTACTCGGGCCTGGCGTGCAGCCCCCCCACCGCCTGACCCCGGCATTTGATGGTCTGCTCGGAGAAATGGTCGCTGCGGCGGATGCGCAACCCCATGTCGAGGCGGCGCAGATCCAGAGCGGGGGTGTCGAAATAGACATTGCCGAGCCTTGCCTGATCGGAGGAGATAATTTCAAGCGAATTCAGAAAGTTGGAGAGAGAGTCTTGAATATTGCTGGTGATGAAAAACTTTATCTCGATCTCAGTTTGCATAGTCATTCCGGGCGGGCAGGCAACTTTGGGGGGCATGATCCGGATCGCGGGGATATAATGCCAGCGATAGATTCAGGATTAATTCACGGTTTTATTGATGGCACAGTTCGGTTACCATGCGCCCCTCATAAAATCGTATCGAGTGTTTTTTCACCGACACAGGTTTGGCCATGCCAGTAAATACTATTTTGGGTCTTTTTGCCAAGTCCCCCATCAAGCCGCTGCAGAAGCATATCGTCAAGGTTCACGTGTGCTGCGAGCAGCTCATTCCCTTCTTTGATGCCGTTGCCGAAGAGCGCTGGGAAGATGCCGAGAAAATCCGGCAACAGATCGCCCAGCTGGAAAAAGAAGCGGACATTCTCAAGCGCGAAATTCGCCTGAAACTCCCCCGCGGCCTGTTCCTGCCGGTCGCCCGTACCGATCTGCTGGAGCTGTTGACCCAGCAGGACAAGATTGCCAACCGTGCCAAGGATATTTCCGGCCGCATGCTTGGCCGCAAGATGGAATTCCCCACCGAGATGCGTGCCGATTTCATGGCCTATCTCAAACGCTGTATCGATGCGACCGCCCAGGCCGAGAAAGCCATCAAAGAACTCGATGAGCTGCTCGAAACCGGCTTTAAAGGACGTGAAGTTGAAATGGTTGCCGAGATGATCCACCAGCTGGATCTCATCGAGGACGATACTGACACCATGCAGATCGGGCTGCGCCAACAGCTGCAAGCCGTTGAGCACAAGTACAATCCGATCGACGTTATGTTCCTCTACAAGATCCTCGAATGGGTAGGTGACCTGGCAGATCAGGCCGAGCGCGTTGGCGCCCGCCTGGAATTGATGCTGGCTCGTTCGTAATCGACTGACTGGGTAAACACTGAATGGACATTATCGCGAATTACGGCACCACCCTGGTGCTCGTGGCGGCCTTGTTCGGCTTTTTGATGGCCTGGGGCATTGGTGCGAACGACGTCGCCAACGCCATGGGCACATCGGTCGGCACCAAATCCCTGACCATACGCCAGGCGATCATCATCGCCATGATCTTCGAGTTCGCTGGCGCCTACCTGGCCGGTGGTGAAGTGACCGCCACCATCCGCAACGGCATCATCGACACCAGTGCCTTCGCCGATACCCCGGATCTGCTGGTGCTCGGCATGATAGCCTCCCTGCTGGCGGCGGGAGCCTGGCTGATCCTGGCCTCCTACTTCGGCTGGCCCGTCTCCACCACCCACTCCATCATCGGCGCCATCGTCGGCTTCGGGGTGGTGAGCATAGGTCCGGAAGCGGTGCAGTGGAGCAAGTTTGGCGGCATCGTCGGCTCCTGGGTGGTCACCCCGGCCATCTCCGGCATCATCGCCTACTTCATGTTCATCAGCGTGCAGAAGCTCATCTTCAACACCGACAACCCGCTCGCCAACGCCAAGCGCTATGTTCCCTTCTACATGTTCCTGACCGCGCTGGTGATCTGCCTGGTGACCATCAAGAAGGGTCTGACCCACGTCGGCCTGCACCTGAGCGATGGCGAGGGGATCCTGCTCTCCGTCGCCATCTCGGTGGCCCTCTCCATCGGCGGCTGGTTCTACATTCGCGGCCAGAAATACAACCCGCAGGATGACAACAAGATGCACTTCGCCAACGTGGAGAAGGTATTCGGCATCCTGATGGTGATCACCGCCTGCGCCATGGCCTTCGCCCACGGCTCCAACGACGTGGCCAACGCCATAGGTCCGCTCTCCGCCGTGGTCTCCACCGTGGAAAGCGCCGGCCAGATCAGCGGCAACAGCCACATCGCCTGGTGGATCCTGCCCCTTGGCGGCATAGGCATCGTCATCGGTCTGGCCACCATGGGCGAGAAGGTGATGGCGACCGTCGGCACCGGCATCACCCACCTGACCCCGAGCCGCGGCTTCGCCGCCCAGCTGGCCACCGCCGCGACCGTGGTGATCGCCTCGGGGACCGGCCTGCCCATCTCCACCACCCAGACCCTGGTGGGTGCCGTGATGGGGGTAGGCCTGGCCCGCGGCATCGCCGCCCTGAACCTGGGTGTGCTGCGCAATATCGTGATCTCCTGGGTGATCACCCTGCCCGCCGGCGCCATCCTGGCCATCGCCATCTTCTACGTGCTGCAGGCCTGCTTCTCCTAATCGCCTCCCGGCGACAGCAAAAAGCCCGAGTCAGTGACTCGGGCTTTTTTACGCTTCTCTTTTGCCTCAAACGGTCGATGACGCTGCACCAACCGCCCCGACACAGGCACTTATTCTTCGATGAAGGTCCACTCGTCGCGCACCCGGCTGATGGCGTCGAGCCGTCGCTTGCCGAGCTGCTCGCGGATCGCCTCCCCCTTGAAGCCCGCCGCCACTATCTCCTTCACCGGCACCGCCGTGGCCGCCTCCAGCGCCTGGGCCACGTAGTCCGGCTGGCTGTAGACCTTCTCCTCGAAACCGGTGCGACCGTGGAAGTCGGCGCGGCAGGCATCCAGCAACTGGGCGAAACGCTCCGGTCTGCGCCAGGCATCGGCCTTGTCGAACACCTTCAGCAGGGTCGCCGGCTTGAGCTCGAAGGCGATGTGGATGTGGGTGTGCAGATCGCTCACCAGCAGGGCCAGATCACGGCACTCGTTCGGTACCCGGAAGCGCTCGCAGAAGTCGCGAATGAGCGGCAGCCCCTTCTGTCCGTGGCCGTGGTGGCTCGGCCAGAACGCCGGCGGGGTCAGTCCCTTGCCGAAGTCGTGGCACAGGGCGGCGAAACGCACGGTCAGCTCGGGGGAGAGGCGGCACGCCTGTGCCAGCACCATCATGGTGTGGATGCCGGTGTCGATCTCCGGATGCCACCTGGCGGGGGCCGGCACCCCGAACAGGGCCTCCAGCTCGGGGAAGAGCGCCTTGAGGGCTCCACATTCACGCAGCACCTCGAAGAAGACCTGGGGGGTCGGCCCCAGCAGCACCTTCTCCAGCTCCTTCCAGACCCGCTCCGGGGTCAGGTGGGCGAGCTCGCCGGCGTCGGTCATCTCCCTCATCAGCCCCAGCGTCTCCGGGGCCACCACGAAGCCCTGGCCGTGGAAGCGGGCCGCGAAGCGCGCCACCCGCAGGATGCGCAGGGGATCCTCGGCAAAGGCCGGGGAGACGTGGCGCAGCAAGCGCCGCTCAAGGTCCTCGAGGCCGCCATAGGGATCGTGCAGTTGCCCGCCCTCGTCTTCGGCGATGGCGTTGATGGTGAGATCCCGGCGCAGCAAATCCTGCTCGAGCGTCACCTCGGGATCCGCGTGACAGACGAAGCCGGTATAGCCCCGCCCCTGCTTGCGCTCGGTGCGCGCCAGGGCGTACTCCTGATGGGTGCTGGGGTGTAGAAACACCGGGAAGTCGCGGCCAACCTGGGTGAACCCCAGCGCCAGCATCTGCTGCACGGTAGCACCGACCACCAGGTGATCCCTGTCTCCCTGCGGCAATCCCAACAGGCGATCCCGGACCGCCCCCCCGACCAGATAAATCTGCACGCGCACTCTCCTTCGATAAACCTGCTCCGATAATACCGCTTTTGGCCGCCAGAGACGATGACGCCCCCTCCACCAATCCGGGGTGGGCCCTCAGGTTATGGTCCATGATCATCATCATCCGGGCACAATGGCCCTCGCCGTTCGAGCCAGCCCCTCTTATGGAGCCCGGGTCTTTGACTTCCCTCTGGGGAGGCTTTAACCTGCCGCCATAACAATGGAATGGATCCTTATGTACACACAGTTCTTCGGTCTGTCGGAGCCCCCGTTCTCCATCTCGCCCAACCCCAAATACCTCTACATGAGCGAACGCCACGGAGAGGCCCTCGCCCATCTCAACTACGGGTTGCAGGACGGGGGGGGCTTCGTGCTGCTCACCGGGGAAGTGGGCACGGGCAAGACCACTGTCTCCCGCTGCCTGCTGCAGCAATTGCCCGCCGACACCGAGATCGCCTACATCCTCAACCCCTCACTGACCGAGCGGGATCTGCTGGCGGCCATCTGCGACGAATACCAGCTCGTCTACGAGCAGGAAGCCAGTCTCAAGCAGCTGTTCGATCTCATTCGCGACCATCTGTTGGTCAACCTGGCGGCGGGCAAGCGCAGCGTGGTACTGGTGGATGAAGCCCAGCATCTGCTGCCCGGCGTGCTGGAGCAGTTGCGACTGCTCACCAACCTGGAGACCGACGAGAAGAAGCTGCTGCAGGTGGTGCTCATCGGCCAGCCCGAGCTGCAGCAGATGCTGCGCCAGCCGCTGCTGCGCCAGCTGGCCCAGCGCATCACGGCCCGCTATCACCTGCTGCCGCTCTCCTGCCAGGACGTGGACGCCTACGTGCGCTTCCGGCTGCAGGTGGCCGGCTGCGTCCAGCCCATCTTCACCCCCAGGGCCATCCAGACCCTGCATCGCCTCTCCGGCGGCATTCCGCGCCTCATCAACCTCATCTGCGACCGTGCCCTGATCGCCGCCTTCGCCCGCGGCAGCCACAAGATAGTGCACGGCGACATCAGCCAGTCCGCCTTCGAGGTGAGCGGCATTCGCGACGAGGGGAGTTGGCAGTCCAGCCTCACCGTGACCCTGGCGGGCGCCCTGCTGGTCGCCGCCGGCTGGTGGGGCTGGCAGTTCTTCGGTGTCTTCCCCGCCCGCCCTCTGGTCAAGGTGGAGGTGCCGGTCAAGGTGGATGACACGCCGGAGCAGCTGGAGCAGCTGACCCGCGCCATCAATCAGGCGATCTCACCCGACGTGGCCATGCAGAACCTCTACAGGGTCTGGGGCTACCAGACGGAGCTGGAGGAGGCGACCTGCGACAATGCCCCCCGCGCCGGCCTGCGCTGCCAGGAAGGGGACGCCTCCCTGGCCCAGCTGCAGGCCCTGCAATACCCGGCCCTCATCAGCCTGACCGACGAGACGGGCGGTCTCTATTACGCCACCCTGGTGGGACTGGGGGCGGACAAGGCCTCCCTGCTCATCGGCAACCAGAGCTGGCAGGTGGACAGACAGTGGCTCTCCGACGCCTGGGGGGGCAGCTACACCCTGCTCTGGCGCATGCCCAGGGGCAATCTGACCCTGATCGGCAGCAATGCCGCGCCGGCCCAGATCCAGTGGCTGGACAACGCCCTGAGCCGGGCCCTGCAACAGCCGGATCGCAAGGTGAGCCGCTTCGACGCCACCCTCAAGAACAAGTTGCAGCAGTTCCAGCGCGAGCAGGGGCTGACCCCGGACGGCATCGCCGGCAGCAATACCCTGCTGCGCCTGAACGTGATGGCCGGGGAGCCCATGCCCAGGCTGGAGGATGAATCCCTGCGCGCCAATACCCCGGTCGACCTCGACAGCGTGGCGGACGACGACATGGAACCCATGGTGGAGGAGGCCTCCTGATGTCTACCCTGCTCAAGGCCCTGCGCCGGGCCGATCAAACCCAGTTCACCCCCCACATGCCGCTCATGGGCCTGCCCATGGGCCAGGAAGAGGAGCCCGGACGCCGCTGGATCTGGTGGCTGCTGGCCCCCCTTGCCCTGGTGATGGGGGCGGGTGCCAACTATGGCTGGCACCTCTATCACCTCAAACCCATAGAGCAGCAGGTCGAGATCAAGGAGGTGGTGACGCCGCCCTTCGTGCGGGTCGAACCCAGGCCCATGATCACCCGCCCGTTGCCCCCGCCGCTGCCGGAGCCCGTGGTCGCCCCCAGGCCCGCCGCGGCGACGCCGGCGACCGCCACCGCCACCGCCAGCCAGGGCGAGAGCCTGGCCGAACGCCTGATGGCCGCCCTCAACAACACCCCGCTGGTGGAAGAGACGGCGCCGCAGGCCCAGGTCCAGACCAGCGCCATCCCCCTCAGCGCCCTGCCCTCAGCCTTGCAGCAGCAGGTACCGCAGATGACCTACGGCGCCCACAACTACTCCTCCGACCCGGCCAAGCGGGCCGTGGTACTCAACGGACGGGAGTGGCGAGAGGGGAACGAGATAGCCCCGGGCGTACTGCTGGCGGCCATCGCCCAGGATTACATCGTCCTGCAGGTCGGCGGCCAGTACGCCAGTCTCAAGGCGCTGCAGGACTGGCGCGGTTAGTCCGGCCGAACCGGCCGATCACCCGCCACTGTCCATTCAGAGGGAGCCCGAGAGCTCCCCTTTTTCATCCATGACATGAGCACAATGTGAGCAATTCGAACGACACCACCTTCGCCGGTCGCATTCTGGACTGGTACCAGATCCACGGCCGCAAGACCCTGCCCTGGCAGCAGGACAAGACCCCCTACCGGGTCTGGATCTCCGAGATCATGCTGCAACAGACCCAGGTCGCCACCGTGATCCCCTACTATGAGCGGTTCATGGCCCGCTTCCCCGATGTGCTGGCACTGGCGGATGCCCCCATCGACGAGGTGCTGCACCACTGGACCGGGCTTGGCTACTACGCCCGCGCCCGCAACCTGCACAAGGCGGCCATGCAGATCCGCGATCTGCACGGCGGCCTGTTCCCGGAGCGGCTGGAGGAGGTGATGGCGCTGCCCGGCATCGGTCGCTCCACCGCCGGGGCCGTGCTCTCCCTCTCCCTGGGCCAGCCCCACGCCATCCTGGACGGCAACGTGAAGCGGGTACTCACCCGCTGGCTGGCGCTGGCGGGCTGGCCCGGTCAGAAACAGGTGGAGAACGATCTCTGGGAGCTGGCGACCCGCCTCACCCCCAGGGTCGGGGTGGCCCAGTACAACCAGGCCATGATGGACATGGGAGCCACCGTCTGCACCCGCAGCAAGCCCGCCTGCGAGCGCTGCCCGGTGCGGGACGATTGCCAGGGGCTGTCGCAGGGCAACCCCACCGCCTATCCCCACAGCAAGCCGAAGAAGAGCATCCCGGCCCGCAGCGGCATCATGCTGATCATCCGCCAGGGGGATCAGCTGCTGCTGGAGAAGCGCCCCCCCCAGGGGATCTGGGGCGGGCTCTACTGCTTCCCCCAGGTGGAATCCCTCGCCGAGGTGGCTGGGCGCCTGCAAGGCTTGGGGCTGGATGGCACCGACTATCGGGAGCTCGCTGGATTTCGCCACACTTTCAGTCACTTCCACCTCGATATCCGCCCTTTGCTGATCGAAATGGCTGCGCCGCCGCCCCCCATGCTCATGGAAGCGGATTCCCGACTCTGGTATAACTTACGCCATCCTGCCGAGGTGGGATTGGCGGCGGCCACGGCCCGCCTGCTCGCCTACCCGGACTTACAACCCGACTTGCAACCACAGAGGTCAACATGAGCCGTACCGTATTCTGCCTGCGCCTGAAAAAAGAGGCGCCGGGTCTCGATTTCCAACTCTACCCCGGTGAACTCGGCAAGCGGATCTTCGACAACATCAGCAAGGAAGCCTGGACCGAGTGGCAGAAGAAGCAGGTGATGCTGATCAACGAGAAGAAGCTGAACATGATGAACCTCGAGCACCGCCAGTTGCTGGAAAAAGAGATGGTCAGCTATCTGTTTGACGCGGGTGAAGTCCAGATCGACGGCTATACCCCGCCCAGCCAGTAAGCCGAGAGAGCGCCAAACGGTGGCACCTCTCCTGGCTCGAGCCAATCAGTGACGGGCGGCCCCACCGCCCGGTTTGAGGATCTTATGGGTCGATTTTTTTGGCTGCTGTGCGCCCTGCTGTTTCTCTCTGCCTGCTCATCCTCCCCCCAGACCGGCGGGAGCGACGATGATGATCTGGTCAACGGCAAGGACGTGCGCGGCTTTGAACACATGATCAGTGCGCTCTCCCACAACGTGAACGAGATATGGGGGCGCGAGGCGCTGTTCGCCGGCAAGTTCGACTACGTCAAGTACACGGATCAGTACAAGAGCCGGGCCCACATCGACTTCTCGGGTGGTCGCATCATGGTGGAGACGGTCTCCGGCCTAGACCCCCGTGCCCACCTGCGCCGTGCCATCATAGAGACCCTGCTGACCCCGGACGATCCGGCGGAAGTGGATCTCTATTCGGACAGGGAGATCATGCCCGGGGGCGAGCCCTTCCTCTATGGCCAGGTGCTGGACAACCAGGGGCAGCCGATCCGCTCCAGCTGGCGCGCGGAGCGCTATGCCGACTACCTGCTCGACACGGCGATGAAGAAGCGCACCCTGGGGATCCGCAACATCTTCTTCATCGACATCCCCATGGTGGCGAACCACGAGGACAGGCGGGGTTACAAGTACGCCAGCATCATCCGTGACGCCTCCCGCAAGTATGGGGTCGCCGAGAGCCTGATCTATGCGGTGATCAAGACGGAGAGCAGCTTCAACCCCTATGCGGTCAGCCATGCGAACGCCTATGGCCTGATGCAGGTGATACCGGCCACCGCCGGGCGGGATGTCTATGTGCGGGTCAAGGGGAAGAACGGACAGCCGACCCGGGAAGATCTGTTCAACCCGGCCTACAACATCGACGTGGGGACCGCCTATCTGCACCTGCTGCAAACCGTCTATCTGGCGGACATCCAGGATCCCCAGTCCCGCCGCTATGCGGTGATCTCCGCCTACAACGGCGGTGCAGGCGGGGTGCTCAACACCTTCTCCAGCAACCGCAAGGCCGCCCCGGACATGATCAACCGGCTCTCCCCCGAGGCAGTCTATCAGGTGCTGACCGAGCAGCATCCCAAGGCGGAGGCGCGCCGCTACCTCTACAAGGTCAACCAGGCCGAGAAGGGGTTCAAGCGAACCGTCGCCAGTCGGGCCGGCTGACGACGTCCAAAGAAAGAGGGGCGCTGATAGCGCCCCTCTTGCTGCTGACTGTTTGTCCCTCACTTGGCGATAAAGCCGCCCTTGCTCTGGGGAGCCGCCCCCACCTTCTCCAGGTGCTCCACCTCGACCTCGGTCTTGTTCCAGCTGTGGTCCACCTCGCCGCGCACGCGGATCAGATCGTCCGGACCCACTTCGGTGCCGCGCCACACATCCCCGTCCACTTCCACTTCCACTTCGCCGCTGTCATCGCGGAACATGTAGTTTTCACCGCCAAGATGCTTGACCAGCTTGCCTTCCAGGGTCACCCACTGGTCATCGGCCACGTCTTTCAACTGGGCGACCGAGATCTTGTTCTGCTCCTTGGGACCTGTGTAGGCCGCCATGGCGAAGGAAGAGACGGACATCAGTGCCACTAGGGCGATTGCCTTTGCTTTGTTCATTTCATGCTCCTGTCATTGGGGTATGCAGGCATCTTGCCCGGCTGTGCGTGAAACAAACGTGAAGCCTCCCCATCCAGGGGGGGCGATGTGACCGCAATCGCTTTAATGGCCCGAAGCGGCTGCAAACATGTATTCGAATGGATAGCTTCCTGCCTGGCCAAGCGGGTTCCCAGCCCGCGGCCATCGAGGAACAGCCCGCAGGCCTCGCCTGCCTTCAACCCATGAGAATACCCAGATGAACAAATGGCTTCTGTGTTTATTGGGGCTAGTCGCGCTGACGGCCCAGGCCACCGAGACACGCCCCCCCTTCTCCCGCATCGTGATGTTCGGCGACAGCCTCTCCGATACCGGCAAGATGTACGGCAAGATGCGGGGTTACCTCCCCTCCAGCCCGCCCTATTACCAGGGCCGCTTCTCCAACGGCCCCGTCTGGCTGGAGCAGCTGACCCAGCAGTTTCCCGGGCTGACCATCGCCAACGAGGCGGAAGGGGGAGCCACCGCCGTGGCCTACAACAAGATCTCCTGGAATCCCAAGTACCAGGTGATCAACAACCTGGACTACGAGATCACCCAGTTCCTGGAGAAGGACAGCTTCAAGCCGGACGATCTGGTGATCCTCTGGGTCGGCGCCAACGACTACCTGGCCTATGGCTGGAACACCGAGCAGGATGCCAGGCGAGTGCGCGACGCCATCAGTGACGCGGCCAACCGCATGGTGCTGGGTGGCGCCAAGCAGATACTGCTGTTCAACCTGCCGGAT
Organism: Aeromonas sp. XH; assembly: GCF_033348475.1. NCBI lineage: Bacteria > Pseudomonadati > Pseudomonadota > Gammaproteobacteria > Aeromonadales > Aeromonadaceae > Aeromonas > Aeromonas sp. XH. The sequence continues at coordinate 572,902 of NZ_CP137630.1, read as the reverse complement.
CTCGGCCAGAACCCCTCGGCCCGCAGCCAGAAGGTGGTGGAGGCGGCCAGCCATGTCTCGGCCTACCACAACCAGCTGTTGCTGAACCTGGCTCGCCAGCTGGCGCCCACCGGCATGGTGAAGCTGTTCGAGATCGACAAGCAGTTCGCCGAGATGCTGCGCGAGCCGCAGAACTTCGGCCTGAGCGACACCGAGAACGCCTGCTATGGCGGCGGCTACGTGTGGAAACCATTCTCTTCCCGCAGCGCCACCACCGACAGCCGACTGGCCCCCTTCAGCGCGCAGGAGCGCCTCGCCATCGCCGGCAACCCCCTGCTGGCCCAGGCCGTTGCCTCCCCCATGGCGCGCCGCAGTGCGGGTGAGCTGAACTGCGAGGGCAAGATGTTCTGGGACCAGGTCCACCCCACCACAGTGGTGCACGCCGCCCTGAGCGAGCGGGCCGCCGCCTTCATCGAGCAGGAGTACGAGTTCATCCCCCGGTGATGCTCCTCTTATGCAGCAGGCCGACGTCCGTCGGCCTGTTTTGATCCCTTCATCGAGTGTTTAATGAACACCCCATATGACACCCGTCACAATTCGGATTCATACTACCCCCTCTCTCCCCGGACTCCCCTATGATGGGCATAGTTATCACAATATGTTTTATATCAGTTGCTTGTAGATAAAAGAAAACGAGCTACGTTTAAACATGTTGTGGCTGAACGCTGGCCCAACCCATGAGGCGAGGCGACACGGATTCGTCCTCCCCACCAACAAGATTGCAGAGGCATCTATGAACAAAACACTGATTACCTTGCTGGTTTCAGGCCTGCTTGCGGCCAATGCCCAGGCTGCCGGACAAGACAACACCTGGTATGGCGGTGCCAAACTGGGTTGGTCCAACTTCTACGGTGTCGATGAGAGCAACACCATCGCCACCACCGACAAAGACGACGACGAAGTCGGTGCCGGCGCCTTCGCCGGTTACCAGATCAACCAGAACCTGGGGATCGAACTCGGTTACGACTACCTGGGCAAGCTCAAGTACAGCGGTACCCGCAATGCCGCGGCCTTCAATGACTCTGTCGAGGCCCAACTGGCCCAGCTGACCCTGAAGCTCGGCTTCCCGGTGGCAGACAACCTGGATCTCTACGGTCGCCTCGGTGGCGGTTACGGCTGGACCAGCAGCGATGAGCTGGACAACGACAGCCGCGCTGTCTTCGTCGGTGCGCTGGGTGCAGAATATGCCCTGAATCTGGACTGGGCAGCCCGCCTCGAATACCAGTACAGCACCCCGTACGGCAGCCGGGAAGATACCGGTCTGCGCATGGACAACGGCCTGCTCTCCCTGGCCGCCGTCTATCGCTTCGGCCAGGTCGCCCCAGTCGTGCCGGCCCCCGCCCCGGCTCCGGCCCCCGAGCCCGTGGTGGTCGACAAGCAGTTCACCCTGAGTTCGGACGTGCTGTTTGACTTCAACAAGGCCACCCTCAAGCCGGAAGCCGGCCAGGCACTGGATACCCTCTACAGCCAGATCGAGGAAGCCAGACCCAAGGATGGCTCGGCCACCGTCATCGGCTATACCGACCGCATCGGTTCCGATGCCTACAACCAGAAGCTCTCCGAGCAGCGCGCCCAGACCGTTGCCGATTACCTGATTGGCAAGGGGCTGCCTGCCGGCAAGGTCAATGTGGAGGGTCAGGGCAAGAACTCCCCCGTCACGGGCGACAGCTGCACCAGCAAGTCCAAGCGTGAGCTGATCGTCTGCCTGGCCCCGGATCGCCGGGTAGAGGTCAAGGTACAAGGGGTCTCCGAGGTACAGCAGTAACCTCGTCGGCTCTACAGCCCATGACAAGACGGGAGGCCAAGGCCTCCCGTTTTTCATGCCAACTTCTCAGCTGGTCTTGCGCACTTCCGCCGCTATCTGATCGAGCAGTTGCTGCCAGCCCTGTCCCAGCGCGTCGACCAGGGCCCCATAGCCATCGGCCGGCAGGACGTGCTCCTGCTGGAAGGGCACGTCCCGCAGCACGACCCCCTCCTCCGTCAGCAGGCGCCAGCGGCCGCTCAGCAGGGCCCGGCCATCGTGCCGTCCCTGGAAGTGCTCGACCGAGATGGTCAGCACAGGCCCCTTGCGGGCCCCGTCCTGACGCACCACCCAGCCCGGCAAGCGGCTGGAGAGGCCGTTGAGGGTCAGCTGGTTCAACTGGGCATCGAGGGAGCCCGCCCAGCGATGGTACTCGGCGAAGTGCAGCTCATTGCCTTCCAGCTGGTAAACCAGGCTCATCCGGTCGAGCTGGCCGGAGAGGGCCACGGGCCGCAGCACCAGCTGGTGTTGCGGCTGCGCCATGACGCCGGCCGGCTGCGGGCTGTCGGCATCGAGGGAATAGTAATGCAGCGTCGGGGCGGCGCTGCACCCCGCCAGCAGGCCCAGCAAGGTCAGGGCCATCATCCGTTTTTTCATTGTGTTCCTCGCTTGGGCTCAGGATCCCTGGGGCGGGAGCGATCGAAGATCAGCGAACTCGGCTGCTCGTTCAACGAATGCACCAAGGGTTGCAACTCGCTCATCAGCTGGTTGAGGGACTGTACAGACTGACGCAGCTCCTGATTGGTCTGGGAGCCGGCATCATAGGTCTGCAGCGTCTCCTGCAACTGCTTGAGGCTCTGGTTGAGGGACGCAGGCAGTTGCTGGGTCGATGGCTTTCCGGTGAACTGCTCCAGATTCGCGCTCACAGCCCTGATGTGCTTGAGTGTCTTGTCCAGGGTCGCCAGGGTGCTGTTGACTTGTGTGAGGGTGGTCGCCATATCCATGTCGACAAACTTGTCGAGGATCTGATTCACCTTGCGCTCGATCTGATCCAGCCCCGCCTGCACGGTCGGGAAGACCTGGTAGCCCGCCAGCTTGATGGGGTGATAGGCGGGGGCATCCGGATAGAAGTTCAGATCCACCACCTTGCCCCCGGTCAGCAGGCTGGAGGTCTTGAGGCTGGCCCTCAGCCCCTCCTTGAACTGCTTGCCAAAGAGAGTTCTCCATTGCTCTTTTTCCGCATTGGCGTAGCGATGGGAAATTCGCTGCACCTCGATGCGCGCCAGCACCGGGATCTGCCGGCTCTGGAACATCTGCGCGGCTTTGTCATCAATGGGGTAGGGCGCCGAGATGACGGTACCGACCCGGATGCCGCGATATTCCACCGCCGCCCCTGGGTGCAAGCCACCCACGCTGTCCTCGAACAGGAAGACGTATTCGATGAACTGATCCAGGCTACCGGCCAGCACGCTCGCCTCGTCCTTGAACAGCACAAACTCCTCGTTCTGCTTGACCGGTTCACCCGGCAGCCAGCCTGGGGGCAGCCCCATGGTTATGCCGCCGTTGATCAGGCTCTCGAGCGAATCCATCTTGACCTTCATCCCCTCGCTGCTCATGGAGACCTCGAAGCCCGGAGTCAGCCAGAAGCGGGAGTTGCTGCTCACCAGGATGTCGTAGGGGGCGTTGATGAAGAGCTTGTACTCCATCTCGCTCTTCTCGGGCAGGAAGTTGGCCTCCTCCACCTGGCCTATGGTGAACCCCTGGTAGCTGATGGGAGACCCCACCCCCAGCGCATTCGCGTCGCGACTGGACAGGGAGAGGCGCAGCCCCTTGGCATCCAGGGAAGCCAGGGGCGGTCTGTCCAGCATGGCGTATTCGCTGCGGGCCCGGCCTTTCTTGCCGGGAGATAGCTCGATATAGGCCCCGGAGAGCAAAGTGCCAAGACCCGAGACGCCCTCCCGCCCGACCCTGGGCTTGACCACCCAGAACTGGCTATCCTTCTTGAGCATGCCGGCGGCGGCATTGGTCAACCGCGCCTTGAGCACCGCGTGGCTGTAGTCTTCGCTGAGCTCCACCGTCTCGATGCGACCCACCTCCACCTCCCGGGAACGGATCACCGTCTTGCCCGCGACTATGCCCTCGGCGGTGGCCACGGTCAGGGTGAAGCTGGGGCCCTGGGAATACCAGTGCTGGAACAGCATCCAGGCTCCGATGAACAGCGCCAGCAGCGGCACCATCCAGATAGCGGCGGCCGAGCTCATGAAATCAGAGCCCGGTTTCCACCTCGTCTTACGCTCACTCACGTTCGCGTTCTCCTTGTTGTAAATCCCAGATCAGGCGGGAATCGAAACTCATGGCGGCCACCATGGTGATCAGCACGACCCCGGCAAAAGCGACGGCCGCTGGGCCAGGATAGATGGTCATCAGATTGTCCAGCCGGATGAGACCAGCCAGTATGGCCACCACGAAGACGTCGATCATCGACCAGCGCCCCACAAATTCGGTCATGCGATAGAGCTTGAGCTTGCGCAGCGGCGAGGCCCCCTGGCCGCGCTGCACCACGTAGCAGAGCCACAGCAGCGCCAGTATCTTCACCAGGGGGACCACCACGCTGGCGAAGAAGATGACGGCGGCGATGGGGTAGGAGCCCATGGCCCACAGCAGCACCACGCCCCCCATGATGGTCGAGGGGCTGTCATCCCCCAGGAACACGGTGTCCATGATGGGATAGAGGTTGGCGGGAACATAGAGGATCACCGAGGTGATGAGCAGTGCCCAGGTGCGGTTCAGGCCGCCCGGCTTGCGGCTGTGCAGATGATCGCCGCAGCGTGCGCAGCTGTGGGCATCCCCCTCGTTCAGGGCACCGCAGATGTGGCAGCCCACCAGCCCGCAGGACAGGGCGCTGGTCTCGGGATCCACCTCTCTGGCGGCGGTCGGCCCGAACAGCCGCTGCCACAGCCACATCCGATCCAGGGAGGAGATCATCTTGATGAGCAGCAGGGTGTAGCCGACGAAGGCCCAGAACGACAGCCCCATCTTGATGTCGGCCATGCCCATCAGCTTGACCAGGGAGATGAGCACCCCGATGAGGAAGACATCCACCATCAGCCAGGGCTTGATCCGGCACAGCAGGCGGCCGAGGGAGCGCAGGGCATTGCTGTGCAGATCCTTGTCGAGGCGCCACAGCACCAGCATGATGGAGCCGATATAGACCAGCGGCAGGCCGATCAGGGTCAGACTCAGCACGGCCCCCAGAAACAGGTAGCCCTGATCCACCAGGGTGGTGATGCACTGCAGGAAGGTCATCTCCTGCCCTACCCCGTGGGAAGAAAACGACATGAAGGTGAAGACGTTGGAGAACGCAAACATGATCAGGGCAGCGAAACCATAGGCGATGGGCTTGCGCTCCTGCTCCGGCAGGTGCCGGCTCAGAACATGGCCGCAGCGGGGACAGTCGCTCGCCTCCCCCACCGCAAGCGGTGTCGCGGGCACCAGCAGATCACACTCTTCGCATGCCGTCGCGTCATGGGTATAGATGGTTGGATGTTGGTGTGAAACCGGATGCAAGATAAGACCCCAGCATGAGGCCCGCCACGGGGCCAGAGCCGCCAATTATTACAGCAGCGGCCCGTGCCCACCAGCCCTGTCGTTGCACCATCCGGGCAGGGGGTGAGAATGACTTTGACAAGGCAGTGGCCATTTAGCACAATCAAACGCCACTTTTTTTCCGCGGGACAATAATTTATGACAACTGAATCCCCCAGCTACTCCACCATTGAGCAGGCCTTCTCCCTCGGGAACGGGCAAGATTCTGCCCTCAACTGGCTGCGCAAGAACCGCAGTCAGGTCGCCATCTTCCTGGTGAGCGGCATCAAACTGGAGGGGACCATCAGCGGCTTCGACCAGTACAGCGTGCTGCTGACCGACGCCCACGGCAACCAGCAACTGGTTTACAAGGCCAAGATCTCCACCATCGCCATGCACTCGGGTCGTCCCGCCGTCAGCATCCAGCGCGCCCGCAAGCCGCGCGTCTCCATGGCTCCGCGTCCCCACGGCGCACCTGGCCGTTACGACGACAATCAGGGTGGCAGCAGCGAGCAGTAAGGCTCGCCCCTCCCTCACCCCGAGGGTGTTGCTGCGTCAGCCGGTGACACCTGCCGATCCCCACTCTCATGTTTTGCCTGTCCCGTATGAGAGTGGGTCTTCTCTTTGGCTTAGACGCTCCCGACCGATACGCCCGGCTCAGTAAGTCAACCCGACCGGTTTTCCCTCTCTGACCATGCAGACCTGCATGCCTGCGGCCTCACCGGCCTGTGCCCCTATGCCCGTATCCTCGAACACCAGGCACTGGCCAGGCTCCACCCCCAAACGGTGCGCCACCAGCAGGAAGGTATCCGGATGGGGTTTGTGCAGCTCGACGTCATCGGCGGTGACCACCACGGGGAAGTAGCGATCCAGCCCGGTATTGCGCAGCACCGCCTCGGCATTGACGCGGGGCGAACCGGTCCCTATCCCCATGGGGATCAGGCCGTGATAACGCTCGACCAGATCCAGCATGGCCGGGAAGGGGGCCGCCTTGTGCAGGTTGGCGACGTAGTGCTCCGTCTTGCAGCGGGTCACCACCAGGGGATCCAGTGCGATCTGCTGCACCTCGGCCACCAGCAGGGCTATCTTGCGGCTGGGCATGCCCCCCAGTTCATAGAACCAGTCGGCATCGAACCGAAAACCAAACTCGCGGGCGGTGTGCTCCCAGGCGGCCAGGTGCAACGGCATGGAGTCCACCAGGGTGCCGTCGAGGTCGAAAACCAGGCCTTGAAATCCGGATAGGGTCATGGTGCAGGGTCTGTCTATGTGAAAATGGGCCCCCATTCTAGCCAGAGCGCGGGCGCATCGCCATGCGCCAGATGGCGAGAAACGCTTGCCACCTCATTTATACAGGGCGGCGTGGGCCTGATGCCGAGCGGACAGCCCCCACGCAGGTGTCAGCGATAGGCCAGAGTGCAGGCCCGTCCTTGGGACTTGGCGTGATAAAGCGCCTGATCCGCCTGCTCGGTCAGGGTTTGCCACCCCTTGTCCGCCGAAGGGACGAGGTAGCTGAAGCCGATGCTGACCGTGAGCCGCTGTGCCACCCGGGAGGCCGGATGGGGGATCTGCAACGCTTCCAGCCCCTGGTGGATCTGCTCCGCCAGTCGCTCAGCCTCCCCGGGTTGCGGGGCACACAGCAGGATCACGAACTCCTCCCCGCCATAGCGGGCCACCAGGTTGGTGCGCCGCCGCTCCGTCTCCTGCAACAGGGCCGCAACCCGTTGCAGGCACTGATCCCCCTTGCCGTGGCCGAAGTGATCGTTGTAGGACTTGAACTCGTCCACGTCGATCATCAGCACCGCCAAGACCCCCTGATGGCGGCGCGCCCGCTCCCACTCCCGCTCCATGGTGATGTCCCACTGGCGGCGGTTGGCGATCCCGGTCAGGGGATCCTCCAGCGACAGCAGGGAGAGGCGGCGATTGGCCTCTTCCAGCGCCCGATTGGTGTCCGCCAGCTGCCGGGTCCGCTCCTGCACCCGCTGCTCCAGCTCGCGGTTGAAGCGCTCGAGCGCCGACTGGGTGCGCTGGCGGATCAACAGCTGGGAGAGCATGGCCGCATACTGCTTGAAGATCTCGCTCTGATACGCCTTGAGCGGGCGGCGCCAGAGCAGGTTGTCGGCGGCGATCCAGCCCATGGGTGTGCTCCCGTCCCACAGGGAGACCATGGCATTCCAGCCGCGCCCCACCTCCTGCTTCTCGTAGTAGAGCGGCGTGTCCTCCAGCACCAGCACATAGTCCTTGCGCCGCAGCGCCTCCTGCACCATGGGGTGATCCGGTATGGGGCTGATGAAGTGGCGCTCGTCGATGAGCTCCCCCGCCTCGTTGGTGCCCCAGGTGCCGTGCATGGTCTTGACGTCGCCATCCGTCAGGAAGATGGCGACACGGTCGAATTGCAGGTCATGGCGGGCCAGCGCCACGGCGTCGTGCAGCAGGCGATCCTCGCTGTCGCAGCGGGCGAGCTTGACGCCCACCTGGTGCAGCGCCTGCAACATGCTGAGGAAGGAGTCCTGCAGGGCCTGGCTGCGCACGAGATCGGCCTGGGTATGAAGCCGCTGATCCCGCTCCAGATCCACCTGGCCCGCGAGTCGCCGGCTCTCCAGCTCGGCGGCGAGGTAGTGCATCAGCAGCTGGATGCTCTGTTGCTGGCGCCTGGGCAGGCGATCGAGGCGACGCCGGGTCTCCAGATAGACCACGGCCTCCAGCCCCTTGTGACGCTTGAGGGGGAAGCAGGCGCGCAGGCGTGGTATCTCCGGCTCGACGCTCTCCCAGATGGCATGGGTCGGCGCGATCGGTTCCACCAGCAACTGGCCGAGTTCGAGGGAACGTTCGATGAAGAGCATGGGCAGCTCGAGGGAGCCAAGGAGGTCGGCGTTCAGGCAGAGCAGCCCTTGCTCGGGACGATAGTGATAGAGCTGGGGCGTCGGTGCTCGCAACCACAGATAGATCTGTTCGGCCTCGGTCTTTTCTCTGACCGCAGACAGCGTCACTTCACAGAGGTGTTCAAAACTGGTGAAGTGCTCGGGATCCCATTCTTCCATGCCGACTCATCCTTGATTGTATCCAAGCGAGTATATCGACAAAGCCCGGTCATTCATTGACCGGGCGATCAAAAGCGAGATCCAGAGCCCAGTTTTTACAACAGATCCAATGCCTGCATGGCGGCGCGGATCCGCTCGCGGGTAGCTTCCGACAACGGCATCACCGGCAGACGGCACTCTTCGCTGCAGAACCCGAGCAGGGAGACTGCGTACTTGGCGCCCGCCGGGCTCGGCTCGGCGAACATGGCCTGGTGCAGCGGGATCAGCCTGTCCTGCAGCTCCCGGGCGGCCTGCCACTCGCCGGCCAGGGTCAGGTTCTGCACCTCGGCCACCAGCTTGGGGGCCACGTTGGCGGTCACCGAGATGCAGCCCTGGCCGCCACCTATGTTGTAAGCCACGGCGGTGGCATCTTCGCCGGAGAGCCAGGCGAACGGCTTCTTGATGAGCTGGCGCTCAACCCAGGGGCGGGCCAGATCGCCGGTGGCGTCCTTCACCCCGGCGATGCGCGGCAGTTCGGCCAGGCGTGCCAGGGTCGCCGGCTGTACATCGACGATGGCCCGCGGCGGGATGTTGTAGACGATGATGGGTTTGGTGGTGGCGTCATGCACCGCCTTGAAGTGGTGGTAGAGCCCCTCCTGATTCGGGCGGTTGTAGTAACCCGCCACGTGCAGGGTGGCATCCGCCCCGGCCTGCTCGGCGTAGCGGGTGTACTCGATGGCCTCGACCGGGTTGTTGGACCCGGCCCCTGCGATGACGGGAATGCGCCCCGCCACCTGCTTGACCACCAGCTCCACCACCCGGCAGTGCTCGTCGTGGGTCAGGGTCGGGCTCTCCCCAGTGGTGCCGACCGGCACTATGCCATGGGTCCCCTGCGCTATGTGCCACTCCACCAGGCGAGTCAGTGCGGCCTCGTCCAGCTGGCCCTGTCGGAATGGGGTGATCAGGGCGACTATCGAACCTTGAAACATGGGATTTCCTTCTCCTACACAGATGAAATGGTCAATAAAAAGCCCCGGTACGGGGGTCGCTACCGGGGCTTGAATCGTCTCAGGGATGAGAGGTTACGCGCGCACGCCAGCAGGCCCGAATGTCAGGCTGTGTTTGTGCTTTCGTTTCGATACGCATGACCGCATTGCATCATCCCCGGGTAAATAAGGCGTCTGGGCATATTTCGGGAACACGGCATAAATGTCAAGGCGAAAGCGGCCATGTATAATGGCCGCCCAAAAATGCGTGGAGAGACCCAATGAGCCGCCCTGCCGGAGCCATCAGCCAGAAAAACAGTGCCGTCAGCCAGATGCTGGAACGTAACCAAGCCCTCTTTGTCGGCAAGCGGCTCCTGGTGTGCGGCGCCCTGGAGGACGATTACCCCCGCCAACTGGCCGAACTGGCCCACTCGCTCACTGTCTTTACCACAGATTACTGCTATTACCGCAGCCAGCAGGCCGCGCTGGGGGATGCCATTCTGTTCGACCACCAGCTCGGCGGCCCCCCCCGTTTCGATGCCCTGCTGTTGCTGATGCCCAAGGCCAAGGCCGAGGCGCAATATCTGCTGGCCATGATGACGCCGCTGCTCGAGAGCGGGGCCGACCTGTTCCTCGCCGGCGAGAACCGCGGCGGCATCAACGGTGCCGACAAGCTGCTGGCCCCCTATGGCGAGCCGCCGGTCAAGCGGGACTCGGCGCGCCGCTGCTCCCTCTATCACAGTGAACTGAGCAAGCCGGTGGCCCCCTTCGAGCTGGACGCCTGGTTCAGCCGCTACGAGTGCCGGGCCGGCGACACCGGGCTGACCGTCATGGCTCTACCCGGGGTCTTCAGCGCCGACGGCCTGGATCTCGGCAGCCAGATGCTGCTGGCGAGCCTGCCCCCCATGCAGGGCAAACTGCTGGACTTCGGTTGCGGCGCCGGGGTCATCGGCTCCGTGCTGGTCAAGCGCAATCCGGCCCTGGCCGTCACCATGGTGGACATCAATGCCCTGGCGCTGGAATCCAGTCGCCGCACCCTGGCGGTCAATGGCCTGAACGGCCGGGTCCATGCCTCCGACGTTTACTCCGATATTGCCGAAACATTCCAACATATCGTCTCCAATCCCCCCTTCCACGCCGGGCTCAAGACCTTCTACGCCGCCACCGAAACCTTCCTGGCAAAGGCCCCCGCATTCCTGACCCGGGATGGCGACCTGACCATAGTTGCCAACGCCTTCCTGCGATACCAGCCTATACTGGATGCGCACTTCAAACAGACCGAGGTGATCGCGGGTGATGCCAAATTCAAGGTGTATCTGAGCAAAGCCTAAATAAGTGCAACGGTTGTAATAAAACAAGTAGAGAGTGCCAGACGGGATCTGCTAAGGTACCAAGAAAACGTTTACCACCCCTTTTGGGGTGTTTTTTTCGCAACAGCATGAAAACCTTTTCAAGGCATGAATTCAGGGAGAGAAATACGATGGCAGGCATACTCACCATGATACTGGCCGGCGGTGAAGGAACCCGTCTCCAGCCACTGACCACCACCCGCAGCAAACCCTCGGTCCCGTTCGGCGGCAGCTATCGCCTGATCGACTTCGTCCTCAACAACTTCGTCAACGCCGACTTCCTGCGTATCTACGTGCTCACCCAGTTCAAGTCCCAGTCCCTCTATCTGCACATGAAAAAGGGCTGGAACATCGTCGGCATCACCGACCGCTTCATCGACCCCATCCCGGCCCAGATGCGAATGGGCAAGCGCTGGTATGACGGCACCGCCGACGCCATCTACCAGAACCTGCGCTTCATCGAGATCTCCGACCCCGAGCACGTCTGCATCTTCGGCTCCGACCACATCTATAAGATGGATGTGAGCCAGATGGTGAGCTTCCACAAGCAGAAGGCGGCCGCCCTGACGGTCGCGGCCCTGCGTATGCCCATCGAGGAGGCAAGCGCCTTCGGGGTGATCGAGGTGGATCAGGAGGGACGCATGATCGGCTTTGAAGAGAAGCCCCGGCACCCGAAGCACATTCCCGGCGATCCCACCCAGGCTCTGGTCTCCATGGGCAACTACATCTTCGAGACCGAGGCGCTCTATCGCGAGCTCAAGCGGGATGCCGCCGAGGAAAACTCCAGCCACGACTTCGGCAAGGACATCATCCCCAGCCTGTTCCCCCGCGCCCCCGTCTATGTCTACGACTACAGCACCAACGTGATCCCGGGGGAGAAACCCAACGTCTACTGGCGCGACGTGGGGACGCTGGACGCCTATTGGCAGGCGCACATGGACCTGGTGGCCGACGATGCCCCCTTCTCCCTCTACAACCGCAAGTGGCCGCTGCATACCCACTACCCACCCCTGCCCCCCGCCACCTTCATCGACACCGACGACTGCAAGGTCAAGATCGCCAACTCCCTGATCTCCGGCGGCTGCTTCATTCAGGGCAGCCAGATCCAGCGCTCCATCCTGGGATTCCGCTGCAACATAGGCCCCTGCAGCCACATCAGCGAGTCCGTGCTGCTCGGTGACGTGAAAATCGGCGAGGGCTGCTCCATTCGCCGCGCCATCATCGACAAAAACGTTGAAATTGCACCCGGCACCGTGATCGGTGAGAATCTGGACCATGACAGAGAGCGGTTTACCGTGTCCGAAGGCGGTATCGTCGTGGTACCTAAGGGAGCAAGAGTTGGCTATTAACCCACTGAAAATCCTGTTTGTAGCCTCGGAGGTTGAGGGGCTGGTGAAGACCGGGGGCCTGGCGGATGTCGCCAAGGCCCTGCCGCAGCATCTTGCCCGGGCGGGCCACGATGTGCGCATCATTCTGCCCTTCTACAAGACCCTCAAGCGCCGGGACGAGGCCAAACTGCTCGCCTCGCGCTGGCTGCCCACGCCACAGGATCGGAGCGATATCGGTTATCGCATCCATCAGTTGGAACTGGACGGGATCTGCGTCTACCTGCTCGATTGCCCCCAGTATTTCGAACGTCCTCAGCTCTACGCCGAGAACAATCAGGCCTATCCCGACAACGGCGAGCGCTTCGCCTTCCTGGCGGCGGCGGCCCTGCACGCCTGCGAGCAGCTGGGCTTTGCCCCCGACATTGCCCACTGCAACGACTGGCACACCGGCCTGCTGCCGCTGCTGCTCAAGACCCGGCACGCCCATAACCCCTTCTTCCAGCGCACCCGATCCGTCATCAGCATCCACAACGCCGCCTTCCAAGGGGTGTTCGATCGCCAGCAGTTCTGGGCCGTGCCCGAGATCGCCGACTACGAACGGCGCATCAACTACGACTACGGCCACGTCAACCTGCTCAAGTGTGGCGTGCTCTATGCAGACAAGATCAATGCGGTCAGCCCCAACTACGCGAACGAGCTGCTGACCCACTTGGGGGCCCACGGCATGGCGAGCGTGTTCCAGCAGCGCGCGGCCGACCTGAGGGGCATCCTCAACGGCTGCGACTACCAAGACTGGGATCCCGCCTTCGATCCCCTGCTGCCCGCCACCTATGACGCCGACAACCTGGCCGGCAAACATGTCTGCAAACGGACCCTGCAGCAGGAGACGGGGCTGCCCGTCGGTAGCCTGCCCATCTACGGCATGGTGTGTCGTCTGACGGAGCAGAAGGGCGTACATCTGCTGATCCCGGCCCTGGACAAGTTCCTGCAACATAGGGTGCAGGTGGTGATAGTGGGATCCGGCGACCCCTCCCTCGCCGCCCAGTTGCAAAGCATCGCCCAGCAGCATCCCGAGAAATTTGTCTTTATCAACGCCTATGACGATCGCCTGGCCCACCTGGTGGAGGCTGGCGCCGACTTCTTCCTGATGCCTTCCCTGTTCGAACCCTGCGGCCTCAACCAGATGTACAGCCTGGCCTATGGCACCCTGCCCCTGGTGCGGGCGGTCGGTGGCCTGAAGGATACCGTGGTGGACTGGGATGCCGACCCCGAGCATGCGACCGGCTTCTGCTTCAACGATCCCACCGCCAGCACCCTGCTCGATGCGATGCGCCGCAGCCTGCTCCATTACCTGCAAGAACCAGAGCGTTTCGCCCGAATCCAGCACAACGCCATGAACACCCGCTTCGACTGGGCCGGCTCTGTCCCCCTGTACGAGCAGATGTATCGCGATGCCCTGGCCGGGACCTGACTCCGATTGCTGAAGTTTTGTGCCCTTGATACGGCTTTACCGGTCAACAGCGAAAAAAGTCCCCTTTGGCTGTTGACGCCCCCCCAAAACTCTATAGAATCCCCCACCGCAGTGATGCGAAGGTGGCGGAATTGGTAGACGCGCTAGCTTCAGGTGTTAGTGTCCCACGGATGTGAGGGTTCGAGTCCCTCTCTTCGCACCATACTGCGCCATGCTCTTATCGGACAGCATGTAAAACCAGACTGATAACCCGAATGTGCGAAGGTGGCGGAATTGGTAGACGCGCTAGCTTCAGGTGTTAGTGCCCCCCGGGTGTGAGGGTTCGAGTCCCTCTCTTCGCACCATGCTTTTGTCAGACAGCATGTAAATCCAGACTGATGACCCGATGTGCGAAGGTGGCGGAATTGGTAGACGCGCTAGCTTCAGGTGTTAGTGCCCCCCGGGTGTGAGGGTTCGAGTCCCTCTCTTCGCACCATGCTTTTGTCAGACAGCATGTAAATCCAGACTGATAACCCGATGTGCGAAGGTGGCGGAATTGGTAGACGCGCTAGCTTCAGGTGTTAGTGCCCCCCGGGTGTGAGGGTTCGAGTCCCTCTCTTCGCACCATGCTTCTGGCATGTAAAACACAGAGAATGCGCTCCAACCGCATTTAAAAACCAGCTGGAGAAAATCAGTGTGCGAAGGTGGCGGAATTGGTAGACGCGCTAGCTTCAGGTGTTAGTGTCCCACGGATGTGAGGGTTCGAGTCCCTCTCTTCGCACCATTCCTTCTGCAAAAGGCCCGTCACGACAGTGACGGGCCTTTTGTTTTTGTCCCTGCCATGGCTATGCTGTTGAAGACGTCATGCCACCACAGGAGCTTCCCATGATCCTGGATACCGACATTCACAACTTCTATGAGCATCTGGTGCTCAAGGAGATAGAAAAACAGGGGCTTAGCCAGACACTGCCCCCCCACCAACTGGCCGATCTCTGCTGCCTGACCCTGAACCAGCTCCCTTCCCACTACATCCGCCACGACGTCGACATGATCTACTTCACCACGGATGCAGAACGCAACGAGATGGAGCAGAAGGTCATCGCCTCCCTGCGACTGGCCCATGACAAGATCCAGGCCGTACCCGCCCGCTGACCGCTTTCCTATGGCCAGCTCTGCTGCCAGAGCAGGGTGACGACCCCCGTCATGCCCGCGACCGGCAGCAGGATCAGCGCCGGCCTCAGCCTGGGCTCCAGCATGATCCAGGCCGCCAGCAAGAAACCCAGGCTCCACAGGCCGTACGCCTTGTCCTGACCCCAGACCAGGACCGCCAGAAGAGCGGCCAAGAGTAGAGCACGTACTATCCAGTTCATTGGCAATGGCCCGAAAATACATTAATGATAACCATTATCATTTTTGATGTTGCCATCTGCAATCGAACTTGCCTATGGGTTTCCGGCTTTCAAGCGGCATCGACTGAACAGTGAAAAATGCCGATTGGATCAACTATTTTGTGGGATTTTAAAATTTTAAAGCGGTTTTGCCGAATGAGTGGGGATTTTACACCTCATCTTTATGGTAGATTGCGCCCTCTTTTGGTGAGCCCCTCGGGATACGCGTATCCGCAGGACGAGAGGGACTGACCTTGGCGAGCAAGAATTTAGGGAGCGTCTATGCAAAACCAACAAAACCACATCCGATTGCCGGGCATGTCACAGGTGTTTGCCTGCCTGGCTATCTTCCTGGCCCTGGCCTTCTCCTTCACCAGCGTGCTCGACCTGCCAATCCAGCTGGCACTGTTCATCGCCTGGTTCGTCATCATGGGGCTCGGCATCCGGCTCGGCCATGATTACAAGTCCCTGGAGCAGGCGGCCGTCGACGGCGTCGCCAAGGGGATGGGGGCCATCCTGATACTGGTCTCCGTCGGGGCACTGGTGGGCACCTGGATTGCCGGCGGCATAGTCCCCAGCATCATCTACTTCGGCCTCAAGGTGATACACCCGTCCATCTTCCTGCTGGCGACCCTGATCATCTGCTCCCTCACCTCCCTGGCCACCGGCACCTCCTGGGGCTCTGCCGCTACCGCCGGTATCGCCATGATGGGGATAGGCCACAGTCTGGGGGTCCCGGCACCTCTGGTGGCGGGGGCCGTGCTCTCCGGCGTCTACTTCGGTGACAAGCTTTCCCCCCTCTCCGACTCAGTGGTGCTGGCGTCGACCATGTCCAACGTCGACGTGGTGGAACACATCAAGGGGATGCTGCCCATCAGCCTCTTCTCCTACGTCATCACCGCCGCCCTGTTCACCGTGGTCGGCATGCAGTACTCCGGCAACGTCAGCCTGGAGCAGGTCAACCTGGTGATGGAGGCCCTCGACAAGCAGTTCAACATCACCCCGCTGGCCATAGTTCCGGTGATCCTGGTGCTGGGCCTCTTGGCCAACCGCAAGCCCGCCTTCCCGGTGATCAGCTTCGGCGCCCTGCTGGGGCTCGTATGGGCCATCGCCTTCCAGGGCATGGATCCGGTCAAGGCGATGCACGCCGCCTACAGCCCCTTCCCCATCGTCTCCGGGGTCGACTTCATCGACAACATCCTGGGCCGTGGCGGCATGGAGTCCATGCTGGGATCCGTGGCCGTCATCATCTTCGGTCTGGGGTTTGGCGGCCTGCTGGAGAAGGTCGGCATTCTCTCCGTCATCGCCAGCGCCTTCGAGAAGCGCATCAACAGCGCCGGCAGCCTGACCAGCCACACCATTGGCACCGCCTTCCTGGCCAACGTGTTCGGCTCCGCCATGTATGTGTCGCTGATCCTGACCCCCAAGATCATGGCCAAGAACTACGACCGGCTGGGGCTGGCGCGCAAGAACCTCTCCCGCAACGCCGAGTTTGGCGGCACCCTCACCTGCGGCATGGTGCCCTGGAGCGACAACGGCATCTTCATGGCCGGGGTGCTGGGGGTGGCCACCCTCGACTACCTGCCCTACATGTGGCTCAGCTTCACCTGCATCATAGTGACCATCACCCTCGCCTATCTGGGCAAGGCGGTGAACCGGGTGCCGGTGATCGAGGCGGCCAACTCCCGCTAACCGCCGGAAAAACCATGACAAAAGGCGCCAGCACGGCGCCTTTTGTCTGGGCGCGATTCGAGGTTAAGCTGGCAGTCACCTTGATCGCACGCGGCAGGACGCCCAGATGAACTTCACCTTTCGCCAGATCCGCTATTTCGTGGCCGTGGCCGACAGCTTCTCGGTCAGCCGCGCCGCCGCCGAGCTGCACATATCCCAGTCGGCGGTCACCAGCGCCATCCGCGAGCTGGAGACCGAGCTCGGCGCCGCCCTGTTCGAGCGCAATCCGCGCGGCGTCAGCCTCACCACCCAGGGTCACCAGTTTCTGCTGCACGCCCGTCGCATCCTCGGCGCCATGACCGAAGCCGGCCAGTCCCTCAAGGCGGTGGCCCAGCAGGATCAGGGGCGGCTCACCATAGGCGTGACCACGCTAGTGGCCGGCTACTACCTGTCGGAGGCACTCGGCCGCTTTCGCCGCGCCTTCCCGGCGGTGCAGATCGAGGTGAAGGAGGACGAGCAGCCCTATCTCGAGCACCAGATCGTCAACGGCGAGGTGGACGTGGGGATCCTGATGACCAACCGCACCATCCGCCAGGAGGCGTTCGATACCGAACTGCTGACCCGCTCGCCGCTGCGGGTCTGGCTCGCCGCCAACCACCCGCTCTGCGCCGAGTCGACCCTCTCCCTCAAGGCGCTCGGCGAAGAGCCCATGATCTCGCTGACCGCCGACCAGCTGGATCAGATCATCGGCGGCGGCCTGCGCCGCTACGGCATCGCGCCACGCATCGTGCTGCGTACCGCCTCGGTGGAAGCGGTCCGCAGCCTGGTGGCTAGCCAGCTCGGGCTCGCCCTGCTGCCGGATTTTGCCTACCGCCCCTGGTCCCTGGAGCAGGAACGGGTCGAGGCCCGCGCCATCAAGGAGCCCATCCCCGCCATCGACATCGGCCTGGTGTGGCGGCGCGGCTCGCGGCTGGACTGGACCGCCCGCGAGTTCATCGACATCGCTAGGGATCAAAGCCGGCTGCGGGCCCGCCAGCACCTTCCCCGCTGAGTGGAGCCTCCTGCTCCGTCACGGGGTCTCTTGCAGAAACTCAGATTCATCTGCACTCGATATCAATTTTTAAGATACCTATGGCGTTAAAAATTGAAATTCTCATTGCTCATTGCTTCTCCTACGCTCATAGCTGGTTAACAGGATGTTAATTGTCAGCGTGGCATCACAACCGTGCCCGCCCCAGCAAGGAGAGCAAGATGAAACTGACCCCCCTCACCCTGGCCCTGATCCCCGCCCTGCTGGCAGGCCAGACCCAGGCCGCCCCCACCTCCCTCGGCAAGGGTGAAGGCCAGCTCAACATAGTGGCCTGGGCCGGCTATGTGGAGCGCGGCGAGACCGACAAGAACTACGACTGGGTGACCGGCTTCGAGAAGGAGACCGGCTGCAAGGTCAACGTCAAGACGGCCGCCACCTCGGACGAGATGGTGGCGCTGATGAACGAGGGGGGCTTCGATCTGGTGACCGCCTCCGGCGACGCCAGCCTGCGCCTCATCGCCGGCGGCAAGGTGCAGGCGCTGAACCTGGCGCTCATCCCGAGCTACAACAAGATAGACCCCCGCTTGCAGAAGGCCCCTTGGCACACGGTGGACGGCAAGCATTACGGCGTGCCCTACCAGTGGGGCGGCAACATATTGATGTACAACACCAAGGTGTTCCCCAAGGCGCCCGACTCCTGGAGCGTGGTGTTCGAGGAGCAGACCCTGCCGGACGGCAAGTCCAACAAGGGGCGGGTGCAGGCGTTCGACGGCCCCATCCACATCGCCGATGCCGCCCTCTATCTGATGACCCACCAGCCGGCCCTCGGCATCAAGGATCCCTACGAGCTGAACGAGGATCAATACAAGGCCTCCCTCGACCTGTTGCGCAAGCAGCGCCAGCTGGTAGGTCGCTACTGGCACGATGCCTTCGTCCAGATCGACGACTTCAAGAACGAGGGGGTCGTGGCCTCCGGCTCCTGGCCCTTCCAGGCCAATACCCTGATCGCCGACAAGCAGCCCATCGCCACCACAGTGCCCAAGGAAGGCGTCACCGGCTGGGCCGACACCAGCATGGTGCACAGCGAGGCCAAGAACCTGACCTGTGCCTATAAGTGGCTGGAGCACTCCCTCAACAACAAGCTGCAGGGGGATCTCGCCTCCTGGTTCGGCTCCGTGCCCGTGGTGCCGGCCGCCTGCGAGGGCAACGCCCTGCTGGGGAAAGAGGGGTGCAAGACCAACGGCATCGACAACTTCGACATGGTGCACTTCTGGCGCACCCCTGTCTCCCAGTGCAAGAGCCAGGGAACCTGCGTCCCCTACTATCGCTGGGTCTCGGACTATATCGCCATCCTGGGTGGCCGCTGATCCAGGCAATGCTGTAACCACTGGGCCGGACAGGAGTCCGGCCCGCTTCCCATAGACAAGGACGTATCATGACAGCCGTACAATTTGACCGGGTCAGCCGCCACTATGGCGAGGTGGCCGCGGTTGACGACATCTCCTTCCAGATCCCCGCCGGCGAGTTCTTCACCCTGCTGGGGCCGAGCGGTTCCGGCAAGACCACCTGCCTGCGGATGATCGCGGGCTTCGAATACCCGAGCGAGGGGGAGATCCGACTGTTCGGCGAGCCCTGTTCCACCGTGCCCCCCTACGATCGCAACCTCAATACCGTGTTTCAGGACTATGCCCTGTTTCCCAACATGGATGTGCGCGACAACATCGGCTACGGCCTGATGCTCAAGGGCGTCGCCAAGGCGGAGCGCTACCGCAAGGTGGACGAGATGCTGGAACTGGTGCGCCTGCCCGGCGTCGGCAACCGCAAGCCGGGCCAGCTCTCCGGCGGCCAGCGCCAGCGCATCGCCATCGCCCGGGCGCTGATCAACCAGCCGCGCATCCTGCTGCTGGACGAGCCGCTCGGCGCGCTGGACCTCAAGCTGCGCGAGCAGATGCAGCTCGAACTGAAAGCCTTGCAGCGCCAGCTCGGCATCACCTTCATCTTCGTCACCCACGACCAGCAGGAAGCGCTCTCCATGAGCGACCGCATCTGCATCTTCAATCAGGGCAAGATCGAGCAGATTGCCGCGCCGGATACCATCTACGATGCCCCCGCCACCCCCTTCGTCGCCCGCTTCGTCGGCACCGTCAACCTGTTCGAGGGGGAGCAGGCCAGGCGCCTGTGCGGCGATGAGCGCCAGATGATGGTGCGCCCGGAGCGGATCCGGCTCGCCGAGGCCGGCGCGCCGGGCTGGTCAGGGGAGGTGCGCGAAGTAGATTATCTCGGCCCCTTCGTGCGCTACCGGGTCGATCTCGGCGAGCAGCTCGAGCTTATCGTCAACCATCCCAACGAGGGCCAGGCCCGCCTGCCCCGTGGCACCCGGGTCAGCCTCAGCTGGCCGGAGCAGGCGATCCATCGCCTGCACACCGCCCACCAGGGAGCTCAACCATGAGCGCCCCTCACAGTGCGAGCCTTGCCATGAGCCACGCTACCGACTCCGTTCGCGTAAGGCCGCTGCGGCGCCTCTCCACCCTGCTCTATGGTCGCTCCGGGCTGCTGCTGGCCATCCTGCTCGGGCCGCCCCTGCTCTGGCTCGGCATCATCTATGTCGGCTCCCTGCTGATGCTGCTCTCCAACGCCTTCTTCGGGCTGGACGAGTTCAGCGGCCAGATCCGCCACGAGCTGGGGCTGCAGAACTTCGTCGCCCTGCTGCGGGCGGAGAACCTGGACGTGATCCTGCGCACCGTCGGCATGTCGCTGCTGGTGACCCTGGCCTGTGCCCTGCTCGGCTTTCCGGTGGCCTACTACATGGCGCGCTACACCAGCGGCAAGACCCGGGCCCTGTTCTACGTCGGCATCATGCTGCCGCTCTGGTCCAGCTATCTGGTGCGGGTCTACGCTTGGAAGCTGATCCTGGCCAAGGAGGGGGTCATCAGCTGGCTGGCAGACACCCTGGGACTGGACTGGCTGCTGGACGCCATCCTCTCGCTGCCAGTGATAGGTGGCCCGTCGCTGTCGTTCTCGCGCATCGGTACCTTCATCGTGTTCGTCTACGTCTGGCTGCCTTTCATGATCCTGCCCATCCAGGCGGCGGTGGAGCGGATCCCGCGATCCTTGCTGGAAGCGAGCGGCGATCTCGGCGCCACCCCGGCCCAGACCTTTCGCACCCTGATCCTGCCGCTGGCCCTGCCCGGCGTGGTGGCGGGCTCCATCTTCACCTTCTCCCTGACGCTGGGGGACTACATCATCCCCGGCATCATAGGCAACTCCACCATGTACATAGGTCAGGTGGTCTACATGCAGCAGGGCACGGCGGGCAACCTGCCCTTCGCCGCCGCCTTCTCGCTGGTGCCGATCCTTATCATCGCCATCTACCTCACCATCGCGAAACGCTTGGGAGCCTTCGATGCGCTTTGATACCCATATGTCACTCATCCATACGAGTTCGCGGGTGCCCATCCTGATCATGGCTATTCACCTGACGACAGCGAAACGCCTGGGGGCCTTCGATGCGCTCTAATACCTCCATGAAACGGGACCATGGCAGCCAGCCCTCCGGCCTGCTCAAGTACGCGGCCATCGGCGGCCTGTTGTTCCTGCACTTTCCGATCCTGTTCATCTTCCTCTATGCCTTCACCAGCGAGAGCAAGAGCTACCAGTTCCCACCCCCCGGGCTCACCCTCAAGTGGTTCGAGGTGACCCTCAACCGCCCCGACGTGTGGCGCGCCATCCAGCTGTCGCTGGAGGTAGCTGGGCTGGCGACGCTGGCCGCCATGGTGCTCGGCACTCTGGCGGCGGGGGCCATCGCCCGTAGCCGCTTCTTCGGCCAGGAGGTGGTGTCGCTCTTGCTGGTGCTGCCCATCGCCCTGCCCGGCATCGTCACCGGCATCGCACTGCGCTCCGCCTACGGGGTGATGGAGATCCCCTTCAGCTTCTGGACCATCGTCATCGGTCACGCCACCTTCTGCGTGGTGGTCGTCTACAACAATGCCCTGGCGCGCTTTCGCCGCACCAACCAGAGCCTCATCGAGGCGTCCATGGACCTCGGTGCCGACGGCTTCCAGACCCTGCGCTACGTGATCCTGCCCAACCTCGCCACCGCGCTGCTGGCGGGGGGCATGCTGGCGTTCGCCCTCAGCTTTGACGAGGTGATCGTCACCACCTTCACCGCCGGCCAGCAGACCACGCTGCCGATCTGGATGTATCAGGAGCTGATCCGGCCACGGGACAGGCCGGTCACCAACGTGGTGGCGCTCATCATAGTGGCCTTCACCACCATTCCCATTCTGCTTGCCTACTACCTCACCCGCGACGGCCAGGACGTCGCCGGCAGTGGCAAATAACGACTCAACGCGTGCGCAAGGATGCAACCATGAAACTCTCAACCCAACTCTTGATCGACGGCCAGTTCGTCACCGGTGACGGCCAGGCCGAGCCCATTCTCAACCCGGCCACCGGAGAGCTTCTCGCCTCGGTGCCAGAAGCCTCGTTCGAGCAGGTGAACCGGGCGGTGAACGGCGCCCAGCGCGCCTTCGCCCAGTGGAGCCGCACCACCCCAGCCCAGCGCAGTACCCTGCTGCTGCGCCTGGCCGATGCCATCGAGCGCCACGCCGAGGAGTTTGCGGCCCTCGAATCCCTCAACTGCGGCAAGCCCTATCTGGCGGTGCTCAATGACGAGCTGCCGGCAGTGGTGGACTGCTTCCGCTTCTTCGCCGGCGCCGCCCGCTGCCTGCAAGGGCCACTGGCGGGGGAGTATATCGAGGGGCATACCAGCATGATCCGCCGCGACCCCATCGGTGTGGTGGGCAGCATCGCCCCCTGGAACTATCCGTTGATGATGGCGGCCTGGAAGATGGCCCCCGTACTCGCCGCCGGCAATACTGTGGTGCTCAAGCCTTCCGAGCAGACCCCGCTTACCGCCCTGCGCCTGGCGGAGCTCGCCAGCGAGCTCTTCCCCCGCGGCGTCATCAACATCGTCTGCGGCCGGGGCGAGAGCGTGGGGGCGCCGCTGGTAGAGCACCCGCTGGTGCGCATGGTGTCGCTGACCGGTGACATCGCCACCGGCCAGAAGATCCTGCAGAGCGCCGCCCGCACCATGAAGCGCACCCACCTTGAGCTGGGGGGCAAGGCGCCGGTCATCATCTTCGATGACGCGGATCTGGAGGCCGTGGTGGCGGGCATTCGCACCTTCGGCTTCTACAACGCCGGCCAGGATTGCACCGCCGCCTGCCGCATCTATGCCCAGGGCAAGATCTACGACAAGTTCGTCGCCGCCATGACCGAGGCAGTGGCCTCCATCAAGGTGGGCGGTCCGCGCGAAGAGGGGGTGGAGATGGGGCCGCTCATCTCGGACCGGCAGCGCAACCGGGTGGCCAGCTTCGTGGAGCGGGCCCAGAGCAGCGGCCACGTGGAGGTGACCACTGGCGGCAAGATCCGCGCCGGCAACGGCTTCTTCTTCGAGCCGACCCTGATCGCCCATGCCCGTCAGGAGGATGAGATCGTGCGCCGGGAGGTGTTCGGCCCCGTGGTGTCGGTGACCCGCTTCAGCGACGCCGAGCAGGTGGTGCAGTGGGCCAACGACTCGGACTACGGCCTCGCCAGTTCGGTCTGGACACGGGATCTTGGCCTTGCCAGCAAGGTGGCCAGCCACCTGCAGTACGGCTGCACCTGGATCAACACCCACTTCATGCTCACCTCCGAGATGCCCCATGGCGGCATGAAGATGTCCGGCTACGGCAAGGATCTCTCCCTCTACGCGCTGGAGGATTACACTGTGCCGCGCCACATCATGCTCAAGCTCTGAACATGATTCAGGCTGGCCCCCGGGCCAGCCTGAATGCGCAAACAACAACGTGACTCCCCTGCCCGATACCTCCTACGACAACCGCCACAACCAGTGGTGATCCAGAATAAGCAGACCAAACAGCAGCATCAGGTAATAGATGGAGAAACGGAAGGTGCGCATCGCCTGACCGGGCCGCTCCCCATACTTCAGCAGCCAGCCATGCCAGCAGAACACGAGGTTCAGTCCCAGGCTGCCGACCAGGTAGAGCAGCCCCGACATGCCGATCAGGTAGGGCAGCAGGCAGACCAGGGTCAGGATCAGCAGGTAGAGCAGGATGGCCGTCTTGGTAAACGCGATGCCGTGAGTGACGGGCAGCATGGGAATATGGGCGCCGGCATACTCGTCGCGCCTGTGGATGGCCAGAGACCAGAAGTGGGGCGGCGTCCAGGCGAAGATGATCATCACCAGCAGCCAGGGTTCGGCCGAGAGCTGCCCCGTGATACTGGTCCATCCCAGCAGCGGTGGCATGGCCCCCGCCAGCCCGCCGATCACGATATTTTGTGGCGTGGCCCGTTTCAGCAGCAGGGTATAGACGACCGCATAGCCGAACAGGCTGGCCAGGGTCAGCCAGGCGGTCAGGGGATTCACCCCCCAATGGAGCAAGACAAACCCCAGCAAGGCCAGCAAGATCGCAAAGGTCATCGCCTGCCTCGGCGCTATCCGCCCCGTGGCGACCGGGCGCCCGCGCGTTCTTTGCATCCGGGCATCGATGCCGTGATCCAGAGAGTGGTTCATGGCCGCCGCCCCGGCCGCCAGCAGCCCTATCCCCGCCAGCCCCAGCGCCATCTCGTCCAGGGAGGCCCGCGTCGGCTCGGCCAGCAGCATGCCGACCCAGGCGGTCAACAGCAGCAGGGCCACCACCTTGGGCTTGGTCAGCTGGTAATAGTCCCGCAGCAGCCGGGGATCGATGAAGCGTGCCAAGGAGTGGCTGTTCATGTCTGACTCCTGATCGCCTCGGGCGACAGCAAGGGGGAAAGCCGGGGGATAGAGAGCCGCCCACGGGCCAGCACGCAGCACACCAGCAGATGGGCCGCCACCAGGTTGTGTGCGAGGGCGTTGGCCAGCGGCAGGGCCAGGTGGACATTCGCCAGCCCCAGCGCAATCTGCACTATCAACAGCACCAGCAAGAGCCCGCCGAGCCACCGCAGGGCAGCGCCCTGGCGGATCAGGGCGAGGGCAAAACTGCCCACCAGCAAGGCCGTGGCCAGGGCCCCCAGACGATGGGCGATATGGATGGTCTGGCGTGCCTCCTTGCTCAGCACCCCGAACTCATAGCTGGCGTGGCCGAGCGGCAGATGAAAGGCCTCCTCCCAGTTCAATTGCGCCTGCCAGCTCCCCTGGCAGAGCGGCAGCTCGACGCAGGCCATGGCGGCGTAGTTCGCCGACGTCCAGCCCCCCAGCGCTATCTGCAGCAGCAGCACGCCGCAGGCTGCATTGCCGAGCCAGGGCAGGCCCTGACCCCGGCAGACGGGCGCATTCGCGGGGGAGCGCGCAAGCTCGGTCCGATAGAGCCAGAGCAGGGTCAGGATGGCAAACCCACCCAGCAGGTGGGTGGTGACCACCAGGGGATGCAGCGCCAGCGTCACCGTCCACATGCCCAGCGCCGCCTGCCCAACCACCAGCACCAGCAAGGCCCCCGAGATACCGCGTAGGCGGCCGCCAGCGCGCCAGCTCAGCACGAACAGGGCCGCAATCACGCATCCCAGCACACCGGCGAAATAGCGGTGCACCATTTCGCTGCGCGCCTTGTGGGGCTCCAGCGGCGTATCCGGGTAGAGGTGAGCCGCCCGCGCTATGTGGCCAGATTGAGGGACGGCCAGGGAGCCGTAACAACCGGGCCAGTCGGGGCAGGCCAGCCCGGCATCCGTCAGCCGGGTATAGGCCCCGAGCAGGACCACCAGCACCGCCAACGCGATGGCGATCGAGGACAATCTCTTCTGCATTTTCATACACCACCTCGCTGACGCCGACCCGATCGTGCCGCAGCCTGGGCCATGTGATCCCACACCAGCCTCGTCGTCATTGCACGCCTCGCTGATACTTGAGCAGTTGCTGCAGATCCGACAGCACCGCCTTGCCAAACAACGGCCACTGCGCCGTGCTGGCCGGCACTCGGTAGCGCAGGATGGCCAGTCCCTGAGCGTCCACCAACAACATGTCACCAGCCCGGACCTCGTCGCTTGCCCCGCGCTGAGAGGGCAATTGCACCAGCGCCAGCTTGTCCAGATTGCGCCCCAGGGCGCTCTGGATCCGTGCCATCAACTCGGGTACCTGCCGGCACAGCCCCTCGCAGGGTCTGGCCACCAGATAGACCAGTCGCCACTGACTCTGGCTGGACGGGAGCGGGGGCAACAGATAGATCTCCTGGTGCATCCAGACCCCTTTGCTGCGGGTACCTGGCTCATACCAGCCCTGGTGAAGAGTCAGAGCCGCCAGCACCACAGGCAGCAGGATCACCGCAGCAAAGAGCGCTGGCACCCGCCAGCGTCGCCATCCGCTCATGGGGAGCACCTCCTTGTCAGCATGACCCCCCCTGACAGAACCACCAGCGCCAAGCCGAGCCATTGCACCGCATAGGCCCGGTGTTTTTCGGGCGGCATGACATTGTGCTGGTAGTGATAGAGGAATGGGGTTCGTCTTTGATACAACACGGCGTCTGCAAGCGGGGCTCCGATCGCCTGTCGCAGGGTCTCGACCCTGATGGATTGCAGCCGGTTCGGGTAGGGGCCTGGTTCTATGTTCTGTCCCAGCAGGAAGCCGCCGGGAGCCATGCGCAGAACACCTTCAAGGGTCATTGCGGCGGGGATGGCGGGATTGGGCAATTGCGACCTGTCGGATGGCGCGGGCACCCATCCCAGGTTGACCAGCAACAGTGAGGATCCCCCCTCTGTGCGTACCGGAATGAGCACGTCATAGCCAACCTCCCCGTTGACGATCTGGTTGTCCAGCAACCAGACATAAGGGCTGACCCACTCGGCTTTCCCTTGCAGAGGCTGGCCATCCAGTGACTCCGGGTGTTGCCAGTCGATCTGGGCCAATGTCCTTGGCCCGGCCTGCTGCATCTTTGCCATCTGCGCCAGCCAGGCCGTTTTTTCCATTCCGCGCTGCCACTGCCAGAACGCCAGCTTGCACAAACCGGCCGCCACCACCAGAGTGAACAACAGCACGAGCCAGCGTCTGTGATGCCAGGGTCGTTGCTTGTTCCATGTTGCCAAGTCGCTCATATCAAGAAGGATCCCGACATGTTGCTCAAGATAGTGCTGGTACTCATGCTGCTGCTCATCATAGGTCAGCTGTTTCACGCCCTCTGGCTGATGATGAGCGCAGGCCATACGCAGAAGATGTCGGCCCCCCTGGGACGCCGCGTCTTCTTCTCCCTGCTAGTAATCGTCATCCTGCTGCTCTCCCTTGCAATGGGCTGGCTGGAGCCCAACCCCCGCCCCTATTAAACACGCCTTCAGAGCAGGTAGACGAAGACGAACAGACAGAGCCAGACCACGTCGACGAAGTGCCAGTACCAGGCCGCGGCCTGAAAGGCGAAATGACGCTGTGGGGTGAAATGGTCCCTCAGCATGATGCGCAGCCAGATGATGGTCAGGAAGAGGGTGCCCAGCATAACGTGCAGACCGTGGAAGCCGGTCAGGATGAAGAAGGTATTGCCATAGATGCCCGAGTCGAACCGCAGCCCCAGATCCCGGTACGCATGCAGGTATTCATAGCCCTGCAGCCACAGGAATGTCAGCCCGAGCACCACTGTCACCAGCAGCATCCCCTTGAGTCGGTTGCGCTTCCCGGACTCCAGTCCGGTATGTGCAAACAGCAGGGTGACGGAGGATCCGAGCAGGATCACAGTGTTGATCAGGGGAATGCCATGCCAGGGCATCGCCTGGGTCGTGGTGCCCCCCGGGGTCTTGAGCAGGGGCCAGTGGGCGGTGAAATCCGGCCACAGCAACTGGGCCGTCATCGCCTTGTTGCCCGCGCCGTCGAGCCAGGGCATGGCGAGCTGGCGGGCATAAAACAGCACGCCGAAGAAGGCCAGAAAGAACATCACCTCGGAGAAGATGAACCAGACCATGCCCTGTCTGAAGGATCTGTCCATCTGGGCGCTGTAGAGCCCAGTCATGGACTCCTGGATGATGTGGCGAAACCAGCCGAACAGCATGAATGCCAACAGGGCAACACCGGCCATCATCAGATACCGACCGATACCTGTCTGTTCGCTCGCCAGCTCGTTGACCAGATGCCCTGCCCCCAGCGCCAGGAGAAACAAGGCCATGGCGCCTATGATGGGCCAGCGACTCTGGTCCGGGACGTAATATGTCTGATTCACCTTGGCCATGATTATTTCCTCTGTGCCAGTGCCGGAACGGGTGCGGCCTGGGTGATGTCATAGAGCGAGTAGGAGAGCGTGATGGTGTTGATGTCGTCAGGCAGCGCCGGGTCGATATAGAACTTGAGCGGCATCAGCTTGCTCTGCCCCGGTTGCAGCTCCTGGCGGTTGAAGCAGAAACACTCCACCTTCTTCAGGTAGGCAGCGGCAGGACCGGGTGAGACGGACGGCACCGCCTGACCCACCATGGTACGCTCAGTGGGGTTGAATACCCGGTAATTGACCAGCTTCACTTCCCCCGGTCGCACCGACAGCCGCACCGTTTCACCGCTGAACTCCCAGGGCATCCTGGCATCCGCATGGGCAAGAAACTCGACCTGTATGCTCCGCGTGCTGTCGGGCACCGCCCGCTCCGTCGTGGCTGGCCGGTCGTCGGTCTTGCCATTGAGACCGGTGATCCGGCAGAAGACGTCATAGAGGGGGACCAGCGCAAAGGCGAAACCAAACATGGCGAGCACGACCAGAGCCAGTTTTCTGAGCAGGGGGCCGTGATTGATCTGGGCCATATGGCCTCCTTACCGATCTTCCGGCCCTATGTCGGGCGGAGTCTTGAAGCTGTGATAGGGGGGCGGTGATGGCAGGGTCCACTCCAGCCCCTCGGCCCCCTCCCATACCCGATCGCTCGCCTGTTTCCCCCCCCTGATGCACTTGATCACCCCCCAGACGAACAGCAGTTGTGACAGCCCGAAGGCGAAGCCGCCGAGGCTGATCAGCATGTTGAAGTCCGCAAATTGCAGGGCGTAATCCGGTATGCGGCGTGGCATGCCCGCCAAGCCGACAAAATGCATGGGGAAAAACAGCACATTGACCGAGACGAGCGAGCACCAGAAATGCCATTGCCCGAGCCGCTCGTCATACATGTGCCCAGTCCATTTCGGCAGCCAGTAGTAAGCGGCAGCCAGGATCGAGAAGACGGCACCGGTGACCAGCACGTAATGGAAATGCGCCACCACGAAATAGGTGTCGTGATACTGGAAATCCGCCGGCGTCATGGCCAGCATCAACCCCGAGAAACCGCCTATGGTGAACAGGGTGATGAAGGCGATGGCGAACAGCATGGGGGTTTCGAACGTCAGGGAACCGCGCCACATGGTGGCAACCCAGTTGAACACCTTCACCCCGGTCGGCACTGCAATGAGCATGGTGGTGTACATGAAGAACAGCTCGGCCACGACCGGCAATCCCGTTGTGAACATGTGGTGCGCCCAGACCATGAAGGAGAGCAGGGCGATGCTGCTGGTGGCATAGACCATGGAGCGATAGCCAAACAGCTTCTTGCGGGAGAAGGTCGGTATGATGCTGGAGACGATGCCGAAGGCCGGCAATATCATGATGTAGACTTCCGGGTGACCGAAGAACCAGAAGATATGCTGGAACATCACGGGATCCCCGCCTCCGGCCGCGTCAAAGAAGCTGGTGCCAAAGTACTTGTCCGTCAGCACCATGGTCACCGCCGCCGCCAGCACCGGCATGACGGCGATGAGCAGAAAAGCCGTGATGAGCCAGGTCCAGACAAACAGCGGCATCTGCATCCAGCCCATGCCGGGCGCCCGCAGATTGAAGATGGTCACGATGACGTTGATCGCCCCCATGATGGAGGAGATCCCCATGATGTGGATGGCGAAGACGAACAGGGCCGTGCTGTTGCCACTGTATTGGGTGGACAGGGGGGCATAGAAGGTCCAGCCCGAGCTGGGTCCACCTCCCTCCATGAACAGACTCGACAGCAGGATCAGAAACGCAAACGGCAGGATCCAGAAACTCCAGTTGTTCATCCGGGGCAACGCCATGTCAGGCGCCCCGATCATGATGGGGATCAGCCAGTTGGCGAGGCCCGTGAAGGCGGGCATGACGGCACCAAAGACCATGATGAGACCGTGCACCGTGGTCATCTGATTGAAGAACAGGGGCTCGACCAGTTGCAGACCGGGGTGAAACAGTTCGGCCCGGATCACCATGGCCATGGCGCCACCGGTAAAGAACATGGTCAGGGCGAAGAGCAGATAGAGGGTGCCGATGTCTTTGTGGTTGGTGGTGTAGAGCCAGCGCCTCAGGCCCGATGCCGGTTGGTGGGCATGCTCGCTGTGCAGGGTATCCGTGATTCCATCGCTCATGCCGGCGCCTCACTTGTCCTTGATGGGTTCGACTGGGTTCAGAAGGGACTGCACCTCGGCAGCCTGGATGAGATCACCGGTCTTGTTGTCCCAGGCATTGCGTTCATAGGTGATGACGGCGGCAAGCTCCTGTGCCGTCAGTTGCTTGCCGAAGGGTTGCATCGCAGTGCCGCTCTTGCCGTACAGGACGATGTCCAGATGCTGGGCCCGATTCTCCGCCAGCGTGGTCACCTTGCTGCCCTTGAGCGCTGGGAAGATGCCGGGCAGTCCGGTTCCGGCGGGTTGGTGGCAGGCAGCACAATGCCCCAGATAGATCTTCTCCCCCATCTCCATGGCCTGCGGCAGCGTCATGGTCTCCGCTGCCTGCACCTGTTGCTCCGCCTGGGCGGCCGCCTGATCTGCCGCCGTCTTGGCGATCCACTCGTCGAACTCCCCGGCAGGTTTGGCCAGCACGACGATGGGCATGAAACCGTGGTCTTTGCCGCACAGCTCGGCACACTGCCCTCGATAGGTTCCGGCCTTGTCGATCCGGGTCCAGGATTCGTTGATGAACCCGGGGTTGGCGTCTTTCTTCACGGCAAAGGCGGGCACCCACCAGGAGTGGATGACGTCGTCCGAGGTCATCAGGAACCGGATCTTCTTGCCGACCGGCAACACCAGCGGTTTATCCACTTCCAGCAGATAGGTGTCGCTCTTGGGCGCTTCCCCAGAGATCTGCTGCTTGCTGGTCGCCAGCAGGGAGTAAAACGCCACAGGATGCTCGAGATATTTGTAATGCCACTTCCATTGCGACCCCGTGATGAGTACGGTCAGATCGGCCTTGGAGGTGTCTTCCATCTTCAGCAGCGTCGAGGTCGCCGGGGCCGCCATCGCGACCAGGATCAGCACGGGGATGGCCGTCCACAGCAGCTCGATGCGGGTACTTTCATGGAATTGGGCGGCCTTGGCACCGCGGGACTTTCGATGGTGCACTATGGACCAGAGCATGACCCCGAAGACGAGCAGGCCGATGACGCAGCAGATATAGAAGATCGTCATGTGCAGGTCATAGACCTGCTGACTGATGGCGGTCGCCCCGCGCGTCATGTTGAAGGTGAGATCGCTGGCGAAGGCGCTGCTGCTGGCAAACCACATCAGCCATGCGCCATGGTTAACTGCATTTTTTCCCACACTGCACTCCCTGTGCACGTTAGAAAAGATGGACGGCATTGACTACCAATAAAGCTAACCACATGAAAAACAATGCATTTATTAAAATGCTATTTACATTCAAGTATTAGTCCATATTCGGAAAAAACCAAAATGCTGGCAGTCGGGGTGGCGCTCGTCAGAGCCGTCGATTGCCAGATAGCCCCGAACGAGGAGCGATTGACGATCGCTCACTTCCTCCGACACTGACTTGGAGAGGCTGTTCAGCAAGCCAGAATGAACAAGGAGCCACCAGGGCTCCTCGTTCGTGTCACGACTATTCGCCTCGTCTTATATCGCCCAGGCGGTCAGCCAGCGATCTCCTTTGGCTCCAGCAGCCGGGCCAGCAGACTGCGCAAGGCCTTGATCAGGGCAGGCTTGCCGGCCATCCCCTGTTTCGTCGCCAGAGCGTCCCAGGGGGCATACTGCCAGATGGTCGCGATCAGCAGCCGGCGCTCGTCGGGGCTCAGTGCATCCAGCACCCTCAGCCGGCTGGCCAGCCAGCGTTGCAGCGTGGCCTGGCACAGCTCGAATGGCTTGTGATGGTGGGCAAAGCAGTCGAGCTCCTGCTGCTCGAACTCCCCCAGCCCAGCGGCCTGCCCCCCCTGCGCCCCTCTCAGGCATAGCCAGACCAGCTCAGGATCCAGCTGCTTTAACTCTCCCGCAAGCAGGGTCGGCAACTGGCTCACGAAACGCTGGCGCCATTGTGCCAGCTCGGCGTCGCAGCCGGTGTGCAGCGGCTTCAGCAGCAAAGCCGCATGACTGCCGCTGGCCGCATCCCGCTGCAGACCGATACGCAGCACCAGCATCCCCCCCTTGAGCCAGAAGGGCAGCAGGTCGGCGCTGGCGGAGAAGGCGGATCCCAGATAGTCGACGCCCTCTACGCGATAGTGTGTCTCCAGCCTCTCCAGCAACAGGGAACCCAATCCCAGGCGATGCAGGCTGGGATGAATGGCGATGCGCATCACCCTGGCGTAAGTGCGATCCCCCGCCGTAGTGAAGCTGGCGTGGGCCAGCAGCGACTGGGGCAGCAGATGACCGCGGGGACGCCGCCGCCCCGCCCAGATATCGCGGGCCAGTGCAGGGGAAATATTGCCCTCCCGCGCCACCAGCGCCACGCCGAGCAATGCCTCTTCCTGCTCCAGCAGGTGGATGTCGAGATCCGGCCCCTCCAGCAAATGCCTGAGGTCGCTGGGGCTGGTCTGGTAGTGGGCCAGCACCAGCAGACCGAATACCCGGTTGAGCAGGGCCTCATCGTCAGCCAGCTCGGCCTGCGCCACCCGACGCCAGCCGGGTGCCTTCGGCAACGACGGCGCCACTGTGTCGGCATCGAGGCCGAGCAGGCGGAAGATCAGGGGCTCCAGGGGGTCATGCCGGCTCCAGCGAATGGGCTCGACCAGGCGCAGCTCCTGCCAATCCGGGGTTTCCCGATCCAGCACCCGCTTGAAACGCAGGTGAAAACCACGCCCGGTCCCCTCGTAGCCGTGCTCCGTGGTGGCGAAGACGATGCGGCTGTGGTGCGCCAGCATGGCTTCCAGCAGCGGCGTCGGTATGGCGGCAGCCTCATCGACCAGCAGCAGATCCGCCTGTACCTCCCCCTGCGCCACCCGATCCGGCGAGACATACTTCAGCCCCGCCAGCCTCTCTGGCGTACCCGCCAGCACCGCCTCTGCATGGGCAAAAAGCGTCGCCACGGTCGCCTGGGAGGGGGCCGTCACCGCTATCGTCAGGGCGGGATCCCGGCTCAGCAAGTCGGCACTGGCCAGACCCAGCAAGGCGCTCTTGCCACGACCGCGATCCGCACTCAGCACCAGGGGTCGTCGGCGATGGCCGTGCAGCACCTTGTGGATGGCGGGCAGCCCCCGGGCCTGATCCACACTCAGTGGCCGGCTCGCATCGAGGGGATGCCAGGGCTCGCCACTGGACGCAGGATCCAGAGAGAGCGCCGGGTCTCCCGCCAGCAGTCGCACCAGGCGGGAGATGAACCCCTGACCGGCCCGTCCGGCATCCTCCGGCTGGGCAACCAGCCTCTGACGATCCGGATCCGGGTAGGCCGGCCACACCTCCCGGGGCGGAGTCAGCAGCAGCAAGAGGCCGCCCGCCCGCAGCGTGCCCGCCAAGGCACCGAACGCATCGGGATGAAAACCGCTGAAGGCGTTGAAGACCAGGGTGTCGCACTCCTGGCCCAGCCGCTGCAACGCCTTGGCGGCAGGCAGCGGAGCATGGTGATCCGGCCCATTGCCCAGCCAGAACACAGCCTCCCCCAGCAAAGGTTCGGCACGGGCGATGCAATCTACCTCCCGGCCTTCCAGCCAGATCAGGCGCCGCTCACCGGCACGGGCAAGAGATTGGCGCAGGGTGACCAGCTCGGCTGGATTCATGGCGCGGGGTTGGGTTCCGGTTTCACCCGGGGTTCAAACATGCCATCCCCCATCTGGTCGATGAAGGTATGGGCCTTCTGCACCATGAAATGCTCTGCATCGGCCGGGTTGGCAAAGAGATCGGAACGGATGAAGCGATGGGTCTGCAACACCCCGTCCAGCTCCTTGGTGATGCGACCGGCCAGCCGGAACTGCCCCCCTTCCGGCATGGGCTCGGGATAGATGAGATAGCCGGCGTATTCGGTAGGCGTCACCTCGGCGCGCTGTGCAGCCTGTCCCTTGAACAGGGCATTGAGTAGTTTCTTGAGCATGTTCGCCTCCTCTCTGGTGATGGCATTCTCCCCAAGGGGAGAATCAGTGGCAAGCACGGGATCTTATTACCATTCGTTCTTTGCACTACGAACTATTCTCATTTAGATTTCTCTCATTCCAGCATAGAGGTCCATATTATGTACGTGTGTTTGTGCCGCGGCATCACAGATACCCAGATCCGCAAGGCGGTACAGGCAGGCAAGACCGAGTTTCGACAGTTGAAACAGTCGCTGGAAGTCGGGGCCCAATGCGGCAAGTGCGTGCGCATGACCATGGAGATCATCGCCACCGAGCTGGACAAGATGGAGTCAGAGCAGGCGCCGCTCTATTACGAAGTGGCCTGATACGGCGTTTATCGGCCCATCACCTCTTATAAAGCGAATGCTCCCCGTCTCGGGAGTGGCAATTCGCAGTCCTTTTTTGGTCATGTTTCTGGACTAAGCTCTAGTGATCGTTGCCCTAGGCTCGAATACGAGGAGTAATGTCGATGAAAGGAGATCCCAAAATCATTGCCCACCTCAACAAGGTGCTGGCCAATGAACTGGTTGCCATCAACCAATACTTCCTGCATGCCCGCATCTATGATGACTGGGGCCTCAAGGGCCTCGGGCACAAGGAGTATCACGAGTCCATCGATGAGATGAAGCATGCCGACGAGCTGGTCAAGCGAGTGCTGTTTCTGGAAGGACTGCCCAACCTGCAGGATCTGGGCAAGCTGCGCATCGGTGAGACGGTCGAAGAGATGCTGCGTTGCGATCTCTCCCTGGAGATGGATGCCATCCCCGATCTGAAGCTGGCCATCACCTATGCCGAGTCCGTGCAGGACTACGTCAGCCGCGATCTGTTCCAGGACATCCTGGAGGACGAGGAAGAACATGTGGACTGGCTGGAAACCCAGCTCGATCTCATCGAACGCATCGGGCTGGAAAACTATCAGCAATCCCAGCTGCACTCGGAATCATCCTGAATAGTTATGGCATGAAATCCCTGCTTTCCAACCCGCTCCGGCGGGTTTTTTCATCTTTGTTCGCATAGCTTTTCACCACCATTATCCATATGAAATATAACGTTATTTTTGTTAAGTGAGTCGCAAAAGGCGGCGGTCTGAAGGTGCACTATTGGAACCCCTTTGTGGGACTCAAAATAACAAGGCATTAAAGGACTAAACCATGTACTTCTCACTCGACAAGGTGGCGCTGGGTTGCGCCATCGCCCTCTCCCTCACCGCCTGCAACGACAACAGCTCCAAGGCGCCGGCGGATCCCGTCGCCACCAAGGCAGCCCTGATGCAAACCATGGACGATGCCCTGCGCGAGAGCCAGGCGCTGGATCCCTACGGCTTTGCCATCGATGTCGCGAGCATCGCCAAACGCAAGGCGCTCGATGAAGCCCTGCTCAAGCGGCTGGATGCCCTGGATCCCGCCGTCCTGAGCGAACGGGATCGGCTGTTCTACGACATGATCCGCTGGGATCTGCAGATCAACCTGGAGGGTTATGGGCTGCCCCAATCCCAGATCCCCATCCATCACTTCCGCAACCGGGTGGTGGACCTGGCCGACGAGGTCGGGGCCGCCCCTGCCAGCGGCAGGGCGGCCCGCACCGTCGATGGGCGTTTCGACTACTTCACCGAGAGCTCGGCCGAGCGGGTCGCACCGGGGGATGCCAGCTGGCGCCGGGATCTCGACCGCACGGCCGCGGCCCCGGTGCAAACCAGGGCGCGAGCGGCGACGGCGCCGCTGGCCTGGTATCAGGAACACCTCATCTGGCTCAAGGCTTATGACGCCTATCTGGCCGAGGTGAAGCACCAGTTCGAGCAGGGCAGCGCCCGCGGCAACACCTTGCCGGATGAGCTGGTGGACCGGCTGCTGGCCCAGCTTGACGGCAAGCTGGATGGCGAGGCGATCGCCGGCTCCTACCTCGGCTGGCAGCAACTGCCCGGTGAGGCCGACGAGGCGCTGCGCACCGACTACAAGGCCGTGCTGGACAGCATCAACGCCCGCTATCTGGCGCTGCGGGACTATCTGGATTACCAGCATGGCGGCGCCTACGCGGTGCGTCTGGGCAACGGTGAGTGCGACGACGGCTTCTGCGGCATGACGGATGGCCGCGACTGGTATCGCTGGCTGCTGAAGAAGCACACCACCACCGAGATGACGCCGGAGGCGGTACACGAGCTGGGGCTGACCGAGGTGAGCCGGATCTTCGGCGCCATGGTCAAGGTGTGCCACACGGTCGGCAAGTGCGACAGCGATGACGTGGCCCGGAGCAAGCAGAGCGGCCAGATCTACGCCTTCTTCCGCTACCTCAACGAACCGGGCTTCTTCTACCAGAACCCGCTGGCGGCCTGGTCCGCCGGCCTGAATCCGGACAACGTGGCCGGAGCGACCTTGAGCGAGCCCCAGCAGCAGGCGCTGGCGGAGCATGAGCGGGCGCTGCGGGAGTACAACGCCTTCAAGAGCAAGGCGGCCCAGGTGCTGCCCGACTTCTTCGATGCCGAGCACACCATTCCCAAGCTGGATTACGAGGTGGTGCCGGTCGCCTACGAGGATGCGCCTTACGGCGGCGTCGCCTGGTATCAGGATGGCAACCCCCAGACCGGCCGCAAGGGGCAGTTCTTCCTCAACACCTATTACCCCTACGGCCTGCAGAGCTGGAACATCAGCACTCTGCTGGTCCACGAGGGGGCCCCCGGCCACCACTTCCAGATCACCATAGCCCAGGAGCTGGCGGCCAAGGATCCCGACTTCCCGCAGTACGTCGCGAACGCCTCCTATACCGCCTATGCGGAGGGTTGGGCGCTCTACACCGAATACCTGGCGGATCACGACATGGGGCTCTATCAGGGGCGTGGCCTCTACGATCCGACGGTGGGGGATGTGAAGGTCGAGGGCTCGCCTGCCTTCAACAACCAGTTGCAGTACTTCGGCCGCCTCAACGAGGAGATGCTGAGGGCCATGCGACTGGTGGTGGACACCGGCATCCACTGGTATGGCTGGAGCCACGACAGGGCCGTCGGCTACATGCAGGAGAACTCGGCGCTGGGGGCCGGCGACATCAGCTCCGAGGTGCCGCGCTACATGGCCTATACCAGCCAGGCCACCTCCTACAAGGCGGGTCAGCTGGCCCTGATCCGGATGCGGGAGTCCGCCGAACAGGCGCTGGGCGGAGGCTTTGACCTCAAGGCCTTCCACCACCAGGTGCTGGAATACGGCATGCTGCCCATCTCGGTGCTGGAGCAGAAGAACCGGCAGTGGATAGAAGCGTCGAAGTGATCACAGTTACGGCGCCCGGCAAGGCAGCGGGCGCCACTTTCGAGTAGGATACGCCCCTACTCCTGTCACTTTGCTACGGATGATCCCCATGGAACTGATTGCACGTGAGATGGCGCCCCACAAACGGGTCGCCCTGGTGGCTCACGACAACATGAAAGCCCCCCTGCTGAACTGGGTACTGCGCCGCAAGGAGGAGCTCAAGCTCCACCATCTCTATGCGACCGGCACCACGGGCACCCTGCTCGGCAAGCAGGCACAACTGCCCATCACCTGCCTCTTCTCCGGTCCCATGGGCGGCGACCAGCAGCTCGGCGCCCTGATCGCCGAGGGCAAGATAGACGTGATGATCTTCTTCTGGGATCCCCTCAACCCCGCCGCCCACGATCCTGACGTCAAGGCGCTGCTGCGTCTGGCGGCGGTGTGGAACATCCCGGTCGCCACCAACGAGGCGACCGCGGACTTCATCATGGACAGCCCGCACATGCAGCAGGCCTTCAGCGTGCAGGTGCCCGACTACGCCGGGTATCTCAAGGCCAGAACCGAGTAGCAGACCCCAGACAGCAAAGAGCCGGACATGGTCCGGCTCTTTTTATGGGTGAGGGGCGATCAGCGCTGGAGGCTCTTCTGGGCGAACTTGGGCCTGGCGTTCATGATCTGCTCCACCTGCTCGTCGCTCATCTTGCCCCGCGACAGCCCCAGCACCTTGTAGGTCAGCAGGGGGCGGGCCGGCAGCGCTATCATCAGGGCGCGGATCTGGTTCTCGTCCTCCTTCTCCCGCACCGGCTTGCCATAGGCATAGGTGAGCACACCGGCATCCATCAGGTTTTTGACGGCAGGCTCGGTGATCGGCAGGTTTATGACGCTCTTGCGCTGCAGCACGAACTCGCGCAGCACCGCCTTCTCGTTGAAATCGAGGAAGCCGATCATCTGGGCCAGCTGATCCTGCTGGCGGCGGGATTGCCACTCGTCGCAGGCCCACTCCCAGGCGATCAGGAAGCCCTGGCTGCAGAAGTAGGAGATGGCGATCAGCATGCCGACCCCGAGCCAGGCGGCGTGGGCCGTGGCCCACTGGCTGACGGCCCCCTTCATCAGACCGGCCGGGAACAGCAGTATGATGCTGCAGCAGAGCAGCAGCCAGACCATGAGCCAGTTGAGGCGGTTCAGCTGATAGAAATGTTGGATCCACCGTTTCATCGTTCACCCTTCCCAAGTCAATGTGGACAGTAGCCAACTCATAGCAATCGCTGTGCCAGCACCGAGATCCCGGGAGAAAGATCAGGATCCTGGCGGGCAGACGTTACATCCCCTTACAACTTGGCGGGCGTGATCCCAGGGTTTTGCCTTGTGGGGCGGCGGTCGACTTGGTAAAAATCCCGCACTGTCATAGGGGAGTAGCAACCCGCCCGTGATCCGGGCAGGGCCCATGTCAACATTCTTGGATCCGCAGATCCATGGCATGGGCGGCGATGGCATCCATCGCCCTGCAAGACCTTTGGCCTCGATATGCACGCCAGCCGGGCGAGCCATGTCGGGTCCATCGGTTGTCCTGCTCGCCCGGCGGTTACTCATCATGCTGATCACTCTGCTGTTGTTTCTGCTCTCCGCCGTCACCATCTACCTGGCCTGCGAATACTTCGTCAACGGCATCGAATGGACCGGCCACCACTTCAGACTTTCCCAGAGCGCCACCGGCTCCCTGCTGGCGGCCCTCGGCACGGCCCTGCCGGAATGCATCGTCACCCTGACCGCCTTGCTGATGGGGGATGCCCCCGCCCAGCAGCAGATCGGGATGGGCGCGGCCCTCGGCGGCCCCCTGGTGCTGGCCACCCTGGGTTATGGCGCCGTCGGCCTGCTTCTGCTGTTGTGCATGAGCCCAGAGCACAGGACCATCGCAGGCGAGGTTCAACGGGAAACGGCCAGGGACCAGGCCTGGTTTGTCGGCATCTTTCTGCTGGCGACGCTGCTCGGCACGGCCGCCTTCACCGGCAAGTCCTGGTTGGCCCCCCTGTTCGTGCTGGCCTACCTCGCCTATGCGAGACGCGAGCTGACGCGGGCCGACAGCCACGAGGCCCAGCTGCCCGAGCCCCTCAGGCTGGATCCGGCCGCCGAGATCCCGGCGCTCGGCAAGGTGCTGGTGCAGACTCTGGCAGCCCTGACGACGGTGGCGCTGGCGGCCCAGCTGTTCGTCCATCAACTGGAGGACATGGGCGAGCTGCTCGGTCTTTCACCTGTGCTGGCGGCCCTGCTGCTGAGCCCGGTGGCCACCGAGATGCCGGAGCTGATGAACGCGCTGATCTGGGTGAGGCAGGGCAAGCAGCGGCTGGCGCTGGCCAACATCGCCGGCGCCATGATGATCCAGGGCACCATCCCCAAGGCGTTCTGCCTGCTGTTCACGCCCTGGCTGCTGGACGGCACCATGATGCTCTCCTCTATGGTGACCCTGCTGGCGGTTCTCTTGCTGTGGTGGGGCTTTCGCCGGGGGCGGATGACGGCGGGCAGGCTCGCCTGGGCGGGACTTCTCTATCTCGGTTTCTGCGGCTGGTTGCTGGCAAGCTGACGGGGAGGACAGCACCATGAACAAGGGCGGGATCCTCTCCCGCCCTTTTCATTGTCATCACCCCATGCCGGCTGACGCCGGGCAGGGGATCAGAACTGCTGGAACCAGCGCTGGATCTGGGCCGGATCCTTGCTCTGGGTCAGGGAGAGCATCAACAGGATGCGCGCCTTCTGCGGGTTCAGGGTGCCGGCGGCCACGAAGCCGTATTTGGCGTCGTCGATCTCCGCATCCAGGGTGGTGGCACCGGTCGGCACGCGGGCGGAGCGCACCACGCGAATGCCGTCCTCGCTCGCCTTGGCCAGGGTATCGAACAGGCTGTGATAGAGGTTGCCGTTGCCCACCCCGGCGCTGACGATGCCGTCAAACTTGGCGTCCACCATGGCCTTGGCCGGCAGATCGCTGGCGTTGGCATAGCTGTAGACGATGCCGACCTGGGGCAGCTTGTCGAGCTTGCTCACGTCGAACGGAGTCTTGCTGGTGTGCTGGCGGGCCGGGCTGCGCTGGTAGTCTATCTTGCCGTTGTGGATGTAGCCGAGCGGGCCGAAGTTCGGGGCGGCGAAGGTCTGCACGCCGGTGGTGTTGGTCTTGGTGACGTCGCGGGCGTCCAGCACGGTGTCATTCATGGCGACCATGACGCCCCGACCCTTGGAGGCGGGATCGGAGGCGGTCACCACGGCGTTGTAGAGGTTCATCGGACCGTCGGCGCTCATGGCGGTGGAGGGGCGCATGGCACCGACCAGCACCACCGGCTTGTCGCTCTTGACGGTCAGGTTCAGGAAGTAGGCGGTCTCCTCCATGGTGTCGGTGCCGTGGGTGATGACGATGCCGTCCACGTCATCCTTGGCCAGCAGCTCGTTGACCCGCTTGGCGAGCTTGAGCCACACCTCGTCATTCATGTCCTGGGAGCCAATCTTGACCACCTGCTCCCCCTGCACCTCGGCCACGTTCTTCATCTCGGGCACGGCGGCGATCAGGGTCTCGATGGCCACCTTGCCGGCCTCGTAGTTGGACTGGGTGGCGGACTGGCCAGCCCCGGCGATGGTGCCGCCGGTCGCCAGTATGTGCACACTCGGCAGCGCCATGGCCATGGGGGAAAGGGTCAGGCCGAGTACGGCCGCGATCAGGGTCTTGCGGATAGGAAGGGTCATGCTGCAATCCTTTTTGATGAGGGTGTTGCAGCATTTTTATCCTTTTCAAACGGAATTTAAGTGATCACTCTCACCAATAAAAAGAGGTAATCAGAATATTAGTCTGATTTTTACCACTTAGGTGATAATTCACTCCGCGGTGAACCCCCTGGCTTCGATCAGGGCGATCAGCTCTTCCCTGCTCAGCTCGCTCTCGATGACGGCCTTGCTGCTGGCGAAGTCGACGCTGGCTTCGCTGACGGCTGGCTGGGCCAGCAGGGCTTTTTGCAGGCTGGCGGCACAGCCATCACAGGACATGCCGGAAACGGTCAGTTGAATGGTCATGGGATACCTCCTCTGTTGATGTGCAATCAGCCTAAAGCTGCCGCCCGCGGCAAGGTCAAGCCACATCTCGCCCCGTGGTCAGCCCATCAACCCCAGGTAGTTCATCAGGGCGGCCCCCAGGCTGGTGGTGACGAGCGAGCCCAGGGTGGTGGTGGCGATGATGTTCGCCGCCAGGGCGCTGTCCCCCCCCATGGCGCGGGTCATCACATAGCTGGCGGCGGCGGTGGGGGTGGAGCTGATGAGAAACAGGATGCCGAGGGCCTGCGGGCTGAAGCCCAGCCCCCAGGCGCCCGTCACCAGCAGCACCGGAATGCAGCACAGCCGGTTGACGGTGGCCCAGCCGGTCAGCAGGGCGCCGCCGCGCAGGGCCTTGAGGTTGAGGCTGGCACCGGTGCAGAGC
This sequence comes from Aeromonas sp. XH, assembly GCF_033348475.1. Classification (NCBI taxonomy): domain Bacteria; kingdom Pseudomonadati; phylum Pseudomonadota; class Gammaproteobacteria; order Aeromonadales; family Aeromonadaceae; genus Aeromonas; species Aeromonas sp. XH. Next base: position 531,390 of record NZ_CP137630.1, on the reverse strand, counting down.
AGGGCCAGCGGCAGGGTCATGTTGGCGAAGTAGTTGCCCGTGGAGATCACCAGCTGTGGCAGCTCGATGCCGAGCAGGCCGAAGGGCAGGGCCGCCAGGATGGCGATGATCAGGGGATTCTTGCCGATCCCCCTGAGGATGGGCCTTATCCCCTTGCCGCCCCCTAGGCTGCGGGTCAGGGTGATCACCGCGAGCACGTTGTAGAGCACTGTGATGGAGCCCACCAGCAGGGCCGCGGCCCCTATCCCCTCGGGGCCGTAGGCGTTCTGCACATAGGCCAGCCCCATGATCCCCATGTTGCCGCGAAAGCTGCCCTGCACGAAGATGCCGCGCAGCCTCTGCTCGCTGATGAAGCGGGCCGCCAGCAGCTCCAGCACCAGGAAACCGGCCAGGGTGCCGAGCAGGCCGTAAAGGATGAGCCAGGGGCTCGGCATGGTGGAAAAATCGGTGCGCACCATGCTGAGAAACAAGAGGGCTGGCAGGGTGACCTGGAACACCAGGCGGGAGGCAGACTCGACGAAGCTGTCGGGCAGCAATCCCAGCCGCTTGAGCCAGATGCCGAGTACCAGTACCAGGCAGATGGGGCCCGTGATGGAGAGGGAGAAGTGCAGACTTGCCAACAGATCCATGATGCGCGTCCTGTGCAATGGCGGAAGATCCGCCTCGGCAAAAGGGCATTCTAACGCCATGGGCTTGTATTCACAGGACTTAATCACAACAATGTCTGCATCCCGGTTGTCCCCCTCCCTGTCACGGATCCCACATGGAAAAGAAACTGACCATCCTCGATATCGCCAGCCTCAGCGGGGTCGGCAAGTCGACCGTCTCCCGGGTGCTCAATCAGGATCCCAGGGTCAATGCCCAGACCAGGGCCAGGGTCGAGGCGGTGATCGCCCAGCACGGCTTCGTGCCGAGCAAGTCGGCCCGGGCCATGCGCAGCCAGAGCCAGCAGGTGGTCGGCATAGTGGTGTCGCGCCTGGATTCCAGCTCGGAGAACCAGGCGGTGCGCGGCATGCTGGAGACCCTCTACGCCCGCGGCTACGACGCCGTGCTGATGGAGAGCAAGTTCTCCCCCGCCAAGGTGAGCGAACACCTGGCCGTGCTGGAGCGGCGTGGGGTGGACGGCATCATACTGTTCGCCTTCAACGATCTGGACTATGCCGCCATGGCGCCGCTGAAGGAGAAGCTGGTGCTGATGGCGCGCGAGCGCCCCGGTTTCTCGTCGGTCTGCTTCGACGACGACGGTGCGGTGCGATCCGTGCTCACACACCTCAGGGGGCGCGGCCTGAAAGAGGTGGCCTATCTCGGGGTCGAGCGCAGCGACCTCACCACCGGGCTGCGCCGGCATCAGGCCTATCTGGATTACTGCCGGGAACAGGGGCTCACGCCCCGCAGCGCCCTCGGGGATCTCGGCCTGCAGAGCGGCTACCGGCTGGCAGCCGAGCTGCTCACCCCCAGCACCCAGGCCATGGTCTGCGCCAGCGATACCCTGGCCATCGGCGCCGCCAAGTACCTGCAGGAGCAGGGGCGCACCGACATCCTGGTGAGCGGTCTCGGCAGCAACCCCATGCTCACCTTCCTGTTTGCCAACGCCCTCAGCCTGGACTTCGGCTACAAGGACGCCGGCATCCTGGCCGCCAGGCAGTTGCTAGCCCAGATTGAAGAGGGGCAAGCCCCCAGGGCCACCATAGCCCCCTGTCAGCCCCTGTAGTCTATCTTTCCTCTCATTCCCGGCGTTTTGCACTTTTTGTGACCAGCGCCACGAATTGGGAACGTTCCCATTGCTGCCAACGACCACTGGCTTCATGCTGATTGGGAACGATACCAAGAAGCGGGCGGTCATTGGCCAGCCGGTAAAGAAGCGACCATCATTCATGGAGTCACAGAGGGAAGGCTCATGTCAAAAGTCAACACACAACATCTGGCGCAGTTGATCGAGCGGATCGGCGGCAAGGAGAACATCACCACCGTCAGCCACTGCCTGACCCGGCTCAGGTTCGTGCTGGCCGATCCGGCCAAGGCCGACCCCAAGGCCATCGAGACCATACCGTCGGTGAAGGGCAGCTTCACCCAAGGCGGCCAGTTCCAGGTGGTGATCGGCAACGAGGTGGATCAGTGGTACAAGGCGCTGACCCAGGAGATCGGCGTCAGCGGCGCCAGCAAGGATGCCGCCAAGCAGGCCGCCCGCCACAACATGAACCCGCTGGAGCGCGGCATCTCCCACCTGGCGGAGATCTTCGTGCCCCTGCTGCCCGCCATCATCACCGGCGGTCTGATCCTGGGTTTTCGCAACGTCATCGGCGACATCAAGATGTTCGACGACGGGACTCATACCCTGGTGGAGATCAGCCAGTTCTGGGCCCAGGTGCACGCCTTCCTCTGGCTGCTGGGTGAGGCCATCTTCCACTTCCTGCCGGTGGGCGTCTGCTGGTCTGCGGTGAAGAAGATGGGGGGATCCGAGATCCTCGGCATAGTGCTGGGGGTGACGCTGGTCTCGCCGCAACTGATGAACGCCTACGGCATCGGCCAGCAGACCCCGGAAGTGTGGGACTTCGGCCTCTTCGTGATCCAGAAGGTGGGCTATCAGGCCCAGGTCATTCCGGCCCTGCTGGCGGGGGTCTTCCTCGCCTGGGTGGAGACCAACCTCAAGCGCATCATCCCGGCCTATCTCTACCTGGTGATAGTGCCCTTCGTCTCCCTGCTGCTGGCGGTGATCGTGGCCCACGCCTTCATCGGCCCGTTCGGCCGCTGGATCGGTGACGGCGTCGGCTTCGCCGCCAAGGCCGCCATGACAGGCTCCTTCGCCCCCATAGGGGCGGCCCTGTTCGGCTTCCTCTACGCGCCGCTGGTCATCACCGGCATCCACCACACCACCAACGCGGTGGACCTGCAGCTGATGCAGAGCATGGGCGGCACCCCCATCTGGCCGCTGATCGCGCTCTCCAACATCGCCCAGGCGTCTGCGGTGGTGGGGATCATCCTCATCAGCCGCAAGGAGAACGAACGGGAGATCTCGGTGCCCGCCGCCATCTCCGCCTACCTGGGGGTGACCGAGCCAGCCATGTACGGCATCAACCTCAAGTACAAGTTCCCCATGCTGTGCGCCATGGTGGGCTCAAGCTGTGCGGCCCTCATCTGCGGCTTCGCCGGGGTGATGGCCAACGGCATCGGGGTGGGCGGCCTGCCGGGCATCCTCTCCATCCAGCCACAATACTGGGGCATCTATGCCGTCGCCATGCTGGTGGCCATAGTGGTACCGGCCCTGCTGACCCTGCTGGTCTACAAGCGCCAGCAGGCGGCCGGCAAGCTGGATCTGGCCACGGCCTGATCCACACCATATCGGCGGAGCCCCGGCTCCGCCCTTTTTCTTTGCCCTGTTCCAACCAACCCGGTTTCAACCAATGAGCGAACCAACCATGACACAGACCCCCTGGTGGCAGAGCGCCGTGATTTACCAGATCTACCCCAAGAGTTTTCAGGACAGTGGCGCGCGCGGCACTGGCGATCTCAAGGGGATCATGGCCCGCCTCGATTATCTCAAGACCCTCGGTGTCGATGCCCTCTGGCTGACCCCTGTCTACGTCTCCCCCCAGGTGGACAACGGCTACGACATCGCCGACTACCTCAACATAGATCCGGCCTACGGCACCATGAGCGACTTCGAGGCGCTGCTGGCCGCCGCCCATGCGCGCGACATTCGCATCGTGATGGACATCGTCGTCAACCACACCTCCACCGAGCACGCCTGGTTCAAGTCGGCACTGGGGGACAAGAACAGCCCCTACCGCGACTACTACATCTGGAAAGACCCGCTGGACGGCGGCGTGCCGAACAACTGGCAATCCAAGTTTGGCGGCAGCGCCTGGGAGCTGGATCCCGCCACCGGCCAGTACTATCTGCACCTGTTTGCCCGCGAGCAGGCGGACTTGAACTGGGAGAACCCGGCAGTGCGTGCCGAGGTCAAAAACATCATCCACTTCTGGGCGAAGAAGGGGGTCGACGGCTTCCGCCTCGACGTCATCAACCTCATCTCCAAGGATCAGCGCTTCCCAAGCGACGAGGTGGGGGATGGCCGCCGCTTCTACACCGATGGGCCGCGCATCCACGAATTTTTGCAGGACATCAGCCGCGACGTGTTCGCCCCGGTGGGGGCCATGACGGTGGGAGAGATGTCCTCCACCAGCCTGGAGCACTGCCAGCGCTATGGCGCGCTGGACGGCTCCGAACTCTCCATGGTGTTCAACTTCCACCACCTCAAGGTGGATTACCCCAATGGTGACAAGTGGACCAGGGCGCCGTTCGATTTCCTCGAACTCAAGCGCATCTTCAACCACTGGCAGAGCGGCATGCATGGCAAGGGGTGGTCGGCGCTGTTCTGGTGCAACCACGATCAGCCGCGCATCGTCTCCCGCTTCGGCGACGAGGGGCAGCACAGAGTGGTGGCCGCCAAGATGCTGGCCAGCACCTTGCACGGCCTGCAGGGCACCCCCTACATCTATCAGGGGGAGGAGATCGGCATGACCAACCCCGGCTATCAGCACATCGACGACTATCAGGATGTGGAGAGCCGCAACATCTTCGCCATCAAGCGATCGGAAGGGATGAGCGAGGCCGAGATCCTCGCCATTCTGGCGGCCAAGTCCCGGGACAACTCCCGCACGCCCATGCAGTGGAGCGCGGCCCCCAACGCCGGCTTCACCTCGGGCACGCCCTGGCTCAAGCCCGCCGCCAACTACCCCGGGATCAATGCCGAGGCGGCGCTCGCCGACCAGTACTCGGTGTTCTGGCACTACCGGGATCTCATCGCCCTTCGCAAGGCGTACCCCGTCTTCACGCAAGGGGATTACCAGGAGCGGCTGGCGGGGCACGCTCAGATCTGGGCCTATACCCGGAGCGCTCATGGCCAGACCCTGCTGGTAGTGAGCAACTTCTACGGCGAACCGGTGACCTTCGAGCTGCCTGCCGAGCTGGCCGGTGGCGAGGGGCGCCTGCTGCTTGGCAACTACGCCGACAGCCCGGCCCGCCCGCAATCCTGCGAGCTGCGCCCTTACGAATCCCTGATCTGGCTGATGGAGCAATGATGACTGATGCAACGACTGTGCCGCGGCTCGCCGTGCGTGGCCTAGAGTGGCAGAAGATGGTGGCGGGAGAGCCCTATGACGCGGGTGACCCCGAGCTGAAGGCGGCGCGGGAACAGTGCCGCGCCCTGCTGGGAGAACTGAACCGGGAGCGAACCGATGCCCCGGGCTGGGATGAGCGCCTCACCCGCCTGCTGGGCGGCCGCGCAGCGCGCTGTTTCATCACGCCCCCCTTCTTCTGCGACTATGGCGCCAACATCTTTGTCGGCCAGAATTTCTACGCCAATTTCAACTGCACCATCCTGGATGTGTGCGAGGTGCACATCGGTGACAACGTGTTGCTGGCCCCCGGGGTGCAGATCTACACCGCCACCCACCCGGTGGCGGTGGCACCACGTATCAAGGGGGTGGAGTTCGGCAAGCCGGTGCGCATCGGCAACAACGTCTGGATTGGGGGCAGCGTCGTCATCTGCCCGGGCGTCACCATAGGGGACAACAGCGTCATCGGGGCGGGGTCAGTTGTCACCAAAGACATTCCGGCAGGCGTGGTGGCGGTCGGCAACCCCTGCCAGGTGCTGCGCCCCATGACGGCAGAAGAGCTGGTGGCCGGCTAACCCGGCCGACAGGGAGGGGCAGGCATCGCACCTGCCCTTTTTTTGCCCCCTTACCTGCACGCCCCCTGTTCGGGATGGCGTTGCACTCTCCCTGCAGGGCCCAGGCCTGGGCCACTCCAGCCTAGGCTGGCAGCAGGGCGCCACAGCGCTTGTGCTGCCCCATGACCACCAGGGTCTTGAAGCTGCGCACCTGATCCCTGGCGTGCAGCACCCGCCGGGTGAACTGCTCGTAGCTCGCCATGTCCCGGGCGGCCACCTGCAACACGAAGTCCTGCTCACCGGTGACGTACCAGAGATCCATCACCTCAGGCTCCCCCTTCAGGCAGGCGATCATCTCATCGACGATGCGGCCGTGATCCCGCTCCAGGGTCACCAGCACCAGCATGGTGATCGGCCAGCCCATGGTGGCCGGTGCCACCAGCGCAGCTTCCCGCTCGATGAGACCCGACTCCCGCAAGGCGCGGACGCGGCGGTAGCAGGCAGGGGCGGAGAGACCGACCCTGTGGGCCAGCTCCGGCGTGGGCAGACGGGCATCCTGTTGCAGTTCGGCGAGGATGAGCAGGTCGAATTTGTCGGTCATGGGGCTCATTAGATAAAAATTATCGCGCAAGGCCAGTATTAGACCGAAATTACGGCGAGCTCCAGATATATTTTCTTGCTCCTACCCTACTCAGGTTTGAACAAGATGCAGCCAACCAGCCCCGCCCTCTCCTCCCTGCTGGCCGTCATCCTCGCTATGCTGTCGATCACCCTCGGCGCCTCGCTGGCCAAGACGCTGTTTCCCCTGCTGGGAGCCGCCGGCACCACCTTGTTCCGGCTGGGGTGCGCCGCCCTGCTCCTCTCCCTGGTGTTCAGAGTCTGGCAAGCCCCCCTCGACCGGCGCACCCTGCTGGGTGCCCTCCCCTACGGGCTCTCGCTGGGGGCCATGAACCTGCTCTTCTATCTCGCCATCGAGCGCATCCCCCTCGGGGTGGCCCTGGCCATCGAGTTCATCGGCCCGCTGACGGTGGCCCTGCTCGGCTCACGCCACCGGGAAGACTTCATCTGGCTGGCGCTGGCCATCGTCGGCCTGCTGCTGCTCTTGCCGCTGCGGGCGGCCGAGCAGGCCATCGACCCCCTGGGGGTCGCGCTGGCCCTGGGGGCCGGCGTGTTCTGGGGGCTCTATATGCTGACCGGCAAGCGGGCCGGGGCCCTGCTGGGGGCACAGGCACCGGCACTCGGCATGTGGTTTGGTGCCTTGCTGGTGCTCCCCTTCGGTCTGGGCGGTGCGAGCGAGGCCTCCTTCACCCTGCCCGTGGTGCTGACCATCGCCGGGGTGGGGCTGCTCTCCAGCGCCATCCCCTACTCCCTCGAGATGTTTGCCCTGCGCCGACTGCCGCTCAAGAGCTACGGCATTCTCACCAGCGGCGAACCCGCCATGGGTGCCCTGATGGGGCTGATGCTGCTAGGGGAGCAGCTGCCTCCGTCCCAGTGGCTCGGGATAGCTGCCATCATCGCCGCCTCCATGGGTACCACCTGGCATGGGGGACGGCGGCGCGCCGATCCGGCCTGACCCGCAAAAAACAGGGCGCCGTGGCAAGCGGCCAAGGCGGTGACGGGACGCCTGCGGGATCAGGATCTCGGCACATGCGCACATTCGGCGCACAAAAAAGGTTCATATTTTTTGAATGTGTAGACCAGTTTATCTCGCTAACAATGATGGATGAGGCTGTTTAATATTCACCCATCGCTTGGACAGGAGCGCCAAGCCGCGACATGACTGGTCATTCATGACAATGACACCCCAAAACAAGGTGCCTGATGTCAGTGAAAGAACGACACACTATTTGAATGACCTCTTGCAAGGATGCATTGATACGGGCCTGTCCGGCCCTGCCAATGACATAAAAACCAAGAGAGTGAATGAACATGAAAAACGTGATCAAGATGCTGGCCGTCGCAGGCCTGATGAGTGCCGGTGTTGCCCAGGCTGCCGTCCCCGCCGATTTCAGCGCCACCCCGGGTGTGCTGTTCGTGAACTGGCATGCCAGTGCGGCCATGGCCGGCAAGAGCAACCCCATGCTGGAGGTGCGTGACGAGTCCGGCGACCTGATGGCCTCCGTCCACGCCAACCTCACGGGCTCCCAGCAGGTACAGATTCCGAGCCGCGCCCAGGGCAACCTGACCGTCAGCCTCGGGGAGCAGAGCAGCGATTACCGCCTCCCGTTCGGCATCGGCAGCGGCAACCCGCGCTGAGAACCACAGGGCGATCGGTTGCGCCCAGCCAGACACAACAAGGGCGCCATCAAGGCGCCCTTGTCGTCGTTGCAGACTGACCGGAACACTACTGGGTAAACACGGGGCCAAAGCCGGATCCCCACAGAATGGCCGTGGCGGCCAGCACGCACACCAGCAGCACCAGACCGACCGTCACCACGGAGCTGGCATAGATGAACCCCTGCTCCTTAGGGATGTGCATCAGGATGGGCACCCCCACATAGAGCAGGTAGACGGAATAGGTGAGCCCGATGAGGCCGATGAGCATGACGAACCAGAGATGCGGGAAGAAGGCGGAGAAGCCGACCATGAACAGCGGCGTGGAGGTGTAGGCCGCCAGCTCCAGCGAGGTCGTGTAGCTGGGATCCGAGCCGAAGGTATGACCCATCCAGTGCACCAGATAGGAGAGCGCGAGGACGCCGATGATGAGGGTCACGTACATGGCGATGGAGAGCATGAGCGCACTGTCGGCGGTCAGGGTGATGGGCTCACCGACGCCTATGCTCCAGCCGATGTGCACGGCGGAGTAGTAGGCGCAGATGGGAGGGATAAGGGCCACGATCAGGATATGGGTCAGACTGTTTCTGAAACTGTCGTGCCGCTCGTCTATGTTATGCCATTCGGTGTGAGGGTGGGCATACAATCCCCATAAGTGATTCAATATCATAGCGTTATTCCTTCTCTGCTTCGATGGTGGGTCGATCGATACCTTGCCGGCTCCTCTGTTTGTTTCTTGTCGTGCCATCGACCGCCGCGGCGATCGATGACTTTAAATAAAGTCGCTCCACCGCCACGGCGTCAAGGAAGGGGGTTCCGCCGGCGGGCATGGGGCAGATGGATGTTGGCTGCCGGGCGACAGCTGCCTGACGCCCGGTTCGCCATCAGTACTGCTTGGTTTTCGAGGCAAAGCCCGCGAGGAAGAGGCCGGTCAGAAACATGCCGCAGAACGCCTCTATGGCCGACAACAGCTGGAGGGGGGAAGAGGTCTGGGAGATGTCGCCGTACCCCAGGGTCACGAAGGTGACGATGCTGAAATAGAGGGAGCGCCCCAGATGGCCATGGGTCACGGACTCCGGCGCCAGGAAATAGGTCAGGGTCGCCAGCAGGATGACCCCCATCGACATCAGCAGGCTTCTGATGGGCCGCTCGCCAAAGCCCCAGGTGATGAAGCTGATGAACTTGCCGGCACACCTGAGGTAGCACAGCAGGGAGAGCCCTCCCTTCCTCACCATGCCACTGCGCAGCCAGCGCTCCCTGAACAGATCCCGTGGGCTCGCCAGGGACTTCATTTCATGCAGCTTCTCCTTGTAGTAACACTCGCCGGCATCCACTGTATCGCCCACGCTGGAGAAGAGGCGTTTGGCATTGCGATAGAGCTTGCTCGCTTCGTTGTGGTCGATCCGGCCATTCTCGTTGTAGACCACCTGCACCTTGTCCAGGTTGGTGTGCTCCATGGTGGCGTCGAAGTTCTTGGCGCTGACGTTGAAGTTCTTCAGCACGGCCCGGGAGGAGTGGAAGCGGATCTCCTCGCACTCTATGGTGAAGTCTTGGAAGACCCCGTCTTCCAGCGCCAGCTCCCGCTTCTTGGCCCAGGCCCTGTGATCCCAAAGCAGGGAATCGAACAGATCCAGCCCTATCACCCCGCCATTGACCCTCACCCCCTTGGCGGAGCAGTGCCACAGATAGACCTTGGAGTTGTTGACGGCCCCGTCGAGGGAGAGCTCGTCGAGGCAGGTGAAGTCCAGCAGCCGGCCGGAGATGATGGGGCTCTTGAGCGCCACGCCACCGATGTTGAGCAGCCGATGCCTGCCCAGCACCTGGGCCTCCCCCTTGTTGTTCTCCGAGACGGAGAGCAGGCTCTGCACCCGCTTCACCTCGTCCTTGCCATGCTTGCCGGCCAGCCACATGCAGTAAGGCTCGAAACGGCTCTCGGAGCGGATGAGGCCGCTCTTGCGCAGGGACTCCAGGGCGCTCGAGGCGGTCTCATAGAGGCGGATCTTGTCGTCGCTCATGTAGACGCACAGGCTGAGCACGCAGCGGGAGCTGATGAAGCGGGCTATCCCAATCTGGAAGATCACGCTCTTCTCTATCTTCTGCTCCCTCATCCAGTCGTCGAAATGAGGCAGCGACGCCACCAGCAGGTCCCAGATCAGGGGGTAGTCGTTCTCCCGCCGCCATTCGTTGAACTGCTCGGGGGAGAGCTGCCACAGCTCTGTTGCATTCATAGATTACCTCGGTCTTGAAAATGCCTCGAACGTGAGACTCGGTCGAGGGCGGCAAACTGGTGCAAGCTTACGGGAAAACGGGCGGCTCACGCCATCACGACAGGGGAAACGCCATGGTAAGTGGCTGACGGGGAAGATGGACACAAGCGTGGGCAGGCCCTTTGCCAGGCATCAGGCGGAGCGGCTGGGGAAAAGAAAAAAGCCCAGCATTGCTGCTGGGCTTTTGAATTGGCTCCTCCGACTGGACTCGAACCAGTGACATACGGATTAACAGTCCGCCGTTCTACCGACTGAACTACGGAGGAACAATGTGGTGCCCAGAGACGGAATCGAACCGCCGACACGGGGATTTTCAATCCCCTGCTCTACCGACTGAGCTATCTGGGCAAATGGTGCCGGCTACCGGAATCGAACTGGTGACCTACTGATTACAAGTCAGTTGCTCTACCTACTGAGCTAAGCCGGCACACTTCAAACCATTGTGCATGAACAAATTTTTATTTCATGGCACCAAAATGTGGTGCCCAGAGACGGAATCGAACCGCCGACACGGGGATTTTCAATCCCCTGCTCTACCGACTGAGCTATCTGGGCGTGGGCGCTATTAAACGGATTTTAAGGCAGGTGGTCAACGGGAAATTTTACTTTTCGTCTCGTTCGTCTCTTTTTTGCTCAGCATCACCCATTTTCACCACTTCTGCGGGGGAATCCCCTCCCCGGCGGCGCCAGAGGCGGGATTCCTCCCCCTTGAGCAGCCGGGTGATGTTCTCGTGATGGCGGATCAGAATGAGGCAGGAGAGCAGGGAGACCGGCAGGGTGTATTCGGGTTTGAGCAGATAGGTGAAGAGCGGCGTCAGCAGCACGGTGACGATGGAAGCCAGCGACGAATAGCCGCTCACCAGCAGCACCAGCAACCAGGTGGCGATGACGGCGCCCCCCATGGCAAAACCGATGGGCAGCATGGTGCCGAGCGCGGTGGCGACCCCCTTGCCGCCCCGGAAGTGGAAGAAGAGGGGGTACATGTGGCCCAGGCAGGCGGCGACGCCGATGAAGCCGAGATAGACGGGTTTGATCTCCAGATACCAGGCGAGATAGACGGGGGCCATCCCCTTGAGCATGTCGAGCAGCAGGACGATCAGTGCGGCCATCCGGCCACCGAGGCGCAGCACATTGGTCGCCCCCGGGTTGTGGGAGCCATGGTCGCGGGGATCCGGCAACCCCGTGATGCGGGAAACCAGCACGGCACTGGACAGCGAGCCGCCCAGATAGGCCAGAATAATCATCAAAATCGTCAGGGCCGTCATCTTGGTCGTTTTTACCACGATATGAATGGGGTATGATGCGGGCCACATTCTCTGGTCTGGGCTTGCCCGAACGCGTGTCGCCCAAACCGGTCGCCAGCGGCCATCTGCTTGCCAGGCCTGCATCCCTGCGCTGTTTTCACAGCCCATCAAGAGTAAAGAAGAAGTACTGTCATGGACAAGGTGTTTATTCGCGGACTCGAGGTTTTGACCACCATAGGGGTCTATGAGTGGGAGAAAGGCATTCGCCAGAAGCTCTGTTTCGATCTCGAGATGGGGTTTGACAACCGCCCCGCCGCCGCAACCGACGATATCAACCTGGCGCTGGATTACGCCACCCTCTCCCGCAAGATCTGTGATCACGTCCAGGGCAAGGTCGTGGAGCTGGTCGAAACCATGGCCGAGCAGGTGGCCGCCCTGGTGCTGGACGACACTCGGGTGCAGTGGGTCAAGGTGACCCTGACCAAGCCGGGTGCCGTGCCCAATGCCGCCGGCGTCGGGGTCGAGATCCTGCGCCATCGTACCCCGGTGTCGAGCGCCGGCTGATGACCAGCATCTACATCAGCCTGGGATCGAACATCGATCGGGAACGCCATATCCGGGCCGGCCTCGATGCCCTGCACGCCGAGTTTGGCGAGTTGCAGGTCTCCCGGGTGTTCGAGAGCGAGGCGGTGGGCTTCAACGGCCGCCCCTTCTACAACCTGGTGGTGGGAGCCTGGACCGAGCTCCCCCTCGCCACTCTGTGCCAGCGGCTGAGGGCCATGGAGTTCGCCCACGGCCGGGAGCCGGACGCCAAGAAGTTCGCGCCGCGCACCCTGGATCTGGATCTGCTGCTCTACGGCGACCTGGTCTGCGAGACGCCCCTGGCGCTGCCCCGCGGCGAGATCCTCACCAACGCCTTCGTGCTCTGGCCGCTGGCGGAGCTGGCCCCCACCCTGCGCCATCCCGTCGATGGCCGTCCCCTGGGCGAGCTGTGGGAGCGCTACGACAAGGCCTCCCAGCGCCTCAGCCCCATCCCCTTCCACTGGGAAGCGTGCGAGCTGCAACACCACTGATCGACAAGGGCACCTCGCGGTGCCCTTGTTGCTCACGACGGCACTGATGATGGATAAGAAAGGGTGATTGGGCCTGCGCCGGCGCCCGTGGCAGCATGGCTGCCAGCACAGGAGAACCCCATGCCACTCGACACCATCCACGACTTCAACTGCCAGTTGCTGGCCGAGCTGCCCCACCAGTGCTTCGAACACGAACCCATCCTGGATTACGCCACCGACGAGCGGGTCAAGGCCCGTCTCGGCTGGCAGGCCGAATTCAGCAAGACCCTGTTTCTCAAGTTCAAGGACGGCCGCTTCGCCCTGCTGCTGACCCACAGGGACGGGCGGCTCGACAGCAAGGCGGTCAAGGCCGCCCTGGGCGCCAAGCCCTCCATCTGCAGCGCCGAGGAGATGCAGGCCGAGATCGGCTGCCTGCCGGGCGCCGTCTGCCCCTTCCTGCCCAGGGCCGACGTGCCCCTGCTGGTGGACCCGCAGCTGCTGGCCCATCACGCCTTCACCTGGACCCCGGGCCACCCCGAGCTCACCTTCCTGCTGGAAACCGCTCACCTGGCCCGGCTGCTGGCACGACTGCCCGGCCCGGTCAGCTACCTGCCGGCGCCCCAGCCCTGAGGCTCCGGTGCGGGGCTCAGATCCTCATCCCCTGCGCTCCTGCCTGGCCAGCTGGGCAAAGATCAGGGCAGCCAGCATGGACATCAGCCCGATGCACAGATAGGTGAGGTGGAAGCCATCGAGCCAGCGCCCGCTCTCCTGGACCGCCTGCCCGGCGGAGAAGAGCCCCAGCAGGCTGGCGGCGATGGCCACCCCCAGGCTCATGGAGAGCTGCATCACCACCGACAGCAGGCCGTTGCCGCTGCTGGCGTACTCGGCGCTCAGATCTTGCAGCGTGAGCGTGTTCATGGCGGAGAACTGCAGGGAGTTGATGGCGCCAAACACCGCCAGCCACAGCAGCAGCACACCGTGGGGCACCTGGTTGTCGATGAAGTAGAAGCTCGCGATCATGGCCCCGAGCGCCAGGGTGTTGCCGATCAGGATGCGGCGATAGCCGATGCGCGGGATCAGCTTGTTTACCAGCGTCTTGGTCAGCATGGCGCCGATCACGGTCGGGATCATGGTCATCCCCGCCTTGCTCGGCGAGAAGCCGAGCCCCAGTTGCAGGAAGAGCGGGGTCAGGAAGGGCATGGCACCGCTGCCGAGGCGGGCGAACAGGTTGCCCCAGATGCCGATGGCGAAGGTGGATGTCTTGAATAGCGCCAGGCTGAAGAGCGGCTGCTCCACGGTGGCGGCATAGAGCCAGTAGCTCGCCATGGCGGCCAGCCCGAACAGCAGGGCGAACAGGGCCCAACCGGTGGAGAGGCTGTGTTCCCCCAGCCCCTGCAAACCGACGGATACCAGCACCATGCCGGCGCTGAACAGCGCGAACCCCTGCCAGTCGAACCTGGCGGTGTGCTGGCGCAGCTCGGGCATGAAGTGCCAGCTCGCCACAAAACCTATCACCCCCACCGGCAGATTGATGAGGAAGACCCAGTGCCAGCTCGCCACCTCCACCAGCCAGCCCCCCAGGGCCGGGCCGATGAGCGGCCCGAGCAGGCCGGGGATGGTGACGAAGGACATGACCCTCAACAGCTCGTGCTTGCTGTAGACCCGCAGCACCGCCAGGCGCCCTATGGGCATCAGCAGGGCGCCCCCCACCCCTTGCAGCACCCGGGTAACGACCAGCACGGGCAGGGTGTTCGCGACCGCGCAGGCCAGGGAGCCCAGGGTAAACAGCAGGATGGCGGCCAGATAGACGCGGCGGGTGCCGAATCGGTCCGCCAACCAGCCGGAGGCGGGGATGAGCAGGGCCACCGTCAGCATGTAGGCGATGACCACGGACTGCATCTGCAGCGGGCTCTCCCCCAGGGCCTCGGCCATGCTGGGCAGGGCGGTGTTGAGAATGGTGCCATCCAGCGTCTGCATGAAGAAGCCGACCGCCGTCAGCCAGGGCAGCCAGGTACGTTGGGCTGGGGTCACCATGTGAGTGCTGTCAGGCATGAGCTGCCACCTCCTCGTCAGGTAAGAAAAGACCCGCACGGATGCGGGTCATATCAGCATATCAGGCATCCGGCTGGCCGAGCATGGCCCTGAGCTGCGCTTCCAGGCTGGGCTCGGGGGCCCTCAGAGTGTCGAGGAACAGACGCTCTATCCCTTCCCTGTCCTGGCTCTTCACGATGAACACCAGCCGGGACTGGGCCTTGCCTTCGGGCCACTCCCCCAGGGTCTGCAGCGGATAGAGCTGGCCGTGCACGCCGTGGATCACCACGGGCTGGCTCTCCCCCTCCAGCTGCAGTATGCCCTTGAGCCGCAGCAGGGCGTCGCCGTACTGCGCCTGCACCGCATCGATGGCGGCCAGCAGACGGGCGGGTCTGAGGGGCTCGCCGATGCGCAGGGAGAAGCTCTCAATATTGTTGTGAGCAAAAGAGCCGCCGTGCGCGAAATGGGTCGGCGCGGCCGTCCCCACCCTGGCGGCAAAGGGCGTCATCTTCGGCTGCATGGGCGAAGCCAGCCCCTGTTTCGAGGATTCGGTACGCAGCCAGGCCAGCAACTGGCGCACGTCGCGCCCCGCCGCCTCGTTGTAGGCACCGAGCTTCTCCAGCACCGCGGGCGAGAGCACCCCATTGCTGACCCGCTGGATGGGGGCTGCCGGATTGAGGGCCGCCAGTTGGGCTTCCACCCGAGCAAGGGTCTCTTCGTCCACCAGATCGCCCTTGCTCACCACCAGCAGATCCGCCAGCGCCACCTGTTTGACCGCCTCATATTGAGCCGCAAGCTGCTGCTCGATATGGCCGGCATCCACCACGGTGACGGTGCCGTCGAAGCGGTAGCGCTGGGCAATAAAGCCCTCTTCTCTCAACGTAAACAGCACGGGGGCCGGATCGGCCAGACCCGTGGTCTCTATGATCAGCCGTTTGAAGGGTTTGATTTTCCGCTGGATGGCTTTCATGAAGAGCCCCTGCAGCGCCTCCACCAGGGAGCCCTGCACCGAGCAGCAGATGCAGCCGGAATCGAGCAGCACCACCTGCTCGTCCACCTGCTGTACCAGATGGTGATCCAGCCCCACGGAGCCGAATTCGTTGATGAGCACGGCGCACTCCCCGAGCTCCGGCTGCTTCACCCAGTGGTTGAGCAGGGTGGTCTTGCCGCTGCCGAGGAAGCCGGTCAGCAGGGTCACGGGGATGCGGGTGTCTTGCGGGTCAGTCATGTCAAATCCTTAGAACCTGTCGTCATGGGGCTTGAAGAGGCTATCTCCTTCCCCTCCTCCCCCAGCTCCCAGCCGGGGGGAAGGGAGCAAAAATGCCTGCCCTCTCGAAGGGGCCGGCCTCACCGGTCGGCAAACAGCTCGCCAAGCCAGCGGTTCTCGAAGCGGCCATGGGGGTCAAGCTCGCGCTTGAGGGCCAGGAAGTCGTGCCAGCGCGGCAACAGGGCCGGGAAGTCGTAGAGGTCCATCGCCAGATGCTTGCCAAAGTGCGGAGTGCCACCCAGGGGCACCAGCAGCTGTTGCAGCTCGCGCATCTGCTCCATGGAGCCCCCGACGAAGGTGCCGTCCGCCGCCAGATAGACCAGGAACCCAATCCAGCACACCGACTTGCCATAGGCGGCACTGAGCCAGGCCTCGGAGGGACCGGTGCAGCGCAAAATAAAGGGATAGTGCAGCACGCCGGGGTTGGCCTCCTGCCACGCCTGCAGGCGCTCGAGCGCTTCCCCCATGCGTTCGAGGGGCACGGCCACTTCGCAGTTGATCTGGGGCGCCGGAATCCCCTTGCAGAGGATCTGGTAGACGTTGCCCACCAGATCGGAGGCATCCTTGAAGCGGCGCACCGTCTCGAAGTGTTCGCCGGCCCGCGCCTCGTCCTTGGTGTCTCTGGCCATCTTCTGCAGGGTCGCATCTATGGTGGCATTGAGCGCCAGGTTCATGCGCTCGTCCATGTCTCCCTCCAGCACCAGCGGCTCGCTGCCGCCGGCACGATAGCGGGCCACCTCCTCGTCGCTCGCCGGATCCACCAGCCAGATGTGGCTCTCGCCGGTCCAGGCGAACCACCAGCTCTTCACGAAGGCGTGCTCCCGGTTGAGGCGCTCGTTGTGTGCCAGCAGGAAGGGGTAGTCGGTGGTGAACTTGGTGCAGCGCATGATGCGGTTGGGCACGGTCTGCAGGGTGACGTCGAGCAGCACCCCGAGCATGCCCATGCCCATCACGAAGGCGCCGAAGCGTGGATCGCTGCGATCCACCCGGATGATGTCGCCACTCGCCAGCATCACCGTCATGGCCGCTACCGCGTCGCACAGGGCGGACTGGTGCAGCCCCTGGCCATGGGTGCCGGTGCTGAGCGCACCGCCCAGGGTCTGGATGCCGATGACGCCGGGAGACGCCGGCAGCATGCGATCCATGGCGATGAGGTCGGCATAGACGGTATCGAGGGGCGTGCCCGCCTGATAGGTCACGGAATCGGCGGTCTTGGCCAGCTGGCCGCGCAGGTGGTGCAGGTCCACCAGCAGCGCCTGGCTGCCCTCGGCATAGACGCTGTGGATGGGTTCGAAGGAGAGGCCGGAGCCGATGAGCCGCAGCTTGCGCTCGGGGTATTCGCGCAGCAGCTGCTGCAGCTCGTCGCGGGTCGTCGGGCGCCACACCTGATCCAGGGCGCCGAGGGGGTTGGTCCTGGACCAGTTGAACAGCACCTCCCGATTGCCAATCGCCTTGATGCTGTGAAATGCCTGGAACCTGACCGTCATACCGCGCCTCATCTGACTTCAAAATGAGCGGCAATTCTACCGAAAAGTGGCACCCAAGGCATGAAAAACAAGCCCCTGCAATTCTCGGGTGGATTGCGGGGCCTGCAGGTTGCGCCCTCAGCGGGAGGGTTGGGTCAGCGCCAGCAGCATGCCGAATCCCACCAGCAGCCCACCAAACACCCTATCGATCCAGTGACGTACCGCCAGGAGACGGGCCCGCACCGATGCGTTGGAGAAGAAGATCGCCACCGCGCTGAACCAGAGGGCATGGGCCAGCACGATGAAGGCGCCGTAACCGAGCTGAACCGCCAGCGGCGTCTGCGGCTGCACCACCTGCATGAATAGGCTGACGATGAAGATGGTGGTCTTGGGGTTGAGCACATTGGTCAGGAAACCGGTGCGCAGCGCCCCCAGGCTCGAGAGGGCGGGCTGGTCGGCCATCACCTCATCGACCGTCGGTCGGGCCCGCAGCATCCTGATGCCGAGGAAGACGAGGTAGGCCGCCCCCGCCAGCTTGATGAGGTTGAACAGCCAGAGGGATTGCTGGATCAGCACCCCCACCCCCAACAGGGTGTAGCTCACGTGCACGCAGACCCCGGCCGCTATGCCAAGCGCCGTCAGCACCCCGCTGCGGCGCGAGAGCAGCAGGCCGTTGCGCGACACCATGGCGAAGTCGGGTCCAGGGCTGATGACGGCAAGGAGGGTAATGGCGACGACGGCGAGCTGTTCGGTCATGAAAATAGTCCTGACAAGAAGTGATATCGGCTATTTTATTTGGCAATAACACCAATAACGAACGATGATTCCTGACATGAATGGTGAAAATAACTCACAAAAATCCCTCTCGCTCCCCTCCCTCACCGCCCTGCGCTGTTTCGAGGTGGCGGCCCGCACCGAGCACTTCGGCCGCGCCGCCGACGAGCTGCACCTGACCCACGGGGCCATCAGCCGGGCGGTGCGCCTGCTGGAGGAGGATCTGGGGGTCATGCTGTTCGAGCGGCGCCAGCGCCGGGTCTTCCTGACCGAGGCGGGCGAGCGGCTCTATGAGTCGGTCAGGGAGGGGCTTGGCCAGATCCGCCGGACGGCCCAGGCGCTGCGCCAGCAGGGCCGCCCCCAGTCACTGGTGCTCTCCTGCGAGCCCACCCTGCTGATGCGCTGGCTGATCCCGCGCTGGCCCGACTTTCAGGCGCTGCACCCGGAGCTGGACGTGCACCTGATGGCGGGGGGTGGCGCCCTCAGCTTCGACAGCGGCATCGATCTCGCCATCCGGCGCAACGACTTCCACTGGCCGGCCGAGCTCCACAGCCAGTTGCTGTTCGAGGAGCGAACCGGGCCTGTCTGCCAGCCGGCCAGGGTGGCGCAGTTCTTCGAGCGACGGGAGGAGGGCTGGGCCCTGAATGCGGCGGCGCCCCGCCTGCACACCCGAACCCGTCCCGGCGCCTGGCAGGAGTGGCGGCAGCATGCCGGCCTGCCAGCCGGTGACGAGGGATCGGGACAGACCTTCGAGCACTTCTACTTCAGCCTGCAGGCGGCGGTGGCCGGCCTTGGCGTCGCCATCGGCCCCTACCGCCAGGTGTGCGACGACCTCGAGGCCGGCCTGCTGGTGGCGCCGCTCGGCTTCATCCCGGACGGCACCGGCTATCACCTGCTCGCCCCACGAGACCCGAGCCAGGCAGTGCCCACGAGACCCTGGTGAACTGGCTTCACGGCCTGGTGCGCTGAGCCCCATCAGGCCTGGGCGGCGCGCTCGACGAGGGGCCTGCACCTCTCCCCTGCTGCCAGCTCCCGGCAGAACTGGCGCAGCGGCATGGGGCGGGCGAACAGATAGCCCTGCAGATACTGGACCCCCTTGCCCCTGAGGTAGGCGGCCTGCTGCTCCGTCTCCACCCCTTCGGCCACCAGGGAAAGCCCCAGCCGGCGGCCGAGGTCGATGACGTTGTCGACGATGTGCTCGGAGAGGGACTCGGTGCCGATGCGGCCGATGAAGGAGCGATCGATCTTGAGATAGTCCACGTGGAACTGTTGCAGGTAGTGAAGGCTGGAGTGGCCGGTGCCGAAGTCATCGATGGCGAGCCTCACCCCCATCTCGTCGAGCTGGCGGAACAGGGAGAGGGTCTGCGGGTTGGTCACCAGCAGCTCCCGCTCGGTGAGTTCCAGCACCAGCACCACCCGCCCCGGCAGGAAGTGGGCGAGGAAGGCACGGCACTCCGCCAGCAGGGAGAGATCGCGGCAGTGCGTGGCGCTGATGTTGAAACTGATGTGAAAAGCCTCGGGCAACTGTCCCTGTACCGGCTGGAGCTTCTGGGCCACCGCCTTCATCAGGTTGACCGTCATGGGTACGATCAGGCCCGACTCTTCCGCCTGGGGGATGAAGAGATCGGGGCGGATCAGCCCCTCGGTGGCATGCTGCCAGCGCATCAGCACCTCGGCCCCCACCATGTTGCCGCCCTCGCTGGCAATGAGCGGCTGCAGATAGGGGACAAACTCCCTGGCCCGCAGTCCCCGCCTCAGCTCATCCGTGAGGGCCCCGGGCCGCCCGAGCACCCACCACACCAGCAGCGCCAGCAGCAGCGAACTGCCCCCCAGCCAGATCAGGGGCAGATGGCGCGCCTCCCACAGGGCGCGCCAGTAGAACGGCATGGCGTACCCGGCGTGGATGGTGAAGGGGTAGCGCTGGGAGGCGAGGGTCAGCGCGAACTTGCTGTTCAACTGCGGTGGGGCGCTCTGGAAGTGGCCTGACTCATCGAGCCAGGCGGACCCGACCTGCAAGAACAGCTCGCTGGGGTCGCTGCTCAGGGTGAGCATGAAGCTGAGCTGGCTGCTGTCGATGGCGCTGAGCACCGCATCGCGCCCCCGCTCGTGGCGCACCACCAGCAGGGGGTGATTCTTGCGCACCCGATTGCCGCTCATCAGCAGCAGCTTGTGATCCGTGTAGATGGCACCATCATCCACCTCCCGGGCCGGCCCGAACAGCGAGGTACAGTGGATCACCCCGTCACGCACCAGGTTGACCGAGCGCAGGAAGGGCTCGAGCGCCACCCGCTTGCGCAGCAGCAGCAGGTTGTCGGCACAGGGGCGGTCGATCAGCGGCAACATGTCGAGATTGGCCTGCTCGGCCTGATCCAGCATGCGCTCCAGGAGGGCTTTGGCCTTGTCGGCAGAGGCGCTGGCGTCGCGCTTCAACTCCTGCTCGTAGCTGTCTCGCACCAGCCATCCGCCCGCCAGCAGCGGCAGGGTCAATACCAGCAGGGCGCAGCCAAGACGCCACTTCGTACGGGCCAGATCAATCCGGAACAGAAACATAGAGAACCACGCCGCAATTCGCAGGCCTGCCTCGCAAGCACTGCAGTGAAAACATACCCGCCGGGAGGGGGACATCATGACCAGACAACGAGAGTGAAGCGAGCGGGCAAGGCGGATCGACAAGGCCGTCACTGGGCATGGGGCTCCATTATCGCGCAGCCCCCTGAAATGGAAAATGCCGCGTCAAGACGCGGCATTGTTATTTTCAGTGGTCAGACCGGCAGGCCTTATACCGCCTGTTGCAGGATCACCGCATCGGCCTTCCTGGTGTAGGAGGCAATCTCGTTGAAGTTGAGGTAGCGATAGGTGTCGGCCGCAGTGGCGTCCAGGGTCTTGGCGTACTGCAGGTACTCGGCCACGGTCGGGATCTTGCCGATGATGGCGGCAACCGCAGCCAGCTCGGCAGAGGCCAGGTAGACGTTGGCCCCCTTGCCCAGACGGTTCGGGAAGTTGCGGGTGGAGGTGGAGACCACGGAGGCCCCTTCCGCTACCCGCGCCTGGTTGCCCATGCAGAGGGAACAGCCCGGTATCTCGATGCGGGCACCGACCCGGCCGAAGATGCCGTAGTAGCCCTCTTCGGTCAGCTGATCCTTGTCCATCTTGGTGGGCGGGGCTATCCACATGCGGGTCGGCAGCTCGCCCTGGTACTTCTCGAGCAGTTTGCCGGCGGCGCGGAAGTGGCCGATGTTGGTCATGCAGGAACCGATGAACACCTCGTCGATCTGGTCGCCAGCCACGTCGCTCAGCAGACGGGCGTCGTCCGGATCGTTCGGCGCGCACAGGATCGGCTCCTTGATGGTGGCCAGATCGATCTCGATGATCTCGGCGTACTCGGCATCCTTGTCCGCCTCCATCAGCACCGGGTTCGCCAGCCACTCTTCCATCCCCTTGATGCGGCGGGTGATGGTGCGCACGTCGCCGTAGCCTTCGGAGAGCATCCACTTCAGCATGACGATGTTGGACTTCAGATACTCGATGATCGGCTCTTTATCCAGCTTGATGGTGCAACCGGCGGCGGAACGCTCGGCGCTGGCGTCCGCCAGTTCGAACGCCTGCTCCACCTTCAGGGTCGGCAGACCCTCGATCTCGAGGATGCGGCCGGAGAAGATGTTCTTCTTGCCCGCCTTCTCGACGGTCAGCAGCCCTTTCTGGATGGCGGCGTAGGGGATGGCATGGACCAGGTCACGCAAGGTGATACCCGGCTGCAGCTCGCCCTTGAAGCGCACCAGCACGGATTCCGGCATGTCCAGCGGCATGACGCCGGTGGCGGCGGCGAAGGCCACGAGGCCGGAGCCCGCCGGGAAGGAGATGCCGATGGGGAAGCGGGTGTGGGAGTCACCACCTGTCCCCACGGTATCCGGCAGCAGCATGCGGTTCAGCCAGGAGTGGATGACGCCGTCGCCCGGACGCAAGCTTACACCGCCGCGGTTCATGATGAAGTCCGGCAGGGTGTGGTGGGTCTGCACGTCGATGGGCTTGGGATAGGCCGCGGTGTGGCAGAAGGACTGCATGGTCAGATCGGCGGAGAAGCCGAGGCAGGCCAGATCTTTGAGCTCGTCTCGGGTCATGGGGCCCGTGGTGTCCTGGGAGCCGACCGTGGTCATCCGAGGTTCGCAGTAGGTGCCCGGGCGCACGCCCTTCACGCCGCACGCCTTGCCCACCATCTTCTGGGCCAGGGTGAAGCCCTTGCCAGTGTCGGCGACGGGCTGCGGACGACGGAACACGGTGGAGAACGGCAGACCCAGCGACTCGCGGGCCTTGTCGGTCAGGCCGCGGCCGATGATCAGCGGAATGCGGCCACCGGCGCGCACCTCGTCGATCAGCACCTCGGTTTTCAGTTCGAACTGCGCCAGCACTTCGCCCGTGCCGTGGCGGGTGATCTTGCCCTCATAGGGGAAGATGTCGATCACGTCACCCATCGCAAGTGCAGAGACGTCCACCTCGATGGGCAGGGCGCCGGCATCTTCCATGGTGTTGAAGAAGATGGGGGCAATCTTGCCGCCGAGGCAGACGCCGCCGGCGCGCTTGTTCGGCACGAACGGAATGTCGTCGCCCATGAACCAGAGCACGGAGTTGGTGGCGGATTTACGGGAAGAGCCGGTACCGACCACATCGCCCACGTAGGCCAGCGGGAAGCCCTTCTCTTTCAGCGCGTCTATGGTCTTGATGGGGCCGATGACGCCGTCCTTGTCCGGTGTGATGCCGGGACGAGCGTTCTTCAGCATCGCCAGGGCGTGCAGCGGAATGTCGGGACGGGACCAGGCGTCCGGGGCCGGCGACAGATCGTCGGTGTTGGTTTCGCCGGGTACCTTGAATACGGTGACGGTGATCTTCTCGGCCAGGGCCGGGCGGGAGAGGAACCACTCGGCATCGGCCCAGGATTGCAGCACCCGCTTGGCATGGGCGTTGCCCGCCTTGGCCTTCTCTTCCACGTCGTGGAAGGAGTCGAACATCAGCAGGGTGTGGGAGAGGCCCTTGGCGGCAAGAGGAGCAAGGGTCGCATCGTCCAGCAGGTCGATGAGCGGCTGGATGTTGTAGCCACCCTGCATGGTGCCGAGCAGTTCGACGGCCTCGGCGGCGGTCAGGATGGGGGAGTGGGCCTCGCCCTTGGCGACGGCGGTGAGGAAGCCGGCTTTGACATAGGCCGCTTCATCGACACCCGGGGGAATGCGGGAGGACAACAGTTCTTTCAGAAAGTCCTGTTCGCCGGCGGGCGGATTCTTGATCAGCTCAACCAGGGCGGCGACCTGCTCTGCGTCCAGAGGTTTGGCAACCACGCCTTCGGCGGCACGTTCTGCGACGTGTTTACGGTATGTTTCAAGCACGACTAATTCCTCTTTGGTCTTTTTTTGGGGGTTCGCCCAAGCTCGCGGCGATCGTCCTTGCGGGACACCCGTAGGGTGCCCCCCACTATATAAGTTTTAACGACTAATTAAAATCCAAACCCTGTACAGTTATTCAACAAACCAGCATAACAATATAAAAACATTAATCTTTTTAAAAATGACAAGACGCTCACCAATGACGAGTTAACAAAAAGGCATCATTTCATCCTTATTGGAACGTAGTGCCCAATTGCAGATAGAACATGTCATGCCCCCCCTCCGCCACGCCATAGCCGAGGAAGATGGGGCCGAGGAAGCTCTCCACCCCCACGTAGACGGACCCCGAGGTATAGGAAGACTCCAGGCTGATGTCCCTCCCCTTGTCCCAGACCCCCCCCTGCTCCAGGGAGCCCCCGAGGAACAGGGGCGCCTTGATGGCCCCGAAGTCGTTGTCCGCCACCCGGTAGATGTAGCGCAGGCCGCTGAACAGGCTGTAACGGCCGCTCAACTGGTAGTGCTGGAAGCCGGACATGCGGAACAGACCGCCGAGATCCTGCACGAACAGCGGCACCGTCTCCTCAGAAGTAGAGCCGCCCCCCTCCAGCATCAGGTTGAGACTGTGCCTGTCCCAGGACCAGGGCTTGATCATCACCAGCCGGTAGTTCATCCCCTCGGTCTGCTCGGACGGCCCGTCTGACGGGTCCAGCTCGATGTGGGAATACCCCCCCTTGATGTCCCAGTAGACGCCCTGATAGGGGAAGTAGCGGCTGTCGAGGGTGTCGTGCTCGAAGCGCATATAGGGCCCCCAGGCGGAGGCATCGGCATCCGCATTGGCGAGGTTCTGGATCTCGACATTGCCGACCTTGCCCTCCAGCCCCAGGGAGAGTCGGCTCCAGGGCTGGCGGTTCCAGCCAACGGCGAGATCCACGCTGGTGAAGCTGTACTCCGAGTCCAGGTAGCTCACCCCGGACGACGCCGCATCCTCCTCCGGGAAGAAGACACGGCGCTGGGTCTTGTCATAGGCCAGGCTCGCCTCGCCGTAGTAGGTCTGGGACGGCTCCAGCGGCGTGTAGAAGTCGGTCTTGAGATGCTTGGCCGTGCCGAGCGACGCCTCGGTCAGCCACTCGGCCCCCCACTCGTTGACGTTGGTGAGGGTGTAGGACATGCCGACGTTGTAGTTGGAGCTGCTCTCAAAGTCGTCGGAGAAGCCGAGCTGGAAGTTCAGGTAACCAGGCCCCCAGTTCTTCTCGCTGGCATCCACCACCAGCACGTTCTCGCCGCCCCGCTCCTCCACCTCGTAGGTGATGCGATCGAACGACTCCAGGGCGTAGAGGCGGCGGATCCCCGCCTCCAGGCTCTCATAGGTCTGCACCTTGTCCGGCCGCACATTGAGCATGGCGCGCACGGTGTCGTCCGAGAGGCGCGACTTGTTGATGATCTCCACCTTGTCGATGTAATAGGCCGGCTGGCCGCTGCGCTCGGCACGGCGGCTCAGCTTCTGGTTGCGATACTCGGCATAGGCATCGGGAGAGAGGGAGAGGGCGTCCAGCTGGATGGCCGCGCGGCTGGCCACCGCCTCCCCCTGCTTGATCCCCTCCGGCATCAGGGCGAAGTCGGCGATGCCCATGTTGCCGAATTCCGGCGTCAGCAGTATGTCGTTGGGACCGAGCAGCGCCTTCTGCTTCTCGGTCCCCACCTGGGTCATGTAGGTGGTGAGCTGGTCGATCATGGCCAGCCCCGACTTCAAGGATTCCCGGGTGCGCAGCTTGGCGCCGATGTCCACCGCGATCACCACGTCGGCCCCCATGGCCTTGGCCACGTCCACCGGCATGTTGTTGACGGTGCCGCCGTCGGCCAGGATGCGCCCCTCCCAGTCCACCGGCTTGAGGGCACCCGGGATGGACATGGAGGCCTGCATCGCCTTGGCGAGGCTGCCGTGATCCAGCACGAAGGGGGTGACCGTCTCCATGTCGGTCGCCACGGCGCGATAGGGGATGGGCAGATCGTCGAAACTCTTCTGCGCCGGCAGGTTGGAGGTGGCGTGGCGCAGCAGGCTGGCCATGGACTGCCCCTGGAAGAAGCCGTCAGGCAGCTGGGTCTGATCGCCGTTGACCCCGATGTCGGTGCGCAGCTGGTACTTCTCGCTCTGCTGCTTCTTGCGCAGGGAGAGCTCGTCCCGGCCTACCTTGTCCTGATACCCCTTGTTCCAGTCGATGGCCAGCGTGGTGCGCTCCACCTCCTCGGCACTGAGCCCCATGGCGTACATGCCCGCCACGTAGGAACCCATGCTGGTCCCGACGATGATGTCCACCGGGATCCGCTTCTCCTCCAGCACCTTGAGCACCCCGATGTGGGCAGAGCCCTTGGCACCGCCACCGCTCAGCACCAGGGCGATCCTGGGCCGATCCACCTTGGTACCACCGCCTTGCACCTGGGCGCCATCGCTGGCCTGGGCGCCCCCCACCCATGGCAGGGTCGCCAGCAGAAGCATTAGCAGGTGGGTCCATCCCCGATGAAAGATGCGCATATGAGTGTCCATTGATCCGGTAAGAGTCGAGGCCGGTCTGCCGACCAGGTGCTGCCTACTATAAGTGGAAGCACTTTAACCGCAACCCGGGGTGCTGGCGAGATGCCCCGGGGCGGTGACGGCCAATGCGGGGATAAAACGGCGCCAATCCAGTCCTGGCCTGATGTGAGCGCAAACGTTAATCGGCAATAAACGCCCCACCCGCTCAAGAAAGCGCCCGTTCGGCCGCTAATATGAGTTCAAATTCCAGGTCCACACCCGAGTCACGCCCATGTTCGCAAACCTGACACTCAAACAGAAAATTCTGGCCAACGTCATCCTGGCCGTGGCGCTCTCCTGCCTGCTGGTGGGTTATTTCAGCCAGCGCTCGGCGCAGCAGCTGATCGAGACCCGCATGTTCGAGCAGGAGCTGCCGAACCTGACCCAGCGCATCGGCAAGGAGATCGAGAAGGATCTCACCTCGGTCGCCGGCGCCGCCAGACAGCTGGCCAACGATCGCTTCGTGCTGGACTGGGTCGCCCGTGGCATGCCCAAGGAGCAGGAGTCCATCCTCATCGATCAGCTAAAGGACATGACGGCCCAGTACGGCCTGGTCACCGCCTCCTTCGCCGACAGGCAGAGTGCCGCCTACTACAACCAGGACGGCTTCCTGCGCATCCTGAACCACGACCAGGACGGCTGGTTCTACGACTACACCAAGAGCCGCCAGGAGCTGATGCTCAGCATCTTTCGCGAGACCAACGGCGAGGTGAAGCTGTTCGTCAACTTCCAGCAGCTCGACGGCCGCGGCCTCGCCGGCCTCGCCAAGTCCCTCGACAGCATGGTCAGCATGCTGGCCGACTTCCGCATCGGCGACAGCGGCTTCGTCTTCATGACGGATGGCAGCGGCCGGGTGAAGCTGCACCCGGACGCCGCCCGCATCGATCGGGACAACCTGACCCAGCTGGCCAGCGGCAGCAGCACCAACCTGCTCAACAAGCAGCCGTTCGCCGCCACCCGTGCCGAGATCGACGGCCAGCCGGTGATCCTGGCCACCAGCTATATCCCCCTGCTCGACTGGTATCTGGTGGCCCAGGTGCCTGAGGCCGAGATCTATGCGGAACTGGATCGGGCTCGGCTGCACATCCTGCTGGTCAGCCTGGCCATCGCCGTCGGCATGGGGCTGCTCGGCGTGCTGCTGGCCGGTTCGGTCAGCCGCCCGCTCAACGAGCTGGCCCGCCTGTTCCGGGAACTCGGCAGCGGTGACGGCGATCTGACCCAGCGCCTCAGGGTCGATGGCCGTGACGAGCTGGCCCAGGTGGCCACCGGCTTCAACAACTTCGTCACCAAGATCCACGGCTCCATCGAGCAGGTGGCGAACAACTCCCGCCAGCTCGCCGCCACCGCCAACGAGGTGGCCGCCAAGGCCCAGCTCACCCAGCACAACTGCACCGCCCAGCGGGATCGCACCGTCCAGGTCGCCACCGCCATCCACGAGATGGGCGCCACAGTGAGCGAGATCGCCGGCAACGCGTCGCTCGCCGCCGACGTCGCCAAACAGGCCAACGAGCAGGCCGATGCGGGAGCCCAGGTGGTGGCCCAGGCCCGCCATGGCATCGTCGGCCTCTCCGGCGAGATCGAGCAGGTCGCCGGGGTCATCGAGTCCCTGGCCAGCCAGACCGACTCCATCGGCAGCATCCTCGACACCATCCGCAGCATCTCCGAGCAGACCAACCTGCTGGCCCTCAACGCCGCCATCGAGGCCGCCCGCGCCGGCGAGCAGGGCCGCGGCTTCGCCGTGGTGGCCGACGAGGTGCGCAACCTCGCCAGCCGCTCCGCCGCCTCCACCGCCGAGATCCAGATGATGATCAACAGCCTCCAGGAGCAGAGCGCCCGCGCGGTCAGCGCCATGGCACAGGGCCGCAACCAGAGCCAGCTGGTGGTGGCCCAGGCCGACGAGGCCAACGGTGCCCTCGACCAGATCACCGGCCACATCACCCAGATCAGCGACATGAACATCCAGGTCGCCACCGCCACCGAGGAGCAGTCCAGCGTGGTGGGTGAGATCAACCGCAATGTGGAGGACATCAACCAGCTCACCATGGAGACGGCCGACATCGCCCACCAGCTCACCGAGTCCAGCCGCAGCCTGCAGCAGCTCTCCGGCGAGCTCGACAAGCTGGTCGGCAACTTCCGGCTATGAACCACCCCTTCCACCTGCAAACAGGGCGTGCCGTGACGCGCCCTGATTGCACTACGGCAGGCCGTGACGCAGGTCCGCCCGCCCCCTCAAGCTTCCTCATGCCAAGCTGCGCCATAATAGAGGGAAATAACGGGAGGTATCATGAGTAAACTGGTTGTGATCACATTGCTGGCGGGCTTGCTCAGCGCCTGCAGCAGCGGCCCGACGCGGGTGCACAGCGCCGATGTGAGCGTGGGGGATGCCAGGATCCGGGTCAGCGACGGGGATCGAGGGGGTTACGGTACCTTCTGCCCGCCGGGGCAGGCCAAGAAGGGGCGCTGCTAGCGCCCTTTTTTACACCCGGCTGGAACTCGTCAGGCCGCAGAAACGACGCCCTCGTCTCGGACGGCAACTCAGGTGCACGGTTCCACGACCGCGCCAGCACAGGCGGCTTCCCGTGCTGGCAACCCCTCTGCATGCTCCCCCCCGCCCCATTCGGCCCGTCATGCCAGCGGCAAGTCATGACGCAGCCCCCTCAATGCCTCCCTGTGTTCTTGGCAAAGGGCAGCATAATCAGGGAAACCCTAGGAGGTTGTTATGGACAAGCGGATTCTGATGGTACTGCTTGGCATCTTGCTCAGCGGTTGCGCCAGCGGCCCGGTACGGGTACACGGCGCAGACTTCAGCGTGGATGACGCCCATATCCGGGTCACTGACGGCTACCATCGTCATTACTATCGCCATTACGATGATCATTATTACCGTGATGGGTATTACCGCCGTGACTACTATGACCACCACCATGGCGGCTATCGCACCTTCTGCCCGCCCGGGCAGGCCAAGAAGGGGCGCTGCTAACGCCCTCTCTTGTGGTCGTACATCTGCCGGTCGGCCTGCATCAAGAGGAGTTCCAGCTCGGGGGGCATGGCCGGATCATAATGCGCGACCCCGGTGGAACAGGCCAGCCGATAGGGTTTTCCCTCCTCCAGGTTGAATCGCGCCAACGCCTCGTCGAAACGGGCCAGTACCCGTGGCACCAGCCCGGGTCCTATGCCCGGCAGCAACACAACGAACTCATCGCCCCCCAGGCGGGCGAAGATGTCGGCATTGCGAAACACCTTGCACAGCAAACGCGCCATCTGGCGCAGGGCATCGTCCCCCACCTCGTGGCCAAGGCTGTCGTTGATCTCCTTGAAGCGGTTGAGGTCGAGGAACAGCAGGCTCGCCTCCCGTCCCTGCCGATGGGAGAGTTGCAGGCACTTCTGTCCCAGCATGACGAAGCCGCGGCGATTGGTGATGCCGGTCAGCTCGTCCAGGATCGCCAACTGGATGGCGGCCAGCTCGTGCTCCACCATGCCCGCCAGATCCGTCAACAGGGACTGCTGACGTTCATCCAGATGGCGCGGCTTGTGGTCGATGAGGCAGAGGGTACCCACCTTGTAACCCCCGGCGATATGCAGGGGGCAGCCGGCATAGAAACGGATGTGGGGAGCCCCCAGCACCAGCGGATTGTCGGCGAAGCGCGGATCCCGGGTCGCATCCTCCACCACGAAGATCCCCTCGCCGAGGATGGCGTGACCGCAGAAGGAGATGTCCCGCGGGGTCTCTTGCGCATCCAGACCGCAGCGTGACTTGAACCACTGCCGCTCCTCATCCACCAGGGAGATGAGGGAGATGGGCACCTCGAACATGTTGCGCGCCATCCGGGTGATGCGGTCGAAGCGCTCCTCCGCCGTGGTATCCAGGATGGCGAGGCGGCGAAGGCCATCGAGGCGCTGCTGTTCGTATTCGGAAATAGGGGGTGCTTGCATGGCAGGAAGGGCGGTGAACAGGATTGTTCCCAGCATAGCAAACAGCCTCGAACAAATCTCTTTCATCGTCAAAAAACAAAAAAAGCCGCTCCTGGGAGCGGCTTTTCATGGGTGGGAAGAAGGGACTTATTTCTTCTTCTTGGCCTTGGCGTTCGGCAGGTCGGTGATGGAGCCTTCGAACACTTCGGCAGCCAGGCCCACGGACTCGTGCAGAGTCGGGTGAGCGTGGATGGTCAGCGCGATGTCTTCGGCGTCTGCCCCCATCTCGATGGCCAGACCGATTTCACCCAGCAGCTCACCGCCGTTGGTCCCCACGATGGCACCACCGATGACGCGGCCGCTCTCCTTGTCGAAGATCAGCTTGGTCATGCCGTCTGCGCAGTCGGAGGCGATGGCGCGACCGGAAGCAGCCCACGGGAAGGTGGCGACTTCAAAGTTCAGGCCCTGTTGCTTGGCTTCCTTCTCGGTCAGACCCACCCAGGCCATCTCCGGCTCGGTGTAGGCGATGGACGGGATCACTTTCGGGTCGAAGTAGTGCTTCTTGCCGGCGATGACTTCGGCCGCGACGTGACCTTCGTGAACACCCTTGTGGGCCAGCATGGGCTGACCGACGATGTCGCCGATGGCGTGGATGTGTGCCACGTTGGTACGCAGTTGCTTGTCCACCTCGATGAAACCGCGCTCGTTGACGGCAACGCCCGCCTTCTCGGCATCCAGCATCTTGCCGTTCGGCACACGGCCAACGGCAACCAGCACGTTGTCGTAGCGAACCGGCTCGGCCGGGGCGTGCTTGCCTTCGTAGGAGACGTACAGGCCGTCTTCACGGGCCTCAACGGCGGTGACCTTGGTCTCCAGCATGATGTTGAATTTCTTGGCAACGCGCTTGGTGTAGATCTTGACGATGTCTTTGTCGGCAGCCGGTACCAGCTGGTCGGCAAATTCCACCACGTCGATCTCGGAGCCCAGGGAGGAGTACACTGTACCCATCTCCAGACCGATGATGCCGCCACCGATGACCAGCAGCTTGCCCGGAACTGTCGTCAGTTCCAGCGCATCGGTAGAGTCCCATACGCGGGGGTCGTCATGGGGGATGAACGGCAGTTTCACCGGACGGGAACCTGCGGCGATGATGGCGTTGTCGAAGGTGACTGTGGTCTTGCCGTCGGCGCCTTCCACTTCCAGCGTGTTCGGGCCGGTGAACTTGCCGAAGCCGTTCACGACCTGGACCTTGCGCATCTTGGCCATGCCGGCCAGACCGCCGGTCAGCTGGTTGATAACCTTCTCTTTCCACAGACGCACCTTGTCGATGTCGGTCTGCGGGGCACCGAAGACGATGCCGTGCTCGGCCAGCGCCTTGGCTTCTTCAATGACTTTGGCGACGTGCAGCAGCGCCTTGGACGGGATGCAACCCACGTTCAGGCAGACGCCACCCAGGGTGGAGTAACGCTCGACGATAATGGTATCCAGACCCAAGTCAGCCGCACGGAAGGCAGCGGAATAACCGGCAGGGCCAGCACCCAGTACTACGACCTGGGTTTTGATTTCTTTACTCATCATGACCTCTTTGTCGTTCTTATATCCCCGGACAGCACAGTCTTATGCCAAGCAAGGCCGCTGCAGCCGTGAAAAAAACGGGGCAAGTTTACAATCCTGTTAACGAAATGAGAAGCAAAAAGGGCGGGCTCTGGGCCCGCCCTCTCACTTACAGGACCAGTCGACGAATGTCGGACAACACACCACTCAGGGTGGTGATGAAGCGGGCACCATCGGCGCCATCGATGACGCGGTGGTCGTAGCTCAGAGCCAGCGGCAGCATCAGACGCGGCACGAACTCTTTACCGTTCCACTTCGGCTTCATCTCGGACTTGGAGACGCCCAGGATGGCCACTTCCGGCGCGTTGACGATCGGGGTAAAGCTGGTACCGCCGATGCCACCCAGGCTGGAGATGGTGAAGCAACCGCCCTGCATGTCGGCAGCGGTCAGCTTGCCGGCACGGGCCTTCTTGGAGATCTCGGCCAGATCGCGGGACAGCTCGTGGATGCCCTTCTTGTTGACGTCGCGAACCACCGGAACCACCAGACCGTTGGGGGTATCCACCGCCACACCGATGTGGATGTACTTCTTCATGATCAGCTTGCTGCCGTCTTCGGACAGGGCGCTGCAGAAGCGCGGATGGGCTTCCAGGGCCTTGGCGGCCGCCTTCAGGATGAACACCAGCGGGGTGATCTTCACGTCCAGCTTCTGCTTCTCGGCCAGGATGTTCTGCTCTTTGCGGAACGCTTCCAGATCCGTGGTATCGGCTTCGTCGAACTGGGTGACGTGGGGGATCATGGCCCAGTTGCGGTGCAGGGCAGGACCGGAGATCTTCTGGATACGGGTCAGTTCCAGCTCTTCGACAGGGCCGAACTTGCTGAAATCAACCTTCGGCCAGGCCACGACGCTCATGCCGTTGCCAGTGCCGGTGCCAGCAGCCGGAGCGGACTCGGCGCGCTTGACCGCATCCTTCACGTAGGCCTGCACGTCTTCTTTGACGATGCGACCCTTGCGGCCGGAGGCTTTCACCTTGGCCAGGTTGACACCGAACTCGCGCGCCAGACGGCGTACCGCCGGGGAGGCGTGGACGTAGGCGTCGTTGGCGACGAAATCGGAAGCGGCAGCAGCCTGGGCAACGGTTGCAGGAGCGGCGGCAGCCGGAGCGGCAGCAACAGGCGCTGCGGCAGGAGCCGGAGCAGCCACGGTAGCCGGCGCGGCACCAGCCACTTCGAATACCATGATCAGGGAACCGGTGGAGACCTTGTCACCCGCCTTCACCTTGATCTCCTTGACCACACCGGCGAACGGCGCAGGCACTTCCATGGAGGCCTTGTCGCCTTCCACGGTGATCAGGGACTGGTCGACTTCAACCTTGTCACCCACGGCGACCATGATCTCGGTCACTTCCACTTCGTCACCGCCGATGTCCGGCACCTTGACGTCTTTGGCACCGGCAGCAACCGGAGCAGCGGCAGCCACAGGGGCGGCAGCAGGAGCCGGCGCGGCGACGGCGGCCGGGGCAGCGCCCGCCACTTCGAACACCATCACCAGGGAGCCGGTGGAAACCTTGGCGCCGGCGGCAACCTTGATCTCGACCACGCGACCGGCGAACGGTGCCGGCACTTCCATGGAGGCCTTGTCACCCTCCACGGCGATGATGGACTGGTCGGCTTCAACCATATCGCCCACGGCAACCATGATTTCAGTCACTTCGACTTCGTCACCACCGATGTCCGGCACGTTGACGTCCTGGCGAGCGGCAGCAGCAGGGGCGGCGGCCGGCGCGGCTGCAACCGGGGCAGCAGCCTGGGCCGGAGCCGGTGCGGCAGCACCCTCGGCTTCGAAGACCATGATCTGGGAACCGGTGGCAACCTTGTCGCCCACCTTGATCAGGATCTCTTTGACGATACCGGCGGCGGGGGCCGGGACTTCCATGGAGGCCTTGTCACCTTCCACGGCGATCAGGGACTGGTCCAGCTCGACCTTGTCACCCACGGCCACCATGATCTCGGTGACTTCAACTTCATCGGCACCGATATCCGGCACCATAATCTGTTTGGACATTGCGCTTTATCCTCTTGCGTGCATCCGCGTGGCAGCCTGAGCATCGCCACGCGCATCCCGCGTTATCCGTTTAAACCCAGGCAAGGTCGCGCCGGATACCCGGCGCGACACTCAATCCTCTTACGCGTACAGCGGGTTGACCTTGTCGGCATCGATGCCGTACTTGGCGATGGCGTCGGCCACAACCTGTTTGTCTACCTCGCCGCGCTTGGCCAGTTCGGTCAGGGCAGCAACCACTACGTAGAACTCGTTCACTTCGAAGTGACGACGCAGGTTGGCACGGCTGTCGGAACGGCCGTAACCGTCGGTACCCAGCACACGGTAGTTCTCGGTCGGAACGAAGGCACGCACCTGATCGGCGAAGGACTTCATGTAGTCGGTCGCGGCGATGGTGGCTTCGGTACCCAGTACCTGAGCGATGTAGGGAACGCGAGCCTCTGCAGTCGGGTGCAGCATGTTCCAGCGATCCGCGTCCTGACCGTCACGAGCCAGTTCGTTGAAGGAGGTGACGCTGAACACGTCGGAACCCACGCCGTACTCGCTGGCCAGGATCTGGGCGGCGGTGCGCACATGACCCAGGATGGAACCACAACCCAGCAGCTGTACCTTGGCCTTGGTGCCGGCCACGGTTTCCAGCTTGTAGATACCCTTGCGGATGCCTTCCTCGGCGCCTTCCGGCATGGCCGGCATGGCGTAGTTCTCGTTCAGGGTGGTGATGTAGTAGAACACGTTCTCCGGGTTCTCACCGTACATGCGGCGCAGGCCGTCCTGTACGATCACCGCCACTTCGTAGGCGTAGGAGGGGTCGTAGGAGATGCAGTTCGGGATGGTGTTGGCCAGGATGTGGCTGTGACCATCTTCGTGCTGCAAGCCCTCTCCGTTAAGAGTGGTACGACCGGAGGTCGCGCCCAGCAGGAAGCCACGGGCTTGCTGGTCACCGGCTGCCCACGCCATGTCGCCGATCCGCTGGAAGCCGAACATGGAGTAGTAGATGTAGAACGGGATCATCGGGCAGTCGTTGGTGCTGTAAGAAGTGGCAGCAGCCAGCCAGGAGGACATGGCGCCCAGCTCGTTGATACCGTCTTGCAGAACCTGACCCTGCTTGTCTTCCTTGTAGTAGGAGACGATGTCGCGGTCTTGCGGGGTGTACTGCTGACCGTGCGGGCTGTAGATGCCGATCTGGCGGAACAGGCCTTCCATACCGAAGGTACGGGCTTCGTCAGCCAGGATCGGCACGATGCGCTTGCCGATGGACTTGTCTTTCAGCATCACGTTCAGGGAACGCACGAACGCCATGGTGGTGGAGATTTCGCGCGCCTGTTCGCCCAGCAGCGGACCGAAGGCATCCAGCGCCGGGATTTCCAGCTTGGTGGTGCTCTCGCGCAGACGGGTCGGTACATAGCCCTTCAGTGCGGCACGGCGGGCGTGCAGGTACTTGTGCTCTTCGGTACCCTCTTCGATCTTCAGGTACGGCAGGTTTTCCAACTGCTCGTCGGTGACCGGCAGGTTGAAACGGTCGCGCAGGTGACGCACGGAGCCCAGATCCATCTTCTTGACCTGGTGAGCGATGTTCTTGCCTTCGGCCGCTTCGCCCATGCCATAGCCCTTGATGGTCTTGGCCAGGATCACGGTCGGCTTGCCCTTGGTCTGTGCAGCCTTGGAGAAGGCGGCGAACAGTTTACGGGGGTCGTGACCACCGCGGTTCAGGGCGAAGATCTCCTCGTCGGTCATGTCTTTGACCAGCGCGGCGGTTTCCGGGTAACGGTTGAAGAAGTGCTCGCGCACGTAGGCACCGTCGCGGGACTTCATGGTCTGGTAGTCACCGTCCACGGTCTCGTTCATCAGTTGGATCAGCTTGCCGGAAGTGTCTTTCTTCAGCAGCTCATCCCACTTGCGACCCCAGATAACCTTGGTGACATCCCAGCCGGCGCCGGAGAACAGGCCTTCCAGCTCGTTGATGACCTTGCCGTTGCCGACAACCGGGCCGTCCAGACGCTGCAGGTTGCAGTTGACCACGAACACCAGGTTGTCCAGCTTCTCGCGCACGGCAACGGTCAGGGCACCCTTGGCTTCCGGCTCGTCCATCTCGCCGTCACCCAAGAAGGCGTACACGGTCTGCTCGGAGCAATCCTTGATGCCACGGTCGGTCAGGTACTTCAGGAAACGGGCCTGATAGATGGCGGCGATGGGGCCCAGACCCATGGAGACGGTCGGGAACTGCCAGAATTCCGGCATCAGTTTCGGGTGCGGGTAGGAAGGAATACCCTTGCCATCCACTTCCTGACGGAAGTTGTCCAGCTGCTCTTCGGTCAGGCGACCTTCGGCGAAGGCGCGGGCGTAGATGCCCGGGGAGATGTGACCCTGGAAGTAGACCAGATCGCCACCGTCCTTCTCGTTGCGGGCACGGAAGAAGTGGTTGTAGCAGACTTCGTAGATGGTCGCGGAAGAAGCGAAGGAAGACATGTGGCCACCCAGGTCCAGGTCTTTCTTGGAAGCGCGCAGCACTATCATCATGGCGTTCCAGCGGATGATGGCGCGAATGCGGCGTTCCATCTCCAGGTCGCCCGGGTAAGCTGGCTCGTCGCTGGCAGGGATGGTGTTGATGTAGTCGCGGTTTGCCTTGGCAGCCACGTCCACACCGCTTGCGCGGGCTTTCTCGGCCAACTGTTCAAGGATGAACTGAGCGCGTTGCGGACCCTCTTCACGCAGCAGGGATTCCAGAGAGGCAAGCCACTCCAGCGTTTCTATCGGGTCCACATCGTTCTTCAGGATATCAGACATGGCTGGTTCCTATGTTGTTGTGATTGCACGGCATTGCACGGCGAAGGGCGCAAGCATTCGACAATTAAGAAAGCCTTGTGGGATTAGTTTTCCTGCTGACGGATCCGACGCATGGATCGCTGGATCCGGCTGTCTTCCCTCTGCATATCCAACAAGGTGTCCTCGATAAAGGCCAGGTGCTCATGACAAGCAGCCCTGGCCCGCTCCGGAGCCCCCGACAGGATAGCCTCGATCAGGCTCGCACGATGGCGACGGATCTTGGCGACCACTCCCGGACGGCGATTCAAAATCTCATTGTTTCGTAAAATGTTCTGCTCGAGCATGGGGCCCATGGCCCGCAACAGGTGCAGCAGCACCACGTTGTGGGAGGCCTCGGCCACGGCCAGATAGAACTGGGTGACGGCGGCCGACTCGACCACCAGCGACCCTTGCTGACCCGCCTCCTCGATGGCGGCCTGCGCCAGGCGGATCCGCTCGAAATCAGCCTCTGTGCCCCGCAGCGCCGCGTAGTAGGCACAGATGCCTTCCAGCGCGTGACGAAACTCCAGCAGGTCGTACTGGGCTTCCGGGTGAGTGCTGAGCAGT
This sequence comes from Aeromonas sp. XH, assembly GCF_033348475.1. Taxonomy (NCBI): domain Bacteria; kingdom Pseudomonadati; phylum Pseudomonadota; class Gammaproteobacteria; order Aeromonadales; family Aeromonadaceae; genus Aeromonas; species Aeromonas sp. XH. The sequence continues at coordinate 494,506 of NZ_CP137630.1, read as the reverse complement.
TCGAACAGGGGATCGGCGATCCCCTTGCTCAGGGCATTCTGCACATAGGTGCCGCCGCCCTGGCGACGATACAAGAGTCCTCTCGCTTCCAGGCGCTGGATGGCTTCGCGCAAGGAAGGGCGCGACACCTGAAACTGGATGGCGAGTTCCCGCTCGGGCGGCAACTTCTGGCCCGGCTGCAGGCTGCCTTCCAGAATCATGCTTTCCAGCTCGGCGACGATGGCGTCGGCCAGCTTGGGCTGAGTAATCTTGATATAGGGCATGAGGCTACTTTGTTAAATTGGTATTACCAATTTTATGGTTGGGGCGAAAATTAGCAGAGGGCTTGGAAAAAGTCCACCCAAAATATGATCTGAATCAAGAAGCTGACTTGCCACTTTAGGGGTAAAAACGCGGAATCATGATGTAGCTCATAGAAAATGGTCTGACCAATATTTGTGAGCTCGCTCACCGGCAACATTTGCTCAACAGCATGAAAAATGGCCCGCCCCATAGGGCAAGCCATTGATTCTAAAAACACTAACTAATTTTGCACTTTTCACTAAAAGTGGAGTTTTTCTCGATATCGAAGCCATTCGAAACTGTCGCCAGGATCCGTCTTGCGGCCCGGCGCGATGTCGCAGTGCCCGACGATCCGCTCCGCCGTGATGGCGGGATAACGGCGAGCAATCGCCCGGCTGAGGTCCGACAGCACCTCGTATTGCACGTCACAGTAGGGAAGCTCGTCGGTCCCTTCCAGTTCGATGCCGATGGAGTAGTCGTTGCACGCCTCCCGCCCCGCCCAGCTCGACACCCCCGCATGCCAGGCTCTGGCACCGAACGGCACGTATTGCACCAGCTCGCCGTCCCGGCGGATCAGGCAGTGGGCCGACACCCTCAGCTGATGGATACCGGCAAAATAGGGGTGAGCCTCGGGATCGAGCCGGCCGAGAAACAGATCGTCGATGAAGGAGCCGCCGAACTCCCCCGGGGGCAGGCTGATGCCGTGTATCACCAGCAGGGAGACATCGTCCGGGCTGGCGCGCTCGTTGTGATGAGGCGACGGCACCTTGCGGGCCTGCTCGCACCAGCCTTCACTATCGATGGAAAACGGGGTTCTGGGTTGTGTCATCGTCTGCTCGACTCACAATGGGAAGGGGGTGATAAACAGGAAACAAGTCCCTGAATCCACGGGTAAAGCTGTGTTAGGCTTGGCCATTCACTCGCGCGATGTGGGACATACTATGCACCCGATGGCACGTCGTCTCTGGCTGCTCGCCTGGCTCTCGCTGCTGGGTCTGCTGACCCTCTACTTTCATGGTCGCGAACAACCGTCGGTGACCGCCAGCGGCGATCTGCTGCTCAAGGCGGATGCCAGCGGTCATTATCGTCTGGAGGGTGCCATCAACGACCAGCCGGTGCAACTGCTGCTGGACACGGGGGCGACCCGGGTGACCATACCGAGCCAGGTGGCCTCCCGGCTCGGCCTCGTCGCCACCGGCCGCAGCCGGGTCAACACGGCCGCCGGGGAGATCCTGGTCGATACCGGCCGGATCGAAAGTCTGGCGATGGGTCCGCTGACCCTGTACGATTTGTCCGTCTTTATCAATCCGGCCGCCGACGGGGAGGAGATCCTGGTGGGCATGAATGCCCTGGGCAGGCTGGAATTGCGCCAGAAAGACAGGCAGTTGCTTCTCAGACCCTTGCAGGAATAAGGCATGTTACAACAGGACATCCGCCGCGCCGTGCGCGCCGCACTTCTCGAAGACTTGGGCGATGCCCTCACCGCACTGGACCAACCGGATGCCAGCGCCGATATCACCGCCCAGCTGATCCCGGCGGATCGCATCTCGGCTGCGCGAGTCATCACCCGCGAGGCGGGCGTCTTCTGCGGCCAGCCCTGGGTAGACGAGGTGTTTGCCCAGCTCGGCGGCGACGTCAGGGTGGAGTGGAAGGTGCAGGATGGCGAACGCCTCTCCCCCAATCAGGAGCTGTTCCGCCTGCACGGCCCCGCCCGTGTGCTGCTCACCGGCGAGCGCAATGCCCTCAACTTCGTGCAGACTCTCTCCGGCGTCGCCACCCTGACCGCCCGTTATGTGGCCGAACTGGAGGGAACGGACTGCCGATTGCTCGACACCCGCAAGACCCTGCCCGGTCTTCGTACCGCCCAGAAGTATGCGGTCACCTGTGGCGGCGGCAAGAACCACCGCATCGGTCTCTATGACGCCTATCTCATCAAGGAAAACCATATCCTCGCCTGCGGCGGTATAGCGCCGGCGATCGCACAGGCACGCCACCTCAATCCGGGCAAGCCGGTGGAAGTGGAGGTCGAATCCCTGGCCGAGCTGGAGCAAGCGCTGGCGGCCCGTGCCGATATCGTGATGCTGGATAACTTCGACATCCCCATGATGAAGGAGGCCGTCCACCTGAACCAGGGACGCGCCAAGCTGGAGGTCTCCGGCAACGTGACACTCGACACCCTTGCCAGCTATGCCGCGACCGGCGTCGACTTTATCTCGGTGGGGGCGCTGACCAAACACGTGCGGGCACTGGATCTCTCGATGCGCTTTATGGAAGACGTGGCCGAGGGCTGAGCGAGCCAGACCCGCCGTTTGGCCCAGAAATATTACAGGGCTCGAAACTTGCAAAAGGCGCCATCGGCGCCTTTTCTTTATGCAGGATCCCGCGACATAAGGAGTGTGAAGATGGGCCCTCCCCAACCTTGAGCAGTGCCAAGAGAAACCATTTAATCTTTGATTTTTCTACAACTTTCACTAAATGACACAAAAGTGGTTAACAAGGGCTCCGCCTCTGTTGCCAACCCGAAGCGCTCGGATAAGATACCAATGTGGATAGTATTCCACCTGTGCTTATCAGGAACCATGGAAAAAAGGATATTTGACATGAAAAGACAGTCAGGGTTTACGCTAATCGAATTGATGATCGTCGTTGCGATCGTCGCCATCCTCGCCGCCATCGCCTTGCCGGCGTATCAGAGCTATACCAAACGAGCTAAATTTACAGAGGTCATCGCGGCCACTGGGCCAGCCAAAACTGCCTTTGAAGTCTGTGTTCAGGCATATAGTGGTACAGCAATTGAGACTGATTGCGCTGCTGCTGTAGATGCGGCAGTATCAGGCTCAGTAGTCACTAGTAGAGTGGCATCTGTTGTTTATGACGACACCGCACATGCAATAATTGGTACTGGTGCTGGTGATGTTTCAGGGGCAACTTATACGATGACGGTCTCTGGTGGTGCACCAACGTCTGGCCAGCAAGTTATTTGGACAAAAACTTGCGATCCAGCAGATCTCTGCTAACTCATGACCTCTAGCCTTAATAGCGGCCTGGCCACCAGCCTGGCCGCTTCCTCCCTTCTCAGTGAGCCGGACTCACAGCGCTATCTGAGCCAGGCCAGGGCGCAGCGCAAGCCATTTGTCACCTTCCTGATTGAAAATGACATCCTCGACAGCAAGGCCCTCGCCGACTTTTGCGAGCTGGAGTATGGGGTACCTCTGCTGGATCTGGCCGCCTTCGACCTGGCCGAGATCCCGCAGAAATACCTCAATCAAAAGCTGATTGAAAAACATCACGTCCTGCCCATCTATACCCAGGGCCACACCCTCTATATCGCCATGTCGGATCCGACCAACGTGTCGGCCCTGGAGGATTTCGGCTTCAGCTTCGGTCTGCACACGGAAGCCTTGCTGGTCGAGGAGAGCAAGCTGACCGCCGCCATCGGCAAATTGATGGAAAGCGAGCAGGATACCCTCGGCATGGATCACATCGACGAGGCCGAGATCTCCGAGCTCGAGGTGTCCGACGAGAACTCTCGTCTCGATGAGAGCGTCAATACGGCCGACGATGACGCCCCCATCGTCAAGTACATCCACAAGATCATGATGGACGCCATCAAGCGCGGCGCATCGGACCTGCATTTCGAACCTTACGAGACCAAGTACCGGATCCGCTTCCGGATCGACGGCATACTGCACGAAATCGCCACCCCGCCGGTGAACCTGGCAAACCGTTTCGCGGCGCGCTTGAAAGTCATGGCACGGCTCGACATCGCCGAGCGGCGTCTGCCCCAGGATGGCCGCATCAAGCTCAAGATTTCGCGCAACAGATCCATGGACATGCGGGTCAACACCCTGCCCACCATGTGGGGCGAGAAGATCGTCATCCGACTTCTGGATTCATCTGCAGCCAGGCTCAATATCGATCAACTCGGCTTCGACGACCGCCAGAAGGGGCAATACCTGCATGCCCTCTCCAAACCCCAGGGGATGATACTGGTCACCGGCCCCACGGGGTCGGGCAAGACGGTATCGCTCTATACCGGTCTCAACATCCTCAATACCAACGAGGTCAACATCTCCACCGCCGAGGATCCGGTGGAGATCAACCTGCCCGGCGTGAACCAGGTGCAGATCAACCCCAAGGCGGGGCTCACCTTCGCCAGCGCCCTGCGCTCCTTCCTGCGCCAGGATCCCGACATCGTCATGGTGGGGGAGATCCGGGATCTGGAAACCGCCGAGATCGCCATCAAGGCCGCCCAGACCGGCCACCTGGTGCTGTCCACCCTGCACACCAATTCGGCGGCCGAGACGCTCACCCGGATGATGAACATGGGTGTCCCCGCCTTCAACATCGCCTCCTCGGTCACCCTCATCATGGCCCAGCGCCTCGCCCGCAAGTTGTGCGATCACTGCAAGGCGCCCGAGGTGGTGCCGGAAGCCGAGCTGCTGGAGCTGGGCTTTACCCAGCAGCAACTGGCCGCCGGCTTGCGACTGTTCAAACCCGTGGGGTGCAAGGAGTGCTCGGGAGGCTACCGAGGGCGGGTCGGGATCTATGAGATCATGCTGATGTCAGACAACATCGCCAAGCTCATCATGCAAGGAGCCAACTCGCTGCAAATCGCGGCCATTGCCCAGAAGGAAGGGATGCGCACCCTGCGCACCTCCGGCCTTGAAAAAGCCCGCCTGGGAGTCACCAGCCTGGCCGAAATAAACAGGATCACTACCAACTGAGTACGCTGTGTTCGAGTCATCTCACAGGGTGAAGCCGCTGCCATCACCCCGATGATGTTCTTCAAGCCAGGATGAGCCGGATGGGCAGCAGCACCCGGCCACCGTCGCCCAATTGCAGGATGCAGTGATGGCTACATTAGCTCAAAAACAGAACGCACCAAAAAAGGTCTTCTCCTTCCGCTGGCACGGGTTCAATCGCAAGGGACAGAAGGTGTCCGGCGAGTTGCAGGCCGACAGCATCAATACCGTCAAGGCGGAACTGCGCAAGCAGGGCGTCAATGTCACCAAGGTCAGCAAGCAGGGACAGGGGCTGTTCTCCAAGGGCGGCGCCCGGATCAAGCCGATGGACATCGCCGTCATCTCCCGCCAGATCACCACCATGCTCTCCGCCGGCGTGCCCCTGGTACAGAGCCTGCAGATCATCGCACGCGGCCATGAAAAGGCGGCGGTGCGCGAACTGATCGGCCAGATCGCCGCCGATGTGGAGACAGGTACCCCGCTGTCCGAGGCACTGCACCGTCACCCCCGTTACTTCGACGATCTCTATTGCGACCTGGTCGAGGCCGGAGAGCAGTCCGGTGCACTGGAAACCATCTACGACCGGATTGCCACCTATCGCGAGAAGAACGAGGCCCTCAAATCCAAGATCAAGAAGGCCATGTTCTATCCGGCCATGGTCATCCTGGTGGCCATCGTCGTCACCTCCATCCTGCTGCTATTCGTCATCCCCCAGTTCGAGGAGATCTTCCGGAGCTTCGGGGCCGAGTTGCCCGCCTTCACCCGGTTCGTCATCGGCATCTCCCGCTTCATGCAGTCGTGGTGGTATGTCATCTTTGGCGGCCTCGCCCTCGCCATCTTCCTCTATGTGCGCGCCTGGCGAAAATCCCAGAAGGTCAGGGACAGCACAGACAGGTTCATCCTCACCATTCCCGTGGTGGGCAACATATTGCACAAGGCCGCCATGGCCCGCTTCGCCCGCACCCTCTCCACCACCTTCTCCGCCGGTATCCCCCTGGTGGATGCGCTGGTCTCGGCGGCCGGGGCGTCGGGCAACTATGTCTATCGCACCGCCATCATGGCCATTCGCAACGAGGTAGTGGCCGGCATGCAGATCAACGTCGCCATGCGCACCGTGGATCTCTTCCCCGACATGGTGACCCAGATGGTGATGATCGGCGAAGAGTCCGGCGCCATCGATGACATGCTCTCCAAGGTCGCAGCCATCTTCGAACAGGAGGTGGACGACATGGTCGACGGCCTCACCAGCCTGCTGGAACCCATCATCATGGTGGTACTCGGGGTGCTGGTCGGCGGCATGGTCGTGGCCATGTACCTCCCCATCTTCAAGCTCGGCTCTGTGATACACTGAGCCCCTTCGGCAAGAGGGCCGGCCAGTTCGGCCTGGCCCCTTCTCTCTCAACGCAAGCGGTTGACTTATGGCGCCCCTGATCGAACTGGCCCAGGCCCTGCCCTGGCTTTATCTCTCCCTGGTGTTTCTCTTCTCCCTGATGGTGGGCAGCTTCCTGAACGTGGTGATCCATCGCCTGCCCATCATGATGGAGCGGGACTGGCACGCCGAATACACCGACTATTTCGGTGACCATACGCCCCCCATCCCGGCCACAGGACGCTACAACCTGATGGTGCCCCGCTCCCGCTGCCCCCATTGCGACCACCCCATTGGTGCGCTGGAGAATATCCCCCTGCTGAGCTGGCTCTGGCTCAGGGGGCGCTGCCGCAACTGCCGTGCCCCCATCTCAGCCCGCTATCCCCTGGTCGAATTGCTCACGGCCCTGCTGTCGGTCGCCGTGGCCGCCACCCTCACTCCCGGCTGGGGAACCTTGGCGGCCCTCGTGCTGACCTGGGTACTGGTGGCGCTCACCTTCATCGATCTGGACAAGATGCTGCTGCCGGACCAGCTCACCCTGCCACTGCTGTGGGGCGGTCTGCTGTTCAACCTGTTGGGAGGCTTCGTCCCCCTGGCGGATGCGGTGATCGGCGCCATGGCAGGCTATCTGGTGCTCTGGGCCCTCTACTGGGCCTTCAAGCTGCTCACCGGCAAGGAGGGCATGGGTTATGGCGATTTCAAGCTGCTGGCAGCCCTCGGCGCCTGGCTCGGCTGGCAGGTGCTGCCCATAGTGCTGCTGCTCTCCTCCCTGGTCGGCGCCGCCATAGGTATCGGCCTCATCCTGCTTCGCAACCACCATCAGGGCAAGCCCATCCCCTTCGGCCCCTATCTCGCCATCGCGGGCTGGATAGCGCTGCTGTGGGGGGATAGCATCACCCGCTGGTATCTCCATGTCGTGCTCTAGCAAGAGGATCTCTGACCCATGTATGTAGTCGCCATCACAGGGGGCATCGGCAGCGGCAAGACCACAATCGCCAACCGCTTTGCCGAGCTGGGCATCGAGGTGGTGGATGCCGACATCATCGCCCGCGAGGTCGTGGAGCCCGGCACCCCGGCCCTGGCCGCCATTGCCGACCATTTTGGCCAGGATGTCATCTCGTCCGATGGCCGGCTCGATCGCCGCAGACTGCGCGAGCATATCTTCAGCGACCCGGCGGCCAAGGCCTGGCTCAACGCCCTGCTCCACCCCCTCATCCGCAGCGAAATGCTGCGCCAGTGCGCGACCGCCAAGTCTCCCTACTGCCTGCTGGTGGTGCCCCTGCTGGTGGAGAACCGGCTCACCTCCCTCGCCGATCGGGTGCTGGTCATCGACGTGGACGAGGAGACCCAGATAGAGCGAACCTGTCGTCGGGATGGCGTGAGCCGGGCGCAGGCAGAGGCGATACTGGCGTCCCAGGCGCGCCGCGGGGAACGCCTGGCGATGGCCGATGACGTGCTGGACAACCAGAGTGGCACAAGTGAGACCATCCGAGAGCGAATTTTGGCCCTGCACCAGACATATCTGGCATTTGCCTCTCAACAAGCCCGCCAACAGTGAGTACACTAGGCCGGTTTATGGCTGGCCAGGATTAGGCATGATTTACGATTTCCCCCTCAATGAAAAAAGCCGGACCTATCTTCGTCTGGAGTCCCTGTTTTCCCAGATCCGCGACAATCTGGAGAGTGACCAGTCCTGGGCACACATCGCCTTCTTCAAGGGGTTGTTCGATTTGCAGGAGCTGCTGGAGCGCGGCGACCTGCGCGCCGATCTCATCAAGGATCTGGAGCGCCTCGGCCAGCGGCTGAGCCACTGGGCCAGCCTGCCTGACGTCGACCTCGAGCAGATCCAGCGGATGCAGCAGGAAAGCACCCAGCTCTCCCGCAGCCTGCTCAACTCCCCCCGTCCCGGTGCCCGCCTGAAGGAAGATCGCCTGCTCGGCTCCATCCGCCAGCGTTTCTCCATTCCGGGAGGGCTGTGCGCCTTCGACGTACCCCAGCTGCATCACTGGCTGGCCACGCCGGCCGTCGCCCGCCACCAGCAGATGCAGCAATGGCTCAGCGACATCACCCTGCTGATGAACGCCATCTCCCTGCTGCTGCGCCTGTGGCGCGAGTCAGGCAACTTCAGCGATCAGGTGGCCACCAACGGCTTCTTCCAGGACACCGCCGAAGGGGCCGAGCTTATACGTATTCGCTTGCCTAATGGACAAACCTGCTACCCCACCCTGAGCGGCCACAAGAACCGCTTCGCCCTGCGCTTCCTGCCGACGACGGAACAGCAGATTGGCGACGTCCCCTTCCAGCTCGCCTGCTGCTAAGGAGAGAACGACATGGTCACCAAGGTAAAATGCCCCACCTGTCAGAGTGAGGTTGAATGGACTCCCGAGAGCCCGTTTCGCCCCTTCTGCAGCAAGCGCTGCCAGCTGATCGACCTCGGTGAATGGGCCGACGAAGAGAAGCGCATTCCCGGCGAGATCAACCCGGATCTGCTGCCCGACCCGGAACAGGGCGATCCCTGGCAATAAACACAACACGATCAAGAAAGGGCCTGACCGGCCCTTTTTCAATGGTTGTGCTCTGCCCTCAGGCCAGCGAGGCTTGCAGCCGCGCCACTATGGGGCCGTTGGCATCCGGGAAGTGGTACTCGTGGAGCGAGGCCAGCGGCACCCAGCGGCACTCCTGCCCCTCCTTGCCGAAGGGCTCGCCATGGAAACGGGTTACCTTCCAGATATCCAGCAACACCTGCTTGTCGGGGTAGTCGTGGTGCAGCTCCATGAAGGGAGCGCAGTCCTGCACCCGGATCCCGATCTCTTCCCATAGCTCTCTGTCCAGCGCGGTGAGCAGGTCTTCCCCCGACTCCACCTTGCCCCCCGGAAACTCCCAGCGATCTCCCTGATGGCGATCGGCGGAGCGTTTGGCGATGAAGATATCGCCCTGTTCGTTCTCGATGACACCGACCGCCACCCAGATCCGTTTCTTCTGTTCCATCATTGTCCTCAACGTAAACACGACAAACGGGCGATCCAGGGGGCCAGCCGAGCGGCCTGCTTTTCCCCCTGGGCCCTGAAGAGATCCTGCCCCACATGTTCATTGCCCGCCGGGGCCGGCTGCGGCCAGGGGACGACGCCTGCCGGAGCAAAGCAGCGATCATGTACCAGCGCACTCTGGCGCAGATAGCGCCACAGGCAGTCACGCAGGAACCACTGATCGATATTCGGCGTCTCCATGGTCCTGGATTGATAACCCTCCAGCAGCGGCTGCAAGGGTGGAAGCACGCCGGCCACACCGCCCCACATGCCTGCCAGCACCAGATCGGTGTGGCTCCACCAGTCACGCATGATATGGAACCAGCGCCCCGATGCAAGCCAGTCATCGACCGCCAGCCGCTCCCGCAGATTCAGCACGGAGTCCGCATCGCGCACAAGAAAGCGTCCCACTCCGGGATCATTGGCGACCTGGAAGCGCCAGCACAGGCGCTGACGCAGGGACTGACCGTCGGGTTGCATCCTGACCTCGGCGCCATGCTCCCGCAGGCAGGTCAGCAGCTCTCCCGGCACACTGGCATCCACGTAGAAGCGCACCCGCCAGCCGGGATAGAGGTAGGCTGCGGCCAGCACATTGTCGAGCGCTCCCCGCAAGTAACGGGCCTGCTTGCCCCAGAGGGAGAAGGCGATGACGGGCTGCCTCTCCCCCTGCCCGGCCAGCCAGGCGGCCGGCCCCTCTGCCGGCAGCGCCCACCCCTCGACGGGCTGCGAGACGGCCTCATCCTTGAGGGTCAGGGCCCGGGCCCCCGCCACCGCGGCTTCGGCATAGCGCCCAAGCTTGGCGAGGGAAGTGCAGAGTCCGTCATAGGTCAGATAATCGGCCGGCTCACGGCGGACCAGCTCGGTCAGATGAACCACGGCCCGCTCATGCTGACCCGAGCGGGAGAGACAGACGCAGAGATTGCGCAGCACCTCGTCGTCCTCTGGCGAGCCCTGGTGCGCCAGCATCAGTACCTGGGCGGCCGAGGCGGGATCCCCTGACAAAAAGAAGTAATAGGCCAACTGCAGCTGCTGGGGAACGGGCTTGATCCTTGCCTCGTTCAGCCTCATCAACACTTGCTGGACAGCCTGCTGGCGATCCCCCCTCGACCAATGGCTATGTGCCTCGTCATCCCACCCCGCCGGCAGCTTGCTCATCGGCGATCTCCTCCTGTCCCGGAAACAAATACACCGCCCGGAGGCGGTGTATTCATCATGGCAGGGTGTCAGGTCAACTGACCGTGACAGTGCTTGTATTTTTTACCCGAGCCGCAGGGGCAGGGATCGTTGCGGCCCACCTTCTGCTCGTCCCGCACGAAGGTGACGTGACCCGGTTCGGGCTGGGCCTCGTCGTCGGCCAGCTGGTTCTCGGCGGCGGCGTGGGTATAGGTGCGGGGAGCCGCTTGTGCCTGCTGGCGCTGCTGCTCTTCCATCGCCTCCACGTCGCGCTCCTGCACCTGGACACGGCTCAGGATGCTGACCACGTCGCGCTTGAGGGTCTCCAGCATCTGGGTGAACAGATCGAAGGACTCGCGCTTGTACTCCTGCTTGGGGTTCTTCTGGGCGTAGCCACGCAGATGGATGCCCTGACGCAGGTGATCCATGGCCGCCAGATGCTCCTTCCACAGGCCATCCAGGGTCTGCAGCATCACCGCCTTCTCGAAGTTGCGCAGCACCTCCTTGCCGACCAGCTCCTCCTTGTGGGCATAGAGTCTGGTGGCCTCTTCCAGGATGCGCTCGCGCAGCTTCTCCTCATACAGCTTGTCGTCTTCCGCCAGCCACTGCTGCAGCGGCAGATCCAGCGCGAAGTCGGACTTCAGGCGCGCCTCCAGACCCGGCACGTCCCACATTTCCTCTAGGGACTGGGGCGGGATGTATTCGTCGATGACGCTGCCATAGACGTCGTCACGGATGACGTGGATGGTCTCGGAGATGTCGCTGGTGTCCAGCAGCTCGTTGCGCTGCTCGTAGACCACCTTGCGCTGATCGTTGGCCACATCGTCAAACTCCAGCAGGTTCTTGCGGATGTCGAAGTTGCGACCCTCCACCTTGCGCTGGGCGTTTTCGATGGCCTTGGTCACCCAGGGGTGTTCGATGGCCTCGCCCTCTTCCATGCCCAGCTTCTTCATCATGCCGGTCACGCGATCGGAGGCGAAGATCCGCATCAGGGTGTCTTCCATGGAGAGATAGAAGCGGGAGGAGCCCGGGTCACCCTGGCGACCGGAACGGCCGCGCAGCTGGTTGTCGATACGACGGGATTCGTGGCGTTCGGTACCTATGATGTGCAGGCCACCGGCGGCCAGCACGGCATCGTGACGCACCTGCCAGGCGGCTTTCAGCTCGGCGATCTGCTCGCTGGTCGGGTTCTCCAGCTGGGCGATCTCCGCCTGCCAGTTGCCGCCGAGTACGATGTCGGTACCCCGGCCCGCCATGTTGGTGGCGATGGTCACGGCGCCGGTCTGGCCCGCCTGGGCGACGATCTCCGCTTCCATGGCGTGGAACTTGGCGTTCAGCACCTTGTGCGGGATGTTTTCCTTGGTCAGGATGCCGGAGAGCAGCTCGGAGTTCTCGATGGAGACGGTACCGACCAGCACCGGCTGGCCGCGCTGCACGCAGTCGCGGATGTCTTGCACGATGGCGGCGTATTTCTCCTGGGCGGTCAGGTAGACCAGATCCCCCATGTCCTTTCGCACCATGGGCTTGTTGGTCGGGATGACCACGGTGTCCAGGCCGTAGATCTGCTGGAACTCGAACGCCTCGGTGTCGGCAGTACCCGTCATGCCCGCCAGCTTGTCGTACAGGCGGAAGTAGTTCTGGAAGGTGATGGAGGCCAGGGTCTGGTTCTCGTTCTGGATCTTGACCCCTTCCTTCGCCTCGACCGCCTGGTGCAGGCCGTCGGACCAGCGGCGACCCGGCATGGTACGGCCGGTGTGCTCGTCGACGATGACGATCTCGTCCTTCTGGACGATGTAGTCGACGTTGCGCTCGAACAGGGTGTGGGCACGCAGGCCGGCGTTGACGTGGTGCAGCAGGCTGATGTTGGTGGCGGAGAACAGGGAGTCCTCCTCCGCCAGCAGCCCCTCTTTCTTGAGCAGCTCCTCCACGAAGATCTGGCCGTTCTCGGTCAGCAGCGCCTGGCGGTTCTTCTCGTCCACCGTGTAGTGGCCGTCGCCGGTGTACTCTTCGGAGTCTTCCTTGTCCTGCTTGACCAGTAGGGGGATCAGCTTGTTGATCTGGGTGTACATGGCGGAGCTGTCCTCCGCCGGGCCCGAGATGATGAGCGGGGTACGGGCTTCATCGATGAGCACCGAGTCCACCTCATCCACCAGCGCATAGTTGAGCGGACGCTGCACGCGCTGTTCCGGCGAGAACGCCATGTTGTCGCGCAGGTAGTCGAAGCCGAACTCGTTGTTGGTACCGTAGGTGATGTCGGCGGCGTAGGCGTCGCGCTTCTGGGACGCATCCATGCCGGGCACGTTGCAGTCGACGGTCAGGCCGAGGAAGGCGAACAGCGGGCGGTTCGCCTCGGCATCGCGCTTCGCCAGATAGTCGTTCACCGTCACCACGTGGACGCCGCGGCCGGTCAGGGCGTTCAGGTAGGCTGGCAGGGTGGCCGTCAGGGTTTTACCTTCACCCGTCTTCATCTCGGCGATGCGGTTGGAGTTCAGCACCATGCCGCCGATCAGCTGGACGTCGAAGTGGCGCATGCCGAACACCCGGCGGGAAGCTTCACGCACGGTGGCGAAGGCCTCCGGCAGCAACTGCTCCAGGGTCTCACCCTGCTCCAGGCGCTGGCGATACTCGGCGGTCTTGGCCTGCAGCTCGCTGTCGGACAGTGCCTCGAACTGAGGCTCCATCGCATTGATCTGTTTTACAATTTTGCGCAAAGCCTTGAGCGTTCTGTCGTTCCGGCTGCCGATAATCTTGGTGAGCAGTGTGCTAATCATGGGTACCAACTGTTTTGGTTATATAAGCGTTCCGTCACTGGAACCTGAAGAAAAAACCTAACCCCGTCTGGCATTCAGAAAGCGCGCGGGGTTGACCTGACGACCATCTTTCAACACTTCGTAATGCAAATGAACTCCGGTCGCACGACCGGTTCGTCCCATCAGGGCGATCTTCTGGCCTTCGTCGACCAGGGTGCCCACATCCACCAGCAACTTGGAATTGTGGGCATAGCGGGTAACCAGACCATTGCCATGGTCTATCTCCACCATGTTGCCGAACTCAGGGTGACGCCCCGCCCAGCTGATGATCCCCTTGCCGGTCGCCAGTATGGGGGTGCCGGGCTTGCCGCGGAAATCCACCCCTTTGTGCATCTTGGCGCGACCGTTGAACGGATCGACCCGGCCACCGAAACCGGAGGAGATCCAGACCCGCTCCTGTTTCACCGGTGAACCCGAGATGAAACCGGCATCGGTGATATGGTGATTCATGATGAAGGATTCAAGTACCGACAGCTGCTCTTCGCGGCTGCTGAGCTGACGGTTGAGGTGTTCCATGGAGTCTTGCAGCTCGCCCAGGCTGACTTCCAGGTCCGCCTCGTAGGAAGGACCGCCCATGGGGGGCAGCTCCTTGAAGTTGAACTCCTCGGGATCGAGGTCCGCCTTCTCGGTCAGGCGTTCGCCGAGGGCGTTGAGACGACCGAGCTGCCCCTGCATCGTGCCCACCTGGGCCGCCAGCATGGCGAGCTGTTCGCGGGCTTCATCGGCCCCTTGCGTGGATTTTTGCTGCTGCGCCAGGGTCAGCGCCACTTCCAGCGCCTCCATCTTCTGGTGCCAGCTCTGCCAGAGCCAGCCACTCCCCAAGGCCAATGCAGTGAAGAGGATACCGCCGACCCAGGCCAGACGTTGTTTGGGTAAGTGCAACTTGCGGCGCTGCTTACCGTGGAGGATCAGGGTAATGCTCATAGGAATCTGTCTTCTCGGTCAGGTGAGGCCAAGGGCCTGCACGGGCAATAAAACCGGGAGATAATCGGTATTAAAGGATGGAATAAACAAATGACAGGACGTCGGTGCGGAGAGATGACCGACGTCCTGTTGCACAGCTATCAGGCCAGAACCAGACCGTTGTCGTAGTAAGCGATGGGCGCTTTGTCGCCCTCACCCTCGAAGGTCACCAGTTCCCAGGCCTCCTGCTGGGCCAGCAAGGCACGCAGCAGCTTGTTGTTCAGGGCATGGCCCGTCTTGTAGGCACGGAATTCACCGATGATGCTGCGGTTGCACATGTACAGGTCACCGATGGCATCCAGCATCTTGTGCTTGACGAACTCGTCCTCGTAACGCAGACCATCTTCGTTCAGCACCCGGTAGTCATCCAGCACCACGGCGTTTTCCAGGCTGCCGCCCAGTGCCAGGTTCTGGGAACGCAGGTACTCGATATCACGCATGAAGCCGAAGGTACGGGCACGGCTGATCTCTTTCACGAAGGAGCTGCCGGAGAAGTCCAGCACGCAACGCTGGTTGCGGCCTTCAAACACCGGATGCTGGAAATCGATCTCGAGATCCATCTTGAAGCCGTTGCGATAGGGGTGGAATTCCGCCCACTTGTCGCCATCTTCAACCCGAATGCTCTGCTTGATCCGCACGAACTGCTTGGGTGCGTTCTGTTCACGGATACCCACTTCCTGCAGCAGGTAGATGAACGGATGCGCACTGCCATCCATCACAGGGATTTCGGGTGCGTCGACCTCTACATAGAGGTTGTCGATCCCCATCCCGGCCAGGGCGGCAGAGAGGTGTTCAATGGTCGACACGCGGACGCCGGCTTCGTTCACCAGAGCGGTACAAAGCACGGTATCACGCACCTGATCGGCGTTGGCTGGCAGCTCTACCACAGGATTCAGATCGGTACGCAAGTAAACGATCCCTGTGTTAACAGGCGCCGGACGGAACGTCATAGTGACTTTCCGGCCCGAATGCAGGCCCACACCGGTGGCCTGGACACTCGTTTTCAAGGTTCTTTGTCTAATCATGGGCGTATCCGCTTTAACAGCTCAAATTCCTGACCAGATGGTCGTTGCCGGGCCATCTTAGCACAATCCTTAAGCAACAAACAAACCAGAGCCATCAGAGGCTTAGTCTGCCTGTTTGCGCAGGAACGCAGGAATATCGAGATAATCCGGTTCGCGACGAGCCTGCGGCTCGGCGTTCACCACCTTGGCCGGCGCCTCTTCCATCACGCGAGACTGCAGCGCTTCGCTGATCAGGGGCTGACGGGCCGGACGTTCCTGGACCATGTTGTTCTTGACGAGGGTGATGTCGGGCTTGCGCTCGGCACCGATACCGGTGGCCACCACGGTGACGCGCAGTTCGTCGTGCATCTCCGGATCGATGACGGTACCCACCACCACGGTGGCGTTCTCGGACGCGAAGGCCTTGACCGCGTTACCCACGGTCTCGAACTCTTCGATGGTCATGTCCATGCCGGCGGTGATGTTGACCAGGATGCCGCGGGCACCGGCCAGATCCACGTCTTCCAGCAGCGGGCTGGAGATGGCCTTCTCGGCCGCTTCTTCGGCACGGTCGTCACCGGAGGCGGAGCCGGTACCCATCATGGCGGTCCCCATCTCGCGCATCACGGTACGCACGTCCGCGAAGTCGACGTTGATCAGGCCCGGACGGGTGATCAGCTCGGCAATGCCCTGTACCGCGCCCAGCAGCACGTCGTTGGCCGCCTTGAAGGCGTCCAGCAGGGAGATGCCACGGCCCAGCACCTTCAGCAACTTGTCGTTGGGGATGGTGATCAGGGAGTCGACGTTCTTGGACAGCTCCTCGATACCGTGGGCGGCGAAGCCCATCCGCTTCTTCCCTTCGAAGGAGAACGGCTTGGTCACGACGGCAACGGTCAGGATACCCATCTCACGGGCCACTTCGGCCACGATCGGCGCGGCGCCCGTACCTGTACCACCGCCCATGCCGGCGGCGATGAACACCATGTCGGAACCGGTCAGCAGCTCGCGCAGCGCTTCCCTGTCTTCCATGGCGGCGTCACGGCCCACTTCCGGGTTGGCCCCGGCACCCAGACCCTTGGTGATGCCACCACCGATCTGCAGCGTGGTGTTGGCACTGGAGTTGCGCAGCGCCTGGGCGTCGGTGTTGACGGTAATGAACTCAACACCCTCGATGTTTTGACGAACCATGTGCTCGACTGCGTTGCCGCCGCCGCCACCCACACCTATCACCTTGATGACGGCTTCGTCAGTGTGGCTATCCATAAATTCAAACATGTTGTCTCTCCGCTTTATTTGCCTGACTCAGCAAAATCTTTAGAACTCGCCACGCAACCAGTTGCTGACCCGTTTGACCAGCCCACCTACGCTTGCCTTGGCGGCATATTCCTTGCTACTGCCGGTGGATTGATTGGTGCGGCCGTACTGCAGCAACCCGACCGCAGTCGAGTACACCGGCGCCTGTACGTAATCGCTCAATCCCCGGATATTCATGGGTTCGCCCACCCGGACCTGGCTCTGGAAGATCTGCTCTGCGCACTCCACTATGCCTTCGATCTGGGCAGCGCCACCGGTCAAGACCACACCGGCGGCCAGCTGATGCTTGACCCCCTGTGCCTTCAATTCGCTCTGCACCCGCACCAGCTCGTCATTCACCATGGAGAGCAACTCGGTGTAACGGGGTTCAATCACTTCCGCCAGTGTCTGCCGCTGCAGGCTGCGCGCCGGACGACCGCCGACACTGGGCACTTCGATATTGTCTTCCTTGCTGACCAGGCGGCCGAGGGCGCAGCCGTAGCGCACCTTGATCGCCTCGGCATCCAGCGGCGGCGTGCCGAAGGCGTAGGCGATGTCGCTGGTCACCGTGCTGCCGGCGTAGGGGATCACCTTGGTGTGACGCAGGGCGCCGCCGGTAAAGAGCGACATGTCCATGGTACCGCCACCGATGTCCACCACGCAGACACCCAGCTCCTTCTCGTCCTCGGTCAGCACCGCATAGCTGGACGCCAGGGCCGAGAAGATCAGCTGATCCACCCGCAGACCCACCTTCTCCACGCACTTCTCGATGTTGCGAGCCATGTCGTTGTGGCAGGTGATGAGGTGCACCTTGGCCGCCATCCGCACGCCGGATAGGCCGACCGGGTTCTTGATCCCTTCCTGATAGTCGATGGCGAACTCCTGGGGCAGCACATGCAGCACCCGCAGCTCGTCCGACAGTCGCACCGACTTGGCGGTGTGGATGACGTTGTCCACGTCCTCCTGGGTCACCTCTTCATCGGAGATGGGCACCATGCCGGTCTCGTTGCGGCAATCGATGTGCTTGCCGGACAAGCCCAGATAGACGGAGCTTATCTGGCAGTCGGCCATCATCTCGGCCTCTTCCACCGCGCGGCGCAGGGACTTGACCACGGAGTCGAGGTCATTGACCCCGCCCTTCTCCATCCCGCGAGAAGCGTGGCTGCCCATGCCGATGACATTGAGTTCGCCATCGGGCAATACTTCGCCAACCAGTACCGCCACCTTGGTCGTGCCGATATCCAGTCCGACAATCAAATTTCTATCTGCGGTGTTGGTCATTCACTTTCTCTTCGCTTTTCTTCCAGCCAACTGCCATCCCGGTGTCGTATCGAAGATCCACGTAAGCAACCCGCTCACGGGGCTCGATGACCGGAAAGGCATCGATAAACCGCTGCAGACGAAGCGCGATATCAGAGCGCCCCACAAACAGCTGAATGTTGCCATCCAGGGTCAGTTCCCAGGCATGGCGGGGGGTCAGATTCACCCCCAGCAACTTGTATCCCTTGGCCGCCAGCAGCGTCTCGTACTGATGGCTGGCTTCCAGCACCTTGGCGGCCTGATCATCGGGCCCGGACAACTGCATCAGGGGTTTCTTCACCCTGTCCGGAGCACTGAACACCTCACCCTTGGTGTTGACGAAGCGGTTGCCGTTCCAGCGGGCCGCCACGTCCTGTTCGGTGAGGTAGACCTTGATCTTGTTCGGCCACTTCTTGCGTACCGAGACCTGGGCCACCCAGGGCAGGGCGTTCAACCGCGCCTGCAATTCGTTCACGTCCAGCTCGAAGAAGTTGCGAAGCTCGGCACCATCCAGCACGGCGGCACGCAACTCATCGGCCTTCAAATATTCGTGTTGCCCCTGCAGCAACAGCTCGCTCATGGGCAACCGACTGGCATCCGTCAGCCAGTCTTTAACATCCAGCGCAGTCTGGTAGAGCCCCCACATGACCAGGATGAAAAATGCCACCCCGGCGATGAAGCCCCCCTTGGTGCGCCCTTGTGCCCTTGCCTCCACCCGATCGATCCCCGTTTAACGCGCCTTGCCGGCCACTTGCAGACCGGTTCGCCATTATATAGGCCCCGGCTTGGCGGTCAAAATACTCATTGGGCCCTCAGGCACCGGATTTCATGCTATCCACGCTCAATTTCATCTCGCCGAGACGGCGGGCCAGCGCCCCGACGTTACCCGCCCCCTGGGTCAGCACCAGATCCCCCTCACCGATGAGGTCGGCCAGCACGGCCGGCACGTCGTCAGGCGTTGCGACAAAGATGGGCTCCAGGGTGCCGCGGGAGCGGATGGTGCGGCACAGGGCGCGGCCATCGGCCCCTGGGATCGGCTCCTCGCCGGCGGCATAGACCTCCAGCATCACCAGCACGTCCACCTTGGAGAGCACGTCGGCGAAATCTTCGTAGAGATCCCGGGTCCGGCTGTAGCGGTGGGGCTGGAACACCATCACCAGCCGCTTGTCGGGCCAGCCGGCGCGGGCGGCGTTGATGGTCACCTTCACCTCGCTCGGGTGGTGGCCGTAGTCGTCCACCAGCATGGCCTTGCCACGGCCGGTCTCGAACTCGCCGTATTGCTGGAAGCGACGTCCCACCCCTTCGAACTTGGCGAGCGCCCGGATGATGGCCTCGTCACCTATGCCGTCTTCGGTCGCCACCGCGATGGCGGCGGCGGCATTGAGCGCGTTGTGGATGCCCGGCAGATTCAGGGTCACCTCCAACTCGCCAGCATCCTTGCGACGGACCCTGAATCGGCTGCGGTTGCTGGTCTGCACGAAGTCCAGCACCTGCACATCGGCGTCATCAGACAGGCCATAGGTGATGGTCGGGCGGGCGATCTCCGGCAGCATGCCGCGGATCACGGGGTCATCCACACAGACCACGGCCAGGCCGTAGAACGGCAGGTTGTGCAGGAAGTCGATGAAGGTGGCCTTCAACTTGGAGAAGTCGCCGCCATAGGTGTCCATGTGATCCGCTTCGATGTTGGTCACGATGGAGACCATGGGCTGCAGATGCAGGAAGGAGGCGTCGCTCTCGTCCGCTTCCGCAATCAGATAACGGCTGCTGCCCAGGCGGGCATTGGTGCCGGCGCTGTTGAGCAGGCCGCCGATGACGAAGGTGGGATCGCGATCCGCTTCGGCGTAGATGCTCGCCACCAGGCTGGTGGTGGTGGTCTTGCCGTGAGTGCCGGCGATGGCGATGCCGTGGCGGAAGCGCATCAGCTCCGCCAGCATCTCGGCGCGGCGCACCACGGGGATGCGCAGCTCGCGGGCGGCCAGCAGCTCGGGGTTGTCCTGCTTGATGGCGGTGGAGACCACCACCACGCTGGCACCGTCCACATGCCCGGCACTGTGCCCCACGAAGATGTGGGCGCCGAGGGACGCCAGCCGCTCGGTCACCCCGTTGCGGGCCAGATCAGAACCGGTGACCTGGTACCCTTCGTTGGCAAGCACCTCGGCAATACCGCCCATACCGGCGCCACCTATGCCGATAAAGTGGATGCGACGCACGCGGCGCATTTCGGGGATAACGGTACGCAGTTTTGCCAGTTCAACCTTGGTCATAGTTCTTTCTCAATTCGCGGCCACAAGCCATTTTCATTCGGCGACACATGTATTCGGAGACAGGGGGCGCGGCCTTGGCCAGCGCCATCCTGTCCATCAATCTCGTTCGGCTCACCCGGTGGCGAGTCGCTTGCACTCATCGGCCACCCGTTCGGCGGCATCGATGATGGCGACCCGGCGCGCGGCCTGGGCCATGTTCAACAGGGTTTCCCTGCGCCCGGCGAGCCAGGAGAGACGGGCGGCCAGGGCGGCCGGCGTCAGCTCGGACTGGGGCAGAAACTCGGCCGCACCGCCGTCGACCAGGGTCAGGGCGTTGCGGGTCTGGTGATCGTCCACCGCGTGGGGCAGGGGCACGAAGATGGCGGCCACCCCGGCGGCGGCCACTTCGGAGACCGTCAGGGCCCCGGCACGGCACACCACCAGGTCCGCCCAGGCGTAGGCATCCGCCATGTCCCTGATAAATTCACTCACCTCGGCCTCGACCCCCAGCCCGGCATAGGAGGCAGCCACGGCCTCCCCGTTGCCCTTGCCGCACTGGTGGCGCACCGCGATGGGCACACCGGCGGCTGCAACCGCAGGAGGTACCTGCTCATTGAGGACCCGGGCCCCCAGGCTGCCACCGACGATGAGCAGGCGCAGAGGTTCGGCTGCGCTGCGCAGCACGGGGTCCGGCAGGGCCACCACCTCGGGGCGCACCGGGTTGCCCACCACGGCGGTGCGGGCGTTGGGGGCGAAGGCGCCGGGGAAGGCCATCAGCACCCGCTTGGCGAGGCGGGCCAGCAGCTTGTTGGTCATGCCGGCCGCCGCGTTCTGCTCGTGCAGCAAGAGCGGGATGCCGGCAAGCCAGGCGGCCACGCCACCCGGGCCCGAGGCAAAGCCCCCCATGCCCAGCACCACGTCGGGCTGGATGGTCTTGAGCACCTGACGGGCCTGCAGCACGGATTTGACGATGCGGTAGGGGGCCGCGAGCAGCCGCTTGATGCCGTTGCCACGCACCCCCTGGATGTCGATGAAGGAGATGGGATAGCCATGGGCAGGCACCAGCTCCGCCTCCATACGGTCGGCGGTGCCGAGCCAGTGGATGGTCCAACCCTGGGCCTTGAGGCGATCGGCAACGGCCAGGCCGGGGAACACATGGCCCCCGGTACCACCCGCCATCACCAGTAACGTCTTGCTCACGAAACCTCCCTCACGCGCGCCTGGGCACTGGCCTGGCGCAACTCGAAATCGATACGAATCAACATGCTCACCGCCACCATCATGATGATGAGGCTGGAGCCGCCATAGCTGACCAGCGGCAGGGTCAGCCCCTTGGTGGGCATCATGCCGCTGGCGGCGCCGACGTTGACGAAGGTCTGGAAACTGAACCAGATGCCGACGCCGATGGCCAGATAGCCTTCATAGAGCCGCTCGGCCACCAGCGCCTGATGGCCCAGCTTGAGCGCCTTGACCGCCAGCGCGAAGATGAGGAAGAGCGCGCCCAGCACGCCCACATAACCCAGCTCCTCGCCGAGGATGGCGAACACGAAGTCGGTATGGGCCTCCGGCAGGTACTCCATCTTCTGGATGGAGTTGCCGAGCCCCTCGCCAAACCAGCTGCCGCGGCCAAAGGCCATCAGGGACTGGGTCAGCTGATAGCCGCTGCCGAAGGGGTCGGCCCAGGGGTCGAGGAAGGAGGTCACCCGCCGCATCCGGTATGGCTCGGCGATGATCAGGGTCACCACGGCGCTCACCCCCACCAGGATCAGGCCGATGAACTGCACCAGCCGGGCGCCGGCCAGGAACAGCATGCCGAGCGAGGTGACGAACATCACCACCACGGACCCGAGATCCGGCTGGGCCAGCAGCAGTATGGCCACCACGAACAGCACCGCCATGGGCTTCATGAAGCCGATGAAGCGCTCGCGCACCTCGCTCTGGCGGCGCACCAGGTAGCCCGCCAGGTAGACGAACAGCGCCAGCTTGCCGAACTCGGCCGGCTGCAGGTTGAAGGGACCGAGCGGCAGCCAGCGCACCGAGCCGTTGACGCTGCGCCCCACCAGCAACACCATCACCAGCAGCACGATGGCGAGCAGCAGCATGGGGCCGTTGTACTGCTGCCAGCGGGCCATGGGCACCTGCAGCACGAACCAGGAGATACCGAGCGCCATCACCAGGAACATGCCGTGGCGCTTCACGAACATGAAGGGATCATCCCCCAGGGCTATCCCTTCGGGGATGGAGGCGGACGCCACTATCACCAGCCCCACCGACATCAGCGCCAGCGCCAGCACCACCAGTTGCCGATCGTAGAGACCGGCGGGGCGCACCGGTAGCAACCAGCGCTGCAGAAAGCCTGCGACTGCGCGAAGGGCGTTCATAACTTCTGTACCAGCTCGGTGAAGCGATCACCGCGCGCTTCGAAGGACTTGAACTGATCCAGGCTGGCGCAGGCCGGCGCCAGCAGCACCCAGTCACCGGGTCTGGCATCGGCCGCCGCCTTGGCGACGGCGGCGTCGAGATCCGCCACCCGCTCGGTCTGCTCGCCCAGGGCCAGCAGCACTTCGGCGTCCTGGCCGAAGCAGTACATGTGATCGATCTGGTTGCCGAGCAGGGCCTGCACCGGGCCGAAGTCCTGGCCCTTACCCTGGCCGCCGGCCAGCAGCAGCAGACGCCCCCTGACTGACTCGCGCACCCCGGCCACGGCGGCCAGGGTGGCCCCCACGTTGGTGGCCTTGGAGTCGTTGATCCAGCGCACCCCGTTCACCTCCCGCACGAAGCGGGCGCGATGGGGCAGGCCCTCGAAACGGCGCAGCACGGCGAGCTGGGGCTCGCGGGGAATGCCGACCGCGTCGCACAGGGCCATGGCCGCCAGGGCGTTGGCCTGGTTGTGGGCACCGACGATCTTCATCTCGTCCACCGCCAGCAGCGGCTCGCCGTGCAGGGTCAGCCAGTGGCGGCCCGCCAGCTCGCAGCGGCCATAGCCGTTGCAGTCCAGCCCGAAGCTCTGCCATACCTGGCCCACATCGGGCAGGGTCTGGGGATCGTCGCGATTCACCAGGATGTGCTGGGAGTGCTGATGGATCTCCATCTTGGCGGCGCGGTAGTCGGCCATGCCCTCATAGCGATCCATGTGATCTTCGGAGAGGTTCAATACCACGGAGGCGGCGGCTCGCAGGCTGTGGGTGGTCTCCAGCTGGAAGCTGGAGAGCTCCAGCACGCAGAGATCCATGGGCTGCTTGAGCAATTCCAGGGCCGGGGTGCCGATGTTGCCACCGACCCCGACCTTGAGGCCGGCCTCGGCGATCATCTCCCCCACCAGGGTCGTCACCGTGCTCTTGCCGTTGGAGCCGGTGATGGCGATGACGGGCACCTGGGTCTCGCGCACGAACAGCTCGATGTCGCCGACTATCCTGATGCCGCGCTCTGCCGCGGCCCTGAGCTCCGGGGTCGAGAGGGCGATGCCCGGGCTCGCCACTATCATGTGCGCCTGCTTGAGCCGTTCTCCGTCCAGCCCGTGGACGAGCTCCACCTCGGGGGGCAGCTGCTCCTTGCCGGGGGGGTTGGCACGGGTGTCCATCACCAGGGGCGTGACGCCGCGGCCGAGGAAGTAGTCGACGCAGGAGAGTCCGGTTTTGCCGAGTCCGATGATGATGACCATGGCTTACCTCACCTTCAGGGTGGCGAGGCCAAGGAGCACCAGCATGAGGGTGATGATCCAGAAACGCACGATGACGCGCGGCTCCGGCCAGCCCTTCTTCTCATAGTGGTGATGAATGGGCGCCATGCGGAAGATCCGCACGCCGCGCAGCTTGTAGGAGCCCACCTGCAGGATCACAGAGACGGTCTCCATCACGAAGACGCCCCCCATGATCACCAGCAGGAACTCCTGGCGCACCAGCACGGCGATGGTGCCGAGCGCCCCGCCCAGGGCCAGGGAACCGACGTCCCCCATAAAGACCTGGGCCGGATAGGTGTTGAACCAGAGGAAACCCAGGCCCGCCCCGACGATGGCGGTACAGACGATCACCAGCTCGGAGGTGTAGGGCACGTAGGGGATGTGCAGGTAGTTCGCGAAGTTGACGTTGCCGGTCGCCCAGGCGATCAGGGCGAAGCCCCCCGCCACCATCACGGTCGGCATGATGGCCAGCCCATCCAGGCCATCGGTCAGGTTGACCGCGTTGGAGGTGCCGACGATGACGAAGTAGGTCAGCAGGATGAACATCAGGCCGAGCTGGGGCATCACGTCCTTGAGGAAGGGCACCACCAGCTGGGTCTGTCCGTCGTGGGTGGCGGTGGCATAGAGGAACACGGCCACCCCCAGCGCAACGGCGGATTGCCAGAAGTACTTCCAGCGGGCGATCAGGCCGTCGGTGTTCTTGCGCACCACCTTGAGGTAGTCATCGGCGAAGCCGATGGCACCGTAGGCCCCCAGCACGAACAGCACCAGCCAGACATAGGGGTTGTCAAGGCGACACCAGAGCAGCACCGAGATGAAGATGGCGGCGATGATCATCAGGCCGCCCATGGTCGGAGTGCCCTTCTTGCTGAGGTGGGACTCGGGACCGTCGTTGCGGATCACCTGGCCGAACTTCAGGATCTGCAAACGGCGGATGAGGCGCGGCCCCATCCAGAGCGCCACCACCAGGCCGGTGATGATCGACAGGATGGCGCGAAACGTCAGGTAGGAGAAGACGTTGAAGAAGGTGAAGTGCGGGGTGAGCAGTTCCGCCAGCCAGACTAGCATGTGGCTGACTCCTGATGGCCCTTGACCATCTCGACGATATCTTCCATGCGGGAGCCGCGGGCGCCCTTGACCAGAATCGAAATTTCCTGATGTGTCTTTATCATTTGCGCAAGCACTTCAAACAACGACGCCTTGTTATCGAAATGTCGGCCAGCCGCGGCATCTGCGGTGTGGCGACTCTGTTCCCCTACGGTCAGCACGGCGTCAAGGCCCTGCTCGCGGGCGTGGCGACCGACCCGGGCATGCTGCGCGGCGGACTCCTCACCCAACTCCTTCATGTCACCGAACACCAGCACCTTGTAGCCGCCCATGGCGGTCAGGGCGTCGATGCCCGCCAGCACGGACTCCACGCTGGCGTTGTAGGTGTCGTCCACCAGGGTGAGACCACCCCAGCGCTGCACGCAGAAGCGGCCCTTGACCGGCGCCATCTGCTCCAGACCGGCTTTGACCGAGGCCAGAGAAGCGCCGAGCGCCAGGGTCCCGGCGGCGGCGGCCAGAGCGTTCGCCACGTTGTGGCGGCCCGGAATGGCCAGGGTCAACGCCACCTCCCCCTGCGGGGTCACCATCACGAATCCGGCGCAGCCCTGCTCGTTGAGCACGATGTCGCGGGCATGGAACGGCTGGCTCTGATCCTCGAGGGAGAAGGCGCAGCGGATGCCCTTCTCACGCCACTTGGGCCAGAATTCGTTGTCGGCATTGACGATGGCGCTGCCGCCCTCGCGCAGGCCTTCGAAGATTTCGCTCTTGGCATGGAAGACCCCCTCCAGGGAGCCGAAGCCCTCCAGATGGGCCGCCGCCACGTTGTTGATGATGGCGGCATCGGGCTTGGCCAGCGACGTGGTCCAGGCGATCTCCCCCGGGTGGTTGGCCCCCAGCTCCATCACCGCAAACTGGTGCTGCGGCTCGAGGCGCAGCAGGGTGAGCGGCACCCCCACCTCGTTGTTGAAGTTGCCGGCGGTGGCCAGCACCTCCCCCTCGCAGCGCAGGATGGCGGTGGCCATCTCCTTCACCGTGGTCTTGCCGCAGCTGCCGGTGATGGCCAGCACTTTCGGGTTGATGCGCTCGCGCACCAGCCGGCCCAGACGCCCCAGCCCCTTGAGGCTGTCGGCCACCACCAGTTGCGGTATGGCCAGGGGCAGCTCGCGTTCCACCAGCAGGGCACTGGCGCCGGCGGCCACCGCCTGATCGCAGAAATCGTGGGCGTCGAAACGCTCGCCGCGCAGGGCGACAAACAGCGCCCCTTCGCCCAGGGTACGGGTGTCGGTGCTGACCGCCGTGATCTCATGGTCGCTCCCGATCAGACGGGCATCGAGCACCTGCGCCAGGTCGGCAAGCCTGAGGGTCATCATCTGAATGACTCCATTAATGTGTGCAAGGCGGCCGCGACGGTTTCCCGGTCGCTGTAGTGCCGCTTGTCGGTTCCAATGATCTGATAATCCTCGTGGCCTTTGCCGGCCACCAGGATGATGTCCTCTTTGCTCGCCTGACTCAGCGCCAGCCGGATCGCCTTGACCCTGTCGTGCTCGATCTGCACGGCGCCGGGATCGCGAAGCCCCGCCACCATGTCGGCCATGATCCGGGCCGGCTCCTCGGTACGGGGGTTGTCGTCGGTCAGGATCACGCGGTCCGCATGCAGCTCCGCCATGGCGGCCATCATGGGCCGCTTGCCGCGATCCCGATCGCCGCCGCAGCCCACCAGGCACCAGAGGCGACCGTGGCAGTGCACCCGCAGGGCCTGCAGCGCCTTCTCCAGCGCGTCCGGGGTATGGGCGTAATCGACCACGGCGAGCGGCGCATCGTCACCGCCGAAGCACTCCATGCGACCGGTCACCGGCTGCAGCTGAGGCGCGGTGGCCAGCAGGGCGTCGAAATCGTAACCGAGCACCAGCATGGCCCCCATGGCGCCCAGCACGTTGCTGACGTTGAAGCGGCCGAGCAAGGGGGCGGATAATACACCATTCCCCCAACTGGAGTTAATGCGCGTGTCAAAACCTCGTTGATGGAAATGGGGATCCTGCGCCGTCAGCTGTCGTCCGGCATGGTTTTCAATCGGGCCATGGACGCCGAAGGCCACCGCACCGGGATAGGCCGCCAGCCACTGCCGCCCCAGGCGGTCGTCCGCATTGATGACGGCGCAGGGTTCGTCCACCAGCTTCAGCAGCTCCTCCTTGGCGGCGGCATAGGCCTCCATGGAACCGTGATAGTCCAGGTGATCCCGGCTCAGGTTGGTGAAGACAGCCGCGGCAAATGGCAGGGCGGCGACGCGGTGCTGCACCAGACCGTGGCTGGAGACTTCCATGGCCACCAGATCGGCCCCCTGTTGCTGCAAGGCGGCCAGATTGGCCTGCACCTGGACCGCGCTGCCGGTGGTGTTCTCTGCTTCCACCAGCTCGCCGAACAGGCCGTTGCCTATGGTGCCCATCACCCCGGCCTTGCCTCCCAGCAGGGTGCGCCAGTTCGCCACCAGCAGGGCCGTGGTACTCTTCCCGTTGGTGCCCGTGATACCCACCAGTTGCAGTTTCTGCCCCGGATGATCGTAGAAGTGGCCGGCCAGCTCGGAGAGGCGGGCGGGCAGATCCTGCATGCCGATGCAGGGGATCTGGGCCGCAGGAGGGACGAATTCCCCATCCTCCTCAAACAGCACGGCGGTCGCTCCCTGAGCCACCGCCTGTTCGATGAAACGCCTGCCATCCACCTGATGGCCTCGGATCGCCACGAAGAGAGAGCCGGGACCGACCCGCCGGCTGTCGAGCTGGAGGTCGGTGAGGGGAAGCGCCGGGGCAGTGATGCCGAAGCGGCTCATCAGTTGATCAAGTGAGATGGACGGCATGGGCAGCCTCCGAAAATGCGGGAATGCGGGCGCACACGGGCGCCATGGAAAATGCCCCGACAGCGGCGGGGCCGATGGAAAAAGCCGGATGCCCGTCAAGTACGCGGTGCGCCATTGGTGGCCTCCGTGCGGGCAAGCTTGGCGGGCACCTCGGGCGGGATCGCGTCGGGACGGATGTTGAAGAGCTGCAGCACGCCCCCCATGGCCTCGGCAAAGGGCGGCGTCGCCACGGCGCCGCCGTAGTAGGCATCCCCCTTGGGCTCGTTGATCACCACCACCATGACGAAGCGGGGATTGCTGGCCGGGGCGAAGCCGGCAAACCAGGCCATGTAATCCTTGCCATAGCCCCCCGCCACGGCGACCTTGGCGGTACCACTCTTGCCGCCGACCCTGTAACCCGGGATCTGGGCCTTGGGAATGGCGTTGCTGACCACGTACTCCAGCGCCTGCAGCATGGCGGCCGCGTTGTTGTGGTCGATGACCTGCTCGCCCTTGGGCGGCTTGGTCACCTTGATGATGGAGAGCGGCACCCGCTTGCCCTTGTTGGCCAGGGTGGCGTAGGCGGAGGCGAGCTGCAGCGGGGTGACCCGCAGGCCGTAGCCGAACGACAGGGTGGCCCGCTCGATGTCGGACCAGCGGCGACGCTGGGGCAGCATGCCACTGCTCTCCCCCATCAGGCCGCTGCCGGTGTCCATCCCGAAGCCCACCATGCTGAGGGTGTTGATCATCTCCTGGGCCGGCATCCGCAGCGCGATGCGCGACATGCCGATGTTGGAGGAGTAGCGCAGGATGTCGTACAGGTTGGTCGCCTTGTGGATGCTCACGTCACGGATTTGCTTGGCCCCGATAAAGAGCGGCCCACCCGGGATGAAATCCTTCCAGCTGGTGACGCCGGCCTGCAGGGCACTGAGCAAAATCAATGGCTTGACCGTGGAACCCGGCTCGTAGGTGTCGGTGACCACCCGGTTGCGCACCCGGAAACTCTGGTACTGGCCGCGGTTGTTGGGGTTGTAGGAGGGGGTGTTGACCATGGCGAGCACCTCGCCGGTCTTCACGTCCAGCATCACCATGGAGCCGGAGGTCGCCTTGTTCTCGTCGGTGGCCCGCTTGAGGGCGCGATAGGCCAGCGCCTGCACCCGCTGATCGATGCTCAGCTGCAGATCGTTGGCGTGCTTGCCCTCCTTGACCAGACCGAGCCGCTCGATGACGCGGCCCTGGCGGTCCTTGCGCACCCGCATCTCCCCCGGGGTCGCGGTCAGCCACTCGTTGTAGCTGCGCTCGATCCCCTCGATGCCGCTGCCATCGATGTTGGTCACCCCCACCAGGTGGGCGCTGATCTCGCCGGTCGGATAGAAGCGGCGCGCCTCGGGGCGCAGATAGATGCCCCCCAGTTTCAAGCCCTTGATGTATTCCGCCACCGCCGGCGTCACCTGCCGCTGCAGGTAGACGAAGCGCTTGCTCGGGTTGGCGATGCGGTGCTTGAGGGTGTTGATGTCGAGCTTGAGCACGGCGGAGAGCGCCAGCCAGGCGCGCTCGTTGTGGATGGCGCCGGACTCGTGCACCGTCTTGGGATCGGCCCAGACGGCCTCGACCGGCACGGAGACCGCCAGCTGCTCGCCGTTGCGATCCGTGATCATGCCGCGCACCGCCTGGGTGGAGGTGGTGCGCAGGGAGCGCATGTCCCCCTCCTGGCGCAGTCTGTCCGGATCGATCACCTGGATCCAGGCCAGCCGCAGGATCAGCCCCGCAAATGCGATGCCGATGAAAAACACCAGGGTGCGAAAGCGCCAAGGGTAGAGTGACGGTGCTTTCGCCTTGGCTTTGTCCTTTGCCGGAGCCTTGGTGGCGGCCTTGCGTGTCATGGTTGTGTAATTACCTTCTCGGTGGTCACCAGCGGGCGAGCCATCTGCAACTTGTCCATGGCCAGGCTCGCCACCCGGGAGTGCTCGGCCAGGGTGCCCTGCTCCAGCAAGAGGTGGCGCCACTCGATGTTGAGCCTGTCCTCTTCCGCCATCAGATCGTTCTGCTTGGCCGTCAGCCCCCGGGTCATGTTGGTCACCAGGATCACCGCGAAGGCGGTGACCAGCACGGCGATGGTCAGCACGACCTGCAACTTGTGGCGCCAGAGATCCGCAACGATCTCCCTAGCGAGGTGAACGCGCACTTCGCTCATGGCTTACTCCGCCAGCCGCTCTGCGACCCGCAGCACCGAGCTGCGGGATCGGGTGTTTTCATTGACTTCATGCTCGGAAGGCTTGAGCGCCTTGCCGACCGACTTCAGCTTGCGACCGCCGGCCAGCTGGGCCTCGGTCAGCGGGATGCCGTGGGGCACCTCGGGTCCTTTCTCGTGCTTGCGGATGAAGTGCTTCACCAGCCGATCTTCCAGGGAGTGGAAGCTAATGACGGAGAGACGGCCGTGAGGAGCCAAGACTTCCAGCGCGCCGTTCAACGCGGTTTCGATCTCGTCCAGCTCGCTGTTGATGTAGATGCGGATGGCCTGGAAGCTGCGGGTGGCCGCGTGCTTGCCCTTCTCCTTGCTCGGGTTGACCCGGGCGATCATCTCTGCCAGCTGGCGGGTGCGCACATAGGGCTCGGTGACCCTGTCGTGCACGATGGCGCGGGCAATCTTCTTGGCGAAACGCTCCTCGCCGAAGGTCTTCAGCACCCAGGCTATGTCGTCCACATCGGCGCGGGCCAGCCACTCGGCGGCGCTCTGGCCAGTGGTCGGGTCCATCCGCATGTCGAGGGGGCCGTCCTTCATGAAGCTGAAGCCGCGTTCGGCATCGTCCAGCTGGGGGGAGGAGACCCCGAGATCCAGCAGGAAGCCGTCCACCTTGCCCAGCAGACCGCGCTCGGTCAGATAGCGGGTGATGCCGGAGAAGGGGCCGTGCACGATCTCGAAGCGGGGATCCTGGATCTTGGCCGCCTCGGCAATGGCCTGGGGATCCCGGTCGATGGCGATCAACCGGCCGTTGGGGCCGAGCTGCTGGAGAATGAGACGAGAGTGACCACCCCGGCCAAAGGTACCGTCGACGTAGACTCCGTCCGGCTTGATGGCCAGCCCTTCGACGGCTTCGTGCAACAGCACTGTGATGTGTTCAGCGGCTTGGGTCATTTATAAAGAAAAATCCTGTAGTCGTGGTGAACTTGCCCAGTCGTCCTCGGGCAGGCCCAGGATGTCGTCATTGATCTGTTGTTGCCAGCGGGCTTCATCCCACAGCTCGAACTTGTTGAGCTGGCCCACCAGCATGATTTTCTTGTCCAGCCCGGCATGGCTGCGCAGCGGCTGGCTCAGCAGCAGACGGCCGTTGCCGTCCAGCTCGCATTCGGTCGCATGGCCGAGCAGCAGGCGTTGCAGGCGGCGCTCGGCCGGATTGGTGCTGGAAAGGGTCTTGAGCTTGCGCTCTATCTCTTCCCATTCGTTCAGGGGATACAGCAGCAGACAGGGATGAGCGATGTCGATGGTGCAGACCAGCTGGCCGTCGCACTCGTCGCGCAGCCAGTCTCGAAATTTGGTCGGAATCGCCAACCGGCCCTTGCTGTCCAGGCTGATGGCGTGAGCGCCACGCAACAAATTGCAGTCCCTGAAAATGAGTTAAGGGGGCAAATCGCCCGATAAAAACCACTTTGATCCACTTTTCTCCACCATGAAGTTTAAGGACGAGCAGGAGGCTTTTCAAGCAAGGATCTCGGGCAGGGGAAACATATTGACGCAGCGTGGGGAGACGACCGATTAAATGAATTGATTTTTCACAAGTTATTTACTGCCAAATTAAATACATGCCCTCAGGCTGGGCTCAAAATTAATCTGTTTCAGGGGGAAATGATGAAACGAAACAGCACGACGGCACACAGGATAATGCTCACCCCCACCACGGGATAGATGATGTAACCGTCTCCCGCCCGCCGGGCACGCAGCACCACCAGCTGGCAGAGCAGCAGGTTATAGAGGATCAGAAGAAAAGTCAGCAGAAGGTTGGCACCAAATGTCAGCTCATCGGCATACACGACATAGAGCCACATCAAACCAAAATTAACGAGGATCAGATAAAGCAGAAATTTCTGAATCGCCCTGCCCGCCTTTGGGGTCTTTTTTACTCGTGTTATCATGCTTATCACGTCCTGGATACCACATGAACAGTCGACAGATATTGTCAAAAACTGTTGAGATACATCGTGTTTTTATCATTTTCCCGCCAGGCTATGCCCTCTCTTGCCAAATTATCGTCTCGCCTTCTCGCCGGGCTGTGCCTGCTAAGCAGTCCCGTTTGCTACTCCTACGATCATTATCATTGGCAGGCGGGTTTTCCTACCCCTCTCGCCGGCCCCGGCGCCGATCTGGTCACCGAGCAGACCCGCTTCCTGTTGCAGCAGCGCAGCCACCTGCAGCAACGCCTCATCGAGTCCCAGCCCATGATCCGCTGGGTCACGGAGCAGGTTCAGGCGCGAAAACTCCCACCCATGCTGGCACTGCTGCCCCTGATCGAGAGCAGCTACCGGCTGGACGTGATCTCTTCGGCGGGCGCCGCCGGTCCCTGGCAACTGATGCCGGATACCGCGGCCCGCTTCTCCGTCCCCATGACGACCGCCTTCGATGGCCGCTATTCCCTGCCATTGGCGACGGAGGCCGCGCTCACCTATCTCGGCTGGCTGCATCGATTCTTCGGGCAGGACTGGCTACTGGCCCTGGCGGCCTATAACGCGGGAGAGGGACGGGTGCTGAAGGCGGTGCTCAGCGGCGGGACACGCAATCTGTGGGCACTGCAGTTGCCCACGGAAACGCGGCTCTATGTGGCGCGTTTCATCGCCCTCTCCCAGTTGCTGGCGGCGCAGCACGACTTCGTGCTGCCATCCTGGCAGGAGGGAGAGAGCATTCGGGTGTGGCGGCAGCCGGGCGACTGCTCCCTGCTGGGCTGGGCCATGGCCAAAGGGGTGTCGATGAACGACGCCAGCCGCTGGAATCCCGCCTGGCGCCTGCCAGAGGCGCAAGGTGTCAGCGACTGCCCCATCGTCTATGGCGGTGGCAAGGCGCCTGCCCGCAGCACACCGGATAAACGGCCGCTGCTGGCGCGAGCCGTGTCGCTGGAGAGCCTGCACGACCCCTTGCTGCTGCGACCGGCAAGGGGGCTCGACATGGGGCGGGGGGGGATCACGCTGGAGCGGATGCCGGATCCTCTGGGACTGGGACAGACCCGGCCTCTGCTGGCGCCATGAAGCAGTGGCGCCAGTGACTGAGCACGGGGGCGAGATCGATGGACGCCGGATCGGCCCAGCGCGCGCCGTAGAAGCTGAGGTATTGGCCTATGGCCCTGCGGTGGGTGATATGACAGGCCAGCACGATTCGCGGTGACAGGGACAGGCTGACGGTATCGGGCAGGGCGAAGCGGGCGGGGGCCAGGAAGCCGACCCCGCCGGGCCCTATGTCCTTGATCACCGCCCGGCCGATCTGCTTGTCGAACAGCAGGCCGGACACCATGAGCCGGGCCGCGATGCCGCAGCTCTGGGACTCCAGCGGCGTGGTGCCGTCGTGCAGATACCAGCGAGGGACCTTGCGCCTGGGATCGTTGAACGGGGTGACGGGGGGCAGATCGGTATCAGGGGTTTCCATGGGCAGTGGCATCCTTGGCTTGCCGGGTGGCGGCTTGGGTTTGGGCGCTGAACAGCTGCTCCAGGTTCTTCTCCGCCTGGGTCGTCATCACCAGCAGCTCGATGCGGCGATTCTGGCTGCCCCGGGGATCGGCGGTGTTGTCCAGCATGGTGTCCGACATGGCGACCACCTGACCCACCCGCTCGGGGGGCATGCCGCCGGCAAGCAGGACGCGCCTCGCCATCATGGCGCGATCGGAGGAGAGCTCCCAGTTGCTGTAGTTGTCCCCGGCGAAGGGGGTGCTGTCGGTGTGACCGGAGATCATGACCCGGTTCTCCACCCGCTGGAAGATGGGGGCCAGCGCCATCAGCAGATGGCGGAAATAGGGACTGATGCGGGCACTGCCGCGGCTGTACATCTCCCGCTCGTCGTCGTCGCGGATCAGGATGCGCAGCCCCTGGGGCACCAGTTGCAACTCCAGGTTGTTCCTGGCCTGCATCTGATCCGCCATGGAGCCGATGAAGCCGGCCAACTGCGCCATCTGCTTCTCCCCCTCAATCTTGCCCACCAGCAGGCTCTCGTAGCCGCCCTTGGCACCGTCGGTGAAGATGCTGCGGTCGCGCTCCATGTGTCTGGGCATGCGCTGCCCCTCCTCCACGAACTGGGGGCTCAGCTCCTCCAGTACCGAGGGGTTGCCACCGAGATCCACCGGATAGGGGCTGTTGCGGATGTCGAACGGGTTCGCCTCGCTGTCCATGATGCTGTAGTCGCGCAGGCGGCTGGCCACCATCTCGCGCTCCTCCTGGCTGGAAACGGCCAGGATCCAGAGCACCATGAAGAAAGCCATCATCGCCAGGGTGAAGTCGGCGAAGGCCACCTTCCATGCGCCGCCGCCCTTGGGACCACTGCTGCGCCGCTGCTGGCGCTTGATGATGATCTGTTCGTGGTTGCGCATCACATGGCCCTGTTGGTCACCCAGTCTTCCAGTTCGAGGAAGCTGGGTTTCACGTCAGGCTCCAGCATCTTGCGGCCCGAGTCGACGGAGAGCAGGGGCGTCTTGCCCCGCAGCTGGGCGATCAGGATCGACTTGATGCACATCAGCATGCCGATGCGGCGCTTGACCATCTCTTCCATGGCGTTGCTGATGGGCTCCAGCAGGCAGTAACAGAGGAAGATGCCGATGAAGGTGCCCACCAGGGCGGCCGCCACGTGCACGCCGATGTTGCTGAGGGGACCGTCGAGCTGCTGCATGGTGATGATGATCCCCATCACGGCCGCGAGGATCCCGAACCCGGGGCAGGCTTCCCCCGTCTTGTGCAGCGCGTGGGCGGGCTTGAGCATGTCCTCCTCGATGGCCATGATCTCCTGCTCCAGTATGGTGTCGAGCTCGTGGGGGGTGATCTTGCCCATGCCCAGCAGGCGCAGGTTGTCGATGATAAAGCCGAGCAACTGCGGATCTTCCGACACCTGGGGATACATCAGGAAGACGGAGCTCTGCTGCGGGTTCTCCACGTGTTCGTCCAGCGCCTTCATCCCCTTGTTGCGGGTCTCTTCCAGCAGTTGGTGCATCAGGGTCAGCAGTTCGCGATAGATCTCCTTCTCGTCCTTGTTGGACTTGAAGCAAAGCTTCATCTGGCGCCACATCTCATGCATCACCTCCTTGGAGTTTCCGAGGAACATGGAGCCGACCGCAGCACCTATGATGATGATGAGCTCGGCGGGCTGCCACAGGGCGATGGGACGCCCCCCGGCCATCATGAAGCCGCCGATCACACAAACGAAAATGACACCAAGACCGATCTGTTTTTGCATGGATGCTCCCGCAGAATTCACGAAGACTCCCCCCGCGGGGAGAGCCATTACTATATGGAGTCGACCAAACGCTGCTTGAGCTGAAGGACGCACTGCTTGTGGAGCTGGCATACCCGCGACTCGGTCAGGCCGAGCACCAGCGCAATCTCCTTCATGTTCAGCTCCTGCTGGTAGTAGAGGGAGAGCAGCAGTTGCTCGCGCTTGTCCAGGGTACCGAGCACCTTGCTGAGGGTCATGGCCATGTCCTGGTCGTCTGATTCCGACGCCGGCGCCCTGCCGCCGTTCTCCAGCCACTCCTCCAGGCTCTGCAGGGCCTCGGCCTGGCTGGCATAGGCCAGCTGGCGCACCTCCTCGACGGAGCAATCCAGTGCCTGCGCCAGCTCCTGCTCGGTCGGGTTGCGCCCCAGCCGGTTGAACAGCTCCCGCTGCACCTGGTTGTGGCCGTGCACCTGCTGGCGCAACTGGCGGGGACGCCAGTCGAGGCGCCGCAACTCATCCAGCATGGCGCCCCGCACCCGCTTGAACGCATAGCTTTCGAACTGGGCATCGGGCTCGCTGCCATAACGGCGCCAGGCCTCCAGCAGGCCCATCATGCCGACCTGCTCCATGTCCTCCTGATCGAAGCAGGCGCTCACCTGGCTGCGCAGGTGAGTGGCCGCCCGCTTCACCAGAGGCAGGTAGCGGCTCAGGATCGCCTGTTCACCGGTACGGGGGGCGGAGGCGGTCAGTTCGCAGGGGATGTCCCAGCCGGCGTCCATCATGTCCGCTACTGCACCAGCACCTTGGTGACCAGCACTTCGTCCAGATAGGGCTTGTAGCCATACCCTTCCAGCGTCCCCACCAGCTTGCCGAGCAATGAGGTCTGCAGGGCCGAGATGTTCTGCAGCTCCTGCTTCACCGCCTCATGGGAGCGATGGCTGAAATATTGCACCATGGCATTGCGGATCAGGGGGGTCAGCTCGTTGAGCGTCTCCAGTTGCTGGGGGTTGTGGGTCACCAGTGCTAGTTCTAGCACCAGATAGTGGGGCTCCCTGTCCCCTTCCAGGCTGATGACGAAGCGTTCCATCGGCTTGAACAGC
The DNA here is from genome assembly GCF_033348475.1 of Aeromonas sp. XH. Taxonomy (NCBI): domain Bacteria; kingdom Pseudomonadati; phylum Pseudomonadota; class Gammaproteobacteria; order Aeromonadales; family Aeromonadaceae; genus Aeromonas; species Aeromonas sp. XH. The sequence continues at coordinate 458,241 of NZ_CP137630.1, read as the reverse complement.
GGTGTCTTGCTCAGCTCGGGCTTGGCCTCCGCCAGCCCCAGCCAGACGGCTACCGTATCTCGCTTGAGATAGGCGCCATAGGCCAGCGCCACCAGCAGGCACAGTGCCATCATTATCACCATCATCCACTTCATGACACGCCGCATAATTTGAAGTCACTCTCGCTATTGCCAGATTGTAAAATGTCACACCAGGGTATTGAGCCAGTCCTGACCAGCGCCGCTCGATGCATCCCGTTCTTCCTGCCACTGCCGCCGGCCAGCCAGGATCTTCTCCTGCTGCCAACGTTCCCCCCGCTCCTGCTCTCCCCCCTGCCCGACGTTCACCTCGACGCCGCCGGCATGGTGGGGGGCCAAGCTCATGCGCAGCCGTTCCATCGACTGGATCATGGCCTCGCGCACCGCCGGGTTGGTCACGTTGAGCTGCACGTTGAGCCGATCCCCCTCGACCCTGACCGTCAATTCGAGGCGCCCCAGCTCGGGGGGATCGAGCCGGATGTGAGCCTGCTTGATGTTCTGGTTCACCTGCAGCTCAACCCTGTCCTTCAGCACCTCGACCAGTTGCTGGCCCCACTGGGTCGGACCGTCCGTCAGACGAGCCGGCGCCCACTGGTATTCCGTGGGCCTGGCCGCAGACAGCGCGGGTTGCAGCCCCACTGCCGCCTTGAGATCTGCCACGGCAAGCTCCCGCTCCGGCACCGCCTCCCCGGGAAGGGGCGGCAGACCGACCGGGGTCGGGAGCGGCGACCGCTCCCCCTGCACGCCTGGCTGGGCCAGCCGCAGGGCGAGCTCTCCCGCCGGCAGGGGGAAGTGCGCCTTACTGTCCGGCGCCATCATCACCGGCACCCGTTCGCTCTCCAGGCGCACGAGGCGGGTGAGCGCTCGCAGCGCAGGCGAGGAGTGCTCCGCTCGCGCCCCTTGCTCCGCAGGGGGAAGTTCGGGCTCCACCGGCGGGCGGACAAGGGAGAGCCGTACGCTCTCTTCTGGTCGGACAAAGGGTGGGGGCATATGGGTGAAGGCGGACAGCTGCTCGGCAACGTCGGACGCAGTCTCGGCATTCGTCTCGATACTCGCCTCCTCACCGCCCTCCTCGTCGGGGGTGGTGACAGGGACGGCGGGCACCGGGGGGAGCGAGGCCAGGGCCTCCTGCGGGAGATCGAGCGGCTGGTATCCCTCTCCCTGCCCATCGGGCTGGCGCGAGAGACGGGTGAAGCCGCTTGAAGCGGAGGGCGGCAGGGCCTCGGTGCCGATAAAGGGGATCATGCCCATGTCTGCGCCTCGTCATAGGCCTGCAGCCCTTCCCGCTTGAGGGAGAGCGCATCCCACTCCTGCTTGCGCAGAGCGGTTTCCTGCTGGCAGAGCGCGAAGGCCTCCTGATGCCAGTGGCGCACCTGATCCCGGGCCGGCATCAGGGCCTGCCACAGGGCAGGTTGCTGGCGCAGACTCTCGACCAGCTGGGCCAGACGGTGATCCGCCAGGCGCACCGCATCCCACTGCCCGGCACGGGCCTGCTGTAAAATCAGACGCCCCAGCCCCAACAGCTGGCGCTGGCGCGTCTCGCGTTCCGTGCTGGGCGGCACGGCCCCGGTCATGGACATGATGATGGCCCCAAAATAAGACGACCCTGCCAGCAAGCAAGGAGCAGGCCAGATATATAGATGCAATTTTTCAATACGTTAGTCGCTTTCCCTGGCAGACGAGGAAGGAGGACTTCCGCATCAGCGGGGATGGCGGGCCATCGCTTCCCAGCCCTCTTTCAACTCCAGCAGGATACGGCGCACTTCGGCAAAGCCCGCGACGTCGTTGGCCACGCTGATCTCGAACAGGCGCTGACCACAGTAGTCATACAGGCGGTGCAGGTTGCCGGCGAGCTCCCCGCCCTTGTCCATGTCGAGGGCGCTGTCGAGCCCCCCCAGGATCTGCAGGCACTTGTTGATGGACTGCCCCTTGCGCTCATACTGCCTGGCCAGGATGTGGCCCTCGGCCCGCGCGATCTCGTCGAGCAGGCCGTCCATCAGCATCAGCACCAGCTGGTGCGGGTCGGCGCTCGCCGCCTTGGCCTGGGTGGCGGCGAACTGGTAGGCGTCATAGCCTTCTTGGGGTTCAAACATGAAAGACTCACTTATTCAGGGTGTGATGGGCACGCCGTCTCACAGGGCGCCCATGGTCTGCAACATCTGGTTCATGGTGGTGAACTGGTTGAGGTAGCGCTTATACGCGGAATCCATGCGCCGATCCAGCGCCTCCATCCGTTCGTTGACCCGCTTCTCGTTCGCCTCCAGACCGGTCTTGCGCCCCTTGAGTGCGCCGTCCCGCTTGGTATAGGGGTCGAGCGCATTGCTCATCCGCTTGAGCAGACCATCGTCTCCCATCAGTGCCTTGCCGAGCAGCTCGGGATCCTTCTCCAGCGCCTTGTTGAAGTCGGTCTCGTTGAAGGAGAGCTTGCCCGCCTTGTCGGTCTTGATCCCGAGGCTCCCCAGGGTCAGGTCATCGGGCAGATCCCGCACGCTGCGGGCGATCAGGCTCTTGAGGCTGCGCACCCCGCTGTCGGAGGAGAGGGCCCCCGGCGCCTTGGGATCGCTGGAGGTCATCTTGGCCAGCTCATCCACCAGCTCGTTGTAGCTGTCGACGAACTTCTTGAGTGAGCCGGTGACGGCCTCCTTGTCCTGATCCACCGTCACCAGCAGCGGCGCATCCCCCGCCTTCTGCGCCTTGGTCAACTGGAAGGTCAGGCCGTCCACCACGTTCTCTATCTTGTTGCTGGACGAGGTGATGGTGAGCGGGTTGTCGCCCCCCATTTGCAGCTTGGCGTCCTGCGCCTGGGTGATGTCCGTCTTGCCGGCCACGGCCACCCCGAGGGCATTGGCCGCATCGCCGCTGTAATTGAGGGTGATGGCGTTCTCCACCCCGCTCTCCTTGCTGGTCAGCACCATGCTGACCTTGCCGTCGGTACGCACTAGGGTCGCCTTCACCCCGGGGTTGTCCTTGGCATTGTTGATCTGGGAGACCAGATCCTTGGCGGTGGCACCAGCCGGCAGGGTCGCCAGATCGATGTCGAGGGTCTTGCCCTTGACGGTCAGGGAGAGCACGCCGTCTGCGGGCAGCGGCGCCGTGTCGCTGTCGAGCTGAAGGCCGACCTGATGGGACTGGGCGAGCTGCTCCACGAAGAAGTTGTACTGGCCCGAGCTGGCCTTGCCATTGCTCGTCACCGTCATGATCCCGTCCTGGGACATGGTCGCCTTCTGCGCCTGCAGGCTGCTCGCCTTGTTCAGATCCTTGAGCAGGGTCTGGAAGCTCGACAGCTTGGTGGTGAGGGTGCTGATGGCGCTCTGCTGTGCCTTGACGCTGTCCAGCTGCTTCTTCAGCAGCTTGTCCATGTTCTGGCGCTCGACGGCTACCAGCTGCATCGCCATGCTGGCCGGATCTACTTGCATCTCTCTCCCCTTGTTCGGTGGCCTGCCTGTTGGAAAGGACCGCTCCGATCCTTTCCAACCGGCAGGCGGTTGTCAGACAGGGGCCGCCCCAGGGGCGGCCCCACCACACATCAACGCAGCAGGGAGGTCACCATGCCGGTCATCTGGTTGGAGTTGGACAGCACGGACATGCCAGCCTGCATCAGCATCTGGTTCTTGGTCATGTTGGTGCTCTCCTGGGCGAAGTCGGCATCCATGATGCGACCGTTCGCCATGTCGGTGTTCTCTTTCATGTTGGAGAGGTTGTTGACGGTGTGCTCCAGACGGTTGATGTTGGCACCGAACTGGGAGCGGGCGGTACCGATCAAGTCCAGAGCGTCTTCCATCTTGGTGATCTGCGCATTGAAGTCGGTGGAGGCCAGGGCGGAGGCCGCCACGTCGGCGGTGGCCAGATCCGTGGTCGCCGTGGTGATGGCGGCATTCACGGCCTGGACGTTGGTGTCGGCCTTGACGTCCAGCTTCTCGGCGGCGGTGCCACCGATCTGGAAGGTCACGGTGCCGGCGCCGAACTTGCCCGCATCGCTGATCAGCGTTTCACCACCAAATTTGGTGTTGTCGCTGATGTTCTTCAGCTCGGCGGTCAGCTCCTTCATCTCGGTACCGATGGCCAGGCGATCTTCCGCGCTCGAGGTACCGTTGGCGCCCTGGGTGGCCAGGTCCTTCATGCGCTGAACGATGTTGGTCATCTCGTCCATGGCCCCTTCGGCGGTCTGCATCATGGAGACGGCGTCCTGGGCGTTGCGCATGCCGACCTTCTGACCATTGGACTGGGCTTGCAGACGGGTGGCCATCTGCAGACCGGCGGCGTCATCGGCGGCGGAGTTGATGCGAAGGCCGGTACCCAGACGCTGCATGGCGGTGCCCAGCATCTTGTTGGTGTTGTTGAGCTGGTTCTGAGTGGTCAGAGAGGCGAAATTGGTGTGGATGGACAAACCCATGGTTTTACTCCTCGAAAAAGGCTGCTACCGCAGCGGATAACCGTACTAAGAGGAGAAGCGACCGGGCAGAGGCAGGACTTGAATGGCGAACGAAAATTGTGATGAAAAAAGCGGGGAAGGGAGAACAGGGAAGCAGTGAGGGGAAGAGGGCACCCATCGCCAGGATGGGTGCCGCCAGGATCAACGCAGCAGGGAAGTTACCATGCCGGTCATCTGGTTGGAGTTGGACAGCACGGACATGCCAGCCTGCATCAGCATCTGGTTCTTGGTCATGTTGGTGCTCTCCTGGGCGAAGTCGGCATCCATGATGCGGCCGTTCGCCATGTCGGTGTTCTCCTTCATGTTGGAGAGGTTGTTGACGGTGTGCTCCAGACGGTTGATGTTGGCACCGAAGGAGGAACGGGCGCTGCCGATGTCTTTCAGGAAGGTTTCCATCTCGGTGATGGCCGCGGACGCCTTGGTCTGGTCACCGATGCCGGCCTTCAGGGCCGCGCCATCCAGACCGGAGCCCCCGGTGGACCCGGTGATCTTCTTCAGGTCGGTGGAGATGTCCACGCTCAGGGTCTCGGCGGCGGTGCCACCGATCTGGAACTTGACCGCGCCCTTCTCGAAGTTGCCGGCACCCTTCTTCAGCAGGGACTGGCCACCGAAGGTGGTGTTGTCGGTGATGTTGGTCAGCTCCTTGGCCAGTTCGCCGAATTCGGCGTTCAGGGCGGTGTAGTCCTCGGTGCTGGTGGTGCCGTTGGCACCCTGGGTGGCCAGATCCTTCATGCGCTGGACGATGTTGGTCATCTCGTCCAGGGCGCCTTCACCGGTCTGCATCATGGAGATGGCATCCTGGGCGTTGCGCATGCCGACCTTCTGGCCGTTGGACTGGGCCTGCAGGCGGGTGGCCATCTGCAGACCGGCGGCGTCGTCGGCGGCGGAGTTGATGCGCAGGCCGGTGCCCAGACGCTGCATGGCGGTGCCCAGCATCTTGTTGGTGGAGTTCAGCTGGTTCTGGGTGGTCAGAGAGGCAAAGTTGGTATGGATGGACAAGCCCATGATGTATTCCTCGAGTTAAACGCTGCACTGCAGCCTGTTAGGTTGACACCACATATAGACGACCCCTTTGCCGCAAAAATGTAGCCACGCCACCGTATATTTTTCTCTCCCCGCGCTCCCGGACGCCGGGGTTGATTGCCACAATCTTCCGGCATGCTTATTGCTTTTAAAATGCCACCTCTCACTACCGGATGGCGACATGGCTGCCTCGCTCTACACCCCGCATTTCGTTCAACATTTCCAGTGCATCGGCGATCGCTGCGAGGACAACTGCTGTCACAGCTGGACCATCAGCATCGACAAGCAGACCTTCCGCAACTACGAGCGACACCCCGATCCCACGGTCAAGTCCCTGAGCAAGCTGCACATCATCAAGGTGAAGCAGAGCAACGAACGCTGGGGGGAAATCAAGCTCGACGAGCAGGGTGCCTGCCCCTTCCTCGATGAGAAGCGACTGTGCCAGATCCACAGCAAGGCGGGTCCGGATGCCCTGAGCCAGACCTGCAAGACCTACCCCAGGGCCCAGACCCGGATCGGCAACCAGCTCAAGAAGTCCCTGATGCTCTCCTGCCCCCAGGTATGCCGGCAACTGCTGCTGGACCCCATGGCGATGCAGACAGAGGTGACCGAGCTGGCACACTCCCTGCCTTTCGCCCCGCCCCCCGCCGCCGCCATGGCCACCCTGCACAGCCTGAGCATTCACGTGCTGGCCGCCACCGACCTCCCGGTCGAGCTGCGGCTGTGGCTGATCGGCATGCTGATCCACCGGGATCCTGGGCAGCTGTCCCACGAGGCCTTCCTCGACCAGGTGGCCGTGCTGGCCGAGCGGGGGGAACTCCACACCATGTTCGAACAGTTGCCCGCCCTGCCCCGGCTGCAATGGTGGGGACTGAGGACCATGACCCACCAGTTGCTGGCCTACTCCCAGGGACGGCGGGGACGCCAGACCATGCAAGCCTGCCTCGACAAGATCAATGTGGTACTGGAGGGGGTCTACGATGAGGGCAAGATCGCAGGGTTGCAGCAGGTCTGGCACGACAGGGTCGCCCCTTTCCTGGCCGAGCGCCCCCAGATCATGGACAACTACCTGCTCTACTACGTCTATCACCACAACTTCCCGCTGCTGCAGGGGGACAGGTTCCAGGCCTATCAGTTGCTGGTGATCGACTACTTCCTGCTGCGCAACTACCTCTGCCTGCTGGCCATGGACAAGGCGCTGGAAGAGCAGGACGTGGTCAACCTCTTCTACAGCTATCACACCATACGCCAGCACAATGCGCACTTTCTCAAGACCATAGAGCAGGGGCTCAGCGACTCCGGCTTCGCGTCGGATATCTCCCTGTACGCCCTGCTCAAGCCCTGAAAACAGGAAACCGCCTGCGGGCTGCATGGCGGTTTCCTGCTGTGAAGGGGGCGTCCAGACCCTAGGTCAGCAGCGCCACCACGTTCTGGCGTGACACGTTGGCCTGGGCCAGCAGGCCGGACATGGTCCCCATGAAGCCCCCCTCCTTGAGCTGCTGGCTGAGCTTGCCCTGCAACTGGGTCAGCTCCTCCTCCTGCAGGTGCTGGCTGCGCGCCTTCACCCGATCGAGCTGCTTGACCATCTTCTGGCGGAACTGCTTCAGCTCGCGTACCGACTGCTCGATCTCCCCGAGCAGCCGCTTCAGGCGCTGCTGCTCCTGCTTGATCTCGCCCCTGTCGAGCCCCTCGCCGAGCTGGGTCAGCTGCCCGGCCCTTTGCTTGAACTGCACCGGTACCGGGTTGCCCGCCGGGATGCGAATGCCCTCCCCGCTCAGCAGCACGGGCTCGTCCAGCTTGCGCCTGTGCTGATCCGGCACGCTCAGCTCCAGCTTGCCCAGCTCGTTCAGGCGAGCCTGGATGTGCTCCTTGCGCAGGGCGCGATCCAGCCGGGAGGCGGCCTCCGACTCGCTGGCATCGGCGGGCAGCAGCACCTCGACGGCACTGCTGGTCTGGGGGAAGGAGAAGACTATCCGCTCGGCGCTCGACCTGGGGCTCAGCAGATCGAGCCGTTCCGCGCCGTAGTGCACCCGGCTGTCCGCGGCCGACGCCAGCAGGCGGGGCCTGAGTTCGCTCGTCAGCGGCGCCTGGGGCTGGGTCAGCTTCTCTTCCAGCAGCTTGAGGCGGGAGACCAGATCTCCGCTCGCGGCCTTCTGCTGGCCGAGCTGCTGCTCGAGGCGCTTCAGCTCGCCCCAGACTTGGCTCAGGGCCTGCTCGCTCCCCTGGGCATGGGCGATGCGCTGCTGCGCCGTGCCGATCAAAGCCCAGCGATCGAGCCGGATGACGTTGGGCTGACGTTCGTTGCGGGGAGTCTGCGGGGAGCCGGTCTGGGCAGTCGAACGCCCTTGCAGCCTGGGCTGGGCCGGTGTCTCGGCCACGCCGCCCGGGCGGGTTTGTTGAATCTGCATCCTGGCTCCTTAGACCGACTCAGGGCATGTAGTTGAACAGGCTCAGGCCATTGACCTTGGCGAAGGCCTGCTGCTGCACCTGCAGGGCCATCAGCACGTGGGCCTGCTGGGTCACGGCCCCGGCATAGTCGAGGGACTCTATCTGATTGCTCACTTCCTTGCTATAGGTGCCTTTCTCGGCATGCCCCTCGTCCACCTGATCCAGCAGGTTGATGCGCGCCCCTATGGTGCTGACCATCTGGCTGATGTCATCCTGCAGCGTCTTGCCGCGATCCAGCATGGCCCTGGCCTGATCCGCCGCATCCGGTGCGCCGGCATCGAAGGCCGCCACCATGTCGTCCAGCTGCTTGAAGAAGTCCCCGTTCTGGATGAAGAGGGTGTCCGCGGTCTGGTTGAGGGAGACAGTCACCCCGCGGGCGATCTCCACCTCGCGCACCAGGGCGTCACCCTGATAGAGATAGTCGCCACCCGGCCCCTGGACTAGGGGGGTCTTGTCCACCTGGCTGCCGCTGAACAGGCTGGAGCCGTTCTCGTTGCGGGCGTTGGCCAGATCCAGCAAGCCCTCCTTGATGATGGCTGCCTCGCTGGCCACGGCACGACGATCGTCCTCGGAGAGGGAACCGGTGGCGGCCGTCTGAGTCAGCTCCCGCAGCCGGCCCAGCATGTTGGTCATGGTCTCGAGCTGCAGCTCCCCCTGGGAGAGCTGGCTCTTGGCGTTGGCGATGTTCTTCTGGTACTGCGCCATCGCCACCTGCTCCTTCTTCAGGCCGAGCAGCTGCACGCTGCCGACCGGATCGTCCGAGGGCTGGAGGATCCGCTTGTTGGACGCTATCTGGCGATCCAGACGAGCGTATTCGCCGAAGCCCCGTTGCAGGTTGTCGAGCATGCTGAGCTGGATTTGATTGGTGCTGATTCTCATGCCGCCCTCATCAGAACATGTTCAGGATGGAGTTGAAGAGTTGATCCGAGGTGCTGATCACCTTGGCATTGGCCTGGTAGGCCTTGGTGTAGGCCATGATCTTGACCCCTTCCTCGTCGGTGTTGACCCCGCTGACGCTGCTGAGCTTGGTGGCGAGCTGCTTCTCCATGTTGGCGTCCGCCTCCATGGTCGCCTTGGCCTGGCCGCTCTGCACCGCCATCTTGCCGAGCAGGGCGCTGTAGGCGTCGTACTGGCTGTCCTTGATGGTCAGCAGCTCCTGCAGGTTGCGGTTGTCACCGCTGCCGCCACCCGCCTTGGCGAAGGCAAGGTGATCGCCGGTGAAGCCGTCGGCCACCTTGAGGGTGCCGGACGGATTGAGGGGATCGTAACTGAACAGGGGTTTGCCCGGATCGCCGTTCAGATCGATCCCGGCCCCCTGCTTGGCGTTGAAGTCGTCCACCAGCTTCTTCGCGATCTGGTTCAGCTCGTCGCGCAGGGGGCGCAGCACTGTGGTGCGATACTCCAGCACCCCGGCCAGGGTGCCCCCCTGCAGTTTGGGGACCTCGAAGGATTGCGGCCCGAAGCTCAGGCTCAGGGTGTCGCCGGCCAGGGAGAGGGTGCTGCTGCTGCCCGCCAGCACCAGGGGCTGGCCCTGGGGCAGACTCAGGGAGAAGGAGCCGTCGCTCTGGCGGTTGACCCTCACCTCCATGAAGGTCGAGAGCTCGCGCACTATCTGCTCGCGGCTGTCTTCCAGCGCCGAGGTGTTGACCCCCTTGGAGGCCTGTTCGCCGATCTGGGTGTTGAGCTCGGCCACCTGCTTGAGATAGCTGTTGACCTGGGTGATGGTGCTGCCGAGCTGATCGTCGATCTGCTTCTCCTGGGTCAGCAGGCTCTCGTTCAACTGGCCAAACCGGTTGGCCAGCGCCCCGGCCGAGCTGACGATCTGGCTGCGCTGGGCCGGCGTCTCCGGGCTGTCGAGGGCAGCACTCAGGGAGGCGAAGAAGCTGTCCAGCCCCTTGGCGATGTTCATGGACTCGCTGCCGAGCAGCTGCTCCGTGGTGTTGATGTACTGATGAAACGCATAGGAGGCGCCGGTCGATGAGCGGCTGCGCCAGTGCTGGGACACCAGGTAGTCATCGGTGATCCTGCGAACCCCGGTCACCTCGACCCCCATGCCGTTGTCCAGCCGGCCGAAGCCCGACAGGCTGCCCATCATGGCCTCCTGGCGGCTGTAACCGACGGTGTTGACGTTGGCGATATTCTGGGCGGTGACGTTCAGCGCGATCTGCGCCGCGTTGAGTCCGCTAAAACCGATATTGAGCAGCGACATCAGTCAACTTTCCTCATTTTTGCCGAATTCAGAGGCTGACTGAAGGCAGCCAGGGTCTGGGGTTCTGAAGCGACCACGGGCTCGGCATTCTTTAATGTGGGGGCCAGTTGATTGACCATCTGCTCCTTGAGCCCCATGCCACCGCGCTTGACCAGGCTCATCGCGAGCTGGCTGTCGTACATGTCGCGGTAGAGGGACTCCCCCTTGATGATCCTCTCCTCGTCGTCCTGCAGGGCGTCGGAGGCCGAGCGCATGTGCTTGAGCACCGTCTGCAGGAAGCTCACCTCGAACTGGCCGGCCGCCGCCTCCAGGGCTGCACGCTGATCCGGGTTGCTCTTTATCTGCTGCAACTCGTTGAGATCCTGATAGAAACCAGGCTCGGATGTAATTCTGGTCATAGAGATCCTTAGATGACCACCAGCTCGCCTTCGAGGGCGCCCGCCTCGTCGAGGGCTTGCAGAATGGCCATGACATCGTCCGGGGTCGCCCCCAGGGAATTCACCGCCTTGACGATCACCTCCAGGGAGGTGCCATCCGGCCAGACAAACATGTTGTTGCGCTCCCGGTCAACCTGAACCTGGGAGTTGGGCGTCGTGGTGGTCCGGCCGTTGGAGAAGGCATTGGGCTGGCTCACCGTCTGGCTCTCGCCGATCGTCACCGTCAGGCTGCCGTGGCTGACCGCCGCCTTGTGCACCTTGACCCCCTGCCCCATGACGACGGTGCCGGTGCGGCTGTTGAAGACGACGCGCGGCCGCTCCTTGCCCATGTCGATCTCGATATCCTGCAGCAGGGCCATGAAGGAGATGCGCTGACTCTCGTCGCGCGGGGCCGCGATCTGGATGCGACCGGCGCTGACCGCCTTGGCCACTGGACCGAGCTGGCGGTTGATCTCCCGCTCCACGTTGCGGGCCGTCTTGAAGTTCGGTTGATGGAGGTTGAGGGTGACTTCCGGCTTGTCCGAGAAGTTGCTGGCCGCCTCCCGCTCTATGATGGCCCCGTTCGGTATGATGCCGGCGGTCGGCACGTTGATGGTGACGGAGGAGCCGGACTGCCCCTCGGCCTTGACCCCGGCCACCACCAGATTGCCCTGGGCGACCGCATAGACCTCGCCGTCGATGCCGCGCATGGGAGTCAGCAGCAGGGAGCCGCCCCGCAGGCTCTTGGCATCGCCGATGGAGGTGACGGTCACGTCCACCAGCTGCCCCTTGCCCGCCAGGGCAGGCAGGGTCGCCTGCACCGAAACGGCGGCCACGTTCTTGAGCTTGGGGTCGATGTCATCGGGCAGCTGCACGCCGAACTGCTTGAGCATGTTGGTCATGGACTGGCCGGTGAACTTGACCTGGCTGCGATCCCCGGTGCCGGAGAGGCCGACCACCAGACCGTAGCCCACCAGCTGGTTGGTGCGCATCCCCTGCACATCGGCGATGTCCAGCAGGGCCCGCTTGGCGGGTGCGGCGGCGGCAATGCCCGGCAGCAGGCAGCAGAGCAAGGCGATACAACATCTGTTCATTGGAGTCCTCACAGGGGGGCGAAGGCGGAGCTGAAGAAACGCGCCAGCCAACCCATCTGGTTGCTGTCGGCGAGGGCGCCGCGTCCCGCATAGGTGATGCGGGCGTCGGCGATGCGCTGGGAGGAGATGCGGTTGCTCTGGTCGATGTCCTCGACCCGCACCATGCCCCCCAGACGGATGTACTCATCCCCCTGGTTGAGGCGGATCCACTTCTCCCCCCGGATCCCCAGCACCCCGTTCGGCATCACCTCGGCCACGGTGACAGTAATTGCCCCCGCCAATGTGTTCTGCTGGCTGGAAGTGGCGCCGCCGTCGAAGTCCCGGTCTGCGCTGACCGAGGCGCCCCAGTCGGGCCGCGACACGCCGCCGATGGAGGGGGCCGGCACATTGATGCTGCTGGCCTTGTTCATGCTGGTGTTGGCCTTCTTGCTGGACTGGGTGCGCTCCTCCAGCATCACGGTCAGGATGTCGCCCACCCGGTAGGCGCGGCGGTCCTGGAACAGGGTCATCATGTAATCGTTACGGTAGAGGCTGCCATCCTCCCCCACCCCAGCCTTCGTCATCTCGGAGCGGGAGGGAGCCCACTTCTCGTCGCCGGGTTCCGGGGCCTGCAACTCATAGGTGGAGCAGCCCCCCAGCAACAGGCAGAGCACGACGCAATACCACACCGGCTTCATCATCACAGGGCCTGGGTCACGAACTTGAGCATCTGATCGGCGGAGGAGACCACCTTGGCGTTCATCTCGTAGGCGCGCTGGGTGGTGATCATGTCCACCATCTCTTCCACCACGTTGACGTTGGAGCTCTCCAGGGTGAACTGCTTGATGGCCCCCATGGCCTCTTCACCCGGCACCCCTTCGATGGCCTCGCCGGAGGCACCGGTCGCCCGGTAGAGGTTGCCCCCCAGGGCTTCCAGGCCGGCCGGGTTGGAGAAGTTGGTCAGGGTGATGCGCCCCAGCTCCACGTTCTCCTGCTGTCCCGGCAGGGTGGCGCTCACGGTGCCGTCGGTGCCGATGGCGATCTTGGTGGCGTTGTCCGGGATCTGGATCTGCGGCAGCATGGGCAGGCCGTCGGCGTTGACCAGCAGCCCTTCCGCGTTGCGGTGCCACTGGCCGTTGCGGGTGTAGGCGGTCTCGCCATCCGGACGCTCGACGCTGAAGAAGCCCGCGCCCACCACCGCCATGTCCAGATCCTGGTTGGTGTTCTGGAACTGGCCCGGGGTGAACACCTTCTGGGTGCCGACCACCCGCACCCCGTTCCCCATCTGGATGCCGATGGGAGACAGGTTCTGCTGATCCTGCTGGGCCCCCGGCTGGCGCTGGACCTGATAGAACAGATCCTCGAACGCCACCCGATCGCGCTTGAAGCCGACCGTGTTGACGTTGGCCAGGTTGTTGGAAATGCTGGCCATCTTGGCATCCTGTGCCGACAGACCCGTCTTGCTCACCCAAAGCGCTGCATGCATCTTCGTCTCTCCACCCTTCATGGGAGGGCGCCTGGCGCCCTCATCAAGCTAGTGCAGGGACGGCCAAACCGACCCTGCGTCATTCTGTCAGCCCTGGCCGGAAATCAGCCTGGCCCCCTGTCTCGCCTGCTCGTCCGCCGTCTTCATCAGCTTGACCTGCAGCTCGAAGTTGCGGGTCAGGGACATGCTGCCGATCAGCTCGTCCACCGCATTCACGTTGGCCCCCTCGAGGAAGCCGGACGCCAGCACCACCTGCTCGCTGATCTCCGCATCGCCGCCCTGGCGCTGACGGAACAGGCCATCCGCCCCCTTGACCAGCTCGGCCGGATCCGGGTTGACCAGCTTGAGCCGGCCCACGTCCAGCCGGGCGCCGCCCCCCGGCGGGGTGATGCTGAGGGAGCCGTCCTTGCCAAAACTCAGATCCCGATAGGCCGGCAGCACCATCTCGCCGCCATCCCCGAGCACGGGGCGACCGTTGAGGGTCAGCAGTCCCTCACCGTCCACCTCCAGGTTGCCGGCGCGGGTGTAGGCCTCCTTGCCGTCGGCGGTCTGCACTGTGAGAAACCCCTCGCCGCGGATCGCCACGTCCAGCTTGCGGCCGGTCTGCATCAGGGCGCCCGCCCGAAAATCGGTGCCCGCCTGCTCCTCCCTGGCCATGACCCGGCTCTGGTAGCCGTCACCGGTCAGGGCGTAGGCGGAGGCCCGCTCGAAATCGGCCCGAAAGCCTGCGGTATTGACGTTGGCCAGGTTGTTGGCCCGGATCTGCTGGGCCATCAGGGTGTGTTGCGCCCCCGACATGGCGGTATAGATAAGCTTTTCCACGCATCACACCTTAGAAGGAGTTGAAGAGCACCTGGGTCATCTTGTCCGCCGAGCTGATGGTCTTGGCGTTGGCCTGGTAGTTGCGCTGGGAGGTCATCAGGCTGACCAGCTCCCCCGTCAGATCCACGTTGGAGGCCTCGTAGGCCCCCGCCGTCAGGCCGCCCAGGGTGCCGGTCCCCGGCGCCCCCAACACGGGCTGACCCGAGCTGAACGACTGCAGCCAGGTGGTGTTGTTGGCCTGCTGCAGGCCGTTGGGGTTGGTGAAGTTCGCCATCACCACCTGGCCCTGGAGCAGGCTCTGGCCGTTGGTGAAGGTGGCATAGACACCGCCGTCCGCATCCACCCGGACCCCGGTCAGATCCCCGGCGGTATAGCCGTTGGACTGGTTGCGGGTGGCGTTGAAATCGGAGGCGTACTGGCTGACCTTGGCCAGATCGGCGGTGAGGGCGATGGGCTCGGCACCCGCGGGGGCCAGGTTCAGCACCGGGGCCGTGGTCGGGGACTTCAGGGTGCCGTTGGTGTTGAACACCATGGTTACCGGGGTGCCGGTCTGGGTGCCGTTGAAGGCGTAGTTGACCTGCCAGGTGTTGTCGCCGGTCTTCACGAAGTACTGGGTCAGGGTATGCTCGACCCCGAGAGAGTCATAGACTTTGCTGGACTGGGAGTAGCTGAAGCTGTCGGATTTCGCAGGGTCGAACGGGTGCGCCGTCTGATCGATGATGCTGGCATCCGCCTTGAGGTTCGCCACGAACTCCAGGGTGTCGGAGGGCTTGGCGGGCAGGTTGCCGGTCTTGACCTGGATGTCCCCCACCACGCCGGACTGCAGCTCCCCCGCCTCGTTGGTGGTGTAGCCCTGCAGACGGGTGCCGCTGGCGGTGGTCAGGTAGTTGCTGGCGTCCCGCTGGAACATGCCGGCCCGGGTGTAGGAGGTCTGGCCGTTGCCGTCCTTGAGGACGAAGAAGCCGTTGCCGGAGATCGCCAGATCCAGCCCGCGCCCGGTCCGGGTCACGTCGCCGTTGCGATCGAAGTTCTGGGAGACGTTGTTCATCTCCACGCCGCCGGCCTGGCCGCCGCCGTAGATGGCGGCAAACTCGGCACGGCTGGACTTGAAGCCGGCGGTGCTGGCGTTGGCCACGTTGTTGCTGATGACGCTCAATTCCTGGTTGACGGCGCGCAGGCCGCTCAGTCCGATACTAAAAGACACAGTGTCGCTCCTTTCTGATTACGCCGACTTGCCAAACTGGACGGCGCTGAACAGGGGAACATCCCCGACGCCCGCCACTTGCAACATGATTTCGCCCGTGCCGGGCAGGCTGACGCGCTCCACCCGGCTGGCCACATAGTTCTTGGTGGTGGTGGCCACCCCGGCGAGGGAGGCCTTTACCTCGAAGCTGTACTCGCCGGCCGGCAGGGCCGGTAGCTCGTAATCCAGCGCCCCCGCCTTGCTCTCGCCCCAGCTCTTGGTCGCGACCAGGGTGCCGTGCTTGTCATAGACCTTCAGCTCGACCGCATCGGCCGCGCCGGCCAGTTCCACCTGACCGCGGATCGCCCCTTCTTTCTGCTGCTCCAGGGTCTGGCTCGGCACCATCACCTCCTTGTCGATGAGGTCGGTGCTCTGCAACACCTGCTGGGTATCCATCATGTTGATGGACTTCTGCTGCAGCACCTTGAGCCCCTCAACCCCCTCCACCATGCTGAACTGCGCCAGCTGGGTGACGTACTGGGCGCCATCCAGCGGGTTGGTGGGATCCTGGTTCTGGATCTGGGCCACCATCATCTGCAGGAATTCGTTGCGCAACTGGACACCCTGACCATCGGTGGTGCCGTTGGCGGCGATCTCCGGGGTGGCCGAGTACTGGCTGGTGCTGCGGGCGGTATCCAGACCGCTGACTTGTGGCAGGCTCATTTATGCCCCCTGGCCGAGACGCAGCAGCCCCTGCTGCATGCTGTTGATGCGGTTGATCACCTCCACCGAGGTCTCGAAGCCCCGGGAGGCGCTCATCATGTCCGCCATCTCCTCCACCGCGTTGACGTTGGAGTAGTAGACAAAGCCGTCGCCATCGGCCAGGGGATTGGTCGGCTCGAGGCGCTTCTCGACTTGGCGGTCGGACTGGACGATGCCGGCGATCTGCACCTGGGCGGCTCCCAGCCCCTCGGCCTCCTGGACCCGCTGGTACAGGGTGGAGAAGACGGGCTTGATGGCGCGAAACGCGGCCTCCTCGCTGCCGGCGGCGCTGTCGACGTTGGCCAGGTTGGAGGCCACGGTGTCGAGGCGGACGGTCTGCGCCCGCATGGCGCTGCCGGCGATGTCATAGATTCGGTTGAACGACATGATTAACGGCCCTCGATCGCCTTGGCGATCCCGGTGATTTTCATATTCAGGAAGGTGAGGCTGGTCTGGAAGTCGGTGGCATTGCTGGCAAACTTGCTCTGCTCCACGCTGAGCTCGGCGGTGTTGCCATCCATGGAGACCTGGTAGGGGATGCGGTAGAGGGGATGCTGCATGTCGTTGTCCATGGCGTCCTGGCGAATGGCGTCGCCAGACTCCCCGGCGGCCACCTGTCCGGCGACACGGCCGAGGATCGCCTTGTAATCCACATCCCGCGCCAGATAGCCTGGGGTATCCACATTGGCCAGATTCCCTGCCAGAATACGGGCCCTGTCCGCCCGCACATCCAGGGCATAGGGATGGACGCCAAGTGCGCTGTCAAATGAGATACTCATGCTTCATCCTTCTTGTGAACCAGTCAGACCGGTGCATCCTTTATCAAGACTCATGCCAATCATGAAAACCCGTGATTTCCGCTGGTCAGGCCATCTCCCATGGCGGGCGGGGCGGACAAAGGGGGAAGCAATGTTTCCCATATGGAAGCGGGCAGGTCTGCTCGCCCTGCTGATCCTGGCGCTGCCCCTGCGGGCCGAGCCGGTCTCCCTGGCGCAGCGGCTGAGCGATGGCCTGACGGCGGATGCGACGGCGGCCCTCGACGACTACCTGCACCGGCAGGGCTGGCCGCAGACCCAAGCCGACTATCAGGTCTGGCTCTCCCCCGCCGTGGCCCACCTGCCCGACTGCCGGCAGGCGGTGCGCTATCAGGCCGGGGGGCAGTATCGCCAGCCCTGGGGAAGGCGCCCCTATCTGGTGGAGTGCACCGAGCCGGCCTGGCAGCTTCGGGCTCGGGTGGAGGTGACCCTGATGCTGCCGGTCTGGGTGACGGCAAGGGAGATCCAGAAGGGGCACACCATAGGGCCGGGGGATCTGGTCGAGAAGTCTCTCGAGGTCAGCCGGCTGCAGCGGGGCTTCGTCCCCAGCAACGACGACCTGGTGGGCAGCAAGAGCACGCGCCATCTCAGGATGGGGCAGCTGATCGGCGAGCTCGACCTGCAGCAGGCCTGGGCCGTTCGCGCGGGGGAAGGGGTGCTGATCCGGGCGGGGCAGCCGGGCTTTTCCGCCACCACCCGTGGCCAGGCGCTGGCGAACGGCGCCATCGGAGAAGGGATCCGGGTCAGAAACCTCGGCTCGGGCAAGGAGATCCAGGCCTGGGTGATCGACAAGGGGGAGGTCGAAACCCGTTTTTAGCCCACAAAAGGCGAGTTTGATTCAA
Source organism: Aeromonas sp. XH (assembly GCF_033348475.1). Lineage (NCBI taxonomy): Bacteria > Pseudomonadati > Pseudomonadota > Gammaproteobacteria > Aeromonadales > Aeromonadaceae > Aeromonas > Aeromonas sp. XH. Next base: position 440,713 of record NZ_CP137630.1, on the reverse strand, counting down.
GTTCGGCCGCCTTCGGGTCGCCTGTCAGAGAGAGACCACCAGGAATTCACGTTATGAAAATCACACGCACCGACCCTATCTACGTTCAACCCCAGTCGCAGCGCAAGGCCGATGCCGCGCCCGCAGCCCAGCCACGGGCCAGCCAGGGGGACGCCAGGATCAGCGCCACGGCCCAGACCATCAATCAGGCGAGGGCTGAGCTGGCCTCCACCTCCGACGTGGACATGGAGAAGGTGAACCAGATCCGCCAGGCCATCGCCGAAGGCCGGCTCGAGCTCGACATGGATGCCCTGGGCCAGGCTATCCTGGACATGCACCGCCGATGACCATGACCCCCAGGCTGAGGGTCCAGCAGTTGATCGTCGGCATCCAGCAGGATTGTGGCCGCTACGCCGAGCTGCAGCAGCTGCTGCTCAACCAGTACCGCCTGCTGGCCAGCCACGACGTGGACGGGCTGGCGGCGCACAACCAGCAGCAGACCCGGGTGATGAGCGAGATCCAGCAGCAGGTCCAGCTGCGCTGCCAGCACCTGAGGGCCCTGGGCCTCAAGCCCGACGAGCAGGGCATGGCGACCCTCATCGGCAAGCTGCCCGCTCCGCTGCAACAAAGGGTCGGCGAGCAATGGCAGACGCTCGAGCTGTTGCTGCGGCAGTGCCAGCGCCAGAACGAACAGAATGGCCGCCTGCTGGCGGGGCAGATCGAGACCATCCATACCCTGCTGGGCCAGGAATCCGCCTATGGCAGGCAGGAACACTTCCCCGACTGAACCCTCACTTCCCCTGCAGGGCGCGATGGCGCAGCGCGGCGAGCTCGTCCAGCTGACGCTGCTCCCCTGACTCCTGGCGCTGGCGTGCCGCCAGGGCCCGTTTGTCCAGCAGCAACTCCAGCCCCTTGACCCGGCCAAACTGCCTGATCAGCTGCCCCTCGTGGTGCGCCAGATCCTGGCTGGCCAGGGCACACTGCTGCTGCTGGTGCGCCAGCAGGTGGCGAAGCTGCCCCTGCATCTGCTGCTTGTTCTGCCACAGCAGGGGGTGGAAGCTGGCGGCGCCCGGGTGCATCGTCTCGATGACCTCCTGCAATTTCAGGGCCCTGCGCTCCTCCCGCTGCGCCACTTCCCGCAGGCGCTGGCGCTCCTTGCCCATGGCGTCCAGCGCATCCTGTTGCAGGCCGAGGTAGGATTTCAGCATGCCGCGTCCTTAGGCCCTGCCGAGCACTTGTTTCAACCCGGCCATCACCTGGGTGATGGGGGTCTCCTCGTGCAGGCCCTGCTGCAGGAAGCTGGCGATGGCGGGATAGCGCTGGACCGCCTCATCCATCTGGGGATCGGCCCCCGGCTGGTAGCCCCCCAGCGGCAGCAGCTCGCGCACCTGCTGGTAACGGCCCCACAGCTGGCGCAGGTTCACCGCCAGGGCCTGCCATTCTGGCGGCACCACCTGGGGCATCACCCGGCTCACCGAGGCGCCGATGTCGATGGCCGGGTAGTGTCCCTCCTCCGCCAGGCGGCGCGTCAGCACTATGTGACCGTCCAGGATGGCCCTGGCCGAATCCACCACTGGGTCCTGCTGATCATCCCCTTCCGCCAGCACCGTATAGAAGGCGCTCAGGCTGCCGTCCGGATGGGTGCCGTTGCCCGCCCGCTCCACCAGCTGGGTCAGCATGCTGAACACCGAGGGCGGATAGCCCCGGGTCGCGGGAGGCTCGCCGATCGCCAGGGCTATCTCCCGCTGGGCCTGGGCGTAACGGGTCAGGGAGTCCATCAGCAGCAGCACGTCCTGCCCCTGCTCACGGAAATATTCGGCGAGGCGGTGGCACAGCTGGGCGGCCCGCAGCCGCATCAGGGGGGACTGGTCCGCCGGGGCCGCGATGACCACAGCGCGGGCCAGCCCCTCGCTCCCCAGGCTGTGCTCGATGAACTCCCGCACCTCCCGACCCCGCTCGCCGATGAGCCCCACCACCACGATGCGGGCGCTGGTGTTGCGGGTCATCATGCCGAGCAGCATGCTCTTGCCCACCCCGGAACCCGCAAACAGCCCCAGGCGCTGGCCTTTGCCCACGGTCAGCAGGCCGTTGATGGCACGGATGCCCACGTCGAGCGGTTCGCGCACCGGGGTGCGCAGCAGGGGGTTGGGAGGGGAGGAAAACAGCGGCACCCGCACCCCTTCCTCTTTCAGGGGGCGGCCATCCAGGGGCTGCAGCAGGCCGTCGAGCACCCGGCCAAGCAGGTGCTCGCCGACCCGGATGGTCTCCTCCCCGTCGACGGGCAGAACCCGGGCACCGGCATAGAGACCGCTCATGGGCTGAAGCGGCATCAGGTAGGAGATATCCCGGTTGAAGCCGACCACCTCGGCCAGCAGGGCGGTCCCGGTGGCCGTCTCCACCTCGCAGCGCTGCCCCATCACCAGCTGGCAGCCCACCACTTCCAGGGTCAGCCCGGTGACGCGCACCAGCCTGCCGTAACGGCGAAACCCCGGGACCTCCTCCAGGCTGTCGAGGGCCGAGGTCAGCGCCTGCTGCAGCGCCTCATGCATCCTGCGGCAGCTCCAGGGTCTGGTTGAGCCGCTCGATACAGCGGCCGAGCCGCTCCCCCGTGTTGATCTCGATCACAGCTGCGCGGGTCTCGATCCGCGCGTCGCCGACCGCCAGCGCCGGGTCCACCTGCAGCGGCCACTTCTCGCAGCGGGTCACCCCCTGCTCGATCAGCCGCTGCCTGTCCCCCTCGTTGAGGTAGATCACCAGCTCCTCCGGCTCGCTCGGCAGGCTGGCCATGGCCTGCTCCACCTGATGGAGCACCTGCTGGGGATTGAGGGTGAATTCGGCCTGGATCACCCGCCTGGCCACCTGGGCGACCAGCTGGGCCACCAGGGCCTTCTGCTCCAGCATCCGGGCCCGGGTCAGGGACTCCCACTGCTGCTGCAACCTGGCGAAGGGGATCATGGCCTGATCGAAGGCGGCACGCCCCTCGGTCAGCCCCTGGGCCAGACCGCGCACCTGTCCCTGCTGCAGCCCCTTGGCTTCCCCCTCGATGAGGCCGCTGGCCAGCCCCTGCTGGTAGCCGGACTGGTACCCTTCGGCCTGCCCCTGTTCCAGCCCCTGCTGATAGCCGTATTCGAACTCTTCCTGCTGGCTCCTGGCCTCTTCCCCGCTCTGTCCCAGCGCCGGGAAACGGTAGAGACGGGTGGCCCCGGCCGCCAGTTTGCGAACATGCTGACTCATGCCTGTCTCCTGTTAGCTGACGGTGGGCTCTTCGAACAGCTGGAACTCGATCTCGCCCTGCTCCACCAGTTCCCGCACCAGCTTCATCACCTCTTCCCGGGCCTGCTCCACCTTGCGCAGGGAGACGCTGCCCTGATCCTGGATCTGGGCCTCCAGCGCCTGCGCCATTCGCTTCGGCATGGCCCCCAGCACCACCTTGCGGAAACCGGCCTCGGTGTTCTTCAGGGCCAGCGCCAGCAGATCCGCCGGCAGCTCCTGCACCAGGCGCTGCAGGGTGTCGTCGCTCTGGCGACGCAGGGCCATGAAGTCGAACATGTTCTTCTCGATCTCGAGGGCCATCTCGCCGTCGTGCTCCCGTAGCAGGGTGAGCATCTGCTCCTTGTTGCCCTGATAGCGGTTGAGGATGTCGGCCACCTGGCGCACCCCGTTGACCTTGGCGCCGGACTGGTCGGCCACATAGGCGAGACAGCGATCCAGGGTCAGCCGCAGCTCCCCCAGCACGTGCTCGCTGACCGAGCTGAGGCTGGCAACCCGCACCAGCAGATCGTCGTGGACCGAGCCCGGCAGGGCATCGAGCACGGCCGAGGCGGTCTGGGGCGGAAGGAAGGCGAGCAGCACCGCCTGCATCTGGGGGTGTTCGTTGCGGAAGAAGCGGGCCAGCACATCCGCCGGCACCCATTGCAGGCGCTGGATGTCCTGGCTCATCGCATCCCCGTAGAGGCTGTCGAGCAGGCTGCGGGAGAGGCGCTGGCCGAGGGCCAGATCCAGGGTCTGCTCCAGGTATTCCCGGGAGGCGCTGCCGATGCCGCTCTGCTCGCGATACTGGGTGAAGAACTGCTGCAGGGTCCACTTGGCTTCGATCGAGCTCACGCCGGAGAGGCCGGCCATCTTGGAGATGAGGCGCTGCACCTCGTCCCGCGACAGCTTCTGCATCACCTTGGCGGCCGCCTCGGTGCCCATGCTCAGCAGCAGGATGGCGGCCTTCTCGAGGTTGTCGATGTCGATGTCGACCGCGTTCTGATTCAGATTACCGTTGCTCATTGCCGCTCACCCATTGTCTGACCACTTCCGCCACCCGGGCGGTGTCCTTGTCCACCAGCAGTTGCAGGTGCTTGAGCTGGACCTCCAGCTCGGAGCCCGGCTCCGGCAGCGCCTCCAGATCCAGGGAGGAGAACTGGGGCTCCAGCCTGTATTCGGCCTGTTGCAGGCCCTTGCCGGAGGCCGGCACCTCGTGATCCTCATCGCCCTCCCGCCGCATGGCGAGACCAATGCTGGGTTCCTGCTCCTCGTCCGGCTCCTGTCCAGCCTCGGCATCAGGATATTGCTGGGTGCGCACCAGGTGCTTGACCAGGGGACGAATGCCGAAGAACACCAGGGTCAGCCCCAGCAGGCCGCCCACCAGATAGCGCAGGGAATCCTGCCAGTAGGGGGTCTCCAGCCAGCTCGACTCCGGCGGTGTCACCGGCTCGGCACCGGTGAAATCGAACACCTGCAGGCTGATCTGGTCGCCACGGGCGCTGTCGAAGCCCACCGAGCGTTCCACCATCTGGCGGATCTGTTCCAGTTGCTCGGCACTCCAACCCCCTTTGGGGCCGATCTGCTGATTGAGCAGGATGGAGACGTTCATCCGCTCCAGCCGCCCCTGCTGGTAGCGGGTATGCACTATGGTGCGGCTGTTTTCATACTGCTTGCTGACCTCCTGCCGCTCGGTGCGGGTGTCGTTCTTGGCAGGCTCTTGAGCCTTGTTATCCTCGGTGGCAGCCTGATCGGTCTGGGGCGCCGTTTCCGGGGGGCGGTTGGAGAGGGCCCCCGGGATGCCGAGGGCCAGGGCATCTATGGTCTTGTCGGACTTGTTGGATTCCTTGGTCACCACACCATTGGGATCCAGCTGCTGCTGGGTCTCCTCCACCGCATTGAAGTTGACGTCTGCGGCGATCTGCACCCGGAAGTTGCCGGTGCCCAGCATGGGATAGAGCATGTCATTGGCGCGCTGGCGGATGTACTGCTCCAGCTTGCGCACGTATTCCATCTGCTGGACGCTCTGCTTGCCGAACCCGGCCTTGTCCCCCAGCTCGGCGCTCAGCAGCTGGCCCGCCTGATCCACCACGGTCACGGCGCCGGGCTTCATGCCGGAGATGCTGCCCGCCACCAGGTTGGCGATCGCCTCCACCTGGCCCGGCTCCATGGATTGCCCGGGTTGCAGATCCAGCATCACGGAGGCACTGGGCTTCTCCTCGTCACGGCCGACGAACAGGGTCCGCTTCGGGATGGCCAGATGCACCCGGGCACTGCGTACCGCGTCCAGGGAGATGATGGTTCTGGCCAGCTCTCCCTCCAGGGCATGGCGGTAGCGCGCCCCTTCCATGAACTCGCTGGTGCCGAGGCCGGTGACATTGTCCAGCCCCTCCAGGCCCGCCGGCATGGCCGCCCTGACCCCCCGCGCCGCCAGCGCCATGCGCACGTGGGCCAGTTGGCTCTCCGGCACCAGGATCTGGCCCGAGCTCTTCTCCAGCCGGAAAGGTACCTGCTCCTTCTCCAGCATCTCCATGATGTTGGCGGTGTCGTAGAGCTCCTGCTTGCCGTAGAGGGGCACATAGTTCTTGCTGGAGGTCCAGAGGATCACCACTATGGTGGCGGCGACCACGGCGGCCAGCAGGGCGATGGTGAGGATGGACTTGTTGTCCCGCGACAGGGTGCGCCAGTTGCGCATCCCTTCCTGTACCCGGGCGATCAGGGAGCCGGACGCCCCCGGCGAGGATGATACCAGTTCAGTCATGACCTACCCTCAGAGCGGCATGCGCATGATGTCATCGAAGCCGGTCATCAGTTTGTTGCGCACCTGCATCAGGGCGGAAAAACTGAGGCCTGCCTTCTGGCTGGCCACCATGGCCCCCACCAGATCGTCGCTCTGACCGGCGTCGACGGCGGTCATCAGCCTGGAGGCGATATTCTGCTGCTCGTTGACGCGGCCGACGACGTCGCGCATGGCGTCGCTGAACGAGATGGCAGACGCCTCGTTCGGCTCGATGGAAGGGGTTTGGCTGGCGACTCGCTGCATTTCCTGCATCTGCTGCAGGAGCGTCACCTGTGATGACATCATCTCAATCTTCACTCGGTTATCCCTTAGTTTTGTATCTGCTGCTCGACATCGATGCCCTGCTCGCGCATGGCAGCCAGCTTGTATCTAAGTGCCCGGGTCGTCATCCCGAGGGCTTCGGCCGTGCGTGTCCGGTGACCACGGAAACGGCGCAACGTCTCAAGGACGAATTGAAATTCGGCATGCCGCTTGGTCTCGTTGAGCCCCTCCGGGGCCGCGAGCGTCTGCGGCTGCGGGGGATCGGCTTCGGCGGCGTAATGGGGCAGCATCAGATCGACGGCCTGAATATGCAATCCGCGAGCCATAATTAGCGCGCGCTGGATGACGTTATCCAGCTCCCGCACATTGCCCGGCCAGTCGTAGGAGAGCAGCTGCCTGCGCGCACTCTCGCCGAGGCGGTATCCCTGCTGGGGGGCGTGACGCTCGATGAAGTACTCCGCCAGGGGCAGGATGTCGTCCTGCCGCTCCCGCAGGGCGGGCCAGCTCATGGGCAGCACGTCGAGTCGGTAGAAGAGATCCTCGCGAAATGCCCCCCGCAGCACCAGCTCTCTCAGATCCCGGTTGCTGGCGGCGATGATCCGCACATCCAGCGGGATCACCTGGTGGCTGCCCAGCCGCTCGACCTCCTTCTCCTGCAGCACCCGCAGCAGCTTGGCCTGCAGCGCCAGCGGCAGCTCGGAGATCTCGTCGAGCAGCAGGGTGCCGCCCTGGGCCAGCTCGAACTTGCCCTGCTGGCTGGCCGTCGCCCCGGTGAAGGCCCCCTTGCTGTGGCCAAAGAGAATGGATTCGAGCATGGCCTCGGGGATGGCCGCACAGTTGATGGCCACGAAGGGTTTGGCCGCCCGGCTGGACATCTCGTGGATGTAGCGGGCCAGCCGCTCCTTGCCCGTCCCCGACTCGCCGCCGATGAGGATGGTGGCCGAGGTCTTGGCCGCCCGCCTGGCGAGCTGCAGCACCTGCAGGCTCTGGGGGGAGGTGGCGATCAGGTTGGGGATGGCCTGGCGCAGGCGCAGGGCCCCCCTGACCACATCGAGGATCTGTCGCTGGCTGAAGGGCTTGATGATGTAGTCGATGGCGCCGGCCCGCATGGCCTCGGCCGCCAGATAGGCCTGGTGCTCGTTGACCAGGATGACGCAGTCGGTTCCCGCCAGCGTCTGCACCATGGCAGGCCCGGCCTCGGTCATGACCGCCATGTCGAGCAGGATGAGATCGGCAGAATGGTTCGAGAGAAATTGCTTTGCCAGCGTCACTGAATCCAGACAGGAAACACGATAACCGGCATTCAACAATATATCCCCAATATCGTTTCCATTTGATAACGATGAGGAGACCAATAATAAATGCGCACGCGCTTCAATACCGACGGGTATTGAATTTTCCTTGATAGATAAATCAGAAATCATATAAACCCGAACCTGTGATTGCACATGAATCAATCAACAGAACTGACACCTGAAAAATGAAGACATACCGGAGACAGAGCAGCGCTTCTTATTGAGCGTTTACCCTGTATTGGTATAAAAACAAGGCGGGAATCATGGCCTTGGTAACCCCGCTATCATTAGCATCAATGCTGTTAGACCGGAGGCTTTGCGTCCTGACTTTTCAGTTCAGTTTGCCTTTATCATGCGACGACCCGTATTTGGATGGCATGGCTTTGTGATCCTTCAAGCCATGAGACACATCTGACTGTTTCTATTTTAATTTTTCACTGTCAGTCTGTGTCGCGTCAAAAGCCGTCACATCATAACGGCTTTATATGACAATTCAAGCAGATATGCGGAATAGCCTCTTCCTGCCGGCAGAGGGCCAAGGCAATTCAACTTCAGCCCAGGGTCCCAATCACCTCGACCCGCAATTCTTCCGGAATCTCGTTATAAGAGAGCACTTTGAGCCCTTTCGAGAAGGAGCGGGCATAACGGGCGATCAGAGGCCTGAGCTGGGGCATGACCACCAGCACGGGGGCATGGCCCTGCTGCTGCAACTGCTCCTTCACCAGCGGCATGTTCTGCTGCAACTGCGCCAGCAGCTGGGGATCCACCGGGAAGCTGTCCAGCTGGATCTTCCCCTGCTGCTGGGACTGGCTCATCGCATTCAACAGGGTCTGCTCCAGGCGATCGTCCAGGGTAAAGGCCGCCAGCACGTCGCGGGAGCCTATCGCCTGCCTGACGATCTGGCGCTTGAGGGCGCAGCGCACGTCCGAGGCCAGCAGGACGGGATCCTTGGTCAGCTCACTCGCGTCCAGCAGGGTGGTGGCTATGGTGCGAATGTCGGTGAGGCTGATCTGCTCCTTGAGCAGCTGGCGGAAGACCCGCAGTTGCTGCATCTGGGTCAGGGCCAGGTTGAGCTCCTCCGCCAGGCGGGGAGACTGGGTGGCGAGATGCTGGCCCAGCTTGCCCACCTCGTCATGACCGAACAACCCGTCGAGCTGCTCCCTGAGCAGCTTGCTGGCATGGGTGGCGATGACGGTGGCGGAGTCCACCACCGAGTAGCCCAGGTTGAGGGCCTTGGCCTTGTTGTCGGGGGAGATCCAGACCGCGTTCATGCCGTAGGCGGGATCCTGGGTCAGCTCGCCGTCCAGGGCACCATAGGTCTCCCCGCTGCTGATGGCCATCAGCCGCTGGCAATCCACATTGCCCGAGGCCAGGGCGATGCCGGAGAGCTTGATGCGGTACTGATCCGGCTGCAGTTGCAGGTTGTCGCGCACCCGGATCTCGGGCAGCAGGAAGCCGTACTGTTCGGAGAGCGTCTTGCGGATGCCGCGCACCCGGGCGAGCAACTCGGCCCCCTTGTCCGCCTCCGCCAGCGGCACCAGCCGGTAACCCAGCTCGATGGCGACGCTGTCCACCGGGGGCAGGTCCTGCCAGTCCAGCCCCTGGGGCTCCGGCTGCACCATCTGCCGCGTCAGCGCCTCGGCCGCATCCAGCGCCGGATCCGCCACCCGGCGCTTGCTGACGCTCCAGCCGGTCCAGGCCAGCACGGCGGCAAAACTGAGGAAGGCCAGCATGGGCATGCCGGGCACCAGGCCCAGGATCAGCATGATGGTCGCCGCCGTGTAGATCACACGAGGAGAAGCCAGGATCTGCTGGCCGACCTGATCCGACATCTCCCCCTCGTCGCTCACGCGGGTGACTATGATGGCCGCCGCGGTGGACATCAGCAGGGAGGGGATCTGGGCGACCAGGCCGTCACCTATGGTGAGCAGGGCATAGATACGGAACGCATCGGAGACCGGCAGCGAGTGCTGGAAGATGCCGATAGCCAGCCCCCCCACCAGGTTGATGATGAGCACCAGCAGGCCGGCGATGGCGTCACCACGGACGAACTTGGAGGCCCCGTCCATGGCACCGTAGAAGTCCGCTTCCCGGGCGATCTCTTCCCGCCTTGCCCGGGCCTGGTGCTGATCCAGGGTGCCCGCGTTGAGGTCGGCGTCGATGGCCATCTGCTTGCCCGGCATGGCGTCCAGGGTGAAGCGGGCGGAGACTTCGGAGATCCGCTCTCCCCCCTTGGTGATCACCACGAAGTTGATGATCATCAGGATCACGAAGACCACCAGACCCACCACGTAGTTGCCGCCTATGACCACCTCCCCGAAGGCCTGGATCACCTTGCCGGCGGCCTCGTGCCCCTCGTGGCCGTGCAGCAGCACCACCCGGGTGGAGGCGACGTTGAGGGACAACCGCATCAGGGTGGCGACCAGCAGCACGGTCGGGAACACGGAAAAATCGAGTGGACGGCGGGCCGAGACCGACACCAGCAGCACCAGCACCGCCAGCACTATGTTGAAGGTGAACAGGGCATCCAGCAGCCAACCGGGCAGAGGCAGTATCATCATCGCCAGGATGGCCAGCAGCATCATGGGGATAGCTGTATAGGATTGGGTCAATACACGCCAGTTCACAACTTACCTCTCAGGTTGACGTAATTCGGGCGGCACATGCAGGGGGGCAAGGGGGTTGGGTTTCTTGCCCTTGCCAGCCTCATAGGCCCGAAGCTGCAATACATGATTCAATACATAGGCGACCGCGGTGTACAAACCCGCCGGCACTTCCTGATCCACCCGGGTGGAGTAATAGATGGCCCGGGTAAGATCGGGCAGGCTCATCACCCTCTTGTCGTGCTGCCTCGCCACCTCGCGGATCCGCTCCGCCATGCCGTCCACCCCCTTGGCGATCACATAGGGGGCGTTGGCCCGTGCGGGATCATACTTGATGGCCACCGCGTAATGGGTCGGGTTCACTATGATCACGTCGGCCTGCGGCACCCGCTGCTCGATGCGAGCCCGCGCCAGCATGCTCTGTACCTGACGGATCCTGGCCTTGATCTCCGGGCGCCCCTCGCTGTTCTTGTGCTCGTCCTTGACCTCCTGCTTGGTCATCTTCAACTGCTTGTTCAGGGACCAGCGCTGATAGGGGACATCCAGCACGGCGATCAGCATCTGCACGCTGCCTAGCAAGATAAATGCCTGGGAGAGGATGCGCAGCGCCTGCTCCATGGCTGCCTGGGGCGGCATGCGGTTCATCATCATCAGCAGGGGCCACTGGTGCTGTAGCATCAGGGCCAGGGTGCCGCCGATCAGCAGCACCTTGAGCAGAGACTTCAGCAACTCCATCAGGCTGTGGGTCGAGAACATCCGCTTGAGACCCTTGAGCGGATTGAGTTTCTCCCCGCTTGGCATCAGCTTCTTCCAGACCAGCACCATGCCACCGGGCACTATGCTGAGCAGGATCAGCAACAGGGCGAGCAGGCCGAACAGCGGCAGCAGCACCCACAACATGCCGATCAGGGCATCCGCGGTCCACTGGATCATCATCTGGGGATCCCGCGCCCCCTGCCAGTTGAAGCGCTGGGGCTGCTTCATCAGCTCGGCAAAGAAGAGACCGAAGCTCGGCACCATCCACTGCATGGCCAGTCCACCGATCAGCAGCAGACCGGCGGAGCTCAGCTCCCTGGAGCGCGCTATCTGCCCCTCTTCCCGCGCCTTGCGCCGCTTCTGGGTGGAGGCCTCTTCGGTTTTGTCCTGGGCGCTGTGCTGGCTCATGGGGGCGTCAGCGCCCTGAGCTGGGCCAGCACGTGGCCGACCAGATCCAGATAGCGGGCCGGTACCCCGCTGATGGAGATGGCCATGGTGAGCAGCCCCAGCAGCAGGGTCATGGGGAAGCCCAGGGAGAAGATGTTCAGGGAGGGGGCCGTGCGGTTCAGCACCCCGAAGGTGAGGTTGACCATCAGCATGGCGACCACGGCGGGCAGGGTCAGGATGAGGGCTGCCCCTATGCTCCAGCCAAAGAGCCCGATGACCCCTTTCAGGTCAAGGGCATAGAGCGAGGTGCCCGGTGGCCAGGCACGCAGGCTCTGCACCAGCACGTCCAGGGTCACCAGATGACCGTTGAGGCCGAGGAACAGCAGGGAGCAGAAGATCAGCATGATCTGGCTGACGATGGGGGCAGTGTCCCCGTTGGAGGGGTCGTTCATCACCGCCATCGCCAACCCCATCTGCATGGAGAGGATCTGGCCCGCCATGGTCATCACCATGAACAGCATCTGGATGCAGAGCCCGAACAGCAGGCCGAACAGCAACTGCTCCAGGGTCAGCACCATCATGCCGACGCTGAGGGGATCCAGCACTGGCATCCCCTTCAACATGGGGGCGATCAGCAGGCTGATGACGAAGGCCAGAAAGATGCGCACCTGGGCCGGCACCCGGCCGTCACCGAAGACAGGCATCACCCAGAAGGCGGCCGCGATGCGAATGAAGGGCCACCACCACTGTCCCAGCCAGGCGGTCAGCTCGGCCGCACTGAACGACAGCAGGGAGTTCATCCGATGAGCCCGGGGATCTTCTGGAACAGGTCGGCGAACAGGGTGGTGATCTGCGACAGCAGCCAGTTGCCCGTGAAGATGAGCGTCAGCAGGGTCACGATGAAGCGGGGCAGGAAGCTCAGGGTCTGCTCCTGGATCTGGGTCGCCGCCTGGAAGATGCTGACCACCAGCCCGACGATGAGGCCGGGCACGATCAGCACGGACACCATGATGACCACCAGATTCACGGCGCCCCCCACCAGGGCCACACTCTGCTCGGGCGTCACGTCAGCCTCCGCCACCGAAACTGGCGGCCAGGGTCCCGACCGTCATGGACCAGCCGTCCACCAGCACGAACACCATCAGCTTGAACGGCAACGAGATGATGAGGGGCGAGAGCATCATCATCCCCATGGCCATCAGCACGCTGGCGACCACCAGATCGATGACCAGGAAGGGGATGAACAGCATGAAGCCTATCTGGAAAGCCGTGTTCAGCTCGCTCAGCACGAAGGCCGGCAGCAAGACGCCGAACGGGACCTCGGCCTTGCTGAGGGTGGTCGGCTCCCCTGAGATGCGCAGCATCTGCTCCAGATCCGGCTCCCGGGTCTGGGCCAGCATGAACTGGCGCAGCGGTTTCTCGGCCCGGGTCAGCCCCTCCGTCAGGGTGATCTCGTTCTGGTCGTAAGGCACGAAGGCGTGCTGGTACATCTCGGTCCAGACCGGCCTCATGATCACCAGGGTCAGGATCAGGCTGATGCCGATCAGCACCCGGTTGGGGGGGCTCTGCTGCAACCCCAGGGCCTGGCGCAGTATGGCCAGCACTATGATGATGCGGGTGAAGCTGGTCATCATCAGCAGCAGGGTCGGCAACAGACCCAGCAGGGTCATGAAGAAGAGGATCTGCAGCTTGATGCTGTAATCCTCACCCCCGGTCTCGCTGGGGGAGACCGAGAACAGCGTCATGTCCGCGCCCCAGCTCGGCAACGCGAACAGCAGCAGGGCTACCGGCAGATACCGCATCAGTCGTTCATGCCGCCCAGCAGCTTGGTGTCGACCACGTCCACCAGACGCAGGCCGTACTTGCCATTCACCACCACCACTTCACCCCTGGCCAGCAGACGGCCATTGACCCGCACATCCAGCGGCTCGCCGGCCAGCTTGTCCAGCTCGATGACGGCCCCCTCTTCCACCTTCATCAGTTCGCCCAGGGCCACCTCGGTGCTGGCCACTTCCAGGGTCACCTTGACCGGGATATGGTGAAAGAAGGAGAGGTCCCGCTGCTTGGTGCTGCTGGTGGGCGCCATGTAGTCGGCCGCACTCGGCATGCTGATGTCGTCCCCAAACAGCTGATCCAGGCCATCCAGATCCAGCGGGTCATTCATGTTGTGCTCGTTCACGATTCCACTACTCCTCTACCACCGTTGCGACCTGATACACCAGGCTGCCTTTATGCTCGGCAATGCGTCCATTGAAACAGGGGCGGTAGCCGATCAGGGCCGGCACCACCTCGGGTAAATCCAGCGAGAGCACATCTCCCACCTTGAGGCACTCCAGATCGGCCAGGGTCATGGACATCTGGCCCATGACCACCCGCAGCCGCACCGGCACCTGGACCAGGGCCTGCTCCAGCTGTGCCTGCTGCACAGTCTGACCGCCGATGCTGAGGGCCTCCTCGGGGGGAGCCAGCCAGAACTGCCAGTCATGCTGACTGCCCCCCGCCAGCATGCCGGCCTGCGCCACCCAGAGCCGGCTCGCCGGCACCGCATCCCGGGTGGTCAGGGTGAGCTGCCAGGCGAGGTCTCCCTGGCCCTGGCAGGCGGACCAGATCTCCACCTGATACTGGCAGAGCCGCAGCAGCAACCGCTGCTCGGTGTCGGTCAATCCCCTGCCATGGGCGACCGGGTTTCCCTCGTGTTGCAGAGAGCCCCCGAAAAACAGCACGGCGAGCCGATAGATGACGGCGGGAGCAATGGAGAAGTAGGCAACGCGCTGGGCATCCAGCGGGGTGCGGGCCTCGACCCAGATCAGCGGCTCGTCCCCTTCCTGCGGGAGCGCGGAGGAAAAATCCCGGTAAGCCAGGTCGCAGTCCGCCGCATTGAACAACTGGGCCATGCAGCCCGATACCTGCTGGGAAAAAGAGCCTAGCTGGGCATTGAGCTGCTTGAGGCGCGCCTGATTGGCGCGTTCAACCCCCAGCAAGTCATATTGAGGAAGGGCTCTGCCACGCTCGGCACAGAGCAACCGGGAAGGTGTGAGCATTACGCCGCTTGATGACATTACAAATCCACCTTTGCCATTTTCATCTCGTCCTGCTGCCATATGGCGACTCTCATCAGGCCGGCCGCGCGATCGATACCAATAGTCCAGCCGATACAGAGCGACCGAAACGGGCGAGAACTTTATTACAAAACCCCAAAAGGCGCCACGCGGGGGCATGGCAAGCCGGAAAATAAAAATCCCGGCACCTGGGGTGCCGGGATTTTAAGGTAATCGCTTACCTGAAGTAGGTCGGAGTCGGCCTGTAAGCCGGGTTCTGTACCGGGTTGCCCCGGGTAGCAATCATTCCTCTAGGCCAGCAATCGCTCGCTGGCTCAAGCAACCTACCCGCCCCCAACGCGGGCCGCGCCAATAGGGGCCTATTTGGTCTTGCTTCGGGTGGAGTTTACCGTGCCACGAACTGTTGCCAGTCGCGCGGTGCGCTCTTACCGCACCCTTTCACCCTTACCTGATCCCTTGCGGGCCATCGGCGGTCTGCTCTCTGTTGCACTGGTCGTAGGCTCGCGCCCCCCAGGCGTTACCTGGCACCCTGCCCTATGAAGCCCGGACTTTCCTCCCCTCCGCCCGTCTGTCCCAAGGGACACAACGACGAAGCAGCGATTGCCCAGCCAACTCCGAGGCGCGGATTATAGCCTCGTGAAGCGGACGGGGTAAACCGGCAATTCCCGATTACGACAATTAATGATGCTCGAGACCGTACTTGTAGAGGGCATTCTTCTTCACCCCGTGGATCTCGGCGGTGAGGGCCGCCGCCTTCTTGAGCGGCAGCTCGGCCACCAGCAGCCCCAGGGTGCGGATCGCCTCCGCCGGCAGCTCCTCTTCTTCCTTGCTGGCCCCCGCCACCACCAGCACGATCTCGCCGCGGCAGCGGTTCTCGTCTTCCCCGAGCCAGGCCAGCATCTCGGAGGCGGGCAGCCCGTGAATGGACTCGAAGGTCTTGGTCAGTTCGCGGCACACCACTACCTGGCGCTCCCCCAGGATACGGGCGATGGCCTCCACCGTCTCCTGCACCCGGCGCGGAGACTCATAGAACACCAGGGAGCGGGTGTCCTCGATCACCGCCTGCAGGCGATCATCCCGCCCCTTGGCCTTGGCGGGCAGAAAACCCTCGAAGGCGAAGCGGTCGGTGGGCAGGCCGGCCGCCGAGAGCGCCGTGATGGCGGCGCAGGGACCGGGCAGCGGCACCACCTTGACCCCGGCCTCGCGACAACGGGTGACCAGATGATAGCCGGGGTCGCTGATGAGGGGCGTGCCCGCATCGGAGACCAGGGCCACGCTCTTGCCCTCCTTGATCCGGCCGATCAGCACGTCCGCCTTCTGCTGCTCGTTGTGATCGTGCAGGGCGAAGGTCGGCACCGAGATCTGGTAGTGGCCGAGCAGGATGCCGGTGTGCCGGGTATCCTCGGCGGCCACCAGATCGACGCGGCGCAGAGTGTCCAATGCTCGCTGGGTGATATCCGCCAGATTGCCGATGGGGGTGGGGACTATATACAGGGTTGGGATGTCACTCATGGGATCTCCGAGCGTCCCGACAATTGTGTCGCCATATTGGCCCGTTTACACTATGGAGAATTTCAACACTGGTCGGGGAATGAACTTGAACCGGGTTACAAAGCAGCTAAGTGTATCACGACTCTTCGGCATCCTACTCGCGGCAGTCCTGCTTGCCGCCTGTGCGTCGGAGCCCAATCAACCTTCCGGACAGCCCGGCATGCCGTCGGCCTTCTCGGATCTGACCAAGAATGCCCAGTGGTATCTGGAGCAGGTGGATCCCGCCAAGCCGGCGGAAGCCTTCGTCTGGCAGGTGATGGCTGCGCGCAGCTACCTGGCCCTCGGCCAGGCCAAGCCGGCTGCCGCCCTGTACCAGCAGTTGCAGAAGCAGGCCCAGAGCCCGGAGCAGCAGGCGCAACTGCAGCTGCTGCAAGCGCACCTGCTGCTCGCCCAGGGCAACGCCAACCAGGCGCTGATCCTGCTGGAGGGCAAACCCGAGGTGGCGCTGGATGCCGATACCCAGAAGGACTGGTACCGCCAGCGCGTGGTGCTGCAACTGGACATCAACAACAAGTTCGGTGCCGCCAAGTCGCTGATCCTGCTGGAGCCCTACCTGGCCAAGAATGAGCTGGCCACCAACCATCAGCAGATCTGGTCTCTGCTCAAGAGCATGACCCCCTCCACCCTGCAGGCTCTGGAAGAGGCGCCGGCCCCCGACGTCACCACCGGCTGGCTGCGACTGGCCGCCCTGGTGAACGAATTCGGCGCCCAGCCGAGCCAGCTTGCCCGCCAGCTCGCCGGCTGGAAGCAAGCCTTCCCGAACCATCCGGCCCAGAGCGACATGCCGGCCGGCCTGGGTGATCTCGCCACCACGGATGCAGGTCCGCTGCAGCAGGTCGCCGTCTTCCTGCCCCTCTCCGGCAATCTGGAAACCCAGGGCGCCGCCATCCGCAACGGCATGCTGATGTCCTACAAGGAGAATCAGGGACAGTTCACCCTGAACTTCTACGACACCCAGGGCAAGGCGATGGGGGATCTCTACAAGCAGGCGATCCAGGAAGGGGCCAACATGATCATAGGCCCGCTGCTCAAGGACCAGGTCGAGGATCTGCTCAAGTCCAACCCGACCGTGCCCGTGCTGGCGCTGAACGAGCTGGACAAGCCCATCGTCAACGACAACACCTTCTATTTCTCCCTCTCCGCCGCCGCCGATGCGAGCCAGGCCGCGCAGTATCTCTATGGGCAGGGCTATCGCAAGCCGCTGTTGATCGCGGCGCAAGGCCGGATTGGCTACAGCAGCATCAAGGCGTTCGAGCTGGCCTGGGCCGGCGTCAGCCAGGAGAAACCCGTGGTTGCCACCTTCGGCGCGCGCAACGAGGTGCAGGGCATGGTCAAGAACGCCCTGAGCGGCCGATCCACCGCCCGTGCCGGGGAGATAGTCCAGCTGTCCGATGCGACGCCGCGCAGCATAGACGCCGTCTACGTGGTGGCCAACAGCCTGGAAACCCGGATGATCAAGCCCTATGTGGACATCTCGGTCAATCCCATGGGCAGCCTGCCCATCTACAGCAGCGCGCGCGGCTATGACAGCGGCGCGACCGAGGTCGCCTCCGAGCTCAACGGCATGCACATCTCCGAGATGCCGCTGTTGCTGGGCGGCTATGAGAAGCAACGTGAACAGATTGCCCTGCTCTGGCCGCAAACCCAGGGGGACCTGCTGCGCCTGTTCGCCCTCGGCTACGATGCCGTCGGCCTGGCTGGCAACCTGCAGCAGATGCGCAAGCTGAACGCCATGCAGCAACCGGGCATGAGCGGTCAGCTGAGCGTGGATCCTCAGGGCAACATAGTGCGCATGCTGGACTGGGCCACCTACCAGAATGGCCAGCTGGTCAGCGACAGCGCGGTGCCCCAGCTGGAGGACGCGACCCATGAAGAGGCTACTGGCACAACTGCACCAGCAGTGGTTGAACCTGTTGCCATCGGCGGCGACGAACAAGGGACAGCACTTTGAGCAAGTAGCGGAACGCTGGTTGCAGGCCCGTGGCCTGCAACCCGTGACCCGCAACTACCGCTGCCGCGGTGGTGAAATCGACCTCGTCATGCGCCAGGGGGAAACCCTGGTGTTCGTCGAGGTCAGATATCGCGCTCAAGCCAGCCATGGCGGAGCCGCCAGCTCGGTCACCCGGCGCAAGCAGCACAAGATCGTGCTGGCCGCACGCCACTATTTCAAGCAACATGCCATCAACGAGGCCAGCCAGGCCTGTCGATTCGATGTGATCGCGTTCGAGGGTGACCAGCCGGACTGGATCCAGAACGCGTTTTAAGAGGACTCCATGACAGACCCGATCAAAGAGAATTACACCGAGAGCATCCAGACCAAGATCGCCGCCGCAGAGGCGCTGCCGGACGCCATCCACACGGCGGCACAGATGCTGACCATCTGCCTGCTCAACGGCCACAAGGTGATGGCGTGCGGCAATGGCCCCTCCTCCGCGCTGGCACAGCTGTTCATCTCCGAGCTGGTCAACTGCTATGAGACGCCCCGCCCCTCTCTGCCCGGACTGGCTCTGACCCCCGACATGGCCACCATCAGCGCCATCGCCACCGATCACGGTTTCGAAGAGGTGTATGCCAAGCAGATCCGGGCCCTGGGTCAGCCCGGCGACATCCTGGTGGTCATCACCACCACGGGCAACAGTCGCAGCCTGATCAAGGCCGCCGAGGCCGCCCTCTCCCGCGACATGACCATCATAGTGCTGGGTGGCGGAGACGGGGGAGAGATCGCCGGTCTGCTCGGACCCAATGACGTGGAGATCCGCGTGCCGTCCGCCCGCCGCCCTCGCATTCTGGAAGTGAATCTGTTGACCCTGCACTGCCTGTGTGATCTCATCGACCAGACTCTTTTCCCGCAACAGGAAGACTGAAACCATGAAGAAGCCCATTCTCGCATTTGTCCTTCTGACCGGCGCCTTGCTGCTGCAAGGCTGCGCAGCCGTGGTGGTTGGCGGTGCAGCCGGTACCGCCAAGGCGACCGGGGATCGTCGCACCCTGGGCGCCCAGTGGGACGATCAGACCATTGAGCTGAAGGCGGCCAATCTGCTGGCCGACAACAAGCCCCTGAGCGCGGCCAGCAAGATCAGCGTCTACAGCAACAATGGCCGCGTTCTGCTGGTCGGCCAGACACCCTCTGACGCTTACAAGCAGGAGGCGGGCAAGATAGTGGCCCGCATCGAAGGGGTACGCCACGTCTATAACGAGCTGCGTCTCGGCAAGCCGGTCAGCATAGGGGTGCGCAGCAACGACACCTGGATCACCTCCAAGGTGCGGGCCGACATGCTGGGGACCAAGAACTTCGACAGCACCAAGGTCAAGGTCGTCACCGAGAACAGCGAGGTGTTCCTGATCGGTCTGGTGACGCGTCAGGAGGGGGATCAGGCCGTGGAGATCGCACGCCACGTCAGCGGGGTCAAGCAGGTGATCAAGGCCTTCGAGTTCGCCCAGAACTGATCGCGTCACCCGAACCCATAAAAAACGCAGCCAATCGGCTGCGTTTTTTTATTTGATGACTTTCAAAGTCGGGCGACCCGAGGGGCGTGGCGGCTCGGGGTCCGGCTCGGGCTGTATCTGGGTTTCCGCCTGCTCCAGCCAGAGATCGTAGCCAGGCTCGGGCGGGAACAGGGTCCCGACACCGTTCTCCCGGGCGTGGATGGCCAGTACGGCCGCCATCGGGATGTAGACCTGCTGCGACACGCCACCGAAACGGGCGCTGAAGCTGACTGCATCATTATCCATGTGGAACTGGCCAACGGCCCGAGGCGCAATGTTCAGGACGATCTGGCCATCCTGAACGAACTGCATCGGCACCATCACATGGGGGATGTTCGCATTGACCACCAGATGAGGGGTCAGGTCGTTATCCAGCAACCAGTCGAAAAACGCCCGCAACAGATACGGGCGACTGGGGGTCATCGTCGGTTCCATGCTCATACGCCGGCGCGGATCTCGCGCTCGGCTTCGGTCAGGGAAGCCTGGAAGGATTCGCGCTCGAACAGGCGCACCATGTAGGCCTTCAGCTCCTTGGCGCCACGACCGGTGAAGTCGATACCCAGGCTCGGGAGACGCCACAGCAGCGGAGCCATGTAGCAGTCCACCAGACCGAACTCCTCGCTCATGAAGTAGGGCATCTCGCCGAAGATGGGGGCGATGGCCAGCAGGTTGTCACGCAGCTCGGCACGGGCGGCTTCGGTATCCGTGCCCGCCATGATCTTGTCGGCCAGGGAGTACCAGTCCAGCTCGATGCGGTGCATCATCAGACGGCTGTTGCCGCGCGCCACCGGATAGACAGGCATCAGGGGCGGGTGCGGGAAACGCTCGTCCAGGTACTCCATGATGATGCGCGAGGTGTACAGAGCCAGCTCGCGATCCACCAGGGTCGGCACAGTGCCGTACGGGTTCAGCTCGGCCAACTCGTCCGGCAGGTTGGCAGGATCCACCTGGCAGATATCCACGCTAACACCCTTCTCCGCCAGGACAATGCGCACCTGATGGCTGAACATATCGTTGGCACCGGAAAACAGCGTCATTACCGAACGCTTATTGGCAGCTACAGCCATTGAACCCTCCCGTCATTAAAAAGCAGAAACGGCAATGAAGCATGTCTGTCTTCATTGCCGTGCGTCATATTACTCCGATCTGGTCGCTTAGTGAACGTCGCGCCAGAATTCCTTCTTCAACAGCACAGTGAAGATGAAGAAGATAGCGATGAAACCGAGCACCCAGAAGCCCATGCGTTCGCGCTCCTGCTGCACCGGCTCAGCCGAGTAGACCAAGAAGTTTACCAGATCCAGTACCGTCTGATCATATTCTTCGTTGTTCATTTCACCGTTGCCGTCAGATTTGATGCTGACAACCTGCTGGACATCGACGCCATCGACCTTGTGGGTCGTGAATTCGGCGCGGGGCGTCCCCTGCAGCGGCTCCAGTACGTGAGGCATGCCCACGGACGGGAAGACGGCGTTGTTCACTCCGAACGGTCGGGTCTCGTCCACGTAGAAGGAGCGCAGATAGGTATACACCCAGTCAGCGCCCCGCACCCTGGCGACCAGGGTCAGGTCAGGGGGCGGCGCACCGAACCACTTGGCCGCATCCTTCTCGGACATGGCGCTCTTCATCAGGTCGCCAATCTTGGCGCCAGTGAAGATCAGGTTCTCCTTCATCAGATCTTCCGGAATGCCGATGTCGGCGGCCACCCGGTTGTAACGCTGATACTGGGTGGAGTGGCAACCGGCACAGTAGTTCATGAAGGTGGCGGCGCCCCGTTGCAAGGATGCCTTGTCACTCAGGTCGTACTGCGCCTTGTCGAGGGGAAAGCCGCTGCCCGCGGCCAACACCAGACCGGGCAGAAGGGCCAGCACTGCAAAAATTATTCTTTTCATTTGAATGTCACCCTCTCCGGCAGCGGCTTGGTGCGCTCATTCTTGCTGTAGAAGAACAACAGGACGAAGAACCCGAAATAACCCAGAGTACAGATTTGGGCAATCAGGGTCAGCGTCGGGGTCGATGGCAACACCCCCAGCACACCCAGAATGATGAAGCAGACCACGAACTGGGCGATGTTCAGCTTATGCAGGGTGCTGCGATAGCGTACCGAACGCACCTTGCAGCGATCCAGCCAGGGCAGCAGGAACAGCACGACGATGGAGAGCCCCATCATGACGACCCCCAGCAGCTTGTCCGGCACCGCCCGCAGGATGGCGTAGAAGGGAGTGAAGTACCATACCGGGGCGATGTGCGCCGGGGTCTTCAGCCCGTTCGCCACCTCGAAGTTCGGCTTCTCGAGGAAGTAACCCCACATGTCCGGCTTGAAGAAGATGATGGCGCAGAAGAAGAACAGGAAACCGGCCACACCGATCATGTCCTTGACGGTGAAGTAGGGGTGGAATGCCACCGCATCCAGCGGCCAGCCGTTCTCGTCCTTGTGCTTCTTGATGTCGATACCGTCCGGGTTGTTGGAACCCACTTCGTGCAGCGCCAGGATGTGCATGGCCACCAGCATCACCAGCACCAGCGGCAGTGCGATCACGTGCAGCGCGAAGAAGCGGTTCAGGGTAGCGCCCGAGATGACGTAGTCACCGCGGATCCACAGGGTCAGATCGTCACCGATGACCGGAATGGCACCGAACAGCGAGATGATGACCTGGGCCCCCCAGAACGACATCTGGCCCCAGGGCAGCAGATAGCCCATGAAGGCTTCTGCCATCAGCACCAAGAAGATCAGCATGCCGAAGATCCACAGCAGTTCGCGCGGCTTCTGGTAGGAGCCGTAGATCATGCCGCGGAACATATGCAGATAGACCACCACAAAGAAGGCGGAGGCGCCGGTGGAGTGCATGTAGCGCAGCAGCCAGCCGTAATCCACATCCCGCATGATGTACTCGACGGAGGCGAAGGCCCCCTCTGCCGACGGGTTGTAGTTCATGGTGAGCCAGATGCCCGTGATGATCTGGTTGACCAGCACCAGCATGGCGAGGGAACCGAAGAAGTACCAGAAGTTCAGGTTCTTGGGAGCCGGATACTTGGCCATGTGATCGTTGTACATGGCCGTGAGCGGGAAACGATCGTCAATCCAGCCCATGAGTTTGGCAAACATGGTCAGGCCTCCTTGCCATCGGCACCCACCAGAATGGTGGTGTCGCTAAGAAATTGGTATGGCGGAATGACCAGGTTCAGCGGTGCGGGCACGCCCTGGAACACCCGACCGGCCATATCGAACTTGGAACCATGGCACGGGCAGAAGAAGCCGGAGGTCACCCCTTGCACCTGCTCGCCGAAGCTGTCCGGCAGGTAGGAGGGGGAACAGCCCAGATGAGTACAGATGCCCACGGCAACGAAGATCTCGGGTTTGATAGATCTGTAGCCGTTGTGGGCATAGTCCGGCTGCTGTGGTTCGTCCGAGGATGGATCTCGCAACTGACTATCGTGGGCAGCCAGGGCATCCAGCGTCTGCTTGGTACGCTTCACCACCCAGACCGGCTTGCCGCGCCATTCGACGCGGATCAGCTGACCCGGCTCCAACTTGCTGATATCCACCTCTACCGGTGCGCCCGCCGCTTTGGCTTTGGCACTCGGGTTCCATGACTTTATAAACGGCACTGCGGTAAAAGCAGCTCCTACTCCGCCAACGGCAACCGTTGACCAGGTAAGAAATCTGCGGCGACCGGTATCAACTGGCGCATTGCTCATCCAAAAACTCTCCCATGTGGACTCCGCTCATTCTTATAGTGTCCCCGTTTCCTATCTCCTCTCCCTGACAACTGCGGCGGAAGCGGAGTGGCAATTGACACAGAAAGACCATGGAAATTTTAAAGAAAAGATAACAATTTGACAAGAAAGGGAAGCGAGGGGCAAAAACAATAAATACACAAATTTTTGTCTTTTGTGACGTATGCTTAGCATTGACGTATGTAAGATTACCAATAAAAAAAGCCTGGCACGTGGCCAGGCTTTTTTGACACTCGTGAGAGTGCGTACCAAAAGCGGATTAACGCTTGGAGTACTGCGGACGCTTACGCGCTTTGTGCAGACCGACTTTCTTACGCTCAACCTTACGGGCATCGCGAGTAACAAAGCCTGCTTTACGCAGTTCGGAACGCAGGGTCTCGTCGTACTGCATCAGAGCACGAGTGATACCGTGGCGGATCGCACCAGCTTGACCGGAGATGCCACCACCGTTAACGGTGATGTACAGATCCAGTTTCTCGGTCATCTCGACCAGTTCCAGCGGCTGACGAACTACCATGCGGGCAGTCGGACGGCCGAAGTATTGCTCCAAGGAGCGCTGGTTGATTACGATTTTACCGCTACCCGCTTTGATGAAGACGCGAGCAGTGGAGCTTTTGCGACGGCCGGTACCGTAGTATTGATTTTCTGCCATGTTGCCAGTTCCCGTTAGATATCCAGTACTTGAGGTTGCTGAGCAGCATGAGCGTGCTCTGCGCCTGCGTAAACTTTCAGCTTACGGAACATGGCACGGCCCAGCGGGCCCTTCGGCAGCATGCCCTTGACGGCAGCTTCGATTACCATTTCCGGCTTGCGCTGAATCAGCTTGTCAAAGCTGATGGACTTGATACCACCCGGGAAACCGGAGTGAGCGTGGTACATTTTGTCGGTAAATTTCTTACCGGTTACGTGTACCTTCTCGGCGTTTACAACGATGATGTAGTCACCGGTGTCAACGTGCGGAGTGTACTCGGCTTTGTGCTTACCACGCAGACGAGCAGCGATCTCGGTTGCGATACGACCCAGAGTTTTACCTTCTGCGTCCACAATGTACCAGTCACGTTTTACGGTTTCTGGCTTGGCAACGAAAGTTTTCATTAAGTTAAACCCAATTACCTGTTACAGACCCAATTGCTTATGGGGGCTCTCCCACAAACAACAAACGATGGCCTACCTGTACCCCTTCGAATACAAGTAAAGCTTAAAGTGTTGCTGTCTTATCGACAGCTGTAACGTGGGCCGGGCGATTATAAGTGAAGTTGCCTTAAATATCACCTGCTAATTTCACTGCCATGAAACCAGCAAATGTCGCCCGGCCCTACCTGCCGCAGATGCCCATCCGACTGGCAGGCGCGGTATTGTGACTAAGGAAGGTGCACTCTGGCAAGGTATTCGTGCGATTGCATCTCCTGGAGCCGTGAAAGGCAACGCTTGAATTCGAAATTCAGCAGGCCGTTGCCATAGAGCGCCTGCATGGGCACCGCCGCCGACAGGATGAGCTTCACGTGCCGCTCATAGAACTCGTCCACCATGGCGATGAAGCGGCGGGCGGCATCGTCCGTCCCCGAGCCCATGGGCTGTACATTGGCCAGCAGCACGGTGTGAAACTCCCGGGCCAGCTCGATGTAGTCTCCCTGGGATCGCGGAGTGCAGCAGAGCTGCTCAAACTCCATGTAGAGCACCCCCTCCCCCATCCCCAACGCACTCAGCTGGCGGTGATTGACCTCCAGCCTGGTGGGGCTCGCCTGAGGCAACCCGGTCAGTTGCCCAAAATAGCGGTCGAGGTTGCACCTGGCCTGCTCGTCCAGCGGAAAGTGATAGATCTCCGCCTGCTCCAGGGTGCGCAGACGGTAGTCGATGCCCCCATCCACGTTGAGTACCTCGCAGTGGCGCTCGATGAGCGCGATGGCCGGCAGGAAACGGGCCCGCTGCAGGCCATTTCGATACAGATCCTGCGGCGGTATGTTCGACGTGGCCACCAGCACCACGCCGTGCCCGAACAGCGCCTGGAACAAGGTGCCCAGCAGCATGGCATCCGTGATGTCTGAAACGAAGAACTCGTCGAAACAGATGACATCTGTCTCGTCGGCCAGCTTGCGGGCGATCAGCTTGAGTGGATCGGCCTGCCCGGTCAGCCCCTTGAGCTCGTCATGCACCCTGTGCATGAAACGGTGGAAGTGGATGCGCAACTTGCGCTCTCCCGGCAGACTCTCAAAAAAAGTATCCATCAGCCAGGTCTTGCCTCTGCCCACACCGCCCCACATATATAACCCCTGGATGGGGTCGCGGCTCTTCGGCTTTTGCAGCCAGCCCAGCAGGCCGCGGGATCTGGTCGGAGTCGGGCTGGCACAC
Organism: Aeromonas sp. XH; assembly: GCF_033348475.1. Taxonomy (NCBI): domain Bacteria; kingdom Pseudomonadati; phylum Pseudomonadota; class Gammaproteobacteria; order Aeromonadales; family Aeromonadaceae; genus Aeromonas; species Aeromonas sp. XH. The sequence goes on along the minus strand of NZ_CP137630.1, from coordinate 415,203 downwards.
AGATCCTGATAGAGTCGCTCCAGGCGGGCCACGGCCATGGCCTGGGCCGGGTCGGCCACAAAGCCGGGACGCTGCAAATCCTGCTGATATTTTTGCTGCGGGGTCATCCTGTAAACCGCCTCCAAGTCCCTGAATGAGGGACAAAATGGTATCACGCTCTCGGGGGGCACGGTATAGTGCCAACGAGGCGTTGCGGTCAATCCGACCGCTTCAAATTCATCGATTTAGCTGTAACAAGGAGCTTCTATGACTCTGCTTAACGGGATCCTGCTGGCGGTTGCCGCCCTGATCATCGGCGTCTTGATCGGCCGTTTCACTGTCCGCAGCCGGGATGCCGGACGCCTGGAACAGGAGCTGAAAAAGGCTCACAAGGAGCTGGAGAGCTATCAGGGCCAGATCACCACCCACTTCGCCGACAGCGCCGCCCTGATGGAGCAACTGGCCGAACAGTACCAGACCCTCTATCGCCACATGGCCGAACAGAGCAAGTTCCTAGCCAAGGCGCAGGAGCCGCTGTTCCGTGAACCTCAGGTGGAAGAGACAAGCGACGCCTCTACCGGTGAAGAGCCGGGTCAACCCCCCCGCGATTACGCGGGTGCCTCCGGTCTGCTCAAGCAGCCAGGCTAGTCTCTGGTGGAACTAATTACGCCTTATCGTGGTCAGACCTTGACGATTGCACTGCAACTTTTTCTGGGAGCTGTTTCTCATATGCGTAAATCTCTTTCTGTATTCAGTGTCTTAGCCCTCAGTGTCGGTATCGCCCTGTCCGCAGCACCGGCACAAGCCGCCCTGCCCCTGTCGGCGAACAGCCAGGAGATGCCGAGCCTGGCCCCCGTCCTCGAGCAGGTGACCCCTGCCGTGGTCAACATCTCCGTCTCTGGCAAGAAGATCACCCGCCAGCGTCTGCCGGAACAGTTCCGCTTCTTCTTCGGCCCCAACATGCCTGACGAGCAGGTGAGCGAGCAGCCGTTCCAGGCGCTGGGCTCCGGCGTCATCATCGATGCCAAAAAGGGCTACGTGATCACCAACGCCCACGTGGTCCACGAGGCGGACGAGATCAAGGTCAACCTGAAAGACGGTCGCGAGTACGCGGCCAAGAAGATCGGCGAGGACAAGCAGTCGGACATCGCCCTGCTGCAGATCAAGGCCGAGGATCTGGTGCAGATCAAGTTTGCCGACTCCGACGAGCTGAGGGTGGGTGACTACGCCCTGGCCATCGGCAACCCGTTCGGCCTGGGCCAGACCGTCACCTCCGGCATCGTCAGCGCCCTGGGACGCAGCGGCCTCAACATCGAGAACCTGGAGAACTTCATCCAGACCGATGCGGCCATCAACTCGGGCAACTCCGGTGGCGCCCTGCTCAACCTGCGCGGCGAGCTGATCGGCATCAACACCGCCATCCTGGGCCCGAACGGCGGCAACATCGGCATCGGCTTCGCCATCCCGTCCAACATGGTGCGCGACCTGTCCGAGCAGATCGTGAAGTATGGTGAAGTGCGCCGCGGCCAGCTGGGGATCACCGGCACCGAGCTCACCAGCGAGATCGCCAAGACCTTCGGCTACAACAAGAAGGACGGCGCCTTCGTCAACCAGGTCATGCCCGACTCCGCCGCCGCCAAGGCGGGTATCAAGGCGGGCGACATCATCATCAGCATCGACGGCAAGCCCATCCGCTCCTTCGGTGAGCTGCGCGCCAAGATCGCCACCATGGGGGCCGACAAGCAGGTCGCCCTCGGCCTCATCCGCGACGGCAAGGAGCAGACCGTCAAGGTCACCCTGAAGAAGGCCGATGACAGCGAGATCCTCGCCAGCGCCCTGCACCCGGCACTGGAAGGGGCCAAGCTCAGCACCACCACGGAGCCGGTGACCGGCGTGGCCGTGGCCGACATCGATCCGCGCTCCCCTGCGGCCGCCTCCGGCCTGCAGAAGGGCGACATCATCATCGGGGTCAACCGCCTGCGCATCAACTCCATGGGTGAACTGACCAAGGCACTGAAGAACAAGCCGGACGTGCTGGCGCTGAACATCCAGCGCGGCGACTCCTCCCTCTATTTGGTGATCCGTTAAGTCCCTCACACCCGCGGCAACCGCCGCGGGTGATTTTTATCCACCGATGATGTTATTCTCTGCGCGCAGCGTGTACGGACGAGAATGACATGAAAATCCCACCTTTGATCAGTTACTTGGGCAAGTCTGTCGGCTTTGGCCTCACCGTGGCTGCACTCCTGTTGCTGTTGTTTCCCAGTTTTCGCGGCGGCGCTCCCCTGCCGGGCCTCATCACCAGTGCTCGCGAGTTGAGCTTCTCCTACGCCGCCCATAGGGCCGGCCCGGCCGTCGTCAACATCTACACCCGCAGCTTCGCCGGCAATCGCGGCGAGAAGGCCGAACTCAGGCCCCAGGGGCTGGGCTCCGGCGTCATCATGAACCAGCGCGGCCACGTGCTCACCAACTATCACGTCATCGCCGACGCGGATCAGATCATCGTCGCCCTGCAGGATGGGCGAGTATTCAGCGCCGAGCTGGTCGGCACCGATCAGCTGACCGACCTGGCGGTGCTCTACATCGAATCGGACAACCTGCCGGTGATCCCGCAGGATCCGGAGCGTCTGCCGGACGTGGGGGACGTAGTGCTCGCCATCGGCAACCCCTATAACGTAGGCCAGACCATCACCCAGGGCATCATCAGTGCCACCGGCCGCATCGGCCTTTCCAGCATGGGGCCGGACAGCAACGGCCGGCAGGATCTGCTGCAGACCGACGCCGCCATCAACGAGGGCAACTCGGGAGGGGCTCTGGTCAATGCCCGCGGCGACCTGGTGGGCATCAACACCGCCGCCTACCACCTCAATGGCAACCAGGAGAGCTACGGCATCAGCTTCGCCATTCCCTACAAGCTGGCCAAGCGCATCATGGACGAGCTGATCGCCAACGGCCGGGTGATCCGAGGTTACCTCGGCATCTCCAGCGTCGAGATCAACCCCATAGTGGCGCGCATGCTGAACCTCGGAGATCTGCAGGGCCTGGTGGTGGAGAGCCTGGATCCCAACGGTCCCGCCACCAAGGCCGGCCTCAGGCGCGGAGACGTGCTGCTCAAGATCAACGGCGAGGCCATCACGGGCGTGCGTCCCGTCATGGACAAGATCGTCGAGAGCCGCCCTGGCACCAGGCTCATCATCTCGGTGATCCGCAATGGCAAGCCGCTGGACGTCGAAGTCGTCATCGAAGAGGATCTTCGCTACCAGAATCAGAACCTGCCGACCAGCGGCGCCGTCCCCGCCACCTGACCGGCACACCTTCGCAGGGTCCGAGAGGGCCCTTTCTTGTATCTGCAGCCCTCCGGCTCCCGCTTGTTCGTGAGATGACTCACGGTTTTCACCGATGCGTCCTCGGGGGGCGGAACCGCCAAAACGCGACTCCGATCACGCCTCACCGTCCCCTGATCCCCCCTTTTCTCCCTCTTGACCACAAAAATGGCCTCTCCCGACGCCGTTTCCTCCGGATTTCCATTTCGAATCGGAAAAAACCTGCCTCCTCTCCGCCGCCCCCCCGCCTTAAGGTGCTCCCATCCTTTCTGCCAGCCTGGAGAGCAGACCTTGAATACCGACCCCCATGACAGTCCCCTTACCCCGGACAGCCCGGCGCTGCTGCGCAAGACCGATCTCACCCTGGCCCGCATCCACAACCTGCTGGCGGATCAGGGCATCCGTCCCAACGAGGTGCAGCTGCAGATGCTGGCTTCCCACGTCAAGGCCATGGTGTGGCGCTCCCATAGCGGGGAATCCCTGCCGGAAGTCGACCTCAGCCTGTTCGAGGAGATCTCCCCCCTCTCCCTGCGCCTGGCGGAGCAGGTCGTCAGCTGGCTGGAGCGACTCGCCTACGAGGAGGCGCACCTGTTGTCCGTCCATTTCGAAGTTGCCAAAGAAAATGAGCTCAGCTCAGTCAAAGGAGAAAGCTAAATGACAGCCATCAAACTCGTGATTGGAGATCGTCTCGGCAAGGGTCAGAAAGTGGGAGCGGGCGCAGAAGCCGCCGGCGCTACCGTGACCGTCATCCCCGGCATGGCCGCCGACATGAAGCTTGGTGACGTGATGAACAGGGAGCAGGCCGACCTTGGCATCTCCTTCTGCGGCAGCGGCGGCGCCGGTGCCATCACGGCCCAGACCAAGTACGGCTACAAGTGCCGCTACGGCATGCGCTCCATCGAGGAGGGCGTCACCGCCATCAACGAGGGGTGCGTGGTGCTGGGTTTCGGCTTCATGGACAAGGAAGAGCTGGGCCAGAAGCTGGTCGAGGCCTTCGCCAAGAAACACGGACGCGCCTGATGAAAGAACACTTCACCACCCAGGTCACCGTCAACGGCAAGGGCGCGACCCGCCAGCAGGCGTTTGCCGCCGCCCTCAGCCAGGTGCAACCCGGCCTGCTCAAGGAAAGCCCGCGGGTGATGCTGCGCATCGAACCCCTCGAGGTCGAGGTACTCATGGCCGAGGAGTCGGTACGGGTGGAGAAGTTCCTGTTCTTCTTCCTGCCACGTCAGCGCCGCGAGTACCGGGTCCGGCTGGCGATCACCGTCAAGGTCACCAGCCTGGACGTCGACAAGGTGGACTTCACCCTCGCCTGACCCCACAACCAAAAGGACAAGTTGGATGTTTCTAATCATTTTGATGAAGTCACTCATCATCGGCGGCCTGGTAGGTGTCGGGGTGGGGGCTGGCGCGGCGCGGATGTTCCACGCCCCGACCGTGCAGGGGATGGGCGCGTTCCGTACCCTGGGCGAGCTCAACTCCTGCGAAGGGGACCCCGCCTCCCACTTCTCGTTCGGTCTGGGCTTCTTCTTCAACGCCTGGGCCTCCACGGTCGCGGCCGGCGCCTTCACTCAGGACGTGGATCACCGCATCCTGCCGAACTGGGGTGCAGCGGCCCTGATGATCAAGAACCGGGATCTCGCCACCACCCTCCATGATCCCAAAAAGATGGCCATCGCCTGCGGCATCATTGGTGCCATCGTGGTCGCCTTCCTCAACAGCACGGCCGCCGCCGTACCTGCCGCCCTGCAGGTGACCGCGGTCAAGGTGCTGGTGCCCGCCGCCAACCTGCTGGTCAACACCGTCATGCCGGTGATCTTCTGGCTGGCCGCCATCGAGGCAGGCAAGAAGTCCGGCTTCTGGGCCACCATCTTCGGCGGTCTGGCCCAGCTCATCATGGGCAACGCCGTACCGGGTCTGGTGCTCGGCATCCTGATCGGCAAGGGCGTGGAAGAGAGCGGCTGGAACCACGTCACCCGCGTCATGATGAGCGCCATCGTGCTGCTGTTCGTGCTGAGCGGCTTCTTCCGCGGCTTTGATATGAAACTGATCGAGTCCTTCCACCTGGGGATCCCCCTGTGGCTGGAGAACGTCCACAACCTGCTGAGCGGCAAATAAGGGATCACACCATGGATGAGAAACTGAGAAACAACTTCTGGTATGCCGACTGGTCCTTCCCCATCTTTGTCGGTCTGCTCTCTTCCGGCGTCTTCGCCGGTACCCATATGTTCTACCTCTACGGGGTCGGCGCCTTCAACGAGGTGGCCTTCGTTGCCATGCTCAAGGCCGGGATGGACACCGGCGCCTACGGTGCGGTGGCCGCCTTTGGCGCCAGCTTCCTGTTCGCCCGCATCATAGAGGGCTCCCTGGTGGGGATCCTGGACATCGGCGGCGCCATCCAGACCGGGGTCGGCCTTGGCGTGCCCGCCCTGCTGCTGGGGGCAGGCATCGTCTATCCAGTGGAAAACTTCACCGCCTCCCTGATCACCGGCATGGGGATTGGTCTGGCCATCGGTTACGTGATCATCCTGGCGCGCAAGTTCACCATCAACCAGAGCGACTCCACCTACGGGGCGGACGTCATGATGGGGGCCGGCAACAGCTCGGGCCGCTTCCTCGGCCCTCTGATCATCCTCTCCGCCATGGGCGCCTCCATCCCCATCGGCATCGGATCCCTGCTGGGCGCCCTGGTGTTCTACCTCTGGGAGAAGCCCATCACGGGGGGCGCCATCCTGGGAGCCATGCTGTTCGGCACCTTCTTCCCCATCGCCCTGGCATAAGCCCGGAATCACCGCCGCCCCTCGGGGCGGCCTTGTCGAGGCCATCAGCATGTACGACATGATCATCAGGGCGGGACGCCTGGGAAACGGGCAACTCGTCGACATCGCCATCCTGGACGGAAGGATAGCGGCCCTGGGTGCGCTGCCAGAGACCACGGAGGCGAAGCAAACCCTCACTCTGGCCGGACAGGTGCATGTGAGCGCCGGCTGGATCGACGGCCACACCCACTGCTATCCCGCCTCCCCCATCTATTGCGATGAACCGGACAAGGTGGGGGTGGCGTCCGGCGTCACCACCGTCATCGACGCCGGCAGCACGGGCGCCGACGACGTGGACGACTTCCAGCGCATAGCCGCCACCTGCAAGACCCGGGTGCACGCCCTGCTCAACATCTCCCGCATCGGTCTCTTGCGCCAAAACGAGCTGGCGGACAGCCGGGACCTCGATATGGATCTCGCCTCGGCAGCCATTCGACGCCATCCCGGCTTCATCGTCGGCATCAAGGCACGCATGAGCGGCAGCGTGGTGGGTGAGAACGGTCTGCAACCCCTGCGCATGGCCAAGCAGATCCAGCAGGCCAACGGCAACCTGCCGCTCATGGTGCACGTGGGCAACACGCCGCCGGATCTGGACGAGATCGTCGCCCTGCTGGGGGACGGCGATCTGCTGACCCACTGCTTCAACGGCAAGCCGAATCGCATCCTGACTCCGGCGGGCGAGCTGCGCCAGGCGGTGCGCGAGGCGATGCGGCGTGGGCTCTTGCTCGACATCGGCCACGGCGGCGCCAGCTTCAGCTTCGAGGTGGCGGAGCTGGCTATTGCCCAGGGGATCCTGCCCCGCACCATCAGCTCCGACATCTACTGCAAGAACCGCATCAAGGGGCCCGTCTACAGCCTGGCCCATGTGATGTCGAAATTTCTCGCCATCGGCATGAGCCTGGAGCAGGTGCTCGCCTGCGTCACCCACCATGCCGCCGACGCCCTGCGCCTGTCCGGCAAGGGGCGACTCGAGGTGGGCGCCGATGCCGATCTGACCCTGTTCGAGGTGATGAACGGCCCCACCCTCTTTACCGATACCGAAGCCGGCGCCCGCAGTGGCGATCGGCAACTGATGCCCCTCGCCGCCCTGGTCGGTGGCGAACTGGTTCTGACTCACTATGGGAAATCACACCATGCCTTCCGTGTATGAGAAATACCGGCTCAAACCGGTGATCAACGCCTCCGGGCGCATGACCATCCTCGGCGTCTCCACCCCCGAGCAGGAGGTGGTCGAGGCGGTCAACTTCGGCCTCGGCCACTACTTCGAGGTCAAAGACTTGATCAACAAGACCGGCGCCTACCTGGCCGACCTGCTGGGCGTTGAAGATGCGGTGGTGGTCTCCTGCGCCAGCGCCGGCATCGCCCAGTCGGTGGCCGCCATGATAGTGCGCGGCGACCCCTACCGTCTCGAGCAGTTGCACGCCCATGCCCACAATGTGCCGAGCGACATCGTGCTGCCCAAGGGACACAACGTGAACTTCGGCGCCCCCGTCGGCACCATGGTCAACCTGGGGGGCGGCAAGGTGGTGGAGGCCGGCTACGCCAACGAGTGCTCTGCCGCCCAACTGGCCACCTCCATCAGTGACAACACCGCCGCCATCCTCTACATCAAGTCCCACCACTGCGTGCAGAAGAGCATTCTGTCGGTGTCCGAGGCGGCCGAGGTGGCCAGGGCCCACGGGATCCCGCTCATCGTCGATGCGGCGGCCGAGGAAGATCTGCGTCTCTACTACAACCAGGGAGCGGATCTGGTCATCTACAGCGGCGCCAAGGCCATCGAAGGGCCCACCAGCGGCCTGGTGCTCGGCAAGCGTCAGTACGTGGAGTGGGTCAAGCAGCAGGCCAACGGCATCGGCCGTGCCATGAAGGTGGGCAAGGAGGGGATCCTCGGCCTCACCCACGCCATCGAGCGCTCCCTGGCCAAGGAGAAGGAGAGCGGCGCCGCCATGGTCGCCAAGATGACCCCCTTCATCGAGCGCCTCAACCAGTTGCCCGGCATCAGCGCCAAGGTAGTGTGGGACAGCGCGGGGCGCGACATCGCCCGCACCGATATCGCCTTCGACCACCAGCAGATCGGCATGACCACGGTGGAAGTGGTCTCCCGCCTGCAGCAGGGCACGCCTGCCATCTACTGCCGGGGCTACAAGGCCAACGAGGGACACATCGAGATAGACGTGCGCAGCGTCACCCAGCTCCAGCTCAACCAGATCCATGCCGCCATCGCCCACCTCGTTCAGGAGAACAACTGATGTCCCTTACCCCCAACTACTACCGTGATCGGGTCTGTCTCAACGTGCTGGCAGGTTCCAAAGAGAATGCCGTCGACATTTATGAAGCCGCCGAGGGCCACGTGCTGGTCGGTGTGCTCTCCAAAAACTACCCGGATGTGCCCTCCGCCGTCGCTGACATGCAGGCCTACGCCAGGCTTATCGACAACGCCCTCTCCATCGGGCTGGGGGCCGGCGATCCGCGCCAGTCCGCCATGGTGGCCGAGCTGGCTCGCCAGCTGCAGCCCCAGCACGTCAACCAGGTGTTCACTGGCGTTGGCGCCAGCCGGGCACTGCTCGGCCAGTCTGACACCCTGGTGAACGGCCTTGTCTCCCCCACCGGCACCCCGGGGATGGTGAAGATCTCCACCGGTCCCCTGAGCAGCCAGCAGCCGGACGGCATTGTGCCCATCGACACCGCCATCGCCCTGCTCAAGGACATGGGCGGCAGTTCGGTCAAGTTCTTCCCCATGGGAGGCCTGGCCTGCCGCGCCGAGTATCAGGCGGTGGCCGAGGCCTGCGCCCGTCACGGCTTCTGGCTGGAGCCCACCGGCGGCATCGATCTCGACAATTTCGAGGAGATAGTGCGCATCGCGCTGGATGCCGGGGTCGAGAAGGTGATCCCCCACATCTACAGCTCCATCATCGACAGCGAGAGCGGTCAGACCCGTCCCGAGGACGTGCGTACCCTGCTGGCCACGATGAAAGGACTGCTGGCATAGCAACACCCTCAGGCACCGGTCCGATCACTGACCGGTGCCTGGCTTGTCAATGACCCCCTTGTTAACATCGATATTTCATTCCGCGACAGGAGTCCGATCCCGCCTCATGATCAAGCTGCCCCACCCCAGACTCCAGCAACTGCTCACCCTGCTCCACGCCGAGCCGCTGCCGCAGGAGGAGCTGGCCCGCCGCCTCAACGTCTCTACCCGTACGGTGCGTACCGACGTGGCGACCCTGAACGAGCTCATCGCCACCCGGGGTGCCCACCTGATCCACCAGCGCGGCAGCGGCTATCAGCTCAAGATCTACAATCAGGGGCTGTTCGAGTCGCTGCTGGCGGCCCAGGAGCAGGAGAGCGGATTGCCCCGCACCAGCCGCGAGCGAGTGCTGCACCTGCAGATCCTGCTGTTGACGGCGGAGCAGGGGATCAAGCTCGACGAACTGGCGGACACCTGGTATCTGAGCCGGGCGGCGCTGCAGGGGGACATGGCTGAGGTACGGGAGCGGCTCGCCCACTTCGGGCTCGCCATCGACAGCAGACCCCGGCTGGGGATGCGCATCCAGGGGGGCGAGACGGCGATCCGCGCCTGCCTCACCCAGCTGCTCTGCCAGGAGCTGCTGCACCGGCATCCGCTCCAGAGCCTGCTGCCCACCCTCTGCCCCAGCAAGACGCTGGAGGTAGTGGGCAACCACATTCACGAGCAACTCGGTCGCCATCAGCTGCGTCTGGCCGACGAGAGCCTGCAGCAAGTCACCGTCTACTGCGCCGTCGCCCTGCTGCGCCAGGCGTCCGGCCACGAGTTGCGGCAGTTTGCCAGCGACGACATCACGCCGGCCCTGGCTGCGGTGGCCCGCGACATCTATGCCGAGCTGCCGACCCTGACCCCGCCGGGGCAGGAGGAGATCGCCTGCCTCGCCATCCAGATCCAGGCACGTCTCACCGCGGAGACGCCCCTGCTCAGCCCGGCCATGGCGACCGAAAGCGAGCAACTGGTGGCGCACCTGCTGGACTACATCCACCAGCACTACCCTTATGACCTTCGCGGCGATCCGCAATTGCGGGCCGACCTGCAGACCCACATCGGCGCCATGCTGCTGCGGGTCAAATACCAGATTGGCAGCCACAATCCGCTGGCGGACCACATCAAGCAGTACTATCCCCTCGCCTACGACATCACGCTGGCGGCCATCTCGGAGTGGATCAGGCAGACCCCCTACCACCTGACCCATCACGAGATAGGCTACCTGGTGATCCACATCGGGGTCGGCCTGGAGCGCCACCATGACATCGGTTACACCCGGCGCCCCCAGGCGCTGCTGCTGTGCGATGCGGGCAACGCCACCTTCCGGGTGCTGGAGGCGCGTATCCGGCGGGAATACCCCCAGCTTCAGCTGACCACGCTGGAGTCGGTGCGGGATTACGAGGGGCTGGTGCGGGTCGAACAGGATTTCGTCATCAGTACCGTCAAGGTGAGCGAGAAAAATGCCCCCGTGGTGCAGGTGGCCCCCTTCCCGACCCAATACCAGCTGGAGCAGCTCGGCAAGCTGGTGCTGGTCGATCGCACCCGCCCCTACCTGCTCGACAAGTACTTCGATGCCGACCACTTCATGGTGCTTGATGAACCTCTCAGTCAGGCGGCGCTGTTTGATCGCATCTGCAGCCAGCTGGAGGTGGAGGATCTGGTGGAAACCGGCTTTCGGGGATCATTGCAGGAGCGGGAGCGGATCGTCTCCACCCTGCTGGGGGACGGCATCGCCCTGCCCCACTCCCTCGGCCTGCTGGCGCGCCGCACCCTGGTCTATACAGTGCTGGCGCCACAGGGCATCGACTGGGGCAACGGGGAGAGCGCCACCCTGATCTTCGTGCTGGCCATCGCCAAGGCCGACTACGAGGAGGCCATGGGGCTTTACGACCTGTTTCTGGCGCTGATGAACGAAAAAGCCAGCAGGAACCTGCTGGCTTGTCGGGAGTTTGCCGCCTTCAAGGCGCTGGCGCGCAGCGCTCCCTGAGGCAACGGGGGGCGTTCATTCCTCGTTGAAGCCCGAGGTGAACAGCGCCACCACGGCGGCCAGAGCCTCCACTTCCTCGGGCCCCTCCACCTGGACTTCCACCTGCTTGCCCTGGGCGGAGTCCAGCATCAGCAGGCCGATCACGCTGTCCGCGTCGGCCTCCACGCCATCCTCGTTGCGCAGCAACACGTGGGCATCGAATCCCTGTACCAGCTCGAACAGCATCATGGCCGGTCGGGCGTGAATGCCTAGCTTGTTTTTGACTTCTACCGAGGCGGAAACTGTCATCTGAGCATCCTGTGTGTCAGGCGGGGTTTGAACGCTTGTCCAACGTGCGATGGCGGATCTGCACGTTCTTGCCAAGCAGCCGGAATGCGCTGGCGAGCCGCTCGGCGATGAACACCGACCTGTGCTGGCCACCGGTGCAGCCGATCCCGACGGTTACATAGCTGCGATTGTTGCGCTCCAGATGGGGCAGCCAGGTCCCCAGCATGTTCTCGATCTGCTGGATGAACAGCATGACGTCGGGCTGGCTCGAGAGGTAGTTGGCCACGGGCTCATCCTTGCCGGTGAAGGGCTTGAGCTCGGGAATCCAGTGCGGATTGGGCAGGAAACGGGCGTCGAACACGAAGTCCGCATCCTTGGGAATGCCGTACTTGAAGCCAAACGACTCGAACACCAGCACCAGTTCGTTCTCTTTCTTGCCGAGCACCCGGGTCTTGATGAGCTCGCTGAGATCGTGAATGCTGAGGTTGGTGGTGTCGATGCGCAGGTCGGCGGTCGAGGAGAGCGGCGCCAGCAGATGGGTCTCTTCCCGGATCGCCTCGTCCAGCGACAGCTTGTTGCGGGACAGGGGATGCAGACGGCGGCTCTCGCCGTAGCGTTTGAGCAGGGTGGTGTTGTCCGCGTCGAAGAAGAAGCTCGAAAACTTCACCCGTCCCTCGTTGCGAACCTGGCTCAGCAGGCTCTCCAGCTTGTCTGTCTGGGCTGGCAGGTTGCGCACGTCGATGCTGACCGCCAGCTTGTCATACTGGCTCTCCACCGAGACGATCAGCTGAGGCAGCAGGTTGACCGGCAGGTTGTCCACGCAGTAGTACCCCAGATCCTCCAGCACCCTCAGGGCTACCGTCTTGCCGGAGCCCGAACGACCGCTTACCACTATTAACTGCATCTTGTCCCCTCACGCCAACGTGGCTGTGTCAGACCCGGCCTCAGGCCGACGTCATGATCTGATAGAGTTCTTCGTCACTGGTCGCCTGGCGCAACTGGCGGCAGACGGCTTTGTCACCCAGCTTGGATGCCATCAGGGAAAGGGTCTTGAGGTGCTGTTTGCACTCGCTTTCCGGCACCAGCAATGCAAAGAGCAGGTCAACCGGTTGATTATCGATAGAATCGAAAGGGATGGGTTCGGAGAAGGTCATCAATACGGCGGTCGGGGCAAAAGCGTCGTCGATCCGACCGTGGGGAATGGCGATACCGGCACCGATCCCGGTACTGCCCATCTTTTCACGCGCCAGCAGGCTCTCAAACAGCACCTGGCGGGAGGCACCGAGGCGCTCTGCGGCCAGTTCACTGATGATCTCGAGCGCGCGTTTCTTGCTGGTACAAGGGACCGCACTCTTGGTGCAGTCCCGACTCAGTATGTGTTCAAGTTGCATAGTTATTTTTGATTTAACTTATCTTTGTGCTTGATGATCTGCCGATCCAGTTTATCCAGCAGGGTATCAATCGCCGCATACATGTCGGCATGCTGCGAATTGGCGAACACCTCTCCCCCGCTGACATGCAGCTTGGCTTCGGCGATCTGGTTCAGTTTTTCGACGCTCAACACCACATGTACGTTGTTGATATGGTCAAAGTGACGCTCGAGTTTGGCAAATTTGTTGTTCACATAGTCACGCAGAGCTTCGGTAATCTCGACATGGTGTCCGGTCAGGTTGATTTGCATAACGTCTTCCTTCTGTTTGCCTAAACCAGGCGTTTGCGCTGATTGGATGGCGGGATCAACAAGGATTCTCGGTACTTTGCGATCGTGCGTCTCGCCACCATAATACCCTGTTCGGCCAGCAAATCCGCGATCTTGCTATCACTAAGCGGCTTGGCGGGGTTCTCCGCCGTCACCAGCTTCTTGATGAGCGCACGAATAGCGGTCGATGAGCACTCTCCTCCTCCCTCCGTATTGACATGACTGGAGAAAAAAAACTTCAGTTCGAAGATGCCGCGGGGCGTATGCATGTACTTCTGGGTCGTGACCCTGGAAATGGTCGACTCATGCATCTCCACGGCCTCGGCGATGTCATTGAGCACCATGGGTTTCATCGCCTCTTCGCCATACTCGAAGAAGCCCTGCTGCTGCTCGACGATACAGCTGGCCACCTTGAGCAGGGTGTCGTTGCGGCTCTCCAGACTCTTGATGAACCACTTGGCCTCCTGCAAATGGGAACGGATGAACTGGGTATCCGTACTGCTGCGGGCATTGCGCGCCATGGCCGCATAGGCCTCGTTGACACGGATGCGCGGTGCCGAGTCCGGATTGAGCTCCACCACCCACTTGCTCCCCTTCTTGACCACGGACACATCCGGGATCACGTACTGGGATTCACTCTGGATGATGCCGTTGCCGGGCCTGGGCTCCAGTTGCTGGATGAGATCCAGCACCTCCTTGAGATCACTCTCCTTGAGGCGGGTCTTGCGAGCCAGGGTGCGATAGTCGCGATTGCCGAGCAGATCCATGTGCTCGCGGATCACCTCCCTGGCCTCGTTGAGCCAGGGCAATTCAGGCGAATACTGGCCGAGCTGGATAAGCAGGCACTCCTGTACCGAGCGGGCGGCGATGCCGACCGGATCGAAATGCTGCACCCGCTTGAGCACCGCTTCGACCTCATCCAGTTCGACTTCTACCTCTTCGCTGCTGACTGCAGCCTGAATATCTTCGAGGGTGGCCGTCAGATAGCCGGATTCGTCGATGGCATCGATGATGGCCAGCGCGATCGCTGCATCCACGTCGCTGAAGGGGGTGAGCCGCATCTGCCACAGCAGGTAGTCCTGCAGGTTCTCGGTGGTTTCCCCCTGATAGATGCTGTCCTCCCCGTCGTGAATGGGCCCTGCACTCTGGGCCGTACCGGCGGAGTAGACCTCGTCCCAGGTGGTGTCCACCGGCAGTTCGTCCGGCATGCTCTCCTGGGCCATGGCATCGCTGGAGTCGAGTTGACTGGCGTCCTGTGCCTCTGCCTCACTGGTTTCCTGCGCCTCGTTCTCCTCTTGCTCCAGCAAGGGGTTGTTGTCGAGCGCTTGCTGAATTTCCTGCTGGAGTTCCAGGGTGGAGAGCTGGAGCAGACGAATCGCTTGTTGTAATTGTGGCGTCATGGTCAGGGACTGACCGAGGCGCAACTGTAATGTCGGCTTCATCTACGTCGGGATATCCTTATGTTCAGCGAGGCAGTCACCTAACAAAAATGAGGGGTGCCCCCTTACTATAGACTGAATTGATCGCCCAAATAGACGCGCTTGACCTGCTCATCGGCGAGGATGTCGGCCGGCGCACCTTCGGCAATCATCTTGCCGTGACTGACGATGTAGGCCTTCTCGCACACATCCAACGTCTCTCTGACGTTGTGGTCGGTGATCAGCACACCCAGCCCGCGTTCTTTCAGATGCTGGATGATCTTTTTGATGTCTATGACGGAAATAGGATCAACACCGGCGAAGGGCTCATCCAGCAGAATGAAGCGCGGCTCAGCCGCCAGCGCCCTGGCGATCTCGACCCGGCGGCGCTCCCCGCCCGAGAGGCTCTGTCCCAGGCTGTCGCGGATATGGGTGATGTTGAACTCTTCCAGCAACTGTTCGACCTTATCCTCCCGCTCTTCCCGGCTCAACCCCTTGCGGGTCTGCATGACCCCCATCAGGTTGTCGAACACCGACAGGCGCCGGAAGATGGAGGCCTCCTGAGGCAGGTAGCCGATGCCGTTGCGGGCTCGGATGTGCATGGGCTGCAGGCTGATGTCCTGCTCGTCGATGGTGATGAGACCGGCATCCCGCTGCACCAGGCCCACGATCATGTAGAAGGAGGTGGTCTTGCCCGCCCCGTTCGGGCCGAGCAGTCCCACGATCTGGCCCGTTCCCACCTCCAGGCTCACGTCGCTAACCACCATGCGGCGCTTGTAGCTCTTCTGCAGACCCGTTGCTTTTAACACTGCCATGGTTTCTGTTTCCTACTTCTTCTGGTCGGCGGGCTTGTCGAAGTTCTCGACCTGATCCGGCAGGAACACCGTCTTGACGCGCTGGGCCGGCCCCTTGCTCTCGGCGATCATCTTCTGTTTGACGATGTCGTAGCGGATGAGATCCCCGTTCACCTGGCTGTCTTCCTGCTTGAGCTGGCCGTTGCCGGTGATGGTCACCAGCCGGTTCTTCAGTTCGTAACGGATGCTGTTGCCGTGGGCATTGACCGGCTTGCCGTTGTCCAGCACCTGGAAGAAGGTGGCCGGATTGCCGTAGGCCGTCATCACTTCCGCCCCCTTCTCGCCGGAGCGGATCACCACCACCTTGTCGGCCTGAATCTTGATGGTGCCCTGGGTGATGATGACGTCCTCGCTGAAGGTGATGCGGTTGTCCTGCATCTCGGCCACTTGCTTGACCGCATCCACATAGACCTTCTCGGCGAAGTCGGACTCTTTGGCGCTCAGAGTGCCGCACAGCAGCAGGGTCGTGAGGGCCAGATTAACGTTTTTCATTGAAATAAGTGGCATGGCCTTTATCCAGTAATTCGAAATATTTACGTTCCAGGTGACCCTTCAGGCCCACGCCTTCGGTCTGGAATTCCTGGCCCACTATGCTGATGTGCTGGTTGCTTCTCATCTCCTGAGTCACCAGATCCAGCTCCAGATAAGGGCTGTCCAGCGTGGAGATGAACGAGGTCGGCAGCAGGCCGTCCAGATGCACCTTGTCACGCAGGATCACATTGTCATCGGTGTTGAGCACCCCGGTCTCGGCCGTCAGCTTCCACTCGGCCTCCCCCTTCTCGTCGAACATGTAGACCACCGGCTTGTCGAAGGTGGCCTGCTCGAGGATCTGGTAATACTCCGCGTATTCCGACTCCAGCCGTTCGGTCCGCTTGCCCAGTTCGTTGAAGCGGGTCGTCACCAGGTTCCTAGCGGTGAAGTCCGGCTGAAAGTTCTCCACCTTGGTGGTCGGCTCCGGGGCCAGCTCGATCTCGCCCAACTGCCAGGCCGCCAGCGCCACCAGGAACAGCAGGCCGAAGAGCACCGTCTGCTTGTTCATATCGACGCCTCGGGTTGATAGTCTCCCAGGCCCTTGGCCTGGAGGATGAGATCGCACACCTCGCGCACCGCACCGACACCGCCTCCCAGCCGCGTCACCATGTCGGCCCGCGCCAGCACCAGAGGATGGGCGTCCGCCACGGCGATACCCAGGCCACAGGCCTGCATCACCGGCAGGTCTATGGTGTCATCCCCCATATAGGCTGCTTGTGATGCATCCAGCCCCAGCTTGGCCAGCAGTGCCTCGAAGTGGGGCAGCTTCTGATCCGCCCCCTGCACCAGGTGCTGTACCCCCAGGCCCTTCATGCGATCACTGACGATGCGGGAGTTGCGCCCCGTGATGATGGCGATCTCGATGCCCGCATTGAGCAGGGCCCGCATGCCGGCGCCGTCGCGGGTGCAGAAGGTCTTCAGCTCTTCGCCATTGTTGCCCATATAGATGAAGCCGTTTGAGAGCACTCCATCCACATCGCACACCAGCAGGCGGATCTGCGCCGCCCTCTCGTACTGGCTGCGCGTCACCGGACCATAGAGGGTCGGTACGTCTTGCATCAAATTACTCCGGCTTTCAGCAGGTCGTGCATGTTGAAGGCGCCCAGCGGACGTTTTTCCCCGTCCACGACCAACAACCCGTTGATCTTTCTGGTTTCCATCAGTTTGACGGCCTCGGCCGCCATCATCTCAGGTCCTACGGTAACACAGTTCACCGTCATGACGCGGCTGATGGGGGTGTGATGGATATCCACCTGCAGGTCCAGAATGCGGCGCAGGTCACCATCGGTGAACAGGCCGGCAAGCAGCCCCCGTTCATCTACCACCGCCGTCATGCCGAGCCCCTTGCGGCTCACTTCCAGCAGCGCCTGGCTGATGGTGGCATCTATCCCCACCTTGGGCAACAGCTCACCGCTGTGCATCAGATCGCCGACCCGCAGCAGCAGCCGCTTGCCGAGGGACCCGCCCGGGTGCGACAGCGCGAAGTCATCGGCGGTGAAGCCGCGGGCCTCCAGCAGGGCCACGGCCAGCGCGTCCCCCATCACCAGGGTCGCGGTGGTGCTGGAGGTGGGTGCCAGACCGAGGGGGCAGGCCTCCTTCTCCACCTTGATGCACAGATGCACATTGGCCTCTTTCGCCATGGTGGAGGCCGGGTTGCCTGTCATGCAGATGAGTGGAATGCCGCGACGCTTGAGCACCGGCAGCAGGGCCAGGATCTCGTCGCTCTCGCCGGAGTTGGAGATGGCGATGATGAGATCCCCGCCGGAGATCATCCCCAGATCCCCGTGGCTGGCCTCGCCCGGGTGCAGGAAGAAGGCGGGTGTCCCCGTGCTGGCCAGGGTCGCGGCAATCTTGTTGCCGATATGACCCGACTTGCCCATGCCGGTCACCACTATCTTGCCACTGCAGCGCAGCACCATCTCGCAGGCGCGCTCGAAGGCTTCGTCAAGGTACTGGTAGAGCCCATCGATGGCTTGTTTTTCTATGTCCAGCACCGCACGGGCACTGCGACGGAAATCGAACAATTCAGACACTTTTTCAGGCTTTACAGACATAAAGGCACAGCTCCGGGCCGAAATTTGCTGCGGGATTATAAAAAAGTCTGCCGAGATAAGCGAATCGGATGCGGAAGGGCCGGTCGTTGATGCAAGTTGTTACATAAAACTGTCGCATCTTTGGGGGGGAAACCCGCTCAATAGTTGTTCCTCGCTGTTGCTTAGACCTAGACTAGCCCATAAAATTCGCTCTTCATTTATACCGGATGGACAATTGTTTGAACGATGACCTGATCACCATCTCCGACCTGACGTTCAGTCACGGAGATAGGTTGCTGTACGACAGGATCAACCTGACCATTCCCCGTGGCAAGGTCACCGCCGTCATGGGGCCGAGCGGGATCGGCAAGACCACCTTGCTGCGCCTGATCGGGGGCCAGCTGAAGCCTGAATCCGGTCACATCCTGTTTGACGGGGAAGACATCCCCACCCTCTCGCGCAGCCGGCTGTATGAAGTGCGCAAGCGGATGAGCATGCTGTTTCAGAGCGGCGCCCTGTTCACCGGCATGACGGTCTTCGACAACGTGGCCTTTCCGCTGCGGGAGCACTCCGGTCTGCCGGAGGAGCTGATCCACACCATCGTCATGATGAAGCTGCAGGCGGTGGGCTTGCGCGGCGCGGCGAAACTGATGCCCTCCGAGCTCTCCGGCGGCATGGCCCGACGCGCGGCCCTGGCCAGATCCATCGCTCTGGATCCGGATCTCATCATGTATGACGAGCCCTTCGTCGGTCAGGACCCCATCACCATGGCGGTGCTGGTCAAGCTGATCAAGGAGCTCAACGGCGCCCTCGGCATCACCTCCGTCATCGTCACCCACGACGTGAAAGAGGTGCTGAGCATCGCCGACTACGCCTACATCATCGCCAACCGCAAGGTGGTGGCCCAGGGCACGCCGGAGCAACTGCGCGAAGAGCACAATCCCGAAGTCGAGCAGTTCCTGAAAGGATTGCCCGACGGTCCTGTTCCGTTTCATTTTCCGGCAGGCGACCTGCTACAGGATCTGTGATGTTGACAACTCAGGTAAGCAAGCTGGGGCGGAGCGGGGTGCGCTTCATCAGCGCCATCGGTCGCGCCACCATCATGCTGTTTCATGCGCTGGCGGGCCGCCCCCAGCCGCGCAAGCACTTCCCGCTGCTGGTGCAGCAGCTCTACGTGGTGGGTGTACAGTCCGTCGCCATCATACTGGTGTCGGGCCTCTTCATCGGCATGGTGCTCTCGCTGCAGGGCTACAACGTATTGAAGGATTTCGGCGCAGAGCAGAGCCTGGGGCCCCTGGTCTCCCTCTCCCTGCTGCGGGAGCTGGGCCCCGTGGTCACCGCCCTGCTGTTCGCCGGTCGTGCGGGCTCGGCCCTCACCGCCGAGATCGGCCTGATGAAAGCCACCGAGCAGCTCTCGAGCCTCGAGATGATGGCCGTCGATCCCCTGCGCCGCGTCGTGGCGCCACGCTTCTGGGCCGGTGTCATCAGCATGCCGCTGCTGGCCTTCATGTTCAGCCTCATCGGCATCTTCGGCGGCAAGCTGGTTGGCGTGGACTGGCTGGGGGTGGATGAGGGCAGTTTCTGGTCCGCCATGCAGGCCTCCGTCGACTGGCAGGACGACATCATGCAAGGGGCCATCAAGAGCCTGATCTTCGCCCTGGTGGTCACCTGGATCGCACTCTTCAACGGCTATGATGCCAAACCGACCTCGGCCGGGATCAGTCAGGCGACGACCCGCACCGTGGTCCACTCATCCCTGGCCGTGCTCGGTCTGGATTTTATACTCACCGCAGTCATGTTTGGATAAGGGAAAGATGAAGTTCAGCAAAGTAGAATTTCTGGTTGGCGCCTTCATGCTGGCTGGCATCGCGGCCATTCTGGCATTGGCACTGCAAGTGGCGGGGTTGAGTTTCAAACCGGAAGGAGAAACCTATACCCTGCGCGCCCATTTCGATAATATCGGCGGCCTGAAAGTACGCTCGCCGGTCAAGGTGGGTGGCGTCGTCGTCGGCCGGGTCAGCGACATCAGCCTGGATGCCAAGAGCCAGGTGCCCGTCGTCTCCCTGCAGATGCAGAAGAGTGCCGGCGAGTTCTCCGAGACCAGCACCCTCTCCATCCTCACCTCAGGCCTGCTCGGCGAGCAGTACATCGGTCTGGCTCCTGGCTTCACCGACGAGGAGATGGGCACCAGCATGCTCAAGGACGGCGACATGATCGAAGACACCAAGTCCGCCATCGTGCTGGAAGACCTGATTGGCAAGTTCCTTTACAGCCAGTCCTCTCCGGCCGCCAATACACCCGCAACCAAGGAGTAACCATGTTCAAGAAAATCGCCCTGCTGCTGGGTCTGATGACCAGCATGCTGTTCTCCCTCGTCGCCCGGGCGGATGTCAACACCTCGGATCCTTACGCCCTGGTGGATCAGGCCGCCCAGCAGACCTTTGCCCGCCTGAAAGCCGACCAGGCCCAGGTGAAGAGCAACCCGGACCACCTGAGGGTGATCATCCGCGAGGAGCTGCTGCCCTATGTGGACAACCGCTTCGCCGCCTACAAGGTGCTCGGCAACCAGATCAAGCAGACCACCCCGGCCCAACGTGACGCCTTCGTCGACGTCTTCACCGAGTACATGGTGAGCTCCTACGCCGATGCCCTGGCCCACTTCGACAAGCAGACCGTCAAGGTTCAACCGGGCAAGGCCGCCGAGAGCAACATCACCGCCGTCAACGTCAGCGTGAAAGAAGCCGGCAAGCCGGATATCTTCCTCGAATTCAAGCTGCGCAAGAACAACAAGACCGGCGAGTGGAAAGCCTTCGACATGGTCGCGGAAGGGATCAGCCTGCTCTCTGCCAAGCAGAACGAGCTCGGCGGCCTCATCCGCCAGAACGGCATCGACGCGGTGATTGCCCAGCTGCGCGAACACAATGCCAAGCCGCTGGTCATCAAGTCATGATCCTGAGCGGTGACTTGCAGGCTGCCCAGGTCAACGATCTGTGGCAACGCCGCGCCGACTGGTGGCAGGACGACCGACTCGAACTCGGTGCCGTCACCACCCTGGATTCCGCCGGCCTGGCCCTGCTGGTCAAATGGGCCAAGGCGGCCCTGGCACGAGGCGCCACACCGACACTGGTGGGCGCCTCCGACGATTTTCATACGCTGGCCAACCTCTACGGGGTGGCCGGCCTCTTTCATTCAACCCCGCTCACAACTGAGGACTCATAATGCAAGTCTCTGAAATTGAAGCGATACTCCTCGAGGCTTTGCCATTGTCCGAAGTCCATGTCAAAGGAGATGGCAGTCACTACCAGGTGATCGCCGTCGGCGACATGTTTGACGGCATGAGCCGGGTCAAGAAACAACAGGCCATCTATGCCCCCCTGATGGACAAGATCGCCACCAACGAGATCCACGCTCTCTCCATCAAGGCCTATACCGACGCCGAGTGGAAACGCGAGCGTAAATTCCAGCTGCCCTCCTGATTTGGTAAAGAAGTAACCATGGACAAATTCAAGATCACCGGCCCCTGCACCCTCTCCGGTGAAGTGACCATCTCCGGCGCCAAGAACGCCGCCCTGCCCATCCTGTTCGCCACCCTGCTGTGCGACGAAGAGGTGCAGCTCTCCAATGTGCCGCGTCTGAAAGACGTCGGCACCACCCTCAAGCTGCTGGAGATGCTGGGCGCCACCACCAAGGTCAACGGCAATGTGACCGTGCTGACCGGTGCGGTGAACAACCACGTCGCCCCCTACGAGCTGGTGAAGACCATGCGTGCCTCCATCCTGGCGCTGGGTCCGCTGGCGGCCCGCTTCGGGGCGGCCGACGTCTCCCTGCCCGGCGGCTGCGCCATCGGTGCCCGCCCGGTCAACCTGCACGTCCACGGCCTGGAGCTGATGGGCGCCAAGATCACCATCGAGGACGGCTATATCAAGGCCCGTGTCGATGGTCGCCTGAAGGGTGCCCACATCCTGATGGACATGGTCTCCGTCACCGGCACCGAGAACCTGATGATGGCCGCTGCCCTGGCCGACGGTCGCACCGTGATCGAAAACGCCGCGCGGGAACCGGAGGTGGTCGATCTGGCCCACTTCCTCAACGCGCTCGGAGCTAACATTCAGGGTGCGGGTACCGACACCCTGACCATCGACGGCGTCGAGCGTCTGCACGGTGGCAGCTACAGCGTGCAGCCTGATCGCATCGAAACCGGGACTTTCCTGGTGGGCGCAGCGGTCACCGGCGGCAAGATCACCTGCCGCAACACGGACCCGAGTCTGCTGGAAGCCGTGCTGGTCAAGCTGGAAGAGGCAGGCGCCTTGATCGAGAAGGGCGAGGACTGGATCACCCTGGACATGACGGGCCGCACCCTGAAGCCGGTTACCATCAAGACCGCCCCCTACCCGGCCTTCCCGACCGACATGCAGGCCCAGTTCACCGTCCTGAACGCGGTCGCCCAGGGTACCGGCATGGTCACCGAGACCATCTTCGAGAACCGCTTCATGCACGTGCCCGAGCTGGTACGGATGGGCGCCGATATCGAACTGCAGGGCAACGTGGCCATCTGCCGCGACACCAACCAGCTCAAGGGTGCCCAGGTGATGGCGACCGATCTGCGCGCCTCCGCCAGCCTGGTGCTGGCCGGCTTCGTGGCCGAAGGGGCCACCATAGTCGATCGCATCTATCACATCGACCGTGGCTACGAAGACATCGAGCACAAGCTGCAAGGCCTGGGCGGTCGCATCGAGCGCATCAAGGAATAAGTCCGGTTCCTCATGAGCCGAGCATAAAAAGGCCCCCTCGCCAGGCGAGGGGGCCTTTTTCATGGTCGCGATTCAGACAGGGCAAAGGGAGATCAGTGCCCCGCCAACTTCATCTGCTCGACCAGCACAGAGCCGGTCCTGAGGCTGGAGCGCTCGTCTTCGTCGCAGCCCACCGCCACGATATGGCTGAACACCTCGGCCAGGTTGCCCGCTATGGTGATCTCCTCCACCGGATAGGCTATCTCGCCGTTCTCCACCCAGAAACCGGCGGCGCCGCGGGAGTAGTCGCCATTGACGATGTTGACCCCCTGCCCCATCAGCTCGGTCACCAGCAGGCCGGTGCCCATCTCCTTGAGCATGCCCTGGAAGTCCTGACCTGTGCTGGAGACCTGCCAGTTATGGATGCCCCCGGCGTGGCCCGTGGTGGTCAGCCCCAGCTTGCGGGCGGAGTAGGAGGTGAGCAGCCAGCTCATCAGCTCGCCGTCGCGGACTATGTCCAGGTCGCGGGTACGCACCCCCTCCCCGTCGAACGGGGTGCTGGCGAGCCCCCCCAGCAAGTGGGGGAACTCCTGAATGGTGAGCCACTCGGGCAGGATCTGCTTGCCCAGCTTGTCCAGCAGGAAGCTCGACTTGCGATAGAGGTTGCCCCCGCTGATGGCCATCACCAGGTGGCCCCAGAGCCCGGCTGCGGTATCGGGGTGGAACAGCACCGGGGCGTGACGGGTGCTGATCTTGCGAGCCCCCAGGCGGGAGACGGTGCGCTCCACCGCCTCGTCGGCGATGCGCTGCGGGCTCCAGAGCCCGTCCAGGGAGCGGCTGGAGGAGTAGCCATAGTCCCGCTGCATATCGCCGTCCTGCTCGCCGATCAGCACGCAGCTCAGGGAGTTGCGCGATGCCGCATAGCCTTTGACGAAGCCGTGGCTGTTGCCATAGACCTTCACCCCCAGATGGCTGGAGAAACTGGCGCCGTCGGAGTGCTTGATGCGGGCGTCGCGCCCCAGGGCCAGCCGCTCGCACTCGATGGCCAGCTCGATGCCGCGCTGGGGATCGAGCTCGATGGCGTGACAGAGTTGCAGATCCGGCGCATCCCAGGCCAGCAGATCCGCATCCGCGAGGCCGGCGCACTCATCGGGAGAGGTATGGCGAGCGATCTCCATGGCCGCTTCCACGGCGGCACGAATGGCCGGCTTGGTCAGATCCGTGGTGGACGAGGAGCCCTTGCAGCCATCGCGATAGACGGCGATGCCGAGCGCCCCGTCCTTGTTGAACTCGATGCTTTCCAGCTCGCAGCCCCGGGTATTCACCGAGAGGCCGGTCTGTTTGCTGATGGAGACTTCGGCAAGCCCGGCGCCCAGCCCTTTCGCTATCGCCAGGGCCTCGGCGACCACGGCCTCGAGATGGGCTTGATCCTGGCGGATTTGATCTTGCTGGTCCATAACTCACATCTGTATGAAGGAAGGAAAGGGGCTAAGCATATCAGACCCCTGCGCCCAGCGGGAGAAGCTGGTAACATATCCGCCAAACGTGAATGACAGGAATCTAGAGACCGATGAGTCAATATCAAGACGACAACGAGTGGGAAGACTGGGGCCCCAGCAAGAGCCAGCTCAAGCGCGATGCCGAGGCCTTGCAGAAGATGGGGGAAGAGATCGTCTCCCTGAGCCACAGCGAGCTGGAGAAGATCCCGCTGGACGAGGAGCTGGCCGAAGCGGTCGAGCTGGGCCGCAAGCTCAAACCCAAGAAGGATGAGTCCTTCCGCCGCCATCTACAGTTCATCGGCCGCCTGATGCGCAGCCGCGATGTCGGCCCCATCGAAGAGGCCCTCTCCATCATCAAGATGCGCCACTCCACCGTGAACGCCCGTCTGCATCGTCTCGAACAGTGGCGCGAGCGCCTGATCACCGAGGGTGACAGCGCCCTCAACGAGCTGATGTCCCAGTTCCACGAACTGGACCGCCAGAAGCTGCGCCAGCTG
Organism: Aeromonas sp. XH; assembly: GCF_033348475.1. Lineage (NCBI taxonomy): Bacteria > Pseudomonadati > Pseudomonadota > Gammaproteobacteria > Aeromonadales > Aeromonadaceae > Aeromonas > Aeromonas sp. XH. The sequence goes on along the minus strand of NZ_CP137630.1, from coordinate 390,554 downwards.
ATCCGGACCGCCAACAAGGAGCGGGAGCTGAACAAGCCGCCGGTCGCCTATCGCGAGATGTACCAGTACCTGCGCGGCGAGATCGAAGACCAGCTGTAAGCCAGCAGCCTGCTGACGGCAGAAACAAAGACGGGGCCAATCAGGCCCCATTTTTTATGCTAGATCAGTTGCCCGCCATACACTGGGTATGGGTGCCGGGCTGCAGATAAGGCACCAGCAGGGGGGCCATCCCCTTGAGTACCTGCACCGGTAGCGCCGACGTGAAGCGGAACTTGTCGGACTGGCTGCCCGGCACATAGGCCGTCAGGGTGCCGAAGTGATCATTCCCGATGTAGAAGACAAAGGTCGCGGTACGGTTGCGGGCCAGCGAGCTGGTCACATTGCCGTAGCGGCCAACCGTCTCGATCCTGTTGTCCCCCGTCCCCGTCTTGCCCCCCAGGGCCAGGACGGTGCCGTCCTGCAGGGCGAAGGCTCCGGCGATGCGCCGCGCCGTGCCCCCTTCCACCACCTTGGACAAGGCGTTGCGCAGGGCATCCGCCACCTCGACCGGCATCACCCTGACCCCTTGGGTATTGGCCGGCTCAAAGGCGGTGGCAAAGGGGGTGTCCTTGGCGAAGGAGAGATGCTCGATGCGCAGAGTCGGCGCCCGCATCCCGCCGTTCTGGATGATCCCCATCAACTCCGCCAGAGCCGCCGGCCTGTCACCCGAGCTGCCAAGGGCGGTTGCCAGGGAGGGCACCAGATGGTCGAACGGATAACCCAGGCGTGCCCAGCGCTGATGGATGTCGAGGAAGGCCTCGACCTCCAGCATGGTACGGATCCGGCTGTCCCTGGCACTGCGATGGCGGGTCTTGAACAGCCAGCTGTAGACCTCCTGACGCTCGTCCCGGCTGGCCTCGACGGCGTCGGCGAAGGTCGCCTTGTCAAACGCCCTGAGATAGGAGAGCAGCCACAGCTCCAGGGGGTGGACCCGGGCGATATAGCCCTGGTCCGGCAGTGAATACTTACCCGGACCGTAGCTGACATAGAGCTGCTCGACCCGCTTCTCGCTCAGCTTCTCCCGTGGCAGACGCTTCGCCAGGAAGGCGGCAAACTCCGCCTGCGATGCCTCCGGCATCAGGTAGCGATGCACGGCCGCGAGACGCACGGCGCTGGGCTTGAGACCGTCGAGGAAGGTATCGAGCTGCTCTTCCACCGTCTTGCCGCGATACTTGCGCCAGAAGCGCAGCAGATAAGTCTGGCCCTCCTTGTCGGCAAACTTGGCGAGATACTCGGTGCGGCGCGGATCCTTGTCATCCTTGAGCAACTGGGCCCGGTTGCCCTCCTTGTAGAGGCTGTAGCGCACTATATCCCGCATCAGCCGCACGAACGGCAGGTTGATGGATTCACGCAAGGCATCGCGGATAGGGGGGATGCGACCGTTGTCCTCCTTGCGGAAGTTGTTGAAGGTGTGCATGCCGCCCCCGGTGAAGAAGCCTTCATAGGGGCTCGCGGAGTACTTGCGGTCCAGCGCGGCCTCCAGCATCACGGGCAGGCTCCGATCCCTGGCATTGATCAGATAGGAAATGGCCCAGCGGCTGATGTTGTCCTGATCGGAGACCTCGATCTTGCGCAGACTCTCGGCCGGCATGTTCCCGTAGCTGTCGTGCAGCTCGGTGACGATCTCGAGATAGGTGGTCAGCACCCTCAGCTTGGCGGTGGACCCCAGCTCCAGCTTGCTTCCCTCGTTGATGTCGAACGGCTGATCCGTGTTGTCGGTCTGCACGCGCACCTTGACCCCTTCCGGGGTCTTCTCGAACAGAGTGAAGCTGTATTTCACGTCCCCCGTCTTCTCCGGCGAGAGCAGGCGCTCACCAAACAGGCCGACCTGGGCGGCGAAGGCGGGATCCGCCAACTGCTGCAGATAACGTGAGACCTCGTTTTGCAGCGGCATGTTGAGGGTGGTATTGGCCGTCAGATCCATGCGGTCCAGGTCATAGAGCTGAACCCCGAGCTGGCGGCTCAGACGGGTTCGAGCCACCTGCAGGCCCTTGTTGTTGTTGACCCGGGTGATGGCCGGTGCCTGCAGGAAATCGCGGAAGACCAGCTGGGCCTTGAGGGCGGACTCCATCAGGGGGGGCGTGATCATCCCTTCCTGCACGAACAGTCTCAGGTAGCTGTCTGTCAGGGTCGACAATGCCTCCCGGCCCTGAGCCAGGTAGTAGGAGGGGCGACGGTGGGCAATCATCAGGGAAACGACCTGGCGCAGTGCCAAGCCCTGTTCGGCCAGGGTAGCGTCCTGATTGCGGGCGGGGTCCAACAGACGATTGACCTCGTCCACATTGGCCCCGAACCAGACCCAGAGGCCATCACCGAGACCGTGCACCTCGCCATAACCGGGCGCCGCAGAGAGCGGGACCGAGTTGAGGTAGGCCCAGGCAACCAGCTTGCGGGCCTCCAGGGTTTCGGGCCCCAGCCGATAGGCACGCACGCTGGCCGAGACCATCTGGCGGATCTTCTCGGTCGGCGAAACGGTCAGGCCATCGGGAGAATGACGATACTTCTCCACCTGGGTCGCCAGGGTACTGCCGCCGGCCGACTGATCCTGCATGTCCAACGCCTTGCCCACCTGAGACAGGGCCGCCTTGGCGAAGCGTGGCCAGTCCACGGCCGGGTTGGCGAGGGGCTCCTTGTTGCTCAGCAGATCCCGGTTCTCGATAAACAGCAGCGACTGTATTACCAGAGGCGGTATGGCGTTGAAATCCGGATAGTAATGGGTCGGATACTTGTACTGGTAGAAGGGCTCGGCACGACAGTCATGCAGCGTCAGCCCAGCCTGAACCTTCTCGGTGTAAGGGACAAAGAAACCATGGCTGGCATAGTTGTAGAGTGCATCAGAAAAACGCACCTGCTCGCTCACCTGATAGCCGCGCTGGGTTAGACGCTCCTGGATCATGGGCATCAGCACATAGCCAAGGCGCTTGTCGAAGGGGCCATCGTCCGGGAAGGCGATCTGTTTACTGGGGCCGGGTTCAAGCTGATACGTCAGCTTGGCTGCATAGCGGGAGACCTCCTGCGACTGCAGCCGTGATGTCTTCATCTCATAGCCGACCAGGGCAATCACGGCAGCCAGGCAAAGCACGAAGATAAAACAGAACAACCAGCGCCACCAAGGGCGACGCTTGCGCTGATGTTGCCCGTCCGCATGCGGGACGGATGAATCCTGAGATGCCACTTTATTCGAATCCGTCTGTTTTGATGCGCCCATATCAGCCCCACCATGGTTGCGCAATTTATTGTCTTTCAATCAAGCTTAGTCGTTTCAAGTCAAGGGCTTGAAAACTATTGACTGCTTTGCAGCGATGTTAACAGGGCAATTGTGAAAATGGGAGCCGATTGTTGCAGCGCGGCAAGAGATCCGAGCTGAGGGGGAAATGAAACACCGGCCCAAGGCCGGTGTTTGCGAGAGCAGGGCGGGATTACTTGCTGGTGCTCATGCCTTTCAGCTTGGTGCTCAGTTCCTTGCGCTCCTTGGAGAGCTCTGCGTTCTTGATGATGTGGTCATCAACCCGCTCTTCATAATCCGCACGCATGTTGGCGATGATGGCCTGTACCTCGTCGATGCTCATGCCGGGCTTGATGTAGTCGCTCAGGTTGTCGAGCAGCAGGACCCGCTTCTGGTTGTCACGGATCTTCTTCTCGTTATCCGCGATCTCACGCTTGAGCTTGTTCTGACGACGGGACATACGCACATATTCCAACACATCGCTGAAGGTAGATTTATTTACTTGTTCCATATCGATACCACTACTGAAGGTGAATGAAAACTGATCTGTATTCCCAATACCAGATAAAGAGACGAAGGCATGGCATGGGCAAACCCGGAATGCCCTTTACTCTACCGAGTTATGATGCAGATACAACCCCAATCGCAGGCCCGATACCGGGTTTAGACAGAAGAGAGCCAACTGGACAATCTGATGCACAGCGGTGGGTGCTCAGGTAACGTCATGTCCATACGCCAAGCAATGACAGCGGGCAAATAGGCCACTCCATGCAGAGATATAAATAAGAGGGAGCGAGGGGCAGGACAACGGCGAACAGACATTTCAGGCAATAAAAAACCCCGCTCAAATGAGCGGGGTTCTTCGTGTTGGGTGCCTGGCAGTGTCCTACTCTCGCATGGCGAATGCCACACTACCATCGGCGCTACAGCGTTTCACTTCTGAGTTCGGCATGGGGTCAGGTGGTTCCACTGCGCTATTGCCGCCAGGCAAATTCTTCAATCCAGAAAGCTGACGTGAATAACAACTCGGCTAGTTTGCTTTGTCATTACCACTGAATTTGTAAGTAGTTCATGCACTTGCTACAAGTCTTCGAACACTTCTTGGGTGTTGTATGGTTAAGCCTCACGGGTAATTAGTATGGGTTAGCTCAACACGTCGCCGCGCTTACACACCCCACCTATCAACGTTGTGGTCTCCAACGGCCCTTTAGGACCCTCAAGGGGTCAGGGATGACTCATCTCAGGGCTCGCTTCCCGCTTAGATGCTTTCAGCGGTTATCGATTCCGAACTTAGCTACCGGGCAGTGCCACTGGCGTGACAACCCGAACACCAGAGGTTCGTTCACTCCGGTCCTCTCGTACTAGGAGCAACTCCCTTCAATCATCCAACGCCCACGGCAGATAGGGACCGAACTGTCTCACGACGTTCTGAACCCAGCTCGCGTACCACTTTAAATGGCGAACAGCCATACCCTTGGGACCGACTTCAGCCCCAGGATGTGATGAGCCGACATCGAGGTGCCAAACACCGCCGTCGATATGAACTCTTGGGCGGTATCAGCCTGTTATCCCCGGAGTACCTTTTATCCGTTGAGCGATGGCCCTTCCATTCAGAACCACCGGATCACTATGACCTACTTTCGTACCTGCTCGACCTGTCCGTCTCGCAGTTAAGCTGGCTTATGCCATTGCACTAACCTCCTGATGTCCGACCAGGATTAGCCAACCTTCGTGCTCCTCCGTTACTCTTTGGGAGGAGACCGCCCCAGTCAAACTACCCACCAGGCACTGTCCGCGAGCCCGATTCAGGGCCCTGCGTTAGAACATCAAACATACAAGGGTGGTATTTCAAGGACGGCTCCAGCGCAACTGGCGTCACGCCTTCAAAGCCTCCCACCTATCCTACACATGTAGGTTCAATGTTCAGTGCCAAGCTGTAGTAAAGGTTCACGGGGTCTTTCCGTCTAGCCGCGGGTACACCGCATCTTCACGGCGAATTCGATTTCACTGAGTCTCGGGTGGAGACAGCATGGCCATGGTTACACCATTCGTGCAGGTCGGAACTTACCCGACAAGGAATTTCGCTACCTTAGGACCGTTATAGTTACGGCCGCCGTTTACCGGGGCTTCGATCAAGAGCTTCGCTTGCGCTAACCCCATCAATTAACCTTCCGGCACCGGGCAGGTGTCACACCCTATACGTCCACTTTCGTGTTTGCAGAGTGCTGTGTTTTTGATAAACAGTCCCAGCCATCTGGTCACTGCGACTCCCGTCAGCTCCATCCGCAA
>NZ_CP137630.1:305000-380000 GCF_033348475.1 Aeromonas sp. XH | reverse complement strand
CCCTCTATATATAGTGGCGGCCGCTGTACACCTTTACAGACAGCTGCGCTGGCGTCCCGCCACCACTGTGGCACACCCCCTGCTGTGGTCGCTGCACCTGGCCTACCTCTTCATTCCTCTGGGGCTGGCTGCTCTGGCCGCGCACTCCGCCGGCTGGCCGATCACCCTGTCGTTGACCAGCCACCTGCTTAGCGCAGGCAGCATGGGTACCATGATCCTCGGGATGATAGCCCGGGTATCCCTCGGCCACAGCGGCAGGGCCCTGCAGGTCCGGCACAGGATCACGGTGGCATTTGCGCTGGTCATCCTGTCTGCACTCATGCGGGTATTGCTACCCCTCTGCTGGCCAAACCTGACCCTAACGGGATGGAACCTCAGCGGCTGGAGCTGGATTGCCGCCTACGGCCTGTTCGTCTGGGTCTATGCTCCCATCCTGACCAGTCCCAGAGCAGACGGCCACCCAGGCTAGTCCCTGGGGAAAGGGGATGGGTAGTGGATCAGGTTATGGAAGATGGCGGGGGCGATTCCCAGATTGCGATAACCATGGGGGCGATCGGCGGCAAAGCGCACGGCCTCCCCCTGATCGAGGGAGCGCCACTCCCCGTCGACCAGCACCTCCATAGTTCCGCTGATGACGATCACGTGCTCGGTAACCCCGTGCTCATGGGGTTCTGATTCCCGCTGATAGCCGGGCAACAGGGTCAATTCGAACAGCTCGAAACCAAAACGTCCCTCATAGGGGAAGAGGGGCGCCACCTGCATGCCCTCACCCGCCGGCTGCTGGCGAATGTCGTCGGCAACCCGGTAGAGCGTCTCATCCAAGGCATCCGGGGTCGGCTCGATGAAGCTGGAGAAGGAAACCCGAAAACCGGTGGCAATCTTCCACAGGGTCGCCACCGTCGGGCTGGACTCCCCTCGCTCGATCTGGCCCAGCATGGCCTTGCTCACCCCGGTTTCCCGGGCAGCCGCATCCAGGCTCCACCCCCTCTCGGTACGCAGCCCTTTCAATCGCTGGGCCAGATAGCGACTCATCTCCTGCATCTGCTCTCCGATTTTGTCTGAACCATATTGTGCGCCATAACGCACATCGCTATAGTCAAAGCCATATTGTACGTAATAACGCACAGACAAGCAGCATCCACAAGGAAGTTCCCATGCCCTTTGCCCTCCCTCACATGGTCGCAGGCCTCATCGCCGTTCTGGTGGGTTACACGAGTTCGGTCGTCTTGATCATCCAGGCCGCCACGGCTGCCGGTGCAGACACCGCCCAAGTCTCTTCCTGGCTATGGACGCTCGGGATCGGCATGGGAGTAAGCTGCATCGGCCTCTCCCTCTACTATCGCATCCCGGTGCTGACCGCCTGGTCCACTCCGGGTGCTGCCCTGCTCATCACCAGCCTTGGCAATTTCAGCCTGGCCGAAGCCATCGGCGCCTTCATCCTCTCCTCGCTGCTGATCACCCTCTGCGGCATCAGCGGCTGGTTCGATCGGCTGATGCGCCACATTCCGGCTCCCCTGGCGGCCGCCATGCTGGCCGGCGTCCTGCTCAGATTCGGACTGGACCTCTTCAAGGTGGCCCCCCAGGATCCCCTGCTGCTTGGCACCCTGTTGCTGATCTTCCTGCTCGGTCGCCACCTATGGCCCCGCTACACCATGGTACTGGTGCTGGCTGCCGGCATGTTGCTCTGTACCCTGAGGGGCGATCTGCAACTGAGCGAGGTGCACTGGCAACTCTCCCGTCCGGTGTGGGTCTCGCCCTCCTTCTCCTTCCAGGCCTTGCTGGGCATAGCCCTGCCACTGTTTCTCGTCACCATGACGTCCCAGAACATGCCAGGCATTGCCATTCTGCGCGCCCATGGCTATCAGCCGGCCACCTCCTCCCTGATCACCTGGACCGGCCTGACCGGCTTGCTGCTGGCCCCGTTCGGTGGTTATGCCTTCAACCTGGCGGCCATCACGGCGGCCATCTGCATGGGCAAGGAGGTGGATCCCGATGCGGCTCGCCGTTGGCCGGCCGCACTCTGGGCGGGCGCCTTCTACCTGATCACTGGCTGTTTCGGGGCGACCGTGGTCGCCCTGTTCAGCGCATTCCCCACCGCGCTGGTGACCTGCGTGGCCGGACTGGCGCTGCTCGGAACCATAGGCAGCAGCCTGCACGGCGCCTTGCAGCAGGACGGAGAGCGAGAGGCCGCCTTGCTGACCTTCATCATCACCGCCTCGGGGATCAGCCTGCTCGGGGTAGGCTCGGCCTGCTGGGGGCTGCTGGTCGGCGTGGCGCTGCATCAAGTCAACCGGCTGCGCGCCTGATCTGACCATCTGGGGAGACCCCAGTGAGACACAGCACATAATTCGGCAGAAATGGTTCACATATGAACCCCATTCCAGTCTAGTGAGAAAGCGGCGCAGATCCTTCCCGACACGCGTCGCTGTCAGACTCAATACTGGAGAAGAAGAATGAGGAATCAGGCTGTCATCTTATTGCTGGCGCTGCTGGGCACCACCCTTGCCCAAGCCGCCGACACGGACAGGGAGCTGGCCCGTCAGCTCGCACTGCAGCAGAAGCAGTTGCTGCCCCAGCTCGCCCAACAGTCGTACCAGAGTCCGCTGCCCAAGCTGCTGCAAAAGGCGAGCCCACGCCTCAAACGACAGGCCACGAATGCCAACCAGGCCGCCATCCATCGGCAAGGGCTCGAGGGTGAGGTCACACAACTGATGCAGTTGCGGCTGGCCAATCCCGAGCAGGCGAATGCGCTCAGGCAGGGAGCAGAACCCCTGGTTGCCTATGTGCCGAGCGGCGATGAGAAGAGCTGGAGCGCCATCGAGGCGTTCGACAGCGCCGGCAATCCCGTCTATCTCGATGTGAACCAGCCACCGGCGCGGCCGGTGCTGGTGGTGGAAGCAGACCCTATCAAGGCCAAGAATGCCGGTCTGAAGGTGATACGCAAGGCGCTGGCCGAGGCCGACTTGCAGGCTGCTCCTCGCGCCACCAGCGGGACGGCACCACTCAAGACCAGTATCCTCAAGCAGATCAGGCTCAACGATGATCAGGAGCCCTGGCTGCTGGGAGCCGCCGAGGTCTACGCCGTGGTGGCCGGGGTCAATCCCAGCCGGGATGAGCCCGTGGTGGATATCGTCGACATGCCCTATCTCGATTATGACAACACCGACTACAGCCCGAACCAGATCCTGGTGTACTGGGATCGCTACCGTTGGGGTGCCGTCGACGTCGTCATGATGGAGCAGGACGACAACGTCAACTACAAGGAGCTGAGCGCCCTGCTGATCGAAGCACTCAAGCTCGGCTTCACCGCGGGTGGCGTACCGGAGGCCCTGCCCTTCCTCGACCTCGGCGGCCGTATCGTCAAGGCGCTGCCCGACTCCTGGATGACCAACAACGACGACTATCTCGATACCTTCTATACCCTGGAGCAGGACCAGAGCTATCACCAGTATCCCGGCGCGGCCGGCAATGCGGTCATCACGCTGGAGCCCAAAGAGATCCAGCCGACCCGACCCTGACCCTCATCCAAGACAAAAAGCCAATGAGGAGACTCATTGGCTTTCCTGTATCCGGGGTCGCGGGATCAGGCCTGAGCTTTCGGCCGCACCCCCAGGGTGTGGCAGATGGCGTAGGTCAGCTCGGAACGGTTCAGGGTATAGAAGTGGAAATCCTTCACCCCTTCCTGGCTCAGCACCCGCACCTGATCGATGGCGATGCTGGCCCCCACCATGTTGCGCGTCAGCTGGTCGTGCTCCAGCCCCTCGAAACGCTGATGCATCCAGCGCGGGATCTTTACGTTGGTGAAGCCGGCAAACTTGGCCAGGGTCTGGTAGTTGGAGACCGGCAGTATGCCCGGCACTATCTCGGCATCGATGCCGATGGCCGCACAGCGATCACGAAAACGCAGGTAGGTCTCCACATCGAAGAAGAACTGGGTGATGGCACGGTTGGCGCCGGCATCTATCTTGCGCTTGAGGTTGAGCAGATCGGACTGCGCGCTTCTGGCCTCGGGGTGGCCTTCCGGATAGGCGGCCACCGAGATGTCGAAGTCGGCCTCGGACTTGAGCAGGGCGACCAGGTCGGTGGCATACATGTCCGGCTTGTCGAGTCCGGGGGGCAGATCCCCGCGCAGTGCCACTATGTGGCGAATGCCGCTGTTCCAGTAGTCGCGCGCTATGGTGCGCAACTCGTCACGGCTGGCATCGATGCAGGTCAGGTGCGGTGCGGCGATGAGGCCGGTGCGCTCCTTGATGTCCTTGATCACCTTGTGAGTGCGATCCCGGGTGCCCGAATTGGCGCCATAGGTCACGGAGACAAACTTGGGTTCCAGCACCTGAAGTCGCTCGATGGACTGCCAGAGGGTATTCTCCATCCCTTCGCTGTTGGGCGGAAAAAACTCGAAACTGACCGATATGTCGCCACCCAGATCCGCCAGACTCTGGTTGAGTGCTTCAACCTGACGCGCGCTGTGAAATCCCATCTGCTCTCTCCCTGTCCTGCAACCCATTCCTTTACGTCAAAACGGATGTTTGGACGTCTAAACGTCTTTCTATCTTTATGAGAAAACGGATCAAAGTCAACACCGAATTCTCGCCGGCAGAGGGGATAAACGATTTTTTTCTTTTGCAATTCCACCTAAGTAATGACCGGCCCCATCCCAAAATGCCGTCAGGCACGCTATGATGCGGGCGGATCGTCCTGGACGTTCTGAATCTGCGTGTGATTGTTTGGCCGGGTCTCCCGGCCTTTTTTTAACTTCTTTCCCCTCCTGCCGATAATCAATTCAAGCATTTACAGGAGCCTCGTCATGGAAGATCACCCCGGTTTTGCCACCGATCTGCTGTTCGACCGCTATCAGGGCGAGGTGACGGACCATGAGCGATTCTGGGCCGTGTGCACCCCGGGCTCTCCGGACTACTACTTCGGCAACTACCTGTTGCTCCCCACGCCCCCCAGCGATCGTGACAAGGGCTGGCTCGAGGCCAGTTTCGACGCCCTGATAGGCCAGGATCCCAGGATCCACCATCGCACCTTCCAGTGGCCCCTGGCCGAGGGACAGAACAGCCGGGTCGCCGGCTTCGTGGCGGCGGGATACCAGTACATGGAGTGCGTGGTGCTGGCCCTGGAGGCCGATCACTGGCGTGCGCCGGACCGGGGCAGCGCGGCTCGGGCCCGCCCTTTCACCGCCGACGACTGGGACGAGTGGCTCGCCTTCGAGCTGGAGGAGCGGGATCCCGCCCATTCGGAGGAGAGTTACCTGCCCTATCTGCGGTCGCGCCGCCACCTCTATGAGGCAATGATCGCCGACGGACTGGGGCAGTGGTGGGGGATCTGGCATCAGGATCGCCTGATCGCCAGCTGCGGCCTCTTCTTCACCGGTACCATGGGGCGCTTCCAGCTAGTACGCACCCACAGGGAGTGGCGCAACCAGGGATTCTGCCGCCAACTGCTGAGCCAGGTGGCTCACCAGGGGTTCGAGCGGGCCGCGCGACTCATCATAGTGGCCGACGAGCACTATCACGCCCAGCGGGTCTATCGCGCTCTCGGCTTCACGCCGGTGGCGCGCATCGGCAGCCTCTGCCGATGGCACACCACGCCCGGCGAACCTTCACCGCAATAAAAACGGGAGGCAGATGCCTCCCGTTGTCTCATGGGGTCGCCCATCAGGGCTGCGCCGTCTCCAGCTCGCTGGCAAGCGCCTGTTCGACGTCGGTCGAAGCGGCCGATGAGGGGGCGATCACAGCGGGGGCTGGCACGGGCGCAGAGGACGCGATCACCTCCGTCGAGATGGCCGCAGATGGTGCAGGGGTGGCGCTCACCTCTGCCGTGGCGGAAGCGGCAGAGGCCGCCGGCGCCGTGCATTGGCAATCCACCGCCTTGGCCTGCTGACCCTGATGGGGGGCGTACCAGCCCTTCAGGCCCTGCTCAAGCCGCTCGGCGGCGGCCTGGGGCGTCGCAGTGCCGAGCAACACCTGCTGGCTCGCCTCGGCCAGCTCGTCCCCGAGCTTGGGAGTGCCGCGGGAGAGGATCTGGGTGGCGACCCGGATGGTGGAGTCGCACTGATCCCGCCACTCCATCATCTCCTTTGCCGCCGGATTAGTGGCCTCGAAGAAGTGGTTGGAGAGGGAGAAGAAACCCGGCAGCGAGTTGGTGTAGAGCTCGGCAAACTGGGAGGTGGTCAGCCACTGCAGGAAGGTCATGGCCGCCTCCTTGTTCTTGCTGGCCGGGTTCATCCCCATGCCGATATCGGTGTGGTCGGTGAAGAAGCAGCCATCCCCCTGCTTGGCGACCGGCGGTCGCATGACACCGAAGTCCACCTTGCCGGTGAAGGGGGCTATCTCCCAGGAGCCCGCGGCATAGAAGGCGGCCTTGCCCGAGGTGAACAGCTCGTTGGTGGTGGCATAGTCCCGGCTCTCGCCCCCTTTACCCAGGTAGTTGCGCCAGCGGGCCAGCTCCTCGAACACCTTGACATACTGCGGGTTGTTGAATCTCTCCTGGCCCCCGATCAGCGCCAGGCGGCCATCCTCCCCCTTCCAGTAGTTGGGGCCTATGTTCTGGAAGCCCAGCTCGGAGGCGACCCAGCTCTCCGAGCCGCTCATGGCGAGCGGCACATAGCGGCCATCCGCCTTCACCTTGTCGAGCGCCGCGAAGAACTGGTCCCGGGTTTGCGGCACCGTCAGCCCCAGCTCGCTGAAAATCGCCTTGTTGTAGAAAAAGCCGTGAATGACCGAGGCCATGGGCACACAGAAAGTCTGGGCCCCGCTGTCGGTCTGCCAGGGGGACTGGGCGAAGCTCGGGAAGTTCTCCATCCCCGCCATCTCGCTCAACTCCACCAGGTGGCCCGCCTTGAACAGGGCCAGGGAATCGTCGAACGGGCGGCAGGTGATGAGATCCCCCGCCTTGCCCGCCTTCAGGCTGGCCCAGAGGGTCGGCATGTAATCGACGTTCTGCACTCCGTTGAACTTCACCTGGATGCCCGGGTGAGCGGCCTCGAAGGCGGGGATGATCTTCTGTTCCCACAGGGCCTTGTCATCAATACGCCAGCTTTCGATCACCAGCTCGCCAGCCATCAGCTGGCCGCACAACAGGAGACTCAGGGCCCCGATCCACTTGTTAGCCATAAGTCCTCCTACACCTTGAAATGAGCGATCAATTGCTGCTGCTTGGCGACCAGATCCGCCAGCACCTCACTGCTGCTTGCCGATTCCCGCGCCTCGCGCTCGGTCTCGTAAGCCACGTCCGCGATCCCGGCGATATGGCGGGCCACTCCCTGGCTGACCGAGATCTGCTCCTGGGCCGCGTGGGCCACCTGGTCCGCCATCGACTTGATGGAGCTCATCCGCTCGGCGATGGATTGCAGCACCTCGTCCATGACCCGGGTCTGTGCCACGCACCCCTGGGTCTGCTCCTGACTGCGCGCCATCACCTCCACCACGTGCTTGCTGGAGCTCTGCAGGTTCTCGATCATGGACTGGATCTCCTCGGTCGAGGTCTGGGTCCGATTGGCCAGCGCCCGCACCTCGTCCGCCACCACGGCGAAGCCGCGGCCGGCGTCACCGGCCCGGGCCGCCTCGATGGCCGCATTCAGTGCCAGCAGGTTGGTCTGCTCGGCGATGCTGCGGATCACGTCCAGGATGCTGCCGATGTTGTCGCTGAATTCCCCCAGCTTGTGGGTGATGCCGACCGCCTCTTCCATGGCGCCCGCCAGCTGCTCGGTGATCCGGCGCGTGCTGGCCACCTGCTTGCGTCCGGCACGGGCCTCCTCGTCCGCCAGATCCACCTCGCGCTTGGTGCCGTCGGTGGAACGCGCCACCTCGGTGGCACTCACCTCCAGCTCGGTGATGGCGGCGGCGACCTGATCGGTCTGGCTCTTCTGATCCTGCACCCGGGACATGGCCCTTTCGCTGATCTCGGCGGCGCGGCTCGCCTCGTCCACCAGGTGGCGGGAGCCGGCATTGATCTGGGCGAGCAGCTCCCCGGTCTTGTCCGCCAGGGTGTTGATGGAGCGGGTCAGGCTGCCGAACTCACAGCGGCTCTGATAGTCGATGCGCCGGGTCATGTCGCCCGTGGCCATGCGATCAAGCTCCCGATCGATGAGCTGCAGCGGGCGCTGGATGCTGCGCGCCGTGGTATAGCCGATGAGGAGGGCGGCGGCAGCCGAGACGGCGGCCACGATCAGGATCCAGACGCTGGCACTGCTGACCGCGTCATCGGCCCCGATCCGGCTCTGGCTGGCGATGCTGCCCGCCGATTTGCCCATCTCGTCCAGCAGCGCCAGGCTGTTGACCAGGCTGGTGTCGAGCTGCTGGTTCAGGGACTGCAACGAGGCGGCGAGTTGCTGGCCGTGACGCATGGTGGCCAACAGCCCCTGCGGGCCGAGCGCCAGCTCCTGCATCCGGTCCAGGTTGACGACGAAGCGCTGTCTCACATCGTCGGGCACCTGTACCCGCTCGAGCCGCTTGCGCGCCATCTCGATATCCTTGCCGAGCACCTTCTCCAGCTCGTTGAGGTCGGTCTTGGCATCGGCACGACGGATGTTCTTCAGATCCCGGGCGATGCCGGAGGTGATGAGCTCGGCCTTGTTGCGCATGGATCGCTTGCTGGCGGTCTGCTGCAACAACAGGTCGGCGGCCCATTGATAGGTATCCTCCAGCCGGATGAACGCCAGCTCCAGCTCATGGCGCCGATCGAGGGCCGCGACCCACTGGCCATGCTGGGTCAGCACCTGATCCGCCAGCCCGTAGAACTCACGGGTCGCCCCATCGACCTGGCGGAACCGCTCACCGGCCTCGGCCACGCCGTCGAAACGGGCCATCTCCTTGCTCTGGGCCAGGAAGCGCTCCTGCTGCGCCTTGAACTGGCTGGCCAGTTGGGGCAACTGGGTTGCATCCTCGCTGGTCCTGTAGGTCAGCACCCAGCGGTTGCTGTCCTGCAGCGCGCCCTTGAGCCCGGCGACCGCGATCACCAGGGGGGTGGCGCGATCCGATACCTGGGACAGTCCCTCGTTGATCCCCCGGATCTTCAGGATACTGATGAAGCCGAGCAGCACCAGAAGCAGCAACATCAGCACAAATCCGGCGATGATCCGCTGCACGATAGATAAACCCATGGAGACATCCTCACTCGTTGGGAAAAGGGGTGAATGGGGAGCTTATCGGCAGCGCGGGACAATGGAAGAGCACTTAGTGATGCGATGGCGCGCCGGATCACAGTTATCCGGCGACACCGGGCAGAAAAGGGCCCGAACAGAGCCGGGCCAAAGAGACATGCTTGGTTGTCATGGCCTTGTGGCGGCCAACCCTGTCATCAGAAGCGGTAGCCGACACCGAACATGAAGGCGACCGGATCGATGGAGGTGTTGATGGTGCCCACGGCGGTGTGCACATCGGTGTCGATGTCGATGAGCCAGGCGGAGGCGTTGACGAACCAGCGATCGTTGATCGCCATGTCCAGGCCCACCTGACCCGCCAGCCCCCAGGAGGAGTCGACGCTCACATCCGTCCCGGCCAGGGCACCGCGGCCCTCCTCGTCGAAGAAGGTGGTGTAGTTGATGCCGGCGCCGACATAGGGACGCACCTTGCTGTTGGCATCCCCGAAGTAATACTGCGCCATCAGGGTCGGCGGCAGATGCTTGACCTTGGCGACCTCGCCCAGCCCGGCCGTGGACACAGAGTGGGAGAAGGGGGTTGCGGCCAGCAGCTCGACGCCCCAGTTGTCCGTCAGCATGTAGGAGAGGGTCAGGCCCAACTGCATGTTGCTGTCGATCTCCAGCTCGCCGGTGCCCAGCACGTCGTCACTGCTGGTCTGGGGGGAGACGAAGGCCAGGCCGCCACGGACCAGGATGTCACCGGCCTGGTGTGCCATGGCGACGGGGGAAGCAAAAGCGGCTGCGATTAACAGAGGAAGGATCTTTTTCATCACATTATTCCTTTTTGTTTTCTTTCTATGTTGTAAGCCCGAAAACTATAAAAGGATGTGAATGGCCGGTTATTGATTTGGCTCAATAGTTATCAAGAAATAGATGGATGTACACAACAGCTTTCCACGTTCACAATTCCGGCGAGACAAAACAAAAAACCATTTAAATACAACATCAAGCGATAATTTTAGGTATCAACGGACAGCTTAAAATACCAAACAAATACACCTTAATGCCTATCATATCTCCTTTTCATTGTTGTTTAATTATGTCCGTCAGCGTATTTTATTAATGCGATGTAGCCACGCTGTAATTTAATTTTTATGAAACCACAAACGCGCAAAGACAAAATAATCGGCATCCTGGCAGCCATCTGGGGCATCGGCTCCTTCCTGTTCATTCTGCTGGGCTTCCTGTTTGCCCTCGCCTTCCTGATGCTGGCCCACTGAGCCTTCATATCGCCGGCGCTGCCGCGCTCGCCCGACGGGGCCATTTACTCCGACAAAAAAGGGGCCTGCTGAGCCCCTCGTTTGCATGACTTTCCCTTACTTGCCCAACAGTGGCGCCAGGAAACGGGCCGTGTGAGATTCCTTGCAGCGGCTCATCTCCTCCGGCGTGCCGGTCACCAGGATACGGCCACCACCGGCGCCCCCCTCAGGCCCCAGATCGACGATCCAGTCGGCGGTCTTGATGACGTCCAGGTTGTGCTCGATGATGACGATGGTGTTGCCGCGATCCCGCAGCTGGTGCAGCACCTTGAGCAGCTGCTGGATGTCGTGGAAGTGCAGCCCCGTGGTCGGTTCGTCCAGGATGTAGAGGGTCTGACCCGTATCCCGCTTGGAGAGCTCCCGCGCCAGCTTGACCCGCTGCGCCTCGCCGCCCGACAGGGTGGTGGCTGACTGGCCAAGCCGGATATAGGAGAGGCCCACGTCCATCAGGGTCTGCAGCTTGCGCGCCACCGCCGGCACCGGATCGAAGAAGGCGCGGGCATCTTCCACCGTCATCTCGAGGATCTCGTGGATGTTCTTGCCCTTGTACTTCACCTCCAGGGTCTCGCGGTTGTAGCGCTTGCCTTTGCAGACGTCGCACGGCACGTAGACATCCGGCAGGAAGTGCATCTCCACCTTGATGACCCCGTCCCCCTGGCACGCCTCGCAGCGCCCCCCCTTCACGTTGAAGGAGAAGCGGCCCGGCTGGTAGCCGCGCGAGCGCGCCTCCTGGGTGCCGGAGAGCAGCTCGCGGATCGGGGTGAACAGGCCGGTGTAGGTCGCCGGGTTGGATCTCGGGGTGCGGCCGATGGGGCTCTGGTCGATATCCACCACCTTGTCCAGGTGCTCCAGCCCTTCCACGCTGCGATAGGGTGCCGGGGTGGATTCGGTGGCCTTGTTCAGCTCGCGGTGAGCGATGCGGAACAGGGTGTCGTTGATCAGGGTCGACTTGCCGGAGCCGGAGACGCCGGTGACGCAGGTCATCACGCCAATGGGCAGATCCAGGTTGACGTTGTGCAGGTTGTTGCCGCTCGCCCCCTTGAGTTTCAGCCACTTGCCGGTGAGCGGGGTACGCTCGACCGGGATGGCGATCTGCTTGCGGCCGGAGAGGTAGTCACCGGTGAGCGACTCTGGATTGGCGATGATCTCTTCCGGCGTCCCCTGTGCGACTATGGCGCCGCCGTGCACCCCGGCCCCCGGGCCGATATCGAGCACGTGGTCGGCGAGGCGGATGGCGTCCTCGTCGTGCTCCACCACGATGACGGTGTTGCCGAGATCCCGCAGATGGGTGAGGGTCTTGAGCAGCCGCTCGTTGTCACGCTGGTGCAGGCCGATGGAGGGTTCGTCCAGCACGTACATGACCCCCACCAGACCGGCGCCGATCTGGCTCGCCAGCCGGATCCGCTGGGCCTCACCGCCGGAGAGGGTCTCGGCGCTGCGGGACAGGCTCAGGTAGTTGAGGCCCACGTTCACCAGGAAACCGAGCCGCTCGACGATCTCTTTGAGGATCTTCTCGGCGATCTGGGCCCGTTGGCCGGTCAGCTGGATGCCGGCGAAGAAGGCCAGGGCGTCGCCGATGGACTGCTCGGCGATGGCGGGCAGGTTGCGGTTATCCACGAAGACGTGGCGCGCCTCCTCCCGCAGCCGGCTGCCGCCACAGCTGGTACAGGATTTGTTGGCGATGTACTTGGCCAGCTCTTCCCGCACCGAGTTGGACTCGGTCTCCCGGTAGCGCCGCTCCATGTTGTGCAGGATCCCCTCGAACGGGTGCTTGCGCACCACCACATCGCCGCGATCGTTCATGTAGCGGAACTCGATCTCGGTGCGACCCGAGCCCCGCAGGATCACCTCCTGGGTCTTGGCAGGCAGCTCTTCCCAGGGGGTCTCCAGGTCGAACTGGTAGTGCTCGGCCAGGGATTTGAGCATCTGGAAGTAGTAGAAGCTGCGCTTGTCCCAGCCACGGATGGCGCCGCCGGCCAGGCTCTGGCCCGGATCGTGGATAAGCTTGGCGGGATCGAAATACTGCTGCACCCCCAGGCCGTCGCAGGTGGGACAGGCGCCGGCCGGGTTGTTGAAGGAGAAGATCCGCGGCTCCAGCTCAGACATGGAGTAGCCGCACTCCGGGCAGGCGAAGTTGGCGGAGAAGGTCATGGGCTCCACGCCTTCTTCCCCGTCCATGGGTGCCACCAATACGATGCCGCCGGAGAGGGTCAGCGCCGTCTCGAACGACTCGGCCAGGCGCAGGGCCAGATCATCGCGCACCTTGAAACGGTCGACCACCACTTCGATGGTGTGCTTCTTGTGCAGCTCCAGCGCGGGGGGATCGGAGAGATCGCACACCTCGCCGTCGATGCGGGCCCGGATATAGCCCTGGGCCGCCAGGTTCTCCAGCAGCTTGGTGTGCTCCCCCTTGCGGTTGCGCACCACGGGAGCCAGTAGCATCAGCTTGGCGCCCTCGGGCTGGGCCAGCACCTGATCCACCATCTGGCTGATGGTCTGGGCGGCAAGCGGGATGGCGTGGGTCGGGCAGCGCGGCTCGCCGACCCGGGCAAACAGCAGACGCAGGTAGTCGTAGATTTCGGTGATGGTGCCGACGGTCGAGCGCGGGTTGTGGGAGGTGGACTTCTGCTCGATGGAGATGGCCGGGGAGAGCCCCTCGATGTGATCCACGTCCGGCTTCTCCATCAGGGAGAGGAACTGGCGGGCGTAGGCGGAGAGGGACTCCACGTAGCGGCGCTGGCCCTCGGCATAGAGGGTATCGAACGCCAGGGAGGATTTGCCCGAACCGGAGAGACCGGTCACCACGATCAGCTTGTCGCGAGGCAGGGTCAGGTTGATGTTCTTGAGATTGTGGGTGCGGGCACCCCGGATCACGATTTTTTCCATCTTGTTGCGCGCTCGATACGGGAACCAGAGCGGGTCAGTATGGCATAGAGACTACTGGATGAATAGACAGTCTTTTATCATCCCCTCACCTCTCAGAGATACTCCTTGGCCCAGCTCACCGCCTGCAGGCGGTTCTTGACGTTCAGCTTCTTGAACACGTTGTAGAGGTGGGACTTGACGGTGTGCTCGCTCACGAAGAGGTTGTCGGCGATCTCGGTATTGGAGGCCCCCGTCATCAGGTGGCGGACTATCTCCTGCTCGCGGGCGGTCAGCAGCGTCTGCTGGCGCAGGGGCTGCCCGTTCCCCTTGCGGTAGTAATCCACCAGATCGCACAGCAGGTGGCGCGGGATCCAGTACTCCCCCTGCAACACCTTGCGTATGCCGATCACCAGGCGATCCAGGCTGTCCTGGCGGAAGAAGAGCCCGCTGGTATGGGGCCACATCAGCAGCAGCTCCTTGTCCGTGCTGGTCGGGGCGTTGAGCAGCACGGCGCTGGCCTCGCTGAAACGGTGACAGATGGCCTTGCTCCATTGCTCCTGCTGGGTCGACTTGAGGTAGTCCAGATCGATCAGCAGCAGTGGCTGGGCACCGGTGACGGCGGGATCCGGCAGGGCGTCCAGCTCTCCCACCAGCAGGATGGACAGGCCGAGCTGTTCGCTGAGGTGACGCTGGAAACTGGTGGCTTGTGCGTTATTTTCGGTGATCAGCACTAGGGGGTATTCGGGCGTCATCAAGAAGACTTCCTTGCACATTCGAGTCAGGGCTTTTTTTGGCAAGAAAGAGTACCAATCCCCTTTCAGGCTGCAGCATTAAAAAAGTATTAGACGTCGCCGTGGCTCCTTTGAAGCCCAGCAATTTTCCAACCAATACAAGTGACTAGCACACGCCCCCCATATGGGGGGTAAAGTAGTGCCAGCCAGCACCATAACAGGCCTTCGCCCTTGATGCAGCACACTCCGTCGTCATCCGCTTGCTGGTGGCCCCGGACCTCGGGTAATTTACTCAGGCTGTGGCGAGGTGTTGACGCTCGCCGAGGCAGGAAGGTGTGCGCTCATGCCCGCCAACTGGTACTATGACGGACAAACGCCGTGGCCGTGAGCGGTGTCCCCGCTGGCAAGCGCCGGCCCGGCCACGACACTGAGTGTGGATGACGTCCATCCGCGGCGCGCATCTTGTTGCAAACAAACGCATTATTGAATGGGCCCAGGCATCTGGCCTGGCCGGTATACATAAGGGTGGAAGAGAGATTATGGCCAGTCGAGGCATCAACAAAGTCATTCTGATCGGTAACCTGGGGCAAGACCCGGAAGTGCGCTACATGCCGAGCGGCGGTGCCGTGACTAACATCACCCTGGCCACCTCCGACACCTGGCGCGACAAGCAGACCGGCGAGCAGAAAGAGCGGACCGAGTGGCACCGCGTCGTCTTCATGGGCAAGCTGGCCGAAGTCGCCGGCGAATACCTGAAGAAGGGTTCCCAGGTCTATGTGGAAGGCAAGCTGCAGACCCGCAAGTGGCAGGATCAAAGCGGCCAGGAGCGCTACACCACCGAAGTGCTGGTAGACAGCTTCACCGGCGTGATGCAGATGCTGGGTGGTCGTCCGCAGGGCGCCGGCCAGGGCATGGGGGGTCAGTCGTCCCAGGGCAACTGGGGTCAACCGCAACAGGCTGCGCCGCAGCAGAGCATGCACCGCCCTGCCGCCCCGCAGCAGAACATGCAGCCCCAGGGGGGCTACGGTCGTCCGGCCCAGCAACCGCAATCCGCACCGCCGGTCTACAACGAACCGCCGATGGATTTCGACGACGACATCCCGTTCTAAATGTCACTAGGCCCTGATCACACAGGGCCTTTTTTTGCCTGTTTCTGACGCATTCATCCCCCCCGGTCACCATGTTGTCACGACACTCCGGCCCTCCCCCTCTCCAGCGCGCTCACTTGTGGCTATCATCGGAGCGAATCACTCCTACGAGAAGTTGCATGAGTCACCTCCACCGCCTGCTGTACCTCGCCCTGCTGATGTTTGCCGCCCCCCTGGCGGCGGCGCCGCTGCGGGTAGGCGTGAGCTTCGCCATTCCGCCCTATGTGCTCACGCACGAGGACAGGGGCATAGAGCTCGATCTCATGCGAGAGGCCTTCGCCGGCAGCGATCATGAGCTGCAGGTCATCTATCTGCCTCTGGAGCGGACCTTCCGGATGCTGGAGGAAGGCAAGCTGGATGCCATCATCAACGTCAAACCCGGCATGGTGGACAACGCCTACCTATCCCAGCGCGTGATCACCTTCCACAACCGTGTCTTTACCCTCGATCAGACGGCGTTTCACTCCCTCCTGGATCTGCAAACGCTGCGAGTCAGCGCATTCCAGCGGGCACGGCAGATCCTGGGAACAGAGTTCGCTGACATCGTCGCCCGAAATCCCCGCTATGAAGAGGTGGCGAGGCAGGAAGGCCAGGTACAGCGGCTGCTGCTGGGACGCACCGATGCCGTGATCCTGGATCAGCGGGTGTTCTACTACTATCTGGCGCAGTTGCTCGGGGAAGACAAGAATGACGAGCGCTATCCCTCGGACAGGGTCAGGCAGCACGACCTCTTCCCGCCCACTCATTACCACTTCGCCTTTCGGGAGATCGAGCTGCAACGGTTGTTCGACAGGCAGTTGACCCGGATGAAGGCCGACGGCCGCTATGAACGGATCTTTGCCGCCTATGGCACCACCTCATCAGCGGAAAATATAAAAGCCAGCCCATGAGGACTGGCTTGATACTGGCTCCGGTGGAACGACAGTGTGGGGAGCGTTACTTCATCGCGCTGCCATTTTTCAGCTCGGCTTTCTGCCGTTTGGCCTCGCGCTTCTCTTTCAGTGACATCTGCGGTTTTTTCTTGGCATCTTTGCCGTGATGCTGTTCTTTGTTGCTCATCATCAGACTCCAAAAAGGTTACCAGGACAGTTGGAATGAAGATTCCAGCATGTCAGCCGAATCGTACGCTAGCAGTGACGATCGAGGATCGCACTGGTTCCAGCATACCCCCAACCTTCCATCGGGATCCAGCCTTGCGGCAGGCCGCTCCAGCCAGTGCCTGCCGGGACCTTGTCCCCCGGAAGTGACGCCCGGGCGACATTTTCCAGACCGGCCGCAAGATGGGACGAGAGACGCCCACAGATGTGTGTTAGGGTGGCTTTTCACCTGCCGCAGGAGCGCGTCATGAAGAAGCTGGAAATGAAAGATCTGACCGAGGCCGAGAAGGCCGAGATCGCCCTCTTGGTGCAGAAGGCCCAGGCCAATGCCGATCACCCTTTGACCAACGGGGAGCGCAACAAGATCCGGGAGGCCGGGCGCCTGAAGATCGCCTCGGATCGCGCCAAGGCAGCCAAGGCGGCTTCCGCACTGGCAAGGGAGAAGGCCAAGGAGCGGGCCAGGGATCAGGTGCTGCCCGACACCTTCGACTGGGCTGAGTCCGTCAGCAACAAATTCCGTGGCAGACGCTGATGCCAGCATGAATGCGTGCGGATGATTGCGCCAAAAAACCACTCTTCAGTAGAGGATGATGTCATCATATTGGGGTTGGCGGCGTGATGCGCCTGGCATGGCGCGCACATCAACATAAAAACACTGGCGAGGACCGACTCGGGAAGAAAGAATACCAAGATAAAGATTGCCATGGCGGAGTGTGCGTGTTCTAATCGTTTTCGATGGTTCGGTAGTTCAGACCTGATTATGTTAGGCAGTCATCTTAAAGCAGTGATTTGTGCATGCAATTGTCCCCGATAATTCTTGCCAGATAATTCTCCTTCTTTAGTGCTCCCCATACGTATTGCTGACGAAAAATCATGGATTGCCACACCGGTGGCGTTTCAATATCACTATTCAAGGAAATTATCATGTCCAACAAAATGACTGGTACCGTAAAGTTCTTCAACGCCGAGAAAGGCTTTGGCTTCATCTCCCCGGCTGACGGCAGCAAAGACGTGTTCGTTCACTTCTCCGCCATCCAGTCCAACGGTTTCAAGACCCTGGAAGAAGGTCAGCGCGTTGAGTTCACCATCGAGCAAGGCCAGAAAGGCCCGGCCGCTGCCAACGTTACCGGCCTGTAATTCACGCCCGAGCTGCTTGCCGTTGATCGGCAAGCGTCTCAGCAAGAATTGAAAAAACCCGCTTCGGCGGGTTTTTTGTTGCCCGCGATCCGGCAGCTGTCGTTTCACCCCATCAGCACCGGCCGAAGATAGAGAAAGGGCGCCAACCTGGACGCCCTCTCACGAACATGGAACCTGTACTCACAGCGGCAGGCTGATCCTCGCCTCCAGCCCGCCCTCGGGACGATTGTGGAGGCTGAGCTCCCCGCCGTGCTGGTGCACTAGGGTGCGGGCGATGGCGAGCCCCAGCCCCACGCTGCCCGATTCGGTGTTGCGGGCCTCGTCGAGCCGCACGAAGGGCTTGAACACCTCCTCCAGCTGGGCCTCGGCGATGCCGGGTCCCCGGTCGCAGACCCGGATCAGCAGCTCGGAGTCGGTGCGCACCAGGGACACCTCGGCCCCTCCCGCATACTTGATGGCGTTGCCGATGAGGTTTTGCAGTACCCGGCGCAGGGTGTTGGCGCGGCAGGCGTAAACCTGCTTGCCCTCGGCCAGGCAGGTGACGGGTTGCCCCATGTCGGCATAGTCGTCACACAGGCTCTCCAGCAGGCTGACCAGATCCAGCTCCCTGGTCGCCTCCTGCTGCCCCTCCTCCCGGGCAAAGCTCAGGGTCGCCGCCAGCATCTGCTCCATCTGTTGCAGGGTCTGCTGGAAGCGATCCTTGTCCTCCCCGTCTGCCAGAAACTCGCTGCGCAGCCGCAGGCTGGTGATGGGGGTGCGCAGATCGTGGGAGATGGCGGCCAGCATCCGGGTCCTGTCCTGCACGAAGCGATCGAGCCGGGTATGCATGCGGTTGAAGGCCTGGATGGATTCGCGGATCTCGGTGGGTCCCTCCTCCCGCAGCGGCTCTATGTCCTCCCCCCGCCCCAGCCGGTCCGCGTTGGCGGCCAGCTGCTTGAGGGGCAGGGTGGCGCGGCGGAACAGCCAGATCATCAGGCCGATTACCAGACTCGCCACCAGCAGCAGGTTGAGGGTGGTCTGCCAGGACCAGCTCGCCGACTCCTTGTCCACCAGGGAGCTGAACTGCAGCCAGCCGCCGTTCGGCAGTTCGATGGAGCCATAGAGCCGCATGTCCTGGGGCGGCGGCATGCCGCTGCGATCCTTCATCATGCGGCTGTGATGCTGCCAGGCCCGGCTGCGCTGGAACTCCTGCTTCAGCTCGGCGCTGATCTCCACCGCCAGCTGGGGCGGGTAGTCGAGCTTGGCCCGCACCAGCCGCTCGAAGCGGGGGCTGCGGTTGTCCGGCTGCAGCGGCTCGTCGGAGAGGCGCAGCAGCAGGGTCTCGCTGCGGCTCGCCTTGAGGATCTCGTGATAGAGGGAGGGGGGCGAGAGGGAGAGCAGCCGCACCACCGAGACGATGCGCTGCATGGCGTTGCGGCTGTTGACGTAGCCGAGGGCCTCCTCCCGGTCAGAGCGGTAGATCTGGATGCTGAGCAACTGGATCAACACCAGCCCCGCCAGGGCAACCAGCACTATCTGGCCGGTCAACCCCTTGGGCAGCAGCCTGGCGAAGAGCCTCTTGATCATGATCGCCTCACTCCTGGGTCACGTCGGCGGCGAACAGGTAACCGCCACCCCAGATGGTCTTGATGAGCTCGGGATTCTTGGGGTCCCGCTCCAGCTTGCGGCGCAGCCGGCTCACCAGGGTGTCGATGGCGCGATCGAAGGCCACCGCCTCCCGGCCCCGGGCCAGATCCAGCAGTTGATCCCGGCTCAGCACCCGCTGGGGCCGCTCCAGAAACACCTTGAGCAGATCGAACTCCGCGGTGGAGAGGCTCATCCCCACCCCCTCCTCGTCCACCAGCTCCCGGCGATTGACGTCGAGCAGCCAGCGGTCGAAGCGCAGATCCCGGGTCAGGGTCTCGGGCACGGGCAGGCTCTCCGCCTGGGTGCGGCGCATCACCGCCTTGATGCGGGCCAGCAGCTCCCGCGGGTTGAACGGCTTGGAGAGATAGTCGTCGGCCCCCATCTCCAGGCCGATGATGCGATCCGTCTCCTCCCCCATGGCGGTGAGCATGATGATAGGCAGGCGGGACTTCACCCTGAGCTCGCGGCACAGGGTCAGGCCATCCTCCCCCGGCATCATGAGATCCAGCACCAGCAGATCGAACTCCCGCTCGTCCAGCAGCCGCTTCATCTCCTTGCCATCCCGGGCACAGCTGACACGCATGCCGTGCTGCTCCAGGAACCGCTTGAGCAGATCGCGGATCTCGCTGTGGTCGTCGACCACCAGAATGTGGGGGCTGCCTTGGTTCATCACTGTCTCTCCCGTTATCGAGCTGGGGCGATTATACGAAAATCAACCGGACGGGTTGTGTCAAAGTGTGCCAGAGCGCCAAGATGCCACACTCTGCTACAAAATAGTCCGGTACTGGCAAAGTTCAGACACTTCCACGGTGTTTACTGGGTACCAAGGCGAAACAGCCTGCATCCATCCCAATTAGACAGGAGTGACCCATGAAAAACCTGACCAAGACCCTGCTGACCGCCACCCTGATCCTCGGCCTGCCGCTGGGCGCCTATGCCGCCAGCGAGGCCGTCTCCACCGCCCAGCCGACCCAGGCCATGGCGGCCGGTTGCCCCATGGACGGTGCCGGCATGATGGGCGGCAAGCACCACGGCGGCCGCCACGACAAGATGGCCCGCATGCAGAACATGACCCCGGAACAGATCCAGGCCCACCTGCAGCAGCGCTACGACAGGATTGAAGATCCGGCCAAGAAGGCAGAGTTCGTGAAGAACCTCTCCCTGCGCGCCGACGGCATGGTCAAGCACGCCGAGGTGATGAAACAGTTCGCAGAGGCCAACCAGTAAGCCGACGTGACAAGGCGGTTTGCCGAGGTAGACCCAGAAGACACAAACCGGCAGACAAGTTGACGACGGGGTGGCCTTGGCCACCCCTTTTTTCGTTTCCGCTCAACCACGCAGACCGAGATTCTCCCGCCCCCATGCCCCCTTCTCTGTCTCCTGACCCCGGTTATGTGAGCGATAACAAACGTTTCCCTTTCGAAATGACTCATAATGGCGCCTCATGACAACTTCGGGCGAGGCCCCGACAACGGTGGACAGGAGTCGAGATGGAATGGAATCTGGGCACGATCAAGGGGCGCTACACCGCCGTCTTCGTGGGCTTCATGGCGCTGGTGTGCGCCCTGACGGTGATCGGCATCCAGCTCTGGATCAAGCCGGCGCTACAGCAGGCCGGTGAGCAGAACGTGGCGCTGCGGGTCGGCGAGATAGCGACCGATATCCGCGACCAGCTCAACGGGGTGCAGACACAGTCCCGCAGCATCACCCAGCTGGTGGCCCAGCTGCCAAGCGAGCAGATAGACGCCCTGCTGCCCGCCCTCATCGATCAATACGGCAACGCCATGGTCTTCGGTGGCGGTATCTGGCCCCTGCCGGACAAGCGGGAGGCAGGCCGCGCCAAATTCAGCACCTTCTACCACCGGGATGCGGCCAACGCCCTCATTCCCAACACCTACTGGAACTCGGCCGAGGCCCCCAACTACTTCGAGCAGCCCTGGCACCAGGCCGGCCAGCGGGCTCCTCGCGGTACCTGTGCCTGGGCGGCCGCCTACAAGGACGGCGCCAGCCAGCAGCCGAGAACCAACTGCGCCATGGGGATCTATCGCGATGGCACCCTGTACGGGGTGTCGACCATAGACGTGACCCTGGGCTTCTTCAACGACCTGGTGGCCAGGAAGGAGCAGGAGATCGGCGGCCAGGTGCTGATCGTCGAGGCTGACGGCAAGATCCTGAGCAAGAATGCCCGCCTGACCGGCGATGTGGTGCTCGGCAACCTCGCCGCCCACGCCGACTATCCCTTCGCCGGTGCCATCGCCGGCCTGCTGGGCCAGGATGCGAGCAAGGGGCTGCAGCGCACCACCTTCCAGGATCAGGGGGAGGAGCAGACCCTGCTGATGGAAGCCATCGAAGGCACCCCCTGGCTGCTGGCCACCGCCCTGCCGACCCGTACCCTGACCCAGGAGAGCCGGGACGTGCTCGCCACCCTGGCGAGCATCCAGCTGCCCCTGGTGGGCCTGCTGTTCGTGCTCATGGTGCTGGCCATCCGCCAGCTTGGCAGCCGCCTGCAGACCCTCAGGCTCAACATCGATGCCCTCAGTGCCGGCGATGCCGACCTGACCGCCCGCATCCAGGTCAAGGGTCATGACGAGCTGGACGGCATCGCCCTGTCGGTGAACCGTTTCATCGCCTTCCTGCAGCAGATGATGGTGCAGGTGACCGAGGCCACCGACCTCATCACCCGCGAGCTGGCCCAGCTCGATCAGCAGACCGGGCAGGCCAGGCGGATCCTGGGGGAACACGCCAGCGAGACGGATCAGGTGGTCACCGCCCTCACCGAGCTCAGCTCCACCGCCGACAGCGTGGCCCGGCACGCCAGCGACTCGGCGAGCTTCATCGAGGTCGCCAATGGCCAGGCCGCGAGCTCGCGCAGGGTGGTGGGATCGGCCTCCGCCAGCGTGGTGGCCCTTATCGACGAGGTGGATCTCGCCGCCGCCAAGGTGCTGGAGATGCAGGAAGATGCCAGACAGATCGGCAGCGTGCTCGGGGTGATCGGCGGCATCGCCGCCCAGACCAACCTGCTGGCGCTCAACGCCGCCATCGAGGCAGCCCGGGCCGGCGAGCAGGGGCGGGGCTTTGCGGTAGTGGCCGACGAGGTGCGCGCCCTCGCGGCCCGCACCCAGAACAGCACCGCTGAGGTGGGCAGCATGCTGTCACGGCTCACCCAGGGGGTGGCCGAGGCCGTGCTCGCCATGGAGCAGACCAAGCGCAGTTGCCAGGCGGCGGCCGACAACACGGGCCAGGTCACGGGCGGGCTGGACAGCATGGCCGACGCCGTGGTGCAGATCCACGATCTCAGCAGCCAGATCGCCACCGCCGCCGAGGAGCAGAGCCGGGTCACCGAGGAGATCAACCGCAACATGGTGAGCATCCGCGACATGCTGGGCCTGCTGGTGGAGAACGGCAGCAACACGGAGCAGAGCGCCGCCACCCTGCTGGGCTCCAACCGCCAGTTGCTGACCCTGGTGCACAGCTTCAAGGTGTGAGCCTGAACGTCAGCCAGCAAAAAGGGGCCCTCGGGCCCCTTTCTCATTCAGGTCACCAGCACTCAGGCCTTGTTGGCCAGGTTCAGGGTCTTGACGGTCTCGCCTTCGAACTTGATGACCACGTCTTTCTGGGCCACTTCGGAATCCTTCAGCAGGGACTTGGTGGTCTCGGCCAGCAGCGGGGAGGCCTTGTTCAGGGCACCCAGATCATAGGTCCACACTTCCAGACCGGCGTCGGTCCTGGTGCTGGCGGGGGCGCCCAGCTTGTCCTTGATGGCCTGCTTGTTGGAACCGCCTTCCTTGATGTCCAGGGCCTTCTTGATCGCCTCGTTGGACGCGGTGTCCATGGCGCTGCCCGCCATCTCTTTGGCGGTGCTGGTGACGCTGCTGGTCACTGTGTCGGTCAGGGAATCCATCAGGCCGGCCTGGGCAACCAGAGGCAGGGCGGTCAGGGCAATCAGAAGGCACTTTTTCATTAAGATACATCTCGCAGGAATGAAAGAGCGCGCATGAGACCAGCGGGAAGGATTGGCGTCAAGGAAATCCCAAGGTCAAGCCGTATCCGGGGGGGTAGACCCGCCCATCGCCTCCGACCAGTGACGCCGGTCTAGCCGCAGAGCTGATCCTTGCCCGCCAGCTTGGCCCGGTAGAGCGCCCTGTCCACCCGCGCCATCAGCTGGGGCAGCGGTTCGTCGGGATCGGACTCCACCAGCCCGAAGCTCAGGGTGACCGGCTCCACCCCCTTGACCCTGGCGTAGCCCAGCCGCTGTCGCAACTTCTCGGCCACCAGCAGGGCGTCGGGCAACCGGGTGTTGGGCAGCACCAGCATGAACTCGTCCCCTCCCCAGCGGGCCAGCAGATCGATCTCGCGGATGGAGCCGCGCGTCAGGCGCACTATGTCGATCAGGGTCTGGTCCCCCACCCCGTGGCCGTGGCGATCGTTGATCTGCTTGAAGTCGTCCACGTCCATGGCGATCACGGCGAAGGGCTCCTTGAAGCGTCTGGCACGCTCATACTCCAGCCGGACCGCCTGCTCCAGCCGATAGCGGCTGGCCGCGCCGGTCAGGGAGTCCGTTTCCGCCAGGCGGCGGTTCTCCTCCACCTGGTGCTGCAGCATCAGATTGAGCCGTTCCAGCTCGGCGGTGCGCTCCGCCACCTGCTGCTCCAGGGAGCGATTGTGCAGCTCCAGCCGGGCGTAGAGTTCCCGCTGGGCATGGATGTTCCGGTGCGCCCCTATCATCCTGGCCACGGAACCGTCCGGGTTGCGCGCGACGATGAGGCCACGGTCCTCCACCCAGAGATAGTCGCCGTTGCGGCAACGGCAGCGGTACTCGACCCGGTAGTCGGGCGATTTCCCGCTCAGGTAGGCGTCGAAGCGCTCCATCACCCGCGCCAGATCGTCCGGGTGGATCACGTTCTCCCAGGTGAAGACGTTGTTGTCGAGGGAGTGCGGCTCATAGCCCAGCATCTGGTACCAGCCCGGATTGCGATAGACGTAGCCGGTGTTGGCATTCCAGTCCCAGATACCGTCGCTGACGACCTCCAGAATGCCGCGCATCACGGCCTCGTTGAGATCCGGGATCGTGAGGGTGTCATTGTCTTGCAGCATGGGAACCATCCTTGTTCTGCTACCTGGCGCCAGATCGGGTGACTCGGGCCCGCTTGTCGCCACTGTGGGAACCCGTTGTCGGCCTGCCGGGTTGTCAGGGGCCACGCATCGCCCGCCATGACAAGGGTATCGGCCAGCCGCCGGGCCTCTGAATAACAGTAGCAGCCCGCTCCACGGTGAGTCCTGAGCCCCGTCACATGCTCTCGCTTCTTTCCGCCGCCGGGTTGCACCAGGGCGGTGCACCGCCTTGGCGCAGCCCGGCCCATATTGGGCGCCATGCCCCCTTCCCTTGGGTGGGCACAAAATAAATCATTGAATAAATAGGAGAAAATTATTGGCCCAATATTTGCCCCTGGTATGAGGGAACCACCAAGGACTGGGGAGATCGCATGAAGTTAATCACCGCCATCATCAAGCCGTTCAAACTCGACGACGTCCGCGAAGCCATCGCCCAGCTCGGCGTGGAGGGGCTGACGGTCACCGAGGTCAAGGGATTCGGCCGCCAGAAGGGGCACACCGAGCTCTACCGGGGCGCCGAATACCAGGTGGATTTTCTGCCCAAGGTGAAGCTGGAGATCGCCACCCGGGCAGATGGCGTCGAGCCGATCATCGACGCCATCTGCCAGGCCGCCCGCACCGGCAAGATAGGTGACGGCAAGATCTTCGTCTACGACCTGCTGGCCGCCGTGCGCATCCGCACCGGCGAGACCGACACAGACGCCCTTTGATACGACTGGAACCGAGGAATACGACATGGAAGAGTTGATCACATCCGTCAGCGAGCTGCGCTATGCACTCGACACCTTCTACCTGCTGATCTCCGGCGTGCTGGTCATGTGGATGGCCGCCGGGTTCGCCATGCTGGAGGCCGGCCTGGTCCGCGCCAAGAACACCACCGAGATCCTGACTAAGAACATCCTGCTCTATGCCATCGCCTGCATCATGTTCCTGCTGGTGGGGTACAACATCATGTACGTGGACAACACCGCCGGCGGCTGGCTGCCGAGCTTTGGCAGCCTGATGGGCAGCCAGGCGGACGACGCGGGCCACTCCCTGCACGCCGACTTCTTCTTCCAGGTGGTCTTCGTCGCCACCGCCACCTCCATCATCTCAGGTGCGGTGGCGGAGCGGATGAAGCTCTGGTCCTTCCTGCTGTTCTGCGTGGTGATGACCGGCGTCATCTACCCCGTCGAGGGCTACTGGAGCTGGGGCGGCGGCTTCCTGAAGGAGGCGGGCTTCACCGACTTCGCGGGCTCCGGCATCGTCCACCTGGCGGGGGCCGCCGCCGCCCTGGCCGCCGTGCTGCTGCTCGGCCCCCGTCGCGGCAAATATGGCAAGCAAGGGGAGATCCATCCCATCCCCGGCTCCAACCTGCCGCTCGCGACCCTGGGTACCCTGATCCTCTGGATGGGCTGGTTCGGCTTCAATGGCGGCTCCCAGCTGGCGCTCTCCAGCGCCGCCGACGCCACCGCCATCGGCACCGTCTTCGTCAACACCAACGCCGCCGCGGCCGCCGGCGTGGTCGGCGCCCTGCTGGTCAGCAAGCTCACCTGGGGCAAGGCGGATCTCACCATGATCCTCAACGGCGCCCTCGGGGGCCTGGTCGCCATCACCGCCGACCCTGCCTCCCCCAGCCCGCTGTTCGCCAGCCTGATCGGCGCCCTGGCCGGTGCCCTGGTGGTCTACGCCATCGTCGCCCTGGATCGACTGAAGATCGACGATCCGGTCGGTGCCATCTCGGTACACGGGGTGTGCGGCCTGTTCGGCCTGATGGTGGTGCCCTTCTCCAACGGGAGCGCCACCTTCGGCGCCCAGCTGCTGGGGGCCGCCGTCATCTTCGGCTGGGTCTTTGCCGTCTCCCTGATGGTCTGGGGCCTGCTCAAGGCCACCCTGGGCCTGCGGGTGAGCGAAGAGGAGGAGTTGCTGGGGGTGGATGCCCACGAGTGCGGCATCGATGCCTACCCCGAGTTTGTCAGCATCAAATCCAGCACCTGACACAGACTGCTGCGTGCGGGGCCCGGGGAACACCCCGGGCCCCGCTCTTTTTGGGACGTCCTCAGCGCTCCTTGAAGGCGGGGTGATGCAGGCGACGGTAGTGGCTCGGGGCCAGCCCGTGCTGACGTTTGAAGGCGGTGGAAAAGTGGTACTCGTTCTTGAAGCCGCACTGCTCGGCCAGCCGCTTCACCGGATCGGCCCGGCTCGCCAGCAGGAGCGCCGCCCGCTGCAGGCGCAGCCGTTGCAGCAGCGCCATGGGGGCCAGCGCGAAGTGCTGCTGGCAGAGCCGATGGAGCTGGCGCTCGGAGAGGTGCAGGGCGGCGGCCATGCGGGCGACATCCCAGGGCTCGGCGAGCGATTCTTTCAGCATCAGCTCGAGGCGCAGGGCCAGCCGCTCGCCACGACTCTGCCCCTCCCCCTTTTGCAGCAGGCGGCGCAGGTAGAACCCGAGCTGCTCCACCAGGAGGGCGCTGAGCAGCGGATCCTGGTGCCGCTCCTGCTCCGCATGGAGGTTTTCTATGGTGCGCAGCAGGGTGGCCTGCTGGGAGGTGCAGCCCAGGCGAGGGCGGTTGGCGAAGGCATCCCAGGCCGCGCCCTTGTGCAGCAGCAGCCACACCAGATCCCAGCCGCCATCCACCGCGGCCCCGCCTTCCTGTCCGCCCTGCTCTGGCAACGGCTTCTCGGGTAGCTGCTGCTCGGGTAACTGCTTCTCGGGTAACTGATAGCAAAGCGGCTCCCCGGCCGGGATCAGGGCCCACTCCCCGGCCTGCAACCGCTCGAAGCGATCCCCCACCCGCACCTCCCCCTCGCCCCCCAGGGTCAGCAGAAAACAGTGCACATCGGCAAAGCGGCGTGCGATGCGGTAACGGGTCTTGAGGCGCGAGTAGCCCGCCAGCCACACCCGCTCCTGGCCAAGGGCCGGCAGCAGGCTGTCGCAGCAGATCTGCTCGCGGCAGTCGGGGGAGACATCGACAAGATCGGTGTTGGCAGTTTCAGACATCATCAGGACGGGCTCAGCCATGTCGAGGATCAGGGCCCCAGCATAGCATCATGGGCATCGAGTCACAGGAGACCAGCCATGCATATCCATCACGTCGCCATCTGGGCGCAGGATCTGGAGGCACTCAAGGCATTCTACTGCACCCTGTTTGGCGGGCAGGCCAATGAGCGTTACCACAACCCGAGTAAACAGTTTTCGTCCTACTTCGTGCGCTTCGAGGGGGGCGCCAGCCTGGAGCTGATGCATATCCCCACCCTGCGCCCGGCAGATCTCCATCTGCCGCACCCGCTGCAAGGACTGGCCCACCTCGCCTTCTCCCTCGGCAGTGTGGAGGAGGTGGACAAGATGAGCGCCCGCCTCAAGCTGCTCAAGGGCGCCGAGGTCAAACACCTGGATGGCCCCCGCTGGACCGGCGACGGCTATTACGAGAGCACCTTCCTCGACCCGGAAGGCAACCGGCTGGAGCTGACCATCTAATTGCTGAATGATCCCCCCCACCCTCTCCCAACGGGAGAGGGGATAAAGCAGCACCTGAGATATGATCGCTCACCACACCGGTTCGGTTAACGGCAATACCATCAGCCACGTAGGTTCGATTAGCGAAGCGTAATCGGACGGCGTATTTTCGCCCTTCTCCCATTTATTAAAAAGGAGGATAAGGGCTGGGGATGAGGGGGGAGGAAAAAGAGATTACGCGGTAAACGTTGGGCTTCGCTACGCTCAGCCACAACCTACACAATCGGTGAGTTGGTACTGAGCCTTCGAAGCCCGATGGTATTATATTGTGGGTCGGGCTGGGCGAGAGAAAATCAACCTACGAGATCTAACTTTTTCTTCAGTGACAGCTTGGCTGCACCCGTTATTAATTTGGCATAACCAATAATCTATATACCTAATAATTTCAACAATTTGAAGGTCATCCACTGAATCATGCCCATCGTTTTCAACCGCTTGGTCATATAGATATGCATTGAATTCATTAAATTTTGCCCAAATTTTATTCCCACTATCTGCCGAAATATTCTCAGTAACAACAAACCAGTCTCTCACTGCTTTTATGGCTACTGATGGTTCATTATTATGGTTCTTTATATCAGAACCTGATAAATCTGATAATGCTTTCTGATAACGATACTTTTCCTCTTCCAGTATCAATATCTGCTTACTTGACCATATTCCTTCCTTGAGGATTTTTGCTCCATAATCTATTCCTAGCTCGAAAGGCATATTCATTCGAAAATGCTCGTCTTTATCAGATGATATAATTCGAGACAAATCATGAATTCCAAACTTAGATTCATTAATTAAATTTACTATTTTTGATATGCGAGATTCAGCGGAATCCATTCTCTCCAATGAAAGGCGAGGTATATACCCAAGATATTTAATAGTGAAAACTATAGCTAGTAATAGCTGTCTGTAATCATCATCAAATGGGCAGTTTACAAACACATTCTTGTTAAAATTCTCCATTTTATTATATTTCCTTAGCCTTTCGGTGGGAAAGGATCTTTACCGTAGCTATTTTTTTCCCTTATTCTTCCATCTTTTCCATGAACATAAAGCTCAGTATTTTGGTTCCGGGCGACTTCTTTAGCCCATTGAATGGCATCAGCTTGAGTATCAAAGTGTTTAGACGCCCTATCCGCACCGCTTTTCTTGACATCCCACCCGCCATTGACATTACTAACCACATGCTGTGATTGCTTACTCATGACATCTCCTTGAAAAACAATTGCTTATATGTATCATTCATCAACTTTTTAAAAAACGGCATATAGCTATCTAATAGAATCTTTAAGTTGTGGCTGGTTGTCCAGATGATTCTTTAGAGTCATATGTTCTATTACGCTTAGCTAATCAAACAGCGGTAAATCCCCTCACCGCTGCCATCTATCACTCCCCCAACCTCTCCGCCAATCCGGAATACCGCTCGGTCTTTTTCCGCACCGCCTGTGCCAGCAGGGCGCGATCGCCGTAGAGATCGAGGCGGGCCTTGGCGCGGGTGATGCCGGTATAGACCAGCTCGCGGGTCAGGAGCGGGCTGGGGCTGTCGGGCAGCACCAGCACGGTGTGGGCAAACTCCGAGCCCTGGGATTTGTGGATGGTCATGGCATAGACCGTCTCGTGAGGGGGCAATCGGCTGGGCAAGAGGGCCCGCAGGGTGCCGTCCGGCTGCTCGAACCAGACCTTGAGCCGCCCGGTTTCATCGGGCAGGCAGAGCCCCATGTCGCCGTTGTAGAGGCCGACGCCGTGATCGTTGCGCACCACCATCACCGGGCGGCCGGCATACCAGTCGCCGTCACGGGCAATGAGCCCGGCCCGTGACAGGGCCAGTTCGAGGCGCTCGTTGAGCCCCGCCACCCCGAAGGGGCCGTCCCGCAGGGCGCAGAGGATCTGGAAGCCGTTGAATGCCTTGAACACCGCCGCCGGATCTTCTCCGGCCCGGGCCCCCTTGAGATAGCTGCCGTAACCGGCGACCCCCTGGGCAATCAAGGTGTCATAGGCCTCACCGGCCCAGGGGTGCAGGCTGATGTCGCCAAATCCTGCGCTCCAGACCGCCTCCACCGCCGCCCCGTCGCCGCCGTTGCAGGCCCGCGCCAGCTGGCCTATGCCCGAATGCTGATCAAAGCGCCAGCTCTTGGCCAGCAAACAGAGGCTGTCGCGCACCGGTGCACCGACGGGCGAGCCCTGCAGGCGGTAGCCGGTCTGGCGGGAGAGCCAGTCCGCCTGCGCCGGGCTGATGCCCTGTTCGATAAAGCTGCAGATATCCCCGAGCACGGCCCCCGCCTCCACCGAGGCGAGCTGATCCTTGTCGCCGAGCAGGATGAGGCGGGCGTGGCTGGGCAGCGCATCCAGCAGGCGCGCCATCATCGGCAGGTCCACCATGGAGGCCTCGTCCACCACCAGCAGGTCCAGGTGCAGCGGGTTGCCTCTGTGGTGGCGGAACTGGCTGCGCCCGGGGATCACCCCGAGCAGCCGGTGCAGGGTGCCCGCCTCTGTGGGGATGGCATCACGCCACTCGGGGGGCAGATCCAGGGCCTGCAGGGCAGAACCGATACTCTCGGTGAGGCGTGCCGCCGCCTTGCCGGTGGGGGCCACCAGCCGGATCGCCGGGGCCTTGCCCAATTGCAGGCCGGTCTCCACCAGGATGGCGAGCAGCTTGGCCACAGTCGTGGTCTTGCCGGTGCCGGGGCCGCCGGAGATGACCGCGAAGGGGCGCGCCGCCGCGGTGGCCGCCGCCAGCTTCTGGCCGTTGCAGCAGAGCGCCTCGGGCACCAGGGTATCCAGCAGCTCCAGCTCGTTCGCCGCCTGGGCGCTCCTTAGCAGGGTCTCGACGGCGGGCCACTCCACCTCGTTCGGGAACACCAGATCCAGGTACTTCTCGACGAAGTGGCGGGTG
This sequence comes from Aeromonas sp. XH, assembly GCF_033348475.1. Lineage (NCBI taxonomy): Bacteria > Pseudomonadati > Pseudomonadota > Gammaproteobacteria > Aeromonadales > Aeromonadaceae > Aeromonas > Aeromonas sp. XH. The sequence continues at coordinate 349,497 of NZ_CP137630.1, read as the reverse complement.
GAGAAATCCGGCGCGAGGCGGACTTTCAGCAGCGCATCGAACACCAGGCCGTAGTCGCGGGCAAAGAGGCGCGACAGGGCCGGGGCAATCTCCGGCCATTCGGCTCTTTCACTTAATGCGCGCAGATGGCGGGCCACCCCCAGCTCAAAGTCGTGGTAGCGGGTGAGGTAGAGGCGATCGCGCCAGAGCCGCAGTGGCCAGCGGGGTGTCGCTCCCTCCTCCTGCTCGCTGCCAACCAGGGGGCTGGCTGCAAACAGGGCGGGCCAGCTCGCAGGATCCGCGAGATCGGCCAGCAGATCCCGGCCCTGATCCGGATCCAGCCCGAAGGGGCGCAGGGATCCGGCAGATAGCATCGCCAGCGGCAGGCAGACATGGCCGCGCCCCAGCTCGAAGCAGGCGAGCGCCGCCCCCAGCACCAGCTCGGGGCTGCCGCCCAGATCGGCCACCAGCCTGGCAAATTGCAGATCAAGCTGGCGGATGCGCCCCGCCAGCGCCAGGGCTTTCAGCCGTTCGATCACAACGTCGCTCTTTATGCCACCACTCATAGTTCTGCCTCGTTCAATGCGTCTGAGGAGATGGCGCCCGAGCCATCCCCTTCCCTAAACAGCCGATCCAGCCCCAGCACCAGCTCCCGGCTGGGCCGGGCATGGAAAATGCCCCCCTGGGGCATGCCGCGCAGGAAGAGATAGAAGACCCCGCCAAAGTGCCGGTCGAAGTCGTAGCCCGGCAGCCGCAGGGCGAGCAGCCGGTGCAGCGCCAGCGAATAGAGCTGGTATTGCAGGTCGTAGCGATGCTCCACCATGGCCGACTCCAGCGCCGGGCGGCCGTAATCGGCGGGGCTCATGCCAAGGTGGTTAGATTTGTAGTCGAGCAGATACCAGCGCCCCTGCCACTCGAACACCAGGTCGATAAAGCCCTTGAGCATGCCCTGCACGGTGGCAAAGCCGAGCGGCTTGCCGCCCCGCGACAGGGGGTCGTGCCGCTGGCAGAGCGCGGTGAGCGCCGGTGCCGTCACCCGCCCCATGGGCAGGAAGAACTCCAGCTCCACCTGTTTGCGCTCGGGGGCCAGATCCCGCAGCCGCACCGGATCCCCAAGGCCGGTCTCAAGGGGCGTATCCAGCACCGCCTCCACCTGCTGTTGCAACACGGGGGCCCAGCCCTCGTCGAACCCCTCCTGGGCCAGCAGGGCGGCGATATGCTCTGCCAGCGGCTCGCCCTTCGCGATCTGGAAGTCGATGGTCTCGAACAGGCTGTGGAGCAGGGTGCCGGGGCGAGCCCCCTTGGGGAAGGTGAAGATGGAAGGGGCTGGCGCCTCCTCGTCCTGCACGGTGGCGGCGGCCTCGGTGGCCACCTCATCGTCGAAACCGGGGTTGGCCAGCACCCCCTTGCCGTGGCCGTTGCCCTGGGCCGCCAGCCCGGAGTAGGAGCTGATCCACCAGTCCCGCTCAAGCTGGCCCTTGAACTCGCGCACAGTGGGCTCCCCCGGCTGCTCCTCTTCGGCGGGCAGCGGGGCCGGGCGGGTGAGCGAGGGCTCACCGACGGCCACCCCGTGCAGGGCCTGGGCCAACTCGGTGAGGGCGGTGGCCAGGGTGGCGGCGTCCCCCTCTTCCCCCTTTTGCAGCAGGTAGCCGATGGCGGTGCGGTGCAGGTCGGTCTTCTCCGACTTGCCCGCCCCGGAGCGCACTGGCGCCAGCCCGAGCCAGGTGGCATATACCCCCCGGGTCAGGGCCACGTAGAGCAGGCGCAAGTCTTCGGCGAGCCGCTCCTTGTCGGCCTCGGCCAGGGACTCCTCGGCGCCGGTGAGATCGAGCACGGTGCGATTGCCCGACTCCCCCGCTTCGTGAAAGAGCGGGGTGTCGGCAGCGCGGTGGCTGCAGATAAAGGGGAGAAACACCAGCGGATACTCCAGCCCCTTGGATTTGTGGATGGTGACGATCTGCACCAGCTTGCGTTCGGATTCGAGGCGAAGTATCTGCTCCCCGTCCTGGCCATTGGGCTGGCTCACCGCCTCCCCCAGCCAGCGCAACAGGGCGTACTCCCCGTCCAGCTCGCCGCTCGCCTGTTGCAGCAGCTCGCCGAGATGGAGGAAGTTGGTCAGCCGCCGCTCCCCGTAGGGGCTCGCCAGCAGGGAGGCGGCGAGGTTGCGCCCGTGCAGCAGTGCCCGCAGCATGGCCAGCACCCCGTGGCGGTGCCAGATCTTGCGGTACTCCATGAACTCCTGCACCGCGCTCTCCCAGGCTCGCTCGTCCGAGGCCAGCGCGTCCAGGGCCCTGGCATCGAGATCGAACAGGCCGGTGGCGAACGCCGCCCGCAGGCTTCGCTCATCGCTCGGGTTCTGGCAGGCGTGCAGGATCAGCAGGATCTCCCGCGCCTCCACCTGGGCCAGCACGCTCTCGCGGTTCGATAGATAGACGGAGGCGATGGCAAGGCGCGCCAGCTCCTGCTGCACCAGCTTGCCCTCGGCGCCGGTACGCACCAGCACGGCGATATCCCCGGCCCTGACCGGCTCGCTACCGAGCATCGCCTTGCCCTCCCGGGCCAGCGTGAGCAGGCGGTGGATCTCCGCCGCCGTGGCGCGGGCCATCCTGCTCTGGTACTCCCCCTTGTTGAAGGTGGGCTGACCGGTGAGCTGCCAGCAGTGCAGCACAGGGGCGGCTTGACCCTCGATCAGCAGCGCCCGGCTCTTGCCCTGCGCCTCCACCGGCAGGAAGGGGATGTCCGCCTCGTAGATGAAGGGATCCTTCGCCCGCTCGAACAGGCCGTTGACCGCCGCCACCAGGGCGCCGCTTGAGCGGTAGTTGCGCCCCAGGGTGTAGTGGGCGCTCACATTTCGCCGCGCCTGGATGTAGGTAAAGATGTCGGCGCCACGAAAGCCATAGATGGCCTGCTTGGGGTCGCCAATCATCAGCAGCGCCGTGTCCCGATGGCCGCCGTAAAGCCGGTGGAAGATGCGGTACTGCTGGGGGTCGGTATCCTGGAATTCATCGATCATGGCGACCCGGTAGGTGGCGCGGATGCGTTCGCACAGCCGCTCCCCCAGGCCGGATCCGAGCGCCCCGTCGAGATCCCGCAGAAGATCGTCGAAGGAGAGCTGATGGGCCTGGCGCTTGCTCTCCTGCATCCGGCTGCGCACCACCCTGGCCGCCCGCTGCAGGATCAGATCCCGGATGCCGGGGCGGCTCGCCAGCAGGGCGTCTATCTCGCCAAAGAGCGGCAGGGTCGGCACAGACCCTCCCTTCTTGAGGTTCTCCTCCAGCGCCTGCTGGCCGAAGCGCTCCAGCTCCTTGGGCAGGACGTAGCCGCTGGTCTCGTCCTGCGCCCAGTCGGCAATTTTGGCAAGCCAGCCTTCGTAGTTCTTGCCGGTGTAGCGGCTTACTTGCCCCTCGGTCTGGTGGCGGATCTCGTCCGTCTGCGCCAGCCACCCGGCTTTCACCGCCCCGATGCGGGCCATGGCGACGCTGTGCCGCTCGGCCAGGGTCTCGTCCCCCGCCGGCGGGCGCATCTCCAGCTCGTCGTTGTCGAGCCAGCTCCCCATCTCCCGCAGCAGGGCGGCGGGGCTCGGCCAGAGCCTTCTTACCGCCCGGGCCAGGGGCTGATCCACCGGATAGAACTCGGCGCGCCAGTAGTCACTCACCGCCTGCAGCCGGAGCCGACTGTCGTCGGTCAAAAATTCGGTTTCAAAGAGGGCGCCCGACTCGAAGGCGTTCTGCCTGAGCATGCGCTGGCAGAAGCCGTGGATGGTGAAGACCGCCGCCTCGTCCATCTGCCGCTCGGCGGCCAGCAGGCGACGGGCCGCCAGGTCGTGATCCTCCACCTCCGCCAGCAGCTGGGCCAGCAGGGCGTCCTTGCTCTCACCGCGCATGAAGGCGAGGCGCGCCTCGTGGATGCGGGCGCGGATCCGCCCCCTCAGTTCGGCGGTGGCCGCCTCGGTAAAGGTCACCACCAGGATCTCGGTCACCGACAGGGGCCGCTCGTGGGCACAGGGTTGACCGGCGTCTCCCCCCTCTTCGCCTGCTTGTTCGATAACCGGGCCGTGGCCCAGCAAGAGGCGCAGATAGAGGCCGGCGATGGTGTAGGTCTTGCCGGTCCCGGCGGAGGCCTCGATCAGCCGCTCGCCATACAAGGGGAAACGCAGGGGATTGAGCGGGTTAGCCATTATTGCAACTCCTCGAGGGCCTGATGGAGCGGGGTCAGGTGTTCACGGGCCAGCCCCTGCAACTGGGCCAGCACCTCGTCATCGAGTTCCGGGAAGCAGCGGGCGACATAGAGGTCCTGCCCCTCCCCCGTCACCATGTAGCCGCCGTTGAAGCGGGCAAGCGCCGCCTTGTCGGCGGCATCCGGCTTGTCCGGATCCTGCAGGATCGCCTTGATCCACTCCCAGGCGGTGCTCGGGAAGAAGGGCAGCGGCCGCTTCATTCCCTGGGCCCAGAGGGCCACCAGGGCCGCCAGCCGGGGCCGCGCCTCGTCCGCCGCAAGCCTCGGCAGTCGCAGGCTCTGCTTGGCATCGAACAGCAGGGTGTCGCCGGGGGCGCTGCTCAATGAGAGGCAAAGGTGCTGGATCCAGGCCAGCAGCAGATCCTTGCCGTTGAAGCTGCCGGGTTTGACCACCAGCAAGCGTCCCTTCTGGGTGTCGATCCACCCCTGCAGCTGGCCCTGGGTCAGGGCGATGTCGATCTCCACCGCCTGTTTGTCTGCCTCATTGGCCGCCACCCAGGGGCGCAGTCTCGCCGCCAGCTTGCCCATCTCGCCGTCCAGATCCTCCAGCAGCAGGCTGCCGAACCAGCCTTGCGGCAGCAGGCCGGTCAGCTGCAACCGTTCGCGCCGTATTTCACTGTCCCCATCGGTCAGATGGGCGTCCAGCAGCAGCGCCTTGAGCTGGTAGTGCTGCAGGCCATCCAGCTCGAAGGGCTCGCTGTCTTCGATAGTCGCCTCCTCCAGCTCGAACCACACCTTGAGGCGGCGATTGAGGAAGTAACGGGCGGGCTGGCGATAGAAGCGCAGCAGCTCCGCCAGCTCCAGCCCCTGCTCCCTGCCCCATTCGGGAGGCAGGGGCAGATCGCCGCTCTGGAAGTTGGCGGCCCCCCGCTCCGGGCTCAGGGCCGGCAGCCAGTCGGCGGCATAGGTGAAGAGGCCGGAGCCGGGCTCGGGGTGGAAGTAGGCCGGGCTGTAGGGGGTGAGCGGATGCCGGGTGATGAGGTGCTCCAGAAGCCTGCGCCCCGAGCTCTCGTCGTCGAGCTCCTCGTCCCCCGCCAGCACGAAGCCCTGGCGCACATAGTCGATGAGCTCCGCCAGCAGCACAGAGGGCACCTTCTCGCTGTTGTCCTGGGCGCTGAACCCCTGATAGCTGATGTAGAGCCCCTGCTGGGCGCTGAGCAGCGCCTCGAGGAAGAGGTAGCGGTCGTCATCCCGGCGGGATCTGTCCCCGCGCCGACCGGCCACCGCCATCAGATCGAAGCCCATGGGGGGCAGGGTGCGCGGGTAGACGCCGTCGTTCATGCCGAGCAGGCAGACCTGACGGAAGGGAATGGAGCGCATCGGCATCAGGGTGCAGAAGTTGACCTGACCGGCGAGGAAACGCTGGCTGGAGCGGGACTCCCCCAGCACGCTGCCGAGGTAGTCCTGCAACAGGTCGGCACTGATGGCCTGCTCGAAGCGGGCCTCGCCGAGCTGGGCCTGCCAGTCGGTGAGCTGGCTGCGGATCAGCTGGAGCTGGCGCTCCTCGTCCTCGTCGGCCAGATAGAAGCGATCCAGCAGCGCGTTGAGGCAGGCGTGCCACTCGGGCAGCGGCTGCGCCTGTTGCAGCCGGGGCAAAAACTCGGCCAACGAGTCGACGAACCAGGCGAGCTTGCCCAGCGCCAGCCCCTGCTGCCCCTCGATGTCCGCATAGGGCAGGATCCCGGCCACGGGCTCTCCGTCCCCCATGGCGAAGCCGAGCAGCATGCGGCGCAGGCCGAACAGCCAGCTGTTGCCGGACAGACGCGGCAGATCGAAGCGCTCCGGGTAGCCGTCGTCCAGCCCCCAGCGGATGCCGGTCTCCTGCACCCAGCGCCGCAGCTGGTTGAACTCGTCGTCGTCCAGCTCGAAGCGGCGCAGCACGGCGGGCACCTCGAGAATGGCGAGCAGCTCCCCCGCCCCGAAGCGGGCGTTCGGCAGCCTGAGCAGGGCAAGGAAGCTCTGCAGCAGCGGGCTCTCCTGGCTCGCCGCCCGGTCGGAGATCGCGAAGGGGATCCGGCCGCGGGCGCCGCCGCTCTCCTTGCCAAAGACGGCCTGGATGTAGGGGCCGTAGCTGTTGACGTCCGGCATCATCACCACCACGTCCTTGGGGGTGAGGGTGGGATCCTGCTCGAACAGCGCCAGCAGGCGGTCGTGCAGCACCTCGAGCTCCCGCATGGGGCCGTGGCAGGCGTGGATCTGCAGGGAGCCGTCCGCCGGGTCGATGGGGCTCTTGTGGTGGCTGGCGTCGAGGCTGAACTCGCCAGCCCCCCGCTCGGCCAGCTCCAGCACGTCCTTCTGGATGGCGCGCAGCAAGTTGGTGTCGTCGATATCGACGAAGGCGTCTATTTGAGGCACCTCCAATTCCATCAGCTGATGCAGGTAGTCGCGCCCCAGCTTGCCCATGGAGGCGAGCAGCGGGTTGGCGGGGCCCTGCAGGGTCTCGAGATCCGTGCCGGGCTTGAGCCTGTTTTCCAGCCGCGCCAGGGTCTTTCTGTCCAGCAGATCCCCCCAGTAGTAGCGGCAGGGGTTGGTCACAAACAGGTGCACCTCCACCTCGGCGCGGCTGCCGAGGGCCAGCAGGGCCTCCACGTAGCGCGGCGGCAGGGCCGAGATGCCGAACACGAACACCCGTCGGGGCAGCTTGCCCGGCAGTTCGGCGCTGCGCGCCAACTCGTGGATAAACTCCTCGTAGAGGTTGGCGCGGTGGTAGCCGCTGGGGCTAAGGGCCAGGGTGCGGGCCACCAGCTCACGCCAGAGCTCGGGCTGCCAATCCTGGCCGCTGACCCCGGCCAATTCGAGCCCCAGCCCTTCCCCCTGTTCCCAGCGGGCGATCCAGTCCGGCCGGTAGACCAGATACTGGTCGAACAGATCCGCCACCTTCTGGCAGAGCTGCCAGAGGCGCACCTGTTCCGGCGCCTCCCCTTCGCTGCCCCCCAGATAGGCGGCGAGGGGGGCGAAGGCGGGGCGGTCGAGCAGGGCGGGTAATATGGTCATCAGCTGCCAGCTCATGGCGCCCTTGTTGTAGGGGCTCTGACGGGGCACATCCGCCAGCACCCGGGTGAACATCTCCCAGATAAAACTCGCGGGCAGGGGAAAGTCGATGTTGGCGGCGATGCCGAACGCCTTGGCCAGCTCCAGTTTGAGCCACTGGGCCATGCCCGGGCTCTGCACCAGGATCTGCTCCCGATCGAAGGGGTGGTCGAGGGGGGACTGCCGGATGCGGCTCACCAGCAGCTCCTTGAGCAGATCCAGCTGATTGGAGTGGTAGAGGGTAAACATGGACGACTCCCGCCGATTTCATGAAGAGGGGTGCGCGCCGGAAAATGTCTGGCATTCCCGTCACTTCACACGAATCGGGATTGTCGGGGATCGGGGGAGAAGATGCAAAAGGCGCTTGTTGCCCCGGAACGGGGCGCCGTCACACAAATGCCATAGGCCCGCGAACGGGCATAAAAAAGCCGGTGCTGGGCACCGGCCAAAAGGCGTTGGAAAACTCGAACTTGCGGGGTATTACCAGTTCTTGCCGAGGCGGGCATCCAGGCTGAAGGCCCCTGCACCGGCCGCCGCCAGGGCCAGGAAGCCACCGGCCACGGAGAGGTTCTTCATGAACATCAGCATCTGCATCTGATCCGCAGGCTGATAGTGGAAGATGAAGGCCGCCATCAGGGTGAAACCGGCCAGCAGCACGGAGAGGCTGCGGGTAAACAGGCCCAGCACGATGGCGAGGCCGCCACCCAGCTCCAGCAGGATCACCAGGGGCAACATGAACCCGGGCACGCCCATGGCTTCCATATAGCCCTGGGTACCGGCGTAACCGCCGATCTTGCCCCAGCCTGCCATCACGAACATCAGCGCCAGCAGTACACGACCCACCAGCAGTGCCACATCTTTCATCTTGTCCATCGTCAGATTCCTTTGCTTACCATCATGGTATTAACAGTGTAAGAGCTAATTGTTAACTCATTCATTTCGCCGAGATTTATCTATCAAGGCAGATCAAACAGCAGGGCTTCACTCTCGCTCGAAGCCTTGAGCACCCAGGACGACTCGTCACGGCTGAGCAGGCCGTCGCCGGGTCGGGCAGCCAGACCGTTGCCAGTCAGCTCCCCTGAAATCATATGCAGGTAACCATGACGTCCTTGCAATGCCCACTCGAGGGTCTCCCCTTCGGCGAGCTGCAGCCGCCATACCTTGGCCTGCTGGCGGATCCTGAAGGATCCTGCCTCGCCATCCGGCGACGCCACCAGCGTCATGCCGGGTTTGCTTTCGATCTTCTTCTGCTGATAACCGGGAGTCGTGCCGTGTTCGTTCGGCTCGATCCAGATTTGCAGCAGGGAGAGCGGCTCGGTGTGCGAGGGGTTGTACTCGCTGTGCCGGATGCCGGACCCTGCGCTCATCAGCTGGAAATCCCCCGCCGGGATCTGCTCGGCGTGGCCGAGGCTGTCCTTGTGCTCTATGGTGCCGCTCAGCACGCAGGTGAGGATCTCCATGTTGGCATGAGGGTGGGTCGCGAAACCGCCACCCGGCGCCACCAGATCCTGGTTGATGACCCGCAGGGCCGAGTGCCCCATCCATTCCGGGTCATAGTAGTGACCGAAGGAGAAGCTGTGACGGGCGTCCAGCCAGCCAAAGTTGGCCTTGCCCCGTGCTTCTGCGGCTCTCAATTTCATCATGGTGTGCTCCTCACTGACCAATGTGGTTCATTAACGCTGGCGGCCGTCACCCAGACCGAAGGGGATGCGGTAGCTGCTGCTCTCGTCGCCCAGGCTCACCGTCAGGTTGCCCTGAGTGCGGCTCGGGATCTGCACCTGCTGTGTGCCCATCAAGCTGGCGTGAACGGAGGCCAGCAGATCACCGGACTCGTCGCGCACCTCCAGCATGGGGTTGGCCTTGCCATCCATCGCGGCGGTAGCGCTCCAGTTGACGAACAGCACGCCAGGGGCGGCGTTGAAGTCAGCCGGCACGGAGGCCTGGGCAACACCTGCGGTCATCAGGCCTGCAACGGCCAGCATCTTGATTACGTTTTTCATGTTCTTTCACTCTCTTGGTTTTTGTGTCATTGCCAAGGCCGCTGTGGCCCGAATCAATGCATCCATGCAAGAGATCATTCAAATACTATGTTGTTCTTTCACCGACATCAGACATCGCTCTTTGTGATGTCTCAGCCCGGAACTACCTTTTATTTGGCCGCTTGGCCTTCCTGCCTAAGCGTTGGTTGAATATTAAAGTGGCTTGCCATAAGTTGTTAGCGAGATAATCTGGTAAACACATTCAAAAAAATTGAAGGTTTGGATATGGCCAAGGAATCGAACAAGGAGCGGGCGCTGACCCTGGAGGCGATCCGGGTGCTGGATGCCATCGATCGCCGTGGGAGCTTCGCGGCGGCGGCCGACGAGCTGGGCAAGGTCCCCTCCGCCCTGAGCTACACGGTGCAGAAGCTGGAGGACGAGCTGGACGCCATGCTGTTCGATCGCAGCGGCCACAGGACCAAGTTCACCCCGGCCGGGCGCATGCTGCTGGAGCGGGGCCGGGTGCTGCTGGACGCGGCCGAGCACCTGGTGGGGGAGACCCGGGCCCTGGCCCGGGGCTGGGAGACCGACATCACCATCGCCGTCGACGCCCTGGTCCCCCTGCAGGCGCTCTACCCCCTGGTGGAGCGGCTGGCCGAGCTGACGGATACCCGGTTGCGACTGCGGGCCGAGGTGCTGGCCGGCAGTTGGGAGTGTCTGGAGGATGGCCGCGCCGACCTGCTCATCTCCTCCCTCAACCCCGACATCACCCTGACCGGCATCAAGCATCAGCCGCTGCAGGAGGAGGTGATGCTCTACGTCGCCCACCCGGATCACCCCCTGCACCTGGAGCCCGAGCCCCTGGCGGACGAGACCCTGCGCCGCCATCGCGCCATCGCGGTGGCCGACACGGCACTGCGCAAGCCGGTGCTCACCTATCGCCTGCTGGACAAGCAGCCGCGCCTTACCGTCAGCACCATGGGGGAGAAACGGGACGCCCTGCTGGCGGGGCTCGGCATCGGCACCATGCCGCAGAGCTGGATCGAAGAGGACATCAAGGCGGGCAGACTCAAGGTGATCAGCCCCGAGTATCGCCACCAGATCCAGGTCGTGCTGGCCTGGCGGCGGGACACCATGGGCAAGGCCAAGAGCTGGCTGGTGCGGGAAATCCCCAAGCTGTTCCCCTGCAAGGGGGAATAAGGGCCTGTCTCCCGGGGTCGGTGGCGCAGGAAGCGCCAAAACTGCGCCTCTTTCTTGACGGCGGGCTCAGATTCGGGGAAAAGAAAAAAAGCGGACCTCTTGCGAGTTCCGCTCAATGCCAGGAAAGAATAAAACCTTGCGGTTAAAAAAACCCTTAAATTGGAAGCAAACAATCGTTTTCTCAACCAGGAAGGTATTGAATCCGATTCGTGTTGAATTATGTGCGATGTAATATGCATCACCAGCAAAATGTTGAAAGGTTGAAGGATATGCACCACCGAGTGTCACTTTCTGCCACCTTGCACCACAACTGGTCAGGCCATTTCAGCCGTCATCACCGGGTTACTCTCCTCTGGTTTTTCTAGGTGTCAAAAATTGAGCCCAATACAGACAAACCACTCATTTTCTGACACGACTAAAAATGCAGATAAAGGAATAGTTGCATGACCTACAGCCAGACCCTGGCCAATCACATCCTCGACACCCTGAAGAAGACGCTCACCGACAAGGGGATCCGCTACCAGACCCTGGCCGAAGCCATGGGGGTTTCCATCGCCACCGTGAAGCGCATGATGAACAAGCCCTCCCTGCCATTCGACACCCTGCTGGAGATCTGCCACCTGGTGGGGCTCTCGTTCGAGGAGCTGCTGGATCGCACCCAGGATGCCCAGAGCCGGCGCGCCGTCTTCACCCAGGAGCAGGACGAGGCATTCCACAAGGAGCCCGGGCTCTACGCCTTCCTCGCCAACATCTTCTGGCGCGACAAGACCCTGATCGATCTCAAGCGGGAGTACGGCCTGACCGACGCCTCCTGCTACCTCTATCTGCGCAAGCTGGAGAAGCTCGGCATCCTGCAGCTCGGCATCGACAACAGCTACCACTTCCTCATCAGCGAGCGGATCAGCTTCGAGCAGCACAGCCGCTTCGCCCGCCAGCAGGCGCGCCAGGCCATGTCGGTGCTGGGGGACTATCTGGTGGAAAACATGCACAAGCCCAACAACTACATGGCGCTGTGCCAGCTTCACCTGGACGAGCCCGAGGCCATGGCACTGATCGATCGCATGAAGGAGTACTGGCACCAGGAGCTCAAGCTCAACCGTCCCGCCATCGGCCAGCGGGAGGGCAGCAAGACCTACACCATGTCCCTGCAACTGGCGGACTGCGGCTACCAGAGCTTCGACGATCTGATCCCCAACATCGACAACTGATCCCGGCGGATCCTGCGGGATCCGCGGCGCTGGCGGCCCGCTACTCGGCAAGTTGAACTGGCTGCGATCTGATCTGCCCAAGACCGGTTGTACCGCCCGGGTATCGAGGCAGATGCGAATGGCCACTGTGCCCGTCAGTGCTCTGGCTATTTCCCTAATCGGCGAGCTGGGTTTGCTGCAGCTTGCCTGCGAGCGGCTGCAACACCCGTGTATCCAGACAGATGCGAATGGCATCCGGCCGCCAGTGCTCGATATCGCAATCCACCAGCGTTCCCCGCTCGTCGTAGTTGACCCGCACCAGTCTGAGCACGGCGCTCCCCTCCGCCAGATTGAGGGCGCGGGCTATCTCTCCCCGCGCCGCCGAAGGGGTGATCTCGAGACTGGCCCCGCCCTGGCCTATGCCATAGCGCTGCCGGTAGAGCTCGGTGAGGGAGTCCGCCAGGGGGGCGTTCGCGATATCGGGAAAGCGGCTCGCCAGCAGGTGGTGGCTGACGTGCAGCACGGGGCGGCCGTCGATGAAACGCAGGCGGCGGATTTCATAAAGCGGCGTGAAGGGGGCCAGCCCCATCCGGCTGCACAGCTCGCTGCTGGCAAGCGCCTTGCCGTGGGCCAGCACCCGGGTCTCGGCGGTGCGCTGCTGCTCGCCGATCCACTGGTGAAAGTGGGTGTGGATGGCGGGGTCATAGGTGAGCCTGGGCGGCGCCACAAACCAGCCGCGCCGCTCGGCACGGTAGATGAGGCCGTCCGCTTCCAGGCTGGAGAGCGCCTCCTTGATGGTGATGCGGGTGGTGGCGAAGCGCTCGCTGAGCGCCCGCTCGGCGGGCAACTGCTGCCCCGGGACCAGTTGGCCGCTGCCGATGTAGCGGCGCAAGGTCCGGCAAATCTGTTCGCACTTGGAGGGGATTCGGCTGTCGGTCACTGTCAGGTTCCTGTCGCTCATGGCTGGCATAGACCAGCGGCTGTCACCCGGAGTTGTACCCCCGCGGGATGACAGCCCGGTGACAGGTCGACATGTCATCAAATTGCCATCAAAGCGCCCCGCCACCGTCATATTCCCCCTCTAGCATCCCTCTCGAACCTTAACTGACCTAGTCCAGAGGGATGGGATGATGATGAAAAGCGTGATCGCAAGTGCACTGGCCCTGGCGGCCATCAGTCAGCCGCTCTATGCAGCCGAGAATATCGCGGATCTGGAAAAAGCCGCCCGCGGCGAAGGCCAGCTCCAGAGCGTCGGCATGCCCGACAGCTGGGCCAACTGGAAGGACACCTGGCAGCAGCTCGGCAGCCTCTACGGCATCAAGCATCAGGACACCGACATGAGCTCGGCCCAGGAGATCGCCAAGTTCGCCGCCGAGAAGGCCAACGCCACCGCCGACATCGGCGACGTGGGCGGCGCCTTCGGTCCGGTTGCGGTCAAGCAGGGGGTCACCCAGCCCTACAAGCCCTCCACCTGGGCTGACATTCCCAACTGGGCCAAAGATGCGGACGGCCACTGGATGCTGGCCTATACCGGCACCATCGCCTTCCTGATCAACAAGGATCTGGTCAAGGCCGCCCCCACCAGCTGGCAATCCCTGCTGGGCGGCGACTACAAGGTGACCCTGGGTGACGTGGGCGTGGCCTCCCAGGCCAACAACGGTGTGTTGGCGGCGGCCTACGCCACCGGCGGCAGCGAGAAGAACCTCAAGCCCGCGCTGGAGCTGTTCGGTCAGCTGGCCAAGCAGGGCCGCCTGTCGCTGAACGACCCGACCATCGCCAACATCGAGAAGGGCGAGGTGGAAGTGGGGGTGCTGTGGGACTTCAACGCCCTGAACTACCGCGACCAGATCGACCCCAAGAAGTTTGATGTGGTGATCCCGAGCGACGGCTCCGTCATCGCCGGCTACACCACCATCATCAACAAGTGGGCCAAGAACCCCAACGCCGCCAAGCTGGCCCGTGAATACATCCTCTCCGATGCGGGGCAAATCAACCTGGCCCGTGGCTACGCCCGCCCCATCCGCAGCAACGTGACCCTGCCGGATGACGTCAAGGCCAAGCTGCTGCCTGCCGAGCAGTATGCCAATGCCAAGCCGGTGCAGGATCATGCCGCCTGGGAACAGAGCTCCAAGGCCCTGCCGCGCCAGTGGCAGGAAACCGTCATGATCAACATGCAGTAAGGAAATCCAGTGCAACACAAGGTGATAGTGGTACTTGTGGATGGTCTGGCAGCCGAGGTAGCCCACTGCATGGGCTACCTCGGTGGCATGGTGGAGGCGGGGCGGGGCCTGCATACGACCCTGAATGCCGCCCTGCCATCCCTCTCCCGGCCTCTCTACGAGTGCATCCTGACCGGCGTGCCGCCGGTGGCGAGCGGCATCACCCACAACGGGGTGAGTCGCCTGAGCCTGCATGACTCCATCTTCCATCTGGCCCGCGCCGCGGGCAAACGCACCGCGGCCGCGGCCTACTACTGGGTGAGCGAGCTCTACAACCAGAGCCCCTGGCTGGCGGCCCGCGATCGCTTTACTCATGACGAGCAGCTGCCGATCCAGCACGGCTGCTTCTACTGGGATGACGCCTACCCCGACAGCCATCTGCTGATGGACGGCGAGTGGCTGCGCAGCCAGTACGACCCCGATTTTCTGCTGATCCACCCGATGGGGGTGGACGATGCCGGCCACAAGTGTGGCCTCGATTCCCGCCAGTACCGCAATCAGGCGCGCCGCATGGACAGCCTGCTGGCCGATCTGCTGCCCCAGTGGCTGGCAGAGGGGTATCAGGTGGTGATCACCTCGGACCACGGCATGAACAACGACCTGAGCCACGGCGGCACCCTGCCCGAAGAGCGCGCGGTGCCGCTCTGGCTGTTTGGCGATGCCTTCGTCGAGCGCTGGCCGGATGGGGTGGCGATCGCCCAGACCCAGCTCTGCGCCCTGATGGCCGACCTGCTGGGGGTTCCCCACGACAAGCCAGCAGCGCCACCGCTGCTCAAGTCCGCCTTTATGCGCGAGGTGCACTGATGATGCCTGCAACCACCGAGATCCTCGTGGATCAACCCGTGGCAACCAAGCACAAGGTGCGCCGCCACTGGCTGCCGGCCCTGGTGCTGCTGCCGTTTATCCTGCTGATGATCCTGTTCCAGCTCGCCCCCATGGTGTGGGTGCTGGTGGGCAGTTTCCAGACCCCGGATGGCTGGGGCATCGACTACTATCGGGAGATTTTGAGCTCCCCCTTCTACCTGCAATCCTTCGGCAACTCGCTGCGCATCGCCGGTATCGCCAGTCTGGCGGGGCTTGCCATCGGCACGCTCGGGGCGGCAGCGCTGCGTCACAGCGGCGAGCGGGTCAAGCGGGGGCTGCTGGCCTTCGTCACCATGACAGCCAACTTCAGCGGGGTGCCACTCGCCTTTGCCTTCATCATCGTGCTCGGCATCAACGGCGCCCTTACCCTGCTGCTGAAATCCTGGGGCCTCATCGACGGCTTCAACCTCTACTCGGGCTCGGGCCTTATCCTCATCTACACCTACTTCCAGATCCCGCTGGCCCTGCTGCTGCTCTACCCGGCGTTCGACGCGCTGCAGGATGAGTGGCCCCAGGCCGCCGCCCTGCTCGGCGCGAGCAAGGGGCAGTATGTGTGGCACGTGGCGCTGCCGGTGCTTACCCCGGCGCTGCTCGGCACCCTGATCATCCTGTTTGCCAACGCCGTGGGGGCCTATGCCTCCGCCTACGCCCTCACCACAGGCAACTTCAACCTGGTGACTATCCGGGTGGCGAGCCTGGTCTCCGGCGACATCTTCCTCGAGCCCAATCTGGCGGCGGCACTGGCGGTGATCCTGATGGTGCTGCTGGGGGTGGTGACGGCCGCCAACCAGTGGCTGCTGAAGAAGAGCTATCTGAACAAGGGGCAATCCCATGCATGATCTGCAACCAAGCTGGCCGCGCTGGGTGCTGGGGACCCTGGTGGCCACCCTGCTGCTGCCGCTGCTGGCTACCTTTCTCTACTCCATCTCCACCCGCTGGGGGGCGACCCTGCTGCCGGACGGCTTCACCCTCGACTGGTATCTGAAGCTCTGGGGCGACCCGCGCTTTCTCGCGGCCTTTGGCCGCAGCCTGCTGGTCTGCTTCGCCACCCTGCTGCTGGGGACCCTGGTGCTGGTGCCCACCGTGCTGGTGGTGGCCTACTACTTCCCAAGGCTGGATCCCTGGATGAACCTGCTGATCCTGCTCCCCTTCGCGGTGCCGCCCGTGGTCTCCTCGGTGGGGCTGCTGCAGATCTATGCCGACGGCCCATTGCCCATCATAGGCACGCCGTGGATCCTGGTGGGCACCTGGTTCACCGTGGTGCTCCCCTTCATGTACCGGGCACTGGCCAACAGCCTGCAAGGGGTGCCGCTGAAAGATCTGATGGATGCCGCCCACCTGCTGGGGGCGAGCAGTGGCCGCGCCTTCCTGCTGGTGGTGATCCCCTGCCTGCGCAAGGGGCTGCTGGCGGCGCTGTTTCTGTCGCTCTCCTTCCTGCTCGGCGAGTTCGTGTTTGCCAACATGCTGGTGGGCACCCGCTACGAGACCCTGCAGGTCTACCTCTACAACATGCGTGCCACCTCGGGGCACTTCACCAGCGCCCTGGTGATGAGCTACTTCCTGCTGACCCTGCTGCTCACCTGGGCGGCCAACAGATTTCATCGGTGAATCAACATGTTCCATCTAGAAGTGAATCAACTGCACAAATCCTACGGCGACACCAAAGTGTTTGAGGGGATCGAATTCGGCATTCGCAAGGGGGAGCTGGTGACCCTGCTCGGCCCCTCCGGCTGTGGCAAGTCCACCCTGCTGCGGGCGCTGGCCGGGCTCACCCCGGTGGATGGTGGTCAGGTGCGGGTGGCCGGTGAAGACATCACCTGGCAGGAACCCCAGAAGCGGGGCATCGGCATGGTGTTCCAGAGCTATGCGCTCTTCCCCAACATGACGGTGTGGGACAACGTCGCCTTCGGCCTCAAAATGAAGCCCCAGCCGGGACGGGATCTCGCCGCCAGCGTGCAAGAGGCGCTGGAGCTGGTGGAGCTGACCGGTTTCGAGCGCCGCTATCCGAGTGAGCTATCCGGCGGCCAGCGCCAGCGGGTGGCGCTGGCCCGGGCTTTGGTGGTACGGCCAAGGATCCTGCTGCTGGACGAGCCGCTCTCGGCGCTGGATGCCCGCATCCGCCGCAGCCTGCGCCAGCAGATCCGCGAGATCCAGCAGCGCCTTGAGCTCACCACCCTCTTCGTGACTCACGATCAGGAGGAGGCGCTCACCCTGTCGGACCGGATCTTCCTGATGAACAAGGGATCCATCGTGCAGAGCGGCACGCCGGAGGAGATCTACACCAGACCCGCCAGCGAGTTTGTGGCGGGCTTTATCGGCAACTACAACCTGCTCGGCGCCGAGCAGGGCAAGTCGCTGTTCGGCCCCCGTTTTCAGGGCAAGCTGGCGCTGCGACCGGAGTCCATCACCCTGCTGCCCGCCGGGGCGACCAGCAGCGAGCCCAGCCTGCCCGGCATCGTTCGCCAGCAGCAGCTGCTCGGCAACGTCATCCGCTATCAGGTGGAGTGCGAGGCGGGGCTGTTGACGGTGGACTGCCTCAACCGCTCGGCCCGGGATCTGTGGCCGGTGGGCGGCGCCGTGACCCTGGCGGTGGCCCGGGATCAGCTCTGTGAGGTAGCATGACGTCGCATTTCATTTCCATTTTCACTGCGAGGAGCGCCCATGGCACTGGCACTGTTTGATCTGGACGAGACCCTGATTGCCGGGGATTGCGCCAGCCTCTGGCTGGAGTACATGGTGGCCGAGGAGCTGGCCCCGGCGGGCATGATAGCCGAGGAGCAGGCCATGATGTCCCTCTACCACCAGGGCAAGATGGACATGCACCAGTACATGGCCTTCACCCTGCAGCCGCTGGCGGGCAGGTCGCGCCAGTGGCTGGATCAGCAGTGCCGCCACTTCGCCGAGCAGGTGCTGCGCGAGCGCCTCTACCCCGAAGGGCTGGCGCGCATCGAGTGGCACCGGGAGCGGGGCGACGAGCTGGTGCTCATCTCCGCCTCCGGCGAGCATCTGGTGGCCCCCATGGCAAAGATGCTGGGAATGGATCACTGCGTCGCCATCCTGCTCGACGAGGAGGACGGAGGGCTGACCGGCCAGACCCGCGGCACCCTGAGTTTTCGCGAGGGCAAGGTGGCCCGCATCAACCAGCTCTTTGCCGGGCGGAACAATCCCTGGCAGGGGAGCTTTGGCTACAGCGACTCCCACAACGATCTGCCCATGCTGCGGGCGGTGACCCATCCCCATGCGGTCAATCCTGCTCCCGCGCTGCGCCAGTGCGCCTCGGAGCTGGGCTGGCCCCTGCTCCACTGGTCCGGGCAGGCCTGACCCTCCAGACGCGGAAGAGGCCCTCAGGCCTCTTCCTTGCTCAGCATGCCGTCGTCTGACGGCAAGCCGTTCGACGGCGCGGCCTCCCCCAGATGGATGCGGTTCTTGCCATCCCGCTTGGCCCGGTAGACCTCGGCATCGACCATGGCCAGCAGGTGCCTGGCATCCAGCCCGGGGGCGCTCGCCACCAGGCCGCCGCTGAAGGTGATCCCAAGGCCGGGCTCGCGCCAGTCCAGTGACTCCACCCCCTTGCGAAACTGCTCAAGCAGCATCAGGCAGAAGTTGACGTCCGGGTTGGCGAACAGCACCACCAGCTCCTCGCCGCCGTAGCGGCAGACCCAGCCATGATCTCCCAGCAATCGGGCGCCCAGGCTCGACACCCGCTTGAGCACCACGTCCCCGGTCTGGTGACCATAGGTGTCATTGACCCGTTTGAAGCCATCCAGATCGATCATGGCCAGGCAGAAGGGATGCTGATCGAGCAGCAACCGGTTCAGACGCTCGTCGAAGAAGCGGCGGTTGTAGAGGCCGGTCAGCTTGTCCAGGTTCGCCTGCTGGCGCGCCTCGTGGTAATCCTTGCTCACCTCGGCCAGCTCCGCATAGACGTGCCTGAGCTCGCGCATCCCCCCGTGGGACAGCCCTTCCGGTTGCGTCCTGCTGGCGCGGATCCGGGTGGAGATCTCGTCCACCATGCGCCTGAAGTACCGGGACCAGATCAGCGCCAGCACCACGTAGAGCACGCTGGCAAGGACGATGATCCCGAGCACGTTGAGAGAGGCGCTCGCCACCACGGCCTGGATGCTGGAAGCCGGCAGCACGCTGATCAGCACCCAGTTGCGCTCCGGCAGCCGGCTGTAGGCCACGAACTGCCGCGACTCAGGATCCAGGAAGATGCCATCCGCCCCGTTGAAACGGGAGAGCCAGCTCGGGTGCGTCATGGGTTTGAGCAACCGGGACGGGTCGGGATGGGCCAGCACCTTGCCGGACTGGTTGACGATCATCTGGTAACCGCTGTTCCACTGACGGTTCAGCTGGGCGGAGAAGGGGGCCAGGATGGCATCGACCGCGAAGACGCCGCGCACCTTGCCCTCCTTGTCGGTGATGGCCCGTGCGAGCGCGATCACCAGGTTGCCGTTGGTGTAGTCGTAGTAGGGCTCGGTCCAGACCATCTCCCCCAGATGCTGGCTGGCAAGCTGATACCAGGGGCGCGTCCTGGGGTCGAAACCGGCATCCGCCTGCCAGGCGGGATAGATCAGCATCTGGCGCTCGGCGGTGCCCACATAGATGTAGACGAGATCCGCCATGACTCCCTTGTAGAGGCGCCACTCCCTGAGATAGGTCTCGGTGTTGAGCAGCCGGGGACCGCTGATGTCCTCCACCCTCACCCTGTCGTAGATGAGGGAGAACTGGCGCTCCAGCTCATGGAGATAAGGCTCGATGAAGACGTGGCGCAACTGGTGATTGGTGGCGAGCAGGCGCTGCTGCAACTCCCGTTGCAGGCTGCGCTCCATGTGCAGGTAGTAGATGGCCCCCAGCATCAGCACGGGGATGAAGAGCAGAAGCAGGCCCAGGCGCATCCGGGCAACCAAGGACCAGGTTTTTTTGGAGACTGCTCGCTTATCCAACCCTGACTCCTGCTATCCCCTGAGGCCGTGTAGTGTCAGAATATCAGCCCCGCCTGATGGCGTCCAAAGGGAAGCGTGCCATGTGGCCGACGAGAAGGAACTGGCTTGGATGTTGAACCCGGATCTGCTGACCGCGCTCCATTACTGCGCCGTGATCACCCTGACCGGCGCCATCACCTCGGAGTATTTTCTGTTCCGGCGCGGCATGTCCATCGACCAGGTGCGCAAGCTGCTGCTGGCGGACAGCCTGGCCGCGCTGGCGCTGCTGCTCATCTTCATCACCGGCCTGCTGCTGGTGCTCGCCCACCCGCAGCCCCCCGCCACCCTGCTCGCCAACCCGGGCTACCGCACCAAGCTGCTGCTGTTCTTCGTCATGGCCCTCAGCTTCGGCTACCCCAGCCGGCTGTTCCATCGCTGGCGCCGCTCCCTGCGCCAGGGGCGTGCCCCCATCGTCTCCACCCAGCAGCAGCTCTGGGTGATCTGGATCCTCAGGGGCAACCTGCTGCTGCTCGCCCTGCTGCCCCTGCTCGCCAGGCTGGCCAGTCGCTGACCCCCGGTCAGCGTGCAAATGACCGGCGACAAAGCCCCCCGCACACGGGTATCGTACTGAGAGGGGCCCGAGTGCCACCGCGACTCTTTCTCAGGGATGATTCCGTATGCGTTCAAACATGATGTTATTGATGGCCGCCGCCATCTGGGGGCTGGGCTTCGTCGCCCAGCGCCTGGGGATGGATCACATGGGGCCCTTCACCTTCAACGGCCTGCGCTTCCTGCTCGGCGCCCTCTCCCTGCTGCCCCTGCTGTGGTGGCTCAAGTCACGCCAGCCCGGGCAGCCGGCCGGTGATCGCCGCCTGCTGCTGACGGGGGGGCTGATCGCCGGCGGGGTGCTCTTCTCCGCCGCCTCCCTGCAACAGGTGGGGCTGCTCTATACCACGGCCGCCAAGGCGGGTTTCATCACCGGCCTCTACATCATACTGGTGCCCGTCATCGGCCTGGCCCTGCGCCACAAGACGGGGGCCAACACCTGGGTCGGCGCCCTCATCGCCATGGCCGGGCTCTACTATCTCAGCGTCACCGAGGAGTTCACCATAGGCTACGGCGATCTGTTGCAGGTGGTGGGGGCCCTGTTCTGGGCCGTGCACCTGCTGGTGCTGGATCACTACTCGAACCGGGTCGCACCCATTCGCCTTGCCGGCGTGCAGTTCGTGGTGTGCGGCCTGCTGAGCCTGGCCACCGCCTTCGTCATCGAAACACCGACGGTGAGCGGCGCCCTGGCGGGCTGGCAGGCGCTGCTCTATGCGGGCCTGGTCTCGGTCGGTATCGGCTATACCCTGCAGGTGGTGGGGCAGCGCGGGGCCCACCCGGCCCACGCCGCCATTATCCTCAGCCTGGAGACTGTGTTCGCCGCCATCGGTGGCGTGCTGCTGCTGGGAGAGCACCTGGACGAACGAGCCATCGTCGGCTGCGCCCTGATGCTGGCGGGCATGCTCATCTCCCAGATCCGCCTGCGCTGGTGGTGGAAATCCCGTCGGGACAAGGTGCCCAGCCAGTCCTGATGCCCGCCCCAAACAACAAGAGGCGCCCCGGGGCGCCTCTATTCCATGGATAACAAAGCCCTAGCGCACGCTGGAGCAGAAGCTGACATCATCGCGCAGGGGAGCGTTGCTCACGCTGTGATAGAGCTCGAAGCAGGGGCCGTCGCCAAAGGCGAGCCCGGCCGCGACGATATCGCCGATGTGCTCCTGCCAGCGCGGCCCGTACTGGTTGCGATCCGTGATGAGGTAGCGGGACTGGGCGTAGCGCCCGGCAGGGATGAGCTGGATCTCCACCTCCCCCGAGCCCTGGGTCCCCACCGGCACCGTGACACCGATGTCGGTGCGGCACTGGGCCGGCGGCGTCACCTCGGGGTTGTCGTGGTAGATGAAGATCCACTCCCCCTGATCCAGAGCGCGGGGGGCGGCCCACTGGTGCAGGCGGTGGCAGACGGCGTCATAGCCTTCGCCATAGGGGCCGGTGACCCGGATATAGGCCAGGGTGCGGGCGTCCATCTCGACAGTTTTCATGGTGTTGCTCCTTGCTGATGAGAGGTCTTCAGCATAGGGGAGCAGCCCGTCCCAGGCGTGTCCCTCCTTGCGTTCCAGGTGTCCGTTCTTGCGTTTGTCGCGGCGAAACTCCCCCGGCGTGCAGCCATAGTGGCGACGGAACGCCTTGGCGAAGGCCTGGGAGCTGCCGAGCCCGGCCCCCAGGGCGATGGCGGTGACGCTGGCCTCCGTGTAGCAGAGCTGCCAGGCCGCCCGCTGCATGCGCAGCCGCCGGCACATCTCGCCGGGGGCCTCCCCCACCACGGCGGTGAACACCCGGTGGAAGTGGTAGAGGGAGAGGCAGGCCAGGCCCGCCAGGGCCTCCATGGAGAGGTCCGGATCCCGCTCCAGCGCCCGTACCACCGGCAGCAGGCGGCGACGGTAGTCGATCATGGGCGCAGCCTGGCCATGTAGAGGGTGTCCATCAGCTGGCCGTGGCGCATGCCGTATTCCCGGGCGATCCCCTCCTGCACGAACCCAACCTTGCGATAGAGGGCCTGCGCCGCCTCGTTGTCACTCCACACGGTCAGCTCGAGGCGGGTCAGTCCGAGCCAGTTATCCGCCAGGTCGATGGCGGCCGCCATCAGGGCGCTGCCCACGCCGCGCCCGGCCCAGTCGTCGCGCACCGCCATGCCGAGGCCCGCCACATGGCGCCGGCGCGGGTTGGGCTCTTGCCACAGGGTCAGGTTACCCACCACGAGGCCATCGGACTCGGCCACCAGCACGGTGACGCCGTCGCGCGGGGTCAGCTTCTGCTCCCACTGTTGCAGGGAGGCAAAGGGGAGTTGCAGGGTGCCGGCCTGGGCCCGGGGCATGGCGTAGAGATCGCGCAGGGCGGGGGCGTCCTCGGGACCGGCGCGGCGAATGGTGATGGACATGAGACCTCCTGGTTGGCTGAGTCCCATCTTGCCGCAAGGCTGGCGTCCGTTTCCACCCCCATCAGCGAAACCAATCAAAGGGTTAGGCACACTCCATTGGAGCCGCCTCCCCACTTCCCCTAGTCTGGCGACTCATCACAAGGAGACCCGCCATGACCGACAAGACCCTGCGCAGCGCCAACGGCGCCCCCGTCGTCGACAACAACAACAGCCTCACCGCCGGCCCCCGCGGCCCGGTATTGATGCAAGATATCTGGTTGATGGAAAAACTCGCCCACTTCGATCGGGAACGGATCCCGGAGCGGGTGGTGCATGCCAAGGGCTCGGGCGCCTACGGCACCTTTACCGTGACCCACGACATCAGCGCCTTCAGCAAGGCCGACCTGTTCAACGCCGTCGGCAAGCAGACCCCGGTGTTCCTGCGCTTCTCCACCGTGGCCGGTGAGAAGGGCGCCGCCGACGCCGAGCGCGACGTGCGCGGCTTCGCCCTCAAGTTCTACACCGAGCAGGGCAACTGGGATCTGGTGGGCAACAACACCCCGGTCTTCTTCATTCGCGATCCGCTGAAATTCCCCGACTTCATCCACACCCAGAAGCGGGACCCGCGCACCAACCTGCGCAGCGCCACCGCCGCCTGGGACTTCTGGTCTCGCCATCCGGAATCCCTGCACCAGGTCACCATCCTCTTCAGCGATCGCGGCATCCCCAGGAGCCTGCGGGAGATGAACGGCTACGGCAGCCACACCTTCAGCTTCATCAACGATGCCAACGAGCGCTTCTGGGTCAAGTTCCACTTCAAGACCGAGCAGGGCCACAGCTTCTACACCGACGAGGAGGCCGCCACCGCCGTCGGGCAGGATCGGGAGACCAGCCAGGCCGATCTGTTCAATGCCATCGAGCGGGGCGACTTCCCGCGCTGGCAGGTCTATGTGCAGGTGATGCCGGAAGCCGACGCCCAGACTTACAACATCCACCCGTTCGACCTCACCAAGGTGTGGCCGCACAGCGACTACCCGCTGATCCCGGTCGGCGTGCTGGAGCTCAACCAGAACCCGGACAACTACTTCGCCCACGTGGAGCAGGCCGCCTTCACCCCGGCCAACGTGGTGCCCGGCATCGGCTTCTCGCCGGATCGCATGCTGCAGGGCCGCCTGTTTTCCTACGGTGACACCCAGCGCTATCGCCTCGGCGTCAACCACGGTTTGCTGCCGGTCAACGCCCCGCGCTGCCCGTTCCACCACGGCGCCCACCGCGACGGCGCCATGCGGGCCGACAGCAACGGCGGCGCCAGCCCCAACTACCA
Source organism: Aeromonas sp. XH (assembly GCF_033348475.1). Taxonomy (NCBI): domain Bacteria; kingdom Pseudomonadati; phylum Pseudomonadota; class Gammaproteobacteria; order Aeromonadales; family Aeromonadaceae; genus Aeromonas; species Aeromonas sp. XH. The sequence goes on along the minus strand of NZ_CP137630.1, from coordinate 325,595 downwards.
ACCGAACCGCTTCGGCACCCAGCAGCCGAGCGAGCAGCACGAGCCGGCCCTGAGTCTGGAAGGGGCCGCCCTGCACTACGATTTCCGCGACTACGACAGCGACTACTACAGCCAGCCGGGCAACCTGTTCCGGATCATGGACGAGGGGCAGCGCGCGCGCCTGGCCGCCAACCTGGCGCGCTCTCTGGTCAACGTGGAGGATGACGCCATAGTCGCGGCCCAGCTCAGGCACTTCGAGCAGGCAGACCCCGAGTACGCCAGACGGGTCGAACTGGCGCTGGCCGCCCTGCAGCCCTGAGTCGCAGACAGGAAAGTCAACACGGGGGCCTGATGGCCCCCGTGTTCATGATGTGTGATAGACGCAAAAACGGAGCCAGAGGCTCCGTTTTTTCAATGAGGTATCAATCCCGGACGGAACGCGCTTCGCGCTCTTCCCGCTCCCTTGCCAACAAGCGTTTGTACCACCAGCTGCTACGACGACGTTGTGCATTGGAAGAGCGACGAGCCATTGCCTAGATCCCAGTCAAGAGAAGAAAGAGCCGCATTATGCGATAGAGATCACGCCCATGTCTTTAGCTGGATCAAGAAAAGGCTCACTGACCCACGCGGATCGTCACCTTGTTGCTCGCGTCCTCCTCGAGGGGCTGCAGCACGGCAGGCTCACGCCAGGCCAGGGGGCCGTTGCTCTCCTGCACGTTCTGCGGCGCGCACTCCAGCCAGAGGTCCCCCTGCTGGATGCGGGCACCGAGGGAATATTTCTGATCCTGATACCAGCAGACTCGCTCGGGCAAGGATCCGAGCGGCAGCACCAGCTCGGTGCCCACCGAGTGGCTGAGGGTGTTCGATGCCGGGGCAGCCAGCACGGGGCACAGGCCGCCGAGGGCAAACAGACAAAACGCGGTTCGGATCATGGGTGACACCTGTGACTGAGGGAAGTGATGCACTAAAGCGACCAACGGGGTCGCCTACTTGACCAATAAATGTCGGCTCATCTGGCATTCCGGAAGCAATATGGTAGCCTGCCTGCGCCCGCCGGATCCAACCACGAAGCGGCGGGCCGGTTCGGCTGGCATTGCCGTGGGACGGCAATGAATAACAGTTAATAATCAAATAATTACTTGGATATGTTGTCGATGCGTATCATGCCGTTGCTCAAGGCTGCCTGCCTGAGCCTGATGTTGTCCGCCTGCGTGGCCCCCCTGCTGATGATGAGCCCCACCAGCCAGCTGATGTGGGCCCTGCTCAAGCCCCTGGTCGGATTCGATCCGAACGAGGCCAACCTGTTCGAGCAGCCGCTGATCAAGGACAGAATGACCGCCATGCTGGGACCCAACTACGACACCACCATGCAGTTGCTCAAGACCGCCAACGAGCTGCAGCAGGAGGGGCCGTTGTTCTACGTGGTCTCCCGCTACGCCCCGATACCGGACGCGGCCAAGCAGGCCGGCATGGTGTGGAACGCCGACACCAACCAGCTTGCCGTCATGCTGCAGAAGGGGGACGGGGCGACCCAGGTGTTTGGTGAAAACCTGACGGCGGCCACCCCGGTCTGGCCCAGCACCATGCAGGATTGGCAATCCCAGACCAGCCCCACCGCCACCGCCCTCAGCGGGGTCGGGCAAGCCATGACGGGGTCCGGCACCTCCCTGCTGGGCAACATGGTGGGCAGCCTGCAGCAGAGCGCGACCCAGGCGATCTCCAACTCCGCCAGCCAGGCGGTCAACGGCGCCACCAGCGCGGCGACCCAGCAGGTGAACAAGAGCGTCACCGGCACCCTGCAGCAGGCCAATCAGGCCGTGACGGACTCCGCCAAGCAGGCTGCCAGCAGCGCCACCACCACGGCGCAGCAACAGGCTACCCAGGCGGTGACCCACGGTGCCAAACAGGCTGCCAGCAGCGCCACCACCACGGCGCAGCAACAGGCCACCCAGGCGGTGACCGACGGTGCCAAACAGGCCGCCAGCAGCACCGCCACCGCGCAGCAACAGACCAGCAAGGCGGTGACCGACGGTGCCAAGCAGGCCGCCAGCAGCACCACCACCGCGCAGCAACAGGCCACCCAGGCGGTGACCGACGGTGCCAAGCAGGCCGCCAGCAGCGCCACCGCCACCGCGCAGCAACAGGCCACCCAGGCGGTGACCGACGGCGCCAAACAGGCCGCCAGCAGCACCGCCACCGCGCAGCAACAGACCAGCAAGGCGGTGACCGACGGTGCCAAGCAGGCCGCTAGCAGCGCCGCCGCCACCGTGCAGCCACAGGCCGGCAAGGGAGAAGAGCAGGCGGGAGCCCTGAGCGATCAGGCCAGGGCGGATGCGGAAGCCGAGCTGGAGAAGCTGCTCAACTGAGTTCGGGCAAGCCGCACCACAATGCAAACAGGCCACCCCGGGGTGGCCTGTCGTCTATCTGCGAGGAGGCGTAAACCTTAGAAGTGGCGGTCCTGCTCCGTGGGCTTGGCCACCTTGTCCTCGCTGTGCTCGATGGCGGTACGGATCAGATCGACGCCGGCCCGGATGATCAGTACCCCCATGTTGACCAGCTTGACGCAGACCCACATGAAGGTGATGAGCAGGATCAGCTTGAGCACCGTCTGGAACGCCTCCAGGAAGTTCTGTTCCAGCTGGGCGGTGAGGCCATTGGCGCTGCTCATCAGCCAGGTGTAGACCTCGCGCACGAAGGGGATACGGCTCGGCATCTCCAGCACGTCCAGCGCCGCAGGCAGGGCCTGGAAGATGACGATGCTGCCAAACAGTATCAGGATGACGCCGATGGCAATCCCCAGGAAGAAACCGAACTGTCGCATGAAGGGCCCCAAGATGTGTTGAATGAGAAGAACAATAGCCGCCAATACTAGGGACTGCCCGGGCAGACGGCAATCCTTCCGCCCCAGATCGCACCGTCCGTTCCCCTGGCTGACGCCCCCTCGTCGGGAAGTCATTGCCCAAGTATCTGATTTCTGTGACCCTTGTCCCCATCTCCTTGCCATGGGCCCATCATGATCCGAACCGCCTTCTTCCTGATCCTGCTCTTTGGCACCCTCTGCGCCCCCCTGCGCGCCACCGAGTCGCCCCCCTCGGCGGGTGCCTGCGTGATCCGCCACCAGCAGCAGCTGCTGCTGGTGCAAGACAGGATCTCCTCCCGCTATAGCCTGAGTGGCGGCTACATCGACGCGGAGGAGACCCCGGCCCAGGCGGCACTGCGGGAACTGTACGAGGAGACGGGGCTGAGGGGGCGCGTCACCGCCGAGCTGGGGCGCTGGCAGAGGGCGCAGGTGTTCGCCTGCCAGACCCTCTCCCCCATCCAGGCCCAGACCGGCTCCGGCTTCGTCTCCATACTGCAGGCCCCCAACCTAGGCGGCGAGATCCTCAATGCCAGGCTGATCGATGCCACCCAGCTGCCCCAGGATCAGCGCCGTTTCCCGGCGCAGCTGGACTGGCTGGCTCCCCGGCTGGCCGACGTCCCAGAGAGCCAGGTGCAGTGGGTCACCGACTTCAGCGCCGGGGCCAGCGCCCTGCACCAGGCCGAGCTGCCGCAGATCCAGCGCCTGCAGCAGTGGCTGGGGCCGGGCGCCACCTGGCTCCTGGCCGGCAACCTGCTGGGCTCCGCCCCCTTCCAGCTGGCCCTGCTGCCCTTCCTGCTCCCCCTGCTGGGCTGGCCAAGGGTGCGCAGCCTGCTGTTTGCCATGGTGCTGCTCACCCTGGTGGTCAACCTGCTCAAGGAGGGGATAGCCTGGCCCAGACCCTTCCACCTCGACCCCCTGCTGGCGCAGCGCAGCGCCCAGGGCTTTGGCATGCCGAGCGGCCACGTCGCCTCGACCCTGCTCTACTGGGGCCTGCTGCTGACCAGCCTGCCGGCCCTCAGACCCTGGCAGGGGGGCATGCTGGCGCTGCTGCTGGCCGGGCTGGCCGGAGTGGCGCGGGTCTGGCTGGGGGTACACTTCTTCTCGGATGTGGTGGCAGGCCTCGCGCTGGGCGCCCTGCTGCTGGCGCTGCGCGCGCCCCTGGCTGCAGTGGCTGCGCGCCAGTTCCCCTGGGCAATTCTGCTGCTGGTCAGCACCCTGGCCGCCTGGCTCACCCAGTCCACCACCCTGGGGGGACTCGCCATGTTCACCCTGGGGCTCGCATCGGGTAATCTGCTACAACTCGAACGGCACCCGACTCCCGCCCTCCGTGCGGCACTGCTGGCCCTGGCCGGCGGCCTGGTCATCGCCGGGCTGCTGCTCGTGGTGCCCATGCTCACCAGCAGCTCCCTGCTGATCCTGGCCGGAAACGGGTTACTCTATGGCGGCCTGGGGTTCTGGCTGAGTGCCGGGCTCTGGTGGCTGCTCTCCGTCGTCCCGACCGGTTCCCCTCCCGGGAGCCCTACCCCTCGTTAAAGGGAATGTCATGAATATGAAAAAAGTGGATTTGGCCAAGATCACCCTGGGCGTGCTGTTCCTCAGCCTGCTCATCATCTCGTGTTTCATGGTACTGCGCCCCTTCCTGCCCGCCCTGGTGTGGGCCACCATGATCACCATCGCCACCTGGCCGCTGATGCAGATGGCCCAGCGCCTGCTGTGGGGCAAGCGTACCCTGGCGGCCCTGCTGATGAGCGTCATCCTGCTGCTGATGTTCGTCATCCCCCTGTTCATGGCGCTGGCCAACGTGGCGGAGAAGGCCCCCATGCTCATCGATCTCGGCACCGAGCTGAGCCACTCGCCGCCCCCCGAGCTGCTCTGGCTGCAACAGCTGCCCCTGGTCGGTGACAGGCTGTACGAGTTCTGGCAGCAGATCCTGGCGAGCGGTGGTCAGGTGCTGTTCGCCAAGCTGGCCCCCTACTTCGGCCAGACCGCCCGCTGGCTGGCGGCCCAGGCGGGCAACCTCGGCCTGCTGTTCGTTCACTTCCTGCTGACCGTGGCCATCTGCGGCCTGCTCTACCACTCTGGCGAGAAGGCCGCGGACGGCATTCGCCGCTTCGCCCACCGCCTGGCGGGCCAGCGCGGCGACAATGCCGTGGTGCTCGCCTCCCAGGCCATCCGCGCCGTCGCCATGGGGGTGGTGGTGACCGCCCTGGTGCAATCCTCGGTGGCGGGGCTCGGCCTGCTCATCGCCGGCATTCCCTACACCATGATCCTAGTGGTGCTGATGTTCCTGCTGATCGTCGCCCAGATAGGCCCCTTCCCCGTGCTGCTGGCCAGCGTCGGCTACCTCTACTGGAGCGGTGACACCACCTGGGGCACCTTCCTGCTGGTCTGGTCCCTGCTGGCGGGCACCATGGACAACTTCCTGCGCCCCTTCCTCATCAAGCGCGGGGCCGACCTGCCGCTGATCCTGATCCTGGTCGGGGTCATCGGCGGCCTGCTGGCGCTCGGCATCATAGGGCTCTTCATCGGCCCCGTGGTGCTGGCAGTGGGCTATACCCTGCTGGATGCCTGGATCAAGGAAGGGGAGCCGGCGCCCGCCCTGGAGGCACCCGAGCCGCCCAAGGCGGAATAATCCCCTCGAAGACGCAGCCCGCTGGGCGGCGTCTCTGTCTTGTCGTGACGGCACGCCCCCTGGCAAGGTGATAGACCAGAACCAAAGTTCGAGCCGGATCGCCAAAACACGAACCAGGGTTCGAATCTGCCCCCCGCCTCCCCTGTCCTCTCCCTGAGCCACCCGCCACAATGCGGGCACCATTCAGAAGGAGAACGAGATGAACCCATTAAGAGCAACACGGGCCCTGATCACTGGCGGCGCCAGCGGCATCGGACTGGCCATCGCCGAGGCGCTGGCCAGCCAGGGGGTGGAGCTGATCCTGGCTTCCCGCCGCCAGTCCCTGCTGGAGCAGGAGGCCGCGCGCCTGAGCGCCACATACGGGGTCAGGGTGCTGCCCCTGGTGCTGGATGTCAGCGACAGCGCCCAGGTGCGGGCCCAGCACGCCCAGGCCAGGGCCCTGCTCGGCCCCATCGATCTGATGATCAACAACAGCGGGGTAGGCAGCGACCACCTGGTGCAGGATCTGCCGGAAGCGGAGTGGGACAGGGTGATGAACACCTGCGCCAAGGGGACCTTCCTGCTGACCCAGGCCTGCCTGCCAGACATGCTGGCCCGCCGCCACGGCACCATCATCAACATCGCCTCCCAGGCCGCCAAGCATGGCTATGCCAGGGCCGGCGTCTACTGCGCCGCCAAGTTTGCGGTGCTGGGCTTCGCCAGGGCGCTGCGGGAAGAGGTGCAACACCAGGGCATCCGGGTCCACACCCTCTGCCCCGGCCTGGTACAGGTGCCGCCCCCGGCCTGCGCCGCTGAGCGCAAGCCCGGCTGGTTGCAGGTGGAAGATCTGGCCGAGGCCGTGCTCTACACCCTGCGCCAGGGCGCCCATGTCCAGCTCGACGAGATCGGCATGACGGGGATCTGACCAGGGCGCGCCATCAGACGGCAGCAATGACAGGGGGCGCCGAAGCGCCCCATTTAGTATTTAAATCCAGCAAACCACCCGCTACAGAATATCAGGCAGGCTGATGCAATGTGATGCAGTGGATACCGCCGCCCCCGGCGGCCACAGGGTCTATGTCTATCTGCACCACCTTGCGACCCGGGTAGAGGCGGGCCAGCAGATCCCGGCAATGACGGTCGGCCTTGGCATCGCCGAACTGGGGGGCGATGACGGCACCGTTGATGGGCAGGTAGTTGATGTAGCCGGCGGCAAAGTCCGGGCTGCGGCTGAATTTGTTGTCTCGCCCGCCCTGCGGGGGCGGCAGCTGGTGCAGCTCCAGCCTGTTGCCATCGGCGTCGGTGGCCTGCTGCAAGATGGCCAGGTGCTGGCGGGTCACCTTGTAGTCGTAGGAGTCTGGGTCGTTGTCCATGTTGATCACCACCACCCCGGGGCGCACGAAGCGGGCGTAGAAGTCCACGTGGGCATCGGTGATGTCGCGGCCCTTGATCCCCGGCAGCCAGATGATCTTGCGCAGCCCCAGGTTGGCCTTGAGCTCCGCCTCCACCTGCCCCTTGGTGAGGCCCGGATTGCGGTTGCCGTTGATCCAGCAGCTCTCGGTCAGGATGGCGGTGCCGTTGCCGTCCACCTCTATGCCGCCCCCCTCGCCGATAAGCTCGCTCTGCAAATAGTGGGCATCCGTCTGCCGGCCCACCAGGGCGGCGACTCTGGCGTCATAGCCGTGCTCCTGCTTGCCCCCCCAGCCGTTGAAGTTGAAGTCCACCAGCCCGAGCTCCCCCTGCTCGTCCTGCACGAAGACCCCGCCGGTGTCCCGCAGCCAGATGTCGTCCAGCTCGGCGTGGATGAAGCGGGTGTTGTGCTCGCCACAGAGCTGGCGCGCCAGATCCTCTTCCTCCTCGTGGCAGAGCACGCTCACCTGAATGAAGGGGGTCATGGCCCTGACCAGCCGGCCTAGGGTGGCCTGCACATCCTGGTAGTTGCGACCCCAGATCTCGCCGTTGGCGCCGAAGGCCACCCAGACCTGGGCCTGGGGCCCGGCTTCATCGGGCATCTGGAAGCGGGTGGCCGCACTCTCGCCGGCGGCGAGGGCCGAACGGGCTCCCGGCAGGCTGCCAAACCCGGCAAGGGCGCCGAGGGCCACCAGTTGTTTCAGTACATGGCGTCGAGAAAACATCTTTCTACTCCTGGGGTTCAGAGGCTGCTCTTGAAGCGAGTCCAGGCTCGCATGCGGGCACGCATCTGGGGTTGTGCAATGTCCTGGCCCGGAATGAGCCGCCGGTAGCTGGCCTCATCCAGGTAGATATCCGGGTTGGCCGTCATGGTGGCATCCACCATGGGTCTGGCCCTGGCACTGGCGGTGGGATAGCCGGTGCTGTTGGTGATGGCCGCCATGTTGGCCGGGCGCATCACGAAGTTGATAAAGGCGTAAGCATGATCAGGATGGGGGGCATCGGTCGGGATCGCCATGGTGTCCATCCAGATGGTGCTCCCCTCCTTTGGCAGCCGGTACTCGAAGTCGAGCTCCTTGCCCGCCTCGGCGGCGGTGCGTCTGGCCTGGGTCATGTCACCGCTGTAGCCCAGGGACAGGCAGAGATCCCCGTTCACCAGCTGGGTCACCGGCTGGGACTGGAACTTGCGGATATAGGGCTTGATCCCCTTGAGCAGGGCCAGCGCCGCATCCAGATCCGCCGCCTTGCCGCTGTGGGGATCCCGCCCCAGATAGTGCAGCACCACCGCCAGCACTTCGTCGGGGGAGTCGATGATGGAGATGCCGCAATCGGCAAATTTCGCCGCCAGCTCGGGCTTGAACAGCAGGTCCAGGCTGCCCACCGGGGCATCCTTCATCCGCTGCCGGATCAGCTCTGCATTGTAGGTGAGCCCTATGGTGCCCCAGGTGTAGGGCACCACCGCCTCCCTGGCATGGGGGTAGGCCTGCTGCAGCCGCGCCAGCCCGGGCTCGATGTCGCCGAGGTGTTGCAGCTTGCCCTTGTCGAGCGGCTGCAGGCTGCCCGCCCGCATCAGCCGCTCCACCACCGTATCGCCGGGGAAGATCAGGTCATAACCGCTGCGCCCCGCCATCAGCTTGGCCTCCAGGGTCTCGCTGCTGTCCATGATGTCGTAGATGACCCGGATCCCGGTCTCCCTGGTGAAGGCGCTCAGGGTATCGGGGGCGAAGTAGTCGGCCCAGTTGTAGAGGCGCAGCACCTTCTCCTGCTGCGCATCCGTATCGGCCTCCCCGGCCTCGGCCGAGGGGCTCAGCAGCAGGGCCAGGCAGCCCATCCACCTTGGTGTCTTCCTGATCATGATGTGGTAACTCCCCTGTGATGGGCGGCCTCAGCCCAGCAGCGGCCAGGCGGGCTGCTGCTGAGTGATGCAGTGAATACCGCCGCCGCCGTGGGCCAGCTGGTTGATGCGCACCGGCACCACAGTCCTTTGCGGGAAGGCGCCTTGCAATACCGCCGCCGCCTCCCGGTCGCTCGCCACCCCGTAGGCCGGCATGATGACGGCACCGTTGGCGAGGTAGAAGTTGGTGTAGGAGGCGCAGAACACCTCGGCCTGGGTGTCGATGGCCTCGCTCGCGTCGTACAGATCCTGCAACTCGAAGGCGCGCCCCCTGGCATCGGTGGCCAGCGCCAGGGCGCGGCGGTTCTCCGCCACCACCCGGCCATAGGTGGAATTGGTATCCAGGGTCGCATCCACCAGCAGTTGGCCGGGGCGGCTGAAGGCACAGACCCCGTCCACATGGCCGTCCGTCATGTCGCCGGTGACGTGATCCGGATCCCCCGGCAGCCAGAGGGTCTTCTCGATGCCGAGCAGGCGGCGGAAGATCTGTTCTATCTCCCCCTTGCTGAGGCCCGGGTTGCGGTTGCCGTTGAGCAGCACGGATTCGGTGGTGATCAGGGTGCCTTCGCCGTCCACATGGATGGCGCCCCCCTCGTTGGCCAGAAAGCTGCCGATGCACTCCAGCTCCAGACTGTTGAGGATGCGGCGCGCCAGCCCCTCGTCCAGCTGATGGGCCGATTTGCCGCCCCAGGCGTTGAAGCGCCAGCTGATGCCGGCGGTGCCCAGCTCCGGGTGGCAGATGAAGGTGGGGCCCGAATCCCGGCACCAGCTGTCATCCACCGGCAGGGGGACCAGGGTCACCCTGCCGTCACAGAGGGCGCGCGCCTCGGCCAGGGCGGAAGGGTCAACCACCAGCATCACGGGTTCGCAGCGGGCGATGGCATTGACCACCCGGGCGAAGTCCTGCTGCACCTGGGCCAGGGTGACGCCCCAGCCGTTTTCCCACAGCGCCTTGTTGTGGGGCCAGACCATCCAGGTCGCCGCGTGTCGACACCATTCGGCGGGCATGAACCAGCCCTCTGCCACCATTCCCTGTTCCCGCATATTCCCTCTCTGATTAGGTACTATTAAGGTTGTTGTCGATGGGAATAGACTATTCCCCCATAACGCGGCGAACAAACGATCGATTTTCACTACAAGTGATAAGTGGAGCTAATCAATGATGTTCAAACACTGGCCCCCGCTCAACGTGCTGCGGGGCTTCGAGGCGGCGGCTCGCCTCGGCAGTTTTCATCAGGCGGCCCAGGAGCTGCACCTGACCCAGTCCGCCATCAGCCAGCAGATCCGCTCCCTGGAAGAGCTGCTCGGCCAGCCGCTGTTTCACCGGCAGGGGCGCTCGGTCGCCCTGACCGATGCGGGACAGGATCTGCTGGAGACCACCCAGAGCGTGCTGCTGCAACTGGCGGTGGGGATCCAGCGCCTCGAGCAGTACCGCAAGCCGAACCAGCTGGTGCTCAACACCAGCAGCGCCATCGCCCGCCACTGGTTGCTGCCCCGGCTGGGGGCGTTTCATCGTCAGCATCCCGACATCGATCTCTGGTTGTTTACCAGCGACGAGGTGCCCGATCTGACCGAGCAGACCATAGATCTCGCCCTGCGCTGGGATCTCGCGCCGCAGGCCGAGTGTCGCCACCAGCCCCTGCTGGCGGATCGCCTGCTGCCGGTGGCTGCCCCTGCCGTGCTGGCCCAACTGGCGGCAGAGCGCACCACCCTGCATGGGGAACGGGCGCTGGACTGGCACCACTGGACGCTGAAAGGGGGGGAGGATCTGCAACTGCAGACCCGGGGGCTCAACTTCTCCGATCCCGGCCTGCTGCTGGAGGCGGCCAGCGCCGGACTCGGAGTGGCGCTGGTGAGCGAACGGCTCTCCCAACCGGCCAGGGAGCAGGGGCAGTTGCTGCCGCTCTCCGCCTGCCGGGTCAAGGGGCCGCAGTGGAGCCTGCTGATCCACCAGGAGAGCGAAGGGATGCCGGAGTGCCGCGCCTTCTGCCACTGGCTGGCGCAGCAATTTGCCGAGGCGAGTCTCGCCAGGGATGAAGAGGCGACTCTCTGAGGCGGGTCACTGAATCCGCCGAGGGGGCGTGATTAAATGCAGGGCTGACCCCTTGCTGGACATCCCCTTGACCCTGCCATCCGCCTCCCTGCCGCCCCAGCCCTGGCCTGATTATCTGCAGGCCTCCTGGCTGCGCTGTGCCCACCAGACCAGCGCCACCCTCTGGCATCCGCCCCACAGCGCAAAGGGCCAGACCCTGCACAGCCTGCGCCAGCGCAAGCGGGACCTGCTCACCACGGGCGAGATGGCCCTCGAGGATCTCTACGAATTCATGGAGGGGCGCCCCTGCGCCCTGCTGCTCACCGACGAGAGCGGCTGCCTGCTGGCCCAGACCGGCCACCCCGAAACCCTGGGGGAACTGGCGGCGATCGGCTTTGGTCCCGGCGCCTTCTTCAGCGAGGGACGCATCGGCACCAATGCCATCAATCTGGCGGCGCTGGAGGGGATACCGCTCTGCGTCAGCGGCCCCCAGCACTTCAACCAGAGCCTCCACCCCTGGCACTGCTGCGCCAGCCCTGTCTACGACAGCAATGGCCGCCAGGTCGCCATAGTGGCCCTGATCTGCCGGGTGGAGGAGGCGGCGCCGGGAGATCTGGCGCTCACCGTCAGCGCCGGTCGCGAGCTGGCCAACCTGCTGCAGATGGAGCGCCTGATGCAGGAGTCACAGCACCATCTGAGCGAGCTCTATGCCCTGCTGGACGGCATGGATGACGGCGTGCTGGCCTGGGATCCCCAGGGCAGGCTGCGCTACCTCAACGCGCTGGCGGCCAGCCGGCTGCGACTCGACCCGGATCTCTGCCTCGGCCAGCCCCTCGATCGCCACCTGCTGTTGCCCAGGCGCCTGCAGCTCGCCATCGAGGAGAGGGCCCCCCTGAGCCATGTGGAGCTGACCCTGGAGCGCACCGGCACGGAAGAGTTCATCGACGCCCTGGTGAGCCTCAAGCCACTGCCCGGTCCCGACGGGGTCGGCTTTATCGCCCTGCTCCACCCCGCCGACAGGCTGCGCGCCATCCATCGGCTGCGCCAGACGGTCCCCGAACTCTCCGCCCTAGTGGGGGAATCGAGCGCCATGCGCAAGCTGCTGCGCCACGCCCGCCAGGCTGCCAGGGGGCAGGGCCCCGTCTTGCTGCGGGGCGAGGAGGAGGTGGGCAAGGCCCAGTTGGCGGAGGCCATCCACTTCGGCAGCGAACGGGCCGCCGGGCCCCTCGTCACGCTCAACTGCCAGGCGCTGCCCGGCGATCGCATGGCACTGGAGCTGATGGGCTCCGACGAGGCGGGACAGGAGCGGGCCGGCAAGTTCGAGCTGGCCCACGGCGGCACCCTGGTGCTGGAGCAGGTGGAGTGCCTGTCTCTCCCCATGCAGGCGGCGCTGCTGCAGCTGCTCAAGAGCGGCCGCATCCAGCGTTTCGATTCCGCCCGCATCCTGCCGCTCAGGGTGAGGATCATCGCGACCAGCAGTGCACCGCTGGAGCAGCGGGTGCAGGCGGGTCACTTCGGCCGACAGTTGCTCTATGCGCTACAGGGGTGCGAGCTGTGGTTGCCTAGCCTGAGGGAACGCAGCGCCGACCTGCCTGGCCTTATCAGCCAGCAGCTGGTAGCGCAGGGGCGAGAGCCGGGGCGGCGCTTCAACCCGGCGGCCCTCGACTGCCTGCTGGCCTACCCCTGGCCCGGCAATCTGGGGGAGCTGCGCAGCGCCATCGAATACGCCCTGCTCCACAGCAGCGAGGCCCTGATCCCGCCACAGGCGCTGCCGGTGACCATCCGCCACGGCCATCAACCCGCGGTGGATGCCGTGGTGGGGCCGCCGCTGCTCACCCTGGCGGAGCTGGAACGCCAGGCCATCTTGCGCAGCGCTCACGCCAGCAAGGGGCAGGTCAGCCTGATGGCCAGGCAGTTGGGGATCAGCCGCACCACACTGTGGCGACGGCTGAAACTGCTCGACATGGATCCTGCCGACTATCAGGGTTGAGGCGCGCCTGCACGGCGAAAACAGCAGGCCCCGCCATGGCGGGGCCTGTATTGACGGGTCTGCCCCTCAGTCGCCGAAGCGCACCTCGGCCAGTTGCCTGAAGGCGTCCAGCGCCGCCCCGGCATCCTCCCCTCGCGCCAGCAGGATAAGCCTGTCACCCTGGCGCACATCGAGCATGGTGAGCCGGGTCAGGCTGCGAGGGTTGGCTTCTCTGTCCCCCTTTTGCAGCTTCAGCTCGGCGGAGAAGGGCTTGAGGGCGGCCACCAGTCGGGCGGCGGGGCGCACATGCAGGCCGTGGGGATTCTCCACCACCACCTCGCAGCGCAGCCAGCCATCGTCGGGCACAGGGGCAGCCTCGACGGCCTCCGGCTCTGTCTTACCCGCCAGCATCCCTTGTTTCGGGCCCAGGGCGCCGAGCGCCTCGGCGGCCACCTCGTCCAGGGTCAGGCCGTATCCGGCCGCCACCACGGCGGCCAGGGTACCCTCGACCAGGGGGGCGGGGCAGAGCCGTACCCGAGCGCCCAGCTCCGGGGGCAGCAGCTCGAGGGCGGTCTCGGCGCTGAGCAGGGCGCTGCCCAGATCCATCAGCACCAGCACGCCGCTGCCGTCGTCCGCCTCTTCAATGGCACTCATCACGGCGATGGCGTCGGTACCTATGGGGTGATCGGGGTCATCGACCCCGGCCGCCAGCAACAGCTTCGCCGGGCTGCCGAGCTGGTCGGCCAGGGCTTTCAATCCGGCCGCCAGCAGGGCGCTGTGAGAGACCACTACGATGCCGATCATGTCACAACCTCGCTCTGTCACGCAGGGCGGTCAGCAGCAGCAGGGTCGAGGTGGCCCCGGCATCCTGATGGCCTATGCTGCGCTCGCCGAGATAGCTGGCGCGCCCCTTGCGGGCCTGCATCTGGATGGTGGCTTCGGTGCCGGCGGCAGCGGCCGCGACCGCCTTGTCCAGCGCCTCGGGCAGCGGCAGGCCCTGCTGCTCGGCCTGTTGCAGGGCGGCCAGCGCCGGCCACCAGGCGTCGCACATGGTCTTGTCACCGGGTTCGGCGCGGCCGCGGGAGACGATCCCCTCCACTCCGTCGCCCAGCATCTTGCCGAGCTGGCTCAGGGTCAGGCTCTGGCAGGCATCGCTGCTGGCCGCCGCCCGGATGAAGAAGGTGCCGTACAGGGGGCCGCTGGCGCCACCGACCGAGGAGAGCAGGGTCATGCCGGTGGTCTTGAGCACCTGGCCGATGTCCTTGTCCGCCACCGCGGGCAGCTTCTCGGCCACCTTGGTGAAGCCGCGCTGCATGTTGAGGCCGTGGTCGCCGTCGCCGATGTCGGTATCCAGCGCGGTGAGGTAGTCGCGCTGCTCGGTGAAGATGTGCTCGCAGTCGAGCAGCCAGTTGACGATCTGGTGTTTGCTTAGCATGAGAATGAAGGCTCCTTAGCAGCCGCGGCGCAAGGCCGGGGTGTGAACGGGGGCATCCCACAGGGTCATCAGCTCGTCATCCGCCTTGAGCAGGGTGATGGAGATGCCGGTCATGTCGAGGGAGGTGCAGTAGGGACCGATCAGGTTGCGCACCAGATGGATGCCCGCCTCTTCGCACAGGGCCGCGAGCCGACCATAGACGCCGTAGAGCTCGGAGATGGGGGTGCCACCCAGGCTGTTGACCAGGGCGATGACCCTGTCTCCCGCATTCAACGGCTCGACAAAGGTGTGCTCCTCCTGCCAGCTGCCGCTGGTGCGATCCCAGTGGCGCAGGGTGCGACCATAGGGGCTGTTGTCGGCCAGCTCCTTGAACATGTCGTCCACCAGGGTGTTGAGGTCGGTGAAGGAGCGGCGCGCTATGCCGGGTTCGCCGTGGATGCCGACGCCGAACTCCACCTCGTTGTCCGCCAGGGTGAAGGAGGGCTTGCCGGCGGCCGGTACGGTGCAGGCATGCATGGCCACGCCTATGGTGCGGCTCTGGTTGTTGATGCGGCGGGCCAGCGCCTCGCAGCGCGCCAGATCATAGCCCGCCTCGGCGGCGGCCCCGACCAGCTTCTCGCACAGCACGGTCGTGGCGACGCCGCGACGGCCGGCGGTGTAGAGACTGTCTTTGACCGCCACGTCGTCATCGATCAGGGCGAAGCCCACCTTGACCCCGTCACCGTGCAGCAGCTCGACCGCGGTTTCGAAGTTGAGCACGTCCCCGGTGTAGTTCTTCACCAGAAACAGCACGCCGGCGCCGCCATCGACCGCCTGGCCGCACTCGTACATCTGATCCGGGGTCGGGGAGGTAAAGATCTCGCCGGGGCAGGCGCCATCCAGCATCCCCTTGCCTACCAGACCGCCGTGCATCGGCTCGTGGCCGCTGCCGCCACCGGAGACCAGCGCCACCTTGCCCGTCACGGGGGCGTCGGCGCGGGTGATGTAGTGGGGTTCGATCCGCACCTTGAGCTCGGGGTGGGCGGCCGCCATCCCCATCAGTTGTTCACGGACCACGGCATCGACGGCATTGATCAGCTTCTTCATGGCTCACTCCTTGGCTTGCCACCGCACGGGGGGCAGATGATTGATGGAGCCAGTCTAACGGGATAAATCGGGAGAAAAATGACGGGCATTCTTGTTCGAATTTGGAACGATAGAGGGGGGTATGGCGTTTCAATCTGAAACACCAGAGGGAGACACCAGGAAGAACTGTTAACTCTCTCACAACCATAAAAAAGGGCTCCCGCAGGAGCCCTTCTCGATAACCGGGTTGATCAGATGGCCCAGCCACCGGCATAGAAGATCACCAGCGCCAGGGCGATGATGACGGTGCCGATGTTGAGTTTCTTCCACTCGGCGGCAAACAGGCGACCCACGACCAGCGCGACGAAGCCCAGCATGATGCCGGTGACTATGTTGCAGGTGAGCACGATGAAGACGGCGCACAGCATGCCGGAGAGGGCATCGACCGAGTCGTTGAAGTCCAGCTTGGTGACGTTGCCCAGCATCAGCAGGCCGACGTACATCAGGGCCGGGGCGGTGGCGTAGGCCGGCACCAGATAGCTCAGGGGCGAGAGGAAGATCATCAGCAGGAAGAGCACGCCGACCAGGGTGGCGGTCAGGCCTGTCTTGCCGCCGGCGGCGGTGCCAGCGGCAGATTCGATGTAGACGGCAGCCGGTGCACCACCGACGGCGCCTGCGACCATGCTGCTGACGGAATCGGCGGTCAGGGCCTTGCCGCCGCTGATGATGTGGCCACGTTCGTTGATGAGCCCGGCCTGGCCGGCCACGGCACGTATGGTGCCGGTGGCGTCAAACACGGCGGTCATCACCAGCGCCAGCACTGTGGGGATCACCACAGGGTTGAGGGCACCCAGCACATCCATGCTACCCACCAAGGAGCCCTTCTCGCCGGTCAGGCTCGGCATGGCGAAGAAGCCCTGCCAGGTCACTTTCGGGTCGAAGATGAGGCCCAGGATGGAGATGGCGATGATCACCATCAGGATGCCGCCCGGCACCTTGCGACGCTCCAGGCCGAAGATGGCGGCCAGACCCAGCACCGTCATGATGACGGGGAAGGCGGTGACCTCACCGAGCTGAACCGGCAGACCGGCCCCTTCGTTCTTGATCACCATGCCGACGCCGTTGGTGGCGATCAGCAGCAGGAACAGACCGATGCCGATGCCGGTACCGTGGGCAATGCCGGAGGGGAGGTTGTCCAGGATCCACTGGCGCACGCCGGTGACGCTGATCAGGGTAAACAGCACCCCCATCAGGAAGATGGCCCCCAATGCGACCGGAATGCTCAACCCCTGACCCAGCACCAGACTGAAGGCGGTAAAGGCGGTGAGGGAGATGGCGCAGCCGATGGCCATCGGCAGCTTGGCCCACAGACCCATCAGCAGGGAGCCGAAGGCGGCGATCAGGCAGGTGGCCACAAACACCGGCCCCTGCTCAAAGCCGGCAGCGCCCAGCATGTTTGGCACCACTATGATGCTGTAGACCATGGCCAGGAAGGTGGTCAGCCCCGCGACCAGTTCCTGGCGCACGGAGCTTCCACGCTGGGTGATGGAAAAATAGGAGTCCAGAAATCCGCCGTTGCCGGTACGGGCCGTCATTTCTTGCGTTGCCATAATTCATCCTGAAAGTGTGATGGAAATCGTTTGCGTGATGGCGCGCAAAATAGCAAGAATTTGGCGAAATTACAGCGGTTCAGCCGGTATTTTCCCTAACTTTTCCACTTTAAAGCCCCATAGGAATCTCATCATTGAGTGTGAGGTCTCGTCCCCAGCTTCTACACTCTTAGCTAGTCACTCGCCCATCAACCGGAGAGAAACCCCCATGCACACAGGCAACCTGCTCGGCCAGATCCCCTCCCCCCTGCCCAATGAAGTGTTCACGGATCTGGTCAGCACGAACCACTTTCGCATCGAACGCATCCTCTCCCAGGGACAGCAGACCCCCACCGGGGAGTGGTTCGATCAGGATGAACACGAATGGGTGTTGCTGGTGCAGGGGGAGGCCATCCTGGTCTTCATCACCCCGGATACCGAGGTGCAGGAGCGCGTACATCTCGGGCCCGGGGACTACATCAACATCCCCGCCCACCTTCAGCACAGGGTAGAGTGGACCCACCCAACCGAGACGACCGTCTGGCTCTGCATCTATTACTAGGGGAGTGTGGTGGCCACGGCGATACATCGTGCGAAGCGAAAAAGCCCGGTCATATGACCGGGCTTTTGGATCCTCTAGATCGGCTTAAAAGAAAAAAGGCCTTCCCAATCGGGAAGGCCTTTCAATTAGTGGCGGAGCGGACGGGACTCGAACCCGCGACCCCCGGCGTGACAGGCCGGTATTCTAACCGACTGAACTACCGCTCCGCATTCGGTTAGCTTTCGCTAAAGCTGTTGCTGCTTGTTTGTGAGGTGTCATCCTCGCAGCCAACGTCGTGATGTGCACGTCGCTGTTTAATTGGGTGCCTGGCAGTGTCCTACTCTCGCATGGCGAATGCCACACTACCATCGGCGCTACAGCGTTTCACTTCTGAGTTCGGCATGGGGTCAGGTGGTTCCACTGCGCTATTGCCGCCAGGCAAAATCTTCAATCTGAGAAAGCTGACATAAGTAGTTTCGTATTCGTTACAAGGCTCGAAACACTTCTTGGGTGTTGTATGGTTAAGCCTCACGGGTAATTAGTATGGGTTAGCTCAACACGTCGCCGCGCTTACACACCCCACCTATCAACGTTGTGGTCTCCAACGGCCCTTTAGGACCCTCAAGGGGTCAGGGATGACTCATCTCAGGGCTCGCTTCCCGCTTAGATGCTTTCAGCGGTTATCGATTCCGAACTTAGCTACCGGGCAGTGCCACTGGCGTGACAACCCGAACACCAGAGGTTCGTTCACTCCGGTCCTCTCGTACTAGGAGCAACTCCCTTCAATCATCCAACGCCCACGGCAGATAGGGACCGAACTGTCTCACGACGTTCTGAACCCAGCTCGCGTACCACTTTAAATGGCGAACAGCCATACCCTTGGGACCGACTTCAGCCCCAGGATGTGATGAGCCGACATCGAGGTGCCAAACACCGCCGTCGATATGAACTCTTGGGCGGTATCAGCCTGTTATCCCCGGAGTACCTTTTATCCGTTGAGCGATGGCCCTTCCATTCAGAACCACCGGATCACTATGACCTACTTTCGTACCTGCTCGACCTGTCCGTCTCGCAGTTAAGCTGGCTTATGCCATTGCACTAACCTCCTGATGTCCGACCAGGATTAGCCAACCTTCGTGCTCCTCCGTTACTCTTTGGGAGGAGACCGCCCCAGTCAAACTACCCACCAGGCACTGTCCGCGAGCCCGATTCAGGGCCCTGCGTTAGAACATCAAACATACAAGGGTGGTATTTCAAGGACGGCTCCAGCGCAACTGGCGTCACGCCTTCAAAGCCTCCCACCTATCCTACACATGTAGGTTCAATGTTCAGTGCCAAGCTGTAGTAAAGGTTCACGGGGTCTTTCCGTCTAGCCGCGGGTACACCGCATCTTCACGGCGAATTCGATTTCACTGAGTCTCGGGTGGAGACAGCATGGCCATGGTTACACCATTCGTGCAGGTCGGAACTTACCCGACAAGGAATTTCGCTACCTTAGGACCGTTATAGTTACGGCCGCCGTTTACCGGGGCTTCGATCAAGAGCTTCGCTTGCGCTAACCCCATCAATTAACCTTCCGGCACCGGGCAGGTGTCACACCCTATACGTCCACTTTCGTGTTTGCAGAGTGCTGTGTTTTTGATAAACAGTCCCAGCCATCTGGTCACTGCGACTCCCGTCAGCTCCATCCGCAAGGGACTTCACCAACAAGAGCGAACCTTCTCCCGAAGTTACGGTTCTATTTTGCCTAGTTCCTTCACCCGAGTTCTCTCAAGCGCCTTGGTATTCTCTACCCGACCACCTGTGTCGGTTTGGGGTACGATGACTTGTAATCTGAAGCTTAGAGGCTTTTCCTGGAAGCAGGGCATCAATGGCTTCCGCACCGTGGTGCGTTCGTCTCGTGTCTCAGTGTTGTGTCTCCGGATTTGCCTAGAAACACCACCTACGCACTTTCACCAGGACAACCGTCGCCTGGCCCACCTAGCCTTCTCCGTCCCCCCATCGCAATTACAAGTCGTGCAGGAATATTAACCTGCTTCCCATCGACTACGCCTTTCGGCCTCGCCTTAGGGGTCGACTCACCCTGCCCCGATTAACGTTGGACAGGAACCCTTGGTCTTCCGGCGAGGAGGCTTTTCACCCCCTTTATCGTTACTTACGTCAGCATTCGCACTTCTGATATCTCCAGCATACCTCTCGATACACCTTCGCAGACTTACAGAACGCTCCCCTACCACTCACGCTTAGTGTGAATCCGCGGCTTCGGTGCCTGGTTTGAGCCCCGTTACATCTTCCGCGCAGGCCGACTCGACTAGTGAGCTATTACGCTTTCTTTAAATGATGGCTGCTTCTAAGCCAACATCCTAGCTGTCTGAGCCTTCCCACATCGTTTCCCACTTAACCAGAACTTTGGGACCTTAGCCGGCGGTCTGGGTTGTTTCCCTCTTCACGACGGACGTTAGCACCCGCCGTGTGTCTCCCGGATAGTACTTACTGGTATTCGGAGTTTGCATGGGGTTGGTAAGTCGGGATGACCCCCTAGCCCAAACAGTGCTCTACCCCCAGTAGTATTCGTCCGAGGCGCTACCTAAATAGCTTTCGGGGAGAACCAGCTATCTCCGAGTTTGATTGGCCTTTCACCCCCAGCCACAGGTCATCCCCTAACTTTGCAACGTTAGTGGGTTCGGTCCTCCAGTTGATGTTACTCAACCTTCAACCTGCCCATGGCTAGATCACCCGGTTTCGGGTCTACACCTTGCAACTAGACGCCCAGTTAAGACTCGGTTTCCCTACGGCTCCCCTATACGGTTAACCTCGCTACAAAATGTAAGTCGCTGACCCATTATACAAAAGGTACGCAGTCACCCCGAAGGGCTCCCACTGCTTGTACGTACACGGTTTCAGGTTCTATTTCACTCCCCTCACAGGGGTTCTTTTCGCCTTTCCCTCACGGTACTGGTTCACTATCGGTCAGTCAGGAGTATTTAGCCTTGGAGGATGGTCCCCCCATATTCAGACAGGATGTCACGTGTCCCGCCCTACTCGATTTCACATCAAGGTTGTTTTCGTGTACGGGGCTATCACCCTGTATCGCCGGCCTTTCCAGGACCGTTCCACTAACTTCCAAGATGCTTAAGGGCTAATCCCCGTTCGCTCGCCGCTACTGAGGGAATCTCGGTTGATTTCTTTTCCTCGGGGTACTTAGATGTT
>NZ_CP137630.1:77500-302500 GCF_033348475.1 Aeromonas sp. XH | reverse complement strand
GATGGAGGCGCATTATAGGGAGCGGATTTGTTCTGGCAAGGGGATAATTACAAAAAGATGGTTTTCATCGTTCAACCGCTCACAAAGCCACCAAAAAGCATCTTAATCCAGCGAAATCAGCCTGCGGTGGGGGTCGCCACGGCAAAATCATGCAGGTTGTCATAGATGGCATCGGCCAACGCGATCCCCGCATCCGTTACCGGCTTGCCGGTGCGCACCATCACCTTGTGACCTACCTTGGCATTGATGGCCGCTTTCAGGTCGGACGGCTTGTCACCCACCATATAGGAGCGGCTCATATCGATATCGAGCTCCTGCTGGGCAAGCAGCAGCATGCCGGGTTCGGGTTTGCGGCAGTCGCAAGGCGCACCGTGGTCAGTATGATGTGGACAGAAATAGATACCATCGAGATCCACGTCCCGATCGGCCAGGGACCAATCCATCCATTCGGTCAGGTTCATGAAATCATCTTCAGTGAAGTAGCCTCGGGCAATGCCGGACTGATTGGTGACCACGACCAGCAGGTAGCCCTTCTTCTTCAGCAATTGCATGGCTTCGATCGCCCCGGGCAGAAAGTGGAAGTCATCAACCTGGCTGACATAACCCGTGTCTTCGTTGATGACACCGTCACGATCCAGAAAAATGGCGGGTTTACTCACAGCAGCTACCTCTATCAATAATTTCGCAAAGTATCTCACAGGCCATTTAAAGCCCCAAAAGTAAAAGGGGTGGCCGAAGCCACCCCTTTCATGTGCGTATATAAAGTATCGATTAAGCGATAACTTTAGCTACAACACCAGCACCTACGGTACGGCCACCTTCACGGATGGCGAAACGCAGGCCGTCGTCCATCGCGATCGGCGCAATCAGGGTAACAACCATCTTGATGTTGTCGCCCGGCATCACCATCTCTACGCCTTCCGGCAGTTCGATGGTACCGGTCACGTCGGTAGTACGGAAGTAGAACTGCGGACGGTAGCCCTTGAAGAACGGGGTATGACGACCACCTTCTTCTTTGGACAGTACGTACACTTCGGATTCGAACTTGGTGTGCGGCTTGATGGTGCCCGGCTTGGCCAGTACCTGACCACGCTCCACGTCTTCACGCTTCACGCCACGCAGCAGCGCGCCAACGTTCTCACCAGCACGGCCTTCGTCCAGCAGCTTGCGGAACATTTCAACACCGGTACAGGTGGTCTTGGTGGTATCTTTGATACCCACGATTTCCACTTCTTCGCCAACCTTGACGATACCGCGCTCTACACGACCGGTTACTACGGTACCACGGCCTGCGATGGAGAACACGTCTTCGATCGGCATCAGGAACGGCTGGTCAATCGCACGCTCCGGCTCCGGGATGTAGGTATCCAGGTGGTTTGCCAGTTCCAGGATCTTCTCTTCCCACTGAGCGTCGCCTTCCAGCGCTTTCAGTGCGGAACCACGTACGACCGGCAGGTCATCACCCGGGAAGTCGTACTCGGACAGCAGTTCGCGAACTTCCATCTCGACCAGTTCCAGCAGCTCTTCGTCATCGACCATGTCGCACTTGTTCATGAACACGATGATGTACGGAACGCCTACCTGACGACCCAGCAGGATGTGCTCACGAGTCTGCGGCATCGGGCCGTCAGTCGCTGCTACTACCAGGATCGCGCCGTCCATCTGGGCAGCACCGGTGATCATGTTTTTAACGTAGTCGGCGTGACCCGGGCAATCTACGTGGGCGTAGTGGCGGGTAGCGGTGTCGTATTCTACGTGGGAGGTGTTGATGGTGATACCACGCTCACGCTCTTCCGGTGCCTTGTCGATCTGGTCGAAGGCGAAAGCTTTACCACCGAAGTGCTTGGCCAGCACGTTGGTGATGGCAGCGGTCAGGGTGGTTTTACCGTGGTCAACGTGGCCGATGGTGCCGACGTTTACGTGCGGTTTATTACGCTCAAATTTTTCTTTAGACACGACGTAGTCCTTCTAGGTTAAACCCGCCTACCGTCGTAGGCGGGGAATCTTAAATTACTTGGATTTGCGCTCTTCGATCACGGCCTGGGCGACGTTGGTCGGGGCATCGTGATACTTGGCGAATTCCATGGCGTAGGAAGCGCGACCCTGGGTAGCAGAACGCAGGGAAGTGGCGTAACCGAACATCTCGGCCAGCGGCACCAGAGCACGTACGATTTTGCCGGACGGGCCATCTTCCATGCCTTCGATCAGGCCGCGACGACGGTTCAGGTCACCGATCACGTCGCCCATGTAGTCTTCCGGAGTCTCGACTTCGACCTTCATGATCGGCTCGAGCAGAACCGGGTTGGCCTTCATGAAGCCAGCCTTGAACGCCAGGGAAGCAGCGATCTTGAACGCCAGTTCGGAAGAGTCGACATCGTGGTAGGAACCGAAGTGCAGACGCACGCCCAGATCCATTACCGGATAACCTGCCAGCGGGCCGGACTTCAGCTGCTCGCGGATACCCTTGTCGACGCCCGGAATGAATTCGCCCGGGATCACGCCACCCTTGATGTCGTTGACGAATTCGTAGGCTTTGCCTTCTTCCAGCGGGTACATGTCGATAACGACGTGACCGTACTGACCACGACCACCGGACTGCTTGGCATGCTTGCCTTCGATGTCCTTGACGGTGGTGCGGATGGTTTCACGGTAGGCAACCTGCGGCTTACCTACGTTCGCTTCTACCTTGAACTCGCGACGCATACGGTCAACGATGATGTCCAGGTGCAGCTCACCCATACCGGCGATGATGGTTTGGCCAGATTCTTCGTCGGTCCATACACGGAAGGACGGATCTTCCTGAGCCAGACGGCCCAGAGCCAGACCCATCTTCTCCTGGTCAGCCTTGGATTTCGGCTCAACGGCAATGGAGATTACCGGCTCCGGGAATTCCATACGCTCCAGGATGATCGGGGCGTTTTCGTCACACAGGGTGTCACCGGTGGTGACGTCCTTCAGACCGATGGCTGCGGCGATGTCGCCCGCACGAACTTCTTTGATCTCTTCACGCTTGTTGGCGTGCATCTGAACGATACGGCCAAAACGCTCGCGCTTCTCTTTGACGGAGTTCAGCACGGAGTCACCGGAGTTAACCACACCGGAGTAAACGCGGAAGAAGGTCAGGTTGCCCACGAACGGGTCGGTAGCAATCTTGAACGCCAGAGCGGAGAACGGCTCGTCATCGGAAGCGTGACGCTCGTCCTTGGTCTCGCCGTCCAGCTTCAGACCGTCGATAGCAGCAACGTCAGTCGGCGCCGGCAGGTACTCGACCACGGCATCCAGCATGGCCTGTACGCCCTTGTTCTTGAACGCGGAGCCACAGGTAACCAGGATGATTTCGTTGTTCAGAACGCGCTGACGAAGAGCCTTCTTGATCTCTTCCTCGGTCAGTTCTTCACCACCCAGGTATTTTTCCATCAGGTCTTCAGACGCTTCGGCAGCGGCTTCAACCAGGTTCATGCGCATTTCTTGCGCTTGTTCCAGCAGCTCGGCCGGCACGTCTTCGTAGTCGAAGGAAACGCCCTGGTCGGCTTCGCTCCAGTTGATGGCCTTCATCTTGACCAGGTCGATAACACCCTTGAAGTTCTCTTCTGAACCGATGTTCAGTTGCAGCGGAACCGGGTTGCCTTTCAGACGGGTCTTGATGTGCTCAACGCAGCGCAGGAAGTTGGCACCGGTACGGTCCATCTTGTTGACGAACGCGATACGGGGAACCTTGTACTTGTTAGCCTGACGCCATACGGTTTCAGACTGGGGCTGTACGCCACCTACGGCACAGTACACCATCACGGCGCCATCCAGAACACGCATGGAGCGCTCTACTTCGATAGTAAAGTCAACGTGGCCCGGGGTATCGATGATGTTGATACGGTGCGGTTGGAACTGTTTACCCATACCGGACCAGAAAGCGGTGGTCGCGGCGGAGGTGATGGTGATACCACGCTCTTGTTCCTGTTCCATCCAGTCCATGGTGGCGGCGCCATCGTGAACTTCACCGATCTTGTGACTTACGCCGGTGTAAAACAGGACGCGCTCGGTAGTAGTAGTCTTACCGGCGTCGATGTGAGCGGAGATACCGATGTTACGATAACGCTCAATGGGGGTTGTACGAGCCATTGTCATCCTCTTACTAGGGCACTTGTCCCCAGATAATTAAAGGTGCGCAGAGCCAGAAGACCCTGCGCAAGCGGATTACCAGCGGAAGTGAGCGAAGGCCTTGTTCGCTTCAGCCATACGGTGAACGTCTTCACGTTTCTTGACAGACGAACCCTTATTATCAGCGGCATCCAGCAGCTCGCCAGCCAAACGCTGAGCCATTGATTTTTCACCACGTTTACGAGCGGCATCAACCAACCAGCGCATCGCCAGGGCGTTGCGACGTACCGGACGAACTTCTACCGGCACCTGATAGGTTGCACCACCGACGCGACGAGATTTAACCTCGACCGCCGGACGAATGTTGTCCAGAGCGACTTCGAACAGGGCCAGGTGCTCTTTGCCAGATTTGGTGGCAATGATGTCCAGGGCGCCATATACGATGGCTTCTGCAACAGATTTCTTACCGTCAACCATTACTACGTTGACAAATTTAGCCAGCAGCTCAGATCCGAACTTGGGATCCGGCAGGATTTTACGCTGACCAACAACACGACGTCTTGGCATTTCAAATTCTCCGTAACTTCAGGGGTTACCCAAAACTAGAAAGTTATCTAACTAGAAACGAATTAACGTTTGGCCTTACTTAACGGAGAACCATTAAGCTTTCGGACGCTTCACGCCGTACTTGGAGCGAGCCTGCTTACGGTCTTTAACACCGGCACAGTCCAACGCACCACGAACGGTGTGATAACGAACACCTGGCAAGTCCTTTACACGACCGCCACGGATCAGAACAACGGAGTGTTCCTGCAGGTTGTGACCTTCACCACCGATATAGGAGGTGACTTCGAAGCCGTTGGTCAGACGTACACGGCATACTTTACGCAGTGCAGAGTTAGGCTTCTTCGGGGTGGTGGTGTATACACGGGTGCATACGCCACGCTTCTGAGGGCACGCTTCCAACGCCGGCACGTTGCTTTTCACAACGAGCTTGGTGCGTGGCTTGCGAACCAACTGGTTAATAGTTGCCATCAAAAGGCTCCTGATAATGACTTCATAAACGTGTGAAAAATCCTCCCCGCAGATACGGGGACGCGAAATTTTATGCCCTGTTGTCTGGGGAGTCAAGATTTATACAATTTGTGCACCGAAATGGCAAATGACAGTCCGTTACCATTATGCTAAGCACCTGAGTTATATCGTGAAAACACAAACTAGCTGGCCCAGGTCTGCGGCGATCCATGTTCGGCGATCAGGCTGATCAAACCGGGCATGTCGAGTTCCATCCCGATCCCGGATGACAATCCCCTCGCCTGCAAGTCTTCCACCATGACATAGAGCGGGATGCCAGCCAGCCGTTCACGCCACGACGGCGCCACCGTGGCCACCACGGCGTCCTGCATCAGCACCAGCAGATCCTCTTCCCGACGATAGCGCAGCACCTGTTCGAGATCCTGGGTCAGGAAGGGAGAGTTCAATACCATCTGTATCATGGGCACCTCAGAAGCAGATGTGGGTGGTGAAATCGTCCCAGGAACGGCGGATCTCAGCGGGGGACAACAGGGTCACGGGGATCAGCAGATCCGACACCGTCAGCCCGCGCTCGGCCAGCGACACCGCGCAGACGTAGACCTCATCGATATCATACAGTTCCAGCATCTTGAAGGTCGGGGCATAGTGACGCTGCAGTGTCGCCTGGGGCGACTGCTCCTTCACCAGCTGCAATACGCCGTCTCCCATCAGGAAGAGGGCCAGAGACTCCGTCAGGGCCGAGGTCGCCAGCAGGGCATCCAGCCCCTCCCGACCGCTCGCCGTACCGTGGGGACCACGGCGACAGATAAAAGCTATCTTGGTCATGTCACCCCCTAGAACTGGACGAAGCGATCGGCAGTCAGGCTGGCCTCGGCCAACTGGCCCAGGCCGCTCAGGCGAAACGGCGCCTGCAGATTGAACTGGGATTTGCCTGCACTCCTCGCCTCCGTCTCGTCGATCACCCCACGTCGCATCGCCGCAGCCACGCACACATCGATGGCGATGCCTTGTGCCAGCGCCAATTCACGCCACAGCGCAACCAGATCGGTCTCATCGCTGGCCGGGGCATGCAGACCGTTGCCGTTGTGAACCCCATCCTGATAGAAGAACAGATGGGACAAGCGGTGCCCCTGCTGGACCAGGCTCAGGGCGAAGCGATAGGCGGTGCTGGCCGTCTGGGTACCATAGGCGGGCCCGGTGACCAGCAGCGCAAAATTCAGACTCATGTCCGGACTCCTGCAAGGGTATGCAACCATTCTACCTCAAAGACGAAAAAGCCCCTCCTGGGAGGGGCTTCTGCCAATACAGAGGCTCAAAGATGAGCAATGGCTTCCACTTCGACCAGGACGTCCTTGGGCAGGCGCGCCACTTCCACGCAGGAGCGTGCCGGAGCGGACTCCCCGAAGTAGCGGGCATACACCTGGTTGAAGGCCACGAAGTTGTTCATGTCGCTCAGGAAGCAGGTGGTCTTCAGCACCTTGCTGGTATCCGCCCCTGCAGCCTTCAATACTGCAACCAGATTCTTCATCACCTGTTCGGCCTGAGCTTCGATGCCACCGGCGACTATGTCCATGGTGGCAGGATCGAGCGGGATCTGCCCTGAGGTGAACACCAGCTCACCCAGCTTGGTCGCCTGAACATAAGGGCCAATTGCGGCTGGCGCCTTGTCGGTTGCAATCACTTCTTTAGCCATTGTTATCTATCCCCTATCTATGGCGCTTACTCGCTCTCTTCTTCACCCTGCTTGCGCTGTCGGATGTAGAGATACACGGTATGTTTGGAAATATTCAGCTTGTCGGCGACCAGATTGATCGAGTCCTTGATATCAAATATGCCCTTCTCGAACAACTGGGTCACGATAAAACGGTTCTTCGCGTTGTTGGCCACGGAGGGATCGCGGTTGATCTCGTCGATGGTGTTGTCCACCGTCTGGGCGACCAGCTCCTCGACGCTGTTGGCGAAGGTCTCCGGCGATTGGCGCTCCACCTGCTGCGGGGTCGGGAAGAACTCGGCCACGAACTCGTGGAAGGGCGCATTGATGTGCAGGTTGATGCAGATAAGACCGATCACCTGCTTGTCGCGGTTGCGGATGGCGATGGTGCTCGATTTCATCAGGGCACCGGTCCGGCTGCGGGCAAAATAACTCTGGGTGTGATCCTGGCCCGTGCTCTCGATGTCCTTGAGCATGCGCAGGGCGAGATCGGTGATCGGCGCCCCTAGAGTACGACCCGTATTGAAACCATTCGCGATTTGGATCACGGACTCATGCAGATTTTCCAGGGAGTGGAGCACCACCTCGCAGTGCTTGCCGAACAGATCGGCCAGGCCATCGATGAGGCCCCCATATGAACGCAACAATTCCCTGTCTTCGTCTGTAAAAGCGCGACCGCTCAGTTGCTCTTCGGGAAGCAATACTTCCTCGATACCGACAGCCATGTTCTACCCCTGTAATACCCATTCAACTTTCCCGAGTTTTCAATTGCGAGGGGTCAATGTCAACTTTTTTTGATTTTTTGCTCTATAACCTTGCACTGGATCATCCCCTGCCCCAGCCCGGTGCAGGCTGGCGGCCGGGGGCTGAACGAAAAAAGGGCCCCTAGAAGGGGCCCTTTTCGATCACTGCAGCGGAAGATTACTCTTCGTCAAAGCTGCCGGCTGCGTTGAGCAGATCCGCCAGATTTTGCTGAGCCTCATCGGCAGTCACCTGCGGTACACCGACAGCACGGGCTGCGGCGGCACGCTGGTTGATCCGGCTGTGGTGGTAGGCAAAGCCGGTACCCGCCGGGATCAGACGACCCACGATCACGTTCTCTTTCAGGCCACGCAGTTCGTCGCGCTTGCCGCCAACGGCTGCTTCGGTCAGAACCCGGGTGGTTTCCTGGAAGGAAGCCGCGGAGATGAAGGACTCGGTGCTCAGAGATGCCTTGGTAATACCCATCAGGATGTGACGGTAGGTAGCCGGGGTCTTGCCTTCGGCAACCAGTTTACGGTTGGCAATCTTCACACGGGCCACTTCAACCTGCTCGCCTTCGATCAGGTCGGTGTCGCCGGCGCTCAGGATCTCGCACTTGCGCAGCATCTGACGCACGATGACTTCGATGTGCTTGTCGTTGATCTTAACGCCCTGCAGACGGTAAACGTCCTGCACTTCGTTGGCGATGTAGTTGGCGACCGGGCTGATACCGCGCAGACGCAGGATGTCGTGAGCAGACTCAGGACCGTCCGCCAGGACTTCACCCTTCTCAACTTTTTCACCTTCGAACACGTTGAGGTGACGCCACTTCGGAATCATCTCTTCGTAGATCTCGCCACCGTCGGTCGGGGTGATGACCAGGCGGCGCTTGCCCTTGGTCTCTTTCCCGAAGGAGATGGTGCCGGAGATTTCGGCCAGAATGGCCGGCTCTTTCGGCTGACGTGCTTCGAACAGATCCGCAACGCGCGGCAGACCACCGGTGATGTCCTTAGTACCACTGGACTCTTGCGGGATACGCGCAACCGCGTCACCCACGCCCACGTTGGCGCCATCTTCCAGGTTCACGATCGCCTTGCCCGGCAGGAAGTACTGGGCGGGAACGTCCGTGCCCGGGATCATCACATCCTTGCCGTTCAGGTCGACCAGTTTCACGGTCGGACGCATCTCTTTACCGGCGCTCGGACGCTCGTTGACGTCCAGCACGACGATGGAGGAGAGACCGGTCAGCTCGTCGGTCTGACGAGTGATGGTCACGCCATCGATCATGTGTTCGAAGTGCAGACGACCTGCCACTTCGGTGATGATCGGGTGGGTGTGCGGGTCCCAGTTCGCGACGGTATCACCGGCGCTCACGGCCTGGCCATCCTTCACTTCCAGGACGGAACCGTAAGGCAGCTTGTGGCTTTCCTTGGTACGGCCCATCTCGTCCATGATGGTCAGCTCGGTAGAACGGGAGGTGATAACCAGCTTGTCAGAGTTGTTCAGAACGAACTTGGCGTTCTGCAGCTTGATGCTACCGGTGTTCTTCACCTGGATGCTGCTCTCGGCAGCCGCTCGGGATGCGGCACCACCGATGTGGAAGGTACGCATCGTCAGCTGGGTACCCGGCTCACCGATGGACTGGGCGGCGATAACACCGACAGCCTCACCCTTGTTAACCAGGTGACCACGGGCCAGATCACGGCCATAGCAGTGAGCACAGTTACCGAAGTCGGTCTCACAGGTGATGGCAGAACGTACCTTCACGCGGTCGACGGAGTTGCGCTCCAGCAGGTCACACAGCTGCTCGTCGAGCAGGGTGTTACGCGCTACCAGCACTTCATCCTCGGTACCCGGCTTGATGACGTCCTCGGCCACCACACGACCCAGCACGCGCTCACGCAGCGGCTCGACCACGTCGCCCCCCTCGATCAGCGGAGTCATCCACAGACCGTCGGTAGTGCCGCAATCGTCCTCGGTGATCACCATGTCCTGGGCCACGTCAACCAGACGACGGGTCAGGTAACCGGAGTTCGCGGTCTTCAGTGCGGTATCCGCCAGACCCTTACGAGCACCGTGAGTGGAGATGAAGTACTGCAGTACGTTCAGACCTTCACGGAAGTTCGCCACGATCGGCGTTTCGATGATGGAGCCATCCGGCTTCGCCATCAGGCCACGCATACCGGCCAGCTGACGGATCTGGGCGGCGGAACCCCGCGCACCGGAGTCGGCCATCATGAAGATGCTGTTGAAGGAGGCCTGT
This sequence comes from Aeromonas sp. XH, assembly GCF_033348475.1. NCBI lineage: Bacteria > Pseudomonadati > Pseudomonadota > Gammaproteobacteria > Aeromonadales > Aeromonadaceae > Aeromonas > Aeromonas sp. XH. Next base: position 292,655 of record NZ_CP137630.1, on the reverse strand, counting down.
TCTTCCTCATCGCCCAGGGAGTTGACGTTACGCTCCTTGGAAAGGTTGTCCATCATGGCCTTGGAGACGCGATCGTTCGCGCTGGCCCAGATATCGATAACCTTGTTGTAGCGTTCACCCGCGGTCACCAGACCGGACAGGAACTGGTCCTGGATCTCGGCGACTTCGGCTTCAGCGGCGGCGATGATGTCCTTCTTGGCATCCGGGATGACCATGTCATCGATACCAACGGACGCACCGGACAGGGCCGCGTAGTGGAAACCGGTATACATCAGCTGGTCAGCGAAGATGACGGTGTCCTTCAGGCCCTGCTTGCGATAGCAGGTGTTCAGCAGACGAGAGATGAGCTTCTTGCCCAGCGCCTTGTTGGAGACGCACTTGATCCAGTTCTGCGGGTTGGCGTCCAGATCGGCCTGCTCTGCAGCAGTCAGCACCTTGGGCTCGTCGATCAGCGCGTATTCCATGCCTTTGGGCAGGATCAGGCTCAGGATCGCACGACCAACGGTGGTGTTCTTCATCTCGGTCTTGGCAACCAGTTCACCGGCTTCGTTCTTCACGTACTCGGTGATGCGGCACTTGACGCGAGCATGCAGGTCGGCCAGACCGGCACGGTAGACCTTCTCGGCCTCTTTCGGACCGGACAGCACCATGCCTTCACCCTTGGCGTTGATGCGGGCACGGGTCATGTAGTACAGACCCAAGACCACGTCCTGGGAAGGAACGATGATCGGCTCACCGGAGGCGGGCGATAAGATGTTGTTGGTGGACATCATCAGGGCGCGCGCTTCCAGCTGGGCTTCCAGGGTCAGCGGTACGTGGACCGCCATCTGGTCACCGTCGAAGTCCGCGTTATAGGCGGCACAGACGAGCGGGTGCAGCTGGATGGCCTTGCCTTCGATCAGGGTCGGTTCAAACGCCTGGATACCCAGACGGTGCAGGGTCGGTGCACGGTTCAGCAGGACCGGGTGTTCGCGGATCACTTCGTCCAGGATGTCCCAAACGACGGCTTCTTCGCGCTCCACCATCTTCTTGGCGGCCTTGATGGTGGTCGCCAGACCGCGGGATTCCAGCTTGCCATAGATGAAGGGCTTGAACAGCTCCAGCGCCATCTTCTTCGGCAGACCGCACTGATGCAGACGCAGGGTCGGACCTACGGTGATAACGGAACGACCGGAGTAGTCGACACGTTTACCCAGCAGGTTCTGACGGAAACGACCTTGCTTACCCTTGATCATGTCGGCAAGGGATTTCAGCGGGCGCTTGTTGGAGCCGGTGATGGCACGACCACGACGGCCGTTGTCCAGCAGGGCATCCACGGACTCTTGCAGCATGCGCTTTTCGTTGCGCACGATGATGTCCGGAGCCGCCAGGTCCAGCAGACGCTTCAGACGGTTGTTACGGTTGATCACGCGACGGTACAGATCGTTCAGATCGGAGGTCGCGAAACGACCGCCGTCCAGCGGTACCAGCGGACGCAGGTCCGGCGGCAGCACGGGCAGCACTGTCATGATCATCCACTCCGGCTTGTTGCCGGATTGCAGGAAGGCTTCCATCAGCTTCAGACGCTTGGTGGTCTTCTTGCGCTTGGTCTCGGAGTTGGTCTGATCCAGCTCCTCACGCATGGCCTTGACTTCGCCTTCCAGATCGATGGCGCGCAGCAGGGCCAGAATGGCCTCGGCACCCATCTTGGCATCGAATTCGTCGCCCCACTCTTCCAGTGCGTCCAGATAGTTCTCTTCGGACAGCATCTGGCTGCGCTCGAGGTTGGTCATGCCGGGTTCGATCACCACATAGGATTCGAAATACAGCACGCGCTCGATGTCACGCAGGGTCATGTCCAGCAGCAGACCGATACGGGACGGCAGGGACTTCAGGAACCAGATGTGGGCAGTCGGGCTGGCCAGCTCGATGTGGCCCATGCGCTCACGACGGACCTTGGTCTGGGTCACTTCTACGCCGCACTTCTCACAGATCACACCACGGTGTTTCAGGCGCTTGTACTTGCCGCACAGACACTCGTAGTCCTTCACCGGTCCGAAGATACGGGCGCAGAACAGACCATCACGCTCCGGCTTGAAAGTCCGGTAGTTGATGGTCTCAGGCTTTTTGACCTCACCGAATGACCAGGAGCGGATCATGTCAGGAGAGGCCAGACCGATCTTGATACTGTCAAACTCTTCGGTCTTGGTCTGAGCCTTCAAAAACTTGAGTAAGTCTTTCACGTGTTTCCCCTGTCAGGAGTCTAACCTCGGCGCCCCTGCTGCCGAAACAGCGGGGCGCCCACGTCAATTCTCGAACAATAAGAGCGAGCTCTTACTCTTCGTCCAGCTCGATGTTGATACCCAGAGAGCGGATTTCCTTCAGCAATACGTTGAAGGATTCGGGCATGCCCGGCTCCATACGGTGGTCGCCATCCACGATGTTCTTGTACATCTTGGTACGGCCGTTCACATCGTCAGACTTGACGGTCAGCATTTCCTGCAGGGTATATGCCGCACCGTAAGCCTCCAGGGCCCACACTTCCATCTCACCGAACCGCTGACCACCGAACTGCGCCTTACCACCCAGCGGCTGCTGGGTAACCAGGCTGTAGGAACCGGTAGAACGCGCGTGCATCTTGTCGTCTACCAAGTGGTTCAGCTTCAGCATGTACATGTAACCCACGGTGACCTTGCGCTCGAAGGCGTTGCCGGTACGACCGTCGTACAGGGAGATCTGACCGGATTCCGGCAGATCGGCCAGCTTCAGCAAGGCCTTGATTTCGCGCTCTTTGGCACCATCAAAGACAGGCGTAGCCACCGGCAGACCCTTACGCAGGTTACCCACCAGGGTACGCACGTCGTCGTCAGACAGCTCGGCGATGTTCACTTGCTGGGAGTCCTTCTCGCCCAGGTCATAGACCTGTTGCAGGAACTCGCGCATCTCGTGCAGCTCGCGCTGATCCTTGATCATGCGGTCGATCTTCTCGCCGATGCCCTTGGCCGCGAGGCCCAGATGCACTTCGAGGATCTGACCGATGTTCATACGGGACGGTACGCCCAGCGGGTTCAGTACGATGTCGACCGGACGGCCGTACTCGTCATGGGGCATGTCCTCGACCGGGCAGATCTTGGAGATAACACCCTTGTTACCGTGACGGCCCGCCATCTTGTCACCCGGCTGGATGCGACGCTTGACGGCCAGATAGACCTTGACGATCTTCAGCACGCCCGGCGCCAGGTCATCGCCCTGGATGATCTTGCGACGCTTGTTCTCGAATTTCTTGTCGAACTCGGCCTTCAGCTCGACGTGCTGTTCGGCGATCTGCTCCAGCTCGATTTGCTTGGCTTCATCTTCGATGGCCAGTTCAAACCACTTGGAACGATCCAGCTTGTTCAGACGATCTTCGCTGTAACCGGCGGCCAGCAGCAGGTTGCGGGAACGGCCGAAAATGCCGTCTTCCAGGATCTTGAACTCTTCGGTCAAGTCCTTCTTCGCTTCCTTCAGCTGCATCTCTTCGATTTCTTTGGCGCGCTTGTCTTTTTCCACGCCATCGCGGGTAAAGACCTGCACGTCAACCACGGTACCGTACACACCGTTCGGTACGCGCAGGGAGGAGTCCTTCACGTCGGACGCCTTCTCGCCAAAGATGGCGCGCAGCAGCTTCTCTTCCGGGGTCAGCTGGGTTTCGCCCTTCGGGGTCACCTTGCCGACCAGGATGTCGCCGCCCTTCACTTCCGCACCCACGTAGACGATACCGGACTCGTCCAGCTTGGACAGCGCGGCTTCACCCACGTTCGGGATGTCGGCAGTGATCTCTTCCGGACCCAGCTTGGTGTCGCGGGAGATACAGGCCAGTTCCTGGATGTGGATGGTAGTCAGGCGATCTTCCTGAACCACGCGTTCGTTCACCAGGATCGAGTCTTCGAAGTTGTAACCGTTCCACGGCATGAACGCGACGCGCAGGTTCTGGCCCAGCGCCAGTTCACCCAGGTCGGTGGACGGGCCGTCAGCCAGCACGTCGCCCGCCATCACCGGCTCGCCCAACATCACGCACGGACGCTGGTTGATACAGGTATTCTGGTTGGAACGGGTGTACTTGGTCAGGTTGTAGATGTCGATGCCGGCTTCGCCAGGCAGCAGCTCATCTTCGTTGACCTTGATAACGATACGGGAGGCATCGACGTAGTCGATCATGCCACCACGCTTGGCCACCACGGTTACACCGGAGTCGACGGCCACGGCGCGTTCCATACCGGTACCTACCAGCGGCTTGTCGGCGCGCAGGGTCGGTACGGCCTGACGTTGCATGTTCGAACCCATCAGGGCTCGGTTAGCATCATCGTGCTCCAGGAAGGGGATCAGGGCCGCTGCCACAGAGACGATCTGTTGCGGGCTCACGTCCATATACTGGATCTGGTCAGCGTTCATAAAGGTGGATTCACCCTTGTGACGGCACGGGATCAGCTCATCTTTCAGACGGCCATCTTCGGTGGTCGCGGCGTTGGCCTGGGCGATCACGTACTTGCCTTCTTCGATCGCGGACAGGTAGTCCACTTCGTCGGTGATCACACCGTCGATCACCTTGCGGTACGGGGTCTCGAGGAAACCGTACTCGTTGGTGCGGGAATACACGGACAGCGAGTTGATCAGACCAATGTTCGGACCTTCCGGCGTTTCGATGGGGCACAGACGGCCGTAGTGGGTTGGGTGTACGTCTCGAACTTCGAAGCCGGCACGCTCACGGGTCAGACCGCCCGGGCCCAGCGCGGAGATACGGCGCTTGTGGGTCACTTCGGACAGCGGGTTGTTCTGATCCATGAACTGGGACAGCTGGCTGGAACCGAAGAACTCTTTGACCGCGGCGGAGATCGGCTTGGCGTTGATCAGATCCTGCGGCATCAGGGTGTCCAGATCGCCCAGAGACAGGCGTTCCTTCACCGCACGCTCGACACGGACCAGACCGACGCGGAACTGGTTCTCGGCCATTTCGCCGACGGAACGGATGCGACGGTTACCCAGGTGGTCGATATCGTCCACTTCGTCGTTGCCGTTACGGATGTCGATCAGGCGCTTCATGACCTCGACGATGTCGTCCTTGGTCAGCACGCCGACGCCGGTCTCGTCTTCACGACCCAGACGGCGGTTGAACTTCATCCGACCCACGGTAGACAGGTCGTAACGCTCGGAAGAGAAGAACAGGTTCTCGAACAGCTGTTCGGCCGCTTCGCGAGTGGGCGGCTCGCCCGGACGCATCATGCGATAGATCTCGACCAGGGCTTCCAGGCGGCTGGAGCTGGAGTCGATACGCAGGGTCTCGGACATGTAGGCACCGTGGTCCAGTTCGTTGGTGAACAGAACCTCGAAGTGCTTGAAGCCGGCTTGGGACAGGTTGGCAACCGCTTCCAGGCTCAGGGCCTGGTTGGCGGTGACGACCATCTCACCAGTCTGCGGATGCGCATAGTTCTTGGCTGCAACCTTGCCAACAACATACTCGACCGGCACCTCGATCTGGGTGATGCCGTCTTTTTCCAGCTGGCGGATGTGACGCGCGGTGACACGACGACCGGTCTCGACCACCACGGCACCATTTGCAATGATGTCGAAGGTCGCGGTTTCGCCACGCAGGCGCTCGGGTACCAGATCCATCATCAACTTGCCATCCTTGACCTCGAAACCGATAGTCTCGAAGAAGGTGGCCAGGATTTCTTCGGAGCTGAAGTCCAGGGCGCGCAGAATAATGGAGGCCGGCAGTTTGCGACGACGGTCGATACGGACAAACAGGTTGTCTTTCGCATCGAACTCGAAGTCCAGCCAGGAGCCACGGTAGGGGATAACGCGGGCGTTATACAGTACCTTACCGGATGAATGTGTTTTGCCTTTATCGTGGTCGAAGAAGACGCCCGGGCTGCGGTGCAGCTGGGAGACGATAACCCGCTCGGTACCATTGATCACAAAGGTGCCGTTTTCGGTCATGAGCGGAATTTCGCCCATGTATACTTCTTGTTCCTTGATATCTTTGACGGTGCCGGCAGCTGCTTCACGGTCGTACAGAACCATACGAAGCTTGACACGCAGCGGCGCGGAGTAGGTCACTCCACGGATCTGGCATTCTTTTACGTCAAATACCGGCTCACCCAGGCGATAGCTGACATACTGAAGCTCAGCACTACCGGAGTAACTGGTGATCGGGAAAACGCTACGGAAAGCGGCCTCTAGGCCATATTCACCTTCCGGGTCGGCCTCGATGAACTGCTTGAAGGAGTCCAGCTGAATGGACAACAGATAAGGCGTGTCCAGTACCTGGTCTCGCTTACCGAAGTCCTTACGAATGCGTTTTTTTTCGGTATAAGAGTAAACCATAGGGTTCCTCAGCTCGCTGATAAGTGACCCACTCTGTCCCGCGGGACAGCTCTGTCTCAACACCGTTTTGTGTTGGCCCGGACGATGAAGCGGTCCGGATTGCTGGTGCACCGAGAGTCGTAAACGGTGTGAAATGCTCTCAGTCTACAGCGCAAAAAGGCTGGTGAACAAACATTCACCAGCCCTAGCCTGTTTTATCAGGCTAATCTACATAAATGCAGATTATTTGATCTCAACAGAAGCACCGGCAGCTTCCAGCTCTTTCTTCAGAGCTTCAGCTTCGTCCTTGGACACGGCTTCTTTCAGATTGGTCGGAGCAGCTTCTACCAGGTCCTTGGCTTCTTTCAGGCCCAGACCGGTAGCGCCACGAACGGCCTTGATGACGGCAACTTTGTTGGCGCCAGCAGCAGTCAGAACTACGTCGAACTCGGTCTTCTCTTCTACTGCTTCAGCAGCAGCCGGGCCGGCCATGACGGCAGCAGCGGCAGAAACACCGAACTTCTCTTCCATAGCTTCGATCAGCTCAACAACTTCCATTACGGACATGGAAGCAACGGCTTCGATGATTTGGTCTTTAGTGATAGACATGACAAAAATTCCTGATGTTGAATAAACTCAAACAGCCTAGATAGGCGAGAATCAAGCAGCAGCTTGTTTCTGGTCGCGAACAGCAGCGATAGTACGAACCAGCTTGCCAGCAGAGGCTTCCTTCATGGTAGCCATCAACTTCGCAATTGCTTCTTCGTAGGTCGGCAGCGTGGCCAGACGATCAATTTGTGCTGCGGCGATAAACTCACCGTTAAAAGCGCCAGCCTTGATTTCGAACTTTTGGTTCGCTTTGGCAAACTCTTTGAACAGACGAGCGGCAGCGCCCGGGTGTTCGTTGGAGAAAGCAATCAAGGTAGGACCGGTAAATGCGTCGTTGAGGCACTCGTATTCGGTACCTTCTACCGCGCGACGCAGCAGGGTGTTACGCACAACGCGCATGTACACACCAGCTTCACGAGCGGTCTTACGCAGGACGGTCATCTTGTCTACAGTGACGCCGCGAGAATCGGCTACAACTGCAGAAAGAGCGCCTTTGGCAGCTTCGTTGACTTCAGCAACAATTGCCTTTTTGTCTTCGAGTCCCAATGCCATTGGCTTAACTCCTGGATTGAATCCGGGTCTGTTGACCCAGTACTGACACATCCCCCCTACCTTTACAACAGAGGGGAACGATGCGGTAGCAGGATTCCAGAAGAGAAAGAATCTTTCTCGCTGGGTTTCCGGCACCGTCTACGCAGGAAAAATTAAGGCCCTGCGGCCTCCTGCGGTCTTGGACGGAGGTCGAAACCCCCAACCAATCAAGGCGCAAAATTATAGATTAAATTTTGCGCCTTGTAAAACCCATCAATTAGGCCTGCGCTTCCAGGGAAGCTTGGTCTACGGCAACACCGGCACCCATGGTGGTGGAGATGCTGACTTTCTTGATGAATACACCCTTGGCGGAGGACGGCTTGGCCTTCTTCAAGGCAACCAGCAGCGCTTCCAAGTTTTCTTTCAGCTGAACTTCGTTGAAAGAGACCTTGCCCAGAGTGGTGTGAATGATACCGTTCTTGTCGTTACGGTAACGAACCTGACCAGCCTTGGCGTTCTTGACGGCTTCGGCTACGTTCGGAGTCACGGTACCAACCTTCGGGTTCGGCATCAGGCCGCGCGGGCCCAGGATTTGACCCAGTTGACCAACAACGCGCATGGCATCCGGGGATGCGATCACGACGTCGAAGTTCATCTCGCCTTTCTTGACCAGCTCGGCCAGGTCGTCCATACCAACCAGTTCAGCACCGGCAGCCTTGGCGGCTTCGGCGTTGGCACCCTGGGTGAACACGGCGACACGGATGTCACGACCGGTACCGTGCGGCAGTACAGTTGCACCACGTACGTTCTGGTCGGATTTACGAGCATCGATACCCAGGTTAACGGCAACGTCAACGCTTTCAACGAACTTGGCAGTGGCCAGTTCTTTCAGCAGGGCAATGGCTTCGTTGATGGAGTACTCTTTGGTACCGTCAACTTTTTCGCGAATAACGCGCATACGCTTGGACAGTTTAGCCATTGTCTTACTCCTCCACTACCAGGCCCATGGAACGAGCGGAACCGGCGATGCAACGTACTTTTGCATCCAGATCGGCACCAGTCATATCCGGCTCTTTGGTCTTGGCGATTTCTTGCAGCTGAGCCACAGTCACCTTACCAACCTTGTCTTTGTTCGGCTTGGCGGAACCAGACTGGATACCAGCGGCTTTCTTCAGCAGGAAGGAAGCGGGCGGAGTCTTGGTTTCGAAGGTGAAGGAACGGTCGCTGTAAACGGTGATCACGACCGGAGTCGGAGAACCTTTTTCCAGCTTTTCTGTACGGGCGTTGAATGCCTTACAGAATTCCATGATGTTTACACCGTGCTGACCCAGAGCAGGACCAACGGGAGGGCTGGGGTTAGCACTGCCAGCCTTAACTTGCAGCTTGATATAAGCTGTGACTTTCTTAGCCATTACAAAAATACCTCAAAAATGGGTTCTAACGCCTCGGAGACATGCTCCTGCAAACGGCTCCCCAACAAATAAAGGGGCAGCGAATTATAGAGATAATCGCTGCCCCTGACAACCGTTAAACGTACAGAGATTAATCAGCCTTTCTCGACCTGACCAAAATCCAGTTCTACCGGCGTTGAGCGGCCGAAGATCAGTACGGAGACCTTCACGCGGCTCTTTTCGTAGTCCACCTCTTCAACAGTACCGTTGAAGTCGGCGAACGGACCATCGGCAACCCGCACCATTTCACCCGGTTCAAACAGGGTTTTCGGACGCGGCTTGTCGTGGGCATCTTGCAGACGATTGAGGATGGCATCCGCTTCTTTATCGGAGATAGGAGCGGGACGATCGGAAGTGCCACCGATGAAGCCCATGACGCGCGGTACATTGCGTACCAGGTGCCATGTGGTCTCATCCATCACCATCTGAACCAGGACGTAGCCCGGGAAAAATTTGCGCTCACTCTTGCGCTTCTGGCCAGCGCGCATCTCGACCACTTCTTCGGTCGGGACCAGCACTTCGCCAAACAGCTCTTCCATGCCATGCATCTTGATATGTTCACGCAGGGATTTGGCAACCCGGCCTTCATAGCCGGAAAACGCCTGCACCACATACCATCTCATACGCTGTTCACGTTGTTCAGTCATGGCTTATCCTTACACACCGGTAATCAGGTTGACCAACCAGACCAAGGCACCGTCCAAGACGAACAGCAACAGCCCCATCACGGCGGTCACCGCCAGCACAATCAGGGTTGTCTGAATGGCTTCCTGACGGGTTGGCCATACGACCTTGCGGACTTCCAGGCGAGACTCACGAGCAAAAGCCAGTGTTGCCTTGCCCTTGGTGGTTTGCAGGGCCACTGCACCGGCAGCGGCGATGACAACGACCACACCCAGGGCGCGGACGGCAGCAATAACGTCGCTCAGCAGGTAATTGCCCACTACAGCGGCCGCCAGGATGATGAAAACCAGGCCCCAAAGCAGGGTATCCTTGCTTCCGCCCTGACCCTCAGAACTAACACTCATACAACCCACCTGTATCTGACGTAACCAAAGACACAAAAGCCCCGTACGAGACGAGGTATATGGCAGGGGCGGCAGGACTCGAACCCGCAACCATCGGTTTTGGAGACCGCTGTTCTACCAATTCGAACTACGCCCCTGCATAAGAAAGCCCCTATTATAGGGGCTTTGCTTTATTTATGTAAGCCAAGATTACGCGATAACTTTGGCTACAACACCAGCACCTACGGTACGGCCACCTTCACGGATGGCGAAACGCAGGCCGTCGTCCATCGCGATCGGCGCAATCAGGGTAACAACCATCTTGATGTTGTCGCCCGGCATGACCATCTCTACGCCTTCCGGCAGTTCGATGGTACCGGTCACGTCGGTAGTACGGAAGTAGAACTGCGGACGGTAGCCCTTGAAGAACGGGGTATGACGACCACCTTCTTCCTTGGACAGCACGTACACTTCGGATTCGAACTTGGTGTGCGGCTTGATGGTGCCCGGCTTGGCCAGTACCTGACCACGCTCCACGTCTTCACGCTTCACGCCACGCAGCAGCGCGCCAACGTTCTCACCAGCACGGCCTTCGTCCAGCAGCTTGCGGAACATTTCAACACCGGTACAGGTGGTCTTGGTGGTATCTTTGATACCCACGATTTCCACTTCTTCGCCAACCTTGACGATACCGCGCTCTACACGACCGGTTACTACGGTACCACGGCCTGCGATGGAGAAGACGTCTTCGATCGGCATCAGGAACGGCTGGTCAATCGCACGCTCCGGCTCCGGGATGTAGGTATCCAGGTGGTTTGCCAGTTCCAGGATCTTCTCTTCCCACTGGGCGTCGCCTTCCAGCGCTTTCAGTGCGGAACCACGTACGACCGGCAGGTCATCACCCGGGAAGTCGTACTCGGACAGCAGTTCGCGAACTTCCATCTCGACCAGTTCCAGCAGCTCTTCGTCATCGACCATGTCGCACTTGTTCATGAACACGATGATGTACGGAACGCCTACCTGACGACCCAGCAGGATGTGCTCACGAGTCTGCGGCATCGGGCCGTCAGTCGCTGCTACTACCAGGATCGCGCCGTCCATCTGGGCAGCACCGGTGATCATGTTTTTAACGTAGTCGGCGTGACCCGGGCAATCTACGTGGGCGTAGTGACGGGTAGCGGTGTCGTATTCTACGTGGGAGGTGTTGATGGTGATACCACGCTCACGCTCTTCCGGTGCCTTGTCGATCTGGTCGAAGGCGAAAGCTTTACCACCGAAGTGCTTGGCCAGCACGTTGGTGATGGCAGCGGTCAGGGTGGTTTTACCGTGGTCAACGTGGCCGATGGTACCCACGTTAACGTGCGGTTTATTACGCTCAAATTTTTCTTTAGACATGATCGTCCCTCTAAACTAACGCTGAGTACGCGGTGGCAAGCTAACCACAGAACAGTTTATATGATGGATTTGAATCACGGGGAGCAGAGAGGCTGGTGCTGACAGGCTGGTTCGATTGCCGAACTCACCCTAGGGTGTGGCTTTCAGAATTACCTGAGCCATATCAGCATCTTGGAGCGGGCAGCGGGAATCGAACCCGCATCATCAGCTTGGAAGGCTGAGGTAATAGCCATTATACGATGCCCGCATTTCTCTAACCCAAAGAACTCAAACCGCAGAGAAATATGGTGGAGGGAGAAGGATTCGAACCTTCGAAGGCAGAGCCGTCAGATTTACAGTCTGATCCCTTTGGCCGCTCGGGAACCCCTCCGGTTGCATAAATGCCACAACGGTAATTCTGCTTGCACCCGTTGTTTTTGTCGCTTTTGCTGGGCAAATAGACGACAGACATCCAAGCGTCGCGCATTTTATGGTAAGGATTTTGGGGATGCAACCATTGCGCCTTGCAAAATGTGCATTATTGCCGGGATCTAGGCAAAAAAGCGCTCCTTCTCCGTCCCAACCGGACGCGTCCCTTGTCGCTCCCGACCCCTTGGTGTATGGTCGCCCTGCCCAAGAAACAGTGATGACACCATGACAACAGAGCATAACCCCTATTTGCAATTCACCCGCGAACAATGGGCGTTATTGCGCGATGCGGTCCCCCTGACCCTGACCGAGCACGATCTGCAGACCCTGCGCGGCATCAACGAGAAGGTGTCATTGCGGGAGGTGGAAGAGATCTACCTGCCCCTCTCCCGCCTGCTCAATCTCTACGTCAAGGCCAAGCAGCGGCGCAGCCGGGTGCTGGAGCAGTTTCTCGGCCAGTCCCGCGGTAAGGGCACCTATATCATCAGCATCGCCGGCAGCGTGGCGGGGGGCAAGAGCACCACGGCCCGCATCCTGCAGGCACTGCTGGAACGCTGGCCTGAGCACCCCAGGGTGGAGCTGGTCACCACGGATGGCTTCCTGTTTCCCAACAAGGAGCTGGAAGCCCGCGGCCTGATGCGCCGCAAGGGGTTCCCCGAGTCCTATGACATCCGCCATCTGGTGGAATTTGTCGCCAATATCCGCGCCGGCCACGAGAAGGTCGAGGCCCCCGTCTACTCCCACCTCGTCTACGACATCCTGCCCGACGAGAAGAAGGTGGTGGAGCAACCGGACATCCTAATCCTGGAAGGGCTCAACGTGCTGCAAAGCGGCATGGACTATCCCCAGGACCCCCATCGCGTCTTCGTGTCCGACTTCGTCGACTTCTCCATCTATGTGGACGCCGACGCCGAGCTGCTGCGCACCTGGTACATAGACCGCTTCCTCAAGTTCCGCAGCGGCGCCTTCTCGGATCCCGACTCCTATTTCCACCACTATGCCAGGCTGGCGGAGAGCGAGGCCACCGAGATCGCCAACAACATCTGGCAGGATATCAACTACCTGAATCTGCAAGAGAACATCCTGCCGACCCGGGAGCGGGCGAACCTGATCCTGACCAAGGGCAGGGAGCACGCTATCGAGCAGATCAAGCTGCGCAAATAATGACAGCGACGAAGAGGGGGCCCATGGGCCCCCTCTTCTCATTCATGCCGGATGGAGTCTCAGTCCCCCCGGCGCAGGGAGATCTCCCCACCCAGGTAGAACTTGATCCCCTCCTCCGTCTCCAGCCGCAGGGCCCCGCGATCGTCGATGCCCCTGGCGATCCCGCGGATCACCTGCTCCCCCATCAACAGTTTCACCGGATGGCCGGCGAAGTGATCGAGCCGGTTCCAGCTCTCGACGAAGCTCGCCAGCCCGGTCTGCTCGAAGGTCTGCATGGCCTGCTGCAGGTGCAACAGCACGCAGGCGGCCAGCTGGTTGCGGTCCACCAGTTCGGGCTGGATGTGGCGCAGCTCGGACCAGGCCTGATCGATCTTCTCCCCCTCCCGGCTCGGCATCGCAAGATTGAGGCCGACCCCGATCACCAGATTGCAGCTGGCGCCGGCACTGCCGCTCATCTCCACCAGAATGCCCGCCAGCTTGCGGCCCTGATAGTAGAGATCGTTCGGCCACTTGAGCTCAACCCCTGGATAACCGAGCGACTCCAGCGCCTCCACCACGGCCACCCCCACCGCCAGGCTGAGCCCCATGGCGGCCGCCATGCCCTGCTCCAGCCGCCAGTACATGCTGAGGATCAGCTGGCAGCCGAAGGGGGAGACCCAGGGCTTGCCGCGGCGCCCCCGGCCGGCGGTCTGGCACTCGGCCAGACAGCTCTCGCCTGAGCTCAGCTGGTTGACCCGCTCCAGCAGGTACTGGTTGGTGGAGTCGATCACCGGGAAGCAGTGCACCGGTGCCATGGGCGCCAGCGCCCGCAGCTGCGCCTCGTCATAGAGCGCCATGGGCACCGCGAGCCGGTAGCCTTTGCCGGTCAGGCTGAATAAGTCCAGCCCCAGCTCCTTGAGCGCAGCCATGTGCTTGCTCACCGCCGCCCGGCTGATGCCGAGCCGCTCGCCGAGCTGCTCGCCCGAGTGGAACTGGCCGTCGCTGAGCAGGGTGATCAGCGTCTGCCGGATGGGGGTCAGGATCATGCCAGTACCTCATCGAGCCGGGTCTCGCCGCTGCGGCCCATGAAGCGCACCTCGTGCTCCAGCACCACCCCGAACTTCTGCTCCACGCTGTCCCGCACATGGGCCGCCAGGGCGATCAGCTCCATGGCGCTGGCGCCCCCCTGGTTGACCAGCACCAACGCCTGCTCCTGATGGACGGCGGCACGGCCGATGGCGAACCCCTTGAGGCCGCACTGATCGATCAGCCAGCCCGCCGCCAGCTTCACCTGACCGTCGCCGGCCGGGTAGCTGGGCATCTGCGGGTATTGCTGTCTCAGGGTCTCAGCCAATGCGGCAGGCACCACCGGGTTCTTGAAGAAGCTGCCCGCATTGCCGAGCACGGCGGGATCCGGCAGCTTGGCCATGCGAGTGGCGCAGACGGTGTCGAAGATGGCTTGTGCACTCGGCGCCTCCCCCAAGGCGGCAAGGGGGCCGTACCCCGCCACCGGTCGCCAGGCCTTGGGCAGACGCAGGCCGACTGCGGTGATGAAGTGGGAGTCCTGACAGGCGTGCTTGAAGATGCTGTCACGGTAACCGAACTGGCAATCGGCGGCGTCGATGCGCTCCACCTCGCCGCTGTGCCAGTTGAATGCCTCCACATAGGCGCAGACACTGGCCAGCTCGACCCCGTAGGCACCGATGTTCTGCACTGGGGCGGCACCGACGGTGCCGGGAATGAGCGCCAGGTTCTCCAGGCCGTACCAGCCCTGCTGCAGGGCATGGCACACCAGCTTGTGCCAGTTCTCGCCGGCCGCCACGTGCAGCAGCCAGTGATCCCCCTCGTCGTGCAGCGCAATCCCCTTCAGGCCGTTGTGCACCACCAGACCGGCGAAGTCATCGCAGAACAGGATGTTGCTGCCGCCGCCCAGCACCAGGCGCGGCAAGACGCTCAGCTCGGGGTGAACCCGCAACTGTGCGAGGTCATCCAGCTGGGTCACGTCTGCCAGCCAGAGACAGTGCGCATCCAGCGCCAGGGTATTGAGGGTCGACAGGGAGGCTTGGGGGGTGAGTTTCATCTGCGTGTTCCGACAAGGACAGGGGGGCAGTTTACCCCAGATCTTCCGGGACAAAAAACCCGGACACTTTTCGGACTCACATCGCTGGAGTAGAGTAACGCCTTCAGTTCCTTGAGGAAGCATGAATGAACAATCAATTCGCCGTCATCGGCCTCGGCCTGTTTGGCAGCGCCTTGTGCGAAGAGTTGCAGCGGCAGGATGCCGAGGTGCTGGCCATCGACATCGACGAGGTCAAGACCCGCCAGATAGCCACCCTGTGCAATCATGTCATCGTCGCCGATGCCACCGACGAGGCCACAGTCGCCGAACTGGGTCTGGCGAATTTCGACATCGTCTTCGTCGCCATCGGCGACAACCTGGAGACCAGCATCCTCACCACCCTCGTTCTGAAGGAAGCCGGCGTGAAAAAGGTGTGGGTCAAGGCCCGCGACAAGTTCCACGCCAAGATCCTGCAGAAGGTGGGGGCCGACAAGGTGATCAACCCGGAGTGGGACATGGGGCGCCGGGTGGCCCAGAGCATGCTGGACAACCGGCTGTTCGACTATCTGGAGCTGGGGCACGACATGGTGCTCACCGAATTCGTCATCGGCCTGCAGCAGAATGCCCGCACCCTGGCCGACCTGCACCTGTTGCAGCAGAACGACTTCCAGCTGCTGGCCATCAAGCGCGGCGAGGTCCTGCACAACGTGCTGACCGGCAAGATGGAGCTGCAGCTGGGTGACATCCTGATCCTGGCTGGCAACAAGCATGCCATCGACCACTGGCTCGACACCCTATGATCAGCTGGCGCAGCAACTACGCCTTCACCCTTTATCGGGATGACAACTCCCGCTGGAGCGAGGCCAGGCTGATCCTAGGCAGCTTCCTCATCATACTGCTGGTCGGCACCCTGTTTCTGGTGCAGCCCTCCAGCCACAAGGGGGAGGTCACCTTCATCAACGCCCTGTTTACCGCCACCTCGGCCATCAGCGTGACCGGCCTGGGGGTGGTAGATACCGGCACCGCTTTCACCCTGCAGGGGCAGATCATCCTGCTGATGCTGATGGAGATAGGCGGGCTGGGCCAGATGACCATGACGCTGCTGCTGATCGCCATGTTCAGCAAACGGGTCGGCCTGCGCCAGCAGGTACTGGCCAAGGAGGCGCTGGGCCAGGAGGGCTCAGTCAACATCATCCAGCTGGTGAAGCGCATCGTCTTGTTCGCCCTCATCGCCCAGCTGATCGGCACCGGCATCATGGCCATTCGCTGGGTCCCCGAGATGGGGTGGAGCCACGGCCTCTATGTCAGCTTCTTCCACGCGGTGTCGGCCTTCAACAACGCCGGTTTCTCGCTGTTTGCCAGCAATCTGATGGACTATCGCGACGACCCCCTCATCAGCTTGACCATTCCGGCCCTGCTCATCCTCGGCGGCATCGGCTTTACCGTCATCGTCGATCTGGTGCGCAACCGCCGCTGGCGCAAGCTGAAGCTGCACAGCAAGCTGATGCTGCTGATGACCCCGGGGCTGCTGCTCCTGGGCACCCTGATGTTCTGGCTGCTGGAGCACGACAACCCTAACACCCTGGGCCAGAGCAGTCTGGGCGGCCAGTGGCTGGCGGCCTTCTTCCAGTCGGCCACCGCACGCACGGCGGGCTTCAATACGGTGGATATCGGCCAGATGGTGCCGGCCTCCCTGCTGTTCATGATGATGCTGATGTTCATCGGTGCCGGGGCGACCTCGACAGGGGGCGGCATCAAGGTCACCACCTTCGCCGTCGTCCTGCTCGCGACCCGGGCGTTTCTGACCAAGCGCCCCCATGTCACCGCCTTTGGCCGCACCCTATCCCCCCAGATAGTGACCCGATCGCTCGCCATCATCATCGTCAGCACCATGGCCCTGATGCTGGCCATGTTTCTGTTGATGCTCACGGAATCACACTCCTTCGACAAGATCATGTTCGAGACCATCTCGGCCTTCGCCACCGTCGGCCTCTCGACCGGGATCACCGCTTCCCTGAGTGAACCGGGCAAGCTGATCCTGGTGCTGGTGATGATCTGCGGCCGTCTGGGACCCCTCACCCTGGCCCTGATGCTGGCCAGACCGAGCGAGACCCGGATCCGTTACCCGGAGGAAGGGGTCTATACAGGTTAATTCACTGCTGTTATTGGATTATTTCAATAGAGAAGAGGGGCGAAAGCCCCTCTTCTCTATGGCAGACATCGGCCTCTGAACGACTTAGAGCCTGTTTATGATCTTACTGCGAGGCCGTGATCAAGGCTCATGTGCTGCTCGGAATCCTCATGTATGGCTTATACACTCCGGTTCCTGCGCTGCTCTTCACCTTGCTGACAACCTCTCGCGACAGATCGTAAACAGGTTCTCAGGCCGCCTTGGTTCGAGTGGTGCGCTTGCCCGTGCTCTTGCGAGGGCTGGCTCCTGTGCCAGCACCGCCCTTGCCCCCGCTCTTTCCACTGCTGCGACGGGTGAAACGGTGCTTGTCGGCGCCGGGGGCCGCCTTGGGCAGGGTGCTGAAGCTGGCGCCGGAGTCCTGCCTGGCCCTCTCTATCAAGGCGTTCAACTGCTCCATCAGCGGCCCCATAAACTGCTGGTAGCTGCCGTGACGCTCGGCGATCCGGCCGAGGCTCTGCTCCCAGAGCGCCGTCATGTCCGGCGTGGTGGCGCCAGGGGGCAGCGCCTGGACCAGGGCCCGCCCGGTGGGTGTCGCCTTGATGCTCTTGCCTTGGCGCACCAGGAAGCGGCGCTTGAACAGCAGATCTATGATGCCGGCCCGGGTCGCCTCGGTGCCCAGACCGTCGGTCTCCCGCAGGGTCTTGCGGATCTCGGGATCCTGAACGTAGCGGGCTATGCCTGTCATGGCCGACAGCAGGGTGGCGTCGGTGAACGGCTTGGGGGGCTGGGTCATCTTCTCCAGCAGCTCGCCCCGCTCGCAAAATAGTTGCTCCCCCTTCTTCAGGGCCGGCAGGGTGCCCGCCTCCTCCTCGTCATCCTCCTCCACCCCGAGCAGCGCCTTCCAGCCCGCCTTGAGGATGCGACGCGCCTTGGCCTGGAACAGGCCGCCGGCGATGCGCAGCAGCACCTTGCTGTCGTTGTACTCGAACGGCGGGTAGAACTGCAGCAGGTACTGGCGGGCGACAAGGCCATACAGCCTGGCCTCATCCCCGCTCAGGCTCCCCTCGTTGCCCCGCTTCTCGGTGGGGATGATGGCGTGGTGGGCATCCACCTTGCCGTCGTTCCACGCCTTGCTGCGGAGCCTGCCGTCCGCCTCGTTCACCGCCCGCGCCAGGGCCGGGGCAGTTGCGGCGATGGCCTCCCGCACCTGGCCGGCCCGGTTGAAGTGATCGCTCGGCAGATAACGGCTGTCGGATCTGGGGTAGGTGATGAGCTTGTGACGCTCGTAGAGGCTCTGGCAGACGTCCAGCACCCGCTTGGCATCCATGCCGAACCGCTTGGCCGCATCGATCTGCAGGCTGGAGAGGTTGTAGGGCAGCGGCGCAGCCTGCTTGCGGGCCTGCTCCTCCACCTCTTCCACCAGCGCGGGTTGCCCCTGGATCCGCTCCACCACCTTGGCGGCCAGCGCCCGGTTGAGCACCCGCCCCTCTTCATCCTGCCAGGGGAGGCAGGCTTCCGAGGGGAGCCACTTTGCGGTGAAACGCTCATTGCCCCCGGTCAGCAGGTGGGCCAGCACCTCGTAGAACGGCTTGGGCACGAAGGCTTCTATTTCGAGATCCCGCCGCACCACCAGCCCCAACAGCGGCGTCTGCACCCGCCCCACCGACAGCAGCTCGTTGCAACCCCCCTTGCGGCCGAGCAGGGTGTAGGCCCGGGTCATGTTGATACCATAGAGCCAGTCGGCCCGGCTGCGGGCCAGGGCCGACACAGCCAGCGGCACGAACTCCTTGTTGTCCCGCAGCTGGTCCAGGGCACGACGCACCGCCGGCGGGTTGAGATCGCTGATGAGGCAGCGCTGCACCGGCTTGCTCTTGGGGTAGCCGAGAAAGTCGATCACCTCGTCCACCAGCAGCTGCCCTTCCCTGTCCGGGTCGCCGGCGTTGACCACGCAGTCGGCCCGCTTGATGAGCCCCTTGATCACATTGAGCTGAGCCCGGGTCTTGGGTTTGGCCACCAGTTGCCACTGCTCGGGGATGATGGGAAGCGATTCCATCCGCCACTGCTTGTAGGCGGCGTCATAGGCGTCGGGCTCCGCCTGCTCCAGCAGGTGGCCGATGCACCAGGTCACCACGTCCCCCTGCGCCGTCTCGATGAAACCCTCCCCCTTCTTGTGGGGCTTGGGCAGAACGTCGGCGATGGCGCGGCCAAGGCTGGGTTTCTCGGCGATAAAGAGTCGCATGGAAGACACACCTAAATACTGTATATGCGAACAGTATACATCCCGCCACGCGCAAACCCCAAGCCCCGGGCTGTCACCTTGCTCCGCCCTCCGCACCTGAGTCTCACCCGTTCAAAACAGGAGAATCAGACTTAAATTCATAAAAAAACGAAAATAGAAAACTTTTAACAGTCAAATAGTTTCCATCGAAATAAAAACCATGACCGAGGTCAACCCCTGGGTTCCCAAGACTACTACTATATTGGTACTACCCGATTCGAAGGACACTGCCACCATGCTTGGAAAAATGTTGAGAAAGCCCTGGTTCTGGCTTCTGCTGCTCGGGGCCCTGCTGGGGATCGCCGCGCTGGGGGTCACCGTCACCGTGCTGCACAAGACCAGCTCCACCGAATTCTGCGTCTCCTGCCACTCCATGCAGACACCCCTCGCCGAATACCAGGGCAGCGTCCACTTCCAGAACACCAAGGGGATCCGCGCCGAGTGCGCCGACTGCCACATCCCGGGCGACCCCACCTCCTACCTGTGGACCAAGATCCGCGCCGTGAAGGATATCTATCACGAGGCGATCGGCACGCTCGACACCCCTGAGAAATACGAGGCCCACAAGCTGCGGATGGCCCAGTCCGTCTGGGACGAACTGAAAGCCAACGACTCCGCTACCTGCCGCAGTTGCCACAGCTACGAGGCGATGGACATTCTGGCCCAGCGCCCCAATGCCCGCGCCGAGCACCCGGTCGCCATCAAGGAGGGTCAGACCTGTATCGACTGCCACCGCGGTGTCGCCCACATCATGCCTGACATGAGCGGCCTCGCTGCCGCCGGTGCCAGCGAGCTGGCGCAGGCTGCGGCCCAGACCCCAGCCAACGTCACCACCCGTTACGCCATCGCCACCACCCCGTTGTTCCTCGATGCCGCCGCCAAGACCGACGAAGGCACCCTGATGCCTTCCACCCAGGTGGAAGTGCTGGCCAACGAAAACGGCCGCGCCAAGGTGCAGATCGAAGGCTGGCAACAGGATGGTGTGAGCGAAGTGTTCTACGCCGCACCGGGCAAGCGGATCCTCAGCGTGCTGGTCGGCGATGCCGCCAAGAAAGCGCTGGTCACCGGCCAGAGCGAAACCGACAGCGCCACCAACCTCACCTGGCATCAGGTCAAGCTGACCGCCTGGGTCGACCAGAGCCAGCTTATCGGCGATCAGGGCAAGCTGTGGCAGTACGCCTCCACCCTGATGTCCAACAACTGTACCGGCTGCCACGGCCTCACCGCGCTGGATCACTTCAATGCCAACCAGTGGATCGGCGTCATCAAGGGGATGGAATCTCGTACCTCCCTGACTCCGGAACAGGCTCGCATGTTGACCCAGTATGTCCAGAAACACGCCAGTGACATGAGCGCGGCCCACTAAGGCTGGCACAGAGGATAACCGTTATGACTTTTTTCAATGACAAGAAGACCAATCTGTCCCGCCGCAACCTGCTCAAGGGGCTCGGTGCCTGCGCAGCCCTGCCCCTGCTCGGCGGCATTTTTCCCAAGAGTGCGCTGGCGCAAGCCATCAGCACCGCATTGAGTCAGTTCCCGACCCTGGTGCCCGCCCAGAAGGGCATTCTGACCGGCGCCCACTGGGGTGCTTTCGAGGCGATCGTCGAGGATGGCCGCATGGTGCGCGTCCAGCCGGTGGCCGATGATCCGGCGCCGAACGATCTCATCGATATGGCGCCGTTCCAGGTGCACGCCAAGAACCGCATCAAATACCCCATGGTGCGCAAGAGCTGGCTGGAGCACGGCCCGGGCGCCAAACCCGAGCTGCGCGGTGCCGACGAGTGGGTGCGAGTGAGCTGGGACAAGGCGATCGAACTGGTGGCCGGTGAAATCCAGCGCGTGCAGAGTGACTTCGGCCCGCAGGCGATCCACGCCGGATCCTACGGCTGGAAGAGCGTCGGCATGTTCCACAACAGCCGTACCCTGCTGCACCGCCTGATGAACCTCGCCGGGGGCTTTACCGGCTATGCCGGGGACTACTCCACCGGCGCGGCCCAGGTGATCATGTCCCACGTGATGGGCTCCATCGAGGTGTACGAGCAACAGACCGCCTGGCCCAACGTGGTGGAGAACGCCGAACTGGTGGTGCTGTGGGGGGTCAATGCTCAGGTGACCCTGAAGAACAGCTGGAACATGCCGGACCACGAGGGTCAGGCCGGTTTCATGGCGCTGAAAGAGAAGGGCACCCGCGTCATCAGCATCGATCCCGTCTACAACGAGACCGCCAAGCTGGTCGGCGCCGAGTGGATTGCGCCGAACGCCTACACCGACGTGGCCATGATGCTGGGTGTGGCCCACACCCTCTACAGCGAGAAGAAGCACGATCAGGCCTTCCTCGATCGCTACACAGTCGGCTTTGACAAGTTCCTAGACTATCTGCTCGGCAAGGAGGATGGCCAGCCCAAGAGCGCCGAGTGGGCGAGCACTGTCTGCGGCGTCGATGCCAAGGTGATCCGCCAACTGGCCCTCGACATGGCCGCCAAGCGCACCATGATCATGGCCGGTTGGGGCATGCAGCGTCAGCAGCATGGCGAACAGCCCAACTGGATGCTGGTGACCCTGGCTGCCATGCTGGGCCAGATTGGCCTGCCGGGGGGCGGCTACGGCTTCAGCTACCACTACTCCTCCGGTGGCAGCCCCACCGCCAAGGGCGGCATTCTGGCCGGTATCTCCGCCGGCAACGCACCGAAGAACAGCCCGGCACCGATCCCCGTGGCCCGCATCGCCGACTGTCTCGCCAACCCGGGCAAGACCATCGACTTCAATGGCCGCAAGGTGACCTATCCGGACATCAAGCTGGTCTATGTGGCGGGCGGCAACCCCTTCCACCACCATCAGGACACCAACAACCTGCTGCAGGCGTGGCGCAAACCGCAGACCGTGATCGTCCACGAGCCCTACTGGACGGCCACCGCCAAGCACGCCGATATCGTGCTGCCGGTCACCACCAGCTACGAGCGCAACGATCTGGAGATGGGCGGCGACTACTCCCAGCGCTACGTGTTCCCCATGCACCAGTGCGTGCCGCCCCAGTTTGAAGCCCGCAACGACTTCGACATCTTCAGCGCCATCGCCGCCAAGCTGGGCGTGCAGGAGCAGTACACCGAGGGCAAGGACGAGATGCTGTGGCTCAAGCAGATGTACGACGGCATGGCGGCCCAGGCCCGTGGTGCCCGGGTGGCGCTGCCGCCGTTCGACATGTTCTGGGAGTCCAACAACTACATCCGCTTCCCGATCCCCGAGGCCAACCGCCAGTGGATCCGTCACGCCGATTTCCGCGAGAACCCGCTGCTCAACCCGCTCGGCACGCCGTCCGGCAAGATCGAGATCTTCTCCAATACCGTGGCCGGGATGGGTTACTCCGACTGCGCCGGCCATCCCAAGTGGTATGAGCCCAAGGAGTGGGTGAAGAGCGAGGTGGCGGCGCGCTATCCGCTGTCCCTCAACACCTCCCACCCGACCCAGCGGCTGCACTCCCAGCTCGACAACACCCCGCTGCGGGACAAGTTCGCCATCGCCGACCGCGAGGCGATCATGATCCATCCCGCCGACGCCAAGGCCCGTGGCATCACCCAGGGGGATCTGGTGCGCGCCTTCAACGAGCGCGGTCAGATCCTGGTGGGCGCCCTGCTCTCCGAGGATGTGCGCCAAGGCGTGGTGCGGATCTGCGAAGGGGCCTGGTATGACCCGGCCAAGCCGGGGGAAGCGGGCAGCATCTGCAAGAACGGCAACGTCAACTGCCTCACCTTCGACGAAGGCTCGTCCCGCCTGGCGCAGGGCAACTGCGGCCACATGGCCCAGCTGCAGATAGAGAAGTACGCAGGCCCGGTGCTGGCCAACACCGCCCACGCGGTACCGGCCAACGGCTAAGCAGGTTGTGACCCAATAAAAACGGCGCCATCAAGGCGCCGTTTTCTTATCGCGGGTTCCCGTTTCCTGTGTGACTCAGAAGTCGCCCCCGACCATTTACTCTTCGGCTCACTCCACCCGCCTTGCAGCCAGAGTGCGCGCGGACAAGATGACTCAGAAGTCCCCTTCCACCATATACTCTTCCGCACACTCCACCAGCTGTGGCCAGAGCTCTTCCGGCACCCAGGCCTCGGGGTCGTCCTCGTCACCGTCATACTGGCTCCAGAAGAAGGCCCTCAGGCCGCTCGCGAAGTCGTCGCTCAGCTCCGCCAGTTCGGAAAGGGGACCCAGCCAGGCGATGCGGCGCAGGCCGGAGGCGAGATCGTTGATGGCATCCATCAGGCCGCGATCGTCCAGGCTCTGCTCCACCAGCAGGGTGAAGCGCTCGCGGGCGCTCTCGGTCTGATCTTCGTCCAGCTCCCCCACGTCGGCCAGCAGGTCGACGAAATCCTCCAGCAGGAACTGGATCAGGGCGTCCCTGTCCTCGAACCACTGGATCTGGGCCCCCTTGGTACCCAGCACGGAGGCATCGAACGAATCGTCGAGATGACACAGTGCCCACGGATCGTCAGTCATTGCTACCCTTCCTCAACCTTGAAACAAGAGCCTTATCTTATGCCGGCGACCCGTCCCTTGCCAGCGCGGGCGGCGGCCCGAAGGCCCCTGATGACAAACCCCGACCTAACTCTCGACCCTGGCGACCTTGGGCAGCGACAGAGAAGCAGCCAATCCCCCCAGCTCGGCCCGCCCCATGATGAGGCTGCCGCGGTAGGCTTCCGCGAGATCGGAGACGATGTTGAGACCAAGCCCGGAACCCGGCACCTTCTCGTCGAGCCGCACCCCGCGCAGCACCGCCTTGGCGATCTGATCCTCGCTCATGCCGGGGCCGTCATCTTCGATGCGCAGGGTGATCCAGCCCCCCAGCTCGGCGCTGGAGATGCGCAGCCGGCCGGCGGACCACTTGAAGGCGTTCTCCAGCAGGTTGCCCACCATCTCGTCGAAGTCCTGCTCCTCCACCCCGACCGCCAGACTGGCCGGCACCTGCAGATCCACTTCCCGGCCCGGATAGAGGCGGGAGAAGGCGCGGCAGATGTACTCCACCCGGGCCCGCACCGGGGTCGAGACCCCGAGGATCTTGGCGGCACCGGTCACCCGCGCCTTGCCGAGGTGGTAGTCGATGTGGCGCTGGATCTGGTCGAGCTGCTCGCCGATGGCGGCCTGATCCTCCGGCGGCAGCTGGGCCACCTGGTTGCGCATGATGCTGAGCGGGGTCTTGAGGGCGTGGGCCAGGTTGCCGGTGTGGGAGCGTGCCCGCTGCAACAGCTCACCGTAGTGGTGCAGCAGGCGGTTGATGTCCTCCACCAGGGGCTGGATCTCCAGCGGGTAGCGCAGCCTGAATCCCTCCTGATGGCCCTGATGGACGCGGCTCAGCTCGCGGCGCAGCAGGTGCAGCGGGCGCAGGCCGTAGACTATCTGGAACATGAAGCCGAGCACCAGGCCGGTGGCGGCGAAGCCGAGACCGAGGAAGAGGCTGATGCGCGTCTTCTTCAGGGTCTGGGTCAGGGCGCTGCTGTCCTTGGCCATCACCAGGGTAAAGACCCTATCCGAGCCCGGCAGCAGCACGGTGCGGGTCATGATCAGCAGGGGCTCCTTGTTGGGCCCCTTGCCGACGAAGAGATCCGGGTCGCCGAAGGCCGACTTCAGGCCATGGGCGCTCAGATGGGCATCCCACAGGGAGCGGGAGCGGCTGACCACCGTCTCCCCCAGCTCCAGCTGCCAGTAGTAGCCGGAGTAAGGCTGACGATAGCGGGGATCCGCCATGGGTTCGGTGACGACCGGCAGGCCGTCCGGCTGGATCTCGAGGCGGGCGAGCAGATCGTAGAGTTGCAGGCGCAGGCCGTCGGCCTCCGCCTCCTGCCAGTAGTTGCGCATCATGGTCTGCAGGCTGAAGCCGGTGGCGAACAGGAAGAGACCGCACCAGACCATGGCGATGACCACCAGCCGTCCCCGCAGGGTGCGTACCAGCCTCATTCAGCCCGCCTCGCGATCCCCTGGACCCGGCTCATTCGTTGATCCGGTAGCCGAGGCCGCGCACCGTCTCGATGAGATCGGCGTGGGTCTTCTTGCGGATCCGGCCGATAAACACCTCAACCGTATTAGAATCCCGGTCGAAATCCTGGGCATAGATGTGGTCGATGAGCTCGCTGCGGGACACCACCTTGCCCCTGTGCTGCATCAGGTAGCCCAGCACCCGGAATTCGTGGGCGGTGAGCTTGATGGGGGTGCCCTCGTACCAGACCTGGGAGGCCGCCATGTCGAGGCGCACGCCGCCGATCTCGAGGATGGAGCTGGCATTGCCCGCCGCCCGGCGTACCAGGGCCTGCACCCTGGCCACCAGCTCGGCCACCTGGAAGGGCTTGGTGAGGTAGTCGTCGGCCCCGGCGTTCAGCCCCTCTATCTTCTCGTGCAGCTGGCCCCGTGCGGTCAGCACCAGCACCGGGGTGTCGATGCCCTTGCTGCGCCACTCCTTCAGCACGCTCAGGCCGTCGCGACCCGGCAGGCCGAGATCCAGGATGATGGCGTCATAGGGTTCGGTCTCGCCGAGAAAGCCAGCCTCGTTGCCGTCGTGGCAGAGATCGGTGACAAAGCCGGACAGGCGCAGCTGTTCCGCCAGCTGGCCCGCCAGGATCTTCTCGTCTTCAACTATCAGAATTCGCATAAATGGGTATCCAAAGCAGAGTTGTGCCTGTCACGGCGGCGATTGGGGAGAGGCCGGGGCAGCCGGCGGCTTACTCCTCTTCCGGGGGCGGGCGGGGCTCGAACAGGCGTTCCAGATGATGACCCTTGAGCCACACCATTTCCAGGTTGTCGGCCCGATAGCCCACCTTGATGACGCTGTCCTCCTCGTCGATGAGCCTGAGCTCGTACAACCAGACACCGTCCTCCTCCCCCAGGTCGACCCGCAGCACGCGCACCGGCAGACGGGACGCCACCGCCATCAGCTCATGAAAAGGCCGGATCCGCCCCTCGCTGACCGCCTGTTGCAGCAAGGCCTCGTTCGGCTGGGCCGCCTGCACCAGCATCGGCAGCAGCAATCCAAGCAGGGGCAGGACGCTATTCATGGGTGATTCATCTCTCAAAACCTAACATAATGCCGTTTATAGTGTGCCAGCCATGAATCCGGAATGAATATGATCCCACGCAGTATCCTGCTGATCTTGTGTCTCTTTTCCACCTTTGGCTGGGCGGCCCAGACCCGTCTCGACATGGCCGGACTGGTCAAGTTGTTGCTGGCACAAGGGTACCACGACATTCGGGAAGTGGCGCTGGAAGGAGACAAATTCGAGGTGGACACCCTGAATGCCGACAACCAGCGCGTCCAGCTGGAGGTCGATGCCTACAGCGGGGAAATCACCAAAAAAGAGGCCGATTAGGCCTCTTTTGCTATGGACGCGACGGCTGCTGCACGGCGCCCTGCGTCCCCTTCAGTGACTGGCGCTGGCGCCAGGGCCTCAGCAGCTTGTCACGGCGCGGCCACAACAGGGCGATGGCCAGCATCAGATAGATGAGGGGCTCCAGCCACCCGCTCTTGACCGACCACCAGTAGTGCACCGGCACCAGCAGGGCCACCGCATAGATCCAGTTGTGCAGCTTCTGCCAGGCCGGCCCCATGGCCCGCAGCAGCGCCGGGATAGAGGTGATGCTCAGCGCCAGCAACAGCAGCAGCGCCACCATCCCCACCACTATGTAGCTGCGCTTCACCAGCTCGCCGCCGATCAGACCCCAGTCGAACTGCAGATCCAACCCCAGCCACACCATAAAGTGCAGGGACGCCCAGGCGGCGCACCAGAGCCCGAGGGGGCGGCGCAGCTTGACGAGCTGGCCCTGGCGCCAGCGCTTGGCCAGCGGCGATACCAGCAGGGTCAGCAGCAGCAGGTGCAGGGCCCCCTTGCCGAGGTAGTGGGTCAGCCCCTGCACCGGATCCCCCCCCAGCAGGCCTGCCGGCACCGCATAGCCAAGCCAGAGCAAAAAGCCCAGCGAGGCCAGGTGTACCAGGGCCCGCAGCAGAGTGATATGGCGTGTGGTCAGTCTCAATGTCATGGCGTCGGCCCCCCGTCTCAATACCACTTGCGCAGATCCATGCCCTGATAGAGGGAGGCCACCTCATCGCCATAGCCGTTGAACATCAGGGTCGGCTGGCGCTTGGCACCGAAGATGCCCCCCTCGCCGATGAAGCGCTCGCTGGCCTGGCTCCAGCGCGGGTGATCCACCTGTGGATTGACGTTGGCGTAGAAGCCATATTCGTTCGGTGCCAGCAGGTTCCAGGTGGTGGGGGGCATCTCCTCCACCAGGCGGATGGAGACGATGCTCTTGATGCTCTTGAAGCCGTATTTCCAGGGCACCACCAGCCGGATGGGCGCCCCGTTCTGGGCGGGCAGCGTCTTGCCGTAGAGCCCCATCGCCAGGAAGGAAAGCGGGTGCATGGCCTCGTCGAGGCGCAAGCCCTCCACGTAGGGATAGTCGATGCCGCCGCCGAGAGTACGGGAGGCCTGCCCCGGCAACTGCTCGGGATCGTAGAGGGTCTCGAAGGCCACGAACTTGGCGCGACTGGTGGGCTCGGCACGGCGGATCAGCTCCGCCAGCACAATGCCGCTCCAGGGCAGCACCATGGACCAGGCCTCCACGCAGCGCAGCCGGTAGATCCGCTCCTCCAGCGTGCTCTTGTTGATGAGATCCCACACATCCAGGGTGAAGGGCCTGGCCACCTCCCCCTCCACCTTCAGGCTCCAGGGCTCGGGCTTGAGGTAGTGGGCGTTGCGGGCCGGATCCCCCTTGTCGGTGCCGAGCTCATAGAAGTTGTTGTGGGTGGTGGCCTTCTCCAGCGGCGTCAGGGTCAATCCGTCCGGCCGGGTTGCGGCCTTGTAATTGAGCGGTTTGCTGGCAGGTGCCGGGGTTTTCTCCTCGGTGGAGAAGAGATCCAGCAGGCTGGCGTGCGTGGGAAATGCCAGGGTGGCGGTGGCGACGCCCAGGCCCAGCCCCTTGAGAATGCGCCGACGATCCTGATAGACGGCTTCCGGCGTGACGTCCCGTTCGACGGGGTGGTGAGAAGAGCGGTGTTTGATCAACATGAATAACTCCCGGGGCGATGAGGCTGACAATCATAAGACCCGCCCCGGTCGAGTTTTATTTCACACGAGATCACATGAGTTGGTAAATGGGCAGTGCCTTGGCCATGGTTCCGACCAGGAACAGCAGAATGAATACCAGCAGAGGGACTATCACGTTTGGCACCATCAGACTCACTCCATGAGCAGGACAGGGCCTCTAACTATGGTTCAAGGCCTGCGGTGCCTCCAATGAATTTTTTTCGCGAGCGCAAGCGTATTCCCGAGTTGCAAAGAGTGACCCTGATCACACACAATCCGGCCCCCGCTTGCCGCCCCCCTGCCGCAGGGTAGGCTGCCTCCTTTTCCGGATTCAACCACTGAGAGTCACGCCATGAGCCCATTGATCGCCATCGCCATCACGACCGGGATCCTCTCCGCCGTCTGGGGCGGACTGGCCGCCGCCCTCGGCCTCATCTCCTGGGTCGGCTTCCTCGGCTGCACCAGCTACTTCGCCTCGAGCGGCGGTTACAAGGCGCTGCTGCAGACCCTGCTGTGCAACGCCAGCGGCATGCTGTGGGCACTCTTGCTGATCCACGGGGAGTCCTGGTGGGGGGCCGGCATGGCCGGCTATCTGATGACGGGGATGGTGGCGACCCTGATGTGCGTGCAGGCCAGGCAGCAGTGGCTCGCCTACATTCCCGGCACCTTCGCCGGATGCTGCGCCACCTTCGGCGCTGCAGGGGAGTGGCGCCTCATCCTTCCCTCCCTGGTGATAGGCGCCCTGTTCGGCTACCTGATGAAGGCGAGCGGCCTCTGGCTCTCCCACAAGACCCAGAAAACCCAGGCCACCGCTGGCGTCACCGACCCGGCCTGATCCTAGCGATGTGACCGATTCGGTCTGAAACAAGAGGGGCGGCCCGTCATCGACGAGCCGCCCCTCTGTCATTTACCCCTTCGACTTGAAGTTTGCCGCCTCGATACCGTGCCGATTCAATAGCTTGTAGAAATCGGTGCGGTTTCTCCCCGCCATGTTGGCCGCCAGGGTCACGTTCCCCTCCGTGGTGCGCAGCAGGCGGATCAGATACTCCTTCTCGAACTCGGCCCGCGCCTCGTTGAACGAGGGAATACCGCCACCGCCGCCACTCAGGGCCGACTCCACCATGGCCGCGCCTATCACCGGGCTGCAGCAGAGGCTGGCGAGCTGTTCCACCACCCCGCAGAGCTGGCGCACGTTGCCGGGCCAGGCCGCTGCTGCCAGCAAGGCCAGCGCCTCCGGCGAGAAGCCGAGGGCGGCACAATCGGGGTGACGGGTGCGGTAATCGTCCAGCGCCTGGCGCGCCAGCAGCGGAATGTCCTCGCTGCGGGCACTGAGGGGCGGCAGGGTGATGTTCGCCACGTTGAGGCGATAGAAGAGATCCTCGCGAAAGCGCCCCTCCTCCATGGCCGCCACCAGATCCTGGTGGCTGGAGCTGATGACCCGCACCTCGGGGGCCCCCTGACCATACTCCGCCAGCACCTGCAGCAGCTTGGCCTGCAGCGACTCCGACAGATCCCCGATCTCGTCGAGGAAGAGGGTCCCCCCCTTGGCCTCGGCAAACAGGCCGGACTGGCCGTCCTCCCCAAACAGCTGCAGGTCCAGCGCCGCCCAGGGCAGGGCGGCGCAGTTGATGGTGTACAGCGGCTTGTCGCGACGATGGCTGGCCTGATGCAGCGCCTGGGTCATGACCCCCTTGCCGGAGCCGGAAGGCCCCAGGATCAGCACGGGCACGTCCATGGTGGCGATGCTGCTCGCCTGGATCAGCAACTGCTCCATCTGCGGGTTGCGGGTCTGGATGAGAGACTGCCACTCCTGCTGCTGCTTCGGGCGGGTCAGGCTCAGGGCGTGTTCTATGGTGACCAGCAGCTCGTCCTTGTCGATGGGCTTGGTGAGGAAGCTGAACACCCCGGAG
Organism: Aeromonas sp. XH; assembly: GCF_033348475.1. Lineage (NCBI taxonomy): Bacteria > Pseudomonadati > Pseudomonadota > Gammaproteobacteria > Aeromonadales > Aeromonadaceae > Aeromonas > Aeromonas sp. XH. The sequence goes on along the minus strand of NZ_CP137630.1, from coordinate 262,356 downwards.
CGGGTCGCCTGGATGGCGTCGGGAATGGTGCCGTGGGCGGTCATGATGATCACCGGCATGCCGAGCCACTGGGACTGGATCCGCTCGAACAGCGCCAGTCCGTCCATGCCCCCCATGCGCAGATCGCTCAGCACTAGGTCGGCCCGCTGCTGCCGCAGCCTGTCCAGCGCCCCCTCGGCGCTGTCGGCGGTATCCACCTCGTAGCCCTGGCTGCGCAGGCGCATGCTCATCAGCTTGAGCAGGCTGGCATCGTCGTCCACCAGCAGAATGCGGCTCATGCTCTCACTCCCTCTGTGTGAAGATCCGGGGGGATAGCCCCGGCACAGGACCGGCGTATCATGGCTGGCCCCCTCCATTGAGCTTACGCTCGTTGAGCTGTTCGTCGATGGCGGAGAGCTGTTCTATCTGGCGGCGCAGACGCTGTACCTCCTGACTCTGGTCGTCGCGACGGCTGTCGCGCACCAGCAGCTCCTCGCCGAGGGCTATCCAGCTGCGCAGGAAGGCCTGGGCATCCAGGCCGAGCTCGGGCAGCAGGGATTTGAGCTTGTCCAGCCCGGCCCGACGGCTGGCCACCGATTCGGACGGGTGGGTATTGACCATGGCCAGGCTGACCCGGCTCTCGAGATCGGTGGCACCCGCCAGCCGCTGGCGCTCCTGTGCCCGTTGCTGGGGGTGGCTGGCCAGCAGCCAGTCCGAGTACTGCAGGCGCACCTGCATCTCCTTGTTGGCAAACTCCATCCGCCTGGCGATCGCCTCCTGGGAAGGCTCGGTGAGGCTGGGGGATGGCAGCAGGGAACAGCCCGCGAGCAGGCTCATCATCAACACGGGAACAACAAATCGTTTCATCTTGAACGTCACTTCAGATCCAAGGGAAAACAGGCGTCCGCCTGTTCGTCTCAATATTCGGTTGCAAGGGTGCGCCGGGCGATCGCCGACACGGCAGATCCCGTCATGCCGGGCGCTCTTTCAAATCCAGCCGGAAGCAGACATCCGCCTGCTCATCCTCAATGAGTCTGAGCTCGCCGCCCAGGCTCATCGCCGACTCGCGGGCGATGGAGAGGCCCATCCCGGACCCTTTCAACAATCCCTGGCGCACTATGCTGCCCTGCTCGAAGGGTTCGAAGATCCGTTCCCGCTCGGCCAGCGGGATGACGGGCCCCTCGTTGGCCACCTCCAGCCAGCCCCCGTTTTCCCCCTGACCGGCCCGGATCCAGATTTGGCCCCCTTTGGCGCCGTAGCTGACCGCGTTGGAAAACAGGTTGTCGAGGATGAGTCGCAGGCGATAGGGCTCGGCCTGCAGACTGATGGGCTCGGGCGGCAAGTGTACACTGATTTGCTTGGATTCCAGCGCCAGCCGGTACTCTTCGGACAAGTCTGACAGCAGGGGCGCCAGGGGGACCGCCGTCAGGCTGAACACCTCCTGCTGGCTGAGGCGGTTGAAGTCGAGCAGGCGCTCGATCAGGGTCTGCAGCCGGCGGCTGTTCTCCTCCAGCATCTGGCAGATCTCCTGCTGATCCCCGTTGAGGGGTCCCACCAGCTGTTCGGAGAGCAGATCCGCCCCCTCCCTCAGCACGGCGAGGGGGGTCTTCAGCTCGTGGGAGACGTGGCGCAGGAACTGGTACTTCTGCTGTTCCAGCTCCTTGAGCTTGTCGTGCAACCAGCCGATCCGCTCTCCCAGCAGCACCAGCTCAGCTGGGCCGTCCACCGGGCGCGTGTCCGGCTCGACCCCGGCCCCCAGGCTCAGGATCCGCGACTCAATCTGACGTACGGGGTGGATGATGAGGTAGGTAAACAGCAGCACCAGCAACAGGCTGAGCCCGACCACGAAGCCGCTGACCCACCAGATCTCCTTCCTCAGCTCCGCGATGGCGGCCCGCATCCGGGTCACGTGCTCGTCGACCTGACCCCGGGTGACGATCTCCAGCTGCTGGTTCAGTTCGTTGAACTCGGTGAAATGGGGGCTGTTCGCCTCCTGCCTGGCCTTGCGCAGATCCTGCAGGCCGTCCAGCCAGGTCAGCGCGGCCTCGAGATCCCCATAGACCTCGGCATCCGGTATGGACTGCTGATGGGTGCCGAGCAGTTCCCGATAACGGGCCAGCTGCTGCTGATAGCTGGCCAGGATGCGCCCGTCCCCCAGCACCGCGTAGCGGCGCAGGGTGCGCTCCAGATCGGTGGCCTGGGTGGTGAGCAGGGTCGCCCGGCGGGTATCCCGCACCGCCCGCTCCATCTCGTCGCTGGTCAGCTGACCCAGGTGTGAGAGCGCCTGACTGTCGTGCCAGATCATGCCCCCCAGGGGCATCAGCACCAGCACGAAGCCCATCAATACCACCTGGAGCAGGGAACGGGGGCGAACCTTGGTCATCTTCTGCGGTCTCGAGTCGTCATGGGTGGGCCAGCATATCCGCACTGCACCAAAAAGCAAAACCGGCCAGGAGGCCGGTTTGATTGCACCAAGGGCCCGGGATCACGCCAGACCGACGGACGCCAGACAGATGATCATGATCACGGCCAGGGCCCCCGCGGCGGTCAACAGTGCCCATTTCATTTCCACGCTCATGCAAACCTCCTTTCTGTCAATCAGAGTTGGATCACAACAGATAACGATATGTTAATTCATAGTGAATCCAATAACCGTGAGCCGCGTATATATTTCAGACGAGCCCAAACCAAGGAAGGGTACGCATGTTTTATCTCTGCAGCATTGGATCCAATCTCGACCCCGGCCTGCATGTCTGTCAGGCCGTTGAGGAATTGCTGGCACGCTTCGGTCACCTGCGCCTGAGCTCGGTGATCCGGACCAAACCGGTCGGCATGCACTCGCACCACGACTTTCTCAACTGCCTGTTCGTCGTCCAGAGCGAACTCTCCACCGCCCAGCTCAAGGCCGAGTTTGTCACCATGGAGCTGGCCCACGGCCGGGATCGCAACCACCCTCTGTGCAAGGTGGCGGACAGGCCGCTCGACATCGACATCCTGGCCTGGGACGAGCGGAATGACTTCGCCGCCGTCGGGGTGGATGCCTACCTCGGCGAGCTGCTGGCCGAGATGTATCTGGGCGGGCGCATCGAGGCCGGCAAGGTGGTGCTGAGCCTGCCTGGCAGCAAGGTATTTGCACGCCAGCACTTCGGCCACTCCCCCGTCGATCTCCTGCTGCCCGAGGAGCACAGGAGCCTCGGCGGCACGCCGCCGGACAGGGCGCCCCATCACGCGACCATCCGCCACCACTAGTCCCCGCGCAAAACCGCGAGGCGCCCAGGGGCGCCTCGCGTCATCATGCCTCCTAGATGACGGCCAGGGCCCGCCCCCCGTCCACCCGTATGCTGGCCCCGGTCATATAGTCGTTCTGCATCAGCAACTGCACCGCCTGCCAGATGGGCGCCAGCCCCCCTTCCCGCGCCAGCGGCGTCTTTGCCAGCACCTGCTGGCGCCACTCGTCGCCGTGTTCGTCGAGAAACAGGATGGGCCCGGGCTCTATGGTGTTGACCCGCACGGCGGGCGCCAGCTCCCGGGCAAAGCTCATGGCCAGCGAGTGGGCCCCCGCCTTGGTGGCCACATAGCTGGCAAACTGGGGCGCCGGGGCGTGGATATAGATATCGGTGATATGGATGATGCTGGCGTTGGCATTGCGCGCCAGCACGGGGGCCAGGGCCCGGTTGAGCTGGAAGGGTGCCGCCATGTGCACCCGGTAGAACTGATCGAACTGGGCCAGCTGGGCCGCCTGCTCATCGGCTTCTGGCTCGAAGGCCGAGGCGTTGTGGATGATCAGCGCCAGATCCTCATGGACACCCAGCGCCCTGACCAGGCGGGCGACCTCCTCCTCCACGGCGAAGTCCGCCTGCACCAGCTCCACCCCCAGCGCCCGCAGGCGGGCCAACTCGGGCCGCTCGCTGCGATAGCTGCCCGTGACCTGCCAACCCGCCGCCACCAGCTGCTCGCACAGATAGAATCCCAGTCGGCGGCCACAGCCCGTTACCAATGCACGCATACCCTCTCCTTGTGGTTGTCGCCCTGCCCGACCCATACCGGATCCCGCGAAGGGCCTCTGCTTCGTGAATGGCCTATCAATGTCCGAGACCAAACCCATTGGCCCCACGCCGGGCCGACCGGGCACAGTGACACCATCGACCCTGTTGGAGCCACCATCATGCTACAAGTTCGCGATCATATGCAGCCATTGACCCACTCACTCAGCCCCGAGCTCGGCCTGGCCGAGGCCATGGACAGGCTGCACCTGGCCGATCTCGGCGGCCTGCCGGTGCTGGACGACCAGAGACGACTCATCGGATTCCTCTCCGAGCAGGATTGCATTCCCGCCCTGCTCACCGGCAGCTATCACTGCGACAGCCGCACCCGGGTCGAGGATCTGATGAGCCGGACACCGCTGTTCGTCGGCCCGGACGACAGCATCCTGGATCTCGCCCGCCAGATGACCGGGGCCAAGCCCAGGCTCTATCCGGTGATGGAGGGGGACAGGGTGATCGGCCTCATCAGCCGGCGCCGGGTGATGCAGGCCCTCAACACCCAGTTGAAGCAATGTCAGGCGACCTGAGGCGACGCTGCCCCCACGCACGTTCCACGCAGGGGGCGGGCTCCTGCAAACTTCCCCTGCACAACAACGAGCGGTTGGTCCCCCCTCCCGACTCTGCCACAGGGCGGCCTGCCGATGCAGTGCCACGCCCCTTCCCCGGTGCCATTCTTTTGTCCCCTCCCCATTTCAGGGTTTGCCATCCGGGGTCGTCTCTAGTTAGATATCTGACGGCCACCGCATCCGGCATGCGTGACCTCGTCCCGCGTGCTCAGGAGATGTAACGTGCGAAGCTTGCTCGTGTTCTGCTTGCTGCTGCCCTGCTGGCTGTCGGCCAGGGAGCTGGTCATTGGCGGCATCCTTGAGCCGCCCCTGAAGTGGCTGGATGAAGGCGGCCACCCCAGGGGGCTGGACGTGGATCTGGTCAGCGCCATCTTCGGCACCCTCCGGATCCCCATCAAGATAGAGCTGATCGATTCCGGGGCCAGGCTCACCCGCAATGCCGAGGGCGGCCTCTATGATCTGCTGCTGACCCACTCCTACAAGCCGGAGCGGGAGGCCTACCTGCTCTACCCCAAGCAGGCCCACATCCTCCACAGCTGGCACTTCTTCATACGCAAGGAGTCCGTGGGGCAGATCCACTACGACCATCTGGCGGATCTCAAGCCCTGGCGCATCGGTGTCACCCGTGACTTCTCCTACACCCCCGAGCTCGCGGCAGCCATGGCCGACCCTGCCTACCGCTTCCAGGAGATCCCCATCAACCAGCTGCAACTGCGCAAGCTGATCGCCGGGCGCATCGATGTGGTCCCCATGTCCCTGGTCACCGCCTTCGCCCAGATCAGGGAAGAGGGGCTGGAGGGCAGGCTCGACTACCTGCCAAAGCCCCTCAAGACCAGCCCCTACTTCAATGTCTGGACCCGCTCCCGGGCCGATGCCGACACCCCGGCCCTGATGGCGGCCTATGACACCGAACTGCGGCACATGAAGCAGGATGGGCGCCTCAAGGCCCTCTACGACAAGTACGGCATTCCCTATATCGAGCCCTGATCCTCATCCACAGGGGTGATCAGGGCTTCACGTCTCTCAATATCGGGTTCTGCAGCGAGATCAGGGTTTCGGTGGACTGGATCTCGTCTATGGTCTGGATCTTGTGGATCAGCACGGTCTGCAGCTCGTCGATGGAGCGGGTCATCACCTTCATGAAGATGCTGTAGTGGCCCGTGGTGTAATAGGCCTCCACCACCTCGTCCAGGGCCTGCAGCTTGGCCAGGGCCGAGGGATAGTCCTTGGCGCTCTTCAGATTGATGCCGATAAAGCAGCAGACGTCGTAGCCCAGCTTCTTGGGGTTCACCTGCACCCGCGTTCCCTCGATGATCCCCGCCTGCTTCATCTTCTCCACCCGCACGTGGATGGTGCCCGGGCTGACCGCCAGTTGCTTGGCCAGTTCGGCGTAAGGGAGCCGCGCATTCTCCATCAGGGCGGTGAGGATGGCCTGATCGAGATTATCGATCCGATAATTTTCCGACACTTTTTTGCACTCCCGTTGACGATATCTCAGTAACATACCGGATATTTTGAACAAAAAAATGCGTAAAGCCTATTTCTATTATCGAATATTGAATTTAGTGCGCAATCTGTTGAAGAATCGCCACATCCAACGGGTTTGAAACAGGTATTCAGCATGAAACAGCACTACATTCGCAGCCAACAACAGATCAGCTTCGTCAAAGAGATGTTCTCCCGCCAGCTCGCCCTGCAACTTGGGCTGATGGAGGTACAAGCCCCCATCCTGAGCCGGGTCGGTGATGGCACTCAGGACAACCTGTCCGGCCACGAGAATGCGGTGCAGGTGAAGGTGAAGACACTCCCCGGACACAGCTACGAAGTGGTGCACTCCCTTGCCAAGTGGAAGCGCCAGACCCTGGGCCGCTTCGGTTTCGGCCCGGGTGAAGGCATCTACACCCACATGAAGGCGCTGCGCCCGGACGAGGACAGGCTCACCCCCATCCACTCCGTCTACGTGGATCAGTGGGACTGGGAGAAGGTTATGCCGAGCGAGCGCCGGGATCTCGCCTATCTGCAGGAGACGGTGCGCGGCATCTGGTCCGCCATCAAGGCCACCGAGCGGGCGGTCTGCGCCGAGCACGAGCTGACCCCCTTCCTGCCGGCGGAGATCCAGTTCCTGCACAGCGAAGAGTTGCTGACCCGTTACCCGGATCTCGACGCCAAGGGGCGCGAGCGCGCCATCGCCAAGGAGCTGGGGGCCGTGTTCCTCATCGGCATCGGCGGCGACCTGTCCCACGGCGAGCGCCACGACGTGCGTGCCCCGGACTACGACGACTGGAGCAGCGAGAGCGAACTCGGCCTGGCCGGTCTGAACGGCGACATCCTGGTGTGGAACCCGGTGCTGCAGGACAGCTTCGAGATCTCCTCCATGGGGATCCGGGTCGACGCCGAGGCGCTGCGCCGTCAGCTCGCCCTCACCGGCGACGAGGATCGCCTGCAGTACGACTGGCACCAGGATCTGCTGGCGGAGCGGATGCCGCAAACCATAGGCGGCGGCATCGGCCAATCCCGTCTCGCCATGCTGCTGCTGCAAAAAGAGCATATCGGTCAGGTACAGGTCGGCGTCTGGCCGGCCGAGATGAAGGAGCGCATCCCCGGCATGCTGTAACGAACGGATGGCGCCCGGCGGCATGCCCGCCGGACGCCAGCAAGTGTGGCAGTGCGGACTGAGCGAGCGCAGTCCGGACAGGCTGTAAGCAGGAGGCCATCTTCGACGGCCCTCTGCGAAAACGGGGCTTGCCCCTGCGACCCGCTCGACCCACGCCAGGTCGCATTGAATACATTCCTCCCGGCAATCTTCGGATTGCCGTTTTTTATGTCGGAAAACTGTACTCGAAACCGGCCCCGATCGGGTGCTGACGCGGCAGTCTCGCCTTTCTGCTGCCGGTACAGTGGCAGGCAAACAGCTTCTCCACCGCTTCCTCTTCCAAATAGGCGCCGAGCGTCGCCGCCCGCTGCGGACCGGAAAACTTCAGATGCAGGCCGCCGATGACGGCGTGGATCCGCTCCTCGCCACACACCTCCCTGGCCCGCGCTATGATGTTCTCGACCCCGGCGTGACCGCAGCCGATAAAGACGATAAGACCTTTGGAACTCTTATAGGCCAGCGCCGAGTCATCGCTGATAAGGTCTTTCTCCACCCGTCCGCCCCGCACTATGTAGCCGAGCAGCGAGGGGGCGGCCCTGTCGCGCCGCACAATGCTGCCGAGGAACACCAGACGATCAGAGATCCACACCGGATCGGCCGAGCAGTGGGGGAGCAAACCTTTGGCCGCCAGCGACTCCTGAGCCAGCTCCACCGACAGGCGATAGAGGTTGCATCGCCAGAAGGGGATTGGCAGGAAGTAGCCCCGCTCATTGAACACATCCGGACAGGCGATCAGCGGGATGGGCGTGGCATAGCGGGGCAGCGAGCCGACCCCGCCCACATGGTCGTAATGACCGTGGGAGAGCACCACGTGGGTGAGGGAGGCGAGATCGATCCCCATCACGGTGGCGTTGTGACGCAAAGCCCGGCCACGGCCGCTGTCGAACAGCACCCTGAGGCCGTCGCACTCCAGCAGCAGCGCCAATCCCCGCTCGGGCAGACAGCCTGGCCGATAAACATCGTCATCCACCAGCACGGAAAAGGTGAGCATCAGATTTTCCCTCAAAACAAAACGCAGGCACTGAGCCTGCGTTTTTTATCGACCAACCGGTTACTGGGTCATGGTGAGACCGTTGCTGTCCGCCCCGAGCAGCAGCCGCTTGCCGGGGATGACCCGACCCGAGAGCAGTGCCTGGGCCAGCGGGTTCTCCACCTTGTGCTGAATGGCCCGCTTGAGGGGCCGCGCCCCGTAGACGGGGTCGAAGCCCGCGTGCACCAGCTTGGTCAGCAGCTCCTCGCTCACCTCCACCTCGAAGCCCTGGGACTCCAGGCGACTCATCAGGCTCTTGAGCTGGATACGGGCGATGGACTTGATGTGCTCCTCGCCGAGCGGGTGGAACACCACGGTCTCGTCGATCCGGTTGATGAACTCCGGCCGGAAGCTGCGGGTCAGCACCTCCATCAGCATGGCCTTCATCTCGTCGTAATCCTTCTCGGAGTGGTGCTCCTGAATGAGATCCGAACCGAGGTTGGAGGTCATGATGACCACGGTGTTGCGGAAGTCCACGGTGCGGCCCTGACCATCGGTCAGGCGGCCGTCGTCCAGCACCTGCAACAGGATGTTGAACACGTCCGGGTGGGCCTTCTCCACTTCGTCCAGCAGGATCACCGAGTAGGGGCGACGGCGCACCGCCTCGGTCAGATAACCGCCTTCCTCGTAACCCACGTATCCCGGAGGCGCCCCCACCAGACGGGCCACGCTGTGCTTCTCCATGAATTCGGACATGTCGATGCGCACCATGGCGTCCTGGGTGTCGAACAGGAACTCCGCCAGCGCCTTGCACAGCTCGGTCTTGCCCACCCCGGTGGGGCCCAGGAACAGGAAGGAGCCGATGGGGCGGTTCGGGTCGGACAGCCCGGCACGGGAGCGACGAATGGCGTTGGAGACGGCGTCCACCGCCTCCTCCTGGCCGATCACCCGGCTGTGCAGCTGATCTTCCATCCGCAGCAGCTTCTCCCGCTCCCCCTCCAGCATCCGCGCCACCGGAATGCCGGTCCAGCGCGCCAGGACGTCTGCAATCTCCACGTCGGTGACCCGGTTGCGCAGCAGGCTGGTCTCCTGCATCTCCGCCTGGGTGGCGAGGTCGAGCTGTTTCTCAAGCTCGGGGATGCGGCCATACTGCAGCTCGGACATTCGGCCCAAGTCGCCTGCGCGACGCGCCACCTCGAGATCCTGACGGGCCTGCTCCAGCGCCGCCTTGATGTGCTGGGTACCGGCGAGGGCGGCCTTCTCGGCCTTCCACACCTCTTCCAGCTCGTTGTATTCCCGCTCTTTTTCACTCAGCTCCTGATTGAGCAGATCGAGGCGCTTGCGGCTGGCGTCATCGTCCTCCTTCATCAGCGCCTGCTGCTCCAGCTTGAGCTGGATGATGCGTCGCTCGAGCCGGTCCAGGGATTCCGGCTTGGAGTCGATCTGGAGCCGGATGCTGGCCGCCGCCTCGTCGATGAGGTCGATGGCCTTGTCCGGCAGCTGGCGATCGGCTATGTAGCGGTGGGACAGCTGGGCCGCCGCGACGATGGCGGGGTCGGTGATCTGCACATGGTGGTGCAGCTCGTAGCGCTCCTTCAGGCCACGCAGGATGGCGATGGTGTCCTCTACCGAGGGCTCCTCCACCAACACCTTCTGGAAGCGGCGCTCCAGGGCGGCATCCTTCTCCACATACTGGCGATACTCATCGAGGGTGGTGGCGCCGACGCAGTGCAGCTCGCCACGGGCCAGGGCGGGTTTGAGCATGTTGCCCGCGTCCATGGCCCCCTCGCCCTTGCCGGCGCCGACCATGGTGTGCAGCTCGTCCACGAACAGGATGACGTTGCCCTCCTCCTTGGCCAGATCGCTGAGCACCGCCTTGAGCCGCTCCTCGAACTCGCCGCGATACTTGGCCCCGGCCACCAGGGCCCCCATGTCGAGGGAGAGCACCCGCTTGTTCTTGAGCCCTTCCGGCACCTCGCCGTTGATGATGCGCTGGGCCAGCCCCTCGACGATGGCAGTCTTGCCGACGCCAGGGGCGCCGATCAGCACAGGGTTGTTCTTGGTGCGGCGTTGCAGCACCTGGATGGTGCGGCGGATCTCGTCATCCCGGCCGATCACCGGGTCGAGCTTGCCGAGCTCGGCCCGCTCGGTGAGATCTATGGTGTACTTCTCCAGCGCCTGGCGGTTCTCCTCGGCGTTGGCATCCTCCACCTTCTTGCCGCCGCGCACCTTGTCGATGGCCGCGTCGAGTTTTTCCTTGGTCAGTCCCTGGGCGCGCAGCAGCTCGCCGAGGGTCCCCTTCTCGTCCAGGGCCGCCAGCACGAACAGCTCGGACGAGATGAACTGATCCTTGCGCTGCTGGGCCAGCTTGTCGCAGACGTTGAGCAACCGGCCGAGGCCGTTGGAGAGCTGCACGTCCCCCTCCACGCCGCTGACGCGGGGCAGGCGATCCAGCTCCTCACCGAGGCGCGAGCGCAGGGCATTGATGTCGAGCCCGGTCAGGGCGAGCAACGGACGAATGGAGCCGCCGTCCTGATTGAGCAGGGCGCTCATCAGGTGGACGGGTTCGATGAATTGGTGGTCACGACCCAGTGCAAGGGACTGGGCATCGGAAATGGCAATCTGGAATTTGCTGGTCAGGCGATCGAGGCGCATTGCACTCCCCCTTCAAGACAGACGCCGCTTGCGCGGCAAACAACATAACTTTCTGAGATGAAAGATGAGGCCCGTACGGGCTATTTCAAGGGGCAGGCCTGGTTATTTTTTCTGCAAGGCGGGAAGGAGGCAGCATCCCCCGCCCGGCAAGATGCAGGGCGGGGGAAGAGGTTAGGGAGCCAGCCAGACGATGGAGGCCATGCGACCGGTCTGGCCATCGCGGCGGTAGGAGTAGAAACGCTCGGAATCGCTGAAGGTGCAGTGCTCGCCGCCATAAACGGCGGTGACGCCGGCACGGGCGAGGCGCAGCCGGGCCAGCTGATAGATATCCGCCAGCCATTTCCCTTCGCTGGACGAAGGGACGAACGCAGCCGCCGCTTCCGCCTGCTCCGCCATAAAGGCGTCGCGCACCTCGCCGCCCACCTCAAAGGCCGTGGGGCCTATGGCCGGGCCCAGCCAGGCCAGGATCTCGCCCGGCTCGCAGCCCATGGCCGCGATGCTCTCCTCCAGCACGCCCCCCTGCAGCCCGCGCCAGCCGGCATGGGCCGCCGCCACTACGGTGCCGGCCCGATCGCAGAACAGCACCGGCAGGCAGTCGGCGGTCATCACTATGCAGGCCAGCCCGGCCTCGCGGACACAGGCCGCATCGGCCTCCGGCGTCCCCCCATACTCGCGACTCACGGGATGCACGGCGGTGCCATGCACCTGGTTGAGCCAGTTGAGGGGGCCGGGGACCCCTGCGGCCTGTTGCAGCAAGGTGCGGTTGGCCTCGACCCTGGCCGGCTCGTCTCCCACGTGAGCCCCCAGGTTGAGGCCGGCAAAGACTCCCTCGCTCAGGCCCCCGTTTCGGGTGGTCGACAGGGCCCTGACATTGCCCGGCGCGGGCCAGTCGGGTTCGATCCAGTTCATCTGTGGCTCCTTTCGGTCATATGAAAGCGGGGCCCCTTGGCTGCAACCAGTCAAGGGGCCCCGTGTCAGATCATGCAGGGCAGGTTGCGGCAGGAATAGTCGCAGAACTGCCGCTGTCTCAGTTCCAGACCAGATCGTCCGGGTTGGCCAGGGTATCCGCCCGCAGCACCTCCATCAGATCCACCATGTCCTGCGGCGTGGGGGAGTGCCACTCCATCACCTCACCCGTGATGGGGTGGGCCAGCTTCAGCATGGTGGCGTGCAGTGCCTGGCGATGGAAGTTGCGCAGGGCCTCGGTCAGCTCTGGGGTGGCGTTGCGCAGCAGACGCAGACGGCCGCCGTAGGCGGGATCCCCCACCAGGGGATGCTTGATGTGGGCCATGTGCACGCGGATCTGGTGGGTTCGACCGGTCTCCAGCCGCAGCCGCAGGCGGGTGTGACCACGGAATTTCTCGTGCACCCGGTAGTGGGTGACGGACTCGCGCCCATTGGGCACCACGGCCATGTGGGTACGCTGGGTTGGATGACGGCCGATGGGGGCATCGACGGTGCCGCCCGCAGTCATGTGACCGATGGCGATGGCCTCGTACTCACGGGTGATCTGGCGCGCCTGCAGCGCCTCCACCAGGTGGGTCTGGGCCGGAATGGTCTTGGCGACCACCATCAGACCGGTGGTGTCCTTGTCCAGACGGTGCACTATGCCGGCACGAGGCACCTCGGCGATGCCGGGGTAGCGGTGCAGCAGGGCGTTGAGCACTGTGCCGTCCGGCGTGCCGGCACCCGGGTGGACCACCAGGCCGGCCGGCTTGTCGATCACCAGGATGTGTTCGTCTTCATAGACGATGTTGAGCTCGATGTTCTGGGCATCCCAGCGGGTGTCGTCTGCCAGTTCCACATTCACATGCACCTGCTGCCCGGCCACCACTTTCTCGCGCGGGGTATTGGCAACCTGACCGTCCAGGGTCACTCTGTCCTGTAAAATCCACTCCTTGATGCGGGTGCGGGAGTAGTCGGGAAACAATTCGGCCAGGGCCTGGTCGAGTCGCTGCCCGAATTGGTGATCCTGAAATTCGCCTGTCAGTTCAATATGCTGGCTCATGTATGGTCTCTTGAGCGGGGGTATCAATTCGAAATAATCCGGGTATTCTAGCTTTTCTTTTAGCCAAGCATAACGGATACTTTGCCAATTTCGTGGAAATGGACCGGATGTTGTTGATGGGAAAGAAGTCTCACCTGCTGATGTCGCTCGCCTTGGTTGCCACCCTGATCACTGGCTGTTCCAGCACCAAACCCAAGGTTCCCGACGAACCGCCGGAAGTCCTGTACCATAAAGCCCGGCTCAAGCTGGATGCAGGCAACTACCTGAATGCCATCGAGTTGCTGGAGGCGCTGGATTCCCGCTACCCGTTCGGTGCCTATTCCAACCAGGTGCAACTCGACCTCATCTACGCCTACTACAAGCAGGACGACACCGCCCAGGCGGTCGCCAACATCGACCGTTTCATCCGCCTCAATCCGGCGCACAAGAACATCGATTACGTCTTTTACATGCGCGGTCTGACCAACATGGCGGCAGACTACAACTTCTTCCAGGACTTCCTGGGCATCGATCGGGATGACAAGGACCCCTCCTACGCCCGTCAGGCCTTCCAGGACTTCAAGACCCTGCTGCAGAACTACCCCAACAGCCAGTATGCGGCCGACGCCCGCGCCCGCATGATCGGCCTGAAGAACCGCCTCGCCCGTTACGACCTGGGGGTGGCCGAGTACTACGTCAAGCGTGACGCCCTGATCGCCGCCGCCAACCGCGCCAAGCTGGTCGTCGAGACCTACCCCGACACGGCGGAAACCGAGAAGGCGCTGGAGATCATGGTCAACGCCTACGACACCCTCAAGATGCCGACCCTGGCCCGCCACGCCCGCGAAGTGCTGGCCAAGAACTACCCGGACAATCGCCTCGGCCGCGGCTGAGCGTTCAACGGACAATGAAAAAACCGGAGCCACTGGCTCCGGTTTTTTTATGGGTCTATGCCGGCTTGCGGCTCGTCAGCTGGCCTTGCCCTGCTGCTTGGCCCGCATGATGTTGATGATCTCGATGTCGGTGTCCAGCATCCCCTGCTTGGAGAGACGCCCCAGGTTGGCGATGGTCTGATCCACGTCGTCGGAGACGATCCCCTCGCTCTGGGGCACCCGCAGGTTGTTGATGGCCATCAGGGACGACTTCACCGCCGCCGAGGTGGAGGTGGAGACCTTCATGGAGCAGGCGCTGCCGGCGCCGTCGCAGATGATGCCGGAGACGTCGCCAATCATGTTGTTGATGCAGTGGCTGATCTGCTCGAACTGGCCGCCGAGCAGCCAGGTGATGGCGGCCCCCGATCCCATGGCGGCGGTGCTGGCGGCGCACAGGGCGGAGAGCTTGTTCTGGTACATCTTGATGTAGATGGCCACCAGGTGGCTCATCACCAGGGCGCGGGCCAGCTGCTCATCATCGGCCTCGAGGAAACGGGCGGCGGCCACCACCGGCATGGTGGCGGCGATGCCCTGGTTGCCGGAACCCGAGTTCGACATGGCGGGCAGCATGGCGCCGTCCATCCGCGCATCGGAGGCGGCGGAGGAGAGGCGCATGGCCAGGGTCATCAGATCGTCGGACAGCAGCTTGCGCTCCACCTGTTCGGTCAGGATCTTGCCGATGCGCAGGCCATAGCCCTGCAGCCCCTCGTCCGCCAGCGCCTGGTTCATGCTGGCCGCCTCGCGAATGAAATCGATCTCGGCCAGGGGCGCCTGCAGGGCGAAGTCGACGATCTCCCGCAGGGTCATGGCGGGCTTGTCAGACCTGGCGGGCTGGATCTGCACGCCCGGGGCGCTGTCCTGCGCCAGCAGCACCTCGCCATCCTTCTCCATCAGCACGATGCGGGTGTGGTCGGTGCAGATCACCACCCGGGCGCTGTGGCCGTCCACCTCTGCCAGCACCTCGGCGTAGAGCACGTCAGGCACGTCCTTCACATCCACCTGGATCATGGGCAGCAGCGCCTTGGCGGCCTCCACCTGGGCCGGCGTCAGGGCCTTGAGTACCTCCAGCCCGGCGTCCGGGTTGCCCCCCGTGAGGCCGACGGCCGCCGCCACCGGCAGGCCTATCATGCCGGTACCCGGCACCCCCACCCCCATGCCGTTCTTGAACAGGTTGCCGCTGACCCAGACGCTGATGCGGGTCGGCACCTGCCCCAGCAGCCTGCGGCAGTTGGCCGCCGCCAGGGCCACCGACATGGGTTCGGTGCAGCCCAGGGCCGGCACCACTTCACGCTTGAGCAGGGTAATAAAGTCGGTCCATTGTGCTTTCATCTGTGGTTTCTCTGGTTCACTGTACCGCGGTCATCCCATGACGGTGTCGGGTCACGCCTCGGGGTGGCCCGCCGGGCCACCCTGTTCATGCAACTTAATTTGATTCTAACGGGGCGGATATCAAATAAAATTGAGCCCGCTCCCCTTTTTGCCGCCATTATGCCTTCCCGCAGGGGCAAGGTCACCGGATTGCTGCGCTGCCGCCGGCACGCGCGCCCCGCCATCCCGGCGAATCTCTTTGCCATCAATGCCTTGGCCCCGGTAAAAAACAGGCAATAAAAAAGGAGGCCGAAGCCTCCTCTTGTCTCATCCCATCGACCCTTAGAGCGCCTTCAGGATGGCCTCGACGCTGGCCTTGGCATCGCCAAACAGCATCTGGGTGTTCTCCTTGAAGAACAGCGGGTTCTGGACCCCGGCGTAGCCGGTGTTCATGGAGCGCTTGAAGCCGATGACGTTCTGCGCCTTCCACACTTCCAGCACCGGCATGCCGGCGATGGGGCTGCCCGGATCTTCCATGGCGGCCGGGTTGACGGTGTCGTTCGCACCGATCACCAGCACCACGTCGGTATCGCCGAAGTCCTCGTTGATCTCGTCCATTTCCAGCACGATGTCATAGGGGACCTTGGCTTCCGCCAGCAGCACGTTCATGTGACCAGGCAGACGACCGGCCACCGGGTGGATACCGAAGCGCACCTTGACGCCGCGCTCACGCAGTTTGTGGGTGATCTCGGCCACCGGATACTGCGCCTGCGCCACCGCCATGCCGTAGCCCGGGGTGATGATGACGGAGTGGGCGTTCTTCAGCATGTCGGCCACGTCTTCCGCGTTGGTCTCGCGGTATTCGCCCAGCTCCTGCTCGGCGGTGGAGGCCACGCCGTCGGAGCCGAAGCCACCGGCGATCACGGAGATGAAGGAGCGGTTCATCGCCTTGCACATGATGTAGGAGAGGATGGCACCGGAGGAACCCACCAGGGCACCGGTGACGATCAGCAGGTCATTGGAGAGCATGAAGCCCGCCGCCGCCGCCGCCCAACCGGAGTAGGAGTTCAGCATGGAGACCACCACCGGCATGTCGGCGCCGCCGATGGAGGCCACCAGGTGCCAGCCGAAGGCGAAGGCGATCAGAGTCATCACCAGCAGGGCGAAGGTGGAGCCACCGGCGTTGACGAAGTGGATCATCAGCGCGAAGGAGACCACCACGGCCAGCAGGTTCAGCTTGTGACGATGGGGCAGCATCAGCGGCTTGGAAGAGATGAGGCCACGCAGCTTGCCGAACGCCACCACGGAACCGGTGAAGGTCACGGCACCGATGAAGACGCCCAGGAACACTTCCACCAAGTGGATGTTCAGCATGGCGCCGGAGAGGTGCTCGACCTGGGCGACGCTGGCCGCCTGCTCGAACGCCGCCCGGGCGGCTGCCAGGGTCGCATCCAGGTTGGAACCGACGGAGACCACCACTTCAGCGGGGGCGGAGGGGTGCAGATCGATGAAGCTGTTGAAGCCCACCAGCACCGCTGCCATGCCCACGAAGCTGTGCAGCACGGCCACCAGCTCGGGCATCTCAGTCATCTCGACCTTGAGGGCCAGACGCACGCCGATGGCGCCACCGATGGCCATGGCCAGGATGATCCAGTGGACGCCACTGGTTTCCGGGTTGAAGACGGTGGCGAGCAGGGCGATGGCCATGCCCGCGATACCGAACAGGTTGCCATGCTTGGCCGTCTCTTGCTTCGACAGTCCCGCGAGACTGAGGATGAAGAGCACGGCGGCAACGATATAGGATGCTGTTACCAGTCCTTGAGACACGTTAAACCCCCTTAATCCTTACGGAACATCTTCAGCATGCGCTGAGTGACGGTGAAGCCACCGAAGATGTTGATACTGGCAATCAGCACGGCGACAAAGGCCAGCACGGTGACCAGGGTCGACCCTTGTCCAATCTGCAACAGCGCACCGACGACGATGATGCCGGAGATGGCATTGGTGACCGACATCAGCGGCGTGTGCAGGGCGTGAGAGACGTTCCACACCACGTAGTAACCGACCACGCAGGCCAGGATGAAGACGGTGAAGTGGGAGAGGAAGGCGGCAGGCGCCACGGCGGCCACCCAACCGAAGGCGGCGATGCCGAGGGCACCGAACACGAACTTCTTGTTGGAGGGCTTGCTCTCTTCTTTCTTGGCGGCCGGTTTGGCGGCAGCGGGCTTCTGCGGGGCGGCAGAGACGGAGATGGCGGGGGGCGGGAAGGTCACTTCACCGGCCTGGATCACCGTCATGTTGCGCTGCACCACGTCTTCGAAGTCGATGGCGACGTTGCCGTCCTTCTCCTTGCACATCAGCTTCATCAGGTTGACCAGGTTGGTGCCGTAGAGCTGGGAGGATTGGGCAGGCAGGCGGCCCGGCAGATCGGTGTAACCGATCACCTTGACGCCGTTGTCGGTGACATGCAGTTCACCCGGTACCGTGTATTCGCAGTTGCCGCCGGCCTGGGCCGCCATGTCCACGATGACGGAGCCCGGCTTCATGCTGTCCACCATCTCCTTGGTGATCAGCTTGGGTGCCGGCTTGCCCGGGATCAGGGCGGTAGTGATGATGATGTCCACTTCCTTGGCCTGCTGGGCGAACAGCTCCATCTCGGCCTTGATGAACTCTTCGCTCATCACCTTGGCGTAACCGTCGCTGGATGCGCCATCTTCGCCGCCGAAGTCCAGCTTGAGGAATTCCCCACCCATGGACTCGATCTGCTCGGCGACTTCCAGACGGGTATCGAAGGCACGCACGATGGCACCGAGGGAACCGGCGGTCCCGATGGCGGCCAGACCGGCCACACCGGCACCGATGACCAGCACCTTGGCGGGCGGCACTTTACCGGCGGCGGTGATCTGGCCGGTGAAGAAGCGACCGAACTGGTGTGCGGCTTCCACCACGGCGCGATAGCCACCGATGTTGGCCATGGAAGAGAGGGCGTCCAGGGACTGGGCACGGGAGATCCGCGGCACCATGTCCATCGCCATCACATTGATGTTGCGCTCGGAAAGCTTCTTGACCAGCTCGGGGTTCTGGGCGGGCCAGATGAAGCTCACCAGGGTGGCACCATCCTTAATTTGTGCGATTTCGGCCTCGGTCGGCGCGTTGACCTTGAAGACAAGGTCGGCTTGCCAGACGTTCGGTACCACGCTGGCACCGGCAGCCTCGAAGGCGGCATCATCGAAGCTGGCTCGCAGGCCGGCACCGGCCTCGATGGCAACCTCGAAGCCGAGCTTTTTCAGCTGCTCGACAGTGGCCGGGGTCGCTGCGACCCGGGTCTCACCGGCGAGACTCTCTCTCGGTATTCCAATCTGCATGACTATTCCCTGATGGTTAATAAACAATCATTGCCCAGTCTCTCATGTCTGAGGGGACAAGGCATGATCAAAGTGCAGGTCACGGGCCCTTTGTTATGAAAATCAGCAGGCTTCACCTCGACCTCCTGTCACGGTCAGGCCCCCGCTTTTCAGGCGCGAGGGTGATTAGTATCAAATTTTGGAGTTTTATTACAACCACGGCCCCGGACGGTCGGGTACAGAATTCAACCCATCCCGGCGCACGATTAAAAAAAACAAACCAAATTAGGGGCTTATACCAGCAAAAAGCGCCAAAAAAAGTGATCCAACCAGTCAAAAAAAATGTTTGGGCCGCTCTCTACCTTAGCGTTTTTTGTTCTTATGAAATCTGCCATTGGCTCATCTGATGAGATGAAAAGGGAAAAAGTAACCATTTTGCAACGATCAGGGGGCCGCTGCCCCGCCATCCGGCGGAGTCGGGCCCCCTGGTACAACCGGACCTGCAGCCCGGTTCAGGCGTGCTCTGCTTACCAGGCGGCCTCATAAATATGCCGGCTCTGGGCCAGGTCGATGTCGCCGTGCTCCCCCAGGCTGGTCATGCCGTGCTCTTCGAGCTTGGCCAGCAGGGCGTCGATACGGGCGTCGGCCACGTAATCCCGCAGCCGGGTCTTGATCCCCATCCGCTCGAAGAAGTCGCGGGTGGCGGCGATGGCACCGTCGATGCGCTCGGCCTCGCTGCCGCTGCGCAGATCCCAGACCCGCTCGGCGTATTGCAGCAGCTTGGCGCGCTTCTGCTCGCGCTTGGCATTGAGCAGGGCAGGCAGTACCACCGCCAGGGTCTGGGCATGGTCCAGACCGTGCAGGGCGGTGATCTCGTGGCCCAGCATGTGGGTGGCCCAGTCCTGGGGCACGCCGGCACCGATCAGGCCGTTCAGTGCCAGGGTGGCGCTCCACATGATGTTGGCACGCACGTCGTAGTTTTCCGGCTCCACCAGCGCCTTGGGGCCCTCCTCCATCAGGGTCAGCAGCAGCCCTTCGGCGAAGCGATCCTGCACCTTGGCATCCACCGGGTAGGTGAGGTACTGCTCCAGGGTGTGGATGAAGGCATCCACCACCCCGTTCGCCACCTGACGGGCGGGCAGGGTATAGGTGAGCACGGGGTCGAGCACGGCGAAGCGCGGCATCACGAAGGGCGAGAAGAAGTGCTGCTTGTCCCCTGTGCTCTTGCGGGTGATGACGGCGCCCATGTTCATCTCGGAACCGGTGGCCGGCAGGGTCAGCACGCTGCCGAGTGGAATGGCGGAGGCCACCTCGCCCCCGACGGTCTCGAGGATGTGCCAGGGATCCCTGGCCGGATCGTAGTGGGCGGCCGCCGCGATAAACTTGGTGCCATCGAGCACGGAACCACCGCCGACGGCGAGCAGGAAGTCGATCCGCTCGGCGCGCGCCAGCTCGACGGCGCCCATCAGGGTCTCGTAGGTGGGGTTGGGCTCGATGCCGCCAAATTCAAACAGGGTCAGGCCGGCCAGCTCGCTGCGGATCTGGTCCAGCAGGCCGCTGCGCACCACGCTGCCACCGCCGTAGGTGACGAGGATGCGGGCGTCGCTGGGGATCTGGCCGCGCAGCTGGGCCACCTGGCCCTTGCCGAACAGCACCTTGGTGGGGGTGTGCAGGATGAAGTTGTTCATGGGATCTCCCGGAGTGGTCGTAGTCGGTAAGGTATGGGTTGCATTTTTCTCTTATAACCACCTACCATCAAGTGAGCTTTCTGCCGATTTCTTGCCTATTTCTACTGAGCCTGGATAAATGAGTACAAATCAGCCCATCGCGGCGACCCACCAGTCCGCCCTCGCCAGCCGACTCGCCGCCCTGGCACCCCACCCGGGGATCACCGCCGCCCCCGTGCCCGGCGTACACCTCATCTACACCACGGAGCATCACGACCGCATCCCGGTGCTCTACCGCCCGCGCATGATCATCATCCTGCAGGGGCACAAGGTGGGCTATCTCTCGGACTTCACCTTCCGCTACGACCCCGAGCACTACCTGATGATGACCCTGCCGCTGCCCTGCGAGTGCGAGTGCTTCGCCTCCCCCGAATCCCCCCTGGTGGGGCTCTCGGTGGAGATCGACGTGGCGGCGCTGCAGGCCCTGCTGCTGGAGATGGGGGACGCGGCCCCCGCCCCGGCGGAGCCTGGCCGCGGCGTGGTCTCCGTGCCCCTCTCCGAGACCATGCTCTGCGCCGTGGAGCGCCTCATCGACGTGATGGACAAGCCGCTCCACGCCCGGGTGCTGGGGTCCCAGATAGTGCGCGAGATCCTGTTCCACGCCCTGCATGAGGCGGGGGCCCCCGCCCTGCTCGCCATGGCCAGCCGTCACAGCCAGGTGAGCCAGATCGCCCGGGTGCTGCGTATCATGGAGCAGCGCTTTACCGAGAACCTGACGGTGGAGGAGCTGGCCCGGGAGGCGAACATGAGCGTCTCGGCCTTCCACCACCACTTCAAGGCGGCTACCGCCACCTCGCCCCTGCAGTACATCAAGACCCTCCGCCTGCACCGGGCGCGGCTGATGATGCTGCACGACGGCCTCAAGGCCGGGGTGGCGGCGGGCAAGGTGGGCTACGAGAGCGGCTCCCAGTTCAGCCGCGAGTACAAGCGCTTCTTTGGCAACACCCCGAGCGAGCACGCGGTGCGTTTTCGCTCGGGACAACTGCGTATCGTGGAGGGATGACATGCGCACGCTGATCCTGCTTCTGGCCCTGCTGGTCACCGCCTGTACCGGCATTCCACAGGGGCACCAGGTGGTCAAGCCCTTCCAGCTCGACCGCTACCTGGGCACCTGGTACGAGGTGGCCCGACTCGATCACCGTTTCGAGCGCGGCCTGAACCGGGTCACCGCCAGCTACAGCCTGAGGGACGACGGCGGCGTCAGGGTGCTGAACCGGGGCCAGGACGAGGACGGCCAGTGGCGCGAGGCCGAGGGGCGCGCCTACTTCATGGGCGAGCGCGACGAGGGACGCCTCAAGGTGAGCTTCTTCGGCCCCTTCTACGGCAGCTACAACGTGCTGGCGACCGACTACGAGCTCTCCCTGGTGAGCAGCTACAACCTCCAGTACCTCTGGGTCCTCTCGCGAACCCCCAACCCGCCCGAGGAGAAGGTGCAGGCCCTGATCGCGCAAGCCAGGGTGCTCGGCTTTGCCACCGACCAGCTGATCCGGGTCAGTCAGACCCCCTGAGCTGGCAACACAAAAGGGCAGCCCGCGGGCTGCCCTTTCTCTTGGCTGAATGACGGGAGGATCAGAGCCGGAAGCGTCCTATCTCCTGCTCCAGCCGCTCGGTCAGTGACTTGAGCTCGGCGGCCTGAGCCGCCTCCTCCCCGGCCTGCTCCGCCAGCGCCTGGGAGACGTGGCGGATGTTCTCGGTGTTGCGGCTGATCTCGCCGGTCACCGAGGTCTGCTCCTCGGCCGCCGCCGCTATCTGGGTCGCCATGTCGCTGATGGAGCCGATGGCCTCGTTGATCCGCGCCAGGCTCTGGTTGGCGGATTCCGCATCCTCCACGCTGGTGCCCGCGAGCCGGCGGCTGGTCTCCATGCCGCCCACGGCGCGGCGGGTGGTCTGCTGCAGGGCCTCGATCATCTGCTGGATCTCGGCGGTGGAGTCGTGGGTGCGGCGCGACAGCACCCGCACCTCGTCCGCCACCACGGCGAAGCCCCGCCCCTGCTCCCCGGCCCGGGCCGCCTCGATGGCGGCGTTGAGCGCCAGCAAATTGGTCTGCTCGGCGATGCCGCTGATGGTGGCCAGGATGCCGCTGATCTGCTGGGCGTGGCCGTCCAGCTCGTGAATGGTCTGGCTCGCGTCGGACACCTCGTCCGCCAGCCCCGTGATGCTGCGCTGGCTCTGGCCGACCTGGGACTGGCCGGCGACGGCCAGGCTGACCGCCTCCCCGGCGGTAGTGGCGGCAAACTCGGCGTTGCCGGCGATCTCCTGGGTGGCGGAAGCCATCTCGGTCACCGCGGTCGCCACCATTACGATCTCATCCTGCTGCTGGCGCACCCGCTGGCTGCGTGCCTCGGCCCCCGCCGCCTGGGTCCTGGACTGTGCCGCCAGCTCTATGGTGACGTCCCGCAACCGGCTGACGATGCCGTGCAGCCGGGTCACGAACAGGTTGAAGTTCTGGGCCAGCAGTCCCACCTCGTCCTTGCTGCTGGTGGCGATCTGCACCGTGAGATCCCCCTCCCCGTGGGCGATGGCGGCAAGCGCCTTCGACACCCGGCCGAGATCGGCGAACAGGTAGTTGAACATGGCGATGAGCAGGGCGCCGAACACCAGCAACAGCACCAGGGTCAGCCCCACCAGTTGCCACAGCAGGGTGGCGAGCGGGGCTTCCAGCACGTCCTTGTACATCACCATGGCGAGCAGCCAGTCGGTGCCGGGCACCCCCTGTACCGAGAGCAGCACCTCGCGCCCGTTCAGGTTGGCGCCGTGCAGCTCGCCGTCCCGGCTCCACGCATCCAGCGCCGCCCCCGTGAGGCCGGGATCCAGCTCCGCCACCTGCTTGAGCGCCAGCTCCTTGTTCGGGTGGCCGACGATGAGGCCGGCACGATCGAGCAGCATGGCGTAGCCCTCCCCCTGTACCTTCATGGCCAGCACCTCGTCGATGAGGGCATCGAGGGAGAGATCCGCCCCGGCGACCCCGATCACCCGGCCCTGGTGGCTCACCGGCTCGGCCAGGGTCACCACCATCTGCTGCATGGTCACGCTGACATAGGGAGCGGTGACGATGAGTCGGCCCGCCTTGCTGGCGTTCTGATACCAGGGACGCACCCTGGGGTCGTAGTTGGCGGTGTTGAGGGAGGGATCGTGGCGGGTCATCTCTCCCTGCTCCGAGCCGAAGTAGGTCAGACCAAAGCCGCCCGAGGTGCGGGTCTGCAGCAGGTGCGACACCAGGGTCGTCTCGGGATTGTCGGCAATCACGGCGGCCAGGGCATCGACCGCGTGCTTGCGATCCGCCAGCCAGTTGCCGATGGCCACCGAGTGGGCGTGGCCGTAGTTGACCGCCTCGCTCTGGATGGCGCCCAGGGTGCGGGATTTGAGGGTGTGGAAGGCGACGATACCGAGCAGGGCTGCCATCAGCAGCACTACCCCCAGGCTGGCCGCGAGCAACTTGCCGCGCAACGAGAGAGTCATGACAACGAATCCTTGTGGTAGCCGGGGGTCGGAAATACCCCCATCTTGGTAGATCTATCGGCAGTATGAGGAGCAGACTTTAGTGAATCCTGTTGATTTATCATGACTCGGCAACAGGTTATGCCGTGGGTCACGAAAAACTACCAAGTCTTCAGCCGATATCCGTCTCGACAGATGGCTATGCAGGGACGCAATCCGTGCTAGGGTGGACTCCTTCAAACCCTGATAGATAAACCTGCCATGCCCCGAAATATCGAGATCAAAGCCAGCATAGAGCGGATAGATGATCTACTCCCCAAGGCACTCGCCATCGCCGATCAGGGCCCCGTCGAGATCGAGCAGGATGACTCCTTCTTTCACTGTGACGCCGGTCGTCTGAAGCTGCGAACCTTTTCCCCCTCGACCGGCGAGCTCATCTTCTACCGCCGCGCCGATCAACAAGGCCCCAAGGAGAGCTTCTATCAGCTGACCCCGACACATGAACCAGATCGCCTGCGGGAGACCCTCAGCCTGGCCTGGGGCCAGATCGGCAGGGTGCAGAAGAAGCGCACCCTGTTGCTGGTCGGCAGAACCCGGATCCACCTCGATCAGGTGCAGGGGCTTGGCCACTTCCTCGAACTGGAGGTGGTGCTGGAGGAGGACGAGCCGCTTGAGGCGGGGATGCAGGAAGCCAACGACATCATGGCGCAGCTTGAGGTAGAGCCCTCCCAACTGATAGAAGGTGCCTACCTGGATCTGCTTCTCCGGCAGCAGGCCTGAATGCAACAAGGCCGCCCGAAGGCGGCCTCGTGCTATCGGAGGCGGGGTTATCCGACCCGCGCCAGCGCCGTGTTGATCCTCAGGTTGGACGCCTCCAGCCCCGGCTGCTGGCCGTAGAAGTCGAACGCCAGCTCGACCCCGGGGCGGAACAGCAGGCAGTGGGTGGAGCCGCCGAAGTGGAACATGCCGAGCTGCTCCCCCTTCGCGATCCGCTGCCCCGGCTGCACCGTCACCTCGCAGCTCGACACCTCCGCCATGCCCACCGGCACCACGCACATCAGGCCGATCTTGGGGTTGTCCGCCTCGATGAAGATGAGTGCCCGGGTCGCTACCGCAGTGAGGAAGGGCTGGGACTGGTTGGGGGCGCTCGGGTCAGGCCCCTCCGGGTTGCCAAAGCCCTGGTACCGGTTGGCGAGGTAGTAGCAGCCGTTGACCACCTTGACCGAGCGCACCGTGCCGCTCACCGGGCTGTGCCAGCGGTGATAGCTGAGGGCGCTGAGGAAGGCCTGATAGAGAGTGCCCCCCTCGAACGCGGCGGCGCGCGGGTCGAAGTCCAGCAGGTTGTCCAGGGAATAGGGCTGCCCCTTGAGCCAGAAGGCATCCTGCCGCCGTACCCCTCTGACCACCTGCAGCGGGGCCGATTCGCAGGCATTGGCGATCACGCTGTCATCATCCGGGGCCGTCACCGGCCGCACGCCGGGGCAGAAACGGCGGGTGAAGAAGTCGTCCCAGCTGGCAAAGCCCTCGTACTGCTCTCCCGGCACGGTGTGGAAGATCTCCTCGAAGCGGTCTGGGGTGGGGTTGTCGCCGGCCCCGAGCGCCCCCTGCGCCACCCGGACCATCTCCTCCTTCGCCACCTCGCCGAGCCAGGGAACGATCAGGGTCTGGCGATCCAGGGGGCTCACCGACTCGGTCAGCACATAGCGGGACGCGGGGCTTTGCAGGAAGTCGGCCCAGTAGCCGAGGATCTTGCGCAGTTGCTGGTTCACCAGCGCATTGGCGAAGAAGTCGTAGCCGGCGACCGTCGCCATGGGCCAGTTGAGCAGGGCATTGATGGGAAATCCGATCAGCCCGGCGGGCTCCTGGGTTTTCACATCCTGATAGGCCTCCGGGGCCGTGGTCATGATGCCGTTGAGTAGCAGCAGGAACTCGTCGAAGCTGCGCACCTCGATCTGGCCGAGCGGCGTGCTCTGCTCGTGCTGCCACGCCTCGTCAAACATCGCCTGGGCCTGCAGATGCAGGACAGGATCCTGCTCCACCAGCGCCTTCAGCCCGGCGATTGGTGCCACCAGCGGGCGCGGCTGGCGGGTGACCGCCTGACGCAGCCGCTGCACCCAGCGTGCCACATGGGCCTGATCCCGGGGGACCCAGCCACCGGCATGGGCATGGGGGTGACGCGTATCCACTGCCTTGTTCATCGCTCTCTCCTTGTTGAAGCGCCTTGGGCCCGCCGGATGCGATGCGCCTGAGGGCGCCATCTGGCAGGAAGCAAGGTGTAGCACAGGGGAAAAGCGGCCTCCATTGGCAGAAATGGCAGCGGCGAAGAGGGGGAAAAGAGGCTAACGGAGGCGGCGGCAAACGTCGGAAATGCGAAAGGCCAGCTCAATGAGCTGGCCTTTCTGAAAAATGGCAGGGGCGGCAGGACTCGAACCCGCAACCATCGGTTTTGGAGACCGCTGTTCTACCAATTGGAACTACGCCCCTGCAACAAACGAGGCGTAGTATACAAAGCGGGGTTCAAAGGTAAAGGCTTTTTTTCTCACTTTCGATGCGATCGAACAAATGACGAGCAAATCCCCGTCATTCTTGCAAGGAGCAGGGGTAAGCTGCTGTATTTGCAGCCCCAACGGGGTAGGAATGGGACACAAATGGGGGTAGGGTGAAATCAGGTACAGGGAGGCCGCCCATGCTCAATTACCGACTGCTGCAACAACTTGCACCGCTCAACTTCAGGGATGAGCGCAAAACCGAGTCCCTGGCTGACTACCTCGAGCGGGTCTATCCCCTGGTGCCCTTCATTCCCCCGAACGTGCTTGCCCAGTGGATTTACCGCCACTGGCGCGGTTTTGAATCCAACTGGAGCTTTATCGACCTCGCCAGCCACCGCTTCGAGCGGGAACGCTGGCCCACGGCGCAGATTGTCGCCAACATCGACTCCCGCCATATGGAGGTCATCGACCGCTGGGGCGAGATGCTGCGCCACAATCGCTACGTGCGCCGCTCCTGGCTCGGGGAGAAGATGCTGAGTCTCGGCACCTGGTCCGAACCCATCATAGTGCTGGAACCCGAGCCCGATGCCTGCTACCCCGACGGCCAGCCCCTGCCCCGCCCATACTGCCTGCTGGAGGGACACCACAGACTCGGCTACCTGCGCAGCATGGCCGAAGACGGCGCGCCGCTGCGAGATGAACACGAGCTGTGGATTTGCCGGCCCGTTCGCGATACTTAAACGTTTTCCCAGGCGAATCCTGCCTATCAAATAAATTTTTGACAATTCAAAAAGCGGCCCTATAATCTGTCCGGTTTGAAAAAAGGTCGGGACAGGACGATGCCGTTTTTGATGAAAAAAGCAGCCTTGCAGACGGGTGGAGCGCACCAGAGCGGCCCCGTTGTTTCCGGTTCCCGCCCCACAGATCCCCAGTTGTTTTTAAAAAGAGCCCCTGTTTCAGGGGCTTTTTTTTGTGCCGGAAAAACCTTCATTGATGTCAAAGGGAATGCAGACGATGACCAATCCACTCTATAACAAACACGTCATCTCCATCTCGGATCTGACCCGGTCCGACATGGAACTGGTGGTCGCCACCGCACAGCGGTTGAAGGCCGAACCCGACAGCCGCCTGCTGAAAGACAAGCTGGTCGCCAGCTGCTTCTTCGAGGCCTCCACCCGTACCCGACTGTCGTTCGAAACTGCCGTCCAGCGCCTGGGCGGCAACATCATCGGCTTCGCCGACGGCGGCAACACCAGCGCCAAGAAGGGCGAGACCCTGGCCGACTCCATCAAGATCATCGGCTCCTACTCCGATGCGGTGGTGATGCGCCACCCGAAGGAGGGCGCCGCCCGCCTCGCCTCCGAGTTCTCCCGGGTGCCGGTCATCAACGGCGGTGACGGTTCCAACCAGCATCCGACCCAGACCCTGCTCGATCTCTTCTCCATCCACGAGACGCAAGGGCGCCTGGACGGCCTCAACGTCGCCTTCGTCGGCGACCTGAAATACGGCCGCACCGTCCACTCCCTGGCCCAGGCCCTGAGCCTGTTCAACTGCCGCTTCTTCTTCATCTCCCCCGAGGCGCTGGCCATGCCGGACTACCTGTGCGAGGAGCTGGAGGAGAAGGGCATCCAGTTCAGCGTGCACGAGACCATGGAAGAGGTGATGCCGGAGCTCGACATCCTCTACATGACCCGCGTCCAGAAGGAGCGCTTCGACGAGACCGAGTACAAGCACATGGCCGCCAAGTTCGTGCTGGAACTGGCCACCCTGGAAGGGGCCAAGCCGACCATGAAGATCCTGCATCCCCTGCCCCGGGTCGACGAGATCGACGTGGCCGTCGACAAGACCCCCCACGCCTACTACTTCCAGCAGGCGGAGAACGGGGTCTATGCGCGCCAGGCACTGCTGGCACTGGTACTGAACGAAACCGTCTAAGGGAAAGGGGAACATCATGTCCGAGAAGAACCAACTGCAAGTCGAAGCCATCCGTCACGGCTCCGTCATCGACCACGTCCCCGCCGGCCAGGGCATCAAGATCCTCAAGCTGTTCCAGCTGATCGAGACCCAGGAGCGGATCACCGTCGGTTTCAACCTGAAATCCGGCGCGCTGGGCAAGAAGGATCTCATCAAGATCGAGAACACCCGATTGACCGAGCAGCAGGCCAACCAGCTGGCGCTGTTCGCCCCCAAGGCAACCGTCAACATCATCGAAGACTTCGTGGTGGTGAAGAAGCACCAGCTGGCGCTGCCGGAGTTCATCGAAGGGGTGTTCCACTGCCCCAACTCCAACTGCATCTCCCACAACGAGCCGGTGGACAGCTACTTCCGGGTGCGCGAGGTGAAAGGTGCGGTGCGCATGAAGTGCAAGTACTGCGAGAAGTCCTTCACCCAGGAGATCGTCAGCGAGCGCTACTGATTTCTCGCCTGCAAAAGATATCCATGTGGGCCCCATTGGGCCCATTTTTGAACCCTGTCACATCACTTATTCCCCCTTTGGTTATAATTTGCCATCTCAGAACGGCTAGGCATTGCTCATCACCTGCTTGAACGCTCGTCATCAGTGTTTTTTGCTATGAAAAACCGGAATGACAGACTGAGCGAGGATAGCCATCGGTCATCATCAAAGGAAAGTCGCCATGGTCAAGACCCTCACTCGCTCCCAGGAACCAGAGTCCGACCAGGCTCAGCTGGATGCCTGCCGCCAGATCATCGGCCAGCACTGCTACAGCACCCAGGAAGAGATCCGCCGCGAGCTGTCGGAGCGCGGCTTCGCCGACATCAGCCAGTCCACCATCTCCCGCCTGCTGCGCCGCCTAGGCGTGGCCAAGGCCCAGAACGCCAACGGCAAGAAGGTCTACACCCTGGTGGACGAGCAGCTGGAGCCCGCCGGCAGCACCCGTTCGGTACACGACATGGTGCGCGCCGTGGTCCACAACCAGCAGATGGTGCTGGTGCACACCACACCGGGGGCCGCCACCGTGGTCGCCCGCCTGCTGGATCGCCACGCCGATCCGGAGATCCTGGGGGCCGTGGCCGGCAACGACGTGGTGCTGATCGCCCCGCGCCACATCAGCCGCACCCGCCAGGCCCACGCCGCCGTGGTGCGCACCCTGGAGCAGGCGCGCTAGCACCTCCCTTCGACGCAGCGAGGCGACCCTTGGGTCGCCTTTTTGTTGCCTGCGGTTTGCCGGGGATCAGCCGCAACCATAAAAAACGGGAGCCACTGGCTCCCGTTTGCGGTGTCGATCTCTTCGTCAGGCCAGCATGGCGCCAAGACTCAGGCAGGCCACGATCAGCACGGTCAGCAGGCCGAGCAGCGGGGCCACCCACTTCAGGTAGCGCACATAGGGCACCTTGGCGATGGCCAGGCCCCCCATGACCACGGCGGAGGTCGGGGTCACCAGGTTCACCAGCCCGGAGGCGGACTGGTAGGCGGTGACCACCAGCTCGCGGCCCACGTTGGCGAAGTCGGCCAGTGGCGCCATGATCGGCATGGTCAGCACGGCCAGACCGGAGGAGGAGGGCACCAGGAAGGAGAGCACCACTTCCAGCGCGAACATCACGTTGATGAACACCACGGTGGAGAGGCCGGTCACTATGCCTTCCGCGCTGTGCAAGATGGTGTGGGTGATCATGCCGTTGTCCATCACCACGACTATACCGCGGGCGATACCTATGATGAGGGCCACGCCGAGCAGATCGCGGGCACCGTCGATGAAGTTGGAGGTCAGCTCCTCCTCGCTCATGCGGGAGATGACGCCCACTATGATGGCGGCGGCCAGGAAGACGCCGGAGATCTGCGCCATCCACCAGCCCAGCACGGCCACCCCGTAGATCATCACGGCGAAGGCGGCGACGAAGATACCCAGCACGATCTTGCGGGTCAGGGTGAACTCCAGCATCTGGTCGCTCTTGTTGCCGAGGAAGTGGGCTCGGTTCTCTTCCCACTTGTCGGCCACCAGGGACTTGCTGGGGTTGTTGCGCACCATCTTGGCGTAGCGCATCACGTAGGCTACGCACAGCAGCCAGCCGGCCCCCAGCATGGCGACACGCAACCAGATGCCATCGGTAAAGGAGATGCCGGCGGCGTTGGCGGCGATAACGGTAGCAAAGGGGTTGATGGTGGAACCCAGGGTACCGATACCGGCCCCCAGCAATACGGTTGCAGCAGCCACCACAGGGTCGAAGCGGGCGGCCATCATCACCGGCACCAGCAGGGTGTAGAAGGGCAGCGATTCTTCCGCCATGCCGTAGATGGTGCCACCCGCGGCAAACAGCGCCATCAGGATCGGGATCATCCACTCCTCGCGGCCGCGCAGGCGGTCGGTGACGCGCTCGATCCCGGCATCGATGGCCCCGGTCTTGGTCACTATGCCAAGGAAGCCGCCGATGATCAGGATGAAGAGGGAGACGTCGATGGCGCCCGCCTCATAGGTGTCGTGGTTGTAGAGGCCGTCGATGGGGGCCAGCAGCACGTCGACGATCCCCTGGGGATTGGCATCCACCAGCTTGTAGGTACCGGCGACCGGCACTTCCTTACCGAGGGCTTCGTTCATGGTCATTTCATATTTGCCGGCGGGCACTATCCAGCTCAGGGCGGCCACCAGGGCGATCAGCACAAACAATATGGTGTAGGCTGACGGGAACTTGAATTTGGTCATGGTCCAGCTTCCTTCTGTGGGTGTGGTATCCATGCAGGCTGCGGGTTGTAGGGTTAGAGGTGTTGTTCCGCTGTCACATGGTCGAAAAGCCGGGGGTCACCCCCCGGCACCACTACTGCGACCTCAGTCGCCCAGCGTAGCAACCATCACTGCCTTGATGGTGTGCATCCGGTTTTCGGCCTCGTCGAATACGATGCTGTGCTCGGATTCGAACACGTCCTCGGTCACTTCCAGGCCCTTCATGCCATATTTGTCGGCCACTTCCTTGCCCATGGTGGTCTCGTCGTTGTGGAAGGCCGGCAGGCAGTGCATGAACTTCACATCCGGGTTCTTGGTGGCGTTGATGACGTCCATGTTGACCTGATACGGAGTCATCAGTTTCACGCGCTGATCCCAGGCCTCTTTCGCCTCACCCATGGAGACCCAGACGTCTGTGTAGAGGAAGTCGGTACCCAGCACACCCTCTTTGACATCTTCGGTCAGGGTGATGCGTGCGCCTGTCTCTTCGGCGATCAGGCGGCACTTGGCAACCAGATCCTCTTCCGGCCAGAAGGCTTTCGGCGCCACCAGGCGAATGTCCATGCCCATCTTGGCGGCGCCGACCATCAGGGAGTTGCCCATGTTGTTGCGGGCATCACCCAGGTAGGCGAACTTGATTTGATCCAGACGCTTGCCCTTGCCGTGCTCCAGCATGGTCATGAAGTCGGCCAGGATCTGGGTCGGGTGGAATTCGTTGGTCAGGCCGTTCCAGACCGGGACACCGGCGTAGGCACCCAGCTCTTCCACGATCTCCTGGCCGTAGCCACGGTATTCGATGCCGTCATACATGCGGCCCAGTACGCGGGCGGTGTCCTTCATGGACTCCTTGTGGCCGATCTGGGAACCGCTCGGGCCGAGGTAGGAGACTTGCGCGCCCTGGTCGAAGGCTGCCACTTCAAACGCACAGCGGGTGCGGGTGGAGGTCTTCTCGAAGATCAGGGCGATGTTCTTGCCGACCAGATGCTTGCGCTCATAGCCACCGTATTTGGCCTTCTTCAGGTCGATGGCCAGATCGATCATGTATTGGATTTCGCGCGGGGTGAAGTCCAGCAGTTTCAGGAAGTTACGGTTACGCAGATTAAAAGCCATGATGAGTTCTCTCTATATTTGTTCAGACCAATTTGGGCAGTGTTGTTAACTACGCAGTTGTTCAGGCCAGAGCATTGGCTCAGGCATTGACGGTATTAGTGGCAACGATATTGGTGCCGGCTTCGCCCCTGAGGATGGCCAGACCATCTTCCAGGGAACCGATCCCGACCATGCCGCCGGTCGCCTTGACGAATTCGCAGGAGGCCTCGACCTTGGGTCCCATGGAGCCTGCATCGAACTTGACCCCGGCCAGCTCGTCCGGGCTGGTGACCCGCAGCGGACGCTGGGTCGGCTTGCCCCAATCCAGGTAGACGGCATCGGCGTCGGTCAGGATCAGCAGGGCGTCGGCCTTGATCTGCTTGGCCAGGTAGGCGGCAGACATGTCCTTGTCGATGACGGCCTCGATGCCGGTCAGGCTCTGGCCATCCCAGGTCACCGGAATGCCGCCACCACCGGTACAGATGATGAGGTGGCCCTGGGCGATCAGGGTTTCGATGGCGTCGCCTTCGACGATGCGCTGAGGCAGCGGGGACGGCACCACGCGGCGGAAGAACTTGCCGTCAGCCTTGACCGACCAGTGCTTCTCTGCAGCTAGGGCGCGGGCCTCCACTTCTTCATAAACCGGGCCGATAAACTTGGTCGGATTGGCAAACGCCGGATCCTGGGGGTCGACCTGCACCTGGGTCAGCAGCGCGGTGACGTTGCGGCTCGGCATCAGGTTCTTCAGCTCCTGGATCAGCATGTAGCCGATCATGCCCTGGGACTCGGCGCCCAGCACATCCAGAGGATAGGGGGAGACCTTGGTGTAGGCGCTGTTCTGCAGGGCCAGCAGGCCGACTTGCGGGCCGTTGCCGTGCACCAGCACCACGTTGTACTCCTGGGCGATCAGGGCGATGGTCTTGGCGGCGGTGGCGATGTTCTTGCGCTGGATGTCAGCTTCAAGCGGCTCGCCACGACGGAGCAGGGCATTGCCACCCAGGGCGACGACGACAGTTGGTTTTTTCATGGTGTTACTCTCGAGTCTTGGTATCTGTGGCGCCAGCCTCTGCCGGCGCCACGCCGTCTTGTCAGATGCCGTCACGTTCCATCGGGCAGCTCATGCAGCGGGCGCCGCCGCGACCACGTCCCAGCTCTTCACCCGGGATGGGCAGCACAGTGATGCCGGCCTTGTCGTACTTCTCGTTGGTGTAGGTGTTGCGCTCGTAACCCACCACCACGCCGGGGCGTACGGTCAGCACGTTGTTGGCGTCGTTCCACTGCTCGCGCTCGGCCTCGAAGCTGTCGCCGCCCGTGGTGATGAGCTTGAGCTGATCCACCCCCAGCGCCTTCTCGATGGCGGTGACGAAGTAACCCTCCTCCTTGATGTTCATGCCGGTGGCGCCACCCGGGGTCAGGCTCCAGCAGTTCACGTCCTTGCGGATGACTTCCGGATAGACGGAGAAGGTGTCTATGTCCATGTGGGTCATGACGGTGTCGAGGTGCATGCAGCTGCGGTGTTTCGGCAACTGCATGGCGATGACCTGCTTGGCCTGGCCGTGTTTGAACAGGCCGCGGGCCAGGTGTTCGACCCCTTGCGGCGTGGTGCGCTCGGACATGCCGATGAGCACGGCGCCGCGGCCGATGACCAGGACGTCGCCCCCCTCGATGGTGGAGTTGTCGTAGTCGCGGTCTTCGTCACCGAAGTACTTGATGAAGTCCTGGCCGGCGAACTGCGGGTGCCAGCGGTAGATGGCCTTCACATGGTTGGTCTCGCGGCGACGGGCGGCCTTGGCCATGGGGTTGATGGAGACGCCGCCGTAGACCCAGCAGGAGGTGTCGCGGGTGAAGAGGTGGTTGGGCAGCGGCTCTATGATGAAATCGGTCGGGGCGTGCATGCCGACCACCATGTTGACGCCGCTGTAGGGCATCTCGGAGTAGGTCAGGCCGCCGGAGAGGATGCGGGCCAGCTCGCGGTGCGGCATGTCGGCCAGGAAGCAGCGCACGTCGTTGGCCAGCGCGGTGCCGAGGCGATAATCGGAGACCTGATGCTGCAGCAGCCAGGTTTTGGCTTCCGGTACATCCAGGGTTTCCGCCAGCAGGTTGGTCAGCAGGAAGACTTCGACATTCTGATCGCGCAGCACCTGAGCGAATTTGTCGTGCTCCTGACCGGCGCGCTCAACGGACAAGACGTCATCGAACAGCAGATCCTGGCAGTTGGAGGGGGTCAGACGCTTCAGACTGAGGTTGGGGCGGTGCAACATGACGCGGCGCAACTGGCCAACTTCAGAACCTACATAAAATTTGCTCATGATTATATTCCGTCTAGCAGTGGTCCCTGCGAGTGATTGAATAGATTCCTTCTATTCAGGCTCGTGGCTAAGGCGGGATATTCTTTATGTAGGGTATTCGGCTTATGTTCTATCCTGCCCTTGCCTTTCGACGCAGAGATTAGGACTGGAGGTCACATCAAACTTAGACATTGATCACATTCAACTCAGACTGCATAAATTCCGGAGTTAATTTATGACGGAGTGTACATAAACGATATTTGCCCCAGGGTCGTCATGGCATAAACAAGCAAAAAACGCCCGTAAAATCCCGGCAAGATAGCGTTTTCATTCATTTTCATTATCCATAAAGAGATAGCCATTGTTTTAAAATCACTTGGAAATCAGCAAGATAAAATAATCCATTTCAGTTTTTGAATTTTTTATATCTCTCCATGAATTTATCGTCATTCACTCCCCTTGAGTTCACCACATAAATAGTCACTTTCGCCATTCCGGTTGAATAATCCATCTTTTGTTCCAGATCATGGCATTTGCGCCAGGTCGCACGGCAGGCTTCGCGCCCACGGCTTTCACGCCATGTCTCTTATATGGATATGCATTTTGGACGCATCCCGGCGGGGGTTTTCTCATCAGCGCCATTGCAGCCGGGATTCAAAGTTTTTTCATTAGTTGAATTTATTGCAGCGCCTTGCACCAACCCGTGGTTCGCCTTAACTCAGAAAGTGATCGGGATCACACGCTTTTCTGTCATCAAGGAGATAACCATGAAGATCAAGTCGCTGTTTCTGCTCGTCGCCCTGGTCCTGCCCATGGCCCCGGCCCTGGTCCACGCCCAGGGCGCCCCCGCCATGCCGCTGGTGGTATGCCATGTCGACCAGGCACCCCAGATGCTGGTGCCCGCCTACCTTTGCCAATGGTATGGCGGCAGCCAGCACCACTGATCCTCCCACCCACGTCCTCTCACCCAAGGGGGGATGCACTCCTCTTGGGTGATGCCATTCCCCTCCCTCGTTCGCCCTCGCCCCCATCCAGACCCGTCGCTTCAATCCCCCGGGATTGCCATTGGGCCGACATCACGCCCCTGGATGTCGGCTCCCGCATGCGCCCATCTGCGATCGACACCTGTAGCGCCGACATTTCTGAACCCCAGGTAAACGGCCTGTGAGACATTCACCATTACATGAGTGAGTAAAACGCCATAAAAATTCTCGCCATAGTCGGAAGATAAGCGTGAAAAAACCACAAGCAACACCGACAACACAATGATTAATAACAAAATAATCTCTATATCATTTCGCGAGAAACGAGTTGAGAAAAAACGTTTTTCAACATGCCGTTGTCGCCCTGCGCGAAATCCTTATAGTTACTCCTGCACGGACGCAATGAAGTCGGTCAGGAAGACTGGCTGCCAGGGTTGGGCAAATGGACTCACCACAGGATGTGGTAAAGGACACCTCCCAGGACGGAGAAAGTGCGACGGGAAAGGATGACTCGTCAGGCCATGATGGCTAAAGGACACCCCAAGGGATTGGGAAGGGGAAACCTAAAGGAAGAGGTATAGTCAGGGATTGCAGGGAGCAACTTCGTTCAAGGATCTGAGCGATAAGACTATCGGGGGCGACGCGAGTCGCCCCCATCTTTTTTGGGCATTTTTCACTCCTGCCCGCTGATGGGTCACCCCGGCCACGGCGCTGTCGGCCAGGGTGTCCACGACCAAACCTTATTCCAGCCGGAAGTGCCCCACTATCTCCCTCAGCCTGTCATAGGTGTGCTGCATGGCGGTCGAGCTGTGCGCGGTCCGCTCCCCATTGCCCTTGAGCTGGGTGATCACCTCGGCGATGGCGCTCATGTTGCGGTTGATCTCCTCGGCAACGGCACTCTGCTGCTCCGCCGCCGTGGCGATATGGCTGATGAGATCGTTGATTTCCACCACTTCCCCCGCCATCAGATCCAGCGACGCATTCACCTTGCTGGTGTTTTCCGCCGCATCCTGACAGCTCTGCCGGGTGTTGCCCATGGCGGTCACCACTGTCTGGGTGCCCCTCTGCAACCGGGTCAGCATGGTCTGGATCTCGGCTGTGCTCTTCTGGGTACGGCCTGCCAGGGAGCGCACCTCGTCCGCCACCACGGCGAAGCCACGCCCCTGTTCACCGGCCCTGGCCGCCTCGATGGCGGCGTTGAGAGCCAGCAGGTTGGTCTGTTCCGCGATGCCGCCGATGACCCCGAGGATGGAGCCGATCTGCTGCACATCCTGCTGCATGGCCTCGATGGAACGTGCCGTGGCCTCCACCTCGGTCACCAGGGCGGTCACGCTGGCCATGGCCTGATCCACCACCTGACGCGACTGGTTGGCCAGCTGCTGGCTCTGGCCGGTGAGCTGGGCCGTGCTGGCCGCACTCTCCGACACCGAGACGGCGGTACGGCTCATCTCGTTGATGGCGGTGACCACCTGCTCCGTCTCCCGCACATGCTCGGCCAGCAGCCCCTGTGCCGAGCCCGTCTGCCTGGCGAGATCCGAAATCCCCTCGTTGAGCTGGCCACTGGCCTGCCGCACCTCCCCCATCATCTCCTGCAACTGCTCGATGAAGCGGTTGATGCCCGCCGAGATCTGGCCGAGATCGTCCTTGCTGGTCACCGTGAGCCGGCGGGTCAGATCGCCGTTGCCCTGGGACAACTCCTGCACCAGGTCGCGCAGGGAGAGGATGGGTCTATAGGCCAGGTTGAGGGCCACCATGGAGATCACCAGCACCAGGGCCGCGACCCCGAGCAGGGCCAGGGTGATCTTGCGGTTGAGCGCCTGGGTCATGGCCCGGATGTAATCGAGGTCGATATAGCCGGTCAGGGTCCAGCTGCTGCCCCGGATATCCAGCGTGTTGGGACGGCTCTCCGTCTCTCCCCCGGGCTTGCTGCTGTAGAGCTCCCGACCCTGGCTGTCGGTGAGGGAGAAATAGCGCCCCTCCCCGCTCACCTTCTCCAGCAGCGTCTTGAACTCGCTCATGTCGAGGTAGTAGAGGTAGGCGGAATCGGCACCACGGGGTACCAGGATGGAGATCACCGGCTTGCCGTCCAGCTGCTCCAGCGGGCTGACGGTGATCTGGTTGTTGGCGGCGGGGATCTGTTTGCGCAGGGCCTCGACCCTGGCCTTGTCGTCGATCACCCCGTTCACGTCGAATGCCATGTCGCCGATGATCTTGACGATGTTGTGAAAGCCGGTCTCCTGGAGGGCTTTCTTGACGCTGGTCACCCCGAGATTGAGGTTGGCCGCCAGCAGCACCCTCTGGTTGATGTCCCCCGCCAGCTTCTCCCTGACCAGGGTTATCTGCTCGTTGATGTTCTGGGTGGCCTGGGTGCGGATGTACCCGCTGATGAAGTGGTTGACGCTGAACCAGGCGGTGCCGATGGTGGCCAGAATGGCGAGCAGCAGGAGGACGTTGATCTTGACTTTGAATGGCATGGGATGGGTCCCTCCAGAGAGAAAGGGCCGGAATTGCTCCAGCCCTCTCTGCCAATGCTTACTTCTTCTTGGCGTACTTCATGGAGTCCAGCGCGACCGCCAGAATGATGATGCCGCCCTTGATGATGAACTGCCAGTAAGGGCTGACCCCTATGTAGGTCAAACCATAGTTGATCAGCGTGAAGATGAGCACCCCGGTGATCACACCGGCGACAGTGCCCACACCGCCGGCGAACGACACCCCACCCACCACGCAGGCCGCGATGGCGTCGAGTTCATACATGAAGCCCAGGTTGTTGGTGGCGCTGCCGATGCGGCCCGCTTCCAGCATGCCGCCGAAGGCATAGAAGACACCGGCCAGGGCGTAGATGATCACCAGGTTGACGGCGACGTTGACGCCGGACACCTTGGCCGCCTCCGGGTTGCCGCCGATGGCGAAGATGTTCTTGCCGAAGCGGGTCTTGTTCCACAGCACCCAGACGAAGACGCTGGCGATGGCCGCATAGAAGGTCAGGTAGGAGAGCTTGAACCCGCCAATCCGGATGAACCCCTGGGCAAAGTTGGAGAAGCGGGGATCGAAGCCGGCTACCGGGGAGGCACCTACCGAGTCAAAGTACAGCGAGTTGATGCCGTAGACGATGATCATGGTGCCCAGGGTGGTGATGAAGGGCGTCACGTTCAGGTAGGCCACGATCAGGCCGTTGACCAGGCCGATCAGGGCCCCCACCACGCACACCAGCAGGATCACTGCGGGGATGGGCACTTCACCCAGGGTCGGGAATACCTTGTTGACGTTGGTCAGGGCCTGCAGCATGGTGGCCGCGATCAGCGCCGCCAGGCCGACCTGGCGACCGGCCGACAGGTCGGTACCCTGGGTGATGATGATGCCCGCCACCCCGAGGGCGATGATGACCCGCACCGAGGACTGGGTCAGGATGTTGCTGAGGTTGGTGAGGCTGAGGAAGGAGGGCTCCTTGATCACGATGATCATGAGCAACACCAGCAGCACCACATAGATGCCGTTCTCTTTGAGCGCCTGCATCAGGTTGAAATTTTTAGCCGACTCCATAATGTCTTCCTGTCTTTATAGGTACAGAGATGCCAGGCGCAGGATCTCGCTCTGGTCAGTTTCTTTGGTGTTGACGATCCCAGCGACCCGGCCATTGCTCATGACCAGGATGCGATCGGTGATCCCGAGCAGTTCCGGCATCTCGGACGAGATGATGACGATGCCCTTGTCCTTCTTCGCCAGCTCCAGGATGAGCTGGTAGATCTCGAACTTGGCCCCCACGTCGATGCCGCGGGTCGGTTCGTCCAGCATCAGTATCTCCGGCTGGGTCAGCAGCCAGCGGCCGATGATCACCTTCTGCTGGTTGCCGCCGGACAGGGAGCCGATCTGGGTCTGCTGGGTCGGCGTCTTGACCCGCATGGAGTCGATGACCCACTGGGTATCGCTCTTCATCTTGTTGTCGCTGAGCAGCCCCATGGATCCCTTGTAGTTGTCCATGTTGGCGATCAGGGAGTTGAAGGCGATATCGAGACGGGAGTAAATCCCGGTGGAGCGGCGCTCTTCGGTGACCAGGGCGAAGCCATTCTGGATCGCCTCGTGGGCGTTGCGGTTGGCGACCTCCTTGCCGTGAAGCTTGATGCTCCCCTCGCTGTGCTCGCGAATGCCGAACAGGGTCTCGACTATGTCGGTGCGCTTGGCCCCCACCAGACCGGCGATGCCGAGGATCTCCCCCTTGTGCAGGTTGAAGGTCACGTCCTTGATGGAAGGCTGGTTCTTGGCCGTCAGGTGTTCGACCTCGAGGATCACTTCTTTCGGCTGGTTGGTTTTTTCCGGGAAACGCTGGGTGAGCTCGCGGCCGACCATCATGCCGATGATCTTGTCCATGGTGAGCCCTTCGAGGGACTGGGTCGCCACCCACTGGCCATCCCGCAATATGGTGATCTCGTCACAGAGCTGGAAGATCTCTTCCATCTTGTGGGAGATGTAGACGATGCCGCACCCCTTCTCCTTGAGCTTGTTGATGATCTTGAAGAGGTGGTTGACCTCCTTCTCGGTCAGGGAGGAGGTGGGTTCGTCCATGATGACGATCTTGGCGTCATAGGAGAATGCCTTGGCGATCTCGATCATCTGCATCTGGGAGACGGACAGCGTGCCGACCTTGACTCGCGGGTCTATGTCGATGTCCAGCTCTTCGAAGATGCGCTTGGTGTCGTCATACATCTTGCCGTGATCGATGAACCACCCCTTGGTGGGGTAGCGGCCGAGCCACATGTTGTCCATCACGGTGCGTTGCAGAACCAGGTTCAGCTCCTGGTGCACCATGGAGACACCGTTCTCCAGCGCCTCCTTGGACGAGGTGAAGTTGACCTCCTCGCCCTTGAAGAAGATCTTGCCCTGATCCTTCTCGTAGATGCCGAACAGGCACTTGAGCAGCGTGGACTTCCCTGCTCCATTCTCGCCCATCAACGCATGCACAGAATGAGGACGGACCCGTAAATTGACATTATCGAGTGCCTTGACGCCGGGAAAGCTCTTACTGACGTCAATCATCTCCAACAGCCATTCTGATTGTTGCCGTGTTGTCATATCAGCCATCACATCTGGTTGAAAAAAGGGCAAGGGATCTCCCTTGCCCTGGAGGTGGGAATTACTCGAATTGGGACAGGTTGTCTTTATCCACGCCCACGTAGGCAACACGCACGACCTTGTTGTCGATCTTCCAGTTGGTGCCTTCACCGGCCGGCTTGCCTTCCGCCAGGTTCTTGGTCAGCTCGAAGGTGGCCTTGGCCTGGTTGGCCGCATCGTTCAGCACTGTGCCCGCCATGGCGCCGCTCTTGACCATGGCCAGGGCTTCCGGCAGGGCGTCGACGCCGAACACCGGGATGGCAGTCTTGCCCTGGGCCTTCAGGGATTCAACAGCGCCCATTGCCATGCCGTCGTTGTTGGCGATGACCACTTCGATCTTGTTGGCGTTGGGGCCGGAGATCCAGGCATCCATCTTGTCCTTGGCCATGGCGGTATCCCACATACCGGTATCCATGTGCAGCTGCTCGGTCTTGACGCCGCCGTCGTTCAGGGTCTTGACGACGTAGGTGGTACGGGCTTCCGCATCCGGGTGGCCCGGCTCTCCCTTGAGCAGCACGAACTGGATGACGCCATCCTTGTTCAGATCCCACTCGGGATGGGCCTTCCAGTGCTTGGCGATCAGCTCGCCCTGGATGATGCCGGACTCCTTGGAGTCGGTCCCTACGTAGTAGGCCTTGTCGTAGCTGGCCAGATCGGCTGCGCTCGGTTCCTTGTTGTAGAACACCACGGGGATCTCGTCCGCACGGGCTTTCTCGATCACGACAGGGGCCGCCGCCGGGTCGACCAGGTTGATGGCCAGCGCCTTCACGCCCTTGGCCAGCAATACGTCGATCTGGTCGTTCTGCTTGGACTGGTCATTCTGGGAGTCGTTCATCAGCAGCTCCACGCCGGGATTGGCTGCCGCTTCCTTCTCGATGGCCTTGCGCACCACGGCCATGAAGTTGTCGTCATACTTGTAGACGGTGACACCGATACGGGTATCGGCCTGGGCTTGGGCTCCCGCCATCAGTCCCATCAGCAAGGTGGCAACTGTCGTGAGTTTTTTCATTGTTATGCTCCGATCTCTATCTGTTTTTGTAGGGAATGCTGTACACCATGTGAACTGGCGCCAGCCTAATGTAATCAGTTTGTTGTGTGACGGTCTGTGATCATGGCAACAAAATGAAAACGTTTACACTCTGTTACATAGAAGCAATATTGTTAAAAATTAAATAGTTATGTAAGTTAAGGCCTCTTTCGAGGCCTCTCCATGAAAGACTAGCCCATCTAGCGCAAAATGCAGTGCCAGCTGTAACTTCCCGGCAACAACCAGAATTCGGGCCGCACGCTCTGGCTCCAGGAGTCATCGCCTCCCACCCCCATGTGGAAGCCATCGAGGCAGAGGTGCACTCCCCCTTCGGCCACCAGATCGGTCTGGTGACGCGCCAGGGCGAGCTGTTGCTGGCTGTAACGGCTGACGCTGAAGTGGAAGTGCCCCTCCACCTCCAGATCCCCCAGCCGCAGCTGGCGGGTATCGCAGCGCAGGCCGTTGTCGGTCGGGAACACATACGCGGTGTGCAGTGCATCGAGCGACGACTGCCAGCGACCGAGGTCGGCGGCCAGCAGGCGGTCCGGGTAGTTCTCGTGGGGGCCGCGCCCCAGCCAGTTCACCTCGCCATTCCCGGCGACCTCGTCGGCCAGCCAGAGCCTGGCCCCGATGCGGGGCAGGGAGGGCAGGTCTGCGGCGATCTCCACCTCGATCTCCAGCGCCATGGCGCCATCATCACCAAACCTGTGGTGCCAGCGGGTCAGCACCTTCGGCTCGTCGCCCACGAAGTAGCCGTGGCGTACCGTGACTAGCCCCTGCGCCGGGTTCGCCTCCAGGCCGAGGCAGCGATGGCTCAAATCGTTCAGTCCGGCCTCCTGCCAGCGGGCAATCCAGGCATTGGGATCGGCGTGATCCGCCTCGCTGGTGCCAATGTCGTTGTCGAGCGGCGCCCGGTAGAAGTGATCGCAGATCGCCTCCCGCAACTGTTCGCGTCCCCGCTTGCGCCAGCTCAGGATGCGGCCGCTGGCCTTGTCCAGCCGCCATTCGGTGCCACCCGCCGTGACCAGCCATCGATCGGATTGCTCTTGCAAGCTGGCGGGGGCAGAGAGGCCGGGCAGCGC
Source organism: Aeromonas sp. XH (assembly GCF_033348475.1). NCBI lineage: Bacteria > Pseudomonadati > Pseudomonadota > Gammaproteobacteria > Aeromonadales > Aeromonadaceae > Aeromonas > Aeromonas sp. XH. Next base: position 220,008 of record NZ_CP137630.1, on the reverse strand, counting down.
CAGCGGCGTGGGCAGCATAAATTGCTGACGTGCCACTTCGTGCCCCGCCTCGGCCCAGGGGGTGGCGGCCGGCTGCACTATGGCCAGATCCAACCAGGCGAGGGAGCCTGCCGTGAAGGCCGGCAGCCGATCCAGCAGGGTCAGCGTCACGCTGGCCTGGGGCGCCAGGTCGAGCAGGCATTCTCCCTGGCTCAACGCCACGCCGTCCTCACACAGCCGCCACCGCAAGACTTCGTTGTCCGTGGGGCGGAATAGATATTCGCTGTGGATCGCCACCGTCAGCGGCTGCCGCTCGATCAGCGTCAGCGCGAACGGCTGCTGGGCCCGCTTGGCCTCGGCCAGGGAGGGATGGGGGGTGCGATCCGGGAACAGCAGGCCGTTGCAGCAGAACTGGCGATCGTTCGGGGCGTCGCCGAAGTCGCCGCCGTAGGCCCAGAAGTGGCGACCCTCGTCTGTCTGCTTGTCCAGCCCCTGATCCACCCAATCCCAGACGAAGCCGCCCTGCAGGCGGGGATGATCGCGAAACGCCTGCCAGTAATGGGCATAGCCCCCCAGGCTGTTGCCCATGGCGTGGGCGTACTCGCACAGGATCAGCGGCCGGGTCTCTCCTGGCAGGCCGATCCACTTGCCGAGCGCCCACTTGGGCACCGCCGGGAAGGGTTGATCCTGGTGGGTGCGGGCATACATGGGGCAGATGATGTCGGTGGCCGGGGTGTCGGCCCCGCCCCCCTCGTACTGCACGGGGCGGCTCGGATCGCTCCCCTTGACCCAGCGATACATGGCGTCGTGGGCCGGGCCGTAGCCGGACTCGTTGCCGAGGGACCAGATGATGATGCTGGGGTGGTTGAAGTCCCGGGCCACCATGCGAGTGACCCGCTCGAGGAAGGCGGTGCTCCAGGCGGGATCCCGCGCCAGCCGACCCATGGGGATCATGCCGTGAGTCTCCAGGTTCGCCTCGTCCACCACGTAGAGGCCCAGCCGGTCGCACAGGCGATAGAGCTCGGGGTGGTTGGGATAGTGGGAGCAGCGCACCGCGTTGAAGTTGTGCCGCTTCATCAGCAGCAGATCCTGCTCCATGTCGGCAGGCGCCACCGCGTGTCCCGTGGCGGGATGGTGCTCGTGGCGGTTGGCGCCGCGGATCAGCAGGGGTTGGCCGTTGACCCGCAGCAGGCCGCCACGGATCTCCACCGCACGAAAGCCCACGTCATAAGCCTCGCTCTCGATGGGCGCCCCCTGCTCGTCCAGCAGGGTCAGGGTCAGACGATAAAGATGGGGTGTCTCGGCGCTCCACTTGTGCGGCGCCGCCACCGCCAGCCACAGCTCGCCACGGTCGTCGTAAACCCCTTTTTCGTCGATGGCGCCGGTGCCGAGCGGCTGGCGTCGCTCGGCGATCAGTGTCTCACCGAAATAGAGCCTGGCCTCCACCGCCAGGCCGCTGCCCTCATTGACCTGCAGATCGATCTTGAGGCGGGCATCCCGGTAGCAGGCGTCAAGCTCGGGCGTCACCCGGATATCCATCAGATGACGGGCCGGTTTGTGCAGCAGGCTCACGGAGCGGAAGATGCCGCTCATGCGCCACATGTCCTGATCCTCCAGATAGGAGCCGTCGGACCAGCGCAGCACCAGGGCGGCGAGCCGGTTGGCTCCGGCCTGAAGGAAGGGGCTCAGATCGAATTCGGCGGGCAGCCGGCTGTCCTGGGAGTAGCCTACCCAGCGGCCGTTGCAGAACAGGTGGAAGGCGCTGTCCACCCCGTCGAAGATGACTCGGGTCTGGCCGCCGGCCAGCCAGTCGGCGGGCAGTGCGAACTCGCGAGAGTAGCAGCCGGTGGGATTCTCGGCGGGCACCCTGGGCGGATCGCAGGGGAAAGGGTATTTGATGTTGGTGTAGATGGGCACGTCGGTCGCAGGCCGCAACCCTGGGTAGGCCGCATCCAGCTGCCAGTTGCCGGGTACCCGGATGGCCGTCGCGTCGGGCAGATCCTCGTTCACCCAGCGCTCTGGCACCTGCTCGGGGGCACCGAAGAAAGAAAAACGCCACTCGCCGTCGAGCAGCATGCGGGAAGGCGAAGGAAGCCCGGCTCGCGCCTCGGCCTCGCTGCGCCAACTGGACAAGGGGGTATGGGTGGGCAGACGATTCACCGACGTAATCGCCTGGGTCTGCCAGTCCTGACGGGCCACTATCTCCCTGAGCATGCTTCTCTCTCCCTGCATGAGTGCTGAAAACCATTGCAGTGTAGGGAAGTTTTGACCGGCGGTCGGCGATCTCGCTCACACAGATGTAAACGATTACACCCATTTTGTTAAGTAAAACGGAGTAAAAATCGGATAAATAGGGGTAAAGCATCTCCACGCCGGGGCGTCGGCAGCCAGTCGGGCCGAGTGGCGTACCGCAGATGCACAGGCTTCGCTGGCACACGGCGGGGCCAGGGCGCTGGCTGGCAGGGATGGAAGCCAATGCAGCCGCGGTTCCACGGGCCGGAGACGGCATAGAAGCGCACCCGGCCTTGAAGGTGCAGCGATGCTGATGATGGCGCAGAGACTAGGGTAGATGGCGGCTGTGACCCCATCTTAGGCGCGCCAAAGCGCTGTCGCCGCGGTGAGAGCTGTCGCAGCCCGGACGCAGCGATGGACGCGGGATGGAGGAGTCAGCCCCCGCCTGCGCTGGTGCAGACGCAGGGGACGGCCCCGTCGCAGGTGAAATGGGCGGGAAGGATCAGGGCCTGACGGGAGCGACCGAGTGACGGTTGATCAGGGTCGGAGTGTAGATGCGGCTCTGCACCGACTCGCTCTCCCCCGCAGCGAGCTGCAATGCCAGCTTGGCCGCCTGCGCCGCCATCAGCTCGATGGGATAGCGCATGGTGGAGAGCTTGGGCCGCAAGTATCTGGCGTAGATGATGTCATCGAACCCCACCACCGAGACCTCCTCCGGCACCTTGAAGCCGTTGTCCGCCAGCACCGAGATGGCCCCCGCCGCCATGGCATCGTTGTAGGCCACCACAGCCGTGATGGGCAGCCCCTTGGCCAGCAGGTTGAGCATGGCGCGCTCCCCACCCTCCTCATTGGGCATGCCGCTCTCCACCAGCTCGGGATCGGCGCTCAACCCCGCCTCGGCCAGGGCGTCCTGATAGCCTTGATGGCGCAGCAAGGCATCCTCGATGGCGTGATCCGAGCTCAGGAAGGCGATGTGGCGGTGCCCCAGCTCCAGCAGATGGCGGGTCGCGGTCGCGGCCCCCTGACGGTTGTTGAGGGCGATGCAGCGCCCCCGCAGGCTCGGGATGTCGCGGTTGATCAGCACCATGCCGGGGGCCCGCAGGGCATAGTCGATGAGTTCCTCGTCGCCGAGCGCCTTGCTGTGCACCACCAGCGCCTCGCAACGCTTGCCGATCAGCAGCTCGATCGCTTCCCGCTCCTGCTGGGCTCGGTGAAAACCATTACCCATCAGGAGGTGCAACCCCTGCTCGACCGCCACCGTCGCCACCCCCTTGACCAGGGCACCGAAGAAGGGATCGGCCACGTCGCCCACCACCACGCCCATGGTGTCGCAGGTCTGGCTGACCAGGGCCCGGGCGTTGGCGTTGGGGGTGTAGCCCAGTTCGGCCATGGCCTTCAGCACCACCTCGCGGGAGGCGGCGCTGGCCTTGGGTGAATTGTTCATCACCCGTGAAACCGTTGCCACCGACACATTGGCCAAACGGGCGACATCCTTGATGGTGCTCATGCTGTTTTCACTTATTTCACGGTTCGATATGACGCATTATACCGGGCAATGTCCCTGATAACAGGGGAAAAAGTCACCACACGGCATTCGTGACGACAAAAACAAGTGTAATCGTTTACACAAAACCGTTAACCGGATCACAGTTTACCTTCCAACCCCTCGGCTAGACTCCTTCTCAGACTTTCCTGTGTGAGGATCCAAGGGTGGAGAAGAGGATGAAAGTACTGGTCACCGGCGGTTGCGGCTATATCGGCAGCCACACCTGCCTGGCCTTGCAGGCCGCAGGCATGGAGCCCGTGGTGGTGGACAACCTGTGCAACAGCAAGACCGGCGTGCTGACACGCATCGCCGCCATCAGCGGGCAGGCGCCCGCGTTCTACCAGGGGGACATCCGCGACCCGGCCCTGCTGGATCGCATCTTCGCCGAGCAGGAGATAGGGGCCGTGATCCACTTCGCCGCCCTCAAGGCGGTCGGCGAGTCGACCCGCATTCCCCTCGACTACTACGACAACAACCTCGGCGGCACCCTGGTGCTGCTGCAGGCCATGAAACGCGCCGGGGTCCACAACCTGGTGTTCAGCTCCTCGGCCACCGTCTACGGTGACCCGGCAAGCGTGCCCATCCGCGAAGACTTCCCCCGCAGCGCCACCAATCCCTATGGGCGATCCAAGCTGATCATCGAGGAGATCCTCGAGGATCTGCAGGCTGCCGAGCCCCACTGGAGCATGACCCTGCTGCGCTACTTCAACCCGGTCGGCGCCCACGAGTCCGGCACCCTGGGAGAGGATCCCCAGGGCATCCCGAACAACCTCATGCCCTTTCTGACCCAGGTCGCCATCGGTCGCCGTGACTGCCTCTCGGTGTTTGGAAACGATTACAAAACCCCGGATGGCACAGGGGTACGCGACTACATCCACGTGATGGATCTCGCCGAGGGCCACGTCAAGGCGCTGCAGCATTGCACCCACAAGGGCGGCGTCCATGCCTACAACCTGGGCACCGGCCAGGGCCAGAGCGTGCTGCAGATGGTGGCGGCGTTCGAGGCGGCCAGCGGCCGCCCCCTGCCCTATCGCATCGAGCCAAGGCGCCCCGGCGACATCGCCGAGTGCTGGGCAGACCCGGCCAAGGCCGAGCGTGAGCTGGGCTGGCACGCCAGCCGGGATCTCGCGGCCATGTGCGCCGACAGCTGGCGCTGGCAGTCCGCCAACCCGAACGGTTACGAGGAGTAGGCCCCGGCCTCTCCATGACGATTCTCCCAACTCATTGACTGGAGTGATGATGTTCAACCCCGTTGATCACCCCCACCGCCGCTTCAACCCGCTGACCGGCCAGTACGTGCTGGTCTCCCCCCACAGGGCCAAGCGCCCCTGGCAGGGGCAGGTCGAGAAGGTGAGCCAGGCGCCGAGCCTGGCCCACGATCCCGACTGCTTCCTCTGCGCGGGCAACAAGCGCGTGACCGGCGACATGAACCCCGACTATCGGGGCACCTTCGTCTTTACCAACGACTTCGCCGCCCTGATGCAGGACACCCCGGCCGCCGCCGGCGAGCAGGATCCCCTGCTGAAGCTGGAGGCCGCCCGCGGCACCAGCCGGGTCATCTGCTTCTCGCCGGATCACGGCAAGACCCTCCCCGAGCTGGAACTGCCCGCCATCGAGGCGGTGATCACCACCTGGATGAGCCAGGTGGCCGAGCTGTCAGCCCAGTGGGAATGGGTGCAGGTGTTCGAGAACAAGGGCGCCGTCATGGGCTGCTCCAATCCCCACCCCCACGGCCAGCTGTGGGGCAGCGACTTCCTGCCCAACGAGATCGCCCGGGAAGAGGAACACCAGCGCGCCTGGCTGGCCGAGCATGGCCGCCCGCTGCTGGTCGACTACGTGGAGCGCGAGCTGCAAGACCGCTCCCGCATCGTGGTGGAGACCGAGCACTGGCTGGCCGTGGTGCCGTTCTGGGCCGCCTGGCCATTCGAGACCCTGCTGCTGCCCAAGCGCCATGTGCCCTCCCTGCTCAATCTCACCCCGGAGTTGCAGCAGGATCTGGCCATCGCGCTCAAGGAGCTGACCAGCCGCTACGACAACCTGTTCGAGTGCAGCTTCCCCTACTCCATGGGCTGGCACTTCGCGCCGCCCAAGTCGGACAGCCCCGAGGCCTGGCAGTTGCACGCCCACTTCTATCCGCCGCTGCTGCGCTCCGCCACGGTGCGCAAGTTTATGGTGGGCTTCGAGATGCTGGCCGAAACCCAGCGCGACCTGACCCCGGAACAGGCCGCCGAGCGCCTGCGCTCCCTCTCCCCCGTTCATTACAAAGCCAATGAGGTGACCCCATGACCCCCAGCCAGCGCGTCAGCGCCGTCTTCGCCGAGCAGTTTGAACAACAACCCGACCTGCTGGTCCGAGCCCCAGGCCGCGTCAACCTCATCGGCGAGCACACCGACTACAACGACGGCTTCGTGCTGCCCTGCGCCATCGACTACGAGACCTGCGTCGCCATCGGCCGCCGCACCGACAACCTGGTGCACGTGGTCGCCGCCGACTACGGCAACCAGCGCGATCTGTTCAGCCTGGACCAGCCCATCGCCCATCATCCGGATCAGCGCTGGAGCGACTACATCCGCGGCGTGGTGAAGTGCCTGCAGGAGCGCGGTCATGCCCTGCGCGGCCTCAACCTGGTGGTCTCTGGCAACGTGCCCCAGGGGGCCGGTCTGTCGTCCTCCGCCTCCCTGGAGGTGGCCATTGGCCAGGCCTTCAAGGAGGCGCAGGGACTTGACATCAGCCAGGCCGAGATCGCCCTGAACGGCCAGCAGGCGGAGAACCAGTTCGTCGGCTGCAACTGCGGCATCATGGATCAGATGATCTCGGCGAGCGGCGAGAAGGATCACGCCCTGCTGCTGGACTGCCGCTCCCTGGAGACCCGCCTCATCCCCATGCCGAGCAATCTGGCGGTGCTGATCGTCAACTCCAACGTGCGCCGCGGCCTGGTGGACAGCGAATACAACACCCGCCGCCAGCAGTGCGAGGCCGCCGCCCGCCACTACGGCGTCAAGGCGCTGCGCGATCTGGATCTGGCCGCGCTGGAAGCCGGCAAGGCGGGGCTGGACGAGGCGAGCTATCGCCGCGCCCGCCACGTGGTCGGCGAGAACGCCCGCACCCTGGCCGCCGCCGATGCGCTGGAGTCCGGCGATCTGGTGCGCCTCGGCGAGCTGATGGGCCAGTCCCACGCCGCCATGCGCGATGACTTCGAGATCACCGTGCCGGCCATCGACGGCCTGGTGGAGATCATCAAGGCCCAGATCGGCAGCGAGGGCGGCGTGCGCATGACGGGCGGCGGCTTCGGCGGCTGCGTGGTGGCCGTGCTGCGTCCGGAGAAGGTGGCCGCGGCGATCGCGGCGGTCGAGGCCGAGTATCAGGCTCGCTTCGGCCTCAAGGCAGACTGCTACGTCTGTCGTGCCAGCGCCGGGGCGGGCCAGCTATGACCACATTCAACACAGGCACCATCATCAGGGCAGGCCACAACGTCTGCCCCAGCAACGACACCGGGGCGGGGGCCATCTGATGCAAGAGTTCCATCTGCAAAACAAGGCTGGCCTCAAGGCCCGCGTGCTCGACTTCGGCGCCACCCTCACCGAACTGGGCCTGACCGTCGACGGCCAGTACCGCAACGTGGTGCTGGCCTGCGAGCCCGCCGACTACGCCAACCAGAGTGCCTATCTCGGCGCCATGGTCGGCCGCTTCGCCAACCGCATCGGCGGCTCCCGGCTGGTACGGGATGGTCGGGAGTGGCTCCTCAGCGCCAACGAGGGCACCACCTGCCTGCACGGGGGCCACGACTCGGTGCACAACCGGACGTGGCAGCTGGTCGAGCAGGCTGCCGACCGTCTGCGCCTGCGCACCCGGCTGGCCGACGGCGAGCAGGGCTTCCCCGGCAATCTGGAAGTGGAGCTGGAGTACCGGCTGGAGCAGTTGGATCTGGTGATCGAGCTGACCGCCACCACGGATGCGACGACCCCGGTCAACCTCACCAGCCACGCCTACTTCAACCTGGATGGCGGTGACGTGCGCGACCACCTCATCTGCATCGCCGCCGATCGCTACCTGCCGACCGACGAACGCTCGATCCCGCTCGGCAAGGCCGAGGTGGACGGCCCCTTCGACCTGCGCCAGACCCGCCGCATCGGCGCCGACTGGCAGGACCATCCGCAGCTGGTACGGTGCCGTGGCTACGATCACTGCTTCCTGTTGGACGGGCCGCAGGATGAGCCCGCCGTGACCCTGATCTCGGGTGACCAGCGCCTTTGCCTGGAGATGTACACGGATCAGCCCGGCGTGCAGCTCTACACCGGCAACTGGCTGGCCGGCACCCCGGCCCGTGGCGGCGGCGAGTGGCAGAACTATCAGGGGCTCTGCCTCGAGGCGCAGCAACTGCCGGACAGCCCGAACCGCCCCGAGCTCGGCGATCCCTGGCTGCTGCCCGGTCAGACCTATCGGCATCAGACCCGGTATCGCTTGATCCCGACAGACAAATAGCCTCCCCTCAGCAGGCTGCCTTCTCCCTTAGGCGTTGGCAGCCTGCCGCCAGCTAATATTATTAGTTTATTCTTTCTCACCAGTCATGACCCGCAAGATCAGGGGTTCCCGCCGCGTGATCCCCCTCGTGCTCGACTTCTGTGGCTTATCACCGCGGGCTCGATGCGAACCGCGCGTCTCTAAGCGATAGTGCAACCAGGGAGCTCATTTTGTGACTGAGCACCAACTTCTGCCCTTCCTCCTTTGCCATCGCGAAAATCAGCTAATAAAATTAGCTAATCAAAATAAACTTTAGCGAGAGGTTCCGATGGCGGTACAACAATGGACGATCGAGCAGGCCAACGCCTGGTATGACGAGCAGCCCTGGCTGCTGGGCTTCAACTATCTGCCCCGCACCGCGGTCAACTGGACCGAGATGTGGCAGGCCGAGACCTTCGATCCCGCCACCATCGATCAGGAGCTGGGCTGGGCCAGTGCGCTGGGCTACAACACCCTGCGCACCAACCTGCCGTTTATCGTCTGGCAGCACGATCGCGACGGCCTGATCGCCCGCATCGAGCAGTTCCTCGGCCTGTGCGCCAAGCACGGCATCCGCGTGATGATGACCCTGATGGATGACTGCGGCTTCTCCGGCGATCACCCCTATCTGGGCAGCCAGAAACCGCCGCGGGACGACGTGCACAACAGCCAGGCGGCGGCGAGCCCAGGCCGCAACGTCGTCATCGATCCGACCCAATGGCGCGATCTGGAGCGTTACATCCGCGATCTGGTGCACACCTTCGCCAGTGACGAACGGATCTTCATCTGGGATCTCTACAACGAGCCGACCAACCGCGGCATCTTCGCGGAGGGCGATGTGGAGGTGCGCTTCGACGAGGCGCTGGAGACCTACGCCCACTATCTGATGGAGCTGGCGTTCGTCTGGGCGCGGGAGGAGAACCCCACCCAGCCGCTCACCGTCGGCGCCTGGCACGCCCCCTACAGCATCGGTCAGGGTGACTCGGAATTTACCCCGGAAAACACCTTCACCCACCCCACCGACAAGCGCGCCATGGAACTGTCTGACGTCATCAGCTTCCACTCCTATCAGCGCATGGAGGGGTTGAGGATCTCCTTGGAGGTGGTCAGCCAGTATCGCCGCCCGATCTTCTGCACCGAGTGGCTGGCACGCCATGTCGGCAGCGTGGTGGAGCAGCAGTTGCCCCTGTTCAAGGAGCTGAAGATTGGCGCCTATCAGTGGGGCCTGGTGAAAGGCAAGACCCAGACCCACCTGCCCTGGCCCTTCGTCCGCAATATCGACCCCGATTTTCGCCGGGTCTGGTTCCATGACCTGCTGGAAGAGGACGGCACCCCCTACTCCGCCAGCGAGACGGCGCTTATCCGCACATTGACCCGCTCATAACACCAACAGGACGCCACAGAGGTGGCGCCCTTCGCAACCCATTCATGTCGTAGAGGTTGGCAGATGACAGACCAGAAGATACAAAATAGAGAGCTGGCGGGATATTTCAGCTACGCCGTCGGGCAATGCCTGAGCTTCGGCCTGGTGGGCTCCTTCATTCTCTATTTTTACACCGATATCCTTGGAATATCGCCCGCAGCGGCCGGGGCCATTTTCCTCGTCGCCCGTATTTGGGATGCCATCAACGATCCCCTGATCGCCGGCTACATGGACACGCTGAATTTCAAGCGGGGCAAATTTACCCCCTACATGCTGTTCGTGCCCTTCCTGATCGCGGGCGTCACCGCCCTCAGCTTCATCGGGCTGGATCTGCCGATGGCGACCAAGGTGGCCTATGCGGCGGTGACCTATATCGCCTGGGGCATGATCTACACCCTCTCCGATGTGCCGTTCTGGACCATGTCGTCTGTCATGAGTCAGGAGCCGCAAGAACGCGCCAAGGCCGTGACCGTGGCCATGCTGGGGGTCAACATCGGCATCGGCGGGGCCTCCATCATCTTCCCCAAGCTCACCGAGCTGTTTGCCGCCACCAGTAGCACCAAGGGCTACATGGAAGGCGCCATCTGCCTGATGCTGATCGCCCTGCCGCTGATGGTAATCGGCGCCAGCCAGATGAAGGAGCGCGTCAGGCCCAATCCGGATGACAAGATCACCATCCGGGACTCCTTCCGCGTCCTGCGCTCCAACAAGCCGCTGGCCTATGTGCTGGGCTCCTTCTTCTGCAACGTCTTCTTCAACCTGGCGACCGGGCTCTACATCTTCTTCTTCACCTACAACATGGGTGACGCCGGACTGCTCTCTGTGATGGGGACCATAGGCGTGGCCACCTCCATGGCCTGCATGCTGGTGCCGGTGTTGACCAAGCGCTTCAGGAAGCGCGATCTCTTCCTGATGCTCACCATGCTGGAGATCGCCCTGCGCGTCGGCTTCTACACGACGGGTTACGACAACCTGATGCTGGTGTTCGGCTTCCTCGCCCTGATCCACGCCGCCAACGTCATCACCAACCCGCTGATCTCCGCCATGCTGAGCGAGACCATCGAATATGCCGAGCTCAAGTCCGGCCGCCGCTGCGCCGCCATCGCCTTCTCCGGGCAGACCTTTACCGGCAAACTGGCCTGGGCCATCGCGGGCGGCATCTCCGGCACCCTGCTGATCTGGCTCGGCTATCAGCCGAACATGGCGCAGACGCAGGCCACCATGGACGGGCTCTTCACCTGCATCTCGCTGGTGCCGATCGTGGGCAGCGTCATGCGCGTCATCATCATGACCCGTTACAACTTCACCGAAGACAAGCATGCGAAGGTCCGTCATGCCCTGCTGAAGTGGCGCTCCACCAACGCTATTTAACCGGACAATACAAAGATGCGGCGGGCCGGATCATCATCTGGCCCGCCCTCCGGCCATCGCCGCCCCCATCGCTATCGAGGAACCTGATTATGCCGCCCCTGTTCTGGCCCGGTGCCATCGCCCTGTCACTCTCCCTGGGGGGTCTGGTGCTCTGGCTGGATGATGCCTATCTCGGCCTGTGCGCCGCCTTTCTCACCACAGGCTCCTTTGCCCTGCAAGTTGTCCACATCCTGAAAACCCGGGAGACCAAGGCCATCTCCCTCGGCATGTATCTCGCCTTCGGCTGTGGCGTGCTGCTGTGGCTGGTGTACGGTCTGAAGATTGGCGATAGACCGGTCACCATCGCAAACAGCATCACGCTGGCGCTGGCCAGCACTGTGCTGCTGCTCAAGCTGCGCAACGAGTCGCGTACCTGAGGTTCCGATGGAAAAGAACGGGCTCATCTGGTCGCGCCCACCATCCGGAATGTGAAGCTCAAGCCGACCAGCCGCTTCCCGCCTGCGGACAGGGCGCCTTGACGACTGGCTGTTCCGGGCACTCCCGGCAGCCAGCTCTTCCAGCGAGTCTCCGGCGAGACGCCGAGCATGCGGCTGCAGCGGGCGGATGCCAGATAGGCGATGACGCTGACTCAGGAGGGCGACGGCGTGCTTTAGAGGGGAGAGAGAAAAGTCTTTATCTCAATCCCATGCCGTGGTGCCAATCCCAGACAAACGCCATGCCCCCTCTCACGACTCATGCACCAACCGCTGGCTGGATGTCCGGATAAAGAGCTCCCCCTCCAGCTTCATCACGGGGGCAATCGGTCTCTCCCCCTGCGCCAGCTGCATCAGGGTCTCCACCGCCAGCTTGCCCATTTCGTCGTAGGGCAGCTCGATGGAGCTCAGCGGGGGGACCATCTCGTTGGCCAGCATCTGATTATCGTGACCAGCCACCAGGATATCTTCCGGAATGCGTAACCCTGCCTCCGCAATGGCCTGATAACAGCCCTGCGCCATGTAGTCGCTGCAGCAGAAGATACCGTCGGGTGCCTGGGGGAGCGCCAGCAACTGCCGCGTCTGCTCATAGGCCTCGTGCAAGGACCAGTTAGCGACGCGCACCAGTTGTGGGTCCGGGATCACGTCATGATTGATCAACGCCTGGCGATACCCCTCCAGCCGCAGGTTGTTGGCCTCCATCCAGGGTTCTCCCTGAATCAGCGCGATCCGCCGGCAGCCCTGCGCCAACAGGTGTGCCGTCATCTTGTATCCCCCGAGCTTGTCGGCAGGCAGGATGGAGGGGCGATCGGGTGAGCCTGATGCCTCCAGATAGCAGTTGAGCAGGACGGTGGGAACCTGGGGAGAAAGCTCCATCTCGGGGAGCTGCCGCGTCATCGAGGAAGCAAAGATCATCCCCATATAGTCTCCCTGATTGATCTCCTGCTCGATCAGCTCGGTGAGATCCCGGCTGTTGCGATAATCGAAGGTCACCAGCATGCGATCGGCCTCCCAGGCGCGTTCATTGCAGGCATTGATCGCATCCAGGAAGGGGTCATAGAGGGTGAGCCCGTTGAATACAAAGGCAATCTTGCGAGGAGCCGGCCCCTTGGGCTGATGCTCCACCCGCTTGTGCTGGTAGCCCAACTCGGACGCCTTCTCGATCACCCGACGCCTCGTCTCTTCGGAGAGCTTCACCGCGGTAGAGCCATTGAGCACCAAGGAGACGGTGGATTGGGAGACGCCTGCCGCGGCGGCGATGGCACTCATGGTTATGCGTTTCTTGTTCATCGATATGGCCATTGATTACGGGCTGTCCCTGTCGCCCAGGTAATATTATTAGTTATTTTTTCTCGCCAATCATAACCCAGGGAACAGGGGGGAGCCAGCCAAGTTATCGCCCTCACCATGGCGTCGTGCGGCTTGCACCGTTCACTCGACAGGTGCCGTGCGGTGAACCGCGACGGCGAAACCAGAGATTGGAATGAGCCCTGATCAGGTTCATTTTGTGACCAGCCACCAAATTTCACCCTTCATCCTTTGCCATCAACATGATTAGCTAATAAAAATTAGCTAATCAAAAGCAAAGATTAGCAATGGGGAGTCTCGATGGCGGTACAACAGTGGTCCACAGACCGGGCCTGGCAATGGTGGAGCAGGCAACCCTGGTTGAGAGGGTTCAATTACTTGCCCAGAACCGCCGTCAACTGGACGGAGATGTGGCAACGGGACACCTTCGATCTCCCGACCATCAGGCAGGAGCTGGCCTGGGCCAGAGAGGTGGGCTACAACACCCTGCGCACCAACCTGCCCTTCATCGTCTGGCAGGCAGACAGGGACGGTCTGATCGCCCGCATCGACAGTTTCCTCGCGGCTGCGGCCGCAGAAGGGATCGGCGTCATGCTGACCCCCATGGATGATTGCGGTTTCTCCGGCGATCATCCCTACCTTGGCCCGCAGAAAGGGCCTGTCGAGCAGCTGCACAACAGCCAGGCGGCGGCAAGCCCAGGGCGCAACATTGTCATGGATATTACGCAGTGGCATGAGATTGGGCGCTATATCAAGGACATCGTCGGCACCTTTGCCAAGGACGATCGCATCCTGGTGTGGGACCTCTACAACGAGCCGACCAATCGTGGCATCTTCCGCGGCCCCGGTCTGTCTGAAGAGTTCGATCCGGCCATGGAGCCCTACAGCCACCATCTGATGGAGCTGGCCTTCGCCTGGGCACGCGAAGCGGATCCCAGCCAGCCGCTCACCGTCTGTGCCTGGCATGCCGCCAACCACTTCAGCCCGGATGAGCCCATCTTTGCCCATCCCACCGACATCCGGGCCATGGAGCTGTCAGACGTGATCAGTTTCCATGCCTATCAGCCCCTGGCGCTGCTGGAAAAGAGCCTGGCAATAGTCGCGGCCTATGAGCGCCCCCTGCTCTGCACCGAATGGCTCGCTCGCCACGCCCAGTCCTTCATGCATGAACAACTGCCCCTCTTCAAGGAACGGAAAATCGCCTGCTACCAGTGGGGGCTGGTCAAGGGGAAAACCCAGACCCATCTGCCCTGGCCCAATATCCAGCGCGAACTCCCCGAGTATGCGGACACCTGGTTCCACGACCTGCTCGAGGCGGATGGCTCCCCTTATGACGGACGCGAAGTTGCCCTGATCCGGTCCCTGACCGACGAATAAAAAACCCCTCCGGGGCGATCCACTAGGCATCGCCTCACCCTACGCATAGAGGTCAAATGATGAAAAAGATGAAGCTGCTGGCATTGCTGGTCGCGGGCGCGACGCTCTCTCCCGTCACCCTGGCGCAGACCACACTGCAATACTGGACCCTGCTCAACGGCGGTGACGGCGCCCGCATGAAACAGCTGGTCGACGGTTTCAACGCCAGCCAGGGCGACTACAGAATAGAGACCACCACCCTGAACTGGGGCGAACCCTTCTACACCAAGCTCAAGACCGCCTCCGCCATGGGCAGCGGTCCGGACATGGCCACCATCCACCTCTCCAAGATCTCCGGCCTCACCCAGACCCAGGGCCTGGAGCCCATCACGGCGCAGGCGATGCAGGCCGCCAGTTATGACAGCGGCAAGCTGTTCCCGCTGCTCTGGAAACAATCGAACGTCGATGGCAAGACCTATGCGCTGCCCATCGATACCCATGCCCTGGTGCTCTACTACAACAAGTCCATCGCGGCCAAGGCCGGCCTGCTGGACGAGCAGGGCAAGCTCAAGCCCATCACCTCGCTGGCACAGTTCGACGCGGCGCTCAAGAGCGTCAAAGGTCAGGGCGCCATGGGGCTGAGCATGGAGACCTCTCCCATGTCCTATATGCCGTACCGCCTCTGGCTATCCATGATCACCCAGCAGGGGGGCAAGACCATAGAGAACAACAAGTTCGTCTATGGTGAGGCGGGCCAGAAGGCCATGGAGGCCATGGCCAGGTGGTATGCCGACGGCTACGCCACCAAGGGGCTGGATTACGCCTCTTCCACCACCGAATTCATGACGGGCAAATCCGCCTTCATGCTCAACGGCGTCTGGGAAGTGCCCTCCGTCAACGACGGCATGAAGGGCGGCAGGCTCGGCTTCGAGGTGGGGGTTGCCTCGCTGCCCTCCTTCTTCAACGGTGTGCAGGCGGCCTGGGCCGACTCCCACGCGCTCGCCATTCCGAACAACAAGGGCAAGCCCATCTCGGCCGAGAAGATGAAAGGGGTCGCCCGGTTCGCCACCTACATCAACCAGCACGCCATCACCTGGGCCGAGGGTGGCCATATCCCGGCCTATGAACCGGTAGTGGAGACCAAGGAGTTCAAGGAGATGCCGCTGCTCGCCGACTATGTCAGCAACACCGCCAGCCACATCGTCTATGACCCGGACGGTTGGTACAGCGGAGCCGCAGGCCCCCTGCAGGCCACCGCCTCCAAGTACTTCCCTGCGGCCCTGACCGGTCAGCTGCCCACCGAAAAGGCACTGCAGATGTTCGAGCGCGACGCAGGCAAGTTCATGAGCCGCCCGGCCCGTTAATGACCCCGGGGCAGAGGGTCACCCCCTGCCCCTCCGTTTCTCCCATTCCAGGTTCGATCGCAGACATGGATCATAAAGACACTACCAGAACCCCCGCCGGCAGCTTGGGGGCCCTCATGACGCCCTGGCTCATGCTGGCCCCCTTCCTGCTCGCCTTTTTGCTCTTCTTTGTCATTCCGGCCCTGCAAACGTTGCAGTTGAGCTTTACCGACAGCGGGCTGACCGAGACCCACGGCTATGTTGGCCTTGCCAACTATGTGGAGCTGCTGCAAGACCCGAGCTTCTGGGATTCACTGCTGCAAACCGCCTACTTCGCCCTGCTCACCGTGATCCCCCTGACCGCGCTCGGGCTGGTGATGGCGATGCTGATCAACCGGCTCACCCGCTTCGCCGGCCTGGTGCAGGCCATCTTCTTCATCCCCAATATCTTGCCTATCGCCGTCATGGCGATGATAGGCGGATGGATGCTGCACCCCACCTTTGGGGTGGTCAACCTGATCGCGGGCACCGAGATCGCCTGGTTCAACGACCCGGACTTCGCCATGCCCATGGTCGCGATGGCGACCATCTGGTGGACCGTCGGCTTCAACGTGCTGTTGTTCCTCGCGGCGCTCAAGAACATCCCGCAGGACCTCTACGAGGCGGCCCGGCTCGACGGCGCCTCGGAGTGGGGGATCTTCCGTTACATCACCTGGCGCCAGCTGCGCCCCGTGACCGTCATGGTCTTCGGCCTGCAACTGGTGGCCTCCCTGAAGATCTTCGGCCAGACCTACCTGCTGACTGGCGGCGGCCCCTTCGACAGCACCAAGGTCGTTCTGCACTACATGTACGAGACCGGGTTCGTCAACCAGAACGCCGGCTATGCCTCGGCCATCGCCGTGGTCTTCGTGCTGATCGTCTTGCTCATTCTGGTGCTGCAATCCCTGGCTAATAGATTCATCAATCGTCGAGGCTAAGATGAAGAGCAAACTGACATTTACCGCCTTGCTGGGCATCTCATTGACCCTGCTGCTCTGCCTGTTGTGGGGCGCCCCGCTGCTGTGGGCCATCAGCACTGCGCTGCGCCCGGAGGAGCAAACCGTCGCAGGGCTGCAGTGGTTGCCCGACCCCGTCACCCTCGATGCCTTCATCAAGGTGCTGACCCTGGGGGATCTGCCCATCTTCTTCATGAACAGCGTGTTCACCTCGCTGGCGGTCACAGTGCTGACGCTGTCCGTCACAGTGCTGGCCGCCTACAGCTTCTCCCAGCTCCGCTTTCGGGGGGCAAACCTGCTGTTCTGGTGCTGCATGTTCGGCATCATCTTCCCGTTCGAGGCCCTGGTGATCCCGCTCTTCCGCCAGATTTATCACCTCGGACTGGCGGACTCCCTCGGGGGCGTGATCCTGCCCCAGGTGGTGTCGCCCATGGTGCTGTTCGTGCTCAAGCGCTTCTTCGATCAGATCCCAAAGGACTTTCGCGAGGCGGCCATCCTGGATGGCGCACGGGAGTGGCAGGTGCTGCTGCGCGTTTATCTGCCCCTGTCTCGAAACATCATCTATGCCATGGCGATCATCACCTTCATGGGGGCCTGGAACAACTTCCTCTGGCCGTTCCTGGTGGTGAGCTCCACCGAGAACATGACCATCCCCATCGGCCTGACCCAGCTCAACGACACCTACGGGGTGCGCTATGCCCAGAACATGGCCTCCGCCCTGATAGGTGGCCTGCCGGTCGCCATCCTCTACGTCATATTCCAGAAACGAGTCGCATCGGGCTTCCTCGCTGCCACCGGTCTCAAGGGTTGACCATTCACGGGCCCGCCGAGGCGAGCCCCTTGTTTTACGGCCAGCACGGGCCCTCGTGAGAGAACATTCATATGTCCTGCGTATTGCTTAACAACATCAAGAAGACCTATCCCAACGGCAATGCCGTCATCCACGGCGTGGATCTGGAAATAAAGCAGGGGGAATTCGTCGTCTTCGTCGGCCCCTCCGGCTGTGGCAAATCCACCCTGCTGCGCATGATCGCCGGGCTGGAGGCGATCTCCGAAGGGGATCTGCACATCGGCAACAAGCGCGCCAACGATCTGGATGCCGCCAGGCGGGGGGTCGCCATGGTGTTCCAGTCCTATGCGCTCTACCCCCACCTGACGGTGGCCGAGAACATGGGCTTCTCCCTGCTGTTCAACGGCACGCCAAAGGCGGAGATCGCCACCAAGGTGAACCGGGTGGCGGAGACCCTGCAACTGGCCCACCTGCTGGATCGCAAGCCCGCCGAGCTCTCGGGGGGCCAGCGTCAGCGGGTTGCCATCGGTCGTGCCATAGTGCGCGAACCCGACGTCTTCCTGTTCGACGAGCCGCTCTCCAACCTGGATGCGGCCCTGCGCGGACAGATGCGCACCGAGCTGGCGCGCCTGCACCAGAAGCTCGGCACCACCATGATTTACGTGACGCACGATCAGGTGGAGGCGATGACCCTGGGGGACAGGATCGTGGTCTTCAACAAGGGACACATCGAGCAGGTGGGTTCACCGCTGGAGCTCTACCAGCGCCCCGCCACCGAGTTCGTGGCCACCTTCCTCGGCATGCCAAAAATGAACCTGCTGACCTGCAAACTGGCGGGAGCAGAGGGGAAACACTGGCAGCTGACAGCGGGCAGAGGGATCGCGCTGGCCGTGCCTGAGTCCTCGTTCGACTGCACCGACCAGCACAGCATCAAGCTGGGGATCCGCCCCGAACATCTGCTGGTCGGTGCAGAGGGGGCGTCGGGCGCCCATCTCCAGGGCCGGGTCTCTCTGGTAGAGAACCTCGGCGATTCCGCCATCCTGCACATCAAGTGCGAGGGTCTGGAGCGACTGCTGCTGGCCAAGGTCAACACGGATCGGCGGGTGCCTGCGTGCGACGAGGCCGTCTCCCTCACCGTCGCCCTCGAATACGTCCACCTCTTCGGCGAGCAGGGACAGAGCCTGCGGCGTTGAGCCGAGGGGCGGGCAAGCCTCGCCCCTTCATGGAGCATCAGTCATGTTTCGCATCCTGTTCACTCTCTTCATCCTGGTGGGAGCCATCATGCCAGCGCAGGCCGGTTCGACGTTTACCAATCCCATCCTGAGTGATGGCGCAGACCCCTGGGTCGTGCGCCATGACGACGGCTTTTACTACTACACCCAGACAACCGGCAACGACATCACCCTATGGCGAACCAGAGATATCGCCGACCTTGAGCATGCCGAGCGCAAGGTGGTCTGGATGCCGGCTCAGGGTGCCGTCAACGGCTCCCACATCTGGGCGCCCGAGCTGCACCGGCTCGACGGCCGCTGGTACCTCTATTTCGCCGCCTCGGCAGGGGACATGGCCCGGCAGCGCATGTACGTGCTGCAATCCGAGGGGGACGACCCGTTCGGCAGCTACGCCTTCCCGCAAGATACCGACGCCGGCAAGATCTCCGATGCCAGCGACAAGTGGGCCATCGATGGCACAGTGCTGGAATACGAGGGCCAACGCTACTTCATCTGGTCGGGTTGGGAGGGGGACGTCAACGAGCAGCAGCGCATCTACATCGCCAGGATGAGCTCCCCCTGGCGACTGGCAGGAGCGCGGGTCGAGATTTCCCGCCCCGAGCTGGCGTGGGAGCGCATCGGCACGCCCCAGGTCAATGAGGCCCCGCAAGTCCTGCTGGGCCCGGAAGGGCGCCTCTTCCTCGTCTACTCCGCCAGCGGCAGCTGGACGGACGATTATTGCCTCGGCCTGCTGACGCTGGAGGGGGAGGATCCGATGAACCCGGCACACTGGCGCAAGCGGCCGGAACCCGTCTTCAGCAAGCATGAGGCGGTGGACGTCTATGGTCCCGGCCATAACGGCTTCTTTGCCGATGACGCGGGACAGCCCTGGCTGATCTATCACGCCGCCAAGTTCAAGGGGGCAGGCTGGAACCGCGAGATACACATGCAACCCTTTCACTGGGACGAGCAGGGCCTGCCTCTGTTTGGCTCCCCCCTGGGGGCCGGACGCCCACGGACAGCCCCGCACTGATGGAGACCCCGATGGGGGCTTCAACGACATGGTGGGAAGAGAGCGCCCTGCACTCGCCGCCCGTGAGAGAGGCCAGGATGCTGCCCGCGACAGCGCCATCGCCTCCTGAGAGGCTTTTTGTGGTTGTCGGCAGCAACCTGATGAAGGAGAGTGTCATTTGACCCATAAAGTTCACCACCTCACTCGGTGCGATGTACGGGTCATATATCGGCCTTACCACACCTCAATAATTGTCAATATGGTGGCGACATGGATTGAACATTAATTTGTTTTATTCAGCTTTAATCAAGCAAGCTGAACAGTCTTTATTATTTTATTAGTTAAGTTCCAGTTCAGCCTAAATACTGGCAAAACACATCATCAAATTAATATGAACTGGAATGAGTCCACTTGAATTAAATAGAGAAAGAATTGTGTGAAGCGCATGGCAAAATAAATTGCTGCTGATGTTCTCGCCTGGCCTGTTTGCTATAGTCAGGCTGACTCCACAAGCATGCCTTTTTGATGCGCTTGTCTGGCAAGGTCAAAATATGCGTGAACAGGTGCCATCTATTTTGGATGTGCCATGAGGGCTGCTCGCCCCATGACAGGCAAGGGTTGAACGCGCCCCAGAACAGCGACGTCAGCTCAGCGCCTGAACGCCACGCTAAGGGTCGAGACACCTGTGATGCTTGCCTGTGACAAGCTGCTCGCCAGGCGAGGGCAGGCAGATGTGCGAGTCGCCCCAATGCTATTTCGAAAAACGGTCAACGGATTTGCCATTATCGCGTCCTCGTTGTTAACCATTGCGATCAATGAAAGCTAGTTGCGAAGACATGCCGCCGGCAATGATGTCCTGACAATACTCCATTATTTTATTAAAGAATGGATAACACGGTTTCCTAAAATAACGGCCACCTGTGGCAGGCTCCCATGCCGTCACGCCGCTATTCCAATTATTTATGTTTGCAAGGCTCAGCACAGAGAAGTGTCGAGTTTCAAATCGGTCAGGGAATTGACTCAGTGGAATGCTGATTGTTTTCGGCGTTACCCAATTCATCATTGTTATAAGGAAGAGATCATGAAAACCAAGTGGCTTCCAGTTGCCGTCGCCGTCGTGTCTGCGCTTTCCGCGCAAGCTGCCGTTTCTGCCGAGGCGGCCGGCTTCGATTATTACGGCTATTTCCGCTCCGGCATGGGAACGGGCGACAGCGGCTCCATGCAAGATGCCGTGGGGGGCAGCTTCCAGAAGAACAAGGTCGGCCGTCTGGGCAACGAATTCGATACCTATGCCGAGGTGGGTTTCGGCAAGGAGCTGAAGAGCGACGAAACCAAGTCCGTCTATATCCAGACCATGTTCAACATGTACGACGGCGACACCAACAGCAACATGGGGGATTCCAACTTCGGCTGGGAAAACATGAACATGCAGCTGCGCAACTTCATGGGCCTGGGTGAGACCTCCTGGGCTGGCATCCGCCAGTACAAGAAGGGCTTCGTCATCGACTCGAATGATTTCTTCTACTGGAACCAGACCAACATAGGTGGCGGTATCGAAGACATGCAGCTGGGCCAGGGCAAGCTCTCCGTCGCCGCCCTGCACCGCGACATCGCAGACAGCTACAACAACAGTGTCGGCGATCCGATAGAGGACATGATCGACTCCAACCAGCTGGACTTGCTCTACACCGACCTGCCGCTGTGGAATGGCGCCACCCTGGCCATGGGTTACAAGTTCCTGAAGGCCGATGCCACCGCGGAGCAGATCGATGCCGATCTGGGCAACCATGACTACGCCGACGGCCATGCCGTGATGCTGGAACTGAATCAGTCGCTCCTGGGAACTGGTTGGAACAAGACCACCCTCCAGTACTACGCCGACGGCTCCGCCCTGCAAGGGGTCACCTTCGGTTCTGCCGATACCCTGAGCGGCCGTGTCGAGAGCGGCAACGGCTTCGCCATCCGCAACTACGGCATCATTCCGCTGGCCGCGGACTGGGATCTGAGCCACGCCATCAACTACGCCGAAGCGAACGACATCAAGCAGTGGGATGGCGTCGAGGGTGACGCAAGCGCCTTCGCCGTGAGCGCCAAGGTGACCTACCACTGGACCGACATCACCCGCACCTATGTGGAAGCCGGTTACTTCGAGGACGAGAAGACCGAGAACGGTGACGTCGACTCCCGCAGTGGCTCCAAGACCACCATCGCCCAGGCCTTCTCCTTCGGCCGTGGCGAGCCGGAGCTGCGCGTGTTCGCCAGCTACCTCGACAGCGACAACGCCGACTGGGATGGCTCCCACGCCTTCGACAACGGCACCGCCGATGACACCTGGACCGTGGGCCTGCAAGCCAACGTATGGTGGTAACCACCCGGCCAGGATCCGCTGCCGATCCCCGTGTTCCACAGGGACGGGGGCTGAGAACCGGCAGGAATTGAGGCGCGACGGGTTGGCATAGAAACTATGCCAACCCGTTGTTTTATATTGAGTTTGCAATGTGTGATCACACCGTGGTTGCCCCCGTCATTGCCGTTGACAACCGCGATGGCTTCTGGCGTTGTATGGCGATGCATTCAGACATCCCCCGGCGTGCCGATGCCCGCGCCAACAACGGCTTGAGGCCTAAGGTCCTGCACATGAAAGCTGATTCAGGAGTACCCATGGATGATCCCTACCTCGCCGCGCCGGATCGTTACCAGCGCCAGGCCTACCAACCCGCCGGTCGCCACGGCCTCCGCCTGCCCGGCATCGGTCTCGGCCTCTGGCACAACTTCGGCGAAGGGAGCGATCCCGCCAGGGTGAAGGCCATGGTGCACCGGGCGTTCGATCTCGGCATCACCCACTTCGATCTCGCCAACAACTACGGCCCGCCCCCGGGCGCCGCCGAGACCACCTTCGGCAAGCTGCTCAAGGGCAGCCTGGCTCCCTATCGGGACGAGCTGATCATCGCCAGCAAGGCGGGCTACGTGATGTGGGACGGCCCCTACGGCGACGGCGGCAGCGCCAAGTACCTGTTTGCCAGCCTGCACCAGAGCCTGCGCCGGCTCGGCCTCGACTACGTGGACATCTTCTATCACCACAGGCCGGATCCCCGCACCCCGCTGGAGGAGACCTGCCAGGCGCTGGCGCTCATGGTGCGCCAGGGCAAGGCGCTCTACGTCGGCCTCTCCAACTACCCGGCCCCGCTTGCCGCTAGTGCCGCCACCCGGCTGGCGGAGCTCGGCACCCCCTGCCTGGTCAACCAGCTCAAGTACTCCCTGTTCCAGCGGGAGATCGAAGAGCAGACACTGCCGGTCTGCCGGGAGCAGGGGATGGGGGTGGTCGCCTTCTCGCCCCTGGCGGGCGGGCTGCTGAGCGATCGCTATCTGGCCGGCATTCCGGCGGATTCCCGCGCCGCCAGCGCCAGCCCCTTCCTCAAGCCCGAACAGATCACCCCGGACAGGCTGACCCGTATCCGCGCCCTGCACGATCTGGCACAGCGGCGGGGACAATCCCTGTCACAGCTCGCGCTGCAGTGGGTGCTGCGCGACCCCGTGGTAAGCTGTGCCCTGATCGGCGCCAGCAACCCGCAACAGATAACGAGCGCCGTCGACGCCCTGGCCCTGCCGCCCCTGGAGGAGACGCTGCAGCAGCAGATCCTGTCCGTGCTGGCGTAACGGGCCTATGCCGCTGACCATGCCAGAAGATGACGGGACCAGGGGGCGGCCGACCCCTGCCCCGCGCAGCCCGCAGACAGACGACCCCGGCCGCACGGCACAGGTCGGGGTCGGCGGTCCTTTCCAATAATCTCTGGTTGCCCGCGCGATTTTCCGCCATCATTGGCCGCCCCGACCCTGTTCGGGGCTGATTTTATCCAGACCCATCAACCAAGAGATCTGCACCATGACCGAATCCTACGCCCTGTTTGTCGCCTTCGTGCTGGGCATAGTGGAAGGCCTGACCGAGTTTCTGCCCGTTTCCTCCACCGGCCACATGATCATCGTCGGCCACCTGCTCGGTTTTGAGGGGCCCAAGGCCGCCACCTTCGAGGTGGTGATCCAGCTGGGCTCCATCCTGGCGGTGGTCGTCATGTTCTGGCGCCGCCTGTTCGGTCTCATCGGCATCCACTTCGGCCAGAAGCCGCCGAAGGGCCAGGCCACCCTGTCGCTGGTGCACATCATCCTCGGCATGCTGCCCGCCGTGGTCATCGGGCTGGTCATCCACAGCTGGATCAAGGCCCATCTGTTCGGCCCCCAGACCGTGATGTATGCCCTGGTGGCCGGCGGCATCCTGCTCATCATCGCCGAGAAGTTCCGTCCGGCGGTTCGCGCCGAGACCCTGGACGACATCAGCTACAAGCAGGCCTTCGGCATCGGCCTGTTCCAGTGTCTGGCGCTCTGGCCCGGCTTCTCCCGCTCCGGCGCCACCATCAGCGGCGGCATGCTGATGGGGATCAGCCGCCACGCGGCGGCCGAGTTCTCCTTCATCATGGCGGTGCCCATGATGATCGCGGCCAGCGGCCTGGATCTCTACAAGAGCCGTGACTTCCTCTCCATGGCCGACTTCCCCATGTTTGCGGTGGGTTTCGTCACCGCCTTCGTGGTGGCCATGATCGCCATCAAGACCTTCCTGGCGTTGATCCGTCGCCTCGACTTCATCCCGTTCGCCATCTACCGCTTCGTGGTGGCCTTCGCCGTCTACCTGGTGTTTGTGGCCTGATCACCATGCCGTGGAACGAGAAAGGGACCCTGAGGGTCCCTTTTTTATTGCCATTGAGGGCTCAGTAGAGGCGATGGCTGATGCCGTTGAGCAGCCGCGACAGCCCCTTGGTGAACTGCACGGGCGCATCCTGCACCGTGTAGCAGAGGCAGCCGTCCGGGGTGTGCGGACTGTGGGCGTGGCTGGCGTCGCGCCAGATGAAATCCCCGGCCTGATAGCGGGTGTCGCCATCTTCTATGGTGCCCGCCAGCAGCAGGGTCAGCTCATAGCCCCTGTGGGTGTGCTCGGGGATGCGGCCGCCCGCCTCGATGTGGAGCAGGCTGGCGCGGGCCCCCATCTCGTCGAGCGGCAGGCTGTGTTGGCGAATGGCGCCGATGTGGCGCCACCTGGGGTCATGGTACCTGGCCAGCACCCGTGGCAGGTGGTAGCTGTGGCCCGCCACCCGCAGCTCGGGCCGGGGGCTCGCCGGGAGATCCCGCTCGGCCGACGTCGTCACCGGCTGATGCAGTATGCCGGCCAGCATGGCATCGAACCCGGCCGGCAGCGCCTCGTCCGGCTCGGCGGGCGCCAGGTGCTCGCGTGCCAGCTCCTCTTCGCAATCCTTGACCCGGGCGGCGCAGTCCGGGCAGAGCTCGCAATGGGCGGAGACGCCGACGGCCAGCGGCAGTGGCAGCTCGTCGGCGGCGAAGGCGCGCAGCATGAGTGCAGTCGGATGGGTCTTAATCATGGCCTTGCTCCACTTGTTCCTTCAGTTTCTGTAATGCCAGCCGGAGGCGGGACTTGATGGTACCGAGCGGCACGCCGAGCCGGTCTGCCAGCTCCTGCTGGGAGAGCTCCTGCAGATAGATGCCGCGCACCACCTGCTGCTGCGGCTCCGGCAGGGTGGCCACATAGTGGGCCATCTGGCGTGTCAGCACGGCGTCCTCGCCCCCGCTCAGGTGCTCCTCCTCCGCCCTGAACTCCAGCAGGGGCCAGATCTCCTCGGCGCACAGCTCCTCCTTGCTGGCTCGGCGGCGACGCAGCATGTCGAAGCTCTGGTTGCGCATCACCGTATAGATCCAGGTGGTCGGCGCCCCCTTGTCGGGGTGGTAGAGGCGCGCCTTCTGCCACACCAGCAGCATGGTCTCCTGGACCAGCTCCATGGCGTTGGCCTCGCTGCCGAGGTGGCGCAGCCCGTAGCTGCGGATGCGCGGGGCGAAGTGGTGAAACAGGGTGGCGAAGGCAGCCTTGTCGGCCTGCTCGGCCACCCGGATGAGTAGAGATGTCAGATCGCCATCTGGGTTGTCCATGGGGGGCGATGTCCTGCGTGGAGCCGATTGTGGTTGGCCAGTATATGCCATTGCGCCATCCCTCGCGTGTCGTGGTCTTCACCAGTACGTGCGGGAAGGAAAAAGGATCACCCCGGACTGTCAGTGGCTGGCGACCAGCAGGCCGCTCAGCAGGGAGAGGGCGGGCTGGTTGTCCTTGGCCGCGACCAGCCACTGCTTCTGCTCCACCGGGATGGGCAGCACCTCCAGCCAGCGCTGGGCCACCCAGCTCGCGTCCTCCCAGTCCGGCTCGGGATAGAGGGCCGCGTATTCGGGGTAGTCGTTGAACACGTCCTGCAACGCCTTGGCCAGGGAGTGCTGGTCGGCCTTGAGCCGGCCGCTCTGCCAGGGGGGCAGCGGCTCCACCTCGCCGACCCGCAGGCCGTCCTCTTCCTGCCACAGATCGGTGATCCTGACCCGCTCCACCCCGAGCACTGTGATGCCGAGCAGGCCGTCAGGCAGCAGATCGAAGTCGATGATCCGCACCCGGGTGGCGATGGGATACATGTTGCGCAGCGCATCGGGCTGGCGGGGATCCAGCATGCAGAGCGCGAACTCCCGCTCCCGGGACTCGGCGATCATGCGCTGGTATCTGGGCTCGAAGATGCGCAGCGGCATGATGCCGCCGGGCAGCAGGTGAGCGGAGAGTGGAAACAGTACCAGTGTCATGGGAATCGTCCTCCAGCGGCTTCCTCTAAGGATACGACCGCCGTAGGCAGCGAGATCATTCAGACCGAAACGGTATAAATAGCCCCGCAATAATCAGGGGAAAATAGCCTGGACAAGCCGCTTCGATATGCAGTAGAAATGGATAACCACCACTTATTCAAATCAATATCCTGCCATGTGGTGGAAAACGCAGTGAAATATCCGTCGCACCCACGGGTACGGGCCGTTCCTATAGTTTTCTCGGCCCGATGCGGGTAAAATTCACGCCCTTATCCAGTCAGTCATTTTTCGACGCGCAACCTCGGTGGTCAGTTATGAAAGAGCATATTCATCATCTACTTGAACAAACGGTAGCCAATCTCAAGTCTGTGGGCGTCCTGCCGGCGGACCTGGAAGCCCGCGTGCAAGTAGACCGATGCAAGGAGAAGGCTCACGGCGACCTGGCCACCAACCTGGCCATGCTGCTGGCCAAACCGGCCCGCAAGAATCCCCGCGAGCTGGCCGCCGCCATCATCGAGCACCTGCCCGCCTCCGATCTGATCGCCAAGGTCGAGATCGCCGGCCCCGGCTTCATCAACTTCTTCTTCGACACGAGCTGGCTGGCCGGCCAGGTGGAAGCCATGGTGACCAGCGCCAACGCCAACGTGCGCCTGCCCGCGCCGCAGACCGTGGTGGTGGACTACTCCGCCCCCAACGTGGCCAAGGAGATGGCGGTGCACCACATCCGTTCCACCGTGCTCGGTGACGTGGCCGCCCGCGCCCTGGAGTTCCTCGGCCACAAGGTGATCCGCGCCAACCACATCGGCGACTGGGGCACCCAGTTCGGCATGCTGATCGCCTACCTGGAGAAGATGGCCAACGAGCACGCCTCCGACATGGAACTGCGCGATCTGGAGGCCTTCTACACCCAGGCCAAGCGTCACTACGACGAAGACGAAGCCTTCGCCGAGCGCGCGCGCAACTACGTGGTCAAGCTGCAGGGTGGCGATGAGTACTGCCGCACCATGTGGAAGAAGCTGGTCGACATGACCATGGAGCAGAACCAGCGCAACTACGACCGCCTGAACGTCTCCCTGACCAACAAGGACATCATGGGCGAGTCCATGTACAACGACATGCTGCCCCAGATCGTCGCCGACCTGAAGGCCAAGGGCCTCGCGGTCGAGAGCGAAGGCGCCACCGTCGTCTTCCTGGACGAATTCAAGAACAAGGATGGCGAGCCCATGGGGGTCATCATCCAGAAGAGCGACGGCGGCTTCCTCTACACCACCACCGACATCGCCTGTGCCAAGTACCGTTACGAGACCCTGGGCGCCGACCGGGTGATGTACTTCATCGACTCCCGTCAGCACCAGCACCTGATGCAGGCCTGGACCATCACCCGCAAGGCGGGCTATGTGCCGGAGTCCGTGCCCCTCGAGCACCACGCCTTCGGCATGATGCTGGGCAAGGATGGCCGCCCCTACAAGACCCGCTCCGGCGGCACCGTCAAGCTGGTCGACCTGCTGAACGAGGCGGAAGAGCGCGCGAGCGCCCTGCTGGAGAGCCGCAACAGCGACCTCTCCGCCGAAGAGAAGGCCGAGGTGGTCCACGCCATCGCCATGGGCGCGGTCAAGTATGCGGATCTCTCCAAGAACCGCACCACGGACTACATCTTCGACTGGGATCTGATGCTCTCCTTTGAAGGCAACACGGCCCCCTACCTGCAGTACGCCTACACCCGGATCCAGTCCATCTTCCGCAAGGCCGGCGTCGATGCCGATAGCCTGAGCGGCAAGGTTGTCCTGGCCGAAGAGGCGGAAGAGACCCTGGCCCAGAAGCTGATCCAGTTCTCCGACGCGGTCAACGGCGTGGCTGACAAGGGGATGCCGCACCTTCTGTGCACATATCTCTATGAATTGTCTGGCAACTTTATGACCTTCTACGAAGCCTGCCCGATCAACAAGGACGGCGTGGACGAGGCGACCCGCCAGAGCCGTCTGCTGCTGTGTGCCGCCACTGCCAAGGTGCTCAAGCTGGGCCTGGGCGTGCTGGGCATCCACACCCTGGAGCGCATGTAATAGATGGCGACCCGGGATTACGTCGGCAACAGCCCGAGACGACGGGCGGGTGGCCGTAACATCAAGAAAGCGGCGCCTCGCCGCTTTCCTGTTATCCCGGCACTGCTGGCCGGGGCCCTGGTGGTCGGCTTCGGCGCCTTCCTCTACCTCATCAACGGCAAGGGGGCCGACGCCCCCACCATCGAGGAGCAGGTGAAGGCCAACAAGCCCAAGGCGCAGGGCAATGGCCTGCCCCAGGAGAAGTGGAGCTACATCGAGCGGCTGGAGAACAAGCAGGTGGACGTCATCGAGCCGCCGCCCCAGCCGGGCGTGCTGCCGCCGCCGCCCGCCGAGACCCTGACCCTGCAGCCGGAGAAGCTGCCGCAACCCGTGCCGACCGAGATCCCCCAGCCGGGGACCCCCATCGGCCAGGCCAAGCCCTACCAGCCGCAGCCGGTGCAGCCGCCCAAGCCGGCCACCGGCGCCCCGGTCGCCAGCGCCCGGGAGCAGGTGATCGACCAGAAGGCCGAGCGTGAGCGGATGGAGCGGGAGATCCGCGCCGAACTGGAGCGGGAACGGGCCGAGGCCGCCAGGGCCAAGGCGGCGACCCAGAGCACGCAAACGGCGGCCGCCGACGGCGGTCGCTACATGATGCAGTGCGCCGCCCTGCGCTCCCAGGACTCCGCGGAGTCGCTCAAGGCGCGCATCGCCTTCACCGCCGGCCTCTCCTCCAGCCTGCAGGTGGTCAACGGGGCCGGTGGCGCCGTCTACAAGGTGATGGTGGGCCCCTTCAACGGCAAGGCGGCGGCCGACGCGGCCAACCGCAAGCTGCAGGGCTCCGGCATCAGCGGCTGCATCCCCAAGAAGGGGTGATCGCCGCTTGCCAGGCACAGGGCCGGGTGAACAACACCCGGCCCTGTTTCTTTCGACCCCCTTCCTGAGCCCCCCTCGTCCCTCCCCCGATCCGGTCACTGAACAGGCTTGAAAAGCCGGTTGGCCATCCCCATCTTTGTTGCCATGCACAGTCAGGCCGTCATTCGGCTCAAGCGAGGTAAATGAAGTGACTACCATAGTTTCAGTTCGCCGCAACGGTCAGGTCGTCATCGGTGGCGATGGCCAGGTCTCCCTTGGCAACACCGTCATGAAGGGCAATGCCCGCAAGGTTCATCGCCTCTACAACGGCAAGGTGCTGGCAGGTTTCGCCGGCGGCACCGCCGACGCCTTCACCCTGCTCGAACGCTTCGAAGCCAAGCTGCAGGCCCACCAGGGCAACCTGGAGCGCGCCGCCGTGGCGCTGGCCAAGGACTGGCGCACCGACCGCGCCCTGCGCCGCCTCGAGGCCCTGCTGGCGGTCGCGGACGAGCACAAGTCCTTCATCATCACCGGCAACGGTGACGTGGTGCAGCCGGAGCACGATCTCATCGCCATCGGCAGCGGCGGCAACTTCGCCCAGTCCGCCGCCATCGCCCTGCTGGAGAACACGGACCTCGACGCCAAGAGCATCGTCGAGAAGGCCCTCAAGATCGCGGGCGACATCTGCGTGTTCACCAACCAGCATCACACAGTGGAAGTGCTGGACTACAGCGCCAAGTAAGCGCCCCCTCTTCTTAGGGGCGGCCAGGCCGCCCCCGACACAGGAATCCCATCATGTCCGAGATGACCCCGAGAGAAATCGTCCACGAGCTGGACAGGCACATCATTGGTCAGGCCGATGCCAAACGCGCGGTCGCCGTCGCCCTGCGCAACCGCTGGCGCCGGATGCAACTCAATGAGGAGATGCGCCACGAGGTGACCCCGAAGAACATCCTGATGATAGGCCCGACCGGCGTCGGCAAGACCGAGATCGCCCGCCGCCTGGCCAAGCTGGCCAACGCCCCCTTCATCAAGGTGGAGGCGACCAAGTTCACCGAGGTGGGCTATGTGGGCAAGGAAGTGGACAGCATCATCCGCGATCTGACCGACGTCGCCAT
The DNA here is from genome assembly GCF_033348475.1 of Aeromonas sp. XH. Classification (NCBI taxonomy): domain Bacteria; kingdom Pseudomonadati; phylum Pseudomonadota; class Gammaproteobacteria; order Aeromonadales; family Aeromonadaceae; genus Aeromonas; species Aeromonas sp. XH. The sequence continues at coordinate 189,785 of NZ_CP137630.1, read as the reverse complement.
CAAGCTGGTGCGCGAGACCGAGATGGAGAAGATGAAATACCGCGCCGAGGAGGCCGCCGAGGAGCGCATCCTCGACGCCCTGCTGCCAAACCCGCGCAACAGCTGGGGCGAGGAGGAGAAAGCCGACAACTCCAACACCCGCCAGATCTTCCGCAAGAAGCTGCGGGAAGGCCAGCTGGATGACAAGGAGATCGAGCTGGATCTGGCCGCCACCCCCATGGGCGTCGAGATCATGACCCCGCCGGGCATGGAAGAGATGGCGAACCAGCTGCAGGGGCTGTTCCAGAACCTGGGCCAGGGCCAGAAGAAGAAGCGCAAGGTCAAGGTCAAGGAGGCCATGAAGGCGCTGATCGAAGAGGAAGCAGCCCGCCTGGTCAACCCGGAAGAGCTCAAGCAGAAGGCCATCGCCTCCGTCGAGAACAACGGCATCGTCTTCCTCGACGAGATCGACAAGATCTGCAAGCGCGGCGAGAGTTCGGGCCCGGACGTTTCCCGTGAAGGGGTTCAGCGCGACCTGCTGCCCCTGGTCGAGGGCTGCACCGTCAACACCAAGCATGGCATGGTCAAGACAGACCACATCCTGTTCGTCGCCTCCGGCGCCTTCCAGATCGCCAAGCCGTCCGACCTCATCCCCGAGCTGCAGGGGCGCCTGCCGATCCGGGTCGAGCTGACAGCGCTGACCACCGAAGACTTCGAGCGCATCCTGACCGAGCCGAACGCCTCCCTGACCGATCAGTACCAGGCGCTGATGGCCACCGAAGGGGTCAAGATCGAGTTCACCCAGGACGGCATCCGCCGTCTGGCCGAGGCGGCCTGGCAGGTCAACGAGCGCACCGAGAACATAGGTGCCCGCCGTCTGCACACCGTGATGGAGCGCCTGATGGAGGACATATCCTTCGATGCCTCCGAGCAGTCCGGCGCGACCTTCGTCATCGACACCGACTACGTCAACGCCCACCTCGGCAAGCTGATTGAAGACGAGGACCTGAGCCGCTTTATCCTGTAACAGGTTGAGCGAAGGCGAGGATCCGAGCTGTTTCATCCTGTCACGGGTTGAGCGAAGACGAGGATCCGAGCTGTTTCACCCTGTCACGTGTTGAGCGAAGACGAGGATCCGAGCTGCTTCACCCTGTCACGGGTTGAGCGAAGACGAGAGTCCTGAATCTTTGCGTGCCAGAGACAACAACGCCTCCCCAGTGGAGGCGTTTTCTTTCGTGGCTCCGGGCTCAGGCCGTGGTCAACCTCTCGCGGTGCCAGGCACCGGCCAGCCCGATCGCCGTCACCAGCAGCAAGGCCGTCAGGGCAAAGGTGACCCGGGTGGCAAACACCAGTTCGTCCGCCGCGGCCGTGGCGAGATCGGGCCGCCCCACCAGGGTGGCGAACAGGGCACCCAGCCCCGCCGCCCCCGTCAGCTGGCCCAGATTGCGCGACAGGGTCAGCAGGCCGGCCACGGCCCCCCTGCTCCGCTCATCCACACCACCCACCACGGCGCTGTTGTTGGCGGTCTGGAACAGGGCGTAGCCGGCGGTCAGCAGCAGGATGGGCAGCAGGTAGCCGAGGGGGCCGAGGGCCGATCCCGGGAGGACGAGACAGGTCACGGCCCCCAGCATGAGCAGCAGCCCCAGCCGCACCACAAAGGTCGCGCCGACCCTGTCCACCAGCCAGCCGGCGGGCATGCCGGACAGCGCCGCCAGCAGGGGGCCGCCCGAGATCATTAGGCCCACGGTGCCCATGTCGAGGGCGAAGACCCCGTGCAGGTAGAAGGGGCCGATGAGCAGGGTCACCACCATGACGCTGGCCACCAGGGCGCTGGCGACGATGCCGTTGCGCCGCCCGGCATCCCCCGGCAGCCCAGGCGGCAACAGGGGCGCGTGGGAGCGCGCCTCGAGGCGCACAAACAGCGTGGTCGCCAACAGGGCCCCCAGCCCAGGCCAGATCCCGGCCAGGCTACCCCACGTCAGCGCCAGCCCGTAGCAGAGCAGCGCAACCACCAGCGCCAGCAGGCCGGGGAGAGGGAGCCCGTCCCGGGACGGATGCCCGTCATCCGGCGGCAGACCGCCCCAGAGACACCCTGACGCCAGCAGCCCGAGGGGGAGCAGCAGCAGGAAGGGGGCCTGCCAGCCAAATCCGTCGATCAGCAGACCGCCAAACGAGGGGCCGAGCGCCGTGCCGCAGGCCGACAGGGTGCCGAGCAACCCCATGCCCCAGCCGCGCCGGGTCGGCGGCACCAGCTGCCCCACCATGGCCAGCGAGAGCACCAGCATGCAGGCCGCTCCCGCCCCTTGCAGTACACGGGCCGCGATCAGCCAGCCGATGGAGGGCGCCAGGGCGCACAGCAGGGAGGCCAGCACGAACACCCCGGAGCCCCAGAGCAGCAGGCGACGGCGGCCGAGACGATCGCCGAGCCGACCTGCCACCACCGTCAGGCAGGTGATCCCCAGCAGATAGGCCACCAGCACCCACTGCAGGCTGGCAAAGGGCACCGCAAATACCGGCCCCAGGGCAGGCAGCACCAGGTTGGCCATGCTCCCCGCCAGCATGGGCAGCAGGGTGGCGAGCCCGAGCCCCGCGAGCCCCAGGCGGTGCGTCACGGGAGGGGAAACGAGAGGCTTTGTGGACATGGCAGTATCTCCGGCAAGTGATGATGCCGACAAGGCTAGTGGGCACGCTGACAAGGCGGAAGACGCACGGCTTGCAGCGTATAGCTGCACCAGACGCCATATCAAAGAGCCGCAGCTCGCGTATGATGGGAAGACTCAGAAGTACCGGCTGCGAGGGCAAGACCATGACCACACCCGATCTCAACCTGCTGCTCACCCTGGAGGCCCTGCTGGAGGAAGGCAGCGTGGCCGGCGCCGCCAGACGCCTCTCCCTGAGCCCCTCCGCCATGAGCCGGGCCCTGGCCAGGCTGCGGGAGACCACGGGGGATCCCCTGCTGGTGCGGGCCGGCCGTGGCCTGGTACCGACCCCCAGGGCGCGGGAGTTGGGCGAACGAGTCGGCCGGCTGGTGCAGGAGGCCCGAAGCGTGCTGCGTCCCCAGCAAGCGGTGGATCCGGCGAGCCTGGTGCGCACCTTTCGCCTGAGATCCAGCGACGGCTTCGTGGAGGCGGTCGGTCCCGCCCTGCTGGCCCGCCTCGCTGCCGAGGCCCCCGGAGTGCGACTCCATTTTCTGGCCAAGCCCGACAAGGAGAGCGGCCCCTTGCGCCGCGGCGAGCTGGACTTCGAGACCGGGGTGATAGGCGCACAGACGGCGCCCGAGCTGCGTACCCAGGCCCTGTTTCAGGACCACTTCGTCGCCGTGGTACGCCCGGATCACCCGCTCTGCGACGGCCCCCTGACCGCGGCCCGCTATGCCGCCGCTCGCCACGTACTGGTGTCCCGCCGGGGTCAACTCCACGGCCCCGTCGACGAGGTGCTCGCCACGCAGGGACTGACGCGGACCATTGCGACCCTGGTGCCCGGTTTTGCCACGGCGCTGGCCCTGGTGCGCGGCAGCGATCTGGTGGCGACCGTGCCCAGATTGCACTGCGCCAGCCTGCTCGGCGACCTGGTCACCCTGCCCCTGCCCTTCTCGCTGCCCGGGATCCGGGTCGCCCTGCTCTGGCACCCCAGCCAGGATGCGGACCCAGCCCACCGCTGGCTGCGCACCTTGATACGCGAGACCTGCGCCCGTCCGCCTTATCGAACAAGGGTCGCCGACACGCCATAACACCGGCAGCGCGGCCTGAATCGGAGAGACCTGAGCCCGCCCTCCTTCTTATCGGACCGAGATCGCCGATACCCCATAGCGCCGGCTGCGCGGCCTGGATCGGTGAGCCCCCTCTTCCTTCTTATCGGACGGCGATCGCCGACCTCCCATAGCGCTCGCGGATCACACTGCTGAAAAAAATCCCGTCACCCGCTTCCGCTATTTTTATACGCACGTATAATTACGTGCAAAGTTTGTACACCAGGAGCGATCGCAGGATGCACCCGACCCGTCAGAAACTGCTCGATACCGGCCTTGCCATCGCCACCGACAAGGGGCTGCGCGGCCTCACGGTGCGCGAGCTGGCGACGGCGGCCGAGGTCAATCTCGGCACCTTCGTCTATCACTTCGGCAACCGCGATGCCTATATCGACGAGCTGGTGGAGCTCTGGTACGCCCCCCTCTACGACGAGCTCAAGGCGGTGGCGGCCCGCGGCGCCTACCCCTCTGCCCTGGCAACCTTCGAGGCCACCATGCAGGCGCTGATCACCCTGGTGGCCCGCCAGCGTGGCTTCATCAACCACCTGTTTGGTGATGCTCTGGCCGGCGAGAACGCGGCCCAGCGCTTTCTGCTGAGCCTGCCGCGCCGCCACCCCCTGCTGCTGCTCGAACAGGTGCAAAAAGCGCAGGCGGAAGGATCCCTGGTGGCGGCCAACCCCTTGCAGCTGATGATCTTCATCATGGGTTCCGTGGGCCTGCCCCTGGTGATCGCCGGTGGCGGGCGCCAACTCGGCTGGCTGCCCAGGGAAGCCGCGCCCTTCCTCGCCCAGATCGACAACCCCGAGGCTGCCCGGCAGCGGCTGGCGTGGGCCCTGCGTGGCCTGCGCCCCACCGAAGGAGAACGGGTATGAAACAACGCATTGCGCTGGTGGCCCTCCTACTGGCCCTGATCGGCGGCTACCTCTGGTGGCAGGGGCGGCCCGCCGACGGCTCCATCCTCTACGGCAACGTCGACATCCGCGACGTCAATCTGGCCTTTCGGGTCGGGGGGCGCGTCGAACGGGTGCTGGTGGATGAGGGGGACGGGGTGAAAGCCGGCCAGCCACTGGCACGCCTGGATCCGGCGCCCCTCACCCACAGCCGCGACAGTGCCCGCGCCAATCTGGTCGCGATTAGTGCCGCCAACGCCTTGATGCACAAGGGGTATCGCAGCGAGGAGACGGACCGTGCCCGGGCCGAGCTGGCGGCCGCCGAGGCCGCCGCGCTGGAGGCCGACAAGCAGTGGCGCCGCCAGAGCGCCCTGGCGGCCACCGGTGCCATCTCCCGCGGCCAGCTCGACAGCGCACGCTCCCAGCGGGATCAGACCCAGGCCAGGGTGCGCGCCGCCCGCGAGCAGCTCGCCCAGCTCGAAACCGGCTATCGCCCCGAGGAGATCGCCCAGTCCGACGCCCAACTGGACGGCGCCAAGGCGGCGCTGGCCAGCGCCGAGCTGGCGCTCGCCGACGCCGTGCTGACCGCCCCGAGCGACGGCATCATTCTGACCCGCGCCATCGAGCCAGGCACCCTGGTGCAGGCGGGGGCCACCGCCTTCAACCTCTCCCTGACCGCGCCGGTCTGGGTGCGCGCCTATGTGGAAGAGCCCTGGCTTGGCCACTTCCCGAGCGGCGCCAGGGTGCAGCTCACCACCGACTCGCGGCCGGACAAGCCCTATCAGGGGGTGGTGGGCTTTGTCTCGCCCACCGCCGAGTTCACCCCGAAATCGGTGGAGACGCCGGATCTTCGCACCCATCTGGTCTACCGGCTGCGCATCGTGGTGCAGGATCCCGACCCGGCCCTGCGCCAGGGGATGCCGGTCACCGTCAGGCTGGCCCCATGAGCGCCGCCATCCGGCTCGAGGGGTTGACCAAGCGCTTTGGCGAGCGCGTGGCGCTGGATGCCGTCTCGGCCACCATACCGAGCGGCGGCATCACGGGCCTGGTGGGACCGGACGGGGCGGGCAAGAGCACCCTGCTGCGCCTGCTCGCCGGCCTGCTGGTGCCGGAGGCGGGGCAGAGCCGGGTGCTGGGGCTGGATCCGGTGCAGGAAGGCGATGCCTTGCGCCAGCGCCTCGGCTACATGCCCCAGCAGTTCGGCCTCTATGAAGATCTCAGCGTGCTGGAGAACCTCGCCCTCTACGCCGACCTGCGCGGCGTGGTGGAGCCCGAGCGCAGCACGACGTTTGCCCGGCTGCTCGCCTTCACCGATCTCGCCCGCTTCACCGCCAGGCCGGCGGGCAAGCTCTCGGGGGGCATGAAGCAGAAACTCGGGCTGGCCTGCGCCCTGCTCGGCACCCCGGATGTGCTGCTGCTGGACGAGCCCGGGGTCGGGGTCGACCCCATCTCCCGCCGCGCCCTGTGGAAGATGGTGCGCGAGCTCGCCCAGGGAGGCATGACGGTGCTCTGGAGCACCGCCTATCTCGATGAAGCTGAGCTCTGCGATCACGTGCTGCTGATGGCGGACGGCGAGCTGCGCACCAGCGGCACCCCGGCGGAACTCATGGGGGCCATGGCGCACCGCTGCTGGCTGCTGGAGGCGGGTCAGCTGGATGGCCGGGAGCGGCGCGCCCTGCTGCGCCGGGCGCTGGCCCATCCTGCCGTGATGGATGGCGCCGTGGCCGGAGAGCGGGTGCGCCTGCTGCTGCACGCCGGCGTGGCAACCCCCTCGCTGGCGGAGCTGGGGCTCTCTGAGGGGGCCTTCGTACCGACCCCGGCCCGACTGGAGGACGCCTTCATCGACCTGCTCGGCGGCGGCCCCGGCGGAGAGTCGAGCCTGGCGGCCGGGATGCGCGAGGCCGCGCTGCCGGCAGGGGTCTCCCCCGAAGCGGTGATCGAGGCGCGCCACCTCACCAAGCGTTTCGGCGACTTCGCGGCCACCGACGACGTCAGCTTCGCGGTGCGCCGGGGCGAGATCTTCGGCCTGCTCGGCCCCAACGGCGCCGGCAAGTCCACCACCTTCAAGATGGAGTGCGGCCTGCTGCGCCCAAGCGGTGGCCAGGCCCTGGTGACCGGCATCGATCTGGCCCGCAGCCCCTCGGCGGCGCGCCAGCACCTCGGCTACATGGCCCAGAAGTTCTCCCTCTACAAGCAGCTCACCGTGGCCCAGAACCTCGCCTTCTTCGCCGGCATCTACGGCCTGTTCGGTCGTGCCCAGCAGGCACGCATCGACGCCATGGTGACGGCCTTCGCCCTCGCCCCCTGGCTCGATCAGAAGGCGGAGTCCCTGCCGCTGGGGCTGCGCCAGCGCTTATCGCTGGCCTGCGCCCTGCTGCACGCGCCGCCGCTGCTGTTTCTCGACGAGCCCACCTCCGGGGTCGACCCTGTCACCCGGCGCGAGTTCTGGTCCCACATCAACGCCCTGGCCGATCACGGGGTGACCGTGCTGGTCACCACCCACTTCATGGACGAGGCGGAGTATTGCGACCGCATCGCCCTCATCTACCGCGGCAAGCTGCTGGCCCTCGGCACCCCGGACGAGCTCAAGGGGCTGGCCGCCAAGGACACAAGCACCGCCTTGCCAACCATGGAAGAGGCCTTTATCACTTTGGTCGAGCGGGCCGACGAGGAAACCCCATGAGCATCAGCCGTCGCCGCCTGCTGGCCCTCTGCCGCAAGGAGTCGCTGCAGATAGTGCGCGACCCGAGCAGCATACTGGTCGCCTTCATCATGCCGGTGGTGCTGCTGGTGGTGATGGGGTACGCCATCAACCTGGACGTGGACCACCTGCGCCTCGGGGTCTGGCGTGCCGACGGCGGGGCGCCGGCGATCCGCTTAGAGCAGGCTCTGCGCGGCTCCACCGCCCTGGAGGTGCAGGGTGGCCCGAGCAAGGAGGCACTGCTGGGGAGCCTTGAGCACGGCAAGATCCGGGGGCTGCTGGTGATCGACGAGGGCTTCTCCCGCGCCCTGGCCGGCCAGGGAGGGGGGGCTGCGTCCATCGTCCTGCTCACCGACGGCACCGAGCCCAACACGGCGAACTTCGTCACCAACTACGTGCAGGGGATCTGGCAAGGCTGGCTTCTCGGTGAGGGCAAGCCCCAGAGCCAGCCGGTGGAGCTGCGCACCCGGGCCTGGTTCAATCCGGCGCTGGTGAGCCGCAACTTCTTGGTGCCGGGCTCCATCGCCGTGGTGATGACCATCATAGGCGCCCTGCTCACCTCCATGGTGGTTGCCAGGGAGTGGGAGCGCGGCACCATGGAGGCCCTGCTCGCCACCCCGGTGACCAGGACCGAGCTGCTGCTCTCCAAGCTCTTGCCCTATTACGGGCTCGGCATCGCCGCCATGCTCATCTGCCTGCTCTTCTCCGTGGTGGTGATGGGGGTACCCTGGCGCGGCTCCCTGGTCGTCCTGTTCTTGGTCACCAGCCTGTTTCTCGGCAGCGCCCTGGGGCTGGGGCTGTTTCTCTCCACCCTGATGCGCAGCCAGTTCAACGCCGCCCAGGCGGCCCTGACGGCGGCCTTCCTGCCGGCCATGATGCTCTCGGGCTTCGTGTTCGAGATCGCCAGCATGCCGCCTTGGCTTCGGGCCATCACTCACCTCATTCCGGCCCGCTACTTTGCCAGCTCGTTGCAGACCCTCTATCAGGCGGGCAACGTGCTGTCGATCCTGCTGGTCAACGCCCTCAGCCTGCTGCTGCTGGCGCTCTTCTGGCTCATCCTCACCGCCCGCAAGACGCGGCGCACCCTGGAGTAAGCATGCTGACTCGACTCTGGTGGCTGGTGCGAAAAGAGCTCGCCATCCTGCTGGGTAACACCCAGGGGCGCTTCCTGCTGATCATGCCGGTGCTGCTGCAGACCGCCCTCTTCCCCTTCGCCGCCACCCTGGAGGTGACCGGCAACATGCTGGCCGTCTACAACCAGGACGGCGGCGCCGAGAGCCGCGAGCTGATCGAGCGCCTCACCCATATGCCCGCCTTCACCACCATCATTCCGGTGCAAGGCGAGGCGGGCATGACCGAGGCCGTCACCGGGCAGCAGGCGCTGCTCGGGCTGATCATCCCCCCCGACTTCTCCCACCGGCTGGCCCGCGGCGACACAGCCCCGCTGCAGCTTGTCATCGATGGGCGTCGCTCCAACGGCGGCCAGGTGGCGGCGGGCTACATCAACCAGGTGATCGCCCGCTGGCAGAGCGAGGGGCGCGGCGCCCCCGAGCTGCCGGTGCGCCACCTCTACAACCCCAACATCGAGTTTCGTTGGCACGTGCTCCCCTCCCTGGTGGCCATCATCACCACCATAGGCTGCCTCATCGTCACCGCACTCTCGGTGGCGCGGGAGCGGGAGGAGGGCACCTTCGACCAGCTGCTGGTCTCCCCCCTCACCCCGGGCTGGATCATGGCGGGCAAGGCGGTGCCCGGCATCCTAGTGGCGGTGGGACAGGGCACCATAGTCGCGCTGGCTGCCCGCTTCGTCTATCAGGTGCCCTTTTCCGGCAGCCTGACCCTGCTGCTGGCCGGCATGGTCTGCTACGGCCTGGCGCTCGCCGGGATCGGTCTCTTCATCTCCTCCCTCTGCACCACCCAGCAGCAGGCGTTTCTCGGGGTCTTCTGCTTCATGGTGCCGGCGGTGATCCTCTCTGGCTATGTCTCGCCGGTGGAGAACATGCCGGCCCTGTTCCAGTGGCTGGCCGCCATCGACCCCCTCACCCACTTCATCGTGCTGCTCAAGGGGGTCTTCCTGAAGGGGCTGGGCTGGTCGGCCGCCTGGCCCCTGCTCTGGCCCCTGATCGCCATCGGCGGCATCAGCCTGTCCCTCGCGCTCGCCCTGTTCCGTCGCCATATTGCCTGACGCGCCACCTTGTTCAGCTGATGCCCATTGATACCGGTCTCGCCCAGTGCGAGACCGGCCTTTTTCCGACATAAGTTTTCACTCCCCGGCAGTTGGTAAACCAGGCTTTCCCTCCACCATCCCTCACCCCGAGCCAGCCCAGAAATCATTAACTGGTATACCTATTTTTGTATAGTGTTGAATTTTCTCGAATTACCCCTGAGGAGATATATAAATAGACACTTGATTTGCATCAATTGGCCGCCCCCTCCGACTGGGTAGCCTTGCCTCAGAATGATGTTTTATTACTCCAAACTTGAGGCAACTATGAGCAAAGTCAGACTGGTCGTTGTGGGCAACGGCATGGTGGGGCACCGCTTCATCGAAGAGCTGATCGAGCGGGCCGACCCGGGCCGCTACGAGATCACCGTCTTCGGTGCAGAACCCCGTCCCGCCTACGATCGCGTCCATCTCTCCTCCTACTTCTCCCATCACACCAGCGAAGATCTCTCCCTCGTCAAACCCGGTTTCTACGACAAGCACGGCATCCGCCTGCTGCTCGGCGAAGCGGTGAAAAAAATCGACAGGGCCAACCGCGAAGTGCTCTCCAACAAGGGCACAGTGGTCGAGTACGACAAGCTGGTGCTGGCCACCGGCTCCTACCCCTGGGTGCCGCCCATCCAGGGCAGCCAGCACCACGAGTGCTTCGTCTATCGCACCATCGAGGATCTGAAAGCCATCCGCAGCGCCGCCAAGAGCGGCAAGAGCGGGGTGGTGATCGGGGGCGGCCTGCTTGGCCTGGAAGCCGCCGGCGCCCTCAAGGCGCTGGGCCTCGAGACCCACGTGGTGGAGTTTGCTCCTGTGCTGATGGCCGAGCAGCTCGACGGTCAGGGCGGCCAGCTGCTGCGCCGCAAGATTGAATCCATGGGTGTGCAGGTGCACACCAGCAAGAGCACCAGCGAGATCCTGATGCACGGCGGTGAGCAGGCGAAACACCGCCTCGCCTTCGCCGACGGCAGTCAGCTGGAAGTGGACGTGGTGGTCTTCTCCACCGGCATCCGCCCGCAGGATACCCTGGGCCGTTACGGCGATCTGGCCATCGCCGAGCGCGGCGGCATCGTCATCGACGATCACTGCCTCACCTCCGACCCCGACATCTACGCCATCGGCGAGTGCGCCGCCTGGCAGGGCCGCTTCTTCGGGCTGGTGGCGCCGGGCTACAAGATGGCCCAGATCACCGTCGACCATCTGCTCGGCGGCAACAGCCGCTTCGAGGGGGCGGACATGAGCGCCAAGCTCAAGCTGCTCGGCGTCTCCGTCGGCTCCATCGGCGATGCCCACGGCCGCACCCCGGGCAGCCACAGCTATGTGTTCCAGGACGACCAGGCCGGCGTCTACAAGAAGATCGTGGTGAGCGAAGACAACAGCCGATTGCTCGGCGCCGTGCTGGTCGGTGACGTGGAAGATTACGGCAACCTGCTGCAGATGATGCTCAATGCCCTGCCCCTGCCGAGCCACCCGGACACCCTGATCCTGCCGGCCTACGCCGGTGCCAAGCCGACGCTGGGGGTGGATGCCCTGCCGGAGAGCGCCCAGATCTGCTCCTGCTTCGACGTCTCCAAGGGCGACATCGCCCAGGCCGTCGCCGAGGGTCACACCACCCTGGCCGCCATCAAGCAGCACACCAAGGCCGGTACCGGCTGCGGCGGCTGCGTGCCGCTCATCAGTCAGGTGCTCAACGCCGAGCTGGTGAAGCAGGGCATCGAGGTCAACAACCATCTCTGCGGCCACTTCCCCTACTCCCGTCAGGAGCTGTTCCACCTGGTCAAGGTGGAGGGGATCAAGAGCTTCGACGAGCTGCTGGCCAGGCACGGTCACGGCCATGGCTGCGAGGTGTGCAAACCGACCGTCGGCTCCATCCTCGCCTCCTGCTGGAACGACTATGTGCTGAGCCCGCTCAACACCCAGCTGCAGGACACCAACGACATCTTCCTCGGCAACATGCAGAAGGACGGCACCTACTCCGTCATCCCGCGCATGGCCGGCGGCGAGGTGACCCCGGAAGGGCTGCTGGCGGTGGCCGAAGTGGCCCGCGACTACAAGCTCTACACCAAGATCACCGGTGCCCAGCGCATCGGCCTGTTCGGTGCCCAGAAAGACGATCTGCCCGCCATCTGGCGCAAGTTGCTGGCGGCCGGCTTCGAGACCGGTCAGGCCTACGCCAAGGCGCTGCGCATGGCCAAGACCTGCGTCGGCAGCACCTGGTGCCGCTTCGGCGTGCAGGACAGCGTCGGCCTCGGGGTCTTCCTCGAGAACCGCTACAAGGGCATCCGCACCCCGCACAAGATGAAGTTCGGTGTCTCCGGCTGTACCCGCGAATGCGCGGAAGCGCAGGGCAAGGACGTCGGCATCATCGCCACGGACGCGGGCTGGAACCTCTATGTGGGCGGCAACGGCGGCATGAAGCCGCGCCACGCCGACCTGCTCGCCTCCGATCTGGACCGCGAGAGCCTGATCAAGCTGATCGACCGCTTTATGATGTTCTACGTCACCAGCGCCGACAAACTGCAACGGACCTCGGTCTGGCTCGGCAACCTGGAAGGGGGCGTCGACTACCTGCGCGAGGTGATCGTCGACGACAAGCTGGGACTGAATGCCACCCTGGAGCACGACATCCAGGTGCTGATCGACAGCTACGAGTGCGAGTGGTCCCGCACCCTGAATGAAGAGGAGCAACTCAAGCGCTTCAGCCACTTCATCAACAGCGGCAAGCGCGATCCGGACGTTCAGTTCGTCGCCGAGCGCGACCAGCACAGACCGGCTACCCCGGCCGAGCGCATCCCCGTCTACCAGATCGACATGGAGGCAAAGTGATGAAACTCGCATGCCAACTCAATGACATATTCCCTGGCACCGGCGTCTGTGCCCTGATCGAGGGTCGCCAGAATATGCCTGTTTCGCTCGATGTGGAGGTTCAATCATGAAATTCGCCTGCCAACTGAACGACATACTCCCTGGCACCGGCGTCTGTGCTCTGCTGGAAGGTCGTCAGATCGCCCTGTTCCGCCCGAGCGCGGCGGCCGAGGTGTTCGCCATCGACAATCGGGACCCCTTCTTCGCCGCCAACGTACTGTCGCGGGGCATCATCTGCGAACACGAGGGCGAGCTCTGGGTCGCCAGTCCGCTCAAGAAGCAGCACTTCCGTCTGAGCGACGGCCACTGCCTCGAAAATGCAGCCATGTCGGTGCAGGGCTACCCCGTCGAAGTGCGTGACCAGCAGGTCTGGGTCGCCGTCTAACAGCAGACCCCACCCCGGCCCTCCCCTTCGCAAGGGGAGGGAGCAAAAAGCCCCTCCCCCTTGACAAGGGGGAGGCTGGGAGGGGGTTCAAAAAACAGTCAGGGCTGCCCGCAGGCGGCCCTCTTGAAGGAACCAAAGATGTATACCGAAACCATCAACAAGTGCGCCGCCAACGCGGCCCGCATCAACCGCTTCGAGCGCAGCGACAAGCTCGGCTTCTGGCTCAGCTCCGCCATGGCGGGGGCCTATGTGGGCCTCGGCATCATACTCATCTTCACCCTGGGCAACCTGGTGGATCCCAGCGTGCGTCCGCTGGTGATGGGGGCCACCTTCGGCATCGCCCTGACCCTGGTGATCATCGCCGGCTCCGAGCTGTTCACCGGCCACACCATGTTCCTCACCTTCGGGGTGAAGACGGGCAAGATCGCCATGGGGGATCTGCTGCGCATCCTGCCGCAGACCTGGGCCGGCAACCTGATTGGCTCCGTCGTGGTGGCGCTCATCTACTCCTACGGCGGCAGCCTGCTGCCGGACGCAGGCAGCCTGGCCCACAAGGTGGCGCTGGCCAAGACCCAGGCACCGGCGCTGACCCTGTTCATGAAGGGCTTGCTGTGCAACTGGCTGGTCTGCCTCGCCATCTGGATGGCGCTGCGCACCGAAGGGGCCGCCCGCTTCATCGCCATCTGGTGGTGCCTGCTGGCCTTCATCGCCTCCGGCTACGAGCACTCGGTCGCCAACATGACCCTGTTCGCCCTCTCCTGGTTCGGTGCCCATTCCGAGGCCTACACCCTGGGCGGCATCGGCCACAACCTGCTGTGGGTGACCCTGGGCAACACCGTCTCCGGCGCCCTCTTCATGGGCCTCGGCTACTGGTATGCCACCCCCAAGGCTGAGCGCCCGGTCGCGGTGAGCGATGCCACCACCACTGCCAGCCAGACCCAAACCGCCTGATCAGGAGGCCCCATGGACTACTTGCCCATCTTTTGCCGACTCGACAACAAACCCGTGCTGCTGGTCGGCGGCGGCGAGGTAGCACAGCGCAAGGCGCGCCTGCTGCTGGATGCCGGTGCCCAGCTCACAGTAGTCGCGCCCGAGCTCGACCCCGAGCTGGCGGAACTGGCTGCCAACGGGAGCATCGAGTGGCTGGCCGGTGAATTCGCGCCGGCACAACTGACGGGCAAGTGGCTGGTGGTGGCCGCCACCGATCGGCGCGAGGTGAATGCACTGGTTTACCAGTGCGCCAACCGGGTGCGGATCTTTGCCAACGTGGTGGACGACCCGAAACGCTCCAGCTTCATCATGCCGTCGATCATCGACCGCTCGCCGCTGATGGTGGCCATCTCCTCCGGCGGCAAGGCCCCGGTGCTGGCCCGGCTGCTGCGGGAAAAACTGGAAGCACTGCTGCCCCAGCATCTGGGCGCCGTCACCGCCTTCGCCGGCAGCCTGCGGGATCGGGTCAAGGCGCGCTTCGCCACCATGGGGGAGCGGCGCCGCTTCTGGGAGCGGCTGCTCGGGGCGGACCGGCTCGGGCAGGCGCTGGCACGGGGGGATAGCGCCTCTGCCAATCGGCTGGCCGACAGCCTGTTTGCCGACGAGAGCCAGAGTGTTGGCGAGGTGGTACTGGTGGGGGCAGGCCCCGGCGATCCGGGCCTGCTCACCCTGCACGCCCTGCGCCAGATGCAGCAGGCGGACGTGGTGGTCTATGACCGGCTGGTCTCGGACGAGGTGATGGCGCTGGTGCGCCGGGATGCCAAGCGCATCTTCGTCGGCAAGCAGGCGGGCAACCACTGCGTGCCCCAGGAGGGGATCAACCAGCTGTTGCTGGAGGAGGCGAAGAAGGGCCAGCGGGTGGTGCGGTTGAAGGGAGGCGACCCCTTTATCTTCGGCCGTGGCGGCGAGGAGCTGGAGACGCTGGTCGGCAGCGGCATCGGTTTTCAGGTGGTGCCGGGGATCACCGCGGCCAGCGGCTGTGCGGCCTACGCCGGCATTCCGCTGACCCACCGGGATCACGCCCAGAGCGTGCGCTTCGTCACCGCCCACGGCAAGGGTGGGGCCCGGGATCTCGACTGGCCGCTGCTGGCCAAAGATCGGCAAACGCTGGTCTTCTATATGGGGCTTTCATCCTGCGGGGTAATCCGCGATCAGCTGCTGGCCCACGGCAAGGCGGGCGACACCCCGGTGGCGCTGATTGAGCGCGGCACCCAGCCAAGCCAGCGGGTCATTCGCGGCACCCTCGATCAGCTGCCCGAGCTGGCAGTGGGGGTCGAGAGTCCGGCCCTGATCATGGTGGGATCCGTCGTCACACTGGCCGACCAGCTTGCCTGGTTTGGCGAAGCACCACAGGTTCAGCGAGCCCTCGCCTGAGCCTTTTTCGTCACCGGATCCCGGCTGAGGGGATCCGGGGATGAATGGCCCAAAAACCCCGCCGAGACGGGCTGCCGAGAGCCACACCGTCAACATAAGTAAAAATATGGGCATTAACGGAAAATCCATAAAATAGATTTATACCGAACTATTGTCCCCCTCACTCCACCCTGCCCGCCTGTGCAGCGCCCCCGGCCGAATAAATGTCCGCACCGCTGCGCACCGTCATAACCTGTTGTTTTAAGTCTGGTATCCTATGGGGTGTGTCAGCCGGACCACCGAATTCAGGAATTCTGCTTCATGTCCCTCCCCGCCAAGAACAGCGCCAAACAGCGTGAACAAGACAGAGCCCGCATTCTCACCCTGCTGCTGGCCGACGATGCCCTCACCGACAGCCTGCTCGACCCGCAAGGGGTGCAGGACGCCGAGCTGCGGGATCAGGCTGGCGAACTCACAGCTCTGGTCAACGGGCTACCCGCCGCCGACGTCGCCGATGCGCTGGAGTCGCTGCCGCCCGATGAGCGTCATGCCCTGTGGGCACTGGTGGAGGAGGAGAAACGCGGCCAGATCCTGGTCGAGGCGTCGGAGACGGTATGGGACAGCCTCATCAGCGGCATGAGCGACAAGGAGCTGCTGCACGCCCTGCGCACCCTGGAGATCGACGATCAGATCTATCTGGGCCAGTACCTGCCTCGCAACCTGATGGGGCGGCTGCTCACCTCCATGGCCCCCGATCAGCGCGACCGGGTGCGGGAGGTGATCCGCTACGGCAAGCACACGGTCGGCGCCATGATGGACTTCGAGCTCATCACGGTGCGGGCCGAGGTGAGCCTGGCCACGGTGCAGCGCTACCTGCGCCTGCGCGGCAAGATCCCCGCCAACACCGACAAGCTGTTCGTCACCGACAGGCGCAACCGGCTGCAGGGGGAGCTGCCCCTCACCGCCGTGCTGCTGCACAAGCCGGAGACTCGAGTGGGGGACGTGATGGAGAAGAACCCCGTCACCTTCGATCCGGAAGACAACGACGAGGCGGCGGCCCGTACCTTCGAGCGGGACGATCTCGTCTCCGCCGCCGTGGTGGATGCCAGGGGCAAGCTGATGGGCCGGCTCACCGTCGCCGAGGTGGTGGATCTGGTCTATGAGGAGAGCGACACCGACCTGCGCCGCATGGGGGGGATCAGCGAAGAAGAAGACGTGTTCGCGCCCGTCTCCAAGGCGGTCAAGACCCGCTGGGCCTGGCTCGCCCTCAACCTCTGCACCGCCTTCGTGGCCTCCCGGGTCATAGGCCTGTTCGAGCACAGCATCTCGCAACTGGTGGCGCTGGCGGCCCTGATGCCCATAGTCGCGGGGATCGGCGGCAACACAGGCAACCAGACCATCACCATGATAGTGCGGGCCCTGGCGCTGCAGCACATCCAGACCGGCAACGTCTCCTTCCTGCTGTGGCGCGAGCTGGGGGTGGCCCTGATCAACGGCCTGGTGTGGGGCGGCACCATGGGGGTCGCCACCTACTTCCTCTATCAGGATGCGGCGCTCGGCGCCGTGATGACGCTCGCCATGATGCTCAACCTGCTGGTGGCGGCCCTGATGGGGGTCATCATCCCCATGACCATGAGCCGGCTAGGGCGCGACCCTGCGGTGGGGGCCAGCGTGATGATCACCGCCATCACGGACACCGGCGGCTTCTTCATCTTCCTCGGCCTGGCCACCCTGTTCCTGCTCTGAATCCGGTCTGCGATAAAAAGGGAGCCGCTATGGCTCCCTTTTTCCATCAGAAGGTCAGTCACACCCGGTACGGCTCCACCGCCCGATTCAGCAGCCTGGCCTGCTCGCTCAAGCCCTGGCTGGAGCTGGCGTTGTCTTCCGCCATCTGGCTCGACGCCTGGGCGATGTCGCGGATACTGCTGACGTTGCGGTTCACCTCGTTGGCCACCAGGCTCTGCTGCTCGATGGCGGCGGCGATCTGGGTGCTCATATCCATGATACGGGTGACATCTTCCGTTATCTGGCCGAGCAGCCCGCCGGCCACCCTCGCCTGCTGCGCGCTCTGGTCGCCCTGCTCCCGGCAGAGCGCCATCCTGGCCACTATGCTGTCGGTCTGCTGCTGCAGGGAGTGGATGATGACGGCGATCTCCTGGGTCGACTGCTGGGTACGGATGGCGAGGCTGCGCACCTCGTCCGCCACCACGGCGAAACCGCGACCCTGCTCCCCCGCCCGCGCCGCCTCGATGGCCGCATTGAGGGCCAGCAGGTTCGTCTGATCGGCGATGCCGCGGATCACCCCCAGCACCGAGCCTATGGTCTCGCTCTCCTGCTGCAACCGGGCCACCTCGCCGGACGCCTGCTCCAGCTGGATCGCCAGAGCGTGGATCTGGTTGACGGTCTGCTCGACCGCGCCACGCCCCTCGCTGGCCTTGTGGTTGGTGGCCGCGGCATCGCTGGCGGCCTGTTCGGTGTTGCGGGCTATCTCCTCTATGGTGGAACCCATCTCGGTGGAGGCGGTCGCCACCTGATCCGTCTCCAGCAGCTGGCGCTGGGCCCCCTCGCTGGTGCGGCGCACATTGTCAGAGAGGTGATCCGCCGCCCCGGTCAGGGTGTTCACGCTCTGTTTCACGTCCCCTATCAGATGGCGGAAGCCATCCAGCATCACATCGAGATTGCCCGCCAGCTGCGCCATCTCGTCATCCCCCTTCAGGGCGATGCGCAGGCGCAGGTCGTTGTCCCGGCGGATGCGGTTGACGGTGTCATTGACCCGCGCGATGGGCCTGTCGATGCTGCGGCCCAGCAGCACGCTCATAAAACCGATGGCCAGGATGATCAGGGCGCCACAGGCCAGCATCAGCCGGTTGAAGCCCTTGGTCTGGCGGGCCAGCTCATCGGCGACCTGCTGGCTGGCGCCCTTGAGGGCCTGCTCGGCCTGCTGCACCAGGGTGTGCATTTGGCCGCGCAGTCCGGACGTCTCCTTCAGCCCCAGCACCTGCATGCCCTGCACCAGGGCGACGAAATCCTGCCGGTACTGCTCGCTGGCCTGCTCCAGCTCGTTGCGCTGCGCCTGTGGCAGGCCGCCGAGCCCCTGCTGGAAGGCGGCATGCAGGGTCTGGAAACGCTCGAGGTACTGGATGTCCGAGCGCAGCATGAAGTCCTTCTCCGCGCGCCTCAGCTGCAGCATGGTGATGAGCAGAGTCTGCTGATCCTGCGCCTTGAGTGCCTCTTCCACCTTGTGCACCGCCGCCCTCAACCGGCCATAGAGGCCATCCTCCGGCCCCAGCCCTATCTTCTGCTGCTGGGCCACCAGCTCGTTGAAGGCCTTGCCATAGGCACCGAACTGGCGATCCAGGCCCGTCAACCCGGCCCGGGCGTTGCCCAGGCGATCGTCCGCCTCCAGGGTCTGCTCCAGGGAGTGCACATCCGCCAGCACGGCGTTGAACCGGTCGACGTCGGCCGGATCCTTGTGCAGCAAGAAGTCCTGCTCGGCCCCCCTCAGTTGCAACATGGCGCGTTCGAATGCATCGACGCTGCGCTGCGCCTCCATCATGTGCCGACTCTCCTGGCTGGCGTAGAAGAAGAGCCCGCTCAGGGTCAGCATGGCCGTGGCAACCAGGGCGGTATTCAATATCAACTTGTGGCGGATCAGCACGATAAACCTCTGGGGATCTGGGGGTGGACTGCATCGATCGCGGGCAGAATACGTTATCCATATGTCCGTTCAAGGAATATTCATTGAAATGCCAACCCCACTCCTTATACTGGATCCACCTGTTTCCAGCGGTGGATCTGACACAATGGAATACAACACTTCAGAACTGTGCGACATCTATCAGGACATGGTGGATGTGCTCGAACCCATGCTCTGCTCCTTCGGCGGCCGCGCCTCTTTCGGCGGCGTCATCACCACGGTCAAATGCTTCGAATCAAACGGCCTGATCCGTGAACTGGTCAAGGAGAACGGCGCCGGTCGCGTGCTGCTGATCGACGGCGGCGGCTCCATGCGCCGCGCCCTGATCGACAGCGAGATCGCCACCACGGCGGCGGAGAACGAGTGGGAAGGGATCGTCTGCTACGGCTGCGTGCGTGAGGTCGACATTCTGGAAGACTTGGATATCGGCATTCAGGCGCTGGCTGCCATTCCGGTGGGTGCCGACAGCAAGGATATCGGGGAGACCGACCTGCCGGTCAACTTCGGCGGCGTTACCTTCCTGCCAGACGATCACCTCTACGCCGATACCACAGGGGTAATCCTCTCCCCCGATGCCCTCGACATCGAGTAAGCGGACACAGACTGAAGATGGGAGCCCTGGCTCCCATTTTTTATGGCCGAGCTCAGTCTGCAAGGGTCTGAAAAAGAACAAAAAAGAGGGCCAGTAAACTACTGGCCCCTTAACTGGAAGCAATGTGAGCAATGTCGTGCCTTCACAAGAAGTCCATCACGTTGGAACAAATGAAGTCTTTCCCGGAAAACAAGGTAACAATAATCATTCTCATTTAACTGTGCAAGCCTTATTTGCAAGAAATGCGAAAAAAATGACCACCCCAGGGTGGTCATCCTCCATCAGGCTTGACGGGCCGCGGTTTGCAGGCCGGCCAATCCGGCCTCGCCCACCAGCTTGCGGCTGAGATAACGCAGCAGCACGCCGTAGAGCGGCACAAACAACCCCAGGCTTATCAGCAGCTTGAACACGTAGTCCACGGTCGCTATCTCGACCCAGTGCTCGGCCATGAAGGGATCCGTGCTGCGCCAGAAGGCGATGCTGAAGAAGGCGATGGTGTCCACCAGGTTGCCGAACAGGGTGGAAGCCGCTGGCGCCACCCACCAGGCTTTCAGCAGGCGCAGGCGGTTGAATACCACCACGTCCATGAACTGGCCCACCAGATAGGCCATAAAGCTGGCTAACGCGATCCGGGCAACAAAGAGATTGAACTCCGCCAGGTTGCCCACCCCCTGGAAACTGCCCTCGAAGAAGAGCACCGAGAGCACGTAGGATACGGTCAATGCCGGCAGCATCACGGTCTGGATGATCCTGCGCGCCAGGCCGGCGCCGAAGATCCGCACCGTCAGATCCGTGGCCAGGAAGATGAACGGGAAGCTGAAGGCGCCCCAGGTGGTGTGGAAGCCAAAGATGGTGATCGGCAGCTGCACCAGGTAGTTGCTGCCGGCGATGATCAGGATGTGGAACAACGAGAGACGCATCAGTGCCGTCTGGTACTGAGCCGGAGTCAGGTTCATATTGTGACCTTTTTGGTTAATGGGGTTAGGGAACCCATATCGCCACCATGGCGATAATCGAGGGGCGCGATTATACGCCCCAATACCGATAGTTCAATCTTTATGCTGTCGCGCTGGCTCGCCACGGCAGTCGCCAAAGGACGACGTCATGGGCTCCGCCAGCCACGGCTCACCCTTTATGCCGTCGGCCCAGCCAGAGCACGACCTCGCCATCGGCGGGGTGCACAGCCGTCAGCCAGCAGCCGCTGTGATGTTCATACTCCAGCCGCAGCCGGCTGCCTTCGAACTCCAGCAGCCAGCCGTGGCGATCGGCGCCCCACTCCCGCTCGATCGCCGCCAGCTCCCACTCCCGCAGCAGCCCCTCGGCCAGGGCCGGAAAGTTGTCCCAGTCAAGGCCCGGGCAATCCAGCATCAGCACGCCAGCGCCCTCATCAATGCCCACCACTTGCCAGTTCATCTCTTTCATCCGGGTCCTCAACTGCTGCAAGAGAGCTCGCCGCCGCAATACCATGCCGGTTGCGGAGTAGCGAGATCCTCGTATTCGGGCTGCTCTGCATAGGGCTGCTGCAGGGCCGCAAACAGCCGCTCGAACGGCGCCATCTCACCTCCCTCGGCAGCCTCTATCACCCGCTGGGCCAGGGCGTTGCGCAGCACATACTTGGGGTTGACGGCATCCATGCGCGCCTTGCGCGCCCCATCCTCGCTCCCTTCCCTGGCCAGGCGCGCCCGATAGGTTTCGAGCCATTCCTGCCAGGCGGCCGGGTCCGGCAACAGCGCCAGCAGAGCGGTGGGCCAGGTCCCTTGTACGGTCAGCTCCCCGAGCCTTCGCAGGAAGAGGTGGTAATCCACCCCGTGCACCGCCAGCAGCCGGAACAGCTCGCGGAACAGGGCAGGATCCTGATCCTCCCAGCTCGCCAGTCCCAGTTTTTCGCGCATCAACTCGGAGTAGTGCAGCATCAGCTGGTGTTCATACTGGGCCAGGGCCGCCGCCAGGGCGTCGCCATCCACATGACCGGCCAGCGCCTGGGCCAGCTTCTGCAGGTTCCAGTACCCCACCGCCGGCTGCTGATCCAGCGCATAGCGACCGCCCGGATCCGAGTGGTTGCAGACGAAGTCCGGCACATAGGCGTCGATGAAACCGTAGGGGCCGTAATCCAGGGTCAGGCCGAGCAGGGACATGTTGTCTGTGTTCATCACTCCGTGGCAGAACCCCGCCGCCTGCCACTTGGCGATGAGGCGCGCGGTGCGCCGCACCACCTCGGCGAACAGCTCTGCGCCATCGGTCAGCTCGGGGAAGTGGTGACGCAGCGCATAGTCGATCAGCAAGGGGATCTTCTCCCCCTGACCGCTCCAGGCGAAATACTCGACGTGGCCAAAGCGCAGGTGGCTGGGTGCGGTGCGCAGCACGGTCGCCCCCGTCTCGACCTGCTCCCGGTAGACCGGCTCCTGGCTCCCCACCAGCACCAAGGCGCGGGTGGTGGGGATGCCGAGGGCATGCAGCGCCTCGGAGGCGAGGTATTCGCGAATGCTGGAGCGCAGCACGGCGCGGCCGTCGCCGAAACGGGAGAAGGGGGTCTTGCCCGCTCCCTTGAGATGCAGGTCCCAGCGGCTGCCATCCGGCGCCGCTTGCTCCCCCAGCAGCAACGCCCGGCCATCGCCGAGGCGGGGGCTGTAGCCGCCGAACTGGTGGCCCGCATAGACCTGGGCCACCGGCTGCATGCCGGACAGGGGCTGCCCCAGACCACAGCAGGCCAGCCAATCGGCCGCGCTGACCCGGTCCAGTCCCAGCTCCCGCAGCAGCCCCTGGTTGAGGTGCAGCAACCTGGGCTCATGCAGGGGCTGGGGCGCGACGGGCTCGCAGGCCCAGGGCAGCTCGGTGGCGAAAGTGTTGATCAGCTTCATGGTGATGGGGGTTGTCCCTGCGTATGCTCGTGTCACCTTTATACCGCCGCCAGCCCCTTGAGGCTAACAGGCGATCGCGATTATTCATTTCAAGGAGAAGAAGATGCCAAAGTGGGTCTATACCCTGCCCCTGCTGGCGCTGACCTGGGGACATCAGGTCAAGGCCGCCGACATCGACGCGGGCAAGGCCAAGGCGGCGGTCTGTGCCGCCTGCCACGGCGTGGATGGCAAGGCGAGCGTGCCCGTCTATCCCCACCTGGCTGGCCAGAATGCCGCCTATCTGGTGAAACAGCTGAAGGCCTTCAAGGATGGCAGCCGCAAGGAGCCCCTGATGGTGCCCTTTATGGCGGCCCTGACCGAGGCGGACATGGAGAACCTGGCAGCCTATTACGCCAGCCTGAAGTAGCCTGGCGACGCCCTATCCCCGATGCGGTCGATTACGCTGCGCTAATCGACCCTACCGCCGGCAGTAGTCGATGATAAGGTCCATAAAGGCCTCACCGAAGCGTTCCAGCTTGCGGTGACCGACGCCGTTGACCGCCAGCATCTCGTCTTCGGTCATCGGCATGAGCTGCGCCATCTCCACCAGGGTGGCGTCGTTGAACACCACGTAGGGCGGCACCGCCTCCTCCTCGGCAATCTGCTTGCGCAGGGCGCGCAGCTCCTTGAACAGCCGCTTGTCGTAGTTGGCGCTGTCGAGCAGACCGTTGCGCTTCTCCTTGCGGCTGGAGATGGGCTGCAGACGCGGCACAGCCAGAGCCAGCTTCACCTCGCCGCGCAGCACGGGGCGGGCCGCCTCGGTGAGCTGCAGCACCAGATTGCGGGTGATGTTCTGGGTCAAGAGCCCCTTGTGGATCAGCTGGCGGATGACGCTCATCCAGTACTCGTGGCTCTGATCCTTGCCGATGCCGTAGGTGGAGAGCTTGTCGTGGCCGTGATCCTTGATGCGCTGGTTGAGCGAGCCGCGCAGCACCTCGACCACGTAGCCCACCCCGAAGGCCTGCCCCACCCGCCAGACGCAGGAGAGCGCCTTCTGGGCATCTTCGGTGCCGTCATAGCTCTGGGGCGGATCGAGGCAGATGTCGCAGTTACCGCACGGCTTGTCGTTGTACTCGCCGAAGTAGTTGAGCAGCACCTGGCGCCGGCAGGTCTGTGCCTCGGCGAAGGCCGCCATCACGTTGAGCTTGTACTGCTCCACCTGCAACTGCTGGGGGTTTTCGATGTTGTCGAGCAGGCGCCGCACCCGGCCGATGTCGGCGGGATCGTAGAGCAGCAACGCCTCGGCCGGGGTGCCGTCACGCCCGGCGCGGCCGGTCTCCTGATAGTAGGACTCGATGTTCTTGGGGATGTCGTAGTGCACCACGAAGCGCACATTCGGCTTGTCGATGCCCATACCGAACGCCACCGTCGCCACCACGATTTCGATGTCGTCCTTGAGGAAGGCCTCCTGGGTCTGCTGGCGCAGCTCCAGCGGCAGGCCAGCGTGGTAGGGGGCCGCCTTGCAGCCGTGGCGGGAGAGCCGCTCGGCCACCTCCTCCACCCGGTTGCGGCTGGAGCAGTAAACGATGCCGCAGTTGCCCTTCTGGCTCTGCACATAGCGCAGCAGCTGTTCCGCCGCCTTGAACTTCTCCACCAGGCTGTAGCGGATATTGGGCCGGTCGAAGCTGGCGGTGTGGATAAAGGGATCGCTCAGTTCCAACCGGTGCAGCATATCGCTGCGGGTCGCCTCGTCGGCGGTGGCGGTGAGCGCCACCACGGGTACCTGGGGGAACCACTGCTTGAGCCGCCCCAGCGCCGCGTATTCCGGCCGAAAATCGTGGCCCCACTGGGAGACGCAGTGAGCCTCGTCGATGGCGAACAGGCCGAGCGGCAGCTCCGCCAGCCGATCCATGAATTCGTGTTGCAGCAGCCGCTCGGGGGAGACGTAGACGATCTTTATCTCGCCGCGGCGCATGGCGGCGAAGTTCTGGATCATCTCCTCCCGGCTCAGGGCCGAGTTGATGTAGACCGCTGCCACCCCGTTGGCGCGCAGACTGTCCACCTGATCCTTCATCAGCGAGATAAGCGGCGAGACGACCACCCCCAGGCCGGGGCGCAGCAGCGCCGGGATCTGGTAGCAGAGGGACTTGCCGCCACCGGTGGGCTTGAGTACCAGGGCATCGCGCCCCGCCACTATCTGCTCGATGATCTCGAGCTGGCCCGGCCTGAATTGCTGATAGCCAAACACCGCCTGCAGCAGGGCAAGGGGGGTATCGGGCAAGGTATCGGCAATCGCGGTCATGGGCTCTCCTTTGGGGTCGCCATTCTAAAGCAGCCGCCGCTCACAATAAACCTGGCATTGCGACTGTTAAGGAAGTGTTGCAGACTGGCTGGAGTTTTTACTCGGCTTTGATGACAGGGATCGGACTCAGAGAATGAAACAGATGCTCAAGAAGATGGCGCTCAGTGGCATTGCCAACCTGTTCGCCGAGAAGATGCCCTTCAACAAGCTGATCGGCATGCAGGTGACCCACTACGACTTCGACAGGGTGGAGCTGCGCATCAGGATGGAGGAGAAGCTGGTCGGCAACCCCTTCCACAACATCCTGCACGGCGGCGTCACCGCCAGCCTGCTGGATGTGGCCGGCGGCATGATAGTGGCGGCCTCCTGCATCGACGAGCTGGAGGACTTCTCCCCCAGCTACCTCAAGGAGCGCTTCTCCCGCCTCGGCACCATAGACCTGCGGGTGGACTACCTGCGCCCGGGGCGCGGCAACGAGTTCATCGCCACCGCCCACATCATCCGGGCCGGCAGCAAGGTGGCCGTCGCCCGTATGGAACTGCACAACGAAGAAGGGACCCACATCGCCTTCGGTACCGGCACCTACCTGGTCGGCTAGTGGCCTTTATTGAATAAAAAGTGCGCTTCTAAGCCGATTTTAATCATTAGAATTGCTACCCCCCTCCGTCGGCCAAGGTCCATACTGAAAGTCGGGATTCTGTGCAGAGGGAGGATTGCAGACGATGAGCGCGACACTGGCTACCCAACCATCCAGAGCCTTGTTGACACAGCTCGAGGCCATGCGCGAACAGGTGCAGACGCCTGAGTGTCGTCACTGGTTGGAACAGGAGCTGGAGGGGTATTCTCTCTGTTCACCCCTGCCCTGGTATCGCATCATTGCCTGTCGGCAACGCGGTCACTTCCTGAATCTGAAGACGGGAAAATATCTGACTTGCCACATCGGCAGCCAAACGCTAAGCCAACGCGACCTGGCCCAAGTTCAGTTCATCTATGCCCGTGAACCCGCCGCCCACTATTTGCTGCGTCATGATTCCCATATCGAGCCCTGGCCAGAACAACTGCTGGAAGCGTATCGAGAGCAGTTGATCCCCGGCCATCTCTGCCTGCAAGCCTGGCATGAGCCCGTGTCTTCGTTGCGCTCACAACTGGTGGAGGGTCTCGAACACTTCATCAGCGAGTACCCCAAGCATGCGGCTCTGCAAACTCAACACGGCTTCAAGGCATTGCGCCATCAACACTGGCATATCTGATCACGCGCCTGGCGCGCAAGGAGGGCACCATCGACAAGACCCACAACGAGATTGCCACAATCTAGAGTGCCGGAGTCAGGATCAGACTCCACCCGTGGGGCCACCGAGCGGTGGCCCTTTTAATTGGGCGCCATGCCCCGTCCATCTCCCCGCCATTCAGACACGCCAGTCAGTGCCGAATATCCAACTGCACGCGATGCGGCCCTTGGTGGAGAGCTGTCAGCAAGACCCCAGGTCCGGGACAGCATCACCCCATGTTCCCCACGATCCCTGCAGACAGGCTGCCATGGGGGTGAACCGCCTCAGAGCGACAAGATGACGGCAGGCACCGACTCCCACAAGCCGCCGGCTGGCGCGCTGGTGCCTCATCTTGTCGAAGCTCGCCGATGCTCTGCCAACCCGGCTCCCTCACGTCTGGCCGTCCGTATGCCGGCCACAAGACACCAGCAGCAGCCCTGCCCCCTGTCTGACCGCACAGTGGCAAGGCACCGAGCAGGTGCTGCCAAACCCACCACATACAACCACCGCCTTGCCCGCCAGATTAAAAAGAGGGCCCAGCTTGCGCCGGGCCCTCGCTGGACACCTTGTGTGCGGCCTCTTTACGGCCCGGTACACAGGTAGTTGTTGTTGTACTGGTCAAGCGACGTGGCGAGGTTGTTCGCCTCGGTCGCAAATTGACCCTTCTTCGGATAATCCCCCATCCCGGTGAAGCTCACCGCATAGCTCGGCGGTGCGCCATCGAGGATGGCCTGGCCAGCAACCATAGCCGTGGCCGCATTCGGGCACACACCGGCCCCGGCCTGTGCGTTCAGCTTCGCGGCAAGCAGTTGCGCCGCCATGTTGAACGCCGGATCGCTCGACTTCTGCTTGCCGCTCCCGACATCCTGCTTGCTCAGGATACGTACGGCCTCCTGGCAGGTATCCACGAACAGGTTGCCGATGTAGACTCCGCCACCGGCGAAGGAGGCCAGCGTCTGGTCAAGCACGGGGTTCTGTTTGCCATTGGATTTGGCGCAGGACGCCCAGTTCCGCCAGAAACCGATGGTCAATGCACGACCCCCTGGGGGCGGTGTGTTGTCGATCCTGAACACCTTGGTTTCGCCCGGACCCACCTCGAAGTCGCCACAGAGTATGCTGTTGTCGACATTCGGGTTGATGACGACACCATCCGGTGGCATGAAGGCATTCGGCACGAAGGTTCCGAAGTTGGTGAGCCACCCCGGACCCACGATCTCGCAGATCTGGTAGGTCTGGCCGGGGATGAGCTCCTGCGTAAACGCCAGGGTGCCGCCGTTCCCGGCATTGGCCGACATCGACTCCAGAGTCTCGCCGATGGAGAAGGTAGTAGCCCCCTGCCGCAGCACGAAGGTGAACGAGTAGCTGCCCAGATCGCCGCTGCCGTTCAAGGTCTTGAGGACCTGTGCCCTGCCGCGTTCCCGGTTCAGGAACGAGCAGGAGAAGACCTTGCCTGCATCCTCCGGATAGTCGACCGTGAAGTCGCAGACCTTGTCCTGGATCGGTGAGTCCGGATTGGCCGAAATCAGATCCCAGCCCGCCTTGGTGGTCTCCACGACCGTGTAGGTACCCTCGGTCATGAGCAGCAGGTCACCACCGCCCCCCTGGAAGGTACCGTAACCCGCACCCGCGCCGACTTCTTGCGTGCTCAGCAGCGCGCCGCCCGGACCATACAGCTTGAAGGTCCAGTAGTAGTCGTCATCCGAGCTTTCCAGCGCCGGCTCCGTGGTCTTCTCCACCTGTGCCTTGGCAGGCTCGTCCGTCGGCTCGTTCTGGAAGTCGACGGTTGCCGAGCAACGGGTCGCCATGCCGTCTTCGAGCTGGAGGTTCACCGTCCTGGGATTCGGGTACACCGTTGGATCGCGCGGATCGGCCAGACCGATGGGAACGCCCGTGTCGCTGCCGGCGGCGAAGAACATGCTGCCCTGCTCCTCGACGTAATAGGTGTCGGGAACCAGGCCCCATGCCGTGACGGACTGCGTCGTCGCGCCACCGCCCGTGAAGGTGATGACCTTGGTCTTGCTGAATGTGCCATCATTGGCGCGGGTAATGTGGAACGTTATCTCGAGCTTCTCGCCCGTATCCAGGAAGCTGGGGATGCTCTTCTCGATGGTGAGTTTGGCCTTGGCCGAGGAGGCGATCGGGATCTGCAGCTCGTCGGTGCTGGCTGCGAATCCGTCCGACGCGGTCAGGTAGGCGGTATCTCTCAATACGCCTGTCGTGACCCGCTTGGGATCATCGAGGTAGACCTCCTTGTTGAAGGTAATGGAACCGCTGTCTGTCTGGCCTGTCACCTGCCACCCTACCACGCCATCCGTCTTGTCGCCCGCGAGGTAGCCGTCCAGGAAGCCGCCGAGTGACGGTGTTGCGACTGAATAGGTCAGGCCATCGCCGTCGATCTCCTCCACGTCCTTGATGGTCGTCGAAGCATTGGTGATGGCGCCCTGCTGGATCTGGGCGTCCGCGACCGCCGTCGTCGTGCCCGGCACCGCGATGCCGGTTGCCTTGTCCGTATAGACTCCTGACACCTCGTTGTGCAGCCAGTCGCCGACCTTGCCCGCCGTGGCCGCATCGAATTCGACCGTGAATTCGGCGACCATGCCGTTGAAGCCGGGGGCGAGGTCGAACGGACCCTCATTGTAGGTGCCCAGCAAGGTGCCACTGTTGTTCGAGCCCTTATAGAGCTTGTCCGTCAAGTCGATGGTGATGGTGCGCGCGGCCGGGTTCTTCGCGTTCAGCACTATGTTGACCGCGACCTTGCCGCCGATGACCTCCGCCTTGGTCCAGGTCACCGTGATCTGGACGGGCAGGGATGCCGGCGCGTCACTGCGACAGACGTTGCCGAAGTCCAGAGTATCTTCGGTTCCCTTGGAGATATTCCAGGTCTGCTCCGCCCCCTGGTGAGCCGTCATCGTCTTGGATATTTCCTGCGGTTCGATCTCCTTGACGGGGATCGACACATCCCGTGCGCCAGCGCCCCCCGTGCCGAGATCCTCGGCCAGGAGATTGGCGTGCAGCGACGAGCCCGGGAACAGGTGCGACCCCAGGGCCAGCCGGCCGTAGTAGTCGTAAACGCAGGTGGTGTTTTTCGCCTGAGTGACCGTGATCAGCCGGTAAATCGAGACGTCGGTTCCGCCGATGCCGGGATCCAATGGCGTTTGCTGTGTCGATTGGGCCGCCACGCAGGATGCGCTCGACTTGCCCACATTCAGCACGGGGGCCGACAGGATGTCATATCCGGGTTTGCCTGCATCCTCGTTGTCCAGTACCACCCCCAGGGTGTACTGCTGGTTGGCCGGGGCCGAGTTGCCGGCCTGCAGCGTGATGCGGTAAGGAACGAGGTCGAGTTCGTTCCACGTCTTGCCTAGGTTGCCTGTGGTGTAGTCCTCGTCGGGGCAGATGAAGGGGCCGCCATCGGGGAAGGTGAAGCTCGCATCTTTGCGGCAGCCCTCCAGCGTAGTCTGAACCCCAACGGGGTCGGCGGCCTGTGCTGGCGTCGTGCCGAGCAGTCCGAGCGTGAGCACGGCCCCCAGCATAGTCGCCCATCGTTTACTGACGAACATGTCGATCTCTCCTTGACGTTGTCCTCGTGTGGCCGGGTGGCGCCGATCAACACGGACACCTGCGACCGCCTGTCGTCATGACGAGAGCGATGGAGCAAGCCATATGCCAGCGGGTGGAGAGTGAAAAAACAAGGGGTTACAGGAACTGATGCCGAGACCTGTCACAGGCCTGAAACAGGGGGCCCCCCGCAACCCGTCATGGGGAACGGCAATGCGTTGATAAATAAACCAAACGAACCAGGCACACACTGTATCGGGATTGATACTGGGGAGGAGAAGAAGGGGGCGAAGAGGGCATGCCCACCAGAACTGGAAGGCCGGAAAAGCACAAGGGCCTAGCCGAAGCTAAGCCCTTGTTGAATTTGGTCGGTGTGAGAGGATTCGAACCTCCGACCCCTTCGTCCCGAACGAAGTGCGCTACCAAGCTGCGCTACACACCGATGTCTGCGGGGCGAGAATTTACCGAAAGCCCCGACCCGACACAAGCCTTTTTTTGCATTCACATCAAAAAAATGGCTTTCCGCTCAACAATTCAGCGCATCGAGGAAAAAACGAGCGCGACCGTCCTCCTGCGACGTCATCACGCCTGCGGCGGCACCTGGAACTCGGCCGGCCCCAGCAGACGCCGGCGCCAGTCCGCCACCACACCATGCTCCAGCCAATGAGCCGCATGCTGGCGCCAGTTGGGAGAGAGGGCAGGATTCTCCAGCAGCAGTTTCAGATCCTCCTCGTTGCGGGTCTGGTTGAACAGGATGTCGGCGGTGCGCTTCACCGTCAGCTCGGGGTAGGGCCTGTCCACCAATACCAGCTCGGCCTGGGGGGCCACCCTTCCCTCTTCCAGCACCCGCAGCAGCCAGCCGCAGCGACCATTGAGCTGCATCACCTGGGACAGCTGACCATAACCGAAGCGCTGGTTGAGCTTGAAACAGGGGGATCTCGGCTGGCTGATCTGGATCAGAGCCTCACCGAGACGATAGACATCGCCGATGCAGGCCTGCGTCTCGCCGAGCCCCAGGCCAGAGAGATTCTCGCCGAAGGCGGCGGGCTGCCAGGGGGTGCGGGGCGCGGGCAGGCCCAGCGCGGTTTGCCAGGTCTTCCACCAGGGGTAGTGATCAGCGGGGTAGTAATGGAGAGCCCGCTCCGGACCGCCGTGGTGGCGCCGGTCGCTCTGCTCATCCCCGCGAAGGCCGAGGAAGCCGCACCACAGGGGTGTGTCGACAGGCTGCTTGTGGATGGCGCTGACGAGGCCGGGAGCCTGTTCGGGGTTCAGTTCGGCGCTCTGGCCGATAAAGAGGGAGATCCGCATTCCATTCTCCTGACGGATGGGGGAATGCGGATCTTATCACGGGGCAGGTCAGGCCACTGCCTGCATCTGGGTGGTCATGGCGATCTCGGCGCGGCGACGCTTCTCCGCCCTCGCCATCAGGTACCAGCTACCGAAGGTGAACAGGGATACGGACAGCAGGATCAGGCTCGCGATGGCGTTGATCTCGGGCTTCACCCCGAGACGCACCGCCGAGAACACTTCCATCGGCAGGGTGGTCGACCCCGGACCGGAGACGAAGCTCGCCAGCACCAGGTCATCCAGCGACAGGGCGAATGACATCATGCCACCCGCCGCCAGGGACGGGGCTATCATGGGGATGGTGATCAGGAAGAACACCTTCCACGGCTTGGCCCCCAGGTCCATGGCCGCCTCCTCGATGGAGAGATCCAGCTCCCGCAGTCGCGCCGACACCACTATGGCCACGTAGGCGGTACAGAAGGTGGTGTGCGCTATCCAGATGGTCAGCATGCCCCGCTCGGCGGGCCAGCCCACCAGCTGGGCCATGGCCACGAACAACAGCAGCAGCGACAGACCGGTGATCACCTCGGGCATGACCAGGGGCGCCGTCACCATGCCGCCGAACAGGGTCCGGCCACGGAAGCGGGGGATCCGGGTCAGCACGAAGGCAGCGACCGTCCCCAGCGCCACCGCCGCGATGGCGGTGTAGAAGGCGATCTCCAGGGAGCGGAACACGGAGCCGATCAGCTGCTTGTTGTCGAGCAGGCCGAAGTACCACTTCATGGACCAGCCGCCCCACACCGTCACCAGCTTGGAGGCGTTGAAGGAGTAGATCACCATGATGATCATGGGCAGATAGATGAACAACAGCCCCAGCCACAGCATCAGCTTGGCAAAACCGAAACGTCTCATGCCTTGCCCTCCGGCTCTTTGGCCTGGCTACCGTTGAACAGGAATGACAGGGGGACTATCAGCAGCAGTTCCTTATTCATGCCTTGCCCTCCAATTCCTTGGCCTGGTTGCGGTTGAAGAGAATGATCGGAACGATCAGCACCGCCAGCATCACCACCGCCAAGGCGGAGGCCACCGGCCAGTCACGGTTGTTGAAGAACTCCTGCCACAGCACCTTGCCGATCATCAGGGTCTCCGGGCCGCCCAGCATCTCGGGGATGACGAACTCCCCCACCACGGGGATGAAGACCAGCATGCAGCCGGCGATGATGCCGTTCTTGGAGAGCGGCACCGTGATCTGCCAGAACCGGGTCAGGTTGCGGGCGCCGAGGTCGGAGGCCGCCTCCAGCAGGCTCTGGTCATGCTTGACCAGGTTCGCGTAGAGCGGCAGCACCATGAAGGGCAGGTAGGAGTAGACGATGCCGATGTAGACCGCCAGGTTGGTGTTGAGGATCTGCAGCGGCTCGCTGATGAGGCCCAGCTCCAGCAGCAGGCCGTTGAGCAGGCCGTTGTTGCTGAGGATGCCCATCCAGGCGTAGACCCGGATCAGGATGGCCGTCCAGGTCGGCATCATGATGAGCAGCAGCAGGACGGTCTGGGTCTCCTTGTTGGCCTTCGAAATGGCGTAGGCCATGGGATAGCCGATCAGCAGGCAGAGGATGGTGCTGACCAGGGCCATCTTGAGGGAGCCGAGATAGGCCGCGATGTAGAGCTCATCCTCCTCCAGCAGCAGGTAGTTGCCCATGTTGAGCAGTATGGTGAGCTGGTTGTCCGCCCAGCTCACCACGTCGGTGTAGGGCGGGATCGCCACGTCCGCTTCGGCGAAGCTGATCTTCACGACGATGATGAAGGGCAGCAGGAAGAAGAGGAAGAGCCAGAAGAAGGGGATGCCGATCACCAGCTGGCGCCCCCCCGCCTGTTGCAGTCGTCTCAATGCCTTCATGATTGCAGCACCACGCCGCTGTCATCTTCCCAGTACAGGAACACCTGGTCATCCCAGGTCGGCCGCTTGCCGTGGCGCTCGGCATTGGCGATGAAAGCCTGAACGATTTTGCCCGAGGGCAGCTGGATGTGATAGACGGAGTGGCCGCCCAGATAGGCGATGTCGTAGACCTCGCCCTTGGTCCAGTTGAAGTCCGGATGCTCGATCTCCTCCGGCTTGTGCAGGCTCATCAGCAGCTTTTCCGGACGCAGGGCATAGGTGACCTTCTTGTTCTCGGCGCGCGAGCTGATGCCGTGGCCCACGTAGATGGGCTGTTCCAGATCCGCACAGGCGATGGTGGCGTGGTCCTGCTCATCCTCCACCAGCAGGCCGTCGAACAGGTTGACGTTGCCGATGAACTCGCACACCAGCCGGCTGGCCGGGGTCTCGTAGATGTCCATGGGGCTGCCGATCTGCTCGATGCAGCCCAGGTGCATGATGGCGATCCGCTCGGCCATGGTCATGGCCTCTTCCTGGTCGTGGGTCACCATGACGCAGGTCACGCCGACCCGCTCGATGATCTCCACCAGCTCCAGCTGCATGGTGGAGCGCAGCTTCTTGTCGAGCGCCCCCATGGGTTCGTCCAGCAGCAGCAGTTTCGGACGCTTGGCCAGGGAACGGGCCAGGGCCACCCGCTGGCGCTGGCCGCCGGAGAGCTGGTGCGGCTTGCGGCGGGCGTACTGGGTCATCTGCACCAGCTTGAGCATCTCCTCCACCCGGGCGTCGATCTCCGCCTTGGGCAGGCCGTCCTGCTTGAGGCCGAACGCAATGTTCTGCGCCACCGTCATGTGGGGGAACAGGGCATAGGACTGGAACATCATGTTGATGGGGCGCTCGTAGGGCGGCATGTCGGTAATGTCGACACCGTCGAGGAACAGCCGTCCCTCGGTGGGGCGCTCGAACCCCGCCAGCATCCTCAGCAGGGTGGACTTGCCGGAGCCGGAGCCCCCCAGCAGGGCGAAGATCTCGCCCTTGTGGATGTTGAGAGACACGTTGTCGACCGCCAGCGTTTCGTCGAACTGCTTGCTTACCCTCTCTATTTTGACCAGCACTTCTTTACGCTGCTGGCTGCCCTCGAGGGCTTTCTTGTAGGCACTGGAGGCTATCGCCATTACCAAACTCCCAAAGGTGAGATCGGCCTGGGCCGATCCATCAATACAATCTGGCGCCCCGGGATGGGCGCCAAGGTTAGGTTCCGGACTTGATCTTGGTCCAACTCCGGGTGATCAGACGCTGCACCGAGCGGGGATGCGCTTCCTGCACATAGAGCCGCTCAAGCACCGCCTGGGGGGGATAGACCGACTCGTCCTCGCGGACGGCCTTGTCCATGTACTCGCCCGCCTTGATGTTCGGGTTCGCGTAGCCCACGTAGTCGCTCACCTTGGCGATCACCTGCGGCTCGAGAATGTAGTTGATCAGGGCGTGCGCCTCTTTCACGTTGGTGGCATCGGCCGGGATCGCCATCATGTCGAACCAGAGGTTGCCACCCTCCTTGGGGATGCTGTAGGCAATCTGGATCCCCTTGCCCGCCTCCTCGGCCCGGGCCGCCGCCTGCAGGATGTCGCCGGAGAAACCCGCCGCCACGCAGATGTCGCCGTTGGCGAGATCGCCGATGTACTTGGAGGAGTGGAAGTAGGTCACGTAGGGACGCACCTTCAGCAACTGCTCCTCGGCCCGCTTGAGATCCGCCGGCTCATGGCTGTTGGGGTTGAGCCCCAGGTAGTTCAGCGCGGCCGGGATCATCTCGTCCGCCGAGTCGAGGAAGGCCACCCCGCACTGGGAGAGCTTCTTCATGTTTTCAGGTTCGAAGATGACGGCCCAGGAGTCGATCTTGTCGACCCCGAGCACCGCCTTGACCTTCTCGACGTTGTAACCGATGCCGTTGGTGCCCCACAGATAGGGCACGGCGTACTGATGACCCGGATCCACCTTGTCGAGCTGCTTGAGCAGCACGGGATCCAGGTTGCTCAGGTTTGGCAGCAGGGCGGGATCCAGCTTCTGGAAGGCTCCCGCCTTGATCTGCTTGGCCAGGAAATTGTTGGAGGGCACGACCAGATCGTAACCGGTGCGTCCGGTCAGCAACTTGCCTTCCAGCGTCTCGTTGGAGTCGAAGACGTCGTAGACGGTCTTGATCCCGGTCTTCTGCTGGAAGTCGCTGAGGGTGGTCTCGCCGATATAATCGGACCAGTTGTAAAAATGAACCACAGGGGCTGCCTGGGTCAGATTTGCAAACCCCAGGGCCAGGGCCAGCGTTGCCATCTTGGTCATGTGCACTTGTCAGTCCTCATTGGTGTGATTTTGCCAGTCGCGCATCCTTACGCGCCGTCCAACCTGTCGGGTGGTCACTCCCCTCCCGGCCGAACTGCGGACCGGGAGGGGTACTGCTCGTCTTGCTTACTTGCCTGACTTGATCTTGGTCCAGCTGCGGGTCATCAGACGCTGCACCTTGGCCGGCAAGGCCGGGAAGGTATAGATCTTCTGCAGGGTCGCCGCATCGGGGTAGACGCCCGGATCCGAGCTGATGGCCTTGTCCACCAGCTGGGTGGACGCGCTGTTGCCATTGGGCGCATGGATCTGGTTGGTGATGTTGGCGATCACCTCGGGCTTCATCAGGTAGTTCAGGAACACGTGGGCCTCTTCCACGTTCTTCGCATCGGCCGGAATGGCCAGCATGTCGAAGAAGCTGCCAGCCCCCTCCTTCGGAATCACGTAGGTCAGATCGACCCCGTTCTTGGCCTCGATCGCCCGGGCCTTGGACTGTTGCAGGTCCATGGAGTAGCCGACCGCCACGCAGATGTTGCCGTTGGCCAGATCCGAGATGTACTTGGAGGAGTGGAAGTAGGCGGTGTAGGGACGGATGGAGAGGAACAGCTCCTCAGCCTTCTTCAGCTCGTCCGGCTTCTGGCTGTCCGGCTTGAAGCCCAGATACAGCAGGGCGGCCGGCAGCATTTCGGTCGGCGAGTCGAGGAAGGAGACACCGCACTCCTTCAGCTTGGCCATGTTCTCCGGCTTGAACACCAGATCCCAGGAGTCGACCGGCGCGTCCTTGCCCAGCACGGCCTTCACCTTGTCGATGTTGTAGGCGTAGCCGATGGTGCCCCACAGATAGGGCGCCGAGTACTGGTTGCCCGGATCGCTCGGCTCGAGCGCCTTGAGCAAGGCGGTATCCAGGTTCTGCCAGTTGGAGAGTTTGGACTTGTCCAGCTTCTGGAAGACGCCCGCCTGGATCTGCTTGGCCAGGAAGGAGTTGGACGGCACGACGATGTCATAGCCCGAGCTGCCCGCCAGCAACTTGGCTTCCAGCACCTCGTTGCTGTCGAACACGTCGTACACCACCTTGATGCCCGTCTCCTTCTGGAAATCTTCCAGCGTGTTTGGCGCGATATAGTCGCTCCAGTTGTAGACGTGCAGCACCTTCTCGTCGGCCATCGCCCCGGAACTCATCATGGCCAGCGCCACGGAAGCAGCCATCATTCCCTTTTTAAAAGACATAGTCCTTGTCTCCTAAGCAAATTGTATGCGTAAGCCAACCCAGCCTGGCACGGCCTATTCCCGCAGCTTTTCCGCCGTCAGGTCCAGACTGAGCCTGGCCAGTTTGACCAATTCATCCACCTGTTCCTCGGTGATCACCAAGGGGGGCGATATGATCATGGTATCGCCGACCGCCCTCATCACCAAGCCATTGTTAAAGCAGAACTCCCGACAAGTCATCCCGGCATGGCGTTCGGCCGGGAAACGACGTTTCGTCTGCTTGTCCTGGACTATTTCCAGCGCGGCGACCAGGCCCTTGCCCCGGGTTTCTCCCACCAGAGGGTGATCGGCAAGCTCGCTCCAGCGGCGCTGCAAATAGGGGCCGATACTATCATGAACGCGCTTAACTATGCTCTCCCTTTGCATAAGCTGGATGTTGGCGATGGCCACGGCGCAGGCCACCGGATGACCGGAGTAGGTGAAGCCGTGGTTGAACTCGCCTCCCTCCTCCACCAGCACCCTGGCGACCCTGTCCCCCACCATCACGGCCCCCATCGGCAGATAGCCGGAGGTGATGCCCTTGGCCAGGCACATGAGATCCGGCTTGATGCCGAAACCTTCGCTGGCAAACCAGTGGCCGGTGCGACCGAAGCCGCAGATCACCTCGTCGGCGATGAGCAGGATGCCGTACTTGTCGCAGATGCGCTGGATCTCGGGCCAGTAGCTGTCGGGCGGGATGATGACGCCGCCGGCGCCCTGGATGGGCTCGCCGATGAAGGCCGCCACCTTGTCCACCCCCAGCGCCAGGATCTTCTCCTCCAGCTGGCGGGCACGGGCCAGCCCGAACTCGTGGGCGCTCATCCCCTGCCCCTCGCCGAAGTGATAGGGCTGGTCGATGTGCACTATGCCGGGGATGGGCAACCCGCCCTGGGCGTGCATACCCTTCATGCCACCCAGGCTGGCACCCGCCACCGTAGATCCGTGGTAGGCGTTGTGTCGGCTGATGATCACCTGCTTGTCCGGCTGCCCCTTGCTGGCCCAGTAGTGGCGCACCATGCGCAGCACGGTGTCGTTGCACTCGGAGCCCGAGCCGGTGAAGAAGACGTGGTTGAGGTGCGGGGGCGTGATCTCGGCCAGCAGGGTCGCCAGTTCGGCGGCGGGGGGGTGGCTGGTCTGGAAGAAGAGGTTGTAGTAGGGCAGTTGCTGCATCTGCCGGGTGGCGGCGTCCACCAGCTCCTGACGGCCATAGCCCAGGTTGACGCACCACAGGCCCGCCATCCCGTCCAGGATTCGCTTGCCTTCGGAGTCTTCCAGATAGACCCCCTCGGCCTTGGTGATAATGCGACTGCCCTTCTTGTTCAGGGCCTGAAAGTCGGTAAAGGGGTGCAGGTGGTGGCTGGCTTCCAGTTGCTGCCACTCACGGGTGGTGTGCTGCATTGCTTGCTCCTCGGTTCCTTCGATTCGGCGGTCATTGCCGCCCATTGATGAGGTTGCGGGCCCCCGGTCACTGCCAGTCGCGGGTATGCTGCCTCGCCTGCTCCTCGATGCCTTTCCATGTGGCGATCGTCGCCGCCCGTCCATTGAAGGCGCTCGGCACGGTCACGCGGCTTCGCGCACGCCGTCGCGAGGCCGGCACCGTCTGCCGGCACTCACGAGTCCAGTGCCCTCTTGCTTGCGATCTGACGGGAGAGGCCGACGCCTCTCCCCAAAACGGGTCACACGTTCAACAGCAGGAACTCGCGCTCCCAGCG
The DNA here is from genome assembly GCF_033348475.1 of Aeromonas sp. XH. NCBI lineage: Bacteria > Pseudomonadati > Pseudomonadota > Gammaproteobacteria > Aeromonadales > Aeromonadaceae > Aeromonas > Aeromonas sp. XH. The sequence goes on along the minus strand of NZ_CP137630.1, from coordinate 151,966 downwards.
GCTGATCACGCCGAAGTAGGTCTCGTACTCCTTGCGCTTGACCGCGACGAAGGCTCGGATGAAGCGCTCGCCCAGCATGTCCTTGATGGGCTCGCACTGCTCCAGATGGCTCAGTGCCTCCTCCAGGGAACGGGGCAGGCTGTAGGGCAGGTCGTAGGCGCTCGCCTTCATCTCCTGCATGGGCTCCAGCTTCTCCAGCATGCCGAGATAGCCGCAGGCCAGGGTGGCGGCCAGGGCCAGATAGGGGTTGGCATCGGCGCCGGCGAAGCGGTTCTCCACCCGGCGCGCGCTGGGCTCGGAGAAGGGCACTCGCAACCCGCAGGTGCGGTTCTCCACCCCCCACTGCACGTTGCGTGGCGCGCTCTCGCCGAAGGTGAGGCGGCGGTAGGAGTTGACGTTCGGCGCCAGCAGGGCGGTCACCGCCGGGGTGTACTTCTGCAGGCCGGCGATGAAGTGCATGAAGAGGGCGGAGTTGCCCCCCTCGCTGGTGCCGAACAGGTTGTTGCCGTCCATGTCCTCCAGGCTCTGGTGGATATGCATGGCGGAGCCCGGCTCGTTGCTCATGGGCTTGGCCATGAAGGTGGCATAGATGCCGTGGCGATGGGCCGCCTCGCGCATGGTGCGCTTGAACAGGAACACCTGGTCGGCGAGATCGATGGCATCGCCGTGCAGGAAGTTGATCTCCATCTGGGCGGCGCCGGACTCGTGGATCAGGGTGTCCACCTCCAGCTCCTGGGCCTCGCAGTAGTCGTACATGTCTTCGAAGATGGGGTCGAACTCGTTCACCGCATCGATGCTGAACGACTGGCGGGCGGTCTCCGGGCGGCCGTTGCGACCCACCGGCGGCACCAGCGGGTAGTCGGGGTCTTCGTTGCGGGTCACCAGGTAGAACTCCAGCTCCGGCGCCACCACCGGCTTCCAGCCCTGCTTCTCGTAGAATGACAGAACCCGGCGCAGCACGGAGCGCGGCGCGATGTCGATCAGCTTGCCGTTGACGTCGAAACAGTCGTGGATCACCTGGGCGGTGGGCTCCAGCGCCCAGGGGACGAAACGAATGGTGTTGGGATCGGGATAGAGCTGCATGTCCCGCTCCAGCGGGTCTATCATGCTGTCGTCATCCGGGTATTCGCCGGTCACCGTCTGGGTGAAGATGACCTCGGGCAGCCGCATGCCCCCCTCGCGCAGAAATTTGTTGGCTGGAATGATCTTGCCTCGGGCATTGCCGGTGAAATCCGGGAACAGGCACTCCACTTCCGTGATGCGATTGCTCTCCATCCAGCCCTTGATACTGTCCATGTTAAACCCCGACTCTACGGTTGTCATAGGCAAGGGTGTCTAATATAAGGAACACCCTTGTTAAGAAAATGTAATCGACCACACCATAAAAGCCCGCCATAAAGCCCTTTGTCAAGCGGTGGTGTTTAAAAAACTATAAACAACGGCCTGTAAAATGACCAGGACGGCACCAAATACTAAACACTCTGTGCCACGATCAGCCCACTGCAAGCCGGATGCCAACAGCGGGCAGCCGCCGCGCGATACTCAGTCAGCCCCTGTCGGAGAAGGCTCATTTCTTTGCAAGGGCGCACACTCCTTATCCAATTTTCTTTGCATGCCTGCATTTTTTTGGTACAAGGCCCGCCCTGATTTGCACTCTCCTGCCTGGATTTGGTGCAAATCGGGATACAAGGGCTTGGTCTGAAGACAGACAGCCCCCATAAATGGGAAAAATTGGGAAACTGACTGGTAGCAAACCATATGTGTGATTTCATGACTGAAGACCAACTGGCCTTTTACAAGGGCCAGATCGAGCGGCAGATCCTCGAGCTCGAAGAACGTCTCAACTCCCAGGCCAGCCAGGCTATCGCCACCGATACCAACGAAATGGCGGACGAGATCGATCGCGCCAGTGTCGAGGAGGCCCGCCGTCTGGAGCTGAACCGCATCGAGCACGACAAGCTGCATCTGCGCAAGCTGAAGGGGGCGCTCAAGCGTATCAATGAAGGGGATTTCGGCTACTGCGAATCCTGCGGCGACGAGATCTCCCTCAAGCGGCTGCAGGCGCGGCCCGAATCCCGCTTCTGCGTCGAGTGTCAGAGCACCAAGGAATTCAACGATACCCACGTGTTCCGCCGCGTCGCCTGATGCTCCGACAGGCCCCCCGTCCCGCCTGGGCCAGCCCCGCAGGCCGGGGGCCGTGTCGCCAGCGGCGAGCCTGACCCCCACCCACGGCGTCACGCAAGAGCGTGACAACTTCTGTTAGACTCCGGGCAGGCCCCGGACTCTACAGGAGATCAAAGCGTGAAATGGCTCATCAGGCTGTGCCTGTGCCTGCCGCTGCTGGCACAGGCACAGACCCTCACCGTCAAGGTCCCCAGCCGACCGATCAACGACCTCGACAACGAGTACCAGCTCAAGCTGCTGGATCTGGCCCTCACCCGTGCCGGTCAGCCCTACAAGCTGGAGCGGGTCGACCTCAACCTCAATCAGTACAGCCTCCAGCAGGCGCTCGCCAGGGGCAAGACCATCAATGTGTTCTGGATGGGAACCTCCAGCGCCCTCGAATCCTCCCTGATCGCCGTCCCCATTCCGCTGTTTCGCGGGCTGGAAGGGCTGCGCCTCTCCTTCATCCACGCCGACGCCCAGGAGAAGTTCAACCAGGTCAACACCCTGGCGGATCTCAAGAAGCTGAAGGCGGCGCAGGGGGTGGGCTGGGCCGACAACAAGATCCTGGAGCAGGCGGGCATTCCCACCTATGCGGGGCGCTACAGCAACCTGTTCCGCCTGATGAATGACGGCGACAAGCTGGACTTCTTCCCCCGCGGCCTGGTGGAGATCTTCGCCGAGCGCAGCGAGCTGGTGGCGCAATATCCCAACCTGGTCATCGATCAGCACCTGCTGATCCGCTACCCCTTCGCCGAGTTCTTCTTCGTCAGCCCGGAGTCGCCCAAGCTGGCCAAGGCGATCCAGACCGGGCTGGAGCGGGCCTACGCCGACGGCAGCTTCATGAAGTTCTTCCACGAGAATCCCAAGATCCGCGAGGCCCTGGCCAGCGCCAACCTGGAGCAGAGGGTCACCATCTCCCTGCCCAACCCGGACATGACCCCCTTGCTCAGGAGCATACCGGCCCAATATTGGGAATACCCCCCGCAGGGATGAAGATTCGGCCACCTCGACCGGGGTGGCACAAGCCGCGCGCCAGGGAGGTGCCATGAAACGACTCGACGAATGGTTCAGCGACTACGGCCAGAGCCACCGCCACCCCGTCAATGTGGCCATCCACAAGGTGGCGGTGCCCGGCATCTACCTCTGCGCCCTGGCCCTGCTCTGGTGCCTGCCGGCCGGGCCCTTGCCGCCCTCCCTGAACTGGGCGGCGCTGGTTGCCATGCCGGTGCTGGCCTTCTATCTGCATCTGTCGTTTTCGCTGTTTGTGGGGATGGCGGCGCTGACCGCCCTGGGGCTGGCGTTCTGTTACACCTGGCAAGGCCCGCTGCTGTGGCCCGCCCTGGCCGGTTTCGTGCTGCTCTGGCTGGCCCAGTTCGTCGGTCACCGGATCGAGGGGAAACGCCCCTCCTTCCTCACCGACCTGCAATTTCTGCTGGTAGGCCCCGCCTGGGTGCTGGCCAGCCTCTATCGTCGCTTGGGCATCCCCTACTGAGGGAGCCTGAAGGAGAAACCATGACACACCCTTCCCCCCTCGCCCGTACCCTGCCCCTGATGCTGGCGCTGCTGGCCGGCCCGGCGCTGGCCGACAAGGCGGACCCCGTCGGCGAGGTGAGCACCGCCTTCAAGCTGGTCGGCCCCAACCACAAGATCCTGGTGGAGGCGTTCGACGACCCCAAGATCGCCGGCGTCGCCTGCTATCTGGCGCGTCCCAAGACAGGGGGCGTCAAGGGTGGCCTGGGGCTGGCGGAGGATCCCTCCCACGCCTCCCTGTCGTGCCACCAGATCGGCCCCATCACCCTGCCCGCCAGGCTGAAGGCGGGGGAGGAGGTGTTCGACGTCAGCACCTCCCTGGTGTTCAAGGAACAGAAGGTGGTGCGTTTTTACGACGAGAAGCGCAAGGCCCTGGTCTATCTGACCTACAGCACCAAGCTGGTGGATGGTTCTTACAAGAGTGCGGTGAGCGCCGTGCCCATCATGCCCTGGGGCTGAATCCCCGCCATTTATCCCGTGATGACGGCCCATATTTGTTGTAATTTAACCACATCATTATCTGCGGAGAGCGCACCATGAGAGTCGCCGTTTTCAGTACCAAGAGCTACGACAAGGAACACTTCCACCAGGCCAACAGCCAGTACGGTTTCGAGCTGGAGTTCTTCGACGTGCGGCTGGAGGCCAAGACCGCCCGCCTCGCCCACGGCTTCCCCGTGGTCTGCCTGTTCGTCAACGATGACGCCGACCGCGAGGTGCTGACCGAGCTGGCACAATACGGCACCCAGGTCATCGCCCTGCGCTGCGCCGGTTACAACAACGTGGATCTGGTGGCCGCCAAGGAGCTGGGACTCAAGGTGGTGCGGGTGCCCGCCTACTCCCCCGAGGCGGTCGCCGAACATGCGGTGGGCCTGATGATGACCCTCAACCGCCGCATCCATAAGGCGTATCAGCGCACCCGCGACGCCAACTTCTCCCTGGAGGGGCTGGTGGGCTTCAACATGCACGGCCGCACCGCCGGCATCATAGGCACCGGCAAGATCGGCATCGCCACCCTGCGCATCCTCAAGGGCTTCGGCATGCGCCTGCTGGTGAGCGATCCCTACCCGAACCAGGCGGCCATCGATCTCGGCGCCGAGTACGTGGACATAGACACCCTGCTGCGCCAGTCCGACGTCATCAGCCTGCACTGCCCCCTGTTCAAGGAGAACTATCACCTGCTGAACAAGGAGGCCTTCGCCAAGATGAAGGACGGGGTGATGATCATCAACACCAGCCGGGGCGGCCTGCTCGACGCCAACGCCGCCATCGAGGCCCTCAAGACCGCCCGCATCGGCGCCCTGGGGCTGGACGTCTACGAGGAGGAGGAGGATCTCTTCTTCGAGGACAAGTCCAACGAGGTGATCACCGACGACGTGTTCCGCCGCCTCTCCGCCTGCCACAACGTGCTGTTCACCGGTCACCAGGCCTTCCTGACCCGGGAGGCGCTGCACGCCATCGCCGACACCACCCTCAGCAACATCCAGGCCATCGACAGCCAGGGTCGCTGCGACAACGAGGTGGAATAAGCCCTCCTCGCCTTTCGCTCACCATTCAGACTCGCCGGGTTGTGAGACCCGGCGCCTTCGGGTAGGCTACCAGCCCTTTTTTGTGCAGGAGTCTGGCCGCCCATGTTTATCGGATTTGATTACGGTACCTCCAACTGTGCCGTCGCCGTGATGGAACAGGGCAGCCCCAGGCTGCTGACCCTCTCCGGTTCCCATTACCTCCCCTCCACCCTGCACGCCCCGCACCGGGATGCCATCGCCGGCCTGCTGGCCGAAGGGCTGGCTCCCGCCCAGCAGGCGGAGTACCTCAAGCTGCGCGGCCCCGTGGTGACCCGGGCCCAGGCGGTGCGCCGCCAGATGCGCGAAGAGGGACTGAGCGACGAGCTCAGCTTCGGCGGCGCGGCGCTGGAGCGCTATCTGGAAGAGCCGGACGAGGGCTACTACATCAAGTCGCCGAAATCCTTCCTCGGCGCCTATGGCCTCAAGGCCCCCCAGATTGCCCTGTTCGAGGACATCGTCTGCGCCATGATGCTGCACGTGCGCCAGCAGGCGGAGCAACAGACGGGCGCCCCCGTCCGCCAGGCGGTGATCGGCCGGCCGGTCAACTTCCAGGGGCTGGCGGGGGAGGAGAGCAACCGCCAGGCCATCGCCATCCTGAGCGAGGCGGCCCGCCTCGCCGGGTTCGAGCGGGTGGAATTCCTCTACGAGCCGGTGGCCGCCGGCTTCGAGTTCGAGGCGCGCCTCAGCGAGGATGCGGTGGTGCTGGTGGTGGACATCGGCGGCGGGACCACGGACTGCTCCGTGCTGCGCATGGGTCCGAGCCATCGCGAGCGGCTGGATCGCAGCGGCGATCTGCTCGGCCACAGCGGCCAGCGCATCGGCGGCAACGACTTCGACATCCGCCTGACGGTGGAGGGCATGATGCCGCTGCTCGGCATGCACGAGACCCTCAAGACCGGCAAACCGCTGCCCCACCCCCTGTTCTGGGACGCGGCAGCCATCAACGACGTCAGCGCCCAGAGCCGCTTCTACAGCCTGGAGACGGGCCGCCAGCTGCAGGATCTCCAGCTCGACAGCCAGCCCGGCAGCAAGCTGCCCCGTCTCGCCAGCCTGCGGGCCCACAAGCTGAGCCACCAGCTGGTGTGGCGCGCCGAGCAGGGCAAGATCGCCCTCTCCGAACACGAGCGCAATCACCAGACCCTGAACGAGCTGGAGAAGGGGCTGGAGGCCGAGCTGGGGCGCGACCAGCTGGCATCCGCCTCCGCACCGCTGCTGGAGAAGATAGGCGAGCTGATGGAGGAGGCGATCCAGGCCGCCGGGGTGCAGCCTGACCGGATCTTCATCACAGGCGGCAGCGCCCGTTCGCCCCTCATCAAGGCCTTCATCCAGCAGAAACTGCCCAGGGTACCGCTGGAAGGGGGAGACGACTTCGGCTCGGTCGCCTCCGGCCTCGCCCGCTACGCCGAGCGGCTGTTTGCCCGCTGATGGGCAGGCTCGCCAAGGCGCAGGGATAGCAGGGGGCCACATCGTGGCCCCTTTTGTGCGTGACGAGGCTCGCCCGGGGCAAGTGTTGCCATTTACCGACACCCCCTCTTCCCCCGGGGCGACAGAAGCGGTCGGGCACCTCCCCCCTCGCCCTGCCTCGCAGGCCCCGGGACGGGTATGCTTGTCCTACCCATCACCGGAGCCCCTTCAATGCCCAGATACCTGCTACTGCTGCTCGCCCTGCTTCTGCTCAGTGCCTGCAGCAGTACTCCCCGCTTCGCCTCGCACGATCTGCAGCACCACCACTGGGTGCTCGACCGGCTGGATGGCCAGGCCGTCACCGACAGCCGCGTCAATCCCCCCGATCTCGAGATCGGGGAGCACTTCACCGTCAACGGCATCGCCGGCTGCAACCGCTACTTCGGCCAGGGTCACCTCAAGGGGAACCGGCTCTGGGTCACCAGCCTCGGCAGCACCGCCATGGCCTGCCCCTCCGGGCTCGACCAGGTCGAACAGGCCGTGCTCGCCACCCTGACGGAGGGGGCCACATTGAGCGGTTCCACCCAGACCCTGATCCTGCAGGGAAAACGGCACCGTTTGGAATACAGACTGCAAGACTGGGTGTACTGAGGCCGACGAAACCAGATCCGGTACAGGAACAACTGGCCAGGCTGTGGCACAATATGAGGCACTGTTAGCAATGGAGGCTGCCTCAGCCATGTCGATGGATCGCCTGTTTGGCAAGATCAAGCAACTGCCCACTATCCCCAAGCTGCTGCACGAGCTGATGCAGAGTTTCAACGACGAGAATGCCCGCATCGACGAGATCGCGGCCAAGATCGCCATGGACCAGGTGATCAGCGTCAAGGTGCTGCGGATGGCCAACTCCGCCGCCCTGCGCCGGGGCAACGAGGTGACCTCCATCGAGCAGGCGGTGATCCGGCTCGGCTTCAACCGGTTGCGCTCCGTGGTGGTCGCCTCCGGCATCATCAGCAGCTTCAAGGCCCCCCCCGGTTTCGACAAGCACCACTTCTGGACCCAGACCTTCCAGGTCGCCACCATAGCCCGCACCCTGGCCCAGCAGACCAGGGCGGTGGATCCGGAGACCGCCTTCACCTGCGCCCTCATTCACAACATCGGCGAGCTGCTGATCCAGAGCACCCTGCCGGAGGAGGCCGGGCTCATCAACCTGGCCATCGAGAAGGGGAGCAGCCGGGTCGAGGCCCAGCGGGAGATGCTGGGTTACGACTATGCCCAGCTCGGCGCCGAGCTGGCGCGGCGCTGGAACCTGTCGACCGCCTTCGTCGACGCCATCGCCCAGCAGCTGGACCCCCTCTCCCACGAACCGGTCAGCAAGGAGGCCGTGCTGATCCGGCTCGCCGTCTTCGTCTCCTTCGCCTGGCATGCGGGGGTACCGGCCCAGGCCATCATCGCCCGCTTCCCCAGGCCCCTGGCCGACCAGCTGGGGCTGGATCCCGCCAGCCTGGCGGATCAGCTCGAACAGCTGCACGAACAGGGCAATGCCCTGGCCGATTTGCTGACCCAGTAGATGTACAACGGCCGATCAGCAGGAGCCGGATCCCCGTCTCATTCTGGTGGATCAGCTCGAACAGCTCCACGAGCAGGGCAATGCCCTGGCCGAGCTGCTGACGCAATAGACTCACGGCTGGCCGACCCGCGGAGCCGGGGCAACCGCCTCATTCTGGTCGGTCGTCACATACTCAACCCCATGGGCAGGCTAGGATAGCCCTCGTGCATCCCCTGACCCGGTAGCCTCTCTGACACAGTAGACACCATGACCCATCCCTTCCTGTTTCACCCCCAGGCGGCACCCTGGTTCAAAGAGAGTGCCGACACCCTGCAGCTCACCCTGTTCAGCGAGCTGGACGCCCCCATCCGCGAGGTGTGGCTGCGCCACGAGCCGGACAACGAGGAGTACCTGGTCGCCATGACACCGGTCGCCACCCGGGACAGGCTCCAGGTCTGGCAGGTCGAGCTGCCGCTCGCCAGAGGGCAGGAGATCCACCTCTACTGCTTCAAGTGCCTCACCGACGAGGAGCAGTGGTGGCTGCACGGCGCCGGCGTCAGCGCCGCCATGCCGCCGCGCGAGCAACATTTTCGCTTCAACAGCCGCCACCAGCCGCCGGCCTGGGTGCAGGATCAGGTGTTCTACCAGATCTTCCCGGATCGCTTCTGCAACGGCGATCCGTCCCTCAGCGTCAAGCATCACGAGTACGAGTACAGGGGCAAGGCGGTCATCAGCAAGGCCTGGGGCGAGCCGGTCAGCCGTCACGAGGAGGGGCACGGCGCCTGCGAGTTCTACGGCGGGGATCTGGCGGGCATCGACGCCAAGCTGCACTATCTGCAATCCCTGGGGGTGACGGCGCTCTACCTCAACCCCATCTTCGATTCGCCGAGCAATCACAAATACGACACTCAGGACTACTTCAAGGTGGATGCCCACCTCGGCACCAACGCCCAGTTCGCCGAGCTGACCCGCAACCTACACCAGCGCGGCATGAAGATCATCCTGGATGCCGTGGTCAACCACACCTCCACCGAGCACCCCTGGTTCTGTCCGCCGCTCGGTGCCCAGAGCAACCCGGACTCCCCCTGGCGCAGCTTCTACACCTTTGACCAGGAGGGGGACTACGTCAGCTGGAAGGGGATCCGCAGCCTGCCCAAGCTCGACTTCGCCAGCGAACAGGTGCAGGACGCCGTCTACCGGGCAGACAACGCCATCCTGCGCTACTGGATGCGGGCGCCCTACCAGATCGACGGCTGGCGCTTCGACGTCATCCACATGCTGGGGGAGCGTGGCACCGCCGAGGGCAACCGTGGCCACGTGCGCGCCATTCGCGGCGCCGTGAAGCAGGAGAACCCGGACGCCTACGTGCTCGGCGAGCACTTCTTCGAGGCGAGCCAGTGGCTGCAGGGGGATCAGGAGGACGGTGCCATGAACTACTACGGCTTCGCCCACCCCGTCCGCGCCTTCCTGGCGGGGCAGGACATCGCCTACCACCCCATCAAGATCAGCGCCACCGAGCTGGACCACTGGCTCAAGCTGGCGCGGGCCCATATCCCGTTCAAGAACCAGCTGGCCCAGTTCAACCTGCTGGACAGCCACGACACCGCCCGCTTCCTGCACCTGCTGGGGGAGGACAAGCAGCGGATGCGGCTCGCCGCCACCCTGCTGATCACCTACATAGGCGTGCCCTCCATCTACTACGGCGACGAGGTGGGGCTGTCGGGAGGCAACGATCCGGACTGCCGCCGCTGCTTCCCCTGGAACACCACGGACTGGGATCACGTGCTGCACGACCACTATCGCCGCCTGATCCAGCTGCGCAAGCAGCGCCCTGCCCTGCGCCGCGGCGACATCCAGACCCTCTACGCCGGCCCCCACAGCTATGTGTTCGCCCGCACCCTGCAAAGCGATCAGGTGGTGGTGGCCTGCAACCGCCACCCCACGGAGCCGCGCACCATCAGCCTGCCCCTGTGGCAGACCGCCAGCCCCGCCAGCCGCTTCACCGACGCCTTCAACGGCGACAAGTTCGAAGTGGTGCAGGGGGAGGTGCAGCTCACCATCCCCGCCAACTCGGCCAGGGTGCTGCTCTCCAGCTGAATGCGCTGTTGGCGCGCTGAAAAGCAAAACCGGAGCCCAAGGCTCCGGTTTTTCTTTGTGCCGCTTCGGCAAATCCCGGCGACCTCAGTAGTTGATGCTGACATAGGGGACTTCGGTCACATCCCACGCCTGCTTGAGGTAGACGGTGAGCACGAAGAAGAAGTTGGCCAGCAGGTTGGCGAAACGGTAGAGGATGGGGTCGAAGCGCACGTCGCTCTCCTCCAGGCGCACCAGCAGGCGCACCACCTTCTTGCTGCCGCAGCGGCACAGGTGCAGGGTGGGGATGGGCTGGGGGCCCTGGGGCAGCACGAAGCCGGTGACCCGGCCACGGCTCGCCTCGTTGTAGTGATCGTAACGCCCCTTCAGCCACGCCAGATCCTCCTCGAAGATCCCGAGCCTGCCCCGCACCGAGCCGTTGAGGTTGTAGATGAGCCGCTGCAGGGTCGCCAGATCCGCCATCATGGGTCGGGTATCCTCATCCGCCACCAGATGAGAGAGCACGGCCCCCACCTGGCAGCAGAGCTCGTCGGTGGCGATCTCGTAGTCGCACTGGAACTGGGTCTCGAAGATGAAGGGGTAGCAGAGTTCGCGCTTGTCTCTTGGCTTCTTGGGGTTCATGGCATGATCTGGCTGGGGAAAAGGGCAGTGTGCCAGCCCGGGGGCAGGCTGGCAAACGGCCCGCCCTCGGGCACATCAGGGTCGATGCGGCGAGACTAGCCCGCGGCCATCTGCTGGCCGAGCAGCCGCATGGCTTCCAGCATCCGCTGATTGAAGCCCATGAAGCCGGCCCCCGTTGCCCCGTCCTGGCCCCGCGCAGCCAGCACGGCCGGCGTCAACGCCTGCTGCTGGGCGGTCGGCAGCAGGGCATCGGCCTGCTGCTGCACCCGGCTCAGCCGTGGCAGGTAGTCCGCCAGGGGCTTGAGGCTCTCCTGCAGGGAGTGGGCCCCCTGATAGGCCTGGCTCAGCTTGGCCGACTGCTTGAGCTTGAGGGAGTAGGAGACCAGCTGGCTGTCGTCCAGCTGCAAGCCCGCCAGCCTGTCGGCCAGGGTCTTGCCATCCGTTCCCCCGAAGAACTGGCCGGCCAGTTCGTCCAGCCCCTTGACCAGGGTGCCGATGGCCTCCATCTCGGCACCGTCGAGATCGCCCTCCAAGGAGAAGTCGAAGCTCTGGCTCGACTTCAGGCTGAACTGGCTGCCGCTCCCGTCGTTCCGGGACCTGAACTGCCAGCTGTCGCTGAAGCGCAGCATCACCTTGTCACCGTCCCGGGTCTCGATCTCGAGGAAGGCCTGCTGCCGACTGGCCATCCTGGCCGCCCCCAGATCCGTGGTCGAGACCTCGCCGAAGAACTCCTTCTCGAAGGACTCCAGCCCCTCCTGGATCAGCTTGTAGCTCTGATCCATGCCGGTCTTGATATCCTCGTTGTCCGCCCAGTCGCCGAGCTGCTTCCTGGCGTCGCCAAACCCCATGTCCACCCCCTTGCGGGCCTGGGCCATCATCTCGGCCAGATCCTCGTCGCTCTTGCCATCGGCACGGGCCGCGCCGAGCCGTCCGGTGACGAACTGCAGCACGTTGTCCGCCACCGTCTCGTAGTCGAACAGGGTCTCCGGGGTGATCGCCTCCGGCGATTCCAGCTTGAACTCCTGACTCCTGGGGGCCTGATAGTGCTGGCCGTTGATCTCCAGTGCAAATTGCAGCGCCTGCTGGAGCAGCACCTGGGCCCACTTCGGAGGCTTGTTCAGGGAGACCTCCTCCCCCTTGTCCGCCGCTTTCGACGCCGTCTGTTGGGGCGATTTGGGAGCAGAGCCCACTCCCTTGGGTTGGGCCGCGCCCATGCCATCGATCTGCATCATCACTCTCCCGCCTATAGTGGTGGATCGGTTATCGGCCCGACTGACCACTTCTTGACCACAAAAAACTTGGACAATCCGCGGCGGCCTTTTAAAATCCCCACCCTTTGGTTGGCTGTTGCTTGGCTGCGGCCCTCCCCCGGTCTTTACCCGGCTCTGCCGGCGCATGCGAGGTATCCATGACTCAATCCCAGCCATCTTCCGCCGACACCCAGGCCAGACGGACTCCCGCCGACTACCAGGCCCAGCTCGACGAGAAGCGCGATCGCCTCGCCCAGCAGTTCGCCGCCTTCAACCCGCCCGCACTGGAGGTCCATGCCTCCCCCGCCGAGCACTACCGGATGCGCGCCGAGTTCCGCATCTGGCACGAGGGGGATGACCTCTACCACTGCATGTATGCACCGGCCACCAAGGAGATCATCCGGGTCGACCAGTTCCCCACCGCCAGCCTGCTCATCAACCAGCTGATGCCGGTGCTGCTGGCCGGGCTGCGCCCGCACCCGGTGCTGCGCCGCAAGCTGTTCCAGATAGACTACCTCTCCACCCAGTCCGGCCAGATCTGTGTCAGCCTGCTCTATCACCGCAAGCTGGAAGCCGAATGGCAGCAGGCCGCCGAGGCCCTGCAAGCCGACCTGAGAGCCCAGGGCTTCGATCTGCAGCTGATTGGCCGCGCCCACAAGCAGAAGATCTGCCTGGGGGAGGAGTTCGTCATCGAGCGGCTCAAGGTGCAGGGACGCGAGCTGGTCTACAAGCAGGTGGAAAACAGCTTCACCCAGCCCAACGCCGCCATCAACGAGCAGATGCTGGGCTGGGCGCTGGACGTGACCAGGGGGAGCGAGGGGGATCTGCTGGAGCTCTACTGCGGCAACGGCAACTTCTCCATCGCCCTGGCCCGGAACTTTAGCAAGGTGCTGGCCACCGAGATCGCCAAGCCGAGCGTGGACTCCGCCCAGTTCAACATCGCCGCCAACGGGGTGGACAACCTCATCATACTGCGCATGTCGGCGGAGGAGTTCACCCTGGCGATGCGCGGCGAGCGGGAGTTCAACCGCCTCAAGGGGGTGGATCTCAAGAGCTACCAGTGCAACACCATCTTCGTGGATCCCCCCCGCGCCGGGCTGGACGATGCGACCGTCAAACTGGTGCAGGAGTACGACAACATCCTCTACATCTCCTGCAACCCCGAGACCCTGCAGGCCAACATGCAGGTGCTCGGCGAAACCCACGAGATCGCCCGCTTCGCCCTGTTCGATCAGTTCCCCTGGACTCACCATATGGAGGCCGGGGTCTATCTCAAACGCAAGGCGGGCTGATGCCGCAGGGGACACCGTTCCCCGCTCGACCAGCAAGACAAGAACAGGGCCCGCGGGCCCTGTTTGATTAGTTATACCGGTGCAGGGCGCGGGCGCAGCCGTTATGCTGGCGACACGCGCATTCGCGCCATGATCGGGGGGCCACGCCACCATGCCACGCGTTCTGTTTGTTGAAGACGATCCCGAGATAGGCCAGCTCATCAGCAGCTGGCTCGGTCGCCACGACATCGAGGTGCTGCTGGAGACCCGGGGCGATCGGGCACTCGCCAGGGTGGAGGCCGAGCAGCCGGACCTGGTGCTGCTCGACATCATGCTGCCGGGGCAGGACGGCCTCTCCCTGTGCCGGGATCTGCGCCCGCGCTTCAAGGGTCCCATCGTCATGCTCACCTCGCTGGACAGCGACATGAACCAGATCCTCAGCCTGGAGCTGGGCGCCAACGACTACATCCTCAAGACCACGCCGCCCCCCGTGCTGCTGGCCCGGTTGCGGGTCCAGTTCCGCCAGCAGGGACAGGCTCCCCACCCCGTGGCCCCGAGTCCCCCGCCCCAGCGCCTGCAGTTCGGCCGCCTGCGGATCGACGGCCCGGGCCGGGACGTGCGCCTCGATGGCGAGAGCATTCCCCTCTCCACCGCCGATTTCGACCTCTTGTGGGAGCTGGCCTGCCACGCCGGCCAGATCCTGGGGCGGGAGGCGCTGTTTCGCAGCCTGCGGGGGCGCGACTACGACGGCCAGGATCGCAGCATGGACGTGGCCATCTCCCGCCTGCGCCGCCGGCTGGGGGATGACAGCAACAACCCGACCCGGATCAAGACGGTGCGCCAGAAAGGCTACCTGCTGGTGCCCCAGGCCTGGGAATAAGCCCGCCGAATGACCTTGATGCTCTCTGCTCCCTTCTCCCCTTGCGGGAGAAGGGTTGGGGATGAGGGGCAACAAGGCAATGCCCGACGCAATCCAGGCAAGAGGAGAGCCCCCCGATGCGACGCCTGTTTATCCAGTTCTACCTGCTGCTGATGGGCTGCTTCGCCCTAGCCATCCTGCTCATCGGCCTGGTCTATCAAGTCAGCGCCGAGCGGGCGGGGGATCGCTACCTGGAGCGGATGATGCAAGGCTCACTCGGCCTGCTCACCGGCGAGCTGGCCCGGCTGCCACCGGCGCGCTGGCCCGCCCGCACGGCGGAGCAGAGCCGCCAGCTCAACCTGCCGCTGCAGGTTGGTCCCCTCGCCAGCCAGCCCCTCGCCCGCGAGGATCGGGCCTTCCTCGCGGCGGGCAACATCGTCATCGTCGAGGAGGATGACACCTTCCTGCAGCGCATCCCGGGCACGGACCGGGTGCTGATCGTCGGCCCCGTCCCCTACCTCTCCTACCTGCACGAGCTGCGCTGGGTGGACGTGGGGCTGCTGCTGCTCATCGGTCTCTCGCTGGGCCTGCCCATCCTGCTCTGGCTGCGCCCCCACTGGCGCGGCTTGCAGCGGCTGGAGCAGACCGCCCGCCGGGTCGGCGACGGGGATCTCTCCTGCCGCACCGACCTGCCTGCGGGCAGCAGCCTGGCCCGGGTCGGCCGCACCTTCGATCAGATGGCCGAGCAGCTGCAGGCCATGCTGGCCAGCCGCAAGCAGCTCACCGACGCCATCGCCCACGAGCTGCGCACTCCCCTGGTGCGGCTGAGATACCGGCTCGCCATGCTGGAGCGGGCCCCCTCGGCCGAGGAGCAGCAGGGGCTGGAGCGGGACCTCGGCGCGCTGGACGCCCTGATCGAGGAGATGCTCACCTACGCCAGGCTCGATCGCCCCGAGCTGCCGCTCCAGTGCAGCGAACTGGAGCTGGGCCACTGGGCCGGCAGCCGCCTCGCCGACTGGCAGGCGCTGCGCCCCGAGATCCGGCTCGAACTCGATTCCCCCGTCGATCCCCTGCCCTGGCGCGGCGACACCCGCTTGCTGGATCGGGCGCTGGAGAACCTCATCGGCAACGCCCTGCGTCACGCCGCCGGCCGGGTGACCCTCAGCATGACGCGTCAGCAGGATCACTATCTGCTGGAGGTGGCCGACGATGGGCCCGGCATAGCTCCCGCACTGGCGGGCCAGATCTTCGAGCCCTTCGTGCGGCTGGATCAGAGCCGGGACAGGCGCACCGGCGGCGCCGGCCTGGGCCTGGCCATAGTGCGCAGCATTGCCCGCCACCACGGCGGCGAGGTGCAGCTGCTGCCCAGCCCCAGCGGCGCCCGTTTCTGCCTGACCCTGCCCGTACATTTGGATACACACCGTCACCACTCCCTCACTGAAGCAAACCGGGGGCAGCCTTAGGATGAACTCATGGAGAAACGCTCCATGCCATCAACCCGAACGAGGAACTGGAATATGAACAAGCTGATCCCCCTGAGCCTGGCCGCCGTCTTCGCCCTGACCTCCGGCTTCACCATGGCGGCCACCCCGACCAAGGCCGCCGCCCCCCAGGCGACCCAGACCAAGGTCGTGAAGAAGCACCACAAGGCCGCCAAGGCGCCGACCGTCCAGGTGGCTCCCAAGACCAAGTAATCCAGCCACAAGCTTCCCGCAATGAAGAGGGGCCCCATCACGGGGCCCCTCTTGTCGCTTGTCCTGCCCTCATCGGCTCAGGTTCACCCCAGCATATAGTCCGCCGGCAGCGCCACGCGCGCCACCCCGGAGGCCACCGCCGCCAGCGCCACGGCGCGGGCGACCCGCGGCAGCAGGCGGGCATCCATCGGCTTGGGAATGACGTACTCCTTGCCAAACGCCAGCTCGCTCACCCCGGCGGCGCTCAGCACCTCGGCGGGCACCGGCTCCCTGGCCAGGGCGCGGATCGCCTCCACCGCCGCGATCTTCATGGCATCGTTGATACGGCTGGCACGGGCGTCCAGGGCACCGCGGAAGATGAAGGGGAAGCAGAGCACGTTGTTGATCTGGTTCGGGTAGTCGGAGCGGCCCGTCCCCATGATGAGGTCGCCGCGTACCCCGTGAGCCAGCGCCGGCTTGATCTCGGGGTCCGGGTTGGAGCAGGCGAAGATCACCGGGTTGGGGGCCATCAGGGCCACCGCCTCGGCGGGCAGCACGTCCGGGCCGGAGACGCCGACAAACACGTCCGCCCCCTCGATCACCTCCATCAGGGTGCGCAGGGGCGTGTCGTTGGCGAAGCGCTGCTTGTACTGGTTGAGATCGGTGCGATCGCTGTGGATCACCCCCTGGCGGTCCAGCATGAAGATATTCTCGGGCGCAGCCCCGCACTTGATCAGCAGGTCCATGCAGGCGGTGGCGGCGGCGCCGGCGCCCATGCAGACGATGCGGCTGCTGCCGATCACCTTGCCCTGCACTTCCAGGGCGTTGAGCAGGCCGGCGGCGGTGACGATGGCGGTACCGTGCTGGTCATCGTGGAACACCGGGATGTCGCAGCGGGCGATCAGCGCCTCTTCAATCTCGAAGCACTCGGGGGCCTTGATGTCTTCCAGGTTGATGCCGCCGAAGGTGTCGGCGATGGCGGCCACAGTGTCGATGAACTGGGCGCTGGTCTCGTGCTTCACCTCGATGTCGATGGCGTCGATGCCGGCAAAGCGCTTGAACAGCAGGGCCTTGCCCTCCATCACCGGCTTGGAGGCCAGCGGCCCCAGGTTGCCCAGCCCCAGGATGGCGGTGCCGTTGGAGATGACGGCCACCAGGTTGCCCTTGCCGGTGTAACGGTAGGCATCGGCCGGGTTGGCGGCGATCTCGCGCACCGGCTCGGCGACACCCGGGCTGTAGGCCAGCGCCAGATCCCGCGCGGTCTCGGCGGGCTTGGTGAGGGCGATGGCGATTTTGCCCGGCACGGGCTGGGCATGGTAGTCGAGTGCCTGTTGGCGGAGATCGTGCTGCTGATCGGACATGGGGGACCCCGATACGGAAGTGAATGAGTGGTGCATTGGCTCGCCGATGGGCGAGGGCTGGGGATCATAAAGAAAACCCGCCCCCTTTCACAGCAGAAAGTATTGCCCAGATCTACTGATGAGGGGCTTGTCAGCAGGTAACACCAAACTTTAATACCCATTTAGTTATAGATGTGGTTTCAGTCCATCACGGGTATGCCGGCCCTCTCCTCTGCCTGGCGGGCGATGGCCTCCGTCATCCCCTGGAAGATGAAGAGGTGGAAGGGCAGCATGGCGAGCCAGTAGGCCAGTCCCCAGGCCCCCTGCGGGTGCCAGTGGGCCGTCACCCTGAGCCGGGTCAGACCGGACTCCAGCGGCTGGATGTTGAACTCCAGCCGCCCGACGCCGGGGGCCTTCATGTTGAACAGCAGATCCAGCCTGCGCCCCTCGTCCACCCCGAGGATCTGCCAGGAGTCCAGCATGTCCCCCTTCACGAAGCGATCCGGGTTGGTGCGCCCCCGGGTCAGGGCCGGGCCGCCGATCAGGTGATCCATCCACTCCCGTACCACCCACAGCTCGTTCATGTAGAAGTAGCGCTGCTCGCCCCCCAGCTGCTGCAGCACCTGCCACACCACCTCGGGGGAGGCGAGGCTGTCCGCCTCGCCGCTGGCGGTACGGTCGTAGAAACCATATTCGGGGTGGCGCCAACGCAGGCCGAGCGGCGTCTCCTCTCCCTGCTGCTCAGCGCCGAGCCTCTGCTCCAGGGCCAGGCTCTCGGTCAGCGCCTCATCGAAGCTGAGCAGGGTCTGGGGCAGCAGGGCGCGCAGCGGGCCGTCGTCCGCCGGGATGTCGTGCTTGAGGCCGCCCACCAGTGCCTTGGCCACCGGCTGGGGCACCGAGGTGGCGAACTGCAGCCACCAGGCGGAGAGCCGCGGGCTCAGGAAGGGGAGCGGGATGATGGGGCAACGCTTGCCGATATGGGCGGCGAACTTCTGGAGCTGCTGCTGGTAGCTGAGCAGCTCGGGGCCGGCGGCGTTGAAGATCTGGCCGTCCACCCCTTCCGCTTCCACCAGCCCGACCAGATAGTGCAGCAGGTTGGAGAGGGCGATGGGGGGCGTGCGGGATCGCACCCATTTGGGCGTCACCATCATGGGCAGGTTGAACACCAGATCCCGCATCACCTCGAACGCCGCCGATCCGGGACCTATGATGATGCCGGCCCGCAGCTCCACCGTGGGCACGCCGGCCTCCCGAAACAGCTCGCCGCAGTAACGGCGGGAGTTG
Organism: Aeromonas sp. XH; assembly: GCF_033348475.1. Lineage (NCBI taxonomy): Bacteria > Pseudomonadati > Pseudomonadota > Gammaproteobacteria > Aeromonadales > Aeromonadaceae > Aeromonas > Aeromonas sp. XH. The sequence goes on along the minus strand of NZ_CP137630.1, from coordinate 133,360 downwards.
AGGTGGCGGCTGTTGCAGGGGTCGGGCTGGATGGCACCGAGATAGACGATGCGCCGCACCCCGGCCGCGCGGGCGGCGGCGGCGAAGTTCTTCACCCCCTGCTGCTCCAGCCGGTGAAAACCGGCTCCCGCCCCCATGGCGTGCACCAGATAGAAGACGGTGTCGACCCCCGCCAGCGCGGGCAACAGGGTGATGGGCTTGAGGCTGTCGGCGAGGCGAAACGCCACCCCCTCCGGCAGGCGGCAAGGGTGGCGAGCCCCGGCGATGACCCTGTACCCCAGACCCTGCAGATGGGGCACCAGGTAGGATCCTATGTACCCGGCCGCCCCCATCACCAGACATGTGCGCATCGGCTCTTCTCCCTTGGTTGAGCCAACACCATAGGGCAAAGCGGGGAATTACAGAATGCCGCGCAATAAAAAAGGCACCCGATGGGCGCCTTTTTCAGAATTCTTCAGAAGCAAGATTACTTCTTGGAGGTCAAGCCACCGAAACGCTTGTTGAACTTGTCTACGCGGCCGCCGCTAGAAACTTCTTTCTGCTTGCCGGTGTAGAAGGGGTGGCACTCGGAGCACACGTCCAGGTTCAGATCTTTACCGATGGTAGAGAAAGTGTTGATGACGTTACCGCAAGAGCACTTGCAGGTGATGGCTACGTAGTCAGGATGGATACCAGCTTTCATGGACAACCTCAATTATCAGGCCGTGTCGCCATCCGATCTCTTGTCGGACACCACACGATTGTTGAACACAGTTTCAAAGGCTGCGAATAATATAGGAAACGCCTGAGATCAGGCAAGTGGCTTCGCAGAAAAAATAGGCAATCCCTGGTGAATTCTTCCCAAACCCTTGATCTGGTTCGTGTGGCAGTGCCGGTGCCCTTGCGCCGTCATTTCGACTATCTCTCCCCCCTGCCCTTGCCTGCCCCCGGCTGCCGGGTCGAGATCCCGTTCGGCCCCCAGACCCTGGTCGGCCTGGTGGTCGATCATCCGGCCGAGAGCCAGGTGCCGCGCAACAAGCTCAAGCCCATCAAGCGCGTACTCGACAGCGCCCCCGTGCTGGGGCCCGACATACTGGCGCTGATGGCCTGGAGCGCCGGCTACTACCAGCACCCCCTGGGGGAGGTGCTGCCCCACGCCCTGCCGGTGCTGGTGCGCAAGGGGGAGCCCGCCGCCTATCGGGAGCTGGAGTTCTGGTTCGCCACCGAGGCCGGCATGGCCATCGACCTCAACGAGCTCAAGCGGGCCGCCAAGCAGCAGCAGGCGCTCGCCCTGCTGCGCAAGGGACCGCAGACGCCATCCGCCCTCAAGCAGGAGGAGATCCAGGGCGCCGCCCTCACCGCGCTGGAGAAGAAAGGCTTGCTGGAGAAGCGCTCGCTGGAGCCAAGCCATGACGGCGACTGGGCCGCCCGCTTCGAGCCGGGGGAGGGTCTGCGCCTCAACGGCGAGCAGGCGCTGGCGGTGGCCGCCGTCACCAGCCAGAGCGACAGGTTCGGCGCCTTCCTGCTGGATGGCATCACAGGCTCCGGCAAGACCGAGGTTTACCTGAGCATCCTCGAGCCCCTGCTCAAGGCGGGCAAGCAGGCCCTGGTGATGGTGCCGGAGATAGGCCTCACCCCGCAGACCATCAACCGCTTCCGGCGCCGCTTCAAGGTGCCCGTGGTGGCCATGAACTCCGCCATGAACGACAGGGAGCGGCTCGACGCCTGGCTGGCCTGTCGCGACGGCGGTGCCGCCATCCTGATCGGCACCCGCTCCGCGGTGTTCACGCCGTTCAAGGATCTCGGCATCATCATCATCGACGAGGAGCACGACGGCTCCTTCAAGCAGCAGGACGGTTTTCGCTACCACGCGCGGGATCTCGCCGTGATGCGGGCCCATCGCGCCGGCATCCCTATCCTGCTCGGCTCGGCCACCCCGTCGCTGGAGACGCTGCACAACGCCCGCACCGGCAAGTATCACCACCTCAGCCTGACCCGGCGCGCCGGCAACGCCCAGACCGCCCGCCAGGTGATCCTCGACATCAAGAACGTGCGGCTGCAGGCCGGGCTTTCCCCCCAGCTGGAGCAGCTGATGGCGGAACACCTGGCGGCGGGCAACCAGGTGATGCTGTTTCTCAACCGCCGTGGCTATGCGCCGGCCCTCATCTGCCATCAGTGCGGCTGGAGCGCCGCCTGCGAACGCTGCGACGCCTGGTACACCTGGCACCAGGCCGGGCGGCGGCTGCACTGCCATCACTGCGACAGCGTGCGCCCCCTGCCCCACCACTGCCCCGAGTGCGGCAGCAGCGAGCTCATCGGCTCCGGGGTGGGCACAGAGCAGCTGGAGCAGCTGCTCACCACTATCTTCCCGCACTACCCCGTGGTGCGCATCGATCGGGACAACACTCGCCGCAAGGGGGAGCTGGAAGTCCATCTCGGCGACATCAAGGCGGGCAAGTACAAGATCCTGATCGGCACCCAGATGCTGGCCAAGGGCCACCACTTCCCGGACGTGACCCTGGTGGGTCTGCTGGATGTGGATGGCGCCCTGTTCAGCGCCGATTTTCGGGCAGCCGAGAAGCTGGCACAGCTCTACACCCAGGTGGCGGGCCGGGCAGGCCGGGCCAGCAAACCCGGGCTGGTGGTGCTGCAGAGCCACCACCCGGAGCATGCCCTGCTGCAGGATCTGACCCAGAACGGCTATGGCCATTTCGCCGACACGGCGCTCAAGGAGCGCCGCCTGCTGGGGCTGCCGCCGTTCAGCCATCAGGGGCTGTTTCGGGCCGAGGCCAACGGCCGGGACGAGGTGCAGCTGTTCCTCGCTCGCCTCGCCGATACCCTGCGCAGCGCCCGCTACCCCCAGGTGCAGGTGCTGGGGCCCATCAGCGGCTTCATGGAGCGCAAGGCGGGGAAGTTTCGCATGCAGTTGCTGGTGCAGGGACCGAGCCGTGCACCGCTGGCCCAGCTGCTGGACTGGGCGGTGAAGGAGCTGGAGGCCTGGCCCGAGACCAAGAAGGTGCGCTGGAGCCTCGATATAGACCCCACGGAGTTGAATTGAGGGTCGCTGCGCTGATCCGATTACGCTTCGCTAATCGAACCTACGTCCCTGCTCCCTTCTCCCCTCGCGGGAGCAGGGTTGGGGATGAGGGGGGAGCCAGAACGCAACGAGGGGGCCTTGGCCCCCTCGTTGTTTTTACCCCATGACGGCACCGGCCTATTCGGCGACCTGGGACACCCCGGTCAGCCGCACCTCGACCCGGCGATCCGGGGCCAGGCAGGCGATCATCTGCGCCTTGGCGCCATCCGGGCAACTGCCCCCCGTCACCGGGGAAGACTCGCCCCGCCCCTCGGCGCGTACCTTGTCGGCAAACAGCCCCTTGGCGATGAGATAATCCGCCACGGTACGGGCCCGCTGCTCGGAGAGGGACTGGTTGTAGGCCTCCGAGCCGATGCGATCGGTGTGGCCGATCACGGTCGCTACCCCGTCCTTGGGATTGGCGGCCAGGATCTGGGCAAACAGGTTGTCCAGGGCCTGGCTGGCTTCGGGCTTCAGGGTCGCCTTGTTGAACTCGAACAGCACGTCGGAATCCAGGTTGAACTGCTTCTCCACCAGCACGGGAGCCGGGGCGGGCGCAGGCTCGGGCGCGGGGGTCGGCGTCACCGGCTCGTCGCCTATCTGGCCGAAACGATAGAGCATGCCGACCGACAGCAGGCCGTTGTCCATCTCTATGCCGGACTCATCCAGCGAGGTCTTGCCGAGCGGCGTGGTGTACTGGTATTCGAGGCGGGCGGCCCAGTCCTTGTCGATGGCGTATTCCACCCCCAAGGCCCCCACGAAGGCGGCACCGTGGTACTTGCCCCCACCCGACTCGGTGAGATTGGTGGTGCCGTCGTTGGCCCAGGCATCTATGGTGCTCTCCGTCCAGGCGTAGGCGCCCCCCAGCCGACCATAGATGTCCAGCGCCGTGGTCGCCGGGAAGCCGATCTTCATGGTGGCCTGGATCATCTGGGCCTTGGCTTCCCCATTCAGACCCGCATCGACACCGTTGCCCGAGAAGCGCTGATCCACCTGGTACTTGCCGAGCCAGTCGTAACCCAGCTCGATCGCCACGTTCCGGTTGACCTGATAACCGGCGAAGAGCCCCAGACCCAGGTCGCTGTGATCTTTGTCCGGATCATAGGTATCGAGCAGATCCTTGACCTGATCGTCGTAATCCACCCCGTAAAAACTGGACCAGCCGGCCTTGCCACCGGCGTACCAGGTGTTGTCCTGGGCGGCAGCCTGCACCGTCCCCGTTGCCATCAGAGCGCCGATCAGGACGGCGAGCATAGATCTGTTCATGGATGAGCCCCTGCAATGAATTGTTATGACGCGACTGCGCCTCTCTTCCCTGACGGGGCCCCGAATCCAAGCCCCGTCTTCAGATTATCCCATCTGCAACCAGCCTCAAACGACCAGGGCCTCAGGAGTGTGATATTGGCGACATTATCGGCCACCGCGCCCCCAATCATGGGGGGTTGGAACGTCGCCCATAAAAAAACGAAGAGCCGGGCTCTTCGTTTCTCATCTCGTAGCGCGGATCGTCAAGCCGCCGTCACTGACTGCCCTGGCTCGCCAGGAACAACCGGTAGGCGGGATCGTCGCTCACCTCCTTCCAGCCGTAGCCGATCTCGTGCAGGTAATCGTGGAAGGCGGCCACGTCCTCGTCCGGCAGCTCGAAGGCACAGAGCACCCGGCCATAGTCGGCACCGTGGTTGCGGTAGTGGAACAGGCTGATGTTCCAGCGGCAGCCCAGGGTCTCGAGGAAGCGCATCAGGGCCCCCGGCTGCTCCGGGAACTTGAAGCTGTAGAGCCGCTCACCGAGCGGCCGGGCAGGCCGGCCACCGATCATGTAGCGCACGTGGTTCTTGGCCAGCTCGCTCTCGGTCATGTTGACCACCGGATAGCCGTTGCCGCCGAGCTGATCGATGATCTGGCCGAGCTCCTCGTCACCGCCGGTGAGGCGCACCGAGACGAACAGCGACGCCTGCACCGCATCGGCATAACGGTAGTTGAACTCGGTCACCATGCGGGGCCCGAGCTGACGGCAGAAGTCGAGGAAGGCCCCCTTGCGCTCGGGGATGGTCACCGCCAGCATGCCCTCGCGCTTCTCGCCTATCTCGCAGCGCTCCGACACGTAGCGCAGGCTGTGGAAGTTGACGTTGGCGCCCGACAGGATGGCCGCCATCCGCCCGCCCTTCACCTGCTCCCGCTCGCTATAGGCCTTGAGGCCGGCCAGGGACAGGGCCCCCGACGGCTCGGCGATGGCGCGGCAGTCGTCGAAGATGTCTTTCAGCGCGGCGCAGATCTGGTCGTTGGAGACGGTCACCACCTCGTCCAGATACTGGTTGCACAGGCGGAAGGTCTCCTCGCCGATGCGCTTGACCGCCACCCCATCCGCAAACAGGGAGACCCGCTCCAGGTTGACCGGCTCGCCGGCCGCCAGCGCGGCCTTGAGGCAGGCGGAGCCCTCCGCCTCCACCCCGATCACCTTGACGTCCGGCAGCAGCTGCTTGATGTAGACCGCCACCCCGGCGGCCAGACCGCCGCCCCCCACCGGCACGAAGACATGGGTGAGGTGGGTATCCTGCTCTAGCAGCTCCTTGCCGATGGTGCCCTGACCCGCGATCACCTCGACGTCGTCAAACGGCGGGATCAGGGTATAGCCCTCGCTCTCGGCGAGGCGGCGGCTCTCGCCATAGGCCTCGTCGAAGCTGTTGCCAAACAGCAGCACGTTGCCGCCCTGACGGCGCACCGCGTCGATCTTGATGTCCGGCGTGGTCTTGGGCATCACTATGATCGCCTTGATACCGAGCTTGGCCGCCGACAGGGCGACCCCCTGGGCGTGGTTGCCCGCCGAGGCCGCCACCACGCCGCGCGCCTTCTGCTCCTGGGTCAGGGTGGCGATCTTGTGGTAGGCGCCGCGCAGCTTGAAGGAGTGAACCGGTTGCAGGTCCTCCCGCTTCAGGCTGACGTGATTGCCGAGCCGCTCGGAGAGCTTTTTCAGGGTTTGCAGGGGGGTGACCCGCGCCGCCTCGTAGACGGGGGAGAGCAGCACCTTGCGCAGATAATCCGCCGCAGAGACCATGGCTTATTCCTCCGTCTCGTGGCGAAGGGCGCGTAATGCGCCCACATCATGACTGGTCATCATCTTCACTCCCCCAGCAGGGTACGATCGCGCACCGCACCCTTGTCGGCACTGGTGGCGAACATGGCGTAGGCACGCAGGGCGAACGAGACCTCGCGCTGACGATCCAGCGGCTTCCAGCCACGCGCCTCGACGGCCACGCGACGGGCGGCCAGCACGCTGTCGGCCACCTCCAGCACCATGCTGCGGGCCGGGATGTCGATGTTGATGATGTCGCCATCCTCCACCAGGCCTATGGTGCCGCCGGAGGCCGCCTCCGGCGAGACGTGGCCGATGGAGAGACCCGAGGTACCGCCGGAGAAGCGGCCATCGGTGATCAGGGCGCACGCCTTGCCCAATCCCATCGACTTGAGATAGGTGGTGGGGTAGAGCATCTCCTGCATGCCAGGGCCCCCTTTCGGCCCTTCGTAGCGGATCACCACCACCTCACCGGCTTTCACCGTGCCGTCCAGGATGCCGCTCACCGCGCTCTCCTGGCTCTCGAACACCCGGGCCGGGCCACGGAAGCGGAGGTTCTCCTCATCCACCCCGGCGGTCTTGACGATGGCGCCGTTCAGCGCCAGGTTGCCGGCGAGCACGGCGAGGCCGCCCTCCTGGCTGTAGGCGTTGTCGAAGGAGCGGATGCAGCCTTCCGCTCTGTCCAGATCCAGCTCGGGCCAGCGGCAATCCTGGCTGAACGCCTTGGTGGTGCGGATCCCGGCCGGGCCGGCGCGGTAGAAGTCGTGCACCGCCTTGTCATCGCAGCGGCTCACGTCGTACGCCTCAAGCAGCTCGCTGAGCGAGGTGCCGAGCACATTGCGGGCATCCCCGTGCACCAGGCCCGCCTTCTCCAGCTGGCCAAGGATGGCGACCACGCCGCCGGCTCGGTGCACGTCCTCCATGTGGTATTTCTGGGTGGAGGGCGCCACCTTGCACAGCTGGGGCACCTTGCGGGACATGCGGTCGATGTCGGCCATGGTGAAGTCGACACCCGCCTCCTGGGCCGCCGCCAGCAGGTGCAGCACGGTGTTGGTGGAACCCCCCATGGCGATATCCAGCGCCATGGCGTTCTCGAACGCCGCCTTGGTGGCGATGTTGCGCGGCAACGCCGAGGCATCGTCCTGCTCATACCAGCGCTTGGCCAGGGTGACGATGCGCTGGCCCGCCAGCTTGAACAGCTGCTCGCGATCCGCGTGGGTCGCCAGCAGGGAGCCGTTGCCCGGCTGGGAGAGACCGAGTGCCTCGGTCAGGCAGTTCATGGAGTTGGCGGTGAACATGCCGGAGCAGGAGCCGCAAGTGGGGCAGGCGCTGCGCTCGATCTGATCGCTCTGGGCATCGGAGACCTTGGGGTCTGCCCCCTGGATCATGGCGTCCACCAGATCCAGCTTGATGATCTGGTCGGAGAGCTTGGTCTTGCCCGCTTCCATGGGGCCGCCGGAGACGAAAATCACCGGGATGTTGATGCGCAGGGCCGCCATCAGCATCCCCGGGGTGATCTTGTCGCAGTTGGAGATGCAGACCATGGCGTCGGCGCAGTGGGCGTTGACCATGTACTCCACCGAGTCGGCGATGAGTTCGCGGGACGGCAGGGAATAGAGCATGCCACCGTGGCCCATGGCGATGCCGTCATCCACGGCGATGGTGTTGAACTCCTTGGCGACCCCGCCGGCGGCCTCGATCTCCCGGGCGACCAGCTGGCCGAGATCCTTGAGGTGGACGTGGCCGGGCACGAACTGGGTGAAGGAGTTGACCACGGCGATGATGGGCTTGCCGAAATCCTGATCGGTCATGCCGGTGGCACGCCAGAGGGCGCGGGCCCCGGCCATGTTACGTCCGTGGGTGGTGGTGGCGGATCTCAACTTCGGCATTGTCTCTACTCCCTGAATGCCCCTGGGGCGCATTGTCTTTCAACATGAATGTGTGATTCGCGGATCGGGAATCGATCCTGGTGAAGGCACCGCGGGGCGCCTTCACCGGAAGCGACTCGGGGAGGCGTGACGCCTCCCCGCTCTGATCAGTCGTTGACGGGGGTCAGCCAGCCCCACTTGTCTTCGGTCTTGCCGTTGAACAGGCCGAAGAAGGCGTTCTGCAGCTGTTCGGTCACAGGCCCGCGACAGCCCGCGCCCACCTTCATCCGATCCACCGAGCGCACCGGGGTCACCTCGGCGGCCGTGCCGGTCATGAAGATCTCGTCCGCCACGTAGAGCGCCTCACGGGGCAGCGCCTGCTCGCGCACCTCATAACCCAGATCGCGGGCCAGCGTCATGATGGTGTCGCGGGTGATGCCGGGCAGGATGGCGGCGGTGGCAGGCGGGGTGAACAGCACGCCGTTCTTCACCAGGAACAGGTTCTCCCCCGCCCCTTCGCTCAGGTAGCCGTTCACGTCCAGCGCCAGCCCCTCGGCGAAGCCGTTGCGCTTGGCCTCGCGGCTGATGAGCTGGGAAGAGAGGTAGTTGCCGCCCGCCTTGGCGCCGGTGGGGATGGTGTTGGGGGCGAGCCGGTTCCAGGAGGTGACGCACACATCCACCCCGTTTTTCAGCCCCTCTTCACCGAGATAGGCGCCCCAGGGCAGGGCCGCGACCATGAGGTCTGCCTTGGCATCCAGCGGTGGATGCAGCCCCAGCCCCACGTTGCCGACAAAGGCCAGCGGGCGCAGATAGCCGCTCTTGAGGCCGTTCTCGCGCACCACGGTGCGGCAGGCTTCATTCACTTCGGCCTCGCTGTAGGGGACGTCCATCCAGTAGATCCTGGCGGAGTCGAACAGGCGACGGGTGTGCTCCTGCAGGCGGAAGATGCAGGTGCCCCTGGGGGTGTCGTAGGCGCGCACCCCCTCGAACACGGAGGAGCCGTAGTGCAGGGCGTGGCTCATGACGTGCACCTGGGCATCTTGCCAGGGCACCAGCTTGCCGTTGAACCAGATGTATTGAGGGTGGGAAGGCTGTGACATTGGCTTGGCTCCTTAAGCGCTGATCCGGGATGGCTGTTCCAGTGCATCGACCCGGGAGACGTCCACCAGCTTGTTCAGCTGGCTCCACAACTGCTGGATGGGACGCACCGACTCGACAGTAACCGTGATCCGCAGCTGTTGGCAATCCTGCTCCATGTGCAGGGCATTGAGGGCGAAGCCGCGGTGGCGGACCACCCGCAGCACCCGCTCCATCACTTCGGGTCTGGGCTGGGCATGGATATGCAAGGTGTGCTGGTGCTGACTGTGCTGACTCATGGGCGTTGCTCCATCATCTGGTGGTTGGCGACTCCTGGCGGTACCAGGGGCCAGACGTTTTCTTCCTCTGAAATGGCCACATGCAGCAGATAGGCGGTCTCGCTCGCCAGCAGGCGATCGAGGGCAGGGGCTATCTCCTCCTTGCATGTGATGGCCTCGCCCGGGATGCCGAAGGCAGCGGCCAGGGCGATGAAGTCGGGGTTGTCGGACAAATTGGTCTCGCTGTAGCGACCGTCGAAGAACAGCTCCTGCCACTGACGCACCATGCCGAGGCGCTGGTTGTCCAGCAGCACCATCTTCACCTTGAGCTGGGCACGGCGGATGGTGCCGAGCTCCTGCACGTTCATCATGAAGGAGCCGTCCCCGCTCACCAGCACCACTTCGTCATCCGGGCGCGACATCTTGGCGCCGATGGCGGCGGGCAGACCGAAACCCATGGTGCCGAGACCGGCGCTGGAGAGGTGGTTGCGCGGGCAGGTGAAGCGCATGTGCTGGGCCACCCACATCTGGTGCTGACCCACGTCGCAGGCCACCACGCTGGTCTCTGGTAGCAGGCTCGACAGCTGCTTGAGCAGGGCCGGGGCGTAGATGGCCTGGCCCGGGTGGTCGTAGCGGAAGGCATATTCCCGGGCCATGGCGGCGCAGTGTTCACGCCAGGGGTCGATGGAAAGGGTCATGGCGAGGCGCGGCAGCACCTGTTTGAGATCCTGGGTGATACCTACCTCGGCGGCGCGGCGCTTGCCGAACTCGGCAGCATCCACGTCCAGGTGGATCACCTTGGCCTCCGGGGCGAACTCCTCCAGCTTGCCGGTCACCCGGTCGTCGAAACGGGCGCCCACCACCACCAGCAGGTCGCACTGCTGCACCGCGAGGTTGGCGGCCTTGGTGCCGTGCATGCCGAGCATGCCGAGATAGACGGGACTGTCGGGGTCGAGCGCCCCTATCCCCTTGAGGGTGGTGACCGCCGGCATGCCGGTCGCGGCGGCAAATTCGCGCAACTGCTGCTCGGCATTGGCCATCCCCACCCCGCCACCGACGTAGAGCACGGGACGCTCGGCACCGGCCAGCAGGATGCGGGCGGCCTTCAGATCGGCCGGATTGAGATGTTCTGGCTCTTCCACCGCAAACAGCGGGCCCAGGGAGGGAACGGCGGCCAGTTGCACATCCTTGGGCAGGTCGATCAGCACCGGGCCAGGGCGCCCCTCGCTGGCGATGGCGAACGCCTCGGCAATCACCTGAGGCAGATCCGCTGCGTCGGTGACCATGAAGGAGTGCTTGGTGCAGGAGAGGGACATGCCGAGCACGTCAACCTCCTGAAACGCATCTGTCCCGACGGCGGCGCAGGGCACCTGGCCGCTGATGGCCACCAGGGGCACGGAATCCAGCAGCGCCTCCGCGAGACCGGTCACCAGGTTCGTGGCGCCGGGGCCGGAGGTGGCGATGCAGACCCCCACCTGACCGGAGGCGCGGGCATAACCTACCGCCGCCATGGCGGCCCCCTGCTCATGGCGGCAGAGCTGATGGGCCAGGCCGCCGTCATACAGGGCGTCGTAGACCGGCATGATGGCCCCGCCCGGGTAACCAAACACCTGGGTCACCCCCTGTTTCTTGAGAGCCTGTACCAAAAACTGCGCGCCGTTCATGTGGAAAATCCTGTCCTTTGGTCGAAAAAAAACCCCCGGGCCTTGAGGCTCGGGGGTCGCTTGTTTCGTTCTGTCCGGTGGTGGGTCTATCCCTTGTTCCGTGCAGCCAAACGAGCCCCGAGCGGTGAGATAATAATCACCACTAGGACCACGATAATGCTGACGAAACGGGAGGCCATGTTCATAGTTACAACCGGAAATCCTGTGAAATAGGGGCGGAGCTTGCCGCGAATGGCTATTAGAACTAGCACGGTGATTTTTATTGGGCAAGCGTTTTTTGCCTGACAAGACTCTGAATTTGACTGAGTCAGAACGCGCCAGTTGGAACAAAAAACTAATAAAAAACGGTTAACCAGCACATACATCAAACCAAGGACGGGATTTATGTCATTAGCTGTGGTTTATAGCCGTGCCAGCCTGGGGATCACGGCGCCGCAAGTCACGGTGGAGGTGCACCTCTCCAACGGTCTGCCCGCCTTCAACATGGTGGGGCTGCCGGAAACCTCGGTGAAAGAGTCGCGGGATCGGGTGCGCAGCGCCCTGCTCAACGGCAACTTCGAGTTCCCGGCCAAGCACATCACGGTCAATCTGGCCCCCGCCGACCTGCCCAAGGAGGGGGGACGCTTCGATCTGGCCATCGCCATCGGCATTCTCGCTGCTTCCAAGCAGATACCGGCAAAATACCTGCTTGATCACGAATTTTTGGGGGAGCTGGCCCTGACCGGCGAGATCCGCCCCGTACTCGGGGTGCTCCCCTCGGTGCTGGCCTGCCGGGACGCTGGCCGCACCCTGCTGGTGCCGCGGGAGAACGGCCCCGAGGCTTCGCTTATTCAGGATGCCGAGGTGCGCACCGCCCACCAGCTGCTGGCGGTCACCGCCTGGCTGGCGGGCCAGTACGAGCTCCCGTTGCCGGAGCCCCAGAGCACGGAGACGCCGCCCGATGTGCCGGATCTGCAGGACGTGATCGGCCAGTCCCAGGCCAAGCGGGCACTGGAGATCGCCGCCGCCGGCAGCCACAACCTGCTGTTCATCGGCCCGCCCGGTACCGGCAAGAGCATGCTGGCGAGCCGGCTGCCCGGCATTCTGCCGCCGCTGAGCGAGCAGGAGGCGCAGCAGACCGCCGCCATCCACTCCATCGGCGGCCTCACCCCGCGGGCCGGTCACTGGCACCACAGACCCTATCGTACGCCGCACCACAGCGCCTCGGCGGTAGCCCTGGTGGGCGGTGGCAGTCACCCTCGTCCCGGCGAAATATCCCTGGCCCACAACGGCGTGCTGTTTCTGGACGAACTGCCCGAGTTCGAGCGCAAGGTGCTCGACTCCCTGCGCGAACCGCTGGAGACGGGCCACATCACCATCAGCCGCGCCGCCCGCCAGGTGGACTTTCCCGCCCGCTTCCAGCTGGTGGGGGCCATGAACCCCAGCCCCTGCGGCCACTACGGCGACGGCCAGACCCGCTCCAGCCCGGACCAGATCCTGCGCTACCTCGGCAAGCTCTCAGGCCCCTTCCTCGACCGGTTCGACCTGACGGTGGAGGTGCCGCTGCTGCCCAAGGGGAGCCTGACCGGAAAGGCACAGCGGGGGGAATCGAGCGGTCAGATCCGCGAACGGGTGCTGAGGGCGCGCGAGCGGATGCTGGCCCGCAACGGCAAGCTCAACAACCTGCTGGACAGCCGTGAAATCGAAGAAATTTGCCGCTTATCACCGCAGGATGCCGAATTTCTGGAGAACGCCATCCAGAAGCTGGGGCTCAGCATCCGGGCCTGGCACCGGATCCTGCGGGTGTCGCGCACCATCGCCGATCTCGCAGGGCGGCCCGCCATCGAGAGGGAGCATCTCATCGAGGCGCTCGGTTACCGGGCCATGGACCGGCTGCTGACGCGCCTGCGCGGCGGCCAGTGAAGGCGGAGCAAGCGACACGGGGATCCCCGTCCGGGGAGGGCGTCTCCATGGTCTAGCCGCGGATCGGCTGATATCATGACCACAGATCTGACCACTTGGTTGCCATCCACCGACACGAAAACGGATTCCACCATGCCCAACAAGCTGATAGAGCGACTGCGCGGCAGCCTCTCGACCCTGCTCTATTTCATCAACACCCTGTTCTGGTTTGCCCCCGTCCTGCTGCTTGGCGTCATCAAGCTGCTGCTGCCCATCAAGGGGTGGCGCACCCTGTGCAACGCGCTGCTGGATGGCTGCGCCGGCTGCTGGATAGGTTTCAACAACCTGATCCAGAAAACCATCATTAGGACCCCTTTCGAGGTGGTCGGAGTGGACAAAGGGCGCCGGAATGAGTGGTATATGGTGATTGCCAACCATCAATCCTGGGTCGACATACTGGTATTGCAGCGGATTTTTAATCAGAAAATCCCCTTCCTGAAGTTTTTCCTCAAGAAAGAACTGATTTGGGTACCTTTTCTCGGTCTGGCCTGGTGGGCCCTCGACTTCCCCTTCATGCGACGTTATTCCCGAAAATTTCTGGAAAAACACCCGCATCTGAAGGGAAAAGACATAGAGACCACGCGAAAGGCCTGTACCAAATTCCGCCACATTCCGGTGAGCGTGATGAACTTCGTGGAGGGCACCCGCTTCACCACCGGCAAGCACGACAAACAGGGGGCACCCTATCGTCATCTGCTTTCCCCCCGGGCGGGTGGCATCGCCTTTACCCTGGCGGCCATGGGGGATCAACTGCACAAGCTGGTGGATGTGACCATAGCCTATCCGGGTGGCATCCCCAGTTACTGGGACTTCATGTGCGGTCGAGTCAGGGAGATCAAGGTTCGGGTCCGCTTTCTGCCGATCGAACGCAATCTGGTGGGGGATTACTTCAATGACCCCGAGTTCCAACAAGAGTTTCAACAGTGGTTGAACGGGATCTGGCACGAGAAAGATCAGACCCTGGGCCAACTGCTGGCGGACAAGACGCAGTAAGACATCCATGCCAAACCTGCTCCCCGGCCCCCTGGTGCTGCTCATCAGCGCCGGCCTGACCATATTGTTTACCGCCCTGTGCGCCAGCCTGATCCTGCTGGTGTCCCTGGCCAAGCTGCTGCTCCCCGTGCCGGCCTTCGGCCGTGCCTGCAGCCGGCTCAACAACCGCTTCATGCGGTTGTGGCTGGCCTGCAACGCCCTGGTGATCCGCCTCACCACCCGCATCGACTGGCAGGTGGAGGACGACACCCGGCTGCGCAAGGATGGCTGGTATCTCATCATCAGCAACCACCTGAGCTGGACCGACATTGTCGTGCTCGGTCACCTGTTCCGCGACCGGCTGCCGGTGCCCAAGTTCTTCATGAAGCACGAGCTCATCTACATCCCGCTGCTGGGGCTCGCCTGCTGGGGGCTGGACATGCCCTTTATGCGCCGCTATTCGAGAGAGTTTCTGCTGCGCAACCCGCACCTGCGGGGCAAGGACATCGAGACCACCCGCAACGCCTGCGAGAAGTTTCGCCATATCCCCACCACCGTCATCAACTTCGTGGAGGGCACCCGCTTCACCGAGGCGAAGCGCGACGCCTCCCGATCCCGCTTTCGCCACCTGATGCCCCCCAAGGCAGCGGGGCTCGCCTTCACCCTGGCGGCCATGGGCGATCAGTTCGACAGCCTGATCAACGTCACCATCAGCTACCCGGACAACCCCGAGACCCCCTTCAAGGACTTCCTGATGGGGCGGATGAAGCGCATTCGGGTGCAGATCGAGGAGCTGCCGGTGGACGAGCAGCTGGTGGGGGATTACTTCAACGACAAGCAGTTCAAGCGCGGCTTCCAGGAGTGGCTGAACCGGCGCTGGCAGGAGAAGGACGAGGTGCTGGAAGGCTGGCAGCAGGCTCAGGCGCCCGCGGCGTTGACCGCCAAGGAGAGCGCCGACGCCAGCTCGGGCAGCTGATCCTCGCTGAACACGGCGATGCCGTGGCGGCGCAGCAGGGCCGTGGTCTTGCCCTCGCCCACCACGGATTGCCCCTCGAAGCGGCCGTTGTAGATGCGGCCGCTGCCACAGGAGGGGCTCCCTTCTTTCAGCAGGGCGAAGCGGATGCCCTGGGCCTGGCAGAGCTCGAGCGCCAGCAGGGCACCCCGATCGAACTCCGCCGTCACATCCAGCCCACCCTCGGTCACGACCCTCTCCCCCTGCCGCTCGGCGGGTGGACGCGGGGTCGGCAGACCGCCCGCCACCTCGGGGCAGAAGGCCAGCACCCGCCCCTCGGCACCGAGGGCCTTCAGCCAGTCGCTGACAATCCCCTTGCTCCGACCGTCGTAGCGCACCGGCTGACCCAGCAAACACGCGCTCACCAGCACCTTGTGCAAGCAGACATCCTTCATGCTTCCGCTCCGTTCATCACCTGGTCGAACATCACGCAGCAGGGGCTCTCCAGACGGTAGAGGATGGCGGGGCGCTGCTTGCCGGTGCGCTTGCGACCGGTGTCCACCAGGATCTCGGCACGGTGGATCCGCTTGCGAAAGGCGGCCGTGTTCATGGGGGTCTGCAGGACGATCTCGAACGCCCGCTGCACCTCCGAGAGGGTGAACTCGGCCCCCAGCAGGTGCAACGGCAAGGTGCTGTAGCGGCTCTTGATGCGCAGCCGCTCCAGCCCCATGGCGACCAGCTGGCCGTGATCGAAGGCGAGATCCAGGCCGGGCAGGTCGGCAAGCGGGTGCCAGCAGCCGCGCACGGCCCCTGCCTCTGGCTCCGCCAGGCACAGATAAACGAGCGTGGTCGACCATCCCCGGGGATCCCGCTCCAGGTTGCCCAGGGTACAGACCTGCTCGCTGTAGCACTGCTCCAGTCCCCACTGCGCCAGCAATCGGTGGCGGGCGGCATCCAGATCCCGGTCCCGGGTCTCGTCGATGCGCAGGGCCGGCAGTTGCCAGCAGTGGGCAAAGGGGGGGCGATCCCGGGTCTCGAGGAGCAGTTCGAGCCGCTCCTCGCGCAACCGCAGCACCACCATATCCAGACTCATTCTCGGCATCCTGGTCGACCTGCTCGCCTTCTAATAATGTTTGGTAGATAATATCACAAGAATACTATGTGAAGGAGCCGTCCATGGGAATCGTCGCCAGCCTGGATATTGATGCGCAGAAGGGGTTCAGCCCCCTCTGCCCGAATGAACTGCCCGTCGCGGGCGGGGACGAGATAGTGGCCGCCCTCAACGCTCAGGCTACCCTCGCCAGCCTGCGGATCGGCAGCAAGGATGCCCACCCCGTGAACGCCGCCTGGGTGGTGAGCGAGCCGGCCGCCATGCTGCAACCCCTTGCGCTGGCGAATGCCGATCTCACCTGGCCGGCCCATTGCGTGCCGGGCACCCCGGGGTTCGAGCTGCTGGACGGCCTGCCCGCCCCCATCGATTACGACTTCTTCGTCTGGAAGGGGGTCGAGCCTGATCTGCATCCCTATGGCGCCTGCTACCACGATCTGGCCGAGCGGCGCAGCACCGGGCTCATCGAGTTCCTGCAGGCCCGCAATGTCGCGACTGTGCTGGTGGGCGGCCTCGCCACCGACTACTGCGTCAAGACCAGCGTGCTGCAGCTGCGCCGCGCCGGTTTTAGGGTGATCGTCCATCTCGATGCCTGCCGCGGCATCGCCCCCGGGACGGTGGCCCAGGCCCGCACCCAGATGATCGAGGCCGGTGCCGAGCTGGCCCAGACCCTGGCCGATGTACAACGCCTGCTGGACGCCTGATATGCCCCCCATCCTCTACAGCCTGCTCGATACCGACGCCCGCACCTTACCCATGCAGCAGGGGAACGACACTGTTCGCTCCCGCCTGCGAGGAGCCTGACATGCCTCCCATCCTCCACAGCCTGCTCGACACCGACGCCTACAAGCTGCACATGCAGCAGGCGGTGTTCCACCGCTACCCGGATGCCGAGGTGGTGGCCGAATTCCACAGCCGCAACGAAGAGGATCTGCTGCCCATGATGGGCCAGATCGAGGAGCAGTTGCGCCTCGCCGGCTCCCTGCGCCTGACCCGCTCCGAACTCGATTTCCTGGCCGAACGCCCCTTCTTCACCGCCGACTATCTGGATCACCTGCGCCGCAAGCCACTGGATGCCTCATTGCTCAAGGTGTTCGAGCGGGATGGGCGCATCAACGTGCGGGTCGAGGGGCCCTGGCAGGACGTCATCCTGTGGGAGATCCCGGTGCTCGCCATCATCAGCGAGATGCGCAACCGCTTCCGCTACCCCCAGTTCGGGGTGAGCCAGGCACTGGCGCGACTCGACCAGAAGCTCGACAAGCTGGAGCGGGAGCTGAGCCCGGCGGAGATGCAGGAGTTCAACCTCATCGACTTCGGCACCCGCCGCCGCTTCTCCCACGCGGTGCAGGATGCCGTGGTGGGCCGCCTCCAGGAGCGGCTGCCGGCGTTTCGCGGCACCAGCAACTACCAGCTGGCACACAAGTACCGGCTGCCGGCGGTGGGCACCCAGGCCCACGAGTGGTTCCAGGCCCATCAGCAGCTCGGCTTCCCGCTGGAGCTCAGCCAGCGCGCCGCCCTCACCAGCTGGCTGGATGAATTCACCAATCACCTCGGCATCGCGCTCACCGACTGCATCACCATGGATGCCTTCCTGCGCGACTTCGACTTCGAGCTGGCCAGCCGCTACCAGGGGCTGCGCCACGACTCCGGCGACCCCGTGGTGTGGGGGGAGAAGGCCATCAGCCACTACCAGCGCCTCGGCATCGATCCCGCCACCAAGACGCTGGTGTTCTCGGACGGCCTGGATCTCGACAAGGCGGTCAAACTGTTCCGCCACTTCCGTGGCCGCATCAACACCAGCTTCGGCATCGGCACCAAGCTCACCTGCGATCTGCCGGGCGTCACCCCCATGAACATCGTGTTCAAGCTGATGGAGTGCAACGGCGGCCCGGTCGCCAAGATCTCCGACAGCCCGGGCAAGACCCTGTGCCGGGACGCAGATTTCATCCGCAACCTCAAGCAGGCGTTCCACGTCGGGGTATAAGACGCCTTTTTGAGTGCCCCATCTTGCGCACTGCGCCGATGGCCCCCTACCATGACTCACCTGAAAGGTCCGGCCCCCGTCGGACCTTTCGCTTGTTTGAACACCAGACCACAAGGAACCGCCCATGACCTCCAAATGGATATTTGCCCTCACCACCCTGCTCGCCAGCCTGGGTGCCGTCGCCGCCGAGCCGCTGCGGGTCTCCGCCATCCCGGACGAGGCCCCCACCGAACTGCAGCGCAAGTTTGCCCCCCTGGGTGACTACCTGGCCGAGAAGACGGGCCGCGAGGTGGTGTTCGTGCCGGTCAACGACTACGCCGCCGTGGTCGAGGCGCTGGCCGCCGGCAAGCTGGACATGGCCTGGCTCGGGGGCTTCACCTATGTGCAGGCCCATCGCCGGGCCGACAAGGTGGTGCCCCTGGTGCAGCGCCAGGAAGACGCCCAGTTCACGTCCAAGTTCATCGCCAACGTCGACAGCGGCATCAAGACCCTGGCCGACACCAAGGGCAAGGACTTCGCGTTCGGTTCCCCCTCCTCCACCTCGGGTCACCTGATGCCGCGCCACTTCCTGGCCGAGCAGGGCATCAACCCGGAGCGTGACTTCGCCCACGTCGCCTTCTCCGGCGCCCACGACGCCACCGTCGCCTGGGTCGCCTCCGGCAAGGTGCCGGCCGGCGCGCTCAACGCCTCGGTGTGGGAGAAGCTCGTGGAAGAGGGCAAGGTCGATACCGCCAGGGTCAAGGTGATCTGGACCACGCCGACCTACTTTGACTACAACTGGACGGTGCGCGGCGATCTGGATCCGGCCCTTCAGGAGAAGATCAAACAGGCCTTCCTCAGCCTGGATCCGGCGGTGCCCGCCCAGGCCGAGATCCTCAAGCTGCAACGCGCCAGCCGCTTCATCGAGACCAGGCCCGAGAACTACCAGGGCATCGAAGCCGCCGCGACCCAGGCCGGCCTGCTGAAGTGACCGCCGTCGCGCTGGACGGGAAAGGATTGCGGCTCGGCGAGAGCCGCATCCTGCACCCGCTTCATCTGCAGATAGCCGCGGGGGAGTGCGTGGCCGTCATCGGGCCGAGCGGCGCGGGCAAGACCAGCCTGCTGCGGCTGATCGCCACCGAGCTGCGCGGCGAGGGCGAGCTCACCCTCTGGGGCCAGGACCCCTGGGCCCTCTCCACCCGGGCCCGCCAGCGGCTGCGCAGCCGGATCGGCATGATCTGGCAGCAGCCTCCGCTGCCCGCCTCCCAGCCGGTGGTGACCGCCGTGCTGGCCGGCAGGCTCGGCCAGTGGTCCCTCGCTCGCGCCCTGCTCTCGCTGCTGCGTCCCTGCGATCCGCAAGGTGCACGGGCCGAACTGGCCCGCCTCGGCCTCGCCGACAAGTGGCAGCAGCGCTGTGGCGAGCTCTCCGGCGGTCAGCTGCAACGGGTCGGCATCGCCCGGGTGCTCTACCAGCAGCCGGACCTGATCCTGGCGGACGAACCCGTCTCCGCCCTCGATCCCGTGCTCGCCCAGAGCAGCCTGGATGCCCTGCTGGCCCAGGCCCGCGCCCGGGGCAGCACCCTCGTCGCCAACCTGCATGCGGTCGAGCTGGCCCTCGGCCGTTTCCCCCGCATCATCGGCCTGCGGGAGGGGCGGGTGCAGTTCGACTGCCCGGCGGCGGCCGTCACCCCGGCCATGCTGGCCGAGCTCTACGCCGGTGACGACGAGGCGGCAGCGTGTTTGGTCTGACCCTCCACTGGCGTCATCCCCTGCCCTGGTTGCTGCTGCTCATCGGCTACAGCCTGTGGCAGCAGGCAGACGGCTGGCTCGGCCTGTTCGATGGCCAGAGCTGGCGGCAGATGGGCAACTTCCTCGCCACCAGCTGGCCGCCCCGTTTTGATCAGGACTTTCTCGCCCTGACCCTGACCGCGACCCTGGAGAGCCTGGCGGTGGCGACCCTGGGGCTGGCGGGCGCCCTGCTGCTCGGCGTGCCGTTCGCCCTGCTCGGTTCCCGCGCCCTCTCGCTCGCCGAGCTGGGGCCGGTTCCCAGCCCCCTGCGCGGCGCCTTGCGGGCCCTCTCGCGCCTCGTCGCCATCCTGCTGCGCAGCCTGCCCGAGCTCATCTGGGCGCTGCTGTTCGTGCGCCTGTCGGGGCTCGGACCGCTCGCCGCCATCCTGGCCATCGCCGTCAGCTATGGCGGCATGCTGGCCAAGGTCTACAACGAGATCATGGAGAGCGGCGCCCTGCAACCGGCCCGCGCCCTGCTGCTCGGCGGCAGCGGCCGGTTGCAGGCGCTCTGGTATGGCGTGCTGCCCGCGGTGCGCCAGGAGCTGCTCTCCTACACCGTCTATCGCTGGGAGTGCGCCCTGCGCGCCTCCGTCATCATGGGCTTCGTCGGGGCAGGCGGGCTCGGCCAGCAGCTCGAGCTCTCCCTGCGCATGTTTGCCGGCGGCGAGGTGGTGACCCTGCTGCTGGCCTTCATCCTGCTGGTGACCCTGGCGGACGGCCTCAGCGCCTGGCTGCGCCACAGCCGCTCCCCCGGCCTGCTGTTGCTGATCTGCCTGGGGCTGGCCGGGGTCCTGGCCCTCTATCGGCTCGACTGGCGCATGCTGAGCTTCTCCCTGGACGGCCTGGGCGCCTTCGTGGGGGAGTTTCTGCGACCGGACTGGTCATGGCCCTTCCTCAAGGCTGTGGGCACCGGCCTGCTCGATACGGTGCAGATGGCGCTGCTGAGCACCCTCTTCAGCGCCCTGCTGGCCCTGCCGCTGGCCTGCCTCGCGCGCCACTGCTGGCCGCTGCGGCTGCTGTTCAACCTGCTGCGATCCGTGCCCGAGCTCATCTTCGCCAGCCTGCTGGTGATCGCGGTCGGGCTGGGGCCGGTGGCGGGCATACTGGCGCTCACCCTGCACACCACCGGCGTGCTGGCCAGGCTGTTCGTGGAGACCCTGGAGAATGCGGACCCCGCCCCCCGCCTCGCCCTGCAACTGAGCGGCGCCGGCGCCGTGGCCAGCTTCTGGTACGGGCTGTTTCCCCTGGTGTCACGCCAGTGGCTGGCCTACAGCCTCTATCGCGGCGAGATGAACCTGCGCGCCGCCACCATCCTCGGGGTGGTCGGGGCCGGCGGGCTGGGGCAGCAGCTCTATGTCTCCTTAAGCCTGTTCCGCTACGATCAGGCGGCCACTCTGCTGCTGGCCATACTGCTGCTGGTCTGGCTGGCGGAGGCCCTCAGTCGCCGTACCCGTCTGCCACGCCCGGCCCCCACCCAGCGGGATTGCCAGATCTGAGCCCTTCCCGTCGTCATGGGCCCGATAAACAAAAAGCCCGCCGGTTTGCACCGGCGGGCTTTTTTTCACGAGGTCAGTCTGGATCAGTCTTTCTTCGCCAGCAGGAACTGCACCAGCTGGTTGAACTGTTCCTGGGAGGTGATGGATTCAATCTTCACCATGTACTTGCCGTTGACCAGGAAGGCCGGCACGCCGCGCACGTTGTAAGTCTCGGTGTTGCGATCGAACTGGGAGACCATGCCGGAGACGGCGAAGCTGTCGACGGCGCCGTCAAACTCCTCGGCCGGCACGCCGTTGTCCACGAAGATCTGCTTCACGTCGGCACGGCTCTGGGGGATCTGACGCTGGGTGTGGATCTTGTCGAAGATGGCCGGGGTCAGCTTGGCCTCCACGTTCAGCAGGTTGGCGACGGCGTAGGCACGCTGCATCTCCGGACCCATCTCGCGACCCAGGAAGGCCACCGGGTTCTTCTTCAGGGGCACGCCTTCGGGCAGGCTCTTCTTCAGATCTTCGGCGATCGGCTCGAACTTGGCGCAGTGCGGGCAGTAGTAGGAGAAGAACTCCAGTACTTCCGGCTGGGCGCTGCCGGTCTGGGTGACCACGTCATAGTTGACGCCTTCCTTGAATTGCGGGGCGGCGTGAACCATGGGGATCATCAGCATGGCGGCGAGGAAAAATAGGATTTTTTTCATGACGTTTCCTGTTAAGGGATCACTGTGAGGCACGCCCGGCGAACCGAAGCAGTCCAAGCCTATTGCGTCACCCTCGTGCCGTCAATGGCAAAGGCAGCCGGGGGAGGCTGGCATGCCTCCCCCAGCTGCCTCCCTCACCACTGCGGCATCAGGCTCAGCGGCGGCGCCTTCAGGGCCGCCAGCTGGTCGTGCAGAGTGGCAATCTGCTGGCGCCAGTAGTGCTCGGTGTTGAACCAGGGGAAGTGGCGGGGGAAGGCGGGATCCTCCCAGCGCCGGGCCAACCAGGCCATGTAGTGGACGATGCGCATGGCCCGCAGGGGCTCGATGAGCGCCAGCTCCCGCTGGTCGAACTCCATGAACTCCTCGTAACCCGCCAGCAATGTGTCGAGCTGAAGCTGCTGCTCGTGACGCTCGCCACTCAGCATCATCCAGAGATCCTGGATGGCAGGGCCGGTGCGGCAGTCGTCGAGATCGACGAACAGCGGGCCGTCACGCCACAGTATGTTGCCCGGGTGGCAGTCGCCGTGCAGGGAGATGCGCGCCACGTCCAGGGTCATGGCGTCGCTCACGTGCCGGATCAGCTCGTCGAGCACCCCGAAGAAGGGCTTGGCCAGGCCGCTCGGCACCCATTCGCCTGCCGCCAGCAACTGGCGCGGCTCGTGCAGCATGGTCTCCACGTCCAGGGGGACGCGGTGATGAAACCCGTGGCTGGCACCGACCCTGTGGATGCGGCCAAGGTAGCGCCCCACCCACTCCAGCTGATCCAGGTTGTCCACCTCGAACTGACGGCCACCGACGCTCTGCCAGATGGCGAAGGGGTAGCCCTGATGCTCCAGCAGGGTCTCGCCGGCGAAGCTGAGGGGTGCGGCGACCGGGATCTCCGTCTCCATCAGGCGGGCGGCGAATTCGTGCTCCTCCAGGATCTGGGCCCGGCTCCAGCGACCGGGACGATAGAACTTCACCACGTAGCGGCGGCGATCCTCGTCCTGAAACTGGTAGACCCGGTTCTCGTAGCTGTTGAGCTCGATCAGGCCGGAATCGATGCGCAGGCCGCTGAGATCGATGGCATCCATGATGAGATCGGGATTGAGGTCGGAATAGTTGAAACGCATGTCATCCACCATAGGAAAGGGGCGCTGTTGCGCCCCATTCTATCCGATCCAGCCCGGGATGGACGACCCGCCCTCCCGGAAACCGTCACAACCCGCTGATAAATCTGCTGGCTTGCTTCAAAGCAGGGTGCCCCGTGGTCACAACCTGCTGATAAATTTACTGGGCTGACGCAGGGTGCCCTTGCTGTCGTCCGCAGCCGCCCCCTCCCGCTTCAACACGAACTGTACATCCAGGGTCGGCCGCTTCAGGTTGAAGGGATCCACCGCCAGGCTCACCGGCAGGGTGAAAATCTCCCCTGGTTTGAGAGTCACCTCCCGCGGACCGAACCACTGATGCTCCGGCAGCCCCTCCACATCCAGCAGATAGGTCTGGGACTGCAGGGTCTTGTTGAGGATCTTCAGGGTGTAGGTGTTCTCGATGAGCCCCTCGCTGTTCTCGCGGAACAGCTGGTTGCGATCCCGCAGTATGTCGAGCCCCATGGGCATGATGGACATGGCGTTGTAGACGAAGACCCCCAGCATGATGACCATCACCAGGCCGTAGCCGATCAGCTTGGGCCGCGCGACCTGGGTCTCGCTGTGGGCCAGCTTGTGCTCAGTGGTGTAGCTGATGAGGCCGCGCGGGTAACCCATCCGATCCATGGTCTGGTCGCAGGCATCGACGCAGGCGCCGCAGTTGATGCACTCGTACTGCAGGCCGTCGCGGATGTCGATGCCGGTCGGGCAGACCTGCACGCAGAGATCGCAGTCGATGCAGTCCCCCAGCCCCAGGGCCTTGGGATCGGCCTTGCGACCCCGGGCACCCCGGGTCTCGCCGCGCTGGCTGTCGTAGCCGACGATGTAGGTGTCCTTGTCGAACATGGCGGACTGGAAGCGGGCATAGGGGCACATGTGGATGCACATGATGGCCCGCATCCAGCCGGCGTTGCCATAGGTGCAGGCGGCGAAGAACAGCACCCAGAAGATGACCCAGCCGCCCGCCTGCAGGGTGAAGAAGTCGGGCACCAGATGGAAGACATCTTGGAAGTAGGCGACGAAGGTGAGCCCAGTGCCCAGCGACAGCAGGATCCAGGCCAGGTGCTTGGCCCCCTTGCGCGCCAGCTTCTCGCCGCTCCAGGGAGCCTCATCCAGCTTGCGCCGCTTGTTGGCGGCCCCTTCCAGCTTCTCTTCGAACCAGATGAACATGAAGGTCCACACCGTCTGGGGGCAGAGATAGCCGCACCAGACCCGGCCGAGGAAGGTGGTCACGAAGAAGAGGGCGAAGGCGGCGATCATGAAGACCCAGGCCAGCAGGGTGAGGTCCTGCGGCCAGATGGTGGCGCCGAAGATGTGGAACTGCTGGTGCTCCAGATCGAACAGCACCGCCTGGCGACCGTCGTAACGCAGCCAGGGCAGGGCGACGAAGAGCGCGACGAAGAACCAGCCCATGGCCTTGCGCACCCGCTGCCAGTAGCCGGTCTGGGAGCGGACATAGATGCGCTTGCCGGGGTTGAACCTGTCGTCACCCGCCTTGAAGGTATTGGGATTGAAGGTCCCGGTGACGTCACCGGTCACGTCCTTGATATCGATCTTGTCCTGGTCGGCCATCGCAACACATAGCTCCACTCACATTGTTATGAAGCCGATTATATCTTAAACAACCTGCTAATTGTGTGGGTTAAATGTATCTATAGTTCGAGTGCCGTCGCAATTTCAGGCAACAAAAAAGGCCCATAGCCAGTTGACTATGCGCCTTTTGCGAGATTCCCTTGAAACCTTCCTCTTCCGGCAACCCGGCGGTCGGGTTACTTGATGCCGCGGGCCTTGAGCAGGGCTTCCTTGAAGTCGGGCACATGATCCTTGGCCAGCCCCGGGATCATCGCCTGCTTGTCGGACTCGCGCATCTTGAGGTGATAGATCAGCATGTCGTCGGTCAGCTCGGACAGGGAGCCTTCAAATCCGGCCTCCTCGGCCAGCTTGGCGACAAACTGCACCAGGCTGAGGTCCTGTTCCTTGATCCAGGCGGGCTGCAGCAGCTCCAGCAGCTCTTCGATACGATGACATTGCATAGACGACCTCTTCAACTCTGTCTTGTGAAACTCAGGCAACCTTACCCATCAAGGCTACTTCGATACGATCCCGGCCATTATGCTTGGCCTGGTAGAGGGCCGCATCCGCTTTTTGGATGAGATCGGCGATGGAGTGGTGCTGGTCCGGCACCAGGGTCGCCACCCCGAAGCTGCAACTGACCCGCCCCGAGACCCGGGACTTGTGGTGGGGAATGCCGAGCGTGCGCAGGGCCGTGCGCACCTGCTCGGCGATCTGCATGGCCCCCTGCAAGGTGGTGCAGGGCAGCAGCAGGGCGAACTCCTCCCCCCCGTAACGGGCGGCCAGATCGTCCTCCCGGCGCAGCACCTCGGCCAGCAGGCTCGCCACCTGCTGCAGACACTGGTCCCCCAGCTGGTGGCCATAGTGGTCGTTGAACTGCTTGAAGTAGTCCACGTCCACCAGCACCAGGGAGAGGGGGGCCTGGGCCCGGTGACAGCGGCGCCAGGCCCGCGCCAGGCTGTCATCGAGGTGGGCCCGGTTCGCGATGCCGGTCAGCCCGTCCAGGCGGGAGGTGAGCTTGAGGTGCTCGGAGACCGCCTTGAGCTCCGCCACCAGCTCGGCGTTGGAGAAGCTGTGGTAGAGGGAGGCCACCTGATCCCGCCGCAGGCGTCGCAGCAGGGTGGGCAGAAACACGAACAGATAGCCCGCCAGCATGCAGGAGACGATGCGCTCCTGCTCGTTGCCGCCACCCAGTTCGAACAGCATGGCAGACCCGAGCGGCAGCACGGCCCCGTAGAGGGTGCGGCGGCTGCCGAACAGCATGATGGCACTGCCGGTGAGGATCAGGCTGGCGAGCATCATCATGGCGGCGCGGTAGGTGTCCGGCAGCCTGTCCATGTAGAGCAGCACGCCCAGGGCCCAGATGATGGAGGTGATGGTGACGCCGATGAACAGCTCCCGCTCCAGCACCGGCAGCGGGAGCTGCGTCAGTCTGGTCTGACGCCAGCGCAGGTGCCACCAGCGCCCCAGCAGCAGCAGGAAGACCAGCCCCAGCCAGCCGAGGGCCTCCCCCACCGGCAGGTAGTCGTGGCACAGCAGGCTCCAGCTGATCGCCAGCAGCGCCAGACAGGGCAGGCTGAAGGAGGCGTGGGTATAGAGCTGGACCATGATGGCACGCCGCACCTGATGTTTCACACTCTGGGTCAACTGGGCACTCCCTGTACAAGAGCCGCACAGTCTACCACTCCCCTTTCCTGCTCAACAATCAATCGCCCGCTATTAAGCTGACACTCAGCGCTGCCTCCGGCCCGCTCACCCTTTTTCCAGCTCGTCGAGGATGGGGCACTCGGGGCTTGCATCCCCGTGGCAGCAGCTCACCACCTCCTCGAGCGCAACGAGCATGGCCTGAAGGCCGGCAATGCGGGCGCGCAGATCGACGATCTTCTCCTGGGCCAGCTTCTTCACCTGGGCGCTGGTTCTGTGCTCGTCCCGGTAGAGTGCCAGCAGCTCCTGGCACTCCTCCAGGTTGAAGCCGGTCTCCCGCGCCCGCTTGACGAAGCGCAGCTCCCGCAGGGCGCCGTCGCCGTAGCTGCGATAGCCGTTGTCGCTGCGCACCGGCGCCGTGATGAGCCCGATGCTCTCGTAATACCGGATGGTCTTGGCGGTCAGGCCGGTGGCCTTGGCAACCTTGCTGATGTTCATGCTCGCCTCCTTATTGGCTCGAATGGGTGCTTGCGACGCGGGCGCCCGCCCTGGGCTGCCAGCGCTTAAGTAACAGGGAATTGCTCAGTACGGTGACGCTGCTGAGCGCCATGGCCGCCCCCGCCAGCTCCGGGCTGAGATAGCCCAGCGCCGCCAGCGGAATGCCGACCACGTTGAACACGAAGGCCCAGAACAGGTTCTGCTGTATGGTGCGCCAGGTCGCCGCCGAGATGTCGATGGCATCGGCCACTAGCCGAGGGTCAGATCGCATGAGCGTGATGGCGGCCGTCTCCATGGCCACATCGGAGCCGGAGCCCATGGCGATCCCCACGTCCGCCGCGGCGAGCGCCGGCGCATCGTTCACCCCGTCCCCCACCATGGCCACCAACCCGGAGGTCTGCGCCCGCAGCGCCGCCACCTTGTCCACCTTGCCGGCGGGCAGCACGGAATCGAAGGCCCCGTCCAACCCCAGTTTGGCGGCGATGTGGGCCACAGGCGCGGGCGCGTCGCCGCTCACCAGCCAGCTGGCGATGCCGCGCTGGCGCAGGGTGGCGATGGCCTCGGGGCTCTCCGGCCTCAGGGTATCGGCCAGGGCGGCGAGGCCGACGACCACGCCGTCGATGGCTACCCAGACCCGGGTCGCCCCGTCGGCAGGTTGTTCCTCCTGCACAGGCGCCTCGATGCCGAGCTGGGCCAGCAAGACACTGTTGCCGATGGCGACCCCGTGGCCCGCCACCTGACCGAGGATGCCGGCACCGACCCGCACCTCCACCGCCTCCGGCTGGGGCAGTGCGGCATCTTTGCCGGCCGCCTCGCGCATGGCCAGCGCCAGCGGGTGTTCGCTCGCCTGTTGCAGGGCGGCGGCGAGGCGCAGCTGCTCGTCGCTGCCGCTCCAGCTCGCCAGCACCGGCCGGCCCTGGGTCAGGGTCCCTGTCTTGTCGAAGATGAGGGCCTTGATGGCGTGGGCCTTCTGCAGGGTGTCGACGTCCTTGATCAGGATGCCGTGGCGCGCCGCCACCCCGGTGCCGGTGACGATGGCTGCCGGAGTCGCCAGCCCGAGGGCACAGGGACAGGCGATCACCAGCACGGCCACCGCCGCCAGCAGCGCCTGGCCGAAGTCGTTGCTTGCGGCATACCAGGCCAGCAGGGTAAAGAGGGCGATGGCCATCACCACGGGCACGAACACGGCGGAGACCCTGTCCACCAGCTGTTGCAGCGGTGCCTTGCCCATCTGGGCGCTCTCCACCAGGGCGATGATCTTGCTGAGGCTGGAGTCCTCCCCCACGGTCGTGGCCTCGATCTCCAGCACGCCGGAGCGGTTGATGGCGCCACCCAGCACGGCATCCCCCAGCGTGCGCGGCACCGGCAGGCTCTCGCCGGTGAGGATGGATTCGTCCAGTTCGCTCTCGCCGCTCGTTATCTTGCCGTCCACCGGCACCCGCTCCCCCACCAGCACCCGCAGCCTGTCGCCACGCAGCACCTCGTCGATGCCGACGCTGCGCCACTCCCCCCCGCGCCAGACGGTAGCCGTCTCGGGGCGCAGAGCCATCAGCTCGCGGATGGCGGACTGGGTGCTGCGGCGGGCTCTCGCCTCCAACAGCTTCCCGAGGGAGATGAGGGTGATGATGATGGCGCTCGCCTCGAAGTAGAGCTTGCCGCTGGCGGCAGCCCCCAGGGTCAGCAGCAGATAGAGGCTGTAGAAGTAGGCGGCACTGGTACCGGTCGCCACCAGCACGTCCATATTGGCCGCCCTGTTGCGCAATGCGAGCCAGGCGCCGCGATAGAAGCGGGCCCCGATCCAGAACTGCACCGGGGTGGCGAGCACCAGCTCCAGCCAGGCGGGCAGATGCCAGTGCAGCAGCCCGGCCATGGAGAGCATGCCCACCAGCAGCGGCAGGGTCAGCAGTGCCGAGATACAGACCTGGATCAGCGCCTGGTGCGCGGCGGCAGACTCCTGCGCCTCCCGCTCCAGCAACTGCTGGCGGCGACCGCTCGCGGAGCCCTGTGCCAGCTGGGCGTCAAAGCCGAGGGCCTCGATCCGGGTGCGCAGGGCGGCGGGGGTCTGCATCCCGGGCACCAGCACGAGGCGGGCCTGCTCGAGGGAGAAGTTGACGTCGGCCGAGATGACGCCGGGCAGCGCCACCAGCATCTTGTTCAAACGGGCAGAGCAGCCGGCACAGGTCATGCCGCCTATCTGGAACGTGAGCGTCTCCTGGCCATAGTCATAGCCCTGGGCCTTGATGCTCTCCAGCACCTCGGGCAGACGGTCGGGGCTGGCCAGGTCGATGGCCGCCTGCTCCAGCGCGAAGTTGACGGTGGCCTGCACCCCGTCAAGCTTGTTGAGGGCGGTCGTGATGCGGTTGGCGCAGTTGGCGCAGCTCATGCCGCTGAGCGGCAACTGCAGATGGATGGGTGATAGAATATCTGTGGTCATGATGTTCCTCCCAGGAACCAGTCGGCCAGAACCAATGCCGATGATCAAACCCTAACCTTTACTGTAAGGGTAAGCTCAAGTCGCGATGACCACTTTTTTATCCCATGAAAAATGGCGCCGCCCCGGCAGGGGCGACGCCATTCTCATGGATACGGAGAGGCTCAGATGCCGTACTGGGCGCGATACGCCTTCATGGCCGCCAGCTGGGAGGCCAGCTCGGGCTGCTCGGCCTGCTTCTCCTCCAGATACTGGATCAGATCGCTCATCTGGATGATGGCGATGATGTGGGCACCGTAGTCACGCTCCACCTCCTGGATGGCGGAGAGCTCGCCCTTGCCCTTCTCCTGGCGGTCCAGGGCGATCAGCACCCCGGCCAGGGAGGCACCGTTGGCCTGGATCAGATCCATGGATTCGCGGATGGCAGTGCCGGCGGTGATGACGTCGTCCACCAGCATGATGCGCCCCTTGAGCGGGCTGCCCACCAGGTTGCCGCCCTCGCCGTGATCCTTGGCCTCCTTGCGGTTGAAGCACCAGGGCACGTCCACGTCGTGCTGCTCCACCAGCTGCACCGCGGTGGCGGAGGCGATGGGGATCCCCTTGTAGGCCGGGCCAAACAGCACGTCGAATTCGATGCCGGCATCCATCAGGGCGGCGGCGTAGAAACGGCCGAGACGGGCCAGATCGCGGCCGCTGTTGAACAGGCCGGCGTTGAAGAAGTAGGGGCTCTTGCGGCCGGATTTCAGGGTGAATTCACCGAATTTGAGGACCTGTTTCTCCAGGGCGAACTCGATAAATTGACGCTGGTAGGCTTTCATTCTGGCTCCTTGCTTGGCTTGTCGTTGACTGGTGTGGGGGTATAAAAAAACGCGGTCAATGCCGCGTTTTTAAAATCATGCAAGTGACTGCTTCTGCAGCGCGATGATGTCCATGATGCCACCCTTGGCGAGCGCCAGCATCGCCAGCAGCTCCTCGTGGGTGAAGGGCTCCGCCTCGGCGGTGCCCTGCACCTCGATGATGCGGCCGTCTTCGGTCATCACCACGTTCATGTCGGTCTCGGCGGCGGAGTCTTCCACGTACTCCAGATCGCAGATGGCCTCCCCCTCATACATGCCGACGGAGACGGCGGCGATCATCTGCTTGAGCGGGCTCTGCTTGAGCATGCCCTTCTCCACCATCCAGTTCAGGGCGTCCACCAGGGCCACGCAGGCCCCTGTGATGGCGGCGGTGCGGGTGCCGCCGTCGGCCTGCAGCACGTCACAGTCCACCGTGATGGAGTGCTCGCCGAGCGCGGTCAGGTCCACCGCGGCGCGCAGGGAACGGGCGATCAGGCGGGAGATCTCCAGGGTGCGGCCGCTCTGCTTGCCGGCGGCCGCCTCGCGGTTCATGCGCGAATGGGTGGAGCGTGGCAGCATGCCGTACTCGGCGGTGACCCAGCCCTGACCCTTGCCTTTCAGGAAGCGCGGCACGCTGGTATCGACGCTGGCGGTGCAGAGCACCCGGGTGTGGCCAAACTCCACCAGCACGGACCCTTCCGCATGCTTGGTGAAGTTGCGGGTGATGGTAACCGGACGCACCTGGGCGGCGCTGCGATCGCTGGGACGGGACATGGGACTGACCTCTGGGCTGGCTGAATTGGCGCAGGAGTATAAGCGATTGCTACTCAAATATCAGCCGCTAAAACCACCTCGTCGGCTGACGGAGCAGGCCTGGCTGAGTATACTGGCCGCACACTTCATCAAGCCCGGAACAATCAATGATTCACAGCATGACCGCCTACGCCCGCAAGGAACTCAAGGGCGACTGGGGCACAGCCGTTTGGGAAATTCGTTCGGTCAACCAGCGCTATCTGGAGACCTACATTCGCCTGCCGGAACAACTGCGCAGCCTGGAGCCGGTCCTGCGCGAGCGTTTCCGTGCCAAGCTGCAGCGCGGCAAGGTGGAGTGCAACCTGCGCTTCGAGGCCGCCCAGGCCGCCGCCAGCCAGCTCCACATCAATGAAGAGCTGGCCAGGCTCATCATCGACAGCGCCAACTGGGTGATGAAAGAGGCGGGTCAGGGCCAGCTCAACCCGGTGGACGTGCTGCGCTGGCCGGGGGTCATGGCCGCCGCCGAGCAGGACATGGACGTGGTCGCCACCGAGCTGATGGCTGGGTTTGACCTGACCATGGACGACTTCCTCGCCTCCCGCGCCAGCGAAGGGGCCAACCTCAAGGCGCTGATCGAGCAGCGCCTTGACGGCATCCAGGTGGAAGTGAAGAAGGTGCGCGTGCACCTGCCGCAGATCATCGAGTGGCAGCGCCAGAAGCTCACCGACCGCCTGGCCGAAGCCAAGGTGGAGCTGGATCCCGCCCGCATCGAGCAGGAGATAGTGCTGCTGGCCCAGAAGATCGACGTGGCCGAAGAGCTGGATCGCCTGGAGATGCACATCAGCGAGACCATCAAGATCATGAAGAAGGGGGGCGCCTGCGGCCGCCGTCTCGACTTCATGATGCAGGAGTTCAACCGCGAGTCGAACACCCTCGGTTCCAAGTCCATCAACGCCGAGGTGACCCAGTCCGCCGTCGAATTGAAGGTCCTCATCGAACAGATGCGCGAGCAGATCCAGAACATCGAGTGATCCCCTCCTCGATGCACCAGCCCCCGCCACGCGGGGGCTTTTTTATGCCCGTTTCCCGCGGCGATCAGCCGCCTGACTGATGGCAGCCCAACTCGACATGCGCCATCACGCAGAGAGGGCCTGCCATGCAGACCCTCTCGCTTTTCCGAACCATTTACGCTCGTCGCCCGTGCAGGCTAGACCGGTGATTTCAACTTGCGGCTGCGCAGCAGCAGGGGGAGCTGGTAGAGCACCAGGGCGCCCAGCACCAGGCCGGCGCCGGCCAGCTTGGCGGGGCCCAGCGGCTCGTCATAGAAGAGGGTGCTTAAGATCAGGGTCCAGACCGGTTCCAGCAGCATCAGCAGGGCGGCGTGGGCCGTGGTCATCCGGCTCAGGGCATGGGTGAGCAGCCAGTAGCGCAAGGTGGTGGCGATCAGCACGCTGGCGGCAAACCAGCCCCAGATGCCAGTGCCGATGCTGGCGGGCCACTGCTCGGTCAGCAGGGAGAGCAGGGTGCCGAGCAGCCCGGTCACCGCCAGCTGGATGCAGGTGAGCCAGGTAGGGGGGATGGACTGGGCAAAGTGGCGGTGCACCGCGAGCTGCACCCCCAGGGTGGCGGCCGCCGCCAGAAACCAGAACAGGGAGAGCGACACGCCCCAGTGGGTGCTGCTGGAGAGCAGCAGCAGACCGGCCACGGCGACGGGCAGGGTGAGCCAGTAGTGACGGCCGGGTCTGGCCTTGAAGGCGGCCCAGGCGGCGAGCGGCGCCATCAGGGTGGCCACACTCATGATGAAGGCGCCGCTGCCGAGCGCATCGCTCTGGCTGATGGCGGTGACCCAGAACAGCAGGCTGGCCCCGAGCAGGGTGCCGCAGCCGGTGGCGCGCAGCAGTTGTGAGCCACTGGGGGGCGGCTCCCGCAACCAGGCGAGCGGCAAGAGCAGCAGGGCGGCCAGCAGGAAGCGGCTGCCGATAAAGGCGGCAGTGGGCAGCTCGCGAATAGCCTCTTTCGAGAAGAGCCAGCCGGCGGCGGCCAGCAGGGTGACCAGTATCATCAACAGCAGGGGAGCGCGGTTCATCGGGGCATCACAGGGTCGGGGGCAAAGGGCAGAGCATAAAGGAAAGGGGCGCGGATTGTCTCCCGGGGTTTGGCAGACGTGTTGGTGAGGCGGCCACGAGGCCGCCCCGCCTCAGTCGTCACTTTCCAGGCTGGCGAGGCAATGGGACAGGGTGCGCGCCAGCGCCCCCTGATTGCGCAGCACCACGGCGCGGGCCTGCTCCCCCATCTCGCGGCGAGCAGGGGCATCGCCGAGCAGGGTGCTCACCCGGTGGCCGAGCGCCTCGGCGTCCGCCACCACGGCCGCGCCACCCTGGGCCACCAGCTGGCGGGTGATGTCGCTGAAGTTGAAATAGACGGGGCCGGTCAGGCAGGGTTTGCCCAGCGCCGCAGGTTCCAGCAGGTTGTGACCGCCCACGGGCACCAGGCTGCCACCGACAAAGGCGAGATCCGCCGCCGCCAGCATCAGCGGCAGCTCGCCCATGGTGTCACCCAGGTAGATCTTGTCGCTCTCGCCGACCGCACTGCCCGCCGTGCGCCGCACGCAACCGTAGGGGGCGCACAGCTCGGCCACCCGATCGAAACGCTCGGGATGGCGCGGCACCAGGATCAGCAGGGCGGAGGGATGGGCCTTGAGCACCCACTCGAAGGCGGCCAGCACCTGCTCGTCTTCCCCCTGGTGGGTGCTGGCGGCGATCCAGACAGGTCGTGCCTCCCCCAGCTGCTGGCGCAGGGCGCGGCCCCTGGCCTGCACCTCGTCGCCGAACTGGATGTCGAACTTGATGGAGCCGGTCACCGCCAGTCGGTTGCGCGCGATTCCCAGACGATGGAAGCGATCCGCGTCGTCCTGGTGCTGGCAGAGCAGGTGGGTCAGCGGGTGGCTCAAGGCATCGAAGGCGCCCTGGAAGCGGCCATAGCGCCGGCAGGAGCGCTCCGAGAGGCGGGCATTGAGGATGGTCACCGGCAGGTGGCGCGCCTCGCAGGCCGCCAGCCAGTTCGGCCACAACTCGGTCTCCATCACCCAGAGGGCGCGGGGCTTGACGGTGCTCAGAAACGCCGAGACGGCCCAGGGGTAGTCGAGAGGCGCATAGCGGTGCACCACCAGCTCCCCGAGCTTGGCCGCCTGCTCGGCACCGGTGCGGGTGGTGGTGGTGAGCAGTATGGGCAGCTCGGGGCGCTCGGCCTTGAGGGCGTGGATGAAAGGGGTGATGGCCAGGGTCTCCCCCACGCTCACCGCATGGATCCAGAGGGGGGCCTCCTGTCCGGTCGGTGACAATCGTCCCAGATGCTCGGCCCAGCGCTTGCCGAAGCCGGGCTTGCCTTTCTTGGGCTTGTAGAGCGCCAGCAGTGCCAGGGGCAACCCCAGGTGGATCAGCAGGTTGTAGAGCAGCCGGTAGATCATGTTATCGGCCTTCGCCCCCGTCGGCGGCCTGAGCCACCGGCTGCAGCGCGATCACCCGATCCTCCGGCTCGCTCCGCTCCAGTCGCTTGCCAGCCTCGATGACCTGCTCCGGCATCAGCTCGATCAGGCACTTGAGGTGGCCGAACTTGCAGGTGCGCTTGAAGCAGGGGCGGCACTCGATGTCGGTGTGGACTATCTCGACCCTGTCCGCCAGCGGTGGGGTGTAGAGCGGCGAGGTGGAGCCATAGACGCCGATCAGCGGCCGGTTGAGGGCGGCCGCCACGTGCATCAGACCCGAGTCGTTGGCGATGACCCGACCGGCCAGGGCCATCAGATCGATCGCCTCGTGCAGGCTGGTCTTGCCCGCCAGCACGTGGCAGTTGGGGCGTGACAGGGGGTTGATCCGATCGCGGATGGTGTTGGCTACCTCCACGTCCTTGCCCGAGCCGAAGATCCACACCTGCCAGCCCTCGTCGAGGTGCTTCTGGGCCACCACGGCGTAGTGCCCCTCCGGCCAGCGCTTGGCCGGGCCGAACTCGGCCCCCGGACAGAGCACCAGCACGGGGCGGGCGCGATTCAGGCCGAGCCGCTCCAGCGCCTTGCCCTGGTTGATGAGATCCACGTGCAGGGAGGGATGGGGAATGGCGGGGATGTCGGCCCGGCTCTTCATCTGCCCCTTGGGGTAGGCCAGCGCCAGATAGCCTTCCACCATCAGCGGGAAGGCCTGCTTGTTGCTGCGCATGTCGTTGAGCAGGCCGAAGCGGTGCTCCCCCTTCCAGCCGGTGCGCACCGGGATCCTGGCAAACCAGGGGATGAGCGCCGACTTCATGGAGTTGGGCTGGATGATGGCCTGATCGTACTGCTCGGCGGCCAGCTGCTTGCCGAGCCGGCGGCGGGCCCCCAGCTTGAAGTCGCCGTGGCCGAGCGGCATGGGGATGGCTTTGTCCACCTCGGGCATGCGCTCCAGCAGCGCAACGCACCAGGCCGGCGCCATCACATGGAGCTCGCTGCCCGGGTGGTTGCTCTTGAGCGCCTTGTAGAGGCTCTGGGACATCACCATGTCGCCGACCCAGGAGGGGCCGATCACCAATATCTTCATCGCGCGTCTTCTCTCGGGACTAGCCCGGCTGTTGATCGTTACTGGGCGAGATTATGCCCCAAGAAAGGCCGAAGAAATAACAGAAGATACCCGTCAGCCCCGCCGGACAGCCTCTTTGTCGGGATCCGCTGCGCCCGCTCAACCACACAAGCACCTTTCCCGCCCCGATAGAGGCGTGCCGGGCGCCACCAGATGCCACGGTGGCAGGCAAGCCGGTCAAATGAGCCAGGCCCATGCCCCGGCCGGGGTTTTAGGCTAGAATAGGCGCCAATCCGAGCATGACCCGCCCGCCGGGTGCCAATGAGAGTCCCTTGCCTGTGAAAAAACCGACCCTGGCGGCCGTCCTGATCGTCAAGAACGAAGCCGACAACCTGCGTGCCTGCCTCGCCTCCCTCGAAGACCTGGTGGATGAGATCGTCGTCCTCGACTCCGGCAGTCAGGATGACACTCCCGCCATCGCCGCCGAGTTCGGCGCCCGCTTCTTCGTCAACACGGCCTGGCCCGGCTTCGGCCGCCAGCGTCGCCTCGCCCAGTCCCATGTCCAGTCCGACTGGGTGCTGTGGCTGGATGCGGACGAGCGGCTCACCCCCGAGCTCAGGAGCGCCATCCAGGACGTCATGGCCAACCCGGCCAGCGACACCATCTACTCCATCCCGCGCCTCTCCTGGGTGTTCGGCCGCTTCATCCGCCACAGCGGCTGGTACCCGGATCGGGTGCTGCGCCTCTATCCCAAGGCGCTGACCGGCTACAACGAGGCGCTGGTGCACGAGAAGGTGGAGGTACGCGCCAACATGAAGATCGTCAACCTGCACGGCGACCTGCTCCACTACACCTACCGGGATCTGGAGCACTATCTGGTCAAATCCGCCGGCTACGCCCGCGCCTGGGCCGATCAGCGCACCGCCCGCGGCAAGAAGGGATCCCTGGGCCAGGGGCTGGTGCACGCCGTCGGCTGCTTCCTCAAGATGTACCTGCTCAAGGCCGGTTTCCTCGACGGCAAGCAGGGACTGCTGCTGGCCATCCTCTCCGCCCACTCCACCTTCGTGAAGTACGCGGACCTCTGGATCCGCCAGCAGCCCCAGGCACAGGATCAGGCTGGCAAGTAAGCCTCCGCAAACCCTGGCTGCCCGTCGGCAGATCCCGTGACGAGACAGGGCCCCTCGGGGCCCTGTCTGCATTAACTGTGTTCGCTCTCAGCCCTCGGCGCGCCAGAACGGCGGCGCCCAGCGGGCGATCGCCGCCGCCATGGCCTTGGGATCGAGCTGGCTCATGTCATCCGGATGATCGCTGTCCTCCGGCGGGCTGAACGCCAGATGGCGCCCCTCGCTGTTGAGGGGTCGCCAGCGCAGCGGCGTCGCCGAACGGTGCGCCGGGAAGACGCCGACGGTCGGCACGTCCAGCGCCGCGGCGATGTGCAGCGGCCCGGTGCTGCCCGCCACGAACAGGGCGGCATTGGCCATCACCTGGCAGAACTTCGGCAGCCCCTCGTCGGAGCGATAGATCCAGCCGTTGCCCCCATGGGCCAGCAGTTCGGCCGCCAGCTGCTCCGCCTTCCCCTCCTCCCCCGGCCCCGCCGTCAGCACGCACTGCAACTCGGGACAGGCCTGGTTGAGCTTGATGATGAGGCGCGAGTACTGCTCGATGGAGAGGTTGTTGGCCGAGCCGCCGCTGCCGGCGTGCACCATCAGCCAGGGGCGGCTGGCGTCGAGCCTGAGACGGGCGGCGATCTGCTCGCGCACCTGCTGCAGGCTCTCGGGATCGAAGCTGAGGTAGGGCCCCTGGGGCTCCACCACGCTCAGTTGCTGGTCGGCGAGGAAGCGGCGCACCAGATCCAGGTTGTACTCGTACTCCGGCTTCTGGGAGCGGGAACGGCGCTGCACCAGCCGCTGGTTGTAGAGCACCTGGGCCAGCTTGGTGGCCGGGGCCAGCCGGTAGGGAATGTGCGCCTTCCACACCAGCTTGGCGTTGCGGGTGTTGGAGAAGAGGCAGATGGAGGCATCGAAGGCGGCCGCCTTGATGCGGGCCAGCAAGGCCCGTTGCTGCTCCTTGTCGGCCCGGGCACCCGGATCCAGGATGATCTCGTCGATCCAGGGGCAGAGGCGGGCCAGCGGCGCCGTGTAGGCGGGAACCAGGGCAGTCACATGACACTCCATGGAGCGCTTGAGCATGGCGAAGCTCGGCCAGGCCAGCATGAAGTCACCAATCTTGTCATTGCGGACTACCAGAATACGTTTCATAAAAAATCCCTATGCTCCCTGTCACCAATGAAGGAGGCTTGATGCGCGATGCGGGTATTCTTGCCTGATGCAGGGCTATTCTCAAGCGAAGACGCCACGGGGCCCCGATTTGTGCGGACGAAGCAGGGGGCTCACGCCAGGATCCGCGCCATCGCAGTCGCACCGGACCGGCAACAACCCCTATAATGCGACCAACTTTCCGGCTTCAGGAATCACCAGCATGACCAACAAGGTAATCTATCCCGGCACCTTCGATCCCATCACCAACGGCCATACCGACCTGATTGGCCGGGCCGCCCGACTGTTTGACGAAGTGGTGGTCGGGGTCGCCAACAGCCCGAGCAAGCGGCCCCTGTTCGATCTGGCGGAGCGCGTCCAGCTGGCCCGCCAGGTGACGGCGCACCTCCCCAACGTCAAGGTGGTCGGCTTCTCCGGCCTGCTGGTGGATTTTGCCAGGGAGCAGCAGGCCAACGTGCTGATCCGGGGCCTGCGCGCCGTCTCCGACTTCGAATACGAATTCCAGCTGGCCAACATGAACCGCCGCCTGATGCCGGAACTGGAGAGCGTCTTCCTCACCCCGGCGGAGGAGAACTCCTTCATCTCCTCCACCCTGGTGAAGGAGGTGGCGCTGCACGGTGGCGACATCCACCAGTTCGTCGACCCCGCGGTGGCCCAGGCCATCGCCGCCAAGCAGAAAGGATGACCCCTTCCCCCACCGGCAACAATGCACAAGGGCTACCCGCGGGTAGCCCTTGTTGTATTAGTCTCGTTGTGTTGACCGCGGCCAGCTTGCCGGTTACTGGCGGGCAAACTGCCCGGCCATCCCCTGCACCAGCAGATCGAGCCATTCGTAGCGGCGCCGGTACATGGCCCTCTTCTTGGAGGCGATCTCCTCCAGCGGCTTGCGCTGGGCTGGCTGCAGCCGCACGAAGTTGCTGTCCAGATCGATGGCGCCAAACTCCTGCCACAGGGCGTCATAGTCCGCCTGCAGGCAGGCTTTCTTCTTCTTGCTGTAACGTCTGGCCTGGAAGATGTGCGCCCTCATCCGCACGGCCGAGACGCGGCTTGCCCCCATGGCTCCGGCCAATGCCAGCACCAGCATCACCACCAGCGACCTGGGTCTCAGGCCGTGGCCCGCCCTGGTCAGGGCCCGCACCTGCCCCTGGGGCTCTGCGACACTGGGCTCGGGCCCCTGCACCGACCCTATCACCAGCGCCAGCTCGCGCTCGTTGCCCGCCAGGGAGAAGGCGCAGCTGTAGAGCCGCTCGCCTTTCTCGCTGACGATGGAGAGAGCCAGCTCCGCCTCCCGGCGAAAGGTGCCGTCGTGGCGCAGCACGATGCGATAATCCCCCTCGGGATAGCGGCCAAGTTCGATCCCCTCCCCCAGATAGAGCGGGTCGATGAGATCGGGATAACGGCCCAGCAGCAGGCGGTAGTGATCCTCCACCATCCTGACCCTCTGGTTTACCGTCGAGCAGGCGAACCGATAGGGCCTTATCGGCTTGTCGAGCAGTTCGGGGTGGTGGGCAGGCAGGGCCCTGAGGGGTTCGGTCTGAAACAGTTTGAACACCCGGTTCAGCTGCGGCCGGTAGAGCAGGCTGCGCAGCACGAACTTGCCGCGATTGAAGGTCTTGCGGGCACTGTCGTCGGGATAGAGGAAGCGGGCCATTTTTTGGGCGCAATAGTGCCCCTGCCGGGATAAATGATCCCAGTCTATTGATTTAGCTGTCATTTTTGTTACCTCGCAGCCTGAACTGGCGAGATGGTAGTCATGGGCTGACGCAGCTTCAACAGACTGGCAATACTCTCTTACAACTTGGCCGATCCCGGCTCAACAATCGGCCTTTCAGCGCTGGCAGTGGGAGCAGAACACCGTGGTGCGCTGGCCCATCCTCACCTCGGTCAGCAGGGTGTGGCAGTGGAAACAGGGTTGGCCGCCCCGCCCGTAGACCTGCAACTGCTGGACGAAATAGCCCGGCTTGCCGTCGGCGCTGGTGAAGTCCTTGAGGGTGGTCCCCCCCTTGCGGATGGCTTCAGTCAGCACTCGCTTGATCTCGCTCACCAGAGTGCCCAGCCGCTCGGCGCTGATGTTGCCTGCCGCCCGTTTGGGGTGGATGCCGGCGGCATAGAGCGCCTCGTTGGCGTAGATGTTGCCCACCCCGACCACCACGTGATTGTCCATCAGGAACTGCTTGATGGCGGTGCTGCGCCCCCTGGCCCGCTCCCGCAGGTAGTCGGCGCTGAAGGCGTCGGTGAGCGGCTCCGGCCCCAGCTTGGCGAGCAGGGCGTGGGCCTCGGCCGGTTCGCGGGTCCACAGCAGGGCACCGAAGCGGCGCGGATCGTTGAGTCGCAGCAGCTTGCCGTTGGCCAGCTCGATATCCACGTGATCGTGCTTCTCGGCCGGGGTGCCGATGTCCAGCACCCTCAGGCTGCCGGACATCCCGAGGTGCAGGATGGCAGTACCGAAGTCGGTCTCCAGCAGCAGGTATTTGGCGCGGCGGCGGACCCGGTGGATGACGAGATCCACCAGCTCCTGGATTTCGCCGGGCACCGGCCAGCGCAACCGGCCGTCCCGCACCACCACTCGGGTGACCTTGATGCCGGTGAGCCAGGGCGAGATCCCCTGGCGGCTGACTTCGACTTCCGGTAATTCGGGCATAAACGGGCCTCTCGCTCAGAGCAGGGTTCAGGGGGTGGGACGCATCAGGTCACGGTACTGCGCCTGGCTCAGGCTGAGCCAGGTCGAGGGAGGCAGCAGGGCGGCAAACTTGCCGTCATCCTGATAGAGCCCCACCTCCACGGGATCGCTCTGACCGGCGATCCAGATCTTGAGGGTCACCGGGGTGCCGCGCACGGCCTCGCCGGGCGGCAGCAGCCAGCCCTGCCAAGCCTCGATGCGGGCGGCCAACCGGGCGCTGTCGAGCCCGAGATCCGGCCCGCTGCGCCAGCCCTGGCCGATGCGCTCTATCTGCCAGCTCGGCCCCTGCCAGGTGAGCACCACGGCGTTCTCCGGCAACAGCGGACGCGGTCGCTGGGCGCTGTTCTCCTGCTGGGCCTGCTCCAGCCGGTGCAGCAGGGTAATGACGATCAACACGACCACGATGATCACGTTGTTCCAGCCTTTGCGGCTCAGTTTGAACATGGCTAGCCTCCCTTCGAACCGGCAGTGTACTGAATTCCAGCCATAAAAAAACCCGGCACTAGGCCGGGTTTTTGCAGCGAAACCAAGTAATTACTTGATTTTGCCTTCTTTGTAGATCACATGCTGACGAATCACGGGATCAAATTTCTTGATCTCCATTTTTTCGGGCATGGTGCGCTTGTTCTTGGTAGTGGTATAGAAGTGACCAGTACCGGCGCTGGAGTTCAGGCGAATCTTATCGCGAATACCTTTAGCCATGATCTAATTCCTTATACCTTAACGCCGCTGGCACGCAGTTCAGCCAGAACCACTTCAACGCCGCGCTTGTCGATGATACGCATGCCTTTTGCGGATACGCGCAGGCTCACGAAGCGTTTTTCACTCTCAACCCAGAAACGGTGAGTGTGCAGGTTCGGCAGGAAACGACGCTTGGTAGCGTTGTTAGCGTGCGAACGGTTGTTACCAACTGCCGGGCGCTTGCCGGTTACTTGGCATACTCTAGACATGTCAGTCTCTCCAAATCTTACTTCATTGCTCGAGCAAATATCTGCCCCGCTGGCCTTCGATTGCGGGGCAAACAGAAGGCGGCATTTTATACAGCATCCGTGATCAAAGATCAACTAATACAGTGCCAGAGCCCAGTCACAACCAACCACGCTCTGCGAAAGAAACCGTGATGCCATCACCGATCACCAGGTGATCAAGCACTCTGATATCGACCAGGGCCAGGGCGGCCAGGATCCGATCCGTGATCTGGCGGTCCGCCCGACTGGGCTCGGCCACGCCGGACGGGTGATTATGCGCCAGAATCACGGCGGCTGCATTATGTTTGAGCGCGATCTGCACGATTTCCCTGGGCCAGACGCTCGCCGAGTCCAGGGTACCGTAAAAAAGTTCGACGAACCGGACCACCCTGTGCTGGTTGTCGAGCAGCAACAGCGCAAAAACCTCCCGCTCGCGATCCCGCAACTGGGCCTGCAGAAAGTCCCGGGTCAGCTGGGGCGAGGTGAGCGCCTCTCCCCGCTGCAGCTGCTCGGCCAGATGACGCCGGCTCATCTCCAGCACCGCCTGCAACTGGGCATACTTGGCCGGCCCCAGCCCATGGGCCCCGCAGAAGGCCTGCTGCTCGGCCCCGAGCAGCGCCCGCAGGGAGCCAAACTGGCTGAGCAGCTGGCGGGAGAGATCCACCGCACTCAGGCCGCTGACCCCGGTGCGCAGGAAGATGGCCAGCAGCTCGGCATCGGAGAGCGCCGTCGCCCCGCGCCGCAGCAGCTTCTCCCGCGGGCGCTCATCCTCTGGCCACTCCTTGATGCTCATTTGTCTCTCCCTCATGACTGTTGAGAGAAAACATAGCAAAGAATCGCGGGAGCCCGACCACAACTCCCCCATGTCAGCCTCTGTCGTCGCCCACCGCCTGTGCTATCTTACCCGACCAGTCAGAGTGAGCCGGAAGAGATGCAGCAGATGAGATTGGCCGATAAACGCATCCTGTTGGGTGTCAGTGGCGGGATCGCCGCCTACAAGAGTGCCGAACTGGTACGTCGCCTGAAAGATCAGGGGGCCGAGGTGCGAGTGGTGATGACCCGCTCCGCCAAGGAGTTCATCACCCCGCTGACCCTGCAAGCCGTCTCAGGCCACCCGGTGGCCGACAGCCTGCTGGACCCCGCTGCCGAGGCGGGCATGGGCCACATCGAACTGGCCAAGTGGGCCGATCTGGTGCTGATCGCCCCCGCCAGCGCCAACCTGATGGCCCGCATGGCCGCCGGCATGGCGGACGAGCTGCTGACCACCCTCTGCCTCGCCACCCCGGCGACTGTCGCCCTGGCGCCCGCCATGAACCAGCAGATGTACCGCAACGCCGCCACCCAGGCCAACCTCAAGACCCTGGCCGGCCGCGGCATCCTGCTATGGGGGCCGGATTCCGGCAGCCAGGCCTGCGGCGACGTGGGCCCGGGCCGCATGC
Source organism: Aeromonas sp. XH (assembly GCF_033348475.1). NCBI lineage: Bacteria > Pseudomonadati > Pseudomonadota > Gammaproteobacteria > Aeromonadales > Aeromonadaceae > Aeromonas > Aeromonas sp. XH. The sequence continues at coordinate 90,668 of NZ_CP137630.1, read as the reverse complement.
TGGATCCCCTCGACCTGGTGGAGCGCTGCTGCCAGCAGCTCGCCGCCGAACCACTGCTGGCGGGGGTCAGGCTGCTGCTGACCGCGGGGCCGACCCGCGAGGCGCTGGATCCGGTGCGCTACATCAGCAACCACAGCTCCGGCAAGATGGGCTATGCCATCGCCCGCGCCGCCCGTGAGGCGGGCGCCGAGGTGACCCTGGTGAGCGGCCCGGTCGCCCTGCCAACGCCCCTGGGGGTTGAGCGGGTCGACGTGGAGAGCGCCTTGCAGATGCATGAGGCGGTGATGAGCCGGGTCGGCCAGTGCGACCTCTTTATCGGCTGCGCCGCCGTGGCGGACTATCGCCCCGCCCAGGTGGCCAGCCAGAAGATCAAGAAGAGCGGCGACAACGACCAGATGGCGCTGACCCTAGTCAAGAACCCCGACATCATCGCCGATGTGGGAGCCTTGTCAGACAAACCCTTCACCGTCGGATTTGCCGCCGAAACCGTGGATGTGGAACAATACGCCCTCGACAAACTTCGACGTAAGCGGCTGGACATGATCGCCGCCAACGATGTGTCCCGTGCCGGCCAGGGCTTCAATGCCGATGACAACGCCCTGACCGTCTTCTGGCAGGGGGGTCAAGCCGCACTGCCCCTGGCCGATAAGCTGACGCTGGCTCGTCATCTGGTCGCCCTGATCGCACGCCACTATCGACCTTAAGCCCTCTCCCGGGCCCGTTGAACATGCCGGGTGCCCCGCGGGCACCCGCTGAACCACCCGATCGCCCGGCGATCCAATTGAACGATATTCATGACGACACAAATTGAACTGAAAATCCTGGATGCCCGCATCGGCACCGACTTCCCGCTGCCCGCCTACGCCACCCCGGGTTCCGCCGGCATGGACCTGCGCGCCCTGCTGGATGCCCCGCTGACCCTGGCCCCCGGCGACACCACGCTGGTGCCGACCGGGCTGGCCATCCACATCCAGGATCCGGGTCTGTGCGCCACCATCTTGCCCCGCTCCGGTCTCGGCCATAAGCACGGCATCGTGCTGGGCAACCTGGTGGGCCTCATCGACTCCGATTACCAGGGCCAGCTGATGGTCTCGGTATGGAACCGCGGCAACGACAGCTTCACCATGCAGCCCGGCGAGCGCATCGCCCAGCTGGTGATCCTGCCGGTGGTCCAGGCCAGCTTCCAGCTGGTCGACGAATTCAATCAGAGTGAACGAGGTGAAGGCGGGTTTGGTTCTTCTGGTCGCCAATAACAAGACCACACCGGCCCCGGGGCCGGTGCCAAATAACAGAATCAAGCCATTGTTTTTTTAGGGGAATCCATGGCAAGCAGTAACCAGAAACAGAGTCGGCGCGATCAGATCCTGCAGGCACTCGCCCACATGCTGGAAACCAGCCCGGGCCAGCGCATCACCACGGCACGCCTGGCGGCCGAAGTGGGCGTGTCCGAGGCGGCCCTCTACCGGCATTTTCCCAGCAAGGCGAGGATGTTCGAGGGGCTGATCGACTTCATCGAGGATTCCCTGCTGTCACGGGTCAACCTGATCATGGCCGAAGAGAAGGACACCATGGCCCGCTGCCACCACATACTGCAGCTGTTGCTGGTGTTCGCCGAGCGCAACCCGGGCATTACCCGCATCCTCAACGGCGATGCCCTGCTGGGGGAACACGATCGGCTGCGGGATCGCATCAGCATCCTGTTCGACAAGCTGGAAACCCAGCTCAAACAGGCGCTGCGGGAGAAGCGGCTGCGGGAAGGCCAGGGCTTCCAGCTCGACGAGACCATGCTGGCCAACCTGCTGCTCGCCTATGCGGAGGGCCGCATCAGCCAGTTCGTTCGTTCCGAGTTCAAGCTTAAGCCCACCGCCGGGTTTGAAGACCAGTGGCAGTTTATGCGCAGCCAGCTATTGCAAAGCTGAGTCAGAGGGCCGGATCACCCGATGCGTCCGCCCCGAGTTCAAGCTCAAGCCCACCGCCGGGTTTGAAGACCAGTGGCAGTTTATGCGCAGCCAGCTATTGCAAAGCTGAGTCAGAGGGCCGGATCACCCGACGCAGGTGGACTGGAACACGGAGGGAGGCCTTGGCCTCCCTTGTTTTTTGTGGCACAAAAGAAATGATGAGCACCAGATGCGACCCAGGCTGTCGCGCGTCGGTGTTAGATTCACGCGCCATCCACCTTTAGAGCAACAGGATACCTTATGGAACCCGAGATCATTACCGAAGCACAGACCTGGCTGGTCAACAACCAGGGACTGATCATCGAGTATGCGGTCAACATTGCCGCCGCCCTGCTCACCCTGCTGATCGGTTACATCGCCGCCAACATCCTCAGCGGTGGCGCGGTCAAGGTGATGCAGGCCCGCAAGCTGGATACCACGGTCACCCACTTCGTCGGCAGCATCCTCAAGTACACCATACTGGTGTTCGTGGTGATTGCCGCGCTGGGCAGGGTCGGGGTACAGACCGCCTCCTTCGTGGCCATCATAGGTGCCGCCGGCCTGGCCATCGGTCTGGCGCTGCAGGGGTCCCTCTCCAACTTCGCCGCCGGTTTCCTGCTGATCATCTTCCGCCCCATCAAGGCGGGGGAATTTATCGAGGTCGCGGGGACAGCGGGGGTCGTACAATCTGTGCAGCTGTTCACCACCACCCTCACCTCGGGTGACAACAAGATGGTGGTGGTGCCGAACTCCGCCATCCTCAACGGCACCATAGTCAACTATTCGCGCATGGACACCCGCCGCGTCGACATGACCTTCGGCATCGGTTACGGCTCCGACCTGCGCAAGGCCAAGCAGATCCTGGAGCATCTGGTGAGCGAAGAGCCACGCATCCTGAAGGATCCCGAGGCCACCATCGCCGTCGCCGCCCTGGCCGACTCCTCGGTCAACATAGTCGTGCGCCCCTGGGTCAAGACCGGCGACTACTGGGGCGTCTGGTTCGACTTCCACGAGAAGGTGAAGCTGACCTTCGACGCCGAAGGCATCGAGATCCCCTTCCCGCAGATGGTCATGCACATGCAAAAGCCGCAGTAATTCGCACGGCGTGATGATCCAATGCCAGCCTTCGGGCTGGCATTGTTGTTTGTGGATCCCGGCCGAGCCGGCCACCGGGATCGGCTACGGGCCTCCCGTGGGCAACCCGCGGCCGGGCCGCACTCAAACCAGCCGGTGTGCCAACCGGTTGAGCAACGGCTGCACCAGCACATAGCCACCCAGCACGGCCCCCATGACCGCCAGCACCCGTATCTCCAGGGTCGGGGCGGCCGTGGTCAATGCCAGGGTCAGCAGGCCGATGAGGCCGGTGGCAATCAGGCTAAGGGCAAACAGGGACAGTACGCGTTTCATGTCGATCTCCTCGTTCCAACAGCCATCCCTGGGAGCATCGTCCATCTGACCGGATGATAACCGGCTCCGGACGGAGCAAGTTTGCGTTTGCGCATAAAATCGACGAAAAGGTGTATTGTCTGTGGCCTTTCACCGGGATGGAGGCTGCACCTCCCCGCCCCCGGACTGAAAGCCCTTTCACCCGGGAGAAGCCGTGCCAAGCATGCGCAAACGCAAGATCCGGCCGCCATGGGTGACTCATAATCACCGCGTTTTGGTTGTAAACTCCTTCGACGACAGACAATTGGTAAAGCTCTGTTACACGGACCGCACAATGAGCCCGGTATAATAGGCCCGGCATAGTGCTCGAATAATAAGGTTTGGCGGGGCCTTGCCTGCAAGGTTCAAACACAACTTGGAAGACTGATAATCCTATGAAAAACATCAATCCAACCCGGACCCAGGCCTGGCAGGCGCTGGAAGCCCACTTTGCAGCTAACAAAGAGACTCGGCTCAAGGATCTGTTCGCACAGGATCCCAAGCGTTTCGACAAATTTTCCCTCACCTTCGGTGGCGACATCCTGGTCGACTACTCCAAGAACCTGATCACCGAGGAGACCCTCAAGCTGCTGGTGAACCTGGCCAACGAGACCGACCTGCGCAGCGCCATCGACGCCATGTTCAACGGCGACAAGATCAACATGACCGAAGGGCGTGCCGTGCTGCACACCGCCCTGCGCAACCGCTCCGACCGCCCCATCGAGGTGGATGGCAAGGACGTGATGCCGGAAGTGAACGCCGTGCTGGCCAAGATGAAGGGCTTCTGCGAGAAGGTCATCGGCGGCGAGTGGAAGGGTTACACCGGCAAACCGATCCAGCACGTGGTCAACATCGGCATCGGCGGCTCGGATCTCGGCCCTGTGATGATCACCGAGGCGCTGCGTCCCTATAAAAACCATCTGGAGATGCACTTCGTCTCCAACGTCGACGGCACCCACATCGCCGAGACGCTCAAAAAGATTGATGCGGAAACCACCCTGTTCCTGGTGGCCTCCAAGACCTTCACCACCCAGGAGACCATGACCAACGCCCTGACCGCCCGCGACTGGTTCCTCGGCCACGCCGGTGACAAGGCGCACGTCGCCAAGCACTTCGCCGCCCTTTCCACCAACGGCAAGGCCGTGGCCGAGTTCGGCATCGACACCGACAACATGTTCGAGTTCTGGGACTGGGTCGGCGGTCGTTACTCTTCCTGGTCCGCCATCGGCATGCCCATCGCCCTCTCCCTCGGCTTCGAGTACTTCGAGGCCCTGCTGCAAGGCGCCTTCGAGATGGACATGCACTTCGCAACCGCCGCCTATGAGCAGAACGTGCCGGTGCTGCTGGCCCTGATCGGCCTCTGGTACAACAACTTCCATGGCGCCGAATCCGAGGCCATCCTGCCGTACGATCAGTACATGCACCGCTTCCCGGCCTACTTCCAGCAGGGCAACATGGAGTCCAACGGCAAGTACGTGGATCGCGACGGCAACCCGGTCGACTACCAGACCGGCCCCATCATCTGGGGTGAGCCGGGCACCAACGGCCAGCACGCCTTCTACCAGCTGATCCACCAGGGCACCAAGCTGATCCCCTGCGACTTCCTGGCGCCGGCCATCAGCCACAACCCCATCGGCGATCACCATCCGAAGCTCCTGGCGAACTTCTTCGCCCAGACCGAGGCACTGGCCTTCGGCAAGAGCAAGGAAGCGGTGGAAGCCGAGTTCCTGGCCGCCGGCAAGACGCTGGAGCAGGTCAAGGATCTGGTGCCGTTCAAGGTGTTCGAGGGCAACCGCCCGACCAACAGCATCCTGTTCAAGCAGCTGACCCCGAAAACCCTCGGCTCCCTGATCGCCATGTACGAGCACAAGATCTTCGTGCAGGGCGCTATCTGGAACATCTTCAGCTTCGACCAGTGGGGCGTGGAGCTGGGCAAGCAGCTGGCCAACAAGATCCTGCCGGAGCTGGGCAACGACGAGGCCGTCACCAGCCACGACGCCTCCACCAACGGTCTGATCAACACTTGGAAAGCCTGGAAGGCCTGATCGCTCACGCCTTCCTGAACGCAAAAGCCCCGCTCGATGAGCGGGGCTTTTTATTGCCGGATACCGGTGTTGCCATCCTTTGGAGATCTGGCCAGGTGCCTAAGCCAGCCAGAAGACGGGGATCGTCACCCCCGCCCCTTCTGATACAGCGCGGTGAAGGCTTAACCGCCGACGGCAATGCGCTTCATGTCCTTCATGTAGCCACGCAGGGTCTGGCCGATCTTCTCGCACCTGGCATGGTTGCGGGTCATGCCAGATTAGCCGCCGACTGCGATGCGCTTCATGTCTTTCATGTAGCCGCGCAGGGTCTGGCCGATCTTCTCGATGGGGTGATTGCGGGTCGCCTCGTTGGCGGCCAGCAGCGCCAGGTTGTCCACGGCCTTGCTCTCGGCATGGGCACTGCCCAAATCGCCAGCCTGAAGGGTCGGCATAAAGTGCTCGCGCAGGAGCGGCACGGCGGCGTTGGCGAACAGGTAGTTGCCGTACTCCGCGGTGTCGGAGATGACCACGTTCATCTCGTACAGACGCTTGCGGGCAACTGTGTTGGCGATCAGCGGCAGCTCGTGCAGGGATTCGTAGTAGGCAGACTCCTCGTAGATACCGGAGGCCACCATGGTTTCGAACGCCAGCTCGACACCCGCCTTGACCATGGCCACCATCACCACGCCATTGTCGAAGTACTCCTGCTCGGCAATCTTGCCTGCATAGGCCGGGGCATTCTCGAAGGCGGACTTGCCGGTCTCTTCGCGCCAGCCGAACAGCTTGGCGTCGTCTTCGGCCCAGTCGGCCATCATGCCGCGGGAGAATTCACCGGCGATGATGTCGTCCATGTGCTTCTCGAACAGCGGGCGCATCAGGGTCTTGAGCTGCTCGGAGAGCTCGAAGGCACGCAGCTTGGCCGGATTGGACAGACGGTCCATCATCAGGCTGATGCCACCCTGCTTCAGGGCTTCGGTGATGGTCTCCCAGCCGAACTGGATCAGCTTGCCGGCATAGGCCGGGTCGGTCCCTTCGGCAACCAGCTTGTCGTAGCAGAGCAGGGAGCCGGCCTGCAGCATGCCGCACAGGATGGTCTGCTCGCCCATCAGGTCGGATTTCACTTCCGCCACGAAGGAGGATTCCAGCACGCCGGCACGGTCGCCGCCGGTAGCGGAGGCCCAGGCCTTGGCGATGGCCATGCCCTCACCCTGGGGATCGTTCTCCGGGTGCACGGCGATCAGGGTCGGCACGCCGAAGCCACGCTTGTACTCTTCACGCACTTCGGTACCCGGGCACTTGGGCGCCACCATCACGACGGTGAGGTCGGCGCGGATCTGCTGACCCTCTTCCACCACGTTGAAGCCGTGGGAGTAGCCCAGTGCGGCGCCTTGTTTCATCAGCGGCATCACGGTTTTCACCACGTCGGAGTGCTGCTTGTCCGGGGTCAGGTTCAGCACCAGATCGGCGGTCGGGATCAGCTCTTCATAGGTGCCGACCGCGAAGCCGTTGTCGGTGGCCTTCTGCCAGGAGGCGCGCTTCTCGGTGATGGCGGCCTTGCGCAGGGCGTAGGAGATGTCCAGCCCGGAGTCGCGCATGTTCAGGCCCTGGTTCAGACCCTGGGCACCACAGCCCACAATCACCACCTTCTTGCCCTTGAGCACGTTGCAGCCGTCCGCGAACTCCTCGCGCTGCATGAAACGACACTTGCCCAGCTGGGCCAACTGCTGACGCAGGTTCAGGGTGTTGAAATAGTTAGCCATGGTGATTGCTCCGTTCGATTGATTCCATGCCGGGTAACGGCGTTGTCCAAACCACTATAGCGTGGGACACTTATTGCCTGAACTGATATATTCGAAACAGTACGTTGCATTTATTGAAATGTGAGACGCCGCAATCTCGCCCCGTTTCGCCGCCACAGAGCGCAAGGAACCACGAACGCCGTCGCCACTACACGCCTTAGCAGGAATTGAAAGATGGATCTTCGCAATCTCGAGCTGTTTCTCCACCTCGCCGACTCCCTCCATTTCGGCAAGAGCGCCGACGCCATGGCGGTCAGCCCCTCCACCCTGAGCCGCGCCATCCAGCGGCTGGAGCAGGAGACCGGCTGCGTGCTGTTCGAGCGGGACAATCGCTCGGTGCGGCTCACCCCTGCGGGCGAGAAGTTGCGGGAGTTTGGCGGCAGCCTGTTGCAGGAGTGGCGCCGACTCAGACAGGAGCTCAAGCGCAGCGACGAAACGCTGCAGGGCCGGCTTCGGGTCTTCTGCTCGGTGACTGCAAGCTACTTCCTGCTGCCCGAGGTGCTGGAGCGCTTCCGCCGCCGCTATCCCCAGCTGGAGATCAAGCTGGAAACCGGCGACCCGGCGCTGGCGGTGGACAAGATCCTGGCGGACGAGGCCGATCTGGCCATCGCCGCGCGGCCGGACGCCCTCTCCTCCAAGCTGGAATTTGCCAGCCTGCAGCAAGTCCCGCTGGTCTTTATCGCCCCCCGGGCCTCCCCGCAGTCGAGCCAGTGGTTCCAGCAGGGCGAGCCAGACTGGGAGCGGCTGCCCCTCATCCTCTCCGAGCAGGGGCTGGCCAGAAAACGCTGCGATCAGTGGCTGCGCAACAAGGGGATAGCCCCCAACCTCTACGCCGAGGTGGCGGGCAACGAGGGCATAGTCGCCATGGTAGCGCTCGGCTTCGGCGTTGGCGTGGTTCCCGCCGCCGTGATCGATCACAGTCCCATGGGGGACAAGGTGCGTATCGTCGAGCCCAAACCCGCCCTCAAGCCATTCGATGTGGGCATCGCCGTACAGAAGAAACGGCTGGAGGAGCCGCTGATCCGCGCCTTCTGGGATACGGCGCGCGGCCAGAACGGTGCACGCTGAGCCCGCAACGGGTCGGTGTCAAATGTGTCAGTATGAAAGCCGGGTAGAAGAGGAGAAACTGGCCGCCACATACAGCCACCATCAGGGGATAGAGCGTGAGCCAGCATCTTGTCGAAATCCGGAGTGCCATCCTGTTCGCAGAATATCTGCAAAGCCTCGGGGTCCAGCGCCATGAACTCGATCGGGAACAGGAGATCTATTTGCAGGACAGGCACCTGGCCACGGTGCAATGCATTCAGGGCGAGCTGCGCTTTTATCTGCGCGCCAATACCCTGGCCCGATCGTGATCCGCAATCGGTCACAGATCGCGCACGCAAAGCGTATTAGACTGGCACCATCCGTCACCCTCGCCCCGGGGGTCGCCACGAGGAGTGCCCATGAAACCAAGCGGCCTGGATCGCCTCTTCAAACCTCACTCTATCGCCGTCATCGGCGCCTCCGGCGATCCGCAGAAGGCCGGCCATGTGGTCATCAGGCACCTGCTGGCAGGCCAGTTCAAGGGCCCCGTATTGCCGGTTGCACCTCACAGCCGGGCCGTCGCAGGGGTACTCGCCTATCCCGATATCGCCAGCCTGCCCCTCGCCCCCGATCTCGCCATCGTCTGCACCCGGCGCGAACGGGTGTTGCCGCTTATCGAGGAGCTCGGCAAGAAGGGAACCGGGGCCGCCATCATACTGGCTGCCCAGTTCTCACCTGAGGATCGCCTGCGGCTCAAGCAACTGTGCCGGCAATACGGCATCCGCCTGCTCGGTCCCAACAGCATGGGCATGCTGCTGCCGGGCCAGGGGATCAACGCCAGCTTCTCGCCCATTGCCGCCACCCCGGGGCAGGTGGCGTTTCTCTCCCAGTCCGCTGCGGTCAGCACCACCATCCTCGACTGGGCCAAGCAGCGCGAGATCGGCTTCTCGGCCTTCATCTCCCTTGGTGATCACTGCGACATCGACTTCGGTCAACTGCTGGATCAGCTCTCCCGCGACGGGGCAACCCGCGCCATCCTGATCTACATGGACAAGCTGCACGATGCGAGGCACTTTCTCTCCGCCGCCCGCGCCGCCTCGCGCAACAAGCCCATCCTGGTGCTCAAGAGCGGCCGGCACGACCCGGCCAACGGCCTCGACAACGTCTATGACGCCGCCATCCGCCGCGCCGGCATGTTGCGGGTGCGGGACACCCACGAGCTGTTTGCCACCGTCGAGACCCTGAGCCACTCCCTGACGCTCAAGGGGGAGCGGCTCGCCATCCTCTCCAATGGGCGCGGCCTCGCCAACATGGCAGCAGACGTCCTGCTGTCTCGGGGGGGCAAGCTGGCGATGCCGCCCCTCGACATCGGCAGCGATGCCGATATCGAGGCCTACAAGAGCGCGCTGGAAACTCTGTTGCAAGGGGAAGGCGCCGACGCCATCCTGCTGATCCACGCCCCATCGCTGACCGCCCGCGGTGTGACACTGGCACACGAGCTGATCGCCTTTATCAGGCAGCATCCCAGGGCCAGACGCTTCAATATCCTGACCAACTGGGCGGGGGAATACTCCGCCCAGGAGGGGCGTCGCCTGTTCAACGAGGCGGGGATCCCCACCTATCGCACTCCGGAGAGTGCCGTTACCGCCTTCATGCACATGGTGGAATACCGCCGCAACCAGAAGCAGCTGATGGAAACCCCGGCCTCTCTGCACGGGGACAGGCTCGATGTCGAGCGCTGCCAGCAACTGCTCCGGCAGGCGCTGGATCGCCAGCAGCGCGTGCTGGATACCCACCTCGCTCACCCCATCTTGCAGGCCGCCGGGCTCTCCACCCTGTCCACCTGGATTGTCTCCGATGCCATCGAGGCCGCATTGACGGCGGAGCAGATAGGCTACCCGGTGGCGGTGAAGTTGCGCTCCCCCGACATCGCCCATAAGTCCGAAGTACACGGCGTCATGTTGAATCTGCGCACCTCGGCGGAGGTCGCCCAGGCGGCGGACGCCATCCTGGACAGGGTACGCCAGCACGATCCCGGCGCCCGCATCGAGGGCTTGCTGGTACAGCGCATGGCCCGCCGCAGCGGCGGGCTGGAGCTGCGGATCCGCCTGCAGCAGGATCCCGTGTTCGGCCCCGTCATCCTGCTCGGGGAATCCGGCGCCGAGCCCCGCGAGATGGTCGCCGCCCTGCCGCCCCTCAACCAGGCGCTGGCGCGCTACCAGATCATCGGCGCCCTCAAGGACGGCAAGATCCGCGAGCAGGCCAGCCCGGTACGGCTCGATATCGACGCCCTCGGCCAGGTGTTGTGCCAACTGTCCGAGCTGCTGTTGGCCTTCCCCGAAATCCAGGAGCTGGATCTGCACCCGCTGCAGGCCTGCGGCGAAGAGATGGTGATCCTGGATGCCCGCCTGGTGTTGATGGAAAAGGGACAACCGATGTTGCCGCTGGCCATTCGTCCCTATCCCACCGAGCTGGAGGAGGGCGCCTGGCTCAAGGATCAGAGCCATGTGCTGCTTCGCCCGATCCGGCCGGAGGACGAACCGGCCCACAAGCAGTTCGTGCTGCAAGTCTCCGACGAAGACAGGTACAAGCGCTTCTTCGCCGATGTAGGGGAGCTGGGCCATGAGGAGCTGGCCCGTATGACCCAGATTGATTACGACCGGGAGATGGCCTTTGTCGCCGTGGGGCAGGATGGGAAACGGAAAGAGCAGATCTTAGGGGTGGTACGCGCTATCTCGACGCCGGATCTGAGCGATGCCGAGTTTGCCATCCTGGTACGTTCCGACCTGAAGGGGCTGGGGCTTGGCAAGCTGATGATGGAGAAGATAGTGCGCTATGCCAGAGAGCGCGGCATAGTTCAGCTGTCGGGCATGACCATGCCCAGCAACCGCGGCATGATCAACCTGGCCAAGCGCCTTGGCTTCCACATAGACATCCAGCTGGAAGATGGCGTCGTCAATATGGTGCTGCCCTGTGCGGAGTGGGTCGAAGGGGCATAACGTACAGAAAATGGAAGAGATGAAGAATTTCAGGCAATAAAAAACCCCGCTCAAATGAGCGGGGTTCTTCGTGTTGGGTGCCTGGCAGTGTCCTACTCTCGCATGGCGAATGCCACACTACCATCGGCGCTACAGCGTTTCACTTCTGAGTTCGGCATGGGGTCAGGTGGTTCCACTGCGCTATTGCCGCCAGGCAAATTCTTCAATCCAGAAAGCTGACGTGAATAACAACTCGGCTAGTTTGCTTTGTCATTACCACTGAATTTGTAAGTAGTTCATGCACTTGCTACAAGTCTTCGAACACTTCTTGGGTGTTGTATGGTTAAGCCTCACGGGTAATTAGTATGGGTTAGCTCAACACGTCGCCGCGCTTACACACCCCACCTATCAACGTTGTGGTCTCCAACGGCCCTTTAGGACCCTCAAGGGGTCAGGGATGACTCATCTCAGGGCTCGCTTCCCGCTTAGATGCTTTCAGCGGTTATCGATTCCGAACTTAGCTACCGGGCAGTGCCACTGGCGTGACAACCCGAACACCAGAGGTTCGTTCACTCCGGTCCTCTCGTACTAGGAGCAACTCCCTTCAATCATCCAACGCCCACGGCAGATAGGGACCGAACTGTCTCACGACGTTCTGAACCCAGCTCGCGTACCACTTTAAATGGCGAACAGCCATACCCTTGGGACCGACTTCAGCCCCAGGATGTGATGAGCCGACATCGAGGTGCCAAACACCGCCGTCGATATGAACTCTTGGGCGGTATCAGCCTGTTATCCCCGGAGTACCTTTTATCCGTTGAGCGATGGCCCTTCCATTCAGAACCACCGGATCACTATGACCTACTTTCGTACCTGCTCGACCTGTCCGTCTCGCAGTTAAGCTGGCTTATGCCATTGCACTAACCTCCTGATGTCCGACCAGGATTAGCCAACCTTCGTGCTCCTCCGTTACTCTTTGGGAGGAGACCGCCCCAGTCAAACTACCCACCAGGCACTGTCCGCGAGCCCGATTCAGGGCCCTGCGTTAGAACATCAAACATACAAGGGTGGTATTTCAAGGACGGCTCCAGCGCAACTGGCGTCACGCCTTCAAAGCCTCCCACCTATCCTACACATGTAGGTTCAATGTTCAGTGCCAAGCTGTAGTAAAGGTTCACGGGGTCTTTCCGTCTAGCCGCGGGTACACCGCATCTTCACGGCGAATTCGATTTCACTGAGTCTCGGGTGGAGACAGCATGGCCATGGTTACACCATTCGTGCAGGTCGGAACTTACCCGACAAGGAATTTCGCTACCTTAGGACCGTTATAGTTACGGCCGCCGTTTACCGGGGCTTCGATCAAGAGCTTCGCTTGCGCTAACCCCATCAATTAACCTTCCGGCACCGGGCAGGTGTCACACCCTATACGTCCACTTTCGTGTTTGCAGAGTGCTGTGTTTTTGATAAACAGTCCCAGCCATCTGGTCACTGCGACTCCCGTCAGCTCCATCCGCAAGGGACTTCACCAACAAGAGCGAACCTTCTCCCGAAGTTACGGTTCTATTTTGCCTAGTTCCTTCACCCGAGTTCTCTCAAGCGCCTTGGTATTCTCTACCCGACCACCTGTGTCGGTTTGGGGTACGATGACTTGTAATCTGAAGCTTAGAGGCTTTTCCTGGAAGCAGGGCATCAATGGCTTCCGCACCGTGGTGCGTTCGTCTCGTGTCTCAGTGTTGTGTCTCCGGATTTGCCTAGAAACACCACCTACGCACTTTCACCAGGACAACCGTCGCCTGGCCCACCTAGCCTTCTCCGTCCCCCCATCGCAATTACAAGTCGTGCAGGAATATTAACCTGCTTCCCATCGACTACGCCTTTCGGCCTCGCCTTAGGGGTCGACTCACCCTGCCCCGATTAACGTTGGACAGGAACCCTTGGTCTTCCGGCGAGGAGGCTTTTCACCCCCTTTATCGTTACTT
>NZ_CP137630.1:0-72500 GCF_033348475.1 Aeromonas sp. XH | reverse complement strand
TCACCACCAGATCGATAGCGTGCTTGGCCACCATGTGGCTGACCAATCCGGTGCAGGCAGAAATCAGCTCTGATTCGCTCAACTCGCCGTAGGGGAAGTGGGCATTGTCGAAACAGTAGAAATAGTTGTGTGCCGGCAGGGCGCGACGGATCTCCCCATAGACGGTCAGCCCGCCCATACCGGAGTCGAACACGAGAATATTGGCCACCTGAGCTCCCCCTTGGATACGAGGCGGCGATCATACTCCCGCCCGGCGCCAATAGAAAAGGCCCCGCCAATGGCAGGGCCCCTGATTTTTCCGATCCGGACGACGGGATCAGAGCGCGTAGTCCACCGTCACATAGTAGGCACGCTCGTCCGCCGGGTAGCCCACCGAGGTCTGGTACTCCTTGTCCAGCAGGTTGCTGATCTTGCCGGAGACCTTCCAGGAAGGCGCGACCCGATAACCGACCGCCAGGTTCCACACGCTGTAACCGCCCAGCTGGGTGGTATTGGCGGCGTCACCATAGCGCTCACCCTGGTAGATCCAGCTCAGGGAGCCGTCGAACTGCTGCCACTGTGCCAGGCCAACCCATTTGGCCCCCTTGCGGGAGATCAGCTGCAACTGCTTGTCGGTGACCTTGTCCTTGGGATCCTTGTATTCGGCTGAGATTCGATGGGTCAACCAGCCGGTGTCGAACTCCCCTTCCAGCTCGACCCCTTCAATCCGCGCCTTGCCGACGTTTTGCGGCGTCCACATGCCCTGGCTGTCCGGTGCCCACTGGATCATCTGCTCGAAGTCGTTGCGATAACCGGTCAAGCGCCACTCCACACCAGCGGTCTGGCCATCCAGCATCAACTCGTGGCTTTTCGACTCTTCCGGCTTCAGATCAGGATTGCCGGACCCCGGGTAGTAGAGATCGTTGAAGGAGGGGGCACGGAAACCGGTGCCGTAACGGGCACTGAGGCGATAATCCTCAACGAAGCGCCAGCCAGCGCCGGTTTGCCAGGTGTTGTGACGTCCGAACTGCTCGTTGTCATCGCTGCGACCGCTCAGCTCGGCCTGCCAGACCTGGTTGTCAAACTGGGCCAGGGCATAGAGCCCGGTGTTGTCACGCTCATCGGCGTCACTCGGGAAGGCGACACCAGAGGAGCGGGAACTATCGTCCAGCATGTCGCGCTGCCAGTCGGCGCCGCCCCCCAGGGTCCAGCCCTCGTCCAACTTGACGCTGTTGACCCAGTTCAGGGTGAATTGACGGGTATAGAGTCGATCAGCGGACTGATCGCGGCCGCTGGTATCCGGGTAGTCGTAGGCATCCTGTTTGGAGAAGGCGCCGCGCAGCTCGCTCAGGTAGCGCTCGTCATGATAGCGGGAGCCGAGCTGGTAGCTCTGGTTCTCGGTCCAGGTCTCGTTGCGTTGATGAAACGCCGGGCCCCAGGCGGAAGCGGCAGAGGATCTGTCGTACTGGGCAATGTTGCGGAACCAGCGGGTCGTCCCGAACAGATCCCAGTTGCTGGCCAGCGCCTGCTGATAATCCACCATGGCGTTGTAGCCCCGGTGGCCGTGCTTGTCCCCATCGTTCACCCCCGGAATGGGGTGCACGTTGTAGCCGGTCTCGTCATCGAAGCCCCCGGCAACCTTGAGCTGGCCCGCCTCGCCGACCTGGCTGGCGCTGCTGAAGGCGGCCTGGCGCTGCTTGTTGGAGCCGGCCCCCAGGTTGAACTTGTGCTGATTGGTCCCCTGATCCGGGCGAGTGATGATGTTGATGACCCCACCGATGGCATCCGAGCCGTAGATGGTGGCGCGCGCACCGCGGATATATTCGATCCGCTCCACTTGGTTGAGGGGCAGGTTGTTGAGCTCTGTCATCCCGGCGGTCAGGGAGGCGCTGCGCACCCCGTCCACCAGCACCAGGGTCTGGGAGGAAGTGCCGCCACGCACCCGCAGCGAGCTGAGCTGGCCGCGACCGCCGTTGCTGACCACTTCCACGCCGGGCAGGGTCTTGACCACATCGGTCACGGTCTGGGCTTGCAGGCGATCGATCTCGTCACGGGTCACCACGTTGACGGGGGCCAGCACGCTGGAGGCGGGTTGGGCGACGCGGGTGGCGGTCACCACCATGGTGGGGTTGACGGGAATGGTCAGTTGTTGGGCAAAGGCCGCCGTTGGCAACAGGGCAGCCGCCAATAATGTCTTGGACATGAGAGATCCTTAGGTTCGCGTAAGCATCTACTTCGTGGCCGGTTTCTCTCGGCCCGAAATACGAACTTTGGCAGGTCTTCGGGCTTGGGGGCTGATGGCCTAAGGCGACGGCTTCCCACCTGACGGCAGTGCCCTGATGTCGCTTCGTTCCCCCTTACCGCTGCGCGCCAGCTCCGGATTCTCACCGGATTCCCTTTTAAGCAGGATGCGCCAAAGCGGGAGGATTATAGGCAGAGCCAGATTGGATGTATAGCCATCTGGATTTCTGTTTTCGTTTTTTCCCTTCCGGCAGAGCCGAGTGGCTCAGTTACTACCCCCTCCTCTGCCGTCAGGCCCGCTGACGACCCTCGGAGAGGGACAGAGACGCGAAATGTTGAGCCAGATCCCACGGCTTTTTGGTAACATGCGGCAAACGTTTGACATCCGAGGAAGCCGTAATGACGACCCCCCCTATGATCGGCCTGGTAATGGGCTCCGACTCTGACTGGCCCGTGATGCAGGCCGCCGCCCGCATCCTCAAGGAGCACGGCGTGCCCTATGAAGCGCGCGTCGTATCCGCCCATCGCACCCCGGATCTGCTGTTCGAATATGCTGCCAGCGCCCGCGAGCGCGGTCTGCGCGCCATCATCGCCGGTGCCGGCGGGGCTGCCCACCTGCCGGGCATGCTGGCCGCCAAGACCACGATCCCGGTGCTGGGCGTGCCCATCCCCACCCGACAGCTCAAGGGGATGGACTCCCTGCTCTCCATCGTCCAGATGCCCAAGGGGGTGCCGGTCGCCACCTTCGCCATCGGCGAGGCGGGTGCCGCCAACGCCGGTCTGTTCGCTGTATCCCTGCTCTCCGTCGCCCAGGATGGCGACGCTCCCCGCTATCAGCAGCAGCTCGACGGCTTCCGCGCCAAGGAGCGCGACCGGGTGCTGGCCCTCACCCTGGAGGAGCCGGCATGATACTGCCCCCCGCCACCCTGGGTATGCTCGGTGGCGGCCAGCTCGGCCGCTACTTCGTGATGTCCGCCCACCGCCTCGGGTACAAGGTGATAGTGCTGGATCCGGATCCCGTCAGCATCGCCGGTGCGGCCGCCGACGAGCAGATCGTGGCCGCCTATGACGATGCCGATGCCCTGCGCGATCTGGCCAGCCGCTGCGACGCCATCACCTGCGAGTTCGAGAACGTGCCCGCCGCCTCCTTGGGGCTGCTGGAGCATTACAAGCCGGTGCGCCCGGCGGCGAGCGCGGTGCGCGTCTGCCAGGATCGCCGGGAAGAGAAAGCCTTCCTGACCCGCGCCGGCGTGCCGGTCGCCCCGAACCTGACCCTGTTGCCGGGTGAGCCGCTGCCCGCCCTGCCCAGCGACCTCTTCCCCGCCATCCTCAAGACCGCCCGCGAAGGCTACGACGGCAAGGGTCAGTGGACCATCCACCAGGCCGACGAGCTGCCCACGGCCCTGGCCGCCAGCGGCGTGCCCTGCGTGCTGGAGAAGCGGCTGCCGCTGGAGGGGGAGTTCGCCCTGACGCTCGCGCGCAGCCCGAGCGGTGCCATCAGCGCCCTGCCCCTGGTGCAGAACTGGCACAGCGGCGGCATCCTGGATCAGACCCGCTCCCCGGCCAATGTGCCCGCCCTGGAGGCCGAGGCCCAGCGCATCGCCGAGCACATCATCGCCGCCCTCGATTATGTGGGCGTGCTGACGGTGGAGTTTTTCCTGGTCGGCGGTGAGCTGCTGGTCAACGAGATGGCGCCCCGCCCCCACAACTCCGGCCATCCCAGCATCGACAACGCCGGTTGCAGCCAGTTCGAGCTGCAGGTGCGCGCCCTGTGCGATCTGCCGCTGCCGGTAAAGGCTGACGTTCAGCCCGCCATCCTGCTGAACCTGCTCGGGGATCTGTGGCAGGACGGGACGCCGGACTGGGCCGGTGCCCTGGCCCTGCCCGGAGTGCACCTTCACCTCTATGGCAAGGGCGAAGCCCGCCCCGGCCGCAAGATGGGCCACGTCACCGTCACTGGCCACGACTGGCCGGCGGTCGAGGCCACCGCGCACCAGCTGCGCGCCCTGCTGGGTCTGCCCCCGCGCTGAGTCCACCCCTTGACATGCAAAGACCCGGGCCAAGGCCCGGGTCTTTTTTTATGACTTGAGAAGCGAGAGGGGTCAGGCCCTGTCGACAGCCGCAACGGGAGCCGGCAGGCGGATGGTGAGGGAGAGCACCAGGGCCACCACCAGCAGCACCAGGATCAGGTTGAAGGTCGCCATGAAGCCGCCGAACAGGGAGGCGACGATGGAGCCGATGATGCTGCCCAGCCCGAAGCCCAGATAGATGACGCCGTAGTTCTTGGTCAGGTTGTTGAGGCCGAAGAAGTCGCTCACCAGCGAGGGGTAGACGGTGATGGTGCCGCCGAAGCTGAACGCCACGCAGGCCACCGCCACGAAGAACAGGTTGGCGTTGAGCGGCACGAACAGCAGCAATCCCATACCACCGAGCGTAATCAGTTGGGCGATGGTGATGACCCGGATGCGGGACATCTTGTCGGAGAGGATGCCCAGCACCAGCCGGCCACCCAGGTTGGCCATGGCGATGATGGCGACGGCGTTGGCGGCGACCACGGCAGGCAGGCCCACCATCTTCTCGCCGATGTCCTTGGCCACGCCGATAACGTAGAGACCGCTCATGCAGGCGGTGAGGAACATCAGTGCCAGCATCCAGTACTGCGGCTTGCGCATCGCCTCGGCCAGGGTGAAGTCGCGGCTCTCGCTCTGCTGCACGGCGGCCGCCTGCTTGGGTGCGTCCTTCATCAGCATGCCGCCCACCAGCACCATGGACATGGCGATCAGCCCCCACAGCTGGAAGGTGGTCTCAAGGCCGTTGCTGGAGAGCAGCAGCAGGTTGATGTACTTGAAGCCCAGGCTGCCGAGGCCATAAGCACCGATGGAGCAGGCGGAGATGAGCCCCTTGCGCTCCGGGAACCACTTCACGCAGTTGGAGAGGGTCATCAGGTAGCCGGTGCCGTCGGCGAAGCCCACCAGGATGCCGGCGCAGAGGTAGAGCATAGCCAGGTTGCTGGCATGGGCGGTGAGGAAGAAGCCGATGCCAAGCAGCACGCCGGCTCCCAGGGTAACGTTGCGCACCCCGAACCGCTCCTGCAGCTTGCCCGCCAGGGAGGAGGCCACCGCCAGGGAGAGGCTGAGCAGGCCGAAGGCGAAGGCGACCTGGCTCACCGGCTCGTCCAGCTTGTCGGAGAGCTGGGCGTTGAACAGGCTCCAGGTGTAAACGGATCCCAGCGCGAACTGGGTGATGATGGTCCCCAACAGGGTGAGGTAGCGGGTGCGATTCATCTCTCTGGTCATGATGCGTCTCGGTCGATGGCCTTAAGGAAACTGGGGCCACTATAGGCAAGACGCCGCTCCCGCCGACCGATTACGGCATGAAATGCAGATCGGCGGGAATGAATGACAATCAGAGCCGCATCAGCTGACGGAACGCCTTGATGTTGCTGCGGCTGACCGGCACCTCGAACGGCAGGTCATGGAGCCGGATGAGATAGGTGCTGTTGAACCAGGGCACTATCTCGCGGATCTTGTTGATGTTGACGCAGTAGGAGCGGTGACAACGGAAGAACCCCTCGGCGGGCAGCCGGCTGACGAACTCGCTGAGGGTCATGGTCATCACGTAGCGATCGGTGCGGGTGTAGACATGGGTCAGCTTCTCGTCGGCTTCCGCGTAGTAGATCTGCTCGCAGGGGGTGACGATGATGCGCTCCCCCTTCACCAGATTGACGGCGCGATTGTGCGGCGTGCCCGGCTCGCTTCCCTGCCCCGCCTGCGACTTGCCCGCCAGCTCGAGCTTTTGCAGCAGGCTGATGAGGCGCGGTTCGTTGTAGGGTTTGAGGATGTAGTCGAACGCCTCCAGCTCAAACGCCTCCACCGCAAACTCCTTGTAGGCGGTGACGAAGACGATGTGGGGCGGGTGACTGGACTTGTGCAGGTTCTTGGCCAGCAGCAAGCCGTCGATGGCGGGGATCTGGATGTCGAGGAACACCACGTCCACCTCGTGATCCTGCAGGTACTTGAACGCCTCCAGCCCGTCCTCGAAGCTCGCCACTATCTCTATGGTGCTGTGCTGGTTCACCAGATAGGCGAGCTCCTCCCTGGCCAGGTATTCATCTTCGACGATGATGGCTCTCAACATGGCTGTCCCTCTCGCGTCATGGCGTTCTTCTCGATATTGATGGCGATCAGCAAGGCATGGCCTCCGGATCCGGCAGATAGAAACAGACTTCGGTGCCGGGCTCCAGCCGCTTAAGGTGCAGGCCGTCGCCATAGAGCAGCTTGACCCGCTGATGCACGTTCATCAGGCCGATGCTGCGGCTCTCCACCCGACCGGCGGCCACCCCGTCGATCACCGCCTGGCTGATGCCGTAGCCGGTGTCGCGCACCGCGACCCGGATGCCGCCCGCCAGCTGCTTCACCTCTATGGTGACCCGACCCGGCGCACTGCGGGGCTGGATGCCGTGCAGGATGGCGTTTTCCACCAGGGGCTGCAACAGCAGGCTCGGCACCTGGATGTGCACATCGTCCACCTCGAACACCACCTCCAGCTTGTCGCCGAAGCGGGCCTGCTCGATGGCCACGTAGTCGCGCACCTGCTGCAGCTCCTCCTGGATGTCGATGAGGGTGTCCCCCTTGTTGAGGTTGTAGCGCAGATAGTCCGCGAGGTTCGCGATCAGCTGGCGCGCCTGCTGGGGACGGATGCGGATGAGGGACGAGATGGCGTTGAGGGCATTGAACAGGAAGTGCGGGTTGATCTTGCTCTGCAGCGCGGTGAACTCCGCCTTGCGGGTCATCTCCTTGAGCTGCTCGATGCGCGACACCTCCATCTGGGTGGAGATGAGCTGGGAGAGGCCCACCGCCATCTCCTTCAGGGAGCTGGTGATGCTGTGGGTGCGGCGATAGTAGATCTTGAGGGTGCCGCTGACGGCGCCATTCTCCCGCAGTGGAATGATGATGACCGAGTGGAAGTCGGCCAGATGGTACTGACGCAGATCGTTGTTGATGATGATCTGGTCCAGCAGCACCGCCCGCTGGGTCATGTCGCTGATGGCGTGGTGCTCGTCCAGCTCGTAGTAGTCCTTGCCCACCCCCACATAGGCCAGCACGTCCCGGGTGTCGGTGATGGCCACCGCATCGGCACTGATCTCGCTGCGAATGATGCCGCACACCTGGCCGAGGGAGTGGCGGTCGATGTTCTGGAAGAAGGGCAGCGTCTTGTTCGCGATATCGAGCGCCAGCTTGGCCTGCTTGGCGGCAATCAGCTCCTTCTCGTCGTCCAGATCCTGCACCAGCTTGATGATGAGGCCGATGCAGAGGGTGCCCGCGATCATCGGGTAAGCGATGTGGCTGACGATCTCCACCCCGATCTCGTGGGGCTCGGTCAGCTGCCAGATGAGCAGCATGGTCAGCCCCTCGCAGGCCATGCCCGCCAGGATGCCGTAGAGCCAGAGCCGCGACTTGCGGCAGCGCAGGTGCAGCCAGGTCGCCAGCAGGCCGGCGATGATGCTGGCGATGAGGCAGGGAATGGAAGTGTGACCGTCCATGTCGATGAGGTAGCGGTGCAGCCCCGAGATGACCCCAGCCGGAATGCCGACCCAGGGGCCGAACAGGATGCCGCCGGAGATGATGGCGATGATCCGCACGTTGATCAGCGCCCCTTCCACCGGGATGCCGGTGTAGGTGCTGAACACCGCGAACAGGCTGAAGATGCTGGCCACCAGCACCAGCTCGGCCGGGGTGTGGTCCCGCTTCTGGAACAGCCGCTGGAACGGCCGGGTACGGGTCAGGAGGAAGAGCGTCATCAACATCAGCGCCGCCCGCTCAAACACCGCCAACAACATCATCTGATTCTCGAGCAAATCAGCCCCCAGTGAACGACATGGCACAGCGCCAAGGTGCGGGATCATACCCCTTATCTCCTGCCGGCTCATTGCCGAATATCAGGTGACGGGTTCAGCTTTCGGGAATGGTGGCCGATAAGAGGAGGCTCCCGCCAAGGGGAGCCCAGTCCGACACAGGAGATAACTATGTTTCAGAAAAACATGGTGCTGGCATTGATGATTGGCTGCAGTAGCGCCGCCGTTCACGCCAATGCGCAGGTGGGCCAGCTGAACTGGCAAGCCACCGCCAGCAAAGAGACCAACATGGAAGTATCCCTCACCCACCCCGGCTTCCAGCCCATCAACTCGGACCCGGTACAGGCCCCCGTCCAGAGCCTGGCAGCCGACCTCAGTCACCCGGATTTCAACACCACCTATCGACTGCAAGCCCGCAAACTCTATGGCACCCTGCCACAGCAAGACGGCAGCCAGATCCACCTGACCCTGAATGGACAACCGCTCTCCGAAACCCATCCCCTGCCCCTGACACAGGCGACCCGCTACTACCTGAGTTATCAGGCCCCCTCAGCCAGACCGGACCAGGTGGGTGAGGCCGCCTATGAGCTGATGGTCTACTGGCTCGGTTGAGCCGTCTGAAGGCATGCCCCGCATGCCTTCAGGTTTGTTCGTCCGCGGTCTGGAGCCGGGTGGCGGCCAGTCTGACCACCTCGTAGTCCTGGCGCAGCCGTGCCAGCGCCGCCGGCAGCGTCTCTTCGTCGAGTGTCCAGGACTCTATCTCGCCGCACGTGGCGACCAGTTTCAGGGTACCCATGATCCTGGCGCCCCCCTTGAGCCGATGCACCTTGTCCATGAAGCGACCGACGTCTCCCGCCTGCGCCGCCTGCTGCAGACCCAGCAGGTCGTCGTCACTGGCACGGACAAACTCGGCCAGCAGGGGCGACATCAGGGTAGACTGGTGCGCCGTCAGCGGCCCGAGGTATTGCCTTATCTCCCGCATGCAGGTGGCAATGTCGCTCTGATCTTCACGCTGCATATGGCGCCGCAGGCTCTGATCGAGCGCCTCCAGTCCGATCGGCTTGAACAGGCAGTCATCCATGCCCGCCGCCTGCCCCTCGTTGATCTGTTCCTGACGCGCATCGGCCGTCAGCCCCAGGATCACGCAGCGCGGCCAGCCGTGGCGCCGCTCCAGCGCCCGGTATTGCCGCGTCAGTTCGAAGCCGTTCATGCCTGGCATGTTGAAGTCGGTGATGACGACATCCACCCGGGTATCGGCGAGCACCTGCAGGGCCTCCTCCCCCGAGGCCACGGCCTTGGCCTCATGCCCCAGATAGGCCAGTTGCTGGGTCACCAGCAGGCGATTGGCGGGGTGATCGTCCACCACCATCACCTTCAGCCGTCGCCCTTCCTCCACGGCCTGTCCCCGGTCGGCAGACGGGGGGGCCACCACGGCCGCGGCCATGGGCAACTTCATCTCGACGCAGACCCGGGTCCCCCGCCCGAGCTCGCTCTCCAGCACCAGTGAGCCCCCCATGGACTCGCACAGGGAGCGCGAGATCATCAGGCCCAGACCGGTGCCGGACTGCTGGATGTGCTCGGGCTGGCTGGCCTGGCTGAACGGCTGGAACAGCCGAGCCTGCTCAGCGGGTGCTATCCCTATGCCGGTATCCCTGATGACGAGCTGCAGGGTACACCAGCCGTCGCTGACCCAGGATCCCAGCGTCACCCTGACCGACCCCCGCTCGGTGTACTTGATGGCGTTGCTGATGAGGTTGGAGACTATCTGCTTGTAGCAACGGCCATCTATCTGTACCCAGTGCGCCTCTCCCGTCACCAGCTCCAGCCGCAGATTTTTCTGCCTGGCCAGCGCGGTGAAGACGGTGACGACCGACTCGGTCAGGGCCACGATGTCGTGGGGCTCAGGCGCCAGCTCGAACCGGCCGGACTCTATCTTGGAGATATCCAGGATGTCGCCGATGAGGCTCAGCAGATCCTTTGCCGAGCCATGGGCAATGGTGAGGGACGCCTGATCCTCCTCGTGCAGCCGACCCCGCTTGAGGGCCAGTTCCAGCAAGCCGATGATGGCATTCATGGGGGTGCGGATCTCGTGGCTCATGGTCGCCAGGAAGGTGCTCTTGGCGCGGTTGGCCTCCTGGGCCTCCTGGCTGGCCACCGCCAGCTCATCCAGCAGGCGCACCCGTTCACTGACGTCGATCCAGCCCCCCACGCCCCCCTGCACCTTGCCCTCGAGATCGTAATAAGGCTGCACCCAGTGGTACACGTCCACTGCGCCCGTCGGCAGGATCAGGCGATGGTCTCCCTCCTGTGGCAGCCCGGTGTCCCGGGAGAGGGCCAGGTCTGCGAGCAGGGGGACAAGAAAAGGCCAGCGCGTGCGCGCGTCATCCAGCCCCGTGCCGAGCAGACTGACCTTGGGTTCCCCGAAGAAGCTCGCGTAGCTGCTGTTGCACAGGACCAGCCCCCCTTCCAGATCCCTCGCATAAATGGGGTGGGGCGTCCCGTCCACCAGGTCGGCGATGAACTTGAGCTGGGTGCTCAGCGCCCCCTCCACCAGCCGCCGCTCACGCACCTGCTTGCGCAGCGACAATCCCCACAGGCCAACCCAGAGAGTCAACAGCAGGATCAGCGCGATGAAGCCCCCAAACTCCCGCACCAGCTCCTGCCAGGAAATGGACTCCTGCTGGGCACTGACCCGCCAGCGGTTGGAGAGCCCCTCCAGCTCATCAGGGGGAATGATGGCGATGATCTTGTCCAGGATGTCCCGCAATATCTGCTGATCGGGGGCCACCGCAAAGGCGGCACCGATAGGAATGGAGTCGAACAATTCCCCCGTGATGATCAGACTGTCGGGGAATTTGCTGTTGATGTAGTACTTGGCCACCCGCAGCGGCAGCACGGTCACGTCGCACACTTCCGTTGCCACGCAGCGCAGCGCATCTTCAATTCTGTCGAACTGCCGTGTCGTCAGCCTGCCGTAAGCCTCCGAGACAGCTTGCGTCGTGATATACCCCTTGATCACAGCCACGGTACCGGACTTGAGCAAGGTATCGGGCGATACGCCCTTGTGCCGCAGCCCCACCACGTAGGACAAGGGATCGAGGACAAAGGCCCTGCTGAACAGATAGCGGTTCCTGCGATCCGCCGACGGACTCAGTACACCGACGTCCACCAGGCCGCCATCCAGCAGCTGGGTCATCTGCTCGGGCGTCTTGACGGGCACGACCTCGATCTCCACCCCCAGCTTCGCGCGAATGACCTGCAGCAGATCGGCGACCACTCCATGCATGGTGCCAGTGACGTCGAGAAAGCTGAGGGGCGGCACGCCGCTGTTGACGGCAATCCGGATATTTTCCCGCCTGCCCAGCCATTCCCACTGCTCGCGGCTCAGCCCGACCTTGCTGGCCCCGATGGAGAGGCCTCCCCCATTCCAGCGCTTGGCCACTTCCGCCCGCTTGCCCTCCAGGATCTCCCCCAGCGCTATGTCCATTATTCTCTTGAGTCGCCGGTCTTTGGGATTGAGCGCAAAGGCAAAACCATTGGTATTAATATAAAGCGGCTTCAATAATTGAATGCTGCTCTGATAAAATTTGTTGACGATAAAGTTACCAGAGATCATATCCACCATGACGGCATCCGCCTGGCCATAAGCCACGGCGGAGAGCGCGCTATAACGGGAGGGATATATCTTAACTTTATAGTCGGACAAATAGCGCATGATATCCGTATATGGCAAATAATACTCGGGGACTGCCACCGACTTTATTTCTCGTTCCCTTATCGCGATATTTTTATAAATGGCGGGATCATCTGCAATATATTTATCGGTCAACAGGAGTTGCTGCTCTTGCTCATAAGTGTTCGAGGCGCTCAGCAAGTCGATCTCCCCTCGCTTGAGCGCCTCGATGGCAGCCGCTCTGGAGGGGTATCCCTTCACCAGGATCTGGATATGCAACAAATGGGTGAGCATGCCGACGATGTCGGCCGTCACCCCCTCATAGGCATTGGCACGCAGGGTGATGTCCATGGGGGGATTATCGGGTCTTGGCACCCCCAGGATCAGCCGCTCACGCTCCTGCAGCCAACGCCACTCCTCCCCGTGCAACGGCAAGGGGCTGGCATCCAGGTACTCCCCGCCATCCCGCGAATAGACTTGCAGCAGCGGCTCCGCCTGCGCCCTAGGCGACAATGGCCACGCACAGATCAGAACGAGCAGTAACAGCAGCGGTTTCATCGCGCTCACAACAGCTTCTGCCGTCTGGCCAGACTGATCAGATCGACGATGTTGGTGATGTTGAGTTTCTTCATCAGCCGGGTCTTGTAAGTGCTGACGGTTTTCTCGCTCAGCAGCATGCTCTGGGCAATCTGCTTGTTGGCATGGCCCTGACAAATCTGCAACAGCACGCTCATCTCCCGGGAAGAGAGGCTGGAGAGCAGATCCTCGCGATCGACGGTATGGGCATGTCTGGCGCCGGCAATCACCTCACGGGGATAGTAGAGCTGCTTCTTCTCTATTTTTGCGATCGCATCCTTCAATAAAGACAAATCATCCAGCTTGGACAAAAAACCCTCAGCACCGGCTTGCAGACAACGCACCATAATATGGTGGGTCGATTGGGCAGACAGCACCAGGATCCGGGTAACTATATCCAGCAGTTTGAGTCTTTTAATGACTTCGATACCATCCAGTTTGGGAATGCCAATATCAAGAACGACGATATCAGGTCGGTTTATCTTGGCTGCAGAAATAGCATCGACACCATTATCGACCTCTGCCAAAACATGATGTCCATCCTGTTCAAGCAGCATTTTTACAGCCATTCTTATTGCTGGGTGATCATCGACTATCAATACCTTTGACATATATAAACCTGCTGTTTAGTCCTTTCCAAGTAGTATATTAACTACAAATCAAGCAGCTATACCATACAGCCCCCTTGATGTTCACAAGATGTTACAAAAATAAGAAATCACAAATTTTAAAACTGACGCTGATTATAGCGTTATTATTTTTTCATATATTTATCAATCGATTACATTTTCTACACCTCGTTTACCCCCTCTGCCAGCCGGGGTCACTACGGCGGATCCCTGGCTCCCCATCACTGCCTCCCACCTCCCTTTGAGATTTTTCCTACACAGCATTCGATCGATCCAGGCAAGTCCTATCGCTATCTTAGTCGACGAAAAAACGAGCTGGTCCGAGGAACAACATGTTCCAGGGCCGGCTGCCTCCCTTGGTCAAATCGTCACCAGGGGCAACGACATGCCCATGGCGGGCAATGAATCAACCGGGTGGCCTGCGCCGCCTATCGGAAAACGTGTAGGAAATATCGTAATGAAGAAGACTCTGATTGCACTGACCATCGCTGGACTGGGCTTTGCCGCTACCGCTCAAGCTGCCGTGGAAGCCTCCGCCGTGGCTACCTGGCAGGCCACCGCCAAGAAAGACACCACCTCCGAGCTGGTGGTCACCCCGCTCTCCAGCCTCTCCTTCCAATATGCCGAAGGGATCAAGGGGTTCAACACCGTCAACGGCCTGTTCGATGTCGCCATCAAGGGGGATGCCAGCGCCACCTCCTTCACCCTGAAGGCGAAAAAGCTCAACGGTACCCTGAATCACCTGGGTGGCGATTCCACTGTCGACGTGGGCGTGCTGTGGGGCGGCGCACCGGTCAGCACCACCGCCTATACCACGCTGATCGACACGGCGGCCGGCATCACTGGGGGCAACCTCTCCCCCATCGCCAACGGCTTCCAGAACGATGCGCAGCGCACCACGGCCCAGGGCTCTTTCACCTTCAACATCGAGAGCGCCACCGCCAACGGCAGCAGCACCACCTTTGACGCCCTGCCGGATGGCCTGTGGAGCGGCGAAGTCAACGTCGAGTTCGTGGCGAACTGGGTCTGAGTCATTCACCGCATACCATTCGGGGCCCTGCGGGGCCCTTTTTACTCTCGAGACATCCCATGAATCTGAAAATCATAGCCATATGGTTGCTGCTCATTCCCGGCATCAGCCAGGCGATCAATGTCGGCGCCGTGACCACCTTCATCGACGCAGACAGCCAGGAGGTCGCCAAGCAGATCGAAAATGGCAGCGATCAGGCCAGGCTGGTCACGGTCACGGTCACGCGCATCTCCTCCCCGGAAGAGGGGGGACGGGAGATCCCCATGGAGGTGAGCGGTGAACTGATGCTGTCGCCCAGCCGGATGATGCTGCCCGCCAATGCCAAGAACAACGTGAGGTTCTTTTACAAGGGCCCGCAGGATGACAAGGAGCGTTACTACCGCATCCGCTGGCTGGACACGGCCCTATCGGCAGACGATCAGCGCAGCGAGCGTCGGCAGGCGGTCGCCACCACCTCGGCCCAGATAGGCACCATCCTGGTGGTGACGCCGCGCCAGCAGCGATTTGCCTACGACCTGAAGGGCGACACCCTGACCAACAAGGGCAATGCCTCCTACCGCACCGTGGCGTACGGCCCCTGCCTGAAAAGCCAGGAGTTGTGCAAGGAGACCTACTACGACCTGCCGGGCAAGCAACGCCGGTTCAAGCAGGTCGACATGCGTGATCCAAAGAGCCACCTGGGACTCTGGCTGGGTCAGGAATTCGTCGTCGTCAAATAACCCCTTTTTACCGGTACTGTCCTCGCCCCTCGCAGGGTGACGAGGCCCCGTTGCCGACATCTGGAACCATGGTGCTCGATATGTTGAAGAAAGCCTGGCTGTTGCCGCTCTCATGGCTGATCGTGCTGTCAGCCCCGGCCAGCGCCACAGCCCCCCTCAGGATCGCCAACGTCATCATTCCCGCCAGCTTTGCCAGCGCACTGGAAGAGGGGCTGGCGGTGCCGGTGCGCCTCCAATACACGGATGAGGACAATCGGATCGACACCCTGACCGATGGCTCCATCGGCAACGCCACCCTGTTGCTCCAGGACGGCAAACTGCATTTGCTGCACCTTGATTTCAGTGCCGGCCAGCAGCAAGGCCTGCTGAACGACGCCCTCACCGCCATGCTCTCCAGCAAGCAGCAACGCACCTTTTCTGCCGATGGCAGCCTGCGGCTCGATGCCAATGCGAGCATGCAGCTGGACCTCGTCGCCATGCTGTTGACCATTCGGGTCTCGCGGGAAGCATTTGGCCAGGCCAGGCAACCGGACAACCGGGTGGCATTGACCCCGACGGTCGATACCTTGACGGGGGTGCATCGCTACAACCTGGGCTACTCCTTCATCAACAACCCGCAAAGCGGTCACAGCGACTCCAATTTCCTGCAACTGGACAGCACCGTCGGGCTGGGTGCCCATCATGTCGCCATGGACGCCTCCCTCTACAATCTGGGTGAGCCTGAGCAGACCGGAGATATCTACCGCGCCATGTACGAACGGGATCTCGATGATCGCCGCATCGCGGCCGGCATGGTGTCAACGTGGGATCTGCAGACCCTGGGGGTGGTGACGGGCCTGACCACGGGCCGTATCTACGGGGCATCCTATGGCAACCAGGCGCAGTCTCGCAAACAGACGGCCAACGAATCGACCACGCCGCTACAAGTCTTCATGCCCGCCAATGGCGAGGCCAGAGTCTATCGGGATGGACGCCTGATCGGCCTGCAAAACCTGGCTATCGGCAACCAGAGCCTGGATACCTCTGCTTTCCCCAACGGGGTCTACAACGTCACGGTCGAAGTCCATGTGGATGGACGGCTGACCAGCACCACGACACAGCGTGTCACCAAGCTGGGCGGCAACCTGGGTTTTACCCGGGAGTGGGGCTGGCAATGGTGGGGAGGCATGATGGAAGGTACCCAGAATAACAGCGATTCCCCCCTGTTTGGCATGTCGCTGGCGCGTTCGCTGGACACCCTTGAACTGGCCACCACTACCTATGCCTTCGAGGAGGCGGCGGTAGGCGAGGCGCGCGCAAGCTGGCAGGTCACCGATCGCCTCGGCACCCAGCTGCAAAGCATGCTGGCTTCGGATCGTTCGTGGCGATTGGCCTCCAGCCTCTCCCTGCAGGCCCACGACTACGCCTCCTTGTGGATCAGCCAGGAGAAGCTGAAGACTGGCAGCACCCTGATGGTGGGCGATACCGAGCTCTACTCCGCCGGCATCACGCTCAACCTGGGTGGCTGGATCAGCGGGCTGGGTCAGCTGACCTTCAACACCCTGCACGATCGCCAGATGAACAGCGATCGCAGCTATATAGATTACTACCAGCACCTCTATGCGGGTCGATACGGCAACCTGTCGCTGCGCGCCAGCCTGCAGAGTGACAGTGGCACCCTCAATGGCTTCAGTAACAAGAGTGTCACCCTGGATTATTCGATTCCGTTCGACAACCTGTTCAGCTTTGGCATGAGCAGCAACGAACAGGGTCAGACAACGGCCAACCTCAGCTACCAGAAACGCATGGACGGCGTCATCAATCTGGCTGCGTTCAACGCCTCGCGCATGGTGCACGGCAGCGATGAGCACAATACGGCACTCTCCGGCACCCTGGGTTTCGAGCACAGTGCCATGGGCGGCACCATGACGCTGGGCCGCGGCCATGGCGGTGACATCAACGGCAACCTCATTGCACGGGGCGCCCTGGTCACCACGGAGAATGCCGTGATCGCATCGAGCCGGAGTGCCTCGGGTGCAGGTCTGATCATCAATACCGGGATCGCCCGTGAAGGGAAGATGATCGCCAAGGTGAATGGGCAGGACTACCCCCTGCAAGGGGAACAGACCTTCCTCGCCCTCTCCCCCTATCAGGAATACGAGGTTGAACTGCTCAACAGCAAGACGGGGAAAGACAGCTATGACATCAATACCGGCAAGCAGCGCTACACCCTGTTCCCCGGCAGCGTCGCCACCCTGGATGCAAGCGATAGCGTCAAGGAGATGGTGACTGTCTTCGGCGTACTCAAGGCAGAGGATGGCTCACTGCTGGCCAACGCCCGCATTGACAACCATATCGGGACCACGGTCACCAACGACGCCGGCGAATTCTCTCTGGATGTGGACAAGGCCAATCCCTTGCTGACCTTCCGCCAGGGGAGTGACTTCTGTGAAGCCGAGCTGGATCTTGCAAGACACACGGGCGCGGCCTGGGTCGGAGTCGTGACCTGCCAGGGACTGCCCACCTATGCCATGGTGAGGAAATATTAATCATGAACATCACACACAGACTGCTATTGGTCATTGCGCTTGGTACTGGCTGGGCTCAGCAGGGCAGTGCGGCTGTCTCCAAAACCGTCTGGCCGAATGCACCACTTCGCAATTTCCTGTTCATTGAAAACCAGGAAGACAACAACCTGTTTGTTGCACCAACCGATGCACTGGATCCACGACTGACCGGTGCGAATGCCTGGACCTCGCTCAAAGGAAATGGACAGGTGAGTCTGGCGTACGTTGATAACGGGTACAACACCGATATCAACAACTGGAACGTCGACATGTGGGAGAACGGCCCCATCCGTCGCCCTTATGTCAACCAGCGGTGCATCATGACATATACCCGTTGCGATCCCGACACAGCAGAGGCAGTCAACAAGCCGGCCGTTGTCGATGATCTCGGCTTTTTCGGGCTCATGGGGGCATCCGCTGGATGGGGCCATGGCAAGCTGAGTCCAGGCTTCTTCGACTATCTGCGGGTAATGCCCGTTGGGGCGATTCTGAACAGGGAAATGAATCTGTGCAGGACCACGCTCAAATATGATGCTGCTGCCGGAGAACGCTGTGTCGATCAGAACAGCGGTAACTGGTATGTGAGGAACATGCAGCACAAGAAGGCCGGACATTTACGCTTTATACAAACCAACGCAATTAGCGAAGTGATCGTAGACAGCAATGGAACACCTTACGTCTTGCCGGGTTCACAGGGTTGCGAGAACTACAGACTGGGCACTCGAGACGGTATTTTGTGTCGATTTCTTGATTACAATTTCAATGAAGATGGCAGCCAGAGCTATACCGAGCCTTATATGTATACCAATGTCAAAAACAGCTCGCTAAATAGCGCCATCGGCACAGCAGACCTGCAAATGAGCGCAGATCTAAAGAACTGGGCAAATAAGGGATCTCGTTACAATATCAGCTACTTAAGGGGGCAACAGTCTGTCTACCTTTTCTTGTCTAGCAACTTTTTCAAGCAGATCGTGAGACTGGGTTTACAAGAGCAGCTCACTCGCAGCCTGATCAACTTCAACATGAAAAACGGATATGCTCCAGAGAGTGGATATTATGAGTTCAGCGGTACAACCGAGATTCATATCAAACCACGGGATTTCAGCGTCTCGATCCTATCTTCGGATGGAGTAACCAATCCTTACAGGGAAGGCAGCGTCGGTAAAGATGTATTGAGCTTCCCATACAATATTTCGGATAGTGGCCCCATCAGTGCCGATCTGCTTGAGATCTTCATATCACAGGATAAGGGTGCCCCTTACCAGGGGTATTGCACTTTTTATCCTGCCGGAACGTCCACCTCCGAACAGGCCGTACCAATACCGACCAGGCTGGTATTCGATTCGGCGACGCATGGTGCCGCCTCCCGACATGCCATTCGCTGTGATCGGACCCCGGTAGATATTCGCGCATTGGGCATACAAGACAGCCAGCCACCGCAGGAATGGAACGATCCGATCAACGGCAAAGGCATTACGCGGTTCTATCAACTGGCGCTGGAATTTGACCTGACCGATCCCAGGGTACAGCGCACCGTCAACGATGAGATGTGGGAAGGTGCGGTAGAGCAAAGCGGCACCATTACCATCAAGGGAACCTGGCGCTGAGAATGGAGCACAACATGCATCGTCTTCTTTGGCCCTTGCTGGCCAGCCTCTTTGCCTCACAGGCCACGGCCATCGACATCGGGGCCATGACGGTTGCCATGGACCCGAAGGAAGAGTTCACCACGCGTACCGTGACCAACAACAGTGGCGCACCCAAGGTGTACGAAGTGCAGATGGAGAAGATCAGCGATCCCACGGCCAGAGGGCGCGCGGTGCCCACCATACCCGGTGAGCTGTTGTTTGCCCCCAAGCGCTTCACGCTGCACGGCAGGCAGGCACAGAACGTCAAACTCTACTACAAGGGACCGGCGGATAGCCAGGAGCGTTACTATCGCATCACCTTCACCGAGTCGCCGGCAGCCCAGGTGGATGAAGGCGGTCAGGCGCAGCGCCGGGGAACCGTAGAGGTGAAACTGGCTCTGCAATCCATCTTGGTCGTGCGCCCGCGTCAGCCACGTTTTGAATACCAGCTGGATCCGGCAAAGGGCAGCATCACCAATACCGGCAATACCTACTTCGAGTTCATGGTCAAACAGGGTTGTCAGCAGGCGGACAGCGAGGCCGACAGCAAGTACCTGCTGCCCGGCGAGACCTATCACAACCCCAGGATCGGTCAGCCGGGCAATCAGAAGCTGATCGTCTATCAATCCAGATTCATCCAGGTTGGCAAGGAGTGCTGGCCAGACTAGAGGCGCCCAGGGTCCTGCAACCCTCCAAGGGTCAGGAGGAGAGGGTTGCCAGCCGGGCGGCGAAACCCATGAAGAAGAGGCCGATGAGGCCGTTGCCGAGGCGCGCCGCGGTCTGGCGCCGGCGGAAGAAGCGGGCCATCAGGGTGCCGCCGAAGATCAGCAGGGTAAGGTAGACGAAGCTCATGGCCTCCAGCATGCCGGCCAGCACCAGATAGGAGATCCAGGTGTGGGCATAGCTGAAGTCGATGAACTGCACGAAGAACGATACGTAGAACAGGATCGCCTTGGGGTTGGTGAGGCTTAAGGTGAGCGCCTTGGTGAAGTAGCGCTCCCCCGGGTCCATCGCCGACGCCTGCCCCGCCTTTCTGGCGACGAAGTTGGCATGCAATATCTTCACCCCCAGGTAGAGCAGATAGAGGGCGCCGAGGTAGCGCACCAGGGTAAACAGCAATGGGGTGGTGCGAATGAGGGAGGCGATCCCCAGGTAGGCGCAGAAAATCAGGATGGCGTCGCCGACGAAGACCCCGAGAGCCGCCTTGTAACCCGGGCCTATGCCGCGCACCGCTCCGGTACGCAGCACGTACAGGGAGTTGGGCCCCGGCGCTATGATGATGAAGAAGAGACCCACCAGATAGGTCCAGACGTTGATAACACCCAAACTCTCAAACATGGCGCGCCCCCCTGGACTTGGAAAATAGCCCGGTCAGGCAGGCCCAGACGTTGATGAAACCCAGGCTTTCGAACATGTTCCCTCCATGGCGGGTGATGAACCGGATAACGGCGGCAGGCCTTCTATACTAATCCGCCCCCCGCCAAGCACAAGATCTGGCCTGCTCTCCACACGCCTTAGGATGAACGGCCTGCGCGCCGATCGAGAGCAACCCCGGAGTTCGCCCACTTTGGTTATGTCCAGACGCCCAGGGATAAGGCATGGTAGAAGACGTTTTGAACCACAGACACCACACCCCATGGAAAAGATCCTGAGCACAGAGACGCTCGACGCGCCCCCCGCAGCCGATGCCCTGAACACCACCCGATACCCCGTGATCGCCGCCATCAGCTTCTCGCACCTGTTGAACGACATGATGCAGTCGGTGCTGCTGGCCATCTATCCGCTGCTCAAACTTGGTCTCGACCTGTCGTTCGCCCAGATCGGCCTCATCACCCTCACCTACCAGTTCACGGGCTCGCTGTTGCAGCCGCTGATCGGCCTCTGCACCGATCGCAGGCCCATGCCCTACTCCCTGCCCCTCGGCATGGGGTTCACCCTGGTGGGGCTGCTCTCCCTCTCCCAGGCGGACAGCTTCGGCGCCGTGCTGCTGTCGGCCATGCTGATCGGCATGGGCTCGTCGGTGTTCCACCCGGAATCCTCCCGGGTCGCCCGCATGGCGGCCGGCAACCAGCCCGGCCTGGCCCAGTCCCTGTTCCAGATCGGCGGCAACCTGGGATCGGCCATAGGTCCCCTGCTCGCGGCCCTGATCATAGTGCCGCAGGGTCAGGGCAGCGCCGCCTGGTTCTCCCTGTTCGCCCTGGTCGGTGTCGTGGTGCTCGTCTTCGTCGGGCGCTGGTCAAGCCAGCACGGTGCCCACTTCCACCGCAGGATGAAGGCCCAGATCGGCAACGGCCTGAGTCGCCGCCAGATCGGCTGGTCCCTGGCCATCCTGGGCCTGCTGATGTTCTCCAAGTTCTTCTACATGACCAGCCTGAGCAGCTATTACGCCTTCTACCTGATGGACAAGTTCGGCCTGTCGCTGGACAGAGCCCAGCTCCATCTGTTCGCCTTCCTGTTTGCCGTCGCGGCGGGCACAGTGCTCGGCGGGCCGGTCGGCGACCACATCGGCCGCAAGCGGGTGATCTGGATCTCCATCCTGGGCGTCGCCCCCTTCACCCTGCTGCTGCCCCATGTCGACCTGTTCTGGACCACGGTGCTGTCGATGATCATCGGCCTGATCCTGGCGTCGGCCTTCTCCGCCATCCTGGTCTATGCCCAGGATCTGGTCCCCGGCAAGGTTGGCACCATCTCCGGCCTCTTCTTCGGTTTCGCCTTCGGCATGGGGGGCATAGGGGCGGCCCTGCTGGGCCGGCTGGCGGATGCCACCAGCATAGAGACCGTGTATCAGGTCTGCGCCTACCTGCCGCTCATCGGCTTGCTGACCGCCTGCTTGCCGACCATCAGAAAGGGCTAGCGGATAGCCCGCGAGGAATGCCGACCATAAAAAACGCGGCCCGAACGGGCCGCGTTGAAGTGGATGAGAACAAGGGCAGGTCAGCAGTACTGGCCGGCCACCCAACCGGAAGACCAGGCCCACTGGAAGTTGTAGCCGCCGAGCCAGCCGGTCACGTCCACCACCTCGCCGATGAAGTAGAGTCCGGGCACCTTGCGCACCTCCATGGTCTTGGAGGAGAGCTCGTTGGTGTCCACCCCCCCCAGGGTCACCTCGGCGGTGCGATAGCCCTCGGTGCCGTTCGGCAGGATCTGCCAGTCCCCCAGCAGGGTGGCGACGGCCTCCAGCTCCCGCTCGTTGTACTGGCGCATCGGCTTGCTGACCAGCTGACCCAGCTCCACCAGCTTGTCGACGAAGCGCTTGGGCAGCTCGCGCCCCAGCACCGTCTTCAGCTCCTGGGCCGGGTGGGCCTGGGCCCACTCCTTGAGGGCCGCCGGAATGTCCAGCTCCGGCAGCAGGTTGATGTGGATCTTCTCCCCCGCCAGCCAGAAGGAGGAGATCTGCAGGATGGCCGGGCCCGAGAGGCCGCGATGGGTGAACAGCATGGCCTCCTTGAAGCGGGTGCCATCCTCGGCGGTCACCGCCACCGGCAGGCTGACCCCGGCCAGATCGGCGAAGGCCTCCTTGTCGGCCTGATGCAGGGTGAAGGGCACCAGGCCGGCGCGGGTCGGCAGCACCCTGAGGCCGAACTGCTCCGCCAGCTTGAAGCCGTAGGGGGTGGCACCGAGCTTGGGCATGGAGAGGCCGCCGGTGGCCACCACCAGGGAGTGACAGCTGATTTCCCCCTGACTGGTGGTCAGCATGAAGCCCTCTTCGGTCTTGCTGACGGCGAGGATCTCGGTCTGGAACTGCAGGGTCACGCCGGCCCAGTCGCACTCGGTCAGCAGGATGTCGACGATCTCCTTGGCGCTCTCGTCGCAGAACAGCTGGCCGAGCGTCTTCTCGTGATAGCGCAGCCCGTGCCGGTCCACCAGATCGATGAAGTCCTGCTGGGTGTAGCGCGCCAGCGCCGACTTGCAGAAGTGGGGGTTGGCCGAGAGGAAGGCGTGGGGCCCGGCCTGGTGGTTGGTGAAGTTGCAGCGACCGCCGCCGCTGATGAGGATCTTGCGGCCCGGCTTCTTGGCGTTGTCCAGCACCAGCACGGAACGGCCCCGATAACCGGCCTGGGCCGCACACATCAACCCGGCCGCCCCGGCGCCGATCACCACCACGTCAAGCTGCTTCATCATCACTCACCCATCAAAAGAAAAACGGCCCCTGTACGAAAGACCGTCATTGTGCCCGGCAGAAACCATCGCCGCGGTTTCATGGCATGTCCAATAAAAAACAGCCCCTTTGCAAGGGGCCGTCATTGTACTGGCTGAACACTGAGTGTCCACGACTATCAGGCAGCGCCATCCATGATGCTGGCGGGAGCGCCCTTGGCCAGCTCGGCCAGCTCCTTGTCGATGAAGTAGAGGCCCTTGCCATCCTCGCCCACCAGCGACAGACGATCGACGATGCTCTTGAACAGCTTCTCCTCCTCGTGCTGCTCGGCCACATACCACTGCAGGAAGTTGAAGGTGGAGTAGTCCTGGGTGGTGAAGGCCACGTGGGCCAGGCCGTTGATGCACTTGGTGATGTGGTACTCGTGCTCCAGGGTGGTGCGGAAGATGTCGCCAAGGGAGTTGAACTCGTGGGGAGGCGCCTCGATGGCCCCCAGCAGCGGCATGGCACCGGTCTCGCTCACATAGGTGAACAGGCGCTCCATGTGCTGGCGCTCCTCGACGGCGTGCTGGCGCAGGAAGTTGGCCGCCCCTTCAAAGCCCCTGTCCTCGCACCAGGCGCTCATCTGCAGGTAGAGGTTGGAGGAATAGAATTCAAGATTAATCTGCTCGTTCAACTTCTCGATCATGGCTTTGGCCAACATGATGATTCTCCACTGTGATTTGCTCACGATTGTCGCCACTGTTGCATCCTGACGCAACCAGATACGACCGTCGGCGCGCGCAGTCATGACGGTTTCCCGCCTCATCCTGTCCCCCATACGGTTATAGAGAAGCAAAGAAACATGGTGTAGGTGACGTCAGCCATTATGATGGCGCCAGTGGTCAGGGACAGGATTCAATGAGATTCATTATGACACTGGCACTGCTCTGGATGATCCAGCTGCAGGCCGCTCCCTCCTTGCTCAGCGAGGCAGAATTGCAGGCAGCAAGGGATCCCATCGGATATCTTCAACGCCTCGATGCCAGCCCCCAGCAGGAGATGGAGCTGTTTCATGCCAGATCCCTGGCCAAGGCGGCACTGGGGCGCTATCCCGACGCCCTGCTGGACAACGCCCGTGCCCGCGCCCTGGCCACCGCCCGCCATGAAACCACCCGACTGCTGGATTTCCGGCTGCAGCAGGCGGCCCTCACCCTGGATACCGAAGAACCGCACCGGGCCCTCCGGCTGCTGGCGCTGCTGCAACCCGAGATCGGCGACCACCCTGCCCTGCTGTCGGAGTGGCACGCCCTCAACGGACTCGCCCTCTATCGCACCCAGCAGCTGAGCGCGGCGATCGCCGAGCTCAAGACCGCCTTCCGCCTCAAGCAGGCGGCGCCCGACTCCCCCATCGCCAGCCTGCAGTGTGCCCGCCTGCTGATGACGCTGGGCAACCTCTATGCCGATCTGAGCCTGCCCCGGGAGGCCGAAGGCTATTATCTGGAGGCCCTGCAACGCATGGTGCTGCTGAACGAGCCCAACAGCCAGATCATCATCCGCGCCAACATGGCGCGACTCTATATCGATACGGATCGCCCCGCCCAGGCCAGGCGACTGCTCGACAACCTGCTGGCCAACCCGGCGCTGGCACCGGATTACCGCGCCATCATCCTGGGTTATCAGGCCATGGCGCTCAACGCACAGCGCGACTGGGCGGGTGCCCTGCGCACCCTGGACGAGGCCCAGGCGCTCTATCAGCAGCTGGGTTATCCGGATGCCGGAGCACGCCTGCTGGAGACCCGGGCCCGGGCACTGCAGGGCACTGGCGAGAAGCAGCTGGCACTGCAACTGCTGACCACCCGGGGCGCCGCGGGAGCCAGCAGCAAGGCGCTGCAGGCCAGCCTGCTGGCCGATCAGGGACGCTATCCCGAGGCCTACCGGGCGCTCAGCGAATACGTGAGCGACTACAAGCAGCACTTCAACCAGACCCTGAGTCAGCATGCTGCCGCCTTCCAGGCCGAGATGGATCTGGCCCGCAGCGAGGCCAGCAACCGGGCGCTGCAGCAGGAGAACGAGAGCAAGCGCCAGCAACTGCTGCATCAGCATAGCGCCCGTTACTACCAGCTGATGCTGGTCGGCCTGCTGGCCGGCGCCCTGCTGCTGCTCGGGCTCACCACCCACCGGCTGCACCGCAGCTCGCGCCACCTCTACAAGCTGGCTACCTTCGATCAACTGACCGGGCTGCCGAACCGGCGAGCCCTGCTGGAGCGGCTGGCGCAGCAGTGGCAGCTGGAAGTTCCCCTGACCCTGATCATCATCGACATCGATCATTTCAAGCAGATCAACGACAGGCACGGTCACCAGGCCGGGGACCAGGCCATCCGGCAACTGGCCAGGGAGCTCAAGAGCTGGGCGCCGGACCAGCACCAGATCGGGCGCCTGGGCGGGGAGGAATTTCTGGTGGCCATGGAGCAGGATGGCGCCACCTGCTGGCGGCTTGCCGAACAGCTGAGAAACCGGATCGCCTACCTTGCCGCCCCCCACATGACCATCAGCATAGGGGTGGCGGAGCGTTCACCGGACGATGACAACCTGGGCCAGCTCATCCACCGGGCCGACATGGCCATGTATCAGGCCAAGCGCCAGGGGCGCAACCAGACCGTCCTGGCCCTGGCTCCCCAGGCCCAGGACGAACTCGCCTGCAACGTCGCCTGAGACGTAGGCCCGGGCCTACCGTCAGGATCAGGGCATCAGCTCGGTGAGCGACGCCACACTCACCGGTTCCCCGTAGTCCACCCCCGGCAGCCCGAAACCGTTGAGCTGCAGGAAATCCTGACGCAGCCCGGCAAAGTCCCCCAGGGCGTGGAAGTTGTCCGGCGTCACCTTGGACCAGAGCGCCGAGACGGCGGCCTGAATGGCCGGGTCGAGCTCGTGGTCGTCCATCCGGATCAGCCGGTTGCCGTCGGCCACCACCCCTCTGGGTCCGTACATCTTGGTGGCGAACAGCCGCTGCATCTGCTCGATGCAGCCCTCGTGCACACCGCGCTCCTTCATCACCCCCATCAGCAGGCCGAGGTAGACAGGCAGCACCGGAATGTAGGCGCTCGCCTTGGTCACCAGCGCCTTGCAGACCGACACCCAGGCGTGGCCGCCGACTTCCGCCAGTTGCAGGTTGATGGTCTCGGCGGTGGCGTGCAGATGCTCCTTGGCATAGCCGATGGTGCCGTCCCGGTAGAGGGGATAGGTGGATTCGGGGCCTATGTAGGAATAGGCCACGGTTTGCGCGCCGGGGGCCAGGCAATCCGCCTGTTGCAGCGCCTGCATCCAGAGCTGCCAGTCCTCGCCGCCCATCACGGTGACGGTGTCGCGGATCTCCTCCGGGGTGGCGGGAGCCAGGGATTGCTGTACCAGGGCGTCATGCTCCAGATCCAGCCCCCAGCCGCTGAAGGGCTGGCCCGTGGTCTTGAGCACGGAGCGCACCTGGGTGCCATCGGCCAGCACCCGGATGCCGCTCGCCAGCGAATAGATGACCAGGTCCACCTGCCCGAGCTGCTGGCGTATGGTCTCGATGGCCTGCTGGCGCATGGCATCGGAGAAGGCATCGCCGATCAGGTTGACGGCGATGCGCCCTGCCTGCTCCGCCTCCTTGCGAAACCAGATGTTGTTGTACCAGCCGGCGCTGCCCAGCCCCTTGTCGGAGGGGCCGCGCTCGAACGACACGCCGACGGTGTCGGCACCGGCACCGAAGGCGAGCGTGATGCGAGACGCCAGCCCGAAACCGGACGAGGCCCCAAGCACCAGCACCCGTTTGGGCCCGTTGAACGATCCCTCCGCCCTGACGCTGGCAATCTGCTGCATCACGGCGGCGCGGCAGCCGATGGGGTGGCAGTTGCGGGCAACACAGCCCTGGATTTGCGGGTGAATGATCATCGAGGAGTCTCCGGGAAAGGGGTGCAACAGGAGGAACGTCCGTGGCGGGCCGGCCCGCTCTCGGGGCCCGGTGACGCACGACGGTTTGCCAAGGGAACTGGCTACAGCATAACCAAGCGGCGGGGGATTACCTTGACATGGGGCGGAATATCGACGGGAAAAGGGCAGAAAAACAAAAGGGAGCGCGAGGCTCCCCAAAGCGGTATTCAGATGCTTTTTGTTGTTTTGTGTTCATTGCGAAGCACGGGCACATCCTATGCCCCTCCCTCTGTCGGGGCAATAGACCGCCTGTGATCGGCTTCAAACTCCTGTTCAAAATATACACTACCTTTTCATCGGGCACGGCAGCCCGGGTGTACGGGGCCCATGCAAATCCTGAAACTGTGGCAACGCCGCCGTTTTAGTTTCAGCAGACATTGGTATAGTGGACCCAGGATCAGTGAGGAGAACTCCCATGAATGGAACCTATTACAAACACGTACTGGCCGCGATCGACCTGTCGGAAGACAACCGCAAGGTGATCGAGAAGGCGGTCGACCGGGCCCGCTCCAACGGCGCCAAGCTGTCGGTGATCCATGTGGATGTGGACCTCAAGGATCTCTACACCGAGATGATCGACATCGACATCGACAACGTGCAGGACCAGGTGATCGCCGAGGCGAAGGAGAAGCTGGAAACCTTCCTGGCCTCGGTGGACTACCCCATCGAGAAGAAGCTGGTGATCTGCGGTGATCTCAGCGAGCGGGTCAACCAGGCGGTCAAGGATTACCAGATAGATCTGCTGGTGTGCGGCCATCGTCAGAGCTTCTGGAGCCTGCTGACCTCCAGTGCCCGCCAGCTGATGAATACCGTGCCCTGCGATCTGCTGGTCGTGCCCTTGCAGAAGTGATCAAACAGGCGTAGCTTGATTTGCCATGAACATGACCTCATTCAATCACAAGAACTGGTGGTGCCGCTTCTAAACAGGCGGCGCTGCTTTTCTATGTAAATTTTCCCAAAGAAAACACCGTGACCGCCGAGAGGCGGTCATTGTTTTCATCCCTGTGTCGCCTCCCGGCCCACCCCAACCGGAGAGAGTGACATGCACAACCCCATCATACTGACCGGCGATCGTCCCACCGGCAAACTGCACATCGGCCACTATGTCGGCTCCCTGCGCCAGCGCGTGGCGGCCCAGCACCATTACCGCCAGTTCGTGATGATCGCCGATCTGCAGGCGCTGACCGACAACGGCCACAACCCGGCCAAGGTGACCGATCACGTGCTGGAGGTGATAGCCGACTACCTTGCGGCAGGCCTCGACCCGGCCAGGACCACCTTCTGCCTGCAGAGCGCCCTGCCCGCCCTCGCCGAGCTCACCTGCTACTACCTGAACCTGGTCAGCGTCGCCCGGCTGGAGCGCAATCCCACGGTGAAGGCGGAGATCCAGCAGAAAGGGTTCGAGCGCAGCCTGCCCGCCGGCTTCCTGGTCTACCCGGTCAGCCAGGCCGCCGACATCACGGCATTTCGCGCCACCCATGTGCCCGTGGGGGAGGATCAGCTGCCCATGCTGGAGCAGACCAACGAGATAGTGCGCCGCTTCAACGCCCTGGTGGGCAAGGAGGTGCTGACCGAGTGCCAGCCCATACTGAGCGACACCGGCCGCCTGCCCGGCATCGACGGCAAGGCCAAGATGTCCAAGTCCCTCGGCAACACCATAGAGCTCGGCATGTCGAGGGACGAGATCAAACAGGCGGTGTTCGCCATGTACACGGACCCCGAGCACCTCAAGGTGAGCGACCCGGGTCGGGTGGAGGGCAATACGGTGTTCGCCTATCTGGATGCCTTCCACCCGGACAAGGCCCTGGTGGCCGAGATGAAGGCGCACTACAGGCGCGGCGGCCTCGGCGACATGCGCTGCAAGCAGGAGCTGAACGACTGCCTGCAGAGTCTGCTCGCCCCCATGCGGGAGCGGCGCCAGGCCGCCATCGCCGACAAGGGCCAGCTGCTGGCGCTGCTGCACCGGGGCACGCTGCAGGCCCGGGCCCTCACCGACGAGGTGCTGGCCGAGGTGAAGGGAGCCATGGGGCTGGACTACTTTGCCGGGCTGCGCTGAGCCGGCGTGCCCAGTGCGGCCTCGCCGTAGCGCTCGAAGGCGAGGCCGTGCAGCAGGCTCTTGAACCAGCGGATCGCCTCGTCGTGGGCACTGAGCGGGTGGCCCGCCATCAGATAGACGATGGGGATGGCGGGATCCAGCGGATGGAGGCGCAGCGGATAATGGCGGCAGAAGTGGCGCCCTATCATCTCGGGCACCACCACCAGGTAGCGTCCGGTCGCCATCAGGGGCGGCACCGCCATGAAGCTCGGCAGTCGGACACCCAATTCCCGCTCCACCCCGAAGCGCCCCAGCCAGAGATCCACCATGGCCTGGCTGTGGCCCCAGCTGGAGGTGTGGATGTGGGGCCGGCTGACCAGATCGTCCGGCCCCAGCGCCTCGGGCAGCGCGCTGCCAAGCGGCGACAGGCACACCAGGGGATTGCTGAACCACTCCTCCCGCCACAGCCGGGGGGAGAGATGGTTGGCGCCGGCGAACCCGATCACCAGATCCAACTCCCCCTTCTCCAGCTCCCGCTCGTAGTCGCTGTCCGCCAGCTCGCACACTTCCAGACGGCAGTGGGGCGCCAGCTGCACCATGCACTCCACCAGCGTCGGGACCAGGCCGTGCTCCACCGACCCCGGGGTGGCGATGCGAAACACCCGCTGGGCGCTGGCGGGATTGAAGTCCTTGGCCTGCCGCAGCCCCTGCTCCAGCATGGCCAGCGCCTGGCGTACCGGTCCCGCCAGCGCCTTGGCCCGCTCGGTCGGCATCATCTCGCGCCGGCTCATCACGAACAGGGGGTCATCCAGCGCCTGGCGCAAGCGTCCCAGGGCGTGGCTGACGGTGGACTGGGAGAGGTGCAGCCGTTCGGCGGCACGGGTGACGTTGCGCTCCTGCATCAGCATGTCGAACACGGTGAGCAGGTTGAGGTCGAGGCGGGAGAGGGGCAGTTCCATCGATATTAGCCATAGTTGAATGATGACAATTCATTTTTGGCATAGTAGCAGATTGCATAGAATGCGCAGGCGAATTACATCGGAGATTCAAATGCGTAGCTATCTGTTGTTGCTGGCGATCGGCCTGTTGTGGGGCTCCCAGTTCATCTTCATGCACCAGGCCGTGGCGGAACTGCCCCCCATCCTGGTGGCGGCCGGCCGCGCCCTGTGCGGCAGCCTGACCCTGGGCCTGCTCTGCCTGTTCATGCGCCTCAAGAGCGAACACACCCCCTGGCGCACCTACATGCTGATCGCCCTGCTCGACGCCACCCTCCCCTTCATCATGGTGGCCTGGGGCCAGCAGTACGTGGACAGCGCCATCGCCGCCGTGGTCATGGGTTGTATCCCCTTTGTGACCATTTTGGCGGCCCCCTTGTTTATTTCTGGTGAAAGAATCACCAAGGGTGGCCTCGTCTCCGTGCTCATCGGTTTCGTCGGCGTGCTGGTGCTGTTCTGGCCGAAGCTGGCCAGCGGCATGAATGCCGGTCTGCTCGGCGCCATGGCCATCCTGTTCGGGGCCAGCTGCTTCGCCATCGGCCTGCTGATGATCAAGCGCTTCGCCAAGGATCACCCCGTGGTGGTGGCGCGCAACATCCTGATCTCGTCCGCCGCGCAGCTGCTGCTGGCCGCACCCTTCGTCGCGGACCTGAGCGCCTTCACCCTGCCGAGCCAGCAGGCCATGGGCGCCGTCGCCATGCTGGGGATCTTCTGCACCGGTCTGGTCTACTTCCTCTATATGGCGCTGATCCAGAAGGCGGGCCCGACCTTCGCCTCCTTCAGCAACTACCTGGTGCCGCTGTTCGGCGTCATGCTGGGGGCCCTGTTCCTCGGCGAGCAGATCCAGTCCACCACGGGTGTGGCACTGGCGCTGATCCTGGGCTCGGTCGCCCTCAACCAGTGGGCCCAGCA
Source organism: Aeromonas sp. XH (assembly GCF_033348475.1). Lineage (NCBI taxonomy): Bacteria > Pseudomonadati > Pseudomonadota > Gammaproteobacteria > Aeromonadales > Aeromonadaceae > Aeromonas > Aeromonas sp. XH. The sequence continues at coordinate 41,636 of NZ_CP137630.1, read as the reverse complement.
GCGCCGCAACCAGCGGGAGGCCGCCCCATGTCAGGCATCCTGACCACGCTCTGCGGCGGCCTGGTGCTGATCGCCAGCTGGCAGTATCGCCACCGTCTGGCCGGGGTGCTGGGTCTGCTGATGGTGCTGCTGCCCTGGTTCTTCGACAGCAAGCTGCAAGCCATGCTGAACTATGCGCTGAGTGCCTGAAGACCCTCTCTGCGTGTGTGACGAGAGTGAGTCTCTCCTGTTTTTTGGGACCGTTTTGAAAAAACCTCCGATTTGTCCCTTCTACCGGCGCCCTGCGCCGGTTTTTTTATGCCTGCCCCCCGGGCCCGTAGCGGTAGCTCAGCCGCTCGTTCTTGCGCGGCCCCCGGATCTGCCAGCCGAGCAGGAAGCCGCCCTCTGTCTCGGTCAGCTCGGCACTGTAGTGATCCTGGCCACACAGGTGGGGCTCGGCGGTGAGCCAGCGGCCATCCGCTTGGGGCAGCAGCTCGAACAGCGCCACCGGCTGCTCGTAGCGCAGGTGGGAGAGCAGAATCCCCCTCGGGGTACGCTGCCACCAGAAGCGGTTGTGCATGGCCAGCACCCGGCCATGGGGGGTGGTGTAGTGGCCTCGCTCGGCAAACAACCAGCCTCCCTGGTGATCGGTCACCGTCACAACCCCCTCGCCGCGGCCGCACCAGTCGGTGGCGGAGCCCGCCCCGTTGCTCGCCTCGAAGGCAAATGCTCCGATCTGTGGCAAGCCTTCCCATAAACGCTGGATCGCGCCTTCCAACTCGGCCATCATAGCGCCCTCCAAATTGACAATTGACGACATTTCAATCACATGAACTACTTGATAGGGGTTACCCTGCTCTGGTCCTTCTCCTTCAGCCTGATCGGGGTCTACCTCGCCGGCCAGGTGGATGCCTACTTCTCCGTGCTGACCCGCATCGTCCTCGCCAGCCTGGTGTTCCTGCCCTTCCTGCGCCGCCGCTGGCTGCGCCCCGATCTGGTCGCCAAGCTGATGGCGCTCGGCGCCATCCAGCTTGGCATCATGTACCTCTTCTACTACCACTCCTTCCTGCTGCTGACGGTACCGGAAGTGCTGGTGTTCACCATCTTCACCCCCATCTACGTGACCCTGACCCACGATCTGCTGGAGGGCCGCTTCAAGCCGACCTATCTCTGGGGGGCCCTGCTGGCGGTGCTGGGTGCGGCCGTCATTCGCTTCGACGGTCTGACCGAAAGCTATGTGCTGGGATTCCTGGTGGTGCAGGGGGCCAACGTCTGCTTCGCCCTGGGCCAGGTGGGCTACAAGGTGCTGCTGGCACGGGAGGCCGAGCAGCCGCCCCAGCTCGCCGTGTTCGGCTGCTTCTATCTGGGGGCCCTGGTGATCGCGCTGCCAGCCTGGTGGCTGCTTGGCCAGCCCCAGTACCCGACCAGCAACCTGCAATGGGGCATTCTGATCTGGCTGGGGGTGGGGGCATCCGGGCTCGGTTACTTCCTGTGGAACAAGGGGGCAACCCTGGTCAGCAGCGGCGTGCTGGCCATCATGAACAACGCCCTGATCCCGGCGGGCCTGCTGGTCAATCTGGTGCTCTGGGGCAAGGATACCGACCTGCTCAGGCTCACCCTGGGTGCCCTGCTGATGCTGGCATCCCTCTGGGTCTGCCAGCGTCGCCGGGTCAGTGAAGGTTGACAGGAAACGGGCCCGCCCAGGCTGGCCCTCTTTGGTTCCACAGGTATTCGCGGGTGAGTGAGCGCTGACTGAAGATCAGCCGACGACGGTGTTGTGTTCCCGCTTCGCCTGGCCGTGGCAGGAGGCCAGTCGGGCCAGCAGATGATCGAGCTGCTCGGCACTCTGGCTCTGCACCAGGCCGATGCTGACGGTCACCGGGCGCTGGGGCAGCAGGCTGGCGTCGGCGATTTCGAGGCGCAGCCGCTCGGCGATCTCCAGCCCGCTCAGGCGATCGGTCTGGGACAGCATCAGGATGAAGCCGTCCTCGTCCCAGCGGGCGAAGGGATCTTCCCGCCGCAGCTCGCGGCGCACGATACGGGCCAGCTTGGCCAGCATGGCGTCGCAGGCGGCCTCCCCGAACAGCTGCAGGATCTTGCTGCGGTGATCCACGCTGAATTGCAGCAGACAGAAGCTGCCGCTCTCGCTGGCCAGCCGCTCGTCCAGCAGCATCTCGAAGTGGCTGCGACTCTCGAGGCCGGTGAGGGGATCCGTGTCATGGCGATCGTCCAGGGGCGGCATGGCCGCATCCAGATGGCGCACCACTCCCAGCAACTGCCCCCGCTCGTCGCGACGAACCCGCTCCTCCAGCCGAATGTAATGGCCCTGATGGTGCAGGATGCGGTATTCGAGCCGCAGCCCGCTGCTGCGTCCCTCCTGACAGGCCTCCAGGGCCTCGGCCAGGCGGGGGGCATCGTCCGGGTGCACCCGGTCCAGCCAGCCGAGATCATCCAGCTCGCTTGCCTCCAGCCCCAGCAGCTGCAGGCAAGAGGGATCGCGCCTCAGGCCGCGCTCGGCCGACCAGGTCCAGATCCCGGCCTCCAACATCGCCATGGCTTGTGCCATCAGCGTCACCTCAAGGGGAGTGGTGACCTCAACCCTGGGAGTCTCATACCTTTCCATCACGCGCCTCGACACCGGATCCGAATATCTGACCAATCAAACACTCTCAATAAGTAACATTGGCACTGGCGCCGAGCAACCGCGCCAGCACCACTTCCTCACCCCTCCAGGCCCTCATAGTCCGTTATCAGAGCCTGCCAACCTCCAGACACTAAGTGGAGGTCGGGCTCAGTCCGTCTTGTCCTGATAGCCCTTTATCAGTGCCTGCCAGCCTCCAGACACGAAGTGGAGACCGGGTTCAGTCCGTCTTGTCCTGATAGCCATTCATCAGTTCATGCCAGTTCTCCGGCACGAAGTGGAAACTGGTATGCAGCTGGGACTCCTTGTTGAAGGAGCGCAGCAACCGCTCCAGATTGGCCTGCTGCCAGCTGCCTGGGGAGCGGATCGCCCCCTTGTCGAAGTCGATCACCCACACCTTGCCCTCCTTGTCGAGCAGCAGGTTGTGGCTGTTGAGATCCGCGTGATAGACGCCGGCATCGTGCAGCTGGCGCACCGTCTTGCCTATCTTGTGCCAGACCTCACCGGCGATCGGCCCCTGCTTGAGCAGGGCCACCAGATCCTTGGCACCGCGGATGCGCTCGATCAGGATGTCGGCCCGATAGAAGGGCCCCTGTTTGACCATGCGCGCCGCGAACGGGCGCGGCACCGGCAGTCCCTGCTCGCTCAGGGTGGCCAGCAGGCGGTACTCGGCCATGGCCCGGCTCGACTCAACCCCTTCGAACCAGAAGCGATCCCGCACCAGCTTGCCCACCATGCCACCACGGTAGTAGTGGCGCAGCACCAGGTGGCGCGACTCATCCTTCACGAACCAGGTCACTCCGCGGCCGATGGAGGAACCCACCACCTGACGATGGGTCTGCCACCAGGCCGGATCGAACAGGGAGGGGGAAGGATCGCGGAAGGCACCGTCGGCATACCAGCAGATCTGGTTGTGGGTGGTCTGTGTCAGCATCATGAGAATTCCGGTCGATAGTGGGATGCAGGGCCCCCCTTCAGGGGACTGTGCCGGTCGGGCAGCTGGCGCAATTTTACAATCCGCAGGGGAGTTTGCATAATGCCATCCATCCATTTTGCCATCGTTGCGCCACATCATGCCGCTGTTCCAAACGCCGCCCTCCTCCATCTGCATCCTGCGGCTCTCCGCCATCGGGGATTGCTGCCACGCGCTGGCGCTGGTGCGCGTCATCCAGCGGGCGTGGCCAGAGACCCGCATCACCTGGATCACCGGCAAGATAGAGGCAACGCTGTTTGCCGATCTGCCCGGCGTCGAGGTCATCCCCTTCGACAAGAGCAAGGGCTGGCGTGGCTATCGCGATCTCTGGCGCACCCTAAAGGGACGCAGGTTCGATGCACTGCTCCATCTGCAGGCGGCCCTGCGAGCCAGCATCGCGACCCTAGGCATCAAGGCCAAAGTCAAACTCGGCTTCGACAAGGAGCGGGCCAACGACGGCCAGTGGCTGTTCACCAACCATAAAGTACCGTCCCCAGCCTCCCCCCACGTGCTGGACGGCTTTCTCGCCTTTGCCAAAGAGCTCGGCATCGAAGATCTGACCCCGGACTGGCAGCTCCCCCTTAGCGCCGAGCACCAGGTCTGGGCCAGGGAGACGATCGGCGGCAAACCGACCCTGCTCATCTGCGCCGCCGCGAGCAAACCCTTCAAGAACTGGACCGCCGAAGGCTATGCCGCCCTGGCGGATCACGCGGCCGGCAAGGGCTTTCAGGTCTATCTGTGCGGCGGCCCGGCCAGGCTGGAGCGGGATCTCGCCGCCGACATCCAGCGCCTGAGCCGCAGCAAACCGGTGGATCTGGTGGGGCAGACCAACCTCAAGCAGCTGCTGGCGCTGATCAGCGAAGCCAGCCTGGTGCTGGCCCCGGATACCGGCCCGGCCCACATGGCCACCCTGGTGGGGACACCGGTGATCGGCCTCTACGCCCACCACAACCCGGCGCGCACCGGCCCCTACCTGTGCCGCGATTACCTGGTCAGCGTCTATCAGGAACTGATCGAGCTGGAGACCGGCAAGCCGCTGGCCGAGCTCGACTGGCGTACCCGCCTCCAGGATCCGGACGCCATGAGCAAGATAACCCGCGAGAGCGTCATCGCCGCTTTCGACCGCCTCTGCGCCGCTCGCCATCTCCTGCCCGCCCGGGGCAACTCGGAAATTCCGAGCCCTGAGGCAGGGATAATCTGATGGCCCTCCCCCGGCACCGGAGGCAGAATGGCGGCCAATGTGGGTAACGCTCCCGCAGCAAGCTACGAATATTTTGATCGGCTGGAATATGATTCCGGCCGTTTTTTTATCCGCCCCCATCTGCTAACATTCGCCGCCTTTACATCCTCCTGGCTCTGATTCTTCCGCGTATTGCGAGCAACCGTCTCCCTGTCGGGCACAAGACGGCGGCCTCTGCTACAACCAAAGCGCGGCTCATCGTTTAAAGGTACAGACATGGCGCAACAAGGCACTCTCTACATCATCTCCTCCCCGAGCGGGGCAGGTAAGTCCAGCCTGCTCAACGCCTTGCTGACCAAACACAACAGCGCAGGCAAGATGCAGCTGTCGGTCTCCCACACCACCCGCGCCAGCCGTCCCGGCGAACAGCACGGGGTGCACTACCACTTCGTGCAGGTGGAGACCTTCAAGGAGCTGATCGAGCGCGGCGACTTTCTGGAGTGGGCCGAGGTGTTCGGCAACTACTACGGCACCTCCCGCGCCGCCATCGAGGCCTGCCTGGCTCAGGGGATCGACGTCTTCCTCGACATCGACTGGCAGGGGGCCCGCCAGATCCGCGAACTGATGCCGACCAAGTCCATCTTCATCCTGCCCCCCAGCCGCGAGGAGCTGGAGCGCCGCCTGATCGGCCGTGGCCAGGACAGTGCCGAGGTGATCAGGGGCCGGATGGAGAAAGCCATTGCCGAAATGGTGCACTATGACGAATATGACTATGTCATCATCAATGAAGACTTTGAGCAGGCACTGTTCCAGCTCAGGGCCATCATAGAGTGCCAACGCCTGGAATTGCGCCAGCAACAGCAGGCCCAGCAAAACTTGCTGAAACAGCTACTGGCAGAGTAAGCCAAAAACAAGTAAACTTTTGCGTCATTTTTAAACACCGCTTTTTCAATCACAGAAAGCCCAAACACTGGAGTCCCGCATGGCCCGCGTTACTGTAGAAGATGCTGTAAAACAGGTAGGTAACCGTTTTGACCTGGTGCTGGTCGCCGCGCGCCGCGCCCGTCAAATCGCGGTACAAGGCAAGGATCCCCTGGTCGACGAAGAGAACGACAAGCCGACCGTGATCGCCCTGCGCGAGATCGAACTGGGTCTGGTCAACAACCAGGTGATGGATACCCAGGACCGTTATGAGCAGCAAGAGCAGGAAGCCGCCGAGCTGGCTGCCGTTGCCGCCATCGCCGAAGGTCGCGGCTAAGTCAGTCGTTTCCCATAGTCGGCGCCCGCCCGGGTGCCGGCTGTTATCCCCATTTACAACCGCTCGAAAACCTCGCAAACTCGAGGGCATACCCTCAATTTCACGGATTGCCGTTTAACCGCTGCGGGGACTGTCTTGTATTTATTTGAAAACCTTAAAGAAATAGCCAGTTCCTACCTGCCACCCGAGCAGGTTGAGAAGCTCAGGCAAGCCTATGTGGTAGCCCGCGACGCTCACCAGGGACAGATGCGTTCCAGCGGTGAACCCTACATCACCCACCCCGTTGCCGTGGCCCGCATCCTGGGCGACATGCGCCTCGATCACGAAACCCTGATGGCCGCCGTGCTGCACGACGTCATCGAAGATACCCCTGTCACCAAGGACGACCTGGCCGAGCTGTTTGGCAACGCGGTCGCCGAACTGGTGTCCGGCGTCTCCAAGCTCGACAAGCTGAAGTTCCGCGATCGCAAGGAAGCCCAGGTCGAGAACTTCCGCAAGATGATGATGGCCATGACCCAGGACATCCGGGTCATCCTGATCAAGCTCGCCGACCGCACCCACAACATGCGCACCCTGGGCTCATTGCGTCCGGACAAGCGCCGCCGCATCGCCCGCGAGACCCTCGAGATCTTCGCGCCCATCGCCAACCGCCTCGGCATCCACACCATGAAGAACGAGCTGGAAGAGCTCGGCTTCGAAGCGCTCTATCCCATGCGCTCCCGCGTGCTGCGGGAATCGGTGCGCCGCGCCCGCGGCAACCGCCGCGAGATCATCGACTCCATCCAGAGCGAGATTGAGGGGCGTCTGCGGGAAGCCGGTATCGATGCCCAGGTGAGTGGACGCGAGAAGAACCTGTTCTCCATCTACAACAAGATGGAGAAGAAGGAGCTGCAATTCCACGAAGTGATGGATATCTATGCTTTCAGAGTGAGAGTGAAAGACATAGACACCTGCTACCGGGTGCTTGGGCAGATGCACAGCCTCTACAAGCCGCGCCCCGGTCGCTTCAAGGATTACATCGCCATCCCCAAGACCAACGGCTACCAGTCCCTGCACACCTCCCTAGTGGGGCCGCACGGTGTGCCGGTGGAGGTGCAGATCCGCACCGAGTTCATGGACCAGATGGCCGACAAGGGGGTCGCCGCCCACTGGGCCTACAAGCAGGATGGCGACAGCTCGGGCACCACGGCGCAGATCCGCGCCCAGCGCTGGATGCAGAGCCTGCTGGAGCTGCAGCAGAGTGCCGGCAGCTCTTTCGAATTCATCGAGGGGGTCAAGACCGACCTGTTCCCGGACGAGATCTATGTGTTTACCCCGGAGGGCCGCATCATGGAGCTGCCCGCCGGCGCCACCCCGGTGGACTTCGCCTACACGGTACACACCGACATCGGTCACGCCTGCGTCGGCTCCCGGGTCGACCGCCACCCCTACCCGCTCAGCAGCCCGCTGCACTCGGGTCAGACGGTGGAAATCATCACGGCGCCGGGTGCCCGCCCCAACGCGGCCTGGCTCAACTTCGTGGTGACCACCAAAGCGCGCTCCAAGATCCGTCAGTTCCTCAAGAACCTGCGCACCGAGGAGTCGGTAGTGCTGGGCCGCCGCCTGCTGAACCACGCGCTCGGCGCCAAGAACATCGAAGACATCCCGGAAGCCCGCGTCAAGCAGGTGCTGGCCGACACCAAACACGAGAACCTGCAGGGGCTGCTGGCCGACGTGGGCCTTGGCAACGCCATGAGCGTCATGGTGGCGCGCCGCATGCTGGGAGATGAACTGCCGCCGGAAGAGCAGCCCAAATCCACCAGCAAGAAGATGCCGATCAAGGGGGCCGACGGCATGCTGGTCACCTTCGCGAACTGCTGCCGCCCCATTCCGGGGGATGCCATCATCGCCCACATCAGCCCGGGCAAGGGCCTGGTGATCCACCAGGAGTCCTGCCGCAACATCAAGGGCTACAGCCGCGAACCGGACAAGTACCTGCCGGTACAGTGGGAAGTCGACAAGGAGCAGGAACAGGAGTTCCGCACCGGCATCAGCATCGAGATCGTCAACCACCAGGGCGCCCTGGCGGAGCTGGCCAACGTGATTGCCGCCACTGGCGCCAACATCCACGCCATCAGCACCGAGGAGAAGGATGGCCGGGTCTATGTGGTCACCCTGCTCATCACCACCAAGAGCCGGATCCACCTTGCCAACATCATGCGCAAGATCCGGGTGATGCCGAACGTGCTCAGGGTGAGCCGACAGAAGAACTGAACACAGGCGGCGCAAGCCGCCTGCTGCTTTTCAAGAGATACCCATGGCCCCATGCGGCAGGCCACCAGCCTTGTTGCGTGGACCAGCCTCACGACATAGAAACCGACATGACTCCTGAACGCTTCAAACGCATTTCCGACATGCTGGCCCAACGCCAGCTCGACCTGACCGTCTGCATGGAAGAGGTCCACAAGCCGCACAACCTGGCCGCCATCGTGCGTACCGCCGACGCCATCGGCATCCACCGGGTGCACGCGGTCTGGCCCAAGAGCTGGATCCACAAGCGCAAGGGCACCGCCCGCGGCAGCCAGAACTGGGTGGACGTGAAGCTGCATCCGGACATCGGCAGCGCGGTGGCCGAACTCAAAGCCTCCGGCATGCAGATCCTGGCGACTCACCTCTCCGACAGCTCGGTGGACTTTCGCGCCATCGACTACACCAGGCCCACCGCCATCCTGGTGGGCCAGGAGAAGCACGGCATCGGAGAAGAGGCGCTGGCCCTGGCCGATCACCATATCGTCATCCCCATGGTGGGCATGGTGCAGTCCCTCAACGTCTCGGTGGCCGCCGCCGCCATCCTCTATGAGGCCCAGCGCCAGCGCGAACAGGCCGGCTGCTACCAGCGCGGCTGTCCGCTCAGTTTGGAAGAGCAGAACACCATCTTGTTCGAGGGGGGCTATCCCGTCTATGCCCAGCTCTGCAAGGAGAAAGAGATGCCCTACCCCCAGCTCGGCCCGGCCGGCGAAATCCTGGCGGACGAGCGCTGGTGGCAGCAGATGCAGCTGACCCGCAAGGGGTGGGCCGCGCAACAGGAAGAGACGATGGAGATGGTGTATCCCGACGATGAAAATTAACTGCCTGCCCTTGCTGGCCCTGACCCTGTTTTCTGCCGGAGCCCTTGCCGTGAACCATGCCGTCCCCCTCACCACAGAGCACGAGGTCCCCGCCCTCTATCAGCAGACCCTGCCCGACTTCTGGCGCCAGCACGCCGTCGAGGGGGCCTTCAAGGGCAAGGACGGGATCACCATCCGCTACGCCGCCCTGCGCCAGGCCAAGGTGGACAGAGCCATCCTCATCGTCAACGGCCGGGTCGAGAGCTATCTCAAGTACCAGGAGCTGGCCTGGGATCTGTGGCGCCAGGGCTACAGCCTCTACCTCATCGATCACCGCGGCCAGGGGCTCTCCGGCCGGATGCTGGCGGACCCCGAGAAGGGGTATGTCGACCAGTTCGACGATTATGTGGTGGATCTCAAGCAGTTCCATGACGAGGTGATCGCGCAGGACAAGCCCGCCAAGCTGTTCCTGCTGGCCCACTCCATGGGTGGCGCCATCTCGGCCCGCTATCTGGAGCGCTGGCCTGATGACATCCAGGCGGCGGTGCTCTCCTCCCCCATGATGGGCATCAATCTGGGCGGCCTGCCCAAGTGGCTGGCCAAGGGGCTGGCGGCCACCATGGGCAGGGTCGGTGGCTGGTTTGGCGAGGCCCCTTATGGTCCTGGCCAGGGGCCTTACGAGGATCACGGCTTTGCCGACAACGAGCTGACCCACAGCGAGACACGCTATCAGGCCTTCCGGCAGGTCTATGCGCAGCATCCGCAGATCCGGCTGGGGGGGGCCACCGCCCACTGGATCCACCAGGGCATCGCCGGCTCCGATGCCGCCGTGGCCGACGCGGGCGCCATCAAGACGCCGCTGCTGGTGCTGCAGGCCGGCGACGACAGCGTGGTGGACAACGCGGCGCAGGATGCCTTCTGTGCCAACGCCCGTTGCGAAGGGGGCAAGCCGCTTCGCATCGAGGGGGCCTGGCACGAGCTCTTCATCGAGGCGGATCCCCAGCGCCAGGTCGCGCTCAACGCAACCCTGGCCTTCTTCGCACGCTACTAGCGGATGGTTATTTTTTGTACCCCTAAATAAATGGGGTCGCGGGTGCGGTTGCTGTACACTGCTCCCGCTTTCATTCGTAACCCCGAGGTGATGATGTATAAGGTCGTTGTATCCGATCTCGATGGTACCCTGCTCAACGGGCAGCACCAGATCTCCCCCCGTACCCGGGATACCCTGCACCGCCTGGTGGCACAGGGTGTCAAGTTCGTGGTGGCCACCGGCCGGCACCATGTGGACGTGCGCAGCATCCGCGACACCCTCGGACTCGATATCTATCTCATCACCTCCAACGGCGCCGTGGTGCACGACAAGCAGGATCAGCTGGTCTACAACCAGGCGCTGCCGAGCACGGTCGCGGCCGAGCTGATCGCGCTGGAGCGCGATCCTTCCATCCACATCAACGTCTACTACGGCGACGAGTGGCTGGTGGAAGAGGAGATGCCCTGGCTGCTGCAGTTCCATCACGACTCCGGCTTCAGCTACCGTCTGACCGATCTCGCCAGCCACCCGCTGGACAAGATCAACAAGGTGTTTTACATCGGCGACCACGAGAAGCTGCTGCTGATCGAGGCCGAACTCAACCAGCGTTACGGCGACCGGATCAACGTCACCTTCTCCCTGCCGGACTGTCTCGAGGTGATGCACGCCGGGGTGCACAAGGGCAATGCCGTGCGCGCCGTACTGGAGCAGCACGGGCTGGAGATGTCCCAGGCGGTGGCCTTCGGCGATGGCATGAACGACTTCGAGATGCTGAGCATGGTGGGCCGCGGTGTGGTGATGGGCAACGCCCACGATCGCCTCAAGCTGGCCCTGGCACACCACGAGCAGACCCTCACTTCCGATGAAGACGGCGTCGCCGTCTATCTGGAGCAGCTGTTCGCACTGACCGGCGTCAACGTCGCCTGACCCCTTCCGCCATGGGCATCCCCTGCCCATGGCACCATCCTCTGCAACAACCTGCGCCTCAGCGGATGAGGCTTTTCAGATCCGGCAGTGCCATCACTCCCTCTTCCGACTGCCACGCGAAACTCTGGTTGGCGCCGCCGTAACATTCGGCCAGTCGCAGCGGGGTTCCCGGCTGGTGGCGACGTCCAGCCACGTCCAGGCAGAGGCCGGTCTTGCGGTTGAACAGGCGATCCCCCTGCCACTGCCATTGGCGGCTCTCATCTCCACACTCGGCCATGGCCAGCTCTCCCTCCCCTCTGGCGACCAGGCAACGCTGCGCCAGTTGCAGGGCGCCGGCATCCCAGCTGAATTGCTGGCGGACACTCAGGTCACAAGGCTGGGTGATCAGCCGATCCCGGGCATCCATGGCCACGCAGAAGCCCCCGTCTGTCACCAGCGCCGAGGGAGGGGGGGCGCTCTGCATGGGGGCGGCCCCCATCAGGAGCTCGTCGGGTTGCGGCTTGTAGGCGCAGCCACCGAGGGCCACGACAGCCAGCGCCAGGGCGTTGGCGCGAACAGTGTTAGGGGACATAGGGCATGCTGGCCTGCAGTGTGTTCGATCACGAATGCCCGCGGATAGCGGGTCAGCCCCAGCATACCCGAAGCCTGGACGGGAAAGAGCCAACTGAAGTGTAAACAGACGTGACAGAGCGGAAAGGCCGCCAGAGGACAGAAAGCAAAAAACCCCGCATGGCGGGGTTCTTCAGAATGTGGTCGGTGATAAAGGATTCGAACCTTTGACCCTCTGGTCCCAAACCAGATGCGCTACCGGGCTGCGCTAATCACCGAAACTATTTTGATTTTACAAAAAACAAAGACGACCCTGTGGTCATCCTCGTTATACAGCAAGTATGGTGCGAAGAGAGGGACTCGAACCCTCACACCCGGGGGGCACTAACACCTGAAGCTAGCGCGTCTACCAATTCCGCCACCTTCGCATACCTGACAAGCTGTAAAATGGGGTGGCTGATGGGGCTCGAACCCACGACAACCGGAATCACAATCCGGGACTCTACCAACTGAGCTACAGCCACCACAGCTGTTTTTCGTTCTTCAACACGCCCGTTTAACCGGCGCACGTTGTATGGTGCGCCCGACAGGATTCGAACCTGTGACCTCTGCCTCCGGAGGGCAGCGCTCTATCCAGCTGAGCTACGGGCGCTACGCTGTCGAACGGGGCGCATTATTGATGATGGCGCTCACCTTGTCCACTCTTTTTTTGACACAAAGAATCAAGTGACTGTTTTTCAATCACTTTCGGCCCTTTTCAAGTATTTTTGTTTTGTTCAGCCTGGATCCAGCTTTACCCGCTACTTTTGACTCCCCTCATACAGCCACCATACAGCGATCGATGACGGGCAGAGTCTTGACTTGCCTCACGACCCACCTAGAATGAATGAACGTTCATTCAGTCATTGATTTCTGATAACCATGGATAAGAAAGAACGCATTTTTGAAGCGGCTCACGAGATCCTCGGCGAGCAAGGCTTCTACGGCCTTTCCATTGCCGTGGTCGCCAAGAAAGCCAAGGTGGCGGCAGGGACCATCTATCGCTACTTCAGCGACAAGGATGATCTGATCCGCCAGCTCTATCAGCACACTATTCTCAAATGTCATCCCCTGGTCATGGAGGGCGTGCAGATAGAGGAGGTGTCATACCGGCAGTATCGCCGCCTCTGGCTCAACATAGATGCCATCTTTACCAGCTACCCCAATGCACTCAAGTGCAAATTGCAGTACGAAAGTTCTCCATTGGGGGCTGAATTGGAGCGGGATCCGGTCATAATGGCGACGTGGGCGCCACTTGAGCGCTTCTTCGAGCAGGGACGCCAGCAGGGACTCTTCATCGACCTCCCCGTCCTGGTGTTGCAGGCATTGAGTCTGGATTGCGTGGCCAACCTGGCACAGCAACGCCGGGTTCACGATTTCGAATTGACGCAGGAACAGCTGGAGACGGTCATCCGGGCCAGCTGGAATGCCATTTTAAACCCTAATGTTTCCATCACAGGAGCCTGTTCATGAAAAAGTGGATGGCCGTCATGCTGCTGATAGCACTCGCCCTGTTTGGCAGTGTCATCGGTTTCAATATGTTCAAACAGAAGAAGATCGCAGAGTTCATGGCCAATCGTCCCGAGCCTGAGTTCCCGGTCACCGCCATGGTCACCAAGGCCCAGGACTGGGTCCCCACCATAGAGGCGATCGGCTTCATCGAGCCGAATCAGGGGGTCACCCTCTCCAGCGAGCTGTCAGGCACCATCGACGCCATCCGGTTTGAATCCGGGGCGCACGTCAAGGCGGATCAGCTGCTGCTGAGCCTGGACTCCAGCGTGGAAAAGGCCAACCTGAACTCTTCCCAGGCCAGACTACCGGCGGCCCGGGCCAAGTTCGAGCGCTACAAGAACCTGTACCAGAAGAACTCCATCTCCCGGGACCAGCTGGATGATGCCGAGGCGAGCTACCGCTCCCTGGAGGCGGACATCGACAGCCTGAAGGCCACCATAGCCCGTCGCGAAGTGCGCGCCCCCTTCAGCGGCGCCGTGGGCCTGCGCAACGTCTTCCTCGGCCAGTACCTGGAGCCGGGAACCGAGATAGTGCGGCTGGAAGACACCAGCGTGATGCGCCTGCGCTTCACCGTGCCCCAGACCGACATCTCCAGGATTACCCTGGGCCAGACCATCAAGATCAACGTGGATGCCTATCCCCAGACCCAGTTTGACGGCCAGATCACCGCCATCGAACCTGCGGTCAACTACCAGAGCGGCCTGGTCCAGGTGCAGGCGGACATCCCGAACAACGAGGGTCAGCTCCGCTCCGGCATGTTCGCCCGCGCCAGCATCATACTGCCCACGGTGAAGGATCAGATCGTGATCCCGCAATCCGCCATCTCCTTCACCCTCTATGGCGAGAACGTCTACGTCATTCACGAGGTGGACGGCGTGAAACGCGCCAAGCAGGTAGTGGTCAAGGCGGGTGAGCGCCGTGGCAACGACGTCCATGTGCTCTCCGGCATCAAGGCCGGCGATCAAATCGTGCTGTCGGGCCAGGTTCGCCTGAGCAACGACACCAAGGTACGCGTGGTCGAGAACGATGCCCTCGCCGTCCCGGCACAAACCCCGATGCTGTAAACGCGGAGATCTGCGATGCGATTTACCGACATATTCATAAAACGGCCGGTGCTGGCGATCTCGCTCAGCTTCCTGATAGCCCTGCTGGGCTTCCAGGCCATCTTCAAGATGCAGGTGCGGGAATACCCCGAGGTCACCAACACGGTGATCACGGTCACCACCAGCTACTACGGCGCCAGTTCTGACCTGATCCAGGGCTTCATCACCCAGCCGCTGGAGCAGGCGGTCGCACAAGCCGACAACATCGACTTCATGACCTCCTCGAGCCAGCTGGGCAGCTCCACGGTAACGGCCTACATGAAGCTGAACACCGACCCCAATGCCGCGCTGTCCGACATCCTGGCCAAGGTCAACTCGGTGCGTTCCCAGTTGCCCAAAGAGGCGGAAGACCCCTCGGTCACCTCCTCCACCGGCTCCACCACGGCGGTGCTCTACATGGGCTTCACCAGCCCTGAGCTCAACTCCAGCCAGATCACCGACTACCTGGAACGGGTCATCAAGCCCCAGCTGTTTACCGTGGGCGGGGTCTCCAAGGTGGATCTGTACGGCGGGGTCGAGTTCGCCCTGCGGGTGTGGCTGGATCCGGCCAAGATGGCCGCCTTTGACCTGACCTCCAGCGACGTGATGACGGTGCTCAACAGCAACAACTATCAGTCTGCCACCGGCCAGGCCACGGGTTACTTCACCCTGTTCAACGGCAACGCCGAAACCCAGGTCAGCAACATCGAGGAGCTCAAGCGCCTGGTGGTGGCGACCCGGGACAGCAAGGTGATCCGCCTCTCCGACATCGCCAAGGTGTCGCTGGAGAAGAGCCACGACATCTATCGCGCCAGCGCCAACGGCCGCGAGGCCGTGGTACTGGCCATCAACGCGGCCCCGACCGCCAACCCCATCAACATCGCCCACGATGTGCTGGAGCTGCTGCCGAGCCTGAAGAGCAACATGCCGAGCACCATGCAGGTGAACGTCCTGTATGACTCCACCATCGCCATCAACGAGTCCATCCACGAGGTCATCAAGACCATACTGGAGGCGGCCGCCATAGTGCTGGTGGTGATCACCCTGTTCCTGGGTTCGTTCCGGGCGGTCATCATCCCCATCATCACCATACCGCTGAGCCTCATCGGGGTGGTGATGATGATGGACATGTTCGGCTTCTCGATAAACCTGATGACCCTGCTGGCCATGGTGCTGGCGATCGGCCTGGTGGTGGATGACGCCATCGTGGTGCTGGAGAACGTCGACCGTCACATCAAGGAAGGGGAAGAGCCGTTCCGGGCCGCCATCATAGGCACCCGGGAGATCGCCGTGCCCGTCATCGCCATGACGGTCACCCTGGCCGCGGTGTACGCGCCCATCGCCCTGATGGGGGGCATCACAGGCTCCCTGTTCAAGGAGTTCGCGCTGACCCTGGCGGGGGCGGTCTTCGTCTCCGGCATCATCGCCCTGACCCTGTCGCCCATGATGTGCGCCAAGATGCTCAGGGCCAACGAGGAACCGGGCAAGTTCGAGCGTACCGTGCACGATCTGCTGGACCGGATGACGGCCCGCTACGACAGCATGCTGCATGCCGTGATGCAAAAGCGCATCGTGGTCATCCTGTTCGCCGTCATCGTGTTCGCCAGCCTGCCGCTGCTGTTCAAGTTCATCCCGAGCGAATTGGCACCGTCCGAGGACAAGGGGGTCATGGCCGTGCTGGGCACGGCCCCCTCCAACGCCAACCTGGACTACATCGAAAACACCATGGCGGACGTGAACAAGATCCTGGACGACCAGCCCGAGATCGCCTACTCCCAGGTCTTCTCCGGGGTGTTCAACGCCAACCAGGCCTTCGGCATCGCCTCCATGGTGCCCTGGAGCCAGCGTGAGGCGAGCCAGAAAGAGGTGCTGGATCGGGTCGCCGGTCTGGTGCAGGGCATCCCCGGGATGGCCATCACCACCTTCCAGTTCCCCGAGCTGCCGGGTGCGTCGAGCGGTCTGCCCATCCAGTTCGTCATCACCACCCCGAACAGCTTCGAGAGCCTGTTCCTGATCGCGGGTGAGATGCTGGCGGCCACCCAGGCCAACGGCCAGTTCGTCTATTCGGATCTCGATCTGAACTACGACTCGGCCACCATGAAGATCAGCATCGACAAGGACAAGGCGGGTGCCTACGGCATCACCATGCAGGACATCGGCATCACCATGGGCACCATGATGGCGGACGGTTACGTCAACCGTATCGATCTGGATGGCCGCTCCTACGAGGTGATCCCGCAGGTGGAACGCAAGTACCGCCTGAACCCCGAGTCCCTCAAGGGCTACTACGTGCGCGCCGCCGACGGCAAGTCGATCCCGCTGGGCAGCCTGATCAAGATTGAGGTGGTGGGCGAGCCCCGTGCCCTGCCCCACTTCAACCAGCTGAACTCCGCCACCATAGGCGCCGTTCCGGCCCCTGGCGTGGCCATGGGGGATGCGATCAACTGGTTCAAGGCCACCGCGGAAGAGAAGCTGCCCCAAGGCTATCGTTATGACTTCATGGGGGAAGCCCGCCAGTTCGTGACCGAAGGCAATGCGCTCTACGCCACCTTTGCCCTGGCCCTGGCCATCATCTTCCTGGTGCTGGCGATCCAGTTCGAATCGGTGCGCGATCCCCTGGTGATCATGGTGTCGGTGCCGCTCGCCATCAGCGGCGCGCTGATCGCCCTGGCATGGGGCATGGCCACCATGAACATCTACTCCCAGGTCGGTCTCATCACCCTGGTCGGTCTGATTACCAAGCACGGTATTCTGATCTGCGAGGTGGCGAAGGAGGAGCAGCTGCTGCACGGCCTGAACCGGATGCAGGCCGTGATGCAGGCCGCCAAGGTGCGTCTGCGCCCCATCCTGATGACCACGGCAGCCATGATCGCCGGTCTGATCCCCCTGCTCTATGCCTCGGGGGCGGGCGCGGCCCAGCGCTTCAGCATCGGCATCGTCATCGTGGCGGGGCTGGCCATCGGCACCCTGTTCACCCTGTTCGTGCTGCCGGTGATCTACACCTTCCTGGCCTCGGAGCACAAGCCGCTGCCGGAATTCGACGAGTCCATTCCGGCCAAGGCCAAGGGCGGTCACTGATCCCTGCCCACACAAATAAGGCCCCGAAAGGGGCCTTATTTTTATCCATTTGATCACACACGACACAAGTCCATGAAGCAGTTACACTAAACCGTTCTCAATCCAGACCGCAAGGACGCCATGTCAGGACTCTTCTCCAAGGCCGTCGGCCTTAACGGACTCTCATATCGTCTGCTTTCCTACATTCTGATCTGCAGCACGTTGCTGGCGCTGGCCATCACTGTGCTGCAGCTCGCCTGGGACTACAACAAGGACGTGACCGTCATCGAGGCCAGCATCGACCAGATCGAGGCCTCCTTCCTGCAGCCCATCTCCGCCAGCCTGTGGAACCTGGATGAAGAGCAGGTCAAGGTGCAGATCGAGGGCATCATGAACCTGCCCAACATGCAGTTCGTCATGGTCAAGGAGATGCTGGGCAACTCCGAGGTGCCCCTGCTGACCCAGGGGGTGGAGCAGGCCCAGTACGACATCTCCCGCGAATTCACCCTCAGCTACCAGGGGGAAGTGGTCGGCAAGCTGTTCGTCGCCGCCTCGCTAGATCAGGTCTATCAGCGCCTCATCGAGAAGTCCGTGCTGATCCTGGTCAGCCAGACCATCAAGACCCTGGTGGTCTCCTTCTGCATCCTGGTCATCATCTACTATCTGGTGATCCGTCATATCAACCGCATCGTCAGCTACGCCCAGAAACTGAGCCTGGATCGCCTGGCGGTCGAGCTGACCCTGGAGGGGCGCCCCCTGCCCCGCAAGCATCCGGACGAGTTCGATGCGCTGGCCGCCACCCTCAACCAGATGCGCACCCGGCTGAACGACGAATTCACGGCCCGCCACCAGGCCGCCGATCAGCTGCAACAGGAGCGGGACTTCTCCGCCACCCTGATCAACTCCGCCAACATGGTCATCTGCTGCATGGAGCCGGATCTCAACATCGCCAGCATCAACCCGGCGGCCATACTGCTGACCGGCTATCACCATGAGGAGCTGCTGCAGCACAACTGGCTGGATCTGTTCGTCAGCCAGGAGCAGCGCGACGAGCTGGCCGCCATCCTGACCGAACAGGGGGCGCTGGAGGACAGGGAGATCACCATGCACGACCAGCAGGGCAACGAGCTGGTCCTGCAGTGGACCTTCGCCCCCTTCTACGAGGGGCCCAATCTCAAGTACCTGATCGGCTTTGGCTACGACATCACCCCCCTCAAGAAGGTGGAGCGGGAGATCACCCTGTTCAACGAGCAGCTGGAAGGCAAGGTGGCGGAGCGTACCCGCAGCCTGAGCGATGCCAACGAGCAGCTCGGCAAGGCCTACGACGATCTCAAGCAGGCCCAGCAGACCCTGGTGGAATCGGAGAAGATGGCCTCTCTAGGATCCCTTGTCGCCGGCGTGGCCCACGAGATCAACACCCCCATCGGCATCAGCGTGACCGCCTCCTCCTATCTGCAGGAGCGAGTCGCCGACTTCAAGCAGCACCTCGAGGCCAAGCAGCTCTCCCGTTCCTACCTCAACGAGTTCACCCAGAATCTCGACGAGTCGATGCAGCTGCTGCAAGGCAACCTGAGGCGGGCCTCCGAGCTCATCGCCAGCTTCAAGCAGGTGGCGGTCGATCAGTCGTCCGAGGCGCGCTACAACTTCAGCCTCGCCGACAACCTGCACCAGGTGGTGGTCTCCCTCGGCTACAAGCTGAAGAAGGCCCAGTGCGAGGTCGACATTCAATGCGATCCCAAGCTGACCCTCTACTCCTTCCCTGGCAGCTTCACCCAGATCTATTCCAACCTGATCCTCAACTCCATCCATCACGGTTTCGATGACTGGGACAGACCCAGAAAGATCACCATCAAGGTGGAGCAGCAGGGAGACGAGCTGGTCATCGACTACAGCGACAACGGTCGCGGCATCCCGCCGGAGATACTGCCGCGCATCTTCGATCCCTTCGTCACCTCCAAGCGGGGTCATGGCGGCAGCGGGCTCGGCACCCACATCATCTACAACCTGGTGGTGCAACTGCTGCGCGGCCGCATCCACTGCGCCAGCGAACCGGGACAGGGTGCCCAGTTCCACATTCGCCTGCCCATCCAGCAGAACTGAGCACCGGCTCTTGTGAGCCGGCCGCTTTGTCCCCATCATGCTGTGATTGCATCCTCAACGAGCGGAGAACCTCGCAATGGCACAGCATTTTGACTACATCGCCATCGGCGGCGGCAGCGGCGGCATCGCCTCGGCCAACCGGGCCGCCATGTACGGCAAGAGAGTCGCCCTGATCGAAGCCAAAGAGCTGGGTGGCACCTGCGTCAACGTCGGCTGCGTGCCGAAGAAGGCCATGTGGTATGCAGGCCAGATCGCCGATGCCCTGAAATACGGTGCCGACTACGGCTTCGACACCACCCTCAACCACTTCAGCTGGGCCAGGCTGGTCGAGTCCCGTCAGGCCTACATCGGCCGCATTCACCAGTCCTACCAGAACGTGCTGGGCAAGAACCAGATCACCGTCATCAAGGGCTTTGCCCGCTTCGTCGACAGCCATACCGTCGAGGTGAACGGCGAGCACTACAGCGCCGATCACATCCTGATCGCCACCGGCGGCCGCCCCGAGGTCCCGACCATTCCGGGCGCCGAACTGGGCATCGACTCCGACGGTTTCTTCGACCTGCAAAGCCAGCCCAAACGGGTCGCCGTGGTCGGCGCCGGCTACATCGCCGTGGAGATCGCCGGCGTGATGCAGGCGCTCGGCTCGGAGACCCATCTGGTGGTGCGCAAGCACGCGCCGCTGCGCAACTTCGACCCCATGATCCACGAGACCCTGGTGGAGATCATGGCGCAGGAAGGGCCCAGGCTGCACACCCACGCCATTCCCAAGGCCGTCATCAAGAACGCCGACGACAGCCTGACCCTGCAACTGGAAGATGGTCGCCACCTCACCGTCGACTGCCTCATCTGGGCCATCGGCCGCGTCCCGGCCACCGACAGCCTCAATCTGGCCGCCACCGGCATTACCCTGGACGAGAAGGGCTTCATCCCCACCGACAAGTTCCAGAACACCGCCGTCGCCAACGTCTATGCCGTCGGTGACAACACCGGCCGCATCCAGCTCACCCCGGTGGCTGTCGCGGCGGGCCGCCGCCTCTCCGAGCGGCTGTTCAACAATAAGCCGGGCGAGCACCTCAACTACGATCTGGTGCCGACCGTGGTGTTCAGCCACCCGCCCATCGGCACCATCGGCCTGACCGAGCCGGAAGCCGTTGCCGAGTACGGGGAAGATCAGGTGAAGGTCTACCGCAGCCAGTTCACCGCCATGTACTCGGCCCTGACCCAACATCGCCAGCCCACCCGGATGAAACTGGTCTGCGTCGGGCCGGAAGAGAAGGTAGTCGGCCTGCATGGAATCGGCTTCGCCATGGACGAGATCCTGCAGGGCTTCGGCGTCGCCATGAAGATGGGCGCCACCAAGGCGGACTTCGACAACTGCGTCGCCATCCATCCGACCAGCGCGGAAGAGTTTGTGACCATGCGATAAGCGGGGTTGAAGCTGACCTCATCACCATCGGGTCAGCTTCCACCACTTGCTACCAAAACCCGGCTCAGGCCGGGTTTTTTGTGCCTTGACCGTCCACCAGCCAACAAAACCTGCCTTCTTTACGCCGATTTTACGCCAGCCAAATTGGGCTTTATGGCGCCTTTACGCTCGTTTTACATACCCTTTCAGCGTCAATGAGACCCATGGGATCGACACGGATATGCATCGATCCCTGACGCTAATTACCTCAACGGAGTCGTTATGAATTGGCTATATCTGCTGCTGGTCCTCGCCCTCGCGGGCTATCTGCTGCGCGCCCTCGCGCGCACTCATGAGTGAGGAACCGGATATGTGGCAAGAGATCATTTATCCCGTCGCGTTCGTGCTGCTGGTGCTGCTGCCGGCGCCTCTGCTTGGCAACTACCTGTATCGGGTGTTTGAAGGCAAGAGTCGCTGGCTGGCCCCGCTTGAGCGCGCCACCCTGGCCTGCTGCGGCACGGACGGGCGCGAGCAGGACTGGAAGTCCTACGCCCTCAGCCTGCTGGCTTTCAACGGCGCCGGTTTCGGCCTGCTGTTCCTGATCCTGATGGCGCAGGGGCTGCTGCCCCTCAACCCGCAGCAACTGCCAGGGCTGAACTGGCAACTCGCCTTCAACACCGCGGTCAGCTTCATGACCAACACCAACTGGCAGGCCTACTCCGGCGAAGCCAGCCTCTCCTACTTCAGCCAGATGGTGGGGCTCACCACCCAGAACTTCGTCTCCGCCGCCACCGGCGCCGCGGTCGCCATCGCCCTGTTTCGCGGCATCGCCCGCCAGCAGACCACCCACCTCGGCAACTTCTGGCAGGATCTGGTGCGCTTCTGCCTCTACGTGCTGCTGCCGATGGCGCTGATCCTGGCGCTGCTGCTGGTCTGGCAGGGGGTGCCCCAGAGCCTGTCGGCCTATATGCCGTTCCACGCCCTGGAAGGCCAGGAGCAGCTGCTGCCGCTCGGCCCGGCCGCCTCCCAGATCGCCATCAAGCAGCTCGGCTCCAACGGCGGCGGCTTCTTCGGCATCAACTCGGCCCATCCGTTCGAAAACCCCACCGCCCTCTCCAACTGGCTGGAGATGGTCGCCCTGCTGACCCTGGCCGCCGCCATGGTCTGTACCCTGGGTCGTTACGTGAAGGATCTGGCCCACAGCCGCGCCATCCTCATCGCCATGACCATCATGCTGGTGCTGGGGCTCTGCCTCGCCATCGGCCAGGAGCTGAAACCGGATCCCGCCCTCGCCCACCTCACCAGCGAAGCCGGCAACTGGGAAGGCAAGGAGAGCCGCTTCGGCCCCGTGCTGTCCAGCATCTGGGAAGTGGCCACCACCGCCGCCTCCAACGGCTCGGTCAACGCCATGCACGACAGCTTTGCCCCGCTCGCCGGCATGGTCGCCATGATCAACATGCTGCTGGGTGAAGTGGTGTTTGGCGGCGTCGGTGCTGGCATCTACGGCATGATGCTGTTCGTGCTGCTCACCGTGTTCCTGTGCGGCCTGATGGTGGGGCGCACCCCCACCTATCTGGGCAAACGACTCGGCATCACCGAGATGAAGTGGGTGGTCGCCAGCATGCTGGTGATGCCGATCGGGGTATTGGTGATCGGCGGCATTACCCTGCTGATGCCGGACTCCGCCACCGTCATCGGTCACGATGGCCCCCATGGCCTGTCACGACTGATCTATGCCTACGCCTCGGCCGCCGGCAACAACGGCTCCGCCTTCGCCGGCTTTGCCGCCGCCGACAGCTGGCAGTGCATCGCCATCGGGCTGGCCATGCTGCTCGGCCGCTTCGGCTACATCATTCCGGTGCTGGCCATCGCCGGCCAGCTGGCCCGCGCCCCGCGCCAGGAGACGAGCGAAGGGGACTTCCCCGTCAGCGGCCCGCTCTTCATTACCCTGCTGATCGTCACCGTGCTGCTGATGGGGGGTCTCTCCTTCCTGCCGGTGCTGGCGCTGGGCCCGGTGGCGGAACACCTGAGCCTGCTGGGAGGTGCCTTCTGATGCGGCACACCCGATTGATCTGCGTGACCAACTATTCGATGCAGGGAGCTTTCCAATGAGCAAGTCCGCTTCAATGAGCACCGACACCATTCAGGTGAAGGGCAAGAAACAGAAATCACAGATCCTGCAGGCCATGGTGGAAGCCCTCTATCGCTTCAACCCCAGGGCGCTGCTCGGCAGCCCCATCCTGTTCACCCTCTGGCTGGCGGCCGTGATGGCGACCCTGGAGTCGCTGCTGGGGCAACCGCTCTCCGGCGTCGCCCCTTCGCTGGCCTGGCAGCTGACCGCCTGGCTCTGGCTCACCCTCTGGTTTGCCAACTTCGCCGAAACCCTGGCCGAGGGGCGCGGCAAGGCACGGGCCGACAGCCTGAAGGCCGGCATGAGCCAGCTCAAGGCACGTCGAGTCACCAGCCCGCAGGATGACAAGGGCGAGTGGGTACCGGCCACCAGCCTGCTCAAGGGCGATCTGGTGCTGGTGCGCAGCGGCGAGATGATCCCCGCCGACGGCGAAGTGGTCGCCGGCATCGCCTCGGTCAACGAGGCAGCCATCACCGGCGAATCCGCCCCCGTGATCCGCGAGTCGGGCACCGACCGCAGCGGCGTGACCGGCAACACCACAGTCGTCTCCGACGAAATCTGGATCCGGGTCAGCAACAACCCGGGTGAAAGCACGCTGGATCGCATGATCGCCCTGGTGGAAGGGGCCAAGCGCCAGAAGACCCCGAACGAGATGGCGCTGGACGCCCTGCTGGTGGGGTTGACCCTGATCTTCCTGCTGGTGGTGGCCACCCTGCCCTGGTTCCTCGACTACAACGGCACCCAGGTGCCCAGGCTCTATCTGCTTGCGCTCTTCATCACCCTGATCCCGACCACCATAGGCGGCCTGCTCTCCGCCATCGGCATCGCCGGCATGGATCGTCTGGTGAAGCTCAACGTCATCGCCAAGTCGGGCCGCGCGGTAGAGGCCGCCGGCGACGTGCGCACCCTGCTGCTGGACAAGACCGGCACCATCACCTTCGGCAACCGGATGGCGGACGAGTTGATCCCGGCCCCCGGGGTGGACCCCTCCCTGCTGGCCCAGGCCGCCATGCTGGCCTCCCTGGGTGACAACACGCCTGAAGGCAAATCCATCCTGACCCTGGCGGGCAAGAGCCACACCAAGCCGAGCCAGCTGGAGAGCGACAAGGTGATCCCCTTCAGTGCCGAGACCCGGTTGAGCGGGCTGGATCGCAACGGCCACCAATACCGCAAGGGGGCGGTGGACGCGGTGCTGTGCTACCTCTCCCTCGATCGCAAGGGGGTGCCCGAGCTCATCCTCAAATCCGTCGATCACATCGCCCGCCAGGGGGGCACCCCGCTGCTGGTCTGCACCCACGAGAAGCTGCTGGGGGTGGTGTTCCTCAAGGACATCATCAAGCCGGGCATCAAGGCCCGCTTCCAGATCCTGCGCCACATGGGGATCCGCACCGTGATGATCACCGGTGACAACCCGCTGACCGCCGCCGCCATCGCCGCCGAGGCCGGGGTGGACGACTTCATCGCCGAGGCGACCCCGGAGAAGAAGCTGGCCTACATCCGCCAAGAGCAGGCAGACGGCCGCCTGGTCGCCATGTGCGGGGACGGCGCCAACGATGCACCGGCGCTGGCCCAGGCCGACGTGGGCCTGGCCATGAACGAGGGTACCCAGGCCGCCAAGGAGGCGGGCAACCTGGTGGATCTCGACTCCAACCCTACCAAGCTGCTGGACGTGGTGCTGGTGGGCAAGCAGCTGCTGGTGACCCGCGGCGCCCTGACCACCTTCTCCATCGCCAACGACGTGGCCAAGTACTTCGCCATCCTGCCGGCCCTGTTCATCGCCGCCTATCCGCAGCTGGGAGCGCTGAACCTGATGCAGCTGGGCAGCCCACAGAGTGCCATCCTGTCGGCCATCATCTTCAACGCCCTGATCATAGTGGCGCTGGTGCCGCTGGCCCTGCGCGGGGTCAGCTTGCAGGGCACGGCCGCCAGCCTGCTGCGCCGCAACCTGCTGATCTACGGCGTCGGCGGTCTGATAGTGCCCTTTATCGGTATCAAGCTGATCGACCTGGTTATCACCGGCCTGGGGCTGGTGTGATGAAAACGCCGCGCGATGGTATCCACGGCCAGATCGTGCACCCATACATCGGCATCAAGTTGATCGACCTGGTCATCACCGGCCTGGGGCTGGTGTAACGGCATCAACGGATGCGGGGCAGACCCGCATCCACTCAACACATTTGGAGCAACTACATCATGATCGCAATCAGAACCCTGCTGACCCTGACCCTGCTGCTGGGGGTGGCGTATCCGCTGGCCGTCACCGGGCTGGCCCAGGTGCTGTTCCCCTGGCAGGCCAACGGCAGCCAGCTGCACGACGACAAGCAACAGCTGATCGGCAGCGCCCTGCTGGCCCAGAAGTTCGAGCGGGCGGAGTACTTCAACTCCCGCCCCTCCGCCAGCGATTTCGCCACCATTGGCAGCGGCGCCAGCAACCTCGGCATGAGCTCACCCCTGCGGGCCGAGTTTGCCGCAGAGGTGGCAAAAGAGCAGCCGGAAGCCAGAGTCCCCGCCCTGCTGACCCGCTCCGCCTCAGGCCTGGATCCCCATCTGCCTCTGGATGCCGTGCTGCCCCAGGTGGACAGGGTGGCCAAGGAACGGGGGCTGGATCCCGCCCGGTTGACGGAGCAGGTCAAGTCGGCGGCACAAGCTGGTATCCTTGGCCCGCAGGTGGTCAACATT
Organism: Aeromonas sp. XH; assembly: GCF_033348475.1. Lineage (NCBI taxonomy): Bacteria > Pseudomonadati > Pseudomonadota > Gammaproteobacteria > Aeromonadales > Aeromonadaceae > Aeromonas > Aeromonas sp. XH. Next base: position 16,008 of record NZ_CP137630.1, on the reverse strand, counting down.
CTCCAGTTGAACCTGCAACTCGATCATCAAAAGGGCGCCTGAGGGCGCTCCTTGCGATGCAGTAGATCACCCCTTTCAACGCAGCCGCAGGGCCCGCCGGGGACAAGCATGAGCAATGAGGTCACGGCCGCGGTAAGGCCGACGCAACGGGAGCACGGGGATGCGTGATGAGGTGAGGGCCGACGCCTTGCTGGCCAGCCTGGAAGAGGAACACAAGGGCAAGCTGAAAGTCTTCCTCGGCGCCGCCCCCGGGGTCGGCAAGACCTACGCCATGTTGCAGGCGGTGCGGGAACAGGCCAGGGAGGGTGTCGACATCCTGATCGGCGTGGTGGAGACCCACGGCCGCCAGGAGACCCTGGCCCTGCTGGACAAACTGCCCATCCAGCCGCGCCAACTCTACTCTCACCGTCAACAGCGGCTGGAAGAGATGGACCTCGATGGCCTGCTTGAGCGCAAGCCCGCCATCGCCGTGGTGGACGAGCTGGCCCACACCAATGCCCCGGGCAGCCGCCACGAGAAGCGCTGGCAGGATGTGGAGGAATTGCTCGGCGCCGGCATCGACGTCTACACCACCCTGAACGTGCAGCACCTGGAGAGCCTCAACGATCTGGTGTGGCAGCTGACCGGGGTCAGGGTCAAGGAGACCCTGCCGGATCAGGTGCTGCTGGATGCCGACAGCATCATCCTGATCGACCTGCCCCCCAAGGAGCTGCTCGACCGCCTCAAGGAGGGCAAGGTCTATGTGCCCCACCAGGCCAAGGCCGCCCTGCAATCCTTCTTCTCCCTCAACAACCTGACCGCCTTGCGCGAGCTGGCGATGCAGACCGCCGCCAGCCATGTGGAGGGAGATCTGCAACTGCAGTGGCAGGCGGCGGGCAAGAGTACACTGCCGCTGCGGGGCAAGCTGATGGTCTGTCTCGGCGAACAGCACGGCGCCTCCCTGGTGCGCTACGGCCACCGCTTCGCCCAGCGCCGGCAGCTACCCTGGCTGGTGGTGCACATCGACAGCAAGGGGCAACGCTCGGCCGAGGTGGAGCAGGCGCTGGCGCTGGCCTCCCAGCTCGGCGCCAGGGTGCTGACCCTCTCCAACCCGGCGGTGGCCGATGCCCTGCTGGAGACCGCCGAGCAGCAGCAGGTATCGCAGCTGCTGCTCGGTAAACCGCACAATCCCCCCTGGCGCCGCTCCTTGGTGCAGCACCTGCTGAAACAGGCCAAGGGGTTCGAGATCACGCTAGTGGATACGGAGACGCGCAAGCCCGGTAAGGGTCTGCACCCCGTCGGTCCCAAGGACATCCGCCAGAGCCTGCTGGCAGTCGCCATCATGGGTGCGACCTCGGCCGTCGTCTGGGGGCTCTCCCACTGGCTGCCACCCGCCTCCCTGCCCATGCTGTTCGTGCTGGGGGTGCTGGCCACCGCCCTCACCACCAGCCTGGTGCCCGCCATCCTGGCAGCGGTGCTCGGCTTCGTGGCCCACAACCTGTTGTTCACCCCACCCTATTTCTCACTCAGCGTGGCCAGCCAAAGCGACCTGCTCACCCTGTTCGTGCTGCTCATCGTCGGCATCGCGGCCGGCCGGCTCGCCTCACGCCAGCGCCAGCAGCTGGTGGGGCTGCGCGAGACCCAGCAGCTCGGCAACGCCCTGCTGTCGTTGAGTCAGGGGTTGGCCACCGCCAGCAACCCGGTGGAAGTGCTGCGACAGGGCACCCAGGCCATCGCCCTGGCCCTGGGCCAGCCGGTGTTTGCCCTCGACGAGGATTACCAGCACAGGGCCGGTGACGAACTGCGGGGACCCGGCCAGACCGACAAGGCGGCTATCGACTGGTGCCTGGCCCAGAAGCAGAGCGCCGGCGCCCACACCGCCACCCTCAACGCGGCCGAGGCCCAGTATCATCACCTCAGCGACGAGCTGGTGCTCGGCATCCGGCTGGCCAAACCGCTCGCCTCCTCCGCCGAGCATCAACTGCAGGCGCTGCTCACCGACATCCGTGCCGCCCTGGCCCGTATCGATCTCAACGAGCGGCTGGCGGACAGCCAGCTGCAGGCGGAGACGGATCGGATGCGTGCCGCCCTGCTCTCCTCCGTCTCCCACGATCTGAAGACGCCGCTCGCCACCATCATGGGGGCCGGCAGCACCCTGCTGGAATACGGTGACCGGATAAGTGCGGAGGATCGCAGCGAACTGCTGCACTCGGTGCAGGACGAGGCGCGCCGCCTGCACAGCTATGTGCAGAACCTGCTGGACATGACCCGCATCGGCTCGCCGGACTTCCAGCTGAAGCGGGACTGGGTCGAGCTCGCCGATCTGGTGGAGAGCGCCCGCAAGCGGCTCGACTCCTCCTGGCGCCAGCACAAGCTGCTGGTGCACTTCGATCAGCAGCTCCCCCGGCTCTATGTGCACGGCGCCCTGATCGAGCAGGTGCTGGTCAACATCCTCGACAACGCCTCCCGCTACTCACCAGCCGGCACCCCCATCGAGTTCAAGGTGATGCTGGCGGACCCCGACCTCATCATCGACATCATCGACATCGGGGTCGGCATCGCCGAGTCGGACAGGGACAAGATCTTCAACCTCTTCTACACCCAGCCGGTCGGCGACTGCGGCAGCCGCGGCACCGGGCTTGGCCTCGCCATTTCCCGCGCTATGATAGAGGCCCACGGCGGTCGCATCTGGGCATTCGCCGGGCCTAACGGCAACGGCACCTGCATGCGCATCTCCCTGCCGCTGGCCCTCAATGCGCCCGAGGTGTAGATGCACAGGCCTGGCCGGTTTCTCTCTCTTCCATCTTCACTGCCGGAGGTCGAATGGCCCATATCCTGGTCATAGATGATGAAGCGGCCATCCGCCGCTTCCTGCGCATCAGCCTGGTCGCCGAGGGGCACCAGGTGAGCGAAGCCGTGAGTGTCGGCGAGGGGCTGGCGCAGTATCGCCACCTCAATCCCGACCTGGTGATCCTGGATCTCGGCCTGCCGGACGGTGACGGTCTCCAGGTGCTGCAGGCCATTCGCGAGCACCACGCCAACCCAGTGCTGGTGCTGTCGGCGCGGGACTCCGAGCAGGAGAAGGTGCGGTTGCTGGATGCGGGAGCGAACGACTACATGAGCAAGCCGTTCGGCGTCGGCGAGATGATGGCCCGCATCCGGGTGCTGCTGCGCCAGCGTGCGGGGGCCACCAGCGGCGAGTGCCGCCACTTCCCCCAGTGCGGGCTGACCCTGGACAGCAGCAGCCACAGAGTCACGCTGCAAGGCGAAGAGGTCCCCCTCTCCCGCAAGGAGTTCGCCCTGTTACAGGCCCTGGTGTGCCACCCCGGCAAGCTGGTGCAGCAGACCCAGCTGCTCAACGACATCTGGGGACCGAGCCACAAGGAGGACACCCACTACCTGCGCATCGTCATCGCCAGCCTGCGCAAGAAGCTGGGTGACAATCCCCATCAACCCACCCTTATCGAGACTGAATCCGGCATTGGCTACCGCTTTATCGGCAGTTGATGTTGCAGCAAGAAGCTGGGTGACAATCCCCATCAACCCGCCCTTATCGAGACTGAATCCGGCATTGGCTACCGCTTTATCGGCAGCTGATGTTTCACGTGGAACGACGCCAGCCGCAGATCAATGCCAGCAGACCGCAGCCGCCGAGCAGCAGGCCAAGATCCTGCAACAGGGCGGCGATGGCCAACCCCAGGCCGAGCAGCAGATAGTAGCCGAGCCCGAACAGGGCGCCGGCACTGCCCGCCACCTCCCGATAGGCCAGCAGAGCCTGGCTCAGCACATTGGGGATCGCCAGCCCAAACGCCACCACCACCCCCATCATGGGCAACAGGAACCAGAGGCCGCCCTGACTGAGCCACACCCAGGCCCCGCAGATGAGTGCCAGGCCGCAGGCCAGCCGAACCACTGAGGCCGGCTGCCAACCAAGCCCCAGCAGCCGCTGGTTCAGGAGGCTGCCCCCCAGGGTCGCCAGAGCAAGCAGGATCCCGGTGTAACCAAACTCGCCCGCACTCAGCCCCAGACCGGCAAACAGGAAGGGCGCCAGGCTGTAGTAACCGAACAGCATGGTGTTGAACAGGGCCACCAGAGCGGCGCTGCACCACAAGCCAGGGTCACGGGCCATCCGGCATGCCAGCGGCCAGAGGGCTATCTGTTGCGTGATGGCTGGGCGGGTCTCCGGCAACTGCCAGCCTGCCGTCAGCAGCAATCCGGCGGCCAACACCAGCAGGGCGCCGAACACCCCGAGATAGCCGAACCAGCTCGCCAGCTGGCCGCCGCTCACCAACCCCAGCACCGGACTCAGGGAGAGCGCTATGCCCATCACCGAGAAGACCCGCGCCAGCTCGCTGCCCCGATAGCTGTCGCGCAGCATGGTCTGGGTCACCACGGAGCCCACGGCGGCGCCGAAGGCCGAGATGATCCGGGCCAGCAGCAGAGTTTCAAATTGAGTGGCCAGCAGCGCCAGCAGGGTGCCGGTGCCATAGGTAAATAACCCCGCCAGCATGGCGGGGCGCCGCCCGACCAGATCGCACAGCCGGCCCCAGCAGACCACGCCCGCCGCAAACGCCAGAAAATAGACCGACAGGGTCTGGGATGCCTGCCCCTCGCTCACCCGAAACTCAGTGGCGATCTGGGTCAGTACCGGGCTGTAGATGGTCTCCACTATCTGCGGAAACATCATCAATCCGACCACCAGCCAGAGTGGCGGCAACCTGTTGTTCATGACATACCTCCTTCACAAGAGGCGTCATTCTAGAGAGTCACCGATTGTCCGATTACAATAAGCAGGACTATAAACATCAATAATCGGACACATGGCCTTTATTCTTCCCGATCACCCCTTCGACCCCGACCAGCACTATGGCCCCGTGGTTGGCATCGCCGCCGCCCTCGGCTGGCACGACTCCGGCCGCCATCAACACCGGCGTCATCAGCTGCTGTTCGCCCAGGCCGGCTGCATGACCATAGAGCTGGACAATCGGGTCTGCCTGCTCCCGCCGACGCGGGCAGCCTGGCTGCCAGCGGGCCTGCCCCATCGGGTGCTGATGCGCGGGGTGGTGGCCTATCGCTCCCTCTATTTCCAGCCGAGACCAGCATTGCCGACCGAGATGGCGGTGCTGGCGGTCAACCCGCTGCTGCGGGAGATCATAGAGCGGATGGCGCTCTGGCCGTGGGACAAACCGGAGGTGGAACAGCATTGCACCCTGGCGCTGCTGAAGGAGGAGCTGGCGCAAGCGCCGCGGGAATCCTGGCAGCTGCCGCTGCCGTCAGACGGGCGTCTGGTCGACTGGCTGCAGGAGATAAAGCGGGGTGACACCCTGCCCGATCGGCTCAACCGGCTGGCCGAACGGGTGGGTGCCAGTGACAAGACCATAGGTCGCATCTTCATGCGGGAGACCGGCATGAGCTACCAGGCCTGGCGCCAGCAGTGGCGGCTGTTGCGGGCCATGGAACTGCTGGCCGATGCCGAGCCCATCAGCCGGGTGGCGGCTGCCCTGGAGTTTGCCAGCGACAGCGCCTTCATCAGCTTCTTCAGGCAGCACACGGGGCAGACCCCCTTGCGCTACCTCAACTCTCGGGGTGAGTCGCATCGGCCGAGCTCGCCTCCACCACCAGGGTCTCCAGGGCCAGCGGCTTGAGGTTGTGGATGGCCTCTGCCACTACGTCATGGGATGCCTGCTGCTGCAGGGCCAGCACCTCCTGCTGCAACCCGGCGCTGTCCAGTTCGGGTCTGGGGTTCTCGGCGGCCATGGCGGTCAGGCTCAGGCTGCTGGCAATCAGGGTAGCGATCAGGATCTTCATCTGGTGTGCTCCGGTGTGGTTGAGATGACCAGAGAGTTATTCCAATAGTTGTGCCAGATTTATAAAATCATGATTTTATTGATATAAATAATTTTTTGATGCCTCCACGCCTCTTCCTGGATCGAATATTGGTTATTTTAAAACCTATAAATGGTTTTTTTTACCACCTCCATAATGACAACCCTGTTCCACGTGGAACGTCCCGTTTTTTTCATCGACACCCGCTTTTAAACTGAGCTATGGTGCTAGCTCTTCCTCTAACTGACTCTGGATTTGCCACCGAATGGAATTCTCCTTGTTCGGCGAGAAGTTCACTCGCCACGCCGGTATTACCCAACTCATGGATGACCTCAATCAGGGACTGCTGAACCCAGACGCCATCATGCTGGGAGGCGGCAACCCGGCCCCCATCCCCGCCATGCTGGAACGCTTTCAGGCCGAGGCCAAAACCCTGCTCGACAACGGCGAACTGATCAAGGCCATGGCCAACTACGATGGCCCCCAGGGCAAGGACAGATTCACCAGGGCGCTGGCCGGGCTGCTCAGCAAGGAGCTGGGCTGGGCGATCTCGTCCCGCAACATCGCCCTGACCAATGGCAGCCAGAACGCCTTCTTCTATCTGTTCAACCTGCTGGCCGGTGAGTTCGCCGACGGCCGCAAGAAGAAGGTGCTGTTCCCGCTGGCCCCCGAATACATCGGCTATGCCGACTCGGCCCTCTCGGAGGATCACTTCGTCGCCTACAAGCCCACCATAGAGAAGCTGCCCGCCGGCCAGTTCAAATACCACGTGGATTTCGAGAGCCTGCAGGTGGGCGACGACATCGGGGTGATCTGCGTCTCCCGGCCGACCAACCCCACCGGCAACGTGCTCACCGACGAGGAGATCGAGCACCTCGATCAGATCGCCCGTGACAAGGGGATCCCGCTTCTCATCGACAACGCCTACGGCGTCCCCTTCCCCGGCATCATCTTCAGCGAAGCCAGGCCGTTCTGGAACGCCAACACCATCCTCTGCATGAGCCTCTCCAAGCTCGGTCTGCCGGGCACCCGTTGCGGCATCGTCATCGCCGACGAGAAGATCATCCGGGCCATCACCAACCTGAGCGGCATCATCAATCTGGCGCCGGGCAGCCTGGGCCCCGCCATCACCATTCCGATGATAGAGAGCGGTGACATCATCACCCTGAGCGAACAGGTGGTGAAACCCTTCTACCAGCAGAAAGCCGCCTTCGCGGTCCAGTTGCTGCGCGAGGCCATTCCGGATCCGCGCTTCCACATCCACAAGCCGGAGGGTGCCCTCTTCCTCTGGCTCTGGTTCGAAGACCTGCCGATCCACAGTCAGGCGCTCTACGAGCGGTTGAAGGAGAAGAACCTGCTGATCGTGCCCGGCCACTACTTCTTCCCCGGCATCGACGACCCCGAGTGGCGCCACAGCCAGGAGTGCATCCGCCTCAACTACTCCCAGAGCGAGGAGCTGGTGCGCCGTGGCATCGCCATCCTGGCCGACGAGATCAACAGCCTCTACGCCGGCTAACCCCATGCTGCAAAAACAGAGAGGCCTGCAAATGCAGGCCTCTCTTGTTTGTCGCGATCCGGTTTGCTTAACCGGGCAGCGCCAGTTGCTCGGGTTTGCCGATGGGAATGGCGCGGGGCTTGAGCGCCTCCGGCAGCTCCCGGGCCAGCTCTATGGTCAGCAGACCGTGCTCCAGTTTAGCCCCCTGCACTTCCACGTGCTGGCTCAGCTTGAAGGCGAGCTCGAAGTCCCGCTCGGCGATCCCCTGGTGGAGGAACTGGCGCTCGCCCATGGTGGCGACCTTGCGCCCCTTCACCTTGAGGGTGCCGTTTTCGGTCTCCAGCTCCAGCTCATTGCGATCGAAACCGGCCACGGCAACCGTGATGAGGTAACTGTCGTGATCGCGCTTTTCGATGTTGTACGGGGGGTAGGCCGAGGTCTTCTGATCGAACAGGCCTTCCAGCTCGCGGGCCATTCGCTCGAAGCCGACGGCGTTGGAATAGAGATGAGAAAAATCGAGGTTACGCATGATCCTATCCTTCTAACAAGCAACAGGGTTTACTCTCCACGGGCCCGTCAATCGGCACCCGGGAAACATCAACAATGCAACGAGGTCAGGCTGTCAGCCGTTGATCTCGATCTTGCGGGGCTTCATCGCCTCGGGCACTTCGCGCACCAGATCGATGTGCAGCAGACCGTTTTTCAGGTCGGCCCCCCTCACCCGCACGTAGTCGGCGAGCTGGAAGCGGCGCTCGAAGCCGCGCTCGGCTATGCCTTGATAGAGGTAGTTGCGCTCGGTGTCGGCCTGCTTGTTGCCCTTCACCGTCAGCAGATTTTCCTGGAAGCTCAGCTCCAGCTCTTCCTGGGTAAAGCCCGCCACCGCCATGCTGATGCGGTAGTCGCTGTCACCCAGCTGCTCGATGTTGTAGGGGGGATATCCGGCATTGCCATTGCTGGCGGCAGATTCGATGAGATTGGCCAGACGATCGAAACCGATGGCAGAACGATAGAGCGGAGAAAAGTCGATAGAACGCATAGTATTACCCTCTTGTGAGCGATAACGGATTGTTTGCCCTCCTGATGGACGGGCGCCTGGTCGAAACCTCTGTCGAGCGTTCCGGCCTTGTTATCTATATAGGGGCCAGCATTTGGCTTTCAAGGGCCCTGCTCGAAAAATCTTCTTGCCGCCCGTGGCAGACTTTTTTCCTCATTGTGCTTCCTCCCCCAGTCACAAACATGGCACCCTGAGCGGAGATCTTGAGGAGCCACATCATGTCCCGTTCCGAACGCCTGCTGGCCCTGCTGCAACTGCTGCGCGGCCATCGCTACGCCACCACAGGCACCGAGCTGGCAAGCCAGCTTGGCATCAGTCTGCGCACCCTCTATCGGGATATCGCCACCCTGCAGGCACAAGGCGCCCATATCGAGGGGGAAGCGGGCATCGGCTATGTGCTGCGCCCCGGCTTCATGCTGCCGCCGCTGATGTTCAGCGAGGAGGAGCTGGACGCACTGGTGCTGGGTTCACGCTGGGTGGCGGCCCATGCCGATCATGCCCTCAGTACCGCCGCCAGCAGCGCGCTGGCCAAGATAGAGGCCGTGCTACCCGCCGACTATCGTCAGCAGCTCCAGAGCAATGCCCTGCTGATCGGTACCTCCCGCAGCGACCGCCTCACCGATGAAGCCCCGTTGCGCAGCGCCATCCGCCAGCAACGCAAGGTGACCCTGGGCTATCGGGATCTCAAGGAGGAGAGTTCGGAGCGCACCGTCTGGCCCTTTGCCCTCGGCTACTTCGAGCAGGTGCGGGTACTGGTGGCCTGGTGCGAGCTGCGTCAGGGCTTTCGCCACTTTCGGGTCGATCGCATCACCCGGATGCAGACTGAAGATTGCCGCTATCCCAAAAGCAGAGAGAGCCTGCTGAAGGAGTGGCGCGACAGCCAGCAGATCCCGCAACCCAGATTCATTGCTGACAGAAACTGACAGCAGGTCGCGCCATGCTGACGGGGTCGGCGCCATTGCGCCATTTCATCAGCAAGGTGCATCACCATGTTAGTCCCCCAGTTCACCATCCTCTACGTTGCCAACCCGGCTCATAGCACTCTCTTCTATCGCGAGCTGTTCGGACACTCACCGGTGGAGGAGTCCCCCACCTTTGCCATGTTCGTATTCGAATCAGGCGCCAGACTGGCACTCTGGTCCAGCACCACGGTCGAGCCCGCAGTGACCCAAGCGGCCGGAGCGATGGAGCTGGCCTTCGCCCTCCCTGATGATGTCGCCGTCGATAGACAGTCTGCCGAGTGGCAGGCACGCGGTCTCACCCTGATCCAGGCACCGACCCGGATGGAGTTTGGCTACACCTGCATGGCGCTCGATCCGGATGGCCATCGTCTGCGCCTCTACTGCCCGGCCCCCGAACTGGGCTGAACCGGCACCATCAAGACGGAGCCATGTTTCACGTGGAACGCGCCATGTCCCTTCCACCCAGAAAACAAAAAGCCGCTCACGAGGAGCGGCTTTTGATTGTTGTCGGACCGTCTGATTAGACGTCGAGGTTGGCAACCCGCAGGGCGTTGGTCTCGATGAAGTCGCGACGGGGCTCTACGGCATCCCCCATCAGGGTGGAGAAGAGCTGGTCGGCGCCGACCGCGTCGTCTATGGTGACGCGCAGCATGCGACGGGCTTCCGGATCCATGGTGGTCTCCCACAGCTGCTCCGGGTTCATCTCCCCCAGCCCTTTATAGCGCTGGATGTAGATGCCGCGCTTGCCTTCGCCCATCAGCCACTCGACCGCTTCCACGAAGTTCGCGACCGGTTTGACCTTCTCGCCACGCTTGATGTAACCGCCTTCCTCGATCAGGTTGGCGATCTCCTTGCCCAGGGAGACCAGCTGACGGTACTCGGCGGACTGCAGGAAGTCGTAGCTCAGCGGGTATTCACGGTCGACCCCGTGCTGGCGTACCACGGCGTGGGGCACGAACAGGCTGCGCTCCTCGTCGCGGCGCACCTGCATCTGGTACTGGATGCCATGGTTGCTCTCGTTGAGCACGGCCTCCATGCTTTGGCACCAGGCCTGCAGATCGCTCTCGCTGGCCAGCAGGGTTTCGTTCAACTCAGGCTGATAGATCAGCTGGGTCAGCACGGCTTCCGGCGCGCGGCGGGACATGCGGGTGATGAGGTGAGTCACGGAGCGATGCTGGTTCACCAGACGCTCCAGCGCCTCGCCACCGATGGCCGGGGCAGACTCGTTGACGTGCAGGGTGGCACCGTCCAGCGCCATGGCGGTCTGGTACTGCAGCAGCGCGTCCTCGTCTTTCAGGTACTGCTCCTGCTTGCCCTTCTTCACCTTGTAGAGTGGCGGCTGGGCGATGAAGACGTAGCCACGCTCGATGATTTCCGGCATCTGACGATAGAAGAAGGTCAGCAGCAGGGTACGGATGTGCGCACCATCGACGTCCGCATCCGTCATGATGATGATGTTGTGATAGCGCAGCTTGTCCGGGTTGTACTCGTCGCGACCGATGCCACAACCCAGGGCGGTGATCAGGGTGCCCACCTCCTGGGAGGAGATCATCTTGTCGAAACGGGCCTTCTCCACGTTCAGGATCTTGCCCTTGAGCGGCAGTATGGCCTGGTTCTTCCGGTTGCGACCCTGCTTGGCGGAACCGCCCGCAGAGTCCCCTTCCACTATGTAGAGTTCGGAGAGCGCCGGGTCTTTCTCCTGACAGTCGGCCAGCTTGCCGGGCAGACCGGCGATATCCAGCGCGCCCTTGCGGCGGGTCAGTTCGCGGGCCTTGCGGGCCGCTTCGCGGGCACGGGCCGCATCGATGATCTTGTTGACCACGATCTTGGCGTCGCCCGGGTTCTCCAGCAGGAAGTCTGCCAGCTTCTCGCCCATCGCCTGTTCCACGGCGGTCTTCACCTCGGACGAGACCAGCTTGTCCTTGGTCTGGGAGGAGAACTTGGGATCCGGCACCTTGACGGAGATAACGGCAATCAGACCTTCACGGACGTCGTCACCACTGGCGGCGGACTTGGCCTTCTTGCTGTAGTCCTCCTTGTCCATGTAGTTGTTCAGCGTCCGGGTCAGCGCGGTACGGAAGCCCACTAGGTGGGTACCACCATCCCGCTGCGGAATGTTGTTGGTGAAGCAGTAGACCCCTTCCTGATAGGCGTCGTTCCACTGCATGGCGACTTCGACACCGATGCCGTCCTGCTCTGTGGTGAAGTGGAACACCTTCGGGTGGATCGGGGTCTTGTTCTGGTTCAGGTACTCGACGAAGGCCTTGATGCCCCCTTCGTAGCAGAAGTGCGCCTCGCGGCCGTCACGCTCGTCCATCAGGCGGATGGAGACGCCGGAGTTGAGGAAGGAGAGCTCGCGCAGACGCTTGGCCAGGATCTCGTAGTGGAACAGGGTGTCGCTGAAGATGGTCGGGCTCGGCCAGAAGCGGACTTCGGTCCCGGTGCCGGTGCTGTCACCAATCTGCTTGAGGGGTGCCTGCGGCTCGCCCAGATGATAGGTCTGCTCGTAGACATGACCGTTGCGGCGAATGGTCAGCAGCAGCTTGTCGGAAAGCGCGTTCACCACGGAGACACCCACACCGTGCAGACCGCCGGACACCTTGTAGGAGTTGTCATCGAATTTGCCGCCGGCGTGCAGCACCGTCATGATGACTTCGGCGGCGGAACGACCCTCTTCCGGGTGGATGTCCACCGGAATGCCGCGACCGTTGTCGCGCACGGAGACGGAGCCGTCGGAATGGATCTTGACCTGGATATCGGAGCAGTAGCCAGCCAGAGCCTCGTCGATGGAGTTGTCGACGACCTCGAACACCATGTGGTGCAGGCCCGATCCATCGTCCGTATCGCCGATATACATCCCCGGGCGCTTGCGGACCGCATCCAGGCCCTTGAGCACCTTGATATTCGAGGAGTCGTAAGTATTTTCACTCATAGCTTACTCTCTGCCTTCTCTAACGTTTCGGAGATCTTGCCTTGTTCCACGTGGAACAGCTTGCAGTCACTCGCATCCATCATGTCTGCGAGCTGACCGGTATCGATGGCGGTGATGAACACCTGGGACGCGCACTGCTTCAGCCTTGCGGCCAGCAGACGACGTTTGTCGACATCCAGTTCAGAGGCAAAATCATCAATTAAAAAAATACAGCCGCGGCTGCTATGTTGATTCAAATAGAGCCCTTGGGCCAGCCGCATGGCACAGACCAGCAACTTCAGCTGACCCCTGGACAAAATATCCTGCGCGGGCACGCCGTTCGCCTTGAGCCGTACGTCCGCCTTCTGCGGACCGACCCCAGTGTACCCCAGCGAACGATCCCGTTCGAACCCCGCCTCCAGCAATGCATCGAGGGGAGTGTCTTTTTCCCAGCCTCGATAGAATCCAAGACTGATGTCGAACTCCGGCAGAAAATCCGCCGTCATCTCCTTGATCAGGGGCGTAATGGCCTGACAATAACTGGCGCGAAACTCCGCCAACTCGCCACCCAGTCGCACCAGTTCCTGATCCCAGAACGCCAGTTGACGATACTGGGTGCTCTGGCGCAGCAAGGCATTGCGCTGCTTCAACAGCCGACGCACCCGCCCCCAGAGGGAGAAGAAGGTCGGCTCCTGATGGAAAACACCCCAGTCGAGCCAGGCCCGGCGAGCCTGGGGCCCACCGGTCAGCAGGCTGAAACCATCGGGGTGGATCAACTGTACCGGCAACAGCTCCGCCAGATCGGCCAGGCGCTGGGCCTGGGCACCGGCGATCTTGAGCTGGGTTTCGCCCCCCTTGTCCTTGGCAAGCCCGATGGGCACCTGACGCCCCTCCAGCTCGCACTGGGCAAACAGGGTAAAGGCCCGCTCGCCCTGGCGGATGACCCGCCCGGTCAAATGGGTACGAAACGAGCGGCCGAGACCAAGATAATGAATGGCTTCCAGCACGCTGGTCTTGCCGCTGCCGTTGCTCCCGACCAGAATATTGAGGCCGGGAGACAGCGCGAGACTGGCGTGCTGGATGTTGCGAAAGTCGCTGAGCTGGAGTTTGACCAGGGTCACGACTAGATCCGCATCGGCATCACCACGTACTGGGCATCTTGGTTCTCAAAATCCTCAATAATGGCGCTGCTGATGGAATCGCTCAGGCTGATCCGGATCTGGTCACATTTTAACGTATTCAACACGTCCAGCACATAGGAGACGTTGAAGCCGATCTCCATCTCGCCAGCGGCGTATTGTACGTCAAGCAGCTCTTCGGCTTCTTCCTGTTCCGGGTTGTTGGCGGTGATGCGCAGCAGGTTTTCCTGCAGATTGAGACGCACCCCACGGAATTTCTCGTTGGAGAGGATGGCGGCACGGGCAAAGGCCTGGCGCAGATCCTCGCGACCGGCGATCAGGGCCTTGTCGCTCCCTCTCGGGATGACGCGGCGCCAGTCCGGGAAACGGCCATCCACCAGCTTGGAGGTGAAGATAAAACCATCCAGGGCGGCGCGCAGGTTGCTGCGGCCCACTTGCAGCCGCACCGGCTTGTCTTCCGCTTCCAGCAGGCGCACCAGCTCCAGCACCCCCTTGCGGGGCAGGATGACCTGATGATCGGGTAGCGATTCCTGCACCACTTCGCGGCGGCAGGTGGCCAGCCGGTGACCGTCCGTCGCCACGGTACGCAGGCCGTGACCTTCGCTCTCGAACAGCATGCCGTTCAGGTAGTAACGCACGTCCTGGCTCGCCATGGAGAACTGGGTCGCGTCGATGAGTTTTTTCAGCTCCAGCTGGCTGATGTCGAACTCGAGCACGGATTCCCAATCCTCGATGTTCGGGTATTCGGTCGCCGGCAGGGTCGACAAGTTGAAGCGGGAGCGGCCGGAACGGATGATGAGGCGCTCTCCCTCGGTACTGAAGCGGATCTCCGCCCCTTCCGGCAGACCGCGACAGATGTCCAGCAGCTTGCGCGCCGGCACTGTGGTGCGGCCATCCTGGCTGTCGCTGTTGAGATAGACCTGTCCGATCATCTCCACCTCGAGATCGGTCCCGGTCAGCGACAGCAGGCCATTGCTGACATCGAGCAGGACGTTGCCGAGGATGGGCAGGGTCGGCCGGCCACCCAGGGCACCGGACACCAGTTGCAGGGGACGTAACAGGGCCTCACGGCTAATTTCGAGCTGCATCTGTGCTCTCCGTTGTTATTGGGAGGAAAGGATTCGGATCAGGCTGGAACATGCAATCTGCATCTGTGCACTCCGTTCCGTTATCAGGAAGAAAGGGTACGGATCAGGTTGGAATAGTCTTCCTTGATGTCGTGACTCTCTTCCTTCAGCTGCTCGATCTTGCGGCAGGCATGAAGAACTGTGGTGTGGTCACGGCCACCAAAGGCATCCCCTATCTCAGGCAAGCTGTGGTTCGTCAGCTCCTTGGCCAGCGCCATCGCCAGCTGGCGCGGGCGGGCAACGGAACGGGAGCGGCGCTTGGAGAGCAGATCCGCCAGCTTGATCTTGTAGTACTCCGCCACCGTCTTCTGGATGTTGTCGATGGTGACCAGCTTCTCCTGCAAGGCCAGGAGATCGCGCAGCGCCTCGCGCACGAAGTCGATGTTGATGGCGCGGCCGGTGAAGTTGGCGTTGGCGATCACCCGGTTGAGGGCGCCTTCCAGTTCACGGACGTTGGAGCGAAGCCGCTTGGCGATGAAGAAGGCCACTTCGTCTGGCAGGTGGATCTGGTTCTCGTCCGCCTTGCGCATCAGGATCGCAACCCGGGTCTCCAGCTCGGGCGGTTCGATCGCCACCGTCAGACCCCAGCCGAAGCGGGACTTGAGACGATCCTCCACCCCGTTGATCTCCTTCGGATAGCGATCCGAGGTCAGGATGATCTGCTGGTTACCTTCGAGCAGGGCGTTGAAGGTGTGGAAGAACTCCTCCTGGGAGCGCTCCTTGTTCGCGAAGAACTGGATGTCATCGATGAGCAGGGCATCGACGCTACGGTAATAACGCTTGAACTCTTCAATGGCGTTATTCTGCAGCGCCTTCACCATGTCCTGCACGAACCGCTCGGAGTGCATGTAGATGACCTTGGCGTCTTTCTTGCGATCCTTGATGGCATTGCCAACGGCGTGCAGCAGGTGGGTCTTGCCCAGACCGGTGCCACCGTAGAGGAACAGCGGGTTGTAGGCGCCACCCGGATTGTCTGCCACCTGACGGGCAGCCGCACGGGCCAGCTGGTTGGACTTACCCTCGACGAAATTCTCGAAGGTGTAGTTCACGTTGGTGTTGCTCTTGTGATTCGGCTCGGGCTTGGCTTCGGCCTTGTTCTCCCAGCTCTTGGGAGAGTTATTCACAGGATCGACACCGCGTGCCGGCGCCCTGGCGACCGCGACGGGATGGGGGCGATTGCCGATGTCAAAACGCAGGGTGGGAGCATCGGCCCCACACAGCTCGTTGATGATGCCGTTGACCCGGAGCAGGTACTTGTCGCGCACCCAGTCCAGAACGAAGCGGTTCGGTGCATACAGGGTCAGAGTATTGTCACTCAACTCCGCTTGAAGCGGCCGGATCCACATGCTGAATTCTGCCGAGGGCAACTCATCTTGCAGCCGGTTAAGGCACTGCTGCCATAGCGAAGCAGTCACTCTAGACTCCCGTCAATTGATTAAGTAAAGACCGGCTATTCTACGTTTTTAGTGGCCGGATCTCCAGTTGCCGCCGCACGGATCCAGCAAATAAGATCCT